>NZ_PRDL01000001.1:0-2400000 GCF_015182315.1 Cellvibrio polysaccharolyticus
CCATAGCTGAGATCATACCATGCTAGTATGTTGGAACAGTATCAATTACATACGTAGACGTGACCAAGCTCCATATATTCCAGGATGGTAGTCTTTTGATCGTGCATGTTCCAGCAACAGTAGGGATGTACGAATGGGCAGATTAATATATTCAGATGTGTAAGCGAGTCAGGATGTCAAGAAATACGGATATAAGGAAGTCGGGAAGTCGGGAAGTCGGGAAGTCGGGAAGTCGGGAAGTCGGGAAGTCGGGAAGTCGGGAAGTCGGGAAGTCGGGAAGTAACGATAAAAAAATAAAGGGAATTAAAATAATTTTTTCGGTTTGTTTTTGTTTTTAAAAATTATCCCGCTTGCTTCCACAACGCTGGTGGTTAAAGCAAGCAGGAAATACCGAAGTTTTACTCGATGTTTTGAATCTGCTCGCGCATTTGCTCAATCAATACTTTCAACTCAACCGCTGCTTGCGTGGTATCGCTGACAATCGCTTTGGACGATAAGGTATTGGCTTCGCGGTTCAGTTCCTGCATTAAAAAGTCGAGCCGACGGCCCAGCGAATCGGTTTGTTTGAGGCTGCGCTTCACTTCGATAACATGCGTATCGAGGCGATCCAGCTCTTCCGCTACATCGGCTTTTTGTGCCAGCAGCACCACTTCCTGCTCCAGCCTTTCTGAATCCAGCTCCACCCCCAGCGCGGCGATTTTCTGCTGCAATTTTTCGCGCTGCGCTTGCAAAATCTCCGGCAACCTGGCACGTACAGCAACCACTTGTGCTGATACGGCATCCAGCCGCTGCACAATCAATTGTTCAAGTTCGGCACCTTCGCGGGTGCGGTGCTCTACCAGGCTGATCAACGCACTTTGAAATAAATCGATCACCGCCGCTTGCTGGGCTTCACGATCCACTTCCTGCTTTTGAATGACGCCAGGCCATTTCAATAATTCCAGCGGATTGATCAGCGCAGCTTTATCACCCAACTGGTCGTGAATTTGTTGCGCGGCTTTACTCAGTTGAATAACCCGCTGGAGATTAACCCCCAACTCGGTTTCATTTTCCTGTTCCTGCTGGATATACAAGCTGACCTCTACCTTGCCACGCTGCAGGGTTTTGCGGATTGACTCCCGCAGAGCGGGTTCAATTTCCCGAAAATCTTCCGGCAGCCTGAAGCCTGGTTCCAGGTAGCGATGATTAACACTGCGAATTTCCCAAATCACAGTGCCCCAGGGAAGTTTGGCTTCACGGCGGGCAAATCCGGTCATACTGCGAGGCATGATGTTTCCTTTTCGTCGAGAGTTACTGCAAAGCCGGGAACTGCTAGAGTATCGCGGCCCAAGCGGGATTCAGGAGAGGTCTGATGGCGGCAGTGCAGCGTATTTTTCAGAGGCTCCTGATTGAGTGGATTGATGTTATCACAGCTTGAGCAAGCTATATCAACCGCCCGCCTAGCGAAATCGCTACAAGGAATTCATCAATGCGACCTCTGTCAAAACGCCTGCTGATGGGTGTAACTCTACTGATTTTTTTAGCAGGCGCGCTGGTCATAATGCTGCGAAGCACCGATGTTCGGGAGCATTCACCGCAAAGCAGCCTCTCCAGCACACCCGCTTTTTCCAACGCCCCGGCAAACCTGCGCGAAACATCCCACACGGCGCCTGCCGTCATTAATGACGAGCCGCAACATCCGGAGCAGACAACATTCTCAACAGCGCTGGATGATTGGATCGCCGAAATTCGTGACTCGGAACTCCCGGAACACCTGCTGGCTGCCGCCCTGCTCGAAAAAGATACCCGAACCGCGTTTTTGCGTTTGCAACGCCTGCTGCAAGCAGACCCCTTTCATGCGCTGCTGAATATGACGCTGGCAGATCATTGCCTTGAACTTCCCGACCCCCTCTTTTGCAATGAACAATTGCGCACCCGCTTGATGTCATTCGATGGCGACAATGGTCGGGTTCGCGATTTTCTGGCGTTATTGGCTTGGCAGAACGGCGATCTCGAAACCGCCCTCAACGAGCTGCACGAAAGCGCTCACAGTTCTTATAGTGATGACCTATGGGCAGATCAATTGCAGATAATTGGCGAGTCTCTCACCCGCTTCGGCTGGCAGGAGCGCAACCGCCAGTGGCAGAAAGGTGTTTTTGGCCACGCAGCCGCCATTACCAACAGAAGCTTCTCGCAATTGATTACCTTATGCCGGGAGCAAATCGCCAATGCGGAATGGCGTAGCGCCTGCCGGGCGCGCGGCCTGAATCTCGCCGAAAACGGCCGCACCTTATTGCTGCAAGGCATCGGTCTCGGTCTCGCACAAATAACGAGCGATGCGGATGACCCCGTAGTCACCCGACTCAAAGCGGATCAGGAAGAAGCCCGCGGCAAGCTGGTCACTCTCCTTGAACAATCCACCCTGAACAACGAGAACGGGCAAGGACTTCCCCTTGACGACACCCGGTGGCAAATGTACCTGGACATTTTGCGCAGCGAAGGTGAGGCAGCCGCTTTTGAATATCTGACCCGGACGCTGGCCGACTTGCATACAAACGGTTAAGGTACCGACCAATTAATGAGAGTGAGGAGTTTTACCATGCAGCGCCCATCCGGCAGACAACCCGAACAACTGCGGCCTATCCGCATCACCCGCAATTACACCAAACACGCCGAAGGTTCGGTGCTGGTAGAGTTTGGCGATACCAAAGTCATCTGTACCGCCAGCGCGCAAGCCGGCGTACCCGGTTTTTTAAAAGGTCAGGGAAAAGGTTGGCTGACGGCAGAATACGGCATGCTGCCCCGCTCCACCGGCACCCGTATGGATCGCGAGGCGGCGCGCGGCAAGCAAAATGGCCGCACCGTAGAAATTCAACGTTTGATTGGTCGCTCGCTGCGTGCCGCTGTTGACCTGAACAGCCTGGGCGAAAACACCATTCATATTGACTGCGATGTGATTCAGGCCGATGGCGGCACACGCACCGCATCCATTACCGGTGCCTGGGTGGCGCTGGCCGATGCGATTGATCATCTCAAGAGTAAAGGCTTGGTAACCGGTGAGCCATTGAAGCGCGCTATCGCGTCAGTATCAGTAGGTATTTATCAGGGCGTGCCGGTACTGGATCTGGATTATCCGGAAGATTCGGCAGCCGATACCGATATGAATGTGGTGATGGGAAATGACGGCGGTATTATAGAAATTCAGGGCACCGCTGAAGCCGAGCCTTTCACCGAAGCAGAGTTTCAATCGATGTTGGCACTTGCCAAACAGGGCATCGCGGAATTGCATCAGCTGCAACAGCAGTCTCTCCAGCGCTGATTAAAAGCAAACACGCAAAGCAAAACACCGGTTGCAAATACAACCGGTGTTTCAGTAACAGCCTGCCATTATTAACATCCCTGCAAAACGCCCTGTGTTGCCGCAGCAACCGGTGGATCATTCGATAATATTAGTGTTCAAGCTCAATATCGTAATCAATAACCACCGGCAAGTGACTGGAGAACTGCTGACTTTTATAAATAGTCGCGTACTCCACTTTTCCACCAATGCTGTTGGAAATCACCTGGAAATCGGTACGCCAGCCATCGCCTTCATCTTTGTTACCGCTCGGCCACCAGCTGTATTCATCACCATCGCGATTAACCCGACGAAATGCATCCACATAACCCAACTGATTGAACAATTGACTCAACCATTGACGCTCATGCGGCAGGAAACCCGAGTTATGCTGGTTTTCTGTACTGTTGGAAACGTCACGCGGCGTATGCGCCATGGACCAGTTGCCACAGAAAATATATTCGCGACGTTTACGGGTAATTTTGTCGAGGTGCGCCTGCATATCATCAAAGAATTTGATTTTGACTTCCTGGGACTCCATCTCTGAAGTCGCGCTCGGTGCTAACAGCGAACCGATACTCAGTTGTTCATAGTCAATCTGCAAATAGCGGCCTTCCATATCTACACCGGAAGAAAAACCCAACCCGTAAATCAACGCTTTGGGTTGAACGCGGGTATAGATCGCCACACCATTATAGTGTTTGGTACCGGAGTCGAAAAAATAGGCAAAATAACCATCGAGCTGAAAAATGGGTTTGTCCAGCTCGTATTCCAATGCGCGCAAATCCTGCAAGCAGATTACATCGGCGTCCTGATTAGCGAGCCAGGTATATAGGCCTCGCTGCGCCGCCTGAAAGATTCCATCGACGCTAAGACTGATAACTCTCATGTTAGCCCCTTGATTACGGACTGTGTATGATACCCGAGCTTAATGTAATTGTGTTACCGCTATTATTACCGGGCGTGACAATTGCTACTTTTAGTGACCTTTTGGTTCCAGCTGGTATCTCTCAGGTATCCCACGAACCGCGCTTGGCAAGCGATTCCTTTTATTATTGTTAGACATTTGAAACTTAGCCTATTTACAGGAAAATTGCATGAAAAAGTACCAGCAAGACTTTATCCAGCTGGCGATTGAACATCAGGCACTGTGCTTTGGTGAATTTACCTTGAAATCCGGCCGCACCAGCCCCTACTTCTTTAATGCCGGGCGTTTTCAAAGTGGCCAGGCACTGGCGGCACTCGGGCGTTTTTACGCCGAAGCGATTATCGATGCCGGTGTAAATTTTGATCTGGTATTTGGCCCCGCCTATAAAGGTATTCCATTGGCTGCATCTACCGCAATTGCGCTGGCCGACCAGCATCAACGCGACCTGCCCTGGTGTTACAACCGCAAAGAAGCAAAAGATCATGGCGAAGGCGGCACGCTGGTGGGTGCACCACTGCAAGGTAACATTCTGATCGTGGATGATGTGATCACCGCTGGTACGGCGGTGCGCGAAGTGATGGATATTATTCACCATGCCGGTGCAAAACCTGCTGCGGTGTTGATCGGGCTCAACCGCCAGGAGCGCGGTAAAGGCGAGCTGTCGGCGATCCAGGAAGTTGAACAGGAATTCGCCATTCCGGTTGTCAGCATCATTAAACTCAATGATATTATCGCCTATCTGGAAGCACGCCCGGATCAGCAGGACAAGGTCGAAAAAATCAAACAGTACCGAGCCACCTGGGGTGTCGACAACTGACACAGCGACAACATGGATCTGCCGCATGACACACTATCTTCGCCATACTCTGATCGGACTGCTGTTAATAAATACCACTGTCATCGCCGCCCGGGCCGATGACAAGGTACCCGCCAATGTGTACTACCGTTATGTGAATGAGCAAGGCATCAAGGTGCTGGATCGCAGCATACCACCGCAGTACATACGCAGCGGTTACGAAGTCGTGGCGATCAATGGCGATGTGGTACGTGTGGTAGATCCGGCGCCGCACCCGGCGGATGCCGAGCGCATTCAACTGGAGCGGAGCGCGCATCGTGAACAGCAACAAAACGATGCGCTGCTACGCCGTCGTTACAGCACGCTGCACGATATCGACGCGGTAAAAGCACGCAGCTTGCTGGAGCTGCAAAGCAATATTGATATTTTACAAACCAACCTCGCCAACACCCGCCTGCAAATCGAAGCGCTGCAATCCCGTGCCGCGATGAGTGAACGCAGTGGCCGCGATGTGCCGGAAGAACTGCTGAATAACATGGCGACGCTGGAAACGGATATACAGGAAACCCGCGAGCAAATCCGGCAACGACAAACCGAATACCAATTACATTCTGACCGGTTTGATGAAGACCGCCGCCGCTTCGAAATTATCAGCCGCTAGCGGGGAGTGCAAAAGCGGGAGCACCCCCACCACGTCTGCTTTGCAATCATTTTATTTTTCGGGCAAGGGAATCCATTCGGTTTCGCCAGGCACACAAGGAAAACGCTTTTCTCGCCAGTCGTCCTTTGCTTCCTCAATGCGTTCCAGACGGCTGGAAACAAAATTCCACCACACATGTCTCGGGCCGTCCAATGGCTCACCACCCAACACCACAAAATGGCTATTGGACATTGCTGTTACCGGAATTTCTTCTCCGGGAGCCAATACCAGCATTTGCGCCGCATCGTATTGCTGCTCATCTATCACCAGCTTGCCGCTGACAATATAAATAGCCCGCTCTGTGTAGTTCGCTTCAATAACCGTATGGGCCGCATCATCCAGCCGCACTTCAACATAAAATAATGGCGATTGGGTTTGCACCGGCGATGTCAGCCCGGCGTACTGTCCGGCGAGCACCCGGCTATAGATACCGGCATCCCGTTTTTCCGGTATTGCCCGGGCATCATAATGGGTAAATGCCGGCTCGGTTTCTTCCAGATGGGTGGGCAAAGCCACCCACAATTGCAAACCTTCCACCTCTTCAGTCTGCCCCCGCATCGCGTAAGGCGTACGCTCGGAATGAACAATACCTTTACCCGCCAGCATCCAGTTGATGGCGCCGGGCGCAATCAGCTGTTCACTGCCCAGGCTGTCGCGATGCAGAATGGAGCCTTTGAATAAATAGGTAACCGTAGCCAAGCCAATATGCGGATGCGGCCGCACATCCATACCTTCCGAAACGCCAAACGTTGCCGGCCCCATATGATCGAAAAAAATAAACGGCCCGACCATTTGCTGGCGGCCGGAGGGCAGCACACGTCTTACCGTAAAGTCACCCAGATCGCGGGCACGCGGCACAATAATGCGGGCAATTGATGCCTGCTTTTGCTCATGACATTCCGGTTCCTGATCCGGCATCCAACTCATAGTTAACCTGTTTCAGTTTATAAAATGGAAAACAGCTAATCCATCGGTTCGGATTAGCTGTTTTAATGATAAAAACCGGTAGCGCTGCACGAGCTTGGCGTTAGGCCAGTATTTTCAAAACCGTCGAGTCATGGACGACTCGACGGAGCTACAGGGACGTATTTATGCGTTTTTGAAAATACTGGCCTAATGGCAAGCGAACATATGGCAATTTTCATAAACGCCCGAAAAACCATCTTACCTAAAGTTTTTCAAACGCATCTGTCAGCAAACAATCAAAGCGGCGGGCATCGTATTCCTGCAAGCGGGCAATGTCGCTTTGCTGAATAATATTTTTGCTGGCCGCATCCTGAAGTTGCTCGGCCAATGTGTCGCCCTGCAACTTGCCGGAGCGCTGCGCCTTAATAAAGGTATGCCACACCGGGCCCAATGCCAGCAACAATTGATAAGTACTTTCGACCCGACCGGCCGCATCTTCCGGATCCTGCGTAACGTAAACATATTGGCCAAGGTTTTGACGTACCGGATTGTCTTCCATGATCAGGTCGCCCACCTCACGGATCAGATGATCGGACGGCTTTTTCAAAATGCGACCAAACGGGAAGGTCAGGAAATGCAACACACAGGCAACCGGACGCACCGGGAAGTTGTGGTAAAAATCAATCAAGGCTTCCTGGGCTTTGAACAATGCCAAGTTCAGCGCGTACTCGGCATGCACGTCTTCAGCATGACTGCGAATGTGCGATGCGTGGTATTTCAAAATGGAACAGGCAATAAATAACTGGCTGAGCACATCACCCAAACGGGCAGACAACAACTCGCGGCGTTTGAGATTGCCACCGAGAATCGCCAGTGCAAAATCCGAGGTTACCGCCAGCGATGCACTGAGCAAATTGATACGCTGATACCAGCGGGTGCTGAAACGATCGGCATTGGAAGGCACAGCCCCACCCAAGCGTCCGCGCGTAAAGCCGGTAACAATGGTGCGCACCAGATTGCTGAAGACGTGCCCGAGGTGGCGAATAAATAATCCGTCAAAGCGCTGCACACCGGCTTCTTTATCCGGATTTTGCATCGCTTGCATTTCTTCAAACAAATAAGGATGGCAACGGATAGCGCCCTGACCAAAAATCATCAGCGAGCGGGTGAGAATGTTGGCGCCTTCTACGGTGATCGCCACCGGAATACTCTGATAGGGAAACGCCAGGAAATTGCGCGGCCCCATTTGAATAGCGCGACCACCAACAATATCCATGCTGTGATTGACCAGGCGGCGCATGATTTCGGTAGCGTGATATTTCGCCATCGCGGTCATCACCGACGGCGCACCGGTTTCCAGACCCCGGGTGACCAGATGACGCATCGCCTCCAGGGTATAAGCACCACCGGCAATCTCGGCCGTGGCATCCTGTACACCTTCAAATTTGCCGATTTCCATATTGAATTGACGGCGGATACGCGAGTAAGCGCCGACCAGACGGTAACTGACTTCGCCGCTGGCCGTTGCCAGCGCCGGCAGGGAAATACCACGCCCGGCGCCGAGGCATTCAATCAGCATCCGCCAGCCTTTACCGGCCATGGCGGTGCCACCAATAATCCAATCTACCGGAATAAACACATCGGTACCCATTACCGGCCCGTTCATAAAGGGCGAACCGGGGTTGTGACGCTTACCGATTTCCACACCGGGGTGATTTGCCGGCAACAACGCACAGGTAATGCCGTATTCCACTTTGTCGGGGTTGCCTAACAAACCGTCCGGATCCTGCAATTTGAACGCCAGACCGACCACCGTCGCCACCGGCGCGAGGGTAATCCAGCGCTTGTTAAAGGTGAGGCGCAAACCCAGCACCTGTTTGCCTTCATGCAAACCGTGGCAAACGATACCGACATCCGGGATGGCCCCGGCATCGGAACCGGCTTCCGGGCCAGTGAGACCAAAACAGGGAATCTCGGTGCCTTTCGCAAGACCAGGCAACCAGCGTTGCTTCTGTTCTTCGGTACCGTATTTCATCAGCAGTTCGCCAGGCCCCAATGAGTTGGGCACCATGGCCGTAACGGCGGCAGTAATGGAGCGGCTGGCGATCTTGCTCATCACCCGGCTCTGGGCGTAGGGGCTGAAATCGTGGCCGCCAAATTCTTTGGGGATGATCAAACCAAAGAAGCCTTTGTCTTTCAGGTATTGCCAGGCTTCGGGTGACAAGTCCTTGCTGTTATGAATTTCCCATTCATCCAGCAAGGCACAAAATTCGCTCACTTCATTATCAATAAAGGATTGTTCGGCCTCGGTAAGGCGCGGCAAACCGATGCGCGCAAATTCATCCCAATCGGGACGACCACTGAACAGGTCTTTCTCCCACCAGGTAGTGCCCGCTTCAATCGCTTCCCGCTCGGTTACGCTCATGCTCGGCATGGTTTTAGCCAACAAGCCAAATACCGGACGGGATAAGAAAGGCACACGTAAGGAGGGGACGTTTAATACCAGCAGAATTGCCGCGAGAGGAATCACTAACCAAAGCGATAGCAGGCAGGGAGAAAAGAGGCCAAGAATCAACCAGCTGATCGCCAGAATCGCCGACGCTGCAGGCAGAGGAACCTGCCGATAAATCAGCACGCCAATCAATACAATGATTAACACCACAGACAGCAATAACATAAAAACTCCCTCATTTGCGGAATGATCAAAACCGACAGGGTTACACGGAAAAATCACGCAGGTCATTCAACCAGATGCCATTTTTCTTATCTTACTCCCTTTAACCGGAGTTACCCTAACCATAGCCTGGCAGACAGTGGAACAACATTATTTTGTCGCACCCGGCGGCATGAACGGTGAACCTGTTCTATTGAGAAATTCACTTTTACCGGGCAAATATGCCAAGGTTTTGAGTATTACGACAATTTAATTATAAAAAAATCGGTGTGTTAGAACTGCCTCTGGTTTTTCCTGTACAAGGCTTTATCCTTGCGCCAGATAAACAATGCCGTTTTGCTGATGAAAGGCGCGTGGGATGGGTGTTACCGATACAGTGATGCAAAGCTATGGCCGCTGCTGCGCCAAAGCTGATTTTTTCGATGATTTTTATCAACACTTTCTCGCCAGTTCGCCGAAAGTGCGCGAGAAATTCGTTAACACCGATATGGTTGGCCAAAAGCGCCTGCTGCGCCAGGGCATTCTCAACCTGGTGATGTACGCCCGCGGCATGCCGGACACCAAACTGAAAGCGCTGGGGCAAACCCACAATCGTCATGGCTTCGATATTGGCCCGGAGCTCTATGACATCTGGCTGCATTCCTTATTGAGCACCATCAAAAAACACGATCAGCAATATTCACCGGAAATCGCCGACGCCTGGAAGGACGTGTTGATTAAAGGTATCAATGTGATTAAAGCGCATTACTGATCGCACCGGTTTTCATGCAACGGCTGTTGATCACGGTTACACCTGAAGCCACTCGCGTACAATCGCTGCGCGAGTGACGTTTATTCGAGGCTCTGTGACCGGAGCCAGGGAAATACATCGCTGTATAAAGGAAACACCCACTGGCGCCGGAACTCTCTGGCAAAAGATCGATCCATCACATCTTGCAGCAACACCCACGGCATTCGGAGAGACCCATGACATCACTCACATCCACCGCCATTTCCCTGCTTGATCTTGCCCATGTACGCGACACCGGCAGTTATCGCGAAGCCTACGAGCGCTCGGTCGAAACCGCGCAGTGTGCCGACCGGCTCGGCTTCACCCGCTTCTGGTTGGCGGAACACCACAATATGGATGGTATCGGCAGTTCGGCTACGACGGTGCTGATCGGGCATATCGCCGGTGCCACCTCCCGCATACGGGTCGGTTCCGGCGGCATTATGTTGCCCAACCATTCGCCGCTGGTAGTCGCCGAACAATTTGGCACGCTGGCAACCTTGTACCCCGACCGCATTGATCTCGGCCTTGGCCGTGCGCCCGGCTCCGACCAGGCCACCATGCGTGCGCTGCGCCGCGACATCCAGAGTAACGGGGAAAACTTTCCGGAGCAGTTGGCAGAACTGCAGTTCTACCTAGGCGAACCACAACCCGGGCAAAAGGTGCATGCGGTTCCCGGCGTCGGCACCCACGTGCCCATCTGGTTACTGGGTTCCAGTTTATTCAGTGCGCGGCTCGCCGCCCAACGCGGCCTGCCTTATGCTTTTGCGTCACATTTTGCGCCGCGACTGCTCATGGAAGCCTTGCAGATTTACCGCAACAACTTTCAGCCGTCGGCGGTACTGGAAAAACCTTATGCCGCGATTGGTGTGCCGCTGGTCGCCGCGCCCACCGACGAAGAGGCGGATTTTTTGTTCACGACGGTGCAACAAGGCATCCTGTCATTGATTCGCGGCCAGTCTCTGCGGCAAAAACCGCCCGTGGAAACTATGAATGGCCGTTGGACACTGGAAGAAAAACACCATATTGATGATTTCCTCGACATCGCGGTGGTCGGCAGCAAGGCTACGGTGACAGAGAAGCTGCAACGCTTGCAGCAGGAAACCGGAGCAGATGAGTTTATTTTTACCAACAATATTTATGATCATCGCCACCACTTGCGATCCCTGGAAATTGTGGCTGAGATCTTTAAAGCCTGATGCGTCCACCCGTATGATGGCGATCGGTCACGCTTGTTTTATCCATCCATGACATGTGCGTTCGACATTGCCGAACAGCTACAACAATAAATAAAAGAGGACGCTCATCATGAATGAGGTTACCACTACCCTCGGCGCCGGAGCGCTGCTGTCCATCGCAGCGGGCGCCGTTCTGCTACTGCTGTTGATGATTATCCGTTTCCGCCTGCATGCGTTTCTGGCACTGGTGCTGGTGAGTATTTTCACCGCCCTGGCGACCCAAATCCCCTTCAACCAGGTGGTGCCAACCTTATTGGGCGGCTTCGGCAGCACCCTGGCAGCGGTGGCTTTGCTGGTCGGTCTCGGCGCGATGATTGGCCGATTGCTGGAAATCACCGGCGGTGCCCAGGTACTTGCCGACACCCTGATCAACAAGTTCGGCGAACACCGGGCGCCGCTCGCGCTGGGGCTCGCGTCCCTGCTTTTCGGCTTCCCGATTTTCTTCGATGCCGGGCTGATCGTGATGCTGCCGATCATCTTCAGCGTGGCCAAACGGTTTGGCGGATCAACGCTGACCTACGCCCTGCCCGCCGCTGCCGCCTTCGCCGCGATGCATGCGCTGGTGCCACCGCACCCCGGCCCGGTAGCCGCGGCCGATCTGCTGGGCGCGAATATCGGTTTGCTGGTTTTCACCGGTATTTTGATTGCGCTCCCCACCTGGTACTTCGGGGGGTATCTGTTCGGATTGTGGGCCGGTAAACGCTTCCATCTCAATCTGCCCGCCAGTTTCCTGACCGACGTTGAGCGCGACACCAGCGTGGCGCCACCGCCATTTTCGCTGGTAATGACAATTCTACTGATGCCACTGGTGCTGATCTTTCTCGACACCGGGCTCAATACCCTGAGCGTAATGGGCGTGGTCGATGGCAACAGCAACTGGGTGCAGCTGTTGCGGATGATCGGCAAAACGCCGGTGGCACTGTTGATCACCGTGCTCTTTGCACTGATCGCCTTCAGTGGCCGACACAGCCGCAAACACCTTGAAAAAGTCTGTGAAGATGCCCTCGGGCCCATCTGCTCCATTATTCTGGTCACCGGCGCAGGCGGCATGTTCGGGGGCGTTTTGCGGGCCAGCGGCATTGGCGATGCACTGGCGGATACCCTCTCGGATACCGGCATGCCGGTCATACTTGCCGCCTTCGTGATTTCTGCAGCGCTGCGCGTGGCGCAGGGCTCGGCGACAGTGGCACTGACCACCACTGCGGCACTGGTCGCGCCCATGGTGGCGGCAACCACCGGGCTGAGTGAGTTTGACCTGTGCTTTATTGTGATCGCCATTGCCGGCGGCGCTACGGTGCTGTCGCACGTCAATGACTCGGGTTTCTGGCTGGTCAGCCGCTTTCTTGAAATGGACGAAAAAACCACGCTTAAAACCTGGACGGTGATGGAAACCTTGCTCGGCAGCATCGCCTTCCTGCTGGCCTTTATCGGCAGCCTCCTGCTCTGAAAGCGGAGCGTCTCAAAGCTTCCCCGGCGGCGAAAAAGCTTCGCCAGGGAAGCGGTTGTCATCTGCCTGAACATCCTGCCTTTGGAAATTTCCCGCCGATTTCTGCAACCTGGCATCAGAAGTCGATTGTGGTAAAAATTTGTACAAAAAAGCCCATCACCTCGAAAAAATTGTTAAAAATTTCGTCACAGAAAAATAATGACACGGGTCACATGAAAATTTCGTCATGGATTTTTTCGATATTGACCCGAATTTAAAATAACTATCCTCCCTGCTTCAGTAACACGAACCAATAAAATCGAATTCTCCCGTCTGCTGAAAAAAATAAGAAAAATAATGCGACATGCGATTTTTTTATTCATGAGAAAAAAAGCGTCACTTGCATCACAAAAGGAAAATACGACGACACCCTTCCTTGACACCTATAACTTGCTGAACTATTTCTTACGTACCCGGTGCTATTAAAAATCTATTAATAACGCCGCTCACCAGTTCGATCATCTGTGACGGATTGGCGTATTCAAAACCCTCATAAAGGTCCTTTCATTATTGTTGTTTTTCGCACCCGGTGCGATTTCAAGAGTAGCAATCATGCAACCATCAACTTATCTCGATAAGGAAATGATTATGCGTCAAGTATCCAATCAGCGACCAGGCGGCGCTCGCAGCACCCGGGCTTCTGTATTACTGGCAATCGGCACTTGTATGTTCCTCGGTGCCTGCGCGAGCACACCGCAACCACCTAACGACGCTATCCGTCAGGCAGAAGATGCCATCAACCGTGCAGAAGAAGCGCGCGTAGCAGATTACGCCTCGGTTAATTTGCGTAGCGCTCGTGAAAAACTGGTACAAGCGCGCGATCTGTCGCAAGCGGCTGTTTCCAACAAAGATGAAAAAGCAGCGCTTAAAGCTCGTCGTTTGGCAGAGCAATCCCGTAGCGATGCAGAACTGGCTACCATCAAAGCACAGGAAGCTCGTGCAAAATCCGTTAACGACGAAATTCAGCGCAATATCGATGCACTGGATAGCGCATTGCAACGCACCGGAGGCTAATACATGAAGACCTTATCTTCTTTTTCCCGTATCGCAAGCATTACTGTATTAAGCGTTGGCTTACTCGGTGTAACAGCATGCGGAACCCAACAAGCTGCTAAAGATCCGGCAGTTGAACAGGCGCGTGCGTCGCTGACCAATTTGCAGTCTGACTCCAAACTCGCCACCCTGGCACCTACCGCAATTCGCGATGCCGAAGAAGCGGTTCGCGCAGCAGAAGGCGCTGATCCGCGTAAAGAGCCGGAGCTTACTGCTCACCTCGCTTACCTGGCGCAAAACCGCGTAGAAATTGCCCGCGCTCAGGCAGCAACCCGTTTCGCGGAAGATCAGGTTAAACCCCTGTCTGATCAACGTGAACGCGTACTGTTAGAGTCACGCACCCGTGAAGCAGATCGTGCCAAAGCGCGCGCTTCTGCCCTGGAGCAGGAACTGGCTGACCTGAAACAAAAGCAAACTGATCGCGGCACCGTGTTCACCCTGAGCGATGTACTTTTCGCAACGGGCAAGGCCGATTTAAGAGCAGGTTCGAGAGCGAATATTGATCGTCTTGCACAACGCCTGAATCAGGAGCCGGAGCGTAAAATTATCATTGAGGGTCACACTGACACTACAGGTACTGTTGCCATCAACGAAGCGCTTTCACAACGCCGCGCCGATGCAGTAAGACAACAACTGATTAGCGCCGGTGTTTCTTCTGATCGCATCAACGCATTCGGTAAAGGCCAGGATTACCCGGTAGCCAGTAACAACACCGCCGAAGGCCGTCAGCAAAACCGTCGTGTTGAAGTTATTTTGCAGTAAGACGTTATTTTTCAGTAAATAGTTTTTTGAACCAGAAACCCCTTGATGGGTTGAGCGGCGCCTTAAGTTATTCGACTTGGGGAACAGCTCAACCCTCAAGGGGTTTATTTTAACCAGCCACAATTTATGCCGATTTCTTTTCACAACTGATCATGCGATAAACCAGCGCACCCAGCACCGCACCAATAACAGGTGCAACCCAGAACAACCACAATTGCGCGGTGGCCCAATCCCCAACAAATACCGCCACACCGGTGCTGCGCGCAGGATTTACAGAAGTATTGGTTACCGGAATACTAATAAGGTGAATCAGCGTTAACGCCAGACCAATAGCGATGGGAGCAAAACCGGCAGGCGCACGCTTATCCGTTGCCCCCAGAATGACCACCAGAAAAAACAGCGTCAATACAATTTCTGCCACCAGTGCAGCGGTCAGTGAATAACCGCCCGGGGAATGCTCGCCATAACCGTTGGATGCAAACCCCGCGCTGACATCAAACCCGGCTTTGCCGGTTGCAATCAGGTACAAAACCGCACCTGCGAAAATACCGCCAACCACCTGAGCAAGAATGTAGGGCAAAAGCTGCGCCGCAGGAAAACGGCCGCCAGCCCACAAACCAATGGATACCGCAGGATTTAAATGGCAGCCTGAAATATGACCAATGGCATAGGCCATGGTAAGTACCGTTAAACCGAAGGCCAGAGAAACGCCGACAAAACCAATACCCAGTTCGGGAAAGCCCGCGGCCAGCACAGCACTGCCACAGCCCCCGAATACCAGCCAGAAAGTACCGATTAATTCTGCAATATATTTGTTCATTATTATTTCCTTCAGTGATTGAACAGTTTTTTTTGAAAAAAAGAACCAACTCAAACACGACCACTTATAGGCTGATTTTTAAAATAGTAAATAACAATGTTAATTTGGTTATAGATTGGCACTAATTTCAGCCAGGCAGGCTGGGAGGGTCAATAAAGAGCAGTAAAAACGGAAAAGCAGAGCGGTATTCCGGTATAACACATCCCTGTGCGCCCGAACTTCAAAGACGTTGCGAAAGCCCTTCGTGCAAAGCACGGCGGTACGCGGTTGCGGCAGGAATCAATCCAAGTAATAGCGCAACACCCACAACTATACCGGCCATTTTCAACACATCGCTTTGTATTGGATTAATGGCAATAAATAATCCCAGGTGTTCAGCCAGTAGCGGCTGGGCTAACAATAAACTGCCAGTAAGCAATGCGCCGCCCAGTACCAGAGCCAGCACCGTAATCAGTAATACTTCCAGTTCAATTAATAAAAACAGATGACTGGCGCGAGCGCCTACCGCGCGCAGCACAGCAATTTCCCGCTGCCGTTCATTCATCGATGCCAGCAAACTGGTCGTCATACCAATCAGTGCTGCAACCAACACCATCAACGAGATCAACCACAGCATTTGTTCCACCATGCCCAGCATTTGCCACATTTCCGATAAAGCAACGCCGGGCAAAATTGCCATCAGCGGTTCCTGCCGATACTGGTTAATCTGTCGCTGCACCGTAAAGGTTGCGGCCTTGGAATTTAGCCCCACCAGAGCCGCAGTGATGCTGGAGGGCGTCAATGCCATTTCGCGTGCCTGCTCGGCAGATACCTGACGGCCCGGGAGCGGCATGCCCTGCTGCCAATCCAAATGCAAAGCTTCTATACCGGCAAGGCTGACATGAATGGTGCGATCTACCGGCGTACCGGTCGGTTTGAGAATGCCACTGACCACGAAAGGCTTGTCATTATGATGGTGCAAATTCACCGCGCCGGTGCCGTGCGCCAGTACCACCTGATCACCCACCTTGTAACCCAGTTTGCGCGCGACCTCCGCGCCCAGCACCGCATCGTAAAGATCATCAAACACCTTTCCGCTATCCAGCACCAACGGAAGATTGCGGCCAAACCGGTAGTGTTCAAAATAGGAAGGCAAGGTGCCCAATACGCGATAACCCTTATGGGAATCGCCGAGAGAAATCGGCACCATCCAGGCTACCGAACGGTGTTGTTCCAGTTCCTGATAACTTTGCCAGGTCATATTGTTAGTAGCATTGCCAATACGAAACACTGAATACAACAACAAATTAAGTTGCCCGGAGCGGGCGCCAACAATCAGATCGGTACCGCTTAGTGTTTGGCTGAAACTGCTGCGCGCCTGATTTTTTAAATGATGAATACCCAACACCAGCGCAATACTCACCACCAGTGACGCCAGGGTTAACAGGACGGTGATGCGTCGATTCCATAAACTTAAACGGGCCAGCTTTAACAACACGTGCGGCTCTCCTGTGTAGCAGTTTGATCGTCGGCTTTAAAAAGACCCATATCGAGATGGCGATTGAAAAAGGGTTGCAGGTTTTTATCGTGACTGACAAATAACAACGTGCTGCCCACTTGCTGCGCCGTCTCCAGCAACACCGACATAAAGGCATCGCGACTGTCGCTATCCAACGCTGACGTAGGTTCGTCAGCAATAAGAATTTCCGGTTTCAGCAATAAAGCTCGCGCTACCGCAATGCGCTGCTGCTGGCCTACGCTGGTTTGACGCGCGGGTTGTGACAACAGGCTGGCCGACAAGCCCAAACGGTCACACAGGTCACGCGCCGTTTGCTGCACAGCCGGGCCACGTTGACCGGCGAAATGCGCACCCAGCACAATATTGTCCAGCACACTTAAATAAGGAATGAGATTGAACTGCTGAAAAATAATGCCGATATGCCTGGCCCGAAACAGATCCCGCTGGCGCTGCGACAAGCCTGAAAAGGACGTACCTAACAAATCCACTTGCCCGGACGTTGGCCTGGCAATACCGGCGAGCAAATTTAGGAGCGTTGACTTGCCCGAGCCGGATGGTCCGAATAGAAATACTTTTTCACCACGAAAAATATCCAGCTGTGGAATATCCAGCAGCAGAGGTGCGGACACTTTCCAGCGAAATTTTACATCCCGAAGTCGGATCAACGGCTCCGCCCCGGTGGATATTGATGATTCAGAAATTGAATTTACAGACATTTTGTCGGTCTCCTGTGAACTTCATAAGCCCGACAACCTGGTTTATGATAGAGCAACACTGTATGTACCTTAATCGATGAGTAAGTCATGACGTTATTTCACCGCGCAACTGCACCCCTGAAAGCCTTGCTTCTGCCAGTGTTGCTGGCTGGCAACCTGTGCCTGGCCGATGCAGCCCCCAGGACCGTCGATTGGACCGAATTGATGCCGGAAGAAGATCTGCAATTGCTGATGAATATGCCCGCCGTCGATCACGAAGGTTTGAGCGACGACGAATTGATGCAGGATACGACCGCAACAACCTTAAAAAGTCCCACCTCCAGTTTTGAAGATGAAGTCGCCAATGCCATAGGCCAGGCGATTCAGGCCGGGCAAAGCCAGGAGCGCACCTGGCAGGATGCACTGGTTTCAACCCGTGTAAGGCCGGAGCTGGACAACACCAATATTCGCCTGGCCGGTTACATTGTGCCGATTGATTTTGACGATAACGATGTGATTACCAGCTTCTTTCTGGTGCCGTATTTTGGCGCTTGCATCCATGTGCCGCCACCGCCACCCAATCAAATTATTTATGTGCGCTACGCCAAAGGGTTTACCCTGGAAAATCTCTACACACCTTTCTGGATATCCGGAAAGTTGAAAGTTGAAACCATCGAAAATGATATGGCGCTCGCCTCTTACAGCCTTGATGCCAGCCAGCTGGTGGAATATCAGGAAGGCGACATTCCCGAGCCGCAGTAAACCGGAACATACACCAGGCCTGACAATATATTGTTGTCAGGCCTTTTTATTACCGCTGAGCAAAACCGGGCAGTAGCTGCAATGCCAGAATACTGGCCTGCAGCGCGGCTATATCAATCGGCTTGTCATCAATACATTCCAATCGGCTTTCGAGTGGCTCGCCATCATCCAGCAACGGGGGCTGATTAACGCTGAGCACGCCGTTTTCCGCATTGAAAATATAACGCCCCTGGCTGGTGTTCAGCACGGCTTTAAAACGCATCACCGACAACCCGGACAGCAGCAGAAAAAATCCGTTAAAGTCAAACGGGATGTCGGCATGAAACAACCAGCCCACACTGTAAAAACCATTGCCCTGATTGGTGCGGCACAACCAGCTTTCCCCCTCCGCCAATGCAACCGGCAAAGCCACTTCCTGACGGGGAGCCAGCGCAGAACGATGTTGCTCGCCTTGCTGCGCCGCTCTTTCTCTTCGAGGTTTTAAAAGCCATTGCGGATCAATCTTTCCGTGGCTGATCCATTCAATACCGCTCTTGTCTTTGCCGTGTTGCTGAACCCATTCGTTAAATATTTCTTTATCCTGCTCTGACGCCAGATCGGTTTTATTCGCTACCACAATATCGGCGAGCGCCAACTGATCGTTAAAGCTGGCATTACCGATGTAACGCTCATCCGATAAACGGCGCGGATCCACCAGTGTCAGCGTCGCGCACAAATCCAGAACATTGTCGTAATACTCTCCGGTTAAGGTATTGATAATTTCTTCAGGATGGCCAAGACCGGTGGGTTCAATAAGAATACGATCGGGACGGGTTCGCGCAATGAGCATATTCAAAGCGATTTTCATCGGCAGCCCGGCCACACAGCAAATGCAGCCGCCTGGCACTTCGCGCACATGAACATTATCCAGCTGATCCAGCATGGCGCCATCAATGCCGATTTCACCAAACTCGTTAACCAGCACCGACCAGATTTCCTCTGCCGGTTTGCTTTTTAACAAATGGGTGATGGCGGTGGTTTTGCCCACGCCGAGAAAGCCGGTAATGATATTGGTAGGAATGCGCTTTGACATAAACATTAACCAGAAAAAACGGCGATAGTAACCGGATTGCCGATCACTGTCAGCCGTTAATCCCGCTGGAAATTTTTAAAATTTCAGCGTGTTGTTATCTGCACTGAAGCGGTGTGAGCCCTGGCGATTATCTACGATCCAGCTGCCTTGCAGCTGCTGCAAGGATGGAAATGCAGAAAAAATA
Source organism: Cellvibrio polysaccharolyticus (assembly GCF_015182315.1). Lineage (NCBI taxonomy): Bacteria > Pseudomonadati > Pseudomonadota > Gammaproteobacteria > Cellvibrionales > Cellvibrionaceae > Cellvibrio > Cellvibrio polysaccharolyticus. The sequence goes on from NZ_PRDL01000001.1 coordinate 19,660, forward strand.
TTCAGGGTAATTTCCGACAGGTGTTCCGGCGATTCGCAATTCAGTACATATTGAATATCAAAATCCGCATGTGATTCGGTTTCACCGCTTAACAATGTGGACACCACTTCTGTTGCGGCTGCCTGGCAGCCGGCAGCGGCAGGCAATGTGAACAGCTTCTTATAGTCGCCCAGTTGTTCAACCACCTGCGTCAACTTTTGCTTGTCTGTATCCGATTGTGGCTGGTGTTCAAAGCCGGTCAAGTCGATTGCAGGGACGGTAAAACCAATGGCTAACGCCTGACCTTCCAGCACCAGAGTGACATCACCGGCACCGTGCACATGCGCTCCCGCCTCACGATGATCGTGATCGTGATCGTGATCGTGATCGTGATCGTGATCGTGATCGTGATCGTGATCGTGATCGTGATCGTGATCGTGATCGTGATCGTGATCGTGATCGTGATCGTGATCGTGATCGTGATCGTGATGAGTGTGTTCTGCAGCTGCTTGCGATGACAAGACGGCGGCTGCTTCCGGCGGCGGCTCCTGCTGGCAGGCACTTAATGACACAACAAGCCCGGCCAGCAATATCGGATTTAAAAACAGTTTCATAACATGGGTCCTTACTCAATTTATTTTTCGGATAAAAAATTTCCGGAAACATGGCAGTAATGTATTGCACGGCCATGCGTTATCGGTAATTTTTTAATGCCCAAAGATGATCAGCGAACGCCGAAAAAGCTGTCGTTATTTTTGTAACGAAAACACCGCCATGCCACATGGCTTCGGCTACACCTGGTGACTGCAACAAAGCATAGCTGATCACCTTACCATTACCAGGCAGGAAAGGGATCGGGCAAGCCACTCCAATAATGTTTTCCGGCCAGCACCTCCTCATCGGAAAGTAAACAGGCGTCCAATTGCTGCACCAATACCTCTACCGACAGATCCTGTCCGATAAACACCAATTCCTGACGCATATCGCCGAAAGGCTCCTGCCATTTTTCCATAATGTAATGCAATTGCTCGGGGTCGGTGGGCCAATGCTCTTCTGCCAGCGCCTTCCAGAAATAACCTGCCGCGCCATGCTGTGCAAGACCGCCCGCCTGGCTCCACTGCCCGGCCATTTGCGGCCGGCTTGCCAGCCAGAAAAACCCCTTGGAGCGTAATAATTTGCCGCTGAGCATCGGGCAATTAAAGAAGTCATATATTTTTTGCGGATGAAAGGGTTTACGCGCCCGGTAGGTAAAACTGCTGATGCCGTATTCTGCGGTTTCCGGCTGATGCTCGCCACGCAACTCTTTCAACCAACCTGGCGCCTGTTGTGCCCGCTCAAAATCAAACTTGCCGGTATTGAGCACTTTGTTCAGAGGCACAGCGCCACGGGTAGCAACAATGATTTCTGCTTCGCTGTTGAGCGCCTTTAATATGCCTTGCAAGCGGAAAATTTCTTCCGCCGTCACCAAATCGGCTTTATTAACAATAATTACGTCAGCAAATTCAATCTGCTCTACCAGCAAGCAGGAAATACTTCGCTGGTCGTCTTCGCCCAGGTGTTCGCCAACATCACTCAGCAAGCGCGCCTCCTGGTAATCACGCGCAAAATTGACCGCGTCTACGACTGTCACCATGGTATCCAGCCGGGCGATGTGCGACAGGCTCTGACCGGTTTCCGATTCAAAGGTAAAGGTTTCAGCAACCGGGAGCGGCTCGGAAATGCCGGTAGATTCAATCACCAGATAATCAAATTGCCCCGCTCTTGCCAGCCGCTCCACCTCAATCAGCAGGTCTTCCCGCAGAGTGCAACAGATGCATCCATTGCTCATCTCCACCAGTTTTTCTTCGGTACGATGCAGCTCTACCTGATTTTGTACCAGCGCTGCGTCAATGTTGATGTCGCTCATGTCATTCACAATCAACGCAACCCGCAAGTTTTCCCGGTTGTGCAAAATGTGATTGAGCAACGTGGTCTTCCCCGCACCCAGAAATCCCGATAATACCGTTACAGGCAGTTGTCTCATTGCAAGCTTCCTACAGGTTGAAAAACAAGGCGCCTCCCGGGAGGTACCACGGCAAGAAATTCTTCTGCGGACATGCTGGGAATCGTATTTAACCACTCCTTCAATCTCCGAGCCTTTCTTTATTTTACGTTATAACATAACAATAAAATACTAAAGCGATTCGTCAGAATTTGGCAATCACCGCTTTAGCTGCCGCACCATAAGGGATCACATTTATGTAATGTTTTGTAATCGGTTTCTCGATTTTACAGATAAAATGCTTTCGACGACAAAAAATACGGTAACAAATCATCCCGCCCACAACGTAACGATTTCCTACTATTTCACAATGAAATCAATTTATTAGGTGACTACTACCACTCCATTGTTACTCCCAGTGACATATTGTGTATTTTTACAGCAATTTTAAAATGCACCGATTTAGGGATTTTAACGGGGAATTGTGCGACTTTTTTCATTGAATCTGTAACCGGTTTCAATTAATGTACCGCCCCGATCAACCATCCGGATTGGGGCGATGGATAACTCAAAACAGTGCGCCCACCCCGATTTCCCACATCCTCGCCTGATCGCGTCCGGAAAAAAAGTTGACAAATGCCCTATAAATTTAAGGAGTTACTCCATGAAGCAGCCTTCAAGCTTTCGTAAGAGCCTGTTGTCTACCTGTGTTGCGGCCGTTGCTTTGAGTTCTGTAAGCACCATCGCCCTCGCGCAGGAAGAGGACTACATGGTTGAAGAGGTCGTGGTTACTGGTATTCGCGCCTCCCTCGCCAACTCAGTTAACGTAAAACGCGATGCGGCCTCCGTGGTCGATGCCATCAGTGCCGAAGATATCGGTAAACTGCCGGACACCACCATTGCCGACTCCCTGCAACGTGTTCCAGGTATCCAGATTCGTCGTAACGCCGGTGAAGGCGCCAACGTTAACGTGCGTGGCATGCCTCAGGTAAGCACCCTGATGAACGGCGAGCAATTCCTCAGCGCCAGCTCCATAACCACGACCCAACCGGAATTCACCGACATTCCCGCCGAACTGCTGTCACGCGTGGATGTACTTAAATCTGCCCAGGCTTCTACCCTGGCTGCCGGTGTTGCCGGCACCATCGACCTGATCGCCCGTCGCCCGTTTGACCTGGATTCAGGCTGGACTTTCGCAGGTTCTGCGGAAGGTTCACAAGGTAACTACACCGACGACGATACCGGCCACAAAATCACCGGTTTCGCCGGCTTTAACAATGGCGACAACTTCGGTGCTTTGTTGAGCGTTACCAACTCCAAGGCTACTTTGGCTAACTACCGTTACGGCATGTACAGCGATGGCTGGTTCCGTGGCTATAACGAAGATGCTGACTGGCCGGGCCGTGACGTTCCTAAAGATCTGACTGGCGACGGCGATACTAACGATGTTGTATTCGGCACCATCGACTACGGTGTGACCAACCGCATCGCCGAACGTGAACGTCTTGGTGTATCCGGTACTGTTCAATTCCAGGTAAATGACCGTGTTGAACTGTTGGCTGATGTTTTCTACACCAAAATGGAACAAGGCGACTTCGTTAACGGTTTGATCGCCGATAACGCCTGGTCCAAGTATGACTGGGTAAACCCGGATCAAAGCACGCTGGTAAATCGTGGCCCGGCTGCTGGCGGCAATGGTAAAGATTTCTACACCGCCTCCGTAGTTAACCTGGAAGCGCTGCGCGTTCTTGCCAAAAGCGAAACGCAAATGTCAGACCGCGAATCCATTAACCTGAACCTGCAAGCGAATATCGAAGTTAACGATAATCTGAGCGGTTCTGTGCGTTATGTTCACGGCAATGCCACCAACGAACACACCCGCAACTTTGCTGATGCGTTTATCACCAGCGGTGCGCAACACGGCCTGCAAACCAACAAAGGTGGCGTAAAAGCGCCAGTAAATCCTAATGGTTACGGCCCGGATCGCGTTGATGTAGTTGCAGATTTCTCTGGCAAACACCCAAGCTTCACCTACCCGGAAAACTTCGGTCAGGACATCAACAGCTACGGCATGGTATCCACCTTTGCTGACCAGAACCGCGATGAAGAAGCCACCCTTGACGTACTCCGTCTCGACGGTACTTACGATTTCAATGACGGCATGAAATTTGATTTCGGTTACCGTTTTGCCGATCGCGAAGTTGTGCGCGACCAGTTTGATTACGTAGCACCTTTCACCGTAAAAAATGCTGATGGCAATGATGTGACTGTGTACTCCAAATGGAGAGACTCAGGCCTTGAAGGCGTAAAAGGTGGCGAAACTATTGGTCAAACCTTCAGCTTCACCGACTTGCAAAACAGAGGCCTGATCACCTCTATTAGCGACTTCGGCCCAGCTGGCGATGGCAACAGTTACTACTTCATCAATACCAATGCGATGAAAAACAACCTTGCCTTCCAGGAACAATTTTTCCCGGGAAACATAAAAGTCAAAGATGGCCGCGAAAGCTACATTGTTGATGAGCAAACACAAACCTTCTATGCCCAGGCATCTTTCGAGGGTGACTCAGGTCTTCCTTACCAGGCCAACGTAGGTTTACAGTACATCGAGACTGACCTTGCCATTACCAAATACAACATGGACTTCAGATACAGAATTGAAGTAGATGGCGTTCCTTACCAAACTCTGGATGGCACGCCTAATGCCATTACGGGTACCAATGTTATCCGTCGCAGCTTCAATGATTTCCTGCCGCGAGCAAACATTGCTTTTGAAACTTCTGAAAATACCAAACTGCGTCTGGCTTACACCAAAACCATGATGCAGATGGATGCCAACAACCTGGGCCGTGGTCGCGTGTTCACCACCAACTACGATTCAGACAACAATGTGTTCAAATCAGTAAGTGCTTCCGAATACGGCAACCCTTATATGAACCCATGGCGCTCTGACAACCTGGATGCCTCTTTGGAGTGGTACTTCACTGATGGCGGCATGATCACTATTGGTGCCTTCCGTGTTGACGTAGAAACCGCTATTGCTACCCGTACCACACAAATTGACACGGTACCGGATTCTGATGGTGTTAACCGCAACCCGGATGGTGAAATTGACCTGACTGTTGTTGAAAACACCGAAGGTAACGTGATCAAAGGTTGGGAGCTGGGCTACCAGCAAAGCTTTGACTTCCTGCCAGGCTTGTGGAGTGGTTTGGGTACCACTATTAACTACACCTACACCACCGGTACCGGAAGCGACCAGGACTTCTACGGCAAAACAGCTCCAATGGCCGACAACTCGAAGAACCAGGTTAACGCCGTACTGTGGTATGAATACGACAAATGGCAAGCACGTATTGCCTACAACTACCGCAGCGAGCGTTTCATCGGTCGCCAGTGGATTGATGGCAACCCGTCTGCCTGGTGGCAAGCGCCAACTTCGTATGTTGATGCCTCTGTTAGCTACGATATCAACGACAACGTAAGCGTATACCTGCAAGGTACCAACCTGACCAAGGAATACGAAGAAACTTACATGCAGTGGTCTGATGTTGTAGTTAACCAGAACATTTACGAAGCCCGTTACACCGTTGGTGTTCGTGCGAAGTTCTGATAGACCTCAAAATAGCCGCCATCTCTGATGGCGACTGGCTTGAAATAAAAAACGCCGCTTTATGCGGCGTTTTTTTATGGGAATTTTTTATTACCTTCAATCACCACCACCCTGGTGGTGTTTCAACTCACGAGGTGTGATCGGGTGAGTGCAAAAGCCCATCGGACATCAACAGCCAATGCTCCGCCCAATAACCCGTCGGAGGCTGGCGGAATTCGGTGCGGACGAACTGGGTGATACGGCCGTCGATGTAGCTGACCAACAAGTTGGCCGTTGCACCTACGGTGCTGACAGGCCTTAAGCCTTCGCGCAATTCCGCTTCACGCAAAATTTGTCGGAACTGGGTTTCTACGCGTTCAAAAAACTGCACTACTCGCACCCGCAAGCGGCCGGTTTCACCGGTGAGAACATCGCCGGTTAACAGACGGGTGATGCCAGGGTTTCGTTCGGTAAACGTCAGCAGCAAAATAAGGATTTTTTCGCAGCGCTTCAAGGCTGTCGTTTCTTCATTAAGAATAAGGGTGATGCGGCTGAAAATAGACTCTTCGATAAATTCGATCAGCCCTTCAAACATTTTTGATTTGCTGGGGAAGTGACGATACAGCGCAGCTTCAGAGACACCGACTTTTTTTGCCAGCGCAGCGGTGGTAATGCGTTCACCCGGGCTGTCTTGCAGCATGCAGGCAAGAGATTCGAGAATTTGCTGGCGACGGGAGGTTTTTGTGGGGTTGACCATTAGCGATCCTGCTTTTCGGATTAACCGAAGACTATTGCACTCTGGAAATGACCACGCGACATTAACAGAGTAGAGAGCAATTCCATAATACCGGCAATAACACGGTTATTGCCGGTCATCCTGCGACGAATAAATCAAACAGGCGCTTTGTTGGTGATCAAGGTGCCCACGCCAACATCAGTAAAGGTTTCGAGCAGCACCGCATGGGCAACCCGACCATCAATAATGTGAGCGCTGGTTACGCCGCCTTTAACCGCATCCAGGGCGCAGCCGATTTTCGGCAACATGCCACCGTAAATGGTACCGTCTTCAATCAGATCGTCGACCTGTTTGGTGCTCAAACCGGTCAGTACATTGCCTTGCTTATCCTGCAGACCGGCAACATTGGTTAACAGAATCAGTTTTTCTGCACGCAATACTTCGGCAATTTTTCCGGCAACCAGGTCGGCGTTGATATTGTAGGAAGCGCCGTCGGCACCGACACCAATCGGCGCGATCACCGGAATAAAGTGGCTGTTGATCAGCATATCGATAACCGAGGTGTTAACGCCAGACACTTCGCCTACGTGACCAATGTCGAGAATTTCCGGTGCCAGCATTTCCGGCGTTTTATGCGTTACCGTTAATTTTTTTGCACGAATCAGCTGCCCGTCTTTACCGGTTAAACCAATCGCCTGACCACCGTTACGGTTAATGAGGCTGACGATTTGTTTATTAACGGTGCCGCCCAATACCATTTCCACCACGTCCATGGTGGCGCTGTCGGTTACGCGCATGCCGTTGATAAATTCGGATTTGATATTCAACTTTTTCAGCAGGTCGCCGATTTGCGGGCCGCCGCCGTGAACAACTACCGGGTTCATACCCACCAGCTTCATCAAAACAATGTCACGGGCAAAACTGTTTTGCAGTTCTTCGTCGATCATGGCGTTGCCACCGAATTTGATGACGATAGTTTTGCCGGTAAAACGCTGAATGTAAGGCAAGGCTTCAGTCAGTACGTTGGCGATATTCATTGCGGAATCACGGGTAAGAGACATACGTCAAAATCCTGTAGTTAGAAATCAATAACCAGTTGCGGTGCAATTTTTTGCAGCTCGCGTTTAAATAGTGCCTGAATTTTTTCCAGTAACGCTTCATCTTCAGCTTCAAAGCGTAGCGTTAAAGCCGGCGACGTATTCGATGCACGGATCAGTCCCCAGCCTTTGCTGAAATCCACCCGCAGCCCATCAATGGTGGTTTGTTTGCCACCGGCAAAATCGCCCTGCGCAATCAGCCTTTCAATAAGAGCGGCTTTTTCTTCATCCGGTATGGCGATTTTAAATTCTGGCGTTGAGGGCAATATCGGAAATGCCTCAAACACATCATCAATACTTTGATCGCGCAGGGTGACGATTTCCAGCAATCGCGCCATGGCGTACATGCCGTCGTCAAAACCGTACCAGCGATCCTTGATAAAGATATGTCCGGAGTACTCCCCACCAAGGAGCGCGCCGGTTTCAATCATCTTGGCTTTCATCGGTGAGTGACCGGTTTTCCACATCACCGGGCGACCGCCGTAACTACTCACCACCTGGTTTAATTGGCGCGTGCATTTTACATCGAATAAGACATCGGCTCCCGGATGACGCGATAAAATATCTCGCGCAAACAACATCAGCAGTTGATCCGGCCAGATGGTTTTTCCGCTGGGCGTAACGACGACCAGACGGTCACCATCGCCATCAAAGGCTACGCCGATATCCGCATTCACTTCCTGCACTTTGGCCTTCAGCGCTTTGAGGTTTTTCTCATGGCAGGGATCGGGATCGTGGTTCGGAAAGCTGCCATCCAGATCGCAAAACAAGGGCGTTACTTCGCAGCCCAATTCTTCAAACAATTGCGGTGCCACCACGCCGGTGACCGCATTGCCAGCATCCACAACGATCGAGATTTGCCCAGCCAGTGCCACATCGGAAAAAATACGTTCGATGTAAGCCGGCACCATTTGCCGGTATTCGATACCGCCAGTGCCCTGATGGTATTGTTGCTGAATGATACGGGTGCGAATATTCATCACCGCATCATCCGCCAGGGTCACGCCCTTCACGACCATTTTAAAGCCGTTGTATTCTGCCGGGTTATGGCTCGCGGTTACCATCACCCCACTGGACGTCTCCGGCAAATGACAGGTGGCGAAATACAGTACCGGTGTTGGTACCACGCCGATGTCGATGACCTGGCAACCGCTGGCATTGATCCCTTTAATCAGGCGCTCGGTGAGTTCTTCACTGTGCAAACGTCCGTCGCGCGCAACAATAACGGCGGTTTCCTGCTGGTCAATGGCTTCGCTGCCCAGCGCCCGACCGATTTTTTCTGCCAGATTGCCATCAAGTGACTCGCCCACAACGCCGCGAATGTCATAAGAGCGAAAAATGTTGGCGGGCGGTTGATCCACCGGAGCGACAGCTGCTTTTTTACCGACGCTTTGATGCAACCCCAGCACATCGGCATCTTCTTCAATAACCGAGATATCCAGAATATCCTGGCTGGAATAAACACCCGTGGGGGTATATTCCGCCGCCGCACTTGCCGGCTGTTCTGCCGGGTCATTTTCAGCAGGTACTGGCGTAGCTGCCGCCGCGCCGTTTTTAATCGGCAGGCGTCTTCGGCTTGCCACCAGAACCAACGCCAGCGAGAGCGCGGTGCTTAAACTGATAATCAGTATCCACAGCGCCGGCATCTCACGCACGATACGAAATAACTGATCCGAAGGCGTGAACTTCACGCTCAGGTAGCTATCCGGAATAGGATATTCACGGCTTTCCCAATCGCCGGCAGCGCCGGAAGTCGACAGGGTTTGCACCGGTGCCGCCGGTATTTTTTGTAACAGCCGGGTTTCTCCCAGGTTGTTATCTCCCACGCTGAATAGCTGAAATAACTCCCCGCTATCCAGGGTCACCATCAGCGTGCCCGCCACTTCCTGCCCTTCTGCTGCCGGTATCGGGGTGATGATATGCAGCCACCAATGGTTGTTGATGCGAACCAGCTCGGGGGCCGGCGCTTGTCGGCGCTCTGCCTTGCGCACAATGTCCAGCTCGGTAAAACGAACCGGGGTTTCGCTGTCCCGGTCCAGCTGCAATGTGCCTGTCGGTGTAAGGCGCACTTTTGATGCTTTATAAAAGCTGTGTTGAATGGATTGTTCCAACTGCGTCAGCTGTTGCACATCGCCATCTTGCAGGGCAGGTAATAAGGTTTCCCGTGCGGCTTCCTGCTGCAGGGTGGCGTTTAACTGTTGCAGATAGGCGGTAACCGCGCCGGTGCGATTGCGGGTTTCCTGTTCGGTCATCCGCAGCATGCGTTCGGCTTCAACATCGTTGACCAGACGGCCGTAGAGATACCAGCCAAGTGCCGCGTTCGCCAGTAACGCCACCAGCAAACCTGTCAGCAAGAATTGCCGACGTTGTGCCTGTTGACGCTTTTGCTGTTCTTTGGCTTTGAGTGCCGAACGGGAGAGGGGTAGCTCCGATTTGGCCGTTTCCAATGTTGGTTTTTTTTTCACGCCGTTATCCTTATGCCAAACCCGAGCCTGCCCATATCTATTCCGTCTCTACACAGCGGTGCTGACCGCGTCGATCAGTTAGTACCGGAAGCCGGTAATTTTTTCGCCAATAACGCAATCAACTGCCGGGCAATGCCCGATTTGGACTGTTTATCCAGAGCAAGTTCGCCGCTCTTATCAATCACTGTGACCGCGTTATCGTCACTGTTAAAACCGATGCCCTCTGCCACTATGTCGTTGGCAATAATCAGATCCAGATTTTTGCGTTCCAGTTTGCCGCGCGCATGCTGCAAAAGGCATTCGCTCTCTGCGGCGAAGCCCACGGTAAAAGGACGCTGCCCTTGCGGTAGCGCCGCCACCGCCGCCACTATGTCCGGGTTCTTTACCAGCCGGATGACCATCTCATCATCGGCGCCTTTCTTTATTTTCTGCTCGGCCAGTACCGCCGGACGATAATCTGCCACCGCCGCAGCGGCAATAAACAACTGGCAATCCACTGCGTGAACCAGACTTTCACGGTACATATCGTCAGCACTGATGACCGGAATATGCTGCACCCGATCAGGCACTGGCAGCCCTGTAGGGCCACTGATTAAAATGGTTTTGGCACCGGCATCAATGGCGGCTTGCGCCAATGCGTAACCCATTTTGCCGGAACTATGGTTACTGATATAGCGCACCGGGTCGACTGCTTCGCGGGTCGGCCCGGCGGTAATCACCACCGTTTTGCCACTCAGCGAACCTGTTTCGAACAAGCCCTCGGCAAGCCGGCAGAGCTCAACAGCTTCCAGCATTCTGCCGGGGCCAATATCACCGCAGGCCTGGCTACCGGCAGCCGGCCCGAAAATAGCGACCTGGCGCGCCTGCAATCTTGTCAGATTTTCCTGAGTTGCCGCATTACGCCACATTGCCTGATTCATCGCTGGCGCTAACGCCAGCGGTGCACTGGAGGCGAGACATACCGTGGTTAGCAGGTCATTGCCTTCACCGCTGACCAACCGCGCCATAAAATCTGCCGTCGCCGGCGCCACCAGAATGGCATCCGCCCAGCGCGCCAGCTCAATGTGCCCCATGGCGGCTTCGGCAGCCGGGTCCAGCAAATCGCTGTGCACCGGATGCCCGGACAGGGCTTGCAAGGTGAGCGGTGTAATAAACGCCTGGGCAGCCTGAGTCATCACCACCCGAACGCTGGCACCGCAATCCTGCAGACGGCGGATCAGCTCAGCGCTTTTATAGGCGGCTATACCACCGGTTACACCCAGTAAAATACGTTTATTGGCCAAACTGCTCATGCGTTACCTGTACTCCGACCGAAGAATATCCGGAAGACATAAAGAGTCAAATCCGGCCCTGAAGGCTGCCACCCGCCAGAGGCGGCTTCGAACTTGACGGAAAGTGCCTAAGATACCATCCTTGACGCTTTGCTGGCAGGCAATGACACCTTAATCATCAGTTGCCAGCGGGGTGCATGTCGCAAAAGCGATGATGGATCCTTATATAGAAGAAGGTGTTTGTTGCACCTTGCTCAACATCAACCAGGGATGACGTATTTTACAAGGATCAGGTATGGCGATTACCGATTGGCCGGCTGCTGAACGGCCCCGCGAAAAACTCTTGCTCACCGGCGCAGAAGCCTTGTCAGATGCCGAGCTGCTGGCCATTTTTTTGCGCATTGGCTGCGCCGGAAAATCTGCCGTCGATCTCGCCCGGGATCTGCTGGTAACCTACGGCGGTCTGCGCCCGCTGCTGGAAGCCACACAGGAAGATTTCTGTCGCGGACAAGGGCTGGGCACAGCCAAATATGCCCAGCTTCAAGCGGTACTGGAGATGGCCAAACGGCATCTGTCTGCCAGTTTGCAGGAGCGCGATTTACTCACCAGCCCGACCCTGGTCAGGCAATATCTCTCGACGCGCTTGCGCCATCAGCAGCGGGAAGTATTTGCCATCCTGTTTCTGGATAGCCAGAACCGGCTGCTGGCCTACGATGAATTATTCTACGGCACGCTTGATGGCGCCTCGGTCTATCCCCGGGAAGTGGTGAAAGCCACCCTCGCCCACAATGCCGCCAGTCTGATTCTTGCGCACAATCATCCTTCCGGAATGCCGGAACCCAGCGATGCGGATATTCGCCTCACCGACCGCCTGCAAAAAGCGCTGACCTTGATTGATGTGCGCATTCTCGACCATATGATTGTGGGCAATGATGAAGTGCTGTCTTTCGCCGAGCGAGGGCTACTTCCTCCCTGAATCGGCTTTTTATGTAAAAATTTGGCTAAAAAATCAGCTTGTCGTTGCTATTGAGAGCCTCTTTTGGTATAAAACGCGGCTCTCTGCGACCGGGTTGTTTATACCTCTTTTTAAGGGGTGGTTTTTACAACGAACAACCCTTTACCTGTTCAGGTAACCGGCTCGCTCACAGAAAACGAATAGGCTGCACACAACAACGCTCCAGGCTGGTTGGTGGTCTGTTTCAAGGCTAACCCATCAGTTCCAGACCTGTCTGGAGAGCTGATTTTACACGAGGCAAAGCAATGTCCAAGGTATGTCAAGTGACCGGCAAACGCCCAATCACTGGTAACAATGTTTCTCACGCAAAAAACCACACCAAGCGTCGTTTTTTGCCAAACCTGCATACTCACCGTTTCTGGGTTGAGGCAGAGAAGCGCTTCGTCACTCTGCGCGTTTCCGCTAAAGGTATGCGTATTATTGACAAGCGTGGCATCGACGCCGTATTGGTTGACGTTCGCGCCAACGGCGAAAAAGTTTAATCGGGAGCAAGAATCATGCGTGATAAAATTCGTCTGAACTCCAGTGCTGGTACCGGTCATTTCTACACGACCGACAAGAACAAGCGTACCATGCCTGAGAAAATGGAAATCAAAAAGTTTGACCCGGTTGTTCGTAAACACGTGGTCTACAAAGAAGGCAAAATCAAGTAATTTGATTGCGCCTCTTTCCAATAAAAAAGCCGGTCAGTGCAAACTGCCCGGCTTTTTTATTATCTGCAATTTGTGGCAGCAGCCACCCGCATTCCGAAAGGGCAATACCCCCCGACCGGCAAAGCCTCAAGGTGCCGTTTGGCGCTCATCGGTGCGGATTTTCATAGTCTGGGAAGATAATAACCGACATTCGCCGCCCGCTGTTTTCACATAGGTGCGCATAAACTGGTAGTGCAGCGTGCGCCAGCTTTGGCCGTCGGTATTCCATTTTTCAACCAGACTCACCCCGCTGAGCACAGCGGTGCTGTCCAGTTTGTGAATGGTCACCTCTGCCGAGCGGCGGGATTTGGGCACTTCTGCAGGCTTGACCAGACGGTCAATAAGTTTGGATTTAGGCTCTTTATCCACCGCGAGGTTATGCACCCAGGTGTATTCCTCGGCTAACAACTGTTGCAGGAAAGCGGTGTCACCTACCCGCAAGGCCTCTTCGTAACGCAGATCGAGCTCTTGCAAGGTTTTGTTATCGAGACAGTCCGCAGCAGCGGAACCGGCCACAGAGAAGGTTGCGAGCAGTGCGGCAAGTTTCAGGGGGTTGGTGGTCATGGGTCGGAACCTCGTTCGGACATAAACGTTAAATTTGTTTTTATTATTTCAATACCACCCGGGCAACAACCTGTGCCTGCCCGTCACTGCGGCAATCGATAAATATAACCAGAGCAAACTCACTGCCGCAAAGCGGTTTTACCGCCGCCAGAACATCGGCGTAAATAAAACCAGCAAGGTGAAAACTTCCAGCCGGCCCAGCAGCATGGCGAAACAGAGAATCCATTTGGCGGCATCGTTGATTGAACCATAATTGGAGGCCACCTGCCCCATACCAGGCCCCAGATTGGTGATACAGGCCCCCACCGCCGAGAAAGCAGTGATCAGATCCAGACCGCTGGCCATCAGCAGCATAAACATCAGGATGTACATCACCACATACATGGCGAAGAAGCCCCACACCGCTTGCACCACCGAGTCGGATACATGGATTTTGCCAATCTTGATCGGGATAACCGCGTTGGGGTGAATCAGGCGATGAATTTCCCGCACTCCCTGTTTGTACAGCAGCAGCACCCGCACCATTTTGATACCGCCGCCGGTAGAACTCGCACAACCGCCCAGAAACGCCAGGGTAAACAGCGCGAAGGGCAGGAATGACGGCCAATGCACAAAATCCGACGCAAAGCCGGCGGTACTTAACGTAGAGGCAAGGTTAAAGAACCCGATGAAAATGGCATCACGGGTATCGTAGGTTGAGGTGGCCAGCAAGTAGCCAACTGTCACCAGACCACCAATGGTGATCCAGCTGAAATAGAAGCGAAATTCGGCATCCGCAAAGTAATAACGCAGGCTGCGCTCGCGCCAGACAAAAAAGTGCAAGGCGTAGTTGGCGCCGGAAATCAGCATGAAAATGGAACAAATCCAGAGGATCAGCGAACTGTCAAAGTAGCGAATACTGCTGTCATGGGTGGAAAAGCCGCCGTTCGAGACGGTAGAAAATGCATGGCAGACCGCCTCGTACCAGCTCATGCCCGCCAATTTATAGGCCAGGCCACAGGCGATAGTCAGCACCAGATAAATCGCAAACAGCGCTTTGGCGGTTTCGGTAATGCGCGGGGTCAGTTTGTTATCTTTTACCGGGCCGGGCGATTCGGCGCGGTACAGCTGCATGCCACCAATGCCCAGCATCGGCAAAATAGCTACCGCGATAACGATGATGCCGATACCACCGAACCATTGCAGCTGGTGGCGGTAATAAAGGATCGAATGCGGCAATTGATCCAGCCCGCTGATGACCGTGGCGCCGGTGGTGGTAATACCGGATACCGCCTCAAAGATGGCATCGGTAAAGCTCAGTGACAAACCGCGTGACAGTAGAAATGGCAGGGAACCGAAACTGCTCAGTACCGTCCAGAACAGCGCTGTGACCAGAAAACCATCGCGGGTGCGCAAATCAGCCTTGCTGAAACGCACCGGTAACCACAGCGCCATACCGGCAGCAAAGGTGATGCCGAAGGCCAGCAGGAAGGTCATGTAGTTGTCGTCGTGAAACCAGAGCGAGACAGGAATGGGGATCAGCAACGTCAGGCTGAACATCATCAGCAGTACGCCGAGTACCTTGGATATGATGGCGAAATGCATAGCAGTAATGCTTCCCCGAAAGGTGGGGCATCGCGCCTCGTGAGCGCCAGCCCGCAAACCCTGTGATCAGAAAAAGGTAAAACCGACCTGGAACAAGCGCTCGATATCGGTAATGTGTTTTTTATTGAGCAGGAACACAATGACATGGTCATTGGCCTGCACGACCAGATCGTCGCGGGCGATAATCACCTCGCTCTCACCGGCCGCATTTTCCCGCACGATGGCGCCAATGTTGGCCCCCTCCGGCAGGTCGATATCTTCCAGCGCACGCCCCACCACTCGTGATGAACGGCTGTCACCGTGCGCCACCAGCTCTATAGCTTCTGCGGCTCCGCGACGAAGTGAGTGCACACTAACCATATCGCCTCGGCGCACATGGGTGAGCAAGCTGCCAATCGTCGTGGTTTGTGGCGAGATGGCGATATCAATGTCGCCACCCTGCACCAGATCCACGTAAGCGGGGTTATTGATAAGCGTCATTACCTTGCGGGCGCCGAGGCGTTTGGCCAGCATGGACGACATGATGTTGGCTTCGTCATCGTTGGTCAGCGCCAGGAAGACATCGGTATCGTCGATATTTTCTTCAATCAGCAAATCCTGATCGGTGCCGCTGCCATGTAGCACAATGGCGCGCTCCAGTTGCTGGGCAAGCGCATGGCAACGGTCTTTGTTGTGTTCAATAACCCGGACGTTGTAGCGACCTTCCAGCTTTTTCGCCAGGCGCAAACCGATGTTGCCACCACCGGCGATAATAATGCGCCGGTAGGCCACTTCCAGCCGACGCAACTCGCCCATGACCGCGCGGATATCAGAGCGGCCAGCGATAAAGAAAACTTCATCATCGGCTTCGATCACCGTCGAACCGGTTGGCATAATGGCGCGATTACGGCGGTAAATAGCCGCAACCCGGGTCTCGACACGGGGCATATGCTGGCGCATGTAACGCAGCTCCTGCCCCACCAGCGGCCCGCCGTGGTAGGCCCGCACCGCTACCAGCTGGGCTTTGCCATCGGCAAAATCCAGCACTTGCAGCGCGCCCGGTTGTTCAATAAGACGGTAGATATAATCGGAAACCAGCTGTTCCGGGCTGATCAGCACATCCACCGGAATCGCGCCCTGATCAAACAAGGCGCGGTTGTTGAGATAAGCGGTGGCGCGAACGCGGGCAATTTTTACCGGGGTGCGAAACAGTGCATTGGCCACTTGGCAGGCGATCATGTTGATCTCGTCGTGGTTGGTCACCGCAATCAGCATATCGGCATCTTCGATACCCGCCTGCACCAATACATCCGGATGCGAACCGGCACCGTGCACCACGCCAATATCGAGACGATCGCGCAGCTCGCGCAGGCGCGATTCATCGGTATCGACAACGGTAATGTCATTGGCTTCGCTGGAGAGGTTCTCTGCCAGACTGCCGCCGACCTGACCGGCACCGAGGATAATAATTTTCATAAGCGATTATCCAACAATCCCTTAAATTCAGGCGGTTTTGGCCGGTTTGCGTAAACGGGCATAGTAAAAACCGTCATGACCTTCCGACTGTGGCAACAATTGCCGGCCACAGGGTTGTTCAAGCCCCCAGGCAACATCAAGGCGATCACACACCACGTCCGGCTGGCGCTGCAAAAACGCCTCGACCACGCGGGTATTTTCGTCCGGCATGATGGAACAGGTGGCATACACCAGCACGCCGTCATCAGCCAACAATGGCCAGAGCGCGTCGAGAATCTTCCCCTGCAGGGCCGCGAGGCGGGCAATGTCATCCGCCGTGCGCAATGCCTTGATATCCGGATGGCGACGAATAATACCGGTGGCAGAACAGGGTGCATCCAGCAGAATGCGGTCAAATAACTGGCCGTCCCACCAGGAATCCGGCTGGCTGGCATCGCCGCATTTCAATGTAGCCTCTACACCCAGGCGTTGCAGGTTTTCGGTAACGCGCTGCAAGCGACGTTCGTCACTATCCAGCGCGGTGACTTCGCCAATGTCCGGTTGCTGCTCAAAGATATGACCGGTTTTGCCGCCGGGCGCCGCGCAGGCGTCGAGCACCCGCAAGCCAGGCTGCAACTGCAACAGCCCCGCCGCCAATTGCGCCGCTTCATCCTGCACACTGATATCGCCGGCTGCAAAACCTGGCAAGGTGCGCGGATCAACCGGCCTCTCAAGCCGGATGCCATCGTCGCTGAAGGGCGTAACAACGGCGGCGATCTCCTGCAACGTCAGGTGGTGCAAGTAGTGGTCGCGGTCAATATGCTGGCGGTTAACCCGCAAGGTAAACGGCGGATGCTGGTCGTTAACTTGCAGAATACTGGCCAGTTGCTGCGGCCAGGCGCGCTGAAATGCGCTCAACAGCCATTCGGGATGGTTGCTTTGGTAATGGTGATCATTGGCAAGACGGGTTTCGAGATCTTCCCTCTCGCGCTGAAAGCGGCGCAATACGCCATTGATCAGGCCGGTTGCCCAGGGCTTTTTAAAGCTGCGCGCCGCTTCCACGGTTTCGCCAATGGCGGCGTGATCGGGAATGCGGGTGTGCATCAGCTGATAAATGCCCAGCAACAGCAGCGCATGCACATCGCTGTCCTTGGCGCGCATCGGCTTTTCCAGCAACAGCCCGGACAAGCGCTGCAACTGCGGATACCAGCGCATACAACCAAAGCAAAGCTCTTGCAGCAAGGCGCGATCCGCCTCCCGCACCTGGGATTGCCATACCGGCAATACACTGGATAAAGACCCTTGTTGACGCAGGATGCGACTGATCACCTGGGCTGCGGCAGCTCTTACCTGAACAATCATTGGCCTGGCAACTCCATGGTATCGCCCGCCCGGAAGTAATCACCGTGACCACGCAACAGCTCTTCAACGGTAACAACTTTTTTGCCGGGCAGCTGCACTTCCTCTATCAACAAGGTGTGATCGGCACAGGCAACGCCGATGCCGCGCGAGGAAACTTCTACAATGGTGCCCGGTGAAGATCCGTTCGATGCAGCCAGCACACTGGCCTGAAAAATACGAATCCGCTCGTCCGCTGCACTACCCGCAAGGCGGGCATAAGCAACCGGAACCGGATTAAAAGCGCGAACTTTGCGCGCCAGCACATCCGCTGGCAATCGCCAGTCGAGCAATGCTTCTTCTTTGGATAACTTGGCCGCGTAACAGGACAGGGCATCGTCCTGAACTTCGGCAACAGCTTGCCCCGCTTGTAATTGATCCAGCGCTTCCAGCAACGCCGGGCCACCAAGGGTCAACAAGCGGTCATGCAAGCTGCCGCCGGTGTCTTCTGGCGTAATCGGGCAGGTGCTTTTCACCAGCATGTCGCCGGTATCCAATCCCACATCCATTTGCATGATGGTCACGCCGGTCATGTCATCGCCCGCTTCAATAGCGCGCTGGATCGGCGCCGCGCCGCGCCAGCGAGGCAACAGCGAAGCATGCACATTGATGCAACCCAAACGGGGAATGCTCAGTACCGCGGCGGGCAGTAACAAGCCGTAAGCCACCACTACCATAATGTCTGCCTGCAAGGCAGCAAGCTCGGCCTGGGCTTCGGCAGATTTCAGGGAGAGGGGTTGGTACACCGGAATGTTATGGGTGGCCGCCAGTTGTTTAACCGGGCTTGCCATCAGTTTTTTGCCACGGCCGGCCGGCCGATCCGGCTGGGAATACACGGCAATCACCTGATGACGACTGTCGAGCAATTGCTGCAAATGATGCGCGGCGAACCCCGGGGTTCCGGCAAATACAATTCGCAGCCCATCGGTCGGTAATGAATGGGTCATGAAAAACCTTGAATATAAAAGGAAAAAGCCTGATCGGGTGTCGATCAGGCTTGGGAGCGATGCTGCTTTTCGAGTTTTTTACGAATCCGGTCGCGCTTTACCGGAGACACATAATCAACGAATAATTTGCCATTGAGGTGATCCAGCTCGTGTTGAATACACACCGCCAGCAAACCATCCGGCTCAAGGGTAAACGGCTCACCATTGCGATCCAGCGCATTGACCTGGATTCGTTTGGGGCGCGTTACCGTTTCGTAAAAACCGGGCACTGACAGACAACCTTCGTCGTATTCGTTCAGCTCGTCGTCCAGCACGGTAATTTCGGGGTTGATAAACACCAGCGGTTGCGACTTGTCTTCGCTGACATCAATAACCACCAGACGCTGGTGTACATTAATCTGCGTTGCCGCCAGACCAACACCGGGAGCGTCGTACATGGTTTCGAACATATCGTCGATTAACTGACGCAATTTATCGTCAACCACGGCGACAGGTTTTGCCTGGGTACGCAAACGTGGATCGGGAAATTCAAGTATCTCTAATATCGCCATAGCTTGTGACAAACTCTGGTAAAAAGGTAATAACCGCTGCTAACATGATGATCACACAGGAATTACAACGCGGATCTGGAACCGATACGGACATAATGGGGCATTATAACGTATTTACGCCATCTGCATCTCACCAGGTCGAATAACAACAGGATCGGTTGCCATGAAAAAATTGCTGTTCACTGTACTTGCAGTGTGCATGTTCAGCCTGCTCAGTTGGGCAGATCAGGGACTGCTAAAAAGTGGGCACCCTGAAGAGTACACCGTAAAAAAAGGTGACACCCTCTGGGATATCTCCAATACCTTCCTGAATACCCCGTGGAAATGGCCGGAAATCTGGCATGTTAATCCGCAAATTGAAAACCCCCACCTGATTTATCCTGGCGATGTGATTCGCCTTATTTATGTGGACGGCACACCGCGGCTTACCCTTGAGCGCACGGTAAAACTGGCACCGGGCGATTCAAAACTCAGCCCCAGCGTGCGCGTATTGCCCAACGATGAAGCCATTACTGCCATTCCTCTTGATCGCATCGACAGCTTTTTGTCCCGCAGCCGTATCGTAGCGCCCGGTGAACTGGAAGCCGCGCCTTATATTCTGGCCGGCGCAGAAAAACGCCTGGTGACCGGTGCCGGTGACCGCGCTTACGTTAAAGGGAATCTGGAAGAAGAGTCCAACTACGGGGTATTCCGTAAGGGCGATATTCTGCGCGACCCGATCACCAAAGAGGTTCTCGGTGTACACGCCCTGAGCGTGGGCATGGTCGGTGTGCGCTCCCAGCAGGACGACATCGCCACCGTTACCGTGGTTCGTACCAGTGAAGAAATTCGCCTTGGCGACCGCCTGCTGCGCAGCGAAGACCGCGCCGTCGACTCCACCTTTTACCCCAACGCCCCGGAAAATGATGTCGACGGTCTGATTCTGGCGGTAGAAGGCGGCGTCACCCAGATCGGCAAGATGAACGTGGTGATTCTTAACCGCGGTGATCGCGAAGGCCTGGCGGTCGGTAACGTGCTGGCCATCTACAAACAAGGCGAGCTGGTACGCGACCGGGTAACCGGCAAAAACGTGCAGCTGCCCGATGAGCGCGCCGGTCTGTTAATGGTTTTCCGCACCTTTGAAAAAATGAGTTTTGGCCTGGTACTGGAAGCGGACCGTCCGCTGTCTACAAACGACAAAATTCGCAACCCGTAATTTCCGCCAACCGGCCTCACGGATTGAGGCCGACAGCAACACAAGGACGCGTGTATGCTCTCTCACCCCAAAGCCATCCGTATTCTGCAACGCCTGCCGCAACTGGGTATTTCCCGTTTCTGGCAGTTGATGAACCGCTTTCCCTCTGCCATTGACGTGTTGCATCGCCCCGTGGCTGAACTGGCCAGCGTGATGAAACCGGCCACCCTCGATGCCTTGACGATATGGCAACAGCAACCGGACCTGCATCCGCTCAGTCGGCAAATTGATCTGGAAGATGAGTGGCTGGCGCAACAGGCGGATTGCCACCTCATCGCCTTTGACGACCCGCGCTACCCCGCCCTGTTAAAAGAAATCTCCCGACCACCACCGCTGCTGTATGTGAGAGGAAACCCGGACTGCCTTGCGCTGCCCCAGCTGGCTATTGTCGGCAGCCGCACGCCGAGCCCGACCGGCGCGGACAACGCGTTGCAGTTCGCCCGCTTTTTGGCTGGCAATGGTTTTGTTATTACCAGCGGGCTGGCCAAAGGCATCGATGGCCAGGCACATTCGGGGGCGGTGAGCGTCAACGCTCAAACCATCGCCGTGCTGGGCACGGGCATCGATCGTGTTTATCCCTTGCAACATCGTTCACTGGCCACACAAATTCTTGCCAACGGCGGCGCTCTGATCAGCGAATTTCCCCCCGGCACCAAGGCCGAGGCAAGTCATTTCCCCCAGCGAAATCGCATTATCAGTGGCATGAGCCAGGGCACGCTGGTGGTGGAAGCCGCAGTCAAAAGCGGCTCATTGATTACCGCCCGCATGGCGCTGGAGCAGAACCGCGAAGTGTTCGCTATTCCGGGTTCCATTCACAACCCGCTCGCCCGAGGCTGCCACCAACTGATCCGCGAAGGCGCCACGCTGGTGGAAAGCGCAGCGGATATTGTTGAACAACTGGGCGGTTTACTGGCCTGGCACCAGCAACAGAGCATCCCTGCCGATGCGCTGCCGGACATTTCCCCCTTCCAGCAACAAGTGCTGGAGCAAATGGGCTTTGATCCGGTAGATATGGACTTGTTAATAGAGCGGCTGGATTGCGATATCGGCACCCTGGGCGCAACCCTGATAGAGCTGCAATTGCAGCAGCGGGTTGCCGAAACGCGGGACGGTTTTTACCGGTTGAAGTAAAGCGGGAGCCGGTCAGGCATCAGCCCGACCCGGTTAACGTTCCGACCTGGTTAACTTTCCGACCCGCTTAATTTTAAGAGTGCAGCATCAAGCGAAAGCGCGCCGGGGTTGCTCAGCGTCCCGCCGGGTCATCAAAGCCGACAAGCGCACATCCGCCCCCAATACATAGAGCAGCTGACCGTTAACATCCCTCACCGGTGCAGACAGGGTGAAACAAAAAGCATCCGTGGCAGACGAACGATACACCGGCGTCATCACCGGTTCGCCGCTGCGAATCACCCCGGAAAACCACTCTCTGGACGACCAGTTGCGCCCCCTGGCCGATTGTTGATCCACCAGCTGTATATCGGCGGCGGGGATATTTTCGGAAACCTGCACACCGTCACGCCCCACCAGAT
Organism: Cellvibrio polysaccharolyticus; assembly: GCF_015182315.1. Taxonomy (NCBI): domain Bacteria; kingdom Pseudomonadati; phylum Pseudomonadota; class Gammaproteobacteria; order Cellvibrionales; family Cellvibrionaceae; genus Cellvibrio; species Cellvibrio polysaccharolyticus. The sequence continues at coordinate 41,729 of NZ_PRDL01000001.1, forward strand.
ACAACAGCTCGAAGCGGTGATCGCGCTGCAAGGTCTGGCGCATCACCTGCTCGGCGCCGGCCAAAGACGCATCACCGGCCAGACGGTGCGTCAATTGCACCACCGCCGCGTGTACATCGCGATGCACTTCCAGTTGAAAACTGCCCAACCCTTCCAGCAAGCGATCACCTTCGCTGCGCACCCGCTGACTTTGTTGGTGTACCTGTCCCGCCTTGTCGATCAGGCCATCGGCCACCTGCGCAATGGTATGCACATCGCTATTGACCGTTTTTACCGCCGTGCCGATTTGCGACATGCCGGTGGCCATGGACGCCACCCGCTGATCCAGTTCGTCCATGGCCTGACGGGCATCGGCCAGCCCCTGATTAACGCCCGTCATACCCTGCTGCCCGGCTTGCACGGCATGGTGCATTTCACTGCCGGCATCGCCCAATCGGCTCATACTGTCGCGAAAAGCATCGATAATGCTACTAACCTGCTCGGTCGCTTCCGTGGTATGCCCCGCCAGCCGCCGCACCTCATCGGCCACTACCGCAAAACCGCGACCGTGATTACCGGCGCGCGCCGCTTCGATGGCCGCGTTCAAAGCCAGCAAGTTGGTTTGGCGGGAAATATTGCCAATCAGGCCAATCACCTGGGTCACTTCTTCCAGTCGCTGGCCCAGCAAATGGATTTCATTGGCCAGTAATTGCTCGCTGTGATGGATGCTATTTACTTGCTGCAATACCTGCGCGCTGTTGCTTTCACCTTCCCGCAAGCGCCCGGCGACATGACTGGCCAGCTCACTGAGATGCACAGCGCCCGGCACCAGCTCGGCGTCCAGCGTCGCGCTGATTTCTTCGCTGGCACTGGCAATCAGGCTGGCAGATTGTGCCAATGCCTGCCCCTGTTGTTCGGTGTCGCGGGCAATGGCTTCAAGGCGGGGAGCATGGGCGGCAATACCTACCGCCGCCTGTAAACTGACGCCAATCTGCTGTTGCAGCCGCCGGATAAATACATTGAGCCGCTGCGCCAGTGAGGACTCACCGGGCAAGGTTACGGTTAAATCGTTTTGTACCACCAGACGCTCGACCTCGTCTGCCCCTGCTTCTACCCGGCGTTTGAATAACAACATAGCGGCTTCTCCTTATAGTTAAGAGGGATGGAGCAAAGGCGATGCCAGGCAGGAGGAAAAATGCAGGTTTTTCAAGCGGAAGCCTTTTCACGCGAAATAAGGGCTAAATTCGCATAAAAAAGCCAAAAATTCCTGGAAAATGCTCTATTCTCACTACGCATTTATTTCAAAAAAAAGCGTCTCATCAAGGGATTTATGCGACAAACTGGCGCCTGCGCACCAAACAGAAGCAGAGATATCAATTGAGCCCTCTCCCCCGCCAGGATACATTGCCCCCTCTTACGTCATGGCTTCATTTTTATTCTTCGCGTTACAGGACTTCCACATGACCGACTGGTACCGACATCCCCGAATTCAACACGTTGCCCGCGTTATGCGCGGTGGAGGTGTGGTCGCCTACCCGACGGAAGCCGTATGGGGGCTGGGTTGCAACCCCTACGACCAGCAAGCGGTAGAGCGCTTGTTAGCGCTGAAACACCGCCCGGTTCATAAAGGGCTGATTTTGCTGGCCGCCGATATGGCGCAAGTTGCACCCTTTCTGGAAGGCATTGATGACTTGCAACGCCAGCGCCTGAAAAACTCCTGGCCTGGCCCGGTCACCTGGCTGGTGCCCGACAACGGCCTGGCGCCGCCGTGGATTACCGGTCATTTTGATAGCCTGGCAATCCGGGTTACCAACCACCCGATTGCGGCCGCGCTGGCAAAAGCGTTTGATGGCCCCATCGTTTCCACCTCGGCCAACCCGCAAGGGCGTGAACCGGCGAAAGATTTATTAAGCCTGCGCCGTTACTTTCGCACCGAACTTGACGCTATTGCCGCCGGATCGCTGGGTAATCGCAGCAAACCTTCGGAAATTCGCGACCTGGGCACCGGACAGATTGTTCGTCCGGGCTGATCACTTTGCCGCTTTCGCTCACGGAGGAGTAGAATATCGCCCCCGTTGATTAACCGGCACTGCCGCTGACACCCGGCGCGCACATTTCCGGTTCAGGAGAGATCATTGATGTCCCGCTCTACCACCACTGCTCCCGACAAAGAACAGGTCAAAGCTTACCTGCTGGATTTGCAAGACCGTATTTGTCAGGCGCTGGCCGCCGAAGATGGCGCCGCCACCTTTGTTGAAGACAGCTGGCAGCGTGCAGAAGGTGGCGGTGGTCGCTCGCGGGTCTTGACCAACGGCGCGGTTATCGAAAAAGGCGGCGTTAACTTCTCCCATGTCCACGGCACACAAATGCCCGCCTCGGCCACCGCGCACCGACCGGAACTGGCGGGTCGCGCCTTTGAGGCCATGGGCGTTTCGCTGGTGATTCACCCGAACAATCCTTACGTGCCCACCAGCCACGCCAACGTGCGCTTTTTTATCGCCGAAAAAGAAGGCGCTGAACCTGTGTGGTGGTTTGGCGGCGGTTACGACCTTACGCCCTATTACGGCAACGAAGAAGACTGCCAGCACTGGCACCAAACGGCGTTCGACGCTTGCCAGCCGTTCGGCGAGGATGTCTATCCACGCTACAAACAGTGGTGCGATGAGTACTTTTTTCTGAAGCACCGCGGCGAAGCACGCGGTGTGGGCGGTCTGTTTTTTGATGATGTGAACGAGGCCGGTTTCGAGCAGAGCTTTGCCTTTATGCGCGCGGTAGGTGACAGCTATGTGCCTGCCTACCAACCGATTGTGGCACGCCGCAAGAACCTCCCCTGGAGCGAGCGCGAGCGTCAGTTCCAGCTTTACCGCCGCGGTCGCTATGTAGAATTCAATCTGGTTTATGACCGGGGTACGTTGTTCGGCTTGCAAACCGGCGGACGAACCGAGTCTATACTCATGTCCCTGCCGCCGCTGGTGCGCTGGGAGTACGATTGGCAGCCGGAAGCAGGATCTCCGGAAGCCGCCCTTTATGATCAGTTTTTACCGCCACGGAACTGGCTCATACAACAATAACGATAAAGCGCACAGCCCCCGGACGGTAACAATAACCGTCCATGCTGCCCGCGTTTTACAGCACGCCGCCCCGCGGGATGGCGTTTTTTCAGCTGATTTTGCACACGGATTTCTTCTTCATGACAGACTTGTACGCCGTTTTTGGTAACCCCATCCATCACAGCAAATCGCCGCACATTCACCGCCATTTCGCCGAACAAACCGGCCAGGACATGCATTACAACCGCCAACTGGTGGCCGAGGATGCCTTCCGGGACACAGCGGCACAATTTTTTGCAGACGGTGGCAAAGGCCTGAACATTACCGTGCCCTTCAAGCTGGAAGCTTTCGCCTTGGCCGACCGCCTGACCGAGCGGGCACAACGAGCGGGTGCGGTTAATACCCTGGCGCGGCAAGCGGATGGTTTGTTACTGGGCGATAACACCGACGGTATTGGCATGGTGCACGATATGCACAATCTCGGCTGGGAACTGCGCGGCAAGCGCATTCTGGTGCTGGGTGCCGGCGGCGCGGTACGCGGTATTTTGCAGCCTTTACTCGAAGAACAACCCGCGTCGGTCACCATTGCCAACCGCACCCGTGAAAAGGCGCAACAACTGGTGATGTCGTTTCAGGACCTCGGCACTCTGCAAGCCTGCAGTTTTCCCGAACTGGCAGGGCAAACTTTTGACGTAGTGATCAACGGCACATCAGCCAGCCTGAACGGCGAATTACCGCCCTTGCCGGCCGGTGTGCTGGCAGAGAACGCGCACTGCTACGACATGATGTATGCCGCAGAGCCGACGGTTTTTCTGCAATGGGCCGAACAACAAGGCGCGGGCAAAACAGCAGACGGGCTGGGCATGCTGGTGGGCCAGGCCGCTGAAGCTTTTTACATCTGGCGGCAAATCCGCCCGGAAGTGGTACCGGTGATTACCGCGATCCGTCGGCAAATGAACGAAAAATCGGCGAAATAACCGCTAAACTACTTTTTTATCACTGGCGGGCAACCAGCGGGTTGCCTTGCAGGCCTCGACAAACCACGCCAAAGCCTTGCCCGTTTCTCCCTTGCGCCATGCCATATACACCGGAATAGCCGGGCGCGGCACCGAGCAGGGCAAAACCACCAGCTGATGCTGCGCCAGCGGATCATCGATCAAATGCCGGGGCAAGAACCCGACGCCGATACCCTGCAACTGAGCCTCAATTTTTGCTCCCATGGTCGCCACGCGTACCGTTTGCCGGCTCTCCAGTAAACCGGAAGAGCGCGACGGTGAGGTCTGTGAAGAATCCGCCACCACCACGGTAGGAAACGCGCGAATGGCGGCGGCATCGACCGGCCCCTTGTGCAGGGTCAGCGGGTGATCCGGGGCGACGGCAAAAACAAATTCCACTTCGCCCATCAGGTGATATTCAAAAATTCCTTTCGGCAACTCGCCGCTGGCGCCCAGCGTCAAATCGCAACGGTCGGAAATCAACGCATCCCAGGCACCGCCCAGCACTTCTTCCGACAGATGCAGTGCCACCTGTTTATCGAGCTGGTTAAACGCCTGCACCAGTTGCCAGAGCGGCTGCCCCGGCAAAATAGTGTCCCGGGCGATGCGCAGGCGGGTTTCCCAGCCGGATTCCAGCTGGCGTACCGCATCCTCAAGCCGGGTAGCGGCTTGCAACAACATCCGCCCCTGCTCTACCAGCAGCTTGCCAGCGACCGTCAGTTGCGCACGCTGCCGGCTGCGGTCAAATAAGGTCACCCCCAGATCGCTCTCCAACTTCTGCACCGTATAGGACAAGGCCGAAGGCACCTTGAAAAGGCTTTCGGCGGCGGCGCCAAAACTGCCTTTGCGATCAATAGCATCCAGAACACGGAGCGCCTCGAGCGTAAGTACCGGATGCAGCATGACTTTTTCCTGTTCAAATTTTTTGAATAAACTTTTCAAAATCTTCCGTTTTTCAATCGCAAATAGCAAGAGTAAAGTGCACCCACTGACACGGCAATGTCCGTCCGGAAAAGTCTGTTACGGCTCACAGCCAGGTTTAACGCAGCCTGCACAGACACAAACTTCCAGTGACGGACCTATTTGATCCTCAACGACGGTACCTACTGATTTCAACGGAGTTTTTATGAGCGCATTAAAAAATTTGATTAACCCAGGTCAACAATGGTCTTCTCTGGCACTGCGCGTACCGCTCGGCATTATCTTTGCCGCCCACGGCGCTCAAAAGCTGTTCGGCTGGTTTGGCGGTTACGGTCTGGAAGGCACCGGTCAATGGATGGCATCGATTGGTTTGGAACCGGGTTATCTGATGGCGCTTGCCGCCGGCTCGGCAGAATTTTTCGGTGGTTTATTCCTGCTGATTGGCCTGCTCACCCGCCCTGCCGCAGCGGTACTGGCAATCACCATGGTGGTAGCCATTTTCAGCACCCACATTAGCAACGGTTTGTTTATGGCCAATAACGGTTATGAGTTTGCGCTGGCATTACTGGCGGGTGTTACGGCGCTGGCACTGTCCGGTGGCGGTCGCCTGAGTGCTGACCAGGCGCTGGTCAAAGCACTGTAAAGCAACAGCTTTTGGCGGGTTGCCCACAGCGCCCGCCGTTTTAATACCCTAAAGGAGATAGTCATGTCCGCCCAATTACCACTGGCTGACAACCGGCATTACACCGCTACCGCCAAGTGGTTGCACTGGTCGATGGCCGCCCTCTGGCTGGCCGCATGGGTACTGGGTGTGCTGGCGGTTTACTGGCGCGATACGCTTAACCCGCACCACGGGCTGACCTTCTGGCACAAGGCCATCGCCAGTACCCTGTTATTTTTGATCGTAATACGTCTGGCCTGGCGCTGGACTCACCCGGTGCCATCGCTACCCGACACCATGAGCGCACAGATGCAGTTACTGGCGCACCGGGGGCACCGCTTGCTGTATGCCGTGGCATTGATTGCCCTGCCGATATCCGGCTGGGCGTGGAGCTCGGTGGCAGACAAGCCGATTATGGTGCTCGGCTGGTTTTCATTACCGCATATTTTGCCTACCTGGCCCGAGGCTTACGACACAGTGAAATGGTTACATATCAGTCTGGCGTGGTTTTGCGGGGCATTGGTTGGCGGACACATTTTAGTCGCATTGAAACATCACTGGCGCGATCGTGATGGTGTGCTGGAAAGCATGCTGCCCCGCCGTCGCCACTAACCGGAGAAGAGCCATGATTACAGTAAGACGCAGTGAAGAACGCGGCAGTGGCCATTTTGACTGGCTCAACAGTCGCCATACGTTTTCTTTTGGCAGTTATTACGATACCCGCTTCATGGGCTTTTCCGCCCTGCGGGTAATCAACGACGATGAAGTTGTGCCGGGCGCCGGGTTTCCTACCCACGGTCACAGCGATATGGAAATTATCAGCTACGTCCTGGAAGGGGAAATTGCCCACCGCGACAGCGAAGGCAACATTGCCCGCTTGCCCGCCGGGGAGTTCCAGCTGATGTCGGCAGGCAGGGGAATCACCCATAGCGAGTTCAATGCCTCGGTTACCGCCCCGCTGAAATTTTTACAAATCTGGATTCAGCCGAATGTGTATGGCCAAACACCCGGCTACCAGCAAAAAGATTTTGGCGAGAACAAAGGGCTGACGCTGGTCATCAGCCCGGATGGCGAAGCCGGCAGCCTGACAATCAAACAGGATGCCAGACTTTACCAGCTGCTGCTGGAGGGCAAGGAGTCAGTGGAATTGCCGGTTGCCAGTGAGCGCCGTGCTTACATTCACGTTATCGAAGGCGAACTGCACCTCGGCAACCATCGCTTGCAGCCAGGAGATGGTGTTGCCATCGAAGATGAAAAAGACGTGCTGACATTAATGGCCAATAACAGCGCCGTTAAAGCCCTGGTATTCGACTTGCCGTAACACCCCGCGCCGCGCTCCTTCACGAGCGCGGCCTTTTCATGCCGACACCATCAAAAAACTCAAAAATTTCCCGCCAATTGCTGTTTCTCCATCCACACTTAAGGGCGCTTGAACCCCCTTAAATAACCGGATGGATGCTGTGAGCGATACTCTCGAACTGGTCAAACAAACCCTGGCACAGGAATTTTCTGATCTTAGCAATGTGGGCGAAATGACCACCGTTATTGTCCGCCTGTCGATAGCAGCCATGTTGGGCGGACTGCTCGGCTGGGAACGGGAACAGCAAGGCAAAGATGCGGGCATTCGTACCCATATGCTGGTGTGTATTGGCGCCGCATTGTTTATTCTCATTCCCCATCAGGCCGGTATTTCCGACGCCGAAATGAGCCGGGTGATTCAGGGCGTGATCGCCGGTATCGGCTTTCTCTGCGCCGGGGCAATTATCAAAGGCAGCGACGAACGGCATGTCACTGGCCTTACCACCGCCGCCGGCATCTGGCTCACCGCGGCCATCGGCGTTGCCGTGGGTCTGGGCCGCGAACTTACTGCTATTTTGTGTACGCTACTCGCCTGGGGCATTCTCAATGTTATCCCCCGTTTCCAGCGCACCCACAAAGAAAACCCGGAAAAATGACACCGCTGTCAAAAGACATTTAAGAAATATAAAGTCGTTTTTAAACAACAAAAAGAAATAAATGGCCCCTTCTTAAAGCCATCTTCCGAGAGCGGATTTTTCAAAAAGACCCTTATAAAATCATGCTTTAGGCGGTAAAACGCCTACTTTGGGTATGGCCAACGCAACACCTTTTTCTTACCTGTCGCACTGATTTGTGGCACGCAAGGAAACTGCCATTCTGTTGACAGCTTTCAGAGCCCTAGCTACGATCATGGCACCGGGAGAAACCGATTACATAATAAATTCCGGTTAATCAATATCGACAACGCTTTGGTCAATTCAATACTGGATGTCACGCCAAAAAATAACGTCTACTAAATAAGGCTCTCTGTACTCATTATTAAGATGAATTTTAAAAATAGCCTCTAATAATTAATTTTTATAATAAGGATTTAGCTATGATCCAGCATAAACATGCACCCGTTTCCCATGGGACACATCACACAAAAACGTTCAAAAAATCCTTGCTGGCACTCTGCATAATGTCGATTGGCATGCCGGTGCTGGCCCAGGAAAGCAACAGCGGCGAAAGTTCGGCGGTGGAGGAAATCGTCGTTACCGGTATGCGCCAATCGCTGCAAAGCGCCCAGGATATCAAGCGTAATGCGGCCACCGTGGTAGAGTCGATTACCGCTAAAGACCTCGGTTCGTTTCCGGACAAATCGGTTGCAGAAGCCTTGCAGCGTATTCCGGGTATTACCGTAAACCGTTTCGCAGCCTCCAGTGACACGACTCACTTCTCCGCCGAACCATCTGGCGTACTGGTTCGAGGCTTGAATCAGGTACGTACCGAATTCAACGGTCGCGACTCATTCAGCGCCAACTCTTCTCGCGGTCTCAGCTGGGGCGATGTGTCTCCGGAATTGATGGCCGGTGTAGATACCTACAAAAATCAGATGGCCGAATTGATCGAAGGCGGTATTGCCGGTACGGTCAATATGCGTACCCGTGTGCCTTTTGATCAGGAAGGTCAGATGACGGCACTTAGCGTCAGCGGCAACTACGGCGATTTGTCAGAGAAGGCCACCCCCGAAGTGTCAGGCCTTTACAGCAATCGCTGGGATACCGGCATCGGTGAGGTCGGCTTCCTCGCCAACCTGGCCTATTCAGAAGTACAAACCCGCTCCGAGGGTAACCAGGTAGGCCGGATGAACCGCTTCCGTAATACCTATGACGATGGAGGCGCAGAGCTGAAATACATACCTGCCAACTTCACCTTCCTGGACAACCTCTATGAGCGTGAACGTCTGGGTGGCTCGCTGGCCTTCCAGTGGCAAGATCCCAACGAAGAATTTACTGCAACGCTGCAATACAATCGTTCCGAGTATGAAAACAAGTGGCGTGAACGCGGTGTTTCCATCACGGGCGCTGACAATTCCTACGGCCAGAGCGTTTATCACGAAGTTGGCTCAGGTGGTCCTTTTGCTGCTACCGGGGATGATCCTTTCGTTTTCACTCCCGGCGGCTTGTTCCAAAGTGGCCGACTGACGTTTGATAACGAGTGGGTAGGCAACCCGGCGGAAGAACCGATTAACATACATACCACAGGTATCAACGCTGCAGGAGAACGCTTCCTGAACCCTGATGGCTGTTACAGTTGGAACTGTGATACCTCCGGTCAAGGTGGCAAACTCGGTACATTCGGACGTTCTGCGAACACAAAAAATATGACCCAGGACCTGGGTTTCAACTTCAAATGGGCGCCCACCGATACCATGCGCGCCAATTTTGATCTGCAGTACATAGATTCCACAGTAGAAAACTACGACATTAATGTTGCCTATACCACCTTCGCCAGTGCTTACGCGGATATTTCCAATGGTCGCCCGGTGATCTCGCTTGAAGAATCACCCAACGTTAATTACTCACCCGGTTTCCTGAACAACCCGAACAACTACTTCATTGACCATATTATGGATCACATCGAAGATTCGGAAGGCAATCAGTTCTCAGCCAAAGTTGATTTTGAATTTGATCTGGATGTGCCTTGGGCAGAGTCCATCAAAGCCGGAGCACGTTTCGCTGATCGTGAGCAAATTGTGCGTTGGGGTAACTACAACTGGAACGCGGTAGCACCTACCTGGATGAATTGGGTTCCAAGAGCTGCGTGGGCGAATCTGGATCGTGGCCCTGACACCGAATATGGCAGCGGCTTTAAAGGTTACCCGCAAGGTCATTACGCGGCAGGTAATTTCGGCACCAGTTTCCATAATCTTTCACAATCCGGCTTTGTATTCCCCAATCTGGACCTGTTATCAGATCAGCAGCGTATGGCAAACACCATGGGCGCCGCTGCACTTGGGCTGGCAGGCAATGGCGCTGGTGGTTGGGATCCTATCTGCTCCAATATGGGTGCACGAGGCAGCGAAGTTCCAGGAACCTGTTACACCCCCGCTGAAATCGCCGACGTTGTGGAAGAAACAACGGCCTTCTACGTACAGCTGAACTTTGGCGGTTCAGATGCAGAAGTATTTGGCATGAACTACTCCGGTAATATTGGCGTGCGCTACGTTGAAACCGATCTGACCAGTAGCGGTGGTATTTCCTTGCCGGTCGCCTTTACTTCAGACCAGTTGGAGTGCCGTGAACAATCCCGTCCGCCGGAAATTCCGGCAGGCCAACCTTACGTACCTCGCTCCGTGGGTTGCTACATATCAGCGGATGAAATTGCATTTGCAAATGCTGCAGCCCCGATATCCAGTGCCAAAGTCAATTACGACAACTGGCTACCGAGCTTCAACCTGAAACTGGAACCGGTTGAAGGTGTTGTCGTTCGCTATGCCTGGTCAACCGCCATGGCGCGCCCTGATATGGGTAACCTGAGAAATTATGTTTCTGTGTCCAAGGCTACTCCTGACTCCAATGATCCAAACGATTCTCTGTGGATTAAAGATTCCAACGGTGAAATTACCGGTGCCCAGGTTTATTACTCAGGTAATGCGCACAACCCTTACCTGAAACCTATTGAAGCCAAACAACAGGATTTGTCACTGGAATACTACTGGTCTGCCGTTGGTTCGGTATCGGCCACCATTTTTGAGAAAAACTTCGACAACTACATCCAGTCCGGTGTGTATAACCGCGAATTTACCAACAATGGTGTAACCCGCACTGCCGAAATCAGTGGACCGGTGAATGGTGATGGCGCGAAATTGCAGGGCTTCGAACTTGCGTTCCAAACCTTCTTCGACTTCCTTCCAGCGCCATGGGACGGTTTTGGTGTTCAAGCCAACTACACCTACATTGACAACAAAGGTATTACCAATACCAACATCAATAACAATGCTCCAGGCGGTGCGGGCACAGATACTGACGGCCAGGCACCGGATTACATTCAGGTCAATGCACTGGAGGGTCTGTCCAAAGACTCCTACAACATTATCGGTATGTATGAGAAAGGTGACGTAGCATTGCGTGTGGCTTACAGCTGGCGCTCTGAATACATGGTAACCGCTCGCGATTGCTGCGTTGTTTACCCGGTTTGGAACGAAGCTCAAGGGCATCTTGATGCGTCCATTCGGTATAACATCACTGACAATATCGAACTCAGCCTCCAGGGTAGCAACCTGCTGAATACAACCACCAAGTTGAGACAACAAGTAACTGACGCGGATGATGGCGCCTTGAAGTTACCAAACTCCTGGTTCCAGAACGACCGTCGCTTTACGCTGGGTGTTCGCTTCCAGTATTGATAGTCGCGTAAAAAATAAAATAGCCACAGAAGATCGTGGCTATTTTTTTGCCCATAAAAAAGGGGCGCTGCTGCGCCCCAAGGTTTCGCCCGTTAATCGTTACTGCAATTCAATTTCATAAATACTGGTCGTACCGCTCACTTCATTACCCACAATCAACAGCGGTTTGCCATTGGGCGAATCGGCGGCTGCAACAAAAACCAATCCTTCCGGCCCCAGGTCACCTGCTTCGGCCAATACACTGCCCGGGTCAGCGGCGGTCCAATTTTCACGGGTATTCAAGTAATCCTGAAACACCGGTGCTTGTGGATTGCTGATGTCGTAGACCATGACACCGCCCATGCGCTCCAGACCGATAAAGGCAAACGTTTTTTCACCCAACTTACCCAGCGCTACACCTTCAGGCTCCGGGCCTTTGTTGTCGCTGCGGTTATCGAAGCTGTTACCTTCTTCATGGTTGCTATTAAAGAAATTTACGCAGGGTAAATCGCGCGCGGCTTTTAATTTGCAGTCGGCGCTTGTTAAAAATTGTTCAAACTGATCACCGGAATCCCATACCAGTTCACCGTCTTCACTCCAGATCGCGAAAGAGCGTGCGCCGTAAGAATACAGTGCGTCGTACATCAAACGGTCACCGGCAGGGTCAGCGACACCTTTGTCATTAAACATAACCGGTTGATGGTTTGCGTCGGTGCGGTAACCCAGCGTCCAGGTAATATTCAAACGGCCCAGCAAATTATCTTCACGGCATTCTTTCGGGTCACCGGCAACAGCGCCACAGTAGTGGAATACGTCCGGATTTAACAAAGCACCGGCAGCCAGCTCACGCAATTGCGGTGGCAAATCATCACCGGCGCGACGGTCGAAACCGCTTTTATGTACCAGATGTTTTACGCGGAACTCTTCTACGAAACCTTGTGTGGCATCGCCCTTCCAGTAAGCGTCATTGTCTTCACCCCAGGCGCGGGCATCACCTTCGTTGGCGCTGACCAGCCAGGTTTTTCCTTGCGCTTCATACGCCGCAATCGCATCCGGCATATACAAACCGCGCACACCAGGCCAGGCTTTTACCTCGGCTTTTTTATCGGTGTCGGTGGGGTCAAAACCTTGACCGGCAAGACCGTGGTCTTTGTAACCCATCGGATAAATATCGGTTACGGTTGCCGTGGCAATATCAATTTTTGCAAAGGCGTTATTTTCCTGTAATGCAGCCCATGCCGTTTTACTGTCTGCAGAAACCGCAATATATTCCGGTTCAAAGTCTTGCGCTGCGCTGGCACCAGGGCCAAAAATTCGCACGCCTTTCGCACGCAACTCCGCTTCCTTGCCATTGAAAGCATGGAAATTTGCAGTGCGCACTACCGGAGCAGTCAGGTTGGTAACATCAATAACGCTGATAGAACCTTCCGGATCAATGCGATAGTCATCACTCGGCTCACCTTCATTGGCAACCAGTAATGTTTTTCCATCCGGTGTGAAAGTGAGCATATCGGGTAAGGCACCCACCGCAACATGACTCAAATAACCCAGATCAGACGCTTTATACAGAGCAACAAAACCATTATCAGTTTTTACCGCTGCTTCAACCGCGATAGCGATGATGCCATTGTGCACCGCGACACTGTTCACCACCGCACCGGCAGCAATGGAGTGCGCGTTGATCGAGCTGATTTTTACCGGCGTTTCCGGGCTGGTCAGATCCAGCACATCCAGTTCACCCGCCTGGGCATTCACGACAAAAGCGCGTTTGCTGGCCGGGTCAAAGGCCGGAATTTCTGCCGCACTTTTGCCAAATACATTGGTGTTGTAGCGGCCAATAAAAGACAGCGAGATAGCATCCGGGGTAACCACGGCAACACTTGAACTGGACGAAGAGCTGCTGGAAACCTGCGAAGACGCCACCGATGAAGATGAGGACGATGCGTTGTTGCGGTTATTGTCATTGCCACCGCACGCAATCAGTGTGGTGGCCAAACTGCCCACAACGAGCAAAGGGTAAATAGATTTCATGTAAGCCGCTCTCCACTTTTTTGATCACAAAAGTGTAAAGAGCGGATGTGACAAATTTGTGATAGCGGCGAAAGGATTCTTTGAAAAAGTGCGCGCCCGGTATCAGGGCTCGACAATATCTACATTCAGCGTTACCAATGAACCGGCGAGACTGGCTTGCAATTGATCGCCCGGCGTAACCGGACCAACCCCGGCCGGTGTACCGGTGAAAATAAGATCGCCGGGTTGCAAGCGGATATAACGGGACACTTCAGCAATCAATTCCGCCACCGGCCAAATCATCTGCCGCCAATCACCTTGCTGAACAATGCTGCCATTGCGCAATAATTGTAATTCGCCGGTTTGTTGCAAGTCCTCATAGCTGCCGCGTTGAATCGCCGAGCAAGGTGCCGAGCCATCAAACCCTTTTGCCAGCTCCCAGGGGCGGCCCTGTTGTTTTGCCTGCTGTTGCACATCGCGGCAGGTCATGTCCAGGCCGACGGCAAAGCCACTCACCGCTGCTTTTGCCTGAGCCAGGGTTAATTGATAGCCGCCTTCACCAATGGCAATAACCAACTCCAGTTCATGATGTACATCTTTTGAAAACCAGGGATATTTGAAAGGCTCACCCGGCGGCAATAGTGCAGACTGCGGTTTGAAGAAAAAGAAAGGCGCTTCGCGATCCGGGTTATGCCCCATTTCACGGGCATGATCTGCATAATTTCTGCCGATACAAATAATTTTTTCAACAGAAAATATTTCTGTGCTGTTAACCACGGGCAGAAAACATGCCACTGCTATACCTCCATTCCATCATTAGTTTTTCGTATCACGATGATTAAAATATTAACCGCCGGATGAAAAAAAGCCCACCGGTCATAAACGGGTGGGCTTGTCAGGCGGTAAATATTATTAATTCACGCGCACAGATTGCGGGTTAGTTAAAATATCCAGCATGTTATTGGTCCAGCGATCCATCAATCGTGAAAAATAACGGGCATTGGTAATACGGTCTGCTTTTTCACGAATCATACCGGCACTGTTAAAGGTTTCACGGTGATCGATAAACTGGGCCAGCGGCTGTCCGGTTTTGGCGTCCACCAACAATACATTAAAGGTGGCGTTGCCCGCTTCGTGAATGTATTGATCCATACGACCATGGAAGCTCAGGTCGGGGGCATAAATATTCAGGGATTCCAGCGCAGGGCGTACCACGACATCCGCCTCGCCAGCGCTACTCACCACCTGGTAGTTGCCTTTTTTCTCAAAGCCTTCGCTGAGGGATTTATCCAGCAACTTGCCATAGTCACGGGTCAGTCTTTCGAGATCACGCTCGCTGTAATCGCCGCGGCGATCGCGCAGCCAATAGTCGCTGAAAGTTACTGTGGCCGGTTCAAGAAAAACGCGGGTAAATTGCGGTACCTGTGCGTTGGTACCCAACAACACCCGATCAAACGAACGGTTGTGTTGAATTTCAACAAGCGAAGAGTTCGCGTTGGGATGCGGTTTTACATTGGCACAGGCGACCAGCGTCAAGGCGAGAAATGCAGCGCCGATATGACAGAGCATTCTACTGAAGTGATGCGTTAATACGTTGGGTAATAACATGACAGAGCTCCTGAAGAGTTACGAGCAACCAGGTCAATCATACTAAAGCACCAGCTTATGACTCGCCTGACGGATTAACCAGTTAAAAAGTGTAGCTTCAACTGCCGGTTTTAACCTGGCAAGTCGATCGTTCCGAGAAAAAATTGTTTGCGGCCGTGGCTTTTAGCCTGGCACATGGCGTTATCTGCCTGTTTGATCAAGGTCTCTACCGAACGTTCATCGTTGTTGCATAAAATAATGCCAACGCTGGCGGTAAGGTGGCAGGGCGAACCGCGCAACATAAAATCGAGGTCAAACAGCTCCAGCATTTTTATCGCAATACGCAGCGCATGCTCTTTTGCCTCTTGCAGATCTGCCCCGAGAAATTCGGCAACTACCATAAATTCATCGCCACCGAAGCGCCCGAGGGTATCGCTTTCACGCAGGCAGGCCGACAAGCGCTGCGCAACCTGTTGCAAGAGCGCGTCACCGTTGTCATACCCGTAGTTATCATTGATGTATTTGAAGTTATCCAGATCCAGAAAAAATACACCGCAAAATTGGTGATGCCGTGAACAACCGGCCAACGCGTGCTTTAGCCTGTCAGACAACAAACGGCGGTTGGGTAACTGCGTCAGAGGGTCATTAAAAGCCAGCTGCCGCATGACGTCTTCAGCGCGACGGCGTTCGGTAATATCGCGTGAGGTTCCCTGCGCCGCGGTGTAGTTGCCTTCGTTATCGAAAAAAATCCGCACGGCGACTTCGGTCCAGACAATCCGCTGCAAACTGTCGAGCATGGGCAGATCAACCGTCAAATCCTTGTAGGCTTCAATATCGCCCCGCTTCGCTGCTGCTACCAAATGCGAAATAATAGCGCGGGTGCGCTCTACTTCACCGTGATGAATCACGCTCTCCAGTTTTTGACCGAGCAGCGTTTCTGCATCAAAACCCAGTAATTTTTTAACCGATGGACTGACGTAGCTGAAACAGGTTTTGATATCCAGCGTCCATATCCAGTCACTCATGTTGCGCGTCAACAACACCACCTGCTTTTCCTGTTCAAGCAGCTGGTCGGATACGCGCACCAGATCCTGGCGCAAACGCCGGTTGGCCACCAATAGCCAACCGCTAATAGCTACCAGCACAGTGCCCAACAATAACGGCATCAACCACGAGAATGAAAAATACGCGGGCCGGGCATGCAGCCACTTTTGCGCCATGATAGCGATTTCGCCCGGGCCAAGGCTGGCAATGGCCTGGTTTACTTTTATCAGTAATTCGGTATTACCTTTGGCAACGGCGGCGTGCACCGTTTGTTGATACAACACCCCCAACACCCGAAAACGGTGCATGCCATGGTGTTGTTGCAGGTAATAAGTGGCACCGGGATAATCCGATACGAATGCCTGAATTTCACCACGCAAGGCACCCTGCACCAGTTGTTCTTTTCCGGAATAAAAACGCAGGGTGATGTTCGGATAACGGTTGCGCATAAACTCCGCTTCATGACCATCCACTACCACGCCCACTTCAAGGTCATGCAGATCGGTCACATCCAGCCAGTGACGATACGCCAGGCTGTCGCGCACAAACAGCGTGGTGCGCAGGTAAAAAAGAGGCAAGGAAAAATCGAACGAGGCCTGACGTTCGTCAGAGCGAAACATGCCCGCGTGAATAATGCTATCCGAGTTGCGCACCTGCTCCAGCGATTGCTGCCACTCCACAAGTTGAAGATCCAGCGGCTGATGGGTTTGCTCGGCAATCCGCCGCCACAAATCCACCAGCAACCCTTCAGGCTCACCTTTTTTATTGGTAAATGCCAGTGGTGCCCAGGAGTGATTTTGCACCACCTGCCAGGTAAAGGGATCCGCTGCCTGCTGCTCGGAGGGAAGGGTTTGTTGGGCACCAGCGTAACCGCACCAGAGCGCCAGAAAAACCGTAATGACGCGAATCAACCTTATGCACATGGTTCGTTATTTATCGCCCGCTGCCTGGAGGTTTTGATCCTGCAGATAAGTATTTTTCAAGTTGACGTAGTTCTGCGCCGAGTAGCTGAAGAAAGCGCGCTCACTGTCTTTTAATGGCCGCGCCTGGCGCACCGGCGAGCCCACATATAAATAACCGCTTTCCAGACGCTTGCCCGGAGGCACCAGCGAGCCGGCACCAATCACTACCTCATCTTCTACCACTACGCCATCCAGCACCGTGGAACCCATGCCCACCAGCACCCGGTTGCCAATGGTGCAACCGTGCAGGTTGACCGAGTGACCGACGGTAACATCATCGCCAATGATCAGCGGAAAACCATTCGGGTTAAAAGGACCGGCGTGGGTGATATGCAACACCGCACCATCCTGAATACTGGTGCGTGCACCGATATGAATGTGGTGCATGTCGCCGCGAATAACCGCCAGCGGCCAGACCGAACAATCGTCGCCCAATATTACCTGCCCGATCACCACCGCCGAGTCATCAATAAACACCCGTTCGCCGGTTTGGGGTACATGTCCCTGCCAGGAACGCACTGCTGTTTTCACACTCATAGCTGACCTCATAAAATATGGGTGTATCATACGGGAAAGATCATCACCCGTGGTTTGCTACCTGCGCCGGCCGGTACTTTTTCTGCTTGTATCAGAGCGACATTTTTCGCTTGCCAGCGGTACCGGGGCCACTTACTTTCAGAGGTTGTTCATGTCCAATCCGCTCCTTGAAAATCACACCCTGCCGCCTTTCTCGCGCATTCAACCGGAACACATTGAACCGGCAGTCAGCCAACTCATCAGCGAAGGGCGCGAGCACCTGGAGAATTTGCTGCAACAGCTGCAAACACCGGATTGGGAGCATTTAGTAGCACCACTGGAAGCCGCTGGCGATCGCCTCGACCAAGCCTGGTCGCCGATCAGCCATCTCAATGCGGTTGCCAACAATGATGCGCTGCGTGATGCCTACAACGCCAGCCTTGAACTGCTCACCGAATACGGCACCTGGTACAGCCAGCACACAGGTTTATACGAAGCCTACACCCGCCTTGCCGAAAGCCCGGCATTTGCCTCGCTGCCGCAGGCCAAACAACAAACCATCAATAATGCCCTGCGCGATTTCCGTCTCGGGGGCGTAGCGCTGGAGGGGGACAAAAAGGCCCGTTTTGGCGAAATTCAGCAGCGCCTGTCGCAGCTCTCTACCCGTTTTTCCAACAACGTGCTGGACGCAACCCAGGCCTGGTTCAAACACATGACTGATGTCAGTGAACTGGCCGGCCTGCCGGAGTCTGCCCTCGCCCAGGCAGCGCAAACCGCGACTCGCAAACAACTGGATGGCTACGTCATTACACTGGACTTCCCTTCCTACCTGGCGGTGATGATGTACGCCGAAAACCGGGATCTGCGCAAAGCGGTTTACACCGCTTACGTTACCCGCGCCTCTGCCGATGGCAAAAAAGCTGATGGCAGCAGCGCTGCCGAATGGGACAACAGCCCGTTGATTACGGAAATTCTGGCGCTTCGTCACGAGCTGGCCAGCCTGCTCGGTTTTGCCCATTACGCCGAACGCTCACTGGCCAGCAAAATGGCCGACTCGGTCGATCAGGTCACCGGTTTTCTCCATGAGCTGGCTGCCAAATCACGACCGCTGGCCGAGCGTGATCTGGCCGAGCTGAAAGCCTTCGCCCGCGAGCAGGGTTATGACGAGGTGCAGGCCTGGGACATCACCTGGCTGAGCGAAAAACTGCGCGAACAAAAGTACGCGGTATCTGATGAAGCGCTGCGCCCTTACTTCCCCGCAGAACGCGCCATTGCCGGTATGTTTGAGGTGGTAAAGCGCCTGTTCAACATCGACATTCGTCAGCAACCGGACGTTGATGTATGGCATGACGATGTGCGTTATTACACCATCTATGAACAGGGTAAAGCGGTTGCCGGCTTTTACCTGGATTTGTTTGCCCGTGAGCATAAACGCGGCGGAGCCTGGATGGCGGATTGCCGGGTACGTCGTCAAACGCCTGAAGGCGTGCAGCTCCCGGTGGCTTTCCTGACTTGCAACTTTACGCCGCCGGTTGGCGATACACCGTCACTGCTGACTCACGACGAAGTCACTACCCTGTTCCATGAATTCGGCCACGGCCTGCACCATATGCTGACCCGCATCGACGTAGCCGCGGTAAGTGGTATTAACGGCGTGGCCTGGGACGCGGTGGAACTGCCCAGCCAGTTTATGGAAAACTGGTGCTGGCAGCCGGAAGCGATTCCGTTAATTTCCGGCCACTATCAAACCGGTGAACCGCTGCCACAAGCGTTGCTGGATAAAATGCTGGCTGCAAAAAATTTCCAGTCCGGCTTGCAGATGGTACGCCAGCTGGAATTCTCGCTATTCGATATGCTGTTACACATCGGCTACAACCCGGCCGCCCCGGTGGACCCGCAAGCGGTGCTGGATGCGGTGCGTAAAGAAGTTGCCGTGATACCGGCGCCGGAATTCAATCGCTTCCAGAACAGTTTCAGCCATATTTTTGCCGGTGGCTACGCAGCCGGCTACTACAGCTACAAATGGGCAGAAGTGCTCTCGGCAGATGCCTTTTCACGCTTCGAGGAAGAAGGCATCTTTAATGCGGAAACCGGCAGAGGATTTCTTGAAAATATTCTGCAACAGGGCGGCAGCCGCGCACCGATGGAGTTATTTGTAGCCTTCCGTGGGCGCGAACCGGCAATTGATGCGCTGCTGCGTCACAGCGGCCTGACAACCGAGGCGGCCTGATATGTCCTATAGCCAAAAACGTCGTTTTGTCGCGGGCGCGGTGTGCCCGCGTTGTTCCGAAATGGACAAACTGGTGGTGTATAACGAAGACGGCAAGGATTACCGGGAATGTGTCAGTTGCGGCTACAAGGATGAGATGCGTTTTCCACAACAGGCACGGGAGTTGGACACACGCGTAAACAGTAGCGAAGAAGAAAAGGCAGGCCAGACCCAGGTGATAAAAATTCTGCCCTTCGATGCTGATAACAAATAGGCGATGTTACTTAATGGGTGACCTTCGCTCGCGGCTGGCTAAAGGAGATGTCAATATCCATGCTGTCTGTCAAACAGGGCCAGCGGCTCAGCTCTTTGTCCCAGCCATTGCGCTTGTGCTGCTGCACGTATTGTTGAATCTGTTTGCCAGCAAAACGGTGCTTGTCCAATAACAATTCCGCCGAAAACAACACCGCCTGGTCCAGCTCATTGGCGAAGGGCTCGCCAATCAATTCGTGGGCAATAATGTTGGCACGGGTCATATCAAGCGGTGCCAGCGGAATACCGCATTGGCTGATAAACCGGTCATTGATTTCTTCCAGCAGACGATGCGCGAGGTAGGCTTCTTCAAGCAAGGCACCAATGTAACCGGGGTTGCGCACAATGCCTGGCGGATTCAGAAAATAATCGCAGGCAATGCGCAGCAGCGGTTTGATCTCCTCATAGATACCGGCCTCGTGCGTGATGTCGGTAATCGCCTCAACAAAGTCGGCCACCTGTTCAACATAGTGCACAACGAAGTTAATCAGAGCCGGCACAGCACCGGTGTCTGGCAAACGGATTGCCTTGTGCAACGACGGGATACGGGGTTCCAATGCCTTACGGAAAGACCGACTGCTCTCTTCGTTCACACGTATATATTCCACCATACCGCGAATGCGGGCCACCCGTTCCTGACACATAACAATCACTGACTGTACTCCAAATGAGCCAGCCAATCCTTGCTGACATAAACATAAATAAACATGGGGTTTTGATTCATTAACACTAATACATCGCTACCTGATCGCAAGCTGTCTTTAAGACTATCTTATTCTAAGCAACCGGTTAAAGTCGGCATCAAATATAACATTAGTGCATATAGGAAATATTAAAAAAACCTCTCCACACCTGCTACATAAGCTCCGCCAAAAAACATATTGCAAAGGGTGATGAGAAAAATAACAACAACACAGGGTTGTTATAAAAAACAGCCGAGCATTTTTAAAATGATTACAGCGCCATATTTCCCGACTTTAGCGCACCGCCCTCAACTTTGAAAATTCAATCACGATGCACGGCAGCAAACTACCGATAAAAATCCTTAAAGGTCAGGCTTTTCCGAGCAAGCCGTTCAGGCTCTGCTGACGCGCTTGCCCTGCCGGTAATTGTTTTTAAATAGGTAAAATAACAACCGACGCTAAAACATCATCTATGATGAGAAATGAAACACGCTGTTGTCATTCGGAATATTGATTTTTCAGTCTATTTCACCGGTTTCGAAAAAGTGACGGATGCAGTATTACGCCTTTTTCCTTGTCTGCACGGTGCCCGCTATCAATTTGCCGAATCGTGCGATGCGCTAAAGCGCTCTGTGTCTGTCAGGTCTTTTGCCCGTGTCCTGGCCCGTAGTTAGAACATAAACATAACAAACTACCCGGAGAAGATAGGGAATGAAGCAACGAGCAGGCAAACCAGGCTCCCCCTGGCTGCTCGCACCGGTACTGGCAGGTGTCGGCTATCCGGCACTGGCAGCAGAGGTCGAGCGCTGGGCATTCAATATGATTGAAGGTGTTACACCGATCAGTCGCGAAATTCACGGCTTGCACATGGAGATGTTCTGGTGGTGTGTCGCCATCGGCGTGCTGGTGTTCGGGGTGATGCTGTTCAGCATGATCTTCCACCGCAAATCCCGTGGCGTAAAGGCCGCACAATTCCATGAAAATACCTGGCTGGAAATCACCTGGACGGTGCTTCCCATTGTCATTCTGGTGTTGATGGCGCTACCGGCAACCCGCACACTGATCAACCTCTACGACACTGACGAAGCCGATATGGATATTCTTATCACCGGCTATCAGTGGCGCTGGAAATACGACTACGTTAATGACGATCTCAGTTTTTTCAGCAACCTCAGCACCCCCCGCGAACAAATCGACGGCCTGGTCGCCAAAGGGCCCTATTACCTGCTGGAAGTCGATGAGCCGTTAGTGGTGCCCATCAATCAAAAAATCCGTTTTCTGATTACCGCCAATGACGTCATCCACTCCTGGTGGGTGCCTGCCTTCGGCGTTAAAAAAGATGCCATTCCCGGTTTTATCAAGGAATCCTGGGCGACCATTATCGAACCGGGTATTTACCGCGGCCAGTGCGCCGAACTGTGTGGACAGGATCATGGCTTTATGCCAATTGTGGTTGAGGCAAAAACCGAAGCCGATTACCAAGTGTGGCTCAGTGAAAAACAGGCCGAAATGGCAGCCATCCGCGAACTCACCGCGAAAACGTTCACCTTCGATGAACTTTACCAGCGCGGCGAACAGGTTTATTTGCGCGCTTGCGCCGCTTGCCACCAGGCCAACGGTGAAGGTGTGCCGCCCACCTTCCCGGCATTAAAAGGTGACTCCATGGTCACCGGCCCGATAGCCGACCACATTGAGGTGGTGGTACACGGCGTTCGCGGTACTGCCATGCAGGCGTTTGGTGAGCAACTGAGCGAAGTGGATATCGCCGCCGTGGTGACCTACGAGCGCAACGCCTGGGGCAACAACATGGGCGATATGACGCAGCCGATTGATATCTATAACCATAAACAAGGCAAATAGGAGCGCAGTCATGGAACACGGCCCCGCAAAAGGTTTGACACGCTGGCTATTTACCACCAATCACAAAGATATTGGCACGCTCTATTTATGGTTCAGTTTCACCATGTTTTTACTCGGTGGCGTTTTTGCCATGGTGATTCGTGCGGAATTGTTTGAGCCAGGCTTGCAAATTGTCGAGCCCAACTTTTTCAATCAGATGACCACCATGCACGGGCTGATCATGGTATTCGGTGCGGTGATGCCGGCGTTTGTCGGGCTTGCCAACTGGCTGATTCCGTTGATGATCGGCGCTCCGGATATGGCATTGCCGCGCATGAATAACTGGAGTTTCTGGATTCTCCCCTTCGCCTTTTGCATGCTGATTTCCACCCTGTTTATGGAAGGCGGCGGGCCCAATTTTGGCTGGACGTTTTACGCTCCGCTTTCCACTACCTACGCACCACCCAGCGTGACATTTTTTATTTTTTCCATTCATATCATGGGCGCCAGCTCCATCATGGGGGCGATTAATATCATCGCTACCATTTTAAATTTGCGTGCGCCCGGCATGACCATGATGAAGATGCCGCTGTTTGTCTGGACCTGGTTGATTACCGCCTGGTTATTGATTGCGGTAATGCCGGTGCTGGCCGGTGTGGTGACCATGATGTTGATGGATATTCATTTCGGTACCAGCTTTTTTAACGCCGCTGGCGGTGGCGACCCGGTACTCTTCCAGCACATTTTCTGGTTCTTCGGGCATCCGGAAGTTTACATTATGATTTTGCCCGCCTTCGGCATTGTCAGCGCGATTATCCCCACCTTCGCGCGCAAGCCGCTGTTCGGTTATTCCTCGATGGTGTACGCCACCGCTGCCATCGCCTTTCTCAGTTTTATTGTCTGGGCGCACCACATGTTTACGGCCGGTATGCCACTGGCCGGTGAATTGTTTTTTATGTACGCCACCATGCTCATCGCCATTCCTACCGGGGTGAAAGTCTTCAACTGGGTAGCCACCATGTTTCGCGGCGCCATGACCTTTGAAACGCCGATGCTGTTTTCCATCGCCTTTGTAGTGCTGTTTACCATTGGCGGGTTTTCCGGGTTGATGCTGGCCATTGCACCGGCAGATTTTCAATACCACGATACTTACTTTGTAGTAGCTCACTTTCATTATGTGCTGGTGCCCGGCGCGATATTTTCCATCACCGCAGCGGTGTATTACTGGCTGCCGAAATGGTGCGGCCGCATGTACAACGAGCTGATGGGAAAAACCCATTTCTGGCTGGCCTTTATTGGTTTGAATCTTACCTTTTTCCCCATGCATTTTTCCGGGCTGGCCGGTATGCCACGGCGTATTCCCGATTACCACATGATGTTTGCCGACTGGAATATGATTTCTTCAATGGGGGCATTTTTATTTGCCGGCGCACAGGTTTTATTTTTATACATTGTTATTTCAACCATCGTCGCCGGCCGTAAAGCCAGCGACAAGGTATGGGAAAACCCGGAAGGGCTTGAGTGGACTGTCGCTTCTCCGGCGCCTTACCACACCTTCTCACGACCACCACCGATTCAATAATCGCAGGTGTCTGAACCATGAAATTGCCAGGGCCAGCCAATCCGATTTATCAACTCTGCATTCGTCTGGGTGCATTGGTGGTGGCGATGTTTGTGTTTGCCGTCTGGATTATGCCGCCGCTGTATGACGTGTTTTGTGAAATTACCGGGCTCAACGGAAAAACCGGCGCACGTTACGAAGCCATGCCAGCGGGGGCGGATGAATCGCGGTTGATCACCGTGCAATTTGTCGCCATCAACAATGAAACCATGTCCTGGAATTTCGCGCCGCAAACACGCCGCATACAGGTACATCCGGGCGCACAAACGCGCATTGATTATCACGTGCAAAACGCCAGCAGTAAAAATATGGTTGGCCAGGCAATTCCCAGCCTGGTGCCGTTTAAGGCGGCCAGTTTTTTTCATAAAACCGAATGCTTCTGCTTTGAACAGCAGCCGCTGGCAGCCGGCGAAAGTGCCGTGTTGCCGATGTACTTTATTGTTGACCCCGAGCTGCCGGCCTATATCAAAACCATTACCTTGTCTTACACCTTGTTTGATGTGACCGATCGCTTTGCCAACGATATTCCACTGACACAAATTTTTTCCAACACGGATTGAATCCAAACGGAGAAACCTATGGCTGCCAATGAAAATGTTTATTACGTTCCCGCGCAAAGCAGGTTGCCATTGCTGGCCAGTATTGCCCTGTTTTTAACCGTATTCGGTGCAGCGCACTGGTTAAACGGCTCCGCCAAAGGGCCGTGGATTTTCCTCACCGGGGCGCTGCTCTTCGCCGCGGTATTGTGGTCGTGGTTTGCCACCGTTATTCATGAAAACATGGCAGGCCTCAATAACCAGCAACTGAAGCGTTCCTACGTGTGGGCAATGGGCTGGTTTATTTTCAGTGAAGTGATGTTTTTCGCAGCGTTTTTTGGCGCACTCTTTTATGTGCGCACCTTTGCGCTGCCGTGGCTGAGCGGCGCTGGCGATACCTCATCTACCAACGAATTTTTATGGCCGGGTTTTACCGAACAATGGCCGCTGATGACCACACCTGACATGGTAAGGCATGGTGAACAGGCGGTGATGACAGGCCCTGCAGAAAACATGAGCTTCCCGGGTTTTAAAGCCATGCTCGGCTGGTTGCCGTTGTGGAATACGCTGGTGCTGGTCACCTCCAGCCTGACCGTGCACATCGCCCACGGCGCTTTGAAAAATAATAACCGCAAGTCATTCAATCTATGGCTGGGCATTACCGTGTTGCTGGGTATCAGCTTTGTTGCATTGCAAGCCTGGGAGTATCACCACGCTTATACCGCGATGGGGTTAACACTCAACTCCGGTATTTATGGCGCGACCTTTTTTATGCTGACCGGTTTTCACGGCGCCCACGTCACCATCGGTACCTTGATGTTATTGATTATGTGGTTGCGTTCGGTGTTGAAAAATCATTTCAAACCGCATGACAGTTTTGGTTTTGAGGCGGCCAGCTGGTACTGGCATTTTGTCGATGTGGTCTGGGTGGTGCTGTTTTTCGTCGTGTATATTTTTGGCTGATAACACTTAAAGACGATGATCCCACGGCGCCTGACTGTGCAAAATGCCCGAGGCAAAACCGTAGATCAGACAGATCATCAGCAACACCGCCAGGGTAATGCGAACACCCAGCGCATACCAGGTACGGCGCGATTGCGGCATGTCGGCATCTTTTAACAGGAAGCCCAGCGCGCCAAACAGGCTCGCCACAATAGCAATGAGCAACATCACAATAATAATTTTCAACCACATACTGGTTACCTCGATAACGGGCAGGATGGTGGATAGTGATAAAAATAGCGCCGTTGGCAGAAAAGTCTAACGTTTCACCAAATAAAAAAATAACGTTGCTAACGTCGTTGATCTTGCCTTTACTGATAGTAGCGGGTTGCTGGCAACTCCAACGAGCAGCAGAAAAGCGCGACATGGAACAGCATTGGCAAGCACAACAACAGCTGCCTGTGGTTGTTCTGAACGGCAATAACATCCTGCAGCTACCGGATTATCAGCAAGTAATGTCAAACGGGTATTTTTCACCGATACACCAGTGGTATCTCGATAACCGCCATCGTCAGGGCCAATACGGCTTTGAAATATTGCAGGAATTCATCCTGGATGACGGCGCAAAGTTGCTGGTTAATCGGGGTTGGGTTGCGGCCGGAAGCGGTCGGCAACATTTACCGAAAGTCGTCACTCCGGCAGGACAGCAGACCATTTTCGGAGAACTCATGACATTACAGCCCTATGCCCTGCTGGAAAACATACCCATCAGCAACAGCTGGCCACAGGTTATTTTGCATCCGGATCTCACGCGCATGCGCGACCAGCTTGATTATCCCCTGCCATCGCGCTACGTGCGTCTGGATGGCACCAGCCAGGGCGCGTTGATCACCAACTGGCAGCTAACCGCCCTGTCCTCGGCCCGGCACATGGGCTATGCCGTGCAATGGTTTGCCATGGCAATAGCGCTGGTGATGTGGTTTCTCATTGCCAACACCGCATTACCGGGAAAATTACGGGCTCAATTGAACAACAGGAATACACGCTCATGAATACGTCTTCTTCGGGGCCAACAACCACATGGTATGCAAAAAAACGTCGCGGGCAGTGGACCGCAGCAACCTTGATGTTAATTATTTTTATCCCGATGGCGGTGGCGATATTTGTCTATCACACCGGCGTTGGTATGCCGGCAGGTACGATGAATAAAGGGGTGTTATTACAGCAGCCGGTAAATTTTGGTGGTTTTTCTCTGAATAACATGCAGCACCAAACCTGGAATATTGAAGAGCAAAAAAGTAAATGGCGCTGGGTGATTACCGGCAAAAACGGCTGCGATGCGCGCTGTGAAGAACAACTTTATATGACCCGTCAGGCACACATTCGTCTTGGCGAAAAAGCCGGTCGTGTAGAACGAATTTTTCTGGTGCCTGACAGCGCCCTGCAACAGGGCGTTGCTGAATCCCTGCAACGCGATCACCCGCATATGACCTTGCTGACACTGTCAGATGCCGAATTTCAACAGTTGATGACCGGCCTCGGCCAGCAATTACCCTCAACCGTTAACGCCGACACATCGGTGTTTTTAATGGACCCGGACGCCTGGCTGATGATGGCCTATCAGGAAAGTCATCAGGGCGGTGATCTTCTCGACGACATCAAACGTATGTTGAAACTGAGTTACGAGGACTAATAACCATGGTGTTGTCGGGCTACCGAAAGGGACTCTTGTACGCAGGCATTGCTGCCACCTTGTTAACCGCCGTGGTGGTGGTACTCGGGGCATTTACCCGGCTCTCCGATGCCGGCCTCGGTTGTCCGGATTGGCCAGGTTGTTACGGCCATTTAACCTGGCCGAAAAGCGAAGGCGCGATTGCTGCCGCCGAAGCCCGCTTTCCGGAATTTCCGGTCGAGCACGATAAAACCTGGCCGGAAATGGTGCACCGTTATTTTGCCGGTTTGTTGGGGTTGGTGATTCTTGCCATCACCGTCTCGGTATGGCGCAAAGCGCACGCTCTGCCCCTGCACGAGTATCCCCGCTGGCACACCTTGTCATTGTTGTTGCTGGTAATTGTTCAAGCGCTGTTTGGTATGTGGACGGTCACACTGAAGTTGTGGCCGCAAATTGTTACCGCGCATTTACTGGGCGGTTTTGCCACGCTCACGCTGTTATGGCTGCTGGTGCAGCGCACCGGAAACTTTCAATGGTCACTACCCGAATCGCAACGACGCTTTCGCAATCGCACCTTGTGGCTGGCGCTACTGGTGACCCTGTTAGTGATAATGCAGATTGCATTGGGCGGCTGGACCAGCGCCAACTACGCCGCACTCGCCTGCACAGACTTTCCGCGTTGTCACAACGAATGGTGGCCAGCGATGGATTTTCATTCCGGTTTTGATATCGCTCAGGACATCGGCCCCAACTATCTTGGCGGGCTGTTGGAAAACGAAGCGCGCACTGCCATCCACATGACGCACCGCATCGGCGCGTTGATCGTAACCGTCACCCTGTTGTGGCTGATTTTTCGTTTGCTGCGCAGCGCGCTGTCGCGCAGTAAACCGCTGGCACTGTTTCTGTTGGTGGTGCTCTGCCTGCAAATAATGCTGGGCATTACCAATGTGCTGGCTTCGCTGCCACTGACGGTGGCGGTGGCCCACAACGCCACGGGCGCCCTTTTATTATTGACCATGGTCACCTTGTGCCATCGTCTGATGACCGCCAGATTCGAGAACGGGAGATCTTTACCATGACCTACGCAGCAGCCAAAGCCGTTTCTTCCTCCAGCTGGCGGGATTACTACCAACTCTGTAAACCGCGGGTGGTGATGCTGATGATACTCACCTCGGCAATCGGCATGTTACTCGCGGTGCCCGGCATGGTGCCGCTGCATGTGCTGATTATCGGCAACCTCGGCATTGCCCTCTGCGCCGGTTCGGCCGCAGCAATCAATCATCTGGTGGATCGTCACATTGATGAAAAAATGGCGCGCACTTTCAATCGCCCGCTGGTGCAGGGGCGCCTGGCACCGCGGCAGGCGGCGTGGTTTGCGTTGATTATTGGCTGCACCGGTATGTTTTTACTGTGCGTATTTATTAACGTACTCACCGCCATGCTAACGCTGGCATCGCTGATTGGTTACGCCGTGGTTTACACACTTTTTTTAAAACGCACCACGCCGCAAAATATTGTGATTGGCGGTATCGCCGGTGCCGCACCGCCCTTGCTCGGCTGGACCGCCGTTACCAATGAAGTTCATGCGCACGCGTTGCTGCTGGTGCTGATTATTTTCGCCTGGACACCGCCACACTTCTGGGCACTGGCAGTGCATCGCCGGGATGAATACGCCAAAGCCGATATTCCCATGCTGCCGGTAACCCACGGCATTGCTTATACCAAACTGCACATTCTGCTTTACACCATCATGCTCTGCCTGGTGTCGCTGTTGCCCTGGTTCACCGGTATGTTTGGCTGGTTGTATTTGCTCGGCGCCGTGGTGCTGGGTGCAGGTTTTATGTACTGGTCACTGGCGATGATTTTCAGCAAAAAACCCGGTGTAGGCATGGATACGTTCCGCTACTCCATCGTTTATTTAATGGCTTTATTTGTGATTATGTTACTGGATCATTACCTGGTGGCAACCGCCAGTATCACCACGCCAATTTTATAATGGAATAAATAATGAGCGGGCTTGAAAATACACCGGCACAACAACGTGGAATTCGCAACACGGTACTGATACTGGTGGCAATTGTTGTCGCGGTGATGGCGCTGGCGGTCTATAAAGTATTACGCCCGCAAGCGATGAGCATTGAGCAACTGCAAACTCACCAGGGTTTTTTATTTGAAACGCCGCGACGTTTCAATGACTTTTCTTTGATTGACCACCAAAACCGGCCCTTCACGCGGCAGCAGTTGCAAGAAAAGTGGTCACTGATTTATTTCGGATTTACCCACTGCCCGGACATTTGCCCGACCGCCCTGACGGAAATAAAACGCACGCTGGATAATTTACCGCAGGCTATGCGTGACAATACCCGCGTGGTGCTGGTAACGCTCGACCCGGCACGGGATACCCCGGCGATATTGCAACAATACGTTAACGCCTTTGATCCGGCCTTTATCGGTGTTACCGGCGAATTTCTCGACATTCGCCGCTTTGCCAATGAAGTGAATGTCGCCTTTGCCAAAACCCCACTGGGCGATGACTACACCATTGACCACAGCACCCACCTGGTATTGATTAACCCCAAAGGCGATTACCACGCCTTTTTTCGTCCGCCGTTTAACAGTGACACACTGGGCATCACACTACCGGAAATAATGGCGCGCTGGAATTAACGGGAATATTGTTGTAAACGCCGGATAAAAAAACATGTCGGCAACATATTCTGATGGCAAGCGGACCGAACCAGCGGCTCATTCCGCTTGAGCAAACTGCTAATCGCGGATGTAGGATGCAAGAATGGTATTTAAAAAACGCTGCCCCAGCGCGGTGGTTTGCAAAACCGCCGGATCGCTATTGACCAACCCTTTGCTCACCAATTCCTGCCACTGTGGCTGCAACGCAGCCAATGTCAGTCCGGTACGCTGCTGAAAAATATCACCCGGCACACCATCATTCAAACGCAACGCATTCATTAAAAACTCCAGCGGCAAAGCTTCCGCTTGTAAAACTTCACCACCACCATTAAAACTGTTCAAATGCCCGCCGACCGCCGCAGGGATTTTATTGTGTGCGGCAAGATAATGTTGCGGCAAACGGGTTTTCCACTGCCGAACGATGGCCTGTTTTTCCGGCAGGGTAATTTTGCCGTGCGCACCGGCGCCTATTCCCAGGTAATCACCAAACTGCCAGTAATTCAAATTGTGACGGGCACGGCGGTTATCCCGCGCATAGGCCGATACTTCATATTGTTGATAACCGGCATCGGCCAATTTTTGAAAACCTGCGTCCTGAATATCCACCAGAATATCTTCTTCGGGCAACACCGGCGGGGCAGAATAAAAAGCGGTATTTTGTTCGATGGTTAATTGATACCAGGACAAATGTGACGGCGCCAGGGCAATCGCCTGGTCCAGATCCGCCAGCGCATCGGCTACTGACTGCTGCGGCAAACCGTGCATCAAATCCAGGTTGAAATTATCAAAACCCGCACCGCGTGCAACATCCGCCGAGCACAAGGCTTCATCGCGGTTGTGCACTCTGCCTAATAATTGCAGCTGCGTTTGATTAAAACTCTGAATACCAATCGACAAGCGATTGACGCCCGCCAGGCGAAAGCCGCGAAACTTCTCCTGTTCAAAAGTGCCAGGGTTAGCTTCCAGAGTAATTTCAATATCCGGTTCAAAGCCAATCAGCCGCTCTGCGGCTTGCAAGATGTCACCAATCGCTTTGGCAGAAAATAAACTCGGTGTGCCTCCACCGAAAAAAATACTGGTGATCTTGCGACCCTGCGCCAATACCTGATCCTGTTCCAGGTCATGAATCAATGCAGCAACATACTCCGCCTCCGGCATATCGGTACGCGCTTCGTGCGAATTAAAATCGCAGTAAGGGCATTTACGAATGCACCAGGGAATATGGATGTAGAGCGCCAGTGGCGGCAGCAGTAATGACATGATAATCGCCGTTTATTGACCCGACTCGCTCAGTGCTTGCAATAACAATTGCATAGCGCGGCCGCGATGGCTGACACGATTTTTTTCGGCTTTATCCAGTTCGGCTGCGGTGCATTGCAGATCCGGCAGAAAAAATAACGGATCATAACCAAAACCACCCTCACCACGCGCTTCAGTAAGGATGCGCCCTTCCCAACTGCAATGGCAGAGAATCGGCGTGGGGTCTTCTGCATGCCGCATAAAAGCCAACACACAGTGGTAACGGGCGGTACGCTTTTCTTCCGGGATGCCGTTCAGCTCCTGAAGCAATTTCTGATTATTTGCGGCATCGTTTGCACCTTCACCGGAATAGCGTGCCGAGTAAATTCCAGGGCGACCGTTCAACGCGTCCACTTCAATACCCGAGTCATCTGCAATAGCGGGCAAACCGGTTTCGGCGCAGGCATGGCGAGCTTTGAGGATTGCGTTTTCAACAAACGTGAGGCCGGTTTCTTCGGCATTCTCTACCGCAAAATCCGATTGCGGTAAGACGTCAAAACCGCAATCTGCCAGCAGTTGCTGAAACTCACGTAATTTACCGGCATTACCGCTGGCCAGTACCAGTTTCTGTTGCATGATTTAATCCTGTTGATAGCTGAACATCGTCAGCCCAATATACCGGGGTTAATTGTTGTAGACGAAAAACGAGTTTCTATTCCGCTGTATCCCTCAGGGCATTTCAGACTCGCCGTAAATGCATCCATGCAGGCTCGACTGCCGCATCCCTGCGGCAGACGGTCTGAAATGCCCTGAGGGATACCGCTTGGCTCTGTGCCTTTAATAATTCAGTACAACCTGAAAAAACAGCTCAAGCGCCGCGATATTATTGAGCTACTTCAAAACGACCAAAGCGTGACCTGTGAGAGACCAAACCTTGTTTGTATAAATAAAAAACGGCGCGCCGATATCATACCGACGCGCCGTTGCTGTTTATAACCTCAATCACCTGAATGCAGGGTACGAGTAAAGCGAACCGTAAACGGCTGGCTCTGTTCCTCAACTTGCACTTGAACCGCAAAGTTCATAATTTCTTCGTTGGTGTGGCGCAAATCTGCCAGATAGTAAGTGGCATTGCCTTCATCAATAGTGCGGAACTCCAACTTGCGTTGCTGTTGCATCATATTGGTAGCGGTACCGGTGATGGTGGCTGGCAACCCCAACGAATGACCGGCTTCGGTTTCGCGCGTCACACTCACATTCACCAGCGCGCGATTTTTAGCCCGGTTAATCTGGTAAACAGCGGCTACATCCGCAGGAATAAACGCACTGTTAAAAACCGTATAGTGCACCGTGTAATCCCCAAATTTTTGGGTACTCTCAACGGTTTTTGTTTGATCTATTTGCGCATGAGCCGCCGTTACACAGCCCAGCCAAACGATAAAAGCAGCAATCAATTTCATAGGGTTTATCCTGTAAAAACAAGGGAACATTTTGCTGCAAAATAACAGGGAATTTTTAATTGCCGTTTTCTGCAAGCATTCAGGAGGCTGTGGCTTTTTTCGAAGACAAACAACGTCCTTTTTCTTCCAGCCAGTACAGTGTATTGCCAGTCAGCGCAATGGAGCCTGAAACAATGGCGCTGAGCGGAAGGATAATCATACTGCTCGCCAGCTCTGCCACCGCCTGGGCTTTGCATTCTTCGTTCTGACAATTCATTTGTCGGAAGCGGGTTTGCTGATCCAGCGTCAATTCTATTTTTCGGGTAACTATCTCGCAGTCGTAGTCGTAACCGGCGACCTGCTTCGGTTTAACCATACAGCTGGCAACGCCCGTGCACAAACCGACCATCAACAATTTTTTTAACACGGGCATTTCCCGGGCTGAATATTCCTGTGGTGAATACCGGTTATTTACTCAAATGGTAAATAGCAGTTTCACCGAAAAGATTGGGTGCTATTTCTTTCAAAAATGCCGGTGATTGTTCATTAACCACCTGCCGATGAATAACGCGGATATTTTTTTCGCGGCAAAGAACTTCAAAATCTTTAAAGGTGCAGAAATGGATGTTCGGGGTATCGTACCATTCATAAGGAAGCAGGTCGGAGACCGGCATTCGACCATGGGTGGCCAGATACCAGCGCGCTTTCCAGTGGCCAAAATTGGGGAAGGTGACAATACATTCCTTGCCCACACGTAACATTTCGTCGAGCACCAGATGCGGGTAGTGCAAGGTTTGCAGTGCCTGGGTCATCAGCACCGTATCAAAACTGTTATCGGCAAAATTACCCAGACCGCGATCGAGGTTTTGCTCGATGACGTTCAAGCCTTTTTCAATACAGGCATTAATTTCGTCAGCGCCGAATTCCAGGCCGTAACCTTCAACCTGCTTGTTGTCGATAAGAAATTTTAACAGGGTGCCATCACCGCAGCCCAGATCCAGAATACGGCTGCCCTGCGCGATCCAGTGTTGAATTTCATTAAGATCTATACGCATGATTTACTCCGTGTCGATGCCGGCAAGATAGCGGGAAAAAACCTGCTGATAGCGGGCATTGGGCAACAGGAAGGCATCGTGTCCAAAGTTGGATTCGATATCGGCATAGGAAACAGCCTTGTTGGCACCCATCAGGGCGTTAACAATTTCCCGTGAGCGCTCCGGTGAGAAACGCCAATCGGTGCTGAATGAAATCACCAGAAACTTTGCCTTGGCCTGGCTGAACGCCGCCACCGGATCGTCGTTGTATTCACGGGCCAGATCAAAATAATCCAGCGCTTTGGTGATTAACAAATAGCTGTTAGCGTCGAAGGTGTTGGCGAAAGTATCGCCCTGATAGCGCAAATAGCTTTCAATCTGGAATTCGATGGGTTCATCAATGCCCAGCTCGAAACTGCCACTGCGCAAGTCGCGACCGAATTTTTTACCCATCGCGTAATCGGACAAATAAGTGATGTGGCCGATCATGCGCGCTACCGACAAACCATCGCGCGGCAAGGTGTTGTGTTCGAGGTAGCGACCGCCAAGGAAATTCGGGTCGGCAATAATCGCCTGACGCGCCGTCTCATTGAACGCAATATTCTGTGCAGTAAGTTTCATCGCCGATGCAATAACGACGCAGTGACGCACCCGGTCAGGGTATTCCAGCGCCCAGCGCATCGCCTGCATGCCGCCCAGGCTGCCACCAATCACCGCCGCCCAGACATCAATACCGAGCTTGTCTGCCAGCGCTGCCTGGCTGGACACCCAATCGCGCACCCGCAGTTTGGGGAAATCCGGCCCCCAGGGTTTGCCGGTGGCCGGGTTGATGCTGGAGGGCCCGGTAGAGCCGTGACAGCCGCCGATGTTGTTCAGCGCCACCACAAAAAATTTGTTGGTATCAATCGGTTTACCCGGGCCGATGTAGCTGTCCCACCAACCGGGTTTACGGTCGTCTGGCGAGTGATAGCCGGCGGCATGGTGATGGCCCGACAGCGCATGGCAAATCAGCACCGCATTGGATTTGCTCGCATTCAGTTCACCGTAGCTCTCGTACATGAGCGTATAGCTGTCCAGCATTCGCCCGGAGGCCAGCGGTAACGGCTCGGTGAAATGGATGGATTGCGGTGTAACCAACCCCACTGAATCAGCGGGAAGCGATTTTGACATGACGATCTCGTATTTCGACAGCACACGAAGTGCCTGAAGGGACAGCGCCGCGGTAGCGGCCGTTTCAAGGCAGCAAGTCTAAGGTCGCGCAGGCATGGCTGCAAGCTGTCAGCGCACCAACAGCTTGCCGGGGCAGATTATCGCGCCTGCAGGGTGCGGGCGCGGGACAGCGGAATCACCCGCGAATCGGTAACGGACGCCGCTTGCGGGCGCTCGCCCAGCGACACCTCCAGCGTTTCCTGATACAGCGGCTCCAATGCTTTCAGCGCGCGCTGCCAGTGATGCAGGCCCTTCTGCAAGGCTTTCAGGCGACCGGCGCGCTGGTTGTGTTCACCGTGCACGCGGGTCAGTTGCAGCATATGGTGTTCCAGCAGCTGCTTCTGGTAGTGATTGTGATGGAACAGCGGCGCCAGACCTTCCTGCAACCAGCGCTCGATGGTGCGGTTGATGTCGCGCCACACTACCCGCACTTCCTGCACCAGGGTGTTGATAAAGCGGCTGATAAACAGCGTTTTGCTGGCCAGCACACTGTTGATGGAGCGGCGGAATTGATCGGCGCGGGTCTGCAACTGGCGCAGGCGTTTTTGCTGATCGTGGATGCGCAGCAAATGCTGGTTGACCCGATCTTCATGGGTACCGGCGTTTTCCGGCCGCTCGTAGATAGAGATCAGCACCCGGTTGGCGCGCTCCATCTCCCGCTCAAGATGGCGCATGCTGTTATCAATATCGTCGAAAAACGTACCAATAGCGCGCGACAGCCCCAGCGTGGTCCAGCTGCTGGTGAGGTTGTCGGTGGCGGTTTGCACATAGCGCTCGAGAATTTCCGGGCTTACCGGTGCCAGCAGCGATTGCCGCTGGTTTTCCAGCAAGCGCTGGCTGGTGCGCAAGGTCAGTGCCTGCTTGTGATAGTGGTGATGGGTTTTGCGGATGCCGGTGCGCAACTGGCTGATTTTTTCGGTGATGCTTTCCGGGCTGGCGGCGCGCCCCAGCGACACCAGTTCTTCCTGGGCAACGCTGATACGGGCTTTCAAACTGTTGCGGGCGTTAATCAGCATACTGAAACTGTCGCCAATCAGGCGATGGCCGATGATCTGCTGCTGGTTATGCACCACGCACTCGCCCAGCAAGCGTTCCAGTTGCAGGAAATTGCTTTTTTGCAGCAGCGGTTTGTTGCGCGCGACCTTGGCCAGCAACCCTTGCTTGGCGGACAGGGCAACCACATGCTCCATCGGCATCTGCAGGCGGGTGGCGGTTTCGGCGCGCATCCGGTCGATATTCGCGCCCACTTCGGCAGGCAGCGCCAAATCGTCCCACAGGCTGTCAATTTTGTTCAACAGCGCCACCACCGCCGTGCAATGATTTTCCCGCAAGGGCTGGATATGCTCGCGCCAGATGGCCATATCGCTGGCGGTAACCCCGGCATCGGCAGCCAGCAGGAACAGAATCGCCTGGGCTTCGGGCAGGGTTTTCAAGGTCAGTTCCGGCTCATTGCCGAGCGCATTCAAGCCGGGTGTATCAACAATACGCAACCCCTGACGCAACAGTGGATGGTCGAGGCTGATCATCGCGTGGCGCCAGCAGGGAATGGAAACCAACCCCTGGTCATTTTCGAGGCCGGTATCTTCGCTGGTAAAACCCAGCAACTCGGCTTCTGCCGCGCTGACCAGTTTGCTGCACGACACCTGATGCAGTGCCGCCCGCATCTCGTCGGGGTTTTCCGGATCAAAAGGGATGGTAATCCAGTTGCGGGGGATGCGTTTGAAACTTTCCAGGCTGGTGGTGGTGCGGCGGGTTTCTATAGGCAGCAAGCGCACGCAATGGGGGTTGGCTGCATCGCGATAAATTTCGGTGGGGCACATGGTGGTGCGGCCCGGTTGCGATGGCAGCAAACGGCGGCCGCCTTCGGTGTACAGCAGTGCATTGATCAGCTCGGTTTTGCCGCGGGAAAACTCGCCAACAAAAGCCAGCGTAAAACTTTCCCGGTGCAGCAGCTGCCGTGCCTGGCGCAAGGTTTTGCGTAAATCCGGGCCGAGCATTCCCACGTCCTCACCCCAGCGCTCAAACCGCAGCAAGCGCTCGTCGAGCTGTTGCTTCCAGCGGTTGTAACCGGCCATCTGTTTGTGCAGTGCTTTAACGTCCATGAATTTTACCTGTCGGCTTATTATGATCGGGTCGGCGCCCGGCTTGCCACGCAAGAATGCGCCGCCAGGGCGCATTCGCAACACCCGCATCGCTCTCGACCGGGTGAACAAAAATTGTTCGTATTAAAGCGGATTTTCGCGCCGAAAGCCAGTGTTCAACAAGAGCGCGGGCGGTAACTCACGAAAGGGAATTGATGGCGAATTCGGCGGGGATAAAAGCCGGTGCCTGAATGAGGATATTTTTACTGCGCCCCGACTCGCCCTGCAAAATCGTAACGCGGGATTTCGGCACCTGAAATAACTTGCCCAGCCATTGCACCAGATGAGCATTGGCCTTGCCATCGACCGGTGGCGCGGTAATACGGAGTTTGATGCGGTCGCCATGCAAACCGGCAACCCCGTCGTTCGAGGCTTTCGGTTGCAGATGGCAGCGCAGCAACAAATCGCTGCCCTGCCATTGGTAATGGGTCATTACCAGACGCCGATTACAACATTGGGGTTGAGGTAAACCGCCTGCGCGGCGCGTGCCAGCACCATATCCAGCACTTTCAGCCCCATCAAGACCAGAATCGGGGAGATATCAATAACGCCACCCAGGGGTGGCAGGATTTTTCTGATTGGCGCCATAATCGGATCAATCAACTGGTTTACCAGCGCCAGCACCGGGTGATTGCTGCCAGGCGCAATCCAGCTGCCGACGATGGAAATAATAATGCCCCAGAAGAAGATATTGGAAACCAGCGTCAGGGTACCCAGGATCGCCCAGGCAATGCTGTACAGCGGGAAAGAAAACAGCGTGGACTGCCCGAGAATCAGC
The DNA here is from genome assembly GCF_015182315.1 of Cellvibrio polysaccharolyticus. Taxonomy (NCBI): domain Bacteria; kingdom Pseudomonadati; phylum Pseudomonadota; class Gammaproteobacteria; order Cellvibrionales; family Cellvibrionaceae; genus Cellvibrio; species Cellvibrio polysaccharolyticus. Next base: position 79,464 of record NZ_PRDL01000001.1, read on the forward strand.
CCCAACACCAGAATCACCGCCAGTTGTAGCAAGATCATCAGAGCGATGGAGGCCATATCAATGCCCATCACACCGGGAATGATCCGGCGCAGTGGCATCAACAGCGGGCGGGTGATTTTCACAATCGCCTGGGAGAGCGGGTTGTAAAAGTCAGCTTTGGCCTGCTGCAGTAAAAAGCGCAGAATGACGATGATCATAAAAAAGGTCATCGAGGTGTAAATCAGAAAATGTAAAATTTTGGCCAACATACCCGGCACATCCCCTTTGAATACGGTTTATTGTCCCAACTGCTCGGAAAGCTCTGCGGCGCGTGCGGAGCAGGCATTCATGGCTCGTGCCACCGTCTCGCGCAGCTTGTCCTGCTCGAACGACAGAATAGCCTGCTCGGTGGTGCCTTTGGGCGATGTTACACGACGGCGCAACTCGCTGACATCCACATCGCTATCGCGCGCCAGCATGGCCGCTCCCAGCGCCGTTTGCAAGGTTAGCTCACGGGCACTCTCGCGGCTCAGCCCCATGGCTTCACCGGCTTCGATCATGGCTTCCATAAACAGGAAGAAATAGGCCGGGCCGGAACCGGAAACAGCGGTTACCGGGTTCAGCAACGCTTCGTCATCCAGCCACTGCACCACCCCCACCGCGCGCAAAATGGCATCGGCGTTGGCGCGCTGTTCAGCGCTGACCTGCGCATTGGCGAAAAGACCACTGGCACCCTGACGCAGTTGTGACGGCGTATTCGGCATACAGCGCACAATCGCCTGATCGCCGCCCAACCAACGGCCAATGCTGTCGGTAGTGATGCCGGCGGCCAGCGAAATAATTAATGGCCGATGCGCCAAGGCGGCAGACAGCTCCGCCGCCACCGCTTTCAACATTTGCGGCTTCACCGCCAGAATCACGATATCCGCCTGGCGGGCAGCGTCGCTGTTACTGGTGGTGATATTCACGCCGGTGGCCGCTTGCAGCGGTTGCAGGGTTTCAGTGCGAGGGCCGCTGGCGGTCACCGTTTGCGCCGGTGTGCCCTCGGCCAACAGACCACCGATAATACTTTTGGCCATATTACCGGCGCCAATAAAGGCAATTCGAGGCTGGATCACGGAAATATTCCTGAGCAAAAAAGAACGGGTTAAATGCCGTCGACACCAAAATTTTTCATGGCGTAGTCGACCCTGGCATCCGGGCTGCGGTGTGCCCGTGGTTTGAGCGTTTCAACATGACGCAGGCGCGGCAACAAGCCGCGACCATTGGCAACCTGAATCGCCAGCCCCGGGCGGGCATTCAGTTCGAGTAACTGCGCACCACGGGTTTTGTCGAGCACGATATCGGTGCCGATGTAACCCAGGCCGGTCATCTCAAAGCACCGGGAGGCGAGCAACAACATGTCCCGCCAGTTGCTGATTTTGATCTCGTTTAACGGGCGGCCGGTATCCGGGTGATGGGTTACCGGCTTGGAAAACTGTACGGCGCGCAGCGCATGGCCGGTGGCGATATCAAGCCCCACCCCCACCGCGCCCTGGTGCAGGTTGGCCTTGCCGTCAGAAACGTGCGTGGCCAACCGCAGCATCGCCATTACCGGGTAACCTTTGAAAACAATGATGCGGATATCCGGGACACCTTCGTGGGAGTAACCCTGGAAGGCATCATCAAACTGGATGAGGTCTTCTACCAGCACCACGTCCGGCTTGCCACCCAGCGAATAAAGCCCGGCCAGCGCGTTACTCATGTGACGGCGGATATCGTCGATGGTAATTTCTGCGCCGGAAGCCTTGATGAATTTGTCGCCGCGACGGCCCACAATCACCAGAATGCCTTTACCGCCGGAACCCTTGGCCGGTTTTACGGCAAAGCCTTCCAGCCCGGCCAGCTTTTCATCAATGGCGGCAATTTCGTGCTGCGCGCTGATGACGAAGAACAGCCGTGGCGTTGCCACTTCAAACTCTTCTGCCAACAGTTTGGTTTTCAGCTTGTTGTCCACCAGCGGAAACAAGCTGCGCGCATTGTAACTGCCGATAAAATCGCGATTACGGCAGTTCATGCCGAGAATACCCATGCGGCGCAAGCGCCATGGACTCACCCATTTCACCGCTGATTACCCCTTGTTATCAACGCTGGCGTCATTCTCGACCATGGCGCGGAAGCGCCGCAATTCGGAGAGTTTATAACCGGTGTATTGGCCCATCATCATAATCAGGGCAAGAGCCACCAGATTCAGTTCGGGGAAATTGAAGGTCAGGTGACCAATCGCCGGCAGTTGCATCATCAAATAAGCCAGCACTGCCACCAGCAAACTGCCACCGCCCTGCACAAATACTTCTTTGGGGCCTTCTTCTTCCCACAGAATCGACATCCGCTCAATGGTCCAGGCGATGATGATCATCGGGAAGAAGGTGATGGTCATGCCGGTGTTCAGCCCCATCTGATAACCCACCAGACTGAGCACCGAGATAATAAAGATCACCAGCACCACCAGCGTCGCGATCCTCGATATCAGTAGCAGGTTCAGCCGCGATAAATAGGTTCGCAGCACCAGCCCGAAGGCCACCACGGCAATAAAACTGAACAACCCGAGTAACAGCGAGGTTTGCAAAAACGCCAGCGCGATCAGAATCGGCATAAAAGTACCGGAGGTTTTCAAACCCACGATCACCCGCATAAACACCACCACCAGCGCACCCAGCGGCAGCAGGAACAGCAACTTGAACATGCCCTGCTCTTCAATCGGCAGCCGGTGCACACCAATGATCGAGAAGATGCTGTCAGTCGCCTGGGCACCGGCCAGTTCCAGCGCCGGTACCGTTTGGTAGATCATCGAGAAGCTGATGCGCGAACGGCTGCCGCCAATCACATCAATCAGCGAGCTGTCACCGCGATGCCAGAGCAACAGGTTATCCGGCAAACCCTGCGCGCCGGTATAAGGGTTGAACAGCACCCACTGGCCATCGTCATACACTTCCACCATGCGGGTCAGTGATTGATGACGGCGGGCATCTTCCAGGTACAAGCCGAGAGCAATACGCGCCGGAATACCCGCCTGCCGCAACAGTTTTTCCAGCAGGTTGGCTTTGTCCGGCTCACCAGCCAGCATCAAAGAAGCGTTTTGATCCGGAGAGGTATCGTTGATTAACTTGAGCAATTCGCGGGCGAGGCTTTTCGGCGAGCTGGACAGCGACAAAGCCTGCTCCAGCAATTGACTGGACGCCGTTGCTTGCGGACCATCCCACTCTACCGAACGCACCGGCGGTGCCTCGGTCAGGGTTTCGGAGGCATAGAGACCGCCCACAAATTGCGCTTTGTAGTAAAGGGTTTGCGCCCCTTGCGCTTCGCGTTTGGTCCACTCGCCACGGCGGGTTTGATTCTCTTCAATGACTGACCAGCCATAGCCTGGCGATGCCGCCAGTTCACTGAAGGTGCGGAAGCCCGGCGGATCATAAGGCAAGCCGAGGTTGACGGTCACTTCATCGCCATTGGCCACGAAATCTACCCGCGCTTCGATCATCCACACCGCGCGGTGATCACCGGCGAAAAAAGGGATGTCCATGGTGGTGTGACGCAGCCAGGCGGTCACCAGGCCGAGAACAATCAACCCGGCAACAATGCTGTAAAAGGGCGCTTTGGATGGTTTTTTCATGGTTTGGCTGCTTCTCCGGCAGCGCTGTTACTCTCACGCACTGGCGGTGCCAGGTCGGAGCGGCTGACATCAACAATCATTACATCACGCAGGGCATTGCGGCCCAGCAGGATCGGGTTGGCCTGGTCGGCGCGATCGGTCAGGGCGAACTCAACGGCCTGGGTTAACTTGCCAATGGTCAGGCGCAGTTCAACCACCGGGCGGCGCGAGCCTTCATCTTTGGCGCCACCGGGCAGATAGCGTACGCGCTTGCGTTCAAGCTCGTGGGTTTCTTCGGTTTTACGGTCCAACACCGAAAAGCGCACCCACTCTTCGCCGTTGCGTTCAAACAGTTGAATGTTTCGTGCATCCAGCAGTGACACGGTGATGCCGGTATTGACCCGCGCCCGCATTTCAACGCCAACACTGCTCAGCAACACACGCTCGCGCTCACCGATCAGCTGCTTGTCCTGTAACAGGTTTTCCAGCACAGACGGTGGTGTAGCAGGTGGTGGTGGCGGTTTGGGGCAGTTAACGACGGGTCTGGGTTGTACGGGCGGGGGCGGCGGCGCTTCAGCGAGGCGTTTTTGCAATTCGAGATTTTCGCCAACCAGCAGGGCGACATCTTCAAGACGATTTTGCACGCTTTCCAATGCGGTTTGCTGGTTGTGCAGTACCTGCTGGCATTGTTCCAGCGCAGTAATTTCGGTTTGTTTCACCATCAGGTTGCCGGATGACTGACACCCGGCAAGCAAAACGGTCACAAAGGCGGTGGTCATCCAACGACTGGCAGATACGGTTTTAATGCTCATTATTCCGGCCAACAAACTCTACGTAGTAGTAAAAAGAGATAGCGCTGACGAAGCAGCGGCGCCTGGTCCAGCAGGAGCTGTGGGTAATTGTAGCGGCAAGGCGATGCCAACACACCAGGAACCCGAAGGATTTTTTACAAACCCCGCTTTATCAGTAATGTTTGGGGTAAGGCGCCGGCAGGCGGCGGAAGCGTTTGTACTCCCACTGGTACTGTTCCGGTGAAAATTCCACACAGCGTTCAACGCTGGCATTCAGCCCGGCGAGTGATGTGTTTTCGTCAGCCGAGTAAATCGCTTCATCGACATCCAGCACCCGCATACGGAAGCCCCCCGGGATACGCTCGGCAAATACTGACACGACCGCACAACCGGTACGTTGAATCAGTCCATGAATCAGACCAATGGTCAGCGCCGGCTGGCCAAAGAAAGGCGCAACGCCACTGGCGGCTTCGCGATCCGGCACCTGATCCGGCAAAACGCCAACAATCGTGCCGCTTTGCAGGGCTTTGAACAGCATCATCACGCCGCGACGGTTGGTGGGCGCCATGGTGGTATTCGCCTTACTGCGGCCTTTCAGCACCATGGCATCCACACAGGGGTTTTTCAAAGGTTGGTACATGGCGGTAAGCGGCGCAATGCTGGCAAGATACAACCCCACCACCTCCCAATTGCCATGGTGGGGCGCCAGCACCAACAAGCCGCGACCTTCGGCAAGGCGCTCGCGCAGCAGCTCTTCACCTTTCACTTCCAGAATATATTGTTGCAGCCAATCCCACGAGTGATGCCAGATAGCACCGGCCTCAGCGGCCGTTTTAGCGGTTTCACGGAGGCTTTTACGAGCAAAGGCACAGCGCTCGGCCTTGCTCATATGAGGAAAACACAACGCCAGGTTGGTCATGGTGGTTTTGGCTTCACGCCCACAAAACAACCACATCAAACCTCCGGCCACAGCGCCCACTGCTCGTCCCCAGATTAGCGGCAGGCGGGAAATCAGTTTGAAAAAAAACAGGGCAAAGCGGTCTCTCATGTGAATCTCTATCGTTTTATTGTCACTCTGCACCGAAGCTTACCGGAAAAATAACGCAGACTGAAACGTCGGGCGTGCCATTGAAGGCTGACAACCGCTATAATCCGGCGCTATTTTGTGCTTGCCGGCAACTGCCGGTAACTTACTTCTTTTACTGCTGCTTCGGAGGCAGGTGACCGTGTCTGACAAATCCAAACCTGACGTTAGTACCTTCCAGGGTTTAATTCTCGCACTCCAGGAATACTGGGCGCGCCATGGCTGCGTGGTATTACAGCCGCTGGATCTTGAGGTTGGCGCGGGCACTTTTCACCCGGCCACCTTTCTGCGCGCCATTGGCCCGGAAACCTGGAACGCAGCCTATGTACAACCGTGTCGTCGTCCCAAAGACGGCCGCTACGGTGAAAACCCCAACCGTTTGCAGCATTACTACCAGTTCCAGGTAGCGCTGAAGCCTTCACCGGACAACATCCAGGAACTCTACCTGGGTTCACTGCGCGAAATGGGCATTGATACCACCGTGCACGACATCCGCTTCGTCGAAGACAACTGGGAATCGCCCACGCTGGGCGCCTGGGGCCTTGGCTGGGAAGTCTGGCTGAACGGCATGGAAGTTACCCAGTTCACTTACTTCCAGCAGGTTGGCGGTCTTGAGTGCTACCCGGTTACCGGTGAAATTACCTACGGTATCGAGCGTATCGCCATGTACCTGCAAGGCGTCGATTCGATCTTCGATCTGGTCTGGACCATCAACCCCAACGGCGACAAAGTTACCTACGGCGATGTGTTTCATCAAAACGAAGTGGAAATGTCCCGTTTCAATTTCGAAGAAGCCGATGTTGAATTCATGTTCCACAGCTTCGACGTTTACGAGCGCGAAAGTCAGCGCCTGATTGAAAAAGGCCTGCCATTACCGGCTTACGAGATGGTGATGAAAGCGTCTCACGCGTTCAACCTGCTCGATGCCCGCCACGCGATCTCGGTAACCGAGCGCCAGCGTTTCATTTTGCGGGTGCGCAGCCTCGCTCGCGCCGTAGCCCAGGCCTACTATGACGCCCGTAAAGCACTCGGGTTCCCGCTGGCACCCGAAGCACTGCGTAATGAACTGTTAGCCCACACTGATGAAACCTCTGCCACCACCGTCGGAGGAGAGCAATAATGACTGCTGATTTCCTGTTTGAACTGGGCACCGAAGAACTGCCCCCGAAAGCGCTGAAAAACCTCATCACCGCGCTGCAAAGCCACGTTATCGAAGGTTTGCAGGCGGAAGAACTCTCCTGGATTACCGTTCGCGCCTTCGCCGCACCGCGCCGTCTGGCGCTGATCGTAGAGCAATTGTCTGCCAGCACGCCGTCGCGCGAGCTGGTCGTGTGGGGCCCGCCAAAAGCCATCGCTTTTGATGCCGAAGGCAAACCCACCAAAGCCGCCCAGGCGTTTGCTGACAAAAACGGCATCGCCGTTGAAGCGCTGCAAACCGAAAGCGACGGCAAGGTAGAAAAACTGGTAGCGCGCACCACCACCACCGGTAAGCCGGTGGTCGGTTTGCTGGGCGGCATTATTGAAAATGCCATCAACAAACTGCCGATTGCCAAGCGCATGCGCTGGGGCAGCAAGCGCACCGAATTCGTCCGTCCGGCGCATTGGCTGGTAATGCTGTACGGCGATGACATTGTGGATGCCGAAGTACTGGGCCTGCGCGCCAACCGCGAAACCCGTGGCCACCGCTTCCATTACAACCGCCCGCTGCTGCTCGACAACGCCGCTGAATACGAACAAAAGCTGAAAGAAATCGGCTATGTCATTGCCGACCGCGAAGCCCGCCGGGTGCTGATTCGCGAGCAGGTAAACGCCGAAGCCGCACGCATTGGCGGTCACGCGGTTATTGATGAAGACCTGCTGGACGAAGTTACCGCACTGGTAGAATGGCCGGTAGCGCTCACCGGAAAATTCGAATCCCGCTTCCTAGCCGTACCGGCCGAAGCGCTGATTGCCTCCATGAAAGAACACCAGAAATACTTTCACGTGGTGGATGCCAAAGACCAGCTGCTGCCGCACTTTATTACCGTAGCCAACATCGCCAGCAGCGACCCGTCGCAAATCATTGACGGTAACGAGCGGGTGATTCGTCCGCGCCTGTCTGACGCGGCCTTCTTCTACGAAACCGACCGCAAAACCTCGCTGGCCGCCTTGCGTGACCGCCTGAAAACCATCGTATTCCAGGCACAACTGGGTACCATCTACGAAAAAACCCAACGCGTTTCCGCACTGGCAGCACACATTGCCGGCTTGCTGGGCGCCGACAGCAAGCTCGCCAGCCGTGCCGGTGAACTCTGCAAGTCTGACCTGGTTTCCAACATGGTCGGCGAGTTCGACAACATGCAGGGCATCGCCGGTTACTACTATGCGCTGAACGACGGCGAAAACGCCGACGTTGCCGCCGCGATGAATGAACAATACCTGCCGCGTTTTGCCGGTGACAACTTACCGCAAACCGTGACCGGTACTATTATTGCGCTGGCTGATCGCCTCGACACCCTCACCGGTATCTTCGGTATTGGCCAACAACCTACCGGCTCGAAAGACCCGTTTGCACTGCGTCGCGCCAGTATTGCGGTACTGCGTTTGCTGGTAGAGAAAAAGCTCGACCTCGACCTGCGTGCGCTGCTGGATGTCGCTCGTGCCCAGCACAAATCACTCACCGCCGGTGACGACTTAACCGACACTATTCTCGGCTATATGCTGGAGCGGTTCCGCGCTTTCTACGAAGATGCCAACATCCCTGCTGAAGTTTTCCAGGCGGTAAACGCCAAAAAAATCAGCGTACCGCTGGATATCGACCAGCGCGTGCAGGCCGTTTTCGAATTCAGCAAACTGCCGCAAGCACAAGCCCTGGCTGCTGCCAACAAGCGTGTATCCAATATTCTCGACAAGCAAAGCGGCAACGTCAGCAGCCAGATCAACGCAGCCCTCTTGCAGGAAGATGCCGAAAAGCAACTGGCGCAAGCCATTGAAGCCAAAGCAGCGGTTGTGCAGCCGTTATTCGCCGCCCGCGAATACACCAAAGCCCTGGCAACCCTGGCAGACTTGCAGCCCACCGTGGATGCCTTCTTTGACAGCGTGATGGTGATGAGCGACGACCCGGCATTACAACAAAACCGCCTGGCGCTGTTACAGCAACTGCGCGGCCTGTTCCTGGAAGTGGCTGATATTTCCTTGCTGGTTCCTGCTAAAAATTAATGCCTGAAACATCACGCGATGTTTCAGGGCGGCTTGAACCACGTTTCAAACTGCTGACAAATTCCATGCAGGCACAATGCAAGTTTGGCGTTGGAACGTTTGTTCCAAAACCGTCGAGTCAGGGATGACTCGCCGGAGCTACAAGGATGTATTCATGCGCTTTTGGAACAAACGTTCCAATGACAAACGAACAGAATGGCACTTGGGAACAGGATTTTTACCAGCAAGCACCTCCAACCCGGAACATCAAAACCCTGGATAACACACCATGAAACTGATCATCCTCGACCGCGATGGTGTTATTAATCACGACCGCAATGATTACGTAAAATCGGCTGATGAATGTGTGCCCGTTGAAGGCAGCATTGAAGCGATTGCGCGCCTGCACCAGGCCGGTTACACCGTGGTCGTTGCCACCAACCAATCGGGCCTTGCCCGTGGCAAATTTGATCTCGACGACCTCGAAGCCATCCACCACAAACTCACCCGGCTGGTAGAAGAACAGGGCGGTGAAATCAGCGCCATCTTCTACTGCCCGCACGCCCCGGAAGACAACTGCAAATGCCGCAAACCCAAAACCGGCTTGCTGGATGCCATCGAAGCCGAATTCAACACCTCGGTAGAAGGCGTCAGATTTATCGGTGATACCCTGCGTGACATCCAGGCAGGTGAAAGCAAAGCCTGTCTGCCAATACTGGTGAAAAGCGGCAAAGGCAGCGCCACCCTGGCAGACCTGCAACAAACCACCGACCCGGAACTGGCAGCGCTGCTGACCAGACTGCCGGTATTTGAAAATCTCGCCGCGGTTGCGGATGATTTGCTCAGCCAACAGGATTAAACCCTAACGTGCTCTACCTACGCTCCCTGATTTTCGTTATTGGCCACAACCTCACCGGTGTGCTCGCCGGTCTGGTCGCGGTCATCATCTGGCCGCTGCTGCCCTACTCCCTGCGCTGGAAAATTGTCACCCTGTGGAATCGCTTCACCCTCGCATGGCTGCGCATTTGCTGCGGCGTAAAACTGAACATTGTGGGTGAAGTCGACAGGAGCGCCTACCCTTGCGTGGTCATGGCCAATCACCAAAGCACCTGGGAAACCATGTTTCTGCAATATTATTTCGGCCCGGTGAGTACCATTTTGAAAAAGGAATTGCTGCGCATTCCTTTTTTCGGTTGGGGGCTCGCCTCGCTGCGGCCGATTGCGATTGACCGCAACAACCCGATTCAAGCGCTTAAAGATGTTAAAAGCAAAGGGCTGCTGCGCCTGAAACAGGGAAATAACTTGCTGGTATTTCCCGAAGGCACCCGCGTGCCGCTCGGCGAGAAAGGCAACTATGCCCGCAGCGGTGCCGATATCGCCTGCAGTGCCGGTGTGCCGGTTATACCCATTGCCCACAACGGTGCCGAATGCTGGCCAAACAAAAGCCTGATCAAATATCCTGGCACCATTACTGTGGTTATCGGCGCGCCTATCAGCACCGAAGGGCGCGATCGCAAGGAACTGACCGAGAGCGTAAAAAACTGGATCGAAGAACAAGTGGCCACGTTTCCACCCGCACGCGCCGATGGTTTACGCCCCTGGCTGGATGAAAAAAGTCAGTAACTTGTCGACTGGTATACCAGTTTACAAATTTTTATTTTTCCCGCTTTTATGACAATCCCCGCCTTTTACTGAAAGATGCCACCAGGATAAGCGATGTTCGCATCGCTTACTTTTTCAGTCCTTCTGGTTAAATTGACTTTAAAAGCGTTTTTTTGCATTGTAACGCCTGTTTTTCCTAACTCATTGACGGGAATTTTCCTGCGCAATAATTCATAACAGCAGGCGACACACATGCTCAAATCATCCCTTATCGCTGTTGCGCTATTGTTTAGCGCATTGCTTTCTCCGGTAACCCTGGCGGAAGATGGCTACGAAATGTGGCTGCGTTACCACACCGTTGCTGATAACAACCGATTAAAAGAATATCGTGGCCAGATCAAACAACTGGTAGTAGAAGGTGAATCGCCCACTCTGGCGGCAGCCCGTCAGGAATTGCAAAGCGGCTTGAGCGGCTTACTCGGCCTAACCGTGCCGGTACAAACCGGTCTGGCCCGCCAGGGCTCTGTGGTGGTCGGCACGCCCGCCAGCTCACCGCTGATTGCCGGGCTGGATCTGGGTGACGCCTTGCAAGCCGTAGGGCCGGAAGGTTTTATTATTCGCCACACTCGCATCAACAAACGCGATGCGCTGGTGATCGCCGCCAATACCGATGTGGGTGCGCTTTACGGCAGTTTCCATTTCCTGCGCCTGCTGCAAACCCATACATCATTGAAAGATCTGGCGATTGAAAGCGCACCACGCGTGCATCACCGGGTGGTAAATCACTGGGATAACCTCAACCGTCTGGTAGAGCGCGGTTACGCCGGCTTGTCGTTGTGGGAGTGGGGCAACCTGCCGCAGCATAAAAGCCCGCGTTACACCGACTACGCCCGCATCAATGCATCGCTGGGTATTAACGGTACCGTTATCAACAACGTTAACGCCGATCCACGTATTCTCAGTGACCAGTTCCTGGAAAAAATCGCCGCGCTGGCGGACATCTTCCGCCCTTATGGCATTCGCATGTACCTGTCGATCAACTACGACTCGCCACGTGCCTTTGGCGATCTGGACACCGCTGACCCACTCGACCCGCGCGTGCAAGCCTGGTGGAAAGCCCGCACCGAAAAGGTCTACTCCTACATTCCCGACTTTGGCGGTTACCTGGTAAAAGCCGACTCTGAAGGCCAGCCAGGCCCGCAGGGTTATGGCCGCGACCACGCCGATGGCGCCAATATGCTGGCTGACGCCCTGGCGCCTTTTGGCGGGGTGGTTTTCTGGCGGGCGTTTGTCTACGACCCGGCCATCGCCGACCGCTTTCGCGGTGCCTGGGATGAGTTCTTGCCGCTGGATGGCAAGTTCCGCGAGAACGTGATTCTGCAAGTGAAAAACGGCCCGATTGATTTCCAGCCGCGCGAGCCTTTCTCACCACTGTTTGGCGCGCTACCAAAAACCAACACCATGATGGAATTCCAGATCACCCAGGAATACTTCGGTTTTGACAAGCATCTCGCCTACCAGGGCCCGTTGTTCACCGAAAGCCTGAACACCGACACCTTTGCCAAAGGCGAAGGCTCTACCATCGGCAAATTGCTGGAAGGCAAGGTTTTTGAATACACCCGCACCGGGATGGCCGGGGTGATTAACCCGGGCACCGACCGCAACTGGACCGGCCATCCGTTTGTGCAATCCAGCTGGTACGCCTTTGGCCGCCTCGCCTGGGATCACAGCCTCAGTGCCGAAGCCATTGCCGAAGAATGGATTCGCATGACCTTCAACAACAACCCGGCCTTTATTGATCCGGTACTGGCGATCATGATGCAATCCCGCGAAGCCGGGGTGAACTACCGCTCGCCACTGGGTTTAACGCACCTGTTCGCCCAGGGCCATCACTACGGCCCGGCGCCCTGGTATGAAAAAGCCGAGCGCGCCGACTGGACCGCCGCCTATTATCACCGCGCCGCCAAAGATGGCATCGGCTTTGACCGTACCGCCAGTGGCTCCAACGCCGTGGCTCAATACCCCGAACCGCTCGCCAAACTTTATGGCAACCTGGATACCGTGCCGGAAGAATTGATGCTGTGGTTCCACCACGTCAGCTGGGATCACCGCATGCAGTCAGGTCGTACCCTCTGGGACGAGCTGGTGCACCTGTATTACAGCGGTGTGGATCAGGTGCGCCACATGCAGAAAGAGTGGGACAAACTGGAAGGTCTGATTGATCAAACCCGCTTTGAGCAGGTAAAAGCCCTGCTGGTGATTCAGGAGCGCGATGCGGTTATCTGGCGGGATTCCTGTGTGCTGTATTTCCAAACCTGGTCTGGCAAAGCAATTCCGGCCAATTATGAAAAACCGGCGCATTCACTCGATCACTATCGTAGTCTGGAACGTACTTTTTATGTTCCGGAGCCCTGGCATCCGGCCAGCTCCAGCAGGGCATTAAAATAACTTTTTATTAGCGGGACTTCGGTCCCGCTTCATACTCCTGAAAAACGTCAGATCGACACTCTGTAAGTTTGGCGTCAGGCTATAGATTTTCCGCCCTTCCCCCTCATCCCGATTATCTAAAGCTGTTATCCAACAGCAACCTGTTTATTAGTGCTTCATTTTTCTCTGTGCGCTAATGCAACATTTTCTGCCAAACATGGCAGCCATCTCCACCTGGCGCAGCACTCACCCGATCAGCTTCTATACTAAAAACCATAGCCTGATTTTTGGAGATACGACCATGGGAAAATTTTACAACCGCTTGATGATGTTTTTCACGGCACTCTGTCTGAGCATTCCTGCGCTGGCAAAGCCGCTCACTCTCGAAGTGTATAACCCCGGCAACGAAGCAATTTTTCCGGTCACTTCAGTGCTGGTAAAGGGCGAGAAAGAAATTCTGCTGGTGGATGCGCAATTTGAAAAACGCTACGCCGAGGCGTTGGTAAAAAAAATTCGCGACTCCGGAAAAAAACTTTCTGCCATTTACATCAGCCACAGCGACCCCGATTACTACTTCGGGGCAGACCATATTTTGAAAGCTTTTCCTGATGCAAAATTGCTGGCGACATCTGCCACCATCGCCTCTATCGCCAGCACCTACAAAGCCAAACAGGAACACTGGAAAGGTGTATTGAATGAGAATGCACCGAAAACCATCATCCTGCCGGAGCCAATCACCGGTCAGGAGCTTTTTCTGGAAGAACAGCGCATCGACATTATTGGCGTCAATGAGCCGGATCCTAACCGCACATTTTTATGGATTCCTTCATTAAAAACTATTTTGGGCGGAATTCCGTTAACCGCCAACACCCATCCATGGATTGCCGACTCGGCAACCGCCGAGTCGCGTCATACCTGGTTACGATTACTGGATGAAATGGAAAAACTGCAACCGGAGCGTGTTATTCCCGGTCACTTTGTTGTTAACACAGATGGCTCACAACCCGACTCACCAGCGGTGATTCAATTTATGCGCGATTATCTGGTTACGCTGAATGCAGAAGATCAGAAAACCGAAAATGCCGACGCCCTGATTCAGGCCATGGAAAAACACTATCCGGATCTGGCCGGAAAACCGACGCTGAATTTCAGCGCAAAAGTCATTAAAGGTGAAGAAAACTGGCCAGGACAATGATTAAGCGCAGCTTGTGACCGGTTTATTTGCATTTTTGTGCCAGTAGCGATATGGTCTTAGGCACTGAGAGTGAATTCCATTTTTTTGAAGGCTATTGTTTGGTCATGAAGAAATATTATTTATTTCCTATGAGTTTTCATAACGCCTTTCCAGCTTAAGCCGGGCGCAGTTTACTGTGCCCGGCACCCTCTGACAGAAACTGTCCGCGTGTCGCAATAACAGCTCCACCGTCAAGCAGCCGTGTGTCGGCCTGCATTATTTGCGACATTACATACCGACACCGATGGGAGGTCTTTTATGACTCGTCAATCACTGTCTGCACGCAACGCAGCATCAACCAACCCGGCAACCCGTTATTTTTTACAAAATACCTCGGGGTTTTCTTACAGCCCTGTAAGCATGATGAATATCATCGGCAAATTGGATCAATTGCAAGACGATAACCTTGCCAACCGCCATCGCGCGCGTATTGGCAGTCAGGTTACCGTTTACGATGCCGATTTACGGGGTGAGTATTTAATGGAATTGGTCAACTCCGAAGACAGCAATCCGGAACAGGGGCGAATTTCCGTTATGTCACCGCTCGGTGCCGCCATTCTCGGTTTGCGCAAAGGCCAATGGGCCGAGGTTTTTCTGATAGGAAAAACATTCCACTTTGAAGTGAGAAAAGTTGCCTGACCGAATAGCGCCGGTTATTAGCGCTATTCTGTAAAAGCTCATGAAATACCGATTTAACCGTCTGTACCTGTGTAAACCACCTGTAGAGGAATGCTTATTTTGAAGCCGATAATGTGCCGCGTCGAATCCGATTTTCGACAAACCGTTTATACCCATCTCAATACCGATTAGCCTGAAAAGTAGCGGCGCTGATAAGGCACGGATTATTTATCTGGAGTCTTGACTATGAGCAAGGATAAAGAAAAGAAAAAGGCAGAAAAATCCCTCAAGGAAAAACGCAGCCTGAAGCGGGATAAACAAAAGGCGATGGCGAAGTCCTGACCCATAAAAAAACCGCCGGCAAATGCCGGCGGTTTTTTTATGGCTTTACAATAAATACTTACAAGCAATTACTCACCTTGCCAACACCCGCATTTACCAATACATGCGCACGCGCATCATTGGCAGACATCAACGAGTAGTTGTAAGGCGGGTTGTAATTGACTGTTGAGCCAACGTTAGGGCCGGCAATAATGCCATCACTCGGGTATTCCTGCCAGGTAACGCTCTGGAACACATTACCTGCGGTATGCCAATAACCGATTTGGCTGCTGTAGAAAGACACAATCGGGTTTTTCACATTTTCAAAGTAATTATTGTCAATGCGAATACGGGCACCCATGCGTGAATTAATACCGGTATCCAGCACATTTTTATAATAGTTGTTATAAACATGTGCCTGGCCGAAACGGAACAACGGCAAACGGGAATTTACATTTTCAAAGTAATTGTGGTGGAAAGTTACGCGACGGTCAAAGTTATTGCTGTCACTGGAACCCCACAAGGACGTTTTCCAGCTTGAGTGCAGGTAATTGTAAGAGATGGTGATGTTATCAATATTACCTTTACCGCTCACCAACTCATCGTAATAGTCTTTGTGCACATCAAGACTATTATGGATTTCATTGTGATCAATCCAGACATTGCGTGACGTACCGTCAATACTGATACCGTCTTTCTGACCAATGCGGTTGTAACGAATTTTAACGTTACGCACAATCACGTTATTGGCCCGCACAATATTCAAACCAATACCATCGAACACACCGTTGTTGCCGACACCGAGAATGGAAACGTTTTCCATATCCTTGATATCGAACTGCTTGGCACCGCCGCTATTGCCTTCGGTGATGGTTCCATTCACATAGATGCGTAGGGGTGAAGTATTGTTTTTCTTGGTTGCCAGAGCCGCTACCAGCTGTGTACCGTTGGAAACGGTAATGCTATTACCGCCCGCGCCACCGGTAGTACCGCCGCCCAGTGAAGCAAAACCCTGCACCGTATTCGCTTGCTGACAGGACAACAAATTGCCGGGCGTTCCGCCACCACCGGTGCTGGACGAACTGCTGGAGTTGCCACCGCCACTCCCGGTCGGCGTTACACTGATCGCGTTGGAATCTGACCAGGTATTGTTGCTGGAATTGCGGTATTTCACCCAGAACCAGTAAGGCGTACCACTATTCAAACCGGTCGCGGTGTAGTTGCGCTCACCGGCACCCAGGCTGGCAATTCTCACCCGGCCCGCCGGGTTGGAATCGGTATCCTGATAGACCTCGATCGCATTGATATTACCGGACACCGACCAGCTCAAATTGGCGCTGCCACCCGCGGCACTACCGCTCAGGTTAACACTGGCATTACCTGCGGCCGCGCTGGAACTGGAGCCTGCGGTTGAGCTGCTGGACGATGACGAAGAGACATTGGAGCCACCGCTATAGACTTCAATTTCCGCAATGCGCAACGGCGAGCTGCCATTAACAATCAGGTTGATTTTTTTGGTGCTGGCGTTACCCACATTCACCGTGCGCGCCGAACCGATGGTGGTGCCACTGGCCAATTGTGCACCGGTATCGTTATCTACCAATTGCCAACTGCTCACGTTATTACCGGATTCGCGCAACACCACGGTATTGAAATTGACCGCGCTGCTCCACTTCACCGACACACGTTGATTACTGGTACCACTGGCCTGGGTGTAGGTTCCGGTATCACCATCTCTCACCAGCTTGGTGTTACTGAAACCGGAACCGTCAGCACCGGCACCCGGGCCGGTCAATGCCAGGTTGGCGCCCAAACTTTGCGCGTGCAAGGCAGACACACAAAATAACTGTAACGATACAACGGCAATGCCTGTAAACAGGCTGTTTTTTAATTGAGAGACTCTCATAATATTGTCCTTTATTTTTATATAATCTTTAATTGAATATCAGGCGATAAGGTTGATAGGAATCTTGTCTGAAATAATCACCTCCTTTTAAGGTGTCGGCGGCGTGAATTGGCGTTCAACGTCCTTGTTGAAAAGGCAGTTTTACTGACAGCCGCTCTGCGGCAAGCCCAGTACCGAATAGATATCTGCCGCCAGCGGCGAACTGAATGGAATTTCGCCATATTTACCGGCAGTGGCAGAAACGTAATCCACCAGATCCTGACCGGCAGGCAAACGGATATCGCCAATGACGTTTTGTGAGTAAGCGGAGTAACCCGCGGTAAGGTTGCCCACAGAACCGGATGATGCAGTGAGGTGCGTTTGTGTTTCCGACTGAAGATTGCACGCGGCGTCAGAGAACCAGAGGTAAATGCCCTCACCGCGGTAATTGCCACCGCTAACATCTCTTACCAGATTTTTTTGCAGCTCGCTCAGCGACGCTTCGAGGGACGCTTTTTCCTGGTGAATACGGTTCACCACCAACGCATTGTCTTCCCACAGCAACTGCGCATCGCGCCGCACACTGACAATATCCTTGCGGTAGTTGACGAAAAGATTATTGAACATATGCGAGGTGCCACGACGGATCAACGGCACGCGTCGTGCGGTATTGCCAAACTCGCTGTAGTTTTCATCGCGGGTAACAAACGCGTTGTGATGCATGGTGGTGGCAATTTGCGCATCAATAACGTGGCTATCACTGGAGCTGTGCAGCGCTGCGCGTTTTACATCAATAATTTTATTGAAAGACATAGTGATGTCGTAAGCGCCCACTTTCACATCAAATGCAGAGTCACCGGTCAAATAAAAAGTGTTCTTATGAATCCAGATATCGTGCGATGCACCCGTGGAGCGAATCATATCCGGGTCCCAGTAATGGTCTTCGGTATGGCCCGCGCCCTGGAAATTCAGGTGGGTAAATATAATATTGTTGGCGGTTTGCGTGGGTGAACCCGTGCTGTCACGACCAATAGCGAAACCGCTGAAACGGAAATAGGCTTCGCTCATGCGACCATCCAGCGTTTTATTGGAACCGACCACCAGATTGCGCACACTTCTCAACTCAGCCACATCCTGCAATGCTTTGCTGTTGAGCGCTTTGTTGAAAAATTCATTCATACAAACAGCGTGATCATTAAAACCTTTTGGCGCACACCATTGACGGTAATTCACACACTGGGCTTCGGTTGCGCCCAGCAGAGTTTGTAGCGCCGGGTTACTGCAATGCAAACGGTATAAACCCACTTCGTGAGACGCCGCAAAATCCACTTTATCAAACACAATCCAGTTATGGTCTTCACCGGTTACCGCATCCCTGACCTGCTCTTCTACGGTTTTTCCCTGCGGGTGATTTTTCACAATAATGGTTAATTGGCTATTACCGTCGGGATCGAAACCGCCCCGCGCGTTTTCGCCATAACCAATAGGCCGCCCCAGTGTGTCAGAAAGACATTTGACGATATCCTGGTCACTTTGCAACGCAGTTTCACGCCAGTTCACGTAAGGGTTGGTTGCCAGATTAATACACTCCTGGCTGATATTGCCGATGGGACCGGTGGCACTGCTGGAAGAGGAGCTGGTTGTCGAGGAGCTTGATGATGAAGAGGAACTTGATAATGAACTGGAAGAACTGCTGATAACCGAGCTGACGGACGATGATGACGAGCTGCTGCTGGAAGCGCTGCTGGCGTTACCACTGCTCTGATAAACCTCTATCTCTGCCATTCTCAATGGCGCGCTGCCACTCGCTACCAGATTCAGTTTTTTCATCGACACATCACCAACATCCACTGTCAGTGCACTGCCAATACCGTTGCCACTGGCCACCAGAGCGCCGGTATCGTTGTTAATTAATTGCCAACTGGTGATGGCGTTACCGGACTCGCGCAGTACCACGCGATTGAAGGAAATTGCACTACTCCATTTAACGGAAACACGCTGGCTGTTGCCGCCGTTTGACTGGGTATAGGTGCCTGCATCACCATCGCGAACCAGTTTGGTATTGGAAAAACCCGAGCCGTCTGCACCGGCACCCGGGCCGGTCAACGCCAGATTGGGGCCATTACTTTGCGCGTAAACCGGGAGCACAAAAATTGAAGACAATACGACACCGGCCAGCAGAGCTGGCTTGAAAAATATTTCTCTCATGATAAAACCTTTATTTTTATTTAACGGTTGATAAAGAACGAACGGACATTACCGGACGAGCAGTAATGTCTGCTTCAGAACGGCAAATAAAAACGCGAGGTATTACAGCGGTTACGCGCGGAAGACTTCTTTCCCTAAAGTTACAGCTTCCGGATGTTGTATTTTATTATTGTTATTTTTACGCAGTGTAGATTTTTTAATCGTATGGAAAGTGTAACCGTATCACACTCCCGGTAAACGATGGCATTCAACGGTTTAATTTGTCATATTTTTGTAAGATTTTTTTACAATAAAAAAACCGCATTCTTTTCAGAATGCGGTTTTTTCCAGCGGGTAAAAAATTACTATCTTACTGGCAAGCAGCCTTGCCCTGCTCCAAAACAAAACTACGATTACCTGCCAAGGGTGAATTGAACGGCAGTTCGCCATACTTGCCGGCAGTTGCACTCACATAATCAACCAACTCCTGTCCTGCTGCTACGCGTTGCGCGCCAATGACTTGCTGTGATGCGAGTGTATAAGCAAGCGACAGATCATCAACCGAGCCGGAAGCTGCCGTAATTTGACGCTTGGTAGTATCGTCCAGGTTACACGCTGCATCCGAGAACCATAAATAGACGCCTTCGCCACGGAAACTGCCGCCACCGATATCCTTGACCATGTTACCGACCAGTTCATTCAGAGCTGACTCAAGATTGGATTTTTCCTGGTGCGCGCGGTTCACCACAATCATATTGTCTTCCCACAACACACGGGCATCTTTGCGAATACTCAGAATATCCTTGCGGTAATTGACAAAAACATTATTGAACATGTGTGAAGTACCATGGCGAATCAATGGCACACGGCGCCCGGTATTACCCAATGTTTTATAACCTTCATCGCGAGTGACAAACGCATTGTGGTGCATGGTGGTGGTAATTTGCTTGTCGATAGTATGACTGTCACTGGAGCTGTGCAGGGTTGCACGCAACACATCCACCACTTCGTTAAACGACATGGTGATATTGTAGGCCCCTACTTTCACATCAAACGCCGAGTCACCGGTGGTGTCGAAGGTGTTTTTGTGAATCCAGATATCGTGCGATGCACCGGTGGAGCGAATCATATCCGGATCCCAGTAATGGTCTTCGGTGTGACCCGCACCCTGGAAGTTCAGGTGCGTGAAAATGATGCTGTTCGCTGTTTGCGTCGGTGTACCAGTACTGTCACGACCAATCGCAAAACCACTGAAGCGGAAATAGGCTTCACTCAGGCGGCCATCCAGTGTTTTGTTGGAACCTACCACCAGATTGCGCAAGGTTCTCAGCTCAGGCACATCCTGCAGCGCTTTTTTATTCAACGCCTTGTTGAAAAATTCACTCATACAGGTTTTGTGATCAGCAAAGCCTTTTTCATCACACCATTGATAATAATTCACGCAGGTTTCTTCGGTAGCGCCCAGCAAGTCCTGCATCGCAGGGTTGCTGCAGTGCAGACGATACATACCGATTTCATGGCTTTGTGCAAAATCTGATTTGTCGAACACAATCCAGTTATGTTCTTCGCCACTTACTGCATCACGAATTTGTTCTTCAACGGTTCTGCCATCCGGATGGTGTTTGACGATAACCGTCAACTTGCTATTACCATTTGGATCATAACCGCCTTTGGCGTTCTCACCATAACCAACCGGCTTGCCGAGTGACAGAGACAAACACTCAACAATTTCCTGATCGCTTTGCAAAGAGGTTTCATGCCAGTTAGTAAACGGATCGGTAGCCAGCTGGTAACAGGCACTGCTCAAACCGCCGGTTCCTGGTGGAATAGACGGCAGCGGCGCCGCTGAGCTGCTGGATGAAGACATCGCAGAAGAACTGCTGGACGAACTGATATTACCGGTAGACGAGTTATTTCCTGCTGAACTACTGGTACCGACATTGCCAGACGAGGATGTACTGCTGGAAGAACCTGCGGCACCGGTATATTCAATTTGCAAATTATCGAAAACCAGCGTGGCGCTGCTTTCGGTACGAATTTGAATAAAGGATTGCGCAGTACCTACCGAACTTGCCAGAACAAAGCGCTGCCCTGCTACCAGAGTACTGTTGGTTTCATTGAAAATTCTATCGCCCGAGGTAGTAGCGTTATCAACGAAAATTTGCAGTTTTCCAGCCCCGGTGGCTGAGATCACATCAAAAGAAAGGGTGTAAGGTCTGCTCAAATCCAGATCCTTGCCCGTTTCACCAATGGTAAAACGCGCTCCGGTCAAACTGATGGTGCCATTTTCAAAAACCGGGTTGCCGCCGGATTTTTTGTAAATTGGCTGACCATTGCTATTAACACGATAAGTTGAATAGAAATTGGCCGCAGTTGCACCGTCAAAGTTTTCATTGAAGGCTATTTGCACTTCACCGTTAGAAGAGCTGGATTGTTCGCCGTCACTGCTAACAGAAGAAGCACTGGATGTTTCGCCGGCGTCACTGCTCGACGAGGTTTCTACCGAACTGGCAGAGGACGTTGAAGAAACACTGCTGGAAGAAGAACCTGCACCACCGGAAATTTCAGCCGGAATACTCAAGCATTCGTGGGTCAACTTACCGGGGCCAGCATTGGCCAGCACGTAATGTTTAATCTCATCATTACCTTTATCGTAAACGGGAGGCAAAATGACATAACCGTTTGTATGGCCAGGTTCATAGGTTGACATCAAAACATCTCCCGCCTTCGCGTTAGGGTACACACCAAAGTCACCGCCATTTTGCACCGTGTTCGGCTCACCGCCCCAGACACAACCTTTGCTGCTGGTGCAGTTTCCGGAAGGCATTTCAGACCATTCGATATTTTGCAGCACGTTGTCACTGGCATTCCAGAAGCCGTGAGTAGAGCTGTCCATGGAAATCAGCACGTTCTTACTATCTTCGAAGTGGTTGGCTTCAACACGCATCTGCGCACCCATGCGTGAGTTAATACCTGACTCACGAACCGCCACGTAATAGTTGTTAAGGATATGCCCTTCACCGAAACGGAACAGCGGCAAGCGGGAATTGACGCGCTCCCAGTAGTTACCGATATAGCTGATACGACGGTGGAAGTTGTTGCCATCACCTGAACCCCACAGTGAGGTTTTCCAGCTATCGTGGAAGTGGTTATACGACAGAGTTACTTTATCAATATCACCTTTACCGCTGGCCAACTCATCGTAGAAATCCTTGCCCACATCCAGCGAGTTGTAGAACTCGTTGTGGTCAATCCAGATATTGCGCGAGTTGTTATCAATGCTGATGTGATCTTTCTGGCCAATGCGAACCCAACGCATAGTCACATTACGCACAATAATGTTATTGGCTCGGACGATGTTGATACCAATACCATCAAACAGCGCATTACCGTTCACACCGATAATGGAAACATTATCCATATCCTTCACATCAAACTGGTTGGTGCCGGAATTATCAGGCGTGATGGTGCCGTTGATATAAATGGTCAGCGGTGTGGCATTGTTTTTCTTGCTGGCCAGTGCCGTAACGATTTCCTGACCGGTCGTTGCAACAACCCAGGTACCACCCGCGCCACCGGTAGTGCCATTGTCAAGAGACGCAAAGCCCTGCACTGTATTTGCCTGTTCACAAGACAATGCCAACGGCGATGCAGGAATGCTCGAATTGGCATTGGAGCTTACGGATGAAGCAGAAGAGTTGCCGGGCAACGATCCGCCAGACGATTGTGCATCAGAAGAAACCGCAGAGGATGTAGCATCGCTGCTGGTGCTACTGGCAATCGACGACTGTGAACTCTGCGAACTGGATGAGCTGGAAGAAGGTTGTACGGCTTCGCCAGTGTGAATAAGCAGCAGGTTATTGATATGTACACCGCCGCTGGAAACACCACCACGGGAGTAGGCAATTTTCACCTGGGACAAGGTATGGCCAGCGTCGGCAGAATAGCCAATGCTCCCTGTACCACTCAATGCCTCAACAACTTCAAGCACTCTGTTGTCACTACCAATCAGCATAATACTGCCGCTGGTTACACCATCCGTAGCACTTTGTTGCCATTCCAGATCAATTGAAAAAGCACGACCCATTTCAACGGGCACGCCCACATAAGCTCTTAATGCAGGAGCCGTTGCCCCTACCGCAGGTGTTGCAACATTGTTAGCACCTGACTCGGCCCACGAAGCGCCGTTAAAATTCCAGCGATTATCGTCACCCCGGAAACGCAAGGCAGAGCCACTGCTGAGGAAAATATTCAAACCATCAACATGGCGTTCGCTTGAAGATCCTGTCAGCACATTATTACTTTCACTGCTGTAAGCAGTGGTGAAAAAATTATCTTCGGCCTGATAAGCAGCAGGGTTAAAGCCCCACAAATAACTTTCTTCCTGTGTTGCCGCGGAAGATGCGGAAGAAACTGACGTGCTTGATGTGGCATCGCTGCTGACTGAAGAAACGGAAGTAGCCGAAGACTCTGCTGAAGAAGCGCTGCTGTCTGCCGATGAAACAGCCTCACTACTCACCGAAGAAAGCGAAGATTCCGCGGAAGAAGCACTGCTCACAGAGGAAACTGCAACACCGGAAGAAACACTACTTTCAGCCGAAGAAACCGGTGTGCTGGTGGCGGTCTCGCTACTTGCCGAGGAAATTTGCCCAACAGAAGAACTCGCCGGAATATTAATTACCGAAGAGATTGATGCACTGGATACAGCCTGACTGCTAACTGACGAAACCTGTACAACAGAAGATAACGATGAGGAAGTTACTACACCGGTTGAAGACGAACTGCTGGATGGGCCGTTAATAACGGTCAGTGTTTCCTGCAAGTGACTCAGCGCCGTTTCTATTGGCACCAGGCTGGTGTGTGCCGCAGAAGATTCTGACAACAGCAGCAGAACCTCCGGAGAAGTTTCAAACACTTCCGGAGCTACGGTGAAATCCAGAGTTAAAGCAGCTTGTATGGCTTCATTGGTAATGGTTAAACCGTTGGTGGGATCACCGTCTTTATCCAGGCTTTGTAACAAGCGGGAAATGTTGATGACCACCGGGTTTCTGATGTCGGTGGTGTTGGCAATTTCCAGCGGCGTGATAATGGCAGCGCCGGGAACCTGTGGAAACTCAAGCGCACCGATAAAAAAAGTAACCAGCTCACCGGCGCGATACTGGAATTCACCCGAAGCGCTGGTAAAGCCTTCGAGGGTATCAGTGCGGTAACCGATATTACCCACAGCAGAATCGAGAAAAACACCGGTAAGTACTTGCGACTGGGCGGCCTGACTGCTTGAAGATACGGTTGAAGAGGCTTCGCTACTGCTTTTTTGCGAACTGGATTGGTTGTTTTGATTGTTATTTTTTCCTGACGAAGACGAGCCACCACAGGCCGTCAACAGCAGGCTTAATAAAGCCACTGGGATTAGCTGGATTTTCATTTTTTCTCTCACCTTTATTTTTATAAATGGCTCGGTTTTCCGTAGTTATCAGCCATGCAGAGGCCAACCCGGAAATAATCCCGATAAATTATTATGGTTATACGCCGATGAAGACACAGGTTATTGTTTTAAGCGCGTTCCCGTGCGAAATGAAACCGTTTTGCGATTTCTGAATCTTCCTGAGGTTGTTACAAGTCCCTGTTGTTATCCGATGACTATTATTAATATATTGGAAAACAGTTTTTCTTTTGAGTTGATGGTTTCAGTGAATAAATATTGGACTTCAGATCGTAGGTTATTTTTATAATTCAGGTTGATGATTTAAGTGCAGACATGATTTTCATGCCAATTACAAGGCAAATGTAGTGGTAGTTCACTTTTCCGTCAATAAAAATTTTCCCTGGCTTTAAATTTCGTTTCTTTTGTTCCCTTTGGTATCAAACGCTGAAATTGACACGAAACATTTCCCGCAGTGATAGCGCTGTCATTGTCTGAAAAAATAAAAGCGCCCCAAAAGGAGCGCTTATGCGGTAAGGGGAATTAATTACTGATATTCAATAACCAGATTATCAATGCTCAAGCGGGTGACATTGCTATCCGCCCGCAATTGCAACAGCGATGTTGCCGTGCCGACATCACTGGTAATTTCCACCTCGTACGGGAAAGCCGTTATATCGGCCGGGCTCTGTTGCAGCAAACGGGATGCAGTAGAGCTGATGCCCGCATGAATCGAGTTTCCGGCACCGGTAGTATTGTTATCCACATACACCTGGAAATTACCGGTACCTTCCGCCGCTATTATCTGAAAGCGAATACGGTAAGGTTTGGAGAGATCCAGTGAACCATTGGGTTGATCGGCTGCAGTGGTCGCGCCACCTTTATCACCGATGGTAAAGCGGGCATTGTGCATGCTCAATACACCGTCACTCACCGTGATTCGATCGCTGCCTGCCACTGCTACATATAAAGGCAAGGCGCTGTCGCCGGTAATCGACTTGTAGGCTGCATTGAAAAAAGTCGCCGCATCTGACGCGGCAAAGTCTTCGCTCAATACCGCATCGCCGCCGCCACCCGCTGCAGGAACCCTGGGTGTTCCGCTACCGGCTTCACTGTATTCACTGCTTCCTGCGCTATTTCTCGCCTTTACGAACACATGGTAAGTGGTGTCATTCACCAGACCGGTAATCGTGGCGCTGGTAGCACTAACCGGGTTGCCGTCAAAAGGAAGCGCGCTGGCCACATCATTCACGGTGTTATACAACAACTCGTAAGTGGCTCCCAATCCGGCGCTTTCCCATACCACCGTTAACTGCTCATCACCGGCAATAACGGAAGGAGCCGTGGGTGTTACCGGGGGCACCGATGGTACCGGAGGCAAGGAAGCCGCCGCCGTACAAGCCGGCAGGTTGAAGGTATGCGGTTCACCCTGATACTCAATAACCAGATCATCAATAACTGCCCAGCCACCACTGGAAACACGGAACTGCAAGAAAGAGTGCTCCGCTCCGATCTGCGCGCCCGATGCGCCAGGCACCAGCACTTCAACACGCTGGCCCGGTGTCAGGTTATGTGTGGCCATCTGGAAAATGCGCGAGGCATTACCGGCACCATACCGTGAGTTGTTGCCCCCGGTGGTATTGTTATCGACGTAAATTTCAAAGTTGCTGTTGCTGGGCGTGCCCACACTGGAAACACAGAAAGAAATTTTATAAGGCCGGGTAAGATCCAGTTCACCCCAGGTTGGCACGCTGGTATCAGCGGTAGTGGTACCTACTTCCTGTCGGGTTTGAGCAATGGTGAAACGCCCATTCCCCAGTTGCAATTTACGGTTGTCATCACCGGTAATCCATGAATTGGACGTGGGAGAAACATTGCCCTCGTCATCAAGAAAGCCACCGGCCGCAAAATAAAATGGCAAGCTGGAATCGGTATTCAGCCCTTTGTAAGCCGCTGAGAAAAATCCGGGAGTATCCACCGCATTATCAAAGTTTTCATGAAAGGGTATCGGTTGGTTAACAATAGCCGCCGGTTCTTCACCACCACTGCTGCTACTGCTGGATGAACCACGCTCATGCCCCTCCGGCCAGAGGCTATCAGGCTTTGCCGATGCGCTTTTGGGATCACCACCGCAAGCAACCAGAGAAATGCACACAAATAAAACACTGAGTGATTGTATTTTTTTCATTATCAAAAATCCTCATATAACTTTTGCACGATTAACAACGCAATTTGGAAGCTGTCCGATCTCTCTCGGGCAGCGCTTTCTGATATCAGAAGAAGCTGTAGCTGGCGCCCAGTAAATAAGATCGGCCATAATCTTCCGAAGCAAACAACACTTTTCCATTGGAGTATTCATTACCCTGGAAATAGTAAATGTCCTTGTGATCAGTCAGGTTGGTAACGTCAAAAGTAAACTTGAGCGCTTTGCTGAATT
Source organism: Cellvibrio polysaccharolyticus (assembly GCF_015182315.1). Taxonomy (NCBI): domain Bacteria; kingdom Pseudomonadati; phylum Pseudomonadota; class Gammaproteobacteria; order Cellvibrionales; family Cellvibrionaceae; genus Cellvibrio; species Cellvibrio polysaccharolyticus. The sequence goes on from NZ_PRDL01000001.1 coordinate 106,256, forward strand.
GATAAGTTGCTTTAAAGTCCAGCGTTGCACTGGCATCCTGGAATACGTCAGCCCAGGTACGGCATTCCTGCGGCAAGCCGGTGGCCTGATCATCAGCCATGTTATCGAGATTACAGGCACCGATACGATTCAATACCTTGCTGCGGTAATTACCAATCAGGCGCGCACTGATACCATCTCTCTCCCAACCTACTGACAGGTTCATGGTTTCATCGGCCTGATCCGGTAATTGAATCGTACCAACCCGAACGGTATCGCCAACTTTAGCTTTGCTGTCCATCAAGGTCAGGTTGCTCTGCAAGAAGAAACCGCTATCAAAATATTTTGAATAACTCAGTTCGATACCATACACCTGTGCTGAATCACCGTTCATCGCATAATTAACGCGATCAATAACGATGCCATCGGGAATAGCAAACTGATTGATATCACCTAAAGGTAATTGCAACGGCAACTGGCCAAAGCTGCGTGAGGCACCGCGAACATCCACGATAAAATCATCAATGTCTTTGTAAAATGCGGCGGCCTGCCAATGATCACCGTTATCGCCGTACCAGGAAATAGAGGTATCAAAGTTGACAGATTTCATCGCCACCAACTGCGGGTTACCGATACGCAAGGTGTTGTTTTCACCTAAGCGGAACAGCTCACCGCTTTCTGTTACCACCTGACGGTCGGCGTTGATGATGCCGCCATTGGCTGGTGGATTATCGTTACAAATATCGGTTTCCGGATTGCACAAGACTACCCGGCCAACCATTTCACCGTAGGCGCGCGCCTGGTCAAATGCCGGTCGGGTAAAGCTGGTCCACAAGGATGCCCGCACCAGGGTTTCATCGTTTAATTCATAGCGGTAATGCACACTGGGGAAAAAGCCATCATAGGATTTATCAATTTGTGCCAGGGGTACAGCGATATCCATGTTGGAATTTTCAGCGCTGTCGAACTCCATAAAGCGATCATTACGAATCGCCATGTAACCTTCTTTTGAAGAGAAATCGGTATTCTCATAGCGTACGCCGGCAATTACAGAAGATTTTTCACTCAACTGAAATTCGGCCATCACATAGGCAGCCTGGGTATCTTCCGACAGTAAATAATCTTCCTTACGGCTTTCCTGGCTGTTCAGATCCGGGTCGGTCCATTTTGCGATACGCGAGGTAGCGCCCAACAAACGCTCGGTTTCAGCATGGGTGATAAAGTCGTAACGAAAATCCGGGTGCTTGGGAGTGTAGGTATTGAAGTCGGCCAATGAGCTATTGCGTAAATCATCGCACACGGCATCACCGCTACAACCGAGCGGATAGGAACTGGGCACAATACTCCAGCGGTCCTTATTGCGATCACGCTCACGCCATTTGAAAGCAAAACCGGTTTTGATGTAATTCACAAAACCCTGATCAAAATCCTTACGCAAGTTCAGGTTAAAAGAGTCGATTTCGTCGGTACGGAAGCTATCTTCAATAAACAGGTTGTCGTAGGTCATACCGCCCTGCTTGCGCTGTGCAGGGTCCATCAAAAAGTAACCACCGGAATTGGGAATATTGCTGGCAGTAGTGCCCGCCAGTGCGGCCATATCAGCCGGAGAAATAATCTCGTAAGAAAGATAGGATTTGCCAGCTCTTGCCAGCATAGGTAAATCCTGAATACGGAATTGAACGCGGCGGCCGTCGGGCTTGGAAAAATCGCCTACTGAACGTGAGTAGTTATAATCCAGCGTCCATTGGTCATTAAATATATTTTTCCCACCAATATCGAAAGCTTTAGTGGTTGCGGTGCCCTTTTGAATAAAGTATTGATGCTGCAATTCGGCATCGGTTACACCAAAAGTGCCGGTTTCTTTATCAATATAAGCAATTTCTCTTTCGTTGGTAAACGCGGTGTCAACCCGCGCATATTCGCGAAGTGCAATATCAAGGTCTTCCAGCGAGGTGTAGCTGTAACGAACATAAAACTCGTTGTCTTCGTTGGGACGCCAGCCCAAATCGACTGAACCGGCGATTCTTTCACGCTCGGCTTGCTCTTCCCGCGCTTCAAACTGCCAGGGCGTTAATAGAATATCGCCCTCTGGTGCACTCATACCCGGCAGATTTTTCTGGCGGAAGGTCATTTCTTCGTTGGAATGATGGCGTACTTCATAAACGTCGGTATGACGTTTTTCATAGGACAGTGAGTAGCCCAAACCAATGGTGTCGTCGGCAAACAGATTGGTGCCTTGCAGGGAAATTTTTGGTGAAACATCACCAGCGTAGTCCTGCTGTGATAATTGCATACTGCCCCGCAAGGAATCCTGCTTGCGATCAAATGCAGTAACCGTTTTAACGTTGACTGAACCCCCAATGGAATTCAAATCCATATCCGGTGTTAGCGATTTGAATACTTCGATCGCACTGAGCAAATCTGCCGGCACAGCATCCAGCGCAAAGGCACGGGTGTCTGAACTGGAGGACGCCAGCTCGTTACCGTTCATGCTGACACTGACGAAACCCGGCCCCAGGCCGCGTACGGTAACAAATTTACCTTCACCTTCCGATTTTTGCAGGGTGATCCCCGGCAAGCGTTGCAAAGACTCGGCCACGTTCTGATCCGCAAAATTGCCCGCATCATCCTGGGCAATCACCGAACTGAAAATATTTTTGCTGCGCTCTGTCTCGCGGGAATTCAATTCAGCCTGACGAACACCCAGAACGATCAGCTCTTCTTCAACTTGCGGTGTATCGGTAGTAGAAGTCTGTGCCTGAGCAAGCCCGCTGGCCGCCAAAGCTATCATTGCCGGTAATAGGCGTTTTTTTAACATGTTTTTCTCCCATGGTTTTTTATTAAATTTATGCAGTAAAACTGGAATTCCATTTATGGTTTTTGGATGGATATCGATAAATTATTTAATAAGCTACGGCAGCAGAAAAATATCTGCCGACCAATAACTGACATTGATTTTATTGTTAGGCTTGATGGTTAAGTTTTGAGTTTTAAATAGCCGCGAAACAGCGTGCTATTGAGACATCCGGAGAAAACCGGTGACATGTTTACCCTGCGGATAGAAGCAACGTTTTAATAAATACAAAGCGATTTTTGTTGAGAAAAACAGAGGTGTTCGCCTGAGCAGAAAAGCTTTTGTGGGAACAGAAGATACCACCACCGGCAATTTTTTATTGGCGGGGTTGGCAAGAGAAAAGGAAGTTAACAACGCAAGAGCACAGCTCATCAACGCCTGAAAAATTATTTTTTTCATAGTCTTTTAGGTACTACGAATGTGTTCCGGCGAATCAACAACAGGTAATTTACGGTCGCTGTGGACAGCTGATCTCAAAAATTATGGCGCTCTCAACGCCCCTGCAGCCTATAAAAAGCAAAATTATCGCTGCCAAACACACTCTTTGGTTGATTGAGTTTTTATTCTAACGTTTAAAATTACAAAATAACCAGACTTTATAGGTCAAATAAAACAAATTATTATTAAAATATATTTTTTATTCTAAATTGTAATATGTCTTTGTGGCTGCCAGGTCATACCGATCAACGCCCCGCCATGGGCGGATTCGTCGATGATTACCTGGCCGTGATGCCATTGAATAATACGTTTTACTATCGCCAGCCCCAAACCGAAACCACCTTTTTGATTTCTTGCATCGGCATAGAGACGCACAAAAGATTCAAATACACGCTCCCGCTCTTCTGGCGGGATGCCCGGGCCATCATCTTCAACGGTGAGCGAGTATTGTTGAGTGTCGGAAACCTTGAGGGTGACAATGATTTTGCTGTTGGCAAATCGCAGGGCATTTTGTAGCAAATTTTGCAGTGCGATTTCCATCAGTTTCCATTCGCAAAGAAATGGTTTTCCGGCGGATTGATCATCCACAAAAATAGTAATACCTTTTGCGGGGCCTCGTTCAATGCGCTCCAGCATTTGCTCAACCAGCGATTTCATATCGCCTTCCCGCAAGGTCAACTTGCCGTTGGTTTGCTCGAAACCGGCGTAGAACAACAAGGAACTGATCAGCCCTTCCATTTCGTGAATGTCTTGTTGCAAATTTTCCAATTGTTGTTGATTCAGGCTGTCGCTGGCTTCAAGCATGGCGAGGGAAAATTTCATGCGCGCCAATGGCGTTCGCAACTCATGAGAAACCGCATAGGTCATTTCCTTGTGCGAGTTGATCAACTCACGAATTCTGCCCGACATTTTATTGAAGGCATTGGCCAGCGGATAGATCGTAGAGCGTGCAGAAATGCCCAGCGCCTGCTCCTTTCCTTCACCGCCGATTTGCCGGGTTTGCGATTCCAGTTTGGCAAGATCGCGGGTGAGCGGCCATAGCCAGAGAAATACGACCAGCGCTATGCTGAGGTAAAAAATAATCAACAAACCTAAATAAAGGAAGGAGTACCCGGGGTTTTGTGGCGGTGCTGTAACAACCATAATTTGCGGTTGGCTGGCAGTTTTTTTATACCAGACCGCCGCATTGTTTTCATTGAGGGCATGGACAATTTCCCCGGAAAATATCACCTCTGCTATGGGAGTATTGGCCAGTTCATCCTGGTTAAACAGTCGCACGCTGTGTTGCAGTTGCCGGTTAATTTTTTGCAGGTAAAGCTGCGCATCAGCATCGGATTTTCCGGCCAGCCCGGCATCCACCAGGGTGAAAATATCCTGTATTTCAGCGGTTGAATCGATATCCGGCTGCAGCGTTTCCCAAAAGGCATTAAGGCTCCAGCCGATTAAAATAACCGATAAGACAATAAAACTGTACAGGGAAAAAAAGGCACGGTTCATACCGGAATTTTCTGCTGCCAGGCATCGGTAATAAAGAGATAACCACGACCCCAGATGGTTTTAATACGCACCGGATTTTCTGCGCTATCAAACAATTTTTTTCGCAACTGCGAAACACGCACATCAATGGATCGATCCAGCCCGTCGTATTCGCGGTTGTAAATTTGATTGAACAAAGACTCGCGGCTCAGCACCGTGCCCGCCTGCCCTGCCAGCGCCAGTAATAAATCAAATTCGTGACTGGAGAGGTGAATATCTTCGCCGCAGAGTTGCACTTTGCGTGCAGTCGGCTGAATATGCAGTTGATCAAAAACCAATGATTCCTGCTCGCGCGGGTCATCCTGATAATAGCGGCGCAACAACGCGCGAATTCTTGCCAGCAACACTCGCGGTTCTACCGGTTTAATAACGTAATCATCGGCGCCGTATTCAAGGCCGAGCACCTGATCCACATCTTCGTTGCGCGCGGTAAGCATTAAAATCGGGCCTTTATAATCCGGGCGCAGTTCCTGGCAAAGGGTCAGCCCGTCTTTGCCCGGTAACATAATATCGAGAATTACCAGCGACGGATTGATGTTTTGACACTGCCGAATAACACGGTTGCCATTGTCTTCGATGTAAACCAGAAAGCTGTTTGCTTCGAGAAACTGTTTTACCAGCTCCGCCAGGCGGCGGTCGTCTTCAACCAGCAAAATGGTGTTGTTCAGCATAATGGTTACCTTTCGGTGCAGAAATCAGAAAAAATTCCAAGGGTTACGACGGGATTTTCGATAGCGTTTTTGTTGATGGACCACTTCAAATATTTCCCGCCCCAGCACGGTACTGGCACCTTCTTCGCGCAATTGAAAGTCAGTGCTGGTGTGGGTGGTAATTTTAAAACGGTATTCGCCGGTGCGCTGGTTAGACCAGCAGTGCAAGGCGGTGGTCTGATCGTTTTGATAAAGACACAGCGAACGTTCGCGGTCAGAGGCCCATTCCACTTCCAGTTGATCCTGGCATTGGCTTTGACCATCCGCCAGTACGCACAAGCGCGGCTTAAGTGAAAACTGAAGATTCGGGAGGCTTTCGCGGGCATAGCTGAAACCCGGGATGATAAGAATCAGCAAGGCTGCCACATGGCGATGACACGGCTTGAGATGCTGGCGCACCTGCCGTGGTAACCATCGCGATGTACGGCATCCTGGCTTAAAAATGGTAAACGCCCCCGACAAACACGGTGGTGACATGATCGCTGGTGACAATCGGGCTCTGTCTGATTCCGGAGGCCAATCGCTTGTAACTGGCATTGGCGCGCAGCGTCCAGCGATCATTCAGCGGATACTGCCAGTCGGCGCGAATCATCGCCGACAAGCCGCTGTCGGCGCGGTAGGCATCATCGGCAAAATTAACTTCTTCAGGGCGGATACCGTAATAATAATCGGTCATTTTTCCGCTCTGCCATTGGCCGCCCGCCGTTAGCGCGGTGCTGTGTTTGCCGTGGCTGAACTGCCGGGTGAGCGCCAGGCGCAATTCCTGGCCGCCGTGCACCTTGCTAACGTCATATAACCAATGACTTTGCACAAACCAGTCTTGCCAGATCACACTGTATTCAAACCCGGCCAGTGCTGCCATGCGGCGCTTGTGCAAGCGGCTCATATCCACCGCTCGGGCGGCCTCAAGGCTTTTGTTGGGAGCAAATTGCTCACCATAAGCGGGCGTGGTGGTCATAAGGCGGCTGTCGACAATAAAATTGCCCGGACTCCAGCGGTGGAAAAACACCTGATCGTAGCCGGGCGTTATCAGCACATTCAATTGCTGCTGATCGTTTTCCCAAACAATGGCACCAAAATCCAGGTTTTGCACAAAAAATCGCTCACCCTGATAGTGCACTTCGGGCAACACAATCAGCGGAATGTCCTTATTCGTCATAACGGGGTTGGTGCGCACACCGGCACCCAGCGCCACACTGATCTGCCATTTACCGACTTCCACGCAATCGCTGGCGGCCGGCGCGCAGTCGGTATTCGCCCAGCTAAAGGCAGAAAACAAGGAGAGTAATGGGGCAAGCAGACGACGAGACATGAGATGCATTGACCTGATGTAAACCTGTGGTCAGTTTACTCTAGCGAAGCCAGTCAGGCGATACTGTTAACTTTTGTAGATAGCGGGCATCGGCAAAGGGGCGAGTTATTGGCTCGCCCCGGTACCATTAACGCTTTTTAATCTGATCGCCGGTGCCAAGGCCCGAGACAATTTCGATGTGAATGCCATCAGACAGCCCGGTAGTCACCGCACGCTTTTCAAAAGTTTGCGGAGCTGTTTGTACTTCAACAAAAGTGCCGCCGTTTTCAATCAGCAAATTTCCTTCATTGATCGTTAATACATCTTCACGACGCTCCAGCACTATGTCGGCGTTGGCACTGTAATTGGCGCGCAGGAAAAGTTGCTCATTCAAGGTCACCGAGGCGCGAATTTGGAATTTAATAGTGCCCTGATCAGTGATGCCTTTGGGAGAAATATATTCCAGCAAGGCGGTAAAGCTGTCATTTTGCAAAGCACCCACACTCAGTACCAGCTCCATACCTTCGCGAATTTTACCGACTTCCGACTCGTCCACCAGACCTTCAAAAATCATGTCTTCCATATCGGCCAATACCGCTACCGGCGTACCGGCACCGTAGGTACTGGACTCTACAATAAACGCACCTTCTTTATTGGGAACGTCGAGCACCATACCATCCACGGTGGCATGAATGATGTTGGATACTTTTTCCGAACGGCGGGTGGCGCCTTCTTTCAACAACAACACATTATTTTCGGCTGAGTTAAATTCCTGCCGGCGCAAATCATAAGCCAGCAGGATGCGATCGTATTCGGCACGTGAAATCAATTTTTCATCGTAGAGTTTTCTCTGGCGATCGTATTCTGCTTTGGAATTTTGCAAATTGATTTTTGCCGATTCCACCTGGGACTCTGCGTTGTTCAGCATTATCATGTTGGGCACCAGGGTAATTTTTGCCAGCAAATCACCTTTATCCACCGTTTGGCCGGCCACCACGTAAACCTCTTCTACCACACCGGAAACCTGGGAAGAAACATTCACTTCCTTGCGTGGTATGACCTTGCCGTTGGCAACGGTTTTATTGACGATGGTGCGCAGCTCCGGTGTCTCCACTTCATAAACAATGGGTGACTCTTTGGATTTGTTGTAGAGGAACATAGCGGTTCCTGCAAAAACCAGCAGGATGATCAACAGTAATAAATAGCCAAATATCTTTTTCATTATTAAATTCCCGGTTTCCTATTGAGCAAAAATATTATTCGTCTTGTAACGCCAGAATCGGATTAACCGACGCCGCTTTGGCCGCTGGCAGCAGTGATGCCAGAAAGCCTGAAAAAATCAGTACCCCGACGGCGATGAGTGCATTGGCAAAATCAATTTCCGGGCTTTTAAACATACCGGTATCGCCGCCCGCTGCTTCCAGCACACTGGCAATACCTTCCAGTAAAAATACCCCGACTACCAGACCGGCATAACCCGCCACGGCTGTTATCAAAATGGATTCCTGCACAATCATGGTGACGATGGAAGACGGGGTTGCCCCCAGGGCTTTGCGCACACCGATTTCGCGAGTTCGCTCTTTCACCACAATCAGCATGATATTACCCACCCCGATCGCACCGGCCAGGATAGTGCCCACCGCCACCACCCAACTGAACGCTTTGATCGCAAAAAATAAACCTTCAATTTTTTCAAACTCCCTTTGCAGGTTGTAACTGCGCAGTACGCCAATATCTTTCGGGCTGACTTTATGGCGCTCATACATAAAATTGATAATGTCACTTTCAATTTTTGCCGCAGAAACGCCCGGCGATGGCTGAATAATAAAGCTGCCAATCCAGCCCTGCTGGTTGAATGCCTGGCGCAAGGTTTCGTTGGGGATATAGACTTTTTCCTGTTCACCGGGATCATTGGAACCCATGCGTGATTTGAAAACCCCGATCACCAGAAAGCTGATACCGTTGATTTGCACATCGGCTCCAATCGGGTTTTCGCCGGGCGCAAACAGCACTTCGCGCACCCGCTCACCGATTACCGCCACCTTGCGGCGTTGTCCGGTATCCAGCTCATTGAGATAACGGCCCTGTGCAATATCGATGGAATGCACACCGGCAAAACCTTCGTGCGAACCCTGCACAGGAAATGCACCCGACTCTGTGCCGTACACAATGACAGGAGCCGAGCCACCCCACATGCCGACACTGTTTTGTCCTTTCACCAGCCCGACACCTGCCACACTGGTCATCAGCGCATCAATGTCTTCCTGCTTCAAGGTAATGATGCGGCCGGTGGGCATGCCCTGATAGGGAATTTGCGTGGCGCCACCACTCCACATCCAGATCATATTCGGTACGCTGTGAAAGCCGCCTTTAACGCCGTTTTCCAAACCTTTACCTGCGCCCAGCAACACAGTGAGCATAAAAATGCCCCAGAAAACACCGAAAGCGGTCAAGCCTGTGCGTAACTTGTGCTGCCCGAGCGTGAATAAAATTTCCCGCCATTTATCTGTATCAATAATCACTGACGAGGCTCCTGTTATTCTGCGCGCATGGCTTCAATGGGCATGATGCGTGCCGCTTTAATTGCTGGCACCAGCCCCGCCAGCGCCCCGACCACCACCAGCAAAATAACTGCCGTGACTGCCGTAGCAAAATCCACTTCCGGTTTGTCAAAAAAATCGAGTTGTGCACCACTGGTTTGTAACCCCCAGGAAACCAGTTCAATCAAACCAATGCCCAATACCAGACCGGTGTAACCGGCGACTGCGGTTACCAATACCGATTCTATTAACAAGGTACTGACGATGGTGAAGGGAGTTGCCCCCAGCGCTTTGCGAATACCAATTTCCCGGGTCCGTTCTTTTACGGTAATAATCATGATATTGCTGATACCGACAATACCCGCCGTCAAGGTACCCAGCCCGACAAACCAGATGAATGCATTGATTCCGAAAAATAATCCATTCAACATTTTTGCCGGTTCGGCCATATTGAATGAGTTAATCGCCCGGCGATCTTCTTCTGCTACCTGATGGCGGCGTTTCAGTAACGCTACAATTTCTTTTTCCAGTGCAAAACCATCCACGTTATTTTGAGGTTTTACCCAAATCACATTAACCCGATCACCACCACCAAAGATTTTTTTGAAGGTGCTGTAAGGCATAAACAAGCGCTCGGAGTTACGACCGTTGTTACCTTTGTCGTAATACACACCAACCACCCTGACGGTAATATCATTAACCCGAATTTGTTCACCCACCGGGTCAACGCCCGGCTCAAACAAACGGTCAACAATAGCTTTGCCAATCACCACCACTTTCCGATTGTCGGCTTCGTCCAGCGCGTTCATTTTTCGGCCGTGGGTATAAGGCACTTTGTCTCGCACGTTAAAATATTGATCATCAATACCCAGCACGTCAAAACTGCCGGTTTTTTCGCCGTAAACCAGCGTGCCGGAACCGAAGGAATTTTCCCCGGAAATATAATCAATACCTTTGATTTGCTGCTCAATGGCGGCAATGTCACCTTCACGAAAACCGATGCGCCGCCCGGGCGCCATGCCTTGCCAGGCCACCGCGGTAGTGCCACCAAATATAATGATGGAATCCAGCGCTTCATTACCAAAACTGTTCATCACACCGTTCTGCATGCCGCGCCCGGCACCCAGCAGCAGAATCAGCATCAAAATGCCCCAAAAAACACCGAAGGCGGTTAGCGCGGTACGCAGTTTGTTTTTCCGTAGCGTAAACAGAATTTCCTGCAAACTATCCATAGGTTATGCCTGCCTGTCGTTATTCATGATGGGCAGAAAATTTGCCGGACACAATCAAACCGTCTTTAAGAACAATCTGGCGCTGGGTCTGGTCGGCAATATCCTGCTCGTGGGTCACAATAACGATGGTGTTACCCATGCTGTGCACATCTTTAATAACGCCCATAATTTCCTGGGTAGTTTTGCTGTCCAGGGCACCGGTCGGCTCGTCGGCGAGGATAACTTTCGGTTTGGTAACCAGTGCGCGCGCCATGGCAACCCGTTGCTTTTGTCCGCCGGAAAGTTGGTTGGGCATGTATTCAGCGCGGTCAGCAAGGCCCACCATATCGAGATATTCCATCGCCCGGTAATTACGCTCCTTGCGCCCTACTTTCTGGTAATACAGCGGCAAAGCCACGTTTTCCAAGGCGTTTTTAAAGGGCAGCAGGTTAAAAGACTGGAACACGAAACCAATAAACTGGTTGCGCAAATGGGCGGCGGTCCGCTCTTTCAGCATGCGAATTTCATGGCCGGCGAGAATATAATCACCGTCACTGTGGTTATCGAGAATGCCGAGAATATTGAGTAAGGTAGACTTGCCGGAACCGGACGAACCCATGATGGATACCAGCTCGCCCTCGCGAATGTGCAAATCAATACCCTTGAGCACATGCAAGCGCTGATCACCGGTGGCGTAGTACTTGTGAATGTTATGGAGTTTTATCATTGTTTATAATAATCCGGATAACCGTCGAAATTATGATCACTTTAAAGCAAACCCCGGATTGAAGCACGGCGGTTTTAAGAAAATTAACATTTTAATGACAACTGTCATTGGCGCTTTTACGCTTCAATAGCAACGATCAGAAGATTGGACACAGATGATCAGCAAACGGATGCAGTTATTATGTTTTTTTATCTGACAGAGACTCATTCGCCACAAAAAGAAACGGGGGCAAGCTTTTCAGCTTGCCCCCGCAATGATCGCCGCGTTATTTACATCACGCCGGGTAGCGGTTAACGCCGTTCAGCAGCGCTTTAATCGCAGCCGCGACAATATTTTTGTCCTTGCCTGCTCCAAACACCGCTTTGCCCTGATCAATTTTCAGTTCCACGTAACACACTGCAACGCTATCAGAACCTTCGGTAATAGCATGCTCGTGATAATCAATGACCGTTACGGTTTTGCCCAGGTGTTGTGAAACCGCATGAGCGGTTGCATCAATAGGGCCATTACCACGACCGGACAAGGCAACTATTTTTTGCTCTTTTTCCAGCTGGATAACAATATCAATGCTCTCGGCATCTTCGCTGATTTTATTGCTTTGATATTTATAGGGCGCATCCACCGCAAAATATTCCTGCTCAAACAGCGCGGCAATGTCAGCACTTTTTACTTCGCGACCACGCGTGTCACTGACCTTTTGTACGATGCCACTGAATTCAATTTGCAAACGACGCGGCAATTGCAAACCGGATTGTTGTTGCAACAAAAAGCTGACACCGCCTTTACCGGATTGGCTGTTCACCCGCACCACCGCATCGTAACTGCGATTCAAATCTGCCGGATCAATCGGCAAGTAAGGCACTTCCCAAATTGCATTTTTTTGCTGAACCGCAAAACCTTTTTTAATCGCATCCTGATGCGAACCGGAGAATGCGGTAAATACCAATTCACCCGCGTAAGGATGGCGAGGATGCACCGGCAACTGTGTGCACTCTTCGTATAATTTACGAATGCGATCAATGTCGGTGAAATCAAGAGCCGGGTTAATACCCTGTGAATACAGGTTTAATGCCAGCGTTAATAAATCCACGTTACCAGTGCGTTCGCCGTTGCCAAACAAACAGCCTTCAACGCGGTCTGCACCGGCCATTACCGCCAATTCTGCCGCGGCAACAGCAGTGCCGCGATCATTGTGCGGGTGCACGCTTAAAATAATCGATTCGCGATTATTCAGGTTGCGATGCATCCATTCAATTTGGTCAGCGTAGGTATTGGGCGTCGACATTTCAATCGTCGCCGGCAAATTGAAAATCATTTTTTTCTCAGGCGTAGGCTGCCAGATTTCTGTAACCGCATCGCACACTTCTTTGGCGAATTCGATTTCAGTACTGGAAAACATTTCCGGAGAATACTGATAAACCCATTCGGTGTCCGGCGCCTGCGCAGTCAATTCTTTTACCCAACGGGTGCCTTGCATGGCAATATTTTTTACACCGGTTTTATCGGTGTTATACACAATGCGACGAAAACTCGGCGCCAACGGATTGTACAAATGCAAAATAACCCGGCGTGCACCTTTCAAACTTTCAATAGTACGCGCAATCAATTCATGGCGCGCCTGGGTCAGCACTTCAATGGTCACGTCTTCCGGAATGTGGTTACCCTCAATTAATAAGCGGGTAAATTCAAATTCGGAATCGGAGGCTGACGGAAAACCAATTTCAATTTCCTTAAAGCCGATAGCAACCAGCTCTTTGAAGAAACGCAATTTGGTTTGTACGGACATAGGGTCAATCAACGCCTGATTGCCATCACGTAGATCGGTGCTCATCCAGACAGGCGGTTTTTCGATAGTCTTGCCAGGCCACTGACGGTCGGGCAGAGACACGCCGGTAAAGCGCTGATACTTGCTGGATGGATCGGCAATCATGATAACTCCGGGAAATAATAGAAAAGGCGAAGAAAACGTCTGACAGGTTGCCTGGGGAAACATCACCGGGGTAGATGGCGGTGTTCCATGTTCGCGGCGGGTAGTGGCGACATATTACCTCAGGCAAACCGCTTGTGGCGGCCATACCCTGTCAACGATGGCACCAGTATAACGGTAGTCTTGCGGTCGATTATGCCTTTTATTGTCTTAAATCAAACTAATAAACAATATAATTGCTTATTATATAATTTAATTGGCAGTTTATTTTAAGGAACCCTTATGTCTTCTCTGGATCGCTTTGATCGCCTGATTTTGGAAACCTTGCAACAGCATGGGCGCATGACCAACCAGGAGCTGGCAGAAGCCATCAGCCTGTCACCGTCGCCCTGCTTGCGCCGCGTACGGCAGCTGGAAGAAAGCGGGCTGATTGATGGTTACGTGGCGCTGGTAAATGCCCGCAAACTGGGGCTTACGCTGATGTCGTTTATCCAGATCAGCCTCGACAAACACTCCGGTGACCGTTTCGACAAATTTGAAGAGATCATTTCCGGCTATCCGGAAGTGCTGGAATGCCACCTGATCACCGGCCAATCCGCCGACTATCTGCTGAAAGTGATCGTAAAAGATATGGATGCCTTCCAGCAGTTTCTGCTGCAAAAGCTGACGCGAATTGAAGGCGTAAGCGGTATTCACTCGTCGTTTGTGCTCAAATCGCCGGTGAATACTACCGCGTTACCGGTCACCTGATGTGGTGAGAGGAAGCGAGTGGGCTTGAAGAAACGCTTGGGAAATTCCTGAGCGTTCAGGAATAGGTTTGTGGATAAGTAGCGAAGGTTTATCAGCAAGGAATAATAGCGGGGAGAAAAAACTCTCCGGTGAATAAATCACCGGAGAGGATTAGCCGTTAGATATCGAGGTTAGCCACCGCCAGTGCGTTGGTTTCGATAAAGTCGCGGCGCGGTTCTACGTGGTCGCCCATCAGACAGGTAAAGATCTGATCCGCAGCGATGGCATCCTGAATATTGACGCGCAACATACGGCGGGTTTCCGGGTTCATGGTGGTTTCCCACAACTGCTCCGGGTTCATCTCACCAAGGCCTTTGTAACGCTGGATGTTGTAGCCCTTGCGGGATTCTTTCATCAGCCAATCCAGCGCTTCGGCAAAACTTGCCACCGGTTGCTTGCGCTCGCCACGCTGAATGTAAGCACCCTCTTCTATCAATGACTCGAGGTTTTTGCCCAGCGATACAATAGAAGCGTATTCACCTGACTGGAAGAAATCATGGTTGAACGCGTAGTGATTGGACAGACCATGGGCAATGATTTCTACCTGTGGCAGGAACAAGTGGCGCTCCTGGTCTTCCCGCACGGTGATGCGGTATTTCTGGCTACCGGCACGGTCATCCAGTGCCAGACGCGCCATTACCTGATCGGCCCACTGTTGCATATGCCCCTGATCACTCAGGTGTTCAATGCTTACCGGCGCAGAGTAGATCATCTTTTCCAGAATAATGGACGGATACAAGCGCGACAGGCGATCAATAGTACCCATTACCTTGCGGTATTCCGCCACCAGCCTTTCCAGCGCTTCGCCAGCCAAGGGTGGCGCTTCGGCATTAACATGGAAACTTGCGCCTTCCAGAGCCGCCTGAGTGAGGAATTCGGTCATCGCCGATTCATCTTTCAGGTATTGCTCCTGCTTGCCCTTGCTGATTTTGTACAAGGGTGGCTGCGCGATATAAATGTGGCCACGCTCAATCAGTTCGCGCATTTGACGGAAGAAGAAGGTCAGCAGCAAGGTACGAATGTGGGAACCGTCCACGTCCGCATCCGTCATGATGATGATGCTGTGGTAGCGCAGTTTTTCCGGGTTGTAATCGTCTTTACCGATACCACAACCGAGCGCGGTGATCAGCGTACCGACTTCGGCACTGGACAGCATTTTGTCAAAGCGGGCTTTTTCAACGTTAAGAATTTTACCCTTCAGCGGCAGAATCGCCTGGGTTTTACGGGCACGGCCCTGTTTGGCTGAACCACCCGCCGAGTCACCCTCCACCAGGTAAACTTCGGACAATGCCGGGTCTTTTTCCTGGCAGTCTGCAAGCTTGCCGGGCAGACCGGCGATATCCAATGCGCCTTTGCGGCGGGTCATGTCGCGCGCCTTACGGGCGGCTTCACGGGCGCGCGCTGCTTCGATCATCTTGTTGACGATAGCACGGGCTTCACCCGGATTTTCCAACAGGTAATCACCAAAAATCTGATTCATTTCCTGCTCTACGGCAGTTTTCACCTCCGAGGAAACCAGCTTGTCTTTGGTCTGTGAGGAGAATTTCGGATCCGGTACTTTAACCGAGATGATGGCAGTAAGACCTTCACGGGCATCGTCGCCGGTGGTGGCTACTTTGGCATTTTTACCCAGGCCTTCTTTTTCGATGTAGTTGTTGAGGCTACGGGTCAAGGCGGCACGGAAACCGGCAAGGTGAGTACCGCCGTCGCGCTGGGGAATATTGTTGGTGTAGCAGTAGAGGTTTTCCTGGAAGGAATCATTCCATTGCAGGGCAACTTCCACACCGATACCGTCTTCGCGTTGCAGGGAGACGATGTGAATTACCTTGTTCATGGCGCTTTTGTTCTGGTTGAGATACTCAACAAAAGCACGCAAACCACCTTCGTATTCGAAGACATCTTCCTTACCGCTGCGCTCGTCTTTCAATACGATGCGAACACCGGAGTTGAGGAAAGACAGCTCCCGCAGGCGTTTGGCCAGCAAGTCGTACTGGAATTCGATGTTGTTGAAGGTAGCAGCAGAAGGCTTGAAGTGAACTTCGGTACCGGTGGTGGTAGCGTCACCCACGATAGCCAAAGGGGCTTGCGGTACACCGTGATGGTAGATTTGCTCGAAAACTTTACCACCGCGACGGATAGTCAAGGTCAGCTCTTCAGACAAAGCGTTAACTACGGATACGCCCACGCCGTGCAAACCGCCGGATACCTTATAGGTATTATCGTCAAACTTACCACCGGCATGCAGTACGGTCATGATAACTTCGGCTGCAGATACACCTTCTTCGTGCATTTCAGTGGGAATACCACGGCCGTTATCGGATACCGATACGGTTTCATTGGGGTGGATCACCACTTTGATTTCGCTACAGTAGCCTGCCAGCGCTTCGTCGATGGAGTTATCGACGATTTCAAACACCATGTGATGCAAGCCGGAACCATCATCCGTGTCACCAATGTACATGCCCGGGCGCTTGCGCACGGCGTCCAGCCCTTTCAGTACCTTAATACTGGACGAATCATAATTGGGCTTATCCGACATAAGCTATTCTCCGCTTTTCATATTCGTTGCTGCTACCGGTAATTCGGTAGCGGCTGAAACCTTACCGTGTTCCACGTGAAACACTTTAACTTCATCTTGGGGTAAATGCTGCCAGGTGTCTCTCAGGGTTTCGCACTCTACGCCGGTAACAAACACCTGAGTTTCCATGTTATCCAGCCATTTTGCCAAAAGCTGACGGTACTGTTGATCCAGTTCCGCTGGCAGGTCATCTACCAAATAGATACAGCGACGACCTGTTAATTGATTAAAAACATAGCCTTGGGCAATTTTGAGTGCGCAAACCAGCAGCTTTTGCTGCCCTCTGGACAATATGTCTGCCGCTTTTTGGCCGTTCAACTGCATGGCAAGATCGGCTCGATGAACACCATAGCGGGTAAAACCGGTTTTACGATCCTGTTCAAAGCCTCGCTCCAACACCTCATCGTAGGAAGACGTTTTGTCCCAACCACGCTGGTAATGAAGCTCCAACCCTTCAATAGCAAGGAACTCTTTCAACAGGGGGGCAAAGGCGGTATTGAACGTCGCCAGGCAATTTCGGCGAAAACCATCTATTTCGTTGGTTAGCCGGATCAGTTCCTGATCCCAAATGGCAACTTCAAAACGATCTATTCTATCATGTCGTAACAAGCTATTGCGTTGTTTAAGGCAGCGCTGTGCGTCTTTCCACGCGGGGAAGAATCCAGGTTCCACGTGGAACACTAACCAATCTATAAACTGCCGACGATCTCCGGGAGAACCTTCCAGCAACTGGAAGGTATCGGCATTGATAATTTGCAGCGGAAGATAGTGCGCCAGGGTGGCTGCCGAAGCGACTGTACTACCGCCCGCTTTAAAGACCGCTTCGCCGCTGCTTTGCCGGTTTACCCCCAGCGCGATTTCCCCGTCTGTGTCCTCAATTTTACCGAAAACAGTAAAGGCTGGCTGGTTATGGTTAATCAGCGATTTGTGTTTATGACTGCGAAAAGAGCGCCCCAAACCCAATACTGAAATAGCTTCCAGTACGCTGGTTTTGCCAGAGCCATTATGGCCGTAGAAAAGATTGACCCGTGAAACCGGGAGAATATCAACAGAGGAGAGATTGCGGAGGTGCTGGATGGAGAGACGCTTCAACGTCATGGCAAGAGTCTCTCCAAAGCGAAAGGTAAACTATCAATGCGCCTGTTACAGACGCATCGGCATAACAACATACAGGGAATCACTGTTTTCAGGCTCTTCCAGCAAGGCACTGCTGTTCGCATCAGACAGGGTAATTTTGATGTTGTCGGCACTGATAACGTTGGCTACATCAAGCAGGTAACTGACGTTGAAGCCGACTTCCAGAGAATCACCGGTGTAATCCACGGTAACCTCTTCCTGCGCTTCTTCCTGCTCCGGGTTGTTGGCAACAATAGTCAGCACACCGGTGCTCAGCAACAAACGAACGCCGCGGTATTTTTCATTGGAGAGAATAGCGGTACGGGCAAACGCCTGCTTAAGTTCCAGACGTGAGCCGAGGATTACCTTGTTACCACCACGCGGCAATACCCGCTCGTATTCGGGGAATTTTCCGTCCACCAGCTTGGAGGTAAAGGTGTAATCCACCGAGGTGACGCGAATGTGGTTGGCACTGAGGGTAACTTCTACCTGGTCGGTGGAGTCATCCAGCAGGCGCGACAATTCCAGTACCCCTTTACGCGGCAGAATGGCCTGAATGGTATCAGTGGTGTTTACCGCAACGGCACGGGTACACATCGCCATACGATGACCGTCGGTAGCAACCACACGCAGCTGGTCCTGACGAACCTCCCACAACATGCCGTTGAGGTAATAGCGAACATCCTGCTGCGCCATCGCAAAGGCGGTGCGTTCAATAAGACGTTTGATCTCCTGACGGGCGCAGTTAAACTGCAAGTTACCCGGAGCATCTTCCACGTTGGGGAAATCGGAAGCAGGCAGGGTAGACAGGGTAAAACGGCTGCGGCCGCTTCTCACCAGAATGCGCTGCTCTTCCTGGATAAACTCAATCATCGAGCCATCCGGCAAGGACTTGCAGATATCGACCAGTTTGCGCGCCGGTACGGTAATATCACCGGCAACACCGCCCTGCTCTACCGGCACCCGGCCAATAATTTCCACTTCCAGATCGGTACCGGTCAGAGACAATTGGTCTCCTTTCAATACCAGCAACACGTTGGACAACACCGGTAACGTCTGACGACGCTCAACAACACCGGCAACCAATTGAAGGGGTTTCAGTAATGCCTCACGGGAAACGATAAATTTCATGTGCTGCTCTCTCCAGGTCCTGGGTAAAAGTATTCAGTTTCGACATCCGCTGCCTGGCAACAACCGGCAACACACAGTGCGTCATCAGGTAGTTAATGAACGCAACAAATTCTTCATATCTTCGCGGATATCCGCGTTTTCTTCCTGCAATTCCTTAATCTTGCGACAGGCGTGCAACACCGTGGTGTGGTCGCGGCCGCCAAAGGCCTCTCCGATCTCCGGCAGCGAATGATTGGTCAATTCCTTGGCCAATGCCATGGCAACCTGGCGCGGACGCGCTACAGAGCGGCTGCGGCGCTTGGAGAGCAATTCGTTAACTTTGATCTTGTAATATTCGCCCACCACGCGCTGGATATTATCAATACCCACCTGCTTGTCTTGCAGAGCAAGCAAATCTTTCAGGGCTTCACGCACCAGTTCAACATCAATTGCCCGACCGGTGAAATTGGCGCTGGCGATGACCCGCTTCAAAGCACCTTCCAGATCACGGACGTTGGCACGAATGCGTTGCGCAATAAAGAAAGCGGCGTCGTGCGGCAGATCGATCCCCACCTGCTCGGCCTTCTTCATCAAAATCGCTACCCGGGTTTCCAGTTCCGGTGGCTCTACCGCTACGGTAAGCCCCCAGCCGAAGCGCGACTTCAACCGCTCTTCCAGGCCGTTGATTTCCTTCGGGAAACGGTCACAGGTCAGGATGATCTGACGACCCCCTTCCAACAGCGAGTTAAAGGTGTGGAAAAACTCTTCCTGGGAGCGCTCTTTGCCGGCAAAAAACTGGATATCATCGATCAACAAGGCATCCATGGAACGATAGTAGCGCTTGAAGTCATTGATAGCATTCAGCTGCAAGGCTTTCACCATATCCGCCACAAAGCGCTCGGAATGCAGGTACACCACTTTGGCGTTGGGGTTGCGCGCCACCATGGCGTTGCCGACAGCTTGCATCAAGTGAGTCTTGCCGAGACCTACACCGCCATAAATAAACAGCGGGTTGTAAGCGCCACCAGGATTTTCCGCTACCTGTCTGGCCGCTGCCAGGCCGAGCTGGTTGGATTTACCTTCTACAAAGGTGGCGAAGGTAGAAGCGGCATTCAAGTAATTGCTGTGTTTAAGGCCACCTTCAATATCGGTGTCTTGCAAAGCACGGGCATTTTTCGGCGGATCAATATCCAGTTCCTGCTGACGCAGCGACGGATTGACGTTATAGGTGGCGACCGGTGGGGTAATGAGCGACTGGTCACGGCTGGTATTCGGTAGCAA
Organism: Cellvibrio polysaccharolyticus; assembly: GCF_015182315.1. Lineage (NCBI taxonomy): Bacteria > Pseudomonadati > Pseudomonadota > Gammaproteobacteria > Cellvibrionales > Cellvibrionaceae > Cellvibrio > Cellvibrio polysaccharolyticus. The sequence goes on from NZ_PRDL01000001.1 coordinate 126,343, forward strand.
CTCTATGCGTTCCGGCGCCGCAGGTGCCGCAACCGGGGTACTCACAGGAGCGGCTGAGGAGGAGAAAGCCGGCCTCGCCGTCTGGCCTATACCGATGACAACATTCAGGATGCTCTCCTGATGGTAGTGGGAAACCAGCTCGCGAATGCGGGTGATAAATTTTTCCGAAACCCAATTACAAATAAAGCGATTAGGCGCCAACAGGCGCAGTTCATCCGGCCCGGCGGTCTCATCAATTTGCAATGGCCGAATCCAGGTATTGAATTGTTGTGGTGGTAATTCTTCCTGCAAACTGGCCGCACAAAGATTCCAGACTGATTGCAACAAACCGGCTATTCCCCCAATCGTTCTTTTCGCTAATAAATGGGCAAGTTTACCGTCATGCGGTCAGGTTATCCACAACCTGGTAAAAATAATCCACGGATTGGAAGATTTGCTTATTTCAAAAGGCATCGCTTAAACCCCTTTAAAACAAGCACTTGGAGGCCTGCGCCTGACCCGCTGCCGGGGCTACAAATAACCAACCTGTGGATAAACTGTGATTAACCCATGATTATCCTGAGTACAAGCAGGTATAATCCCCGGCCGGGCAAAAAAGCGGTATTTAGATCGAATAATCGACAAATTCATTTGCTTTAAACGGGTAGATTCTATAGAATTCCGCGGCTTTTCACACACCGTGTGATTATTATTTACCGCATAACTAGCAGGTTAGTTTCATGAAAAGAACATTTCAGCCCAGCACTCTCAAGCGCGCTCGCAATCACGGTTTTCGCGCTCGTATGGCTACCAAAAACGGTCGCCTGGTTTTGGCTCGCCGTCGTGCCAAAGGCCGCAAGCAATTAACTGCTTAATCTCCTGTTAATTGCAGACTGCCCCAATCAATGACAGGTCGTCAGAGTGACCAAACACGCGTTTCCAAAATCGCTTCGTTTGCTGCACTCTGGCGACTTTCAGCTGGTTTTTGCTAACCCTCCTTTCCGTGCTTCTCATCAGCATCTGTTGATGCTTGCCCGCCCCAACGGTTTGCCTTGTGCACGTCTGGGATTGGTCATCGCCAAAAAACATGTCCGCCACGCCGTACAACGAAACCGCATGAAGCGCCTGATTCGCGAAAGTTTTCGCCATCGGCAGCAATCTTTACGTGGTTTAGATGTTATTGTACTGGCCCGCAAGGGCATGGATTCGCTGGATAACCGACAGTTGCGAGCACAATTGGAGCCGCAGTGGCAGCGGGTTACACGCAAATATGCGCAGAGCCTGTCGTCACCCGCAGCTGACAACACCCCGGGATAGTTCTGCTATGCGCTGGCTGGCTATAAAACTGATTCATGTTTATCGCTATCTGCTCAGCCCATGGATAGGCAATCAATGCCGCTTTTATCCCACGTGTTCGCACTATGCGGAAGAAGCAATCAACCTTCACGGGATCACCAAAGGGAGTTATCTCACGGTGCGTCGCCTGTTGAAATGTCATCCCTGGCACCAAGGCGGTCTGGATCCTGTACCGGAAAAAACCACCAAATCACACCCAATTGATGGTAGTAAATAAGATGGATTGGCAAAAAAACCTGTTAATTGCGGCAATCATAGCCGTCCTTTTCATGCTGGTTATCCGCTGGAATGACTTTCAGGAATCTCTACCGGCCGCCAACGCTCCGGTCAGCAGTGCCCAGCAAACCGATTTCAATGCGTCTTCCGACGCCGCCACCGCGGGAGATATTCCCAGCCTGCCAGGCACCACACAAGCGGTACCGGTCGCCAATAGCACCAGCACCAACGTGATCAAAGTGGTCACCGATAGCCTGGTGATTGAGATTGATCCGCAAGGCGGCGATATCGTGCATGTGGCTTTGCCCCGTCATTACGATGCGCTGAATACTCCGGACGTACCTTTTGTACTGCTGGATAACCGCGATCATCACACCTATGTTGCGCAAAGTGGTCTGATTGGTGCCAACGGTACCGATAGCGCCGCTGGCCGCCCGCTGTTTACCAGCGCGCAAACTGAATACCGTCTGGCAGATGGCGAAAACCAGCTGAATGTTGATCTGGTTTTCCAGCAAGGCCAGACCACCATCACCAAACGTTTTGTATTCACTCGCAACGAATACCTGGTTAACGTCGATTACCTGATTGATAACCGCAGTGACAGCGTCTGGAGCGGCAATCTCTACGGTCAGATCAAACGTGACAGTCAAAGCTTCCATAAGGTGAGTGCACTGGAGATGAACCCGTTCCTGGGTGCTGCCATCACCACCAACGACGAAAACTACAAGAAGCTCACTTTCAAGGATTTGAATGAAAGTGAATTCCGTACGGTAAAACAGGGTGGCTGGGTTGCCATGGTGCAGCACTACTTCGTCAGCGCCTGGGTTCCCGATGCCAATCAGGAAAACAACTACCACCTGCGCCGTATCGGCAATCAGGATATCTACCTGTTGGGCTTTACCGGTCCGCGCGTTGAAGTAGCGGCTGGTAGCACCGGCTCACTGAGTACCTCTTTCTATGCCGGCCCGAAAGACACCGAGCGACTGGCTGAAATTTCCCGCTATCTGGATCTGACCGTAGATTACGGCTGGTTGTGGTGGATTGCCAAGCCATTGTTCTGGTTGCTGAAGTTTATCCACTCCTTTGTGAATAACTGGGGTCTGGCCATTATCGGTTTGACGCTGGTAGTAAAAGCGGTGTTCTTCCACCTCAGTGCGACCAGCTACCGCTCCATGGCGAGAATGCGCAAACTGGCACCAAAACTGGCTGACCTGAAAGAGCGTTATGGCGATGACCGTCAGAAAATGTCTCAGGAAATGATGAAGCTGTACAAAACCGAGAAGGTAAATCCGCTCGGTGGCTGCTTGCCGATTCTGGTGCAAATGCCGGTGTTCCTGGCGCTGTACTGGACACTGATGGAATCGGTAGAGCTGCGTCACTCGCCGTTCTTCCTGTGGATAACTGACCTGTCGGTAAAAGATCCCTACTTTGTACTGCCGTTGATCATGGGTCTCACCATGTGGCTGCAAATGAAGCTCAACCCGACACCGCCGGACCCAATGCAAGCCCGTATTATGCAGTTGATGCCGGTGGTATTTACCTTCCTGTTCCTGTGGTTCCCGGCCGGTCTGGTATTGTATTGGGTAACCAACAACACGCTGGGTATTCTGCAGCAGTGGTACATTACCCGTCAGATTGAAAAAGCTGACACCACCGCCTGATAATCCGCTGTGACTTTTCATTCCGACACTATTGCCGCCATCGCCACCGCCCCCGGACGGGGTGGTGTCGGCATTGTCCGCGTTTCCGGCCCTTTGGTTAACAAGGTTACTGCAACCCTGCTAAACCAGCCATTACAACCCCGTCACGCTCATTACCTGCCTTTTCTTACCGCCGATGGTCAACTCATCGACGAAGGCATTGCGCTGTTCTTTCCTGGCCCGAATTCTTTTACCGGCGAAGATGTGCTGGAGTTTCAAGGCCATGGCGGCCCGGTTATTCTCGACATGCTATTGCGGGAAATTACCCGGTTAGGTGTGCGCTTGGCCCGACCTGGCGAGTTTTCCGAGCGGGCCTTTCTCAATGACAAACTCGATCTGGCCCAGGCAGAAGCCATTGCCGACCTGATTGAAGCCTCCAGCGAACAGGCCGCCCGCAATGCACTGCAATCCTTGCAGGGTGCTTTTTCGCAGCGCATTAACGAACTGGTAGAAGCGCTGATCCAGCTGCGCATTTATGTCGAAGCGGCGATTGATTTTCCGGAAGAAGAAATCGACTTCCTCAGTGATGGCCACGTCGCCAGCCAGATGCAAACGATAGAACAGGCACTCAACGCGGTTTTCCAGGAAGCCAAACAGGGTGTGCTGGTGCGCGATGGCATGCGCGTAGTGATTGCCGGCCGCCCCAATGCCGGAAAATCCAGCCTGCTCAATGCCCTCAGTGGCCGCGACAGCGCTATTGTTACCAGCATTGAAGGCACCACCCGCGATGTGTTGCGCGAACATATCCATATAGATGGTATGCCGCTGCACATTATTGACACCGCCGGCCTGCGCGAAAGCCCGGACGAAGTAGAGCAAATCGGTATTCAGCGCGCCTGGGATGAAATTCAACAGGCAGATCGTATTTTGCTGCTGGTAGATAGCCGCACGACAGCTGACACCGACGCAGCCACTATTTGGCCGGCGTTTGTTGATCAGTTAGCGGATACCGGCAAATTAACGCTGGTGCGCAACAAAATTGACCTTAGTGAAGAAGCTGCCGGTTTGCGGGTGCAAGGTGCCAACCCTTGTATTGGCATCAGTGCCGCCACCGGTGCCGGTATTGACGCACTGAAACAGCACTTGAAAGAACACATGGGTTTTCAGCAAACCGGTGAAGGTGGCTTTACGGCTCGCCGCCGCCATCTGGATGCTCTGGAACGCGCTCAGGATTATTTGCTGCAAGGCAAACTGCAATTACAAGGCTACGCCGCTGGCGAACTGCTCGCCGAAGATTTACGCCAGGCCCAACACGCGCTGGGCGAAATTACCGGACAATTTACCCCCGACGACCTGCTGGGTCGGATCTTTTCCAGTTTTTGTATCGGTAAATGATCAAAAACTTGCCCTAAATCCGGCATAAGCTCGCGAACACACCGATACTGATAACCAACGAATTCAATCTCATCCGGATTGCCTGACAGCTGATGTCGGGCGTTGGCTGTCATAAACGGAAATTTGCATGAAGAACATGCTCCAGCTTTTCTCCCCTGCCCGCCTGTTACTGCTTGCCTGTCTGGTTCTGCTGGCGGCCTGCTCAATGCAGCCGCCGCGGGAAAGAACCAGCCATACCATGCTACCCGCCGATGAAATTCTCGACACGACGCTGGGTAAGGCGGTTGCAGAGCGCACTGCCAAGCACCCGGGGATGTCCGGTATTCAACCGCTGGCCGATGCGCTGGATGCCTTTTCAGCGCGGGTGTTTCTCGCCCGTATGGCAGAAAAAACCCTCGATGTGCAGTATTACATCTGGCGCAAGGACACCACCGGCACGGTGCTGCTGCATGAACTCTACCAGGCCGCTGAACGCGGGGTGCGGGTGCGTTTGCTGCTGGATGACAACGGCATCTCCGGTATGGACGACTGGCTGGCGCTACTCAACAGCCACCCGAACCTGGAAGTCAGGCTGTTCAATCCCTTTGCCTTGCGCAAGGCACGCATGCTGGGCTTTATTACCGACTTCTCGCGCGCCAACCGGCGTATGCACAACAAATCCTATACTGCCGACCAATCCATCACCATCACCGGTGGGCGTAACGTCGGTGATGAATACTTTGCTGCCACTGACGGCCTTTTGTTTGCTGACCTTGATGTGATTGCCGCTGGCCCGGCGGCAGTTGCCATCAGCGAAGATTTTGACCGCTACTGGGCAAGCCAGTCAGCCTACCCGGTTGATCAGCTGTTCCAGCGCAACACCTCACGTGAAACCCTCGCCAACGAAGCCAGCGCTATCCTCGGCAGCGAAGAAGCCGCCCGCTACGCCGCAGAACTGATGGGCTCCGGGTTTCGCGAACGGCTATTGTCCGGTGATATGCAAATGGAATGGGTAAAAACCCGCCTGGTGAGCGACGACCCGGCAAAAGGCCTGGGCAAAGCCGATGTCAGTGATCTGATGATTTACAGCCTGGCCAAATTGCTTGGCAAACCGGAGCGCAGCCTGGATCTGGTGTCGCCCTATTTCGTGCCCACCAAAGCCGGTGTGGAAGTATTCAGCGCGCTGGCGCAGGAGGGCATTGAAGTGCGCATCCTCACCAATGCTTTGGAAGCCACCGACGTGGCAGCGGTGCATTCCGGTTATGCCAAACGCCGTAAAGCCCTGTTAAAAGCTGGCGTTTTGCTCTATGAAATGCAGAGTAACGCCGTGCGACCCGATGGCGGCAGCGCCGGTATCTTTGGCAGCTCAGGCTCAAGTTTGCACGCCAAAACCTTTGCAATTGACGGAGAACGGGTGTTTATCGGCTCCTTCAACTTTGACCCTCGCTCGGCCAACCTCAATACCGAACTGGGCTTCGTGATTGAAAGTAAAAGCCTGGCCGAAGCGACCGATCGGGTGTTTAGCAAAGAAGTCCCGATTGCCGCTTATCAGGTAAAGCTGGATGATCGCGGCGGGGTTTACTGGTTGCAACACACCGACACCGAACCGGTGATCTATCACACCGAGCCCAATGTGGGCTGGCTGAAACGTGCCGGGGTAAAAATCATGTCATGGCTACCCATTGAGTGGCTACTCTGAACCAGACCACAAGGTTGGTTGTCAGCTTGAAAGACGCCTGGTTTGAAAGCGCAACCTTGAGCGTTTACCCTTATTGCCCTGAACCGCTGAAAGGAACCCTGCTACGTGTTACATGAAATTGCACAATTGATGGGTCTGGTGGGTGTCGGTTTGCTGTTAATGCTACCGCTGGCCAACCCGCTCACGTCAATGTCTTTGTTGATGGCATTGGGTAAATCGTTTACTGAAGAAGAACGCAATCGTCAGATCAATCAGGCTACCGGGTATGTGATCGGTATTATGCTGGTGGCCTATTACGGTGGGAATCTGGTGATGGATGCCTTCGGGATCTCCATTCCCGGGTTACGTATTGCCGGTGGGCTGATTGTGTCCTACATCGGTTTCAGCATGCTATTTCCCAATAACACCCTGGACAGCATTCCTGAAGCCGATCAAACCGCCGATGCTATTCGCCGCCGTGAAACCCCCAATATTGCCTTTGTGCCTCTTGCCCTGCCTGGTACTGCCGGCCCGGGTACCATCGCGATGATTATCAGCGCTACCTCCACCTTGAAAGCCAGCCCGGAGGTTTATCCGGTGTGGGTGGTGTTGCTGTCACCCTTGTTGATTTTCTTTACCCTGGGCGGGATTTTCTGGATCTGTTTACGTTCATCCAAACAGCTGGTTACCCTGGCGGGACCAGGTGGTATTGAAGCGATTTCGCGGATTATGGGTTTTATGCTGATTTGTATGGGCGTTCAGTTCGTGATTAATGGCATCGTTGAAATTACTACCTCCTTACATATACCACCTCAATAAAACCGATTTTTCTCTACGGCATCTGGTCTGTATCGCTATCAGACTCGCCGTGAATGCATCCCTGCAGGCTCGACTGCCGCATCCCTGCGGCAGACGGTCTGATAGCGATACAGACCAGATACCTCATTAACTCCGTGCGTTAACGAACCCTTTTAAAACCCCTTTCACAACCGGATTTCTCCTATCTTCACTGATCGATTACTGCGATTTGGCAGGATTTATTCACTTTTGAAATAAATTTTTTACTCATGCACACTCGATAAGTGCTTTTTTTAGCGAATAAAAAGAAATTTCTATTTTTATTCACAACCCGCGGTTATTTCCTCAATCCAGGTTTTTCAAGGACTTATCACCAGTCTGTGGATAACTCTATTCAACTTACCCACCGCCCGATAAAGCTCACTTACGACACTTATCCACATTTGTTCACAGGTTTATGCAGCAAACAGTTGTTTTTATTATTTTTTTGGTTAATCAATATCCAAAATGTGGATAACCATGAGGATGGCGCTACCAGGAAGCTGAACATCGAATTGTGGATAACCCGGCTTTTCAGTTTTTCATGTATAAGTCATCAAGTTAACCACCGCTTATTTGCCCCTTTCCGGCAGCTTTCCAAGCGCTTTCCAATGCGGTTATTAACTTTTTAACCAATTGATTTATATAGTATAAATAGGCTTATCCACATTTTTTATCACCCATATATATAACAACATCTTTAAAAAACTCTTTCATTAAATAACTTTATTTATTTTTCATTAGATAAGTATTTATGTTGTAACGCAGAAAAAAACGTTAAAGCCGGGCAAAAATAGTTTGCGCAAGTTTTGTACAATTTTAAAAAGCATCTCTATAATGGCGCCCCCCTGGTGAAGGTGTTCTGCCTTTACCCTAAAATGCGCGCTCTGTTGGTTTAACTGTGAGGCATCACTGCCATGATTTTTCCTGAACACTTCGATGTCATCGTGATCGGCGGCGGACATGCCGGTACCGAAGCGTGTCTGGCGGCTGCCAGAATGGGCAGCAAAACCCTGTTGCTGAGCCATAACATCGAAACCCTGGGGCAAATGTCCTGTAATCCGGCCATTGGCGGGATTGGCAAAAGCCATCTGGTGAAGGAAATTGATGCACTGGGTGGTGCCATGGCACTGGCAACCGACAAAGGCGGTATTCAGTTTCGTGTGTTGAATGCCCGTAAAGGGCCTGCGGTGCGTGCTACCCGTGCTCAGGCTGACCGCATCCTGTACAAGGCGGCAATTCGCGATATGCTGGAAAATCAGCCGAATTTGTGGCTGTTTCAGCAAGCGGCTGATGATCTGATTGTGGAAAACGATCAGGTGCGTGGCGTTATCACGCAAATGGGCTTGAAATTTTATGCCCGCTCGGTAGTGCTTACCGCCGGTACTTTCCTCGGTGGCTTGATTCACATAGGTTTGCAGAACCATTCCGGTGGTCGCGCCGGTGATCCGCCGTCTATCGCGCTATCTAGACGTTTGCGCGAGTTGCCGCTGCGCGTGGATCGCCTGAAAACCGGTACGCCGCCGCGTATTGACGCCCGTACCGTAAATTTTGAAGGCCTTGAAAAACAATGGGGCGACGAACCGCGCCCGGTGATGTCGGTACGTGGCAACAGTGCCATGCAGCCGGAGCAAATGTGCTGCTGGATTACCCATACCAACGCCAAAACTCACGACATTATTCGCGGTGGGCTGGATCGCTCGCCGATGTATTCCGGGGTGATCGAGGGCATCGGCCCGCGCTATTGCCCGTCGATCGAAGACAAAATTCATCGCTTTGCCGACAAGGATTCACACCAGGTGTTTATCGAGCCGGAAGGCTTGACCACCCATGAGCTGTATCCAAACGGCATTTCCACCAGTTTGCCGTTTGATGTGCAGATGAACCTGGTGCGTTCGATCAAAGGCTTTGAAAATGCCCACATCGTTCGTCCGGGCTACGCCATCGAGTACGATTATTTCAACCCGCAGGATTTGAAACACAGTCTCGAAACCAAAGTGATTGGCGGTTTGTTCTTTGCCGGTCAAATCAACGGCACCACCGGTTACGAAGAAGCCGGTGCGCAAGGTTTGTTGGCCGGTTTGAACGCTTCATTGCTGGCGCAAGACAAAGAGCCATGGGCGCCGCGTCGTGATGAAGCTTATTTGGGGGTGTTGGTCGACGACCTGATTACGCTGGGAACCCGCGAACCCTATCGGATGTTTACCAGTCGCGCCGAATACCGGTTGTTGCTGCGCGAAGACAATGCCGATTTGCGTTTGACCGAAAAAGGCCGCGAGCTGGGGCTGGTTGGTGACGAACAGTGGCGGTCGTTTTGCGACAAGCGTGAGCAGATCGAACTGGAACAGCAGCGTTTGCGCGCCACCTGGATTCAGGCCGGTTCACCGGAAGCGGCGGCCATTGAAGCCAAAGTGCAAACCCGTTTGCTGCGTGAGTACAATTTGTACGATCTGCTGAAGCGTCCGGAATTGGGTTACGCCGACGTCGCCAGCCTCAAAGGCGAGCCGGTGGAAAACGCCACGGTTGCCGAGCAAATTGAAATTGAAGCCAAGTATTCCGGGTACATTGATCGCCAGCAGGAAGAAATTGATCGCTTGCGTCAGTACGAAAACACGCCGATTCCGGCGGATTTTGACTTCACCAAAGTGGAAGGTTTGTCCAACGAAGTGAAAGGCAAATTGACCGCAGCGCGTCCGGCAACCCTGGCGCATGCGTCGCGTATCTCCGGCGTTACTCCGGCGGCGATTTCCCAGTTGATGCTGTATTTGAAAAAGCACGGCTTGTTGAAAAAGGTCAAAGCGCCCGTCGATGACGAGCAACAACTGACCGGTTGATGGCGTGACTGATAAGTAATCCGGCCAAAATGCCCTGTCATTTTGGCCGTTTTTATTTCCGTTTTTTAACCCCCGTGCGAGGGGTAGAAGGATTCCCGGTTTGAGTAATTCGGAACAACAGTGGTTGCAAACCCTGCAACGCGGTCTGGCAGCTTTACAGATCAACCTGACAGAACATCAGCAGCAATTGCTGATCCGCTATCTGGCAGAGTTCAACAAGTGGAACAAAGCCTACAACCTGTCGGCGATTCGCGATCCGCAGCAGATGATCAGCCGCCATCTGCTGGACAGCCTGAGCGTGGTGCCCTGGTTTCAATCGGCGTCTGGCCAGACGGCAAAAAATGTCATCGACGTCGGCACCGGTGGCGGTTTGCCCGGTATTCCCCTGGCGATTGTGTTTCCGGAACGGCAATTCACCCTGCTTGACAGCGCCGGCAAGAAAACCCGTTTTCTGTTCCACGTTAAAACTCAACTCGGGCTCGCCAATGTGACGGTAGAAAACCGCCGGGTTGAGCAGTATCAGCCCGCGGTGTTATTTGATGCGGTGATCAGCCGCGCCTTCGCCAGTCTGCAAGACATGATCGGCGGCTGCCGCCATTTGCTGGTGGACGAAGGTTTGTTTTTGGCCATGAAGGGCATTTTTCCGGAAGACGAATTGCAGCCGGTGCAAGCGCTGGTCAACCTCGAGGAAACCCATCCGCTTAGCGTGCCGGATTCCGAAGGCGAGCGGCATTTACTGGTGTTGCGACCGCGTAACCCGGCGGCCTGAACTTGATATTCATTGCAGATGCGCGGTTTGCCGGTTGCCGACAGCTCGCAACTGCCACACAATAGCCGGTTTTCGACCGCCAGGATCCTAAGGAAAAACTTGTGACCAGGATTTACGCTATAGCCAATCAGAAAGGTGGAGTGGGTAAAACGACCACCTGCGTCAACCTGTCTGCCTCGCTGGTTGCCACCGGCAAGCGGGTGTTACTGGTCGACCTCGATCCGCAAGGCAACGCCACCATGGGCAGTGGCATCGACAAAAATGCGCTGGAAAAAAGCATTTATCACGTGCTCACCCGCCGCGCTACCATCGACGAATGCCTGCTTTTTTCCGAGAGCGGCAAATACCATGTGCTGCCCGGTAACGGCGATCTGACCGCTGCCGAAGTGGAAATGTTGTCGCTGGATAACCGCGAACGCCTGTTGCAACAGGCGTTGCAATCGGTGCGCGACCGCTTTGATTACATCCTCATCGACTGTCCGCCGTCGCTGAATATGCTGACCATCAACGCCCTGGCAGCCTGCGACAGTGTCATCATCACCATGCAGTGCGAGTACTATGCGCTGGAAGGTTTGTCCGCGCTGGCCAACACCATCAACCAGATTCAGCAGGTGCTTAACCCGGCGCTGAAAATCGAGGGGTTGTTGCGTACCATGTGGGACCCGCGTAACAGCCTGACCAACGATGTATCCGCGCAGTTAACGCAACACTTCGGTGACCGCGTCTACCGCACTTGCATCCCGCGCAATGTGCGCCTGGCCGAAGCGCCCAGTTTTGGCCAACCGGTACTGGCGTTTGATCGTCAGTCGAAGGGCGCCATTGCCTATCTGGCACTGGCCGGGGAAATTTTGCGTCGCAACGAACCGAATGCCAAATTGCCGGACATCGTCTCCCAGGAAAAATAAGCGCAACCGCGCACCGTGATTGAACGCCACCGAAAAAAACAGGCAAATAGTTATGTCGACAAAACGCAAAGGCTTGGGTAAGGGACTGGATGCGCTGCTGAGTGCCGGTATCGGCATTGGCGCAACTTCGGCCACTGCTCCGCAGTCCGCTCCTGTGGTCGCCTCGCCTGACAGCGAACCGGCTGATGGCCGCTTTGCCCGCATCCCGGTGGAATTCTGTCAGCGCGGTAAATACCAGCCGCGCCGCGACATGCACCCGGAGCAGCTGGAAGAACTCGCCGAGTCCATCAAAGCCCAGGGCGTGATGCAGCCGATCGTAGTGCGCAAAATTGGCGAGGATAAATACGAAATCATCGCCGGTGAACGCCGCTGGCGTGCCACCCAGCTGGCCGGGATGGAAACTATTCCGGCGATTGTGCGTGTTGTTACCGACGAAGCCGCCATCGCCATGGCGCTGATTGAAAATATCCAGCGGGAAGATCTTAACCCGATCGAAGAAGCGGTCGCGCTGAAGCGCTTGCAGGACGAGTTTGAGCTGACGCACCAGGAAGTGGCACAGGCGGTTGGTAAATCGCGTACCACCGTAACCAACCTGCTGCGGTTGATGAGTCTCACCGAAGAAGTAAAAACCTTGCTGGAGCATGGCGACCTGGAAATGGGACATGCCCGTGCACTGCTGACCCTGGCAGAAGCGGATCAGCGTGATATCGCCCGTCAGGTGGTGGCGAAAGGTTTATCGGTTCGCCAAACCGAGACGCTGGTGCGTCAATTCCAGGAAAACAGCGAAAAAATTAAACAAAAAATCCCCATGGCACCTTCTGCCGATATCCGCCGTCTCGAAGAAAGTCTTTCCGACCGTCTCGGCGCCGGTGTAGAAATCCAGCACAGCGCCAAAGGCAAGGGCAAACTGGTGATCAACTACAATTCTCTCGATGAACTCGACGGAATTCTTGCGCACATCAAGTAAGGCCCTGCCAGACTTTTGTGCAAAATCCTTTCAAATCAGCGGCAAGTGTTGCAGATTTAAACTTGCTGCTGAAATTTAATCCCCCTATAATGCTGCGGCTCAGTCAATGAGGCATGTTTTATGCACCATTGTTGGGCATTTGGTTTTTTTAGCGGCAAAAACGTCGAAAATTGAGAAATAGAACGCCTGAACCAGGTCGACTCCGCCAAAGTACTGTTCACAAGCCACCGGTTTTGCAGCGATTGCTGATTCTCTGGATGGTGTTGATAGTGATGTCAGTGGCGGTAATGCCGATAGATCCCCGATGGGGTCTGTCACTTTTATGGGGTTTTTCGGTCTGTCTGTTACCCGCAGTTTGCTTTACCTGGTATGCGTTTCGATACCGGGGCGCGCGCGTGGTCATAGCTTCGGTAAAAATGTTTTATCGAGCCGAAACGGTAAAATTCTTTCTCACTGCAATCCTGTTTGCCGTGGTGTTTCACCATGCGGACAAGATTAGCACGGCTGTTTTTTTTCTCGCGTTCGTCGCCGCTCAAATAGCGTCGTGGCTGGTTTCCGCCATGACCATCAAGCCAGGTTCTGGTAAGTAACCTTCATTCAATTTTTGTACAGTTGAGAGAAAGCGATGGCAGCAGACGGGTATTCCCCCACTACTACCGAGTATATTCAGCACCACTTGACCAACTGGACCTATGGCAAATTGCCGGCCGGTACTTATTGCGATGGTACTCGTGTTCAGGAATCCACCAATTGGGTTGTGGCTCACTGCTCGGAAGAAATGAGCGCAATGGGCTTTAATGCCATCCATCTTGACTCTATGGCCTGGTCCATTGGTCTGGGTTTTATTTTTCTATTGTTTTTCCGCATGGCAGCGAAAAAAGCACACGCCGGTGTTCCTTCCGGTCTGCTGAATTTTGTTGAAATGGTCGTCGATTTTATCGACAAAGTGGTGAAAGACAGCTTCCAGCACAAAAACAAACTGATCGCTCCGATGGCATTGACCATTTTCGTCTGGGTATTCCTGATGAACCTGATGGATCTGGTGCCGGTGGACTGGATTCCAATGCTGGTGGCAAATGTTATTGTTGGCGATCCGCACTTCTACTTCAAAATCGTACCGACCACTGATCCCAACGTTACCCTGGGTCTGAGCTTCTCGGTATTTGCCCTGATGATTTTCTTCAGCATCACCAACAAAGGCTTCATGGGCTTTGTCAAAGAACTGACCATGCACCCTTTCCACAGCGGCAAGTGGTACGTTGATATCTTCCTGATTCCGGTCAACCTGGTACTGGAGCTGGTTGGTCTATTGGCCAAGCCGGTTTCTCTGGGCCTGCGACTGTTCGGCAACATGTATGCCGGTGAAATGATATTTATCCTGATCGCCACCATGTTTGGTGCCGGTTTATTCCTCGGCTTGTTCGCAGGTTTACTGCAACTCGGCTGGGCAATCTTCCATATTCTGATTATTACTCTGCAGGCATTTGTCTTCATGGTTCTGACCATCGTGTATATGTCGATGGCTCACCATGTAGAAGAGGAAGATCAGTTTAATCACTAGTTTTTTGTTTTACCTTTAACCTTTGTTTTTTTTAACTTTTGAGGAGATACATCATGGGTTTGGCTCTGATCGCTGTTGCACTGTTGATTGGTTTTGGTGCTCTGGGAACTGCTATTGGTTTCGGTATTCTGGGCGGTAAATTGCTCGAAGGTTCTGCGCGTCAGCCGGAACTGGCTCCGATGCTGCAGGGCAAAATGTTCCTGATCGCCGGTTTGCTTGATGCTGTGCCAATGATTGGCGTAGGTATCGGCATGTACGTTCTGTTTGTTCTTGTTCCTGGTTTGGCTTGATAAGACACAGTTCGTACGCACAGAACTTCCTAACACAGAGGTATCGGCGTGAACCTGAATTTAACACTTATTGGACAATCGATTACGTTCTTTGTATTTGTCTGGTTCTGCATGAAGTTTGTGTGGCCATTCATTACCAAAGCAATGGACGAGCGTCAAAAAATCATTGCTGATGGTCTCGCAGCCGCGGACCGTGCTGGCAAGGATCTCGAACTGGCGCAGGAAAAAGCTACACAAACCCTGCACAAAGCCAAACAGGAAGCTGCAGCTATTCTGGAATCTGCCAACAAGCGCTCTGCGCAAATTGTTGAAGAAGCCAGAGAAATTGCTCGCGTTGAAGCTGATCGCATCAAAACCGCTGCCCAGGCAGATGTTGAACTTGAGATCAACCGCGCGAAAGAAGCCCTGCGTTCACAAGTCGCTGTACTGGCAATTGCCGGTGCCGAGAAGGTTCTTGAAGCTTCGGTAAACGAAGATACTCACAGAGCCATGATCGACAAACTGGCTGCCAGCCTTTAAGCGAGGTGAATTGTGGCTGAACTGACTACCCTGGCCCGTCCTTACGCCAAAGCAGCATTTCAATATGCTCTTGAAGCGAAGGATCTGGCCGGCTGGGACAAGCAACTGGCAACAGTGGCTGCCGCCAGCCGTTATGGCGTGATGCAAAAAATGATCGCTACGCCGTCGCTGTCTGCTCAGCAACAGGCACAGGTACTGGTGGATGCATGTGGTGAAGAGTTGTCTTCTCCGGTGCGTAATTTCATCGTACTACTGGCGCAGAACAAGCGTCTGGTACTGCTGCCCGAGATCTATCAATTATTTGATGCTCTCAAGACTGCGCAGGAACAAGCCGTTGATGTTGAACTGACCACTGCTGTGGAGCTGGACGACGCAAGTCGTGACAACCTGGCCGCAGCACTCGGCAAGCGACTGGATCGCAAGGTCAACATCCAGACAGTTGTCGACCAGCGCTTGCTGGCAGGCGTAATTATCAAAGCGGGTGATTTGGTCATCGACGGCTCGGTGCGCGGTCGGTTAGAGAAACTCGCCAAAGCAATCAATTCGTAGGATTGAGGACAAAGAGCATGCAGCAGCTGAATCCATCCGAGATTAGCGAAATTATCAAGCAGCGCATCGACCAGCTCGATGTGTCTTCGGAAGCCCGTAATGTGGGCACTGTAGTGTCCGTTTCTGACGGTATTGTACGTATTCACGGTCTGCTCGACGTAATGTACGGTGAAATGATCGAGTTTGAAGGCGGTCGTTTTGGTATGGCACTGAACCTGGAGCGTGACTCCGTAGGTGCTGTAGTACTGGGTGATGCCCGTGGCATTGCTGAAGGACAACCGTGTAAGTGTACCGGTCGTATTCTGGAAGTACCGGTAGGTCCGGAACTCGAAGGTCGTGTTATCGACGCTTTGGGTAACCCGATCGACGGTAAAGGCCCGATCAACGCCAAACTGACCGATGCTATCGAAAAAGTAGCACCGGGCGTAATCTGGCGTAAGTCGGTTGATCAGCCGGTGCAAATCGGTCTGAAAGCCATTGATGCCATGGTGCCGATTGGTCGTGGTCAGCGTGAGCTGATCATTGGTGACCGTCAGATCGGTAAAACCGCTATTGCGGTTGATGCCATCATCAACCAGAAAGATTCCGGTATTAAATGTATCTATGTGGCGATTGGCCAGAAAGCATCTTCTATTGCTGCCGTTGTGCGCAAACTGGAAGAGCACGGTGCCATGGATCACACCGTTGTAGTGGCAGCAACCGCTTCCGACCCGGCCTCCATGCAGTTCCTGGCCCCGTTCGCCGGTTGTACCATTGGTGAGTACTACCGCGATCGCGGTCAGGACGCACTGATCATTTATGACGATCTGACCAAGCAAGCCTGGGCTTACCGTCAAATCTCCCTGTTGCTGCGTCGTCCACCAGGACGTGAAGCATACCCGGGCGATGTGTTTTATCTCCACTCCCGTCTGCTGGAGCGTGCTTCTCGCGTGAGCGAAGAGTATGTTGAAAAATTCACCAAGGGTGAAGTGAAAGGCAAAACCGGTTCTCTGACCGCGCTGCCAGTCATTGAAACCCAGGCGGGTGACGTGTCTGCATTCGTTCCGACCAACGTAATTTCTATTACCGATGGTCAGATCTTCCTTGAAGCCTCCATGTTCAACTCCGGCATCCGTCCGGCCATGAACGCCGGTATTTCGGTATCGCGGGTAGGTGGTGCAGCGCAGACCAAGGTTATCAAGAAACTGTCCGGTGGTATTCGTACCGCTCTGGCTCAGTACCGCGAACTGGCAGCGTTCTCGCAGTTTGCTTCTGACCTGGACGAAGCGACCAAGGCACAGCTGGACCACGGTCAGCGTGTAACTGAACTGATGAAGCAAAAACAATTTGCTCCGTTCAGCATCGCGCAAATGGCACTGGTTCTGTTCGCTGCCAACGAAGGTTTCCTGAAAGATGTTGAAGTGAACAAGATCCTGGACTTTGAAGCTGCCCTGCTCTCTTTCGCTGCCAGTGAATACGCTGATGTGTTGAAAACCATCAACGCCAGCGGTGACTGGAACAGTGATCTGGAAGGCAAGTTCAAGGAACTGCTGACCAAGTTCAAGGCAACCCAAACCTGGTAAGACATGTCAGCGCCGGTAACTTTCGGGTTACCGGCGTTTGAAAATGTCCCAAAGCACATCTTGAGGGCCTTTGAGAATGGCAGGCACAAAAGAAATACGTACCCAGATGCAGAGCATCAAGAGTACGCAGAAAATTACCAGCGCGATGGAAATGGTCGCCGCCAGTAAAATGCGTCGTGCTCAGGATCGTATGCAATTGGGTAAACCTTACGCGAAACGTATGCGTGAGGTAATCGGGCATCTGGCTAACGCCAACCCCGAGTACAAACACAGTTTTATGATCCAGCGCGACGTCAAGCGTGTCGGTTTCATTCTGGTATCCAGTGATCGCGGTTTGTGTGGTGGCCTGAACGTTAACGTGTTCAAAACAGCCATCAAGCAAATGAAATCCTGGTCAGATCAGGGTGTTGAAATCGAGTTGTGTCTGATTGGTGCCAAAGCAGCTGCTTTCTTCAAAAGCTTTGGCGGTAAAGTGGTTGCTGCAACCCGCGATCTGGGCGAAGCCCCGAACATTGCTGATTTGATCGGCAGTGTGAAGGTGATGCTGGATGCCTATAGCGAGGGTCGTATCGATCGTTTGTATCTGGTGGGTAACGAATTCGTAAACACCATGACACAAACCCCGGTACTGCGTCAGTTGTTACCACTGCAGCCAGCGACCAGCGACCAGCTCAAACACCACTGGGACTACATCTACGAACCCGATGCAGCTGAGTTGCTCGACGGTTTACTGGTTCGTTACATCGAATCACAGGTGTACCAGGCAGTTGTGGAAAACGCTGCGGCTGAACAGGCTGCGCGAATGATTGCGATGAAAAACGCAACCGACAACGCCGGTGAACTGATTGACAGCCTCAAGTTGATTTACAACAAGGCGCGTCAGTCGGCGATTACCCAGGAACTGTCAGAGATTGTCGGTGGTGCGGCAGCAGTCGCCTCCTGATAACCGCCACAGCACAATTTTGAGTTTAAACCTTCAGGTCGCGCCGCTCCTTGCAACGCCAGACCTGAAATCTAGAGGAACCGGATATGAGTAGCGGACGTATCGTACAAATCATCGGTGCGGTTATCGACGTGGAGTTTCCGCGTGATGCCGTACCGCAAATTTATGATGCGCTGAAGGTCACCGAAGGTGATCTGACGCTGGAAGTACAACAACAATTGGGTGACGGCGTGGTGCGTACCATTGCGCTGGGCTCCTCTGAAGGTCTGCGTCGCGGCCTGAATGTCACCAACACCAATGAGCCGATCAAAGTTCCCGTCGGGAAAGAATGTCTTGGTCGTATCATGGACGTGTTGGGCAATCCGATTGACGAAGCAGGTCCGATTGGTGAACAGGAACGTATGCAGATTCACCGTGATGCACCGGCTTATGAAGAGCTGGCAGCGTCCGAAGAACTGCTGGAAACCGGTATTAAGGTAATTGATCTGGTTTGTCCGTTCGCCAAAGGCGGTAAAGTGGGTCTGTTCGGTGGTGCGGGTGTAGGTAAAACCGTAAACATGATGGAACTGATCAACAACATCGCTAAAGAACACAGCGGTTTGTCAGTATTCGCCGGTGTAGGTGAGCGTACCCGTGAAGGTAACGACTTCTACCACGAAATGACCGACTCCAAGGTTGTGGATAAAGTGGCGATGGTTTACGGCCAGATGAACGAGCCACCAGGCAACCGTCTGCGTGTAGCCTTGACCGGTCTGACCATGGCTGAAAAATTCCGTGACGAAGGTAAGGACGTACTGTTGTTCATCGACAACATCTACCGTTACACCCTCGCCGGTACCGAAGTATCTGCACTGTTGGGCCGTATGCCTTCAGCGGTAGGTTACCAGCCGACGCTGGCAGAAGAGATGGGCGTTCTGCAAGAACGTATTACTTCTACCAAAACCGGTTCTATTACTTCTGTGCAAGCGGTATACGTACCAGCGGATGACTTGACTGACCCGTCTCCTGCTACTACCTTTGCTCACTTGGACTCAACCGTAGTATTGAGCCGTGACATCGCTGCAAAAGGTATTTACCCGGCAATTGATCCGCTGGATTCTACCTCGCGTCAGCTGGATCCGCTGATCATCGGTACCGAGCATTACGAAACTGCCCGCGGTGTACAAACCGTATTGCAGCGCTACAAGGAACTGAAAGATATTATCGCCATTCTGGGTATGGACGAACTGTCTGAAGAAGACAAGCAGACCGTAGCCCGTGCGCGTAAGATCGAGCGTTTCCTGTCGCAGCCATTCCACGTAGCTGAAGTATTTACCGGATCTCCGGGCAAATACGTTTCGCTGAAAGAAACCATCCGTGGTTTCCGTGGCATTCTCGCCGGTGAATACGACCACCTGCCAGAGCAGGCGTTCTACATGGTTGGTTCTATCGACGAAGCTGTAGAAAAAGCGGCCAAGTTGAAGTAATCCCCGTACCCGGTAAAGAAATTTTACCGGGTTTATTTCCGGTTTGAGAGACAGAGTTATGGCTATGACTGTCCAATGCGAAATCGTCAGTGCTGAGCGTGAAATATTTTCCGGTCTGGTTGAGATGATCGTGGCAAACGGTTCACTGGGTGATCTGGGTATTAACTATGGTCATGCCCCGCTGCTGACCGGCCTGAAACCAGGCCCGGTTCGCATCAGAAAACAGGGTGGCGAAGAAGAGATTTTCTACGTCTCCGGCGGTTTTCTCGAAGTGCAGCCTTACCATGTTACTGTTCTGGCTGATACAGCCTTGCGTGCAGACGACATGGATGAAGCAGCAGCACTGGCGGCGAAAGAAGAAGCAGCCAGTCAATTGCATAACCAATCGGGCGAGTTCGACTACTCCCGTGCAGCTATCCAGTTGGCCGAAGCTTCTGCTCAATTGCGCACCTTGCAATCGATTCGCAAGAAACTCGGCAAATAATCACCTCAGGGCGATTTTTTGCAACGTTAAAAAAGGGCAGCTTCGGCTGCCCTTTTTTATGCTGCTATCCTCGCCACATTCTCCTGCTTTCCATTTATCCCTCTCTGCAATCTGATGTATCACCGGTATACACTGTGTAACAAATCAGAACGTCAAACACGCTGGGGGAATTGTGATGAGTAAAACTATTCGGGTCGGGCTGCTGGGTTATGGCTACGCCAGCAAAACATTCCACGCGCCGCTAATTGCAGCAACTGCCGGTATGGAACTGGCGGCTGTGTCCAGCAGCAGCGCTGAAAAAGTACACGCCGATTGGTCTGGTGTGCGGGTAGAAGCAGAACCACAGGCGTTATTTAATGACCCCGAGATAGACCTTATTGTTATCCCAACGCCCAATGACACCCACTTTCCGCTGGCGAAACAGGCGCTGGAAGCGGGCAAGCATGTGGTTGTGGATAAACCTTTTACTGTCACCCTTTCGCAAGCTTACGAGCTGGCGGCGATTGCCGAAAGTGCCGGAAAAGTGCTGTCAGTTTTCCACAACCGGCGGTGGGATAGCGACTTTCTAACGCTGCAACAATTGCTTTCGGCGAAAACCTTGGGCGATGTGGTTTATCTGGAATCGCATTTTGACCGCTTCCGTCCCGAGGTTCGCCAGCGCTGGCGTGAAGACGGCGGTGAAGGCAGCGGCATCTGGTATGACCTCGGGCCCCACTTGCTGGATCAGGCATTACAGCTGTTTGGTTTACCGGTAGTGATTCAGGTGGACATGGCGCAGTTAAGACCAGCAAGCAAGGCAACCGATTATTTCCATGCAACGCTGACTTATCCACAGCGTCGGGTAGTGCTGCATGCCAGCATGTTGGTGGCCGCTGCTTCTGCACGTTATACCGTCCATGGCACACGCGGCAGCTTTGTAAAATACGGGCTCGACCCTCAGGAAGATCGCCTGAAAGCCGGCGAACGCCCGCCGCTGGCCGATTGGGGACAGGATACACAGCATGGTTTGCTGACGCTGGTTGATGAGGGCATCACCACCGAACAAACCCTCGCCACTCTTCCCGGTAATTACCCGGCTTACTACGCGGCGGTTCGCGATGCCTTGTTGGGTAAGTGTGAAAATCCGGTAAACGTGCAGGAGGCGATTCAGGTGATGGAGCTGATCGAACTGGGCTTGCTTTCCCATCAGCAGAAAAAAGCGGTTGCCTTGCAAACGTATTGAAAGCGGCCTCAGCAATCCGTTAGTTTTACCAACAGGCCTTCAGTTAATGCAGCAGCAGGCAGTGGATAATATTGGATAAGGTTTGCGGTTGCGCTGCATTTTATCCACAGCTTTTCCAGGGAGACGGAAACGCCTCATCGTGTTTTTACGCTGTGGATAAGTCAAGTTGGTCAACTGTATTTTCGACCGTCGCGCTGCCCCGAAGAGTGCTGCAAACGGCAGTATCCGTTCCGATAACACGTTAGAATGGATCCGTTTTTTTACTTATTTTTATCAAAGGACAGCCTCATGCTCGATATCATCGTTCTCGCCGCCGGTAAAGGCACTCGTATGCGTTCCGAATTGCCCAAGGTCTTGCATCCGGTGGGTGGCAAGGCGCTGGTGCAGCATGTGGTGGATACCGCCCGCCAGGTAGGCGGCGAAAAAATCATGATTATCGTCGGGCACGGCGCCGAAGCGGTTGAACAAAAAATGGCGGCTGCTGATGTGAGCTTTATATTACAGGCCGAACAGCTGGGCACCGGCCATGCGGTGCAACAGGCCTTGCCGCAATTGCGTGAAGACGCCACGGTACTGATTCTTTACGGCGATGTTCCACTTACCCGTGTGGATACTCTGCAAAAACTGGTGGCCGGCGTCAATGATCAGCAAATGGGGTTACTAACCGTCAACCTGCCCGACCCCACCGGTTATGGCCGGATACTGCGCGATAAAAATAATCGCGTCACTGCGATTGTCGAACACAAGGATGCCAGCGAAGCAGAGCGCGCGGTTAAGGAAGTTAACACCGGCATTATGGCGGTCAGTGCCAAACATTTGCGCAGCTGGTTACCGCAGTTGACCAACAACAATGCGCAAGGCGAATATTATCTGACCGACCTGATCGCGCTGGCCGTTGCCAACGGCGTTGCTATTGAAGTGCAGCAGCCGGATGCGGCCGAAGAAGTAGAAGGTATTAACAACCGTCAGCAACAAGCCGCACTGGAGCGCTATTACCAGCGCAAACTGGCGGAACAACTGCTGGTAGAAGGCGTGACACTGATCGACCCTGCCCGCTTTGATTGCAGGGGCACGCTCAAGGTCGGGCGCGATGTAGTGATTGATGTGAACTGCATTTTCGAGGGCGATGTAACCCTTGAAGACGGCGTCGTGGTGGAAGCCAACAGCATTATTATCAACAGCCGTGTAGGGAAAAATACCCACATCAAAGCTTTCAGCCATCTTGAAGGGGCGGATATCGCCGGGGATTGTGATATTGGCCCTTATGCGCGCTTGCGCCCGGGTACGCAATTGGCGGACGGCGTTAAAATCGGCAACTTTGTTGAAACCAAGAAAGCAGTTATCCACAACGGCAGCAAAGTGAACCACCTCAGTTACATTGGCGATGCGGTCATTGGCAAAAAAGTGAACGTGGGTGCCGGTACCATTACCTGTAACTACGATGGTGTGAATAAATTCAAAACCGAAATTGGCGATAACGCCTTTATCGGCTCCAATTCTGCGCTGGTAGCGCCCATCAAAATCGGCAACAAGGCCACCATCGGTGCCGGTTCGGTTATTACCCGCGATGTTGCCGATGAAGAGTTGGCGGTAGGGCGTGGAAAACAACGTAATATCGAAGATTGGAAGCGTCCGACCAAGCTGTCGTAATGCCCGGATGGCTGTTGAAAAATCCTCGCGTAAGGCGTTTTACCTGAAAGTTGGCCGTGTCCAACGGCCCCGGGTGTAACGCAAACGGCGGGGATTTTTTGTTTCTGTGTTGGCAAAAAACCCGCTTGGCGGTTGTAAATAACCAGGTTATTCACAAAAACACCTGTAAATATTTGGTGTAACCGGTTTCTCGGGTAAACTGCCCGGGTTTCACAATAATGATAACGAGGTTTACATGTCCCTTTTCGTTCGGCTATGTCTGATCGGTCTGGCTGGGTTATCCACAGCCTGTGGCGGCGGTGGCGGTTCTTCCAGTAATACGCCACCTGCGGTTTCTTCTGTAGCGGCGGTCTCCTCCGTAGTCAGTGTGGTGTCTTCTTCGGTTTCCTCATCTTCTGCGCAGAGCACCACCTCGAGTGCCAGCAGTTCGCTGCCATCGGTGGCAGGCTTGCCGGTATCTGAATTTATTGTGGTTGATCAGTTTGGTTATCTGCCGGAGCTGGAAAAGGTGGCGGTAATCCGCAACCCACAAAACGGCTTTGATGCGGCCAGCAGCTTTACGCCTGGCACTACGTATCAACTGGTGAATCTCGGCAACGGCAACGTAGTAAAAAGTGGCCAGCCGGTGGTGTGGAATGAGGGGGCGGTGGGTGCTGCCTCGGGCGACCGCGCCTGGTGGTTTGATTTTTCCGATATCAATACCGTGGGCGATTACGTGGTGGTTGATACCACCCATAACCTGCGTTCAGCGCAATTTCGCATCGCGCCGGATGTGTACAAGCCGGTGTTGAAACATGCCTTCCGCACTTTCTTCTATCAGCGTGCCGGCTTTGCCAAAGAGCTGCCCTATGCAGAAGCTGGCTGGACCGATGGCGCCAGTCATATCCGGCCGGGGCAGGATAAACAGGCGCGACTGTTCACCGAAAAGAGTAACGCCATTACCGAGCGCGACCTTTCCGGTGGCTGGTACGACGCCGGCGACTACAACAAATACACCAATTGGCATGCGGATTATCTGGTCAGCCTGCTGCACACCTGGCGGGAAAATCCGGCTGCCTGGGGAGACGACTTCAATATTCCGGAATCCGGCAATGGTATTTCCGATCTGATTGATGAGATCAAATGGGGTTTTGACTGGCTGATCAAAATGCAAAACCCGGATGGCTCGGTGTTATCCATTCTGGGTCTGTCTCACGCCAGCCCGCCTTCCAGCGCCAGTGGCCCCAGTTATTACGGGCCGGCCAGCACCTCGGCAACGCTTTCCAGTGCCGCGGCTTTTGCATTTGGCAGCCGCATTTTCGGCAGTCTGGATCATCCGGGCTTTGCCGAGTATGCCGCTGATTTGAAACAGCGTTCGCAACTTGCCTGGCAATGGGCGTCGGCCAATCCGGCGGTGGTGGTTCGTAATAATGAAGGTATTTACAGCGGTCTGGGCGCAGGTCAGCAGGAAGTAGACGATGCAGGTCGTGTCGAGAAGCGCGTATTGGCGGCTATCTATCTGTACGATATTACCGGTGAAAGCAGCTACAAGGTTCAGGTAGAAAACCGTCTCAACGCCGATCCGGTTAACTGGGTTTCCCACTGGAATGAGCCCAAGCTGATCAGTTACCTCTATTACAGCGGCCTGCCGGGTGTGAGTGCTTCTCTTGCAGACACGGTTCGTAGCGGTTATCGCAGCGCCATGAACAGCGCGGACAATTGGGGCAGTGTGCGCGACAACCGTGAGCCCTACCGCGCTTTTATGGCCGCTAACGATTTTACCTGGGGCAGCAATCGCAGCATGTCCCGTCGCGGCACCTTGTTTACCAATCTCGCCAGTTTTGCACTCGAACCCTCAACGGCTGAAATGCGCAATGCCGGGCTGCGTTATCTCAACTATCTGCATGGCGTAAATCCGTTGGGTATGGTGTATGTGTCCAATATGTCGGCCGCCGGGGCGCACCATTCGGTTAACGAGTTTTATCACAGCTGGTTTACCGATGGCAGCAGCCAGTGGGATCGGGTGGGGGTGTCTGCCTGGGGGCCTGCGCCCGGTTTTCTGGTGGGTGGGCCAAACCCTTCCTACGATTGGGACAGTTGCTGCCCTTCCAGTTGCGGCAGTGTGACCAACAATAATATCTGCAGCTCCATCACCCTTACGCCGCCAAAAAATCAGCCGGCGATGAAATCCTATCTGGACTTCAATAACGGCTGGCCGCTGAACTCCTGGCAAGTAACGGAAAACCACAACGACTACCAGGTTGCCTACCTGCGGTTGCTGTCAAAATATATGCAATAGCCATCAGCGCTATTTGATCGTTTGATCCGAAAGGCCGGTATGCAGATATCGGCCTTTTTAAGGATTTTGTTAGCACGGCCGGTTTTCCTGTGGATAAATACCTTGTTATTTTCTTTCGAAGCGCTAGAATTCTTTCGTTTCGAAACTTAATGACTAAAAACGTAACCTTCCATGACCAAACGCAACACCCAACAGCGTCGCCGGGCGATTATTGAATTGCTGGATCAGCAGGGCGAAGTCAGTGTAGAAGTACTGGCGTCGCAATTTTCTACCTCTGAAGTCACTATCCGCAAGGATCTTTCGGCGCTGGAAAGCAATGGGCTGCTACTGCGTCGTTATGGGGGTGCGGTACCGGTGCCGCAGGAAATGATGGCCGATCCGGTGGCCGAAAAAGTTTCGCTTCGAAAGAAAGTTATTGCCGCCGCTGCCGCGCAACTGATTCGCGATCACAACCGCATCATCCTCGATAGCGGCAGTAGCACCACCTCTGCCCTGCTTCCGGAATTGTCCCGTAAACAGGGGCTGGTCGTTATGACCAACTCCCTGAGCGTCGCCAATGCGCTGCGCGAGCTGGAAAACGAACCCACTATTCTGATGACTGGCGGTACCTGGGATCCGAAGTCCGAAGGTTTTCAGGGGCAACTGGCCGAGCAGATCCTGCGCTCCTACAATTTTGATCAATTCTTTATTGGTGCTGACGGCCTCGACCCGGATCGCGGTACCACCACGTTCAATGAACTCTACAGCCTCAGCCGTGTGATGGCCGAAGTCGCGCGCGAAGTTATTGTCATGGCCGAGTCAGACAAACTCGGCCGCAAAATTTTTAATCTCGAATTGCCCTGGTCGGCGGTGCATGTGCTGGTGACTGACGATCAATTGTCAGCCGCCGACAAGCGCGCCATTGAAAACCAGGGTGTCAAAGTCATCTGTGCTCGTTGGGAGGAGAAGTAACCATGTGTGGAATTGTTGGTGCGGTTGCACAACGTGATGTTGTGGATATTTTGATTGAAGGTCTGCGTCGTCTTGAATACCGCGGTTACGACTCCGCCGGCGTTGCAGTCATTGATAATGGAGGCGCACTGCAACGTGTTCGCCGTTTGGGTAAAGTGCGTGAATTATCCGATGCGGTAGCCGCATCACCGCTGCCCGGTGGCACCGGCATCGCGCACACCCGTTGGGCAACCCACGGCGAGCCCAGCGAGCGCAATGCGCATCCGCACATCTCCAACAACCATATTGCCGTGGTGCACAACGGCATTATTGAAAACCACGCAACCTTACGTAGTCAGCTGCAACAACAGGGTGCGGTATTTACCTCGGATACCGATACCGAAGTTATCGCCCACCTGGTAGAGCATGAACTGATTAGCGCCGAAGGCAATTTATTAAAAGCGGTACAACATGCGGTAAAAAAATTGCACGGCGCCTACGGCACGGTGTTGATGGATCGCAACGACAGCGAGCGCCTGGTAGTTGCCCGTTCCGGTAGCCCCCTGGTTATCGGTTTGGGTATTGGTGAAAACTTTATCGCCTCTGATCAGCTGGCGTTGTTGCCAGTGACTCGCCGTTTTATTTTTCTGGAAGAAGGCGACGTGGCAGAAATTACCCGCTTCTCTATTAGCATTTTTGATAAAGATGGCGAAGCCGTTACTCGCGAGATTCATGAATCCACCGCGACCTATGATGCCGGTGATAAAGGCCAGTACCGTCACTTTATGCTCAAGGAAATTTACGAGCAGCCTCATGCGGTAATGAATACTCTTGAAGGGCGTTTGAGCAACACCAGCGTGCTCGACGAAACCTTTGGCAACGGTGCTGCCGAGCTTTTCAAACGCGTCAAACATATTCAAATTGTTGCCTGTGGCACCAGCTACCATTCAGGTATGGTTGCGCGTTACTGGCTGGAAGCTATTTCCGGCGTTTCCTGTAATGTTGAAATTGCCAGCGAGTTCCGCTACCGTAAATCCGTCGTTCAGCCGAACAGTTTGATTGTTACCATCAGTCAATCCGGTGAAACTGCCGATACGCTGGCGGCGTTACGATTGGCTAAAGAACTCGGCTATCTTGGTAGCCTGGCAATTTGTAATGTTGCCGGTTCATCGCTGGTGCGCGAATCCGATCTCGCCTTTATGACCCGTGCGGGAACAGAAATCGGTGTGGCATCCACCAAAGCCTTTACTACCCAATTGGTTGGTTTGGCGATGCTGGTATTGGCCATCGGTAAATACAATCAGATTGATGCAGAAAAACAGCAGGAACTGGTGTTGGCTCTGAAAAGCCTGCCGGCAAAACTGGAAGAATCATTGGCATTGGCTTCGCAAATCGAAGCGCTGGCTGAAGAGTTTGCCGATAAACACCACGCGCTTTTCCTCGGTCGCGGTGACCAGTACCCGATCGCCATGGAAGGTGCGCTCAAACTGAAAGAAATTTCCTACATTCACGCCGAAGCCTACGCCGCCGGCGAACTGAAACACGGCCCGCTGGCTTTGATCGATGCGCAAATGCCCATCATCGTCGTTGCGCCTAACAACGACCTGCTGGAAAAACTGAAATCCAACGTGGAAGAAGTGCGCGCGCGCGGCGGTATTCTTTATGTATTCGCCGACGCGGACGCAAAATTCGAATCCGACGAAACCCTGCGCGTTATCAACGTCCCCCACAGCCACCCCTGGCTCGCGCCAATCCTCTACACCTTGCCGCTGCAATTGCTGAGTTACTACGTGGCAATTATCAAAGGAACGGATGTGGATCAACCGCGTAATTTGGCGAAAAGTGTAACGGTTGAGTAACTAGCTGCATTTAAAAAAGAGGGGGTGTCTTTTTAAAATAATTAGTGATACTTTAAAATAAATGGCGATACTTTAAAATAATTAGTGATACTAACCCAGTAGTGACCTATATTTGATCAAAATAGGTTGCTACTGGGTTTTTTAATGTCCAAGAATCCCGAAAAAACTAAGGAAATCAAAGCTAAAGCGGAAAAGCGGATAGCTTCGCGTTTAGCTAAAGGCGCTGGTTCAGGCGCCGGAAGAGCCTATAAACCCTATTTGACCGTCAGGGATGTGAACTCCAGGGGAAGGTATAATCGCTCGCCCAGCGTTACGGTGGGTCGCGTTCATCAGTTGCTGTCCGACCTTGAATACCATGTATTGTTAATGCTGGACTGGGATTCGCAGGTGATCGACATCCGCGAACAATTTCCGGTGACTCTTGAGGAATCGCAAGCTATTGCACGCGAGATGGGGATAGCCCACCTTAGCTATCAAGGTACAGACGAAGTCCTTACCACAGACTTTCTGGTTGATCTGAATATCCAAGGTAAAACTATTCGCAGGGCAATATCTGCGAAATATGCCGAAGAACTTGATGATCCGCGTGTACTTGAAAAAATGGAATTGGAACGCCGCTACTGGGTCTCCAAGGGCATACAGTTTAACTTGGTAACAGAGCTGGAAATTCCGGCATTACTTCAAAAGAATGTAAAGTGGTTTCATCCCTACATGAATCACTTTGATTTGAGTACCCCTGAGCAACAACAAGAATATTTTAAAATATTGCTCGCAGCTATTAATCAGTCCCCCTCACAAAAAGTTACCACTATAACCACCCGATTAGATGACGAATATAACATCGAGCCGGGTACCCACCTGTCTTTACTAAGACAGTTCCTTGCCCAGCGAGCTTTCTACTTTGATCTTGAAGCTTTAACGATTGTGAACCTGAGAGCAAAAGATCTTACTCCTTCACATTTTTGGCTCGAACAGGATTATGAATATGCTGTTGGTGAATGATGTCTATGAATTATCGGATCACCGCTATCGCATTTTATGGAGCGAACCAGAGACAATCTATTGGATAGATATAGACGCTGAAAATGCGTTGCCTCAACAAGTAGAGCGTGCGGTGTTGATTTGCACTTAAAACTGACCCACCAGTTGCATTGAAAATTGACCCACCCTGGATGGTTTATTTTACGGGTTTGGGCTGTGGATAAGTCGGTGTTTTTCTCTCCTTTTTCGGGGGGTTTGAACTCTCTTTAAAACGATAGCTGTCATTGCCGGTTTCAACAATATGGCAGTGGTGGGTTACTCGATCCAACAATGCCGTTGTCATCTTCGCATCACCAAACACATTCGACCATTCTGCAAAGCTGAGATTAGTGGTGATGATCATGCTGGTGCATTCATACAACTTGCTCATCAAGTGAAACAGTAATGCCCCACCGGTTTGGCTGAAGGGTAAATAACCCATCTCATCTAGGATTACCAAGTCGGTATGCATGAGTCGCGAAGCAATTTGTCCTGCCTTACCTTGCTGCTTTTCCTTCTCCAATGCATTCACTAATTCAATCGTCGAGAAGAACCGGACACGGCGATGCAAGTGTTCAATCGCTTGAATGCCGATGGCATTGGCAAGATGGGTTTTACCCGTACCGGGGCCACCGACAAGTACAACATTCTGTGCGCTATCCATAAAGTCACCTGCACACAATTGCCGGATCAGCACTTCATTGGCCATGCTACTCGTAAAATCAAAGCCACTCAGATCGCGATACGCAGGGAATTTGGCGGTCTTCAGTTGGTAGGTTACCGAACGCACTTCGCGCTCGGCCAGTTCTGCTTTGAGTAAATGATCAAGGATGCCGGTACTTGCCTGGAATGCGGGGGAATCCTGTTCAGCAAGATCACTTAGCGCGTGGGCCATGCCGTAGAGTTTGAGTGACTTCAGTGCGGGGATCATGGGATTAGTGTGCATGGTGTCCTCCTTGTGTGGTGGTTTGTGCTCGTAGGTTGTCGTAGCGATTGACGTTGGCGAGTGGCTCCACTCTCAGTGCTAATGCAGGCGGTACTTCAATCGGTGGGATGGGTGTTCCCTCTACTAATCGACTCAGGATATTGATCACGATTTGCTTGGAGGGTGAACCGGTTTCCAATGCGAGTTCTACGGCGGTGAGAACATCTTGCTCATCGTGCAGTAAGACGAGCGCAAGAATATCCACCATCTCACGGTCACCACCGACACGCTTTAATAAAATGGTTTGCAGTGATTGAAAGGCGTTGGGTAATTCGGCGAAGGGCGCGCCGTTGCGAATGGCTCCGGGTTTGCGCTGCAACACCGAGAGGTAATGCCGCCAGTCATACACTGTCGTTACCTGCTCATGCTTGCGATTAAACAAGCGCGTGTGCACTGCGATGATATTGCTTTCAGCAATCACCTCAAGGTGATCGTGATAGATATGTAAACTCACCGGTCGATTGGCGAAAGAAGACGGTACGCTGTAACGCGTGCGTTCGAAGGTGATTAAACACGTGGGTGAGATACGCTTGGTCTGTTCGACAAAACCATCAAAGGGCTGCCCCACAGGCATCAGGAAAGAACGCTCATGATCCAGTGCGGCTTGAATGGTTAATGCTTCTGTGGGATGGGTGGATTCACTCCAGAGTTGAATGCAGCGCTCACGCAGCCAGTCATTCAAGGCAATCAATGATGGTTGTGCAGGCACCTTCTGCCAGAGCCTTCTTCGTGCATCCTGCACGTTCTTCTCGATTTGCCCTTTCTCCCAACCGGAAGCAGGATTACAAAAATCCGCATCAAATAAGTAATGACTAACCATCGCTGCAAAGCGCGCATTCACATCGCGCTGTTTGCCGCGCTTCACCTTATCAACGGCGGTCTTCATGTTGTCGTAAATACCGCGCTGCGGAATTCCGCCCACGCCGTAAACGCATGATGATGGGCATCGAACAACATCTCATGGGTTTGCAGCAAATAAGCACGGACAAAGAAAGCGCGGCTATAGCTCAGTTTGAAATGCGCGACCTGCAACTTCACCCGCTCACCGGCAATCACCGCCCAGTCTTCGCTCCAGTCAAATTGAAACGCTTCACCGGGTTTAAACTGCAAGGGGATGTAGGTGTGCTTGCTTGCGCCTTTGCTCAACTCCAACTGCTGGCGACGCCACTCTCGGGCAAACCGAGTAATACCATCATAGGAACCGTCAAAACCAAGGGCGCACAAATCGGCATACATCTGCTTTAGAGAGCGGCGTTGCTTGCGCGAGGTTTTAGCGGCATCACCCAGCCACTGCGCCAACTTATCGGCAAAGGCGTCAAGCTTACTGGGCGTCTGTCGCTTGGGATAAAGCGGTTCACTGATCTCATTCCGAAGATACCGGCGAACGGTGTTGCGGGAAAATCCAGTGCGGCGCGCTATCTCCCGAAGCGAGAGTTTGTCGCGGAAATACCAACGTCGAATACTGCTCAAAATGGCCACGTTAATCACTCCTATCTCCCGCTCAAAAAATGAGCAGGATAGTCTGTTTACGTGGGTCAGTTTTCGATGCAAATATGGGGGTTTAGTGGGTCAGTTTTAAGTGCAAATCAACATCTAGGTCTACTTCCGTTCTACTTTTATATCTCCAAGGTTTGGCCATAGCTTTTATTGTTTTTATTCTTTTCTCTCTATCTTTGGTCTTCTGAACTTCCAGTAAAATTGATGGAGGTAATATTATTTTAAGGTCAAAAAAATTTTCAATTTCCAAGAATTGATTCTCAAAATTTGATTCTGCAAGATATGACCAGAAATTGGTATCAAAAATGACCCTCATAAAAAAATCAAATCCTCTATAAAAGTTTCTCAATAAAATTTACTTCAATGAACGCCCCAGTCTTTACAAGACACTTGAAAGCTTCGCGCTGCCCCATAAGATTGGTATTGCAATCGATCTTAATGTTTAATTGCAGCCGAATTTTTCGGCAATATGTATTTACCGAATCTTTCATGATTACAGCTGGCGACCGTTTTTCTTTAACCAAGACAGTAGTTTATCTTGCTCCCAGCGGGGGCTTTTTCCAACATATAAATCGGGTTCAGGGAATGGAATTCGGTCCCACTGTTCTCCTCTCGATAACCGCGCCAGGAAGCCTGTATTTTCATGGTCAGATGATTCAATCAGTTCACTTAGCATGCCCGGGTTCCGCTCTCCTGGGGAGTCAACCCTCTCTCTTAGGGCGCTTGGCGTTCCTGCTCTCATTCGCTCTAGAGTTCTTCGGCTAATACTTAGCATTTCACAAATATCATCAATGCTCAGGAATTTCATATTTTTCGGCTCTGTAAGGTAATTTGACGTAATTTGTCGCATACTATAAAGCAACTCTCATGATTAAGTATCGCAATTAAGCTGTTAATTTTGGAATACTGACTAGAAAAATGTAACCCTTACGCTGATTAAGATCTATTTATGTCGCAAAATGACGTACTTTGTCGCATGCGTAGTAATTGTTGACAGTATTTGTGAGCATTGCTATCGTATAGTTGTTACATGGCAAACTGCGTAGAGGTTAGGTATGAGTGATCAATTTATTATGAGGCGCACGCAATTAATTACGCTTGATGATCAAGAAGAAGTGGACAGCTTAAATGCGGCTTGTGATCGCATGGAAAAGCTGACTGGCAAAAAGTGGTCAATAAACAAATGGATGAAAAAAAACGCGGAGATAGAAGCAAGGGAAGGACGGAAAAATGAGAATTAAATCCACCAACAGAGCAAAAATTGGAAAGCCCATAACTATCACATTTGGGGTTCGCCAAACGAAGCTGATTTCAGATCAGGCGAACAAACAAAACAAAACCCCTAGAGACTTCATTGTCGAATCAAGCTTAGAAGCAGCCCAACTTTTATTAAAGGCCTCAAAATGATTTCATACTCAGCTAAGGATAGCTGAATTTATTGGCACCCTGTGTCAACCATATAGTTAAATGGGAATATATGTACCAATAAGTAAGGCTACTTTGGCTTGCGATCTTTGCTTATCTTGGGTTGTTTCTTCTTAAATCCTAAACCGGCAATCTTTGCTGATTTGGATTCAAGCTTTGTCAGATAGTCCTTTCGTGCCCATTCGTGGCGACGCTCCTCATCGGCTTTTACGTCTTTCGCGACACCATCAAGCCCAGGATAAATGAACGACTCAGAAATACCGAACTGTCGAAGCTCCTTCTGTATGGCGATCGCGTTCTCGAAAGGAATTAGAATTTTTGTTAGAAGGGGGCGGACGTCGTTATAGATATCAAGTGGTTCAGTGTTCGTGCCATGAATCGAGAATAAGCCAGACTGCGCTCGAATGCGGGGAGAAAATTGTGGCGTAGTGATGCAAAGAGGGGGATATGTGTCCAAACCATCGGAGTCAAGTTGGGTTGGTCTGCTATATGGTTTCCATGTCTCGAAATCATGCGCAATGTCGACCACTTCCCATATTTCCCCGTGGAGAGCCCTATTCACCTTATTTGGATTCATCGCATAGACTGCCGCTGAATTTGAATCGAATTCTTGCAACTCTTCGTCAGCATCGTTGTACAGGTTTTCTTGATTGGAAGTGACGACATCAGCACGGAGAGAAGATACAGCAAAATAGAGTGCGACAAGGGCATTCGTAGTCCAGTCCAATAGGCGCGTCGGCACTCCATGATGCTGCATGAGGAACAGCCACTCAAAGTCATTCTTGGGGCTATAATCGAGGAAAGGTAGCGCCCTCCGCTTGAAATCATCAAGCATTCTCTCAGGACTGACACCAGTCTGGGTATAGCCATTTGCGGTAAGAATCTCGTTTCCTCGCAATGGTCTTCCATATGCGCTTGTCAATGGTACCAAGTTCCTCAGCGCGCTCGGAACAAGCCGGTGATTTGCAGACGATTGTCCTCTAAACCATGCTGAATCGTTTTCAGTAGCATTTATTTTGGATACAGCCGAGACATAATCAGCGAAAGATCTAATTACGATAAGATTAGGATTTGACATTGATGAATACTACTGTAGTTAATGCGGATCAGTTGGTGGCCTTAAAAGTAAAGCCACCAAAACATGCAAGCCTGTAGAAAAAACTTAAAATAAAAACAGATTTTACCGGACAATTTTGTTCGCGTGGGAATTGGGTAACGTCTTAGTAGCATTAAATTAAACGATACCTGAAACATGAGCATTGAAAAACCATTACGCTTCATAAAAAGGAAGCATAGTTTGGTACAAAGAGGATGAAAAAAAGAATTTCAACGGCGAGATCGACATGTCATCTGATACAAAGAGTTGGATATACCATGTGCCGCGTTTCGTAATCTCCGATGGAAAAATTAGCTTCAATTTCGTAGGAATAGAGGATGGCTGCAGATTTGAATATACTAATCAATCAAACTTGAGCAAGTATTTGCTAAAAGAGTGTCTGCTTCCTCTATCCTGAGATCTATATAACTGGCATCTTCTGAGAATATAGCCTCGGGATGGTGACCAATTACCTAGCACCACTGGACTGGAAGGTTGAGGAACTTCAATTTAAAACGAAGAAAGCCCAGCTTTTTAAGCTGGGCTTTCAAGTCCTCGAAGGAAGGAAAATATAATAAGGCCTCTTGGGCGACAATTTTATACTAAGTTTCATCGACGAATCTGTCAATTGCGAATCTGGGATTTTCGCCCACAACAAAAGATGGTCGCTCGTCTGGTTTGGAGCATAATCTCGCAGGTGGTTCTCTGGTCAGAGTCCTCACCTTAGATCGATGACAAATTTACTTACTTGCAATTTTATTGTTTTCTTCTGTACTGGCATTGGGAAGTAGGACAGTATTCCTGAATCGCTTAGCATCAGCTAATTTCTGCTCCAGATCTTGTATGAGTTCATCTATCGATTCGCTGAACTCAGTAAGAGGTTTCTCTGTCCAGCTTTCTATCAGCCCAGTTTCGTTGTTATAAAATGTTTCGTGAAGGGCGAAGCACTTCTTGCCTTTGATGAAGTGCTTGTAAATGCGGTTATTCCAAGTCATTTTTTCTCCTTCCTGCCGAAAATTGTTATGCAAATAACATTGGGGTTTTGTATTAGGTTGAATAGTATCGCCAATTATTTTAATGATTTTTTCTTTGCATTAAAGACCAGTAAAATTAGTATCACTATTTATTTTAAAATCGAAATATTGCTATCTATATAAATCAATAAGTTAGCTTTTTGAAAGTATCACTAATTATTTCAAACGGACAGGGGGAATAATCGTAGAATTATTCCCCCTTTTCTTTTGCGCTGCGTATTTATCGTGCAAGGCAATTTCCTGAAATATAAATATTGCGTCCATGATACTTCTGATGATTGTGGATAATTATTGCAACGCTTCGCTTCAGAGAGTTAAATAGACCACAAGCATTTCTTTACTGTCGCAAACAAAGCTATAAAAATCGACAGGAATTTTTGGATTACAAGGTTGTGATGTTGCATGGACGTTATTAAATATAAAAAATCACGTAAGGGCTTACACCTTGCGTTGGGGATTGTCGCTGCTTTTCTCGTATTAATCTTCTTCACATGGGTTTTCAGCAATAAAAATCAGCCTTCGTTAAAACGCGATACGTTGCGGGATGCTGTTGTCACACGACAGCCTTTTACAGTTGAGGTAGCGGGTTCGGGGCATTTGGTAGCTTACGGCACGGGTGCTGTGGTTTCGCTTTCCGGCGGGATTGTTCGAGAGCGTCTGGTGCGGGCTGGCGCTCAGGTGGAAAATGGTGACATTTTGCTTCGTCTGGAAAATCCTGATCTGGTTGCCGAGCATGAAGATGCCCTTAATGATCTCTACGCCCGCCGTGCTCAGGTGGAAGCCGAAAAACTGCAGCTGGTAACAGAACGCACGCGTTTCAATAGCAATTTGCAACGTGCCGAACTGGAGCTGGAAGAAAAAGCAAGTGAGCTGGAAGCCAAAGAGCAGCTATTCAAAAGCGAGATGCCGATAATCTCGCGTCTGGATTACAACCGGGTTGTTGTGGAGAAAAAGCTACGCGAAAACACGCTGGCTAACGAGAAACTATTACTGGAATCCTTTGAAAAATCCTATAAGGCAAAATTAAGCGAATTGCAGTATTCGCTCAATACCCTGGAGAATCGTGCTGCCCGTTTGCAACGTCGGGTTAATGATTTGAATATTCGCTCTCCGGAAGCCGGTATTGTTCAGGAGGTGGTATTCCATGAGGGCGACAACGTTAATCCTGGGCAGGTTGTTTTGCGAGTAGTGAATACAGAAAAGCTCTATGCAGTGGCACAAATTCCCGGCTACGAAATTGACAAGGTACAGGTTGGCCAGAAAGCGCTGGTGCGTATCAATCAGGAAAATTTTACCGGCCAGATAACCCGTATTGATCCTGAAGTGAAGGGATCAACGGTTGATGTGGATATAGAGCTGGACGAACTGCCCAATCGCTATCGGGTGAATACGCTGGTGCGCGCTACTATTATCGTGATGGAAAAAACGGATGCGCTGGTGGTCTCCAGGCCTGCTAATAGCCGCGAAAATGCAGTGAACAATGTCTATGTCATTCAGGACAATTATGCCGAACGCCGCGCTGTGGAGTTTGGGATTGGTTCTATCAATACCATAGAAATTTTATCCGGTCTGGAATCGCATGAACGTATTGTGATCAGCGATCTGACCGATCAGGTGAAACAGGCAGAAAGGATTCGACTGAGGTAATTTATGATCCAATTACACAATGTAAGTAAGGTTTTTTCTACTGATGAAATGGATACCTACGCGCTTAACGGTATTAATTTGTCTATTGAAAATAATGAGTTTGTCGCTATTTGCGGGCCATCAGGTGGTGGAAAGTCTACTCTGTTATCAATACTGGGTACCCATGATTTACCCACAACCGGTCAGTATTTTTTTGACCAGCTTGAAATCAACCAATTACCCCATCGCCAGCTACTGGCATTAAGGCGCGAAAAAATAGGGTTTATTTTTCAGGAATTCAACCTGATTGACGACCTTACCGTAAGTGATAACGTAGCCCTTCCCTTGCAAGCACAGGGCGTTGGCAAAAAGGAAATAGGAAAACGGGTTGATGCAGCACTGGAACAGTTTGGCATTGCTCATCGCAAGCATCATTTCCCCAGTCAGCTCTCCGGGGGCCAACAGCAGCGTGTGGCGATTGCCCGGGCTTTTGTTGCCGAGCCGAAAATTATTTTTGCCGATGAGCCAACCGGAAACCTGGACACAGTAAACAGCCAGGCAGTTATGGACATGTTGAAAGAAGCTCATCAGGCAGGCGCAACCATTTGTATGGTAACCCACGACCTGCAATGCGCTGCGATGGCTTCACGGGTTATTTCCATTCGCGACGGAAAATTAAAGGAGTAACCATGTTGACATTAAAGCAGGGATGGCAATATGTAACACGTCATCGCGCCCACAGTTTGTATCTGGTAGTTCTGATCGCACTACTCTTTTCCTCCATTCTTCTATTGCTGGCACAGTATTGGAGCAGCCGATTTACTCAACCCGTCGATAACTTTGACCGTTTGTTGCATGCACAATTTTATCAGCCAATAACCTGGGATCACTACCAATACTACAAACAACATCAACAAAGTTTTTCCGTGGTATCACTGGTAGGATTATTCTCATTTCGTTTACAGGATAACCGGTCTATTGAAGTTTCACGTGTAGAGCCAGATTTTTTTAAAATTTTTCCATCCCGATTAAAAGAAGGAAGGCTGTTAAGTAGTGATGACACCGAGTTGCAGAGTCCGCTTCGTTTTGTTGTTAGCGAATCATTTTTGCACCGTCAATTCCCAAATGAAAAAATTTCACGACTGGATCTGGAAAATGTGGGTTCAGCAGAAATTGTCGGCATATTACCTGAGGGTTTTTACTTTCCTGTAAAGTCCGAAATATGGCTGGCCGTTAAACCGCCGCATGAAAGTTTTCGGCAAATGGCTACAGTTAGTGAATTTATCGGGACCCTTGACTCAGGGGTGTCTCTGGAAATGGCCGAACAGGAGTTACAACGGTTATTGAAAATCTACACTGAACAGGCCGGTGGTATCGAACCTTCATTAAAGCTGGAAACGTTTGTAGACAATAGCCGGAGCAGATTTGGTTTTGACATTAAAATGCTGGGGATTATTTTTATTGTTATCACTATCTCCGGTATTATCAGTATCGCCAATATTATCGGTCTGGATTTACTCAAACGGGATCGTGAATGGCGTATTCGGCATCTATTGGGGATTGCGCCAACAACTATTCTGAAAACACCATTAATCAGTTTCTTGCTGTTGTTGTCTGGCGGATTACTGCTTGGTTATCTGTTGTACCAGGTGTTTTCAAATTTATTTTCCCCTTACGCCATGGTGAATTCTCCTGCGGCGCCCTTCTGGTGGACGTTATCGCTTACCCCTTCTCAATTGGCAATGATATTGCTGGTCTTCGTTGTGTCTCTGACGATGGTTGCATTTTTACCCACATGGCTATTGCTGTTGCGCCGCAGCCTGATACGAAGCGGCGTTCGTGCTGGTCGAAACCGGGGTGTAAAAGCTTACTTTTTTCGCTGGGCTTTACTCGGTTTACAAGCCGCAGCCGCTATCGTATTGCTGCAATTGATGGTGATGTTGTGCGTCTTGTTTTATCACGAAGCGCTTGCAGATCGCGGTTTTAAGCGCAGTCAACTTATGGTGACCAACTTTGCCAATTCGAATTACCCGCTTGATAAGCAAACTGTCGCCGCTCAGCTGCACACTCGCATAGCCGATGTGAGTAGTGGTCTGGCAATCAGCAATGCAATCCCTGGAAGTATTGAGCAAAAATTTGCCATGATGGAAGCACCCGATGCGGCCAGTGCTTCAGCCGGTATTGAATTATTTCAGGTCACTCCAGAGTATTTTTCGGTAATGGATATCCGCTTGCTGGAAGGAAGAAACTTCAATGAACAGGATCGCAAAGAAAGTAACGGAGTCTTTTTGGTTGATGAGGCCGCAGCTGTAAAATTTTGGCCAGATGAATCCGCTATTGGACAAACAATTATTCTGTATCCGGATATTCCCTTTATGCGACAACAGGGAATAGTGGTTGGTGTTGTCAGTGCTATCCGCAGTAACCCGCATAAATTTTCGATTTTTTATCAGCCGTTGGCACAAGGTAAAGCCGGTGTTGAGGAGTTGCGTGTGATCAGCGGAGCTGATGATACCCGGCCATTGCAAACCCGGCTTGCAGCATTGGCCAATACCGATGAAGGTTTCGCCAATGCACAGACGATTGAAGCGGTACTGGCGAAGTCAGGGGATATGACACTCAATCGAATACTGAATTTTTTACCGGCTTGCCTGTTAATTGTGTTTATGTTGCTGGTTAGTATTCGTAACACCACCTTACGCATTCTTGAAGACTATCGTAAACCGCTGGCCATTTACCAAGTTGCCGGTTGGCAACCGCCAGCGATTATTCATCGGTTAAGTTTGCCGCTGTATATCAGCTTGGCGGGTGCGCTGTTGGTTGCATTGGCAATCAGTCTGCAGTTGGATACTCGAGTCTGGTTTGATTGGCTTTTAAATCAATCCAGTCTGGAATATTACGTGTTGGCGGGAAGTTGTTTCACAGTGTTATTACTGGCGTGGCTTAGCTTTTTATTACCCTGTCGGAGACTATTGCAAGAGAAAGTATCGGTATTGTTACGTTCCTGAAATGCTAATGCGATATAAAAATTACGAATTTCCCACAACCTGGACAATAGTTTTTTAATCAACGCCCTTGTGATGCAAGGGCGTTTTTTATTGCGAGGTACGGGTTAAGCAGGCTCCGCCACCCGCAAGCGCGGTACTTCAAAGCCGTGATCCAGGTCCAGCAGCGGCAATAAAATATCGGCCACGCGCTGAGCTTCGCTGATCAGTGGGAAGGCAGAAATAATAAACGCGTTGGTACCTTGTGCTTCGTATTCTCGAATGCGGTCGGCAACGTTTACGGCGCTGCCAATCAGCGTATGCGATCCCAGCCAGGTGGGGCCAACCGCAACGTTAGGATAAACTTCCAGATCTTTCGCCGACGGGCGCTTGCCTTCGCGCAAGGCTGCAATAGCACGGCGTATTTTCGGGTCGTCGCTTTCATGGCTTTCCAGAATCGCACCGGCTGGCAGCAGGTTTTGCACCGACTGGCGAATTCTTTCCACCGGCACTTTGGTAAGTAACCACTCGGCGTACTCCCAGGCTTCTTCTTCGGTTTCGCGCACAATAATTTGAAAGCGCGTGCCATGTTCCAGTTTTCTACCAATTTTCGCTGCTTCAGCATCGACGCGGCGAAATTTATCGCCCAGCAATGGCGGTGTATTGGGAAAGCTAAGATACACATCCAGCAGTTCTACCGAGTGGGCAACCCCGGCAGGCGATGTGCCTGCGCCCCATAGCGGAAAATGCGGATTTTGGGTCGGCCCATTCCAGGAGCCCATCGGGCTGCCGCCTTCATCACGCGGTGACAATTTTACAAACTTGCCATCGTAGCCGCTGGTATCGCCGGCATACACTTTTTGGAAAGCGTCCCAGTATTCGCGGCTGAAATCATAACGTTCATCGTGCGGGTAATGTACACCCAGCGAAGCCAGGCCTTTATCGTTGCCGTTGACCACATTGAATAACAGGCGACCATTGGAAAACTTATCAAAGGTTTGCGCATATTTTGCCAGCACGGCTGGCGATAATTCACCGGGGTGTTGCGCCACCAGAAATTTCATGCGTTTGGTCGTTGCAATCAATGCTGACGCAACCACCAGACTTTCATTGCTGCTGGTGCCCAGCAGTGCACCGTAATAACCCAGACGGTCAATGGTGGTGGCCAGCTGTTGCAAATGTTCAAAATCGGTATGCCAGCGCCCTTCCGGGCTCCACGGATAAATACCATCCGGTGCGGTGAGATACCACAATATTTTTACTGCCATTATTTAACCTTTCTATTGTTTTATTAAAACGCAAAAATAAAAACACCCATCGCAAACTATTTCCAGCGATTGAAAAATACTGTCTCTTCCAGAGGTTTTCTTTCGCGCAGCAGCAATTCACGCAGGCGCGCTTTTTCATGTAACACGTCCGGATGTGCGCGGTAACCCAAACCAATAATGGTGTGTGCCACCAGCTCATCAGGTAGCGCCAGCCGCTCCTTTAATGCGGCCTTGTCGAAACCGCCCATTTGATGCGTTGCCAAGCCCAAAGCCTCGGCCTGAATAGACAGCGCCAGAGCCGCAGCGCCCGCGTCATAAGCGGCCGCAGGCGCAGGCTCTCCATCGGCGCGAAAGGGCCAGCTGAACACACCGATCAGCACCGGCGCGCGCTTGACCCAGATTTTGTTTTGATCTCCCAGCGTGTCGAATGCTTGTTGGAAAGCCGCTTCATCAGCGTAGCGATCCCACACAATAAAACGCCAGGGTTGCAAATTGCTCGCCGAGGGTGCCCAACGTGCGGCTTCCAATACCGCGATCAATTTGTCGTGCTCCAGTGGGCGATCTTCCTGAAATGCACGGGGGCTCCAGCGCTCCGCCAGCAGCGGATGAATGGGCTGGCCTGTTACCGCTGTTTTCTCCAGCGCCAGGGAATTCACATGAGGGACGGACATAACGATTAATCTCCAGCAAAAAAAGTGACACCTGCCGTAAGGTTTTTTACGCGCTGCCAGCAACGGCACCGCATAAGCAACTACTCCGGTGCAACATTACGCACGCTCTGCTACAGCGGTGGTGGCTGTGCCTTCGTTGGCGGCATCGGCTTTTACCAGCCCGGCTTCAATCGCTTTTTTGCGACGCGACTTGTTGAGAATGGGCACTTCAAAACCATGATCCAGATCCAGCAACGGGAATACCAGATTGGCAAAGCGGTGTGCTTCTTCGATCAGCGGCCAGCCGGACAAGATAAAAGCGTGGGTGCCGTGTTCGTTAAATTCACGAATACGCGCCGCTACATTTTCCGCGCTGCCCACCAGCGTAGTACCAGCGCCCGGCCCGAGAATATTGAAGCCGTGCAGCGCCGGGCCGGTCCAGATATTGGGATAAATTTCAAAATCTTTTGCCGGTGGCAAATGACCCGCTTTAATCGCCTCAATATTTTTTTGAATTTGCGGATCGGGGCTGCGATAGCTGTCGATGGTTTCGCCCGGCGGTAGCTGCCGCTTGATATTTTGAATGGCATATTCCAGTGGGGTGTTATCCACAAGATACTGCGCATATTCCCAGGCTTCTTCTTCGGTTTCGCGCACAATAACTTGCAAGCGTGTGCCGTTGAATTGAAAAGCGCGGCCAATTTTGGCGGCTTCTGCTTCTACCCGTTTGAATTTTTCGCCGAGCAATTGCGGAGTGTTGGCAAAGCTCAGGTAAACATCCAGTACTTCAACCGAGTGGGCAACGCCGGCGGGCGATGTACCCGCGCCCCACAGTGGCGGCGGTGTTAACGGCTGTTGTGAGGAGGGCGCTCTGCGACCTGGCAGCGCAGGGCGCGGTGCCAGTTTGATGTACTTGCCATCGTAGCCTTCGGTCAAGCCGGCAAAACCGCCCTGGTCGGCGTATACGCGGCGGAAAACATCCCAGTATTCGCGGCTGTATTCGTAGCGTTCATCGTGTTCAAAATTAACACCTACCGAGGCCATGCCGGCGTCGTTACCATTTACCGCATTGAACAGAAAACGGTTGTTGGAAAAACGGTTCAGCGCCTTGGCGTAGTTAGCCAAAATGGCAGGCTGCACTTCGCCCGGGTGTTGCGCCACAATAAATTTCATGCGCTCGGTAACCGAGAAAGTTGCCGCCGCTACATGTAAGGTTGGCCCGGCTAGCAAAGCGCCGTAGTAACCGAGTTTATCGATAGTGCCGGCCAGTTGTTGCAGGTGTTTGAAGTCGGTATCCCACCGCCCTTCTTCAGTCCAGGGGATGGTTCCATCCGGTTCGGTGAGGTACCACAAAATTTTTACGGCCATAGCGCAGTCTCTATCAATACGAAGTAAGAGGGCCACGACATAAACACGCACTGGCGAGTTTTGTCGCACTTACTCACTGCGATAGCAGAAGCTGTGCCAGGCTGTGGAAAAATCGATTACCGGAAAAATATCTTTATAATCAATAACAAAGGATATTTGCCAAAAAAAGCTATCGCCCTTGCACTGCATAATTAGCCACACAACAAGCAACCGGCTGTTTGATAATCAACAAGCGCGCAGCGAATGGTGACGATTACGGCAACAGCTGCCAGATTTGCGCGGGATAAAAAATCGCCTGACCTTACCCATCGACAGTGCCGGTTATTATTTTTACAGTGAGCACTTCAAACGGTTAACAGATTAGCGTGATCAATAAAGCGAAGCGGAAAATTTCAGTTATCCACAGTTTCCATTATTGAAGCTTCGCTTTGTTGAATTTCATCTTTTATCCAAGCCAGAAAATATTGAATTTCTGCGCGAGGTGCTGAGGTGGGTCGGGTCACCGCGTAATAGGCGAAACGGTTCGACCAGGGCGTCTGTAAAACCTGCTGCAATCTGCCGCTTTCCAGCGCGCTTTGCGCGTGAATGTCGTGAACCAGCGCGATGCCCTGCCCGGCTTCTGCGGCGCGCAACAGTAAAAAATCATCATCAAAGACCATGCCTTTTTCACACGCCGGCGGCGGGGAAATGCCCAGCGCTTCAAACCACAGGCGCCAGTCGCTGCGCGTCGAGTCTTGCAGTAACGGATAGGCGAGACAATCTTCGGCGCTGTTAATGGCGGTACCGGTGCGCAACAGTGTCGGGCTGGCGACAGGAATCATCACCGGCGATAACAAATAATCGCTGTGCAAACCCGGGTATTTTCCCAGCCCGTGGCGAATGGCGATATCCACACCGTCGCGCTGTAAATCGGCCAGCCGCAAGCTGGCTTCTACGCGGATATCAATATCCGGAAAGCGCGCGTTGAATTTCCCCAGCCGCGGCACCAGCCAGCTGGCGGCAAAACCCGGTTCACTGTTAATAGTGAGTGTGCGGCGATTTTTAATACCTTCCAGTTTTTCCATGACCGCGGTGAGTTGGCCAAAGGCTTGTACCAGTTCCGGGTACACCAGTTTGCCTGCCTCGCTCAGTTCCATGCCGCTACGGGTACGCTGAAATAACGGCATGCCCACCCGGTCTTCCAGTAAACGCAATTGCTGGCTTACCGCGCCGGCGGAAACGCCAAGCGCGTGGGCTGCCTGACGCACACTGCCAGAACGGCCAATTTCAGTAAAAACTCGCAAGGCAAGCAGGGGGATAACAGGATTCATGGTGTATGGAATTTCTAAACCGTGGCTAAGGAAATCATCGTTTTACGGTTTTTAATAAAGCGGTGATGATATGA
Source organism: Cellvibrio polysaccharolyticus (assembly GCF_015182315.1). NCBI lineage: Bacteria > Pseudomonadati > Pseudomonadota > Gammaproteobacteria > Cellvibrionales > Cellvibrionaceae > Cellvibrio > Cellvibrio polysaccharolyticus. Next base: position 170,548 of record NZ_PRDL01000001.1, read on the forward strand.
CGTTGGGGTGAATGATGTTCACTTTTTCTATTGTTATTTGCAATGCCTTGCGCAGGATTTTCGTCATGTCTATCGAGCCGCTGTCCAATCACCCGTTTTCCACCCATCCCGGTTTTCAGCGTATGTTCGCGCCCGGGCAAATGACGCTGGGGATGTTTTTGCCACTGCGTTTTTACCGTGGCGATATGAAAATCCTCGCAGGACAAAGCCGTCTGGTGTCGGCGATGGACCGTCTTGGTTTTGCCGCCGTATGGGTAAGGGATATCCCGCTGTTTGATCCCGCTTTTGGCGATGCCGGGCAGGTGTTTGATCCTTTTACCTGGCTGGCTTTTCTGGCTGCGAAAACCTCGCACATCAGCCTTGCCACCGGCAGCGCTATTTTTCCCTTGCGGCATCCGCTGGATCTTGCCAAAGCCGCGACCACGATTGACCAACTGTCCGGTGGCCGGTTGATCATGGGCATTGCCTCGGGCGATCGGGCGGTGGAGTTTCCAGCTTACGGTATTGACCGGGAATCCCGTGGTGAACGCTTCGCGCAAACGGTGGATATGTTTCGCCAGCTGGTCAGTAAAAATACCAGCCTGATGGATGGTTCTCTGGGTCGCATCGACAGCTCACAATTTTTACCCAAAGCTTGCCATGGTGCGGTACCGCTGTTGGTGACCGGATCAAGCCGGCAAACCTTGCCGTGGATCGCCGAGCAGGCCGATGGCTGGCTGACCTATCCGGACAGCACCCACGATCGACAGGGTTCGCTGCGGCTGGCTGAAAAAATTGCTGCCTGGCGGCGGTTGATTCCCGGCAATGTTTTCAAGCCGCATGTCACCAATGAATGGCTGGATCTGGTGGATGACCCGGACTTTCCGCGCACGCCCATTCACAACGGCTTTGTGTTGCGCACCGGCAGAAATGGCCTGATTGAATTGCTAAACCAATGGCGGCTGGCAGGCGTCAATCATGCTGCGCTGGGTATTCAATATGCCGAGCGACCGGCGGAAGCGGTTATTGAGGAGTTGGCCGAATATGTGCTGCCACTGTTTCCGTCGCTGGCCGCGTTGCCGACGCAAACCGATTGGTAAAATTTCAAAAAATCGTAGCGAAATGTGCCATAAACAGGGTGTTTTGACAGCAAAGACAAATTTTTAACACTCCCTCACAGAAGATGCGGCGCCGATTGATCACACTGCCATTTTTGGACGGAGAAAAGTAATGAATAATATCGTCACGGCAACACTGACCGGTGTGGCTGCCTGTTGTCTGTTAATGATGGGCTGTTCCGGGTCGGATGACAGTAAATCAGCGGTTAAAGTGTTTCAGTCCGATGCCGCCGTTCAGTGTGAAAGCGAAGGTATTTCCGTGGAGGATATGCAGAAAATTCTCGCCGCTGGCAATATCAAGGTGCACTGCGCCCAGAAAGGTAACACCGGCATGATGCACATGACGGTGTGCGGCGCACCGACCGGCAGTATTAATATTTACACCATTCCCAAAGATCAACTGGAGCAGGCGCAAATGTTGGGCTTTGTTCCCGTCTCCACCCTGCCGGATTATCAGGACGTAGCTTGTGAATAAGTTATCCGATGGAGATTGCTGACGGACAGAATGGCACCTGTTGTACAGTTTTGAAAACGACGGAATTTATCAAAAACCTGAACCCGCTTTGGCGGGTTTTTTTATGGGGCGCCTTTACAAGAGAATAAAAAGGCCCGGTATTTCATGGGATTAAAAAATACCGGGCAAAAAAACTAGAAGAAGATCCAGTAAATCAGCGCAATATAAAGCCCATATTGCAGCAGGTAGTAAAGGGGTTTGTTGATTTTTTTGATCTTTTTACCCACTACACGAATTTGATACACGTAACCGAAAATACGGTTCAGAAACCCGACTTTATCGCCCGGCATATTTTTTGTGGCGGCGGCAGACAGTACCACGCGGGAAAATATTTCATTGATCCAGTCAACCAGAAAGAAACGCGTAGGCCGTTTGATATCCACGAATAAAATAATACGGTTTTTATCCGTTTTGTTTTCAGCGTAATGAATAAAGGTTTCATCAAACATCACCGCTTCGCCATCTTTCCAGGCGTAATCGGTGCCATCCACATTGATAAAGCAATCCGGTGATTCCGGTGTAGATAACCCCAAATGGTAACGCAGCGAACCGGCGTAAGGGTCGCGGTGTGCACCCAAACGCGCGCCCGGTGGCAGCATGGTAAACATGGCGCCCTTAACGTTGGGGATGGCGTTGATCAAGGCCACGGTTTTTGGGCAAAGTGCTTCGGCCGATGGCAGGGAGCTGCCGTACCATTTCAGGTAAAAGCGTTTCCAACCGGTGCGGAAGAACGAATTGAAACCCAGGTCATCCAGATCTTTCGAGGCCGAAATACGTTCGGCGCTGTGCAGGTTCAAGGCTTCATCGCGAATAATTTGCCAGTTTTCCTGCAACACATTTAATTCGGGGAAATCTTCCGTCTTTAAATAGGCGGTATTTTTGACGCCGGAAAAGGCATAAAAGAGACAGTTGATCGGAGCCATAAAATTGGAGTGGTCAGTCATCTTTCGCGAAAAACGGTTGTGCTGCACCAACCCCCGTTTTTGCACATAAATAGCGCACACTACAAAAATTGCAAGAATGATAATACCCATAATAACAACCACTTTTCAGACAACAGGAATGGGCCTGTTATGCGCTATGGCAATAGTTTTGCAAGCGCAAATAACAGATTGGTAGAGCGGAAAATTTAACGGGGAGCGTCAACCATAACAGTATCCTTACTGACGGTATGAGAAAAAAGCGAGTACCGAATATGATAGATCATTTTTTGAAATGCACCTCTTGAAGTTGCTATTTTAAACCTTCGTTGTCACACAATCGACACAAAGAAAAAAATATTTTTCTGTTACCGGCTATCGCATTTTTCTACGTAATTTTCTTTACAGTTTCTTCGCGGTATGCGCAAAGCCGGCATTACCGCGAAAAAACGTCAGGGTGTATTTTTTCAGGAATCGTGCGTTGCTATTCCGCCACCCAGTGCCCGGTATAATTCCACCCGGTTGCTGAGCAGCTGCCGGTTTATTTCCAGTAATTGACTGGCCGAGGCAAACCGGCTGCGTTCACTTTCCAGTACTTCGCTGTAAGTACTGATGCCGCGTTCGTAACGCACCCGCGCCAGGTTGGCCCGCTCATCATCGGCGGCGGCAACACGCTGCAATGCCTGTTGTTGTTCGTGCAAACTGCGGCCGCTTACCAGGCTGTCGGCAACTTCGCGAAACGCCTGTTGAATGGTGTGTTCGTATTGCGCGACAGCAATGTGGTTACGGGTGTGCGCAACATCCAGATTGGCGCGCAAGCGGCCACCCTGAAAAATAGGCACATGCAATTGCGGCGTAAATGCCCACTGCCGGGTTTGGTGTTCAAACAAATCGGCGGCATCGTTACTGAGATAACCGTATTGACCGGTCAGCGTTACCTGCGGAAAAAACGCCGCTCTGGCGGCACCGATATTGGCATTGGCAGCACGCAGTAATTGTTCTGCCTGGCGAATATCGGGGCGCCGTTCCAGCAATTGTGACGGCGCGTCTGCAGCAACCGCAGCGATGACATTGTCGGCTAAAGGCGTGTCATCTTCTGTCAGTAAATTGTCAAAACCGCCGGTCAGCAATTGCAAGGCGTGTTGCGCCTGCTGCCGTTGTTGTTGCCGAACTGACAATTCTGCGCGGGCTGATTCAGTGAGGCTGATGTCGGTTTGCAATTCCATGTTGCTGCTCAAACCGCGTTGGTAACGTGCTTCGGTAATTACCAATGTGGCTTCACGGGAATCCAGCGTTTGTTGTGCAAGGCGTGCTTGCTGGCTGGCAGAACGTTCCGCCAGCCAGGCGTTGGCCACTTCGGCAACAATGGTAATGCGCGCACTGTCAGCGGCTTCTTCAGTGGCTAGATAATTAGCCAATGCTGCTGCAGAGAGATTGCGCACCCGTCCGAAAAAATCCAGCTCAAACGCACTGATGCCGACATTCACACCGGTGCTTTCAGTGACTGCTGATACACCGGTGACCGGATCAAGGTTACGACCGCGATTGAAATTGGCGTTGGCTTGCACTGCAGGCAAACGGTCAGCGCGTTCAATCCGGTAAAGCCCGCGCGCTTCTTCCACGCGCAACACGGCAACGCGCAAGTCGTGGTTGTGCGCCAGCGCTTTTTCAATCAGCGCCTGCAATGCCGGGTCGGTAAATTGTTGTTGCCAGTTTTTCGGGCTGCCGTTAGCGGCAACGGCGTCGCTGTTAAGCACAGCGTTGACCGGTTGCGCCACGGCAGGTTTTTCATAAGCGGGTGCAAGGCTGCACCCGCTTATGAAGGTTGTTGCCGCCAGCAAACCGGTGGTTAATGCCTGCAATTTCATGACTGCACCTCCACAGTTGCCACGCGACGCACCGGTTTGTTTTTAATAAAACGCCCCAGTGCAAAGAAGAACAACGGCACCAGATAAACTGCCAAAACCGTTGCGGTAATCATGCCGCAGATAACGGCTGTACCAATGGCACGCTGTGCGGACGACGATGCACCAGTGGCCAGCATCAGTGGTAACAAACCGACACCGAAAGAGACCGAGGTCATGATGATCGGGCGCAAGCGCACCCGTGCTGCTTCCATTACCGCGTCATAAATATCCATACCATCGCGATAAAAATCCTTGGCGACTTCCACAATCAGAATGGCGTTTTTCGCCGACAAGCCGATGATGGTGATCAAACCTACCTTGAAGTAAATGTCGTTGGGCATGCCCTGCACCATCACCCCCAAAATCGAACCGATCACCCCCAACGGCACCACCAGAATCACGGCGGCGGGAATAAACCAGCTTTCATAGAGTGCTGCCAGTACCAGGAACACCACCAGAATCGACAGACCGAACAGCATCGGCACCTGTGCGCCGGACAGGCGTTCTTCATAAGATTGTCCGGTCCATGCCAGTGAATAGCCGGCCGGCAGTTGCTGCGCCAGTTCTTCCATGGCGGTCATGGCTTCGCCGCTACTGAAACCGGGTGCGGCATTACCGGTAATGTTGAATGCCGGGTAACCGTTAAAGCGCGCCAGCGCAGGCGGCCCGACTTCCCATTCCAGATTGATAAACGATGCCAGTTTCACCATCTCGCCGCGCTGATTGCGCACTTCGAGTTTGCTAATGTCGTCCTGACTGAGGCGGTGGGCGCCATCGGCCTGGATGTAGATCTTGCGCACCTGGCTGCCCAACATAAAGTCGCCGGTGTAATCCGAGCCGAACATGATCGCCAGCGTGGAGTTGATGTCATTGATATTCACGCCGAGAGTCTCTGCCTTGTTACGATCGAGGCTCAAACTCAGTTGCGGCACGTCGGGAATACCGGCAAACATCACCCCGGCCAGACGCGGGTCGGTGGCTGCCATACCGATCAGCTGATCGCGAGCGGCAGCAAAGGTGGCGTAATCAATATCCGCGCGTTTTTGCAGGCGCAAATCAAAGCCGCCACTGCCACCCAGTTCCGGCAACGCCGGCGGGTTAAGTGCATACACCATACGATCCGGACGACCATAGAAATGCATGTTCACCCGGTCAACAATCGCCTGAACGTGTTGCTCGTCGCTGGTGCGTTCGCTCCAGTCTTTCAGGGTGACAAACAACATACCGCTGTTGGGGCCAACGCCGAAGAAGCTGAAGCCACCCAGGCCGAAGGTGCTCGCTACCGGCTCGTTTTGCAGCAGGTATTGCTCGATCTCGCTCACCGTCGCCATGGTTTCTTCCATGGTGGCGCCTTGTGGTTCGCTGACCATGATCATCAGGCTGCCCTGGTCTTCGTCGGGCAAAAAGGCCGAAGGCAGGCGCATAAACAGAAATGCCACGGTCGCTACGATAATCAGATACACCAGACCACTGCGCACCGGGTTGCTGAGCACTTTGCCCACGCCCTTTTGATAGCGCCGGGTGTTGCGGTTGAACATGCGGTTGAACCAGCCGAAGAAACCGCCTTTTTCATGATGGCCTTCCGGTACCGGCTTGAGCAGCGTGGCGCACAGCGCCGGTGTCAGCGACAGCGCAAAAAACGCTGAAAACGCGATAGATACTGCCAAAGTCACCGAGAACTGCCGGTAAATATTGCCCACCGCGCCGGAGAAAAACGCCATCGGAATAAATACCGAAATCAGTACCGCCGTAATCCCGATGATCGCGCCGCTGATTTGCTTCATGGCTTCCACCGTGGCTTCGTAAGGCGACATACCTTCTTCCACCATATGCCGCTCAACGTTTTCCACCACCACAATGGCATCGTCCACCACGATACCCACCGCCAGCACCATACCGAACATGGTCAGCACGTTGATCGAGAAACCCACCAGATGCATCACCACAAAGGTACCGAGCAGTGCCACCGGCACCACCAGCGTCGGGATCAGGGTGACGCGGAAGTTCTGCATAAACAGATACATCACCAGAAACACCAGAATCACCGCTTCAATCAGCGTGGTGAGTACTTTCTGGATAGAAATTTTGACGAAGGTCGATGACTCGTAAGGGATCTGATACTCCACACCGGCAGGCAGATATTTCATCTGCTCATCCAGCATTTCGCGCATGTCTTCCACCACCTGAACCACGTTGGAACCGGGCGCCATCTTGATACCCAACGCCGTTGCCGGCTGGCCGTTGACCTGGGCGCGGAAGCTGTAAAGGTCGGCACCCATCTCTACGCGGGCAACGTCACCCAGGCGAATCGCAGAACCGTCTTCGCGAATACGCAGGGGAATGTCAGCGAATTCTTCCGGGGTGGTGAGCTGGTCGTTGGCTACTATATTGGCGCTTAGCGGGGCGTCATCAGGTACTGCCAGGTTGCCCAGTTCGCCGATAATCAACCGGTCGTTGTAAGTGCGTACTTTGTTGGAAATATCTGCTGGCGTCAGGCCAAAAGCGGCCAGTTTTACCGGGTCCGGCCAGATACGAATAGCGTATTCGGCGCCCCACACAGCAACGCTGCCAACACCCTCGAGGCGGCGCAGCGGATCAAGCAGCGTAGATGAGGCCAGCTCACCCAGGTCGGTTTGGTCAAACAGCGGATTACTGGAGGTGAGTGACACCACCAATTGAACGTTTTCTGCGGCTTTTTCTACCTTGATACCGTTGCGGCGCACCACTTCCGGCATTCTCGACTCGACTACTTTCAAGCGGTTTTGTACTTCTACCGCTGCCAGATCCGGGTCGGTGCCCTGTTTGAACGACAAGGTGATAGAGGCCATGCCGGTCATACTGCTGGAGGCAATATGCAGCAAACCGGGCGCACCGTTCATCTCGCGCTCAATAATGGCGGTTACCGCTTCTTCCACAATACGCGGCGAAGCACCGGGATAAGTGGCGCTGACGGTAACGGTAGGCGGCGCGATATCCGGATACTGGGCTACCGGCAGGCCTTGCAGCGATAGCAAACCGCCCAGTGAAACCAGTAGCGCGATTACCCAGGCAAAAATCGGGCGATCAATAAAAAAACGGGCCATGGATTAATTCCCCGCTGCCGTGGGATCAATCGGTTCGACCGGAACCCCGGTCGGATAGAACGCCGCGTTGCCGACAATAATGCGCTCACCACCTTGCAGCCCTTCGGTTACCAGCCAGTCGCCGCCATCCATCCGGTCGGCGCGCACCAGTTGATCGGCCACGGTATTACTGGCGTCCACGGTTTTAACAAAGGCTTTGTTGCCCACGCGCACCAGCGCCTCGCGGGGGACGCGCACCAATTGCGGGTTGATGGCGGTGGTCAGACGAACCTGTACATAAGCGCCGGGCAGCAGCAGGTGATCCTGGTTATCAAACAAGGCGCGCATGGCGACGTTGTTGGTCTCCGGGTCTACCGACAAATCGGTAAACAGCAGCTCACCGGTTTTTTCGTAAAGGCTGCCGTCGGGCAACACCAGCTCTACTTCCAGCGCATTGTCAGCAGTTTGCAAGGAACCGGCGCGCAGCGCCTGTTGCAGGGCAAATACGGTATCAGCCGGTTGCGAGAAATTGACGTAAATCGGGTCCAGCTGTTCGACCGTGGTGAGAGCAGTAGTGCTGTCCTGACCGACCAGCGCACCTTCGGTGACCAGCGCGCGGCGGGCGCGGCCATCAATCGGTGACTCTACACGGGTATAAGCCAGTTCCAGCCCGGTGCGCAGTAGTTCAGCGCGAGCCGCTTCCAGCTCGGCGCGGGTGCGGGCAACGTCAGCGGTGGCTTCTTCGTAATCCCGTTCGCTAATAGCGCGAACATCCTGCAAGCCTTCGTAGCGTTTGGCTTTATCGCTGGCGATATCAAAACCGGCTTGCGCCTGCGCCTGGCGCGCTTTGGCGGCGGCATGGGCAGCTTCCAGCGGGCGCGGATCAATGCGGAACAGCACATCGCCTTTCTTCACATTCTGACCTTCGGCATACACCCGTTCGGTAACGATACCGGCCACACGCGCGCGAACTTCCGCCTGACGGAATGGTTCCAGGCGAGCCGGAAGCAATTCGATCATGGGTTCGGCCGTGGCCCGGGTGGTAAATAACGCTGCCGGCATCGGGCCTTCGGCAGCCTGCTCGGACGGCGTGTCAGACGAACAGCCAATTAACAGGGTCAGCAACGCCCCGGACAAAGCCGGCAGGCGCAAAACAGACAGGTAAGACATCCAAAGTAATCCTTTGAGAAGGGGGGAAGAGAGGAAAGTGGCGGCTATGCTAACCAAAATCTTTTAATTAATCAAACGTGTCTGATTAATTAAAAGTGAACGATTAGTGTATACTCGCGGTCACTAATAACAACGCAATTTCAATGGGAGTAAGGTGTGGCCAGAAAAACCCGGGAAGAATCCGAGAAAACACGGCAGTCCATCCTGGACGCGGCCGAGTCTGTTTTTCTTGCCCGTGGCCTGGCAACGGCGACCATGGCCGATATTGCCGATGCCGCCGGTATGTCTCGCGGGGCGGTTTATGGGCATTACAAGAACAAGCAGGAAGTTGCCATGGCCATGTGCCATCGCGGCTTTCAGGAAATAATCGACACCCTGCCGCCGTTCAAGGCGCCCTGGTGCGAGCAGATCATTGAATTGTTACAGCTGTTTTTACGGCGCTCGGCTACCTGTTCTTCCAGTGAGCGGGTACTGGAAATTCTCTATATCAAGATGGAAGAGCACGAAGAAAATTGTGCGCTTTTCCGGTTGCGCGATGTTTTCGAAAAGCGCTGGAACCACACCTCCCGCAAGCTGTTGCAGCAGGCGGTGAAAAATGGCGAGCTGCCCGCCGGGCTTGATCTCGACATGGCCAATGCCTCCCTGCTATCGCTTTATCATGGCATCAGCTGCACGCAAATCTGGCGCCATCCGGTGGATAAAATCGACTGGGATATGATCGACCGCCAGTTGCGCGCCTGGAGCAACACCCTCCGTCACTGCCCGGAATTTATTCGCAAGGCCTGACCTCCCCGAAAAGCCTGCCTGCGGACGCCGGGTGCTAACCACTTTGCTTTACCGGGTTAAGCCCGTCTGTTTGTAGCCGCCCGTAAGCCACGACCCGCAAGCCTGCCGCACATGAAAGGTTTCTCGCCATTTGCCCGGCTATACTGGATGGCAACCGCACAGCGCATGCCATCCTTCTGCCGTTTGTGTTTTGCCAGGGCGGGGCGTAGTATTGCGAACTGTTATCAACAAGGTATGTTGAATCGATGAAGATTCGTCGCGTGCATAAAAGCCTCGCTGTAGTGGCCGTTGCCTTTTGGCTGCTGGCGACTGCTATGGGCGTGCACGCGCATCTTTGTCAGGAAGTGCAGGATATTTCCTCTATCCACATGCACATGAAAATCGACACCGGGCATAACCACCACCATTACGACGGCAGCCATTCGGCCGATGACTCCTTCTGCAGTAAGGAAATGAACGTGCTGCAATCCGGCATGATTCACTTGCTGAAAATCGACATGGCGCTGTTGCCGCTGGTTGGTTTGTTGCTGTTACTGCTGGCCGTTTTCCGGCCAGTGTTTGCGCGGTCTCCCGATCGTGTTTTCTATTCCCACCGCACCCGGCTCCGGCCTCTTCTGCGCGCTCCGCCTGTTCCCCGCTACTGATCGTTTTCAGCCGCCTGTTAATCGCAGCGCCGGTTGATGGATATCTCCGAAGCATCCCTTTTTGCGTTGAACAGCAGCGAATTATTCGCATGCTGTGGCGATAAGCTGCAAAAAAACGGGATGCGTGATGTTCGGGCAGCGGCCAGCCGCTGCAATTTTCAGGAGCCGGATTCATGGCGAAGCCATTCCGATTTTTACCCTGGTTGTTGTGTACAGCCGGGCTGCTGGGCGGTGTACCCACCTTCGCCCAGGGGCTGACGCTGCCACAGGCAGTAGAAGCTACCCTTGCGGTTAACCCCCGCTTAAGCGGTTTTCAATTTCGTTATCAGGCGCTGGAAGGCGCTCGCGCTACGGCCGCCCTCGGCCCGCAACGGCAGGTCGCCCTGCAATTGGACGATGTCGCCGGTAGCGGTGAAATGCGCGGCGTCGATAGCGCAGAACTGAGCCTTTCACTCTCCTCGGTGATAGAACCGGCCGGTTTGCGCAATGCCCGGCTGGCCACGGTAGACAGCCAGCGCCAGCAGCTGGTGTTGGAGCAACAACAGGAAGCGCTGGCATTGCTCAGCGATGTCACCCGGCAATTTATCCGCACCACCGCTGCGTGGGATCGCTGGCAGCTGCAGCGCGAAGCACAACACCTCAGCCGGGAGATTCAGCGGCAGGTAGAGCAGCGTGTACAAAGCGGTGCCGCGCCGGAGGCAGACAGCTTGCGCGCCCGTGCGGCGGTTACCCGGCAGACGTTGATTACCGACCAGGCCGAACAACAATTTCGCGAAGAGCGGTTGCTGCTTGGCAGTTTCTGGCAGGAAAACAACCCGGTATTCGAGGCGCCAAAGGCGCGATTGATTGAGCAACCGCTGCTGCCCTCGCTCAGCGAATTGCTGGCGCGGGTAGAACAGCATCCGGCCTGGCAGCGGGCGCGGGAAGAAGAGCGGGTGCAGCTGGCACAGCAACGCGAGCTGGAGCGTCGCGCCGGACTGTCGTGGCAGTGGCAGGCGGGCGTCAAACACCTGCGCGCTACTGATGACACGGCACTGACGATGGGGATGAGTGTGCCGCTGGGAAGTCGTCAGCGCGCTACGGGTGCTCTCACTGAAGCGCGTGCCCGCCAGTCGTTGCTGGCACAGCAGCGCGACTACACCCGCTATCAGGCCAGCGTGGAAATCCGCCGTCGCTACGACGCCTGGCAGCAGCAGTGGCACAGCATTGATCGGCTGCAACGCGAATTATTGCCGGTGTTGCAACAAACGCTGACCGCCACCCGCAGTGCTTTTGAGCGCGGCCGTTACGGTTACCAGGAATTGCAGGCCATCCAGCAGGAATTGCTGCAAGCCCGTCTGTTGCAGGTAGAGGTTGCCGAGGCAGCCCATCTTGCCGGTGTCGACCTTGAATGGCTCACCGGCCTTGCCGTGCTGCCTGAAACCTCCTCTTCCGAATCTGCTGTGAGATTACCCTGATGAATACTTTTATTGCTGCATTACCGTTGCGCTTGCTCGCCCGGTCGGGTGCGCAGCTAGCCCGTTTGTTTATGCTCAGCCTGACATTGCTGGGCGCCGCTTCGCTGGTGCAGGCCCATGGCGATCACGACCATGACCACGAAAAACAATCACCGGTTGTGGATAACAGCACTCAGGCTGCTGACCACGACCACGACCACGACCACGACCACGACCACGACCACGACCACGACCAAAAGGCCGGAGCGGACAGTCACGGTCATAACAAAACCGAAGACGATCATAACCACGCCCATGGTGATGGCGACGATCACGATCACGAAGACCGGGTAACCTTCACCCCCGCACAGCGGCAACAACTGGGCATTCAAACCGCCACCGCCAACCAGGGCGACTTGCAGCAAACCCGCCGCTTTCGCGCCCAGGTAGCTTTTGACCCCCGTCAACAGCGCCGGGTACACGCCCGTTTTCCGGGGCTGGTGAAAAGCATCCGCGTACAACCGGGCAGCCGGGTTCAGGCGGGCAGCGAGCTGGCCAGTATTGAGGCCAACGAAAGTTTGCGCACTTATCCGGTAACCGCACCGATTGGCGGCCTGGTACTGGAGCAAAGCTACCAGACCGGTGAGCTGACCGCCGCCGAGCCGCTGTTTGTTATCGCCAACACCGGGCAACTGCTACTCACCTTTGCGGTATTCAGCCGCGATGTCAGCCATCTGCAAACCGGTCAAACGCTGTCACTAAACGATGGCGGTCGCCGTGCCTCGTTGACGCTGGAATCCCTCTTGCCCGACCCGCAAAACCCGTCGTTGTACCAGGCGAGAGCGGTGCTGGATAACAGCGCTGGCCAGTGGCAACCGGGTGAATGGCTGAATGTGGTGATTGCCACTGCCGCCTTCCAGGGCGTACTCACCATTGAGCGGCGCGCGTTGCAAAACCGTGAGGGGCGCGAGGTGGTGTTTGTGCGCGAGGGCAATGACTTTGTGGAGCGTGCGGTGGTTACCGGCAACCGCGACGCGCAGCGCGTTGAAGTGCTGTCGGGCTTGCAGGCCGACGAAGAATACGTGTCTGCCAACAGCTATCTGATCAAAGCCGAGCTGGAGAAATCCGGCGCTGCCCACGTCCACTAGGAGGCACCGCCATGCTCGATAAATTATTGCGCCAGGTGATAGAACACCGGGGACTGGTGTTGGTGCTGGTGTTGCTCACAGCACTGGCCGGTCTTTGGCAAACCCGTTATCTCACCATTGATGCGCTACCCGACATCACCAACGTGCAGGTGCAAATCAACACCGCTGCGCCCGGCTATTCGCCACTGGAGGTAGAACAACGCATTACCTGGAGCGTGGAAAATGCGCTGGCCGGGTTGCCGGGGCTGGACTACACCCGCTCCTTGTCGCGCTACGGCCTGTCCCAGGTGACGGTGATTTTTCACGAAAAAACCGACAGCATCGAAGCGCGTAACCTGATTACCCAGCGGTTGACCTCGATTAAAAGTCAGCTGCCGGAAGGTCTGGAACCGGTGCTCGGCCCCATGACCACCGGGCTTGGTGAAATCTTCATGTTTACCCTCACCGCTGACGATATTGCCCGTCAGGCGGATGGTTCGGTTTATGACGTCACCGCGCTGCGCGAGCTGCTGGAATGGGTGGTGCGACCGCAGTTATTGCGGGTGCCCGGCGTCACCGAAATTGATGCCATTGGCGGTTATGAAAAGCAGTACCACATTTCCCCCGATCCGCTGAAGCTGCTGGCCTACGGCATTACCCTGGACGATGTGCGCCAGGCGCTGCTTAACAACAACCGCAACCAGGGTGCCGGTTATCTGGAGCGTGAAGGTCAGCAATGGTTGGTGCGCTCCGAAGGCCAATTGGAACTGGCAGATATCGATCTGTTAGTGATTGCTCACTCCGGTGGTATCTCAGTAACCGTGGGTGATGTGGCGGAAGTTTTCATTGGCAAACCGCTGCGTACCGGCACCGCCACCCTGAACGGCGACGAGGCGGTTGTGGGCACCGCGATGATGCTGGCGGGCGACAATGCCCGTGATGTCTCCCACCGGTTATCCGGTTCCATGGATGCGGTTAACCGCTCTTTGCCGGATGGCGTCAGTGTCAAAGTCGTGTACGACCGCACCCGCCTGGTGGATAAAACCCTCGCCACCGTACAAACCAATCTGCTGGAAGGCGCGCTGCTGGTGATTGCGGTGTTGTTCCTGTTGCTGGGAAATCTGCGTGCTGCGTTGATTACGGCGGCGGTCATTCCGCTGGCGATGTTAATGACCGTTACCGGCATGGTGCAGCGCGGTGTATCCGCCAACCTGATGAGTCTGGGAGCGTTGGATTTTGGCCTGCTGGTTGACGGCACCGTGATCATTGTTGAAAACACCCTGCGCCGCCTGGGCGAAGCACAACATCGGCGCGGCGGCACCCTGTCACTGCGTGAGCGGCTTGACGTCAGTTGGGACGCCACCCGCGAGGTGGTGCGCCCGGCGCTGTTCGGGGTCGGCATCATCACCCTCGTGTACCTGCCGATTTTCACCCTGAGCGGCGTGGAAGGAAAAATGTTCCACCCGATGGCAATAACGGTGGTGATGGCGCTGCTGGCGGCTATGGTGTTATCGGTCACCATGGTGCCTGCGGCAATTGCACTGTTTATGACCGGCCCGGTGAGCGAAAAGGAAAACCGCCTGATGCTGTGGCTATCGGCCGTTTACCGGCCGGTATTGGGCTGGGCGCTGCGGATGCGGCTGTTGCTGGTGGGGGTGGCCATTGTGTTGGTGATGAGCTGTTTATGGCTGGCGACCCGCCTGGGTAGCGAATTTATTCCGCAGCTGGATGAAGGCGATATCGCCATGCACGCCATCCGCATTCCCGGCACCGGCCTCGAACAATCGCTGGTTATTCAGCAGCATCTGGGACAAGCGCTGTCCGAACTGCCCGAGGTTGATCATGTGTTTGCCAAGCTGGGTACGGCAGAAGTGGCCGCCGACCCCATGCCGCCCAACGTGGCCGATGCTTACGTGATCCTCAAACCCCGCGACCAATGGCCCGACCCGACACGCCGCAAAGCCGATGTACTGGCGGATGTAGAAGCGGTTGCCGACACCGTGCCCGGCAGCAACTACGAGTTCACCCAGCCGATCCAGATGCGCTTTAACGAACTGCTATCCGGTGTGCGCGCCGATCTTGGCGTAAAGCTGTTTGGTGACGATCTGGATCAGCTGCTGGCCTCAGCCAATGACGTGATGGCGGTGCTCAACACCATTCCCGGCGCGGTGGATGTGAACATCGAACCCATGGATGGCTTGCCGGTTATGTCGTGGGTGCCCAATCGTCAGGCACTGGCTTTGTGGGGCGTCAGCCTCGCCGACGTGCAAGACCAAATCACCGCCGCCATCGCTGGCGAAAATGTCGGTACCTTGTTTGAAGGGGATCGCCGCTTCGAACTGGTACTGCGTATGCCGGAAGCGTTACGTCAGGATGAAGACGCCCTCGCCCGCTTGCCGATTGCGGTACCGCGCCCGCCCGGTTACGTGCCGCTGGAAGAGCTGGTGGAATTGCAGCGAGGCGAAATGCCCAACCAGGTGCGCCGCGAAAACGGCAAACGGCTGGTCGTCATCACCGCCAACGTACGTGGCCGCGATCTGGGCTCGGTGGTGGATGAAGCCCAAACACGCATTCCGCAAGAAGTGAAACTGCCCGCCGATTACTGGGTGGAATACGGTGGCACTTTCGAGCAGCTGCAATCGGCACAACAACGCCTGCAATGGGTAGTGCCGGCCACGCTGGTGCTGATTGTTTTCCTGCTGGTGCTGGCCTTGGGCTCGTTGCGCGATGCCTTGATCATCTTCACCGCTGTACCGCTGGCACTAACCGGCGGGGTGCTATCCCTCTGGCTGCGCGACATGCCCTTGTCGATCTCGGCGGCGGTGGGCTTTATCGCGCTGTCCGGTATTGCGGTACTTAACGGGCTGGTGATGTTGTCTTTCATCCGCGAGCGCTGGATGGCTTGCGGTGATTTGCACCGCGCCATTATCGAGGGTGCCACTACGCGCTTACGTCCGGTACTGATGACAGCATTGGTCGCCAGCCTCGGCTTTGTGCCCATGGCGTTGAACACCGGCATCGGCAGCGAAGTACAGCGCCCGCTGGCAACGGTGGTGATCGGCGGGGTTATTTCTTCTACGCTGCTGACCTTGCTGGTAGTTCCGGCGCTTTACCGCCTTATCTACGGGCGCCGTAAACCGCCGGTGGTGGTGAAAGACTAAGTTATGAAAACAGCGCGTCTGAATAAAAAGCCCCTCAGACTGCGACAGTTTTTCACATCGGCATAGTGCGGGTTTGGCGTTAGGTGCCTTGTTCCAAAACCGTCGGGTCAGGGACGCCCGCCATGGATGGCGGAAGTTAGGGCAACGCAGGAGCAGTTGCCGTTGACTCGTCGGAGCCACATGGGTGGAGTGCGCATAAAGCAAAACATGTTTTGCGCGCACGGAACGCCAATCATCTGCGATGATTGGCCGGCTCCGCTTGCGGATGTTCATGCGTTTTTGGAACAAGGCACCTAATGACAAACGGGCAGGCTGGCACTTAACGTACATTCAGAAAAGCGGGATTTTTGTTAAAAACGTCAGGCACGACTGAAAAGTTGTGCCTTTTTTGTGTCCGGAATTAATCCGAAAACCGCACCGACTTATCCACAAACCCGTGTTGCCGGAAATACCAGGTAATCAACACCGCTGGCAGAATCAATATCAGTAGCGCCCACGGAAAAGACACCACGCCTGACGTCTCCAAAAGAACGCCTCCCAATATCCCACCGCCAGCAATCGCCAGATTCCAGCAAGTCACCAGAATGGACTGAGCCACATCAGCACCCTGCCCGGCAGTGTCGGCGGATGCGGTTTGTAACAGCGTTGGCGAGCCGCCAAAGGTAAAACCCCACAGGGCAATCGCGAGATAAATGATGGCCACATGCGAACTCGCCAGGCCAAGCATCAAGGCGGCCAGCGCAAAACCCGGGAGGCTCAGTAGCACCAGTTTGCGCAGCATGCGGTCAATCAACAAACCGACAAGCCAGATACCGGCGACCGAACTAATGCCGAACACCAATAGCACCATTCCTATCTGATCGGCCATGCCTGCGGGTGACAGAAAAGGCACAATAAAGGTGTAGAGAACGTTGTGGGCAAGCACCCACAATACCAGCACCGCCATCACGGCAGCCGCGCCCGGCGTGAGGAAAACCCGTCGCAACGGCAAGCGCTTTTCTGTTGTCTGGCCGGGATAATCGGGCGCGAAAATGGCAATCCAGGCAATCACCAGCAAGGTGAGCAGCGAGAGCGCCGCGAAGGTACAGCGCCAACCCAGCGTGGTTCCAAGCAGCGTGCCGAGCGGCACACCCATTGATAGTGCCAGCGGTGCACCTATCCCTACTACCGCCAGGGCGCGTCCTTTCAGATGGTCAGGAACCATACGCCGGGCGTAGCCCGCCATAATTCCCCACAACAAACCGCCCGCCATACCGGCGAACAGGCGGGCCACCATGGTCGTGGCGTAATCGGTGGTCAGCGCGGTCAGTGTGTTAAAGGCCAGTAGCACGCAAAGCGCCGTGATTAACAGCGGTTTGCGTCGCCAGCCCATCGTGGCACTTGTCAGCGGAATGGCCGCAACAATGGAGCCAATGGCGTAAATGGTGACCAGCTGTCCGGTCAGTGCTTCAGATACGCCGATATCCTGGCTCATTTGCAGCAACATACCAGCGGGGATTATTTCCGTTAAAAGCACCAGAAAACCGGCCATGGCCAGCGCCAGCAGGGCCATCCAGGGTAATCGGTCAGCGGCTTGGCCGCTGCGGGTGTTGGTGTGGGTCATTGATTTTCCTCGGTTAAACAGCGAGCGGATAACAAATCCGCACAGGCCGCGCAGTGTGAGCGGTAAACTACCGATGAAAAACAGGCTGTAGTTCCAAATACTTATGACTTGAATGTCATCAATGAGAGAGAGCAATGGATAACCTGGGGGCATTGAACGTGTTTTTGCGGGCGGCTG
Source organism: Cellvibrio polysaccharolyticus (assembly GCF_015182315.1). Classification (NCBI taxonomy): domain Bacteria; kingdom Pseudomonadati; phylum Pseudomonadota; class Gammaproteobacteria; order Cellvibrionales; family Cellvibrionaceae; genus Cellvibrio; species Cellvibrio polysaccharolyticus. The sequence continues at coordinate 188,152 of NZ_PRDL01000001.1, forward strand.
AAATGCGCAGTTTTACCCTCGCGGGTCAAAAGCTGGGTATCTCGGCATCGGCAGTAAGCAAAGCGATTGTGCGGCTGGAAACCCGTTTGGGGGTGCGGTTATTTCATCGCTCCACACGCACCATCAACCTCACCCCGGAAGGGGTTTTGTTTATGGAGCGCTGCCGGCGCATTGTTTGTGAGCTGGAATCAGCCGAGGCCGAGCTGTCGCAAACCCAGGGTGTGCCGAAAGGGAAATTACGCATCAGCCTGCCCTCCATCGGTACGTTTTTTATGGCGAAACTCACCGCCTTCAAACGCATGTATCCGGACATTCAGCTGGATATCGATTATTCCGACCGGCTGGTGGATGTGATTGAGGAAGGTTTTGATGCAGTGATTCGCAGCGGCGAACCGGCGGACTCCAGGCTGATGGCACGGCGTATCGGCTCGTGTCGCAAAGTGCTGGTCGGTTCGCCGCTATACTTCGAGCGCAAAGGCACACCCCGACAACCGCAAGATTTGAATAACCACGACTGCCTGCTTTATCGCTATCCCGGTACCGGCAAACTGGCTGCCTGGCCGGTGGGCGGTGTGGAAGATGGCATTATTTTAAAAGCCGGCATGGTCACCAACACCCTCGACCCGCAGATCTGTTTTGCCGAAAGCGGCCTGGGCATCGCCTGCGTACCGGAACTCGCCGTGCGGCGTCAGCTGCAACAAGGCAGCCTCGTCACCATTCTGGACGACTTCAATCATGACCCCATGGTGTTCAACATCCTCTGGCCCTCCGGCCGCCACCTCTCGCCGCGCATCCGGGTGTTTGTGGATTTTATTGTGGAGAATTTGTTTCCGCTGTAGAGAAACGTTGCCTGTTCGGTGATTTAACGAGAAAAATATAGCCGGCCTCTGGCCGATTTTGCCCCCACCATCGTGCTCAAAGCCAAAGATTTCGCTACTGAAATCACCATTCACAATGCCCGCACACAACAGATGCAAAGTGAAAAACACATTTCCAGCGAGCACGTCACCAACAACCAGGCGGTGCGACAAACTTTACTCAGTCGTGGTATCCAGCCCGAGAACCTCCCGGCAGCTGAGGATGTGAAAAAGGTAGAGCGCAGGTTGGCATCTGATGAGAAAAAATCATTGCAAAATCCCGACAGGTTGGAAAACGACCCAATCAACAATAATTGAGTTGAAATTAAGAAAGACATTTTTATGTGGGCGCGGGATGGAAACGGGAATACGAATTCAGGCGATGGGTTAAACGATAACGGATGCATCACCGTTGGCGTTTCAAGATCGCGATGAGTTTTTCCGCGAACAGATTGCTGAAAAAATTATTCAGTTATTGGTCTGGTAGATTCAGGTTTTCCACCAATTACTGATGGTGACTGGGACGGTATGGCAGGTGCGAGATTGCCCCGTTCCATATTTAATGATCGAATAAAAAAAATCTTAAAATTTTCACAGAAGAGAAATGACTTTACCTTGTCAGCGCATAGCTATCATTCACCAGCTCAACGATTTGTTCATCTGAAAGTGGTCCTTCCAGCGTCACCGTTATCCAATGTTCTTTATTCATATGCCACGCCGGGAAAATACCGGCTTGCTGACGCAGCGAACCCACCAGCTCCGGCCTGACTTTCAAATTAATAATTTCAACCGGCCCTTCTCTGGTTAATCCCAATTTTTCACCGGGAATACGGCTGACAAGGCCGAACCATTTACGGTTGTTGGCATGTCGCAGTACGGCGTTTTCAGGAAATTTCGGCCACGGATAGTCAGGTTCTATGCCGAACTGATTTCTGACAAGGTAAAACAATTGTTCTCTGTTCATCTGTCTCTCACTGTAACGCCGGTGGCGTATTCGGAACCGGAATTAAAAAATTTGCTATCAAAAAAATAGACCTGATTTTGAAATATATCTTCAGCATATTTTGACAAATTGATTTAACCGAGAATTTTTTACAGAGCAATCAGCTGATAGCCGTTCTGATTGAAATGGTGAATTTCATCGTTAGCTTGTTGGTAAAGAGTAGTCGCACCATCTTTTTGTAGTGGAGCGACCTGCGGTGTTGATTTCCCATTCTTCTTATTTACCGCTCAGGTATGTGCGCTTCAATGTGGTCTGAAAGGTGAAGGTTTCAGACCACAGTGATAAAACGTCAGACTTATTTGAACACCGGAATCGTGCCAGACGGGGAAGTACGATCACCTGCCGCTTTCAACTTTTTTCCAAGCTCACGAATGCGCGCTTCACCCCTAGCAAGAGCTGGTGCTGTGGTATGCACGGAGTAGTGACCCAAATGCAATGTATGCGGATGCGGTTTTGCCGATCCGAGTACAAAGACAGCATCTTCCTGCCCTTGAGCCTCAAGCGAGATGGGGGCACCGTCATCCGCAAAGACCACCATGTCACCTTGTTGCAGCAAAGCGCCTGCATCAAGCATACCGCTGGCCACTGCCAACCACGCTACCGTGTGGCCGTCGGGTGGTTGATATGTCCAGCGCTCTCCCGCGGGCAGTGTCACCAGCAGGTAATTGATGCCGTCCGGGGCATCAACAGGGCTTTGGATACCGTCGTAACATCCGATCACCACATGCGCGGGTCCTACTTTAACCATCTCGTTTGCTTCAATGTACTGGCTTTGCGGCTCCGCAAGCTCCAACTCCGCAGGCAGGGCCAGCCATAATTGAAATCCCTGGATGTGGGATACATCGACAGGAGGCGTCATTTCCTTGCCATGCCACACACCAATGCCGGCTCGCATCCACTCCACGCCACCATAATCGATCCGACCGCGTCCGCTGGTCGGGTCGTCGTAGTGCATGCTGCCTTTGGTAAAGACGGTGACCGTCGCTATGCCGGAATGAGGATGCAGCGGCATCTTTGCCATTTCGTGGATGGTGGACTCCTGCGCGTCGAAGATGTCGAGGAAAACAAACGGCTTCAGGGCCTGCCCCAGATCAGAGGGGCTCATGAGTCGCGTGATGGGGCCGGTCAGGCCGTGGCTCCGTCGGTGATGAACGATGCTTCGCGGCAAGGATGCCGGTGCATTCATCGCGGGTGTTGAACGCTTGTTCATGGTGTGCTCCCCCTCAATCCAGACGGATAAAGTGTTGGCGATTCAGCCAGGCGACGGTTGCCGTGATCAGCATCAATACAATCGCCGGTACGGGGCTGCCACCGATAACAAACAGGTGGATGCCGGCCGCGACGAGCATCATTGCCGCCAGCAGTGCGCCGCTAATAGCCACCGTTATCGGGAGCAGTAAGGTGAGCGCGCCGACAACTTCAATCACACCGGTGACCAGGCGGAACCACTGGCCAACGCCGATCTGATCAAATACCCCGACCATCATCGGAACGCCCATCAGCTTGGCAATTCCGGCCGCCAGGAATGCGGCTGCCGCGATGAGACGTAGCACCCAGGACAGTCCTCGGGTGAAGCGCCCGGTCGGGGATTGTTCAGGCAGGGAGGAAATATTCATCATTTGATACCTTGAAAAATAGAAGTGATGGGGTGGGTGAACCTGGCTCGTTCACACCAAGGCTCTTCCGAGCGGTATGTCGCAGCGGTTGAAAACGACCCACCTGGGGAAAACCTGGACGTCTTCCAGGGAAGTTATTCACATGTCGCTGTTGGAGCACACAATAGTGTTCCTGATGGAGGTATGCTAGGCGCCAAAAGTGATAATCAGTGTTGCAGAATGGGGGACGCTTATGGAAATCGAGGATCTACGGACATTTATTGAAGTAGCGGACGCCGGTGGTGTATCGCCAGCCGCCCGACGCCTTGGCATCGCCAAATCTATCGTTAGTCGGCGCCTGATCAGGCTGGAGAAAGAGCTGGGTATACAACTGCTTGCTCGCACCACCCGCGGTGCAGCCATCACCGAGGCTGGCGTAACTTTTCGTGAGCATGCTGCACGTATTTGTGCCGAACTGGACCTGGCACACGAGATGATCTTCCCCGGTGGGGATTTACGCGGTCGTTTGCGTATTGCCGCGCCTTTGACTTTCGGCCCCAGTCACCTGGCGCCGGTGTTCGCGGAACTGGCGCGCCAGCATCCGGCGTTGCAGCTGCACGCCTGCTACACGGACCGTTACGTCGACCTGGTCGCTGACGGTTTTGACTGCGGCATCCGTCTCGGCTATCTCGCCGATTCCAGTCTGATTGCGCGCCGTGTGGTATCAATGCGTGGCAGCCTGGTAGCGACTCCCGGTTACCTGCGCGAACACGGTGAACCCGAGACGCCAGAGGCGCTACTGGCGCACGACGCCCTTTTACAAGGCACAGAAAGCTGGCGTTTTATGGACGGTGACAAGATAGTTACCATTCACCCGCGTGGACGCTTCAAGGCCGATAACGGCCTGGCACTCGCCACCGCTGCGCTCGCTGGACTTGGCATTGCTGCGCTACCGGATTTTCTCATTGCCGATCACCTGGCATCCGGCGCTTTAAAACGGATCATGACCCGTTATCCCCCGCCGGAAGCAGGCCTTTACGTCGTTTGGCCACCCACCGCGCACCCTCCCCGGAAGATCCGTGCATTGATTGATCTGTTGATAGAACGCCTTGGTTAACATGGCACGTTTGGCGCATTTTCAAGATTGAACAACGAAAGATCCAGTCGGATACCGGGTGCACATAAAGTCCACGAAGGCTCGAACTTTGGGGCTTTGCAAGCGGCGAGAGGTGTGTAAAACCCAAAGCTCAACTTCATTACCGGAAATCCCCCATGACACCAGAGTGCCCTTTTCAAGCATCTGGCTAATGATGGATTGCGGCAGCATGGCCGCACCGGCACCGGCAGCGATGGCGTCGCGCACCATCAGCAGTGATGACAGACGTAGCACCGGTTGTGGCTGGATGGTGAATTGATCGTTGTTGACGGACCAGATATCACCATCCCGATAGGAGGGCGTAACGACGGCCGGAACCCGAAAAGGGGTTTCTTTGTGTCCCACCGGCATCTGAATAGAGGGGGCAGCAGCCAGCACCAGTCTGTCTTTGGCGAAACACCGCCCAACCAGGTTGCTGTCCTTGGCAGGGTTAATACGGATGCAAACATCAAAATGTTCATCCACCAGGTTGACCATCCGATCTTCCGCCACGGCTTCAATCTGCACTTCCGGATAGCTCGCCAGAAACTGTGCGGCAATCCGTCCCAGCGCTACTTGCGAAAATAGCAGCGGTGCCGCCACACGCAGGCGGCCTCGCGGCGCAGCAAGGCTGTCACGCGCCGCCGCGATTGCTTCAGCAACCTCATGCATCGGCCCTTCTGTTCTGCCCAGCAACAGCTGACCGGCTTCGGTCAGCTCCAGACGTTGGGTGCCTCGCTCGATAAGCCGAATGCCCAAGGCTTCCTCAAGATCGGCGACACGCCGTGACAGGGTGGCCTTGGATCGGCCGCTGGCGCGGCTGGCTTTTCCAAAACCGCCGTGAGCGGCAACCAACTGAAAGTCTCCCAGTGCGTTTAGATCCATGGTGTCTCAACTTTGATACGGTGTGTATCAATTGTAGAGTCTTTGCACTCAATATGAAACACACTATTGTGAGGCCCTACGCAACCCAAACCTCAATGGTGTTTTTATGAATAGCATTCGTGCCTTGGTACTGAACGAATACGGCGGCCCTGATGCCCTTGGCATTTCGTCAATCGCGCCACCAGCCGCCGGAGCGGGTCAAGTACTGGTTCGCGTGCAGGCTGCTGGCGTCAATGGCGTGGACTGGAAGCTGCGCGAAGGCCTTCTTCAGAAGGCTTTTCCGCTGCAACTGCCGACCGTTCTGGGTATCGAACTCGCCGGGATTGTCGACGCGGTGGGCGCGGGCGTAACCCGGTTCCGCAAGGGAGATCGCGTCATGGGATCCATCGGCGGATTAGGCGCTTACGCCGATCTGGTGGCGGTGAACGAGGCCAATCTCAGTCCGATGCCTGACGCTTTGAACTTCGTGGACGCGGCGGCCTTACCCATCGCTTCGGTTGCAGCCTGGAAAAGCCTCCATCTTGCTGGTCCCCTTCATTTCGGGCAGCGCATTCTGATCCAGGGTGCTGCCGGTGGTCTGGGTGGTTTTGCGGTGCAGTACGCCCATCAGGCGGGTGCCGTGGTGTATGCCACTGCCCGGAGCAATCACATCGACTATGTTCGTGGCCTGGGTGCGGATCATGTCATCGCCCATGACCAGCAGCAGTTTGAAAATCGGGTGAGCGATATTGACCTCGTACTCGACTACGCGGGTGGCGAGGTATTAAGCCGCTCGTGGGCCGTCCTCGCTAAAAATGGTGCCATCGTCAGCGCAGCATCACCCAATATTGTGGCAAGCACCCCGGTGGGCCGTCGCGGCTTCTGGTTCCAAAACAGCCCGGATGCCGCACACCTGCAAGCAGTCGCTGAAGACGTAGTACAGGGTCGCTTGCGCTCCAAAGTCAGCACTGTCGTGAACTTTGACGAGCTGCCCGCCGCCATCGAACGCCACCGAACACATTCCCAACCCGGCAAAACCGTTGTAACGCTTTCCGCTTAACCAACCGATCACCACCTCAATCAGGATTACCATCATGACTATTCTCGTTACTGGATCTACCGGCACTGTTGGCCGTCAAATTGTGGAACAACTCGTCAAGCGCGGTGCTGATGTACGCGCACTGGTCCGCGACCCGTCCAAGGCCGATTTCCCGGCAAGCGTTGGCATCGTCAAGGGCGATATGCTGGATGTCGACTCGCTGCGCAGTGCCTTCTCGGGTGTATCGACGCTCTTCCTACTCAATGCCGTCGCGCCCGACGAATACACCCAGGCACTGATTGCGCTGAACATTGCCCGCGAAGCTGGCATCGAGCGGATCGTCTATCTGTCGGTGTTTAATGGTGAGCAATATCTGAACGTGCCGCACTTTTCAGGCAAGTTCGGTGTGGAGCGGATGATCGAACAAATGGGGCTTAATGCCACCATCCTGCGCCCCGCCTATTTCATCAATAATGATCTTTCGGTTAAGGACGTCGTGACCGGATACGGTATCTATCCGATGCCAATCGGCAGCAAGGGGCTGGCGATGGTCGATACACGAGACATTGCAGAAGTGGCGGCCATTGAGTTGCTCCGTCGCGAACAGGCTGCTGCTCCGCTGCCCATTGAGCGCATTAACCTGGTCGGCCCCGATACGCTGACCGGCACCGATGTCGCCGCAATCTGGTCGGAAGTGTTAGGGCGCCCGATTGCTTATCCGGGCGATGACACCGCCGGGTTTGAAAAGAATCTCCGCCAGTTCATGCCGGGTTGGATGGCCTTCGACATGCGTTTGATGGCCGAGCGCTTCCTCACCGTGGGCATGATTCCCGAGGCTGGCGATGTCGAGCGCCTGACCACACTTTTAGGCCGCCCCCTGCGTTCCTATCGTGACTTCGCCACCGAGGTAGCAACCCCGGCTTAACCATCGGGAACATAGCCGTAATCTGTTCGACGGCTAGCGGCCCGGTGAAGTCCAAGGCGGAACCGGGCGTTCCTTTTTCAATATGCACTGAAGGAGATATGAAATGAGTGATGTATGGTCCCCTATTAACGTGGGCGCGCTGAAACTGCCACATCGACTGGCGATGGCACCAATGACCCGCAGCCGGGCAAAGCCTGACGGAACGCCAGGCGATTTGGTAGCGCAATATTATGCCCAACGCGCCAGCATTGGCCTGTTGATTACCGAAGGCACACAGCCCTCCGACGATGGGCAAGGCTACCTTGCCACGCCTGGAATCTACACCGACGAACATGTTGCCGGTTGGCGCAAGGTTACGGATGCAGTCCATGCTGCTGGCGGGAGCCTGTTTGTGCAGCTGATGCATGTAGGGCGTATATCGCACCCGGACAACACGCCGCATCATCGGCAACCTGTCGCTCCTTCGGCGATTGCACCCGGTGTCGACATGTTCACCATGAAAGGCATGCAGGCCATTCCCGAACCCCGTGAACTGACGACCGCTGAAGTCAAGCAAACCCTCGCCGACTTTGCACAAGCTGCCAGACGTGCCGTCGAAGCGGGGGCGGATGGTGTGGAAATCCACGGGGCGAACGGGTATCTGGTGCATCAGTTCCTCGCGCCGAATGCCAACCAGCGCAGCGATGAATACGGCGGCTCACTGGAAAACCGTGCCCGTTTTGCTATCGACGTGGTGCGTGCGGTCGCTGATGCGATTGGCCCTGAAAAGACCGCCATCCGCTTATCACCGGGGTTCCCCACCGGCGGTATTATTGAAGGGCAGGAGAACGATGATCTTTACCGCTACCTCGCGGCTGAGTTCGACAAAATCGGCATCGCTTACCTGCACCTTCTCCACGCCGGCAACGAAGCGCTACTGGCAGATATCCGCAAGGGGTTTGACGGGGTACTGATGGTGAATCGTCCTGGTCGCAAGCGCGAGCAGATTGGTTCGGACGTAGCCGGAAAAATTGCCGATATCGAATCGTTAGGTGCGATGGCGCTGGCCAATCCGGATCTCGTCGCGCGCTTGAAAACGGGCGCACCCTTTAACGAAGTGCGGCCGCAATTCTTTTATGCTGGCGGCGCGGAAGGTTATATCGACTATCCCGCGTTGGGATCAGCTTGATGTTACCAAGCACTGGTCGTTGAACGCAGGGCGTCAGCCAACCCGATGGCAGCTTGTTACCTGAAAATATCCAGTTGCCATCCCGAATTCTTCCGGGCGACGAAAATGCTTCGGGTTTACAGAAGCTGCCGGGATTCATGCTTAAAAAGCTGTTGAGTCAGAATCGGCTCGCATGTCTTCGCCGTCAGCGATTGGCAAATTCTGAATCTTGCGTCCTTGCCAGCATCAGTAGCAACATCACCACCAGCAGCGCAGCGCCCAGGTTGTATAACATTCCTGCTACAAAGGCAGAGATGTAGTGGTTGGCGCCAGTGCCTGACCCCAGTGCTGTGCTGAACAATATGCCGACAATAGCCACACCCAACGCGGCACCAACCTGTTGCAGGGTTGATATAACGCCTGATGCCATACCTGCCCGGGCTTCCTGTACAAACCCGAGTACCAGATTCAGCAAGGGCGTCATGATGAATCCCTGGCCCGCTCCCACCACGACCAGCACTGGTATCAGGTGAGTCGCCTTCAAGGCCGAACCCGCCGCCCACACCTGGACAACCAGCAACCCGATAGAAACGGCATAGACCAGTGCGCCAGCGACAATGGCAGGGGTTCCCCGGCGGGCAACCAAACGTGGCGCGAGTAGTGAGGCAACGACAAAGCCAAGGCTGCACGGAGCGAAAATGCTGCCTGCCAGAAACGGGTCAAGCCCCAGGCCGGATTGCACCAGCAGCGCGAAGCACAGAAAAAACGAGCTGGAGGTGGAGTAGATCATCAATACCAGTAGCGCTCCCAACGCGAATCGCCGCTGCTTCAATAGCTGCATGTCCACCAAGGGCAAATACCCTGCCCGGCGACGCCGTTCTTGCTGGTGGTAGAAAACCATCAGTAACACCAAAGCTCCTGCCATAGCTGCAAGGCTCCAGGCTGGCCAGTTTTTCCCTGGTCCTTCAATCAAGGGCACCAGCAGGAGCGCCAGCCCGCTGCTGACCAGTAGTACGCCTGGCCAATCCAGCGTCGGACCTTGCGGCGCGCGCGTTTCGGGAATATAGCGAGCCGCTGCAATGGCAGCCAGGCCGATAGGCACATTGATAAGAAAGATGCTGCGCCAGCCCAGGCCGAACAGATTGGCATGTACCAGCCAACCGCCCAGTATTTGACCCGCAATGGCTGCCAGCCCCAACGTCATACCCAGTAACCCGAAAGCGCGGCGACTGTCATTGCCATTAAAGTTGACGCGGATGGAGGCATAGACCTGCGGGAACAACAAAGCCGCTGCCATGCCTTGCAAAATGCGTGCGCCGATCAGAAAGCCGGCATCCGGTGCCAGCCCACACAACGCAGAGGCCGCCGTGAATGCCGCCATGCCTGTGACGAACAGACGACGGCGCCCGAACAAATCACCCAGCCGCCCGCCGGTAATCAGCAACACACCGAAGGCGAGTTCATAGCCGGCTACGATAAAACCAATCTGCGCGAAGCTGGCGCCCAGATCGGCCTGCAGGCTCGGAATGGCGACATTGACCACAAACAAATCGAAGATAGTGACGAAGCCTGCCAATAGCAGCACAGATAAACCCAGCCAGGGCGGGTTATTGATGGCGTTTGGAGGCAGTGTTGGCGTGCAGGAATTTGAGTTCATCTTGCGTATCCGTAATGAAGACGCGATCATTCTCAAAGTCTTTTTAAGCAATTACAATTTAACCATTTATGCTATTACTTAAAGTAATGGAGTCACCATGCGTACCATGGAAAAAACACGTCCTGATCTGGCGGCTTTTTTGCGGGCGCGCCGTGAGCGCCTGTCACCCGCCGATGTGGGTTTGCCCAGCGGCACACGGCGGCGCACGCCCGGGCTGCGCCGCGAGGAAGTGGCGGCACTCGCCGGTGTGGGGTTGACCTGGTACACCTGGCTTGAACAGGGGCGGGATATCGGTGTATCCGCGGCGTTTCTGGACAATTTGGCACGGGTGTTAAAGCTTGATGCCGCCGAGCGCCGCCACCTGTTTCTGCTGGCCCATGAGCGGTTGCCTGCAGAACCGGGCAAAACCTGGTGTGTATTGCCACCGCTGGTGCGCCGCCTGATGCACGACTTGCCCCATCCTGCTTATGTCATCAACCTGCGCTGGGACGTGCTGGGCTTTAACGCCTCTGCTGACCAGCTTTTCGGCTTCGGTACGCATGCGCCGGAACGGCGCAATTTGCTGTGGTTGTTATTCACCGATCCGCTACTGATTGAGCGATTTGTCGGTTGGCAGCAACAGGCGCCGCAAATGCTGTCGGCCTTTCGCCGCGACTTTGCCCGTGCTACCCAGGAAGCTGACCTTCTCGAACTGATAAATGATCTGGAGCGGGTATCACCGGATTTCAAACGCTGGTGGCATCAACATGAGGTACAGGCACCCTGCACGGGCGTTCGCCAGCTGCTCATCGACGACCAGCCGCTGGCATTTGAGCACACATCGCTCACCGTCGATGAAGACAGGCACCTCCGTCTGGTAGTTTATGCGAGGGAACAAGGTGGAGTAACAACAGCCTCGTAACTGATGTTTTTTTGTTTCAGTTACAGGGTTATTTCGGTTATTTTCTTCGAAGATAGCCGATTTACAGACCCAGTCATTTTTCGGCTGCACTGGCAGGAGAGCAAGCCGATTTCTGCTTCCGCTCATTCCACCCCACCCGGGTAGTCAATAGCAAAGCCGCTGTTGCAAATCCCCCGGCTAACCAGAGGTTGCTGGATAAACCCCGCTCATCGACGAGCTGCCCGCCTGCCCAGGCACCCAGTGCAATGCCGATATTAAATATCCCGACGTAGAGCGCGGTGGCGATTTCCATGGCACGCGGGGCGGCCTTCATGATCAACGTCATCAACGCAACCGATACACCGCCGTAGGCCAGGCCCCAAACCAGCAGTGCCACACCACCGCCCGCGAGGGAGCCGCCGATGGTGAGAAACAGCACCGGCGTTAGCAATAGCCCCAGCGCGATGATCAGCAGCGTCTGTGTGATGTGTCGTGCGGCAACAATGCCTGCGAGGAAATTACTGGCAATGCCTACGATGCCGTAAACGAATAGCAGCGCGCCGATCCATTGTGGCTCAAAGCCCGACACCGATATCAGCAGCGGGCGCACAAAGGTGAAGGCCATAAAGTGCCCGGCTACTAACAACAGCGTTAAGGCCAGTGCTATTTGAAGCTTGCCGTTACTCAACTGCTCCCCAAATTGGCGCAAGGTTGCCGAGCTGGCCACAGGCAATGTGGGAATCACCGCGAGATGAAAGACAAGCACCAACCCGCTAAACACGGCCATGCCGCCAAAAGCCCAGCGCCACCCGGCGAAGTCGCCAATCAAAGCGCCAAGCGGTACCCCCAGAACGGAAGCCGCCGCGACCCCGCCAAAAATAATCGACGTTGCCAGGCCAATGGCCCGGGCCGGAACCAGTCGAGCAGCCAGACTACCGGCAATCGCCCAGATACCACCCATGCAAAAACCCACCAGAATACGAGCGGCCAGCATCCAGCGCATATCGGCTGCCAGTGCTGAAGCAATGTTGGCAATCATCAACAAACCCAGCAGAACACAGAGAATCTTGCGCCGATCAATACCACCGGAAGCTATCACGACCAGGGGTGCAAACAAGGCTGCCAGCAGTGCCGGGAGCGATATCATCAAACCGGCGGTTCCTGTTGAACTCTCCAGGGTGTTTGCAATGGACGTCAGCAACCCGACCGGGAGCATTTCCGTTGTCACAACCGAGAAGGTCGCCAGGCCCACGGCGGCCACCGCCAGCCACGGGCCGTTGAACCGGGGCGTCGGCGTTTGAAGATGAATTCATGGTGCTGATCCTTTCAATAAAAAACGGACGTTGTCGTTGTCATCGGCAATGGCCGGGTCCCGAAAGCGATGAACACACCTCACTTCAGGAACCTTTACTTGCCTCTGGATGGCGGGTGCGGTGACAATACATACATGACGTATGAATAAAATCATATATACATACGCGCTGAATGTAAATAATCATACGTTTTGTATGTAAGGAGGGGCAGATGGTTCGTCGTACCCGAGCGGAAATGGAAGAAACCCGTGCCCGCTTGTTGCAAACGGCTCGCAAGGTGTTCAGCGAGCGCGGCTATGCAGACACGTCAATGGATGACCTCACCGCGCAGGCCGGTCTCACCCGTGGCGCGCTTTATCATCATTTCGGGGATAAAAAAGGTTTGTTGGCGGCGGTGGTAGATCAAATGGACGCGGAGATGGACGCGCGCTTGCGGGCTATTTCCGAGGCGGCTGACGATGCCTGGGAAGGGTTTTGCCGTCGCTGTCGCAGCTACCTGGAGATAGCCCTGGAGCCGGAGTTTCAGCGAATTGTGTTGCGTGATGCCAGAGCGGTATTGGGTGGCGCCTCGCCGGAATCCCAGCGCCATTGTATTACGTCAATGCAACAGCTGATCGACAACCTGATCCGGGAAGGCAAAGTGGCCGAGGTCAATTCGCAGGTGCTGGCCTCACTGATTTACGGCAGTCTGGTGGAAGCAGCTTTCTGGGTTGCAGATGCCCGTTCCAACAGCATTGATAGCGGTGCGCGTCTCGTGCAAGGCGTTGCTGCATTGGAATTGCTGTTACGCGGCTTGCGGGTCAACTCCTGATTCCGGCTACCGAACGCGCTAACCAAAAATATCCAACTGCCCTTTGGTGTTTTCAGCGGCCACCGGGATGCTGCGGGGTTTGCGGAAGCTGCTGAGGTTCATGCCTTGAAAATGGCTTTGTTGGTCGAGGCCGAGGCGGTGCACCGCTTTTTTAAAACGCTGCTGAATCAGCTCGGCCCAGATGCCTTCGCCGCGTCGGCGCTTGCCGAATTCTGCCCGGTAATCCTTGCCGCCGTGCATGTCGCGCACGCAGTTCATCACCCGCTGCGCACGTTCGGCAAAGTGCGCTTCCAGCCATTCCTGAAATAACGGGTTCACCTCCCAGGGCAGCCGCAAAATGGTGTAGCCGGCACCGCAGGCACCCGCGTTGGCAGCAGCCTCAAGAATTTTTTCCATGTCCTGTTCGGTTACAAAGGGAATGATCGGGGCAACGCTGACGGTGACCGGAATGCCGGCGCTGGCCAGTTTTTCTACCATTTGCAAACGGCGGGTGGGCGATGCAGCGCGTGGCTCCAGGGTGCGGGAAATGGAATGATCCAGGGTGGTGATGGTAATAGCCGCCACGACCAGATTATGTTGCGAAAGTGCCTGTAAAATGTCGATATCACGCTCGATCAGCGTGGATTTGGTGATAACCCCCACCGGATGCCGACACTCCAGCAAAACCTCCAGCACCTGCCGGGTGAGTTGCCATTGGCGTTCGCAGGGTTGATAGGCATCGGTATTTACGCCCAGCGCCAGCGGCGTAACCTGATAGTTGTCAGCGGCCAGTTCACGGCGCAATAAGGCAGGCGCGTTGGTCTTGGCGTAGAGGCGCGTTTCAAAATCCAGCCCGGGAGAAAGCCCCAAATAGCTGTGGGTCGGGCGGGCAAAACAATAAATACAGCCGTGCTCACAGCCCCGGTAGGGGTTGAGCGATGCACTGAAGGGAACATCCGGCGACCGGTTATAACTGATGATAGATTTGGCCACTTCGGGTGTAACGATGGTTTTTAGCGGCGGCGCATCGTCGTCCTCCTGCCACCAGCCGTCATCGACTGATTCGCTGTGCTGCACTTCGTAACGGCCGGTGATATTAACGGTCGCACCCCGGCCTTTGATGGCGCGGGTGGGCGCGACAATCCATGGCGTTTCCTGGGAGTAGTCGTCTTCGTAGGACATGGCGGCACAATACTGTATATAAAAACAGTATTGTGAGCAGAAGCGGTTTTGCGGTCAAGCGCGAGCTGCTGTTTTTACAACAGGGTCGCGCCTTTACCAGCAATAACGCTCACCCCTTATAGCGGTGAGCAAGAAAACAGCGGGGCTGACAGCAATCAATCGGAGGGGCGAAGGTGATCCGGGTGATCAAATTCGAATAACCGGTAAACCGGGACTTGAAGGGCGCGAGCAATTTTTTCCAGGTTATCAAACGATGGGCCATGGATGCCCCGTTCAATATTGCTAATAGACTCGATGGTGACACCCACCTGATCAGCCAGTTGTTCCTGAGTGATTTTCCCTTCAATGCGTAAACGTTGTACGCGACGGCCAAATTGTTTTCGTAACGGCTCCATACCAGACTCCTTTTCATGGGATAAGCCATGGTATTGAGGTTGAAGTTATACCGTAACGAAGCTAGACTTCGTGTTGTGTCTTATCTGACCAACGAAAGGGAGAGCGAAGGAAGATGAAAACGGTAATAGCGGAAAAATCGGTAAATCCCCTGCCACACAAACAGGATCTGGAAGATCGCATCCACCTGCAAATGCAAAAACTCCACGCCTTATGCGTAACCCATACCTTGCTGAACAGCCAGCCCCACCCTGTGCATGGCAACGTGCGCTTGCACTACGCCCTTATTCTTGAAGAACACTGCGACGAGCTCCAACAATTGCTGGATCGGCTTTTCCAATAACGCCCCTTGAAGGCGGAAGGTTCAATCTTCCGCCTGTTCGGCTTTGTGGCGAAGTTGCTGCAGCTGCTGCTTGAGGGTATTAAGGCCGGCTTTGATCTGCCCGGCGTGCTGGTGCATGCCTTCGAGCGTGGCTTTGTCGAGCGGTTGATCGCTCTTCATCAGTGCCGTCGTCGCATCGCAGAAAAAGGCACAACGGCTTTGAAAATCCACGAAATCGTCATAAAAATACAGCAAATCCACACTGACAGGCTGCTGGGGTTGATCCGGTTTGCTCATAGGTGTAACTCCTTCTACAGTGGTCTGTTATGCCAGACCCTTTATAAAAAATGAATGCAACCATGATGCGCCAGGGCTATCGGT
The DNA here is from genome assembly GCF_015182315.1 of Cellvibrio polysaccharolyticus. Taxonomy (NCBI): domain Bacteria; kingdom Pseudomonadati; phylum Pseudomonadota; class Gammaproteobacteria; order Cellvibrionales; family Cellvibrionaceae; genus Cellvibrio; species Cellvibrio polysaccharolyticus. The sequence continues at coordinate 203,635 of NZ_PRDL01000001.1, forward strand.
AACCTTCCAATTCGGCGCTGTTGGCATCAAATTGCAACCAATTTTTGGTGGTTTGTACAATCTCTGCCGGTGTTCGTCGGGTTTTGCCTTTAAAGGCACACTCCCACACCACCAGCACTTTCCAGCCTGCGGCCTCGCAGGCGGCGATATTCTCCTGATCCCGCTCCAGGTTGCGGCCAATTTTCTCTTGCCAAAAAATGGGCCGGGTAGATGGCCACTTGAACAGATGGCAATGGTGGGCATGCCAGAAACAACCGTTTACAAAAATCACCGCCCGGTATTTGGGAAACACCAGATCAGGTTTGCCCGGTAAATCTTTACGGTACAGCTGGTAGCGAAAGCCTTCGTGATGCAGCGCTTTGCGCAAAAACACTTCAAAGCGGTTATCCCGGCCACGAATGCCCGCCATCATGGCCGAGCGTTTGGGCGGGGTAACAATATCCATCGCCCGGTCAGGCCCCGGTAGTCGCGGGCAGTTTTTTGCTTTTCCTGCGTGCCGGTTGGGTGGTTAATTCGCGAATATAAGGCAGCATTGCCTTGGCCACGGCGCCGATAACCGGCACCACTACGCTGTTACCAAATTGTTTGTAAGCCTGGGTATCGCTTACCGGTATTTTAAAAGTATCCGGGTAGCCCATTAACCGGGCGCACTCCCGGGGTGTCAGCTTGCGCGGGCGTTTGCGTTTTCCCTGGGAGACCAGAATTTCCGAGCCATCCTTGTAATAACGTGCCGACAAGGTGCGGGTAATACTCTCTTCTGTCACCAGGCCAAAGCCGAAACCATTACCGGCGGCGCGGTGTTTTTCGGCATAGCCTTGCAGGTAATTCCAGAGCTTTTCAGACAGGGTGTATTTGGCATTGATGGCCGCTTTGCTGCCATCGGTGTAAGGTGGCTCTGCGGTTTCGCTGCCATTTTGCGGGTGCAAAATGTCGCCCAGCCGGGCGGTCACGGCTGGCAGATCTACCTGATTCCAGGCAAATGCGGTGGGCTTGCGAAAGCCGACAATCATGATGCGTTCGCGGTGCTGCGGCACAAAGTGTTTGCCATCAATCACCTTGAAATGCACTTCATAACCCAGCTCACCTTGCAGCGTTTCCAGAATCACTTTGAAGGTGTTGCCCTTGTCGTGCGACAGCAGGTTTTTCACATTCTCCAGTAAAAATGCCGCCGGGCGTTTGGCGGCAATAATCCGGGCCACATCGAAAAACAGCGTACCCTGGGTATTACAGGCAAAGCCGTGCGGGCGACCCATGGCATTCTTTTTGGAAACGCCGGCAATGCTGAACGGCTGGCAGGGAAAACCGGCCAGCAGTACGTCATGGTCAGGGATATCCTGTTCGGTCACTTTGGTGATGTCACCCGCCAGTTGGTGCTGGCGATGGGGCGGAAAGTTGGCGAGGTAGGTTTTTTGCGAAAAGGGGTTCCACTCGCTGGTGAACAGACATTGGCCGCCAATGCTTTCAAAGCCCAACCGGATACCGCCTATGCCGGCGAACAGATCAATAAAGGTGAAAGCGGGTGGCGTTGTCGGTGTATCGGGCGCCAGTGGCAATACGCGCTGACGCAGCGCATCGGCGAGGTAGGCCGGTGGCTCATGGTCGCGAACTTCCCAGCGCCGCACGGTGCGCGCATCCACCCCCAACATGTCAGCCAATTCGTGTTGGCTGTAGCGCGCGCGGGCTTCCTGCAGCAGCTTGATGGTGGGTGATTCGCTCATACCGGCTTCTCTGGGTCAATTTCCGGACACTATGGCCTAAAAATGTCCCATGATCAATGCATAAGCTGGTTTTTTATACAGTTTATTCGAAGTGTTACTTAAATAAGAGGGCCGTTTGTTGACAAGGGCGGCCAACCACTGAAGCTGAAAATGAAAGGCTCCCAAGGCTAATAAAGACCGTCTGCCGCAGGGATGCGGCAGTCGAGCCCCCATGGATGGGTTTACGGCGTGTCTTGATTAGCCTTGGGAGCCTTTCATGTACATCCGGTTTGGAGAAAACTTCAAATACCGCCTTGTTGCCGTAAAAATCGCTCAACAGCCTTAAACGTGGCAGGATTGTCGAAAAGATTGTTATGGCCAACACCCTCCAGGCGGATCAGCTCTTTCTCGCCGCCCAATGATTCCCAGGTTTCCAGGGAATCATCCACCGGAATCACCACATCGTCATTAGCGATCAGCATCAGCGTGGGCGCGGTAATCTGGCTGGCGATGCCCTGCAAATCAAACGGATGTTTCATCAACCATTTCACCGGCACAAAAGGCAGCGTGCGCTGGCCGTTTTGCAGCGCGCTCTTTAACGGGGCCAGCAGAACCACGCCATGCATCGGCTTTTGAGTAGCGAGATAGCCGGTAACCGCTGAACCCAGGCTGCGGCCCATCACAAAAAACCGCACATTTTCACCGGGGTGCAGGCTGGCGGCGCGGTCGTAAATGGCCAGGGCATCGGCATAAAAACCGGTTTGAGACGGCAAGCCATCGCTCAGGCCGTAACCGCGGTAATTAAACGTATACACATGGCGAACCGGCAAGCGGCTCAATACCGGCAACATGCCGGCAACATCTTCGGCGTTACCGCCAAAATAAAACAGGATATGGGCATTGTTGGCCGCCGGGTTTTCCAGATGCCAGCCCTGCAAGTTGATATCGTCCTGTTCGAGAATAAATTCCCGGTTGGCGAAATCATGGTATTGGGAGGTGAGCGGCTGTGAGCCGGGAAATATCAGTTTGCCCTGATAAAACCAGGCCACGCCGCAGAGCAGCAAATAGCAGAGTAAAAGCCCCAGTAATATGGTCGACATGCGTTTTATCTTCATTGATGGGTTGGTCATCCTGTCTTGCTATTTGAATAACATGAAGTGGTAATGAAATCCATCCATCATGAATTTTTCCCGCTACTATGACGGCTATTTTTGTCGCGGTCGTTGTCAGAGACAGCCGTTGTTTTCAGATGACAGGATAACTCATGGATTCATTAACCCAAATCGCACTGGGCTCGGCGGTGGGTGTTGCCGTTATGGGGCGCCGTACGCCGGCCTGGAAAGCGGCACTGGCGGGCGCGTTTTTTGGCACCTTGCCAGATTTGGACGCACTTATTAAACATGCTGATCCTATCCGCAACATGACCTTCCACCGGGCAGAAAGCCACGGGTTCTTTTATCTCACCCTGCTATCGCCATTGCTGGCCTGGCTGGTATTGCGGCTGTGGCCCAACAGCGGCAGTTACCGGCGCTGGTTGCTGGCGATCTGGCTGATTCTGATTACCCATGTATTGCTGGATGCATTAACGGTATACGGCACCCAGCTGCTGCAACCCTTCAGTGATCACCCCTTTGAAGTGGGCAGTATTTTTATTATCGACCCGCTGTATACCCTGCCCTTGTTGCTCGGCTTGTTGTTAACGCTGCGTCGCAAAGCCGATAATTTCCGCCGGTGGAATAACCTGGCACTGGGTTTCAGCAGCGCTTATTTGTTGTGGGGTATTGGAGCGCAATACCACGTCAAGCAAGTGGCCGAAGAGACGCTGGCGCAACAGTATCCGCAGGTGGAGCAAATTCTGGTAACGGCAACGCCGTTTAATACCTGGGTGTGGCGGGTGCTGGCGATGACGCCGGACGGTTATCTCGAAGGTTTTTACGCGCTGAATGATAGCGACAAAGCCATTAAGTTTGATTTCTTCCCGTTTGCTGATGCCTCTTTGCAGGCAGCAGCAAAACAGATTGCACCGCACCAGTCAGCGGCGCCGCTGCCGGTGTCGGAATGGGAAATTGCCCGTATGGCCTGGTTCAGCCACGGCTTTTTTCATCTGAGGGAAGAAGATGGTCGGTTGATCATTTCCGATTTGCGGATGGGTCAGGAGCCTTTTTACACCTTTAATTTTGTGGTCGCCGAGCGCGATGCCGATCAACAATGGCAAGCAATAAAACCGGAGCTGGACACGGTGCGACCACCGATTCGCGCTACCTTGTCATGGCTGAAACAACGCGCCACCGGCCAGCGCATTGCGCCGCCACGGGTTGCGGATTCTTATCATATTGAATGATAATTAAGTTTCATTCCACTAACGATAAGATGAAGGAACATGACAATGTCGCTGACGATAATGGCCATGATTGGAGTAGTGATTAAGCTGGGCATCGTTGTATTTTTGCTGATGATGGTATTTTATTTTGTGCGTGCACAGCAGCGCATTGCCAAGGCTAATGAGCAAATGGCGCAGTCCCAGGCAGAAACTGCCAGACATCTTGCTGCCTTGGCAGCCCGCGCGAAACATCTCCCGAGAGAATAAATTCTGCAGGCTCCTTTTACTCGCTGGCGCTTAACTACTCACTGACGCGTAAGGCACTCGCGGTGCCAGGAGCCATTTCCCCGCGTTGCCTCTGTCTGCCATTCCAGACAGGGACGCCCACGTCTTTCGCCCGGGTTTTCAATAAACGCCAGCGCCAACCTCTCACTTTTTTATGTCGAAAAAGCTGACATTTTTTGCTGATTTAAGAGCCATTAAAAAGGCTGCCTCGTTTATACCCTTGTATCAAATGACGATTTTAATGACGGCATTAAATATGCTTCATTAAATGTGACGCATGTCGCATTTGTCGCGAGGAGATAGTTATGTCCAGCTCATGGAAAACTGGCCTTGTTGGTGTGGCGATGGCACTGTGCGCTTCTTCGGTCAGTGCCTGGGTAATTACCTGTTTACCGAATGGTCAGCGTCCGGTGACGCTGATCGATGCAATTGATTGCACAATACAAGACCCGATCAACCTGAATGGCGCGCATGATATTAATGCGCTATTTGGCATCTACGACTGGATGAAAGGAGGCAAATTAAATAGTCAGAGCAGCAAGAATTTGTTTTCGCTAATTTCAGATTCCCTGGATACCAGAGTAACTGGAGCTTCGCACACCGGTGCATCATTCCCCCAAGCCTACAACCGTTCAGCAATTGCTATGCCTTTTGGTCCGGGTGGTGGTAATTCGAATACATCTGCCTGGCTGATAACACCCGGTGAAACTTCTGGTGCGTTTACGGATAAAGACGTTGCAGCAGTTGATAGGGGTTTAACCAATGATGTTTTGTTTGGCTCCAATTCGCCCGAAGTAAAACTGCCTGAACCTAATATCGCTTTATTGTTGATGACCGGGCTAGTGTCTATTTTTTTAATACGTCGTCGTATTGCCAGCTAGTGAAGTAAAACGTTTGAGAGCAAAAGCCGCGGAATCTGCCGCAGCTTTTTGCTGCATTGGCATCCCGCGCACGGCACCTTCCCAAAGAATAAATGCTTCAGGCTCCTTTCCAATGAGTGCTACCTAACGCATTCGTAACGCACAAGCGGTAGAGGGAGCTATTTCCTCCACGACTTTAGTGCCGCCCTGTTTAGTCCCTCATGTAGTTATTCACTAAGCCATAGCGGCAATTTCCTTTCTTTTACGTCGAAAAAGCTGACAGTTTTTGCGCTTTTCCGGGCTGCAAAAAAGCGGTTCTGCTTATGTCCTTGTATTGAATGAGGATTTTAATGACGGCATTAAATATGCTTCATTAAATGAGACTTATGTCACATTTAACGCGAGGAAATAACTATGTCCAGCTCATGGAAAATTGGTCTTGTTGGTGTGGTGATGGCACTGTGTGCTTCTTCTGTCAGTGCTGGTGTAGTCACCTGTTTACCGAATAATCAGCGCGTAGCAACGCTGAGCGATGCGGTTGAGTGCAGAACGCAAAACTCAATCAACCTGAATGATTCGAATGATATTAATGCGCTTTATGGCACCAGCTACAACTGGATGAAAGAAGGCGAATTAACCAACCAGGGCAGCAACGATCTGTTTTCGCTGACTACCAATTCCTGGGGTACCAACGTAACAGGAACCTGGTATATCGATGCGTCATTCTGGGATTTATACAGCCGTGCGGTTATTACCATGCACGTCGGTCAGGGCGGTGGTAATCCGGATGCATTTGCCTGGTTGATTACACCCGGTGAAACTTCAGGTTCGTTTACTTACAAAAGAGTTTCTGGCGGTGGTGGCGGTTTATCCAATATGTTTTTATTTGGCTCCGGCACACCCGAAGTAAAAGTACCCGAACCTAATATCGCTTTATTGTTGATGACCGGGTTGTTGTCGATTTTCTTTATACGTCGCCGTGTTGCCTGCTAATAAAGTAAAACGTTTGAAAGCAAAAGCCGCGGAATTTGCCGCGGCTTTTTAATTAATCTTCAGCCCTTAATGTTAGAGTGCAATCTTAAATTAAAGCTTTTTCTATACAGCGAGCAGATGCTCTTCGTGACACTTCGCGTTCCCATTTTTAGCTAATTTCTAAATTCATATAAGCCTCAGTGGGTTATTCGATAAAATTTTTCGAGAACGTCCGGCTTTGTGTGTGGAGAGTTCCAATTACCGACTTAATGGCTTAGGAAAATTTACGATTCCGTGTTTTTCACAAAATATTGATTTAGTGCTGGATCTAAAGTTTCATCGAAATAAAACTCCAGCCAGTCATCATCACTAGTTTCCTCTCTTATAATATTAAGGGACTTTAATAAATACCCAGAGCTAATCTTATCTAGTAAAATTGCCCCTACATCTTGATGATCACGTAAGAAATCTTTATGGCTTAGCTCGCCGGTGATTAAGCGTAATACGGTTCGCAATGAAATCCTTATTTTTTTTCCCGTCATTTGAAAACCACCATAAAAATCAGCCCCAGGAATATAATGTCCAGCGCGAAGAACATTTATCGAATTTGTTGCGTTGCGCTCTGGTTTTGAGAATTTTTCTATAGTTCTATTTAAGGCAATAGTTAGATCAGCTATTTTTGAATAGCAATTTTTTTTCGAAAACGAAATAATCTCGAAATTACGAGTTATTTCGTTTCCAAAAATACCTTTTGTTTGCTCTTTTACGTGAATCAAAAAGACAAAGCTAATAGTTTCTTGACTACTCAAAAAATTATCTATTATTGATATTGCTCCATAGGAACCGTAACTGTCGCTTTGATTTGTAAATAAATCACAGTCACCATCGCATATAAAGATACCTTTAATTCCATGGAATCCAGACTTTTTTAATTGGTCTCTTTTTTTTATTAAACGATTATATAAGACGTTATTATGAAGGGTAGGGGCTTTCTTAAATGATGGATAGCCCATTGAAAGAGTTGATTTTCTAGGAACATATTTGATTGCGATTTCTATGTCATCATATTTACTATCTATTTGATGATGAATGTTTGGAAGCTTGGCGATATTTTGCATGAATGCTTTAAATTTATATTCTATAAATTTTCTGGTTTCCGATTTTTCAGGCAATTTTAACCTTATCTTCTTGCGCAATTCATCGGTCCCTCCGAATCGAAAGTCGAAACCTGAGAGACTACTAACCCCTAGTTTTTTAGAGACTAGACGAAACTCTTCCAAAAAGTACTCAATATCATTTTTCTTGATGCTATCTTGATCGCTAATACAAGTAATATCAGAAACCATTTCGAACTCTTGGCTAATAAAATGTATATCTGGTCGAGAAGTTCCTCCATGATTAAATTCGTAGTTAACTTTACCAATTTCCGAAAGTAAGTTAATTACTATTATTTCCCATAGTGCATCTAACGATTTAATGTTACCCGCATTTAGTTTGGAAACTAGCTGTCTTAGCGCATCCGTGGGTATAAATTGGGAAGTTTCGTTGATGAGGTGTTGAGTTGCTCGCCTAGAAAGAATTGGCATTCATCATTTTCCTCTGCTTCAAAAATAAAAAAATCATCTTATTGCACTTGTATCTAAGAATATCAATGTGAGGATACTGACCGATCATTACCACCGCTATTAATTTTATCGAGGATTTTTTAATTCCATCGACTTCATTAGATAGAGAAAAAGTAAACCAATTTTTTGGGTTTTCTTTGAGACAACCCCTGTCAGGGGGTGCATTTTTCTCCAGAGATAGCGCAAGCAGACGTTTCTACTTGTATGGTGCAGTGGCCGATATTGAAGCGGTCTTGCAGTCGTTGCTGAATGGCGCACAGCAGGGCGGCGTTATCGGTATTGTCTGCCACTTGCACATGCAGGCTGGCGAGGATTTTTTCGCCGGTCAACGCCCAGATATGCAGGTGGTGTACGTTGATCACGCCGGGAACCTGATCGGTCAAATCCTGAATGACCTCGGTCGGGTTCAGACCTTCCGGGGTGCCTTCCAGCAGAATATGGGCGGAGCGTTTTACCAGATCCCAGGCGCTGCGCAGAATCAGTAGTGCCACCAGTACTGCCAGAATCGGGTCGATGGCGGTCCAGCCGGTGGCCATAATCACCAGCGCCGCGACGATGGCGGCCACCGAACCCAGCAAATCCCCCATTACATGCAACAGCGCACCGCGCATATTCACGTTGTGGCGGTCGCCCCGGTGCAGAATCACAAAGCCAATAATATTCACCAGCAGCCCGATAATCGCTACCACCAGCATCGGCCCTGCCAATACCGGGCCTGGCGCTTGCAGGCGCTGGATGGCTTCAAAAACAATCCAGCCGGCAATGAGAAACAAGGTAAGCCCGTTGACGAAGGCGGCGAGAATTTGAAAGCGGGAATAGCCAAAGCTGCGGCGGTGGTCTGCCGGGCGCGTGCCCAACCGAAACGCAATCCACGCCAGCGCCAGCGCGGCGGTATCTGACAGCATATGGCCGGCATCGGCCAGCAGCGCCAGCGAGCCCGAAAGAATACCGCCAATCACCTGCACAATGAGATAGCTGCCGGTCAGCAGCATCACCAGCAAAACCCGGCGCTGGCTGTCGGCGGTTACGTTGATAGCATGGCTGTGGTCATGGTCATGGTCATGGTCATGGTCATGGTCATGGTCATGGTCATGGGAGGAATTGTGGCTGTGGGGATGATCGTGATGATGCGAGTGACTCATAAGAACAAACCTTGTAATGCTGCCCGGATCACGGCGAAACACCGCTCCGCAGTGACATTCCAGCATACGCCGATAACCCGGTTATGGGTACCGTCAGCCATTCTCATTGAGGAGGAAAAAGTGCGGAAAAACAGGGAAATAACGCTAAAACAACAGACCGTTCAGCGCCTGGCTGACGGTCTGTTGTGTGGGGCCGGTGTGGGTCAGTCGGCCGGTTGACGGGGGATATTGGCGATCATGCTGCGCATATCGTGGCCGGTCGGGTTTTGGTACAGGCGCAAACCGAACTCCGGTAATACCGCAAAAATATGGTCGAAAATATCCGCCTGAACCCCTTCGTGCGCCACCCAGGCGGTGTTGGCGGTAAAGGCATAAATTTCCAGCGGAATACCGGTATCGCCGGAGCTGAGCTGGCGCACCATTTGAATCATGTCCTGATTAATGCCGTTATGTGCACGAATGTAAGCGGTCAAATAGGCGCGGAAGGTGCCCAGGTTGGTAAGCCGACGACCGTTAACCGGCGACGACGGATCAACACCGCGCGCCGAATTATCCTGTTCGATATCGGTGAGGCGGGTTTCAATATATTCGCTTAGCAAGTGCGCACGGCGCAGGCGGGCAATATCTTCTTCTGCCAGAAAATGCACGCTGGTAGCGTCAATATATACCGAGCGTTTGATGCGGCGACCGCCCGAATCAAACATGCCACGCCAGTTTTTGAAGGAGTCGGAAATCAGCGCATAGGTGGGCACGGTGGTGGTGGTGCGATCCCAGTTATCGACCTTCACCGTGGTCAGGTTGATATCCGTTACAAAACCGTCAGCGCCGTATTTCGGCATTTCCAGCCAGTCGCCCACCGCCAGCATATTGTTCGCTGAGAGTTGAATGCCGGCAACCAGGCCCATAATCGGGTCTTTGAATACCAATAACAGTACCGCACTCATGGCCCCCAAACCACTGAATAACAGCAGCGGTGATTTGCCGATCAGCAGCGAAATAGCAAAGATCACCATCAAAAATGCGGCGACCAGCTTCAAACTTTGCATAATCCCGCGGGTAGGAAATTTGCGGGTAGAGGGCAGTCGATCCAGCAGCGTGGTTAAGGTATCAAACAGTGAAAACAGCGATAACAAAACAAACAGCAGAATCCACAGGTGCGTGAACACTTCAATAATTTCCAACGCGCCCGAACCCGCATCCAGCCACAAACGCGCCTGTACAAACAGCACCACCCCTTGAAAGGTAAGCACCAGGCGGCTAAACAGTTTGTTTTTGAAAAGCGCGGTATGCAGCCAGTGTTCGTTGCGGCCGGTCTGCCGGTCAATAACCGGCAACACGCCATGGTGCAGAACAATGTGAATCACCAGTGCGGTGAACAGAATAATGGCAAGAATAATCGCGGTGCCGATTGCCGGTGTGATGGTCAGGCCAAGTGATTCCAGCCAGTTAAACAGCGGTTCTTTCATAAATCCTCACGTGGTTGGCGGTTCGGCACGCGGTGGCTACAACAACAGAGCTGCACCGATCAGCAGAGCCGGAACCATGAACAGTACACCGGCGACCTGCCCGCTGGTTCAATCGCGCCTGATACGCGCAGCGGGCAATCTTTTAAAACCGGTAACGTGTTGCGCTGACCCTGGCTGAAACCGGGTGTTGTCAACGGCTTTATCTGTGCTGGTGGTAGCGTCGTGCCCACAGGCGGCAACACAATACACCCACCACGCCGCTGCTCATCAGCAGCGCAAAAGGCACAGGCGTTCCAGTATAGCACCAGGCCAGTAAAGGCCCGGCCAGAGCACCCGCGCCAAAACGCAAGGTGCCGGTTACTGCCGTGGCGGTGCCGGAATGATCGGGGAATTGCATAATAATCATGGCATCGGTATTGGTAGACACCAGCGAAAGGCTTGCCATCAAGGGGCCAATACACAGCACCGCTGGCCACAAGCCCAGCTCGAGAAAGATCACAGTACACAGCGCCGTGGCGAAAACCAGCGCACCCCCCAGGCCAATTTTCAGCATCACCTCCGGCCCTACCCGCGTTACCACGCGGCTGTTGACGGTATTGGCCAGCATTAACAAACACACATTCAAACCGAACAACACGCTGAACATCTGCTCGTTGGCCCCGAAATACTGGATGTAAACAAAGGGCACGGCGGTGAGAAAACAGAAAAAGCTGAATGAGGTAAACAGAATGGTGGCGATCAACGGGCGGGTATGGCGGCGGGAAAACACCGTCGCATAGCTTTCAATAAAACCCGGCTTGGGGGTATCGCTGGCCTCGGGTCTGATCTCCGGCAGCCAGCGCCAGCAGAGAATGGCAATGGTAATGGCGTAGATGGCCAGCAGCAGAAAAATACCGTGCCAATGCCCTATCCACAGAATAAGGCTGCCAATCGCCGGTGCCGCCAGTGGCGCTATCATCATAATCAGCGACATGTATGACATGCCTTTGGCGGTATGTTCCTGATAGAGGTAACGAATAATACCCGGCACCACCACCGTGGCCGCCGCGCCGCTCAAGGCTTGTACCGAGCGCCACAACAGAAACCACTCAATGCTATCCACTTGGGTTAGTGCCAGACTGGCAATGGCAAAACCGGAGAGCCCCAGCATGGCCAGCGGACGGCGGCCAAAGCGATCTGCCAGTGGGCCGAATAGCAGCATGCCGGTGGCGTAGGCGGCGAGAAAGATGCTCAGCGATTGCTGAATCTGGCTGATGTGGGTGTCCATGCTGAGCGCCATGATCGGCATGGCGGGCAGATACATATCCACAGCGAGCGGTGTAATAGCGATAACGCTGGCCAGCAAAATAATGAGGCCAATGCGGGGTTGAGCGGTATGCATGAGGTGTCTCTACTTCAGGCAGCAAGCGGCGAAAAGTGCCCTGCTGTAAAAGACCCGGAGGTTCGGGCCATCAGGCAAGCGATTTAACCGGTGGTAATGATAGTCCTATTTGGTCAGCTTGCGGGGATGGGTTTTGGGAGAGGCAGAGCGGGTGTGATTGTCTTTGCGGGATGAGAGCTGGTTTTCGGATGCTCGCTAGAGGAATGCCTGCTGAAGGTTCGGTGGTTGTCTGGTGGTAGCAGGTACCGAGGACACGCCGTGAACCCTTCCCTGGGGGCTCGACTGCCGCATCCATGCGGCAGACGGTCCTCAGCACCTGCTACCACCGGACATTGGAGGCTTCGGAGTGGTTGGCGGGTAATTTTGCAGAGAGGAGATTTTCGTAATTTCCGGGCGGTGAGGGGCTTCGGGTATTAATAGGCATCAATAATACTTTCGTGAAGTTGCCCAATTATTGCCTCGTTGTGAAGACAGCTTCTTGCACTTGGTGCCAACGAACGTAGGTATGACATGTGAGGTTAGATTTTCAGGGTTGTTCTCTCAACCAATCACTATGGCAAAAGTTGTGGTACTGAATAGACCAACAGGCAGGCTGGATTTTGACTGAAGGGATCCTGGCGTTTGCTTTGCTCCGGTATTCAATACATGTCTTACATCGGCAACGTGGCTTTTCCAAAACCCGATCTCTTCAGGAAAAATCGGAGACGTTCCTTCGATAAAGCACAGTGTTCAGGCGCGGTCATGGTAGCTGTTGAGGACCGTCTGCCGCATGGATGCGGCAGTCGAGCCCCCAGGGAAGGGTTTACGGCGTGTCCTCAACAGCTACCATGGCCAAGCCACGCTTCAATATAATTGTAAGCACTTACTTACTTCAAAACCCCTTTCAAAGCTAAATCGGCAAAGCGTTGCAGAACCTCAGCCGCCACCGGAGTATCACTCACATTTGCCACCAATTCCTCCGGATTCTGCTTATCACGGCGTAAAGGTTCGGCCTGTTGCTGGATATACTCCCGCATAATCGGCGCATCGAATTCCGGGTGGAACTGAACGCCCCACGCCGCTTTACCTACCCGAAACGCATGGTGCGGTTCAAACGCATTACTCGCCAAATGCACCGCGCCCTCCGGCAAGCTCAACACGGTTTGGGAATGAGTCGCGTGGGCGGTAAAGGTTGCTGGCAAACCGCTGAACAAATCATCCGACTCGGCGTTTTCCGTTAACGCAACCGGCACCGTGCCAATCTCCTTCCCGTGGGGGTGATAGCCAACCACGCCGCCAGTTGCATGAGCCAGTAACTGGTGACCGTAGCAAATGCCCAGCACCGGCACCTCGGCGGCAATTAACGCGGGTAACCAGGCGGCTATAGCTTCACTCCACGGCTCTTTATCCGTCACCATCGCGTGGGAGCCGGTAATCACAATACCCGCGCAGGCTTCAGGATCGGGCAAGGCTTCTCCGGTGTTCGCACCAATAACGCGCACTTCAAGATCGGCATTTTTACCCAGCCCTTGCCGCACCCAATCCTCGAAATCGCCATTATCGGGCGCGAACGTCGGGAAAGTAGAGCCGGTTTTGATGATATAAAGCGAAGGCATGGTAAGAACTCCTGTACCAACGGTGGATCAAACAAGGGCGTTTTGCGCCAGATGCCCGGGTGAAAGCAAATCCTGTGCCCCACATCAGGCCAGGGTGAATTGCGGTGTCAGAATTCCGGCTTGCTCGGGCGCACGGTGGCCATCTGTATATTTAACCAGTACACTGCCGCTTACCTGTCCGGGCGTTTCGGCAAAATTGTCGCAACAGGTTACACTGGCGCCCTTTGATTGTCCGTTACCCAAGAGTCTGTCTGCCCATGGATGTTTCTCCCCTGCTCAACCACCTTAACGATGCGCAACGTGCGGCTGTGTCTGCACCGGCTGGCAATCAGCTGATCCTCGCGGGGGCCGGCAGTGGAAAAACCCGGGTGCTGGTGCACCGTATTGCCTGGCTGATTCAAATAGAACAGGTATCGCCCTGGTCCATTTTGGCGGTGACCTTTACCAACAAGGCGGCGCGTGAAATGCGCGGGCGGCTGGAAGAGCTGTTTAGTGAAATTGGCCACCCGGTCAACACCCGCAATATGTGGGTTGGCACCTTTCACGGCCTGGCGCATCGCTTGCTAAAAGCGCACTGGCAAGACGCCAACCTGCCGCAAAACTTCCAGATTCTCGACAGCGACGACCAGCTGCGTTTGATCAAGCGGGTGTATCAAACCCTCAATATTGATGATGAAAAATGGCCGCACAAACAGGCCCAGTGGTACATCAACGGCCAAAAAGACGAAGGTCTGCGGCCACAACATATTGAAGAAACCGCTGACCCCTTCGTGCGCACCATGCTGCAAATTTATCGCGCTTACGAAGCAGACTGCCAGCGCGGCGGCATGGTGGATTTTGCCGAGCTGCTGTTGCGCGCCCACGAACTCTGGCTGAACAAACCGCACCTGCTTGAGCACTACCGCAACCGCTTTCCGTTTATTCTGGTGGACGAATTTCAGGATACCAACAGCGTGCAATACGCCTGGCTGCGCGTGTTGGCCGGCAAGCAATGTTTTGTAACAGCGGTAGGTGACGACGACCAATCCATTTACGGTTGGCGCGGTGCCAAAATTGAAAACATCCAGCGCTTCGCTGAAGACTTTGGTGATACCGAAACCATTCGTCTGGAACAAAATTACCGCTCCACCTCCACCATCCTCAAAGCCGCCAACGGTGTTATTGCCCACAACTATGGTCGGCTGGGCAAAGAGCTGTGGACCGACGGCGACAAAGGCGAACCGATTTCGCTCTACGCGGCGTTTAATGAACAGGATGAATCGCGCTTTATTGTTGAGCGCATTCAGGAATGGGTACGCCAGGGCAAACCGCGAAACAGCTGCGCCATCTTGTACCGCTCCAACGCCCAATCGCGTTCGCTCGAAGAAGCCTTGCTGCGCGAAGCCATTCCCTACCGCATTTATGGCGGGCAACGATTCTACGATCGTCTTGAAATTAAAAACGCTACCGCTTACATGCGCTTGCTCAGCAACCCGCATGATGACGCCGCCTTTGAGCGGGTTATCAACACACCCACGCGCGGTATTGGCGGTAAAACGGTGGACGATATTCGCCAGCATGCTCGCGCTGCGGATGTTTCACTATGGCAGGCGTCGCACAATATGCTCGCGCACAAAGCACTTACTGCGCGTGCCGGTAATGCGTTGCAAACCTTCGTCACCCTGATAGAAACGCTCAGCGAGCGCGCCAGTGAAATTGATCTGCAAGGCGATACGCCAGCGCTGGATGAAATCGCCAAAATGGTGATTGAAGATACCGGCCTGCTCGACTTTCATCAGAATGAAAAAGGTGAAAAAGGCCAGGCGCGCGGCGAAAACTTGCAGGAACTGGTCAACGCCTGCCGGGTGTTTGATACTGATGAAAGCGAAGAACTCAGCCCGCTGCAACAATTCCTCGACACCGCCGCGCTGGACGCCGGTGAAACCCAGGCTGATGAATTTGAAGATGCCGTGCAGCTAATGACCTTGCACTCGGCGAAAGGCCTGGAATTTCCGCTGGTATTTCTCGCCGGTGTGGAAGAAGGTTTGTTCCCGCATCGCATGTCCGCCGATGACCCGGACCGCCTCGAAGAAGAACGTCGTCTGTGTTACGTGGGCATTACTCGCGCCATGGAAAAGTTATACATCTCCTACGCTGAAACCCGCCGCCTCTACGGCAACGAAACCTTCAACGCGGTATCGCGTTTTGTAAAAGAAATTCCCGAAGGTTGTATCCAGGAAGTGCGGTTAAAAACCGCCGTAAGCCGCCCGGTCAGTTTTCAACGCGGCACCACCACGCGCCTGAACTCCAAAGCCAGCATGAGCGACACCGGCGAAGGCACCGGCTTGCAACTCGGTCAGCGGGTGAAACACGCCCTGTTTGGCGAAGGCATTATCGTCCACTTCGAAGGCAACGGCCCCACCGCCCGCGTACAAATCAACTTCGACGGCGAAGGCAGCAAATGGCTGATGGTGCAGTACGCGAAATTGGAAGTGCTGTAATGGCGTAATAAAAAGCCGTTTACTGGTTAGTAAACGGCGGAAGCCTGCCCAAGCCTCTATCGACACAAACGGACAAAATGGCTTTTTTATTTTCGCCGGATAATTATTGCAAACGCTTCACCAGCTCCACGCGGCGGTTGAGTTTTTTTCCGGCTTCGGTGGTGTTGTTGGACACCGGGGCATAAGGGCCAACGCCTTCGGCTTGCAAGCGTGATGCGGCAATTTTTTGATCATCCACCAGAGCTTTGACTACCGCCGCGGCGCGGTTTTTTGACAGCGTCTGGTTTAAGGAACCGGAGCCGGTGTCATCGGTATGGCCAACCACATACAATAATAAATCCGGATTTTTGCTCAGCAGTTCGCCAATTACTTTCAGGGTTTCCAGCGACTCTTCTTTAATATCCGCTTTGCCGGTATCGAAATAAATGCCGTAAATCAGCGCCTTGCCATCGGCATCCAATTGTTGTTTCAGGGTGTCGGCGTTGATCGTTACCAGATCAGTTTCCAAGGCTTTGGTGCGCACAATATTTTGTTGTACCAGTGCATCGCTTTGATAAGCACCCACAAACACCGAAATAAAAACCTCACTACCGGCAATGTCTTTTTTCGCCAGCAGATAATAAGGGTTGCGGTAGTAGTTGTACGCATTGTTATTCAAAGAAGCCCTGGCACCCAGTGCCCGAACCTCGGACTCGCTACCGCACTGTGCCAGTGCGCAGGAAGAAAGAATAGTGAAGTCGGCCGTTTTCAGGGCTTGCTGATAATTCTCAAACGCTTTGAGCGATGAGGTATTGGCAATTTTATAAACGTGTCTTGCCAAATCGCCTTCGGTGGCAATTTCTGCTTGTGCTGTGTCTTTTGGCGCGGGCAAAAAAGTGAAGCGTTCGTGATCCACAAGGCTGTGCGTTTCGAGTTTTGCGCCAGGGTAGCGGGCAATTAACGGATGATCTTTTTCCAGTTCTTTTGCGTTAGCGGTTTCTTGCGGGCGTTGTGCTGCGCTGCCTTCTTTAAAATAATCGCTATTCATGTTTATCAAATCGTTTTGCAATGCCACTTCGCTAACCACTACCTGCTGCACCGCCACCGAGTCGTTATAACTGCCAATAAACCAGGCTGCGTAGACTTTTCCCTGGGCTTCTTCTTTTTGCGTTAGCAAATAATAGGGGCTGCGATAATGGTTATACACGCTTTCGGCAATAGCCAGCTTTCCGCCGACGCTATCCGGTTCCTGGCAGTTGTCTTGTTCGCAGGAAAACACCACCTTAAAACCTGCCGTTTCTGCGGCCTTGCGATAATTTTCATACACCTTCAACGACGATACCGATTTGATTTCCCAGGAGTGCCGGCTCAAATCGCCCACCACCGCCAGCGATGGCTGATCACCCGTTGCAGGAAAAGTAAAATTTTCGTATTGAATCAGGCTGGAGCGCTTTAATGACGCATCCGGGTAGGCGTTAAATAATGAGGTCGCGGTGTTTTTGGCCATTGCCGGCAGCGCAATCAGGCAACCGGCAAGCAGAATGGCAGGCAGACGAAGAAATCGGGAAGGTGACATAGGGATCGGGCTCCTTGATAACCGATGGCGTGCGGTTATATTTATCGTTGCCCGAATTGTACACAAAATATGTGACGGATGAACAACGTCCTGTGAGTTGCGAGTACCGCAGCGCACTGCCCGCCATTATTCAACCTGGTCTTGAGTAACCGGAAATACATTAACCCAGTATCAACGGGTTCAATTGCCAAACCGAATAATTCAACGCGGTCGCGAAACTGACCCACAATAAATAAGGAATGAGCAGCATGCCGGCCAGCGGTTTAATTCGCCAAAAGGCAATCAGCGTGGCGAGAATAAGCAGCCACAGCGCAATGATATCTATAAATGCCAGCGCGCCCAGGTGCCAACCGAAAAACAACCAGCTCCACAACGCATTCAGCACCAGCTGCACGAGAAACAGCGTAAGCGCGGTGCGCGCAAACGCAAAGCCGCCCACGCGCCACACCAGCCAGGCAGCAAAACCCATAACGGCATAAAGCACCGACCACACTGGCCCGAAAACCCACGACGGCGGTGCCCAACCTGGCTGCACCAATTGACCGTAAAAATTTTCTGCCTGAACAGAAGCCGCTGCACCAATGGCAGCGGTAATAAAGCAGATCAACAGCCAACCGACCAGACCGGTAATGCGTTGCGCTTTGGTTAATGAACTCATGCCGGTCTCCGGGCGTTGTCAGAAAAATTGCGTTAATTATTTAACGGCTTCACGCTGCCAGCCCTTATCGGTTTTACACAGCCGATACTGACCTTCGAGTGAAACGCCTTTGGAATCGAACAGGCTGATAGCAATATTTTTGCAATTACCTGCTGCGCCATCAAGTAACACTACGGTGCCATTCACTTTGGAGCCGGGGTTGAACCAGGTAACCGGAACACCGGCTTCGCCGCTTTCGAGTGCTTGCAAGGCGTGTAACTCAATCAGTTTGATATCGTCATCGCGCAACGCTTGCAACCGTGAATCGGCAACTTGCCATTTACTGGCAGCATTTTTACAAATGGTAAAGCCGTAGGTTTCGGCATGTTTTTTCGGTGCAGAAAAATTCAGTAAGGTGCGACGGCATGGCAAGCCGGCTTCGCTATAGCTGAGCTTGGGTAAAATTTTTACCGTTACTTTGGAATCTGGCGCTTGCCAGCGAACGATTTCCTTGTCCGGTGTGGTTTCAAGAATGTTGGCAATTTCTGCCTGCAAACTGTCAATGTCCTTGCCCGAAAGGTCGCTCATTAAACTGTCTTTTAAAAAACCGAAATTACTCGCGCTTACGGGCAATGCCAGGCTGCACAAAACCGGTAAAAGCCAGCGGCGTAAAGATGCTCGTTTATCCATAACTCACTCTCCAAAAATTACTACCAACTCGAAATACCAATGACAAAAATTGTTTGATCAAGGTTAGTTTTTAAGCGCTATCAAGGTTTTTTGTGCGACGGTACTTTTTGCAATAACGCATGGGCGGCGGCATTGGCGCCTTTGGTGAGATCCACCTGGTCTGCACCTGACTCCAGCAATTTGCTCACGCCCCCCTCCCACAATAAGTCATTACTTTTTGTGGCTCGCAAACTGAGTGTTACAACACCGTGTTCCAACATATTACCGGTGCCTTGCGGTTCTTCCCAGCCGGTGAAATAAAAATTACCGGCTTCATCCTGTGACCAGTGCGGCCCGTGAGCAGGTTCCTCAATGCCGGGCCGGGTGACTACCGAAATGCGGTAATCCACAATCAAATCCGCGTTGCTGGTAGCAGCTACATAACCTTTGTCTTTCAAACCGCTTTCTACCGCAGCACGAAATTTCGAATCGAATTCATAGGCATTGGCGCCATCGGCAGCCGTTAACGCCGCCGCTTCCCAGCGGTAAGTGTTGAGATTTTTCAATGCGGGGGATGCCGCCTGAATTTCGTAATAGCGAATGGGCGTGCAAGCAACCAGGGTGAGCAACAGCGCCAATGAAATAAAGCGGCCAGGGGTGCCTTTAACGGCAGAGAAAAGCGGGAGCATAATCCATATTCCATCTGGTGTAGGGTGTTTTGAGTATAGTCAGGCACCCTGAAAATGCGACAGCTCCGCACCGGTTAATCTTTCCTATGCCCATTAAAAAAGCGACCTGTGCCGCATGAGCACAGGTCGCTTGAAGGTGGGAGAAAGATCAATCAACCCTTAATTGCAATGAGTAAAGCGATCCGCCCCCGTCCAGCAAACGCCGGTAATAATGCAATCAGCCAAGTCATTATCAAAGGTGTTGGTGGCGTGGCTGAAAATTCTGAACCAGCCGCCGTCATCCCACACGGCAGTGGGATAGTGGCGCGATGTGGCTTCGGTGTAATGCATCTCCTGATACCACTTGCGAATATTGTTGCACTGCATGGTTTGCTTTTGCTTCTGCCAACCCACACCCCACTCGCTGACATAAATCGGCATGCCGCCGCCGACACTGCTGGCCCACTCCGAGGCGGTATCAAACGGTTCCTGCAGCATTGCAGCGGTCCAGTTCATCGCATGGTTGCCATCTTCCCCGGCAAAATCCCAGGGGCTGTAGTGGTGGAAAGACGCCATCACATAGTCATCTTTGCCGCCACCCACGTCGTCCAGATTCGGCCAGGCGCGCGCCAGTTCGTGGGCACCAAACCATTGGTCGCCACCAATAATGATGATCCGCCGGGGATTGGCCGCACGGATTTTGGCATAGGCTTTACCGCTCATTAAACGCAGATTTGCCGCCGGCATGGCTGCACCGCCATTGCTCACGCTGGCGTGTGGTTCATTGAGTAACTGGAACATCAAACGGGGGCTGCGATCGCCCACTATGTCCGTCACATCTGCCCAGATACGCTCCAGCACCGCAGACCGGCTGGCGCTGTTATCTTTCAGGCCATACTCATGATGGGCATTAATGACCACATACATACCGTCCAGTGACAGCGCGTAATCAATGGTGGCGATAATTTCTGCCAGGCGCGGGTTATTGCGGTCAACCACACCGGTTAACGGGTTGGCCAGGCGGTTGCCATCTACCGGCTCGGTCCAGGTGATGGGAATACGAAGGTTGCGAAAGCCTTTGGCATGGTAGGCATCAATTTTTGGTTTTGAATTGGCAAAGGAAGACGGGTTTTGATCGCCCTCAAAGGTATTGCCCAGGTTAAACCCCGCGCCCATCTCTTCAATGGCCTGGCCCGCCGTTTTCCAGAGTTCACCGGTGGATGCCGAACTTTGTGCGGATGAGCTTGCGTAGGAACTGGAGCTGGTAACCGTCGCGCTTTCACTTTGCTGGCTGCTTTGTGCGCTGCTTGATGAACTGCTGGTGGCTGCCGAGGGCGGTGTTGATGAACCTCCGCCCGACCCGCCACAAGCGGCCAGGAGCAACGGAAACGCAAACAGCATCAAACCATTTTTTATCAACATACTATTCTCCAGAGGTACCCGGTGAGTTATGTGTTATCCGGGAAAATTGCCAGGGGGTACAGTGAGCTTGATGGGTTTTATATCATCCAGGCATGCCCGACAACCCATCAGCGTTATGTTCGCTCTGAAGGGTGATTTAGCAATAACGCCACGAAAAAGTAGACCGGATAGCCGTATTTTCTGAAGTTCGCACCTGTTCTGTCTCTTGCGGAGTATCATTACCACCTGCACCATCATTGATGAGAACCCAGAATGCCCGACCCCCAAACCGGTTCTGCACCGGTTGCACCGGCCATGCCCCACGGTAAAGCCTTTAAAGGTTTTTTGCTGGCGCTCGCCGGTTTACTGCTATTTGCCTGTATGGACGCCTCCACCAAATATTTAACCGCGCATTACAACGTGCCTTTTGTGGTGGCGATGCGTTATCTCATTCACTGCGGGTTGATGTTGTTATTGCTCGCACCCCGCCATGCCGGAAGTTTGGTAAAAACGCAGCGCACCGGCCTGGTCGTTTTGCGCGGTGCCACGCTGGTCGTATCGTCATTGTGTGTGGGGCTGGCGTTGCAACGCATGCCGCTGGCAGAAACCACCGCGATCAACTTTCTTGCGCCCATGCTGGTCATGCTGGTGGCAAGCCCGGTACTGGGTGAACGCATCGGCACCATTGGTTGGCTGGCAGCAGGTGCCGGTTTTATCGGTGTATTACTTATTGCACGGCCCGGTGGCGGGCTGGATGCGCTCGGCGTTTTGTTTGCCATGGGCGCAGTGGTTTCCAACTGCATTTATCAACTATTGTCCCGCATTCTCGCGCGCACCGAAAAAGCCGTTGCCATGTTGTTTTACACGGCGCTGGTCGGCTCTATTGTCTTTGGCTCGCTGTTGCCCTGGTCGTGGGAAAGCGACACGCCCTCGCAAACGGAGCTGGTGCTGTTTGGCGTGATGGGCTTATCTGCCGCGCTGGGCCACTATCTATTTACCCTCGCCTACCGTTACGCCGCCGCTTCGGTGTTATCACCGGTGCTGTATTTGCAACTGCTGTGGGCGGCGTTACTGGGCTGGTTGATTTTCGGCACCCTGCCGGATGCGCTGGCCACGGTAGGTATGATTATTATTGCCGCGTCCGGTTTTTTAATGGCATTCAAAATGCGCTGGGGTGGTAAAGCGAAAACGAAAAAATAACCAATCAGGTGTGATTGGTTTGTTGTAGCCCTCAGCCACGCCAAAACCAGAGCGCGCCGGTCAGCAAAATAGCGAACACGCCGATGGCAACATTCACCAGCAAACCCCAGCGCGCGTTGTAACCGGGTGGGAACTCGGCAGGTGTTAATGTGGCAAGCACCTGCCGATAC
Organism: Cellvibrio polysaccharolyticus; assembly: GCF_015182315.1. Classification (NCBI taxonomy): domain Bacteria; kingdom Pseudomonadati; phylum Pseudomonadota; class Gammaproteobacteria; order Cellvibrionales; family Cellvibrionaceae; genus Cellvibrio; species Cellvibrio polysaccharolyticus. Next base: position 225,758 of record NZ_PRDL01000001.1, read on the forward strand.
TGAAAAGCAGAAAATAGCGAGGTAAACGCACCGAGCAAAATAAACGCCAGTCCCAACCAGAAAGTCGCCAGCATTTGTGCGGCATGCATGGCATTCGGCGCAATGCTATCTACCAGCAAACCGGCCCGCTCCACCACAAACCCGAAGGCAATTAACGACAAGCTGGTACGGTTCCACGCCAGCAAAGTACGCTCGGCCGCAAACAACACTCTCGGATCTTTCAAATCAGACATACCCAATCCCGCACTCACAAGGTTATTCAGCCTGATGGCTAAAGCCATCATAGCGGGTGGGCGGGGAGTAGGGAAATATTGACCCCTTACAGCACTACTTTTAAAACACAGGGCAATAACGATGGGAGCCCATTAAACAGTCTCTTCAGAAAAACATTGGCATTCAAAATGGCCGCTGCTTTAATGCAGGAATAACGAAGTATGTTGAATTCCTACACTTTTATGCGCTTCGTGGCTAAACCTGCCTGCTAATTTCTAAAACTATTGGGTGAATTAAGGAGCTGATATGCCTGATAACCAACAATTACCGCTATTTGAATTGGACTCGTCAAATATTCCACCGGTTGCACCAGCGAACGATGCCGCCCCTGATAATACTGAAAGCCCTTTTAGTAAATATATTGTTTATGTCGATGAAAGTGGCGACCATGGCATGCAAACAGTGGATGAACAATATCCCTTGTTTGTACTGGCTTTCTGTGTTTTTCATAAGCGTCATTACAGCGAGAAAGTGGTTCCTGCGCTGGAAAAATTTAAATTCAATTACTTTGGTCACGATCAGGTCATCTTGCATGAAAATGAAATTCGCAAGGAGAAAGGCACATTTACCATTTTTCGCAGCCGTGAACAAAAACACCAGTTTATCGGTGATTTAACGGACATAATTGAGTACAGCAATTTTATTTTGATCAGTTGCGTGATTGATAAACGCTCGCTGCGTAAGCAGGTTGATATGGAATCCAACCCCTACCACATCGCATTGGGTTTTTGCCTGGAGACTTTGTACGAGTTTTTACAGGAAAAGCATCAACAAGAGAAAAAGACATTTGTGGTAGTCGAATTCAGAGGCAAGAAAGAAGATGATGACCTTGAATTGGAATTTCGGCGCATTTGCGATGGCAACAATTGTTTCAATCAACCCTTGCCTTTTGAGGTGTTGTTTTCCGATAAAAAAGCCATGTCATCCGGGCTGCAATTGGCAGATCTGGTCGCCAGGCCGATAGGATTAAGTGTGCTGCGACCACAACAGGAAAACCGGGCTTTTGAAGTATTAAAACGAAAGTTCTATTGCGATGGTGGCAGAGCCGAAGTAGGGAAAGATTATGAGGGGTTGGGGTTAAAAATTTACCCTGCTTCAGAAAGCGAAAAGCCCCGATGATACTCACCGAGGCCATAACGCCGACCGGGAACCCCCAATCCATTTGCGTATAGTATAGACAACGATGCCGCCTCATATCAACAGCGGGAATGCTTACGTTCGATCCGCCGGGTGGTTAACGCCATCCGCAACCGGAATATCTTCAATATGCATGGGGTTAATGCCCTCAAGACAAGCAACATTGAACCCGTACTGTGACGGGTTTGAGCGGCGTTGATGGTGTGTGTAAATGCCGCATACCGAACAAAAATAATGGCGGGCCATATGGGTATTGAACTGGTACAAGCGCAACACATCCTCGCCTTGTACCACGCGAATACCACTCAACGGCACCGAAGCCACAATTGCCCCGCGCCGCCGACACAGCGAACAATCGCATCGCCGAATATCCACCAGCCCATCCGGCAAATCCAGTTCAAGCACTACCGCTCCGCAATGACAACCGGCACGGTGTTTGGGTTGAATGGCGGCGCCATTTACCGATTTCAAATCAAGGCTCATAAAGGTTCCTTTGTGTTGAATAAGTATCTTAAAAACGAGGCGAATCAATTGGTAATGAATAGATGGCGTGTAATGTGTGTAATATTATCTTAAAGGGATAACCAGAGAAAAATTTATAACTAATTGATATCAAGAACTCATCAGGTGCTATGGCGCATAAATATCCCTTGGGATTTAATGAGTAGAAATTCAATAAAGCAGCTGGCTTTAATGTATGGCAGAAGGAACGGTAAAGCGCATGTTCAGAAATATATTTACCTCGCAGCTCAAGTTCATAGCCTTCCCAATAAAAAATATTTTCTATGAAAGTATTTAAAAGTTTTAATTTCTGCTTTGTGCCCAAAGCGGACACGTGCGCGAGATAACGAGGGCGCCACTACATCTCCTCCATTGACTATGTTTTGAATAGTCATACTTAAAAAAATAGCGTCTTTGTGCATCTTCAAAATTAAAAATCGAGATGAACTTTGGTTCTTATTAATGAATTCTTATAGAAGAGAAATTGAAGCATGGAAGATAATATAAAGACAGCAGAGGTAGTAAAGACCCTTGAAGCAGAGGTTAAAGTTTTTGCTAATTCTCAACCGTATTGGGCGAAATACTTGTGTTCTGAAATGTTAGCGGGCAATGAAATTTCTGACACCATAATTGACACTGCGTACTCTTGCTTACTTGAAGAATTAGGCCTTAAAGAAGAAACTGAAAAGCCCGAAATTTCTATTTCTTACAACTCTAATGCATCAGACGATTTCAAAGAACATTTATCCTTCGACTCCCTAACTGACGTTGAAGGAGTTAATGCACTTACCGAAAACCAAATCATTGAGTTAACAAAAAATCTTACCATCATTTATGGTGCTAATGGTGCAGGAAAGTCTGGATATGTTCGACTTCTGAAAAACACTTTTTACTCAAAAGACAAGAAGGAAATTCTTCCAAACATCAGTATTGAGTCAGGACACAAACCAATAGCTGCAACATTTAATTTTTCTTCAGATGGAGTTAAGGTTTCATTAAAATATCCCGACAACGCTGGTAACGGAATATTTAATCAATTTGCTGTTTTCGATGGAGACATTGGCAAGAAACACCTAAGTGTAAGAAACGATTTTACTTTCCGTCCTGCTGGCCTGCGGTTGTTTAATGATTTTAACGCAGCTTTAGAAAAATTAAACGCAAAGCTTAATAGCGATATTCAGACAAAAACTATAGTAAACCCGTTTGCCGATGATGATATTTTTCAGGGTGAGTCTGAAATAAAGGCTTTTATAACTCAGTTATCTCATAATTCAAAACTTGAGGAGTTAAAGGCGCACTTGCCTTATTCTAATGAGGAAAAAGAAAAGAAAACTCAGCTTGATAAGCAATATGACGACTTAAAAATCGCCCTCGCTCAAAAAGATAAATTCCTCAAGGAATTGCAACGCATAAAAGTGCAATTAGCTACTCGAAAATTGAATTTAGAAAGTCAAAATCTGTTGTTTTCTCAAACACAGTTAGACGCTGTAATATCAACTATCGCTGCTTGCAAAACAAAAGAAACCGTCGCTCAAAAAGAAGGCTTTGAGAAATTCAAAACCGATAAGGTCAAAAATGTAGGCTCCACAGAATGGAAGCAATTCATTCAAGCGGCTGAAAATTTTGCCTCAACCCAAGAAGAAATCGAATATCCAGAAATTGGCGATAACTGCTTATTATGCCACCAATCAATTATCGATGATGTACCTAAAACTCTGATACGTAGTTATTGGGCCTATATAAAAAGTGTAGCTGAGCAAGAAGCCAGAACAGAGAATGAAAAGCTTATCAAAATTAAAGAGGAATACGAAAAATTAGACTTCGATAAATTTCCTGAAGATGACACTGTGACTGCTTGGCTAAAAGAAAAATACGAAACTGAATTAACAAAAATTGAAGACCAACTGAAAAAGCAAGCTGCAATAAGTGAATCGATTATTTCAAGCATCAATAAAAAAAACGATTTTCCACTAGTTGAAATGCAATTGGATTTAGATTCTTTAGATACTATTAGTACGGAAATAGATATAGAAATTAAGGCGTTTGAAGAAGATGAGCAAACTAAAAATCTGGCTGATCTACTACAACAAAAAACGTATTTTGCTCATAAGGAAAAGCTAGTCGTCAGATATACTGATGTTGAAAAATTGCATAATAATATGATTTGGGTAAACAAGGCCAATAAGTTCAATAAGCAAAGCTTCAAGTCCCAATCAACCAACACGGAAAAACGCATATCAAAAGAATATTTCAATATCGATTATATCAATGCATTTAATGACGAATGCGAAAAGCTGAATGGAAATTTCGGCATTGAAATAGATGCGAAAAGTTCAGATGCGCAATCTAATCGTCAACTTTTTCTTAAAGGAAAAGACCCTTCTGCAATTTTGAGCGAGGGCGAACAAAAAGTAATTGCGCTTGCTGATTTTATTGCGGAAACCAATATCACAGCAATCAATAAAGGAGTTATTTTTGACGATCCCGTTAACTCTCTTGATGAAAAGAGAAAGAGCGTTATTGCTGAACGTCTTGTTTCTATTTCTGATGAAAAGCAGGTTATAATTTTTACACATGATTTAGTGTTTGTTTCTAGCTTAATAAACTATGCCACAGATAATAGTCTGCTACATGAGTGCCACTGGATTGAAAACAGAAATGGAAATCCTAGACAAGTTTGGTTAAGAAATTCTCCATCTTATGAAAAGGTTTACCGTAATGCTGAGCCTGTAAAGAAATTATACTCAGGTGCAAACAAAGACGAGTGCGCACCAGAACACAGAGAGTTTTTAGTTAAAAGCGGATTCACTGCATTGCGTACTTGCTATGAGGTTTTAGTAATTAATGATTTATTTAAAAATGTTGTACAAAGATATAATGAACGAGTAAGTGTTGATAGCCTTTCCAGTGTCCATTTTGACGAAGCTTTAATAAATGAACTCCTTGATAATTTTGCCCAATGCTGTAGGTATATGGAAGGACACACCCATAGCGACAGGTATGCTTACAGAAAACCAGAGCTTTCTAATCTCAATGAAGAGATTCAACGATATGAAGTAATAAGAAATAAAATAAGGAGCTCCAAAAAATCATAACATCTACAATTAGTGTAATTTTTTGGATAGATGGTACCTAGGGAATAGAATTGCATTGGGTAAAAAATTAAGAGATACACAAATTATCCATCTAAATTTTTCAGTAGTGCTGAAAAATGCAACGAATGACGTATTCTGTTTGAAAGACATGAGGTTGATTACGAGATGAAAACAAATGGATGAGAGCATACCCTTAATACTGGATTCTTCTGTGTTTAGACAAGTTCCGAAATTGAATTCTCAGCTTTTCAAAGAAATTGTGAAATATACTCGGGTTGGTATTTATAAAATTTATATTCCCGAGATTGTCGAAAAGGAATATATATCATGGATAAAAGGCGAAGCTCAAAGTTCTTATGATAACGTGGTTAAGGCAACGCAATTACTTCACAAGTATTACGAATCTCCTAAAATCCTGGGTTTTGATTTTACATTCAACGCTACTGCATCAATTGCTGCGAACGAAATTAATGGCATTTTGAAGAAAGTTATAAATAATTGGAATGATTTTAAAGTTAATACAAATGCATCCATTATCCCTATACTTCCCGAACACGGAAAATTGGTTATGGATGCATACTTTGATGGCGCAACGCCGTTTGATAAAATCAAAAATAGAGTAGATATTCCTGACGCATTTATCTATTTTGGTATCAAAGAAATACTTAATATCAGTGAGAAAGTGGTATTTGTAACCGGGGATAAAAGATTTTCAGAAAAATTACAGGGTGAAACTATTTTATGTTTTGATAGCCTATCAGATTTGTTTTCTAGTGGCCCTGCAAAACTCGACGGTCAATACTTTAATCACCTAAATAGTGATGATAGAAGTAGGATTTTGTTAAATATCCACAAGGAGTACATACTTAATAAATTATCATCAGAGTTAGCGGTGTCGGAGCTGGCGGATGTTTTTAGTGGCGATCTAATAGATCATACCATTGGTAAGTATCACGATTATTCATTTGATATAAATAATTTAAGCTATTTAGTTGGCGATATAAAAAATATATCCGATAGTTCGTTGCTTGTTCCTTTTAGCGCAAATATCATTTGTTCGATAAAATCTACCGCATCCAAAGTAGAATTATCTTCCGTGGACGCTCAACGATTGGTAAAAATCGAAAGAGAAGTTGATGATGGGGAATTTAACCTATGCGAGAAATATGAAACACCAATTTCGGGGCATTTTAGTGTCACGTTTCAAGATGGCGACCCTACAACCTGGAAAGAAGAGAAGCAATCAGACAGCATTTTCTCCGAGCCAGAAATAAAAGAAATAAGTCTCGCGCTGGAAGATCTTCAGGCTAATGCCTGACGGTAAACCACAGTAATAACAAGTAAATACCATTATTTTTTTAAATATTTATTTCTGTTTAGTATCAGAACTGTTTATAACGTTCGCTTTTGGCCGTAGTGTTATAATAAATTGCAATAAATGGAAGGATTGACCTCACAATGAGTGAGAATTACAAAGCAAGAAAATTTTCACGTGTTGCACAAAGATTTGTATGTCCTATTTATAAAAAAGATGGACTTGGAGGTTTTTATTTTTCCTCAACAATAACATTTGTAAAATACAAATCTGAATTCTTTTGTATTTTTGCTGCTCATGCATTAGATAAAAGTGAAATTGGTATAGAAAATTTCGGTGTGTTTGCGATTGATGGATCATTTATTTCATTAGCTGAAATCACGCATACATATAAAATCTATACTGAGTATGACATTGTTATTTGCAACACAATTTATAAGATTGAAGATAAAAATTATTTTGATATTGAAGATATTAGACCATCTAAAAGTTTTAAAGAGAATGGGTTTGCATGGATCGGTTTTCCTCAAGCTAAAGCAGTAAAAAATATTCATAAAACGAAATCAACCAAGCCGCATATCGCTCAATATGTAACCCACCTCAGCGACGGAACCCTGAAGTGGGAAAATGCCAAATTTTTATTGTTAGGCTCTGAGTTATACTCCAAGACAAGCACTGATTTAATTGGAAAGCATGACAATGAAAATGTTACCTACGAACACGAAGGATATAAACATAAAGGTTATTCACTAAGAGGAATGAGTGGAGGGGCATTTTTTCATGTTGATAGGGAAATTAATTTTGAATCCCCAGAAATCGATTCATATTTCTTTGCAGGGATAGGCCTTGAATACAATGACAGAGATAAGGTGATTAAAGGCAGATCTCGGAGCTTAATCCTTAACTTGATTATTGATTTTCTGGGCTCGTAGGCGAGTTAGCTTCAGGGTCCGCTTTTGGCCGAAAGCAGACATTGCAAAATAAACCAAAATTTTTTCTCTTCGGGGTGAATTACTTTGGTTTTTTAATCGATAGAAAGTCTTGGGTCTAAAAATCAAGCAGATACTTAATAACCTCAAGCTTCTACACCGACCAGTAATATAACTGCTGTGCCGTTTCGTTGGTTTTCTGAGTGAGCCAGTAGATGCAGTCACTGGTCTACTTACCGGAAGCGCCTTAATATTGCCACCAAAGTTAAAGGATGAAGAAGGAATCACAGAGTTATCCCTTGAAAGCAAAAACCAGCCCGGCCAGAATAAAGCACTAGCACAAATGTCAGCAATTATGCCCGTGGAAGAATCCATATGAACAACGATATTTTAAATGAGTTATTAGCCCAGGAAGATGAGCTCCAACTTCATTACTTCAACAACGACACAGCTTGGGAATTGGGCAATTTGATTAAAGCTGCTGCCGATAAAACGGCGGCGCCAATTGCTGTTGAAGTTTATGCTTTTGAGCATGTGTTGTTCAGTTACTTTATGCCGGGCACCAATAAAGACAATCACGATTGGATAAAACGTAAACGCCAGTCCGTTATGCGCTTTAGCCACAGTTCTTACTATCAGGGGCAATATAACGCGCTCAAAAATCGTAACTTTGAGTTAATCCCCCATCTGGACCCCAAAGAGTATTGCGCCCACGGCGGTTCATTTCCCATTCGCCTTAAAAACAGTGGTTTGATCGGCGCGGTAACGGTATCCGGTTTGGCACAGGAAATTGATCACCAGATGGCGATAGATGCCATGCGGATTATTGTGGGGGAGCAAAAAAGGGGAAGTTAATCCCCTCTCTTTCATTGCGTTAAAAATCAATTCTGTACTCAATAATCCCTGGTTTATCCGCCACCCAGTCATACAACCGCTGTGCGGTTTTGTTGGTTTCCTGGGTGTGCCAGTAAAGGCGGTCGCTGTTTTTTTCGGCGGCTTTTTCTTTTACGTATTCAATCAATTTTTTGCCGATGTGTTTGCCGCGGGTGGCCGGGTTGACGAACAGATCTTCCAGGTAGCAGTAGTTATTGATTCCCCAGGTGGAATCGTGGAATAAGTAGTGGGCAAAACCGAGGATGGTTTCCCCTTCCCTTGCGACGGCGCAGTACACCGGCACCTTTTCATCAAAGAAGCGCTGCCAGGTGGTTGCGGTGACGTTATCCGCGAGTTGGACTTTGTAAAATTCCTGGTAGCCTTTCCAGTAGGGCAACCATTGCTCGTAGTCTTCCTGCTTTACGGGTGTAACGATAATTTCCGGGTTGTTGCTCATGGCGTTTACTCACTTTTCAGTTTTTTTGACAAGGTTGCAGTTAATAAAACGTGCGCAGCGAGGCCGATAAGCAAGCCCCAAAAAGCGCCGCCGATACCGAACAAGGTGATATTGGCAGCGGTAACCAAAAACGTAATCAGCGAGGCTTCACGAGAGGCCGGGTCAGCGATGGCGGCGGTCAGGCTGCTGGAGATGGTACCGATCAAGGCAATACCAGCCAGCGCTGCAATAAACGCGGCAGGGAATGCCATAAACAAGGTCGCCAGAGTTACGCCGAATATTCCCACCAGTATGTAAAACACACCGGCAATAACACCGGCTATCCAGCGCTTGCCAGGGTCCTGATGGGCTTCCTTGCCGGTGCAAATGGCAGCGGTAATCGCGGCAATATTCATGGCGTGGGAACCAAAGGGCGCGAATAACAAAGAGCCGAGGCCGGTAACGGTCAAAATCGGGTTGGCGCTGGTTTTATAGCCGTCATTGCGCAGTACCAGCATGCCGGGAATGTACTGGCCGGTCAGCGTTATCAAAAATAATGGCAGTGCCACACTTAACAGTGCATTCCACGAAAAAGCCGGTGCCGTAAAAACCGGTGTTGCTATGGCCAGTTGAATGCCGGATAAATCCAGCCGGTTTTGCAGCATTAGCCACATCAGCCCCGCGACCATCATGCCTGCCACCGCGTAACGACCTGCAACCCGCCGTAATATCAGGTAGCTGGCAATCATCAATATCACCAACAGTGGTTCAATGTTTACGGCAGCAAAGGCACCGATACCAAACTGCAACAAAATACCGGCGAGCAAACCGGCGGCGATGCCGGGCGGAATCAGCCGGATCACTTTTTCGAAATAACCGCTCAGCCCCAGCGCGATAAACAGCGCGGCGGATATCAAATAAGCGCCGATGGCTTCCGCGTAGGAAATGGTTGGCAAAGCAATAATCAGAAACGCAGCTGCCGGGGTAGACCAGGCGGTAATGATCGGTTCGCGGGTGCGCCAGCTCAGCAAAATGCAGGTCAGCCCCACACCAATCGATGACGCCCATACCCAGGACGCGGTTAATTCCGCAGACAGCCCTGCCATGCTGGCAGCTTGAAATACCAGCACAAAGGTGCCGCCGTAATTGACGATAACGGTCATTAACGCGGCGATGGCGGGGTGTAACAGATCAAATGACCGTTTAGGTTTTTCCAAATAGCTGTACATCAGCGGTAACTCTCCGGAGCCACAAATCAGGCTTGTCTTTATAGCAATTAAATGGCCTGATAGAGCCATCCACTTTTTGCTATGAGTACCGGCCAATTGTTCAAGTCATCCCAACTGGAAACGGTAAAAGCCTGGCTGGTTAACCCTGCCAATGCGGCGTTTCCGTTGCATGTAAGAATTCAGCGGGCGATAAAGCAGCTGATTCTCGATGGGGTGCTTACTTCGGGAAAGCCCTTGCCTGCCACCCGCGCCCTGGCGAAATCGCTGGCGGTTTCGCGGGATACGGTAGAAACGGCCTATGGCCAGTTGCATGCGGAGGGTTTTATTGAGCGGCGCGTGGGCAGCGGCAGTTTTGTTTCTGCGATGGCCCAGCGTTCGTCCGGGCGGCGGGTGAAGCGTTCCATTCCGCTGGAGAACCACGAAACCGCGTTAAGCCAACGCGGCCTGGCGATGTTTCGCGGTGGTGGTATTCGCAATTTCCCGGCGCCCCGCCCTTTTGTGCAGGGCGTACCGGAAACGCGTAATTTTCCGTTGCCGGTGTGGGAGCGTCTGGAGCGGCAGGTATTAAAAGAGTATGGCCACCTGGCATTGCAGGCCGGGCCGCCACAAGGTATGGAGGCGCTGCGTTGTGCGGTAGCGGATTACATCAACCTTGAGCGCGGCGCGCGGGCAACGCCAGAGCGCATTTTGATTTTAACCAGCTCGCAACAGGCTATCGCTTTGTGCGCCCAGGTGTTGCTGGATGCCGGTGATCGCATTTTTATAGAAGACCCGGCTTACCACGGTGCGCGAAAAGCTTTTGAAGCCGCCGGGCTGGAGTGCGTTCCGATTCCGGTTGATCAACAGGGTTTGCAGGTGGATGCGCTTCGCCATTCGCCAACGCCCGCCAGGGTGGTGTTTTTAAGCCCGTCGCACCAGTTTCCTACCGGAGCAACGTTGACGCTGGATCGACGTTTGGCATTGGTCGAATGGGCGGCGCAACAAAAAGCCTGGATTATTGAAGACGATTACGACAGTGAGTTTCACTATGCCGGCAAGCCGACCGCGTGTGTTCAGGGCATGGACCATTACGACCGCACCCTTTACGTGGGCACGTTTACCAAGTCGCTATTTCCCGGTGTGCGTATAGGTTATATGTTGTTGCCCGAGGTGCTGGTCGAGCCGATGACCCGCGCCCGTACTTTGCTGGACGGACACAGCGCGCCGATTCCGCAATTAACACTCGCCCGTTTTATCGAGGCCGGTCATTTTGGTGCTCATGTGCGCAGCATGCGGCTCATTTACGCCGGGCGCTTGAACCTATTGGTGCAACTGATTGAAAAGCACCTTTCGGATTACGTTACGCCAGCTTTGCCGGATGGCGGTATGCAAATCCCCTGCAAATTGGTGTGTGACGTTTCCGAGCAGGCTGTGATTGATGGCGCCCGCCGCGCCGGGATAGACCTGTTCGGATTAACCGGGCTTTACGCCGCCGCCAAACCGCAAGCCGGTTTTTTATTGGGCTTCGCGGCTTACACACCCATGGAATTGGAAGCCGCCGTCAAGTCACTCGCCAGAGTGTTTCGTGATTTGCTGCGATAACAGGGGCATAACGACATTTTATCAGCCAATAATAAAATTCCCCTTCGCAGGGGAATTTATTGCAAAGCGGCTACAAATTTGTCCGTATTGCTCAGGGCTATAAAATAGATAACTATCAGGATTCCACTCTTTCCATTTGCATTTTACTCATCCGACCGCCATGTACTGTCAGTTTGGAAAAAGCAGTATCTATTTCCTGAAGCTCAGTTGCTGTTAACGCAATATGTACAGCACCCAGATTTTCATCAAGATGGTTCGGGTTGCGAGTGCCGGGAATAGGCACTATCCAGGGTTTTTGTGCCATTAACCAGGCCAGTGCAAATTGCGCGGGTGTGGCATTCTTCTTTTCTGAAAAAATTTTCAATACATCAATAATAGGTTTATTGGCTGCCAGGTTTTCCGGCGTGAAGCGTTCAAAACCTGCGCGAAGGTCGGTAGCAGCATCAAGCTGTGTGTTGGCATCAATGGTTCCCGTCAAGTAACCCATGCCCATTGGCCCCCAGGGAACGAAGCCAATACCCAGTTCTTCGCAAACAGCAAGCACACCATTGTTTTCCGGGTCTCTATTCATCAGCGAATATTCAGTTTGTACGGCGGCAACCGGTTGAATGGCATGCGCCCTGCGAATAGTGCGCGCACTGGCTTCAGAGAGGCCAAAATGCAACACTTTGCCTTGCTGGATAAGATCTTTAATCGCACCGGCCACATCTTCAATAGGAACGCTCGGGTCAACGCGATGCTGGTAATAAAGATCGATACGATCTGTTTTCAGACGCGTTAGGGATGCATCTACAACCTTCTTGATATGTTCGGGTCGGCTATTCAAACCCCCCTTTTCCAAATCAAAACCAAATTTGGTGGCGATAACAATTTTATCGCGAAAGGGAGCAAGGGCTTCACCGACAAGCGTCTCGTTGGTAAATGGGCCATAGACTTCTGCAGTATCAAAAAAGGTGACGCCTTTTTCATAGGCTCTGCGAATGACTTGAATGCCCTGATGTTTATCGGCCGGTGGGCCGTAGTTGGCACTGATGCTCATACAGCCTGCGCCCATTGCAGAAACTTCCAGCGCACCCAACTTGCGCGTTTTTATGGTGTGGTTAACTTTACTGCTGGTGCTTTCGGTTGCGCCCGTCGGGTGCGGGGCGCCAGCTAATGAAAATTTGCTGAGCGCCAGGCCCGCACCTATCAACGCGGTATTGGTCAGAAAATCGCGGCGGTTGAAGGGTTTTTCTTCTGCTGAAAAATTGCCATTCGCATTGCTATCGTTGCTCATAGAATATCTCCGGATAAGAGGACATGTTTCAAGCGTTTGTAAAAATGGCTGAAAGCTGTTTGCGCAAACGTGCAATGTCAGCATCAATTTTCGGATTTTTCATAACGTCATGGCATGAAAACGACGGTAAAATTTCTACGCCACAAAATTTGTAATTAGCGGTGTTTTGCACAAAAACGTCATCTACGGTTTTACCTTCAAACAACCGCTGGTTTTTATCGCCAAAGGATTCTTCCGGTGCATTCCAGGTGAGCGATACCATGTATTTTTTACCTTGCAGGGTGCCGCCAGTGCCGTATTGTTTGCTGGAGTCTTCGCGTGTTCTGCCGTCACCGGTAATAAATTTTCCACTCAACATGGCCGCAGTGAATACTTCATCCACGTATTTTTTATAAATCCAGGGCGTGTTAAACCAGTAAACCGGCGATTGCAAAATAATGAGGTCTGCCCAGAGATGCTTTTGCACTTCAGCGTCAATGTTGTAGCCTTGTTCGATGGCGGTGTGCTGAACGCTGCAACCGAATTTTTCCATTTCTTCCTGAATAACACCGACCAATGTTGTGTTCAGCCTTCCGGCGGAGATTCCTTTATAAATTTGATGGGCATTAATTATCAAAACATTTTCTGACTTGTTTTTACGAATATTTCTTTTGGGGATTTCTGCTGCATTAAAATTTTGAGGCGTTGCCGCCCCTGCAAGGTTGCTAACCACTAACCCCGCACCTATCAATGCGGTATTGGCTAAAAGTTCGCGACGGCTTAAAGATTTTTTTTCTAATGAAAGTTCATTATTCTTATCTTCTATACTGTTCATGAAATATCTCCGTATTAAATTATAAAATAGCTGAAATTTGTTTTCTTAAACGCATAATATCCGAATTTATTTCGGGAATTTTCATGACGTCATGGCATGAAAAAGACGGCAAAATTTCTACGCCACAGAATTTGTAATTGGCGGTATTTTGCATAAATACTTCATCTACGGTTTTTCCCTCAAACAACAATTGACTTTTATCCCCAAACGCTTCTCTCGGAGCATTCCATGTTAGGGACAACATGTATTTTTTACCTCGCAGTGTGCCGCCGGTGCCGTATTGTTTGCTGGAGTCTTCGCGTGTTCTGCCGTCACCGGTAATAAAGTGGCCACTCAACATGGCCGCAGTGAATACTTCATCCACATACTTTTTATAAATCCAGGGCGTGTTAAACCAGTAAACCGGCGATTGCAAAATAATGAGGTCTGCCCAGAGATGCTTTTGCACTTCGGCGTCAACGTCGTAGCCTTGTTCGATGGCGGTGTGCTGAACGCTGCAACCGAATTTTTCCATTTCTTCCTGAATAACACCGACCAATGTTGTGTTCAGCCTTCCGGCGGAGATTCCCTCATAAAACTGATGTGCGTTAATGATTAAAACGTTTTTCATGGCGGCCTCTGGCTGTGCATTAGTGCTATGCGAGACAGTCTGCCCTGAAACAGGCAATACCCGGTTGTCAAAAGTGACGCAATTCTTGCCCGATTCAACGAATGGTCATCGTGCTTGGTAACGAGTTTGCCAAAGAGTGATAGTCTTTTACTTATGTAGCCCGGCCTTAATAAGCCGGGTTGAGAGGTACTCTTACAGGAATGTGCAGTCAGCTCTTGCAGAGAGAAGGTGAATGACGATGGACGCTGAATTGTTAGCCCGTGCTGTACTTAAAATTGCTCACCAGGATGGTGATTACCTGACGCAAATACCTGCGCTACGGGTGTATCGCCGCAGTCAGGTATCGGCACCTATGCCGTGTATTTATGGTTTGGGTTTGGGCATTGCTGTGCAGGGGGCAAAGAGGGTCACTTTGGGCAGCGACATTTTCGATTACAGTGTCAATCAATCGCTGGTTACATCCATTGATGTGCCGGTAGTGGCGCACGTTACTCAGGCCAGTGTTGATGAGCCTTATCTTGGCGTTTGGCTGGATCTTGATGCGCGGGTAATTTCCCAACTGGTGTCTGAAATGGAGTTCGTCCGTGATTTGAAACCGGGTAGTGCCCGCGCCTTGTCCGTGGTTGATCTGGATAAGAACTTGCTGGATGCATTGTGCCGGTTGATTCGTCTTCTGGATGAACCGGCTTTGTTGCCAACCCTGGCGCCGCTTATTCAGCAGGAAATTACCCTGCGCTTATTGCATGGCGCGCACGGGCCAATACTGCGACACCTGGTTACTATCGGTTCACCCGGCCAACAAGTTGCCCGCGTCATTTCCTGGTTGAAATTAAACTTTACGCAAGATGTGTTGGTAGATGATCTGGCAGCCAAAGCGCATATGAGTGCCTCCACTTTTCGCCAGCATTTTCGTGCAGTAACCGGTATGAGCCCGCTGCAATACATTAAAAATTTGCGCTTGCAGGAAGCGCGACAATTGATGATGAACGACAGCCTTGACGCAAGCAGCGCGGCGGTACAAGTCGGCTACGAAAGCGCCTCCCAATTCAGCCGTGAATACACCCGATTATTTGGCGCGCCGCCGTTGCGCGATGTGAAAAATTTTCGCGTGGGTGATATCGCCGGTAAATAGTTCAGATAAAGCGTCTGCGCCTCCGTTCAGAACTTTACCGCCCTGCGCTAACCGGTTCCCCGGTGTTTTATTGGCGACACCCCTTGCCAGTACCCTGTTCCCAACCTTTTACTGACGCCCGTGATGGGGGAATCAGCAAGAAATATTGGTTTCGGAGTAAACGGGTGATTGACATTGTCAAAAATCAGCGTAATATCGGGCACAGCTTGAAAATACGCTTAATATTTATGCCTCAAACTTCGAAGTTCCAGTAGGTTTTTCGTAGTGTTTACATAAGTAATTCCCGAATTTCCAGCATAACTTCCCTTCGGGGGTAAATTTACTTCTGTATTGATTAATAGGTAACACTATGTCTAAAACTACTACTGGCACTGTAAAATGGTTTAACGAAGCTAAAGGTTTCGGTTTCATTCAACAAGAATCCGGCCCGGACGTTTTCGCTCACTTCAGCGCCATTTCTGGCTCAGGCTTCAAAACCCTGGTTGAAGGTCAGCGCGTAAGCTTCACCGTTACTCAAGGCCAAAAAGGCCCACAGGCTGAAAACATCCAGGCTATCTGATTATAAGGCTGTCTAACAGCTAATCAGACTGCAGATGCAGCACTGGAAAGGCGAAATCTTCGGATTTCGCCTTTTTTATTGCCTGCAATTTCATCAGGCGTAATCGCCGGGCCGCGCTATTATTCAGGGAACCGGCTGACCGCAGCGATGCTCTAAAGAATTCCTTTCCGGTTGTCCCCTATTTCCTGCCGAGGTGGCTATGCGCTTGTCCTCCTGCTTTA
This sequence comes from Cellvibrio polysaccharolyticus, assembly GCF_015182315.1. NCBI lineage: Bacteria > Pseudomonadati > Pseudomonadota > Gammaproteobacteria > Cellvibrionales > Cellvibrionaceae > Cellvibrio > Cellvibrio polysaccharolyticus. The sequence continues at coordinate 241,739 of NZ_PRDL01000001.1, forward strand.
ACATCCTTATCGGTTTTACCTTGCTGTTTGGCGCCAGTGTACAAGCCGCTCCCGATACCATGCCTGCAACCCGTCATCTGGATAGCCTTGTGGTGGGCGCCGGGTGTTTTTGGGGCGTGGAGAAGCGTTTTGAAGCGATGGAGGGTGTGGTGGATGCGGTATCAGGTTACGCCGACGGTCGCGGCGTGAAACCCACCTATAAAGACATTACCCGACGAGCAAACCAGCATAATCCGGATAACCATGCCGAGGTGGTGCAAATTACCTTTAACCCGGCCGTTATCAGCGCGCAAACCCTGTTGCAGCGCTACTTTGAAATGCACGACCCGACGCAGCTGAACCGTCAGGGCAATGACATTGGTACCCAGTACCGTTCTATTATTTTGACCAACAGTGATCAGCAAGCTGAAGTCGCACAGCAAGTGCTGGCGGCTTACCAGCCGTTACTGACGCAGGCCGGTTACGGCAGCATTACCACGGTGATCAAACCGCTGGAAACCTTTTACCCGGCAGAAAAATACCATCAGGATTACATTGCCAAAAACCCCAATGGTTATTGCCCGGATCATTCCACCGGGGTGCGTTTTGATCAAAGCGCCCAACAGCCATCGACCGCCGACAATAGCGGGCTACTTTCCGGCAAACACATTCTGGTGATTGATGCCGAAGATTTTTGCCCCTACTGCAAAAAATTCAAAGCCGATGTGGCCGACCATTATCAGGGTGATATTCCCCTGCACTTCCGTTTTGCCAGTCAGCTGGACGGGCTGAGTTTGAAAACGCCTACCTGGGCTACGCCGACCATTATTTTGCTGGAAGATGGCAAGGAAGTTTTTGGCCGTCAGGGTTATATGAGCCCGGAACAGTTTTATCTGCTGCTCGGCCAGTTCAAGTTGGGTAAAAGCGAAGCCTTTCAGGTGGCCTTTGAAGAAAGCACCGATCAGCGTTTTTGCAAACAATATGAAATTTTCAAAAATACGCCGGACGGTGTGTTTGTTGACAAGCTGAGTGGTGCGGTGTTGTTTGATACCCGCGACCGTTTTGATTCCGGCACCGGTTGGCTGTCATTTACCAAACCGGTGGATGGCGCTGTGATTGAAAAGCCGGACAATAGCTACGGTATGCAGCGCACTGAAATTCGCGCCAAAGTATCCGGTATTCATTTAGGGCACGTATTTGATGATGGCCCCAACGGTAAGCCGCGTTATTGTATTAATGCTACCGTACTGGATTTTATTCCTCGCTAAGGTTGTGTTTAAAACGTTGTATTAAAAAACAGAGCCCCCCGGCATGGCTATTGATCCGACAGGGCTCTGATTTCAATGGCTCCTTTTGCTCGCGCACAGGGCGTACCGGAGACCATTTTCACAGCTTCGCGAATATCGGCCGCTTCAATAATAGAAAACCCTGCCAACGGCAGGCCGGGTTGGGCAAAGCTTTCACGCGAGGTTACCGGTGATCCGCTCCACGCGGTAACGGTGGTGACCTCTTGTGATACGGCTGATACCAGCGCCCCGCCTTGACGTAATGCATCGTCTTCCGCTAAAAATTCCCGTTGTTGCTGGTCACTCAGTTCCTGCCAATCTTTTTCTGCACCATAAGCCAAACATAAAAATTTCATGATTTTCTCCGCGTTTGAATAATTCAGGCGCTTTGGTCAATAAGTGAGGTTCCCTGTGATAGTTGTTTCTACCCCTGACTTTAGCAAGCTGGAGCGAGGCATTTGCAGCGCTTTCAGCGACATTATTTATATTGTGTTAACTGGCAACACCTGAACGTTGCAAACCGACTTGCTGACAAAAATGTCAGCAAAAAGTCAGGCTGGCGTTGGAGAGTTGGATTTACAATGGTAAACAAGCACGGCCCGGGTGCCCGTGCAGTCAGGAGAAAATAGAATGCGTTTACTTCTGGTAGAAGACGAGGAAAAAACGTCGTCGTATATCAACCGTGCGCTGAGCGAACTGGGTTTCACTGTAGACGTTGCCAGTAACGGTCTGGATGGTCTGCACCAGGCCATTCATCATGACTACGATGCGGTGATTCTGGATGTAATGCTGCCAGGCGTAGATGGTTACAGCGTACTTGAAGGGCTGCGTGCTCACAAACAAACGCCGGTGCTGATGTTGTCTGCGCGGGGTTCGGTTGATGAACGGGTAAAAGGTTTGCGCGGTGGAGCGGATGATTACTTGCCCAAGCCCTTTTCATTGATTGAGCTGGTCGCTCGCATTCAAGCTTTGCTGCGCCGTCGGGTCAGCGATGGTGCCGATGTTACACAACTGCAAATTGACGATTTGCATATCGATTTATTAGCCCGCCGTGTTACCCGCGCCGGGGAGCGTCTGGAGCTGACCGCAAAAGAGTTTTCCTTGTTGAGTTTGCTGGCGCGTCATCAGGGAGAAATTCTCTCCAAAATGATGATTGCCGAACAGGTGTGGGATATGAATTTCGACAGCGATGCCAACGTGGTAGAGGTTGCTATCAAACGGTTGCGTGCCAAAGTCGATGCGCCCTACCCGGTTAAACTGTTGCACACCGTGCGTGGCATGGGCTACGTGTTGGAAACCCGACCGGATGCATCGCGTAAAAACAGGCAGCACCATGATTAAACGCTCTATCTCCGCCCGGCTGGCACTGATGTTTGTGCTGGCATCTGTGGTTATTGTCGCTACTTGTGCCTTGTTGTTGCGATATTCGTTACATGACTCCTTGCGCAAGCAAATGTACAGCGAGCTGCAATACCGTCATTCGCTGGTGCGGCCTTATTTATTAGCGCGCACCGACCTTGATGAATGGCATACGGTAAATGGCAAATTCACTGATCTTTCCAACGCCGAGGGTGGGCGGGTTCAATATTGGATTGTTGGCGATGAACGCTATCAGGTCGGCGGCCCGCCGCCCGAAGGTGTCAATTGGGAAAACCTGGCAACAGGTTTCAGCCGCGTTGCCGGGCCGGACAACGATTGTTCGATTTATCTGCTTAGTATCGACTTGCCTGCACAAGGCGTAAGGCCTGTGTTGCGTTATGTTATCGCTATTGATTCCACCCCTTATATGGATACGCTGGCGGCTTTCACCCGCGTATTAATTGTGGTCAGCCTGGTGGGAGCCGTGCTGGTGGCTTTACTCAGTTTTGCCATTGCGCGGATCGGTATGCGGCCCATTAATTATTTAAGCCGACAGGCGCACAACCTGGTGCCGGGCAACGCCGGTCAGCGACTGGATCAAACAACGCTGCCAATTGAGCTGCAAACGCTGGCAGAATCCTTTAACGGTGTGCTGGCCCGTCAGGAAATTGCCTGGCGACAGCTGGAAAGTTTTAACGCCGATGTTGCGCATGAATTGCGAACCCCGTTAACCAACCTGATTGGCCAAACCCAATTGGGTTTGTCGCGCAAGCGCGATGTGCATGAGTTGGAAGAACTGTTGCAATCCAACCTTGAAGAACTGGAGCGCATGACCGCCATTGTTAACGACATGCTGTTTCTCTCTCACGCCCAGGCCGGTGAACATGCTACGCAGCTCACCCAGGTGTCGTTGCGCGAAGAAAGTATTAAAACTGCCGAATATGTTGAGCCGTCATTTGCCGAGAGGCAGTTGACCGTTCAAATAGACGGTGATGTGAACGCCTGTATTGACCGGCGATTATTTCATCGGGCATTGGCGAACCTGTTGGAAAATAGCGCCCGCTACGCGTGGCAGAGCACCCGGGTAACTGTCACCTTGAAACAGGAGAAGGAGTTTGCTCTGGTTTGTGTGGCCAATTTTGGCGAAAAAATAGAAGAACAGCATCTGGTGCGTTTGTTCGAGCGTTTTTACCGCGTAGACACTTCCCGCGTTCGCAGTGACATTCAACACGGGCTTGGTCTTTCCATTGTGCGTGCGGTAGCGTTGATGCACCATGGTGAGGTATTCGCCACCAGCCACGACGGCGTTAATACCTTTGGTTTTTCATTGCTGATTGATCCACCGAAAGCCTCGCACACCTGACAGCGTATAAAGGCATAATTTTTTATATCCGCTTATAAACCGATACTTTTTCGTAACAGGTATTGCCGAAAACGCTTTGGTAATGCCTGTTTTATTACTCCTGACTGGCTGTCAGTTTCACAACAACACCTGTCAGCCATTTTTACCCGCCAGCGGTGAAAAGTATTTTTCGCTTTCAATGCATTCTGACAATTTGGTCAGGAAGTTGTCAGCCTGACGACAAGATCTCTTCTCTAAGATAACCCCATAACTTCCGGTTAGCTGATGTTCCAATCCTTGTTGGAGTTAAGAAGATGATCGCTCTAATCCAAAGCTCAACACTTTCCCACCGCGACCGCATCCTTATTGCCCTTGGCGCGCTGGTGCAAAAAGGATCTGCCGGGCAACTTCGCTCGCATCTGGTTTTTGCACGCGATCAGGGTTTCAGCGAGTGTGAAATCAACGAAGCCATTATGCAGTTGGTGATCCATTCGGAGCTGGAACAGGTTATGTCAGCCATCTCCATCGCCAGAGATGTTTTTCAAAACTCTTGATGTTTTTTCAGTAGGGTTAACCCCGTTTCTTCACTTGCCAACACATACGGAGTTTGTTGTGTGAATGCTCTGACTAAAATTGCTTTGCAGAAGCCGCTCACGTTTGTGGTGATGGCTATTTTGATTGCCATCTTTGGCACGCTCGCCACCCTGCGTATGCCGGTAGATATTTTTCCGTCTATCCGCATTCCGGTTATCGCCGTTTCCTGGACCTATACCGGTCTTTCTCCGGAAGATGTCTCCAATCGTATTATTACGCCGTATCAGCGTGCACTGACCACAACCGTTGCCGATATCGAGCACATTGAAAGTCAGTCCATGACCGGCATGGGTATTGTGCGAATTTTTTTCCAACCGGGCGTTGATATTCGTACCGCCACCGCGCAAGTAACGGCGGTATCGCAAACCATGTTGCGACAATTACCGCCGGGCACCACGCCGCCATTTATTGTGAATTATGACGCGTCTACGGTGCCGGTTTTGCAGTTGGCCTTATCGGGCGAGGGTTTGAGTGAGCAACAACTCAATGACCTGGGTGCTTCGCAAATTCGCACCCAGTTGCTCACATTGCCTGGCGTGGCCATGCCTTTGCCGTCTGGCGGCAAGCAACGGCAAATTCAAATTGATCTTAACCCGGTTGCGTTGCAATCCTACGGGTTATCGGCAGCCGATGTGAGTGCGGCGATTGCTGCGCAAAACCAGATAAGCCCTGCCGGTTTTATAAAAATCGGTTCGCAGCAATATAACGTCAAACTCAATAACGCCCCCGACTCTATTCAAGGCCTCGGTGATATTCCGGTAAAGGTTGTTAACGGTGCGACGATCTATATGCGGGATGTTGCTTCGGTACGTGACGGTAGCAGCCCGCAACAAAATATCGTGCACGTTGAAGGTTCGCGTTCGGTATTGCTGACGATTCTGAAAAACGGTGCTGCGTCCACACTCTCGGTAGTAGAAGGCGTGAAAGACATGGTGCCGCAGATTCTTGAAGGATTGACCGAGTCTATTGAAGTGCTACCGGTGGCCGACCAATCGGTATTTGTGCGCGCCTCCATGATGACCGTGGTGAATGAAGCCTTGCTGGTTGCCGCCCTTATCTCGTTGTTGATTCTGTTATTCCTCGGTTCATGGCGGGCTACATTGATTGTGGCTGCGTCCATTCCTTTGTCCATTTTTGCAGCGATTGCTGTGCTCAACATGTTCGGGCAAAGTTTGAATGCCATGACCCTGGGCGGGTTGGCCATTGCGATTGGTATTCTGGTGGATGAAGCCACCGTCACCATTGAAAATATTGAGCGTCACCTCGGTGAAGGAAAAGGCGTTACCCAGGCAATTATGGACGGCGCTTCAGAAATTCTGGTGCCGGTGTTCGTAGCGCTGTTGTGTATTTGTATTGTGTTTGTGCCCATGTTTTTTCTGCCGGGCATTTCCGGATTTTTATTCGTGCCCATGGCGTTGTCGGTTATTTTTGCCATGGTGGCATCCTTTCTGTTGTCGCGCACCCTGGTGTTAACCATGGCCATGTATCTGTTAAAGCCTCACGGCGCGGCAGAGCATCATCATGAGCCTTCATCGGCTGCGCGAAGCCATGGAATACTTGCCCCCTTTATTCATTTTCAAAAGAAATTTGAAGCAGGTTTTGAGCGGCTGCGCGATGCTTATACGGCTTCGCTAAGGGGTGTGCTGGCTACGCGTCGATTATTTGCTATCGGTTTTATGGGCCTGGTATTGGTGTCATTTTTGTTGGTGCCGTTTCTGGGTAGAAATTTTTTCCCGGCGGTGGATTCCAGCAGTATTCTGATGCACGTTCGTATGCCGGCGGGTATCAAAATTGAAGAAAGTGCCGCTCGCTTTGAAATGATCGGACGCAGTGTTCGCGAACTTATTCCCGCCGAGCAACTGGATTCCATTATCAATAATATCGGTATGCCGGTGAGTATGCTGAATATGATCTACAACACCTCCGGTACCATCAGCCCGCAGGATGGTGACATCATGATCAGCCTCAAACCGGGTAACCGTTCCGCCGAACATATTGCGCGCTTGCGGCAGGAATTGCCGAGGCTTTTTCCCGGCACGAGTTTTTCATTTCTACCGGCGGATATCACCAGTCAGATTTTAAACTTCGGCTCACCGGCGCCACTGGATGTGCAGGTTACCGGCCGCAACCTGACGAATAACCGCGCATTTGCCGAGCAGTTGTTGCACCGTATTCAAACTATCCCTGGTGTAGCGGATGCACGTATTCAGCAACCCGCCAGCGCACCGCAACTTAATATTGATATTGACCGTTCGCGTATTGGCCAATACGGATTAACTGCGCGCGATGTTACCAATAGTCTGGGCGCGTCTCTGGCGGGTACGCAGCAAACTGCACCGGTATTTTTTGTTAACCCGGCTAACGGTGTTTCCTATCCGGTGGTTGCCCAGGTGCCGGAATATTTTATGTCGAACATCAGTGATCTGGAAAATGTTCCTGTTTCCAGCGCGACGAATAATAACGGCTCACAAAGCCTCGGTGGTCTCGCCAGTATTACCCGCTCCACCACTTTGCCGGTGGTATCGCAATACAACATTCAACCGATGATCAATATTTTCGCCACCACTCAGGGGCGTGATCTGGGTGCGGTGGCGGCCGATATCAACGCGATTATTGCCGAGCTGGAAACCGAACGGCCTGCGGGTACCAGCGTTACGCTGCGTGGCCAGTATCAAACCATGAACATTGCTTTTGGCGGTTTGGGTTATGGTCTTCTCGGCGCGATTGTGTTGATCTATTTGTTGATCGTGGTGAACTTCCAAAGCTGGAAAGACCCGCTGGTTATCATTTCAGCATTGCCGGCGGCGCTTGCCGGTATTGTCTGGATATTATTCGTTTCTTTTACGCCGTTATCGGTTCCTGCATTAACCGGTGCCATTATGTGCATGGGTGTGGCTACCGCCAATTCGATTTTATTGGTGAGTTTTGCCCGTGATCGGCTTGCCGAAACCGGTGATGCCATTCAGGCGGCGGTGGAAGCCGGTTACGTGCGTTTGCGCCCGGTATTGATGACAGCGCTGGCGATGATTGTCGGCATGATTCCTATGGCTCTGGGTATTGGTGAAGGCGCTGAACAAAATGCGCCTTTGGGGCGGGCGGTTATCGGCGGCTTGATCGCTGCCACTATCGCGACTTTATTTTTTGTTCCCACTTTGTTCAGCCTGGCGCATCGCCACGTAAAAGCGGATCAACATCCATCACAACCTTCTTCGGAGTTAATGCCGACTCATGTATAACCATCACCATGAAAACGATTCAGTGGATGTCGCTCTTTTTCAAAAGAAGCTGTTAAAGATTGGCATTGTTGTTTGTGTGGCAGGTTTTATATTGGCCGGCTGGGGCATTATGCAACGCTCCAACGCCAACATTGCCCTGGGTAAAGAGGCTGCCACTATGGCAATGCCCACGGTGGCGGTGGTTGCGCCGGGGCTGGCAGAAGGGCCTGCTACGCTGGTGTTGCCTGGCAACCTCGAACCGCTTAACAGCGCTGCCATTTATGCACAAACCAATGGCTATATTAAAGAGTGGCTGGTAGACATCGGCGATGGTGTAGAAAAAGGACAGCTGTTGGCCATTCTCGATGCACCCGAGTTGCTGCATCAATTGGCACAAGCTAAAGCAGATTACGCCACTGCACTGGCAGAACAACAGAATGCACAAAGTATGGCCGAGCGTTCCAACTCGTTAATGGCGCGCAACAGCGGCGCTATTTCCCGTGAAGAAGTCGAGCAGCGGGTAAATGATGCCGAAGCAAAAACGGCTGCCACCCGTGCTGCCAGTGCGAATGTTCAACGCCTCGAAGCACTGCAAGGTTTTACGCAACTGACTGCACCTTTTGCCGGCGTAGTGACCAGCCGTTCAGCGCAGTTGGGTGATCTGGTGGTGGCCGGGAACGCAGCAACGCGGCCGCTCTTTACCGTATCGGATACTCAGCGCATGCGTGTTTATGTTCGGGTACCACAAAGTTATGCGGCGCAAATGCAAGTGGGCCAACTTGCTCATTTAATTGTGCCGGGGTATGCCGAGCGCACCTTTACTGCGCAGGTAAGCCGCAGTGCCCGTGCAGTAGATCGCGAGTCGGGTTCTTTACTGGTGGAATTGCAGGCGGAAAATCCGCAAGGTATTTTGTTGCCCGGCGCTTATGCGCAGGTGAGTTTTACCTTGTCCACAGCGCAAAGTATTAAAGTTCCTGGCAGTGCGATTTTGTACCGTGACGAGACACCCTCGGTAGCGACCATTGATAGCAATAATCTGGTCACGCTCAAGCCGGTGCAAATAGGTCGGGATGAAGGCAACAGGGTAGAAATTGTGGCGGGTATTACGGTGGATGACCGGGTGATAGTGACACCACCCGATGCCATCCGTAACGGAGATGAAGTGATTATCGCCACGTCTCATTAATACAGCGCTGGCGAAATTTCTCTTATGGCCTGATTCCACGGCGCGCATTGCCCAATGCCTGTGGTATCAGGCCATCCCGGTTGCGGTTAATGGGCGCAGCCGGGAAACACTTATTTACCCGAGGCTGCCAGGCCAACACCGAAACCCACAAATACGCCACCGCTTATTTTATTTAATAACCGGCGGTTGGTGGGCGAGGAGAGTTTGCTTTTGGCGAGCGATGCAAACAGCGCGTAAAGCGTGTGAATAATAATGACCAGTACACTGAAGGTCACCGCCAGCAACGCGAATTGCGGTACGTAAGATGCGGACACATCAATAAACTGCGGAAATATAGACATAAAAAAAACAATCGCTTTCGGGTTGGATGCCGACACCAGAAAACCTTGCACAAAGCATTTCAATAACGAGCTTTCATTGATGGTGGTGGGTAAATGGGCGGTGACGTTGGTGCGCCACATTTTCACACCCAGATATATCAAATAACAGGCGCCGATCAGTTTGACGGCCGTGAAAGCAAACGCCGAGCTGGCCAGAATAATGCCCAGGCTGGTAGCAGAAATAATCGCCACCAGCAAAATGGCTAACGCAATGCCGGAGATACCGGCCAGCGATTTTAACAATCCTCTCTGAATAGAGTTATTGATGGTCAACATAACGGCAGGGCCAGGCAAGGCAATGGTTGCAGCGGCTACCGCGACATAAACGGCATAGTTATCCATGGGATGTGTGGTCTCAGGTGGGATGGCTGGGTTGATTGCCGGCTTTTTACCGGACAGGTTCCCTCCGTTGTACAGGTAGAGATAGTAGCGGGTTTGAGGCAGGAAAGCTCGCGCAATTCCTCTACAGGGCAGCCCCTACTCTGTTTCTGCAACACCGGTTTTTGTCTCCCCGGTTTTGATGATGATGCCGGCATCATCAAAAGCCTTTAATAAGTAGGCTTCATTCTCCGCGGGGTGGCGCAACGCCGACTCTGCAACGCCTTTGCTATTGGCAATGGCGGCTACTCTGCCTTGCTTGTGAAACGCTGTTTGGGGAAAGTTTTCAGCAATGGGGTCTTCATAAGCGCGTTGCGGAGAAATGATGTTCCAGCCTTTGTTGCGCAGGTGTTTTATCAAGTCGCCCACAAATAACGCTGCTGCATCGTTTTCATGTAATAGCAATACATGGCGGGGTGAGCGCTTCAAGGTTTGTTGTGCTACGGCATCATAAAATTCAATAGTGTCGTACAAGGTATTTACGTAAAATTCCCGGGTTTTGTCATAATCAATCTGCTTTCCCTCTTCAACTACTTTGGTGATTAACGAGCTGATGTACCAATCAAAGTTATCAACGGTGACATATCCATCTTTATAACCAAGCTCACCTAACAAGTCCTGCAGTTTATTGATAGCAACCAGATCATTGCCATAGTGAAGATACGGAAAGCGGTGATAGTTCAATAGGTTGTCAAAGTCTTTCAAGGCAAGATGCGCATGATACACATCCATCAGGTACGCTTTTTCGTCGATCTGATTGGCCGACTGGTGGCTAAAACTGTGATTGGCCAAATGAAAACCCGCCGCAGTGTATTGTTTTAATCGCTCAGCATTTTGCGGGTTTATGAAACCCGCTTTTACATAAAACAACGCATCCTTCACCCCGGTTTCTTGCAATGCCGAGATAATTTTTTGTGTACGCTCAGCGCCGGTCATCAATGCTGAATCCGGCGTGGGAGCATCATCAAACGTCAGCGCTATTTCACGCGCATTTGTTAAAGGCGGCAGAAACAGGATGCAGACAAAAAATAATAGCGGTTTATACCAATAATTCATCCGCTTCAAAGATATGTTGCTGTTATAACTTGTTTGCATTTTTCATTCCTCGGCATCAATTTTCATTATTGGGTTCTATTTTCTATCAGGTCGGACACAGTGACGAAAGTATATCCTTGCTCTTTCAGTCCGTTGATAATTGAAGGCAATGCTTTTCTGGATTCTTCACGGCTGTCATACATAACGTGCAATAAAATAATGGAACCCGGTTTGGCATTTTCAATAACATGTTCTGCAATGGTTTGGGCGCTTTTAGCTACATCCGGCCAGGTTTCCGGTTCAATATCCCAGGTCACACTGGTGCGTCCGGTTTTTTGCAGGTACCAGGGCAATACGAAGAGTTTTTTTCCGTAAGGTGGTCTGAACAGGATGTTTTCCTGGTAGCCAATAGCACGAAGTGCCGCGTCCGTTTTTTCTATTTCTTCTGCAATGAACGCGGGTGATTTCAAAACCATGCGCGGGTGCGACCAGGAGTGGTTGCCTAACTGGTGCCCGGCTGCCAGTATTTTTCTCGCCTCGTCAGGAAATATGTCCACTTCTTTTCCGGTGACAAAAAACGTTGCCGGGACATCATGCTCGGCAAGCATTGCGAGTACGCTGTCGGTATGTTTTTTTGTAGGCCCGTCATCAAAGGTAAGTGCTATGAGACGCTCATGGGTATTAACCCGGGAGATGAGTTCACCGACTATCTGATAGTTGCGTGAACCCGAGAGTTGCCACAACCCGACGATTGTTAGAATGATAACGAGCAATACGGAGAATATTTTTTTCACGACCGATATCCTTATGTGAAGTTATTGTTATTTCGCGTTAACGGTGAAGATCGGCAGGGAGTTCGTGCACCGCATACGAAATGCCGCTTCCGGTGAGCGCAGATCCCCGGGGTTGTTTCAAGTGGAAAGATACTAGCAGTTTGCGGGAGAGAATAGGTTTCTCCCGCCGGGATGGCGGGATGAGCGGAGATATTTAAGGCGGGTGGCGCGGGTTAGCGGGATAAACGGGCGCTCAGGGTTTGACGTCGACCTCGTGGGTCAGGCCTTCCAGGTCAGCGCGGGCGATGGCGCGTTGGTCCAGTTTGGTGCGTGCTGCTTCGGGCAGGTCGGTGTACTGGATTACGCCGCGATCGACCAATACGATCACCACATCTTCGAGCACGCGCACCAGTTCCAGATCGGAGCTGTTCAGGCTGTCGAGGCGTGCTTTGACTTCTTCTTTGGTTTTCAGCCAGTCGTGCAGTTCCGGGCTTTCTATCGCCAGAACTTCATTCATTCCTTCAAAGGGTTCATAAGAAACCCGAAGCAGACGTTGTTGCTGGTCCCGTTCGACATACACCATCGCTTTTCCCCACCATCGTTTTGTCGAGAGTTGGCTACCCAGGCGCGCACAGGTTGTACAAAAACACGCCAATTTATCGGACAGCGATGTTACAACTTTTGCGAGAAAAAGCCTACGTTTGGCCGCCCGCCGGGTGCGATCGGTGGATGAATGCGGCGAGCCTGGATGGGATATGTTCATAAACCAAACCATGTTAATCACGACGTGTGGGATGAAGTTCGCGTGCGGTGTGGTTACCGGTAAGGGTGCCTACGCCGCGGTTAGCGTCAGGACAGCAGGCTGACGACGGCAAATCGGGTGAGATTCGCTTGTGCCAATACCGTTTGTGCTGTTACCGAATACTTTCCCTGGCGGCCTTCGGTATTAAATACCGAGCTGGCAAATTGCAGTGCCCATTGCTTTTCGTTAGCGCTTTCCTGACGGGCGAGAAAATCGCGTACATCGTCCTGGCGTTGGTTGAGCTGGTCGCGGATGGTGTTAACGCGATCCAGAGCGGCCACCACCGAGTCGAGCAGCTGGCGCAGTTCGCGCACTGATTCTTTGGCGAGGTTTTCGCTGAAGCCGGTAAAACCTTCTTCAAAGCTTTCCAGCGGGGTGAAGCCGTCTTTGGCAAAGAGTTTGTCTTCGCCGCGTACTTTGAGTTGTTCTTTTAACTGTTGCCAGTTTTGCTCGGGCGCTGAAAATTGCAGCGCGCCGTCCTGGTCCAGCTCGGCGCGGATGCCGGCAATACCGAGGCTGCTGTTGAAGCGGCGCAGGATTTGCTCCACGCCCATGTCATCATCCAGCACCACCACCGCAGGTTCCGGCAAGGCCCGGCCGGCGGTAAAGATCAGCGTTTCGCGACCGGAGGCTTGCAGTTTCTCAACGGAATCCAGCCCCTGTAAAGTAAAGCGGCTGCGCAGCGGTTCATTAAGGCGAACCTTCAGTGTGGCATCCAGCGAGTTGCCGGAGCGTTTGCTGCGTTGCTCCAGCAAGGTGTTTACCTGCTGCAAGGAGCGCAGGATGGATTCGCGTTCGGCGGGCGTTTGCGGTGATGCCAGTTGTCGGCTGATGCTGAGTTTGAGCGCCGATAATTGTTCTGACAGCTCACCCAGATAGCGGTCAGCCGATTGCATGGAAGACAGCTGTTGATTGAGCTGGATATTAAAGCCGGAACCGCTGCTTAACAGCTTTTCAGCAGGGCGGGTATCAACCTGGCGTGGTTCGCTGGCGCGCGGTTTGGCAGGTGCCATGGGCACTTGCGGTTGGGCGCCTGGACGCGGATCAAGCCCGGTCGCGGCCGGTAGCTGCTTCTCAATCTTCATCATGAATTTTGTGGGTTATAAAAGGCTGAATAAAGACAGCTCATTAATTTTCAAATAGGTTTTTTGGGTGGCCTGTAAAGACATCTGATACATATTGAGGTCAATGGACGCGCCGGCATAATCGAGCCGCGATAATTCACCCTCAATTTTCTGGTTAACCAGCGACACTTCCTCATTGCTGTCCGTGAGCAAGGTTAGCGTATTTTGGCGGCCACCGATCTCGGTAATGGTACCGAGCAGCTTACCATGGGTGTCATCGAGCTTTGCCAGGGTGTCGGTGATTTGCTGGCGCACTGCCGGATCAGTAGTGTCCAGCGCCGGGTCTTTCAAGGTGGCTACCAGGCTGTGTATTTCGTTCAGCATGCCCATGTCGGCACCGAAGATTTCCAGGGCAGTGGTATTTTCAGCGACGAAGACACCGTTGGCAACGGCCGCCTGACGGTGTTTGTCATTGCCGGCAACGGCGTAAGTGCCGGTGGCGGTATCATAAGTGACCGTTTTCAAGTCACTGAGCGTGCCGGAAAAAACGTAGCGGCCTTCTTCGTCGCGCACATTGGCGAAACTGAGAATGGTTTTTTCCAGGTTTTCCAGCTCACCGGCCATGGCGGCCAGATCTTCAGCGGCATTGGAGCCGTTCGCGGCCCACAACAGCAAATCGCGCACGTTGAGCATGGAATCGGAAGCCGATTGCAGGTTGGCTTCCTGAATGGAAAGGTTGCTGGAAACGTTGGCAATATTGGTGCGGTATTGTGCGAGGCTGGCCTCTTCACGCTGCACCCGCAACACCCGCACACTGGCGATAGGATCGTCCGATGGCAACAACAGGCGTTTATCAGTGGCCATTTGCTGCAGCGTTTTCGCCATTTTCGCGGACGTTTCGTTCATCGCGTGCTGCATTAAAGCAGTGGTCTGGCTGTTGGTAATGCGCATGGTTTATGTCTCGTAAAACCGATTACGGATAAGTAATTAGAAAGCTCGCAACATTTCATCAAACAGTTGGTTGGCGGTAGCAATCACTTTCATATTGGCTTGAAACGCCTGCTGGTAAGTCATCAGGTTAACGGCTTCTTCCTCGCGGCTGACCGCGCTGACGCTGTCGCGTTGGGACTGCGCCTGTACGGTGACCGAGGTAGCTGATTTCAAATCGGCCTGGTTCTGGCGGCTGGTACTGGCGATTTCGCCCAACAGGCCGGCATAGGCATCGTTGAGCGTGACCTGATTACCGTTAACGGTGATGTTTTGCCCTTTCAATTCCAGCAGTGCCAACAGTGTTTCGTTATTGCCGGTTTCTCCGGTGACTGACGAGAAGGCCAATTCACCCGGTTTGACATCGTTGACCATCAGCATGGCGCTGGTGCTGCCCGCGTTGTATTGCAGCAGCGGTTGGCCTGCGGCGCCATTCAAATCGAAGCCGGTTGCCAGCGTGCTGTTAACCATCGCCGTCAATTCGCGGGCCATATCGTGCAGCGCGTCTTGCGCCGGGCGCAGGTTGTTGTATTCCACGTTGTACAAACCACCAAAAGCACCGCCGAAATTGTTTTGCTGCAGCGGAAATTTGGTGCCGACAAACGACAGGGATACTTCCTGTTCACCGCTGAGGGTTTTACTCACTTGCAGTTGACCGGCGGAAATGCCCGATACCAGCGGTTGGCCGTTGACCATGGATACGGTAAGCGAGCCATCCGGGGTTTCGTGTACCCGCACCGAGGCAAATTTGCTGAGGTCTTTGATCAGCTGTTCGCGGTGGTCGCGCAAGGCGGTGGTGTCGCCGTTGATGGATTCGGTTTCAACGACTTTTTTGTTCAGCAGCGCGATGTTTTCGGTCAGGCCATTGATCTCGGTGGCCATGTTGTTGCGTTGTTCGTGCAGCGCTGTGATTTGGGAATCGATGTTGCTATTCAGGCCGTTAAAACGCTGGCTGAGGTTTTTGGTTTCGCTGATGATTTGCTGACGCAGCGCCATGGAGCCGGGGGTTGCACTGGCTTCGCTCAGGGCTGCAAAAAAGCGGTCAAGACCCACGCTGATGCTGGAGCCATCGCCCGACATCAGGCCTTCCAGCGCGGTGAGATATTGCTGCGAGGCACCGTAGTAATGTTGCTCGGTGGTAGCGCGCCAGAGTTGCTGGTTTTGAAAATCATCGGAGAGACGACGAATGCTGGTTACCTGCACGCCGCCGCCGGCGTTGAGTGAACTCATGCCCGCCATGGACGACTGCACCGTTTGCAAACGGCTGAAGCCTGGCGTGTTTTCGTTGGCAATGTTCTGCGCGGTGGCAGAAAGACCGACCTGCGCTGCGCGTACGCCGCTGTAGGCAATCTGGTTTATGACACTCATAACCCGTTCTCTGTCTGGTCAATCCGGATCTGGCGGGCAAAGGCGGCAGATCGGGACTGATGGCTGGTATTTTCCTGTAAGGCGACCGAATCGGCGCTGGTATTAAATTTCACAGACGTTAGTGCTGCGGTCGTGGTTGGCGCAGGGGCTGCCGGTGCTGCGGCCTGCATGTCATTGAATATTTTGCGGGCGTAATCGCGGGTTTCGCGAAAGGGAATGCGCTCAATCCAGTTGCTGACACTGATATTGCCGTTGCGCGGGTCGCCATTGCGTTGCAGCCATTCGTCTACCCGGCCGGGACCTGCGTTGTAGGCGGCTACTGCGAGGGTTTGCTCGCCGTCGTAACGGTCCAGCATTTTTTTCAGGTAGGCGCTGCCCAGCTGGGTGTTGTAACCGGCATCGCGGGTGAGGCGCGATTCGCTGAACGCCAGGCCCAGTTCTACCGCCATGTCTTTGGCGGTGTCGGGCATCAGTTGCATAACACCAAGCGCACCTTTCGGCGAGACGGCATCCACACGGCCACCGGATTCGTGCTGAATAATGCTGTTGACCAGTGAGCGGAAATTGGCAAAACCGCGCTGCCAGACATTGCTGATCGTTTCGGTGCCGCGCTGCCAGGTTTGGCGTAGCGGATCGCTGAGGCTCATGGAGCGCTGTGGCAGGTCGGCACCGCGGGCAGACACCGCCGCCTCGTCAATGGCCGCCAGCTGGTCGCGATTGCCGGACAGCTGTTGTACCAGCATGTCGGCAATACCGGTCTGACGCTTGCTGGCGAGGGTTTCGGCCAGCATGCCGTCGTAAAAATCGCGCATGGTATCGAGTTCGCGGCTGCGCATCGGGTTATCGGCACTCAGCACATCACCGGCTTTACGCATTTGCTTCAGCACCTGTTGCAGGAACAGGGCTTCAAATTGTTCGGCAGCAAATTCCAGCGAGCTGGTGCGGGCGCCGCTAACCCCCGCGTCATTGCGCTGCGGGTTATTCATTGATGATGAGAAGGAAACAATGCTCATGAAAAGGCTCGCGTTTAAATAACAATCAGCTCGGCGTTCAGTGCACCGGCTTGTTCCAGTGCTTGCAGAATGCTCATCACATCATCGGGCGTGGCGCCCAAGCTGTTAACGGTATTGATGATGCTGTCGAGGCTGGCATCTTCCGGCCATTTGAACATGGCGTTGGTGTCCTGGCTGACCTGGATGTCGGAGCGCGGCACCACAGCAGTTTGCCCTTGTGAGAATGGCCCCGGCTGGCTGACTTGCGGGGTTTCACCGATGGTAACGGTGAGGGTGCCGTGAGCGACGGCGGCGGCCTTAACGCGTACGCCCTGGCCAACCACCACGGTGCCGGTGCGGCTGTTAAACACCACGCGCGGGCGGGTGCGGCCTTCATCCACATCCACTTCTTCAAGCATTGCCATAAAGCTGATGCGCTGGTTGCTGGACAGGGGCGCACGCACCGAAATGCGCGTTGCGTCGAGTGCAACGGCGGTGCCGCTGCCAAACTGGGCATCTACCGCTTCAACCAGACGGCTGGCGGTTTGAAAGCCGGGTTTGCGCAGCGTCAGTACCACATCTTCCCGTTCAATAAAGTCACTGGGGATCAAGCGCTCGATAATCGCGCCGTTGGGAATCTGGCCGTTGTTGGCGCTGTTGATGGTAACGCTGGAACCGCTGTTGCCCTGCGCATTCAGGCCACCGACTACGATGGCGCCTTGTGCCATGGCATAAATTTCGCCGTCTACACCCAGCAGCGGGGTCATCAGCAGTTGGCCGCCGCGCAGACTTTTGGCATCACCCAGCGAAGACACGGTGACGTTAACCGTTTGCCCCGGGCTGTAAGACGGTGGAATGCTGGCGGTGATGGTCACTGCTGCAACGTTTTTCAGCTTCGGGTCGACATTAGCCGGAAGATTGATGCCAAATTGCTTGATCATGTTGGCAACCGACTGGCTGGTAAAACGCACCTGGTTTTTATCGCCGGTGCCATCCAGCCCCACCACAAGGCCGTAGCCAATTAACTGGTTTTCGCGAATGCCTTCTACGTCGACCAGATCCATCAAGGGTACGGCCTGCGCTGTTGCGGTGCTTATCAGCAGCGCCCCGGTGAGCAAAGTGTGCAGCAAAAAACGCATGGGTCAGCTCCGGTTACAGCGGGAATAAGGGGTGAGAGAAGAAGCGCGTCAGCCAACCGGCGGAGTTGCTTTCATTCAATGCGCCGCGACCGGCGTAGGAAATTTTGGCGTTGGCCACGTTTTGCGAAGAAATCTGGTTATTGCGGTTGATATCGTCCAAACGCACCAGACCGGTGAGGCGAATGTATTCATCGCCCTGGTTAAGTCGCAGCGCTTTTTCACCTTTTACCAGCAGAGTGCCGTTGGGCATGACCTGATGCACGGTTACCGCAATGGCGCCGCGCAGGGTGTTTTGCTGGGAGCTTTTGGCCGAGCCGCTGAAATCGCGTTTGGCCGACGCCGACACTTCCAGGTCATCGATGGTGCTGCCAAATACGGTGGGGGCACCGATACCGGCGCTGGAAGATTTGCCGTAACTGGTGCCCGCGCTTTTGCTGGACTGGGTGGATTCATCCAGCACAATGGTCAGAATATCGCCCACCCGCAGCGCGCGTTTGTCCTGCATCAGCGAGCCGCTGTAACCGGCGCGGAACAGACCGCCGCTGGTGGGCGGCGGCAGGCTGTAATCCAGCGCCAGCGGTTGGTACTCACTGGCGTCTTCAGTATTGACCGAAGACTTCAGCGACTGACAACCACCGAGCAGCGCGAGCGAGGCAAAGAGCAGAAAAAAGCGCATCAGCTGAACTCAAACGGTCTGGTTAAGGAACTGCTGCATACCGGAGGCGGCATCCAGCACCTTGGCGTTGGCTTCGTAAGCGCGTTGAATCGCGATCATCGACACCATAGCTTCCACCACTTGCACGTTGGAACCTTCCAGTACGCCCTGCTTGATGGTGCCCATGCCTTCTTCACCGGCAATGCCTTCTACCGGCTCACCGCTGGAAATGGTTTCGCGGTAGAGGTTGCCGCCCAGCGCTTCAAGGCCGGCCGGGTTGGTAAAGTTCACCAGCGTAATCTGGCCCAGTTCGGCGGGCAGGGTTTCGCCCGGCAGAATGGCGGTAACCATGCCGTCGCTACCTACGGTAAAGCTCTTGCTGCCGTTGGGCACTTCAATGGCCGGCACCAGCGGCAAGCCCTGGGTGTTGACGATAACGCCTTCGGCATTCAGCTGCAGTTGGCCGCTTTCGGTGTAGAAAACTTCGCCGCCGGGTGATTCCACCTGGAAGAAGCCGCTGCCGATAATGGCCAGATCCATCGGTTGACCGGTAGGCTGCAAATTGCCGTCGGTAAACACTTTCTGGGTACCGGCAACACGCACACCGCTGCCCAACTGGATACCGGAAGGCACAGTGTTGATCTGGTCGGCCTGGGCGCCCGGTTGAACTTCGATGGCATAAAACAGATCTTCAAACACCACGCGGTCACTTTTAAAACCGGTGGTATTGACGTTAGCCAGGTTATTGGCCACGGTGGCCATGGCTTTATCCTGAGCGGCGAGGCCGGTTTTGCTAACCCACAGTGCTGAACTCATAACAATTACTCCGATTAACTGCCGCGGATCATGCGGTTGCCGGACTGGGATAAGTCCTCAGCCGCTTTCATCATTTTTACCTGGGTTTCAAACAGGCGATTGAGGCTCATGGTGGCGACCAACTGGTCAATCGCGGTCACGTTACTGCCTTCCAGATGCCCGCTTACCAATACCGAATCTTCAGCGATTGGCGCTGGCTGGCCGCTTTTGGTGATCAACATGCCGGTGGCATCCTTGATCAGATCGGCGGCGGCAACATCGACCATTTTGATACGGCCGACTTCGGTCATCATGGCTTCACCACGGGGCTGTACCGATACCATGCCATCGCTGCCAATGTGCAGACGGTCGTACTCGGGTAACTGTATAGGGCCGCCCTCGCCCATCACCGGTCGGCCGTTGATAGTAAGTTGCAAATCCGGGGTGATCTGCATGTTGCCATTGCGGGTGTACACCTCGCCGTTGCCACTTTCCAGGGCAATCAGGCCTTTGCCCTTAATGGCCACGTCCAGCTCGCGCCCGGTGGGCATTAACGGGCCTTGTGAAAGGCTGATGCCGTTGTTTTGTACCTGTGCCATATGGCGGGTGTCATAGCCGTAGCCGTTCACCGCCAGCGCGTTGGATTGCTCCAGATCGGCGCGGAAACCGGTGGTATTGACGTTGGCCAGGTTGTTCGCGTGCACCTGTAACGAGGTCATGGTGCGGTTTGCCGCAGTCATGGCGGTGTAGCCCAAACGATCCATAGATCAAGCCTCAATCAAATAGAGCTGAACAACACCTGGGTGAGTTCTTTGTTGGTGGATAACACTTTGGTGTTGGCCTGGTAGTTGCGCTGGCCTTCCATCAGGTTCACCAGCTGCTGGGTCAAATCCACGTTGGAGCTTTCCAGCGAACCGGCGGTAACGGCACCGAAAGGACCCACGCCTGGAACGCCAACCAGCGCGCCACCGGATTCGGAGGTTTCTTTCCAGGTGGTGCCATTTTCATTGGCCAGGCCACCGGCATTGGCGAAGGAAGCGAGAATCACCTGACCTTGCAGCTGACGCTGACCGTTGCTGTAAGTGGCGTACACCATGCCGTTTTTCTCAATGGCAATACCGGTTTGTTCACCGGAGGTGTAACCGTTAGGGGCATTGGTGCTGACCAGGAAGCTGGAACCGAATTGGGTGGCACCGCCAATGCCATCGCCGCCGTAATTCACTTGCAAAGTGATATCTGCAACGCCACCGCCCAGCAGAGCAGCAGGAATGTCGAGCTCCACGTCAGCATGAGCAGGGTTTAACGGGTTTTGTTGCGCCAGAACACCAGCGTAGTTATACGGCTGGGTCATATAACCATCTGTGTTAAATACCAGATTTTGAGTGCCGATGCTGTTGGTGGTGTCGGTACCGTCCACGTAGTAATGCGCAGTCCAGGCGTTATCTCCGGTCTTCACAAAATATTGGGTCAAGGTATGTTCCTTGCCTTGGGAATCAAATATTTTGGAGGTGTAGGTAGAGTTATAAGAGTCAGCCTGGGCAGGATCGAAGGTTGCCAATGAGGGAATTGTGTCGTTGGCATTCAGGTTGGCAACGAAATTCACTCTGTCGGTTGCAGTTGCCGCAATATTGCCATTTTGCAACTTAAGATCGCTGACCGAACCCACTTGCAAAGTGTTTTGCGCATCGACCGGGAACCCCTGTAATTTTTGCCCTGCCGCACTGACGATAAAGTTTTCCTTATCGGTACCAAACACACCGGCGCGTGTGTAGTTGGTTTCACCGGTGCTGCTTTTGGTTACAAAAAAGCCGCCGCCGGCAATCGCCAGATCCATGCTGCGTCCGGTAGTCGTTACCGGGCCGCCCTGGGTAATGCTCTGGGTGGTGCCCATTACCTGCACGCCCATCGCCTGGCTGTCGGAATAGATGCTGCCGAATTCGGTGCGGGACGATTTGAAACCGGTGGTGCTGACGTTGGCAATGTTGTTACTGATGGTGTTCAGGCCTTCGGAGACGGCATTCAGGCCGCTCAATGCAATATTGAAGCTCATGGCGTTAAACCTTTAATGTGAGTTCGAAAAATTGTGAGTTCGAAAGTTCGTTAATGTCGGCAATTCAACAAGTGAAAACGGATCGATCAGGACGAATAAGGCTGGCCAAATTCGGTAATGCGATAAAACGGCACCGAGCCGGCACCGGCAACATCCAGCACCGGGCCATCGGCACTGACGCGCACATGGGTCACCAAACCGGAAATTTCTACCGCCGGGAATTCGCCGCTGTCGGTGGTCGCTTCAATGGTGTAACGGCCGGGTTCCAGCCCCAGCGCTACCGGATCAATCACAAAAGCCACGGTGCCCGGTGCCTGGCTGCCCAGGGCAATATCCGTTTTCACACCGTTGCTGCCGGTCAGCGTTACCACGGTATTACCAGAGGAATGTTTTAACTGCAGTTGGCCGGTAACCGGCGCAGCCGCCATCTCCATCGCCTCAACTTCTACTTTCACTTCCTGCCCCACCAGGCCTGCAGCGGTCAGCGTTTGCAGGTTGTCCATCAGTACCAGGTTGTTTTTGGTCAGCGTGGTCATGTTCTCCATGCTTTTTACCTGGGACATGGTGGCGTACTGATTCAAAAATTCGGTGCTGTCTACCGGTTTGGTCGGGTCCTGGTTTTGAATCTGCGCCACCATCAGGGTGATGAAATTGTTTTCCATCTGCGACACTTCACCGACGTTGACGCTCTGGCGTACCGCTTCGTCGATGTTGTACACGCCACTGAACTGGTTGTTCACACTACTGGTGGTCATCAGGCTTCTCCCAACTTGAGCAGACCTTGCTGCATGCCTTTAATCCGGTTCAGTACTTCTACCCCGGTTTCGAAACTGCGCGAGGCAGACATCATATCGGTCATCTCTTCAATGGTGTTTACGTCGGCGTAAAACACATAACCGTCGCGATTGGCCAGCGGGTTGTCGGGTTCGTAGCGACGCACCGGCTCGCGCCCGGCGGTTACCACGTCCAATACCTGCACATGCGCACCGCCCATGCCGGCACCGCGGGTTAGCTGATTGTTTTCGTAGATAGCCGCAAAAATCGGCTTGCGTGCCTGGTAAACATCTTCCGGGCTGGCTGCCGCTGAATCAGCGTTGGCCAGGTTACTGGCGACGGTATTCAGGCGCACGCTCTGGGCGTTCATGGAAGAACCGGCAATGCGGTAAATGGCATCAAATGACATGATCAACGACCCTCGATTACTTCTTTCAAACCACGGAATTTCATATTGAGAAAGGTCAGGCTGGTTTGAAAATCCATAGAGTTGCGGGAAAATTCCGCCTGCTCAACACTCAATTCCACGGTGTTGCCATCCAGCGACGGTTGGGTAGGAACGCGGTACATCAATTGTGGCGACGGCGATTCACCAAAAAATGCGCTGTCAAAACCGCGATCCAGCTGGCGCATGGCGCCGGCAAAATCAATATCGCGTGCCTGAAAACCTGGTGTATCTTCGTTGGCGAGGTTGGCAGCCAGGATTTCACTGCGTTGTACGCGTAAATCCAGTGCGCGGGCATGAACCCCTAATGCCTCATCAATCCGTATACTCATCGCTATTGCCTTTCAATGTCACGTTGCACATGCGATTGCCGGAGCACAAACTATGCCCATCTTGAAGATGGTTTCTATCTCTATGAATTCGTTGGCTTTTATGAAAAATCATGGCTATTTTGCGACAGCCCTTTTTCCGCATTGGGGTAAGCGTCTGGTGGCATGCGGAAAGGCTTTTTCCGCTTTTTATGTCGCCGCCTTGTGCGTGAGCAGCGGTATCGCAGCCGCGCAAACCACCAGCCAACAAATTGATGCCGCGGTAGAAAGCTATTTGCAGCAGATGCTCAGGCAGCAGGCGGCGAGCGAGGGTTGGCAAGGGATGCGCTTCAGTCACACCAGCACCCGGCTGAACAGCAGTGATGGCCTGTCGCGCTGCCAGCAACCGCTGCAAGTCACGCCAGCGGGCCGAGCCGGTTTGACCGCCACGCGTCAGCGTATTGATGTTCGCTGTGGTGGCGAAGCCGGTTGGGAAATGCCGGTGAGCAGCCAGCTTGCGGTTTTTTTACCGGTAGTGGTGAGCAGTGAGGTGATTGATCGCGGTGCGACCATCACCCCGGCGCAGCTGACGTTACAGGAGCAGGAGATCAGCAAATTAACCCGCGGCTTTTATCACCGCATTGACCAGGTAGCTGATCAGGGCGCCAAACGCAGAATGCGTGCCGGCCAGGTGATTACTCCTTCTTTATTAACCCTGCCAACGCTGGTGCGCCGTGGCCAAAAGGTCACCATGGTGGCTAACCAGGATGGCATATCAGCCTCCGCACTCGGCGAGGCGATGGAGCACGGCCAGCAAGGGGCGATTATCAAAGTGAAAAACTTGCGCAGTGGCAAAGTGGTGGAAGCGCTGGTACTGGAGAATGGCTCCGTGAGTAGTACCTTTTAATCACTCGTTACGGTAGTACTGCCTTTTAACGCGCTGTCCGGTTAATAAACTGACGCCGGGTGACGAATAATAAGCACGGTCAGGCGTGGGGGTGTCGAAAAAAATAACAAAGTCATTTAAGTGGACGTAAAAGTTTGTCGCCTTGAGTGTTTAGCAGGCGATCACAGCCAGCTTCACTTAACTTTGATACAGGAAGATCCCCATGGCTCTGTCGATTCATACTAACTATTCCTCACTGATTACCCAAACCAACCTGAGCAAAACCAACAATGCGCTGGGCACCAACCAGCAGCGTCTGGGCACTGGTCTGCGCATCAACTCTGCCGCTGACGATGCTGCCGGTTTGCAAATTGCTACCCGTTTGAACGCTCAGTCCCGTGGTATGGATGTAGCACTGCGTAACACTGGCGATGCTATCTCCCTGTTGCAAACTGCTGAAGGTGCATTCAATGAAATGACCGATATCGTTCAGCGTATGAAAGACCTGGCAACCCAGGCAGCGAACGATACTAACAGCGCTGAAGACCGTACCGCTCTGGCAGCAGAGTTCACTGAATTGAATGCCGAGCTGAGCAATATTTTTGACAACACCACCTATGCGGGTGAGAAGCTGTTTGCTGGTACTGACAGCAAATTCTCTTCCGCCGACGGTGTGATATTCCAGATTGGTGCTACCGCGGCAGAACAACTGACCCTGGATGTCTCTGACAAAGTAAGCGGTGTTGCAGCATTGTTAGGTGGTACCGGTAGCTTCAGTGCTCTGGACCTGAGCTCAGCAGCAAGTGGTGCAGCGGCTATCACTGCATTGAACACGGCTCTGGACACCATTGGTGAACTGCGTACTGATTTCGGTGCCAACATCAACCGTCTGAACCACACCGCTAACAACCTGAGCAACATGAAAGACAACACCGACATGGCCAAAGGCCGTGTAATGGATGCTGACTTCGCTAAAGAAAGCGCCAACATGACCAAAAACTCCATGTTGATGCAGTCCGGTATTTCCATGCTGAAACAAGCTGGTCAAATGCCAAGCATGGTTATGTCTCTGCTGGGTTAATTCCGGCGTTTCATTCTGTGTTTATCAAAACGCCCCGCCTTTGTGCGGGGCGTTTTATTTAGTGCTTTATAAGTCAATTTCTTGTGCCATTCTGCTACCTTCTACGAAAATTCTTATAGGAAAATTCCTAGCGCACCTACCTATTTATAATTGTGGTTTCATCGATGATTTTGATCATTTATTCATCATGAATACGGTTATTGTCATCTTCCCGTCATGGATTCGGCGGTATTTTTATTCGCCTTTTTAATGATGTGCGTCACATCCCCCCTGGGAAAATTCCTATTTTTACCCGCGGGTAGTGTTGACATTCTTTTTTTCTGAATAATTTGCAACCAAATGTGCAAGTTGAGAACAAGACTTGCATCACGTTTTAACAGCCGCCAGAATACCTTCAAATTTTACCCCCGGTACTGGGTTATTCATGGAAACGACTTGCCTTACAGACAGTGTTAACGCAACCATCGGGAGCGCTGTCCCCTCCGCTAACACGAGTGCCTATCTTGCTATCAGGACGGGACGTGTGAATTGTGCTGCCCGGTTTTATCCGGCGCTGTATCAATTGATGCTGGTTCGCAATGGCGTGGAAGAAAAAGTTGACCTGGGGTTTTCCGGCAGTCGCTTGCTGGAACGGCTGGTGCGTAATCCCGGTGAGGTAGTGACGCGCGAAGAATTGATGAGCCATGCCTGGTCTGACCGGGTGGTGGGTCAGGGCAGCTTGAACCAGCAAATTTATACCTTGCGCCAGGTGCTGGGTGACGAAAAAAATCGCGAAATTATCCAGACCTTGCCGCGTCGTGGTTATTTGCTCAACCCGAATTATTTAGTACCGGAAGCGGTAACTGCCGCGCCCGAGCAACCTGCCAGTGAGCCGGTCAATACCGCCTTGATAGTACCGACCGGGTTGGTTGCCCGCCCCGCTGTGTACGGTGCAAACCGATTTTTACCCTTTGCGCTGTTGGGGTTGCTGGGCCTTGGTTGGCTGAGCTGGTTTTATCAAAGTCACCGCCCGGTTGAGCTTTATAACAGTGAACTGCGTATGGGCAATGTCAGTGTTTTTTACCGCGATGCCAACAAAGAGCGGTTACAGCACTTGATCCATAACACCCAAACCCTTACCCAGCGACTCTCTGAACTGGCACAGCAGCCAACCCGTTTATTTCTCGAAAACCGGGGAGACTTCTACGAAATGTTGTGTTTGAGCGAGGGCGGCCATCATCACCTGATGACCTTTCATAGCAGTCAACTGGGACGTATTGTTGACGAGCAATTGCGCCAATGCTTGCGATAAAAGCTTTTCGTCATCCGCTGGTGCAGTGTTGTAGCCGGGTTATTGCGGTGTGCAGTCTGATATTGTGCGGTGTGGTAATCATAGCCTTGTGGTGGAACGCCAGCGAAAAACTGCAAGGGCGCTATCAGCTATCGGGGCAGCTTCAGCTCAGTAACGGCCAGTTGCTGGAAGTCAGCCATAGTTTGCAGGTGATGGGTAAACACTTTCATGCCGTGACGCGCCAGGGCGACACCATTATCGAAACGACCGGCGTGATAGAAAATGGTTTTGCTGGTCATTACCGGTTATTGATTGAAGACGGTAATCTGATCGGGTTAAACAGCGAAACCGATACCGATCTGGTATTCACGCTGCTGTACAGCCGCCGTAAAGGATCAGTGATTCATTTAAGCCGGGTCGGAGATTGCTTGTCCGGTTTTGAAAGCCGTCAGATATATTGTCCAGCCGCTTCTTTGTAAATTCTTCCCCGGCACTTCCTTGGTTACAGCGTCATTTCCGGCGCAATCAAATCGACACTCTCCGCCGAATAATCCACCCGCATTTGCGTATCCCCGAACAGCTCGCGGTAGAGTGCTTCTGCCTGGGCGGTCAGTAAAAGAATTTCAATGCGCCGGTTGGCGCCATCTTCCGGCGCGTCGGGGCGCAGCGGCATGCCGTCGGCCTGCGCGGTTACCTGTAAAACATGGTCGGAAGGCAAACCGGCACTCACCATGACATTGCGGGCGCGCAAGGCACGGTCGCCGGAAAGATTCCAGTTGTTGTAAGCGGCATTCTCGCGGTAAGCGGTAGCGTCGGTGTGGCCACTGATAATCAGTTTGTTGACGGTAGGCGCCAGTACGGCGGCCAGCCGGTTGAGCAATTCCTGAAAGTGCGGGTTAAGGCGGGCGCTGCCGCGTTCGAACATAAAGCGTTGCTGGTCATCTTTAATCAGAATTCGCAAACCTTGCGGCACAATCTGCACTTCGATGTTGGCTTCGGCGTCCAGTTGCAGCGCCACGGTTTCCATCATTTTGGCCAGCTCACGCAAGTCAATCGGCTCGCCTTCACCCGGTTTGGTGGCCCGTTCGTCAGTGACTGTTTGCGGGCGGGTGGCTTCGTTGCTTTCGCTGGTGGTGCGATTAACCTGTACCGGTACGCCGTCGAGATCCAGCGGCGAACGGCTTTTACCATCAAAAATACCCGAGCCACCATCTACCAGCGGGTTGGACATCATATCGCCTGCGAGGGTTTCGCCCTGGTTTTGCGGCTGTACAATCCACAGCACCATAAACAGCGCCATCATTGCGAGGGTAAAATCGGCGAAAGCCACCTTCCAGGCGCCGCCGTGAGCATCATCATGACCTTTTTTGGAACGGCGCTTGACGATGATCTCATGGTCTTTATCACCACGCTTCATGCTGCGTCCCTTTCGTCCTCGTAGCGATTCACCCAGGTTTCCAGTTGACGGAAGGCCGGCTTCACATCCTGCTCGATCAACTTACGCCCGGCGTCTACCGCCAGTAAGGTGGGTTTGCCAGCCACGTGGGCTACCAGCGTGGTACGCACGCATTCAAGGGCGGAAAGTTCGGTTTTGATGCGCTGGCTCATGGCGTTGCTTAATGGCTCCATGACGCAGTAACAGAAGAAAATACCGAGGAAGGTTCCTACCAGCGCAGCGGCTACGTGACTGCCAATTTCGGCAACAGAGCCGCCAATATTACCCATGGTAATGATGATACCGAGAATAGCGGCGAGAATGCCGAAGCCGGGCATGGCTTCACCAATTTTATGCAGTGAGCGCGCCGGTTGCAGCAGCGCGTGTTCCATCGCTTCCAGTTCCTGCTCGAGAAAGCCTTCGAGTTCGTGAGCAGAAATTTTTCCCATCGCCATCAAACGAAAATTGTCGGCAATAAACGCCATCAGGTTTTTTTCCTGAAGGATCAGCGGATATTTGGCAAAGAGCTCACTCTCGTCCGGCTCTTCAATGTGTTCATCCAGCGCTTTAAGACCGCCCTCACCCACCATCTCCAGCAGCTCATACAACATCATCAACAGTTGGCGTTGAAACTCTTCGCCGCGGCGCTTGAACAGGAACACTTCTTTAATTTGCGAACACATCTCCAGCAACACTTCTTTGGGGTTGCCTACCACCAGACTGCCCAGACCTGCACCGAGAATAATGACCACCTCGGCCGGTTGCCACAACATGGCCATCTCGCCGTGTGCCATGGCGTAGCCGCCCAGCACGCAGGTGATAATGATCAATACACCTAAAACTTTTTGCACAACTAATTTCTCTCGGTTAAATAATGAGTGGCTTTGGCGATGGCCTGTTTGCTCAGTTGGCAAATTCGCGCATCGGTCAGCTCAAGTACCAGCGCGATTTCTTTCAGGCTGAGTTCGTGCTGGTAATACAAAGTGAGAATAAGGCGTTCACGTTCACTGAGAACACTTAACGCCTGGGCTAACAAACGCTCTCTGATGACGCGTTCTTCGACACCGGCGCTACTGCCAATGCAGGCCTCGTTGCCGTTTTGCAGAAGCTCATCAAGGCTTTCAATCGCTTCACCGGCGTCTGCCTGTAAAAAATCCTGATAGGCTTTGGCGGTGATGCCGGTAAAGTTGAGAATTTCTTCTTCTTCCGGGTTGCGCCCCAGCTGCCGGCTCAGTTGGCGGATGGCATCCCGCAACTTGTGGGTTTCCTGGCGGATTTGGCGCGGGCGCCAATCCTGACGGCGCAGCTCATCGAGAATCGCACCGCGAATTCGCAGGCCGGCAAATTTTCCGAAGTTTTCATCAGGCTGGCCATAACGGCGCAAGCTTTCCAGCAAACCCATCAAGCCAATCTGTTCCATGTCTTCACGGTCCATAACCGCGCTGACTTGCAGTGACAATTGATTAACGATGCGTTTTACCAGCGGCAAATACTGCATTAACAGTTGTTGCTCGGCAGCCGCCGAAAAAACAGAGTGGCTGCTTTGCGCAGTACTGTAATCGTAACCAATGACACAGTTTGCGTTCATCGCCTTAACCTATTGCACAATCAGTTTGCTGACCAGCACATGAGCGAAGGGCTGTGCCAGATTGCGGTTGGCAAAATCCTGGGTGAGCACTTCCTCCAGTGTTGTTTGCAAATCAGCGATGGGCATGGCGCGTAACTGCGAGAAGGGTAATCCGGAGAGATGCGCGACCACCGAGTTGCGCACCATCGGATCAATTTGCTCCAGTTTTTTGCTGTCCTCATTAATCGCGGTTTGTAATACCAGATCCATTACAAAGTAATGTTCGCGACCATCTTCCTGAAGGCTGATGATAATTTTATTAATCGGAAAAAATTTGTATTCCTTGTTGGGCTGTTTCGCCACTGGCACCGAACCGTCAGCAGCGGGTTGGAGTTGCGCCCCGGCCTGCAAAGGTTGTATCAGGGTATAAACCAGCGTAATACCGCCAACAAGAATAAGGGTATTAATTAACAGCAAGATAACAATGATTCGTGGCAACGGCATAACCGGTTCTCTGTTCCTTTTCTTTAATTAAATAACGCAGTCCATCAAACTGTGATCAACACATCCTGATTGCGCGCAGTGTGTTGTGCATCAGTTGCCTCATCGGCGAGCTGATTATCGCTAATAGATTCACCGCCAAAATGTACACCAGCTGTGTGTCGGCCCGGTTGCTCGCGTTGGCTATCACTACCGCTACCGACTTGCACATTGACCTGAATAAAATTCTGCTGGGTCAGTTCCTGACGCAGACGTTCACTCGATTGATGCAGCATTTTTGCCACGTCAGTTTGCGCCGCCGATATTTGTACTGTCAGACGACCGGATTCATGGGTGAGAAAAATTTCCATACTGCCAAGTTCTGGCGGGTCGAGACGAATGGTGGCGCTTTGCGAACGTTGCTGAAGTTGCAGTTCTACCTGGTTGCGTAGCGCGTGCAACATTTGCTCACCCCATTTTGCTTCCGGGCCTTCAAATTTGAAATTGGCTTCAGGCGCACGGCTGCCGGGAGTGCCAACCGATGTTGTCATGGTGGCGGGGTTTTGCGTTAAGGGTGCGCGCAATGCTGTAGCGTCAAGGTCTGACTCAATGCTATCAACGATCGCTGCACTCACCGGGTTGGGCGTAGCATCTCTTGCAGACGCGGCGTCAGCCTGGCGAATGGCACTGGCCAACAGGTTGGTGTTGGCAGGCGTGTTGTTAGCATCGCTATCCAGATTCAGCGCGGTATTTGAACGTGCACTCATGGTGGCGCGCTGCTGATTTTCCATGATGTCAGCCGTTGGCTGTTTTACCCGATCATCGACCAGAGCATCAGCCGGCAAGGTTGCCGCAATATTACCGGCAGGTCGCTGTTGAACCGGGGGTAAGGCATCTGCCTGATTGTCCCGGGGCAAAGCCGCGGTATCTTGTGCTTGCACTTTCGCGGTGTCGTTTAATAAAGCGGCCAGAGGATCAACGGGAATGGTGGCTGCGGTTTGATCCGGCGTTATCGCAGGAGGCGCATCGCTTGCTACAGACTGCTCGGGTTGTTGACCCAGCCAATACTGAATTAACGCCTCGGTGTCCTGCAGGGTGATATCCAGAGATGCCGGTGAGGTGATTTCGTCGCCGGTGGCGGCGGGCGCAAGCTGCTCGGGGGGTGCCGTAGTTTCCAGTTCGTTAATCAATGCAAATTCGGCAGTAAAGTCTGCACCTGCGTCTGCAGGCAGGTTCTCAGAAGTCAGAATGTCGGCATCCAGCAACGGTTTTTCACTGCTGTGTGGTGTGGCGGCCTGTGGAAGATTCCAACTTGCTAACTGCAACATGACTTAACTCTCATTCTGATACATGTCGATACTTTGGTAGGCTGAATAGCCTTCACGGTGCTCGACATGGCTCATCAGTATTTTGCGTAATTTTTCGCACTCGTCCTTGCAGGCGTTGAGTGCCTGCAAGTGAAGATGTTGTAATTTCTTTTTTACCGCGATCAGTTCATCGCTCAAGGTTTCTCGCGTTGTCAGGGTGTTCAGGCACTCGGCAATATTCTGATCAACCTTGGCAATTTTTCCCCAATCGCCTTCGCGCAAGGCTGTTAACAATTGATTGTGTAGTTCAATCATTCGCTGCAGCAGGTTGCGATCAAGCTCGGGCTGCATTCACGCCTTCCCAGCCTTCACGCACGACGCTCAGCAGGTTAATCACTTCGTCGATGCCTTCCAGCGACAAGCTGACGCTGACATCGGAAAGACGGTAGATGCAGTAATCGTAAAGTCTTGAAAGACCCTGCACGGTTTCGCCGCCGTTGTCATAGTCCAGTGCACTGTTAAGACCATTAAGAATGTTCATGCACTTTTCAAGTGACTGGCCTTTTTGTTGAAAGCGTTTGCCTTCAATGTGGCCGCGAGCGCGCGCCAATTCGTCGAGCAATCCGTCAAACAGCACCAGCACCAGCTGATAAGGTGACGAGGAGGCCGCACGCACTTCCAGATCGACCGAGCGATAGCCTTCGTAGCTTTCATTAATTTGATAATTACTCATCAGAACATACCGAAAGTAGATTCCATGGCAGACATGGTCTGCATCATGCTGGTGTATTGTTTAAGGTAACGACTGTAGTAGTTGTCGTACTGCTTTTGTAAGTTGTCGAATTGGTCATCCATGCGACGCAACATCAGGTTGAGGCTTTCCTTACGGGTTTTCATCACACCATTGGCGCTGTTGGTGTAGGGCGTGATGCTTTTATCAATGGTTTCCAGCAGGCCGCCCTTATCTTTAAACAGTTTTTCAAAGGCTTCTGGTTTTTCGGCCAGAGCTTTTTCAAAACGGTCACTATCAATGGTCAGTTTGCCGTTGCGATCACTGGTAATACCAAAATCCATCAGCGTGGCACCGCCATAATTGCCGCGTAATGCCTGGTTGAGCATATTCTCAATGGCGCGGATGCTGCTATCACCCGCCAATGGCCCACGCGTTCCGTTTTCGCCACCGCTGGCGGTCAAGGTGTCAAAACTGCTCATCAAGGTATTCAGCGCGGTGACAAAGGATTGCGCCTTTTCTTTGGTTGCCGTTTTGTCCTGATCAATACCGACGGTTAGCGGTTGGTCGCCTGGCTTGTGTGCCTTGGTAAAGGTGAGGCTGACACCATCAATAATTTCGTTAAAGGTGTTGCTGGCATTGGTCAGCTCCATACCGCCTTCACCACCCAGACGAACTTTGGCATCCTGCGCCTGGCTCAATTCACGGCGATTGGTCAGTGCGGTATCGAAAGCGCCGCCACTGGTATTGCTGGTGCTCAGGGTGATGGCATTGTCGGCACCGGTTTTTTCACTGGCCAATACCAGCGAAACCTGTCCGTTACTGCGCACCAGCGTGGCTTTAACGCCGGTGTTATCACTGGCTTTGTTAATGGCAGAAGCCAATTCAGCCAGCGAGTTGCTACCGTCTTCATTGTTATCAATGGTGCTCAGGTCGATGGTGAAACTTTTATCGCCCTGGCCAATGGTAAGGCTGCCGCTGGTATCAATATCACCGTCCTGCAATCCTTCAATAGAAAACTGATGACGGCTGGCAAGTTGCTCAACAAAAAAATCGTAGCTGCCCTGAATGGCTTTGAGACCGACGCTGGCCGTGGCGATACCTTCGTGGCTGAGCGCGGCGCTGTTTACCAGCATGTTGCTGGTGAGGGACTTCAACCCTTTAACCGCCGAGCCAAAGGTTCGTAGCGAACTTTCCAACGTAGTCACAGCGCTCAGCTGTGCCTTGTAACGGGCTTCGGTGCGATTGGCTTTCGCCAGGGCACTTTGCACTTCGTAGTTGGCCAGCTGGGTAGCCTGCTGCTTGATGTAGTCTGAATCAATTGCCATAGAGGGTACTCCTGTAAAGAGATTAGCAAGTTCGATGCCAAGGGCTGACGGCCTTGTAAATAGCGGCTTTCAGCGTTTTTTAGCCAGAAGATGTTCTTCCGCATCGCTGTTTGTCATGGCCAGGGGGAAAATTTGTTTCCGCGTGGTCGCGGTGGTTGACGCTGTTTTACAAAGGCGACAAAAAGGCAGAATTTATTAAGCGGGAGGCAGAGGAAAAGGCGGTGGTTCGGCTGGAAAAATAATCAGAAAAATTGCGGGGAATACAACTGGGCATCGCGCTGGTTGTCGAGCAGTTGGGTAAGGATGTCATTGTGCATGGCGAGCAACTTGCCATTGCGCTCGTTGAGGAATTTGCACTGGCTGGTGAGCTGGCCCAGTTGCTCCCACTGCTGGCGAATAGTGCCACGGCGGGTAGCGGCGTATTGCTGGAAAAACTGATTCATCGCCTGGCCGCCACTGCCCAGGCCAAAGGCGCTGAGAATTTTGCTGCGGCGCTGCGCCCTGCCGGACAAATTGGTCAGCAGGGTAGCGATATCGTTGTTGAGTGCATCAATTTGCGGGCAGTGATGAGCGAGCAGCGCCTGATGCAGCTCGTGCATCAGTGTTTGTAGCCGGGTGTAGTCAGCGGTATCCAGCTGAATATCCTGTTCGGCAACCTGTAAAAGCTGCTCACGTCGATTCATGCATCGCTGCCGCTGTGATAAGTCACGATGCTGCTGGCAAGAGCGGCGCTGTCGGTGGTGATATCGCCGCGTTGCAGGGCCAGTTTAATGGCGGCAACTTTGTCGAGATCTATATCCGGCAGGCGGCCAATGGCCTCCTGCAACTGCTCAAGGCGAGGCTCGCCGGATGCGTTGCGCAGCGCGCTGTCTTTGGCGGCCGGTGCGGCATCGGTTTTGATGGCAGGGCGGGTTTCTGCCTGAACACTGTAGCCTGGCTTGAGGTGCCTGCTGATTTCCATGCTTACGTCCTGAAAAAAGGTGTTACTACCGAAAGGCGACCGCCTGCGGCACGGACTTAAATGGTAACTGAAAAAAAATCTGCAGATAACGCCAGGAGTTTGCCGACAATACAAAAAAAGGTGCCGGATTAACCGTTAGTGCCGTTATTACGCCACCAGCTCTGGGCTGCGAGGCCATCCTGAATTTTTTGCTCCTGCTGCGTCAGCAGCTGTTGCCACTGGTTCATTTTGTGATCAATGACATGATGAACCACTTTTTCACTGCGCATCGCCTCCATCAATTCACCGCGAATGCGGGTCAGATTCTCTTCGGCGAGGTTCAATTCGCGCTGCTGCAGCTCAATCATCTTGTGCAGCGTCATCTTGTATTTCTGCTGGTTGTCGCGTTGCAGAGCGGTGCTCATCGGCACGGTAAAGCCGCACAAGCGGTTGAGGCCGGTAATATTATTGCGGTAGCGCTGACAGAGATTTTGCTGGTAAGTCACGGTGCCGAGCATTTGCTGTACGCGAATACCGCGCAGGCTGGCCAGCCGCGAGAGAGTTGCAATGCGGGCTTTCATGGTCATTTCATCAGGCCTTGCATGGTGTTAACACTTTGTTCAAGGTCGGCGCTGGCGTTGACGTCCTGTCGCAAAAACCGCTCCATCATCGGCGCCAGCTGTACCGAGCGATCGGTCTTGTTGTCCATGCCCGGGGTGTAACCACCGAGCGGGATCAGCTCGCGAATTTTCTCAAAGGTGCTGTAATACTCTTTGAACTGGCGCGCTGCCTGTAAGTGGTGCGGAGCGCTGACCTGGCTCATGCAGCGGCTGACCGAGGCGGCAATATCAATCGCCGGGTAATGGCCCACATCGGCCAGATGGCGCGACAGCACAATGTGACCATCGAGAATCGCCCGGGCGCAGTCCACAATCGGGTCCTGCTGGTCATCGCCTTCGGCCAGCACGGTATAGAGTGCGCTCAAACTGCCGCAGGCGCTTTCGCCGTTGCCGGCGCTTTCCACCAGCTCTGGCAGCATGCCGAACACCGACGGCGGGTAGCCTTTGGTGGCGGGCGGTTCGCCGAGCGCCAAAGCAATTTCCCGCTGCGCCATGGCGTAACGGGTCAGAGAATCGACCAGCAGCAAAACGTCCTTGCCCTGATCGCGAAAATAGGCGGCGATGGTGTGGCAAAGTTCGGTGGCTTTGAGGCGCATCAGCGGTGATTCATTGGCCGGTGACACCACGACAACCGCTTTACGCAGCCCTTCTTCGCCCAGCGAATGCAACAAAAATTCCTGTACTTCACGGCCACGCTCGCCAATCAGGCCAACCACCACCACGTCGGCTTTGGTTTGCCGGGTGATCATGCCCAGCAGCACGCTTTTGCCCACGCCGCTACCGGCAAACAACCCAACCCGCTGGCCTTTGCCAAGGGTTAACAAGGCATTGATGGCACGCACGCCCACATCCAGCGGCGCTTCGACCGGGCGACGGCGCAGCGGATTGACGCGGGGTAATTCGGTGGGTAGCGGGTCGCGTCCGCTCAGCTTGCCGAGATCATCCAGCGGTTCGCCCAGCCCGTTCAGCACCCGGCCCAGCCAGGATTCATCAATGTGCAGCGAGGCTTCGTGCTTGGTGGGGAATACCCGTGAACCGGCGGTGAGGCCAACCGGTTTTTTAAACGGCATCAGGTAGCTGATATCGCGGTTGAAACCCACTACCTGGGCTTCCAGCATCGAACCATCGCCCTGCTCCACATAGCAGCGCTCGCCGGTCATACGCTGGCAGCCGGTACTTTCCAGCAGCATGCCGGAAACCCGCACCAGCCGGCCGCTGACCTTGGCCAGTTGCACGCTGTCGAGGGAGCGCAGGGCGGCGTCGAGTTGGAAGTTCTCCAGCACCGCTTATTCCTCGTTTAACTGCATGTGTTGCGACAAGGTATCAATGCAGGAGTCCAGCCGTTGCTGGCAGCCAATATCGGCTTCCGCCTGCGCGGTAACTACCCGGCACTCGCCCAGCGCGAGCTTTTCATCCGGCACCAGACGCCAGGCGGCGGCGCGCTCTGGCACCAGGTCGCGAATGCGGGCGCATTCTTCGGGGTTGAGCAAGATATGCACATCGCCCGGTTCGCCGGGGATGGCAGCAATGGCTTCCTCGGCAAGGCTCAATAATTGGGTGGGGTGCAAGGTCAGTTCGCAGCGGATAACCTGCTGCGATACTTTTTTCACCAGTTCCAGCAATTCCTGAAGGCGTTTGCGTTCGCTGTCCTCTAAAAAGCCTTGCAGCTGTTGGCTGATCTGCTCCAGCGGCTGGCTGGCTTCATCAAATGCCAAACGGCCCTGGCGGTGCCCTTCATCCAGACCCTGGCGCAAACCTTCTTCACGGCCTTTATCAAAACCGGCACGCTCGCCGGCTTCCTGGCCTTGCAGCAAGCCTTGCTGATAACCTTTTTCGCTACCTTCCTGAAAACCGTCGGCAGTGGCGCGCTGAATCGCCGCCGGGTCGCCATCCCAATGGTCACGCGGCTGGTTGCTGCGCGGCGGGAAGCGGTATGGTCGCCAGTTGCGGTTATCGCCTTTGATAATTTTTACGCTCATGGTGCGGCTTACTCCACCGTCTGTTCGCGGAACAGCTGGATTTGCAGCTCGCCATCGCTGGCCATTTCACGCACCACGGCCATGATGTCTTTACGCACCTGTTCAACGCGGCTCATT
The DNA here is from genome assembly GCF_015182315.1 of Cellvibrio polysaccharolyticus. Lineage (NCBI taxonomy): Bacteria > Pseudomonadati > Pseudomonadota > Gammaproteobacteria > Cellvibrionales > Cellvibrionaceae > Cellvibrio > Cellvibrio polysaccharolyticus. Next base: position 278,385 of record NZ_PRDL01000001.1, read on the forward strand.
GGCACCGGGCCCTGGCGACGGTTGATAGATTCCATTTGCTGCGCCTGACGCTTGGGCATGGCGCCCTGAATGGCACGCACCAGTGCCGGTTCGGCACCTTTCAGTGCAACCACCCACTCTTCCAGCGGAATGGCTTCCAGCAGGGTTTGCAGAACTTCCTGACTTTGCCGCGAAAGAATGAAGAAATCATACATTTCGTCTTCGATCTTGCTGACAAGTTCTTCATTGTGAGCGCGCAGCAATTCAAACATCTGATCGCGGTTGCCCTTGTAGCGGTTCATGATGTCGGCGGCCTGTTTCACGCCGCGCACCTGTGAGCCCTGAGTAGAGAGCACGGAAATACTGCGCTCGATCAACAACTCCAGCTCCTCGATGACGTCGTTGTTCACTTCGCTGAGGTTGGCGATGCGGTACAGCAGTTCGTCCTGGCTACCGGCCGGCATGCATTCGAGCACGTCAGTGGCCATTGCCGGTGGCAAAAAGGCCAGAAAAACCGCTTGCATCTGGGCGTGTTCGTTGGCGATCAATGCCGCGAATTGTTTCGGGTCAATCCACTCCATCTTGGCCATTTTTGCGCGAATTTCTTCGCCGTAGATGCTGTCCAGCAGGCCGCGGGTAATCTCGCCGCCCAGCGCTTTGCTGAGCATGCCGGAGAGGTAATTACGGGAGGCGCCCTTGATGCTGCTCTGCTCTTTGTAATCTTCAAAAAAGCGGTTGATGGCATCGGACACCATTGGCTGCTTGACGTTGTTCAAGCGCGCCATGGTCTGGCTGATGCCGACGATCTCTTCGCGGGAAAAGTGGCGTAACACGCCCGCCGAGATGGAGTCGCCCATGCTCAGCATCAAAATGGCCGCCTGCTCCATGGGGGTCATGGAGCGACGTTGCGAACGTACCTGAATTTCTTTTTTGGCGGATGAGCTTTGCTCATCAGGCCGGGGAGTTGAGGTCTCTGTCATTTCGCCCTATCCATTGTTTGATCACTTCCGAAACGCGCTCGGGGTCGTTTTTGGCCAGCATCTGCAAGTGCTCAACCTGCATTTCCAGGCCGGAGCCAGGCGCTGGCAAGCGAATTTCTGACAGCGGGTTCAACTCGCCGAGAATATGCAGGCCGTTGGCATCACGCGGATGGTTCAGGCGGTGCTGTTCGGCGGCGTTGTGGGGCAAGCCGCTGTCGTTATCCAGTTCCGGTTCTACCGTGCGGCTCTGGCTGGATTGCACAAGATTGCGTACCGCCGGGCGAACCACCATCAGCAACAGCAGCAGGCTGATCAGCCCGAACAGGGCGAGTTTGGCGAGATCATAAATCTTGTTGTTTTCCCACCAGGGCAAGGCATCCATGGCAATGCTGGCATCGGCGAAGGGGAATACGCTGAGGGTTACCAGATCACCGCGCGCTTCATCAAAACCGACGGCGCTTTTCACCATGGCTTCAAGGTCAGCGCGGGATTCCGCTGTCCAGCCGCCTTCCGGCGCGCTGTTGGCGTTCAATACCACGGCAATGCTCTGCCGACGCAGGGCAAACGGTGCGTGTTTGATGTGGGTAACGGTCTGGTCGTAATCCAGCTGACGGTTGGATTCCTTGCGCAGTGACGTTGCTGCCTGGTTTTCCGTCTGCACCTCGCCTTCTTCGGCATTGTCGGTGTTGTTGTTGGGGGCGGTAGTCGGCGCCGGGCGGTTGGACAGCGAACCGGGTACGCCGAGCGCCAGCTGGTCGAGCACGCTTTCATCGCGCAAAATTTCATTGCGCAGGCGCGGTGCATCGCCATAGGCCTGGAAGGTTTCTTCACGCTGGCTGAAGTCGATGTCGGCGGCCACGCTGATGCGGTAGTTACCGCTGCCCAGCACCGGTGCCAGTACTTCTTCTACATTACCGGCGGCTTTTGCCTGGTAATCGTCAACGGCTTGCCAGCTTTGGGTGGGCCCGGACATGTTGTCCAGCCCGCGCGACAGCAGGACGCCGTGTTGATCTACCACGCTGACATCTTTGGTGGCCAGTTGCGGCACGCTGTTGGCTACAAGGTTAACGATGGCCATTACCTGTTCGGGGCGCAGCTTGTAACCGGCTGCCAGCTGTACCATCACCGAAGCCTTGGCCGGGTCGCGGCGGCTGATGACGAACGAGCTGTTTTCCTGAATGGCGAGGTGTACCCGTGCAGCATCAATGCCTTTCAGGGACATCACGGTGCGGGCCAGTTCGCCTTCCAGGCTGCGCTTCAGGCGCACATCCTGGACAAACTGGCTGGTGCCCAGTGGTTCGTCTTTATCAAACAGTTCATAACCGCTGGGTACCGCTACCTGTACGCCTTTGGCGGTGAGCAGCATACGGGCGCGCCCGAGCTGGTCTTCGCGCACCAGCACCTGGCCACTTTGCGGATGCAGGCGGTAAGGCACCGCATCGGCGTCCAGCACCTGCATGACTTCGGCGGCGGCGAAAGCTTCGCCAGCGCCATATAACGGGCGAAACGAACCCTGATCGCGCCACAAATACAGCACCACGCAGACGGCAAGAATGGCGGCCAGAAAGGCCAGCCCCATCAACGTCATGCGGGGGTCGGGTCGCCAGCCGGCGGCGGGTAAACGGCTTCTAATATACTCAACCATAATTCAGTCTCTGCCCCGGATCACATGGGCATCCTCATCACTTCTTCGAAGGCGTTGGTCATCTTGTTGCGCACCTGCATCAGCGCTGAAAAAGCCACGCTGGCTTTCTGGCTTTCCACCATGGCGCCCACCAGATCATCACTTTTGCCGCTATCCACAGCGGCCATCAGCGCGCCGGACTTATGTTGCTGGGCGTCAACGGCACGGATGGCCTGGTCAAAAGCGGTGGCAAAACCTTCTCGGGGCATTTGCCCTTCAAACAGTTGCGCCGGCTTGATCTGACCGCCTTCAGAGAGCGTTTTAAACTGCTCCATCCGGCTCAGCATGTCCTGCTGTACTTGCGTAATTGAATTCATGATCCGATCTCCCGGTATCGGCTAAAGAGTGACGAGAACGCCCTGCTCGCGCATGGCATTCAGGCGATAACGCAGTGCCCGCGGCGTCATGCCGAGGCTTTGTGCCGCTTTGGTTTTATGGCCGTTAAAGCGGCGGATGGTGTCAATCACATGCTGGTATTCAGCCCATTTGCCACGGGCACGCAGGGCGGCTTTACCGTCGTTCTCATCCAGCGCGGGGGCTGGAATCGACATGGTGAGTGCCGCTGGCGCCGTGGCGCTGGCCGAGGTTTCCGGCGCTTCAAGGCCGAGGTCGCGCGGCTGAATAAACAGACCATTACGCAGCACCAGCGCCCGTTGCAGAATATTTTCCAGTTCGCGCACATTGCCCGGCCAATCGTGTGCCAGCAGTGCGCGGCAGGCGTCGTCGGTGAGCAGGTTGTCGTGTTGTTCCTGAGGGGCGTACTGGCGAATAAAGCGGCGCGCCAGCGGCAATACATCGTCTTTGCGTTCGCGCAGCGGGGTAATGTGCAGCGGCAGTACATCGAGGCGGAACATCAGGTCGGCACGGAAACGCCCTTCTGCCACTTCAACGGCAAGATCGCGGTTGGTCGCGGCAATAACCCGCACGTTCAAGGCAATTTCACGATGCCCGCCCAAACGTTCAACTTTTTGTTCCTGCAATACCCGCAGCAGTTTGGCTTGTAATCCCAGCGGCAGTTCGCCGATTTCGTCGAGCAGCAAGGTGCCGTTGTTGGCCATCTCGAATTTGCCCGGCTGGGCGGCGATGGCACCGGTAAAGGCGCCGCGTTCATGGCCAAACAGGATGGATTCGAGCATCGGCTCGGGTATCGCGGCGCAGTTCACGGCGATAAAGGGAGCGTTGTCGGTGGCAGAAAAGCGGTGGATGTAGCGCGCCATCAGCTCCTTGCCGGTACCGGTTTCGCCGGTAATCAGAATCGGTGCACGGGTAACGGCAATGCGTTGGGCCATCGCCAGCAGGCGGCGACCGGCCTGGGAGCAGGAGACAAAACTTTCTTCGGCGGCCAGGGCCGAGGCCTGGCGTTGTAACAGCGCGGTCAGTTGCGGTTCACTAAAAGGCGACAATAAATAGTCAACGCAGCCCAGCTCAAGCAGCGCGGCGGCTTTTTCCTGATCGGCGTATTCAACAATGGGGATAACGCTGAGGTGGCGAGCCGAGCGCATCATCGCGCCGACCTGGGCAAATAACACATGGTCCGGCAGGCTGCTGGCAAATACAAACACCAGGCTGGTATTAACCAGTTCGGCGGCTTCCGGTGCCAGACAATCGGGGTAGCAGCGGGTGCGGTGCCCTTGCTGGCGCAAGCTGTTGGCCAGCAGCTGGTAGCTGTTTTCGGCGGCGTGTCCGAGGATCACAATATCCTGTTGGGTCGACGACTGAGCCAGTTCGCTGTTATAGCGGGGCTGCAGGGATTGACCGGAGTGCTTCAACGTAACTGAGCTGTTCATCTTATAGCCAGGGGCGTGTCGCCAGTGGTGATGCCGAAAACCAGCGTTTACCCGGGTAGCTGAAAAAAATGATCAAATGGATTTAATAAATTCCGTATTTTGACCGTCTTAGTCCTGTACCAGCGAGCGACGATGGTCGCGCGTAAGTCGATATAAGCGCGGACAGTACCAACTCCGTCACATTTTGCTAAATCATTTAAGCTCAAATGAGATCAGCGTCTATTGACTGGCATAAAAAACATTTTTTGATATCAATTGATTTAATTTCCCGCGCTCGCCCCCCCATACTCCGCCCGCATTGACACGGTTTCCGCAGCACCGTGCAGAGTGAGTCGTGCGTTCTGTCCATTCCGTTACAGAGCAATTCACCCACCCTTCTTTTGTCATGATCGCCCGCCATAGTGGCGCATCGTACAAAAACCAGGCAGCAAGACAGCTAATACAATGACGTGTAATGCGAAAGTCCACCATGGTGTACCCGTTGACAGTCTGACGCGCCTCAAGCCGCAGAAACTGGGCCGGCACTATCACAAAATTCCGATGTACATTCGGGAGCTTTCCAGCAAGCATCCACGGCTCATCAGCGATTATTTTTTGCGCAATTACCGTATTAATCTTGAGCTGGTAAAAATTACCGTACACGAACAGCGCAGCGAAGCCGCTGAATGTATTTACCGCTCGCCGCTGGGCAAAGTCGGTTTTGCGATTGATCGCGCACTGCTCACCGAAGCGCTGGAGTGTTATTACGGCGGTACCTGTTTGCCGTCCCAGGAAGCGCCGCCGGTAAGCACCTCCGAGCAACGTATGCGCAGCCGGCTCGGTATCGACATTGCCCAAATTTTCGCCCGTTCCATTCTGGCTGGTGCCACCTTCGGCGAGCTGAATCCCTACGAAAATGCTTACGAAGAAACCGTGTGGGAATACATCGCCGAGTTTCAGTACAGCAGCCATATGACCGGCACCCAGTCTTCCATCTTTATTTACCTGGATACGCAACTGGTTGATGAACTGACCAGCCGTATGACCAACCCGAGCGCGTCCAAACCGCTGGGCAACCCGGTCAACCAGGTGCGTCATCTGCCGGTGCGGTTGAATTGTGTGGTGGCATCGGCACAAATGACCCTCGCCCAGGTACTCGAATTGCGTCTTAACGACATCATCATGGTGCGCCTGCTGGATCGCTGTGATGTTGAGATCAACCAGCAAAAACTATTTCGTGGCGCCATCTATGAAGATGACGGCTCTCTCTTTTTAACCTCGCTTGAGAGTGTGAAAACATCATGACCGGACATCTTTCCGATAACGATTTCGAAAACCTGATCAACGACAGTGAGTCGGTGTCCGCAGGTCATTTGCCCGATTTGCTCCCCACTGACCAGCCGGCATCATTGCCGCAGCAGGATTTGAGCTTCTTCGGCAAAATTCCGGTCAACGTCACCCTGGAGGTGGCTTCTACAGAAATTCCCTTGAAAGAATTGATGGAAGTGGACACCAGCAGCGTCATCGTGCTCGACAAACTGGCTGGCGAACCGCTGGACGTGAAGGTTAATGGTGCGCTGTTTGCCCGTGCGGAAGTGGTGGTGATGAATGGCAACTACGGCTTGCGTATTGTTGAGCTGAGCGGCAACGGTTTGAATAACCTGGCATCATGAAAACCGGTTGCATGTTACTGCGCTGGCTGACCTTGCTGGCGCTGGTGTTATCGCCTGCGCTGGCACAAGCGGCCAACGGCGAGATCACCCTGTTCAATTTCAACGATACCGCCAATGGCCAGGAGTTGAGCGTAAAGCTGCAAATCCTGGTGATCATGACCTTGCTCGGCTTCTTGCCGGCGATGTTGATGATGATGACCTGTTTTACCCGCTTCATTATTGTGCTGGCCATCTTGCGCCAGGCCATCGGTTTGCAGCAAAGCCCGCCCAACCCGGTACTGATTGGTATTGCCCTGTGTTTAACGCTGCTGGTAATGCGACCGGTCGCCAACGAAATTTATACCCAGGCCTATGTTCCCTTCGAGACCGATCAAATTACCCTCGAACAGGGTCTCGGCGAAGCCAAGCAAACCATCAGCCGTTTTATGTTGTCGCAAACCGGCAACAGCTCGCTGGAAACCATGGTAGCGCTGGCCGGTGAAGAGATGCCTGCCGACCTCGCCGATCTGGATTTCTTTTTATTGCTGCCGGCGTTTGTGCTCAGCGAATTGAAAACCGCCTTTCAGCTGGGCTTTATGATTTTTCTTCCTTTTCTGGTGATTGATCTGGTGGTGGCCAGCGTGCTCATGGCGATGGGTATGATGATGTTGTCACCCATGATGATCTCATTGCCGTTCAAGCTGATGGTGTTCGTGCTGGTAGACGGCTGGACATTGCTGGTCGGTACGCTCGCCACCAGTATTCAGCCCTTCTAGCGGAGACCGCCTGCCATGCTTACCGCCGAAGCTGCCGTTACCCTTGTTGCCAATGCGGTTTACATCACCGCGCTGATTGTTTGTGTGTTGATTGTGCCCAGTTTGATCGGCGGTTTGCTGGTCAGTATCTTCCAGGCCGCCACGCAAATTAACGAACAGATGCTGAGCTTTTTGCCGCGTTTGTTAATCACCCTGGGCATGTTGCTGTTCGCCGGTCACTGGATTCTGCGTACCTTAAGTGACCTGTTTGTTGAAACGTTCAAGAACGCGGGCAAGCTGGTTGGTTAACCACCATGCAAGCCACCGACCCGCTCTTCCACGCCACTCAGTACCTTAATACACTGCAAATTTACTGGTGGCCGTTCTGTCGCATCCTCGCTTTGTTCAGCATGGCGCCGCTGTTCAACCACAAAGCACTGTCGGTTCGTATTCGCGTGTTACTGGCTTTTGCGCTTACCCTGGTGCTGGGTGCGGCACTGCCTGAACCGCCGTCGGTTAACGTGCTCTCGTTGCAAGGTGTGGTTGCTACCCTTGAACAAATATTATTCGGTGTGTTGCTGGGGTTGATGTTGCAGCTGGTGTTTACCATTTTTATGGTGATCGGCGAAGTCATCTCCACCCAGATGGGCATGAGCATGGCGCGCTATAATGACCCGGTTAACGGCGTCTCGTCATCGTCCATTATTTACCAGCTCTATTTCATTTTGCTGGTGTTTCTGTTTTTCTCCATTGATGGCCATCTGGTTATTGTCAGCGTGGTGTACCAGAGCTTTATCTACTGGCCGATTGGTAGCGGTATTCATTACCTCAGCGTTACCAGTTTTGTGCATTCCATCGCCTGGGTATTTTCGGCGGCGGTGCTGATTACCATCCCGATTGTTTTTTGCATGACGCTGGTGCAATTTTGCTTCGGTTTGTTAAACCGCATTTCCCCGTCGATGAACCTTTTCTCGCTGGGCTTTCCTATTACCATTATGGTCGGGTTGTTATTGATTTTAATAACCCTGCCCAACCTGCCAGATAATTACCTGCACCTGACCCGCGAACTGCTCGATAACATCGGCTTTATTTTACGGGAGGGCCAGAATGTCTGATCAAGGCGGCTCTCAGGAAAAAACAGAAGAAGCATCGGCACACAAGCTGAAGAAAAGCAAAAACGACGGTCAGGTTCCCCGATCGAAAGATCTTGCTACCACCATCTCGTTGTTGGCAACCTTGTTCGCGCTGAAATTTTCGGCGGGTTTTTACTACGAAAACCTGAAGGAAAGCTTTCGCATTTCCTATCTCAATTTTTACCAGAGCGAAGTGAGCAATACCGACCTGGTGTACATGCTGACGCACAACATCGTGTTGTTTATCCAATTGCTGGTACCGCTGTTGATTACCCCGCTATTGGTGGTAGCGCTATCGCTGGTGCCCGGCGGCTGGGTTTTTTCAGCCAAAAATTTCTACCCGAAATTCAGCAAACTCAACCCGATCACCGGCCTTGCCCGTATGGTCGGTGCGCAAAACTGGGCCGAGCTTGCCAAGTCCATCCTGAAAATTTTCGTATTGTTTGTTGTGGCCTGGTTTTTATTTCAGGACGCGGCACCCAAGCTGATCAACTTGCAGCGTACCGATTTGCTCAATGCTATTAGCGGCGCGCTGTCGATGATATTCAACGTCACTGTAACGCTGATGATTGTGTTCGTGCTCTTCTCCTTTATTGATATCCCCTTGCAGCGTTTTTTCTTTCTGAAAAAAATGCGTATGACCAAGCAGGAGCGTAAAGAAGAGGGCAAAAACCAGGAAGGCAAGCCGGAAGTTAAAGCGCGCATCCGACAATTACAGCGGCAAATGGCGCAACGCCAGATCAACCGGGTGATCAAGCAAGCTGATGTTGTCATCGTTAACCCGCAACATTATGCGGTAGCACTGAAATACGATATCAAAAAAGCCCAGGCACCTTATGTATTGGCCAAAGGCACTGACGACATTGCGCTTTACATTCGCAAGCTGGCCATCGCCAACAATCTGGAGATTGTAGAAATGCCGCCGCTGGCGCGTGCCATTTATTTCACCACTCAGGTGAACCAGCAAATTCCCGCACCGCTGTATACCGCGGTTGCCCATGTACTGACCTATGTATTGCAGCTGCGAGCCTACCGTCAGGGGCAGCGCAGCAAACCGCAACTTGCAACCAATTTTAATATTCCCGCCAGTATGGCGAACAGGGCTTGATGATGAACCTATTCCAGCAACTACTGCCAACGTTTCGCAGCGGAAGAATCGGTATCCCGATTCTGATTCTGTCCATTCTGGCGATGATCGTTTTACCTTTGCCGCCGCAAGTTCTGGATATCCTGTTTACCTTCAACATCGCCATGGCGGTGCTGGTACTGCTGGTCAGCGTATCGGCCAAACGGCCACTGGATTTTTCGCTATTTCCTACCGTTATTCTGGTAACCACGCTGCTACGTTTATGTTTGAACGTAGCCTCTACACGTATTGTTTTGCTCGAAGGTCACACAGGTACCGCCGCCGCAGGTAAAGTCATTCAGGCGTTCGGTGAAGTGGCCATTGGGGGCAATTTTATTGTCGGCCTTGTGGTGTTTATGATTTTGATGATCGTTAACTTCATCGTAATCACCAAAGGTGGCGAACGTATTTCCGAAGTAACCGCACGTTTTACTCTGGACGCCTTGCCCGGTAAACAAATGGCGATTGACGCCGACCTGAACGCCGGTGTTATCGGCCAGGAAGAAGCACGTCAGCGCCGTCAGGACGTGGCCAAAGAAGCAGACTTCTATGGTGCAATGGACGGGGCCTCCAAATTTGTTCGCGGCGATGCGATTGCCGGTATTCTGATTCTTATCATCACCCTGTTCGGTGGCTTTGCCATCGGTATGTTTGTGCACGACTTGCCGGCGGGTCTGGCATTCAAACAATACGCCCTGCTATGTATTGGTGACGGTCTGGTTGCACAAATTCCAGCGTTATTACTTTCTACGGCAGCTGCGATTATTGTTACCCGTATTAACGAGTCGTCAGACATTCCCGAGCAGGTGCAGCGCCAGCTGATGGCTTCGCCGCAAACGCTTTACATGGTTGCCGGTATTTTATTTGTGCTGGCGATTATTCCGGGCATGCCGCATTTGGCATTTCTCAGTTTTGCGGCGTTAATCGCTTTTATTGGCTGGTGTGTCGCAAGGTCGGCACCGCCCGCAGAAGCCGCCAGCCTGGACGAAGTGCAGGCTATTGGTAAAGTGATGGAGCAGGAACGCACCCAGCAACTGGGTTGGGAAGACATTCCGCTGGTTGAACGTTTATCCATTTCGCTTGGTTACAAACTGGTAAGCCTGGTTAACGATTCCGCCGGTGCGCCACTCGCGCAACGGGTGCGTGGTGTGCGGCAAACGCTGTCTGAAAATCTCGGCTTTTTATTACCGGAAGTACAAATCCGTGACAGCCTGCGGCTCAAAGCCTCGCAATACAATATCTATATTAATGGCGAGCGTATTGACGGTGCGGAATTACACGCAGACCGTTTAATGGCAATTCCATCTCCGGAACTCTACGGCGAAATTGACGGCATCCTCGGCATGGACCCGGCCTACAATATGCCGGTGGTATGGATTCAACCAGCCGACAAAACCCGTGCGCTCAATCTCGGTTATCAGGTTATTGATTGCGCCAGTGTGGTGGCTACGCACCTGAATAAAATTGTGCGCGCCCATCTGCCGGAAGTGTTCAAACACGATGACGTGGATTATTTAATGCAGCGTCTTACGTTGCAGGCGCCCAAGCTGGCCGAGGCCTTGAAAGCGCAACTGAGCTTTACCCAGCAGCATCGCGTTTACCGGCAGTTGTTACAGGAAGAAGTGTCGCTGCGGGATATCGTCGGCATCGCCACAGCGCTGGTAGAGGGTAGTGAATCCACTAAAGATCCGATTCTATTGGCATCCGATGTGCGCTACGCACTGCGCCGTAACATTGTTGCCAGCATTGCTGGCGATCGTAATGAAATTGCGGTGTTTGTATTGGAAAATGCGCTGGAAAATACCTTGCTCAGCGCCTTGAGCATCGCCCAGCAGGCGGGCCCGGTCAGTCTGGATAATATTCCGGTGGAGCCAAACTTGCTCAACCAGTTACAAAATTCCATGCCGGTCGTCAAAGAAAAACTGCGTAAGGAAGGTCACCCGCCGATTCTTACCGTAGTGCCGCAACTGCGTCCGTTGCTTGCCCGTTATGCCCGGGTATTCAGCCCCGGTTTGCACGTGCTGTCGCAAAACGAAATTCCCGATAAAGTCGGTGTAAATATTCTTGGCAGCCTGGGTTAATGACCCGGCTGCCACTTTGGTAATGGCCGCCTTCTGATCAAACCATCAGGTGATGCGGCCGTTGCGCAAACTGCTCACCCAGTTAACAAAATCCGGTGATGGTGCTGCCAGGGTAAAGCCGCTTTCTACATGGCCGGTTTTCTCGTTCTCCCGCGACCACAGGCACACCACATCAATATCAATCTTGCGCATATGGCCGTCTTTATCGCGGGTTTTCAGTTGCAACGCCGCTGTACTGTCCACTTCCAACAACACATCCCCCAATAATTTCAGGCCGGTTTCAGAGATGTCTCCCACATAACCGATCAGGCGTTTATTGGCGCGGTTGCTCACCTTGATGCGAAAAATCGAACGAAAGGTAATACGGCTATGCTGGCGCATGGATACAGACCTTCTTTCAAGCGTAATCGGGTTAACGTACTGGATGCTGGCGCGTAAGATAACTTATTTGAAGCGACCAACAAACCGTAAACATTAAATCAGGCGTAATTCCCACTCGCTGCTATCTGCTATTATCTGGCGCTTGCCAACCGGCTTTTTCAATTCTCCGGACTATAACAATATGCCTTCTCCTCGCCCCATTAACTGGTATCCGCCGGTTATTCTGCTGCTGGTCGCACTGCTGGTGCTGGTTTTCTCCCTGCTGGTGATAGAAAAAGCCGGAGAACGGGGCGGCCTGTCGGTATCCGGTGAAGAAACTTCTCAAACCCGCTACCGCTGGAGTCTGGTCACCACCTGGCCGAAAAATTTCCCGGTGCTCGGCACCAGCGTAGAAACCTTTGCCCGTCAGGTAGAAGTGATGAGCGCGGGCCGCCTGGTTATACATGTCTATGGCGCTAACGAAATTGTGCCAGCCAACGGCGTATTTGATGCGGTATCGGCGGGCAGCGTGGAAATGGGTCACGCCGCTTCCTACTATTGGCGAGGCAAGGTTCCCGCCGCGCAATTTTTTACCACCATTCCTTTCGGTATGAACGCACAGGAAAGTAACGGCTGGTTATTCCACGGTGGCGGTCTGGAATTATGGCGGGAAGTCTATGCGCCTTTTAACCTGGTACCTTATCCGGGCGGCAACACCGGCGTGCAAATGGCTGGCTGGTTCAACCGCGACATCAACAGCGTTAATGATTTGCGCGGTTTGAAAATGCGCATCCCCGGCATGGCTGGTGAAATTTTTAACCGCGCCGGTGGTAGTGCGGTGAATATCCCAGGTGGTGAGTTGTACACTGCGCTGCAAACCGGCGTGATAGACGCCGCCGAATGGGTTGGCCCTATTAACGACCTCACCTTCGGCTTCCCGCAAATTGCCCGCAACTATTATTACCCCGGCTGGCAGGAACCCGGTTCAACGCTGGAATTTTTAATTAACAAAACCGCCTGGGAATCCCTGCCGAAAGATTTGCAATCCATGGTAGAAGCCGCCATGCGCAGCATGAACCAGGACATGCTGGACCAATTCACCGCTGGCAATATGGTTGCCCTGCAACAAATCAAAGACCGCGGCGTCAACGTACGCCGCTTCCCGGACGACGTTATCCAACGCTTCTACGACATCAGCCAGCAAGTCTACGCCGAACAAGCCGCCGCCGACCCGCTATTCAAAAAAGTCTACGAATCCTACAGCGAATTTCAGGAACGCATCCGCGCTTATAACGACATTTCGGAGTTGGATTATTTTAAAGTCCGGGATGCTGTTGATCCACAGTAGGTGTCTTCAAAAAATTAACAGAACCGCGATTCAATGGCATTGCTCTCTCGTGCCAATATGGATTGTTTTATCAATTTTTTATGAAAGGAGTATTTGTTTTTGAAAAAGGAGTTAATTATCGTTTTGTTTGGTGCAGTATTAGGTGGGGCATCTACATTTGGATTTGATGTTCTTAAATCAAAGTATATGAAACTTGATGATCCGCTATCTGATGGAGTTAGGGAGTTAACAAGTATTAGTAAAGAATTAGTGCTAGAGCAAAGTGCCCTAAATGGATATTTGAATGATCTGGTTACTAACGTAAACGTTCCGCAAGAAATAAAAGTAGAAATCAATCAAATAGAAAATAGAGTAAACAATTTCCTTCAAGTGGCAGCTGCATTTGAAGAGAGATCTAGAACAGTAGTCGGTATCACGAAATCTTTTGAAGAAATAAATAAAAACAGAGTATATAACGCAGATGCCGATCTTGTTTTGGCAAATGGTCAAGCCGTAACGCTGTGTGGTAACGAAAATACTTTAGCTGTGGATGCTAGTGGCAAGTTTTCTATTCGCCTAAATGGGAGTGCACATTATCCATCGGTAGGATCAGAATTTCATTTTTCTTCCCCGTCAGGCAGAAGTATGATTAGCTATTTAGGAAAAACTTACGAGCGGTATAAATTTAGGGTTGTTTGTGTGGCAGAAATTAAGAAATAAAGGTTATTGGCAGTAATTTTATTTCTGCCGATTTTTATTGCCTGTCGCTGGCCTAAAGCTTTTCTTATTTAATGAGATGCCAGCCCCTTCACTCCAAAGGCTGCATGCAATATGCTCCGAAAGAAAGTCTCTTCTTACGAAGTATTAGCCAATACGCTAGCCAGATAGGACATATCCTTTACTAGCGTGTTGACGCCAAAGGCCGGGCCCCGTAATTTGACGGAAACTCTGAGTGAGATGTGTATCCGGAGGAACGGCCTTGGAGGCCACCATTAAAATTTTACGCATAAGGTCAGTATGGACATACATCTCAATGACATTCTCACGTTTGAGAATCCCAAGGATCATAAAATTCACTTGGCCAACTGGAATGGAGAGATGCATCCGCTTGACGTATTTGTGCGAGATAAAGAAGAGTGGAAGGGCTGGAATTCCTGGCGAAGTGAGAAGGATGATTTTAATCGACGATATATATTCAGCCTTATGGACTATTACCACGAACCAAATGAATGGCTATTCGGTGGAGTCTATGAGATTGTCGCCCGATTAGGAACCACTCGAAGCAAGGGTTACGAAGTGGCCCTTACTGATCAGTTTTCCCCATATATTGGCAGGCTTAAGCTGCATTGGAAAAGATCAGGACGAGCAAAGTCTCGGAAACTCGAAAATTATCTGGAAGAGTTCCGAGTTTCTGAAATCCTTCGTGAAGAATATACTGGAGCTCTATTCTGTGGTTATGAAAGGATCAATCATGATTTTCACGTCCTAGAGAATATCTTTCAAACGTCCAAGCCAGATTGGCGAGCGGCTTTGCTCAACGTGAAAGGGGTTTATCTCATCATGGATAAGAGTAATGGGAAGAAGTATGTAGGATCAGCCTACGGCACTACTGGAATTTGGTCTAGGTGGCATTGCTACATTTGTAATGGTCACGGACACAACGACGAACTCACCAAGTTAATAAAGGAAAAGGGTAAGGAGTACGCTCGCAAAAATTTCCGATTTTCCCTACTTGAATATAGACCTATGAAAACGGATGACGCTGAGATTTTTGCTCGGGAAAGTTATTGGAAAGAAGCTCTACTTAGTCGTGGTGAGTTTGGCTACAACAAAAACTAATGCGTAACAAAGCGCTGCTGTCGGACAACTTTTTCGCAGCGCTCCAAAATTGCCGTAGAGCGCGGCGTTAGCTCTTACAAGAATTAGAGTGCGAACATGGAATTGAGTAAACCACAGGATTTATTTTCTCTTGTATCTGGAGACACAGTTTCAAAGAGAAATCTATTTGACCTAATCCAGTACTCCAAGGTTGAGTCTTCACCATATTGGTCGAGTTCTGAGTTCGCAATTGGTAATACGCCTCAGCAAGGCATAAACTGGATTGGAGAGTTACCATTCGTAAAAGCCGTAATTATCAAAACCCGCCCGGGTTCATATGAAGAGGACGGCTGGTCTGATGATAATAAATTGGCATTTCATTACTCATTCAAAGCAAGGAATGGGAACGTAAATTTTAAAGAAAAAGCCAACAATGTTCTAATCAAACAACCACAGCATCTTTATCCTATTCTCCTGTTCACAGAGTCAAAGGCGGGATGGCACTATGAAGGTTCCTTTTCTGTTGCCGAAATTGAAGATAAATTTGTTGTCCTCGCTCGGAAAGGTTCATCAATTGAGGATGCGATTCATAATCAAGATGAGGCGGTATATCAAGAGGGTGAGCGGCGTTACGTAACCCATTTGATTGCAGAAAGAAGTAGTGCTGTTGTTTCTGCGGTAAAGAGCTCTAGCTCATGGGTTTGCGAAATATGTTCAATGGATTTTCATGATAAATATGGAGTTAAGTATATTGAGGCTCACCACAAAATGCCAATTTCTACTTATTCAGCAAAGTACACCATCAAGCCACACGATTTAGCGCTCCTTTGCCCTAACTGCCATAGAGCAGTCCATATACATATGAAGAATAGTGGTCTTGAATATGATGAAATCATCAAAATTTTGACTCCAACAAGCTAACAATCACATTTTGCTGGACTGGTGATCTTGTCCCGATAAAACAGGCACCCAAGTAAAACCGGCGAAGCGTTCAATGTCGAGATATACAAAGTGTAGAAAATAATAATAAATGGCGACTATTAAACTAAATAGTACGGCTGTGTTTGCTGGATTTTGTTCGAGTTAAAGCAGTTCCAATATGCTCTGTATACGTTTTATTCACGGGCTATCAGGATAGTGAAGCGGCGCTGGCCTCCAGCCGGCTCCTCGTCTTTGTGGCGGTTGTTAAGTGAATTAAGGAATGAATCATATGTATTCTGCAAAAATTGTTTGGAGCAGCGACGGCACAGATTTTAGATCGGGAAAATACAGTCGGGAACATTCGTGGAGTTTTGATGGCGGTGTTGAGGTAAAAGCTTCAAGTTCACCTCATGTTGTTCCGCTTCCATTCTCTGTTGAGCATGCCATTGACCCCGAAGAGGCGTTTGTTGCCTCTCTTTCAAGTTGCCACATGTTGTGGTTTTTATCTATTGCGGCAAAAAAAGGTTTTTCCGTTATGTCATATACAGATGAATCATCCGGCATCATGGGGAAAAATGGTGAAGGGAAAGTAGCAATGCTTTCAGTAACCTTAAGACCCGAAGTTAAATTTACAGGCGCAAATCAACCATCATTCGATGTTATCAAAAGTATGCATGAAGCTTCACACGCAGAATGCTTTATTGCGTCATCAGTAAAGACAAAAATTTTGTGCGAACCAGTATTCGCTTAAAAAAGCCAATAAACGGGTGGTTTTTAGGTATTATTCTTTCTCCCCCTTTTTAACACTTATCAAGTTATTGCTACTTTGAAAGGAAATTACATGAAATTAATGTCTGTTATTCCCATGGCTTTATTAGTTATGTTGCCTTTGGCGTCAAATGCGGCTGATAAAGCTTGCCTTATTGAGGGGAAATTTTCTTTCATGGGGCAAACCATACACTCCAAAGATTGCGTGCAATCTGACCCGAAGGAAAGTGAAGCCGCGTTCAAGGGCTCTTGCGAAGCCTTGGCGAATATGTCGGTTCAGATGGGTGGTGAAGCCGGAAAAATTGATTATATGGAGCAATGTCCTCTACCCGCACAGGGTGTTTGCAAGGGTATGATGGGAACCAAAAGAGATGCTTACTACTACGCCCGCTCAGAAAGCGACTTGAGCACCCTGCCCGCAAGTTGTGGCCAGTTGGGAGGAACCTGGAGCAGCGCTGACTAGCTAATGGTTATTCAGCCGCAAAGCGCACTAACCCTCAGCCTTTGCGGCCCTTCTCTAAATAGGCTTTACATCATGCTCTTCTGTTGGAATTGATAAAAATAATATAAAAAATAGGAGTAACAACGATCATGGCAAATATTGAACATATCCAGTATATAAAAGCACCTGTTGAAAAGGTCTACGAAATTCTTACCACTGAACGTGGATTAGCGGAAGTGTGGACCCGTGAGCTGGCCTTTGTTGCGCAGACAGGTGCTGTAAACGAATTCAGGTTTGGCGAGGAATCGCCAACAAAGATGGAAATTACAGCGTTGACGTCAAACAAAAGAATGGTTTGGCGCTGCGTCGATTCAGACCCGGAATGGATAGGAACCCATATCAGTTTTGATCTGAATGAAAAAGACGGAAAAACATCGGTTATTCTCCGGCATACAGACTGGCGCGAAGTCACGGAATTTTATCGTTTCTGTAACTACAATTGGGCGATCTTTCTATTGAGTTTGAAACAGTACTGCGAAGAAGGCACCGGAATTCCTTTTCATATTCGCAAGTTTTAGGCATGGCAGCGACCTGATCAGGTTTTAAATTACTCATCCAAACAAGGGATTAAAATGAAAGCTTCCGGAGAATTTCAAGTCAAACTGCAACCTATGGACTCCTATGCCAAAGGCACTGAAGGTATAAATATAGGGCGCATGTCTATTGATAAAACCTTTTCGGGTGATCTGGTAGCAACAAGCCAGGGTGAAATGCTTAGCGCTATGACAACCGTAAAAGGTTCAGCCGGTTACGTTGCCATCGAACAGGTCAGCGGCTCTTTGTCCGGCAAACAAGGCAGCTTCGTGCTGCAACACTTCGGCACCATGAACCAGGGTAAGGATCGTCTGGTACTGGAAGTGATTCCTGATTCAGGCTCTGGCGAACTAAAAGGTCTTTCGGGAAAAATGCTTATCAAAATAGAGAATGGAAAGCATTTCTATGAGTTCGATTACGAAATCTAAAAATGCTGAGTTTTTAACTTTCTGTTATGAGTCATCCATCGTCCAATTTGTAATGCCAGTGATACGGAGATCTTATGAAAATTGCAGTTCTACTGGTTACTTTGTTATTTTCCTTTACCGCTCAGTCAGCGATAAAAACCGCAAATATAGCCGGTTATTCGATTGAGTATGAAGTTATTGGTAATGGGAAAGAGGTCATTCTTCTTGAAGCCGGTGGTGGCGGTGGATTGGCAGACTGGGACGAAATCCCGGCATTGCTTTCAAAATCTGCCACTGTTATTCGTTATTCCAGAGTGGGTAATGGAAACTCCAGTAAGCCTGAAATTCTTTTTGTTGTGGAGGACTACGTAAAACACCTGAAGGCTTTGCTTGATCATATTGGTGTAGAGCGCATCATATATGTTGCGCATTCATACGGTGGTAGCGTTGCCAGAGTGTTTGCCGCTACCTATCCCGAGCGCGTGGAAGGATTGCTGTTGGTTGATGCCTCATCAGAACATGATGTGGATATTGTGCGAGCTATTGATCTTGAACAGGGAAACAAAGAGATTGAGGCGATCAAGTTGGCCGATATCAAGGGCGGCAAGAGTTACCATATCGTAGACTTCTGGGCAAAATTTCCATTGCCGGATTATCCCGAAATTAAAGATATCCCGGTTACAGCGATTGCCAGTGTAAAGCGTTACGAAGAGCCGGAACATCTTTTTCATTCCGATAAAGGTCGGGAGATGTGGGGAGAACTTTGGACGAAGTGGGCAGAAGCCTTTCCACAAGGAAAAGCCGTTCTTACCACCAAAAGCCATCATTTGATTCCTCAGGAAGAGCCCGATCTGGTTATCAAAGAAGCTAATGAGCTTATTGAAAGAGTTCGCGTCAACAAAGAAATATGATTGACGCCACTTTGCGAAACGGTCTAATTCAGGATCAGGTGAGCAATGAAACCCATACTTCCAAACTTTGAGCACCGGGATCAGCCCGTTTTACCTCAACAGCAGTTCCTGCTGCGGTTGGCAAACAGCGGGCTGATTGTCGTTGTAGTTATTTGCGTATCACTCTTCATCGGCATGCTGGGTTATCGTACGCTCGAAGGTCTAAGCTGGATTGACGCTTTTCTCAATGCGGCTATGTTGCTGGGAGGGATGGGGCCGGTGGATGCGCCAGTCAGCTTTGGTGGAAAAATTTTTGCCGGTCTTTATTCACTTTACTGTGGGCTGATTGTTATTTTTGTGGCAGGCATTATTCTCGCGCCAGTCGCACACCGATTTTTGCACAGGTTCCACATGGATGACCAACAGTAAAAAGGATGAATCCGCTCCTGCGTTGCGCTGAATGATTTTCTGAAGCATGGCCAATTTTTTAGAGAAGTTCATGGCATCGCTGCTGCACACGTCCGGAAACGGCCTTTAAAATTGCAGGCCAATCTCGGACTTGCGGCAAGCATTTAATATTTATCATTAGCGTGTCGATTTTGCGAGTTTCCGTTCGACTATCAGTAAGGAGCAACGTTATTTCCGGATAACTGACTCCGTTACACCAACCAACGGATGAATATGAGGAGACTGTTATGGCAAATGAACCAGGTACCGTGCGGTTACATCGTGTTTTGAGAGCACCAGCAGCGCGCATTTATAAAGCGTTTACCGATAAAAGCGCTCTGGAACGCTGGCTTCCGCCGTTCGGCTTTACCGGCACCGTTCACGAGATTGATGTGCGGGTGGGCGGTGGCTACCGGATGTCCTTTACCAACTTTGGCAGCGGCAGCAGTCATGCATTTACGGCTGAGTATACCGAGCTGGTGCAGGGCAAAAGCATTCGCCACATAGACCGCTTTGAAGACGTGAATCTGCCCGGTGAAATTCTGGTGTCGATTGATTTAAAACCGGTATCTTGCGGAACGGAAATTCATATTATTCAGGAAGGCATCCCGGCGGTAATTCCCGTCGAAATGTGTTACCTGGGTTGGCAAGAGTCGCTTGAGCAACTTGTCCGATTGGTTGAGCCGGATATTCCAGATAATGCGTGATGGAAGTTTCTTCCAGTCATTTCACGCGTGAATACCCGCTTCACTTAATAGCAATAACTACCTGGGTTGCATAATCAACAAGTGCACCCGATTACGCGTTTCTTCGGAATCGTGGTTATCAAACGGCAGAATAATATCGTCGAGGCCGTCGCCGTTGATGTCCATGATTTTTACGCGAGAGCCGTCGTTGGGTAGTGCGGTGGCGTAGCGGGTGCCCTGGGTTTCGAAGAGACGGCGTTTGCCGCTCGGAATAACGTGCAAGCGATCTTTGCCTTCGCCGATGATCAAATTTTTGTGCGGGTCGCCGTCCAGGCTGCCGGCGCCGAATAAGGGCATGTCGAGGCTGGCGCGGCTGATGCTGACTTGTGCGGTGGCTTTGTGGGTGTGGTCGGGCTTGCTGTTGAAGTTGCGATTTTCGTCCATTAGGTAAAATTGCATTTCAATGGTGGCGTTACCGCTGAGCAGGGCGCGGATTACCGAGCCAACGCCAAACTGCGCACCCGGTGTGTAAAAATCTTTGCGACCATCGCCATTGATATCGGCAAATACCGGTTCAAACTGCATGCCTTTGGTGCTGATGACAGCATCCGCATCGGCGTTGTATTGCAGGGTGGATTCGCCTTTTTTGCCGTAGTGAATGCGGTAGCTGGTATTCACTTCAATGGCATCGTGAAATTCTTCACGGCGAATAACGATATCCGGTATGCCATCGCCGTCCAGATCCATAATGTCGTGCAGGTGATTAATTTCCAGACCGGCAAAGTTGCGCCCTTCGCCGCCGCGAATGCGGCTTTCCTGATCCAGTGATAAATGCATGGCCGGTTTTATATTTTCCGGCGTTGTGGCAAATGCTCCCTCAGCTTGTTGCAAGAACACTTGCAAGCGGCCATCGCGCAGAAATACCAGATCGGTTTTACCATCCTGATTGAAATCTACCGGCCATACGCGGCGCGGGTGAAAACGCGGCGTCTCTTCAAAGGTTTGTACCTGCACCGGTAATTTCAGCTTGCTGTGTTTGAAGCCTTCGGCGGCGGGCGCATAAACATGCACATGGTGAAAATCCGGAACGACAAACACCGATTGTTGTTCATTCAGGTTAACCACAAAATTCAGCTGACGTATGCGGGTCTGGTCCGTCAGCGTGTACAGCGAAGGCGTTTCCAGCAGCGATACAAAACGGTTGTTAGCGCGATCGTAGCGGCGAATATCTTTGTCTGTCAGGATAACCAGCGCGTCCCCTTCGCTTGTTACCAGGCGGGAAAAAAATTGGGCATTATCCGGCAGTGTGATGGCGTTTGACGAGAAGTCGTGCAGGTCAATCAGGCTCAGCCAGCGCTCATTGGTGGCATGGCCGGAGACGGCGAGAAATTGATCAAACCGTTCAACGTCGCCATTGGCCGGGTGATTCAACGGAATATTTTTCAGAATAAAACTGGCGCTGGCCAGCTGGGGAATCAGGCTTGCAAGAACAAGTGCGGTGGTTGCGATGAATGCTTTCATACGGGATCATTTCCAACACAGAGAATATCCGAAGAACAACAATCACCTTTTAATAAAAAAGGAAGCTGCAAGAGCTTCCTTTTTTATACAGCAGAAAAGGTAATGACAGCTTATTGCTTGATACCTTCAACATGCAACTTCAATTTTACGCTTTGTGAAGCTGGGCCGAGATCCTGCTTGATATTGAAGTCTTTCAAACGGATTTCGGTTTCGCCTTCAAAACCTACGCGGTAACCGCCCCATGGGTCTTTACCTTCACCGATTTTGTCCACTTCAATAGTGACGCTTTTGGTTACGCCGTTCAGTGTCAGGTCGCCGATGATGTCAAACTCTTCGCCATCGTCCTGTACGATTTTGGTACTGACAAATGTTGCAGTGGGGAATTTGGCTACGTTGAGGAAATCATCACTGCGCAAATGCTTGTCACGCTCGGCGTGGTTGCTGTCTACGCTGTTGGTGTTGATGGTAACGTTGATTTTGCTTGCGGCTACATCTTTCGGGTCGTAATTGAATTCACCACTGAACTCATTAAAACGGCCGGTCAGCCAGCTGTAACCCAGATGCTGAATTTCAAAATTGATGGAAGCGTGTGCGCCTTTGGTATCAATGACGTACTTGTCAGCCATTGCAGGCAAACTGGCAAGGGCAACCGAACCAAGAACCAGACCCAGTAACGTTTTTTTCATGCTCATCTCCTGATGAATTATCGACATCAATGGACATTGTGTCCTGTTTGTAAACATTGCTGTTCATTTCCGAACAGGCTTTGGCATTCTCACCCGCTACGGTTATGGGCAGCGGGTAATGCAGAAATGCAATGATACCGTGCAGACCTGCGGATTTGACCGCCATCTGCGCCGGGAGTTCATGAATTGAACCTGCAAGATCAACGCCATTCAGTCGGGCAGCATACCACCGGAAAGATTATTGCTGGCGTTTTTGACAAGCCGTCTATCGCATTGAGATTAGCAGAGACTCAATGCGACATCCGGTTATATTTGGCGGAAATGACACTCAGGGCTGCGCGGTGGTTTGCGGTTCGGCGGTAGCGGCGAGGTTTTTCGCCAACACCGCTGCCGGCATCAATTCGCGCCACCAGCTGCTGTTATTAACCGGCATGGCGGCAACCTGTTCGGCCAACCCGCTTAACGACAAGGGCTGACCAAATTGAGGTGCTAATAAGGTCACATCGGATTGCAGCGCGGCGCTTGATACCCGCTCCAGCGGGTCGTACCAGGTGTGGAAGGCGAGAGAAAAGGTGCCGTTGTGAATCGGGATCATCATCTTGCCTTGCAGATCCTGATGCGCCGTTACGCTTTCTTCCGGCGTCATGTGTACGCTCGGCCAGTCGGCATCGTAGGCGCCGGTTTCAATAAAGGTAATATCAAACGGGCCGTATTTATTGCCGATGTCCTTGAAGCCGGTAAAGTATCCCGAGTCACCACTGAAATACACAGCGCCTGCCGGTGTTCTAACCACCCACGAACCCCACAGGGTATTGTTGCTATCGCCAAGGCCGCGCCCGGAAAAATGTTGCGTTGGCGTAAAGGCAACCAGCGTTTCTCCGGTTTGCCATTCCTGCCACCAGTCAAAAGTAGTCATTACCGCAGCGTCTATGCCCCAGCGCTGCAGGTCTTTATCGACGCCGAGCGGCACAAAAAACTCGCCGGTTTTGCTGGCGAGTTTCTGCACGCTGGTTTTGTCCAGATGGTCGTAATGGTTATGGGAAATCAGTACCCGGGCGATGGGCGGTAATTCATCAATGCTGATCGGCGTTTGGTGAAAACGTTTCGGGCCGAGAAAGGAAAAGGGCGAAGCGCGCTCGGAAAACACCGGATCAAACAACCAGTACTCCCCCAGCACTTTCATCAGCACCGAGGAATGGCCCAGCTTGATCAGATGGATGTCATCGTTGGTCAAAGCATCCAGTTGCGCGCGCGTAACGGCTTGTACGGGCAAGCTGTGTACGGGAAATTTGTCGGGCGCCGCTTCGGTAAAAAAGCGTTTGAAAATATGCAGCGTTTTAACAAAGCCGGGCTGCTCAAACTCATGCTCATTCAAAAACTTGCCTTCATGAAAGCGGCTGGATTGGCTGAGGCTTTCGGTATCGACACTGGCTTTAAGATCGCTGTTCACCACGCTTGCTCCTGCTATCAGTATTGCGAGGCCGGTTAGTGCCCACATTGAAATTTTGGTTATCCGTCGCATAGCTCTGTCCTGAATATAAACTACACCGTGCAGTTTACATATGCTTTGTGAAAAGTAAACTGTGCCGTGCAGTTTTTTCAAGTTAGGGCTAGAATACCCGTTCACATCGCAGGGTGATTCGATGAAACTCACAGATAAAAAACGCTTACAGATTCTCGATGCCGCTGAAACGCTGTTTTACAGCCAGGGCGTGGAGCAAACCAGCATGGACCAGCTGGCGTTGGAGGCGAAAGTATCCAAGCGCACCGTGTACAACCACTTCGCCACCAAGGAATTGTTGTTTCAGGCGATATTGGTGCGGATGTTCGAGCGCTTGTCGCAAAGCCAGATAATCACCTTCGACCCTGCCCGCTCGTTAGACGAACAATTGCAGAAGATCGCCGAAGATGAAGTGGCAATGCTGGGTTCAGAAGCGTTTTTGCGGATTGCCAAAGTAGCTATTTTGCAGGTGATGCAGCAACCGGAGCTGGCCAAAAATATCAGCGAATATGCGCCCGGTTGCCAGCGTTATCTGGAGCAGTTTCTACGCGATGCCTGCGCGGCAAAGGAACTGGATATCGCCGATATTACCTTCGCCACCAAACAATTTATCTATCAGTTCAAGGCGTTCGTATTTTATCCGGCGTTATTCGGCATGATCAGCACCACGGCTGAAGAACGGCAAAAGCTGGTAAAGGAAACGGTGGCGATGTTTATGGCCCGCTACCGCCACCCGGACAAAGCATCCCGTTAAAGCCGGTTTTACTTTTTAACCGGCTTCAGCATTCTTACCAGAGTGCGATCGCGCACCACAAAATGATGCACCAGCGCCGCCAGGCCATGCACGCCAGCCAGCAGCACCATCGCCCAGGCGGCGATTTCATGGATAGAACCCGCAAGATCAACACCATCTGCGCCCAGCTGCACCGTTACCGGAAAACTGATCAAACCAAACAGGCTGGCGGCTTTACCGTCGGCAGTAGTAATCAAATAACCGGTCGCCACCAGCACCGCAATCAAAATATAAAATACGTATTTGATCAATTGCGCACCCGCCACCGCGAGCGGCTTCTGGCCCGGTAAAACCTCCGGCTTGGGGTTAACGCCTCGCCACACCACGCGCAGCACCGTAAGCAAAAACAGGATCAGGCCGAGGCTGATATGTAACGACGGTGCCTTGTGGTACATATCGTCGTAATAACTGAGATCGACCATATAAATACCCAGCCCGAACAGGCCGACAATCAGCAGCGCGCTGACCCAATGCAAAATAATGGAAAGCAGGCCGTAACCGACGGCGGAATCCTTGAGCATGATGACACTCCGGTATTAATGACATTCACGGTACATTGTGGTTATCGGCCAGGCACCGGACGGGTGCGGCCGTTTTCATCAATCGCCACGTAGACGAATTCGCCTTCGGTGACTTTGGCGACATGAGAAGAATGCGGGATTCTGATCCAGACTTCAATCAGCAAACGGATGGAGGTGCGGCCGATATCCACCACCGATGCATAGCAACTGACGGTAGCGCCCACCGGCACAGGACGCAAAAAAGACATGCTGCCCGCCGCTACCGTTGTTACGCGCCCACAAGCAATATCCTGCGCATGAATGGCACCGGCGATATCCATCTGCGACATCAGCCAGCCGCCAAAAATATCGCCATAAGGATTGGTATCTGCCGGCATCGACAGGGTTTGTAGCGTCAGTTCACCGGTGGGGCGCGGGTCATCATCGGGATGTAAAAACGACATGGGCAAGACTCTCTATCGAGGTCGAGGAAAGGGGTTTTTAATCAGTATAGGTGCAGGTGACTGGATCCTCCGGATCAGCACAATATGAGTTTGTTATTAGACCCTGTATTCCAAAACCTGTGATGATTGGCCGGCTCCGCTTGCGGATGTTCATGCGTTTTTGGAACAAGTGTCCTAATGACAAACGGACAGAGAGGCACTGCTTGTAAAACCCAAACAAAAACCCCCATCCAAACTTTGCACTTTGCACTTTGCACTTTGCACTTTGCACTTTGCACTTTGCACTTTGCACTTTGCACTTTGCACTTTAACGACAGGGCCATGTGGAAAGCCTCAGCGCTATTGAAGGCTCAAACCCGTCACCAACTCCGGCCAGATCGCCAACACCACCAGCAGCAACAATTGCATCACGATAAACGGAAAAACACCGCGATAAATCGCACCGGTCGGCACACTCGCGGGCGCCACACCGCGCAGGTAAAACAGCGCAAAACCAAACGGCGGCGTCAGGAAAGACGTCTGCAAATTCACCGCGATCATAATACCCAGCCAGATAGGATCCACGCCCATCATCATCAACACCGGGGCAACAATCGGCACCACCACAAAGGTGATCTCGATAAAATCGAGGATAAAACCCAACACAAAAATCATCACCATCACCACCAGCATCGCGGTAAACACCCCGCCTGGCAGTTGCGAAAAGAAAGTATGCACCAGCTCCTCGCCGCCGAAACCGCGAAACACCAGTGAAAACAGCGAAGCACCGATCAGGATGGTGAAAATCATCGCGCTCACCCGGGTGGTACTGCGCATCACCTCCAGCAGCCGCGACATAGTCAATTGCCGTTTCCACAACGCCAGCAAGCTGGCACCCAGCGCACCGACACCGGCGGCCTCGGTGGGGGTGGCCGAACCGGTAAGAATGGAGCCCAGCACCAGCGCAATCAACAGCAACACCGGCAGCAAACTGGCCAGCAGGCGCAGCGGTGCCACCCGTTCTTCGGTAATGGCGGGTGGCACCAGCGAAGGGCGGAAGCGACCGCAAAAAATCACGTAGGCCAGATAAAAAACCACCAGCATCAAACCCGGGATAATCGCCGCGACGAACAAATCGCCCACGGAAATAGTGCGCGGGTTGTAAATATGTTGGCTGAGTTGCGCCTGTTGATAGGCGCTGGAAAGCACATCGCCCAGTAACACCAGCGCGATAGACGGCGGGATAATTTGCCCGAGCGTGCCGGTTGCACACAAAGTACCTGTGGCAAAGGCGGGCGAGTAGCCACGGCGCAGCATAGTCGGCAACGAGATGAGCCCCATGGTCACCACCGTTGCACCGACGATGCCGGTGCTTGCGGCCAGTAACGCGCCGACCAGCACCACGGAAATACCCAGCCCGCCGGGCATGCGACCACAGGCCTTGCTCATATTCTCCAACAGCTCTTCGGCCAGCCGCGATTTTTCGAGCATTACGCCCATAAAAACGAACAGCGGCACCGCTACCAGGGTGTAATTGTTAATGATGCCGTAGAGACGACTGGGGAAAGTTTTTAGCAAGTTTGCATCGAAAATGCCGGTAACTATACCGAAACCGGCAAAAATCAGCGCGACACCTGCCAGCGTAAAAGCCACCGGATAACCGATCATCAACGCCAGACAGATAACCGCAAACATCCACAGTGGCATCAGCTCAATCAATAAACTCATTGTGCTGCCTCACTGTCTGCGGCTTCGTTAGCGGCATCGGTCATGTTCATCAGGACCAGTGTGTTGCGCAAAATTTCTGCCACCGCTTGCAGGGACAGGTTAACTGCCATGAGGGGAATGAGCGTTTTCAGCCAGTAAACCATGCTCAGGCCGCCGGAGTCGGTGGAGCCTTCGCGAATGCGCCAGGCACTGCTGACGAATTCGATGCTGATAAAACCGATAAAAATGCTGACCGGCAGCAACAGCAACAACGCGCCGAGGCTGTTGATCCACGCCCGGGTGCGCGGTGTGAAACGGCGGTAGAGAATGTCTACCCGCACATGAGCGCCGTATTGCAAGGCGTAAGCGGTGCCGAGCAGAAAAACAGCGGCGTGCATGTAGGTAACGGATTCTTGCAGGGCGATGGAGCCGATATCAAAGCCGCGCCGCAGAATCACCACAATGCAGGTCGCCAGCACCATCAGTAGCGTCAGCCAGGCAACGGATTTGCCGAGGGTCGCGGTGAGGTTGTCGAGCTGGCGCAGGAGAAATAACAGTCGCGGCGCGCGCGGGTAATCGGCCATGGTGCCGGCAACTCCGTTATTGTGGTTATGTTGGGTGGCAATGATAGCGCAATTCCGACGGCCGTTTGTCGGGCGATCGGTGAAGGAAGCGACGAGCGGGAAAGAAAATGGCAACCACCGGAGGGTGGTTGCCAGAAAGGGATTATTGCAGTTTGGCCAATTGGCCTTTGGCTGCCTCACCAATTTCACCACCGCCCTGGGCGGCTTGCTGGAAATAGGTAACCGCCTGGTTGCGCTGGCCTTTGGCAAGGTTGATCTCACCCAGGTGATAGCTGGCCAATTGGGTTGGCAGCAAACGCTGGCTGGCAATCAAATCGCGCTCCGCCTGGTCGGTATTGCCCAGCTGGCGCTGCACCAGACCGCGATAAACATAAGGGCGGAAGAACTGCGGGTTGGCCTGTACGGCGCGGTCAAGCGCGGTCAGGGCTTCCTTGTTCTTCTTCTGGGTGCCGAGAATCTGGCCTTTCAGCTCCCAGAACAGGTTTTCTTTCGGCTGTTGTTTGGTGGCGTTGTCGAGCAGGCTCAGCGCATGGCTGTAGTTCTTCTCGCCAGCGGCTTTCTGGGCAGCTACGTAATCTTTATAGGCGGGCTGGTCTTTGCGAACCTGGGCCATGGCTTTGTCAAAAGCTGCCTTGTTCCGTGCGCCGCCGGGGTGTTGCTCGGCCATGCGGCGGTTGGCTGCTACCCGCTCGCGTGATGGCGGGTGACTGGCAAACAGGCCATCCAGCCAGCTGGTCTGGTTGCCCTCGGAGAGCTTCACAAAAGTTTCTTGCAGTTCAACCGCGCCCATCGGGTCGTAACCGGCTTTGATCATGTAGTCGACACCGTAACGGTCGGCTTCCAGTTCGTGGTCGCGGCTGTATTTGGACATCCAGGCATTGGCGCCTACGCCCATCGCACCCACCGCCAGAGCGCCGTATTGCGAGTCCTGGCTCATGGCAGCAACACCGGCCAGCATCACCCCGGCATTCACCAGCATGCCTTTGGATTGTTGCGAAGCACCGTGGCGGGCAGCGGCGTGGACAATTTCATGGCCGAGTACGGCCGCCAGTTGCGATTCATCTTTCAGTTCTACCAACAGGCCACGGTTAATGGCCATCTTGCCACCAGGCAGTGCCCAGGCGTTGGGAACATCGTTATTCAGTACCACGAATTCGTAAGGCAGATTGGGGTTATCACTCACCGCAGCCAGTTTTTTGCCGACCTGGTTAACGTAGCTGGTCAGTTGCGGGTCAACCACATACTGGCCACCCTGGGATTGCTGGCTGGGCTGGTAGTGCTGGGCACCGGTTGCGATATCCTGTTCCTGGCTGCTGAACATCAGCTGCTGTTTGCCGGTGACCGGATTCACCGCACAACCGCTGGCGCCTGTTACCACCAGTGCTGCAATAAGCAAATTGCGTAATAAAGTCATAATTATCCTCCTGAGACCCAAGGTCGATATAATGCCATACAATTTTTCGCGTTAATGAGACAAGTATTGATGAAATCGCTACAGGTGGTTGAATTATTTGCCGGTATGAATGCGGCTGGTGAACCTTTTGTGGAAAAGTTACCAGTGCGTGAGTTGGAGAGTGGTGAATTGCAGCTGGTTCGCTCGCCGGCCTTTGTCAAAGGCCTTGCCAGTGGCGACCTGATCCGGTTCACACCGGGTGCCGGTGAATTCGAGCTGGTTCAGCACAGTGGCAACCTGAGCATCCGGGTATTCAGTCGCGGCAACCTTGAAGGTTTTGCTGATCAATTGACCGCCGGTATCGAAAAGCTGGGCGGTGAGCTGGATCTCGAAACCCCGCGCATGCTGGTTTACTCGATTCACGTCAGCTGTGGTTTTGCAGCCATTGAGCAACTGCTGGATGATGCAGTCGGGCTGAGCGGCGAGCACGCCTGGATGTACGGCAATGTGTACCATCCCGAAGATGGAACGCCGTTAAACTGGTGGCAAAGTGTGTTGAAACCCGAATAATGCTGTTACAGGATTTTGCATGTTAATTGTTATCTCGCCGGCAAAAACGCTGGATTTCGAAAGCCCGCTGGCCACCGAAACCTTCACCCACCCGCAATTTCTTGAAGACTCGCAGCAGCTCATTGATGAGTTGCGCCATCTTACCGCGCCGCAGGTGTCATCGCTGATGAAGATCAGTGACAAGCTCGGCGAGTTGAACGTGCACCGCTTTCACAGTTGGCAGCGCCCGTTTAACCCGGATAATGCCCGGCAGGCGATTCTGGCTTTTAAAGGTGATGTGTATACCGGGATGGCGGCGGAGACGTTTTCCGAAGCTGACTTCACCTTTGCCCAGGTTCACCTGCGTATGCTGTCGGGTCTGTATGGCATTTTGCGGCCACTGGATTTGATGCAAGCTTACCGGCTGGAAATGGGTACCGGTTTTGCCAATCAGAGGGGCAAAAACCTCTATCAATTCTGGGGCGACAAGCTCACTGAACATTTAAACAGTGAGCCAGCGCTGTCCGACGGTGTATTGGTCAATCTCGCCTCCAACGAATACTTTGGTGCGGTGAATACCCGGCTGATTAACGCCGAGGTGTTTACGCCGGTATTCAAGGATGCCAAAAATGGCCAGTACAAAATCATCAGCTTCTTCGCCAAAAAAGCACGCGGCATGATGAGCGCCTGGATTATTCAAAACCGCATCACCCGTATTGAAGACCTCAAGCAGTTTACGGTGGCCGGTTATCGCTACGATGCCGCCTCTTCTTCCGCTCGTGATTGGGTGTTTCTTCGCGATGAAGCGGGCAATCACTAACTTTTTCTTGTGATCTCTTTAGCGTCAGACGTAAGGTTTACATAACCAAACGGTATTGCCGTTGCATTGCATTTGCCCGGGGGGCTGATTACAGTCAGCCTTTTCGATGGAACGATAATTTTCGGCAGCAGGGCACCATGGCGGTCAGTACTTTCTTTCTGGTTCATACCATTGAACGTTTCAGCAAACTACAGCCGGTCACCTATCGGCGTATTTTTAATGGCTATGGTGTTTATCACCAGGGAGCCCAGTTCGCTATTTTGCTGAATGACCAAATCTACTTTCGTGCCGACGAAGAATCCTGGTGCTTCTACGAAGAACACGCCTTCACCCCTTTCGCTTCTCACCTGATGGACGACCTGCCCTGTAATTTTTACCGGGTGCCGGCCGAGTCACTCAGCGACCTCGATTCCCTCGAATACTGGATGCTGATCGCTATCGAATCGACCCGGCGCAGCTGTGGGGGTGAAGTCACTGACGGGCGGCTGACGGCGGCCCGTTAAAGGTTAAAGCCAAAGCGGCTTTCCGCCGGAAATTCGACACTGTACAGACGGCTATCTGCTCTTCACAAAAATCCATTTAAAAAGCGTGGCTATAAAAAAAATTTCCGTTAGGCTATGCGCATTGTTTGCCTGGAAGCACTGCTATGCCCATTCGTATTCTCGTTGTTGATGACGCCAGCTTTATCCGTGACATGGTAAAAAAACATCTGCGTGATCGTATCGCCGATGTGGAAGTGATTGATGCGGTAGACGGCAATCGGGCGCTGGCGGCCATGAAACAACAGACCATGGATCTTATTCTGTCCGATTGGGAAATGCCCAACATGAGCGGTGAGGAATTGTTGCGCGTGGTCCGCTCCGATGAACGCACTGCAAAAACACCTTTCATTATGATCTCCAGCCGGGGCGATAGAGACCACGTTGTCAAAGCCATTCAATCCGGCGTGTCGGATTACCTCAGCAAACCTTTCACCCCTGACGAATTGCTGCGCAAGGTTTTCAAACAACTGAAACTGATTGGCAAATCCCCCACGGCCAGCGCGCCGCGCTCTGCAGGCACCCAGGGCATTGCCTTCGCCTCGGTGGATGTACTGACCGGCGGGCGTGAAGCGGTGGTTACCGCAACGCCGGCTTCGGCTGCCAGTGCACCACCGTCGGCAGAAAAACAAAATCCTGTCGCTCGCCAGGTTAAGGGTAAGGCACAGCTTCGCTTTGCCAATAATCTGACGTGCGCTTGTGTGGTCAGGGATATTTCCCTGCAATCTTTCAGCGGTTTGATTCAGCGCACTGACCGTTTGCCAGCGCTATTTGATCAGGCCGTAGTGGATATTGAACTGGGCGACCAAAAAGAACTCGCCCGTTTGAATGGCTACGTTCACACTTTGCAAGCCGGCGATAACCGGGTAGACACCCAGGTGATAAAAATTACCGTGCGGTTTGTGGATAACGACATGGACAAATTTGAAGTCCTCTCCAAATACATCGCCCAACGTTAAGCTTTTATAACGACAATGCCGATGGCCCGGAAGGAACCATCGGCATTGTTGGGTAACATTTTGCGGCAGGTTACTGGATAGTTAATTAAAGATTTACTTGATAGTGACTACATCACCAACCAATGCCACGCCCGACATCAACGCACCCGAACCACACTGGAAAGTTTCATTACTGCTGGTGAGGTTGTTGCGGTAGTTGGAGCGGATATTAACCACCGCATTACCGCCTTCTTTTTCAGCCCGCTCTTTCAAGGTTTTCAACGCCGAGAGAAAAACCCATTCACAGGCGCCTTTGTCGGTTTTGTTAAAACCGTTGGTTTTTTTGTTGGTGCTGAACTCACCAAAACGCTTGCTTACCGTACCGTGTTTTTGTGAACCAAAATAAAATTTGATATTGGTGCCCAGCGCTTCTTTGGCCTGCTCGCTGGACAGTGCTTCCACAAGGGAATAGTCCCGTACATCATCTCTTGCTTGCGCGGCCACGGCGCAACCGGCCAGTGCCACTACTGAAACCCATTTGAATGTTGCTTTCATTCCTGCTCTCCAAAAATATATCACTGACCTGACGGACAGGCGTTCATCGTATCCGGCGAACCCGCCCCTGGTGCCTGGCAGGTTGCCATTAAAAACCGGTGGTGTTTTCCGCTGCTTCAAGCACCGCCATCAACTGCCCTTCCAGCAACAACTGTTGTTCGGCGTGCAGGCTAAAGGTGTAGAGCGAAGAGTCATGATTGCTGGCTACCCGCTCGACGCGAATCTGCAATGGGCTGGCAATTGCGTCCAGTTGTTCGGCATGGGCTTCCAGC
This sequence comes from Cellvibrio polysaccharolyticus, assembly GCF_015182315.1. Lineage (NCBI taxonomy): Bacteria > Pseudomonadati > Pseudomonadota > Gammaproteobacteria > Cellvibrionales > Cellvibrionaceae > Cellvibrio > Cellvibrio polysaccharolyticus. The sequence goes on from NZ_PRDL01000001.1 coordinate 311,002, forward strand.
TTTGAGGCCACTGCCACGAAACCTCGCACCGGCGGTGATGCAGTGGCTTCGCGGCTGAGTCGGCCATGAACCGCCATCGCCTGAGCGGCATATTCAACGCCGGCAAAGACGCTCAGAACACCGTCAATGCGCAGCGGATTATCGGCTTTCAGATGAGAGTTTGCGCGGCACAGCAGCACATTTTCTGTCGATTCCAGCAGGCTATCGATTAGAATCATGGGCGCCGCGTGAGGCAAGAGGGCGGCAATGTCTTGCGTGATGGGCAAGGATTCGCAAAAAGGTTCGTAGTGAGTCACAACAGGCTTCATACAAAGAATGCGTAGATGAGTGAGAGGTGGTTTATGGTAGTGGATTTCCAACTGGGCGAACAGGACAGCTGCGTGCAGGGGCATTTTCCCGGCGCGCCGGTGGTGCCGGGCGCCTGGTTGCTGGCAAAAATGGATCTCTGCTTTCGCGCTGCCTTTCCCGAACATCGCATCCGCGCGTTCAGCAAAGTAAAATTTCCGTCCCCTTTGTTACCGGGTGAGCCGGCGCGGCTCAGCTGCGACTACGTCGGTGGTAGCAAGGCAAAACTGCAAATTCTGGTCGGCGAGCGCGTAGTGGTGCAAGCCAATGCCAGCGTTGCAGAACCCGGCGATGCCGCAGTGGAATAACCCCTCGGGTTACGGGTTTTATGCCGCCGGGTTTCGTCACTACCTTCCTTAATGATCAAGGCTGCCTTTCGGGTAAAGCAGCGGCATGGTAACGCTGGCCGCGCTATCCGATACTTCAAACACGGCTTGTTGAAAACGGATAGAGGCTTTTTTACGACCATCCCCCAGGCTGATGGCAAAGGGTTCTTGCGGGCGACCCGAGCGCGCCGTTTTCAGCTCGCCATTGCCATCCACATCAATAAACGCCCGTGCGGCATAGCGGCCAGGCGCCAGCTCCAGCGTCGTTTTCCAGTTCTCGCTGTCGCCCAGGGTCAGTTTTTCCTGGTGGGTGGGCGCATCATCCCAGCCTTTGGCTTGGTCGGCCTTGTAAATGGCCAGGTAAACCTGTCCGCCGGGCACCCGGTTATCTTCAAAGGTAAATTCAACCGGTGCCGCCAACGCTGTGCTACCGGCCAAACAAAGGCCTATGAATGTATAAAGCGTCACAAAGCGTCGACGGGGCAAGTACTTACACCCAAAAACGGCTGTGATAAACTGCGATGCTCTAAAAAATGCCATAACGATTCCCCTCGCCGGGTGTAAAAAAACAGGAGATCAGGTGGTGCCAGGAGTTAAACTGCCAAAGCGTATACTGGTGCTCCATTACTCGCAAACCGGCCAATTGGATAGTGTGGTTGATGCGATTCTGCAACCGCTGCGAGCCAATACCGATTTCAGTATAGTGGATCAACGCATCGAGCCCGAGACCGATTTTCCATTTCCCTGGCCGTTTATTCGTTTCATTAATACCTTTCCGGAAGCTGCTCACCAGCGTCCCTGTGCGCTCAAACCTTTTACGGTAGATACCACAGAAAAATTTGACCTGGTTATTCTCGCCTATCAGGTCTGGTTTCTGGCGCCGTCGATTCCGGTCAGCAGTTTTTTGCAAAGTGAACAGGCAGAAATATTGCGCGATACGCCCGTGGTCACGGTGATCGCCTGCCGCAATATGTGGTTGATGGCGCAGGAAAAAGTGAAAGCGCATTTGCAGCGACTGGGTGCGCGGCTGGTGGGCAATCTGGCGCTGGTTGATGAAGCCGGTACCGCTGCCAGTTTTATCTCCACGCCCTTGTGGGTGCTCACCGGTAAAAAAGGCCCCTTTCCATTGGGCATTCCCGCTGCCGGGGTTGCCCGTGCCGATATTGATGCCGCCAGCCGTTTTGGTGATGCCATTGTGCAGCATTGGCAAACTACCGATGTGCCACCCGATGAACGTTTGTGGCAAGGGTTGGGCGCGGTGCGCATCAACGCCAATTTGATTGCCAGCGAAAAAGTTGCCACGCGCAGTTTCTATTTGTGGGGAAAACTTTTTCTGGCGGCGGGCGGGCAAGATGCCTGGCTGCGCAAGCCATTGACGCTTCTCTACACGCTGTTTCTGTTAACACTGATTTTAACGGTTGTGCCGATTACGGCTATTCTCAAACGGCTATTTGCCCCCTTGATGAAAAAGCGTATCGAACAACAGAAAGCCTATTTCGCCCAACCTTCGGGCGAGTCTTTTCATGTTTTAAAAAAGCAATAATTTTATGCCAAACCCAGCAGTTTATATCACCGGAACCGCCAGCTTTTTACCCAACGAACCTGTCACCAATGACGACATGGAAACTGTGTTGGGCCAGGTGGGTGATCGTCCATCGCGCGCGCGCAAAATGATTTTGCGCAGTAACGGTATTCGTCAACGTTACTACGCCATTGACCGCGCAACCGGCAAACACAATTACACCAACGCTCAACTGGCCGCGTCTGCCGTCAAAAAATTATTTGACCAGCGCTTCACGCCGGAAAAATTATCCTGTCTTGCGGCGGCAACTACCATTGCCGACCAATTAATGCCTGGCCACGCTTCCATGGTGCATGGTGAACTGGGTTCACCGCCCTGTGAAATTGTCAGCACTGCCGGGGTGTGTGCCTGTGGTATGACTGCGTTTAAATACGCCTGGTTGAATGTGTTATCCGGCTTGCACCCTTCTGCGGTAGCCACCGCATCGGAAGCGGCGTCTTACACCATGCAGGCGGCCAATTTCCAGCCGGAGATGGAACACCAGATCAGTGCGCTGGAGCGCCAGCCGGAACTCGCTTTTGAAAAAGATTTTTTGCGCTGGATGTTATCGGACGGTGCCGGTGCGGTATTGCTGGAACCAACGGTGCCAGAAGGTCAGCGCGGTTTGAAAATTGAATGGCTGGATGTTTTTTCCTACGCCAATGAAATGAGCGCATGCATGTACGCCGGTGCGCGCAAAAATGACGACGGCAGCCTCACCGGTTGGCAACAGGTCAGCCGCGATGCCTGTGAGCAAGACAGCTTGTTAGCGGTAAAGCAGGATGTAAAACAACTCAACGAACACGTCATCACCTACACCGCTGAAAAACCTTTATTGGCCCTGCAGGATAAATACGGTGTGCGCGCAGGCGATATTGATCACTTTTTGCCGCACTACTCGTCTGCCTATTTTCGCGACCGTTTACACGAGGGGCTGTGCCGCGTCGGTTTTGATATCCCGCAAAATCGCTGGTTCACCAACCTGGCAGAAAAAGGCAATACCGGTTCGGCGTCCATGTACATCATGATTGATGAATTATTTTCTTCCGGGCAATTAAAACCCGGCGAAAAAATTCTCTGTTATATCCCGGAAAGCGGCCGCTTTTCGGTGGCCTGGTTGCTGTTAACTGTGGTGTAAGGAAGAACATAAATTGCTACGCGACGACGTTCCCCAGCATAAAAGCTCCACCTACGCCGGGCATAAAAAAGTGCTCTATGCAAAAAATGCCGAAGGCAGTTATGAAACGGTGCAATCCTCCGGTTGGGACGTTGAAGAAGCCGCAACCCTGGATGCGGTGGAGCAATACCGTTTGTGGGCCGATGAAGCTGCGGTTGCGGTGCGCCGGGGCGAAGCATCACCGCTGATGTATCACATGTATGCCTGCCGGATGGATTTGCCTTTGCTCAGCCAGGTCTCCGGAATCTGGCGCTGGCGAATTCGTCGCCATTTCAAGCCACCGGTTTTTGCCGGGCTTTCTGACACCTTGTTGCAGCGCTATGCCGATGTCTTCAATATTCCGCTCGCTGAATTAAAAAAACTGCCGGACTAACACCATGGATTTTCAACATCAACAAGCTGCTCACTGCGAGAGTGGTGTTATCTCTGCTCTGCTTACTCACAAAGGTTTGCCCTTGTCCGAGCCGATGGCGTTTGGTCTTGCCAGTGCGCTGGCGTTTGCTTACATCCCCATCGTAAAACTTGCCGGACAACCGCTAATCGCCTATCGCCTGCCACCCAAATACATCATCAAAGGGGTTTGCAAACGCCTTGGGGTCAATGTTCGCTTCCGCAAATTTTCCAATCCCATGCAAGGTGCTGAAGAGCTGGATAAAGCCGTAAGCGCTGGCCGTCTGGTAGGTTTGCAAACCTCCGTTTACTACCTGCCGTATTTTCCGGAAGAAATGCGTTTTCATTTCAATGCACACAACCTGATTGTGTACGGCAAGCAGGGCGACGACTACGCGATCAGCGATCCGGTTTTTGAAGAATCGGTCACCGTGGCTTCGCGGCATTTGAATAAAGCGCGCTTTGCCAAAGGTGCGTTGGCTCCCAAAGGGCTGATGTATGAAATTGATAACATTCCCGACACTATAAATTGGCAAAAAATTATCCCGGCTGCCATCGCCAAAAATTGCAAAATTATGCTGGGTGCGCCTTTGCCCATTATTGGTATTAAAGGCATTCGCTACCTCAGTAAAAAAATTGCCAACTATCGCGGCGATGCGCGTGAGCAACGCTTGTTTCTCGGGCACATTGTGCGCATGCAGGAAGAAATTGGCACCGGCGGTGCCGGCTTCCGTTTTATTTACGCATCCTTTCTCGAAGAAGCTGCGCAAAAACTGAATAACGATTTTTTAAAAACCATGTCTGACCGTATGACAGCGGTGGGTGATGAATGGCGGGCTTTTGCGCTGGCGGTCGTTCAGCAATGCAAAAAATCGGAAAATATTGATCGCGTATCGCTGGCGCAACATCTGCTGGTGTGCGCGGAAAAAGAAGCGGCGGTATGGCGGGAATTAAAAGTGTGGGCTGCTAAAGTTGGGAAGTAATTTTACGAGTTGGTTGTTTCAGTTTTACAAAGGAAGTCATTCCGTCCGTTTGACATCAGGATGTTTGTTCCAAAAATGCATAAACCACCGCAAGCGGAGCCGGCCAATCATCACAGATGATTGTCGTTCCGTGCGCGCAAAACATGTTTTGCTTATTGCGCACTCCACCCATACGGCTCCGACGAGTCAACGGCAACTGCTCCCTGCGTTGCTCTAACTTCCGCCATCCATGGCGGGCGTCCTTAACTCGAAGGTTTTGGAACAAACATCCTGACATCAAACTCGCATTGTGCTTGCATGAGGTTTATCAAAAGCTGGGAGATTTCCGCTCAGATTTAGACAAACTTTAATGATAGATAAAAATAAATCAGGGATAACCGGTTTCGCTTGGGTCAATAATCACTTCACGAACGCGCCAGGTACTGTTGTAAGCGGATTCATTGGAGAAAACGATTCTACCCTGCCCTTTATAGAGCGAGTAAGAACGCGCAGTATCCTTGCCTTTGAAGTTGAAGGGCTGGAAGGCTTTACCGGTAATGTGGCTGGTGGTAGCGGTTGGCGGGCCTGCCAGATCGTTCGCTTCGGCCTGGCTCATGCCTACCTGAATTTGTGAAATAGGAACGTAGTTGCGGCCTGATTGTGCAACCGGGGCAGCGGCTTGAGCCGGGTTTGCCGCCGCATTGGTATCGCGTAAGGCTTGCAAGGCAACACTGCCTGCAATGTATTGATCACCCTCGGCACTTTTCAGTTTTTTCAGCGCGCCTTTGGCATGTTTGGCGACTTTGGATTCAATAGCGGTGTTGGCAACTTCGCTCAATACCTGGTAATAACGTTTATTACCCGAATCACCGAGTGCGATAGCAACCCACGCTGAAGCATCGACCTGGGTTTTGCCGCTTTTTTGATAATCCTGCACCAGACGCTCAGCCAGAACATCCAACACTTCGGTTTCGGAAAATCCGCTTTTTTGAATGCTGCGTGCAGCATCACGAACGGTAGACGGGCCGCCATTGACGATGCGGTCAATGTAATGTTGGCCAACGGTAGATGCGGCACCCGCGAGGCTGCTGATCAGTAACAGTTGCGCTGCCAGCAGGCAGCTAAAAAAAGCTTTCATTGCTCTCTCCATGAAGTTATTAAAAGACATCGGCGGCGATTATAGAGAGATTTGCTGACGCCGAATAGCTCGTTGGCAGATAGAAATTCGGGAATCATGGAAGAACATTGGGGCGTGTCGTATTGATGACACTTTCAAAGCCGCACAAGGCGGGTGTGGCACAACTCGCCCAATGACAAACGGATGAAGTGGTGCTCGCTATATGCGTTGAAATAGGAAGCTGACAATTAACGGAGAAGTGATGCTTTTTTCAAAGCATCACGGCGTAACCTGTGCTTGCATATACGTGATGGGTTGCAGAAAAAAATGTCCTTCTGCGTTGCGCACCAGATGTAAGCCGTTTTGCTTTTCTGCCAGCAGTCGCTCACATAAATCAATCAGCGATGCGGCACTGTAAACGCCATGCCGGTGGACGTTGGTATCCGGAGTGGTCAGTTTTTCCTGGAAAAAATCCGGAAGCCTCGCTCGCTCTTGCTCTGAAAAATCTGCAACCAATGACAAACCGCTACTGGCATAACCTTGTACATGTGGCAGTAAGGTTTCAAGGTCATTGCAATAAATGGCAGGCAAAAATTGTAACCAGGCGTCGCTGTTACTGGCTGCGGTATTTTTTTCCAGCAATAACCAATGCGTACCTTCGGTAAAAATACCGCTGGCATTCACGCCCAGGCGTTCCGCCTGATGCACAATCGGCAGTGCCACTTCATCAATACCGCCTACCAGCGCAGCCTCTATGTTGCCCTGTTGTAAATCAATCAGCGCGTGAAACAGGGCGGCTTCAAAGGAAAATTGTTCCTGGGAAATAACCAGTGTATGACCGGTGGTTTTTAACAATCGGGTCAAATAGAAACAGGCGGTGTTGCCCAGTGTATTAACGAAGTGCAACGGCTTGGGCATGTCGCCTTCGGCAATGATGGTTTCCATCACTTTTGCCGAGGTGGTGATAGCGCCAAAGCGGGTGGCGAGATACACCCCGGTGTGAGCCGGTAATTTTTGCTGTGCGACACAATTCAAACCGCCAGCGACACAGAGTTCGATGTAGCGATCAATGCGGCGAATGCGTTCCTCCGTCCAGGGCGCGATCAGCGCTTTTAAATCGGGTAATACCGGTTCATCGCTGTCGATGTTGTGCAGGGAAGAAAAACGGGAGAGCAGTTTTATCATAGTGACCGGCGCTGCAAAATCAGCGCATTGTTGTTGCCACCAAAGGCAAAGCAATTGAAAAGATAGTGGCCATCCGGTGCGCTGCAGGATGCCGGTAATAATTGAACACCCAGTTGCGGGTCAGCAATTGCCTGCGGGTTGGCTGGTAAAACCCCGCGGGCAAGGCAGCCGAGGGTTAATGCCATTTCCAGCGCGCCGCTGGCGCCAAGGGTGTGGCCGCAAAAAGGTTTGAGTGCAAACACCGGTGGTAATTGTTGCGGGAAAATTCGGCCGAGGCCGGCTGCTTCGGCTTCGTCATTCATTAAAGACGCGGTGCCGTGCGCTTTGACGGCAACAATATCGGTTGCGCTAATGTGGCTGTCATCCAGCGCCTGGTTAATAACACTGGCAAGGCTTGAGCCATCGCTGTTGGCGGCGGTCAGGCTGTGGTTATCGGTGGCCACCGCACCGCCGCGTAATTGCAGGAGGGCATCCGGGTAATCGCGGCTTAATACAATAACGCCGCAACCTTCACCGAGAATAAGCCCGTCGCGACCGGCGGCAAAAGGTTGCATGGCGGCGCCCGGCGAGATAAGCCCCAGCCCGTGAAAACCCAGCAGTGTAGTTTCATTAAAAAATTCAAAACCCATCACCAGCGCGTGATCAATTACGCCGCTTTGCAGCATTCGATGCGCGTAGAGCAATGCATTGGCACTGGAAGTACAGGCGGTGCTGTAGGTAAAACGGTAAGGCGATAAGCCCAGTTTTTGCCCGGTGGATTGCGCCAGTTTGCCGTAGCCGACAATTGGCATGGGCACCGCATGTTGCGGTTGTTCGCCATCCAGTTGTTGCCGGTATTGTTGTTCCGATACGGCTACGTCAAATGATGATGAACCGAAAAACAAACCGGTGCGCTGCCGTTCGGCAGTACCCAACGCGCAGGCTTGCAGCGCCTGCTCGGCCAATTGCTGCAAACGGTTGTAAATAATATCGGTCGCGGATGGACGCTCGCCCTCATAAGGCAGCGCGAAGTACGGCATGGTGACCGGGTCGCGCTGACGGGGGAAGCTTTCCGTAACCGGTTGGTGGTTGGCATTCAGTAACCGGTCTACGCAACTATCAAGGTCGGTTCCCAGACTGCAACTGGCATTGAAAAAACGAATAGCGGATGACTTCAAACGGATTTACTCGCGATGGTTTCCGCCAGCGTATTGATGGACACCAGCGCCTTGCGTGCAGCCGATGAACCTTCAATGCGCACACCGTAGCGGCTTTTTACCGCCATACAAATTTGCAGTACGTCGAGTGAATCCAGATCCAGGTCGCCACGCAATAACGGCGCGTCATCGGCGATATCGTCGGGGCTGATGTCTTTGTCACATTCTTCAATCACCAGGCGTTTTAATTCCTGTTTAAAAGCGGCTGAGGAAAAGTCAGTCATGTCAGGTTCTCCGACGGTTAATCGTAATGGACAGGGTGCCTGTGAACAGACCGAGGCCGGTTAATACCAGGCAAGGCAACATAATGTCAGCGGGTTGGCCGGCATTGACCAGCACTTCCAGAAACCCGTCCAGCGCCCAGGACATGGGCGATATGGCAGCAAGGTCCTGCATGGTGGCGGGCATCACAAAGCGGGGAATCATAATACCGCCCAGCGCGGCAAACAAAATATTCATCGCACCGCTGATGACGGTGGCCTGCTCAATGCTGTGGGCAAGGGCGGCAATCAAACTGGCAAAACCCAGCGCGGCGATACTGGTGCTGCAACTGATCAGTAACAGCGCTGGCAACGACACATCCAATGACAAGGCAGTGCCGCCCAGTTGCGGCAGCAACCAGCGGCCAATCGCGAGCATCACCAGCAGTTGTATCTGGTTGATTAAAAAATACGGCAGCAAGCGCGACACCTGTACCAGGGTATTGGAAACGCCAAAGGTGTGCAGGCGCATAAAGGTGCCCTGCTGGCGCTCTTGCAAAATGGTGGTGGAGATAGGAATAGCGATAAAAAACATCGCGAAGATCAACCACGCCGGTACGCTTTGTTGTACCGAGGTCGGGCGCGGGCGGCCTTCGTCAGTCACCGCCACAATAAAATAATCTTTCATCCATTGTTCGCTGGAGCGATCCGGGTCCAGCCCCATATCCGCCGCAATAAGCCGGGTGTGATAGCGGGCGAACACCTGGCGGATAGCGGCCATAATCAGGCTTTGGTCGCGCAGTGGCAGGGTGGCGGCAAAGCGTATTTCCACGCCGGGTTGATCGCCGTTGTCGTCGTAGAGTTGCTGGTCAAAGTCTTCCAGCAGGGTGATATGAAACAGCGCATCGCCGTTGTTGATCGGGTCATCGCTGGCGGTGAGTGCCAGCAGCGCGCTGTCTTTCAGGGTTTGATAAAAGTCCTGCGCCTCCTGGGCTTCGCTGCGGATTTCAATCGTGCCTGGCAATACCGGCCCGGCGTTTTCCGCAAACTGGCCTTGCAAGGCCAACGACATAATCAGCACAAATAGCGACGGCATAACAAACAGCACCAGCAAGGCGTGCCAGTCGCGGCGTAACAAACGCCATTCTTTTTGCAGGGAAACCAGCAGTCGAAAGATCATTCGCGCAGCTCCCGCCGGGTCGCTTCAAAAAACACTTCTTCCAGACGCCCTTGCCCCAACTGCAAGCGCACCGGCTCTATGCCGTGACTTTGCAGCAGCGCCAGCGCCTTTACCGACGAGTGTTCAAAATAATCGAGATTCATTTCCCAGATCAGCGGGCTTTTAAGGCTGATGCCAGGCCATTGTCGAAGGGCATCGGGCAGCGCCCGATCGCTATGAACGACAAGGCGCTGCTGCTGGTTGCGCAGCAACTGATCCATGCTGCCCTGCAACACAATGCGCCCCTGATCCAGTACTGCCACCGTGTGGCAGAGTTCTTCCACTTCCTGCAGCAGGTGCGAGGTATAAACAATAGTGGTGCCTTGCTGGTTCAGGCGACGAATAATGTCCAGCAAAAACGCCCGGGATTGCGGGTCAACATTGGCAGTGGGCTCGTCGAGAATTAGCAATTGCGGGTGATGCAGCAGACCGATGGCGAAGTTCAAACGGCGTTTCACCCCGCCAGAACATTGCCCGGCCAACTGGTGTTGCCACTGTTCCAGACCGCAGTCGTCAATCAGTTCAGCGAGGCGCTGTGGCAACCGCTTGCCAGTAAGGCCGGAAACGCCGCCAAAATAATGCAGGTTTTCCCGCACCGTAAGGCGCTGGTAAAACGCATATTCCTGGGGCACCAGGGCCAGCTCGGCACGACCGGCACGGGTGGGTGTGCCGGCCAATAAAATTTGCCCTTGCTGCGCTGGCATCAGCCCGGCAATCAGCGATACCAGTGTGGTTTTGCCTGCCCCATTGGGGCCCAGCAAGCCGAGCATATCGCCACGGGACACCGACAGCTCCAGCAGGTGTAGCTGTTTTACTGCTTTGCGATAGCCGAAAGAAAGTCCGTGAATGTCCAGCAAGTGCATATCCCGTTCTTGAAGTGGCGGCACTATAGCGCCTTTGCCAAGGCTTGCCGAGCGCCTATTCCCGCGTTGGCACGATGCTGTTATTCTGCAACGTTCCCCCGCATTGTGCTTTTCTGCACGCACCTTTAACATGCGCGCTCTGTTTCAGCCGCAGTGAAGGCCGCAGTAAAAAATGGACGGCAATAATAATGGTAAGTCCATCATGATGAATGTGCGAATTTCCCGTTGTGTGGCCTGGGCCCCGAATTTATCGACAGACGCAGACTGGCAAGCCTGGAGCCGTGGTGAACGTGCGCTGCAAGGTGACGATACCCCGCGTGCGCAACGCGTACCGGCGATGTTGCGGCGGCGCCTTACCCGCTGGGGGCGGCTGGCACTGGAAGTGGCTGGCGAACTGACTGAATCGCTGGCGGCCGATACGCCGATTATTTTCAGCTCGCGCCACGGTGACACCCACCGCACTGAAACGCTGTTAACAGATCTCGCAAATTGTGAGCCTTTGTCACCGACAGCCTTCAGTTTGTCGGTGCATAATGCGCCACTGGGTCTGTACACCATTGTGGAAAAAATCACCTCGCCGTCACTGGCGGTTGCCGCAGGCCGCGAAACCTTTGCCCATGCCTGGCTGGAAGCTTACACCTGGTTGCAACAGGGAGCTTCGCAGGTATTGCTGGTACATGCCGACGAACTGCTGGCTGACTTTTTCCGCCCGGACACCGATGAACAGGATGCCCCTCTGGCGCTGGCGCTGTTATTAACCGCTGATGAGGGGAGCGCGGTGAGCTTGCGTTTCGATGCCCTTGATCAGCGCACCTTGTCTGATACTCAGGCGCAACCGCTGGCATTTCTGCAATGGTGGTACAGCGAGGCACCGGCTTTACGCTGGTGCGGTGATCGTTTGTGCTGGCAGTGGCAGCGGAGTCAGTAATGCGGGAAAGCCTTGATCGGAGCTGGCGCGTCGTGGCGACCGGTTTTTGTTTTGCCTTTTTTTTTATCGGCGCACTGATCATGTCGGTCAGTTGCTTGCCGGTTATTTACAGCCGACGTATTTCCCGGCTGGAAAAAACCCGCCAGACGCGCCGGATGGTGCGCCGCGTCTTCCGGCTTTTTGTGGCGATGATGGAAACGTTCGGCCTGATCCGGGTCAGCGTGGTAAACCGTCAGCGGCTTGAACAGGCGGGCGGCTGCCTGGTCATTGCCAACCACCCCACGTTAATTGATGTGGTGATTTTGTTTTCCATCATCCCGCAGGCCAACTGCGTGGTGAAAGATGATTTATGGCACAGCGCCTGTTTGCGCTGGGTGATGCGTGCCACCGGTTTTATCAGTAACGAAAACGGCAGCAATTTGCTGGAAGGTTGCCAGCAGGCATTGGCTAACGGCGATGCCATCGTGATTTTTCCGGAAGGCTCGCGCACCGTGCCGCACGCCGGGCTGCAATTCAAGCGGGGCGTCGCCAATATTGCGGTGCGTACCAACGCACCGATAGTGCCGGTACTGATCAGCTGTGAACCGCTGACTTTAATGAAGGGTGAACCCTGGTATCGAATTCCGCCGCGTCGTGCCGATATCACCCTGACCGTGGAAGATCGTCTGCAACCCTCGCAGGTGATTGACCGTTTTGATGACAAACCTGCAGCAGCAAGACTGCTGACGCGCTACTTGCAAGCGTATTTTGAAAAAGGCCTGGAGTCCTTCTATGAGCGATATTACCAACCAGATCAAGCAGATGATTATCGACGAGCTGGAGCTTGAAGATATGACTGTTGAGGATATTGAGACAGACGCGCCGCTGTTTGGCGAAGGCCTGGGCCTCGATTCCATTGACGCTCTGGAGCTGGGACTGGCGTTGCAAAAACGCTTTAATGTTAAAATAGATGCCAATTCCGAACACACCAAAGCACATTTTCGTTCGGTGGCATCCTTGCGTGATTTTGTAGAGGCAAACCGGGCGGTTTGAGATAGTTATGACAAACGAAGAAATTTACCTGCGGCTCAAGGAAGTACTGGTTGAGTCTTTCATGATTGAAGAGTCGGCGATCCGCCCGGAAGCCAATCTCTACACCGATCTGGATTTTGACAGTATTGATGCCATTGACCTGGCGGCGAAAATCCATCTGGTCACCGGCAAGCAACTCAAGCCGGAACAGTTTAAAAACGTGCGCACCGTGAACGATGCGGTGGAAGCGGTCGCCGAGTTGCTGCGGAGCTGATATGCGCTGGTGGGCGCCTGTTGTTGCTGTGCTACTGCTGGCTTACCCGCTGTTGGTGTACTGGGGCATGCAATGGCTTGAGCCCCGCTTTATCGGTCTGGCGCTGGTGCTGGTGTATGCGGTGCGCGGCCTGGCCATATCAACCACGGCGAGCCGACGCGCGCTGATACTCGGTGGCGTGTTGCTGGCCGCTGCTTTCTTCTGGTGGTCCAATAGCGAAACCGGCTTGAAGCTGGTGCCGGTGGTCATTAACCTGGCGCTGGCGCTCGGGTTTGGCTGGACGCTGTGGCATCCGCCTACCTTGCCGGCGCGTATGGCCGAATTGCAGCACGGCTTTATAACGCCCGCCATCAAAAGCTACACCGACCGTATCACCGTCCTCTGGGTCGGTTTTTTTTGTCTTAATGCCACCCTGGCGTTGGTCACCGCGCTGTGGATGAGTCGCGAAAGCTGGGCGCTCTATAACGGATTGATTGCCTACGGGCTGATTGGCCTGATGTTTCTCGGCGAATACAGTTACCGGCGGCTGGTTTTCTTCAAGCAACATAATTTATGACCACCATTCTACGATTGCGACCGCTATTTCTGGCTGGCGGAGCGCATACCCAACTTCTCTCTGCCAGAGGGCCGGTTACTGCCAATCAGCTGCGCGATCAGGCGTTAAGGCTGGCGGCTGCGCTACAGGCACGGCCGGAACAGCGCTGGGCGCTGTGGCTGGAAAACACCGGTGAATTTCTGGTCAGTTTTATGGCGCTGGTGCTGGCCGGGAAAACCCTGTGTTTGCCCGGCAATATGCAACCGGCTACCGCGTCGGCGCTGTCCCGCCATTTCGATGCACTGATTTCCCGCACTGACTTTCAGGATCTCGCTTGCCCGGCTGTAACCCCCGAGCAGTTACACGCAGCGGCGGCTGAGTTGCCGGCATCAGACGGGCAGAGCCAGGGCGATATCCAGCTGATGCTGTTTACCTCCGGCTCTACCGGTGAACCCAAAGCGATTGGCAAAACACTGGACTTGCTGGAGCGCGAGTTGCACGTTCTCCAGCAGTTTGCCGGGCAGCAGCTCGGCCAGCAGCCGGTGTTATCTACCGTCAGCCATCAACATATTTATGGCCTGTTGCATCTGGTGTTGTGGCCGCTATTGCGCCGCGCGCCGCTTGTCGATGGCGTATTCCAATACCCCGAAGAAATGCTCGCCAGCGCCATTCAATGGGCGCCGGTCACGCTGCTGTCCAGCCCGACCCATCTAAAACGGCTACCGGAAAATCCGCAGTTTTCGCAGCATCACGGCGCCATTACCCAGGTAATTTCCTCCGGCGGTCTGCTGGAGGCTGAAGCCGCCAGGGATTTTCAACAACTCACCGGCTACGCGCCGCTGGAAATTCTCGGCAGCACCGAAACCGGCGGCGTTGCCTGGCGGCGTCAGGATCAGTCGTTGCTGTGGCAGCCGCTGCCGTCGGTGGTCTGTTCGGTGGATGCCGAAAGCGGTTGTCTGGCAGTGCACTCGGCTCACCTCGGGCAATCGGAAGCCTTTGTGATGGGCGATCGCATCGCGTTGCAAGACGATGGCCGCTTTGAGCTGCTCGGGCGGGCGGATCGCCTGTTGAAAGTTGAAGGCAAGCGCGTGTCGGCAAGCGAGATGGAAAATCGGCTGGCGGCGCATGATTGGGTGGCTGCTGCCATAGTGATTTTGTTACAAGGCCGCCGCGAAGAAATCGCTGCGGCGGTAGTGCTCAACCAGGCCGGCCGCGATGCGTTGGCCAAGAGCGGCAAACTGGCGGTAAACCAGACGCTGCGCGATCATTTGTTACTGGCTTTCGAACGGCCGGTATTGCCGCGCCGCTGGCGCTACCCCGCTGCCTTGCCGGCCAATGCGCAAGGCAAGGTGGTGATGGCAGATATCCATTCACTCTTCGCGGCGGAGGATTCTGCACCATGATGCCTCCCGTTACACAACTGCAGCGCCTGAGTGATCACCAGCTCGAACTTGAGATTGCCATCGAAGCGGAGCAGCCCTGCTTTGCCGGTCATTTTGATGGCTGGCCGGTGCTCGCCGGTGTGGTGCAGGTTGACTGGGTAATGCAACTGGCGCGGCAGCATCTCGCTTGCCAACAGCGCTTTCTCGGTTTGCAATCGGTGAAATTCCAGCAGCTGGTGCGCCCGCCGCTGTTAATGGCGCTGTCGCTGGAGTATTTGCCGCAACGCGGTTTGATCCGTTTCAGTTACCGTCACGGTGAGCGCTTGCTCTCTACCGGCGCCATCAAAGTCGATGAGGCAACCCCATGAGTTCGCTGGCTGATTATCGCCCTTGCGTGGTGATTCCGGTTTATCAACACGCGCGTTTTCTGGCGCCGCTGCTGGATCGCATCGGCCAATTGGGGCTGCCCTGCGTGCTGGTGAATGACGGCGGCAATGCCGAAGAATCGGCGTTATTGCAGCAACTGGCGACCCGTCCGAACGTGTTTCTGCAAGAGCAATTTCCCAATCAGGGCAAAGGCGCGGCGGTGTTTGCCGGTTTTCGTTATGCCCGTGCTCAGGGGTTTAGTCATGCGGTGCAAATTGATGCCGACGGGCAACATCGGGTAGACGATATTCCCCGCTTGCTGGCGGCATCCTGCGCCGAGCCCGGTGCGCTGGTCACCGGCATTCCGCAATACGATCAATCGGTTCCGAAACATCGGCTATATGCGCGCTACATCACGCATTTCTGGGTTTGGGTAGAAACGCTTTCGTTTACTATTCGCGACTCCATGTGCGGTTTTCGGGTGTATCCGCTGGCAGACACCCTGGCCGTTGTTGAACACACCCGGATGGGTCGCCGTATGGATTTTGATACTGAAATTGTGGTGCGCTTGTACTGGCGCGGCCTGCCGGTGATTTCCATCCCGACGCCGGTTACCTACCCGGAAGATGGTATTTCCAACTTCCGGCCGCTGCACGACAACCTGTTGATCTGCTGGATGCACACCCGGCTGGTATTCGGCATGTTGCTGCGCTCGCCGGTATTGATCGGTAGAAAATTGTCGCGCAAACGAAAACCCGGCGTGAGCAAAGCGTCATGACCAAACCGGATGATGCAAGCCAGTGGTCGTCAATGCGCGAGGGTGGCAGTTACCTCGGCATGCGCCTGCTGGTGCTGTTGTACCGCTTTGGCGGGCGCTGGTTGTTGCGTCCGATAGTGGCGCTGGTGGTCAGCTGGTTTTTCATCACCCGCGCTCACACCCGCCGCCATTCCCGCTACTATTTGCAGCGCGCTTTGGCGAGGCCTGTCACCTGGCGGGATTTATGGCAGCATCAGATGGCCTTTGCCGATGCGCTGGTAGATCGTGTCGGCGCCTGGATGGGCAAAATTCGCCGGCAGAACGTCGCTTTTTCCGGCCACACCCTGCTGGCGCAACTGAAACAGCAAGGGCGCGGTGCGGTGATTCTCGGCGCCCACATGGGCAACCTTGAAATGTGCCGGGCGGTAGTAGAAAGTGACGGCTCGCTGGTGCTGAATGTTATTTTGCATAACCGCAACACCCGCAAATTCAATCGCATCATGGACGGCGTTAACAACAATAATCAGGTGCGGCTGATACAGGTAGAAGACATCTCCCCGGCTACGGCGATGCAATTGCAACAGATGCTGAACAACGGCGAATGCATTATTTTACTGGCCGACCGTTTGCCGCCGGGCAATCAGGAACGTTTTTTTGAAGCGCCGTTTATGGGTTCACCGGCGCGTTTTCCGGTGGGGCCTTTCTGGTTGGCGCTGTTGCTCGGCGCACCGGTGTTTTATATGACCGGGCTGCGCACCCCGGACGGCCATTACGCGCTGATGGAGCCGCTGGGCGATGGCCAGCGGGTGCCGCGTCAACAGCGCGAAGCGGCCTGTTTGCAACTGTTAAATAATTATCTCGGGGTGCTGGAAAAGCTCTGTTACCAGTACCCCTACCAATGGTTCAATTTTTACGATTTCTGGCAGGACGAAGCCCGCGGTGACTCTGCATCCGCGACGCCCGCAGGGAATCAGAAATCTGTCGATGCTCAGGAGTAAACACCCCGAATGACCCAGTTAGCCCAGCCTGTTGCCGATTTGCCGGTAGCCTTTGGACGCGATGCCGTCACCATTGAAGAAATTGTTGCCATCGCCGATGGCCGACAGGCCGCGCTGACCGGTGACGAGGCTACCCTTAAACGCATTGTTGCCAGTGCCCGTTTTCTCGATGACCTGTGGCGTGAAGAAGGGGTGATTTACGGCGTAACCACCGGTTACGGCGACTCCTGTACGGTCAGCATTCCACCGCACCTGGTAGAAGAATTGCCCACGCATTTGATGCGTTTTCACGGCTGTGGTCTGGGTGATGTGTTTGATCACCGCGCCGGGCGCGCCATTCTCGCCGCTCGTCTGGCATCGCTCAGCCAAGGCTACTCCGGCGTGCGCATGGATTTGCTGGAACAACTGATTGCCTTGATCAATCAGGATCTGGTGCCGGTAATTCCGCAAGAAGGCTCGGTCGGCGCCAGCGGCGACCTTACCCCGCTGTCATACGTGGCAGCGGTGCTGACCGGTGAACGCGAGGTCTATTTCCGTGGCCAGCGGCTGAGCGCTGCCGAAGCTTACCGTCTGGCCGGGCTGGCACCGCTGGACGCATTGCGCCCCAAAGAAGGCCTGGCGATTATGAACGGTACGGCGGTGATGACCGCCATCGCCTGCCTGGCGTTTGACCGTGCGCAATACCTTGCCCGGTTGACCACCCGCCTTACCGCCATGGTGAGCGTGGCGTTGAAAGGCAACGCCAACCACTTTGACGAAAAACTCTTCTCGGTAAAACCGCACCCCGGGCAAAATCAAATCGCTGCCTGGATTCGTTCCGACCTGAAAAACAATCAGGTAGCGCGCAACTCCGACCGCTTGCAGGACCGCTATTCGGTGCGCTGTGCGCCGCACATCATTGGTGTGTTACAGGATTCGCTCGGCTGGATGCGTAGCTTTATTGAAGTCGAACTCAACAGCGCCAACGACAACCCGATTATCGACGGCGAAGGCGAACACATTCTGCACGGCGGCCATTTCTACGGCGGGCATATCGCGTTTGCCATGGACGGTATGAAAACCGCCGTGGCCAATCTTGCCGATCTGGTAGATCGGCAAATGGCGCTGCTGATGGACACCCGCTTTAACAACGGCCTGCCCTCGAATTTGTCCGGTGCCAGCCCCGAGCGGGCGATGATCAACCACGGTTTCAAGGCGGTGCAAATTGGTGCCTCGGCCTGGACGGCCGAAGCGCTGAAAAACACCATGCCGGCCAGCGTTTTCTCGCGCTCTACCGAATGCCATAACCAGGACAAAGTCAGCATGGGCACCATCGCCGCGCGGGATTGTTTGCGCGTGCTGGAATTGACCGAACAAGTGGTGGTGGCCGGTTTGCTCAGTGCCGCCCAGGCGTTGGATCTGCGCGAAGCCGACAGCACCTTTGACCGCGCAGCGCTGACGCCGGTGCTGGCCGGTATGCGCGACAGCATTCGCGAGCAGGTTGCCAAAGTCGAAGAAGACCGCCCGTTGGAAGCCGACCTGCGCCACATGCTGGCGCTGGTGCGCAGCAAACATTGGGAGTTGTACTGATGGCAGAACCGTTGTTTGAAGTCAGTACCGATTTGCTGGTGCCCTTTTACGATGTCGACTCCATGGAGATCGTCTGGCACGGCCACTACGTCAAATATTTTGAAGATGCCCGCTGCCGCATGTTGCAGGAGCTGGACTACAACTACGCCACCATGCGCGACTCGGGTTACGGCTGGCCGGTGGTGGACATGCGCCTCAAGTACATCAAACCGGCGCTGTTCAATCACCGCATTCGCATTCATGCGCGGCTGGTGGAGTGGGAAATTCGCCTGAAAATCGACTATGAAATTGTCGATCTTGAAACCGGCGAAACCCTCACCAAAGGCTACACCGTGCAAGTGGCGGTCGACATGGCGGCGAAAGAAATGTGTTTTGTTACCCCGGCGCCGTTTCGCGAGCGTTTGGCAAAACGTCTCGGGCTTACCGACCTGGGCTGACACACTTGCCCGGTGGTTCGCCCGTTTGCCATTGCACGATTCGCTGTACGCATAACAAGGTCAGAAAGAGGTTCGCTTATGAAAGGTGTTGCGGTAAAAGCGCTGGCGGGTCTGATCGCAGGCCTGCTCTTCTCGCTACCGGCGCTGGCCGATGTATTTGATTACCCGGTAAAGGACAATGCGCAACGGCAACAGGCGTTGCAACAACTCACCGCGCAAGTACAGCAGCAAAGCCGGGTTGCCGGGCAGTTTGAGCAGCGCAAAAACCTCGCGATGCTGAAAAATCCGGTGATCAGCCGTGGCGAATTCTTACTGCAAACCACGCAGTTTGACTGGCATATCCAGCAGCCTTTCGATATCGCCTATCGCTTTGCCGACAACCGGCTGGAGCGCACCATGGATGGCGAAACCGAAGCGGTAGAAGCCTCCGCCGAACCGGCCCTCTACGGTTTTTTCAGTTTTTTCTTTTCGCTGTTCTCGCTCTCTGAAGCCTCGCTGGAAAAATATTTCATCGTCTATTACCAGCCGCTGGACGAGCAGCGCTGGGTAATGGGATTGAAGCCGCGGCAGTCGGCGATTGCTCGCAGTTTGCAAACCCTGACCATTAACGGCACGGGCACCGATATCGGCCAGGTCAGCCTGCTGGAAGCCAGCGGTGACACCACCGAACTGCTGTTCACTTACCCCGCCGGTGATGCGCCGGCTGCGTCGGAGTCGCCTGCGGCGCAACCATGAAAACCCTCGCACTGCTTCGCTGGCTGCGTTACAGCTTTGTTGCGTTTGCCCTGCTGGCGGTGCTGCTGTGCGCGACGCAATTGCCAAAATTATCTTTTGATAACAACATTCTTGCGCTGTTTCCCGATGGCGATAAAACCCCGGCGGTGGCCACCGCCGAAAAACTGATAGCGGCGCGCATCTCGCAAAAAGTATTTTTTCTGGTCAGCGCGGATTCCCTGCCGGATTTACACCAACGTTTGCCAAAGGTGGCGAACACGCTAAAACAATGCCGTTGTTTTGCCGAGGTTTCGCTGCATTTTGATGCCGAGCCCTGGTTGGCATTACAAGCGCATTACCAGCCTTATGCGCCGCAACTGTTAAACAGCGCGCAACATCAACAGTTACCTTCCATCGCAGTGGAAAAACAGGTTAACAACACGCTGCGTGATTTACTGACCACGCCGGGTGTTTCCATTACCGACCGTTTGCAGCAAGACCCTTTTGCCACTCTGGCGGATTATCTTGATGCCTTGCGCCCCGGCGTAAAAGGCGTGCAAATTGATGAGCAGGGTTATTTGAACTTGCTGGTGGATGGTAAGCGCTATGTATTTTTCCATGCAGAATTATCCGAATCACCTTATTCGGTATCACTGCAGGAAGCCGCGCAGCACGCATTAACCGAAGCCAAAGCGGTAGTGGCCGATGTGCCTGGTGTGGATTGGCTGGATGCCGGTGTGCTCTTTTACACCATGGCGGGCACCGAGCAGGCGCGCAGTGAAATTTCCACCGTTGGTCTGGGTTCGCTGCTGGGCATTCTGGTTATTTTCTGGTGGGTGTTTCGCTCGACGCAATTATTGCTGCTGGCGTTTTTACCCATCGCTGCCGGTATTGCGCTGGCGCTGGCGGTTTGCCAATGGTTGTTTGGCAGCGTGCATGTTATCTCGTTAATTTTTGGTGCCAGCCTGGTCGGCATCGCGATTGATTATGCGCTGCACTTTTTCACTCGCCGTCATGCCATGGGGCCGCAGTGGCAGCCCGAGGTATGCATGCAGCACCTGTTCCCGGCACTCACGCTGGGTTTGCTTTCCAGTGTGCTGGCCTATCTCGGTTTTACCCTGAGCGGTTTTCCCGGTTTTACCCAGGTGGCGATTTTTTCTGCCACCGGGTTGATCACCGCCTGGTGGATTGTGGTGGGGCTTTATCCCTGGTGGTTGCGGCAACCGCCGCGCCAGCAATTGCCCGCGTCGTTGGTGTCGGCGGTGAGCGCCTGGCGGTTGTTGTTAATCGCCCGTTTGCCGCAGCTGTTGCGTTGGCCCTGGCTGCTGGCGCTGGCGATTTTTCTCGCCCTCGGCCTGTGGCAAATCCGGCCGCTGGATGACGTGCGCGCCATGCAGATTCCCGACGCCGAATTGCGCGAGCGCGAGCAGCGTTTCCAGGCCGCGACCGGCCAGCAAATGGCACTGCAATATGTGCTGGTGAGCGGGCAACAACCCGAGCAGCTGTTGCAATCCCTTGAAGCCTTGCAAGCCGAGCTGGATGCGTTGAAGCAACAACAGGTGATCGGCGGTTACCGGCACCTGGCGCAGTGGCTGCCATCGCAACAGCAACAGGATCACAACCGGCAGTTGTGGCAGCAAACCTTTTTAAATTCCGGTGCGCTGGAACAATTGCTGGATCGTCTCGAGGTGGTTCCGCAAATGAAAACGCAATTACTGCAAGGCTACGCCGGGCAGCGCGCTTATTTGCCGGTGGAGCCTACTCTCGCGTTATTAAATGCCCTGCCGGATGCGCCGCTGGTTTTCCAGCAGGATGACCAATGGCACGCGGTGGTATTGCTGGAAAAACTCACCGACACCGCACCGCTGGCGGCGCTGGCAAGCACCCATCCGCAATGGGTGTGGGTGGATATTGTTGGCCAGACCAACCAACTATTGCAGCAATACCGCCAGGGCACGCTGACGCTATTGTTGTTGGCTTACGGGGTAATCGGGTTATTGTTCAGCTGGCGTTACGGCCTGCGCGGCTCGCTGGCGATTCTGTTGCCGCCGCTGCTGTCCAGCCTTATTACCCTGGCGCTGTCGGGTTGGTTCGGCTGGCCGGTGAGTGTGTTCAATATGATGGCGCTGCTACTGGTATTGGGTATTGGTATTGATGCCGCCCTGTTTATGCGCGAAAGCGGCGGGCGGCATTACTACACGCTGGTGGCGATTGGTATTTCTACCGTTACTACGCTGTTGTCGTTTGGCTTGCTTTCGCTCAGCGCCACGGCGGCAATTCACAGTTTCGGGGTCACCATACTGATTGGTATCAGCTTCTGTTTTATATTGGCGCCACTGGCCGCGCTGTCTTCCCGGCAGCACGACACTGAAGAACCAAAAGCCTGACCCGATTTTTTTGGCCGGACGCATGGGCAACGGCGTATCCGGGTGTTGTTTGATGGAAATGAACAGGATCACACAATGACAAACGCGCGTATTACCACGGATGTGCTGATTATCGGTGCCGGCCCGTCCGGCTCTATTGCAGCTGCCAATTTGCATCGGCTGGGGCATCAGGTGCTGGTGCTGGAGCGGGAAACCTTTCCGCGTTTTTCCATCGGCGAAAGTTTGCTGCCGCACTGCATGAGTTTTATTGAAGAAGCCGGTTTGCTGCCGGCGGTAAAAGCCTGCGATTTTCAATTCAAAAACGGCGCGGCTTTTCGACGCGAAGACGTTTACACCTGGTTTGATTTTGAAGATAAATTCTCACCCGGCCCCGGCACCACTTTTCAGGTAGAGCGCGCCACCTTTGACAAGGCGCTGGCCGATGGCGCTGCCGAACAGGGCGTGGAAATTCGCTACCGCCACACCATTACCGCGGTGGATACCAGCGGCGAGCTGGCATTGGTCAGCTACGTAGACGGTGATGGCAACAGCGGCGAAGTCGCCTGCAAATTCGTGCTGGATGCCAGCGGTTTCGGGCGGGTATTGCCGCGCTTGCTGGATCTGGAAGCGCCGTCCGATTTCCCGGTGCGCCAGGCGGTATTTACCCACATTCGCGATAACATTCTGCCCGCCGAGTTTGACCGCAACAAAATTCTGATTACCGTTCACCCGCAAGAAAAAGATATCTGGTTCTGGCTGATCCCCTTCAGCGATGGCCGCTGCTCCATGGGGGTGGTAGGCACGCAGGAAAAACTGGCCCGCCACAAATCCGATAACCTGATTGCCCAGCTGCAAGCCTTTGTGGCCGAAGCACCGGAGCTGGCGCATTTACTGCGCAACGCCGAATATTGTTTCCCGTCCCGCGAGATCGTCGGTTATGCCGCCAAAGTAAAACAGCTGGCCGGTGACAAATTTGCCCTGCTCGGCAATGCCGGAGAATTCCTCGATCCGGTGTTCTCTTCCGGTGTCACCATCGCCATGCGCTCTGCCAGCACCGCCAGCAAGGTGCTGGATCGCCAGCTGCGCGGCGAAACCGTGGACTGGCAAAGCGAATACGCCCAGCCGCTGCGCCGTGGCATCGACACTTTCCGGGTATTTGTAGAAGCCTGGTACGACGGTCGCTTTCAGGACATCATTTTTTACCCGGACCCGTCTGCCAATGTGCGCCGCATGATCAGCTCGATTCTCGCCGGTTACGCCTGGGACACCGACAACCCTTACGTGGCAGAGCCGGTGCGCCGTATGAACGCGCTGGCCGACTTCTGCCGTCAACCCGGAACGGTGGCGTGATTCGCGCTGCGTTCCTGGTCGCCCTGCTGGCGCTCGCCGGTTGCGCCGCGCCGGGCTTTCACACCGGGGGCAGTTGCAACCTCGCCGCTGCCGATGAATTGCAGGTGCAGTTAAGCGTGCGTGCCGACGATGGCAAGCGGCAGGTATTTTTGCTGAACAACCACTGGCAGGATGATCGCCTCGCGGTGGTGGCCATCAATCCGGTAGGCGCGCTGCTGTTTTCCGGTGAGCTGGGTAACACTTCAGTCAGCAGCAAGGCGTCGCCCTTGTATCGCGGCGCCGAGCCGGAATTATTACTGCGGGTTTACGGATGGTGGCTGCAACGGGATAATCGCGCCCCCTGTTGGGATGGCGAGGGCTTTTCTACCCGGCAACAAGCCGATGGCAGTTACCGGCTGAGCACCCACGCATTGGTGATGGACTGGCACCCGCAAACGCCGGAGCGCATTGCTTTGCCACGACAAGGGCTTCAACTGGTTTTCACGGCGGTACGCTGATTCATGGCCATCACTTGTTACTTACAAAATCTGGGCATCGTCAATGCGCTGGGCACCACCCGGCAAGCGGTGCTCGACGGCCTGCTGAATGCCCGACAGGCCTTTTCGCCTTATGATCAGGTGCCCGGAAAATCGACCTTTGTCGGGAGTGTGAGTGGTCACTTACAAGAAATCCCGGCAGCATTGTTGCCCTGGCGCAGCCGCAATTTGCAGCTGGCATTAACCGCGCTGGTGCAAATTGCCGATGATGTGAAAACGCTTCGCCAGCGCTACGGTGCGGCACGTATTGCGGTAGTCGCCGGTACCAGCACCTCGGGCATTGATGCCGGTGAGGCCGCCATTCAGAGCGCAGTGAGCAACGGCGAGCGCCCGGCAGATTATCGCTATCAGCAGCAGGAAATCGGCAATCTGGCCGGGCTGGTGGCGCGTTATTTTGAACTCGATGGCCCGGCGCTGACCTTATCGACCGCCTGTTCATCCAGTGCCCATGCGCTGGGCAGCGCCCGCCGCTTGTTGCTCAGTGGCCTCGCCGATGCAGTAGTGGTGGGCGGTTCCGACAGTTTATGTCGGCTCACGGTAAACGGTTTTTCGGCGTTGGATTCCATTTCGGCGCTGCCGGTACAGCCCTTCAGCCGCCATCGCGATGGCATTACCATCGGTGAAGGTGCGGCGTTCTTTTTGATGACCCGCGAGCAGTTGCCTGATCGGCCGGAACCGGTGCGCTTGCTGGCGGTTGGTGCCTCTTCCGACGCGCACCATATCTCCGCGCCGGACCCGCAAGGCGGCGGTGCCGAAGCGGCCATTCGTATGGCTTTGCAGCAGGCGAGCATCTCGCCGGAGCAAGTGGATTACGTGAATCTGCACGGCACCGGCACACCGCTTAACGATGCGATGGAAGCCGGCGTGGTTTCCCGCTTGTTCCCGCATCAGCCCTGGTGCAGCAGTAGCAAAGGGCAAATTGGCCATACGCTGGGTGCCGCCGGTGCCATGGAAGCGGGTATTTGCTGGTTGTTTTTAACCCTGGCCAACGATGGCCAATTGCCACCCCATGTTTTTGATGGTGAATACGATGACCGCCTGCCGCCTTTAAAACTGGCTGTGCCCGGCTCACGGCAGCAGTCTTCGTCGCCGCGCATTATGTTAAGCAGCTCATTTGCCTTTGGCGGCAACAATGCCGCCGTGCTGCTGGAAGGTAGTTTTTCAAATGATTGATATTCAGGATGTAATCCCGCATCGACCTCCGATGCGCCTGATTGACCGCTTGCACAGCCAGGCTGCCATGCAGGTCACTACTACCGCGCAGGTAAACCCGCAGTCAGGGTTTTATGATGCGGCAGCCGGTGGTGTGCCCGCTTGGGTGGGGTTGGAATACATGGCGCAAACTGCCGCGGTGTGGATTGGTCTGCGCGATCATCAGGCGGGTCGCACCCCGGAACCGGCCTTTTTGGTCAGCGCCCGGCAATACCAGGCCTATGAACCGGTGTTTCCCGCCGGTAGCCATTTTTTTATTGATGTCAGCGTCAAGTTGATGGATGCCAACATCGTGTCATTTGTTGGCAAAATTTATGATGATAGCGGCAAAGTCTGGGCAGATGCCCTCTTTACCGCATTCCGCCCGGACGATGTCCAGGCGTATTTACAAGGAGAATCCTGATGAGTCGTCGGGTACTGGTTACCGGCTCAAGCCGTGGCATTGGCCGCGCAATTGCCTTGCATCTCGCCCAACAGGGTTTTGATATCGCGGTGCACTACCGCAGCCGCGACGATGAAGCCGCGCAAGTAGTGGCAGACATTGAAGCGCTGGGTCGCAGCGCCAGCCTGTTGAAGTTCGATGTCGCCGACCGCCAGGCGGCGCGCACCGCGCTGGAAGCCGAGCTGGAACGCTTTGGCGCCTTTTATGGCGTGGTGTGCAATGCCGGCATCACCCGTGATAACGCCTTCCCGTCACTCACCGATGACGACTGGGACAGCGTGGTACACACCAATCTCGACGGTTTTTACAATATTCTCAAACCGCTGGTGATGCCGATGGTACAGGCGCGCAAGGGCGGTCGTATTGTCACCCTGTCATCCATTGCCGGTATTGCCGGCAATCGCGGTCAGGTTAACTACAGCGCCAGCAAAGCCGGTTTGATCGGCGCCACCAAATCCCTTGCGCTGGAGCTGGCCAAGCGCCGCATCACGGTAAATTGTGTGGCACCGGGTATTATCGAAACCGATATGACTGACGACGTTTTCGCCGAAGAAGCCATGAAAATGATCCCCATGCGCCGCTTTGGCACTGCCGACGAAGTGGCCACTCTGGTCGGCTTTTTGATGAGCGACCACAGCAGCTACATTACCCGCCAGGTCATCTCGGTTAACGGTGGCATGTTGTGATCGTAAATAGCAGGACATCCGCATGAGACGTGTCGTAATTACCGGTATCGGCGCTATTTCCGCGTTGGGCAATGACTGGGCGAGTGTCAGTGCTGCCCTCAAAGCAGGCCAAAACCGCATCAAGCGCATTGCTGAATTTGATCAGGTCGAAGGGCTGAACACCCGCTTGGGTGCGCCGGTGGAAGATTTCACCGTACCCGCGCACTACTCCCGCAAAGCCCTGCGCAGCATGGGGCGCGGTGCCGTGATGGCGGTTCGCGCTACCGAAAAGGCACTGGAGCAAGCGGGTCTGGCTGATGATCTTGCCTTGCGCAATGGTCGCGCCGGTGTCTCTTACGGTTCCTGTATCGGCGCACCGGGCGATGTTCCGGCGTTGGCACGGGTGCTGACTGACCGCACCACAGTAGATATCAACGCATCGACCTACGTGCGCACCATGACTCACACCTCGGCGGTCAATATCGGCCTGTTTTTCAATATGACCGGCCGCATTATTCCCACCGCATCCGCCTGCACTTCCGGCAGCCAGGGCATTGGCTACGCCTATGAAGCCATCAAATACGGGCTGCAGGACGTGATGGTAGCCGGTGGGTCGGAAGAATTTTCTGTCACTCAGGTAGCGGTATTCGACACTCTCTTTGCCACCAGTATGCGTAACGATGAGCCGCAACTGACGCCGCGCCCGTTTGACCGCGACCGCGACGGGCTGGTGATTGGCGAAGGCGCTTGCAGCCTGATTCTCGAATCCCGCGAACATGCCATTGCCCGGGGCGCGACCATTCTCGGCGAAATTGTCGGCTACGGTACCAACTCCGACGGCACACATATTACCGAGCCAAACGCTGCTACCATGGCCAGCGCCATGCAACTGGCATTGGCCGATGCCGGGCTGACGCCCGAGCAAATTGTTTATGTGAATGCGCACGGCACCGCCACCGCCAAAGGTGACATTGCTGAAAGCCAGGCAACCGCCAGTGTACTGGGCCGGGTTCCGATCAGTTCGCTGAAAAGTTACATCGGCCATACGCTCGGCGCCTGCGGTGCGCTCGAAGCCTGGATGAGTTTGGAAATGCTGCGCGAAGGCTGGTTTGCGCCAACGTTGAACCTCGACAATATCGACCCGGCCTGCGGTGATCTGGATTACATTACCGGCCAGGGCCGTCAATTGCAGGGCGACTATGTGATGAGCAATAATTTTGCCTTTGGCGGCATCAACACCTCGCTGATTATTAAATGCAATTAAATTTTGGAATGGTTATTCGGTAACGTGACGTATGGACGCCTTCGTTGTACAGAAAAATAAAGTACAGAAAAATAAAACCATAGCGCCACCGCCAGATATTCCGGAGCCACCAATTCCCGATTGGTCGGCCATGCAGCTGGCGGACACCTGGCCGGATGCGCTGGATCTGAAAAGTTTTCGCGGCTGGAAGGAACTGTTGCGCGCTCTGTTTGGCAAACGAAAAACAGTACAGCCGCCCATCAACTTGCCACTGCAACTGCCCAAATATATTTTTCAGGAATTTCACAACCTGCCCAACGGCAACTACTCGCGCCGTTTTTCCCGGGGTTACATCACCGGTTTTGATCTCTCCATGTTGGGGCACATGCAACGAGCCCGCGAAAATATCGCCCGTCACTTTAATGGTTGTCAGCGTGTACTGGATATTGGCACAGCGGGTGGCAGAACGGCAGCAGCCATTAAAGCGCGGGGCGTCGAACGCGTCTGGGGCATGGACCCCTCGCCCTATTTACTGGCGCACGCCGCCAGCGATTACCCGGAG
This sequence comes from Cellvibrio polysaccharolyticus, assembly GCF_015182315.1. Taxonomy (NCBI): domain Bacteria; kingdom Pseudomonadati; phylum Pseudomonadota; class Gammaproteobacteria; order Cellvibrionales; family Cellvibrionaceae; genus Cellvibrio; species Cellvibrio polysaccharolyticus. The sequence continues at coordinate 338,890 of NZ_PRDL01000001.1, forward strand.
ATTGATTTCTTCCCTGGCATTGCTGAAAAAATTCCCTTCGCCGATGCACAGCTGGATGGAATTTCGATTTGTTTTGTCTTTCATGAAATGCCGCCGCGCTACATCCGCCGCGCCTTGCAGGAATGTCGTCGTGTCTTAAAACCGGGTGGCGTGCTGGTGGTTGCCGAACCTTCACCCCGGCAACTCGAACCTTTGCGATGGCGGGAATTATTACAGCGGGCGGGTTGGTCGCGGCTCTATTTCAAAGCCCTGGCGCATCATGTTTACGAGCCGTTTTTAAAATCCTGGCACCGCATTGATAAAGCAGATTTATTTGAAAAGGCCGGTTTTGAAAAAATGATCAGCCAACCGGGCATGCCGGTTAACACCTGGGCGCTGCAAGCTCCGCACTGACGGCATGTTCATATTATCCCGGCCACCAGCTAACCGGCCATTCCCCCTTGCGCAGCATGGCAGCAATGTCCATGGTCAGCGCAATACCTACATGCACCATCACGCCGCCCCAGATTGAGCGGGAGCGCAGTGCGAGAATGCCGAGAAAAAAGCCGAACAAAATGGCGCCGGTGGCTTCAAGCCATAGCTTCGGGAAGTGAATCATCAAATAGGGGACGCACATAATCCAGATGGCATTGGCGCCCAGCGCCGGGCGTAACGCCTGCAAAATGAAACCGCGAAAGAAAAATTCCAGAAAAATAAACTGGCTGATATAGAGCAGTTGCCATATCAGCAGATCAAAAAAACTGCGCCCGGCCAAACTGTAAAACGGATAGTGATTAACGAAGTCGTCGCCCTGGCTGACCAGAAAAATAAAAAATAATATAGGTGTAATAAGCAGCACATAACCCGGCCAGTGTTTTAGCGTATCGTTCATCCGCCAGCCGTAGTCGATAATTTTCTCGCGGAAAATAAAGCGGATGGTAAGAAAGGGTAAAACAATAAACGTCAGCAAATGCATGCTGGCCCACCAACCGTAAGCCGTCAGTTCGTACCAACCGCTATCAGCAAGGCGCTGCGCGTTTTCATCGCCCAGCAGTGCCTGAAAATTGCTGGAAAATTTGCCGTAATGGAGAGTTAACAGGCTCACACAAACACACAGCAAGGTGAACATCACCCGGCGCAATGCGGCAGCTTTATCCATCTGCCACGATGGCGGTTCCCGATCAATCTGATCGAGAATCTGTATAAAGCGCCGCGGATGGAGCTGCTGTAAAAAATTCATATAACGTCCGTTATTGTGCTGCGCGGTGATCCCGGTAGGGGGATGCGGCTTTTACGTCAGCGATGTATTGCTCAATGTGCAGCTTTTCTTCTTCCACAAAATTGTCCACCGCCTGGTGGAAGCGGTTGTCTTGTAATTGATGCAAGGAAAAGGTCTGGCAAGCTTCAAAACCACGCTGAATTTTATGCTCGCCCTGGGCGCCACCATCAAATCTTTGTAAACCCTGGCGAAGCAGGTAATCAATGCCCTGGTAGTAACAGGTTTCAAAATGCAGAAAATCATATTCGGCCAGGCAGCCCCAATAACGGCCATAAAGCGTGTTGCTGTCTTTAAAAAACCAGGCGGCAGCGATAACCCGGTTATCTTTATGAGCCTGAATCAATAAACACTGCCGGGGTAGCTCACGCGCAATGCGCACAAAAAAATCACCATGCAGATAACCGTGATGACCGCTGCGTTTCAGGTAGGTCATCTGGTAAAAATCATAAAAACGTGCGCAGTCGTCTTCGCTCAGGCTTTCCCCTTCATGGCAGCTAAAAGTGATGCCCTGTGCGGCAACTTTATTTCTTTCCTGAAGGATATTTTTGCGCTTGCGTGATAGCAGTGTTGCCAGAAACTCATCAAAATTCTTATAGCCGCGGTTATGCCAATGAAACTGACAACCCATGCGAAGGGCTGCTCCACGCTCCTGCCACAATACAGCGGATGGTTGCTCAACAAACAAACTGTGCCAGCCGGAAAAGCCCAGCCGTTGGCATTCTGCATCCAGCGCTTTGGTTAAGGCCGGTAAAAGCGATTTTAAATCCAGAGAGGCGTCCAGCAATAAACGCGGGCCGGTGCAGGGTGTAAAGGGAATGGCGTTTACCAGCTTCGGATAATAATCGTGCCCCAGTTGTTGCCAGGCATCGGCCCACGACCAATCAAAAACATATTCGCCATAGGAATGGCTTTTAATAAACCAGGGCTGCGCTATTACCAGTTGGCCGTCGCGATACGCCAGCAGGTGATGCGGCTGCCAACCGGAATTGGCGGTGGTCGCCCCGGTTATTTCCAGCGCCAGCAAAAATTCATAACGCATAAAAGGATAGTCAGTCGGGCACAAGGCATTCCATGCGGCGGGGTCAATACTCTGAAGGGAATCAACAAACGAAAACTGAAGCATGAAATTATCTGCCAGCCGAATTTTTCAGCAAAGGGTTGAATAGCATCACTGGCAGCACACCTTGGATTTTCGACCACTGCCGCACGGGCAAGGATCATTGCGGCCTGGCTTGAGCGAACCCTCGCGGGTTTTTCCGCTGCGGTAATACCAGTGTTGCTGCTCCCGCACAAAATTGGATTCTTCTTCCAGAAACCCCCAACCGTCAGCGGTTTTATAAACCGCTCGAAAATGCACAAACCCGGCATCGCTCTGCTCGCTTGCCTGCACAACCTGCAAGGATTTCCAATCCGGCGAATCATCCAGGTTCAGTTGCGCTGGCCGTGTGGAAGTGTGCCAGCTACGAAACAGGTAGTCGCTCAATTTCAATACAAACGCACTGTAACGCGACCGCATCAATCGCTCGGGTGACGGCGCTGGCGCTCCCTCATGAAGCGGCTGGCAACAGTTCTCATACAACAAACCGCTGCTACAGGGGCATTGTGGAGCCATGGGTAAATCCTGATTTCAAGGAAGGTCTTATGCCTGAAAGGTGGCAAAACATAACATTTTTTGCTGAAAAGAGGTGCGTAATAAGGGATAAACCGGCGTGGGAGAAGCGGGCTGAGGGCTGATAAATCAATGGCTGCCATCACCAGATAGCACTGTGAAACCCGCAGCAACACTGGCCTGCAGGTAACTATGAATAATATTCATGTTGTAGTGAAATTAAGTCGTTTTTATTCATGAAGCGATTCCGGTATAAAACCACCCTGCGCTTAACCCGTCCATCAGGGTGAGCTCCTGGCGGGTTCTCAGGTACAACCCTGAAAACGAAGCCCGGCAAGAGCAAGCAATCAATTCAGGTTTTATCAGAAATCAGGTTTCAAGATCACCATGACTAAAGACTTCAGCTTCACCATCAAAAGCATTCGTTTCGATGAAAATTATCGTCCCGCAGACAACACGCGCATTACCACCAACTTTGCCAATTTGGCCAGAGGTGAGCGTCGTCAACAGAACCTGCGCAACACCCTGATGATGATTGACAATCGTTTCAATGCGCTGGCGAGCTGGGATAACCCCCAGGGCGATCGTTACTCTGTCGAGCTTGAAATCATTTCCGTTGAAATGGCTATTGATGCTGAAGGCAAGGGTGATTCCTTCCCGGCGATTGAAATATTGAAAACCAACATTGTTGATAAAAAAACCAACAAGCGCATTGAAGGCATTGTCGGCAATAACTTCTCTTCTTATGTTCGCGATTATGATTTCAGCGTATTACTGCTGGAACATAACAAAGGCCAGGCCAAATTCAGCATCCCGGAGAATTACGGCGATCTGCATGGCAAACTCTTTCAGAGTTTTGTGAAGTCGAATACTTACAAAGAGCATTTCAATAAGCCGCCGGTTATTTGTTTGAGTGTTTCCGACAACAAAACCTATCACCAAACCGAAAACCAGCACCCGGTACTGGGTTTTGAATACCTGCCCAACGAATCCTCGTTGACGGAGCAGTACTTCAAAAAAATGGGTCTTGAGGTTCGCTACTTCATGCCGCCAAACAGTGTTGCGCCTTTGGCCTTCTATTTCTTTGGTGATTTACTGACTGACTACACCAATCTGGAACTGATCAGCACTATCAGCACCATGGAAGCCTTCCAGAAAATTTACCGTCCTGAAATTTACAATGCTAACGCCGTAGCAGGAAAATGCTACCAGCCCAGCTTGAAAAATCAGGATCATTCTTTAACTCGCATTGTTTATGATCGTGAAGAACGTAGCCGCCTGGCCATTGAACAAGGGAAATTTGCTGAAGAGCAATTTATCAAACCCTACCGCGCTGTTCTTGAGCAGTGGTCTGCCAATTACGCGGTTTAATGACTCAACTTCTTACGATTAATTGCAAAAAAAAGATTACTCACTATGAAAAAATTATTACCTACCTCAACCGCCGGCAGCTTACCGAAACCCTCCTGGATTGCAGAGCCTGAAAAATTGTGGTCACCCTGGAAGCTGGAAGGTGATGAATTGGTTGACGGCAAAAAAGATGCGTTATTTTTGTCGCTGCACGAACAGCAACACGCAGGCCTGGATATTGTTGGTGATGGCGAACAATCGCGCCAACACTTTGTTACTACCTTTATTGAGCACCTGGATGGCGTTGATTTTGAAAAGCGCGAAACCGTCAGAATCCGTGATCGCTACGATGCCAGCGTACCAACGGTGGTTGGCCCGGTGTCTCGCCAAAAGCCGGTGTTTGTTGAAGACGCCAAATTTTTACGCCAGCAAACCACGCAGCCGATCAAATGGGCCTTGCCTGGCCCGATGACCATGATTGATACGCTCTACGATGCGCATTACAAAAGCCGCGAAAAACTGGCTTGGGAATTTGCAAAAATCCTCAACCAGGAAGCCAAAGAGCTGGAAGCGGTTGGTGTGGATATTATTCAGTTTGACGAACCGGCATTTAACGTATTTTTTGACGAAGTCAATGACTGGGGCATCGCCACGCTAGAAAGAGCCATTGAAGGCCTGAAATGCGAAACAGCGGTACACATCTGCTACGGCTACGGCATTAAAGCCAATACCGATTGGAAAAAAACGCTGGGCACAGATTGGCGTCAATATGAAAAAATCTTCCCAAAGCTGCAAAAATCCAACATCGACATCATCTCGCTGGAATGCCACAACTCCCATGTTCCCATGGAGCTGCTGGAACTCATTCGCGGCAAAAAGGTAATGGTTGGTGCTATCGACGTAGCAAGCAACACCATTGAAACCCCGGAAGAAGTAGCCGACACCCTGCGCAAAGCGCTTCAATTCGTAGACGCCGACAAACTCTACCCCTGCACCAACTGCGGCATGACCCCTTTGTCCCGTGGAGTAGCAAGAGGCAAGTTGCAAGCGTTAAGTGCGGGTGCGGAGATTGTTAGAAGAGAGCTATCGGCCAAGTAATAGGTAGTGATGTATTAAGGGCTACCGGTTTGATTGGGCTCGAATCCCGTTATCAAATCAAACCGATAACCCCTCTGAACTAAAACTGCTCTGGTATATAAACGAACTAAAAATGTTCTGGTGCGCGGATGTCTGATGTTCGTTGGTTGCTGACGCTGTTTGAGGTCGGCTATCGGCCAGGAGCGGAAGTTCGATGCCTTAATTTTTCCCGCCTCAGAACTGACCTGAGTCAGTACAATTTCGCTGTAGTAGTTGATGCGCATACTACGATTTAATATCCTTATTCACGGCAGAGCAACGAGAAACGCACCAGCGGCTAATTTTTTAGCTATTCGCTGTGTAATTTTCTGGCAATGGGACGATTAATGATTATCAAAGCTTCTCAATAATCATTAATTTCTATTAATAATTGCTTTTCATATTTTCCATGTAGTCATTGTCTTGCTAAAGGGGATGCACAGCGTAGGTCGCGGAGAGCCGAAAGCCTTGATTAGGCTTGAGCCAGCTATTTTTCATTGGTTGCTGTAAGTATTGATTCAACTGTGGTCTCCCGCAGATATATTGGGAATTGTTCTTTACTTGCTGTAATCATGCTCTCTACCGATGAGCGAGATACTTGCTTTTGATCAAGGTAATACTCTGTAGTGCTTTCACCATTATTACCAGAATAAGTAATAGCGACCAATAACTTTAGCTTGAGCTCAAAATACTCATCACGACTCTTCGCGATATCTAGCGACCTGAAGTCTAAAGCAGCCATTACTCCATTATTACCCGGTCCCTTCAAGGTGCTAATAAGCCCATTCGGAGTATAATTATTGATCTGACCCAGGTAGTAGCCTGATACTAGCAAGAGCTTTGTCATTGGATCTTTTCCGTAATATTGAACCTCAATGAATTCATAATGAACAATATCGATATTATATGCTGGAGCTCCTGCATTATAGATGTTCATTTCTGAGTCGTTATACTCTTTAGTTTCAGGATTTTTATATAGTACTTTATCAATGTAAAAATGAGGTCTGGTTGATACTTTTGAGATTTCGAGTTGCTCTTTAGATAAATTGTATGATGCAAGTGATATAAATAATGCTGCCGCGCCAAACATTACAGAAGAGACAATATCAAAATAGATTTTGTTTTTTTCTAAAAATTTTTTCATTGTATGCGCTTCGGTGTATTAACAGTTTATTGCATTGTACTAACTATATATCGCAGAAATTTATTCCAACTAAATTGCTGTGCGACCATATAACTCTAAAATACTGGAGCATTTCTACTCTTGTAGTCAATGACAAATCAACCACAGCTGTGCCTTTCTGGTTGGATTGAAAATCTGGATCAAGTTATTATGTTTTTTAGGTATGATCTTTAATGATTTGATTTATGCTCCCATAGGCATCATCGTATAATGTACGAGGTATAATTTTTCTAAAAAGCATATCACACCAAAATATATTCACCGCGTATTCTGGATCTTCATTCCACTCCATGTGTTCATTCCAATTGATTATTTCTACTGTAGCGATTGCATCGATTTTTCGTCCGGCTCTTTGATTGAAGTACTGTTCCAGATTAATTAATCGCTGTCTCTCACTTTGAAACGCACTTATCATTACCTCTCTATCATAATGATCGGCATCCAGATCGGGCTCGTATTTGATCCCAAGATAAGTATGGAGATATTGTTCGTACTCCTCTCCCAAATGAATTGCATGATTGTTTCTTACGCAAACACTCCAGATATCAATTTTTGACTCATCATAGCTGCCCCATTCTTGGCCTAAAACACCCAAATTATAAATATAAGATCCACAATTACATTTTCGTAAACTGCTTACATTATTAAAAGAATAGAAATATCCAATTAGATCGTAGAACTCATGAAGAAACGCTTTTACAAGTTTGAAATCATCTTTTGTAACGACAATATTTTCAAAACTATTTTTTGCTTTACTTGACCAATTGTAGCTTCCATTTATAACAATACGATCATCAATGATGCAAAACTTATTATGCATTAGTGATGAAGAAATTCTTGTGTCAATCGCGTATACATTGAATAAACTAGATGAGGTTATTCCGTATTTTTTATTTGTTGAGTTATTATCATAAATCAAATCTATAAGTATACCTCTGTGTGCTAAATCATTGAGTATTGGCCTGTAAATTTCACCATTAATCCATGCCACGCAGATTTTTACTGACTCTTTAGCTGACCTAAGAAGTCTAATTATCTCATCTTCGATATTCTCAAAAAAAACACTGTTTTCCATGTGCCCTCTCAATAGACATAAAAATATTACTCTGCGCAACGTGCGCAGTCTTATATTGGAAGAAAAGCCGTTACATACATGTTGAGTTTAAATGTTTCATAACCAACATGAACAAATATTTTCTAATACCTATAAAAAATGATTTATCTTTTCACCCTGGTTCGTGACTGCAAAGTAAACTTCCGATTTGCCCACAGCGGAGTGATTTTTATAGTTAAATGTTAGCTCTTGATCGTTTCCGTTTGTTCGTCAGAAACGATCTGACTATCTATATGAAAACCTCAGACCAATTACAGCGTCATGATGATCAGACTTTGATTTTTCTAAGTTTTTTTAAATTCTCTTTTGCGTGCTTTCTGACTTTATCGCTGGTAGCTTCTTCCGACATTCTTTGCAGAAGATCCTGATGGGTTTTATTTTCTGCTGCGCCCAATACAATACACATCCATGCATGTACATCGTGGTTGACGCCGGAGCGGTAGGCGTTGGCGAAAGCGCTATTTTCCAATTCGTCGGCAATGGCTTGCAGTAGGTTATCGTCCCACTGTTTCTCCCGATATATTTGTTTAAGCAGGGCAACGCGTACTCCGGTTTCCGGGAGCTTTAAAATGTTGATGTTCTGGTTGGTTTTCCAATCGAAATCAGCGTGCATGGTTTTGGCATTATGAACAACAGCATTCTGTCGCGTGCGGCGTGTGAGAATTTTCAGGCTGTCATCTACCTGCTTCACGATGGCGGGGTCGGCGGTTGAAGTTTGAATTTCTTTAAAAAATGGCAAGTAAACATCCATGCCGGATGATGCCAGCGCATTCATGGCTTCGCGTATTTCCTTGATGTCATCTTTGGATGTGGCGGTGGCATAACTTTGCAGAAGTTGTTCGTGGATTTTGTTATAAACGCGTGGCTCGTTCATCCAGTCGCGGGTTAACTTGCCATAGGTCGTCAAGCGAACTTTTCTATCGCTGCTGGTAATGCTCGCCAGATATTGATCTGTAACCTCTTCCGGAATGTAACGTTGAAATTCGTAGTGTGGCACTTGTTGCTTTAGCGCCATGTAATGATCAACGATTGTTTTTACCTCTTCTTCCCCCGGTTCCGTGGCAATGTTGGCATCCGGAATCAGCTCGTTGAAGGTTTTTATAATGGTGTTGGATACCGCCAGTAAATGCCCTGCGTCGCGAGTGAGTGATTCGATACTGGCGCGTCCAAAAAAAGTCGCATCCTGCGCGACCATTTCTTTCGAGCGATAACTTTTCCAGACTTCATCATTACGCAATAGACGTATGCCAAAAAAGATATTGGGCGAGGTTACTGTGGATGACGGAAAGGGTGTTAAGTCACCGGGAAAGCGGCGGAGGTAATTGACACGAACTTCAATTTTCAGCGTATCGGCGGTTGGCATATCTACCAATCGGTTGCTGGTGGCCAAACGTCTTTGCAGGTTGCTTTGTAATACTTCCCTGAAACCGGCTTCGGGCAGGTAGTAGTCATTGGCAATGTTTTGATCCAATGTGAAAACCAGCGGTTCAAGCGTCCAGGTGGCAGGGCTTTCTTCAGCCTGGATTTGCAAGGAGCAGAGAGCAGAACAGAGCATTGAAACGATGATAAGCAGCTTTTTCAGCACGCCAAAATTCCTTCTTGGTGTCGGATGGGCAAATAGGAGCCGATAATCCGTTATGGGTAAATAGTGATCATAAACCGGGTTGTCGTATTTTTCATTATTTTTTAATCGGGATGTATTATTTGGTGTGAGAGGCGGGTTATGCGGGACTTTATTTATGGCCTTACGCTATCCTATACGTCTAATGAAATCCGGTTGATAAAGTCTATTTTTTGTACGGCAGGAAATTGAAATGAGTGAAATTCGTAAAGAACTGAAATACCTGAGCACCCACGAGTGGGCCAGAGTGGAAGAAGACGGTACCGTGACCGTGGGTATTACCGACCACGCTCAGGATGCGCTGGGTGATGTGGTTTTCGTAGAAACGCCGGAAGTGGGTTCTACCGTGACGGTGGGTGAAGAGACCGGTGTGGTTGAGTCGGTTAAAGCGGCGTCGGATATTTATTCGCCGGTGTCTGGCAAGGTGATTGCGGTTAACGAAGCACTGCAGGATTCCCCGGAAATCATCAACGAGTCACCTTACGATGAAGGCTGGTTTTTCCGCGTTCGCCCGGACGATCTGGCCGAGCTGGACGAAGCCCTGGACGATGATGGCTACCGTGAAGTGATTGAAAGCGAGGAATAATCCTCGCTTTTTCGCAGTTAACCGGCTGCTTCATCCAGGGTTAGCGTGTGAATACCCCGCCGCTGTAAACGCTCCAGCAAGGCAGGCAGCTGGCGGGCGGTGATGCCCGGTTTGTTGTGCTGCCGCTCGCCGTCGTGCATCAGAATTACCTCTCCTTGCCGAATCTCGGCCATCCGTTCCGCAATCCCTTCATCGGTGCCCAGTGGGCCCCAATCAATCATGCTGCGCGTCCAGAGTACGGTTTTCATGCCTTCGGCAGCGACCTGTTTGAGCATGGCGCGGCGTAGCCGACCGTGAGGCGGGCGAAACCAGCGCGGCGCAAAGCCGATAATCTGTTGCAAACTCCGGGAGGTGCGAGTGACTTCTTCGCGGGCGGTGCCCGGTAATACCGTCCAGGGATGGTAGTGGTGAAAGGTGTGATTGCCCACGGTGTGGCCTTCTTGCAGCATCCGCTCTACCAGTTGCGGGTGTTGCTCGGCAAATTCACCGACCACAAAAAAACTGGCGCGGGCTTTGTGCTCGGCCAGAATATCGAGAATGCGCGGGCTGAACGCCGGGTCGGGGCCGTCATCAAACGTCAGGCAAACGGACGCATGTTCGGCGCGTCCGTTAAGGTCAGCCAGCGATTTGAGAATAACCGGTGAGTTGCTCGGGTGGGATTGTTTCAACAGCCACTGGCCGGGATTCAGGTACAGTTCCGGTGTCATTGGTCGGGGCTTCCTGGGAAAAATGGGTAAACAATTGCTGACGGGTTAACCAGTAGGCGTGGGATTGCACTTTGCTTTGACGCGCGGCCAGTACCGGAAAGAAGGTTTTCAGCAGAATTTTAAAATAGAAATTGCGAAAGCGGTTGCCCCAGGAGTCGGGCACTTTTTCGATCATAAAACCGACTTTTTCACCGTGCGGTGGCAACCAGCTGACGCCATGAAAGGCTTTTACATCTTTAAAGCGCTCCTCAACGCGAAAGCGCTCGGCCAGCTCGCCAAACGAGGTGAGGATCAGTTTGCGAAAATGCAGCGCAGCGCGGATGTAATCTTTCGGGCTGGTGCCCGGATCCATAAAACATTCGCGGTTGAAATGCAAAATCGCCAGGCAATCGCCCGGCTCGATCCAGGTGCCGTCGTTCATGGCTTTGCGTTCGCCCTTCCAGGGTTCAAGCGATAAACTCACCAGATCATTGATGTGTTCCACCTTGTGGAATTTGCGCCATAAACGGTCGTAATGACACATAAAACGGTAAAACAAACCTCTCGACATACTTACTCCCTGACCAGTTGGCGCTGCCAGTCATCCATCGCGGATTCCTGCAACAAGGCTTCAACCTGACTTACCACATGGTGTGCGGCCTGGCGGCGGCCACAGGCTTCTGCGCGGGCTTTCATGGATGCCATTGCATCCGGATCGGAGAACCACTGGTTGAGCAGCACCGGTAGTTCGTCGGTTTCAATGCGAGCACCCACCTGATGGTTTTTCAGGAACTGCACATTGTGCCCTTCCTGGCCGCCCAGGCAGCAGGTGGCAATAAACGGACGACCACACGCCAGTGATTCACTGACGGTAAGGCCGCCAGGTTTGCCCACTACCACATCGGCGGCGCGCAGCAGGCTGACCATATCGTCACTCCACGGATATAACTTCAAACGCTCCGGGTAGCGGTTTGCCAGTTCGGTCAGTTCCGCATCGGCCGGGGCGCGGCCAGCAGTGACCAGCACGCGGTAATGGTGTTGATCGCTTTCTACCAGATTGCGCACCGCATCGTTAATGCCGATGCCGCATTGTCCGCCGGTGACCAGCACGGTTGGTGCATCGTCCAGCCCCAGCGCGGCACGGGCCGCTTCCTGCGAGGGCGGGTTTTCAAAGGCCGGCATCAACGGAATGCCGGTCACACTGGTGCGATCACCGCTGATGCCGCGCTGGTGCAAGGAAGCCGCAACGCTTTCGTGGCTAACGCAAAACAGGCGGGTGGAATCGCGCATCCACAAACCGTGGGCGCCGTAGTCGGTCAACACACCAATCACCGGTTGGGTGATTACGCCTTTGCTCACATAACGGGTCAGCAGCGCATTGGGGTACATTTGCGTGGCAACCAGCAAATCCGGGTTAAACGCAGTAACGTAATTTTTCAGGCGGTTGGCGAGGATATGGTAGAAAAGCCCCAGCAAGCCTTTCAGCAGTAATTTACTGCCGGGGATTTTTTCGCGGTGGCAAATACCACTGATCAACGAGTTGACCAGTGCGCTGTCCACGCTCTGGCAAGTGGTAGAAAAAGGAATGCGGGATTGATCGCCCTTGTCAGACTGCCAGCGTTTTTGTTGCGCGAGCAAAAAATCAATCAACTCCTGATCGGCTGGTACGGTACCGGCGAGTTGCTGGTACACGCCTTTATCGAGGTCGTAGAGTTTCTGGTACAGCTCCGGGTGATCGGCGGTCAGTTCCAGGTAAGCCTGTTGCAGCGCCGCGCTGACCTCTTTATCAAAAAGGTCGGTCACGTCCAGCCGGTCTGCTTGCAGATCCGGATAGCGCTGGCGAAATGCCAGCTCAAGCGCTTCCGCCGCACGCGTGTGCCCGTAACCCGGGCTTGAGGTTAAAAATAATATTTTCATGGCGCATGCTCCCTTGGATTCCCGGTCGCTGTGATCCGGGCATCGCCGAAATAATTATTTGAGGTCATGGTAAAAAGGTGGAACATCACCTTGTTTGAATAGGGCCGTGACAGCTCAGCGTTCAATGTCTGTTTTTCTTCTGTGACTGACATGACGCTTAAAACATTTTCCGTCATTAAATCCACAAAGATCAGTATAGACGCTTTCGCTATTCTGCGAGCCGTGAAGAAAGGTTGCAAGCTCAGGACTGAGACGTGCCTGGCAGCGCTATTTGGCGCCTGTTCTTTCTTTTTTGCCCGGTCAGGTTTTTGTGTGCAGTGATTGATCGATTTTGACAATAGCAAAGCGGATTTGACGAGAGTTTGTTTTCAATCAAACAAGTGGTTACCTCATAGAACATGGTAAGTGTATCTATCCGTTTGTCATCAGGAACCGGGTTCCAGATGACAAACTGCATCGTACTGATTGTGCCTTCAGGCGTTGGCCGCTTCAATGGCTTCGCTGACTTCCAGCCAGGCTTCTTCGCATTCTTCCAATTCCGGTTGCAGCTTGTTCTGTTCGTTTAACAGGCTTTGCAATTCGGCTTTGCGGCTGTCGTCGTACAGGCCGGTGTCGGAAAGTCCGGTTTCGATGTCGGCTAACCGCGCCTGCAATTTTTCCATTTTGCTTTCCAGCGATTTCAGTTTGTTGGTCAGCGGTTTTAATTGCGCACGCTGCGCTGCCGATTGCTGGCGCAGGTTCTTTTTATCCACCTTGGGCTCACCGCCGTTGACCGGCGCGGTGGTTTCGACGTTCTGCTGTTTTTGTTGCCCCAGCCAGCGGTAGTAATCGTCGAGGTCGCCATCAAATTCACTGACTTTGCCATCGGCGACCAGAATAAATTGGTCAACGGTGTTGCGCAGCAAATGACGGTCGTGCGATACCACGATAATCGCGCCTTCAAATTCCTGCAGCGCCATGGTCAGCGCCTGGCGCATTTCCAGATCCAGGTGGTTGGTCGGTTCGTCGAGCAGCAACACGTTGGGGCGTTGCCAGGCAATAATCGCCAGCGCCAGTCGCGCTTTTTCACCGCCGGAAAAATGGGTAATCGGTTCAAAGGCGCGCTCACCATGAAAATCAAAACTGCCGAGGAAGTTGCGCACTTCCTGCTCACGCGCTTCGGGTGACATGCGCTGAATATGCAGTGCCGCCGAGGCGTTGATGTCCAGCGCTTCCAATTGATGCTGGGCAAAATAACCCAGTTTGAAATGTTCGCCGTTAGTGCGCTCGCCACCTTGCAAAGCCAGGCTGCCAGCGAGGGTTTTGATCAGGCTGGATTTACCGGCGCCGTTGGGGCCGAGCAGGCCGATGCGGGTTTCCGGCACGATGCTCAATTCCACTTTATCAAGAATGGTTTTGTCGCCGTAACCGATGCTGGCGCGGGTGATGTGCACCAGCGGTGTGGACACTTTATCGGCGCAGGTAAAAGTAAAGCTGAACGGTGAGTCCACGTGAGCCGGGGCGATTTTTTCCATGCGCTCCAGTTCTTTAATCCGGCTTTGCGCCTGGCGGGCCTTGGAGGCTTTGGCGCGGAAGCGGCGGATAAAGTCTTCTACGTGGGCGATGCGTTCCTGTTGCTTGTCAAACGCCACTTGTTGCTGGGCGAGTTTTTCAGCGCGCTGGCGCTCGAAGGCCGAGTAGTTACCGGCGTAGTTATCCAGCTGGCGCTGCTCAATGGCGACAATGCGGTCAACAATGTTGTCGAGAAAATCCCGGTCGTGGGAGATGATCACCAGGGTGCCGGTATAACGCTGCAACCACTGTTCGAGCCACAGGGTGGCATCCAGATCCAGGTGGTTGGTGGGTTCGTCGAGCAGCAATAAATCCGACGGGCACATCAGCGCCTGAGCAAGGTTCAAACGAATGCGCCAGCCACCGGAGAAGTCGCTTACCGGCCGGATGGAGTCGCCGGGTGCAAAGCCCAGTCCGCTTAATAATTGTTGCGCGCGCGCCGGTGCCGAATAGGCGAGAATATGTTCCATTTCGCCATAGAGCCGGGCGAGTTGTTCGCCATCATCGCTGCCACAGTTGGCAATGGCCTGTTCCAGGCGGCGTAGTTCGGTGTCGCCATCCAGTACGTAATCCAGTGCCGAGCGGGTGGTGTGGCCTACTTCCTGCGCCATGTGCGCTACGCGCCATTGCCGCGGGATGTCGCAGCTGCCGGTATCGCTGGCGAGTTTGCCCATCAGCATTTGAAACAGCGTGGATTTGCCGCTGCCGTTGGCACCGATCAAACCGGCTTTTTGGCCCGGGAAAATGGTAAGGTCGGCGGCTTCGAGCAGGAATTTGCTACCGCGTTGCAGGCTGACATTTTGAAGCTGAATCATGGAAATCCGGTCTGATGACGACAAAGCCCGCTATTCTACCGGATCGTGTGAGAAAAGAGCGGTCGGGTGATTGAACACCGTTGTAACTGAGAGTTCCTCTGTCGGTTTGTCATTAGCCGGTTTGTTCCAAAAGCGCATGAACACATCCTTGTGGCTCCGACGGGTCAACGGCAACTGCTCCTGCGTTGCGCTAACTCCCGCCATCCATGGTGGTCGTCCATGACTCGACGGTTTTGGAACAAACCGGCTAACGCCAAACTGGCATTGTGCCTGGCTGGAGTTTACGAGCAGTAATGTTAAAGGGGAATTTATGACCGATCTTTGGTCGTTTGCGCTATCACTTTATGGTCGTCCGGCAGTCGCTGATCACTGTCTGCATTGGCAGGATCAGTATCAGGCTAAAGTGAATCTGCTGTTGTGGTTGATGTGGTTGGGGCATCGTCAGTTGGCGGTTGGCGAATCCGAACTACAACAAGCGGAAACCATAATCGAGAAATGGAACGAACAGGTCACCCAACCTTTGCGTGAGCTGCGTCGTCAGTTAAAGCAAGCTGCTGCGGATGACAGCGCGGTGGGTGTGGTTCGCGAGCAAATTAAAGCCGCGGAATTGGCAGCGGAACGCTATGAGTTGCAACAATTGGAATTGAATACAGCCAACCTGGTATTGCAGGAAAGCCCGACCGCGTTAAACCGTAATCTTGAGCTGTATGGCTTGCGTTGCGGTGCCAGCGAAACAGAGGTTTCTGCTTTGCTGGCAGCGGCTGCAGACGGTTGAGAGGTTAGCTACGGATTTATTGCTGCGCGAGTTGCGGAAATCCCGGGCAAGCAAAACCGGTATTGGCCTTATTAACGAAACGTATCGCACGCCGCCAGGGTGCCATGCTTTTTGCCGGTGGTGAACCAGTGCATGCGCTGTTCGGATGTGCCGTGGGTAAAGCTTTCCGGCGTGACGTAACCACGGCTTTGTTGTTGCAGCCGGTCATCGCCAATCGCGGCGGCGGCGCGCAGCGCTTCTTCAATATCGCCATCGTCCAGCAGCTGACGTGACCTGTCGGCATGGTGCGCCCATATACCCGCATAACAATCTGCTTGCAGTTCCAGCTTTACCGACAGCGCATTGGCCTGGCTTTTGTTGAGGCTGGTTTGTTGCCGATGCACTTTGTCCAGCGTACCCAGCAGATGTTGCACATGATGGCCTACTTCGTGCGCCAGTACATAAGCCTGGGCAAAATCGCCTGCCGCGTTGTAGCGGTCACGCAAGTCCTTGAAAAACGCCAGATCAATATAAACCCGCTTGTCGCCACTACAGTAGAAGGGCCCCATCGCTGCCTGGGCGTGGCCGCAGGTGGATTGCACCGCACCGGTGAATAACCGCAAGCGCGGCTCTTCATAGGCGAGATTTTGCTGTTGAAAGAGGTTGTGCCAGGTCTCTTCGGTATCGCCCAGCACCACGGCCATAAAATCGGCCAGTTGATCGTCTTCGGCGGAGGTGGTGTAGCTGCCGCCCTGTTGATCGGAAACACCGGAGCCGGTATTGCCGCCGCCAAAGTAACTGAACGCCAGAATCACAATCACCACAATAAAACCGGCTTTACCCAGTCGGCCGGAAAGCAGCAGGGGCAATAGTTGCAGCAGCGGCGAACCGCCTCCGCCACCAAATGACTGTGGCCCCTGGCCGCGATTGTCTTCAACGTTTTTACTGCGTCTGCCATCTTTCCAGCGCATGGGTTACCTCAACAATAAAAGAGAAAAGACGCAGAAGCGGTGCAACCACAGGTGACCGCTGAATGATGAACACCCGGTGGATTGAGAATAGTGAATCCGCCACCGCTTTGCCGCTACCCCGATAAAAAATAGCTGCCAGCTTTTTTCAACGTCGACTGGCGACGACTCAAAAGGTGGCCGCTTATAGATAGCGTGGCCATAAAAAAGCCGGCCTGCTCTAAACAGACCGGCTTTATAAAACCGAAGGTCGGATTATTCCTTGTCAGCGTCGGAATCGGCGACGACTGCCGGTGTGCCTACCGGTTTTGGTTTTGGCAGATTGTCTTCTGACGGTTCAATCAGCGAGGTGGTGCCATGGTTAGGCAGCACGCTGCTTTCCGGTGCGGCGGGTTCGGTTACTGCGGTACCGATTACGTCCGGTTCAACCGGGGTTGGCCTGGGCAGGTTTTCGCTGCTGGCGGCTTCCGGGAACATGGATTCCTGCACCGGTGCTTCTACCGGTTTGGCTTCTGCTTTTTTAGCCGGTGCCGTTTTAGCAAGTGCCTTTTTAGCCGGTGCCTTGCTGCTTGTTGCCTTGGCCGGTTTATCGGTAGCCGGTGCTTCTTTAGCCACTTTGGCAGGCGCTTTCTTGGCAGTGGGTTTGGCTGTTGGCTTGTCGGTGGCAGTTTTGCTTTCAGCGGCGTTTGCTTTTGCCGCATCAACCTTGGCCGCCGGTGCTTTTTTCGGTGCCGCTTTACGCGCGGGTTTCACGGGCGCTGCGGTGGTTTCAGTCGCGGCTGCTTTGGCGGCTCGCGCCGGCTTGGCAGCGGCGGTTGCCGGTGTTGCACTTTCAGCGGCGGGTTTTGCAGTCGCTGTTTTGGTTTTCGTTGCGGCGGCTTTGGGTTTTGCCGTTTTTGCTGCTGGAGCTGGTTTTGCAGTGGCTGCTTTGGCAACCGGTGCGGCTTTGCGCGGTGCGGTTACACCGGCTTTCGCTGCTGCCGGTTTTGCGCCAGCTTTGCTTTCGCCAGCGACAGCATTGGCGACTTCTACGGCAAAACGGCTGTTCGCGATTTCATCGTTAAGGCGTGCAGATTCTTTCTCCAGCGCTACCACTTCTGCATTGGCTTTTTTCAGGGCAGCACGGCCAGCGGCGTTGGTGGCCGCCGCTTCCGCTTTTTTGGCGCGACCCTGTGCAGCGGTCAGGGATTTCTGTGCAGCTGCCAGTGCTTTCTCGCTATCGGTCAGCTTTTTTGCACGCGCTTTGTCCAGATCTGCCGTCAGTTTGGCGATTTGTTGTTCAAGCTGGGCAACGCTCAGCGGTTTGGTAGATTTGGCAGCCATAACAGTATCCTGTGAATGAGTCGGAAAATTGAGCGAGTTAGCCCGTCGCCTGGCATCCGGGCGAGCTCAATGCTGTTATTAGCCGTGCTACGAAACCATAGCGGGCAATGCACTGTTGCCGGACGAAAAATTGATTGTAGTGTCGTGCAAGCAAAAAGTGTATCGCCTGAAGGGTGACAAAATCGTTTTTTTTGCAGGAATTAATAAGGTTTTAATAAGAGCGGGCTGATATCGGCAGTGAACCTGTGGCCATTCTCCGGGTCTTATTCGCCATCGGTTATCAAACCGGCAGCCCGCCAACCGGCGAATTTTGCTGAAAACCGGGCTAAATTGCAGCACAGTTGCCAAAAGTTGGTATACCATTGGCGCTTGCTTTACGCCGTATCAAGGCGCTGCAAAAAAATGACTTATGGACAGGCTGGCCACTCGAAAAGGCCGCTCATCGTTAAACACTAGGGTGCAATATGTTTAATAAAAAATTACTGGTTGTGGGTTTGGTTTCATCCGCCTTGTTGGTCGGCTGTAACAAAGACGAAGCGCCAAAGGCAGATGCGGTTGCCAAACTCGATACACTTGAGCAAAAAGTAAACTACGCCATTGCCCAGAATATGGCACAAAACTTCAAGCAAGGTGGTTTGACCATCGAGCCGGAAGCGTTCGCCCAGGCACTGAAAGATATCCGTGACGGCGTTGATTCACGCCTGAGCGAAGAAGAAATGCAAACTGCAATGCAAACCTTCCAGGAGCAGGCTCTGGCCCAGCGTGAAGAAGAGCAGAAAAAACTCAGTGAAGCCAATGCTACCGAAGGCGCTGCTTTCCTTGAAAGCAACAAAGCCAAAGAAGGCGTTATCGTTACTGAAAGCGGCCTGCAATACCGTGTTATTACCGAAGGCACCGGTGTTAAGCCAGGCGCTACTGACAGCGTAACCGTACACTACAGCGGCAAGCTGCTGGACGGTACCGAATTTGACAGCTCTTACGCCCGTCAGGAGCCGGTAAACTTCCCGGTTAACGGCGTAATCGCCGGTTGGACTGAAGCGCTGCAACTGATGCCACAAGGCTCCAAGTGGGAACTGTACATCCCGGCTGATCTGGCTTACGGCCCAGGCGGCAACGGCCCGATTCCACCAAACTCTGTACTGACTTTCGAAGTAGAGTTGCTGGAAGTTAAAGCGGCTGAGTAATTTGCAGCGATAACCCGGTTCATAAAAAAACCTCGCGAAAGCGGGGTTTTTTTATACCGGTCAAAACACGTAATGATGTTGGTTTCCCCGGGTGCAATTCCTGTGCGGGTATTTACTGCTTTTGCGATAGGCGTAGCAACTTTCCGGCTGTCTTTTGAACATCCCCTCTTTCTGACCAACACTGATAAAAGAACGTGGCCTTTCCAGAGCGATTTAACAGAAGATCGCAACAGTTGTGTTTGCTGGCCGGGTGAGATTCGGAGCGGGTTTATACGCGTCACAAACAATGTGCAGTGTTAACAAGAGGAGCAGCTGATGTTGGTCAATGGCAAGTGGAAAGACAACTGGCAACCGGTAGAGGATAAAGATGGTGGACGTTTCGTTCGCCAAACTTCATCTTTTCGCCATTGGATTACACCGGACGGATCGCCGGGCCCAACCGGGGATGGTGGCTTTAACGCAGAGAAAGATCGCTACCATTTGTATGTCGCACTGACCTGCCCCTGGGCGTGCCGCACCTTGATGGCTCGCCAATTAAAACAGTTAAATGATCTCATCAGTGTCACGGTGGTGAATCCACAAATGACAGATCAGGGCTGGCGTTTTGGTGGCTACCCCGGCGTTGGCGATGATGATCTGAACGGTGCATATTATCTCCACGAACTCTACACCCGCGCCGATGCAAAATTTACCGGGCGCGCCACGGTACCGATATTGTGGGATAAAAAAACCGGCACCATCGTCAACAACGAATCAGCGGATATTTTGCGAATGCTGAATACGGCATTCGCCGATGTAGCAGGCGCACGCGGCCCGGATCTTTACCCGGCAGATCTGGCAACCGATATTGATGCGTTAAATGAACGTATTTATACGCAATTAAATAATGGTGTTTATCAGGCAGGGTTCGCTACCGATCAATCGGCTTACGAAGAAGCCTGGCATCCGGTGTTCGCCATGCTGGATGAGCTTGAACAACGCTTGTCTGATGGGCGCACTTATCTTTTTGGTGACCGACTGACAGAAACTGACCTGCGCCTGTTTGTTACGCTAGTGCGTTTCGACGCTGCTTATCACGGTGCATTCAAATGTAATCGCAACACACTACGGGAAATGCCTGGGCTACATGGCTATTTGCAAAGAGTGTTGAAGCTGGATGGTGTGGCAAATACCGTAAACGTCGAACACATCAAAGCGGGCTATTACTCCATAAAAGCAATTAACCCGAATGGCATTGTGCCGCTTGGGCCTCAGGAAATTTAAAACGGATTAAAGCCCACCGTTTGTATCAATAAATGTACCGGTAACAAAAGAAGACTTTTCCGTAGCAAGCCAGAAAATAGCTTCGGCGACTTCTTCCGGGTGACCGCCGCGTTGCAGGGGGATTTTCGATTTCAAGCGATCAACCCGTCCGGGTTCACCGCCGGATGCATGCATATCGGTATAAATCAGCCCGGGCCTTACACAGTTAACCCGAATTCCTTCTCCAGCCACTTCCAGTGCAAGGCCTCGCGTCAAGGTATCCACCGCGCCTTTGGATGCAGCGTAGTCTGTGTATTCGTTGGGAGAGCCGGTTCTCGCTGCAACCGATGACACATTGACAATAGCACCGCCTGCGCCGCCATGTAACCTTGACATGCGCTTCACTGCTTGCTGGCTGCACAGAAAGCAGCTCATGACGTTGGTCAATAAAACTTCGCTGAAACGTTGTGCGGAGATATCTTCCATTCGGCATTGCTGTTGCAAAATCGCTGCATTATTTACCAGTACAGAAATTTTCCCCAGCTCCTTATCTACCGCTGCAAACAGCCGATGAACATCATCAGGTTGCGAAACATCGGCTTGAACGGTAATACATTTGCCACCCTGTTGCAGAATATCGCTCTGCACTTTTTCGGCTGCAACCTGATTGTTCAGGTAGTTAATGCAAACCGCATAACCCTGCGCAGCGAACAGCCGCGCGGTAGCGGCGCCGATGCCGCGGCTTGCGCCGGTAATGATGGCAACTTTGTTGTGGCTCATGATGCGCTTGCTGCTTCATTGGCAATGTTGCGTAAACCTTCTACCAGCGTTTCCGGTTCCTGTGCGCCTGAAATAAGGTACTGATTGTTGATAACAAATGCAGGAACCGAGTGAATGCCCGCTTGTTGCCAGCGGGCTTCGTCCTGCCGTACGTCAGTTGCGTATTGATCGGATAGCAATACCTTGCGAGCTTCTGCGCTATCCAACCCTGCACGGCCTGCGTAATCGGCTAATACATCGGGATCGGCAATTTGCGCATTGTGGCCAAAGTATGCTTCGAAGAGCGCTTTTTCCATTTCTGTCGCACGGCCTTGTTCCGCCGCCCATTTCACGAGGCGATGTGCATGAAAGGTGTGGCGAACATCGCGCTGATGCAGATTATCGAAATTCAAACCAAGATCGCGGGCGATGGTTTGAATATTATCCTGCATGGATTGTATTTCTTCCGGTGTGCGACCGTATTTGCGGCTCAGCATTTCTGCTACCGGCTCACCATCTGATGAACTGTCCGGATTTAATTCAAACGGATGCCATTCAACGTCAAAATTTATTTCGCCTTGCAGTTGCTGTATGGCTTTTTCCAGACGGGCAAAACCAATGGCGCACCAGGGGCAAGCAATGTCAGAAACGATATCAATTTTTACAGTGTTCATTGGTTAAACCTCCTGCCCGGTTTCAAATGACTAAAGCGATTTTTCAAACAACGCCAGCATCCGCTGCCAGGCTTTTTCTGCCTGGTCGTGATCATAAGCCGGTGAGTCGAGTACGCACCAGCCGTGCATGGCGCCTTCATACACTTCGACTTCGGCGGGCAGTTTTGCCTGTTTGAAACTGTCGATAAGAATATCTTTTACGTTGGTGTCTTTTTCGTGATCATTTTGGGCGATGGCGATTAAAAAGCCGGCTTTCATGGTTGGAATTAACAGGTGCGGGCTGTCTTCTTTATCGGTGGCAAGGCCGCCGCCATGGAAAGAACCCACAGCGCCGATGCGCTCGGGAATTGCAGCAGCGGTGCGCATCACTATCGGGCCACCCATGCAGTAACCGATGGTGCCGATTTTGCGTTGGGTCTCAACGGCTGGTTGTTGATCAATAAAGCTGACAAAGGCGCGGGCATCGGTAACGTGGGTTTGTGCATTGAGTTGGTCGGCCATGGGTCTTACCCGCGCGCGGATAGACTCATCACGAAAACTGGCGCCTTCCGGCACCACCGGCGCTTTGGCGGTTCGGTAATAGGGGTTGATCACCAGCACGGCGTAACCGGCTTCGGCAAGGCGTTTGCCCATCGCGCGAAATGCCGGACGCAAACCGAGGATATCCGGCCATACCAGAATCGCCGGGTGCTTGCCTTCTGTGGGGTGTACAAAATAGGCATCCGCTTCGCCGTCCGGTGTTTTGATAGTCACTTCGCTTTCGCTAAGGGTTTTGGCATTGGCGGTGGCCAGTGAGGGCATCATGGCGATAAAGGTTCCACTGGCGGCGAGCCTGGTGAATTGTCTGCGGTTAAAAGCGTTACCTTCTTCGCTGCCACTCTCTTTGAACGAATCTTCATCGCACATAATGGAAGTCTCCCTGTTGCACAGTTTTTATTCAGTGGGCGTCATCATAGAAGTAAAACGATAATCGTTACAAGCGTTTGCCCTTGCGCAGTTTTTGTTGGCGCGCTGGTGAAAAATCCACACAGCCTGCATGTCACGAAGCAATCTGGCGCGAATCAAACACGGCCAGCTGTTGCGATTGGGGCAATCATTTTTAATGAGGCATTAAAATTAACCTGTAAAAACAGGGGCTTTTTCACATTTTTTGCAAGAATTTGGCGCCTGGCACACTCATTGCCATAGCCCGGGAGACGTTATTCACATTTCCCGAGAGTTAATTGTTATGAAAACCAAGGCCTTATTGTTTAATTCCCTGTTGGTTACATCCCTGGGATTAAGCGCAGGTTCCGTGTTTGCCCAGAGCGGGCAGGCAGCAACTCAGGATGAGGCAAAAGCGAAAGGAAGGCAAAACCTCGTTGTTGAAGAGCTGCTGGTAACGGCCGAGCGCCGCGAGCAGAGCATTCAAAAAATTGCATCGGCCGTCAGCCTGATTGGCGGCGATACGATTCGCGATAGCGAAGTCAGAAATGCGGGAGATGTGATTCGTTTTGTGCCGAATATGTCGGCAGACACTACCGATGGCCACGGCCGTCCGAAATTTTATATTCGCGGTATCGGTTTGTCGGATGCGTCTATCTGGAACATCAACCCGATTGGTACCTACAACGACGATGTTTATATCTGGAACGCATCGACCGTTGGTTTCCCGACCTTTGACCTTGAGCGTGTGGAAGTATTGCGCGGCCCGCAAGGCACCTTGTGGGGCAAAAACACCACTGGTGGTGCCATCCATTTTATTTCCAAAAAGCCCACCTTTGACCCGGATGGTTACCTGAAAGCGTCCTACGGTAACTACAATGAAAGCTTGCTGGAAGGCGCGATTGGCGGTGCGTTGATCGAGGATAAACTCGCCGGGCGTTTGTCATTGTTTACCCAAAGCTCTGACCGCTATGTACAAAACCCGCTGAACCCGGGTACGGAAGACTGGCGTGATTCCGCTGGCCGTTTGCAATTGCTGTCAACCTTTAGCGATGACTTTAGCGCGAACCTGAATATTCACTTCCGCGATTTCAGTGGCCCGGTATTATCCAATGGCAACCGCAATAACCTGACGCAAACCCGTTTCAAAGTACCCTCAGCTGTTGATCGCGATGATCAACTGGATCAGTTGGGTGGTTCCCTTACGCTGAAAAAAGAATTTGCTTCAGGCATCAACCTGACCTCGGTTACGGCGGTGGAAGATTTTGAGCGTGAGCAATTCGGTGGTGATGCCGTACCTTACGAATCCACCCGCACCCACAGCCGTTTCACGGTAGATCAGTTCAGCCAGGAAGTGCGCTTAACCTCCAGTGATGACCAGCAACTCACCTGGATTCTCGGTGCTTACTTGTTTAACGGCACGCTGGAAAGCGAAGCGCAAACCGGCGTTATTCCTGGCTCGCTCAATGCCAGCGGTGCAACCAAGGCCATCAGCTACAAAACCAGCAATTACGAATCCGAAGCAGAAAGTTACGCCTTGTTCGGTAATGTCAGTTATCAATTCACTGAAAAATTCAAACTGGCGGTCGGCTTGCGTGGCACCAGCGATACCTCGAAAGTGGATTTGCGGGCACGTTCCGCCAATGCCGGTTTTACCTTTGGCAACGTTAACCAATGGTGGGTCGCTGACAATATTCAGGGCGCATTCAGAACAACGGCTGTTCAGGACGAGGAAAAAACCTGGGAAGCCTTCACCTATGATATTACACCGGGCTATGACGTAACGGACAACTTCCGCGTGTATTTCCGTCATGCCAAAGGTTACAACGGTGGCAACTTCAACGCGGCCGCAGAGCAGCAAAATCTGGTGCAGGTTATCGAGCCGGAATATTTGAAATCTTACGAAGCCGGTTTTAAAAGCGAATGGTTTGATAGTCAGGTTATTTTCAACCTCGCCACTTTCTATTATGACTACACCGATATTCAACAAAAGGCGACCACGCTGGATGATAACAACCAGCAAATTCTCACCTTTATTAATGCCGGTGGTGGTTATTCCCGTGGCCTTGAAGCCGAGCTGACCTGGCTGCCAATTGATAACCTGACGGTGCAATTTAACCTGGGCTACAACAATACCAAGTTTACCGACTTCCAGGAATCGCCCACCAACAACGTGCGTGGCAACTGGTTCAACCGGGTACCGCGTGTGATCAGTAACATTCAGTTGAGCTATCAAATTCCGTTGCGTAGTGGTGCATCCATTGTGCTGGATACTGACTGGGCTTATCGCAGCAAGTCCTATTTCAATGCGACCAACCAGATTGACCGCGCTTTGATTGAAGATCCTTACACCATTGGTAACGTTTCTGTCGGCTATAACTCACCGAGCGGCAAGTACACAGTAAGAGCTTATTCTGCCAACGTAACCGATGAGATTTATCGTAATACGTCATTGATTACCGGTATGTATTCGCACGGTTCACCGCGTACTTACGGTGTTTCTGCGAGTGTTAAGTTTTTCTGATTTGAAAACGGCTGACAAATTTTCTATAGGCCATTTCTTATTAAGGAAACCCTATATTTGTTCAAATTGTTAAGCGGTGCTTTTCTGTCCGTTTGTCATCAGGGTCTTTTTTCCAAAAGCGCATAAATATCCGCAAGCGGAACCGGCCAATCATCCTGAATGATTGTCGTTCCGTTCGCGCAAAACATGTTTTGCCGGGTGCTCACTCCACCCATATAGCTCCGACGAGTCAACGGCAACAACTCCTGTGTTGCTCTAACTTCCGCCATTCATGGCGGTCGTCCATGACTCGACGGTTTTGGAAAAAAGACCCTGACGCCAAACTCACATTGTGCCGGTTCCAATTGCTGTTATCTCTATAAATTTTCTGAATGTTTCGGTGCACGATATCGTCTTCGAAACCGGCCAAATTCATGCTGCATTATCTTGTTATTCGTTTATTGGTGATGCTACCGACCCTGTTCGGTGTTATCACACTCACCTTTATTGTCACCCAGTTTGTTCCCGGTGGTCCGGTAGAGCAAATTGTGATGCAACTGGAAGGCTCCAATGAACGAGCCGGTGCCGAAGCCAGTGGCGGTGGAGTCAGTACCTACAGCGCTGGCACGCGTGTTGATCCGCAGCAAATTGCGTTACTCACCGAACTCTATGGCTTTGACAAACCCGCCATTGAACGTTACTGGATGATGATCAAACAATTCCTGGTGTTTGATCTCGGTGAAAGTTACTACACCAATCAAAGCGTGTGGGAATTGGTGAAGTCCAAGTTGCCAGTCTCGCTGACACTGGGGCTGTGGACATTTTTGCTGACCTATCTGATTTCTGTACCCCTCGGCGTAGCCAAGGCGGTTCGTGCCGGTTCGCGTTTTGACATGGTCACCAGCGTGCTGGTGTTATTTGGTTACGCGATTCCCGGTTTTGTATTGGGTATTTTATTGCTGGTGTTATTTGGTGGTGGAACCTACTGGAGCATTTTTCCGTTGCGCGGTTTAACGTCCGATAACTTTGAACAGCTATCGGCAGTGGGCAAGGTGCTGGATTATCTCTGGCATATCACCTTGCCGGTAACTGCAGCCGTGGTCAGTCAGTTTGCGATTAAAACCATGCTGACCAAAAACGCCTTCCTGGAAGAAATCAGCAAACAATATGTATTGACTGCCCGTGCCAAAGGTTTAAGCGAGCGCAAGGTGTTGTGGAAGCATGTTTTTCGCAATGCACTCTTGCCATTGATTACCGGCTTTCCTGCGGCATTTATTGGTGCTTTCTTTACCGGCAGTTTGCTGATTGAAACGCTGTTCTCGCTGGACGGTTTGGGGCTGTTGTCTTTTGAATCGGTAAAGCGTCGTGATTACCCGGTTGTGCTGGGTACTTTGTATTTATTTACCATCGTCGGTTTGCTCACCAAATTGCTGGGCGATATTGCTTATGTGATGGTAGACCCGCGTATTAAATTCAGTTCGAACAGGTCGTGATATGAGCCTTACCTTTTCTCCACAACCTGAGCCCAAGCGCGGTTTTTTTGAAAAATTGCGGCAGCGTTATTTTCCTGCCCGGCAAGCCACATCGGCTGCGGTTGAAGCCTGGCGTGAGATCAGCCTGTGGCAAAAATTCAAACGCAACCGTTTGGGCTATTACAGCCTGATTATTTTCAGTGTGCTGTTTGTGGCCAGTCTGTTCGCCGAGTTTGTTTCCAATGACAAACCGCTGGTGGTGCGCTACCAGCAGGAGTGGCGCTTCCCGATATTTACCGAATATTCCGAAGTTAACTATGGTGGCGTGTTGCGTACGCCCGCTAACTACCACGATCCTTTTATTCAGCAGCAACTGGAACAGCCCGGCAACTTTGCGATTTTCCCGCTGAATCGCTGGGATTATAAAGCCATGAATTATCAGAATGCCGTACCGCACCCGGCGCCACCGTCGGCAGATAATTGGTTGGGTACCGATATTGTTGGTCGCGATGTAGTAGCGCGTTTGCTCTATGCCTTTCGTTTGTCGGTGGTGTTCGGTTTGCTGCTCACCGTGGTTGGTTGTGCCATTGGCATTGTGCTGGGTGCTATTCAGGGATATTTCGGCGGCAAGGTTGATCTGGTAACCCAGCGTCTGATCGAAGTGTGGGGCGCATTACCGGAGTTGTATTTGCTGATTATTTTTGCTTCTTTGTTTGAACCCGGTTTGTTATTGCTGTTTGTTTTGCTGTCGTTATTCGGTTGGATGGTACTGGCAGACTATGTGCGCGCTGAATTTTTGCGTAATCGGCAGCTGGAATATGTTACCGCTGCGCGTGCCATGGGCTTGTCCAATTGGCAAATTATCTGGCGGCATGTGTTACCCAATAGCCTGGTGCCGGTCATTACTTTTTTACCTTTCCGTGTC
Source organism: Cellvibrio polysaccharolyticus (assembly GCF_015182315.1). Lineage (NCBI taxonomy): Bacteria > Pseudomonadati > Pseudomonadota > Gammaproteobacteria > Cellvibrionales > Cellvibrionaceae > Cellvibrio > Cellvibrio polysaccharolyticus. Next base: position 366,424 of record NZ_PRDL01000001.1, read on the forward strand.
AGTGCCGCAATCATGGCGCTGACCAGCCTCGATTTTCTGGGGCTGGGTGTACCTGCGCCCACGCCGAGTTTGGGTGAATTGCTGGCGCAGGGGAAAACCTATCTTTATGCCTGGTGGATTTCTATACCCACGTTTTGTGCGCTGGTTTCAACCCTGTTGTTATTGACCTTTATTGGCGATGGTTTGCGTGATGCGCTGGACTCCCGCCGCCACCAGCAAAGTGAGCGTGCCTGATATGAGCGATACCATTCTGGCATTAAACAACCTGTCTATTTCGTTTGGAGAAAAGCGTGCGGTTGAGCAGTTGAATTTGTCCATGCAGCGCGGTGAACGGCTGGCACTGGTAGGCGAATCAGGCTCCGGAAAAACGGTCACTGCCTTGTCTATTTTGCGGTTGTTGCAACATGCAACGCTTGACGGCGAAATTCGTTTTAACAACGAAGACTTGCTGCAAAAAACCGAAGACCAGCTGCGCGATATTCGCGGCGCGGACATCGCTATGATTTTTCAGGAGCCAATGACCGCGTTAAACCCGCTGTTTACCATTGGCAATCAGATCATGGAATCCTTGCAGCTGCATGAACAATTGGATAAGGCGTCAGCCCGGCAACGAACCATTGAGCTGTTGGCATCTACCGGTGTGCGCGACGCAGAGCATCGTGTCGACAGTTATCCGCATCAGCTATCCGGTGGTCAGCGCCAGCGTGCCATGATTGCCATGGCGCTCGCCTGCCGCCCCAAATTGATCATTGCCGATGAACCAACCACGGCACTGGATGTAAGCATTCGTGCGCGTATTATTGATTTGTTACTGAGTATTCAGCAGCGCGAAAATTTGTCGGTCTTGTTGATTACTCACGACCTGTTACTGGTCAGAAAATTTGCCACCCGTGTGGCGGTGATGGAAAAAGGCAAACTGGTTGAAGTCGCCGATACGGAATCTTTGTTCAGTCGTCCGCAGCATCCTTATACACAGAAATTACTGAACAGCCATCCGGTACGCAGCATCGCTGCGGTTGACCCGGATTCGCCAACTCTGCTGTCGGCGCAAAATTTGCGCGTTGAATATAAAAAAATTCGCCCGGGTTTCCGGGCGCGTTTCCGCCCCGAAGCACTGGCAGCGGTAGATGATGCCAATGTGTTGTTACGCAAGGGTGAAACACTGGGCGTACTGGGTGAGTCCGGCTCCGGAAAGTCCACCCTGGCGATGGCGCTACTGGGGTTGATTCGCCCGGCAGCGGGGGAAATTTCCTACCGCGGTGAAAGGCTGCGTTATGCCAGCAAACAATGGCAACAGTTGCGCTCCCGCATTCAGGTGGTTTTTCAGGATCCCTTCGGTTCGTTATCGCCGCGCAAAACCATCCGGCAAATTGTTGAAGAAGGTTTATTGCTGCACCGCCCGTCATTGAATGCATCGCAGCGGTTACAGCGGGTGATTGATGTGCTGGCCGAAGTCGGCCTGCCGGATAATGTATTGAACCGTTACCCGCACCAGTTTTCCGGCGGCCAGCGCCAGCGCATTGCGATTGCCCGTGCGGTGGTGATTGAGCCGGAAATTATTATTCTCGATGAGCCGACCTCGGCACTGGATGTTTCCATTCAGTTTCAGGTGTTGGAATTACTCACCGGTTTGCAAAAAAAATACGGCCTCAGTTACGTGCTGATCAGTCACGATATTGCGGTGGTGCGGGCACTTTCCCATAGCGTCATGGTGATGAAGGACGGCAAAGTGGTTGAATTCGGTGAGACTTTATCACTACTGGCGGAACCGCAACATCCTTATACCCGCGCTTTGATTGAGGCGTCTTTGTAATGACTATTTTCTTTCGAACTTTTGCAAAGCGCCGTCTGACGGCGCTGCTGTGCAGTTTTCTGGTTGGCAGCCTGCTGTCGATAAATGCAACGGCTGACCATGCCGTTGCCATGTACGGTACGCCCAAATATGCAGCAGATTTTACCCATTTTGATTATGCCAACCCGGCTGCGCCGAAAGGCGGAACCCTTGCATTGGCAACTTCCTACGCGGCGACGGACTTCGACAAACTGAATCCGTTTACACTGCGCGGCAACCCTGCCCCCGGCTTGTTGGAACTGGTATTTGAAACTCTGGCGGTATACAGCCTGGATGAAACCATGACCCAGTATGGTGTGATCGCTGAAGATATTGCTATTGCAGATGATGCGCGTTCGGTGACCTTTACCTTAAACCCCAACGCGCGATTTTCCAACGGTGATGCTATTACCGCCGAAGACGTGCGCTATTCTTTTGAAACCCTGACCAGTGCCAAAGCCTCGCCACGTTTTCGTTTGTATTTTGCCGGTGTATCAGGCGTTGAGGTTTTATCCGCTCGGAAAATCCGTTTTAACTTTGAACGTGATAACCGCGAGCTGGCGTTTACCCTCGGTACGCTGCCGGTTTTTTCGCCAAAATGGGGGCAGGATGCCGATGGCGAACCGCGCTCCTTCGATGAAATTGTAAAACACAACCCGATTGCCAGTGGCCCCTATTCCGTGGAGTCTGCAGATTACGGTCGGGGCAACGTTACTTACAAACGCAACCCGAATTACTGGGCTGCCGATTTGCCGTCGCGTCGGGGTACTCACAATTTTGAGCGAGTTACCTACAAATTATTCCGCGATTATGATTTGCAGGTTGAGGCGTTCAAAGCCGGTGTGTTCGACATTATGGTAGAAGGCAAGGCGCGCAACTGGTGTTGTGTTTATAACGGTGTACGTTTTGATCGTGGCGAAGTGACCAAGCGTTTGTTTGAGCATAAAAACGTACCGGCCATGAACGGTTATGTTTTTAACTTGCGCCACAAACGCTTTCAGGATGTTCGCGTGCGCAAGGCACTCAGTCTGGCTTTTGATTTTTACTGGGTGAACAAGAATATTTTTTACGAAGAATACCGTCAGCCTTACAGTTATTTTTCTACCACCGATCTGGCCGCAACCGGTTTGCCGGGTGAAGATGAACTGGCATTGCTGGAGCCTTGGCGTGAACAATTGGACCCGGCGGTATTTGGCCCGATGGTAGAATTTCCCTCCACTGAAGCACCGCGTTCATTGCGCGACAATATTATTGAAGGGCAAAAACTGCTGGAAGAAGCCGGTTGGGTGTATCGCGATGGCGCGCTGCGCAATGCCGAGGGTGAACCTTTTATTCTTGAAGCCAGTTTGACGGAAGGTATTCCCCTGCCCCGCATTGAAACCTATTTGCGCAATGTGGCTTTGTACGGTATTGAAATTCGCCGCCGCCTCACTGACCAGGTAACATCCCGGCGGGATATGCAAAAATTTGATTTTGATCTATCCCATGTGGTGCTGCGCGAATCGCGGATGCCCGGTGGCGACATTGCGGCCAAATTCAATGGTGCTGATGCCGATGTGGAAGGTTCGGAAAATGTAATCGGTGTGAAATCGCCAGCTATCGATTTTCTTCTGAAAAAATTATCCACCGCTGCCGATGAAGCGTCACTGCGTGCCGCGGCGAGAGCGTTGGACAGGGTATTGATGCACGGTTATTACGTGGTGCCGGAACGTTATTCTTTTGAACATCGTGCGGCTTACGATACGCGCCTGGCCTGGCCTGAAACCTTGCCGGACTATTACGCGGTGTACGACTGGGCGTTGGCGTTCTGGTGGGAGCGGGAAAATGGCGAGCGGGGAAAAGTGAACCCCTGAGACAAAACAGATCAGCGGGAATACCGTTCATGCCAGGCGGTATTCCCGTTGCAGCTGGCCGTTTTCAGGCCGGTAAATTCAATCAGGCTTCCGGTGCATTAACCAGATCGCGGTGCGCGGTGTGCAGCACAGCAATCATGCGGTCTTCGGCGCGGAAGCGGGTTTCCAGCGTTTCCCCGAGAACGGAAAGATCGGCGCCCAGCGTTTCCAGGTCATCGGTTTCCAGATATTTGTCATTGAAGTCCAGCACCTGACCGGTGGTGTGATCAATCACTTCAAACAATTCGGCGGCTTGTTTCAGCGCTTCCTGATTTTCGAATTCCTGACCTTCGCGGATCAGTTTGTCATAAATTTCAAAGTGGCCTGCAGAAACATAATCGACCATTTGCTGACAGAGACGACGCAGGCGATCCTGGCGTTCCACCGATTCCGGCTCGGCCGCTTCAAGCGCTGCCAGTTCACAGTATTGCACCAGCATGGTCTGACGATCGTGCAGCCAGCGGTCAATAATTTCGCTTACACCGCCCCACAATTCCCGGGCATTTTTACAATTATCCAGCATGATTTGTTCCCTGTTAATGGAGGGTCGCGTTAACGCGACCGTTCAATGTTTGGTAGCTCCACCTTAGGCTATTCGTTGCGGCCGGACAAGTCGAACAGTTCGCTAAAGCGGAGGGAAATGGTGCGGTTTTGTGCGCCACCGCTGTTTTCGATGACGCGACGATGTAACCGCCGCGATCAACGCTGGCCAACTCAAGCCTGGCGGCTAACGCGAACAGCCTGAAACAGATTGACGGCAGCCATGCCGATAAAAGCAAGCAGCGTCCACAGCGCAAGGCTGACACCAAACAGGCGATCAACTTCTGCGCAATTGCCATCGCCATGCAACATGGCTTTCAACACATCCATAAACGGAAACACTTGCATCATATATTCGAGCGCCGGGCCACAAGCGGGCACCTGATCCGGCGGCAGGCTTTGCAGCCACAACTGGCGGCTGGAAAAATAGGCGCCACCCACTGCCAGCAGCAGGCCCAGCACGGCATAAACGCGCACGCCCCGTTTCGCCGGGTTATGCAAAAACGCCAGCAAGGCGACCACGCCCACGGCGATGACGGCAATGCGCTGGGTCATGCACAGCGGGCATGGTTCCATCCCCATAACATGTTCAAGGTACAGCGCGATCAGAATCAGTGCGGTACAGCCGAGAAAAACGATCAGATTAGTGACACGAACGGAAGGAAGCATGATGAATCTCTGTAAGGTAAGCAGGCCCTAATACTACGGAAAAGGTGCTCTGCTTGCCAGTTATCAAGGATGGGTAGCGCCTCGCGTGCTTTGGCGCCAGGGCGCAGTTATTGCAGGCTTTTTCTTGACCCTCGCGCCCTGCAAGGGTTCAATACCCGCTGGTCGATGCGTTAATAACCGGTGCTATCCGGTCGCCTCTCGACAGTGTTACGGGAATATGGAATGGAGGCAGGCAATCCGGTCTGCCAACCGCCATCTCGCCATCAGGAGTTATGCGAAGTGAGCATCAGGATAAAGTCGGTTAAAGGGTGGCTGTTGATAGCCATGGCGGGATGTATGGCCTTGATGGCCGGTTTTGCGCAGGCCAGTGCGCCAGCCGCTGCACCGGACGGCGTTTCCTATATCACCTTTTCGCCGCTGGTGGTGAATTACGGCAGCGGCCCGCGCATGAAATACCTCAAAGCCGAAATTTCAGTGCGCGTTGCAGATGGCGCGACTGCCACAGCAGTACAACACCATATGCCGTTGCTGCGTAACGGGTTGGTGATGTTGTTCAGTCAGCAGAGCGAAGAGGCGGTGGGTTCGCCCGAAGGCAAAGAGAGTTTGCGCCAGCAAGCGCTGACCGCAATCAATCAACTGATTCACGAAGAAACCGGCCAGGGCGGCGTGGTGGATTTGTTTTTCAACAATCTGATTCTGCAATAACCCAACGAACGCTACCTTCTCGCGGCGTCAATTCAGAGAAATGCCCATATTTGGGGCTGTTAACTGCCACTCTGTCGGATTTTCATCAGGTTGTTTGTTCCAAAAAATTTACCCCGATGAGGGATAAAAGCGCAAACTTCACTATGCCAAAGATCTGCACCATACGAGTTTGGTGTTAGCCCCCTTCTTCCAAAACCGTCGGGTCATGGACAACCGCCAGGGATGGCGGGAGTTAGAGTAACGCAGGAGCGGTTGCCGTTGACCCGTCGGAGCTACAAAAACGTATGCATTCGCCACATCCATGTGGCTCACCCTTCGGGCAGCTACGCTGTGCAAATTGCCTATCCTGCCAATTTGTCATGCGTTTTTGGAAGAAGGGGGCTAATGCCAAACGGCCAGAATGGCACCTTCCCGATTCTATCCCGCACTCGCTACAGCTTGCTGACACCCGCACTGATGATACTGTTGATAATAATCAGCAAGATACTCGTCAAACGGCAATTGCGGTTGTTGTTCCTGGGCGTGTTGTTCGTCCAGAGACTGTTGGCGCAACTGCTCGAAGTGGCTGGCAATCGTTGCATCCGGCTTGCGGCTGGCAAACCAGCGGCGGTGCTGTTCGGCGAGTTGCAGGCTGTGGGTAAAGAAACTGATATCTTCAGTTTGCATATCGGCCAACACGCGCGCCGACGGCGTCAGTGACGGATCTTCCAGCTTGGCAAATTGTTGCCTCACCGCCTCTTCGTACTGCGTTGAACCGTTAGCCTCGTCCAGCAAACGCGCACAAATCAGCGTTTGCTCAAGAATATCTTTAGCCCAGCTGCGCATCGGCACAGATTGCCCCTGGTTCAACAACTGCAATTGCGGATCGCGACCGGCATACACAATATCTTTCTGGTTCTGCTGTTCTTCCGCCCACACCGTGCAATTGGTTTCCGGGCTGTCCTGCAACAGACAGAACATCAGGAACGCATCCATCACCCGCAGCTGGTCGGCGTTGACGCCCAGAGGTTCGTAGGGGTTAAGGTCAAGGCAGCGCACTTCAATATATTCCACCCCGCCAAGACGCAGTGCCTGCAAGGCCGTTTCGCCAGAGCGCGCAGTGCGCTTGGGGCGAATGCTGCTGTAGAACTCGTTTTCAATTTGCAGCAAACCGGTATTCAGTTGCTGGTAGTTGCCTTGTGCATCGCGCAAACCGAGCGTTTCGTAAGCCGGATGAGTGCGGGTAATCGCTCCGCACAAGGTATTCAGGTAAGACGGCAGGTCGTTGTAATTGACCACCAGCGCTTGTTGCGCCGAGCTTTGGTAACCGAGATCGCCCATGCGCAAGGACGTGGCTTCGGGCAGATACATGGTGCCGTGGTTCGGGCTGAAAGGTTGCAGGCGGTGCTGGCGACCTTGCACAAAGCTGCCGCAAACGGCGGGTGCGGCACCGAACAGGTAAATCATCAACCAGAAATAGCGGCGGAAGTTACGAATCAGTGCGAAGTATTTGCGGGTTTTGAAATCGGTAAGGCTCTCGCTGCTGTTTTCATCGGTGTGCAGGGCTTGCCAGAAATCGTCCGGCAGCGAGAAGTTGTAGTGCACTCCGGCGATGGTTTGCATGGCGCGGCCGTAGCGATGGCCGAGGCCAACACGGTAGATGGTTTTCATCAAACCGGCATTGGAGCTACCGTAACGGGCTACCGGAATTTCTGCGTCGCTGCCGAGTTTGCAGGGCATGCTGCTTGGCCACAGGCGCTCGTTGCTGCGCTCCAGTTGGTCAAAGGTAAAGCGATGAATATCGTCGAGCTGTTGTAACAGGGCATCAATATTGGTGAAGGGCTCGGTGATAAATTCCACCAGCGCTTCACTGTAATCGGTGGTGATATGCGGGTGTTTCAGTGCCGACCCCAGCTCTGCCGGGTGGTCAGTTTGCGCCAGGGTGCCTTCGGGCGTGATGCGCAGGCTTTCCTTTTCAAGGCCGCGCAAAATGCCGGTGAGCGCGCGGTTTATTTCCGGGCGGGCCATCAACGCCAGGCGTGATGGAGGAATGGTAGTGGTGTGGTGAGCCAAGCGCTGCTCCTGAAAACTGTCCAGGCCATAGCGCTGGAACAAAAAATCGTAATGCACAGGTTAACGCATTGCCTGGGGTTATGCCTGTGCTTCCCGGTCTATCCGATTACAGCAGCGATCCCTGAGGATGATCATCGTCAGGGGTTTCAAGAGCAACCTCTGTCTCCGGCGTGTCTTCGCTGGAAGATGGGTCGTCAGGCAGCGGCGTGTCCGCATCAGCCTCTGGCGAGGCGGTGATCGGTGTGTCTTTCACCGCCGGGGCACCCGAGCCGGCTTCCGGCAGAATATCTTCCGGTATCACCGGCAGGCCTTTTTCGCTGACGCCGCAACTGACGGCGTGAATGCGCTGGGTGTAGTCTTTCGAACTCACCTCGAACATCAGGTTGATGGCTTCATCTTTATGAGGGGTTTTGTACAAACTGCCCGGATCTCTGCCATCCAGCCAATCTTTCTGCTTGCCCAGGAAAAGCCTGGCCTGGTTTTGCAAAATATATACTTCACTCATGAGCACCTGCCGAAACGCGGTTTTTTCAAACTTCTGCGGGTGGTTTGCCGCCCGCACTCTGCAAAAAGTGAAGCCCTTTATGAGGGCAAATCGGGCGGTAACAAGGGGGTATGCCGTAATTTTCTCTCGCCGGTGATTAACGGGCGCTCTGGGTGATCATTTGCTCGGGCAATTGCTGCTCTTGCTGACGATCCAGCGCATAGCTGTTAACGAACTGGAAAATCACGTCGCGTGCCAGACGGGTTTCAGCGTTGGTCAAAAAGACCATGCCGATATCCAGCTCGCGGTTGAAGACCATTTCAGCGCGAAAACCCTGTACCCAGCCGCCGTGGTGCACGAAGTTCTGGTAGGCGCCCACATCAAATACCCGCCAGCCAAGGCCGTACCAGGTTTTTACCGTGGCGGGCTGTTGGCCGTAATGGGAGCGGGCCACCGCGTTGCGAATAATTTTGCTGTGTAGCTGGTCCAGCGTGGTGGCGGCAAGTACGTCAGGGCGATAACCCATTTGCGCCATCAGCCATTTGGCCATGTCATTGATACTGGCGTTGGCACCGGCAGCCGGGGCGATATTGTAGTAGTTCTGGTTCACTTTCACGCTTTGCCATTTACCCTGGCGCAACACGTGAGGGGTGGTGTGGTTGGGGCTGGCTTGCAGCGCATCAATACCAAACGAGGCATTGGTCATGCCCAGCGGTGCGAACAGGTGTTTGCCCACAAAATCTTCGTAAGTTTCACCGCTGCGCGCCTGAATCATGTCGCCCGCCAGGCTGAATACCACATTCTGATAGCCGTAGCAGGCTTTGGGGGCGCAGGAAAAATCTACCGTTTTCAACCGTTGCACCACATCACTGTAGGGCACATTGTCTTCAATCAGGTTGGTGTAGGCATGGGGAATTAAACCGCTGGTGTGTGCCAGCACGTCCTGCAAGGTGACTTGTTTGCCGTAGGCGGCATTTTTGAAGCGCACATCTTTCAGGGTGTCATAAAGGGTTGCGTCCCAGCCGATTTGCTGTCCCTGAACCAGTACCGCGGCAGCGGTGGAGGCGATGGTTTTGGAGACTGATGCGAGGCGGAACACTGTGTCGGGTGTGACCAGGTCACTGCCGCCCACTTCGCGTACGCCGTAGCCTTTTAAAACCTGCACCTTGCCGTTGGCAATTACCACCAGCGCAGCACCCGGTACTTCAGGCGCTACGGTTTCAGCAATGTAGTTTTCAAAGTCCACCACAAACTGTGGCATGTCCTGGGGAATGGGGTTGGCAAATACCGCAGATGCCAGTGTGCTGCCACAAACCAGAGCGGGAATCATGGCCAGCCGGGAGAGAATTTTTTTCAGATACATAGGAAATGACCGATCGCTTCGATGAATACCAGACGAACCGCGTTGGGTTCGGGGTCCTTTTATTATCGGGTGCGGGTTGTTGGTGCCCTGCCCCTGTTTGGCGCCCGTTCCTGTCGGGCGCCCGGGCGCTGATGGTCTTTCTACAGAGTTTTTAAAAACTCCAGCAATTCGTCCCGTTGTGTCGGGTCCAGCGCAGGCAGGACTGTACCATCCGGTTGCGGGGTTCGGCCAGCGGCATATTCATGTCCGTTATTGAAATTGCCTTTCAAATCGGTGCGAAATACAAAACCTTCGTAGCCTTCGGTTTTGAAACCCACTTTTTGCGGATCGAATTCGCGGCTGCCCACCAGAAATTGCTGCGGCCGGTATTCGCCATTTTCCGGATCACCGGGGCGCTTTGCCGGTAGCAATAAATCGTACAGCGTGGGTACCGAACCATTGTGCAAATAAGGCGCGGTGGCCCAGATGCCATTTAACGAACGCGCTTTATAAGCCAGCAGCGAATCGTAAGGGCGCGTGGTGGTGTCGGGTCGGTACTGTCCGGCTTTCACACTGTATTTCACGTCGTTTTCAAAAAACGACAAGCCCAGTGTGTACAACCAATCCAGCCAGCGGCGAAACAAAAATTTATCCGGGTCTGCCGATGACACCACGCCGGTGGTGGCCGAAGTCAGAATCTGAATGACCGGTGCCGTGTCTTCCAGTACCAGCGGGCCAACGCCGGTATCCTGGTAGGTGTATTTGAAATTGCCGGAGCGTCCGGTGTAGTTCACGCTGTTTTCCGCCATGGTCGGGTCGGTGCCAACCAGGTTGATATCCGACATCTTGGCGATCACCATCCGGTCCCAGGCATCCCGCTCAATCAGCTCGTGGCAGGCCTGGCAATATTTGGCGTAAATGCGTTTGCCGCGGGCGGCTTTGGGGCGATCAATTTCGCCGAGCACAGCTTCCGGCCACACCGGCGATGTCAGACTTTTCAGTTGGGCTTCCAGCCGTTGCAGGTTGATCAAATCAATGGATGAGGTGAAGTCGATATGCTTGAGTTTTTTGCGCTGGCCAGTGAGAAAGGCCGACAGGCTGAAACCGGGCGGTTGGGCGCTCCAGTCGAGAATGCTGAACACGCCGATCACCTCACCGGCGTTGCGCCCCAACGGGCCAACCGCAGCATTGCCCGCCAGACCGTTCCATTGCACGTAGTCAGAATGGGTGATGTCCCATAAAAACGGATAGCTCACCGGCGCATTCGGTTCATTGAACAGTGCATCGCGAATCAAATACATGGATTGTTCATCCAGCGCCGGTGCACCGGGGGCTGACGACATCAGCCGCTCTACAATCAGCAGGAATTCGTCGTCGCCAATAATGGTGTCATTGATCGCGTCCAGCGCATGGTCAACTTGCGCTGCTGTCAGCAGCGGTTGGTCGTTATCGTTCAGCAACTCCAGCAAAATACCGCGCAACTGGCCTTTATCCAGCACGTATTGCAATACCCGGTTATAGATGCGACCAAAGGCATCCAGCCGCGCATAGGCGTATTCCAGCTCGCTGTGGTTGATGCGGTTGTAGAGTTCGATTTTGGTGGTCCAGTGGTGCAGTGCGTCTTGTACCTGGTCGGCATCCATAAAGTCGTGGCGCAGCGCCAGTACCCGCTCGTTAAAGCGATGGCGCTTGGCCTCGTCGGCGAGGGTTTGCACCAGCGCTTTTTCCAGAGCCAGTAAAAAGCTCACCATATCGGCTTTGGCCGGGGCGCCATCAATACGAATCGCCTGGCCCTGGTAGTTCACCTGGCCGGTATGGCAGGCGGCGCAGGTAAAACCCACGTAGTTCATCTGGCGGTAATATTCTTTGGTAAAGCCGACTGGCAGGCCATCGGGGTTAAAAAAGGTGGGCTTTTGCGGCAGGTAGCGGAACAGATCCATGTGCTGGTTATCGCGAAACAGGATTTCGCTATCCACCTGCTCCAGCGCGATAAAGAAATCGTAGGGAATCAGCGCCGAGCCCTGGGTAGTGTTGTAATACCAGAGCGTATCGGCGACGTTCCAGCCCTGATCCAGATAAATGGGGGTGGCAAAGCTTTCGCCCAGGGCGCCGTTCGGCATGGCAATGGCACCGCGATCCGGATCGCGATCCAGGTTCTGGTAAATCTTGCCAATCGCCAGGGTAACGCCCATCAAAACAATGACTGCGACCAGCACACCAAGCAGAAACTTCCAGCGGTGTTTAAAAAAAAGGTAAGCCGCCGCCAGTAAGTGGAATTGCATAATCCTTGTCGCTCCTTTCCATTTCTCCATTGATCAGCGCATCCCGCTGATACAGCGCTCTTGTAAAGAACGCGGTTCCGCACGCCGCACTGATAAGCGCTGGCGCGTAAATAGATAAAATAACCAGAGGGAGACTACGCTTTTTTTGGCTGCGGGAAAACCGCTTATTGCCATCTGCCGTTATGGCTTGCGGTGCAGTGTGCTGGCAGTTTTGCACCTTTTTTTGTACTATCTGCCTCCCGCTGCCTGGCAGCCCGAGTTTTGAGAGAATTCCATGCGGACAGTGGTTTATCCTGGCACTTTTGATCCTATTACCAACGGCCACATTGATCTGGTGGAACGCGCTTGTCGCCTGTTCGATAAGGTGGTGCTGGGCGTGGCAGCCAGCGAGCGTAAAAAACCGCTGTTTTCCCTCGAAGAGCGTGTGGGGCTGGCGAAGCAGAATCTTTCTCACCTCGCTAACGTTGAAGTGTGTGGTTTTAATATTCTGCTGGTAGATTTTGTTCGCGAAAAACAGGCCAGTGCGGTGTTGCGTGGTTTGCGTGCGGTGTCCGATTTTGAATATGAATTCCAGCTGGCCAATATGAACCGGGCGCTGGTGCCAGACACTGAAAGTCTGTTTCTCACCCCTGCTGAACACCTTTCTTACATTTCTTCCTCAATCGTGAAAGAAATCGCCATTTTCAACGGTGATGTCAGCAAGTTCGTCACCCCTTCAGTGTCGAAAGCACTGTCAGTAAAATACGGCTTCACCACTGCTACCTGATTTTTCCATCCCGACTGCGCTTTTTTCGGCGCCATTCCCTGAGCCGGTTAACAGTCTGGCATTTTCGCTTTTGTTAGCATGCTGACTCTTGAATCATTGATGGAGTCATTATGGAAATGCCACGGCGAGCAACCAAACCGCTACTGTTAACCTTGCTGGCTGCATTGTCATTTGCTGCCCAGGTTGAGGCGCAAAGCGATGATTGTCAGCTGGTCAGCACCGCCAGTGTTCAGCAAACCCTGGGGCTGGGCGCGCCGAAGCATAGTCAGGCGAACAGCTACGGCTCCTGTAACTGGTTGTTTCCGGAATCCGGCCTTTTCAAAACCCAGGTTTTCAAGTTGAGCAGCACCGCTGAAGCGGGCGAGTTGTATCAGGGTTATCTGCGCGAAACCCTGGCCGAGGCGGAAACCACGCCGCTGGGCGAACCGCTCGGGCAAAAAAGCATTCGCGGTGTTAAAGACCAGCACAGCCATCGCGTGGCATCGGTGGTGATTTTGCAGGACGATCAGGTGATCGTGAGCGATTATCACGATGATCCCGCCAAATTTGACGGGCAAACGCTCAACAAACTGGAATCTTTAGCTGCTCAGGTCTTCGCCAACCGCGGTGGTATTGACCAGGATTTTGGCGGTTGCGACTGGTTTCCTCCGGCACAAACGGAACTGCTGCTGGGCAAAAACGCCACCATACAGCGGCTGGCAGACCAGCATTGTCTGGCCTATACCAATGATGGTGGCTCGCTGACCTTGTCGACCACGCCGTCGATGAACGCTGATGCTTTCGCTGTGATGCAAACCTCCTACAACAGCAATTGCACCACCGCTGCTTTGCGGGAACTGGGCGATAACGCTTTTGCCTATTTCGATTGCAAATCAGCCAATCCGGTAGTGATTGTGGAGATGCTGAATAAAGCCACTCACGGCAACCTGGCCTACGCGCCACCCGGCGGCCGCGCGGCCAACAGCGGTGATGTGGAAGCCCTCAAGCCGTTGCTGCGTCATATCAGCAGCAAACTGTAATCGCTGGTTGCCTGCCAGGTTGTTGGTTTGTCATTAGGCTGTTTGACTCGCCGGTTTTGGAGCAAACAGCCTGACACCAAACTCGCATTGTGCCGGTCCGAGCATTCCTGTCCTGTTACCCGTAAAACGCCCTTTCGTGGTGCAAGGTTGATACAATAGCGCGGTTATACCCCGAAGCCTGTTATCAGGAACCTGGGTTTGGTGTTGCTTCCTCAGGAAGCGCGTCGTTCTTCTCTGCAGGTTCTCCCTTATGAATACCTCCTCCAGCGGTGAATTTTTCACCCGTCGTTCGGTTTTATTTCTTTGTGCCACCCTGTGTACTTTGCTGTGGGGCAGCTCTTATCCGGCCATTAAACGTGGTTACGCGATGCTGGATATCGCGCGCAATGATATTCCGGCGCAAATGCTGTTTGCCGGTTACCGGTTCTTTCTCGCGGGGCTGTTTTTATTGGTGCTGGCGAAGCTGATGAGCAAGTCCATCGCGATACCGCGCGGCGCTCAGCTGCGGCAGATCGCCATTCTCGGGCTGACCCAAACTACCATTCAGTACGTGTTTTTCTACGTGGGCCTGGCCTATGCCACCGGTGTTAAAGCCTCGATCATGAATGCCACCGGCACCTTTTTCAGTGTCTTGCTGGCGCACTTTATTTATCACAACGATCGTCTTACCCATCGCAAAGTGCTCGGTTGCGCGGTGGGTTTTTTCGGCGTGCTGGTGGTGAACTTCAACGGCAGTTTGCTGGATCTGGATTTTGCCCTTAACGGGGAAGGTTTTATTGTTATCGCCGCGTTTATCCTGGCGGCAGCGTCCATTTACGGCAAACGTATTTCGCAGCATATGGACGTGATGTTGATGACCGCCTGGCAGTTGTCGCTGGGTGGTTTGGCGCTGATGGTGCTGGGTTGGTCAACCGGCGGCGCGCTGGGCAGTTTTGACTGGCAGTCGGCGTTGCTGCTGATTTATCTGGCGCTGCTCTCTTCTGCCGCCTTTGCCTTGTGGGGCACGCTGCTGAAATACAACCCGGTGGGTATGGTGACCATTTTCAACTTTTTGGTGCCGGTGTTTGGCGTGTTGCTTTCTGCGCTGTTCCTCGGCGAAACCATGCTGGAATGGAAATACCTGATTGCGCTGGTGCTGGTGTGCACCGGTATTTTTCTGGTTACCCGCCTGCCGCGCGCGCTGCGCTAGCGCGAACAGCAGGCATTGGTTTTTACTCAGTCCAGCGTTTAAACAGCGCGCTGGCATTCACTCCGCCAAAGCCGAAACCGTTGGAGAGCGCATATTCCATCGCCAGCGGTTGCGGTTTTTTTGCCACCAGATGCAAACCCTTGGCCTGTTCATCCGGGTGCTCCAGATTAAGCGTGCCTGGCACGATTTGATCGCGCAGGGCCAGAATAGTGAAGATGGCTTCCAGCGCGCCAGCGGCACCCAGCAAATGGCCGGTGGCTGATTTGGTCGAGGTAATGGCCACCTGGCTGCCTTCACCAAACAGCGTGCGGATGGCGGCCAGTTCGGCGGCATCACCCACTTGCGTTGCAGTAGCGTGGGCGTTGATGTGTTGCACTTGTTGCGGGCCAATGCCGGCTTGTTGCAAGGCCAGCTCCATGGCCCGACGAGCGCCCTCGCCGTCTTCGGGGCCGGATGTCACATGCCAGGCATCGGCGGTGGTGCCGTAACCAACCAGTTCAGCCAGGGGCGTGGCGCCTCTTGCCTGAGCATGTTCCAGCGATTCCAGAATCAGCACACCAGCGCCCTCGCCCATTACAAAGCCATCGCGCTCACGATCAAACGGCCGTGAGGCGGCGGCCGGGTTTTCTTCATGGCCGGATGACAGTGCCCGCGCGGCGGCAAAGCCGCCCAGGCTGACGCGATCCAGGGTGGCTTCGGCCCCGCCACACACCACCACATCGGCTTCGCCGCTTTTAATCAGGCGCGCACCATCACCGATGGCTTGCACGCTGGCGGCGCAGGCGGTTACCGGTGCGCCCAGCGGGCCTTTAAAACCGTAATGAATGGAAATTTGCCCGGCGGCGAGGTTGACCAGAAAGGCTGGCACGGTAAAGGGCGACAGGCGTTTCGGGCCAAACTCATCGGTGGTGCGCACCGCATCGACAATCACCGGAAAACCGCCAACACCGGAGCCGATAATGGTCGCGGTGCGCAGTTTTTCCTGCTCGTTGGCCGGTTTCCAGCCCGCTTGCGCCAGCGCCTGATCTGCCGCGCTCAACGCATATTGAATAAAATTCGCCATGCGGCGTTGATTTTTCGGGGTGACCAGCCGGTCAGGATCAAACCCCCCTTGCGGATCTTCACTGATGCCCGGCACCAGCCCGCCCACGCGCACGGCGAGATCCTGCACCGTCGCTTCCGGTAATTTGCGAATACCCGACTGCCCGGCCAGCAGCCGCTGCCACACGGTTTCTGTGCCACACCCGAGCGGAGAAACCAGGCCCATGCCGGTAACGACAATACGTGTGTTATTCATAAAAAATTCCAGATCAAAAAATATCGTTACCCGTTCAGGGCGAGCATAGCGCTATAGAATATCAAATATTTTCAGTGGCTTAGCGTTGGCAGTCAGTACAGTAAACCGTAGAGCGCCCGCCCATGCGCACCTCTTTCAAGGGTTTGCTGCACTCCGGGCAAGGTTTTCCGGCGCGGCCATACACCAGTAATTGCTGTTGAAAGTAACCGGGTTTGCCATCGCCGCCGACAAAATCCCGCAAGGTAGTGCCGCCCTGGGTGATGGAACGTTCGAGGACGAATTTGATGTCGCGCACCAGGTCATCGCAGTTTTTGCGGGTCAGGGAACCGGCTTTGCGGATGGGTTTGATGCGCGCCATAAACAGCGATTCATTGGCATAAATATTCCCCACACCCACCACGATGTCATTGGTCATGATGAATTGTTTGACTGGCAGGTTGCGCTTGCGGCTGCGCTCGTACAAATACTCGCCGGAAAACGCCTCGGTTAACGGCTCCGGCCCGAGATGGCGGAGCAGGGCGTATTCCTGCGGATCGCCCTCTACCCAAAGCAGGCAGCCAAAGCGGCGCGGGTCGCAGTAACGCAGAATAACCTCGCCAAAGGCCAGATCCACATGGTCATGAAACAGTGCTGGCATCGCCTCGGTCACAATACGCAAGGAACCCGACATGCCGAGATGAATCAGCAAAATACCGCCCGGAAAATGCAACAACAGGTATTTGCCACGGCGGCTGATACCGCTAAGTGGCTGCTGGTGCAGCAATTCGGTGAGATTATCCGGAATGGGCCAGCGCAGTTTCGGTTGGCGCACCACGACACCGGTAACGGCACGGCCGGTAATGTGTGGCGCAATGCCGCGCAAGGTGGTTTCAACTTCGGGTAACTCGGGCATGACAGCTCCTGGATATGGCGGCACCTGAACTTTATGCAGGGCATTATACGGCTGAAAAAAATAGCCGGGGCAGCGCCGGCTTGATGCCGCTGCCCGGTTGCTTGCAAAACCGGCCAACGGGGCTTTTTAAGCGCCACACAAGGGCAGGGCAGTTCGGCGCAAAATGCATCTTTTTGGCATTTAATGAGTCAATTTTGCTGACGACAGGCTAGAATACAGCCCGGTTTCGTTTTTCAGGCATTCGGATATGAGCACTTTGCGAAAGTATCGGCGGCAACCGATAGCCGTAACAACAGGGCGTGTGGTTTCGCTTTGCCTGCTGCTGTTATCAACCGCTTTGCAGGCGCAGGAAAGCGGCCGAGGCTGCGATTTCCTGTTATGTGTGGATGCAAGCAGCCATCAATCGCCGGTTTTACCGCCTTCGGCGGCGTCGCTGCGTAGCGACTGGCGCGCCTTATCTTATTCGTTAATATCCGGATTTGCTGCGATTGAGCCGGGTTATGACGCGAATGGAATAAAAATGGAGCAAGTTTCGCCTTTAACGGCTTCGAATTCGCCATTTGGCGACAATTTTTCATTGCTGCGTGACAAGGCAGGGCGTTGGCTGATAAATTCTCTCAACCAGTTTGCACCGCTCTGGTTGATACTGACCGGATTATCCGGTTTATTCATCATGCGGCGCCGGCTCCATAGATAGTTTTTTCTTCACTCGCCCGGTGAACTCGCTGTTCAGGAGAACCATCGCCACTGCGCAGGGACGCTCTGGCGCAGCGACTTTTTTTCCCTCTTTGTTTTATCAATCCGCGTATTCGTAATTCCGTATCACTTCCAGAAACGCCTCACCAAACCGCTCCAGCTTGCTATCGCCCACACCCGTTAATGCCAGCAATTCCCGCTCGTTCAGCGGCCGGTGCTCCAGCATTTCCCGCAAGGTGGCATCGTGAAAAATCACGTAAGGGGGTACGCCCTGAGCCTCGGCCAGTGTTTTGCGGCAGGCGCGCAAGGCGTGCCATAAGCCCAGATCTTCCGGGGCAATATCCACCGCCGGGCGGCGGCTTTGTTGTTGGCCGGTAGTGCGCGATTCGCGGCGCATACGGATAGTTTCTTCGCCGCGCAGCATGGCGCGGCAGCCGTCGTTGAGCTGCAAACTGCCGTAACCGTCCGGGTCAACATCCAGATAACCCCGCGCCACCAGCTGGCGGAACACCGAGCGCCATTCATCGGCAGAAAGGTGTTTGCCAATGCCGTAGGTAGAAACGTGGTTGTGCCCCAGTGACATCAGGCGCTCGTTTTCGCTACCGCGCAGCACGTCAATCACATGGTTGGCACCAAAGCGCTGGTTGGTGCGATACACACAGGACAGCGCCATGCGCACCGCTTCGGTGGCATCCCAGGTTTCCGGGGGGGTGAGGCAGCAATCGCAATTGCCGCAGGGTTCGTCGAGGTTATCGCCAAAGTAGCGCAGCAGCGTCTGGCGGCGGCAGGTGGTGATTTCGCACAGCCCGAGCATAGCTTGCAGGCGCTGCTGCTCGTGGCGTTTGAATTGTTCGTTACCTTCCGAGTTGCCCATCATTTGCCGCAGCTTTACCACGTCTTCCAGACCGTACAGCAACAGCGCGGTAGCCGCCTGGCCATCGCGTCCGGCGCGCCCGGTTTCCTGGTAGTAGGCTTCAATGCTTTTGGGCAAATCCAGATGCGCGACAAAACGCACATCCGGTTTGTCGATGCCCATGCCGAAGGCGATGGTTGCCACCATCACCAGGCCTTCTTCGCGCAAAAAGCGGTGCTGGTTGGCGGCACGGGTTTCTGCGGGCAAACCGGCGTGGTAGGGCAGTGCTTCGATACCTTCGCCGCATAACCAGGCCGCCGTTTGCTCAACCTTGTTGCGCGACAGGCAGTAAACAATACCGGCGTTATCTTTTTGTTCTTCGCGCAAGAAGCGCAGCAATTGCTGGCGCGGGTTGTTTTTTTGCTGGATGCGGTACTGGATATTCGGGCGGTCAAAACCGCTGATAAATTGCCGCGCTTCGGCCAGCCCGAGGCGTTCGATAATCTCGGCGCGGGTGCGCACATCGGCGGTGGCGGTAAGGGCGATGCGCGGCACCTGCGGGAAAACGCGGTGAAGAATGTCCAGGCGTAAATAATCGGCCCGGAAATCGTGCCCCCATTGCGCTACGCAGTGGGCTTCGTCAATGGCAAACAGGGCAATGCGACTGTTGTGCAGCAGGTCGAGGGTGCGCTCCTGCAGCAGGCGCTCGGGTGCTACATAAAGCAAATCCAGCTCGCCCCGTTGCAACGCCAGTTCGGTTTGCCATACCTGTTGCGATGACAGGGTGGAGTTCAAATAACCGGCGCGTACGCCCAGCTCTTCCAGCGCGCTGACCTGATCCTGCATCAGTGCAATCAGCGGCGAGATAATCACCCCGGTGCCTTCGCGCACCAATGAGGGGATTTGATAACACAGGGATTTACCGCCGCCGGTGGGCATTAACACCAGCGCGTCGTCACCGGCGACCAGGGTATCAATCACGGCGGCCTGGTTACCGCGAAACTGGTGGTAACCAAAAACGTGTTCGAGAACGGCCAGGGGAGTGGAATTGGTCACAGGGGGCGCCGGGTTAGTGATTCAGATAGGGGATTATCCACGGTTTTTCGCAGCGATCCACTGTGACATGTATTGATGGCTCTTGTGCAGATGGTGCCGCAGCATGCTGCCAACGATATTACGCTGGCGCTGGCCGTTAATATCAGCGATCAAATCATCCAGCCGTTGTTGCAAAGCGGCGGTGAGAGCAGGGCGGGGAAACACCTCGCGCAGCAACACCGCGGCGCGATCGCGGGTTTGTTGCCATTGGCCGGGGTCGCTGTAAAGCGCCACCGCCTGGTTGACGAAATCGGCGTTGTTATCGGCAATGGCGCCCGGCCAGGGCAATTGCCCGTGCATGCCTTCGGCGCCGGTCGGCGTAGTGACCGATGGCGTACCGTTTTGCATGGCCTCTATCAATTTGCCTTTCAAACCGGCACCAAAGCGCAGCGGCGCCAGGCACACCCGAGCAGCGCGCATCGCGGCGGCAGCATCATCTACCCAGCCAGCCACAATAAAACCTTCGCGCGGGTTGTGCAGCGCGGTGGCTTTGGGCGGCGGGTAGGCGCCGTAAACCAGCAAGCGGGCTTTGGGTAATTGCGCCCGAATTGCGGGCCAGAGGGTGTTTTTCAGGCAGAGCACCGCGTCCCAGTTGGGCTGGTGGCGAAAGTTGCCGATGGATAAAAAATCCTGTCGCTGTGCAAAGTCGCTGCCCTCGGCAACCGGTGGTTCGTCGAGCAGAAACGGGCAGTAATGCAGCAGGCTGGCCGGTACACCGCAGCCCTGTTGTAGCAACTCCATCTCTACCGGCGAGATCATCAAGGTCAGGTCACAGCGGTAAATAGCCGCCAGCTCGCGCAAACCGGTGTCGGAATGGCTGATCCATTGCACCGCATCGGTGACGCTGGCGTTAGTGGCTGGCGGCAGGGCGTAGTAAGGCGAGCCTGCCGGGGCGGCAGCCAGTTGCTGTTTCAGTTGCAGTTCGCGGGCGTGGCGCAGGCTGTGCAGGTCTTCGGTGTCCAGCACGCGAATGGCGTTGGGGCACACCGCTTCTACCCGCCAGCCAAATTGTTCTTCGGTGAAGAAACGGTCAAACAGCACCAGATCCGGTTGCAGTTGGTGCACCTGATTATTAAAACTGTCGCAATTGAGGGCGACGGTCATTTCTGCAATGCCCAGCGCGGTTAAATCAGCGCGGTGCGGCGACAGCTGGGCCGCCGAGGCAAAGGTAATTTGCCAGTTTCTGGCCAGAAAAACCTCGATGAGTTGCATCATCCGGCTGCCAGCCGCCGACGAGCGGGGTTCCGGCCAGACGTAGCCGATAATCAGTACACGAAACATCAATTAACCTGTGAAAGTCTATAGTCGCCAGGCGAGGGTAACCGCACCGAACGTTTGCCGCGAAGTGGCCAGTTTATCCAGTGACGAGCCGTCGGCATAGGCAAGACTGACCATCAGGCTATCCCAGGAGAAAGCAAAACCGGCCAGCACGGTGTATTGGTCGTGGCGCAAACTGGCCGACGGGCTGGAGCGGAAGGTGTTGCCGTTAATAATAATGGCGTTGTGCACATACTCGGCGCTGGCGCCCAGGTAAAAGTACCAGCCGCCTTCAATGGCTATCGGGTTGGTGATGCGCCCGGTGAGCATGGCGGTAGACGGAAAGCTTTTTACCAGCCCGGAGCCGTAACGAACCAGCGCGCCGGTGCCGACCGAGGATTCGAGGTTGCCGACATCAATATTGGCCATGCCGACCACGTCAAAGCGGTCACTGTCGTCATGGGCAAAGCGCCATACCCGGCCACGCGCAACCTGCCCGAGAATCTCGTTTTTCAGCTGCGAATCCCAGCCTTTGGGTTCAGTAGAACCGGTAATGTTGTGGATCAGTTTTTGGGCTTTTTCTGCGCCCGAGGCTGGCCCCAGCACGCCCACTGTGAGGCTGACGTTATCGGCAACATCATCGTTCACCACAAACCACGACGAGCGCAAAAAGAGTATCCCCGCGTAGGGCGCATCGTTGGGGTCGGGTTCTACTTTGGAAATATCTCTGGGGGTGGACATCACCTGGCCAAAGGTGTGGGCAGAAAAAGCCGAGTCGTATTCATCGCCGACCAGCCAGCTCACCGGCCGGGTGAGCAGCGGCGGTTTGGCAGTGGCGAGGTTATCCTCGTGAAGGTCATACCAGGAAAAAAAGAGACCGTTGGTATAGCCGCCGCCATCTTTTCCGGCGAATAAATCGTTATGCCATACCACGGAAATGGCATCTACATCAGCATGAACAGGGGCGGCGATAAATGAAGACAAACCTAGCACACAGCACACGTGTTTCCATGACATAAGGGGAAGCCTTACCCAAACAGATCAAAGCACCTGCCTTGCGAAATCCATTCGATGCAGACCCTTAAGACAGGATGCTGTGTCTGTAACAGAACAACGACCCCTCGCAGGGGTCACTCAAAGGTGAAAATCACCCGCTTCTTCCGGTTGGTAATCCACCTTGTCAATACGAACGCGGGTGGATTTGTCGCCGCCCACAGACCAGTCAATTTCCTGGCCAACCGATAAACCGATCAGGGCGCTGCCTACCGGCGCGAGTATGGAGATTTTATCAGCAGAACCATCCATATCGGCGGGATAAACCAGAGTATAGGTCATGGTTTTACCTTCCGGTAATACCGTAAAGGTGACGCGCGAATTCATAGTTACCAGCGTTGCGGGTACTTCTTTTGGCGCAACCACATCGGCGCGCTCCAGCTCTTCAAACAGACGGTCGCGGGTAACAGCGCTGGATGCAGGCAGAGAATCGAGTAATTTTTCAATGCGTTCAAAATCACGCGATGACAAGGTAATAGCAGGTTTCATGAGCGGAGACTCCGGCGTAACAAACGCAAAATTTTATAAAAGCCCGGCTTCCGGAAGGTGTGAACGATCCGGATGCGAAGCACTGATTTAAGGGTTGGCTGGTCGGCGAGGTGACAACAACAGGCCACTCAAAATGCGACGAGCGTGATTTGTTCTGCGATGTTGAGTATCGCTTGCTGCCGGTGAATGTAGAAAAAGCGCCACAGGCGCTTTTATGGAAATTCGTCGGCAGTAGTGACTGGCAGTCAAATCATGGCCTGGGAAGAAAAAACCAGGTAGGAATCGGGTTGATGATAGGCCAGGGGTTTCAAAACAGCAAGAGGCACTATTGCGGTGCTTTTTTTAAATATTCCACCACGCCCTGGCCGGCGCGATAACCGGTGGCAAAACAGGCGGTGAGTAAGTAACCACCGGTCGGTGCTTCCCAATCCAGCATTTCACCCGCGCAAAACACGCCCGGTTGGGCGGTTAACATGCCGTGATCATCCAGCGCTGAGCGGCACACGCCACCGGCTGAACTGATGGCTTCATCCAGCGGGCGCACTGCGGTCAGGGTCAGCGGCAGCTGCTTGATGGCTTGCAGTAATTGCTCCGGCGAACGGCAGGCTTCTGCATCCAGGTGCTCACGAATCAGTGCGGTTTTTACCGCAGGAAAACGCAGCACTTTGCGCATAAAAGTACTGAACGACATACCATTGCGCGGCTTTTGCAGCGTTTTTAACAAAGCGACCGGCTCGCGATCCGGCGCCAGATCGACCCGCAAGGTGGCTGTACCCTGTTGCAGAATTTGCTCGCGCAAGGAGGCTGACAAGGCATAAATCGCGCTGCCTTCAATGCCGTATTCCGCCAGCGTTGCCTCACCGCGATAGCGGTGTTGCTGGCCGGTATGATCGCTACATTCCAGCGCGATGGTATTAAGCGGTTCACCGGCATATTGCTGGCGAAAATGCTCACTCCAGGTCACTTCAAAACCGCAGTTGGATGCCCGTAATGGCGCTACCGCAATGCCTTTTGCCTGTAATAACGGCAGCCATTGGCCATCCGAACCCAGCCGCGCCCAACTGCCGCCGCCCAAGGCCAGCAACGTTGCCGATGCGGGAATAGCACTGACCTGTTGCCCGGTTTCGGTGGGGTGCTCAAAGCGCAGTTGGCCATCGTCCTGCCAGCCCAGCCAGCGGTGACGCGGAAAAAACACCACACCTTGCTGGCGCAAACGGTGCAGCCAGGCGCGCAATAAAGGCGCGGCTTTCATGTCGGTGGGGAAAACCCGGCGCGAGCTGCCGGTAAAGGTTTCAATGCCCAGTGAATGCACCCAGGCGCGCAGCTGGTCAGCGCCAAAGTCTTGCAACATGGGCTCAAGCCAGGCTTGAGCCTCGCGGTAGCGGGTAACAAAACGCTCGAAAGGTTCGGCGTGGGTAATGTTCATGCCCCCCACACCGGCCAGCAAAAACTTGCGGCCGGGCGAGGGCATGGCATCGTATACGGCGACCGGGTAACCGGCAGCGCTGATCACCTCGGCCGCCATCAAACCGGCCGGGCCGGCACCAACAATAACTACCGGCGGTGAAGAGAAGGGGGCAGAAGCGCTCAGAAAAACCTCGGAGTTACCGTGGAAAAAGACGGGCGCTGTTTTGCAAAAGCACAGCAACTGGCGACCGGTTAATGCCCCGTCGCCCGTTTTCTGTTGGCCGTTAACTTACGGGTTAACAACGGCCTGGAAAGGTGACGCAGGAAGACCGGCGCTATTATACAGATTTGCCTTGTCCGGATTGTCCGCCCAGGCGTAGCGAACCTGCGACGGCTGCTTGAGGCCTTTGGCCGACAGGGTAATGCGGTTGCCTTTTACTTTCGCCTCGGCCCACACAAACTTGCCGTCTTCCCCGGCGATGGCAAATTCCTGCGCTTTTTTACCTTTTACTTTCAAGCCCTTGCCGGTGTTATCAAAGGTCAGCAGCAGCGAATCACCTTTGCGTTGCAATGACTTCAGGGTAGGGCCGGACGCCAGCAAACGGCTTTCACCGTAAGCCACCTTGCGTGCACCCAGCGCCAGACGCTCGCCGACACTTTGCTTGTCGAGCGGGTGAATATCGTTCCATTCGCCCACATCAATCGCCACCGTCATCGCGGTATGGGGCAGGCTCAACACCGCCCGCTGTGCTTCACGCAGCTCCGCCCATTTGCTCTCACCCGGTTCGGCTTTGGCAGGCAGGTAACTGGCCAGTTGCACATACAGGAAGGGCAAATCGGCCTGGTTAAACTGCTTGCGCCAGTCGCGAATCAAATCGGCAAACAAATAATGGTATTCAGAAGTGCTCACCACACAGTTTGGCTCGGTACATTGGCCATCCGGCTGGTGGTGCACGCCATCAGCATCGGCGCGATCAACATTGGACTCGCCCTGGTACCAGATCACCCCTTTAACCGCCATCGGCAGCAGCGGTGCTACCCGGGCGTTGTACAGGGAAGAGGGCAGGTAATGCAGCGTGGTGCTCGGCATCATCGGCTCGGCAGTAGTCGCCACGCGATAACGCCAGCTGCCATCCAGCGGCAGGGCTTCATCGCCCAGATCCAGCTCATAACGCTTGTCGGCCACAAAACCGGGGTTGGGCGCGTAACTGGTCAGGCGAATAGTGATGTTGTTGTCACCGGCTTTCAACAACCCGGCCGGCACCGCATAAATGCGCGGCGGGTATTGATAACCGGTTTGGCCAATCGACGTACCGTTTACATAAACTTCATCGCCATGAACAATCGAACCCAGCCAGGCAGTAGCCGGTTTGGCAGCTTGTGCCGCGGTGAGTTGAATGGTTTTGCGCAACCACATACTGCCGCGTTCAAAATCAATATTCTGTTCGTGAAACCGGCCGGGCACGCTCAGGGTTGACCAGTCCTTATCGTCCGTTTCCGGTTTGAACCATTGCTGCTTCAGGCCGATGTCGGCCGCATCGAGGGTGGCGTACCAGCGGTCGGAATTGGCTTTATCCTGCGTTCTTACCGACTCCAGATGTTGTTGATCGCGAAACGGTTTGAGTTGTTCTACATAATGCGGATAAGCCTGCAATACCGGTTCGCTCACCCAGGCCTCTGCCGGTGAACCGCCTACCGCAATCGTCACAATGCCAATCGGCACATCCAGTTGTTGTTGCAAGGCGCGGGCGAAAAAGAAACCGGTGGCAGAAAACTGCGGCAGGTTTTGCGGCACCGCGGTGGCCCAACTGCCTGCGCTGTAATCGGCTTGTGGTCCTTCGGTAGAAAAACTCAGCGGCAGCGAAAACTGGCGGATAGTCGGCAGGTTGGTGTTCTCAATCAATTCCGGATACTTCGGCGCGACACGCCGCAACGGCAACTCCATATTGGATTGCCCGGCCGCGATCCACACATCGCCGGTAAGAATATTCTCTCGCAGCTCGCGATTAACGCCGTTAACTTCCAGCGTAAAAGGCCCGCCCGCGGCTATCGGCTTTAATGTCACCTGCCAGCGGCCGTCTTTGGCAGTGGTGCTTGCTGTCTGGTCTGCAAAGCGTACAGACACGGCTTCGCCGTCATCGGCCCAGCCGTAAATAGTCAGCGGCTGGTCGCGTTGCAGCACCATGTTGTCGGCAAAAATTTGCGGCAAACGCACATCGGCCAGGGCAGCCTGGCTACAAGTTAACAGTGCGAGAGAAACACCCGGCACCAGGCGAAGTATCGGCCGCAGGCGGGCAGAAATAGCAGATAGGAAAACAGAAGGGGCAGGCATACAGAATACTCATTATTGATTTCTTGTATACAAGTACGCCGATGCCTGGGTGTTGTCAAGCCTCTGCCGTGATGCAGAGGCGACAGTTTTTACTCGGTTTCTTCGTCGGCGCGCACGTAAACCTTGTAGTTTTCGCGGTAGTCTTCGAGGTTTTCACCCACCAGTTCGCGGTAGCGACCGGTCAGGTAATTGCGCGCACTTTCGATTTCTTCAATATATTCCTTGCGGTCAATGGACGATGCCGCCACCACAAACGCATTAAAACGCGCCGCTGCATTCAGCAAAGCCGCACTCACCACACCGGGATCAACGTCTTCACAGGCATTGTTGGCTTGTTCAATAAAGCTGTCGACCAGATTCCAGAACAAGGTGTCTTCGTTGTTGTCGCTCATAAAATAAATGCCTGAAAAGTAAGTTGTAAAAAGAAACCAGGTTACCCTGGTTTCTCACATTTCTAAAAATTTTCCGATGGGCACAATGCAAGTTTGGCATTAGGGTACTTGTTCCAAAACCGTCGAGTCAGGGATGACTCGAGGGAGCTACATGGATGTATGCATGCGTTTTTGGAACAAGTACCCTAATGACAAACGAACAGAATGACACCCGCTCTAAATCTCTTAAAAGAGAAGAGTAAGGCACAGGCAAACCCCGTGCCTCTCAATTGCCGATCATTTTACCGTGGCAAACGGCTTTTCAGCAAAATGGCTGCCTTTGATTTGTACATCCAGACGCGCCGCGCCTTCACCCAATATCCACTCGCGATACACCGCCTGCAAATCCGCCATAGTGACTGACTCAAGAGCTGCTACAAAACGCTCTTTGCGATCAAAGGTAAAGCGAGCCAGTTGATAGTCGGCCATATGTTCCCGCGCCTCGCTGTAAAAATCGGTCGGCTTTTGCAGCAGCAGGCTGATTTCCGAACGGCGAATCTGCTCCAGTGACTCCGGGGTAATCGCATCAAGACGGGTTTTGAACTCCGTGCGGAATTGATTGATGCGCTCATTCACACCGGGCAGGTCAGTGTTGGTGCTCTGTACGTAAAACAAAAACACCGGGTAATCGCGGAAGCTTGACGCTGAACTGTTCACTACATAACCCAGTTGCTCGTTGGTACGCAGTTGGGTAAAGAACTCATTACTTAATACCGAATTCAGCAAGCGCAATGCCGCTTGTTGTTTCAAGGATGGCTGCGTACCAATAAAGCCGGTAAGAATGGCACTATCGGTTTGTTCGGTGGTTTCTTCAATGCTCAAGCGAGTAGTGCTGGTCGGCGTAATGTAGGGCAACAAATAACGCTGTTCCGGCTGGTTGCGGCTTTTGAATTTATCGGCGGCGTAGGTGGTAATTTCCTGCACCTGCGCGTCGGTAAAATTACCGAAGGCGTATACGCGAACCAGGTTATTTTCAAAATAACGCTGATGCCAATCCACCAGATCCTGATGTTTAACGTCTTTCAAGGCCGCTTCCAATTGATCCAGGCTAAAACCGTTTTCACGGATCAAACGCTCGTAGTGAGTAAACAGCTGCTGGTACGGCGGGGTCTTTTTAATGTTGATTAACGACTGGCGATAGCGCTCAACCACCTGGCCAAAATCGCGCTCGCTGATTTTCATATCCGCGAGGTGATCCACCAGTTCATTCATCAACTGCGGTTGTTTTTCTGCATACCCTTGCGTGCTGATTACCGGGCTGCCACTGGCTGCGAAAGACAAGCCAATGCTGATGCCAGCGCGCTCGGCGCGATCCGTCAGTGACAAATTCTGCAATTGATAAACCTGCCCCAGCAGCGAAGACAACACCGATGCCCGTGCATTTTCTGCGGCAAAGTTAACATTCAAAGACAGCTCGATAAGGCCTTTATCTTCTTTGTAATGTTGCGCATGGGTCAGCCAGGCTTCGGCGCCGGGTTGCGATACCACCTGGAAAGGTTTGATGTGTTTGCTATCGACAACCGGGTTGTGGCCACTGGAAAACAGCGGGTTTTCTGGCGGTAACTCAAACTGCATGGTGCTGCCCAACAACGCCCAGCGGTTCAGTTCAGCGGGGGTAATATCGCGAATGCTGTAAGCGCCTTTATGGAAGGGAATATCGGTGTCGGTTTCTTCGCCCTGGCTGATGTACCAAATACGCGCGCGTTCCGGTTCAATTTGGCGTAATACTTTTTCAATGGCGCGGCGATCAAATTTTTCGTAAATATAATCAGCATCCAGCAAATGCTTGACCGGCAATTCCAATTGCAAACCGCTCAAACCAACCGCTTGCGACATGGGGTCGGGTTTTGCCATGTTGGCAAAATCTTTTTCGAGAATGGCTTTGAATTCCTGGTAATAGCGCTCTTTAATCCCGTCTTCTTTAATCAATTCCAGGTAGCCCAGAATCGCGGCAATAATCTGGTCGCGGTTTTTCAAACCGTCATCAGTCAGGTCAGCAATAACGCGAATCATGCCGTCTGCACCGTAATAATCTTCGGCAACAAACCCGTATACGGTATTTACCAGACCGGCAAAACGCAATTGTTCACCGAGCGTGCCCGGTTCTTCCGAGGTAATCAGGTTATTAATATAGGTGTTTGGTTTAACGCGCCATTCGTGGCTGTTATCCGGAATAGGGAATTCCACCATCAAACGCTTGATATCCATTTGCGATTTGTAGTGAATGATTTTGCCTTCTTCGGCAGCCGTCAGTGCCGGAATTTTTACCTGCGGGCGTTTAACATTTTTATTGGGGATGGAAGAAAAATGGTTAACCGCCATCGCTTGCAATTCATCGAGTGACTGCTTGCCGACCATGGTCAGTTTCATAATATTGGCAGAATAGTAGCGGTCATAAAATGACAGCAGTTCGTCTTGCAATACCGAACCGGGTTTGTCCGAAAGCGTTTCCAGGTTGCCCACACTCAAACGGGACACCGGGTGTTGCGGGTTGGCGGTTTGGCCGCTCAGGAAATACAAAATGCGGTTATCTTGCGAACGCCCCATCGACCATTCGCTGTTAACCGCATTGCGCTCTTTATCGCTGTACTGCGGATCAAAAGTCGGGCTTTTAAAGTAATCACTGAAATAGTCCAATGACTCATCCAGTTTTTCGGCGTTCAAACGGAAAAAATAATTGGTGTGGTCTGACGCGGTGTAGGCATTCCAGACACCGGCATTTTCATCGACAAATTTTTGAAAGCTGTTTGGCTCCGGGTATTTTTCAGTACCCAAAAACAACATATGCTCCAGGTAATGCGCCAGCCCCAATTGCGAATCCGGGTCTTGAAAGGAACCTACGCCTACCGCCATGGACACGGCCGCCACTTCAATGGTCGGGTCGCTCACCAGCACCACTTGCAAGCGGTTGGGCAACTCGATTGCGCGGTACTCGCGATCATCGTTGGGGCTTTTTTGCAGGGCGGGCAGGGTGCGAACAGAGCCATTACTGGCATCCTTTTGCAGGGATTCACAACCAAACAGCAGGGTCAGGGTTAACAAGAGTGCAAATGCACGCTGAAACCGGAGGTTGAGCATGACAGCGTCCTTAATATAGAAAGAAAGGGTAATCGGCAAAGCTTAACAGACCCATGGCACTTTGGCAGGTTCCGGCGGCTGCGGTAGAAAAGGGCGGCGCAGCCGGTGAATGTGACCCTTGCAGCGTTGCACTGGCGCACAGCATGGGTAAATTGTCTGTTTTTTGTTCGTTTGCCCGGAGTCCGGCATAAAAAATGGCTAAAAACAAGTCTGGTGGCCTCGGTGAAATTGCGCATAATGCGGTTTTCCGCGGAGCCTCACGGCCTGTTTGTTTTGTGCTTTCAACCGATTTGACGAGTTATCCCGCCTATGAACAGTATCTCCCAACGCATTGCCGAAGAATTGAATGTCTTGCCGCAACAGGTAAACGCTGCTGTCGGCCTGCTCGACGAAGGGGCAACGGTTCCTTTTATCTCCCGTTACCGTAAAGAAGTCACCGGCGGGCTGGATGACTCGCAAATGCGTACCCTGGAAGAGCGCCTGCGCTACCTGCGCGAACTGGAAGACCGCCGCGCCGCCATTCTTAAAAGCATCACCGAGCAGGAAAAGCTCACCCCGGAACTGGAGCGCGACATTCTTGCCGCCGATACCAAAAACCGCCTTGAAGACCTTTACCTGCCCTACAAACCCAAGCGCCGCACCAAAGGCCAAATCGCCATCGAAGCCGGTTTGTTACCGCTCGCCGAAGCCCTGCTGGCTGACCCGACCCTGAACCCGGAAGCGGAAGCCGCTGCTTACCTGAATGCCGAGCACAAAATCGAAACCGCCAAAGACGCGCTCGACGGTGCCAAATACATCCTCATGGAAAAATTCAGTGAAGATGCCGAACTGCTGGGCAAGCTGCGTCACTTCCTGCAACAGGAAGCCACCCTCAGCGCCCGCGTTGCTACCGGTAAAGACACCGACACCTCGCAGGAAGTACAAAAATTCCGCGACTACTTTGAACACGACGAACCGCTGAAAAGCACGCCGTCGCACCGTGCGCTGGCGATGTTCCGTGGCCGTAACGAAGGTGTGTTGAGTATCGCCATCAAAGTCGGCGATGAAGAAAATCGTGTGGGGCATCCGTGTGAAAGCATGGTGGCCGAGCACTGGAGCATTCAGGACCAGGGCCGCGCCGCTGACACCTGGCTGGCCGAAGTGGTGCGCTGGACCTGGCGAGTAAAACTCTTAACGCATCTGGAAACCGATCTGCTGGGTGAACTGCGCGAAAAAGCCGAAGAAGACGCCATCAAAGTATTCGCCTCCAACCTGAAAGATTTGTTGCTGGCAGCACCGGCCGGGCAAAAAGCGACTATCGGCCTCGACCCGGGTATGCGCACCGGCGTAAAAGTCGCGGTGGTTGATGCCACCGGTAAAGTGCTGGATCACTGCGCGATTTTCCCCACGCCGCCGTTCAACAAAATTCGAGAATCCGAAGCGGTGCTGGTCAACCTGTGCAGAAAACACAATGTCGGTTTAATCGCCATTGGTAACGGTACCGCCTCGCGCGAAACCGAAAAATTTGTAAAAGACGTATTAAAGGCGCACATCGACATTACCGCCAGCAGCGTTATTGTTAACGAAGCCGGTGCCTCGGTGTACTCCGCATCGGAATTCGCCTCCAAAGAATTTCCGGACCTGGACGTAACCATTCGTGGTGCCATCTCCATTGCCCGCCGCCTGCAAGACCCGCTCGCCGAGCTGGTAAAAATTGACCCCAAATCTATCGGTGTCGGCCAATACCAGCACGACGTATCGCAATCACAACTCGCCCGTTCGCTGGATGCGGTGGTAGAAGACTGCGTAAACGCCGTGGGTGTAGAAGTAAATACCGCATCGGCAGCGCTGCTGGCTCGCGTATCCGGCTTGAACAGCACGCTGGCTAACAACATTGTGGAATTCCGCAACCAGAATGGTGCCTTCACCTCGCGCACTTCATTGAAAAAAGTACCGCGCCTGGGCGAAAAAACTTTTGAACAAGCCGCCGGCTTCTTGCGCGTGGCCAACGGAGAAAACCCGCTGGATGCTTCGGCGGTGCACCCGGAATCCTATTCGGTGGTAGAAAAAATTGCGCAAAAAAATGGCCGCGAATTAAAAGGCGTTATTGGCGATACCAACTTTTTGCGCGGCATTAAAGCAGCAGACTACACCGACGAAAAATTCGGTTTACCTACCGTAACTGACATCATCAAGGAATTGGACAAGCCAGGCCGCGACCCGCGCCCGGAATTCAAAACCGCACAATTCCAGGAAGGCGTAGAAGAAATCACCGACCTGATACCGGGCATGATTCTGGAAGGCACCGTCACCAACGTCACCAACTTCGGAGCGTTTATTGACATCGGCGTGCATCAGGACGGCCTGGTACACATCTCCGCCTTGTCCAACACCTTTGTAAAAGACCCGCGCGAAGTAGTCAAAGCCGGTGACATCGTAAAAGCCAAAGTGATGGAAGTAGACGTGCCGCGCAAGCGCATTGCTTTGTCTCTGCGCCTTGACGACACCCCCGGTGAAAAAGTCGAAGGGCCAAAAGGCGGCGCTCGCAACAACAGCCAAAACCAGAACCGCAACGCCCAACGCAACAACCCGGCACCCGCTGCCATGGGCAGCATGGGCGCACTGCTCCAACAGGCGCTGAAGAAAAAGTAAGAAATTTTAGCCGCTAAAAAATAAAAACCGCCCGAAGGAAACTTCGGGCGGTTTTTTTTATGGATGGTTATTGGGGCTATTATTTATAACAATTTTTGGTGAGAGATATTTAGGATTGCAGCCGTTAAAGTGAAAGTATGTTGGCGCTTACTAACCAGCAATGCATTTAATGTGCAAGTGAAACTCCAGCTGAATGATAAAAATAAGTTGCAATATCAGGCACCAGTATTATGATCGAGCAATTGCGCGGAAGGACAGAAAAGATAACAAGCCAAATGAAGGGAGATAACGAGCGCGCTCATTTTTTTCTTGTTCCTCGCTTTATATTTTCTTCTTCTGTCTAATTAAATCAACAGCTTGCCTATGACTTTGAAAGATATTTCTGGATTAGATAACAGGTGGGCGCGATATACAAATAATGGTATGGACGCCCCTCTCTCAAGTGCCAAATAATAAAGGTACTTGATTCTGACATCAGAGAGGGCAAGGCTATGAGCGAACATGTTGCTGTGATCGGGGTTGATCTTGCAAAGAATGTATTTCAGGTTTGTGCTGCCAGTGGTTCAGGTAAAAGGTTAATTAATAAAAAAATAACCCGAGCAAAATTATTAGATTTTTTTGTTAACCTGCCGCCCTGTCTGGTGGGCATGGAAGCGTGCAGCAGCGCCCATCATTGGGCAAGGCAAATACAAAAGCTGGGTCACCATGTGAAGTTAATACCACCTCAATTTGTAAAGCCTTACGTAAAAAGCAATAAAAATGACGCAGCAGATGCGGACGCAATTTGTGAGGCTGTGACCCGGCCTACCATGCGTTTTGTTGCCATAAAGTCCGAGGAACAGCAAGCACTGCTATTGCTCCATCGGGATAGAAAGGGGTTGGTGGGGGAGAGATCTGCAATAGCCAATCGACTCAGGGCGTCTTTGGCTGAGTTTGGCTTGATTGTTCCCGTTGGTATACACAAGTTGAGAGCCTGGTTGCAACAGGATTATGGTGCCTACGAAGAGACCCTTCCCGTGATGATGAGGCTCCATGCGCAACGATTGGCTGGCAGGCTAAGGCAAATTGATCAGCACATTGATGAAATCGAACACGAGATAAAGCGCTACAACCCGGATATAGAGCTTACGAAACGGTTACAAGAAGTTCCAGGTATAGGACCTTTAACTGCGTCGGCATTGGTGGCGACTATCAAAGACGGCAGCAGTTTCAAGAGTGGAAGGGAGTTTTCAGCGTGGCTTGGTCTTGTTCCCCGCCAGCATTCCAGTGGAGGAAAAGATCGCCTGCTGGGCATCAGTAAACGAGGCGATACCTATTTGAGAACGCTTTTTATTCATGGTGCAAGAGCAGTTATCAAACATATGAATCCCAGGCGATCTATGACTCCCTGGATCGCAGAGTTAATGAGGCGTCGTCACCGGAATGTAGTTATTGTTGCTTTGGCAAACAAGCTGGCTCGTATTGCCTGGGCACTGATGAGCAAAGGCAAAAGTTACGATGAAGCGTTTGGATTTTAATCGATAAATAAACTTACGCACAGTGTTGCGCAGGCAAGAAAACTGAAGGCAATGTAGATGACATCGTAATTGGGTAAGTCTGGTCCTAACATGGCTCATAACAAGAGCGAACAAATGATAAGACCCCGATTAGCGAATACCATCAGGGACCGTAGATAAATTCTACATCGGGAGTCCGGATAGATGGCTGCAACACACATTGACTACAAAAATTGCTTGCAAAACCCGGGGCGTCCATAGATGTTATATTTTCCGGAAATTGGTGCCATGAGCAGTTCTGATGTCAGAGTCGAAACAGAAATCGAGGCAAGTGCCGATACTGTATGGAATATTATTTCAAGTTTCTCAAAATGGAGTGACTGGCATAAAAGTGGTGTCGAAGTCCGCATGAAAAATGGGGTCCCAGTATTACTTAAAACCCAAATGTCTGGCCTGCCGTTAAGAATAAATCTAAACAAAGTAAAAATTGTAGAGCGTAGGCATCTAGAATGGACTGGGACACTTCCAATAATTGGAGGTTTGCTTCGCGGCATAAGAAAGTTTACGTTATCTGAAATATCCGAATCCCGCTGCAAATTAATACAAGAAGAAACATTTTGTGGTGCTTTTAGTGGTTTGGCAAAGCGTAAACTAATCACTTCTTACCAGCATAGGTATAGTCTTCACAATCAAAAAATTAAAGCTATAGCTGAGTCAAAATATAACAAAGCGTAGCAACCCGCGCACTGCGTGCGCTGGACAGTTTGTAAGTCGCAGTTTTGTGGTTTTGCTGCGCAAAAGTAACCCACAAAACTACAACTTACAAACTGCCGTTGTACGCGGCGTTAGGCAAAAAATGACTAAGTGCATCTATTGCGGAGAGATCGCGAATACCAAAGACCACGTTCCACCTAAAGGTCTAATTCGCCAAATCAATCGAGACAACCTGTGGAAAGTTGAGTCTTGTAGAAATTGTAATAATGGTGCTTCGCGTGACGAAGAATACTTTAGGTTAATGATTGTGGGCGCTTTGTGCCACACAGAAGAAGCGGATGAATTATTTGATGGTCCAATTAGTCGTTCTATGGAAAAAAGACCTGCGAAAGAAGACTGGCTTTTTAATTCTCTTGGGCAAACTGAAGGAAAGCCATACATTGAATGGGCTACGGAGACTTTGCAAAGGGTTGCATTGAAAATTGCTGCTGGGCTTGCTCATAAAATTTCAGTTGAACCACCACAGAGCAATAGTAGTTTTACACTTGAAGAATCGGAAGGCAGAGGAGAGTATGAGATGTGGGCGCCCGACTTTTCATTTTCTTATTTTCAAGGTCGTTGGGAGCTTTGGTTTTTTGATTCAGTGAAAATAGTTATCAAACCTGCCTAACAAAGCAATCAAACGGATGGTTTTTAAGTTGCATTTTTGCCATTCCGCTTCGCTCCATTTTATGGCAAAAGTGCAACTTAAAAACCACCGTTTATCGCAACGTTAGGCAATTATGTACCGCATCCCCAAAGACATAGATCTATCAGGAATCGTTGGTGAATTCACAACGCAAATATTGGTTGGTCAATCCGATATCCAATTCTGCTTTGGGAAATATCATTTTGCAATTCAGTCAGATATTCATCTCATTAAACACAGTGAGGTCATTGGAATTTGGCAAGCAGGGACTTGGCCGCCACAACAGTTTCTTGAAATATTGAATATCAACGTAGTCGCGTGCCAAACACCAGATAAAAGAAAAATAGTCATCCATCTAGAAAACAGCATTGAAATACATCTCAGCGATAACTCAGACCAATTCGAGTGCATGCAGATTTACGTCGATGGAGAGCAAGATCCATGGATAATTTAAAAGCCTAACAAATGGTTCAAATCGTTCGCTTCGCTCACTGGGACGGGCTAAAGTCCGCCCCTTAACCAAACGTTAGGCAATCAAGAAAGAATGACCAACCTTGAATTAGTGGCCGCACTCAAAGCACTTCCAGATGAAGATCTGGCGTTGGTACTCGGAATGGTGCTCCCAGAGCGTAATCCGTTCTCTAAAGAGCCAGAAGTGGTTAGATCCAGAATGTTTCTTGGCATATACACGGAGTACACGGATGAAAGCTCAATTAGCATCGTGGCCTACCCAAAGGATGGCGAGCGCGGGCCTTATTGGGGCTTTTGCCAATCTACTGAGTCACCAATTTCAGGCATAAACTTCGTTTCTCCCCAGAAGCAAGCTATATCGCCTCTAGACGAAACAAGAATAAATCTTACATAGCCTAACAACAGATTCAAATCGTTCGCTGCGCTCACTGGGACGGGCTAAAGCCCGCCCCTTAACCAAACGTTAAGTGGCCATGAAGCCAAATTAAGGAGATCGAATTGAAAATACTTCCAAGGGTTTTGCTCGCTGTATTCTTCCTGTTCGCCGCAATAGCTTGCTATGTCTTTGGCATTCCGGCTGGTGGGCTCGTATTCCTTCTCCTAGGGTTTATTCTTGAAGGTCTTTTCTGGTTCGGCATATTCGGCCGCAAGAAGGCTTCAGATTCAGTGAGCTAGGCTCAGGCCGAACTTCACACTTTTGTGAGCAGTAGCTTTGGGAAACATCTGGTGAGCGTGAAGGCACTTAACAAGCCGCAGCATTACGCCGGCGCATGCGTCGGCGGGACGCTCGTAAACTCGCGCCCATGTGCGGAACGTTATGCTTAAAATTAAATGAAAATTATCGTAATTTTGGGAGTCGCAATAATTTTATTTTCGGCTGTTTCCTTTTGGAATCATCGCCGCATGCGATCTACTGCTTTAAATCGCAAAAACTCAACCATTTGCGCCTATGCAAAGTCGTTTGATTATCGCAACGTAGATACCGCAATAATGAGAGAGGTTTACAGCCAAGTCCAAGCATGGGCAGGAAAATATGAAGGCGTAAACTTTCCTGTTGAGGCCAATGACTGCTTTAATGAAATATATAAAATGGACCCAGAAGATCTTGATGATATATATTTTGAAATTGCAGAAAAGCTTGGTATAAGTACTGAAAACCCTGAATCTAACCCGTATTGGAATCAGGTAACAACAGTAAAAAACTTGGTTCTATTTTTGCATAATCAACCGAAAGTAAAAGCGGCATAACAAGTCGTTGCATCGGACAGTTTTTAAATCGCGGTTTTATGGTTTTGCTGCGCAAAAATATTCCATAAAACCGTGACTTAAAAACTGCCGCTGAACTCGGCGTTAAGCAGAACCAAAAAATTAGAATGGAGTAATCATGGACATTGATGCAATGCATTATCAAGAAAAAGTTGTTATTTCAGGCTCAGAATATGAGGCTTCTCGTAACCGCTCAACGGGACAGGTAAACATTCCATACACAAATGCACCGGATGCTGACATTGGAGACATAATTACGCTTAAATCCGGTCCGCGTGAAATGAGTTTAAGAATTTTAGATCTTTCATTTATTCAAGGTGGAACGCTAAATATCGGTACAAATCATCCTAACTTGCTTCAGCTTACTGTAGAAAATCTTACATCTGCTGCGCATAAGCCAAGCACACAAAGCAGTACAATTAACATTGGCAGCATTGCAGGAGAACATGTACAGGTTGGCAATCAAAATAGTCAAACCTTCAATATAAGCATCCAACATTTAGCTGAAAAAATTGCTCAAAGCTCCGACCCAGAAGCTAAAAGTTTACTTAAAAAACTGCTGGAAAATAGTACCGTTGGCAGCTTAATTGGTGCAGGTGTTTCGGTTCTTCTTGGTAAGTTGTAAAGCTTAACAAAGCAATCAAACGGATGGTTTTTAAGTTGCATTTTTGCCATTCCGCTTCGCTGCATTTTATGGCAAAAGTGCAACTTAAAAACCACCGTTTATCGCAACGTTAATTGTCAGAACTAAATCGCGAGATCAGTTTATTATTCAGAAAATTTAAAAAGACTTAGGAGTATGGATTGCAGTAAGTGTTGATGTGAATGTGTCGCTCGGAGTAGACCTGTCGGCTGCCCCAATTGTAGTTGCGGAGCAAAAGGAGGATATGAAAATGAGCAATAGTAATAGCAATATTATGAAGAGCGTGAAAGGTGGGATCGTGGCGTTACTGGGACGGCTGGTTGCAGATTCTACTTCGAGCGAGTCACATGCTGAAAATGCCCTGCAATTCTTACCTAGGAGGCGCCTGGGGGTTCAATTCCCCCGCGTCCCACCACACTTAACAAGGCCAGGCACGGCGACGGTTTTTTCGTTGCGGCTCCGCCTTCACTACAAAACCGCGCGTGCTGGCGGCGTTATAGGGCTCGGCCTTTTGCTTTTAATTGAGTGTTGGTTTTATCGGCTGGATTTGTGCCAATATCGAGCTTAACAGTATTGAAGTTTGGCGCTTGGTTACAGGTTGGGTAGAGTCGTTTTTTGTGGCCGTAAGAAAGTTTAAGGTGACGGAAGGCTTATTCGCTTTTTCCGTTTTATCTGGGCAGTGGTTTCGCTGACGCTTCGCAGAGAGTGCGTAGCAGGTTAGGCGTGTCGCCCGCCATAACACGGCGCAGCAGCCCGCGCCTACGGCGCTGGACAACAGCTTCGCCGTTGCCGCTGTGCTTAGGCGTTATTTTCGCTTAGTTCGTATACGTTGCGCTCTGAAAATTTGTGCCACTTCCTGTCGCGGTCGGAAAGTTCATATCGTCGGGCTGGCCGCTGCTTTCGTTCGGTGCCGTTTTTGAGTTTTGTGTTTAACCTGTTTTTGTAGCAGTTTCGTTTTACTATCGCTCAGTTTTGGCAATGTGCCAAACTAAGCTTTTTTGGTGCCAAGGTAAGGTGCAGTTTCTCTTCAAACTTCATCACGGCCATGGCTGCAATAACAAGTCGCATCTGTGCGCGCACTTCGTGCGCCGGACGCGCTAAAGCGCGCCGCAGTGCTCGGCGTTAGGCACTGGAATCATTTCTTCGGGCACTCATGATGAACATCACAATCGCTTCAGAACACGGTTTGATCATCCACGACAGAACTCAGGTCGAAGATGCGATTAGCTTGTGCTGGGGAGCTGATGGACTGCTTCTTACCGAAAATGACGTTGGGCATGATTTTTTTCGTCTTGAAAGCGGAGTTGCTGGTGAGCTTCTACAGAAGCTCGTCAACTACGGAGTCAAGACCGCTTTTGTATGCCACAATCCAAGCGCATACGGGCAGCGATTCTCGGAGCTAGCCTCAGAGCTCTCTACTCACCCACAAGTGCGGTTCTTTCGCGCTGCGCATGATGCAACCGATTGGCTACATGCTGATGGAACCAGTGCCTAACAATTCATTCAAGCCGACGCCGCTTCGCGGCGCGGCTTAACTCAGGCGTTAAGTGGCCATAAAGCCAAACTAAGGAGATCGAATTGAAAATACTTCCAAGAGTTTTGCTCGCTGTATTTTTTCTGCTCGCCGCAATAGCTTGTTATGTCTTCGGCATTCCGGCTGGTGGGCTCGTATTCCTTCTTCTAGGGTTCATTCTTGAAGTTCTTTTCTGGTTCGGTATATTCGGTCGCAAGAAAGCTTCAAATCCAGTGCACTAGGCTCAGGCCGGACTTAACATTATTGTAAGCAGTAGCTTTGGGAAACATCTGGTGAGCGTGAAGGCACTTAACAAGCCGCAGCATTACGCCGGCGCAAGCGTCTGCGGGACGCTCGTAAACTCGCGCCCATGTGCGGAACGTTATAAAGAAAATGGAAATCACTAAAGAAGTTTACGAAGTCATATCTCATCACACCTTGGAAAAGCCTGAAGCTCTTTCGAATGAGCTATATATTGAGCAAAACCTAAAGTTATCTGGTGACGACGTTGCTGAGCTTCTTGAAGAAATGCAAAGTAAGTTTGAAATAGACTTTTCTACATTTAATTTTTCGCTACACTTTTCCCCTGAAGTTGGGTGGTCTGAAAATCCGGAATTTGGTTATTATCCTGTAACAATTAGCCATTTGGTTCAAGTTGCTACTTCGAAGGTTTGGTTTCTACCAGAAAAAAATGAAGCTAACTTCCAAAAAGAGAAAAAACACACACTCCTTTTAAAGGGTGCCATTGTGGCAATTATCGTAATTCTTGGTTTAGGTTTATTGCTAATTCAGTAATACTTTAAATGCAAATTTATAACAAATCGTTCCAGCACCGCGCACTTCGTGCGCTCGACAGTTTGTAAGCCGCTTTTTTGTGGTTTTGCTACGCAAAAATAATCCACAAAAAATCAACTTACAAACTGCGGCTGAACTCAGCGCAGAGGGCTTTTCAAAAATGTCGCGACTTGTTGTTCGCAGAACTAAAGCACTATGGCAAGACCGGGTGCGTGACTACACCATTTTTGTTGATGGAAACGAGGTTGGCCGGATTGGAAACGATACTAAAGCTATAATTCAGGTCGAGCCTGGAGCTCACACTGTGTGCCTGAAAATTGATTGGTGTCACTCCCCAGAAGTTAAAGTTTTGATTTCGCCTGGAGAAACTGTTCACTTGGAGTGCGGGCCCAATGCAAACCCATTCCTTGTACTCTTTTACATCGCATTCTGGAAAGACAAATATATCTGGTTGCGTCAAGCACATGGTTCTATCCTCTAACAAGGTACGTCACTACACCGCCTTTGGCGGTGGGACGCTCGTAAACTCGCGCCCGTGTGCGCATCGTTAGGAAAAATCCAATAAAAACCGTCATACATTAAGGAATAGATCATGACTTTCGAAGAAAAATTTAGCTTTGCAACTAAAGAACTTGAAATCGCTAAGATTTGGAAATCGAATTACAACCCACCGTTTGTAAAATTAATCCATAAGCTTGGTTTTAAGGTTCCGCCTCCCCATTACAATTCCTTTCTAACCAATGCGCTTTCAACTGGAATCTACTTTGGCTTGGTGTGGGGGCTATTGATGTATTTTTTGGTTTGGAAAGAGCAAGGTATGCCGATCGCATTAATTTCCTTAGCTACCCTCTTTGCTGGTACTTTTTTTGGCGTAGGTATGGCTTCATATTACAAATACAGTGTTTAAAAGCACAAATTAACTCCTTGGCGTGACATTAGAAATGCCTAACAATCCACACCATTACGCTGGGAACTTAACCCGCTTTTGCACACACCTTCACCTAATCAATGTGGAGGTTCCAGATGGCCAGAAGAAAACACTATAATTTTTATGATGACGACTTTAAAGCGACAGCCGTTGCACTAACGGAGATTTCGGGAGTGAAAGCAACCCACGTTGCCGAAGCGCTCGATATTCACGAAGTCATGCTATATCGTTGGCGAATGGAGATGCGACGAGGTCAGATCATGGCAAAGAAGAAAAACATTCAAATCGATCCGGAGATGAAGTCCGAGCTAAAGCGCTTGCGCCAGCTTGAACGAGATCACAACCTCCTTAAGGAGGAGCAATGGACTTCCCAGACTCTAGTGGACACGCCTAAGCTACACAATGGACTTCCCAGACTCTAGTGGACACGCCTAAGCTACACAACGAGCATAGGAGGAAGTCATATGAGTAATCAACGGTATACCCCGGAATTTAAAGACGAAGCAGTTAAGCAGGTCACCGAACGTGGATATTCCATTGCCGAGGTGGCCCAG
The DNA here is from genome assembly GCF_015182315.1 of Cellvibrio polysaccharolyticus. NCBI lineage: Bacteria > Pseudomonadati > Pseudomonadota > Gammaproteobacteria > Cellvibrionales > Cellvibrionaceae > Cellvibrio > Cellvibrio polysaccharolyticus. The sequence continues at coordinate 407,774 of NZ_PRDL01000001.1, forward strand.
CGCCTTGGCGTTTCTACACACAGCCTTTACAAATGGGTCAACGCGGCAGCACCCGATAAATCGGATGTTCAGGAGCGGGAGTTACTGGAGGCAAAACGTGAAATTCTTAAACTCAAATCACAATTGCAACGTACGGAAGAAGAGCGCGATATATTAAAAAAGGCCGCGCGGTACTTTGCCAGCCAGCCCGAGTGAAGTACCAATATATCAACGATCATCAGCACTGCTTTAGCATTCAACTGATGTGTCGGTTGTTTGGAGTAGCACGCAGTGGTTTTTATCAATGGCTCCATAAATCCTCATCCCATCGATCCCTGGAGGATGCTCGATTACTGGTGTTGATTCGTGACTCCTATAACGCAAGTCACGGTATTTATGGCTCACCACGCATTTGTCTCGATTTACGTGAAATCGGTGAGCGTTGTAGTAAGCACCGCGTGGCGAGAATCATGAAAACCCATCAAATCAAGGCTATTCGCGGCTATAAGGCTCCCGGGAAAATTGTTGGGCGTCCATCATTGGTCAGTTCAAATCAGCTCAACCGGGAATTTACAGTCGAACAGCCGGATCATTATTGGGTGACGGATATTACCTATATCAGAACCTGGCAAGGCTGGTTGTATTTGGCGGTTGTAGTGGATCTGTTTTCACGCAAGGTGGTGGGCTGGTCAATGAAGCCTTCGTTGGCCAAAGAGATTGTGCTGGATGCGTTGCTGATGGCTGTTTGGCGCCGCCGTCCTAAACAACGGGTGTTGATACACTCTGACCAAGGCTCACAGTATGGCAGTGATGAGTGGTTGCGCTTTTGCAAGCACCACAATCTTGAGCCCAGTATGAGTCGGCGTGGAAATTGTTGGGATAATGCCGTTGCCGAATCATTTTTTAGCAGCCTGAAAAAGGAACGCATCAAGAAAAGGATTTATAAAACCCGTGAAATGGCGCGGGCAGACGTGTTTGATTATATCGAGATGTTCTACAATCAAACGCGTCGCCATAGTCATCTCGGTGGCGTCAGTCCGGAGGCGTTTGAACGCGCCTCAAAATGAGCTTTGGATTTGTCTATGAAAGGCTGGGAAGTCCAGCCATCCAGTTCTCTTTGCAACAAAAGGGGAAGTCTTCGAGTTCATAGAACAAAACCGCGAGAAGCACTCGATCGCGCTGATGTGTCGAGTTTACAGCGTTACACGAGATGGATATAACTCCTGGCACCGGCGAGGTATTTCGGCAAGACGTACAGAAGATTCCGAGCTTTTTGAAATGATCAGCATGATTTTCAAGAGACATAATGGCTGCTACGGTAGCCCTAAAATAATGCAGGAATTGCGGAAGATCGGGATTGGGGTGGGCCAAAAACGTGTAGCGCGGATCATGCGTGAGCATGGATTAACGGCCACGAAAGCCAGGATCTACATCTCTCGACCAGGTTTGTATAAACACGTTAATCGAGTGCCGTGCAGAATTGCGGATATCGAATTAAGGGCGCCTAACCAGCTGTGGGTGGGAGATGTCACTTACTTAAAGATGCAGGATGGAAGCTGGCAATATCTGTCGGTGATTATGGATCGGTTCAGCCGCAGGATAATATCCTGGTCGTTGAGCGAAAGAAGAGATGCACAGTTGACTGTTTCCGCATTGCAGAGAGCAGTCAGGAATCGAGGTCATCATGAAGAATTAATATTTCATTCGGACAGAGGTGTGGAGTATATGGCGAATGACTACCGCAAGAAGCTTGGGCACTATGGTATCAGCCAGAGTATGAATCGGGCCAAGTCAATGAATGATAATGCATTTATGGAGTCATTCTTTCAGCAATTTAAAACGGAAAGAATCAAACGTGTCGTTTTGGAAAGTGTTGAACAGCTTCGGGGAATTATTACGGAATATATGCGCTACTATAATTATGAACGATCCCACTCTTCCATCGGATACTTATCGCCTCATGAATTTGAGAGTAGAATCAGTTGCTAACAACCCGGTGTGTGCAAAAGCGGGTTAGGTTCCCTGCCGCTAGCGTCGGCGGGACGCTCGTAAACTCGCACTCATGTGTACAACGTTAAAAATCATGAATATAGAAATCAGAAAATTTAAAAACTGTGATGTCGCATCATTTCATCAAGCAGTTTTAGAGGCTGCCAAGCACGCCTCTGGTTGGTTGCCTTGGTGCAATGAGCGTTATAGCCTTTCCGAAGCCGAACAGTGGGTTAGGAGCTCAATAGAGGAGTGGGAAGTCGGTAACGAATATCGTTTTGTTATTGTTGAATCGGATTCCCAGGAAGTTGTAGGTTCAATTGCGATAAATAATATTATCAAGGCTCATAAAATTGGTAATCTTGGTTACTGGGTCAGGGGAAGCTGCTTGAACAAAGGAGTATGTTCATCGGCAGCAAAATTAGTTATCGAATACGCATTTAAAAATTTGAATTTCAGTCGTATTGAAATTGTCGTGTTGGAGAGTAATGTTGCTAGCATTCGAGTTGCTGAAAAAATTGGTGCAACCTATGAGGGCACACTTAAAAACAAGATCAGTTTGAACGGAATTTCTTTGCCGGCCAGGTGTTATTCAGTAATTCCACAAGAGAAAAAAGCATTTTAACAAGCCAGTCAATTAGGGCGCTCGCAAGCTCGCACCTATTACGCGGGCGTTAAACCGTGGAGAAAGGAATGCTCACAACTGTAATAACAGTTGTCGCTGCCATGTACCTTTTGGCTAGCCTCATTGCACTCGCGCCACGCAAGCCTGGCTACAGTCACATCGCGCACTCCATTAGCGAGATCGGCGAAGTCGGAGCACCCAATAAGCACTTTGTTGCGTTTGGTCTCTTTCTGCCTATCGGCTTGGTCCTGCTGCTCGTTGCCTACTTGGTTCGCACTGACTCGCCTGCGGCAGCTGCTCTTGCGCTCTATATCGCTATTGGCTACATCGGTGCGGCCGCGTTTCCCTGCGACCCGGGCTCTCCTTTGTTCGGTACTGTTCGCCAGGTTCTCCATAATCTTGCCGGGGCTGTTGAGTACGTTGGCGGCGGATTCGCTCTAGTGAAGCTTGCTGAGAGTTTCGGCCAGCCCTTCAAGGCCGCCGGGTTCGTTGTGCTTGGCACCGCCATCGCACTATCCGTTCTTCCTTCAAATTCGATCGGTGGCCTCATTCAGCGCATTGCAGAGATCTGCCTATTCGGTGGCCTTGCATTGGCCGTTTGGTGGGGCAGTGCCGTCTAACAATTCATCAAGCCGACGCCGCTTCGCGACACGGCTTAATTCAGGCGTTATGCGTCTCAGAGAATTCTGCGAAATATTCGAAGGAGAAAATTTATGAACGCCGATGAAATAAGAAAGTTGGTAGAGGCTACCCTCTCAGGCTCGATGCCTTTTCCAGAAATAGTTGGTAACTTAATCAATCACGGTGTTGAGTACTACCATGTAGACTATGCATCTCTCTCGTTTTCCTTCTATAGCGCAGCGGTGGGGTTGTAGTCGCTCCGTTGGCGTTTGAAAACCTGCCCAAATCTGCAGCTGATTTTGATGTTATTGAGCTTCGCTCGGCCATTGCCGATAGCCAGCAAAAGGGCCAGAAGTTTCATCAATTCTGCGTAAGGGCTTTAAATGCTGGCGTGCAATCCTATTTCGCATTTCTCCGGGGGCAAAGAGTATTGTATCTCGGGCGACAAGGTGATCAGCACGTAGAGTGGTTTCCTGGTGTGCAGCGTGAAGACGCATAACCAGACGTTCAACGTGAATAATTTTCAGCCAGGCACTTGCTCCGCAAATTTTATGCCCCGTTGCAAACCACTCTACCAACAAGCTGGCTTGGTTTTGCCGGTTAATCGGGCGTTAATTTTGGGGGTTCCCCAGGAAAAGTAAAGACCTCACAGCAGTCCGATGGTAGTTATGACCAGTCATCTTGTACGGCATCGTCAAGCGAACATACCGGACACACGAAACGGACACTTTCTTCAATTGTAAATCCAATCAAAAATTTAAAAACCTCTTTATTTTCAAACAGTTGAAAAGGCACCAACACACCTGGTATGGCCTTTGTATTAGCTCGTAATGTAAATGCATTCGAGCGAATACCATGAATATGAAAATATCTGGCACTTCTGCCCAGGATTTGGTGATGGGCAGTTCAAGGGCTCGTAAAAAGGGCGTCACCCTCGTCGTTATTGCAATGGCATTGGCAGTTGCCGCTGTATTGGCTTTTATCTATATCGCACAGGTGTCTCAATCCGGGTTGGTGGTTAAACAGGAATCCATTCGGACCGCCACAGTAAAGCGCGATACTCTGGTGCGCGAAGTGGTTTCTCAGGGGCGCGTGGTGGCTGCAAATAGCCCTACGCTTTTCAGTCCTGAGCAGGGTTACATTGACATCGCCGTCAAAGCCGGAGATACCGTTGACAAAGGCCAACTGCTGGCGAATATTCATAGCCCCGACCTGAACGAATTACTGGCAAGGGAAACAGCCAACCTTACCAAACTACAAGCTGATCTGGGCCGCCAAATAATAGAATCCAAACGGCGCAAGTTGGAGCTTGAACAAGTTGTTGCCATTGCTCAAGTGAGCGAAAAAGCCATGGTGCGTGAACAAAAGCGCGCCGAGGAATCCATCAAACGCAATTTGATCAGCCGATTGGAATATGAAAAATCGCAGGATGATCTTGAGCGTGCGCAACTGGAATATGCGCAGGCGAAACAAAACGGCGAGCTGGCAAATGAATCCCTTTCGTTCGACATTGAATCCCTAACGCTGCAACTCAAAAGTCAGCAGCTTCTGGTCGATGCATTACAGCGGCGTGTCGGTGAGCTGAATATTCTCTCACCGGTTGCCGGTATGGTGGGGAATGTGCAGGTTCTGGATCGTCAAGCCGTCATTGCCAACCAGCCACTCATCACCATTGTTGACCTGACTGCTTTTGAAGTAGAAGCAATTGTGCCAGAGGGCTTCGCTGATGATATCGCCCCGTTAATGGAAGCAGAGATTACGCTGGGTGGAACCACCTATGCCGGGGTATTAACTGCAATTTCACCTGAAGTGGTCAGTGGCGGCGTGAATGTGCGTATAGGTTTTGCAAAAGATCTGCCTGCTAACTTGCGCCAAAGCCAACGCTTGACTGCACGGATTCTTTTGGAAAATAAACCCGATGCATTACTGGTGGACCGTGGATCATTTTTTGACAATTTTCGTGGTTATGCTTTTCGCGTGCGGGAAAATAAAGCTCTGCGTGTGCCGGTCGCTCTGGGCAGTTCCAGCCTCAGGCATATCGAGATTATGGACGGGCTGCAGGAGGGCGACACCATTATTATTTCTGCATTACCGGTGAAAAGCACGGATGAACAATTACTGATAACCAACTAGGGCCGGAGATCAATTCAATGCTCAAGATGCAATCCCTTAAAAAAATATATCGCACAGACATGATCGAAACCCATGCCCTGCGCAACTTTAATCTGGAAGTTCAGCAGGGCGAATTTGTTGCGGTAACCGGCCCTTCCGGTTCGGGCAAAACAACCTTTTTGAATATCGCAGGGTTGCTGGAAACTTTTGAAGAAGGGCAGTACTTTCTTGATGGGAGCGATGTGAGCCGGCTAAACGACAATGTTCGCTCCAGACTGCGCAATGAAAAAATCGGGTTTATTTTTCAGGGCTTTAATCTTATTGCCGACCTGAGTATTTTCGACAATGTCGATGTTCCGCTGCGCTATCGTGGTTTCTCCGGTGCCGAGCGCAAAAGGCGTATCAATGACGCATTGGAAATGGTTGGACTGGGTGCACGTTCGCGTCACCTTCCTGCACAGCTTTCCGGCGGGCAACAACAGCGTGTGGCGATTGCGCGGGCACTCGCTGGTGAGCCTAAATTTTTACTAGCGGATGAACCTACAGGAAACCTGGATTCGTTGATGGCAAAGCAGGTGATGAAGATGCTGGAAGATATTAATAAAAGTGGCATGACCATCGTTATGGTCACTCACGATCCGGATCTTGCCCGGCGCGCCAATCGCAATATTCAAATTGTAGACGGGCAAGTAACCGATTTTAAAATTTACGAATCTTCTGCCAATGTAGGCAAAGCTGAAGATCAGCTTGCCCAGCCGATTAGCTAGTGCCGGAGACTGACCATGTGGAAATATTATTTAAGACTTTCATGGCTAAGTCTGTGCAAAACACCGACATTATCATTATTAATGGTGCTCGCTATCGCCACAGGCATTGCCGCAAATTTGACCATTCTTACGATGTATACAGTGATATCCAGTAACCCGATGGCTCATAAAAATAATGAGATATTTGCGGTGCAGCTGGACTCCTGGGACCCGGACCGCGAATATTTTGCACTCAATGGCGTGCCGCCACAATTGACCTATCAGGATGCCAAGGCACTTTATGATGCGGAGATAGCAGACTCTGTAGTCATTATGCGCAAAGCCGGGGTGACTATTCAGCGCCCTGAATCAACGGAATTGCCGGCGGCCTATAGTTCACGCATGACAACACGTGACTTTTTTACCATGTTTGACGTGAAATTTGTTTATGGCGGTCCCTGGAGCAAAAATTCTGATAACGGCCCCGAACGGGTGGTAATTATCCGTGAGGGCTTGAGCAACAAGCTTTTTGGTAACGAAAACAGTTTGGGTAAAACGATTTTTCTGGATGGTGAAGTTTTTACCGTCGTCGGTGTCGTTAGTGAAAAATGGCAGTTGGTACCCAATGTCTATGACTTGAACAACAATCCCACAGAAGCCGCTGCGGATGTTTACTTTCCATTTTTCCTTGTCAATGAAAAGTCCTACCAGAATTGGGGGAATATGAATAACTGGACAAACTTCAGGACCAGTAATTACGCAGAATTTCTACAAAGTGAAGTTATCTGGATACAGGCATGGGTAAGTCTGGATTCGCCAGAGACACACCAGCAGTTTTCCCGGTTTCTGGAAAATTACATTTCCCAGCAAAAGCAGAATGGACGTTTTCAAAGGCCGGCAAAGTACCTGCTTAACACGCCTGAGCAGTGGTTGGATATTCATAAAGTCGTTTCGGATGATAACAAGGAGCTGCTAATTCTCTCTTTTGTGTTTCTTATCGTTTGTCTGGTCAATAGTACCGTATTGATGCTGGCAAAGTTTTTACGTAAAGCACCTGAAGCCGGTATCCGCCGTGCGCTTGGTGCCAGCCGAAATTCAATATTTTTCCAACACCTAACAGAAGCTTTTGTTGTTGGAACAGCCGGCGCGCTGTTGGGGCTGATTTTTTCATGGGGCGGTTTGGCTGGCATACGCAGCTTGTATGGTCATTATGAAAATGTAGCGACTATAAATAGTGTGACAGTGATGGGAGCCGTGCTTCTTGCATTAGCCGCTACCTTGCTCAGTGGCTTTTTACCCGCCTGGCGAATCAGTCACTCGGCACCTGCAAAATATTTGAAAACCCAATAGAAATATCAGGATGGATGTATGTTGGAATTATCGCCGATCATCAAAAGTCTGTGGCGCAATAAAACCGGGCCGTTGCTTATCATTATCCAGCTTGCGCTCACTATTGCGGCAATTAGTAACGCCATGTTTGTAGTCAGTGAGAGAATGGCAAAAATTGATAGGCCCAGCGGTATCGCTGAGCAGGAAATATTCACTTTATGGATGAGGCAAAGCTCTCCCGGTATTGACCTGCAGGCAGTCATTGAACGCGATATGACAATTATTCGCAGTACACCCGGCGTTATCGACGCTACACCCATATCCAGTCTTCCTTTCTCCGGTTCCGGGTCATCCGCCGGTATGCGTAAAGAACTTGCAGAGCGCGCCATTATTTATCAGGCGGCAAATTACGAAATAAGTAAACACGGGCTAAATAGTCTGGGATTGAATTTGATTGAAGGGCGAAATTTTTATGACGATGAAGTTATCTTTTTTGAGCGTGACAATGCACCGCAAAATAGCGTGGTTATCATAAGCCAGCATCTGGCACAGGAAATTTTTCCGGATGAATCTGCTGTGGGAAAAACCTTGTATAAGGGAGCCATGCCGTTGACTGTCGTGGGTATTGTTGAACAAATGGTAAGTCCATGGTCAGATTCTGACAGGTTTAATCATGCTATTTTTGTACCGACTATTGTCAAGGAAGGATCTATTAACTATCTGGTGCGAACCGGGAAAGATGATCGGTATTTCATTATGAATTCCCTGATCGAGAAATTGCGCGCACTTGATAATACCCGGCTGGTGGTTGATGAAAATACCATGGAAAAAATCAAAGGAAAATCCTACGCGGATGATTATGCGATGATAAAAATTCTCATGGTAGTGATAGCTATGTTAATTCTGGTTAATGCACTCGGCATTTTTGGACTCACTACTTTCTGGGTAAATCAACGCCGCAAACAAATCGGTATCCGTCGCGCATTGGGTTCTACAAAAGCCGGTATCATGCGCTATTTTATGCTGGAGAATCTGGTGCTTGTAATAGTGGCCGCGTTACTGGGCACGGTTCTCGTCTATCTCAATAGCAGCTATATGGTGCGCACCTACGGTGCCTCGTTGCTGCCGTGGTACTACATACCCGTGACAACACTCTTTATACTCATTGTTACTCTGGCGGCGGCATTTTCGCCGGTCAGAAGGGCGTCACTTATTTCTCCCGTGGAAGCGGTAGCCAATGTTTAATACACAAACCGGACTTACGCAAAAAGTCCTTATCATTGATGACAACCCCGCCGTCGCAAATGCCTTGCAATTGCTTCTGAGTGTGCACGATATTGATGCTGAAATCGCGTTGACACCACAGGCAGGCGTCAAGCGGCTTGAGAACGATGACCGCATTGCGCTGGTAATACAGGATATGAATTTTACCGAGGACACCACCTCCGGCCAGGAGGGGCAGGTACTGTTCTATCAAATCAGGCAGGTGCGTCCCGACATCCCGGTCATCCTGACTACGGCATGGACGCAACTGGAAACGGCGATAGCACTTGTTAAAAGCGGAGCCGCTGACTATCTCGCAAAACCCTGGGATGACGTTAAGCTGGTAACGACGATTAAAAACTTGCTGGAGCTTGAAGATTTGCAGCAACAGCAACGGAAACAGGCAATAGCACTTAACAACGAAAAACTACAGATCTCTGAAACGGCTGATTTATGTGGCCTGGTTTACCAAAGCACTGCCATGCATGCTTTGGTGAGTCTGGCTGTAAAAATAGCTCGCTCTGATGTGCCGGTATTAATTACTGGCCCCAACGGTGCGGGAAAAGAAAAAATTGCCAGGATATTGCAGGCAAACTCGCGTGTGAAAAGCGGTCCGTTTATTTGCGTTAATGTCGGTGCGCTACCTGGGGAATTAATTGAAGCGGAGCTATTCGGTGCGGAAGCGGGTGCCTATACCGGCATCTCAAAAATGCGAATAGGCCGTTTTGAAGCCGCCGATGGAGGTACGCTTTTTCTGGATGAACTTGGCAACCTCTCTGCCAGCGGACAGGCAAAACTGTTGCGTGTTTTACAGACCGGTGAATTTGAACGGCTTGGCTCCAGTCAAACACGTCGCTGCTATGTGCGGGTTATCAGCGCAACCAACGCCAATCTCCAGCACGCTATGGAGCGGGGAGAGTTTCGCGAGGATTTGTTCTACCGGCTCAATGTATTTGAACTCAAGGTTCCTGCCCTTGCAGAGCGCAAGGAGGATATTTTGCCACTGGCCCATCACTTTTTGGGCCAGCAGGTGTTATTGGATCATGCCGTGATACGCGCGCTGCGCAGTTATCATTGGCCGGGAAATATCAGGGAATTGGAGAATGCTTGTCAGCGTGCATTAATTCTGGGTGATGGACGGAAGCTGAATCTGGAAGACTTCGGCATACCTGTAAATGAAACTGCTGGTGAACATCGATCTGTTGTGATTTCTGAACCCAGTAAGGAAATGATAGAAAGCATCTTGCGACAAAATCACGGTGTGGTTGCCCAAGCCGCACGGCAGTTGGGGTTTTCGCGGCAAGCACTTTACCGACGTCTGGAAAAATACAATATTGAACTCAACTAAAAAACTACATACGAATTTCTCTCTGGAAGGACGGTTGGCGACTACCGTCCTGCTGTCAGTCTTGCTCGCTGTGTTGGTTATCTACGTGTCGCTGATACTATTTGAGGAAACTCTTGTAGCGATACTCATTGCCCTGCCTTGCGCTCTTGGCTTGAGTCTATTTTTTATGAGGCTGTTGACGAAAAATATGGGAGTTAAAATCGTCGCAATAAAAAATGGTATGCGAAACCTGATGGATAATGATTTCAGTGTGAGTATTACCAATGCCAGTAACGATGATTTTGACGAGATCATTGCTATTTACAATCAACTATCGGAAAAGCTGCGTGCAGAAAGGCAATACATTTATCAGCGAGAGTTACTTCTGGATACGGTTATCAATAACTCAGCCATGTGCGTTATTCTTACCGATGAAAGCCAGCGTATTATTTACTCAAATGATTACGCAAAAACCATCTTGAATCACAGACGGCCGATTAATGGACTGTTCTTTTCAGAAGCAATAAAAGACGCACCGGATGCACTGAAAGAAATTCTCAATCAGCGAAAGGACGGACTATTTCGCATCCAGGAAAAATCCGGAGAGGAACTGTATCACATATCGTCAGGCACCTTTACGCTTAACACCCAGCGGCATGACCTGATATTAATCAAGGATATGACGCTGGAGTTACATAAGCAGGAAGCCGCTATTTGGAAAAGGGTCATACGCACAATAACCCACGAATTAAATAACTCTCTCGCCCCCATCTCGTCAATGGCACATTCCGGGCAACTGTTAACTGAAAAGCAGAAGTATGAACAACTGCCGGTGGTATTTGAAACCATTGGTGAACGCGCCAACCATCTGAAAGCATTTATCGAAGGTTACGCCAGTATTGCCAAATTGCCCATGCCAATCAGACGGCCTATTGAATGGAGCAATTTCCTGAAAAAACTGGCGCTGAGTTACGAATTTGTCGTGGAGAGTGATTTACCGACAGAGCCCGGATATTTTGATCCGGTGCAAATACAACAGGTGTTGATGAACTTGCTGAAAAATGCCAGAGAATCCGGCTCGGAATCGGAGCAAATATCGCTTCGGGTTTATCAAAATAAAGTTAATAGTGTAATTGAGGTTGTCGATCGAGGCAGCGGCATGTCCCCTCGGGTTATGGAAAATGTTCTACTGCCCTTTTATACAACCAAACCATCAGGTAGCGGTATTGGTTTATCCCTTTGTCGGGAGATTATTGAAGCTCATCATGGAGAGATAGCCATTGCAAACCGCGAAGGTGGTGGGCTAAAAGTGCGATTGACACTTCCACATGAAGATAAATAAATGTTCAATTTTATAGATGCCGAAGCAAAACATACTGAGCTTCTTCGAGATACGTTAATCAAATCGAAGGGTTACTGGGGTTATTCTCAAAAGCAACTTGAGGAATGGAGATCCAATTTAAGGTTTGAAGAAGAGTATATTGCTCGCAATACAGTCAAATTAATTTTTAAAGACAATGAAGTGATTGGATTCTTCGCCATAGTTAAAGGCGATAGTGGCCAGCTTGATCATCTTTGGCTATTGCCAAATGCCATCGGTAAAGGTTATGGCAATCTGGTGTTTACGCAGATTCTTTCAGAATGCAATAAATTGGCGATACATAATCTCTACATCATATCTGACCCGGATGCTGAAGGTTTTTATTTAAAGAAAGGGGCTATTAAGGTTGGGGAAGTATATAGCGAAGCCCAGAAAAGAATGTTGCCAAAATTGAAATTTACTATGTGAAATTCAGTAGAGCATCGACTTAAAAAATATCATTGTTACCAATGTTATGAGTAGTAAATTAATATAAAAATTATTATTCTTTCAGCACTGCTTTTCATGGCAGTGTTTTGCATATTTTCCTTATTATTTTACTTTGGAGACTGGCAACGGCTTGCATTTTCTGCATTCTGTGGCCTGTTTGTCGGTGTAATGTTCGCTCCGGAATTTGAGCCAAAAAAGTTCAAGCGAGCTTGGTTGCTTCAAGCGAGTTCCGGTGCAATTGCGGGGCTTATAGTCGGTTTGGCAATGGGTTGTGGCTTTGGTTTAGTCGTTTGCTGTACAGCTATCGGCGCCTTTATTGGTTGGTTGGCGCCCAGTTGGCTTAAGCAGCTATCAGTACCATAAGCACCTGTTCGCAATGTTAGCTCTCATAGGAATTCTTTTGGCATTTGACGGGGAGTAAATAGGATGAAAGACAATGATATTGGTTTTAATGCTGATTACGCCGAAGAAACCTTTACATTTGAACAAGTTAGCGAGTTGGCCGGTGACGCTATACTTGAGTTTGGCGCGCCTTGGTGTGGGTACTGTCAGGCGGCAAGTTCTGCGATAAAAGAAGTAGTAGCTGAACATTCAGAACTCCGTCATATTAAGGTATATGACGGAAAGGGAAAACCTCTGGGGCGTGCATTCAAGGTAAAGCTTTGGCCGACATTGATACTCCTGCACGAGGGTAACGAAGTGGCTCGTTTGGTAAGGCCATTAAGTTCTGACGAGGTTCGTCAATTAATCTCGAAAATTCACTAAAGGTTGCTAACAACCTGGCGCATCGGAAGCAGTAAAAAACGCCGCTGCTTAAAGCGTTATTAGAGCCTATTCATCAAAGGAATAAAAATAAATGAGCCTGTCATTTCATATAGATTTTAATGGCCAATGCCAAGAAGCGTTTGAGTTCTATGCTGCGAGTTTGCAGGGCGCAATTGGTACAATGCTTCAAGTCAAAGACTCACCTTTATCACAAAGCTCTTCTGCCGATTGGCAGCATAAAATTGTTCATGCCAATATATCCATTCAAGGCGTTGAACTTGCTGGCGCTGACATAAAGCCTGAGCAATACCAAAAGCCAAAAGGGTTTTACTTGTTACTGGGGTTGGGCACAGAAGACGCTGTTCAATCCGCTTTCAGTCAGCTTTCTGCTGACGGTGAAATTCTCTTTCCCCCACAAAAAACATTCTGGTCTCCGTGCTACGCTATTGTCGTCGATCGTTTTGGTGTGCCCTGGAAAATAAATTGCAACTGAGCCAACGTTAGGGAATAAGAAAATTAGCCACGAGGTGAAACATATGGAAAATGTCGGGATAGTTCGATTGTATTTATTAAGAGCAATGTACCTTCTCATCGCATTTGGGCTGGGTACCTCAGTTATTCCTCACGTCATCACAACCTCTGGTGATCTCGTAGATCCTCACACGGTAATAAACTCAATACTCATAGGTTTTTTCTTCATGGCGTTATTGGGCATTAGATACCCGCTCAAAATGCTGCCAATCCTTCTGCTGGAGCTTGTCTGGAAGTCATTTTGGCTTCTGGTGTTTGCCCTGCCAATGTATTTAAACCATGAGCTTGACCAATACACGCGTGATGTGGCATTTGCGTGTGTTATGGGGGTTGTTCTCACACCTTTGGTTGTTCCGTGGGGCTATGTAATCAACCACTATGTTTTGGCAAAGGGCAGTGCGTGGCGATAAGTCAACTCTTATGGCTGCTCTGCCTAACCAGCACATGCATAGGAAAAATTTCCGCTTCGCCTGTGTTGCGGACGTTATAAATAGCGAGGAAGAATAAAATGGTCGTGTTAGTTTTAGGTTTTTTCGTCTTGATCTGTGGGTTATTGATGATGCGCAATCCTGAACTGGACCGCCTCCTGAAGAAGAACGACGAAGCTGAATGGGCAACGGTGATGCGTCCATCTCTATCAGGTTACGTCAACTCGTTTGGCATAATTCCCCTTTTTACCTGGGTTCTCGCCCATGGTTATGAAAAGTCGGCTAGCGAACAGGTAAGAACCGTCGGTAGCGCCTCACTTAAGCGAGCGATGCGGGCGAAATATTGCATGTTGGTTGGTGTGGTATTGATAGCAACAGGTTTTCTGCTGGCACTTTTTTTGTAAGGTGTGGTGAAAAATTTATAACAAGGTATTTATGTCCTGTCCTTCGTTGTTTGGTGCTTTATATAGCCATGCGCTTTTCGTTCTACTGACACTATCAGATGCATACGCGGGAAATCGGGCCAGAGCGCATGCAAAGTTATCTGAATCAGTTTGATTCCGGTAACGGAAGCTGACGCTGAATGGATGTTACATGAATAATGATGTCCACGCCGCTGAGGAGCCTCTACAGTGGCATTACATCCTTGGGGCGTGGTCAGATCGCGGCGAGGGCTCATATCAGGATTTCCCGTAAGAAAGTTGCTGTAGAGGAAGTTTCCTCTTAGACTTTCCAGCAATCAAGAACGCACAAAAAAGTAAGTAACCCACCTATGAGAAAGCTCTAGACGCCATCCACTGCGACGGCAGATATAACTGATGCAATTAAATTGCTGGACGGGCGCTGGAAGTTGCTTATCCTGTTCCATTTGTTCGATGGCAAAGTGCAACGCTATTCGGATTTTTGAAAAGCGCATCCCCGAAATTTCGCAAAAGATGCTGGCGCAGCAGTTACGACAACTGAGGCTGACGGTATTGTTACCCGCAAAGTCTATCCCGAAGTACCGCCTAAAGTGGAATACCGGCTGACGGCGTGGGGACAGGCACTTTGCCCGGCATTGGATATGCTTCTGAATTGGGCCGAGCAGAAAAGCAATTCTTATGATCAGGCTTAGAAATTTCATAAAAGCACTGTTTACGAGATTCGAGTAGAGAGTTTTTAGAACCTGCTGGTGAAAAATGTAATATATCCGGGCAAGTTGATTAATGAGCTCGTGACGAGGAATATACTGGAGAAAATTCTGCGGAATAAAACACTATGGCTCGAATTATTTACTCGCTTAACGCTACCCTTGGTGGAACCTGTTTTCATGAAGATGTTATTGCAGACGAAGAGCACCATCGTTATGCCATAGATCTTTTGCATTCAGCAGAGGCTTTGCTATTGGGCAGAAACACTTATGATTTGTTTGTCGAGTTCTGGCCATCAGCAGTGCATCGAAACGATCTACCTTGTTATATAGTTGAATTGGCAACCCTTCTTTCCGAGATACCGAAAATAGTTGTTTCAAATAGAGAGCTTGATCCTTCCTGGAAAAATACGAAAAGAATTCCCGGTATGGAGCTGACGGTTTTGCGTTCCGCACTGCGAGCGTTCTCTGGTAACGTGGTGTTGTTCGGTAGTCCGGGCTTGGCGAAGTCGCTGGCGGCAGAAAAATTGATCAATGAAGTACATATTTTATTGCAGCCACTATTTTCAGAACGTGGCCCGCAGACTCCCTTTCTTTGGCACGAATACCGGATGCGTAACCTATCTGCCAGTCGTTTTACATCAGGCGTCATATGTTTGTGCTACCAGTTAGCGCCCTGATTTTTTGGAGATTAATATGGGCAGCCATAATATTATTTTCTTTATAAAAACAGGACTCTTAATTTTTTTATTGACCTCCTGTCAGCAAATATCGCCTGTCGGTGAAGCCAGTGTTGGCGAGCATATTCCGCTGCACCACCTTCCAGCCTTAAATGGTGATTATTTCAAATTTGATTCCAGTGAAGTTGGTCGGCCTTTTCATATTTACATCCGGTTCCCCGTCGGATATTCCGAACAGAATAAGTCTTACCCGGTCGTTTACCTACTGGACGGTGACTCCCTCTTTCCCATTCTTGCGGCGAATCATCTATTTCTAACTTACGATGAGGGCTTGGCCGAAGCGATTGTGGTTGGCATTTCTTATGGTTCATTTGACGCTTCGATTAATAAACGCGGTTTCGACTTTACTGCGCCTGCGCCGGATGCCAAACCGGGGCAGGGTGGTGCTCCCGCTTTTCACAAATTTCTTGAGTTGGAATTGATCCCTGAAATTGAAACACGTTATCGGGCTGATCCAGCCAAACGAATTCTCTTTGGTCAGAGTCGGGGTGGTTTTATGGTGCTGTATTCGGCCTTTACGAATCCGGATTTTTTTTGGGGCAGAATAGCAAGTAACCCGACCTTTGACCCCGGACGCGATTTGCTCTTTTCATCAACACCGTCTGCTTCACGAAGCGATTTGGCGTTGGTTGTTACCAGTGGAACACGCGATTATCCGCCCCTCAGGGAGGCAGCGCTGGAGTGGTACGAGGCATGGGGTGAGGCTGATGAGATGCCGTGGGCACTCAATTTCGTTACTATTAATAACGGAACTCATGCGGCAAACAGTACTGACAGTTATCGGGCAGGCATGTTATGGCTTTTTTCTCGCGATAAATGAATAGCGACTCCGACCCATTTTTTGCATTTTCGGCACTCGGACTAAAAAATATTCTGATTATAGAGCGGCCGACTTTAAAATATTGAGTTCCCAACTTATTCCTCAGAGGTGTTTATGGCAGATAACGAAAAAATTAAAGGACCTGCATCCTATTTCCCGTCGATTGAGAAAACTTACGGCAAGCCTATTGCACACTGGCTTACTATTATTGATAAGTTGCACGATAAGAAACATATGGAACAGGTTGCCTATCTTAAAACTGAACATAAAGTCGGGCACGGCCATGCCAATGCTCTGGTTGCCTACCATCGCTCCCAGGCCGGCACCTGAATATCTGCCTTTGCCTTGTCAAGCCTCCCATCGTGCCAGTCCCTCCTGGTGGTATACATGGTGTCCTTTAATAGAAGAGTAAAAGCTCATGACAATTGTTGCTGACATCGTTGTGTTATTGGTCGCACTACTGCACGCCTGGATTCTGGTGCTGGAAATGTTTCTTTGGGATAAACCCGCCGGGTTGCGCGCTTTTGGTCAATCGCAGGAACAAGCTCGTGCCACCAAAGTGATGGCGGCCAATCAAGGCCTTTACAATGGATTTCTTTCGGCGGGGCTTTTCTGGGGATTACTTCAAGGTGCTGAAGGTTACGATTTCAAAGTTTTCTTCCTGCTTTGTGTGGTGGTTGCCGGGGTCTACGGAGCGATTACGGCGAATCGTAAAATTCTGTTTATTCAAGCACTGCCTGGCTTTGTCGGGTTGTTGCTGGTTCTCGCATTACAATAATTGGCCAACCGGTTCGGTTGTGACTTTCCAATTTACGCCGCAGCTATGGTTAAATTGTATAAGCCATCCACTATTCAAAAAAAGTGATACCAATCTATGTCCATTGATTACCACTGGCTTTATGACACAGTGCGCGAGCGCTTTGCCTCTGATGAGTCTATGGAAAATTTCCTGCCGAAAGCCCTTACTGCCAAAGAGTTAAAGCAAAAAGGCGATGATCGTTATCTCTCTGCCATGAGTCAGCGGGTTTTTCGGGCCGGCATGCAACATTCGGTAGTTGATGCCCGGTGGCCCGCTTTTGAGGAAGTCTTCTGGGGTTTTGTACCCGAAAAAATGATCTGGTTAACACCTGAACACATTGAAAACCATATGCGCAATGACCGCATTATTCGCCATCGCACCAAACTGTTGACTATTCCGCGCAATGCACAATTTATTCTGGATATCCGCCAGGAGTATGGTTGCAGTTTTGGTGAGTTTATCGCTAACTGGCCCGTCTCCGATATCGTCGGGTTGTGGCGCTTGCTGGCAAAGCGCGGCTCACGTCTGGGTGGTCGCTCGGCTCCCGGTTTTTTACGCCTGGTTGGCAAGGACACTTTCCTGTTAACCACGGATGTGGTGGCTCGCCTTATCGCAGCAAGTATTATCGATAACGCGCCTACCAGCCAGCGAGATATACAAACTGTGCAAAATACTTTCAATACTCTGCAACAGGCGTCTGGCCGCCCCCTCTGCCAACTCTCGGCAATGCTGTCTTTAAGTATTAATCCGCGATAAGGCAAAATTTAGGTGTTGTCAGAGATTGGCTTTGATGACAATCTCCATGGTATCCGCGTTTCAGGTTTCTATCTGGCGCCTCTGGAACTTAACAACAAAGGAAATGATATATGCTGGAAAATAAAGTAGGGACGGTTTTTGATTCTGTGGGCGTCGAGCTGGCATCTCCCAGACAACGTTTGCACCTGATATTGCTCGGTGTTCAGGATGTGCAAAAGTCAGCGAGCTTTTACGAGTCGCTTGGCTGGTCCCGCTCGCCTACTGGCCACCAGGGATTCGAGAAATTTGACCCGGATCACCGTTTGATCGTGGACGAAATGAATTAAAAATAACAATGGCATGTTGATGAGGTGCTGTATGCGAATAATTTTAATGAGACATGGAAAGCCTTCTCTACTGCCTCAAAAACCTATGTCATCATTAGATTTTAAAGGTTGAATCGCTCCGGGTTTGTCGGAGGCTAACTTTCTTGAGAGAATTAACCTATGAAAAAGAGACCCGGATATTCACCTGAAACGCGTGAACGAGCTGTAAGGCTTGTGCTCACCACCGAACAAGATCACAGCTCGCGCTGGGCGGCGATCACTTCTGTTGCCGGCAAGATTGGCTGTACACCTGAAACACTCCGTGCATGGATAAACCGAATCGAATCCAATAGCGCCGCTCCCGACACTGCAAACGTTACCGAATCCGAGCGAGTTAAAGCCTTGGAGCGCGAGAACCGTGAACTCAAACGTGCGAATGAAATCCTGCGTTTAGCCTCGGCTTTTTTTGCCCAGGCGGAGCTCGACCGCAAACCGAAACTCTAATCCACTTTGTTGATGCCCATAAAAGTGTTTTTGGTGTCGAGCCGATTTGTCAGCAGTTACAGATTGCACCATCAACGTATTATCGGCACAAGCAATTGGAGAAAACACCCGAGTTGCGGGCGCGGCGAATTCAGCAGGATGAGCGTTTAGTCGTTGAAATACAGCGTGTTTGGACTGAGAGTAATCGCAATTATGGTGCGCGAAAAATCTGGAAACAACTGCGTAGAGAGGGGTTTGATGTGGCTCGTTGTACCGTTGAGCGGCTCATGCGTCAATTGGGTATTGAAGGTGTGCGTCGTGGCAAAAAGTGTAAAACAACGATCCCCGATCACAAGGCACATTGCCCGCAAGATCTGGTTAACCGTCACTTTAAAGCGGACAAGCCAAATCAACTTTGGGTTGCCGACATTACTTACGTCGCCACCTGGTCAGGCTTTGTCTATGTCGCCTTTGTAATCGATGTATTTTCACGTCGCATTGTTGGTTGGCGAGCGATGACGACAATGCAGGCGGATTTAATTCTGGATGCATTGGAGCAGGCATTGTGGGCAAGAGGAAAACCGCGTGGCGTGATTCATCACAGTGACAGGGGCAGCCAATATTTATCCATCAGCTACACCGAACGCCTTGCTGAGGCAGGATTTAATGCGTCGGTTGGGAGCGTGGGCGATTCTTACGATAACGCCTTAGCTGAAACGATTAATGGACTCTACAAAACCGAGGTTATCCATAAGAGCGCACCGTGGAAAAATCTTGATGCTGTGGAGATGGCGACACTTGTATGGGTTGAATGGTTTAATAACCGTCGGCTTCACAGTGCGTTGGGTTATGTGCCGCCAAAGGAGTTCGAGGAATTTTTTTATCAACAAACCGAGTTGGCTCATGTAGCATGACTCAAATTAAACCGCCTCCGAAAAAGTCGGGGCGATTCAGGTTGGATAGATTCTTACAATGCTGCTGATCTTTGTCCAACCTCAGCGCCCACCATGCCGTCAGTTGACGTCGCCAGGGTTTGCAATTCTATAGTTTGCAGTGATTTGAAACGTTCCATAGATTCAGCGAGCTTGCTGGGTATTGATAAAATTTCCTTTATCGATCATAAACTCCGCGAGATGGAGATGCCGTGGGGAAGCATTGTTGGTCTTAAAATGCTCCCCGAGTGGTGGTCTGTAGTATTTCGTATACTTTGGTTTTCAGGCTATTCGAAAAATAGTGAATCGTTTAAAGAGGCAAAGTCAAGAGCAGAGCGAGCTGCCTTATTACTGGAATCCATTGCAGAAGAAAAAGGGAGTGTTTTGTTCATCGGTCATGGCATGTTAAACCGTTATATTGCCAAGTCATTGATCCGGAATGGATGGAAGGTTGTGAGGAAGGGCGGCCCGAATTACTGGGAATTTGGTATTTTTGAGCGGTAATAAATCAGAGATAGTGCCGGATAATCAGTGAATATATTTATAATTTTCAACTGTCATGAGAAAAATTTCAAATAGTGGCGGTGAGGTTTGTACCCAAGGGCCGATGTTTGTGCGACATGGCCAGACGAGAAGCCATAGTTAATGTGTGTAGAACGGAAGGAACAAGTTTGGATTTGTACCAATAGCTCGGTATAAATTTTATCCGTGCGTCACAAGATGCCAATAATTGCAGAGTTGCCAATGTTATGAAATTAAAAATTATATTTTACATCTGCCTGATATTTTCGATTTTTCCTACGTATGCAGAAACTCCCTCCCTTTGTGAGAATAATGAAACCACGGTTTGGTCATGCCATGCCGATGATAAAACCTATTCGGTTTGTGCATCTTCAGTTCTTACAGAGACCAAAGGTTATTTACAGTATCGGTCAGATTTTTATTCTGCCGACGCTGTATTTACTTATCCTTCGCAATTACTTCATCCCAAAGGCTATTTTGCATTCAATCTCATGTCGAAAGAGGCTTCTTTATCATTTAAATCCGAGAGCGATGCTTATCTTATTACTGAGGACATCAATGGTGCAGCTACCCTTCGCGTCACTCAACAGGGGCAGGATGCGCTTACTATTTTCTGCGATGAGTCAACGGATACATTGACGCTCACCAGCACCATTGAATTGCTTAAGACCGCGGGTCTCCTGCAGTGAAATAGGCTGTGGTATGTTTAAATCAAGGGGCTTTTGAGGGGAATTGTTGTGAAAGCTATTGCTTTGCTGGTTGTTGTGGGGGCCTGGCTGGTGCTTTTTTATGCACCCCCGGGCTGGTTTGCCAGTCTTCTGCATCGAATTTTTGCAAGCCTTGGTATCGCTATGATTCTGCTGGGCGCTTTTTCCTATTGGTGGGATGGCAATATACGGCCGGAACAACAGAACGCCTCACTGCTTATTTGCGGTATTTTAACACTGGGTGCCTGGGTATGTTCACGGTTTCGCTCTCCTTCAGGAAAGTAGCAGCGAAGCATAAATTAATTGGGTTAACGAAGGCAGGCGATAGTATGGATCTGCAATTCAAGTGGGCCCGCTTTGAATCTCTCACGGCTTTGGAACTCTATGAAATTATTCGGTTGCGGGAGTCGGTATTCGTGGTGGAGCAGGCATGTCCTTATCAGGAGGTTGATGGTATGGATATTTCTTCATGGCATCTTTCGGTTTTTATGGATGGCGAGTTGGCAGCCTATGCGAGAGTGGTTGAACCGGGTGTCAAATATCAGCAACCATCAATCGGCCGGGTAATGACGGTTAAACAATTCAGAAGTCTGAAAATTGGCCGCGCTCTGATGGCGGAGGCAGTCAGATTTACCGAGGCGCAGTTTCCGAGGGATAGCATCAAAATTGGCGCTCAGGTTTATTTGAAGGAGTTCTATGGCTCTTTCGGCTTCGAAGCGGTCAGCGATCCTTATGATGAAGATGGCATACTCCATATTGATATGATCAGATCGTCACTGTGAAGGAGTGTTTATGAGTAACCCCGGTAGTCACTATGATATCGCGGTGGAGCATACTTTTACTGCTTCACCTGATAAGGTTTTTGACGCGTGGTTGAACCCGCAACGGGTAGAAAAGTGGTTTGGCCCCGGTCTGGGAGAGATGCAGCCGGTTAGTATTGATGCCAACGTTGGCGGGTCATTCCGTATTGTACAAATCCGGAATGGACACGCTATCGGGCATTCGGGAAAGTATCTTGTGATAGATCGTCCTGAACATCTTGCCTTTACATGGGGCACGGATGACGATGAAGGAGATGACGAAGTTCATATCCATCTTGTTCCGGTGGGGCGTGGATCATTGTTGCGACTTGTGCATACCATTGACTCGCAGTGGAAAGATTATGCAGATAAGATCCACCAGTCGTGGTTGGCAATGATGAAGAAAATGGACTCGCTTCTTGCTTCATAATGAAAGAGTGAATTGTCAGCGCTGATATCCATCAGGGGTGTCGAACGAATTGGCAAATTGAAAAACCGTGCCGTTTCTGTGCCCGGCTGACATCACCGCCTTGCACGGTTATTGGAGAACCGAAACCTCCTCATAAACACTGGCAGAGAACAGCAGGTTACTTTGTGATTAGAAAATTCAAGTTGGACGATATGGACGCGGTGCTGGAAATCTGGCTATCGGCATCCATCAAAGCGCATGATTTTGTAAACCCTTCATTTTGGGAGTCGCAATTGGATGATATGCGGACTATCTATCTGCCATCATCTATCGTTTATGTGCATGAAAGTAATGCCCGTGTAGCGGGTTTTTATGCGTTGGCCGGTGAACATTTGGCGGCGATTTTTGTAAGGCCTGAACAACAAGGGCAGGGCTTTGGAAAGGCCATGATGGCTCATGCCAAAACTTTGAGCAAAAATCTCACCTTATCGGTTTATAAAGATAACCAACCGAGTGTTAATTTTTATCTTTTGCAAGGGTTTACTATTGCTAGTGAGCAGCTGTGTGAGCATACCGGGCAGGTGGAATATACTATGCATCGGGTAGCCGATAAGTTCTGACACGGCAAACGGATAATAAATTTTTCGTGTCTGTCGAAACTCTGTATCTGGCATCGACTATATAGTAGAGAGCACTGTGTGTTGTCTTTTTCAGTCATTTACAGAGAGATTATTGCCATGTCCAAAATGATTTTTATCAACCTGCCGGTGGTTAATCTGAACACCGCTATTGCCTTCTACACCGCGCTGGGTTTTGAAAACAATCCGCAATTTACTGACGAAACCGCCGCCTGTATGGTGTGGAGCGAAGCTATCCACGTCATGTTGTTAACCCACGACAAATGGCACACCTTTACTGCGCGCCCCGTTCCACCGGTAACGTCGAGCGAAGTTATGCTGGCGTTGGCACTCGACAGCCGTGAAGCGGTAGATGCCTTGATCAGAGCGGCATCTGAAAATGGTGGCACAGCTGATATCAACCCGGTTCAGGATCATGGCTTCATGTATGGTCGCAGCCTGCTTGATCCTGACGGGCATATTTGGGAAGCTTTCTGGATGGATATGGCCGCAGCGTCGGGCGTCGAAGCTGGTGCCTGATCGCCGGGCCTTCCTCCACAATGCTATAGCAAATCCTTTTTCATTTGTTGGATACAAGCGGTGGCGTGACGCGCCGCTTTCCAGTATCCGTGTTGCTGTTTTGTTGTTGCTGATGCGATACCCAAAAAATTTCATTGAAACCGAATGGCACTTGTTGCATCCTGCTTTTGCCGAATACCCCAATTGACATAATTACTATAAGAGGTGAGTTGTGACCAAGCTGAATTCTGTCGGCGGGCGTTTGTTGGTGATACCGGCAATCGCACTGGTCGGATTTCTGATTTTGGGCGTTGTCATGCTGAACTCCCTTGGTGATCGCCTTATGGAAGGACGTGAAGCAAGGGTTGAGGCCATTGTTGATGCCGGTTTGAGTATCATCCGATATTACCAGCAACAGGAAGAGGCCGGCGTGATGAGCCGGGCTGATGCTCAGGCGCTGGCCATTACCGCGATTCGGGCAATCCGTTATGACGGCACCGAATATCTCTGGATCAACGACACGGTACAACCGCTGCCGAATATGATCATGCACGCAACCGTTCCGGCACTGGACGGAACGCGCCTCGACAAACCTTCATTCAACTATGCGACTTTGCTGCGCAACCGCGATGGCAGTGTGCGGCAAGCCCTGCAAAACGAAAATCTCTTCGCCAGCTTCGTAACAGCGGCCACGCGCTTTGGTGACGGCTTTGTCGAGTACCAATGGCCACGCCCGCTGGCGGGCGGAGGCGTTACCGAAGAACGTTACCCGAAGTTGTCTTTTGTCAGCCTTGATCGCCAATGGGGTTGGGTGGTGGGTTCCGGTATTTATATCGACGATGTAAACACCTTGTTCCGTGCGCTTGCCTTGCGTATCGGTTTGATTATCGGCGTGATTACCTTGTTGACGGTTGCGGCTTCATTGCTGATTCGGCGCTGGTTGTTACAATCGCTGGGTGGTGAGGTGGACTACGCCAAGCAGCTGGTTAATCAGGTGGCCGCCGGTGACTTTACAGTCAACTTTGACCTCTCCTCCAGCCGCCCGGACAGTTTGCTGGCAGCGCTGGGCACGCTGGTGCAACGCATGCGAAATATCATGCAACAACAGGATGCTCTGGCAACCCGCTTGCTGGCCCAGTCGGAAAGTGTGGATACCAGTAATCAGCATAGTCAGCATTTGCTGCAACAAATGTTAAGCCAGACCATGCAAGTTGCCACAGCCGTCAGCCAGATGTCTTCCACCTGCGATGCGATGGCGCGCAACGCCAGCAATGCGGCCAAAGCAACCCGTGACGCTGGCGATGAGGCCAATGCCGGTGTGAATGCCGTTGCCCAAACCATTGAGGCGATTGAGCAGTTGCGCAACAGTTTGCAGCACGTAGAACAGGTGATCAAACAACTCTCCGCTCGCGGCGAAGAAGTGGGTTCGGTAACCGATGTAATTGGCAGTATTGCGGAACAGACCAATTTACTCGCACTCAATGCCGCGATTGAAGCAGCCAGAGCCGGTGAGATGGGGCGAGGCTTTGCGGTGGTTGCCGACGAAGTGCGTACGCTGGCAAGCCGCTCGCAATTATCGACGCAAGACATTACTCAAAAAGTGCAAAGTATTCAGCAGGACTCTGCTTCCGCCGTACAATCCATGGCCAGCAGTCGCGCTGAAACCGAGCGGACGATTCAATGTTCCGAACAGGCTAACGCGGCTTTGTCGCGTATTAGTCACGCGGTGGGCAGCATGGCGGATATTAATGATCAACTCGCCAGTGCCACCGAAGAAATGGCCAGCGTTTCAGCCACCATTAATCAGAACATGGAAAATATTGCCGCTGCGGTAGATACCACGCATTTGCGCTCCGATGAACTGGTGATCGCCAGTCAGCAACTGCGAAAAATGGCTGCCGAAATGAAAGCGATATTGGCCGGTTTCAGAATGTAACCCATATTGTTTTACTCACCCATAAAGGACGCGTGTGTTATGCAAATAAGGATTGATGATCTGGAAGGCGGCGATGTTCTTCTGTTGTTGGAAGAACACCTTGCAGATATGTATGCGGTGTCGCCGCCAGAAAGTGTTCATGCCCTGGATGTAGTTGCATTGAAAGACCCGGCGATTACTTTTTTCAGTGCCTGGCAAGGTGAGCAATTGCAAGGTTGCGTTGCAATCAAAGAGTTGGACAATAAGCACGCTGAAATAAAATCCATGCGCACCACCGCCAGTGCTCGCAATAAGGGCGTTGCCTCAGGGTTATTGCAACACACGCTCGACATTTGCAATCAACGTGGTTATGAGAAGGTTAGCCTTGAAACCGGCTCAATGGATTATTTTCTACCGGCGCGCCGGCTTTATGAAAAATTCGGCTTCAGTTATTGCGATCCTTTCGCCAGCTATCAACCGGACCCGCTCAGCGCATTTATGACGCTTGAACTTTCCCGTT
Organism: Cellvibrio polysaccharolyticus; assembly: GCF_015182315.1. NCBI lineage: Bacteria > Pseudomonadati > Pseudomonadota > Gammaproteobacteria > Cellvibrionales > Cellvibrionaceae > Cellvibrio > Cellvibrio polysaccharolyticus. The sequence continues at coordinate 433,272 of NZ_PRDL01000001.1, forward strand.
GATTAACTGACTCACTTCGGTGATTCAACAATTTTATTAAAACCATTTCATGTGAGGAATGGAATATGCAGGAACAGGAATTTCAATACGTAGGTTTTTGGGCAAGAACGCTGGCAGCCATCATAGATACGATTTTAATAGTGCTGGTGACCTTTCCCTTGCTTATTACGGTTTATGGCTGGGCTTACTTTGACGCAACACAAACAGGTCTTTTTGCTGGCGCTGCGGATATTGTGATTACCTGGGTGTTGCCGCCGCTGGCAATTATCACCTTCTGGATAATCAAACAGGCTACGCCCGGCAAAATGATGCTATCGGCAAAAATTGTTGATGCCAAAACCGGTGAGCCGGCTTCAACGGGACAACTTATCGGGCGGTATTTTGCTTATTATCTGTCGATGTTGCCGCTTTTTCTCGGGATCATCTGGGTAGGTATTGATAAGCGTAAACAGGGCTGGCACGACAAACTGGCCGGTACGCTGGTGATCAAAGTGGTTAAAAAATAACAGCAAACCAATCATGATTCGGCTTTCATGATTGGTTGCGGCGGGGCTGGTCAATCAGCCCCGATTTTTGTCACCCTATGTCGCCTCAGAGCGGTGAAGCCGCGAAAATATATTGTTACTATCCTGTCATCTTTATTAATTGACGTGAGGGTAGGTGAGTGAGTTTTCGATTTCTGCGTGTATTTTTTGCTTCTGCTATTTGTTGTAGTGCCCTGGTGGCATGCAGCCCCGATACTGAATCCCCACCAAAAACTGCTTTGGAAAATACCGTTCAGGCTCAGGAGCAAATTCCTGCCGCTGGTGATGTGCTCTATGCGGCAACTTTTGCCGACCAGCAAAGTGCCACCGGCTGGCGTATGGAAGGCAATGCGGTGGTGGAATTTCGCGATGGCTGGATGGAAATGTATTCTCCGGATAAATCCACTCACCATGTTTTCTGGGGCCCGAAAGATTTTCCAGACAACTTTGTCGCTACCTGGCAAGTGCAGAACCTGGCCATTGAATCCGGTTTGTTAATCGTTTTTTTTGCGGCACAGGGCGAGAATGGCGAAGATATTTTTGACCCGGCTTTACCGGTTCGGGACGGTACGTTTGATCAATACACCGAAGGAAAAATTAAAAGTTATCACCTTTCCTATTATGCCAATGTGGCGCACGAACCCGGGCGCAGCCATGTCAACCTGCGTAAAAATAATACCTTTTCCTTATTGCAATCCGGTGGTGAAGGTATTCCCACCGAATCTGTTGATATTCATAATATTCGGTTGATTAAACAGGGCGCTCATATTCGTTTGTGGGTCGATGATCGCAAGGCGATTGACTATGTGGACAACCAGCCCATCGTTGACGGTGTCGATACCGGTGCGGCTTTCGGCAGTGGAAAAATCGGCCTGCGGCAAATGCAGTGGAGTCACTTCCGTTATCGCAACTTTGAAGTCCGTGCGCTGGCCAATGAATAATTCATTGGCTGTTATTTTTTCCGCAATAAAGCCACTGCAGATTTCCGCAGTGGCAACCCATCCCTCGCTTTCTGATTGATTCCTATTGCTCTTGACCTCAACTAATATTGAGGTTTTATGCTGCGCCCTTGCTGCTATTCAGTATCTATTATTGTCGTGAGGGGTCTATGAACATTCTGGTTGTTGGCGCAAGCAAAGGGTTGGGCAGAGCTTTTATAGAAGGTCTGGCAAATGCCGGAGATACGCTGATCGGGGTTTCCCGCAGCAAACCGCATGATGTGCAAGTCGCTCAGACTATTGACCTGCACTGGATTGAGGCTGATATGAGCAGCCCAAAACACGCGGTGGCGAAAATTCTTGAAGAGCTTCCGGTGTGTCCGGATGTGGTTATTTATAATCTGGGGATTTGGGAGCAGGCCGCTTTTTCCAGTCGTTATGATTTTTTGAATGACCAGGATGACGATATTATTGACCTGATCAACACCAATATCACTGGCGCGATTCTGTTGTTAAAACATGTGCTCACCCGTATGCGAGGTTTGGAAAAACCCCATATTATTCTCACCGGTTCCACCTCCGGCCTGTTACATAGCGGTCGCCCGGAAGTGACCTTTACCGCATCAAAATTTGCCCTGAATGGTATTGCTGACGCTTTGCGTGAAGGTTTTCGTCAGGACCGGCTGGCAGTAACCTGTTTGCAATTGGGTTATCTCAATACCGAAGATGACCTGTCGGTAGCGGGGGCCACTGCGGCGCTGCGCGGCGAAGGTACGCTCATCCCGGTGCATGACGTGGTAGCGATGGTAAAGGCCATATTGTCATTATCCAGTGCGTCTTTTGTGCGTGAGCTTGTCTTGCCGGCATTGCTCGATGACCGCTTTTAGCGTACCTGGTATTACTGCTTCAGCCTGCTCTGGTGATAACTCCATGCTGAAAGTGTGTTCGCTTTTCGTATAAAATCCGCGTTTGTGCTGTGCCGCTGCTTTATTTTGCTGCCGTTATTTTCCCGTATTGGCAAATGTTCCGGTATTTTTCAGCACCCTGCCGACTTTAATGCATAGTGGAGTTTCCGGATGCCGACACCCCGACAGACAGACGTTTTACGCTTGAAAACCCGTTCCGGATCATTGCTGGCTCTATTTTTTGTGTGCGCCAGCTTTGTTGCCATGGGGGGCTTCGCGGTAAGCCAGGGCAAGGATTTAGGGTGGCTTGCGGTGGCTTTTTTCGGTTTCGGGTGTTTTATTGCGGCGGTCAGTCTGTTACCCGGCAGTAGCTATCTTGAATTGCGCCCTGACGGCATGCAGATGAGCACCTTATACCGCAAGTGGCTGGTGCGCTGGCGTGACGTGGATAGTTTTTTTCCGGTAATGACCAACGGCCAGAAAACCGTGGGCTGGCTCTATAACGATCAATACCGTGTTCAGGCAATTATCAATAAAGTCAGCATGCGACTCACCGGTGCCGACGCCGGTTTGCCCGACACTTACGGGTTAACTGCCGAAGCCCTGTCTGATTTACTCAATGAATGGCGTTTGCGTTACGGCGTAAGCGAATCAGAAAGCGCCGCCGAAGACGGTGCTGAAACTTCCCTTAAGGATGACGACTACCAGACATTACCTATACCGGCCGATGGCAGTACAGTATGGGCCGGCATGGGCAACTACATTTTGCTAACGCCGGATGGCCAGCATCAACTCAAATTGACTTACATCGCTGAACCTCCTCATGGAGATTCCTATGGCAGCCTGGTTATTGATGGTGTGAAATTACCCGGTTTTGCCTGGGGCGCGTTGTTTGCATCCTCCACCGATTCCCGCTACGTCGTATTCGACTGGATGGAAAAACGCTTTGTACGACAAACTCTTGTTGTGGATATCACACAACGCTGTTATTTCGTGTTACCTGAGCCAATGCATAATTTTGTCGTAGCCTGGCCGGTTATCGAAGGGCGTGGCAACCAGGAAGGTTTTTCCTATTTGTTTAACGGTGAGGAAAACTGGACAAGTTATGACCCTGCAGAAAGCAGCGAGTCCTGAACAAGCGATGCACGAGAATGCTGCCTCGAAGGTGAAACGGGTTTAAAGCAACTTGCGCTACTCGATTTACCGAATAGGATTAAGTAATGCCGGTGAGCATACCGATAAAATTATTCATCATTTAACGCCGGAAAAATTGAAGAATACAGATTGATGTCTGTTGCTCAGGAGTATTTGCAATGTTTTATCACGGTGGTTGTTTGTGCGGCCATATTCGCTACCAGATTGCCGGGCAAGCGCGTGACCCGCATACCTGTTCCTGCCGGTTTTGTCAGCGCCACTCGGGGTCGCTCACCCAAATGTGGATCGAGTTTGACGAAGAGCAGGTAGTCTGGAATGGCGAGGGCGGCATGCCAACCCTGTGGCGCTCCTCAGAAACGTCCTGTCGGGCATTTTGTCGTATTTGCGGCAGCACCCTTGGTGCCATTGATGACACGCCGACGCTTGCGATTGCGGTAGGAACGTTGGATAACCCCGACCAGCCGGAATTAAGCCCGCATTATCACACCTTCAAAGATTGTCGCCCGGCGTGGTGGTCTTTGAATGACGAATAAACATAACAATGCCTGATGCCCTTCTTGCAATAAAGAAGCACAGTCAAGGCATATAAAAAATTTGAATCGTAAAGAAAAAGAATTTAAATAGCAGAGAATCAACCAATACGAGCTAAACAATCGCCATCCGGCTAATAACAGCGAGTATTAATAAGATCGGCGGATATATAGAAAGCGCGAACAAGGAAACACGCATAAGGAAAGAGGGGGAGGTGTTAATGACGCAGTCCCTTGCGCCGGTTTCATTCCTTGAGTAATTACGAACTGTTTGTTATTGCCAGAAATCAATACCAAAGGTCATTAGTGGCGAGTAGCATCTTTGGCACGTTCTTTGGCATCACCGAAGGCTTTTTGCGCTTTACCTTCAGCTTGCTTTTCAATACCTTTGGCTTGCTGGGTTTTGCTGCCTACCAGCTCACCAGTCTTACGTTGAATTTTACCTGCGGTATCTTTTACTGAGCCTTTAACCTGGTCTTTGTTCATGACATGTTTCCTTCTTTTTTCAGGAATGAATTTGTTAAGTGGCCAATCCGGTGGTTCGTTAAGCTTCGAGAGAGATTAATTGGCCTTACGTACTTAACAATAGGAGACCCCCAAAAGACTGTCAAAGCGACATGAAAAATTTATGGGCGCAGTGTTCAATAATGTTATCCAGTTATAATTTTTGTCGTCAAATTCGGTTTTTAAGCCGGCTTTAATAATAATTAACGGCTTTAAAATATTTTTAAGAAGAATTTTTTATTGAATAAATGCCATAAAAAAATGTTTTTAAATACTCTCTTTTGCAAGCGTTATAAGCGATGTGAAAAGTACTGTGACGAGGTTTACACATTCGCTGATAAGCCTGCAGTTAAATAGTGTTTAATGCAGTGAAGATATTTTTTTATTCCTTTTGGATAAGCGATTTTCAGATTTTCGTGTGTAGATTTTTTTAAAACTCCCTTCATTTTTTTAGCGCGCCTTACGGTGGGCTTGCCGTTATTGATGCTATCCATTTTTTCTTATCCCCCGGCCTGACAGACCTCGAGTGCGAAGTCAGCTGCCTGTGGTAAGGTAGCGCTTTCCTCTCCGCTAAAGGACTCAAGTGATGAAAGTTGTGGAAATGCTGGCGGTCGGCTTGCGACTGATGGGCGTCTATCTTGTTTACTCGGTTTTTCACACGCTGTTAACCCGTTTCAGTTACTGGTCGGCAATGCAGGCGCAGTTTGAGGGGCAGAGCTACTGGATGATCAGCCTGATTATTGTTGAAGCGCTTATTTTTGCCGCTATCGCTTTTCTGTTACTTCGTTTCCCGGTAACCGTAGCTCGCTGGCTCCTGGGGCGGCAGGCCGGTGCCGAAGCGGTGTTGCAAGGCAAACTGAATGATCTGCAAACCGTGCTCTTCTGTGTGGTGGGCGTTTATGTGCTCTCCCAATCACTTCCCTACCTTGCAGAGAGCCTCTTGTGGTTGCCGGGCGATGCCGGTGATTCCCGGGAAGGCTTATGGTTTCCGCGGGTCATTCCGGTGCTTGTCGGGCTTTTGCAAACGGCACTGGGCTTGTATTTGACCTTGCAAGCGAAAGGTTTAAGCCGGTTGTTGTCGCGCTTGCGGGGCTAAGGCTTCTCTCTTCTTTATTAGTCATCTTCAGGAACCCCGGTCATGAATCTGGTCGCACCGCTTAGTGGTTACTTTCTCTGGTTCACGCTGGCGGTGAGTATTTTCTCTTTCGGCTGGATACTGCGGGTTGCCCCCTGGCGATCCCTGGCAGCCATTCCGGTGCGACAGCACATGTGGTTTGGGGTAATTATCGGGCTGGGTATTTACGGCGCTCTGGTGCAGTTGCAGTTATTTAATCTATTTCGTCTCCATCCTTTACTCATGGCGGCTTGCACAGCCATTTTCGGAGCCAGGTTGACCATCGTCGCCGGCTTTTTTGCGCTGTTAATCAGCCATGCTTTCACGGTTCTTCCCTGGCAAAATATCGGCTTTAATTTTCTGGTCAGCGTATTGGTACCGGTACTGATTGCGCGCGGCATTTTTATGCTGATTGCTCGCTCGCGTATTCAAAACCTCTTTCTTTATACTCTGGGCGGCGGATTTTTCGGCGGCATGTTGTCGTGGGTGGGTTCGGCCATTTTTGCAGTGCTGCTGTTGTGGGTCAGTCAGGTGGCTTTTATGCCGGACGTTTGGGAAAACGCCTGGATGTTTTTCCTACTGACTTTTCCAGAAGGTTTTTGTAATGGCGCTATTGTTTCCTGTATGGCGGTGCTGGCGCCGCATCTGGTCAAGACCTACGACGACGATTTTTATTTACAAAAATAATAAGCGCGGTCTGTTTAACCGCAATATCACCGGTGGATAAACCGATTTCGCTCGGGAAAATTAATCGTGCCGGTAATTTTTATTCAATAGTGTGATGATTTGTACGCTTTCATCGTTCGATGTGCAGGAAGTGTGTGCCCTGAGACCTGGCAAAGCCGGCTAAAGCCAGCCAGCTGCTATAATTTTTGCACCCATGGAATCTGGAATTTCGGAGAACGCTATGAAGCTGCTTCATTATGCTTTTTTACCAGGAGTCATACTCCTTTCTGCTTGCGAGCGCGATAACGCCGTGCCACCACCCCAGACCGGTGTGGTGGCCAGCGTGGCTGCCGTCTCGGAACCCTCGCTGGATCGATCCCGACTGTCGCACTTTCACTGGCGCTTGCACGACGCATCCGACCCGGAAGGTGATCGTATTGATGCCCTGTTTGGCGATATCAGTAACCGGGTACAAATCGACTTTGACGAAGACCGTCTGGCCATTATTGGTGGCTGTAACCAGCTTGGTGGCAGCTACAGCATCGACAGAACTACCCTGAAGCCCGGCCAGTTGGTGCAAACCATGAAAGCCTGTGACGACAGTTTGATGCGACGGGAGGCGGCGCTCAAAAGCCATTTTGAAGGCGAGCTGCAAATTCAGTTAAGTGACAGCGAGACGCCACTGCTGACGCTGACCAAAAACGATGGTAGCGCCCTGATTTTTGAAGGCATAAATACCGCCGAGAGTCGTTACGGAACCGACAGCGAGCTGGTTTTCCTCGAAGTGCAGCCTTTACGGGTCAGTTGTCATCATCCCCTGATGCCGGAGCATGAATGTTTGCAGGTAAGGGATGTGGAATATGATGAAGATGGCGCCAAGGTTGCGGTGGGCGAATGGCAATTTCTCTATCAGGAAATTGAAGGCTACAGTCATGAGCGAGGCGTGCGCACCATTTTACGTTTGAAACGTTTCCCGCTGATCAACCCGCCAGCCGATGGACCGGGTGTCGCCTATGTTCTCGACATGGCCGTGGAGTCGGAAATAAGGGAAGACAACATTCCGGCAACAGCGCCTTAAGGGTGAAAACAGATCACGCCCTGCTCCGTCATGGCGCAGGGCGTGGTGAGCACATTTTTCCCCTTTATTGTGATGTTTTCGCTGCCAGAATTTTTTGTAAAGAAATTTTATATTTAAGCGACAGAAATGAATAAGACATTGTTAATCAGCATTTGGAATTACCAATCGATTTCTACCACCTGACAAAAAATTTTTTAGTTGAATTCGGCGTCATTTCGGCGTAAAAACAGGCAATAGGAGAGACTTCTTCTGTCGCCTTTCCGTAAAGCTGTCGAAAATACACAAAAATTCTCTCCTGCCTCCATACCTACTTTTCAGTTAATAACTCATTTTTTTCTAGGAAAAATCTTATTTTTAATAAGATCGTTTCCTAGTTTTATTAGGCGTTTTCCGATTGTGGCTAGCGATCCTTGTCATCTAGGATGATTCTGATGACATCATTCTGCAAAGATGTGATGGCTTATGCAAAATTGTGGTGAATTACGGGGGTGCACTCCTCTCATTAACCAGATAGGCATTTCCGGGATTGATTGCTATGAGCGTTACAGATATTTCCAGACTCCCTTCCCGTTTCGGTATCGGAGCATTCCTGCTGCTTCCTTTTTTATTCTCTGCGGGAGCTTTTTTTTACCTCGGTGCTTCTTCCTGGTACTTGCTTCCTTTAATCATCTTGTCTGCGCTCTCTTTTTACGGCGTGCAGTGGCAAATTCAATCGGCTGCCGAAACCCGACTGGATAAAGACATCGATATTTCTGTAGAGAAGGAACCCTCACAAACCGATGTGGCGGTTGACGAGCTGGCGCGGGTGATGATGCCCATCTGGGCAACCCAGGTAGAAAGCGCCCGCAGTCAGTCAGAAACCGCAGTCAACGAATTGGTGGCCCGATTTGGTGGGCTCGCTTATGAAGTGGGGCAATCCAGCGATGTCGCCCATAGAGTCGTTTCTTCGCTGGAAGATGGTATTGATTCGGTTTTTGGCCGCGCCGATACCGGTTTGCAAACCGTCGTAGAAACGCTTGAAGCGGTATTAAAGGAGCGCGATGGTTTGCTGCGGCAAATCAATGGCCTTGCAGAATTTGTGGCCGAGCTGAATCGCATGTCGCGCGATGTAGCGACTATCGCCGGGCAAACCAATTTGTTGGCATTGAATGCGGCCATTGAAGCCGCGCGAGCCGGTGATCAGGGACGCGGTTTTGCGGTGGTAGCAGGCGAGGTTCGCAAGTTATCGCAAATGTCGGCGGAAACCGGCCAGGACATGGGCAAAAAAGTCAGCCACATCAGCAGTGCCATCGAAAACGCTGTTGAAGCGGCGCATCAATCTCGCGGTCGCGATAATTCCATGATTGATGCCTCCCGCACCACCATCCGCCAGATTCTCGATCAGTTCCGCCAGCACTCCGATAATCTCATCGACTCTGCCCGCACCCTGCGTACTTCCAATAGCAGTATTCAGTACGAAGTTTCTGACGCAATTGTGCAGTTGCAATTTCAGGATCGCGTCAGCCAGATGCTTTGTCACGTGCGCGACAACCTTCACGAAGTCAGCGCTGCGGTGCAACAGGGCGACCACAATATTTCCCAACACCTTGAAGCGCTTGAAGCTTCATATGCCATGGCTGAAGAGCGGCAGGCTCACAGCTCCGGCAATAGCAAGGCGGTGAATGAGCAAGCCGGAGAAATCACCTTTTTTTGACGCCACGATACCAGAGAGAAATGTATGGCCAAGACAGTATTAATCGTCGATGACTCTGCGTCTATTCGACAAGTTGTTGCAATTACCCTGAAAAGTGCAGGCTTTGATGTTATCGAAGCTTGCGATGGCCGTGACGCGCTGGCCAAGCTGAATGGTCAAAGAGTCCATTTGATAATTTCTGACGTGAATATGCCCAATATGGATGGTATTACTTTACTGAAAGAGCTCAAGGCCAAAGCAGAATACAAATTCACCCCGATTATTATGCTCACCACCGAGTCGGCCGAAGACAAAAAGTCTCAGGGCCAGGCGGCGGGTGCAAAGGCGTGGATGGTAAAACCATTTCAACCGGCACAAATGCTGGCTGCGGTGAATAAGCTGGTGCCATAAACCGAATCGCCAGGAGTCAGGGTGATGGATGAAACATGTAAGTTTGACGAAGAGAAAGGATTGCTGAGCGTAACCGGTGAACTCACCATTTACCAGGTTGCCAGCGTGTTTGAAGCATTGCGTGATGCCGCTGCCAGTGGCGCGCTGTGTGAGATTGATTTAACAGGAGTGACAGAAATGGATGGTGCCGGATTGCAGTTGTTGATACAGGCCGAACGCCTGGCCGGCACACAGGAAAATCCATCTCTGGTATTGCAGAAAAATACCCTGATTGATGAACTGCAACAACTTACCGGAACCGCTCCGGTAGTTGACACACCAGCGCAAAGTGCGGAGGTGTTGCAATGAATCTCGACCAGGTATTACAGACATTTTACGACGAAAGTCGCGAACTGCTGGTCGATATGGAAATCATCCTGCTTGATCTGGAGTTTCACCCCGAAGACCGCGAACTGAAAAATGCGCTCTTCCGCTGCGTTCATACCATCAAAGGTTCTTCCGGCATGTTTGGCTTCGACCACGTGGTTGGCTTCACGCATGTGGTAGAAAATATTCTCGACCGATTGCGCGCTGATGACCTTGAGTACAGCCGCGATCTGGCGCAACTGCTGCTGCAAAGCCGTGACCATATCAAGAATCTGGTTGACGCGGATCAGAATGCTATTTCCATGGAAATGAAAACGCACGAAGCGCAATTGCTGGGCGGATTGGAAGCTTATCATCAGGTATCCACTGACACGCAATCCGGGCCTGCTGAGGTAGCACCGGCAGCCGTCAACAGTGAACCGGCTGTAGACGGTAGCAAGCTGTGGCATATATCGCTGCGTTTTGATGGCGATGTTTTCCGGCATGGCATGGACCCGTTGGGTTTTATCCGCTTTTTGCAAACCGCCGGCGAGATTGTGTCTTTGCACACGCTGACCCGAAGCTTGCCCGACCTGGCAGACATGGACCCGGAAAGCTGTTACCTGGGGTTCGAGATTACGCTGGATTCTTCGGCATCCCTTGACGACATTCGGGCCATTTTTGAATTTGTCGAAACCCTGTGTGAAATTACCATTATCGCTCCTGGCGCTGCCCTCGGCGTTTATAACCAGTGGCTGGAAAAATTTGCCGACGACGAACGCGAAGAATTAATTGATTGGTTGCTGCAAGACGGCGAAATATCCGGCCAGCAACACAGTGCATTAAAGAGCGGCGATATCGAGCTATGGGTTAATGACCCGGTGGCTAATGAACAGGGCGCCAATGACAGCATCGCAAGTACCGCTGAAGATGTATTGGTGAATTTATCCGAACTGCGATCCGACGCTTCCGCCGATAAAGCCTCGGCACCCCGCGATGCTTCTGCATCCCGCACGCAATACATTCGTGTGCCTGCCGACAAACTCGACCAGTTGATCAGCCTGGTGGGTGAGCTGGTTATTTCATCCTCCTCGGTGGTGGTTAACGCGGTTAAAGGTGGCGACAAGGATACCCGCGAAGCGGCAGCGAATATGTCCTTGCTGGTAGATGACATTCGCGATGCCGCGCTGGATTTACGCATGGTGCCTATTGGCGAATGCTTCCAACGTTTTCAGCGCATTGTTCGCGACGTGTCGGATGAACTGGGCAAAGATATTTACCTGTCTATTCACGGCGCCGACACCGAGCTGGATAAAAGCCTGGTAGAAAAAATCACTGACCCCTTAACGCATCTGGTACGCAACGCTTGCGATCATGGCCTTGAGAATGCTGAAAAGCGTCTTTCTCGCGGAAAAATTGCACAAGGCACATTACGGCTCAATGCCTACCACCAGGCAAGCCATGTGGTAATTGAGATCAGCGATGATGGTAACGGGCTCGACCGTGAGCGTATTCGTAGCAAAGCGCTGGAGAAAGGATTGATTCATGCGGATCAAGTACTTTCTGATCAGGAAATTTTCAATCTGATTTTTGAGCCGGGGTTTTCTACCGCTGAAAAGGTAACCAACCTGTCGGGTCGCGGTGTGGGCATGGATGTGGTGAAAAAATCCATTCAGGCACTGCGGGGCAGCATAGAAGTGTTATCAGAGCCAGGTGAAGGTAGCACCTTTAGGCTGCGCCTGCCCTTAACCCTGGCGATTATCGACGGGTTTGTGGCTTCGGTAGGAAAAGCGGTTTACGTCATTCCGTTGGAAGCGGTGGTTGAGTGTATTGAGTTTCCCCTCGAAGAGCAGTTGGAAGCCTCAAAGCATCAGTTCATTAATTTACGGGGCGAGGTGCTGCCTTTTATACCGCTGCACGAATACTTCCAGGTGCCGGGCTATGCCCAGGGCCGTCGCCAAAATATTGTTGTAGTAAACCATAGCGGTAAAAAAGTCGGTCTGGTGGTAGACGAGCTTCATGGCGAACACCAAACCGTTATCAAGCCGCTGGGAAAATTGTTCGCACACCTGCAGGGTTTGGCAGGATCAACCATTATGGGCAATGGCCAGGTTGCACTGGTATTGGACGTGGCTGCGTTGATCCAGCAGGTTTCCATTGTGGAAGAAGATAAGTTTTCCAGTAAGCGTAAGCAGTTCCATTAAGTTTTCTAATTTTTGTAACCACATTTTTTGAGTAAACGGATATGTTAAAAAATATGAAGATCGGTATGCGACTGGGCATTGCCTTCGCCGCTGTGCTGGTAATTTTTATGATTGTGGGAACGATTGCCGTCAATCGTTTTCAGGCTGTTGATGATGTGGTGGAAGACCTCACTGGAAAATTTAGTGAGCGCCTGTCGTTAGCTAACGATTGGACAGATATAAATAACATCAATACTGCATCAACATTGTCACTGTTTATTTCCGATGCGCAACAGCAGCAATTATTGCGTTCGAATATGGCAAAACAAAGCGAAATACTTAACAAGCATATACAACGACTTGATGAGTTAATTGAACTGCCGGAAGCTCGTCAACTGTTTGACCAAATTCTTGCGGCGCGTGTTGCCTATAGTGCTGACCGTAGAATAATGATGGAGATGTTGGAATCGGGAGACCAATTGGGCGGGGTAGAACATTGGTTGGGAAGTACACAACCTCTGCTTGATACCTATCAATTATCCATTCGTAACCTTACCGAATATTTTGAGGCACGCACTAAATATTGGGGTGAGTATACAGAAGAGCTTATCAAATCAGCGATCAACCAAATTATTGTTCTGCTAATTGTTGCGCTGTTGGTGGGTGTCGCTTTCGCCTGGTTTATCACCATCAGCATTGTACGCCCATTGAACATTGCATTGACCACTGCAGAATCCATTGCCGATGGCGACCTGAGTGTAAAAATTGAAAATAACGCCACCGACGAAACCGGTAAATTGCTTGATGCCATGCGTAATATGACCAGCAAATTGGCTCAGGTTATTGCTGAAGTGCGCGGTGGCGCCGACAACCTGGCCTCGGCATCCGAGCAGGTAAGTTCTACCAGCCAATCATTGTCGCAAGCTGCCAGTGAGCAAGCTGCCAGTGTGGAAGAAACGTCTGCCTCCATGGAGCAGATGACCGCCTCTATTGAACAGAACACCGGCAATGCGCGCATTACCGACGGCATGGCAACCAAAGCAGCGCGTGAAGCGGGTGAAGGTGGTGAAGCGGTTGCGCAAACCGTGCAAGCCATGAAAAGCATTGCCCAGAAAATCAGCATTATTGATGACATCGCTTACCAGACCAACCTGCTGGCCCTGAACGCGGCAATTGAAGCAGCACGTGCCGGTGAACACGGTAAAGGTTTTGCGGTAGTGGCGGCGGAAGTTCGCAAGCTGGCAGAACGCAGCCAGGTTGCCGCCCAGGAAATCAGCGAAGTTGCCGACTCTTCCGTAGCCCTGGCAGAACGCGCTGGCAAGCTGTTGGGAGAAATCGTCCCGTCTATTCAAAAAACCTCTGATCTGGTGCAGGAAATTGCCGCAGCGTCTACCGAGCAGTCTGCCGGTGTGGGGCAAATTAACAGCGCTATGGAACAGTTGAACCAGCTTACCCAACAGAATGCCTCTGCCTCGGAAGAACTGGCGGCAACCTCGGAAGAGATGTCTTCACAAGCTGAGCAGTTACAACAGTCTATCGCCTTCTTCAATATTGGTGACCAGCAATTGGCCAGTGCCGTATCGCACAAAGGCAACTCGCCGAGAACGCCGGTAAGCGCTCGTAAATCCGCATCACTGGCCGGCTCCAAGGGTCTGGATGAAAATGCGTTTGTGAAATTCTAGAGGCGCGGGTATGAACCATTCTGTAAAAAAATCTGCAGAAAAAACGGGAGAACCCTCGCAGGGTTCTCACCATGAACAATACCTGACCTTTCGTTTGTCCAAGGAAATGTTTGCTATCGGCATTCTGGGCATTCGGGAAATTATGGAATATGGCGAATTGACCAGCGTGCCGATGATGCCGACCTTCGTGCGCGGCGTCATCAATCTGCGCGGCAGCGTAGTGCCGGTGATTGACCTTGCTGCCCGTTTCGGGCGTGAGCAAAGTGAAATTAACCGCCGTAGCTGTATTGTTATTTTCGAGATCGAAGGTGCGGAAGGCCGCCAGGAAATCGGGGTTATCGTTGACGAAGTTTCCGAAGTGCTGGAAATTGCCAATGCCGATATCGAACCGCCACCGGGTTTCGGTGCGCGTATTCGTCCGGACTTTATTGCCGGCATGGGCAAGGTTGGGCAGCGCTTTGTCATTATTCTCGATATGCAACAGGTCGTCGACGTAGAAGAGATGGCAGAACTTGCCCAGTTGCAGGATGACTCTGCCGACCTGCTGGAAGAATAGTATCGTGATTCAGGCTGCCTTGACTCAACCGGTGCTCGACGATAAATCCTTTCAGGGTTTTCAATCACTGATCTTTGCTGCGGCGGGTATCCATTTATCGGATGCCAAACGCAGCATGGTAGCGGGCCGTTTGGCCAAGCGTTTGAAAATTCTCGGGCAGTCGGATTACCGCACTTATCTGGAGCGCATCAAGCGCGATCCGGTCGAGCACCAGCTCGCGGTTAATTTACTGACCACTAACGAAACCTGGTTCTTTCGCGAATCAAAGCATTTTGATTTTTTGCGCAACCATATTTTGCCGAACCTTTCCAGCAGTGCGCCCTGTCGTATCTGGAGTGCTGCCTGTTCAAGCGGTGAAGAACCCTATAGCATTGCCATGCTGCTGGACGACTATTTTGGTAGCAGCAGTGATTGGCAGATCAGCGCGTCGGATATCAGTACCCGCGTGCTCGAAGCGGCAAGCCAGGGGCATTACCCGCTGGCGCGTGCCGAGCATATTCCCGAGGCCTGGCTCAAGCGTTACTGCTTGCGAGGCACCGGCGAATACGATGGCTCCTTTTTAATGAACAGAAGTTTGCGTTCACGTATTCATTTCTGTCAGAAAAATCTGGATAATCTCGAAACGTTCTCCAAGCCTTTCGATGTTGTTTTTTTGCGCAATGTGCTGATTTACTTCAGTCCTGAAACCAAACGCAAAGTGGTTGCGGCAGTGCTGTCCCAATTAAAACCCGGTGGGATTTTGATGGTGGGGCACTCGGAAACTCTCAATGGACTAAGTACCAGTGTGCAAACGCTGGCCCCCTCAATTTATAGAAAAACCGGTTAACTCCATCTTGACCCTGAATGATATCTATTTGAAACCTGGCGAATGGTTCTTTGGTGGTGCCAACACCAAAGTGCGCACCACGCTGGGTTCCTGTATTGCTTTTACTTTCTGGCACCGCGAGCGCCAGGCGGGTGGTATGTGTCACTACATGCTGCCGGATCGCGCGCGCCTGACGGCTAATGGACAATCGTTGGATGGGCGTTATGCCAACGAGGCACTTACGCTGATTGACAGTGCGATTACCAAACAGGGCGGTCGCATACGCGATTACCAAATTAAAATTTTTGGTGGTGCCAGTATGTTCGTGGTGCGCAATGACCGCGATCAGGTGTCTACTCGCAATATCGCCACCGCGTGGCAATTGGCCGAGCATTACCGGTTGAGCGTGTCCGCACACGATCTCGGTGGTTCGGTGTACCGCCAGTTGATTTTTGATATCAACAGCGGCGATGTATTTATGAAAAAAGGCGTTGCAGCGCCCACTTTCCAATATCCGGAGATAGGTTGATGCCAACCGATATTAACGTGCTGATCGTTGACGATTCGGCCGTAGTGCGTCAGGTATTTGGGGAAATTATCAATCAGGCCAGCGGCTTGCATTTGATGGCGGTTGCGTCCGATCCGGTATTTGCGTTACAAAAAATGGCTGTGTCCTGGCCGGACGTGATTATTCTGGATGTGGAAATGCCGCGCATGGACGGTATTACCTTCCTTAAAAAAATTATGGCAGAGCGCCCGACGCCGGTCATTATCTGCTCCACCTTGACTACCCGCGGTGCCGAAACCTCTTTACAGGCACTGGCGGCCGGCGCGGTAGAAGTGTTGGCCAAACCGACCATCGGTTTGAAAGATTTTCTCACCGAAAGTGCTGCGCATCTGGTGCGCGTGATCAAGACGGCGGCTCAGGCGAACATGCAGTTGCTGGCCAAAACGCAACGCGCGCCGGTAACACCGTCAACGGCAAAAGTTGCTCCGTCGGCAACCTCTGCGGCGCTTGCCAGCCGCAAAGCGGTGGCGCCATTAGGAAAAATTATCGCTTGTGGCACCTCCACCGGTGGTACGCGCGCGTTGGAAGTTATTCTCACCGGTTTGCCTGAAAACTGTCCGGGCATGGTGGTGGTGCAGCATATGCCGGAGAAATTTACAGCCGCGTTTGCCGCGCGGCTGGATCGTATGTGTCATTGTGAAGTGCGTGAAGCGTGCGATGGCGATGCGGTGTTGCCCGGGCGTGTATTGATTGCACCCGGTGGCAAACACATGCAATTGAAGCGGCAGGGCACGCAATACTGTGTGCGAATTTTTGATGGCCCCCCGGTCAATCGCCATCGCCCCTCGGTGGATGTATTGTTTCGTTCGGTGGCCCAGGTGGCCGGTAGCATCGCAACCGGCATCATCATGACCGGCATGGGTGATGACGGTGCAGCAGGTTTGTTAACCATGCGTGAAGCGGGCAGCTATACCATTGCTCAGGATCAGCAAAGTTCTGTGGTATTTGGTATGCCAAAAATGGCCATTGAACGCGGCGCTGCGTGTGAGGTGATGTCGCTGTCTGCCATTGCTACCTGGTTGGCTGGTGAAACCGTCTGATTCTTCCAGGATTCAAACGCACATCACACGGATTTTTTTAAAGCATGGTATTTTTTATGCCGAAAAATTTCTAATAAAAAGTCAGTCGTATTCGTAAGATCAGGTAAGTCATTCATCGCTATCAACTTGCCATTATTTTTCTTCGGAGCAACGCTTTTTAACAATCAGGTGGCCTGGCGATAACTATAGTTATTGCATCAGGCCTTTCTGTTAATAAAAACTTCAGGGTGAGAGAGTCCGTATTCCGGAGAGAGTAACGGGGTGAACTGTCGTTCTGACGGCGTACCGGTTGTGTGCACGCGGACAAAAGGATAGTAAATTCATTGAAAAAGATTCGTCTTGTAATTGCTGACGATCATCCCGTAGTCATCGAAGGGTTACGGGCCATTTTGTTTCAGCAGAAAGACATGGAAATCATGGCCGAGGCGGACTCCGGAGAAAAGACCCTGGCACTCGCCAGTCAATGGCGTCCTGATGTGGTACTGATGGATATGTCGATGCCAGGTATTTCCGGGATACGATTAATTCAGCAGTTGCGCCGACAGGTGCCACAAAGTGCTGTTCTGGCCATTAGTATCAATCGTGAAGAGCAATACACCGCGCCTGCCATTCGCGCCGGTGCGCAGGGTTTTATCGCCAAATCCCGACAGCCACAGGATTTTATCGATGCCATTCGTCAGGTGGCGCGGGGTCAGGTTTTTATCAGTGCCGAGCTGGCCCAACGTATTGCGGTAGACAGTTTGCAAGGGCGCACCAGCGGTTTGCCGCACGAATCCCTTACGGTTCGCGAGCGGCAGATTATGATCAAGCTGGCGCAAGGCAGGGGTGTGAGTGATATCGCCAAGCTGTTGCACCTGAGCCCGAAAACCGTCAGTACCCATAAAACCCACATTCTCGACAAGATGGGTTTGAACAGTATTGCTGACCTGGTGCGCTACGCGATTACCTACGATCTCCAGTAACGTCTATGTCGCCGATTTCTTCGGTGGTATCCCTGTGTTGTGCAAGATCCCGGTGCTAATTACCCTTCATTTTTCCGATGCACTATAATGGTGCTTGCTAACTGTTGCTTCATAGCACAGGCAGCAAGCAGATTCAGGACGACCTCAATCTGTTTCCTGTCAACGGGGACGACCCCTTCGGCGACGGACTTACAGTATGTCGTGGTTTATTCTTGTGATTGCGGGGTTGTTGGAGACCGGTTGGGCGATTGGCCTGAAATACACCGAGGGTTTTACCCGCTTGTGGCCCAGTGTATGGACAATAGCGGCAATGATTGTCAGCTTCTGGTTATTGGCATTTGCCATGAAGACCCTGCCGGTGGGCACTGCGTACGGTGTCTGGGTGGGCATTGGGGCGGTAGGTACGGTGATTCTCGGCATTGCGTTGTTTCATGAGCCGGTAAACCCGGCGCGGCTGATCAGCGTGGGGCTTATTATTCTGGGTATTATCGGTTTAAAGCTCTCGTCGGCTCACTGACAAACGGACAGAATGGCACCTGCCGTATAGCGTTGAAAAACTAAAAATCTGTCAACAATCCAGGGGTCGGCTTTGCCGGCCCTTTTTATTATTCGGTCAGCTTTCCGGAAAAGAAGCCACCATTTTGCCCAGTAACGCCAGCGCCTGTTCGGTTTGTGGTGTGTGCGCATGCCCGTAGTTAAGTCGGATGCAATTTTCAAAACGCCGCGTCGCAGAAAATATCGGCCCCGGTGCAATGCTGATGCCTTGCGACAGCGCCATCGAAAACAACTTCAAACTATCCACCTGTTCCGGTAACTCCAGCCATAAAAAATAACCGCCCTCCGGGCGCGACACTTTGGTGGTGGGCGGAAAATGGCGGGCAATCGCCGCTTGCATCGCCTGCTGGCGGGTTTCCAGGGTGTAGCGCAATTTACGTAAATGACGATCGTAACCGCCGTGTTGCAGATAATCGGCAATCGCGCTTTGCGCGGGCACCGAAGGCGATAAGGTGGTCATGAGTTTCAAGCGGCTGACGGTTTCGGCGTAACGCCCGGCGGATACCCAACCAATGCGATAACCCGGGGCGAGGTTTTTTGAAAATGAACCGCAGTGCATAACCAGCCCCTTGCGATCAAAACTTTTTACCGGTTTGGGTGGCTCGCTACCAAAATACAACTCCCCGTAAACGTCGTCTTCAATCATGGGTACGTCGTGTTTTTCCAGCAGCTGATACAGCGTTTGCTTTTTTTCCTGGCTCAGGCTGGCGCCCAGCGGATTGTGCAAATGGCTCATAAACCAGCAGGCTTTGATCGGTAAACGTTGCAGGCTGTCTTCGAGCGTTTCCAGATGGATTCCATCGCGCGGGTGCACCGGTATTTCTACCGCTTTTAATTTAAGACGTTCCAGAATTTGTAGCGCGGCGTAGAAGGTGGGGGATTCAATCGCTACCAGATCACCGGGTTTGGTAACCGCTTGTAAACAGAGGTTAAGCGCTTCGAGCGCACCGTTGGTAATGATCAATTCATCCGACGATAGCATCACGCCGTGCATCATATAGCGCAGAGCAATTTGCCGGCGCAGCGCGGCGTTGCCGCTGGTCATGTCAGCAATAATTTGTGATGCCGGTAAATGGCGGATGGATTTATTCATAGAGCGCGCCAGACGCGCCAGTGGAAATAATTGCGGGCAGGGAAACGCTGAACCGAAAGGTACGGTATCCGGATCGCGCACCGAGCCAAGAATGGAAAAAATCAGCTCGCTGACATCCACGTCGGTAGTGTCGGTGATCCGGGCGCTGATGTCCGGTTCTGCCAGCGTGCCTTTGGCATGTGCGCGCACATAATACCCGGAGCGTGCCCGCGCCTGAATCAGCCCGCGCCGCTCCAGCAAATAATACGCCTGGAAAACAGTAGACGGGCTGACCTTCCAGGTGCGGCTGGCGTTGCGTACCGAAGGCACTTTTTCATCGGCTGCCAATACCCCGCTATGAATCATTTCGGCAATTTCGTCGGCGAATTTTTCATAAAGTTTCATGGCGGATCCTGTTGTGCACTATGCGTCTGTTTTAACGCGTGGGAAAAACAAACGTCGAGCTGCCTTCTGCCAGTGCTTTACCATCGGCATTATTTTGCACCACGAAGGTGAAAGGGATTGCGCCCTGGTAAAGGCTGCCATTCTGTTGCACTACCGATACCGGCAGGTCAACAATTTCACCGGATGCCAGCGTAATACGGTACTGCCGCTGTAATTGCAGCCCGCCATCGTCGGGTTGGCGCAAGGCAATGTGGTAATGCGCTGCTTCATGGGTTTTGTTCATCAGCTTGAGGCGATACACATTCACAATATGGCCTTCGCTGTTTTTGCGATACAAGGTGCGGTCTTTAATGACATTCACCGCTGTCAATTCGCGATCATACACAGTAAACGCCAGCGCGCCGCACATCAGTATCACTGCCGTGACATAGCCGAGCAGACGGGGGCGAAAACGCGGTGCCGCTTCGCCTGCCAGCGTGCGTTCAGAGGCGTAGCTGATCAGGCCGCGCGGGTAGTCCATTTTGTCCATCACCGAGTCGCAAGCATCAATACACGCAGCACAGCCGATGCAGTCAATTTGCAAACCATCGCGGATATCAATGCCGGTTGGGCAAACCTGTACGCACAGGTAACAGTCCACACAGTCGCCCAGCCCTTTCGCCTGGTAGTCCTCTTCTTTTTTGCGCGAGCCGCGATTTTCGCCCCGTGTCGGGTTGTAAGAAACCGCCAGGGTGTCTTTGTCGTACATCACCGCCTGGAAGCGCGCATAGGGGCACATGTGCACGCACACTTTTTCTCGCAACCAGCCGGCGTTGCCGTAGGTAAACAAGCCGATAAAAAATACCCAGAAGGCACTGGCGGTAAACCATTGCCCGGTAAGTATGTCGGCGGTGAGTTCCCGCACCGGTACGAAGTAGCCGATAAAAGCGATGCCGGTGGCCAGGCTCATCGCCAGCCATAAGCCGTGTTTGGCGGTGCGCTTGGCCAGTTTGTTAAACGACCAGGGCGCTTTGTCCAATTTGATACGCTGCAGGCGATCACCCTCGGTGACTTTTTCTGCCCACATAAAGGCCCAGGTCCAGGTGCTTTGCGGGCAGGCATAACCGCACCAGATGCGACCGGCATACACCGTGACCGCGAAGAGCGCGAAAGCGCTGATAATCAGCAGGGCAGATAGCAGGGTGAGATCTTGCGGCCAGAAAGTCGCGTTAAACACATGGAATTTGCGCTCGCCCAAATCCCACAGCACCGCCTGCCGCCCCTCCATATTCAGCCAGGAGGTACCAAAAAATAATACCGCCAGACTGCCTGCTACCGCGAGGCGCCAGTTGCGGAAGCGGCCGGTAAAGCTGCGGGTGTGAATGGGCTCGCCGGTCTGTGCCGGTGTTTTACGAGCTTTGCCAGCGGTCGGTGTGGCTGGCAGTAGGTGTACAGGAATCGTTTCACTCATGGGGTTGCTCCCGGTGATGTTGCAAGGCTAACCGGGGCGAACTATGCGCTTGCATCTGTACCAATAACAGATTCAGCTATTGGAGAAAACACCGTATCAGATGGAGGGAAGCTGCTGTTAAAACGGGGTTTTCGAGGTGTTTCAGACCGCTTCGCGGAGCGGGTTGCGCAGGGCAGGGGCGTTGTGGGGCGGTTGTTCAGAAGGGAAAAATCACCGGCATTGCTTGTAATGCCGGTGATTGCGGCGCTTGAAGGATCAGTCGGGCAGCCAGATTTTGCGCCAGTTTTGCTGGATGTTGTCGCTTTCCAGCATCCAGTGTTTATAAACCAGCGCTTGCAGGTCATCACCCATTTTTGCCGTAGCATCCATATCAGCCAGGTGCATACGAATGGCGTCTACCCAATCACGGAAACGGTTTTTAACCCGTGTTACCGGGAATGACGGGTCCTGGTAACAGCGGATATCACTGCAAATTACCGGGAAGCCGCAAGCGCCGTATTCCAGCAAGCGCAAATTACTTTTGCACTCGTTGAACACGTTGACCTCGACCGGAGCCAGTGCCAGGTCCAGATTCAAACTGGCCAATTTCGCCGGGTATTGGCTGATCGGAATACCGGTATGGTATTCATGCACGTAAGGGCGGATTTTTTCCGGGCACATGCCGAAGAATACCCACTCCACTTCGTCGGCCAGCTCTTTCACCACATCAATAATCAAATCGAGGTCGCCGGTGTGGCTGATACCGCCCGCCCAACCCACACGCGGTTTGGCTGAGGTGCGGCGCTGG
This sequence comes from Cellvibrio polysaccharolyticus, assembly GCF_015182315.1. Lineage (NCBI taxonomy): Bacteria > Pseudomonadati > Pseudomonadota > Gammaproteobacteria > Cellvibrionales > Cellvibrionaceae > Cellvibrio > Cellvibrio polysaccharolyticus. The sequence continues at coordinate 455,179 of NZ_PRDL01000001.1, forward strand.
CTGCCGAGGTCTTTCCACCAGGAGGATGGCAAGCGGTTTTCCATGACCCGGATGTCGCTGTGGAAACCGGCAAAGGCTTCTGCCAGTGCCTCTGTAGAAACGACAAAGCGGTCAACGAACCCCATGGCTTTGCGCAGGCTTTTAACAATGTCTTTCGGCAAATGTTTGCGGTGGATACTTTTCAGCGGCAGGTTGGGCAGGTAGTCGTCCAGTTCGTAAATTTTAAACGCACGGGAAAACGCCTGGCTGCGGCGCATGGCGTCCAGGCGCTCCGGGCGGGTTTGTCGCTGGAAAATAATGGTGTCTGGCGAGAAGCGCTCCAGTAGCGTTGGCTGCAGCAGTTGCTGTGACATGGCGCCCTGAATCAGCCCGGCCGCATGCATGGCATGGAACGGTTGGATAACCCGGTAGTTTCCGCAACCATCGCTGTCTGCCGGGTGAGCCAATACAACCGGCAGCGGGCGCCAGCTTTGCAAGGGTTGCCAGGAAAGTTGCGGTTCGGCCAGTTCGAAACCGGGTTCAGCGCGTAAGGTAAAGCCGGGGTTGTAGGCCTGGTCTCTGGCCAGCACCGGCAGCCAGCGTTGATACATGGCGTCTTCTTCTTCCAGCGACGGGTTGCTGGTGGCAGTTTCGTCCATCAACAGCTGTACGCGGGGCGTCCAGACATTCAGATATCCCGCCTGCTGTAACCTGAGGCACAAATCGACATCGACCCAGCGGGATATCAGCGGGTCCTGATCAAACCCGTCAGCCTGGAGAAATAACTCCTTGCGCAGCAGCAGACATTCGCGGCTGACCGCCGAATAGTTCTGCTCGACTTGCAAACGCTGCATGTAGCCCGGGTCTTTGTGATCGCGACCGGCAAAGGCGCGTCCCGCCGGGCCGCCCAAACCGGTCAGCAAACCTGCATGGCGTATTTTGCCGTCGGCAGATAACAGCTTGGCGCCAACCGCGCCAACTTCCGGCCGCAGGCCATGGTTGAGTAATTGTTGCAGCCAATCCTTGCCGATGATGCCGGCACCGGCGCCCAACCACAGCAGAAAATCGCCACGGGCTTGTTGCGCTGCGGCGTTACAAATTTCCACTTCCGGCGTGCTGGCATCAAAGCGCAGCACGCGCAGTTGCGGAATGTTCATGGCCTCAATGCCGGCCAGCCACTGACAGACGTTGTCTTGTTGGTTGCCATGATCCAGCAATAACACTTCGTAATTACTGTAACTGGTGTTCTCCAGCAGGGTTTCAATACAGCGTTGCGTTTGTACCAACTGCTCTTTAACCACCACCAGAATACTGACCGACGCTTGCAAAGTGTGGTGGTAATCCAGCTGATAGCGACCGGGCAAATGGCTGTTAATAACAGCGTCCGGATAACCGCGCACCTGTAAATGCTGCTGGATGACTTGCTGCTCGTCGGGGTTGTCTTGCAGGGCAAACACGGCACTGCTCAGCAAGGGTTCGCTGATGTGTCCGATGGAGGCCAGGCCGTATTGTTCGACCAGCCGTAATTGATACTCCAGTTCAAAAGCCGTACCGGCAGCTTCGTTGAAGCCGCCCTGATCCAGCAATATATTCCGGCGCAGCAGCCAGTGGCGTGACTGCGCGGCGGGAAAGCTGAGCAGCAAGTCCAGATTGATATCCGGGCGCAACAGCAAGCCCGGCTCACCATCGGCGAGCGTCAGGATCTCATCGGCGTAAACGGCGAGGCACGTCTCGGGGGCATCCAGTAAATCCAGCGCCGCAATCATTAAGCCGCTCGCGGTAAATTCGACACCAGCTTTAGCCACCATCACCCAGGCCGCATCGGTTAATTGCAGAGCCTGATTAATACTGGCTACCGGATTAGCGGTATTCAGTGGCAGGGTGCGATGAGTCTCGGCAACTGTCGCACTTGCTGACAAGACAACCGCATTCGCTTTGCGATACAAACTGATGTCATCAAGGCTGTTCAGTGTTTTATCTACTGCCGCCTGGTCGCCATCGCTGTCCAGCAGCAGCACAGTAAAGTCGGGTTGATGAGTCGTTTCAGACAACCGCTGTTCCATCAACGATTTTTGCACCGGGTCAGGCTTGCGCACGCCCAGCCAGTCGGACAGGGAAACGCTGCCAAAACCGGCTGCACGGTGAATAGCTTGCAGCACATCCACCGGTTTGAAAACGCGTGCCTTGAGCTGGGTAATCGGCGCAACCTGCACCATGCGATTATTGCCGGTGGTGCGATACCAGCCGAGGTCGCGAATCGCCTTGCGGAAATTGGCGTGGCCTTGCTCACCAATACCGGCCTGATCTCTACCTTGTTGGCTGAATTGAAGTTTGGATACCCGGAATTTGGTCAGTGGCTTCGCCAGAAAAGCCAGATTGCCGCGCTGTAACAATTTCACATAAAGCGCCAGATCCCCGACCCACTCAATGGCCTTGCCGTTGAGTGACATCAACTCACTGATCATTTCCATAAGATCATCGCGTCTGGCCAGCACACAGCTGGGCTCACCGATAAAGTTAATGGTGTGATCACCGAGAAAAGAAACCAGCTCGGGGCCATTTATAATGACATCCGAGGCGAATGGAAAGCGGGTCGCCAGAATGTCCGGTAATGGTTCACCGTCTTCATCAATACGCTGACGCCGGGAAGAAACCAAAGCGATGTCCGGCTCGCTTTCGATCGCGGCTACCAGAGAGGCAATAGCATCCGGCTCCAGTACATCATCGTCGTGCAGGAGTTTGATATATTTACCCTTGGCCTTTTTTATACCTTTCGCTGTGCTAACGGTTTCGCCCAGGCGGAGCCCATTTTTAAAATAATGAATAGGAAAATCGGCTTGCTCCTGCTTTTGTTGGAGCAATGTGGCGATATCGCCATCTGTACTATCATCACAAACAATAAGTTCAAGTTCGGAATAACTCTGACTGAGCAAACTGTCCAGTACTTGCTCCATATATTGAAGCTTATAAGCTGGCATGATAACGCTGACCAGAGAGGGTTTACTTGTCATTCCGTATTACCTTGTATTGTGAATGTTGAACAGTTTCATCACTGCGTAGAACAGTTATTCTGTTTGGCCGGTCAGTTATGCTGAGTCTGTATGTTACACAATGGCGCTCAGCAAGATCGTCTGACGCCAGATGATCTCCGTTTACTTCAAGGACTGAAATACGCAGAATGCCCTTCTGATGACACCGTCATCTGTAATTTCTCCCTGATGTAATAATAGGAAATCAGCAGTAAGAAATAGCCTCATATTCTGCATGAACTCCATGTCATTTTTATCAAGGTTGTTGCTTTCTATAATGATTACTCCCTGCGGAGCTAGCATACCCTTCAGCTTTTCAATGTAATCCTGCATAGGAATTCCAATCCAAACGTGAACGGCAAAAGAAAATATTACATCGTATTGCTGCTTATTATTTGATTGGAATTCGTCGAAGGTTGACGTCAAAAAAGTACAATTTTCTGCAGCATTGTGCCGGGCTAAATAATTGGCAATTTTGATTACATCGGCATTGTTATCGAAACCGGTATAACTTGCTCCCAGTTTTGACGTTTCAATTCCAAAACAACCAATATTACAACCAATATCAAGAATGTGATGGTGAGGCTCTATCCACTTGTTCAATGCATAAGTATTTGCACGCAACATCGTAGGACGTTGGCCGGGAAGGCGCCAGTCCTCGTGGCCTTGATAAAGCTCGCCGTGACGACCAAATACTTGTTGGTTGCTACTGAAAACTGAGTAAATATTCAGTTTGCATTCCAGCCAGGCATCGCCATCTTCTGCTGTTGATGCGAAATAACACAGGATGGGGTCGTTGTCAGAAAGCTCAAGATCTGCTCTGAGATTAAAGGGCGAAAAAATTTCGAGTGTGAACTCGCTGTAAGGCGTATCCGGGTATTTAAATAGCACTGGCTTGAAACGGCCTTTTGCGAATACGAATCCCGGATAGTACCAATATCCAACCCTGCTTTTAGGTACATTGCTGTAGTTTGCAGTGTAGGTGACTGTGCAGCCAGCTTCATAAGCAATAGGAGGGATATTATGGAATATTTCCGTTGGACTAAAAGCAGTACGCACGTTCAATGTGCCGGGGTAGAGCTCGTCCCAGCTGGCAAGTTGTTTGAGATTTTCCTCCCGCTGAGGATTGAGTGCCAGTATCTCTTTTTCTCCCGGAGGATCTTCAGCTTTGAAATGGGCGCCGGTTGAACGAAGAAAAATTTTACCTGTAATGATCTGAAAGTCACGAGCTACTTGTTTCTTGCCCATAAGCAGCTCAAGCCGACTTTTTCGGATGGCTTTTTTCGCCACAGGTGTATAAAAATCCAGACTGGCTATCCAATGATAAGCCTCATCCATATAACCTAAATAAAGGGAAAGCTCAGCAGCTTTTTCGATCAGTTTTACATCGGTTGGATATGCTTTAATCGCACTTAAAACGTAAGAATATGCTTTATCTTCGAGATTAAGACTTGCGAGCCTGGCGATAAGCTCATCAAATTTCAATAAACCTTCTGACGAAGATTCAAGAAATTTATAAATACAGAATTTTGCACTTTCTACGGCCTCTGCTTGGCTGAGTTGAAGAATAATGTCATGAACCGCAACGTGGTCATTAATATAGTTTTCGACGAGCAGAAAGCATTCTTTCTCCAGATCAATCCATGCACTCTGGTCTTCAAGTCTTTTGAGAGCATGCACATGCTCCGGGAGATTATCGAATTCAATTGTATTCATAGTAAGGGCACGCTTTCTGATCAGAGATTATGAGCTATGATAATGAAGATTTTTCATTCTGAAATTGCGAAGCTACGTATTCCAGAGGCAACTGCGGCGAATGGGTAATTTTCTTTAACTCAATGCCATTTTTTTCGAGGGTCTGATGAGCAAATCTGAAAGCTTCAATAGCCTCGTTTTCCGGCATCCTGCCGTTAATAGATGTGCCAAAGAAATAGGGCTGGGAATAATCAAGATCTACACCGCCCACCAGAATTTTTGAATAACCCATGTAAGCAGCAATCTGTATTGCATCCAATACCACCGTTCGGCCACAGTAAGTTCTATAAGCTGCATCCATAGAAAAGAACCCTTCATGCATGCCAGGATCATCTACCGATGTAAACTGTATCACCTGCTGTTCTTTTAATTCTGCTAACCAATCCTGTTCGGCATGGGCATAGACATCATTGCGAAAAAATTTGGTACCGGCTTTTACTCCCATAATTTTTTCGCTGAAATTTTTAAAACCCAATAGATCAGCAAACATGTAGTACTTCGGTGAGAATGTAATTCCCCTTTTTTCCATTTCAAATGCACGATTACACCAGAAAGCATCTTCACTCATTAACCTTGAGAGATTCAGCTCATTAAGTGAGGCTGCATTGCCTAGTACATACGCTGTCTTGCCCGCGCAGCTGTCTTTCAATGAGAGCATTGCCGTTGTATGAGAAACAGTAGGCTCTGTGCTGTCAAGGCGGGATTTTCTATCCAAAGCATTCAGGCGCGTTATAAGTGTTCCTCCACCTGACCTCAGGAACGAGAAATAGGGTATGGTACGGCCCCAGTTCATGACCTTTTCATAGTCGCCCCAGCTATCAAAAATCTCGCGTGCGCACAAATGATCCGGCAGGTTGGTCGGAGGAGGTATTGGTTGAAACCTATTTTCCGCAATGGCGTGCCAAAATTCAGGTAAAAGAACGGTATTGAAAGGAATTTGTTTGAATTCGGAGGTTACAGCGGTTAAAGGTGCGTGTAATTGGACAGCCTCTTTGGCAAACCACTTTGCTTCCTGAAGTATATTGGCGCTTATGCCGACCAATTGGATATCGTCATTAAAGCAAAGCAGTTGATAAGCGTTGTTATGACAAACCTTGACAGAAACGTTTAGCAAATCACTTAGCCACGTCAACATAGCCGACGGATCTTCATCTCCGATCGGTTTGTACAAAATCCTTCGACCTCTATCCAGCGATGTTAACTCTTCTGAAAATGCAGTTAGAGACGGCAAACCCGTAAGGTCACTATCAGGTGCAGGGTAGTCCTCATCAGAACCTATAATGATGGTTGTTTTTTCAAGGTTAATAAAATGAGTGTTTGAATTTTCCTGCTTGCGCCTTTGGGCTCGAACACTGGATGTCAGATGTGCTGCTTCCAGGTTGAGCGTTCTATCAGATACAGCATAACCTTCCAGAGCCTTTTCAATGTCCTTACAGTTGGTGCGCCAGGCCAGGTAAAGGTCTTTCCCAAATTGTACTGGTGAAACCCGGAACTCAATATAAAAGATTCCTTTTGTTTCAAGTTCGATACGTGTTGCGTTCGGAAGGTTAAAGCAGATCAATAAAGATTTGCTGGTGTCATCTGAAGATATTGCATCCAGTGCTGACGCCAAAGAGACGTATTTCGTTAAAGCAGTTGTGATACCTTGCTGCACAGCTTCAGCAATAAACTCGAAGAATGTTTCTCCCCGATATTGATCTGTCATCAGGTAGTGCAGGTGTTGCCACTGTATCATTGCGATTTCTCGTCGTTGACTACTGAAGGTAAAGATCGATTTTTTTCGTAGCCAATCAATACCCGTCGGTTTAAGAGCCCATTTTAATTCATAATATCCCGGTGTGTTTGGGGGATATTTTTATGCGGACACTCATTGGTAAAAATCCGGAGTGTGGCGCGTCATCGACTCGATCTTTTAAATTGAAGTATTACTTATTAAAAATAACTTTGGCCGGATTGCCAACGACGGTTGCGCCAGCGCTTACGTCTTTGAACACGACGGCACCCATACCCACAACTGCACCTTCACCAATACTGACCCCGCGGGCAATCATGGCGCCGGAGTGAATCACAGCGTGATTACCGACTTTGACATACCCGGCCAACAGGCAGCGGGGGCCTATATGGACGTAATCGCCTATCACCACATCGTGCCCGATCAAGGTGTCCTGGTCGATAAAACAGTAAGAACCTATTTGGCTGTCGACACCACTGCTAACGTCATAACCAAAAAAGGTGGCACCATAGCGAGTGCGAGTGCCTAAATTGGTACGAGTGCGAACTGAAATAAATTCAGCGCCTTTGGCCAGTAATGGCGTTACTTGTTGTTCTCGACTGAAAGGGTCACCAATGGCAGCAACAAAGACATGTTGTGGTTGAGGCGTAAAACTCTCCGGATAACCAAGCCACGGATAATAAAGTTCGGCTGGCACTACCTCCGGGCCTCGCTCGTCGAGAAACCCTGCGATAATCCAATCAATACCGTGGGCGTAATCTATTTGCAGTTGGGCGAGCGCCTGTTTGCCCAGCCCGCCAGCACCTACAATAATCAATTCTTTCATCGTATTGTTTTACCTAGCTGATCGTCAGGCCGCCATCCATAACCAGCGTGGTTCCGGTGATCCAGCGGCTGGCTCCTGAAAGCATAAAAATAGTGGCGTTGGCGATATCTTCAGGTTTGCCAAAACCCAGAGGGTAATTGTTTTTTTCGGTTTCCAGCGAACCTACCATCTTTGCTGTGGCTTCGAGCAACGGCGTTTCGACCAGGGCGGGTGAAAGGCAATTGACGCGGATTTTTCGCTTTACGACTTCCATGGCGAGGCAGCGGCTCATGGCAATCAGTGCCGCTTTGCTACCTGAATAGGCACCTACACCGGCAACGCCAATATGAGCAGCAATGGATGCAATGAAAACAATGGCACCTTCCGGACTGACACGATTCCGTTTTAACAAAGACTGGGTAAGTAATACGGGTGCATCAACATTTATGGACTGTACTTCGCGCAGGTGCGCTTCATTCATCATCCTGACCGGACACAAGCGTGAGATACCGGCGCTGTGTACCAGCCCCTGAATTTCCTGATCAAGCGATGCAACCAGCGCATCTCGCTCGGTAGTAACGGTCAGATCGGCTACTACTGCTCTGTGGGGCAAATCGGATATGGATTGGAGTTCTGCCAATACTTTTTCCAGCCGTTCGTTGTTTCGTCCGGTAATAATCAACTCGGCTCCCATACTCGCGCAGCTCAGTGCGATGCGTTCGCCGAGTCCGGAGCTGGCTCCGGTAACAAGAATGCGTTTACCGGCAAGACTGAATGGATTGAATGCAGCGCTATCCACGTGCTGTTACTCCGTAGTAATTGGCGGTGATCATGATTCTATGAGATCAGGGAAGATGGCACCGTCGATATCAACGAGTGCAGTTCCCCAGGAAAGACCAATTCCGAACCCGGAAAGTAATAAACGTTTAGGGGCAGCTTCCAGTGCTTTATTGATTCGCACGGTCATGGTTACGGGCAAGGAGGCGCCACTGGTATTACCAAATTCCTGCAATGTTGAAGGAACTTTTTCTACTGGCAGGCCAAGCTTTTTACGAATGGTTTCATTAATCATTCGATTAGCCTGATGAAAAATAAAGTAATCAATGTCTTCTTTGCTGGCACAGGCGTAGGTCAGCAACTTTTCAACCGCCGGGGGGACACGCTGGGTTGAAAAACTCAGTACGGCCGGGCCGTCGAGTTGTAAATCGATACCTGTTCGCCAGTGATCGTTTTCATCTTTACGGAAGGGAATCAAATGCTGGATATCAACCGGCTCACGATGACCGCCAACCGGCAGGATGATGGCTTTGTGGCCACTGCCATCGCTGTTCAGGTCAAAGTACATGGGCGCAGCATTTTCGCTGAACTCCAATGCGGTGGCTGTACCGGCATCAGAAAAAATCGGGTCATCCAGTGTTGCGCTGCGATCGCCTACCAGCAGCAAACCTTTTTTCACGCCGCCAGCGGCAATCATGCAGCCTAGAAGATGCAAGCCAAAAGGATAGGCCGAGCAGCCGAGGTTTACGTCAAACGCGATAGTGGCATTGGACAGACCCAGACGATCCTGCAAAATGATGGCGGTTGCGGGAATCAGGTAGTCGGGTGACTGGGTCATTACGATAATCGCATCGACCTCTTCACGTTTCCAATCCAGACTTTCCAGCAATTTTTCCGTTGCTTCAAACGCAAGATCGGAAAAACATTGCCATTTGGGAGCCATACGCCGGGTTTCAATACCGATATTGCGCACAAGCCGCTGCCGTTCAGAGCGAATTTGCGGGCGGCAATCGGTCAGGTTTGAAACGATACGTTTCGGCACACAGCTGGTCATGCCGGCAAAGCGCACATGTTGCAGGGTAGAGGTGGTCATGCCGGTGAACCTGCCAGCTCGTAGAGTTCATTCAGGGTGCGGATTTTGTGCAAATCTTCACCGGTGATGGTTTTGCTGTATTCCATGTCGAACATCACAATGGTCGCCAGCGCAGCCAGCGAATCCCACTCGGGAAGGTCGGCGAGGACAGTGTCCATAGTCACTTCAACCGGTTCCTGAAAATCGGTAGCAGATAGAAAATTGTCAATAAATTGTTGGTGGCTCATAAAAAAATCTCTGATGATTTACTGGTCTTATCGGCTCAAAAAAAGAAAATTAAAGCGCGGCGCATTATGTTTTTCCTGCCTGGAATAGTAAATCCGCAATATGGGCCAGATCTTTATATTCCAGCGTTGGATAAATCGGCAGGCAAAGTACTTTACTGGCGATAGATTGAGCGACCGGCAGGTTAGTCGGCGCCGATGATGGCAGATGGGCATACATCGGGAAGTCGCTGATTAACGGGTAAAAATAGCGCCTGACCAAAATGCCGTGCTGACGTAAATAGTGATACAGCTCGTCGCGGCTCAGCGGGAAGTTGCTCTCTACCATCACCGGGAAGTAGGAATGGTTGGAAGTGATCGCAGGGTTGGGTTCCATGCAGCGAATGCCGGGCAGCTCTGCAAGCAGGGTGCGATAGCGGGTATCAACCGCTTTGCGTTGTTCCAGTGCCTGATCAATATGCTTGAGTTGCAGCAGGCCAAATGCCGCGCTGATTTCATTCATTTTGCCGTTGATGCCAGGCATCAGCACGGTAGTTTCGTCCTGGAACCCGAAATTTTTCAAATGATCGATATGTTTTTTGGTGGCGGCATCCGGGCTGACGATGGCGCCGCCTTCAAAGGTGTTGAATACCTTGGTGGCATGAAAGCTGAGGGCGCTGAGATTCCCGTGTCGCAAAATGCTGCCGCCTTCATCACGCACCGCAAAGGCGTGAGCCGCATCATAAATAACTTTCAGGTTGTGTTTGTCGGCAAGTGTTTTGATGGCGGTGGTATCGCATGGCCTGCCGTAACAGTGCACCGGCATGATTGCCGTCGTCAGCGGGGTGATCGCGGCTTCAATGTTGGCCGGGTCCAGGTTGAGCGTGACCGGGTCAATGTCCACAAATACCGGCTTGATGCCGTTCCACAGCAGAGAGTGCGCCGTCGCCACAAAGGAATAAGGCGTGGTGATCACTTCGCCGGTAACGCCCAGGGCTTGCAGGGCGGTGAGTAACGCCAGAGTGCCATTGGCAAATAAAGAAATATGTTGAACACCCAGATAGTCGCAAAGCGCCTGTTCCAGCGCCTGATGCATATTGCCGCCGTTGGTGAGGAAACGGCTTTTCCATATTTCCTCCAGATAGGGAAGAAACTCTTCCAGGGGCGGAAGCAATGGGCTGGTAACGGGGATGGTGTCGGTCATGGATGAGCGTCTGACATAGTGATATTGCGTTCGGGCCAAAGTTACCGGGAATTTGCCGGATTTACGTCGGGTTACTGCGACTCTCGTGGATAGCATGGTGACGGTAAATCCATCCTTTTCAAACGCGGCCGACTCTATTCTTATGGTTATACAGCAAGGTGTGTGCCTTTCTTATGGCCCGGTGTTACTTATCGCTTTTGGTGGCTACGCAGAAAGATTGCAAACACTACCGCTTTCGCCGCCTGATCGCGAAAGTTGCCGCTATCTTCGTCGAATTTTTAAAGAATTTCCACCCCGCTGTCGTTTTATGACGGGATATCGGAAAGCCCGCCTGGCAGACTATCGATATCTCGACAATACTCGAAGCGTCTATTTGACTGATGAGGTACCAAGCTATGAACGTATTGATAAAACTGATAGGTGCCGTTCTGGTGACGTTGATCATTGCCGGCTGTTCCGACAAAGCGGCAAACACCGCGAAGGAGGCTGCTGGTGGGGGTGATCTGGTGTATGAAGGCGTATTGCCGTGCGCAGACTGCGAAGGTATTGAAACCCGTATTACCTTGCACGAAGGGGACCGCTATACCTTGAGCAGCCTGTATTTGGGGACGGATCAGGCGGCGGTGGTTGAGCGCGGTACGTTTACTCGCCATCCCCAGGAAAGCCGTATCGTGCTGGATGATGGTCGGCAGTTCAAACAGGGTGAGAGCAGTTTGTTACATCTCTCCATGGACGGGCATATTATTACCAGTGCACTGTCGGAGCACTATGTACTGAAGCAGGTTCAGTAGTTATCGGTTCGTAAATCGGTAACTGATCAGGCACTTCTGGCAGCACGCAGTTAATGTTTTGCGTTGCTGTCAGGGGGAGTCAGGTCGCGCCGTGTCTCTTCTGCAGGAACCTCTTCACGCGTCACCAGCGATTCCAGAGCAGCGCCAGGATCTTCCTCGCCGCAGGCGGCTACATCCATCGGGCCGCCAGCTTCTGCTTCGTGATGGGTGAGTATCAGGTCGCGCTCGTTGCGACGGGTGGGTTGGGGTTGGCCGGTTGCGGTTGGTTGCTTGGGGGTGGTCATGGGCTGATCCTCGTAAAGTTCACCTGTTAACAGGGTTGCCCCGCTTCAACAGAATGATTCTGAAAGTATCAGTATGGCCGCAAAATTAACCCCCGGCCGGATTAAACCCCCGTTTCGTGCCCGCGTTCACGGCCAACAGCACAACTAAACTTGCCCGGTGGCTGCATGGCTGTGTACCGGCAGGCGAAAGCGGAACAGCCGGTAAGTCAACAAAATGCTGGCGCAGGTCAGCCCTACGATCAAGGCAATCCAGAAGCCGGCTGCGCCTGCTTTGTAGCCGAGCAAATCGGTAAAGGTGAGCACATAACCCAGCGGCAAACAAATGCCCCAGAAAGACACCAGCATAATCAACATGGGGATGCGGGTATCGCGATAACCACGCAGCGCGTTAATAGCACTTACCTGAATCACATCGGCCACTTGAAAGATGGCGGCAAACATCAGCAGATGGATGGCAATACCCTGCACGGTGGCATCGCTGGTATAGAGTGCGGCAATCATATCCCGTCCGAAATACAGCATAGGCGCAGAAATACAGGACAAACCAAAAGCCAGCAACAGCGAGCTGCGTGCCACCAGGCGCGCCTTGGCCATGGCATCGGCCCCGACCAGATAACTGACCCGCAGCGTCAGCGCCATGCCCAGGCTCAGCGGGATCATAAAGGTCAGCGAGGTGATGTTAAGTACAATCTGGTGCCCGGCGACCACTTCCGGGCCGAGCGGCGCCAGAAACAGCGCGATGATGGAAAACATACTGACTTCAATAAACATGGTGAAGCCGATCGGAATACCCAGTTGCAGGATGTAGCGAATATCCTGCCAGCGCGGTTTTACCCACTCGCTTAATAAATGGAAGCGGCTGTAGGTTTTGCTGCGGTTCAGGTAAATCATCAGCGCAATGGCCGCGCCCCAGTTGGCAATCGCAGTAGCCCAGCCGCAACCTACACCGCCCAGCTCCGGCAGGCCGAATTTGCCGTAAATCAGAATGTAATTCAGCGGCAGGTTAATCAGGGTGTTCAATACCGAAAACACCATGATGACCCGCGTGTGGCCAAGGCCATCGGTCAGGCCGCGCATCGTCAGGGTAAACAGAATCGGTGGCACGCCCCAGGCAAAAGCGCTGAGATAGCCCTGGGCAATACGGGCGGTTTCGGCATCCAGTTTGAGCAGTTCCAGCACCGGGTGCACGTTGGTCAGCAGCAGAATCATAATCGCCGACGCAGCCATGGCGATGTAGATGCCCTGCCAGATGGACGGCATAATTTTCGGGTATTCCGCCGCGCCGCGATAACCGGACACAATCGGCTGCAATGCTGCGAGGGTGCCCGAAAACAGTAAAAATAATGGCACCCACAAGCTGTTGCCAATGCCCACACCGGCCAGATCGCGGGCACTGTAATGGCCCGACATAATGGTGTCGATGACGCCGTTGGCCATCTGCGCCAATTGCGCCACCGCAATCGGCCCGCCAAGGATGAACAGGGTTTTCCACTCGCTGAACAGGCGGGCGATGAGAGAACGGTTGGCAGTGGAATCGACGTGGGTCACAACAACATCCTGAATACAGCGAAGGGAAGAACACAAGCACCGCCCAACCGGTTTCAAACCGGTATGGCACAAGGCCGGCTACTATACCCGTTTGGTCGGGGTTCGTCCTGACCCGACGGCGTTGGAAGCGAGAGCCTGACGCCAAAATCGCCTTGTGCCGGTATCAGCGTCGCCATGGACCCGAGTGATATTTTGTGGCAGATCAATATCTCTTCGAGTACTGCCCGCCAACCAATCGCTGCCGCTATACTTGATGGCAAATTTCCCTGAAGCGATTCAGGGCATTGGACTACAGGCATTTCAGGAGGCACGATGCCGATATCCCCTGGTCGCCGGTTTTATGCGCGCTTGGTGCAAAGTGTGCTCCTGGCGGCAGCTACATCCTTTATTTTCCCCGTCGTGGCAGATGCGACCACCGGTGCGCTGGCGCTGGATTATGCAGCGGCACAGCAGCGGTTGCTGAGTGTGTCCGATGCGCTGGCGGGTTCGCGCAGCCAGGTTGAGAGCCGCCGCCAGTTGGCCGAAGCCAGCCGCAGTTTGTCCTATCCCGATGTTTCCATTGACGTTCGTCAAATGCGTTTCCAAAAAAGTATCGAATTGCCACTGGGCTCATTAGCGCCGGTGGCCGAGGCTTATGGTATTCCCAGCCCGCTGGAGTTCGAGCTGAATGACTGGCGTACCCGTCCGATTGTCACCGCCACCATGCCGGTATGGACCGGCGGTCAAATCAGCGCTGCCAAAGCCGCCGCCGATGCGGCCGTCGATGAAGCAGACGCGCTGTTATCCCGCGCCCTGCAAAGCGAAACGGTGCAACTGGTAGAGGCTTATTTCGGTCAACAACTGGCGCAACAGGTTGTGTCGGTGCGCCGGGAAGTGCGGGACGGCCTGCTGCAACACTACCGGCATGCGCAAAAGCTGGAAGGTGAAGGCTTCGCCACCCGTGCGCAGTTATTGCAAGCCCAGGTAGCGGTGGATGCGGCCGAGCGGGAATTGCTTAAAGCCGAAAATGATGTCGCCGGTGCCCGGGCGGCGCTGGCCGGTTTGTTGCGCAGTGAGCAGCCAGTGACCACGCTATCGCCACTCTTTGTGGGCTCGCAAATGCTCGAGCCGGTGGAGCATTTTGTAGCTGCGGCCATGAGTCAGCACCCGGGGCTGGCGCAATTGCGGGCGGTGGGTGAGCAGGCACGGCAAAAAGTGCGCGCCGAGCAAGCCAACTGGAAACCGAAAGTCTATGTATTTGGCCAATACGACTTGAAGCGTGAAGACGCGCTGCTGACCGACTCGGATTGGGCTTTCGGGGTTGGCGTCAGCTACACGCTGTTTTCCAACAAAGATCGCAACCGGCAAGTCGGTGCGGCGCGCAGTCAACAACTGCAGGCCGAATATGGCTTGCGTGACACCGCGGTAAAGCTGGAGATTGGCGTCGCCCGCGCCTGGCTGGCGGTAGACAGTGCCCGCCAGCAATTTGCCCTGCTGCAAAGTTCGCTGGCCAGTGCAGAAGAAAACTTGCGTCTGCAAGGTCTGTCTTTTCAGGAAGGCCAGGCAACCTCGCTGGATGTGATTGACGCGCGTTTGGCGCTGGGCAAAACCCGCATTGAACGAGCCCTGGCGGCCTGGCAATTTGATCTGGCATTAATCCAATTGCTCGACGTTAGTGGCCAAACCGACCGATTTACCGATTATCTTCGCCAGGCAGACCAGGTGCTGACCCCATGACTCGAACCCTTTTGACCCCTTCTTCACGTACGGCGGCCTCCGGTCGTCTGATCCTGCTGGTTGTGGTGTTGCTGGCGCTGGGCATTGTGGCAGCCGGTTTGTGGCTGGCGTTTCGGCCGGTGGCCGGGCTGGTGCAGGGCATGGCGGACGCCGACAGCATTAAAGTGTCGGCAAAAATCCCGGCGCGCATTGCGCAGCTGCATGTGCGTGAAGGTGAGCGGGTCAGCGCCGGTCAGCGGTTATTTACGCTGGACAGCCCCGAAGTAGAAGCCAAATACCGCCAGGCCAATGCGTTGCTGGATGCCGCCCGTGCCCAGGCGGCCAAAGCGACGGAAGGTGCGCGGGATGAACAGATTCGTGCCGCAGAAGCCAATTGGCAGCGGGCCAAAACCGGCTCTGATCTTGCCCGCAGCACGGCGACGCGCTTGCAGCGGTTGCACAACGAAGGCGTGATTTCCCGGCAACAGCGTGATGAAGCCAACGCCCAGGCTGCCGCCGCAGAAGCCCTGACTCAGGCGGCGCGGGCGCAATACGACGAAGCTCTGGCCGGTGCGCGCAGTGAAGACCGCGAAGCTGCCAATGCCCAGGTGCGCCAGGCAGAGGCGGCCGTTGCTGAAGTGGAAGCCGCGCGCCAGGAAACCCTCGGTGTTGCACCCGCCGCTGGCGAAGTGAGTAAACGCCTTGCGGATATCGGTGAGCTGGTTCCGGCGGGCTATCCGGTATTTACGCTGGTGGATATCGACAACCTTTGGGTGTCTTTCAGTCTGCGTGAAGACCAGTTTGGCGGGGTGGCGGCCAACCAGATTCTGCAGGGCGATATTCCGGCGCTGGGGCTCGCTGCTGTGCCTTTCCAGGTGTACTTCATCAGTCCGGCCGGTGAGTTCGCCACCTGGCGAGCCACCCGTCAATCGGCGGGGTACGATGTGAAAAGTTTCGAGGTTCGCTTGCGACCCCAACAGGCCATTGAAGGCTTTCGTCCCGGCATGAGTGTGCTTTTTTCATGGCCGCAGAAGTAAATCAGCCCGCCAGCGGTTTTTGGTGGGCGCTGCGCGGATCGGCGCGGCGGGAGTGGCAGTTCCTTTGCCATTCCAGCTGGGACATGGCGCTGATCAGCTGGATCCCCTGGCTGACCATGGCGTTGCTGGCGGCGATGTTTTTCAGTGCGGTGCCGCGCAGCTTGCCGGTTGCCATTGTGGATGACAGCCGGGGGCCGGTTAGCCGCGAACTGATTCGGGCGCTGGAGGCCGCACCGGCGTTGGATATTCGTGCCCACCCGCTGCAATTAACAGAAGCCTGGTCGCTGGTGCGGGCGATGCAGGTAGACGCGGTGATTCATATTCCGGCGGGGGCGGATGATCTTGTTCAGCGCGGCCAGCCCGCCACTGTGTTCGCCTTTTATAACGCCGCCTTTACTACTGCGGGCGCCGCCGCCTTTCGCGATATTGATGCCGCCTTGAAACAGGTTGCCGGCCAGGTTGCGCTGCAACATGCAGCATTACAGCAGGGGCCTGCGGTGCTGCGAGCCGCGCCGGTCAGCGCTCAAATAACCGTTTTATTTAACCCGGCGCGCAGCTTCGAGCAGTTTTTGCTGGGGCTGGTATTGCCCGCTGTGCTGCATCTGATGTTGTGCGTTGCCGTTACCGGTGCCTGCTGCCGTGAATTGCGGGATGGTACTGCCGGGCGCTGGCTGGAAGAAAACGGTGGCCATCTGGCCGCAGCGATTATCGGCAAATTACTGCTCTATGTTCCGTTGTTCTCGCTCTACGGCTTTGCCGCCTTGTTGTGGGTGGGGGTGATTCGTGGCGATGGCATCGCCGGTTCGCTGTGGGTATTGCTAGTGGGGCAATTGCTGATGTACAGCGCTTATGCAGCAATAGGGTTAATGCTTTCGGGCCTGGTGCGCAACATGGGTACTGCGCTATCCGGTGTTGGCTTGTATGCGGGTACGTCGCTGGCCTTTTGCGGCGCCACCTTTCCCATTGATGGCGCCTCCTGGTTTGCCCGCCTGTGGCATTACCTGCTGCCCTTCACCAGCTACGTAAAACTGGATGCCGCCGAGCGCTATCTGGCCGCACCACTGGCGGTTAGTGCCACGCATCTGGGCGCTTTGCTGCTGTTTATTCTCATTCCTGGTGTTATCGGCTATTACCGTTATCGCCAGGCGGTGCTGGACCCTGCCAGTTGGGGCAAACGATGATCGCCACGATTCAGCAGGCATTCCGGCAAACCTTACGCGCTATCTTCTCTGACCGGGCGGTCGTTACGGTGATGGTCGGTGCGGTAATTCTCTATTCCTTCTTTTACCCCATGGGTTATCGCCAGCAGGTCGCCAGTGATCAACCGATCATGGTGGTAGATGAAGATCGTAGCAGCGCCAGTCGCTCGCTGGTTCGCCATATCGACAGTGTGCAGGCGCTGCACGTCCTCGCGGTGACTGGCAGCCGCCAGGATGCGATGGCTGAAGTGGTTGCCATGCGCGCTGAAGGTTTTATCGTGATAGGTCGCGGTTTTGAACGCGACCTGTTGCGCGGCGATCAGGGGCAGGTGGCCATTTATGGCAATGGTGCCTGGCTGGGCCGCGCCAATACCGTGCTCACCGGGTTGGGGGATGCCATTACTGCCTTTGCCCGAACCGCGGCGGTGCAGCAGGCCGCGTTCGCCGGTGCCGGATTACAGCCACCACTGCAACTGGTGCAGCGCCCTTTATTCAATACCCGCGAAGGTTACGGCAGTGCGGTGGTGACCGGGGTGGCGGAATTGATCATCCAGCAAACCTTGCTCATTGGCATTGCGGTTATGGCCGGCACACGCCGGGAGCGGGAAGGGCGGCTGTTTTTCTCCGGCCGCCAGTTAATCGGCATCGCTGGCGCCTGCTTACTGATCGGCTTTATCAACATGATGTATTACGCCGGGTTTATGTTCTGGTATCAGGATTATCCACTGGCCGGCAATCTCGCCGGATTGTTGTTTGGCGGATTATTGTTTATTGGTGCGGTGGTGGCTTTCGGCTTGTTTATTGCCAGTTTTTTCCGCACCCGCGAGCGGGCCTATCAACTGATTCTGGTCACCTCGCTGCCGTTGTTTTTTCTCTCCAACCTCTCCTGGCCAGCTACCGCAACGCCCGAGTGGCTGCTCTGGCTGGCCAAAACCCTGCCGTCTACGGCGGGCATTAACCTGATGGTGAAGTTCAACCAATTGGGTGCCACCTTTTCCGAAGCCGGTCGTGAACTGCTGAATCTGGCCCTGCTGGTTGTGGTGTATGGCGGCCTGGCGATCTGGCGTTACCGGCGCCCGCTGGCTACTGCTGTGCATTAAAAGGGCGAAAATGCCTGCATGTTATCGCCAGGCTGTTTATAATCCGGCAATTTTGTTGAGGGGCCGCGCCGCAGGGCAGGTTCCGAATCGGATAAAAATGCTGGAGCCGACGCTATGGCAACAAAGAAAAAAGCCGTGGACTTTGAACAGTCGCTGGCTGCACTGGAAGCACTGGTTATCCGCATGGAAAAAGGCGATCTCAGTCTTGAAGAATCGCTCAAGGCATTTGAAGATGGTATTCGCCTGACCCGCGAGTGTCAGTCCCGTCTCGCTGCGGCCGAACAGCAGGTACACGTGCTGATGGAAGAACAGGGCGAATTGCGCCTGGAGTCGTTCGACACGCCTGAGAGTGACGATGAATGAGCGAATCCCTGACGGCATTGATGGCCGCCTGCCAGCAGCGTATTGATCACACTCTGGATCAGCAGTTACCCCTGGTCAACGATTCCACCCGCTTGCGCGAAGCCATGCGCTACGGTCTGTTCAGCGGCGGTAAACGGGTGCGCCCGGTACTGGTGCGCGCCGCCGGTTTGGCTATTACCGGCGGTACTCTGAACGCGCAGCAGGACATTATTCTCGACCGCATCGGCGCCGCTATGGAGGCTATTCACGCCTACAGCCTGGTGCACGATGATCTGCCCGCGATGGACGATGACGATCTGCGCCGTGGCAAACCCACCTGCCATATCGCTTTTGATGAAGCACTGGCGATTCTCGCGGGCGATGCGTTGCAAACCTTTGCCTTCGAACTGATCAGTAACCTGCCGGAGTTGCCGCCTGCTGTGGTGGTAACGCTGATTCAGCAACTGGCCAGGGCGTCCGGCATGTCCGGTATGGTGCTCGGCCAGGCCATTGATCTGGCGGCGGTTAATCACCGCATTGACCTTGCGCAACTGGAGAACATGCACCGGCACAAAACCGGCGCACTGATTCGCGCCAGCGTATTAATGGGCGCTATCGCGATGGGCGCCGATGCAAAACAGCTAACGGCATTGGAACAATATGCGGCGGCCATTGGTCTGTCGTTCCAGGTTCACGACGATATTCTCGATGTGATTGCCGATACCGCCACGCTGGGCAAACAGCAGGGTGCTGATGCCGCGCTCAACAAACCGACGTATGTTTCCCTGCTGGGGTTAACCGCCGCCCAGGCAAAAGCCAAAGCACTGCACGAAGAAGCACTCGCGGCGCTGTCGGAATTTGCTACCAGTGCTGATTATTTACGGCAGATTTCTGCTTATATAATCGAGCGCGGTCACTAGCCGCGTTTGGTAGTGCCTGAGGTGCTGCGCCAGGCGCAGTGCACCAGCAGACAAACCCATGGCGCAAGCCTACAATAAACACTTCCGCTCCGGAATTTGTACACAACCGATGGTCGTCAATGTTTAACGAAATACCTGTCAGCCGCCCCGACACGCCCCTGCTGGATAGCATTGATTCTCCAGCCGATTTACGCGCGCTTGATGAAAAGCAATTGCCGGAACTGGCGCAGCAACTGCGTGCGTTTCTGTTATACACCGTTGGCCAGACGGGCGGCCACTTCGGTGCCGGCCTCGGTGTGGTCGAGCTGACTATCGCGCTGCACTATGTGTACGAAACGCCCGATGACCGTCTGGTATGGGACGTTGGTCATCAAACCTATCCGCACAAAATTCTTACCAGCCGCCGCGAGCGCATGAACAGCATGCGTAAGGGATTGGGGCTGTCCGGTTTCCCCAAGCGTGACGAGAGCGAATACGACACCTTCGGTGTTGGCCATTCCAGTACCTCGCTAAGTGCCGGTCTGGGTATGACCATTGGTAGCCGTATGGCGGGCAGCGAACGCAAATCGGTTGCGGTTATTGGTGATGGCGCCATGACTGCCGGTATGGCCTTTGAAGCGCTTAACCACGCGGCACATATCGACAACGACATGCTGGTTATCCTCAACGATAACAACATGTCCATCTCGCCCAATGTTGGCGGCCTGGCGACTTATCTGTCGCGCATTTGGGGCAGCCGTTTTTACAACGCCTTGCGCGAAGGCAGCAAACAGGTTCTGACCAAAATCCCCCAGGCCTGGGAATTTGCCCGCAAAACCGAAGAGCATTTCAAAGGGTTCGTATCTCCCGGTACGCTCTTTGAAGAAATGGGTTTCAATTACATTGGCCCTATTGACGGACATGATCTGCCGCGCCTGGTGCGTTACTTGCGCAATCTGCGCGAGATCAAAGGCCCGAAACTGCTGCACATCATTACCCGCAAGGGCAAAGGTTTTACCCCCGCCGAAGAAGATCCGGTGGGCTACCACGCGCTCAACAAAATTGAGCCGAAAAAGAAAAGTATTAAAAGTACCGATGCACCGGTCAAACCCAAATATCAGGATGTATTTGGCCAATGGCTGTGCGACACCGCTGCGCAGGATGAACGCCTGGTCGGCATTACCCCGGCAATGTGTGAAGGCTCTGGCATGGTCAGCTTTGCGCAGCAATATCCCGAGCGTTTTTACGATGTTGCCATTGCCGAACAACATGCGGTAACGCTCGCCGCCGGTATTGCCTGTGAAGGGCAAAAGCCGGTGGTCGCTATTTATTCCACCTTTTTGCAGCGCGCTTACGACCAACTGGTGCACGACGTTGCCTTGCAACACCTCGATGTAACCTTCGCCATTGACCGCGCCGGTCTGGTCGGTGAAGACGGCCCGACGCACGCAGGCAGTTTTGATATCAGTTTTCTGCGTTGCATTCCCGACATGGTGCTGGCAACCCCCAGCGATGAAAACGAATGTCGGCAACTGCTCTACACCGCCTACCAACATAATGGCCCGGCAGCCGTGCGTTACCCGCGCGGCACCGGCACTGGCGCTGTGATTGAAAAATCTCTGCAGGAACTGCCAATCGGCAAAGGTGTGGTGCGCCGCGAAGGCAAACAGGTTGCGATTCTGAACTTTGGTACGTCGTTACCCGCTGCCTTGCAGGTTGCAGAAAAATTGAACGCCACGGTATGCGATATGCGCTTCGCCAAACCGCTGGACACCGAACTGATTGAACGCATGGCCGCCAGCCACGGTTTACTGGTAACGCTGGAAGAAAACGCCATCGCCGGCGGCGCTGGCAGCGGTGTAGGCGAACACCTCGCCAACACCGGCATCGTCATGCCCATCATGCACCTCGGCTTCGAAGACCGCTTTATCGAACACAACAGCCAGTCGGTACAACTTGCCGGGCAAGGGTTGGATGCAGCCGGGATTGAAAGCGCCATTCAGGCGCGATTGTCATTGCTTGCCAGCGGTAAAGCGACCCTGAACGTATCCTGATATAAATTTTATAAAACGGCGTGTTTATTCCGGGAGGAATACACGCTGTTTTTTTATGCCTTGAAAAATATTTGAACTCATGGAGCTAAAAGCAGAA
This sequence comes from Cellvibrio polysaccharolyticus, assembly GCF_015182315.1. Classification (NCBI taxonomy): domain Bacteria; kingdom Pseudomonadati; phylum Pseudomonadota; class Gammaproteobacteria; order Cellvibrionales; family Cellvibrionaceae; genus Cellvibrio; species Cellvibrio polysaccharolyticus. The sequence continues at coordinate 476,802 of NZ_PRDL01000001.1, forward strand.
TTAATATGACCTCTTTTTTTATGGAATATAAGCCAGGCAAACATAATGCTATGGAATGGATTATTGTTGGCATGATTGCCGTTTTGTTGTTTAACATTTTGCAGAGTTATCTCGGGGTCAGTGTATGGCGTCAGGACTCCATGTACTATGTGTCCAGTTATGATGACAAGTTGGCCACAGAAGGCCGGTGGATAAATCATCTTTTTTTTCGTTACCTGCAGCAAATTCCTGCCGGTCTGGCTATTCTTCTCAGCTATTTTTCCGTTATTTATTTTTCTTTTCAGATCGCTTTCAGAATCTCATCCAATGCCTATCTGGCATTGGCTTTCGGAATGCTTTGTGCGCTGACACCTGTTTTGCCTGTGCAGTTGGAATGGCCTGAAACACTGCTTATCGGGTTTTTAATGTTACTGGCCGCGCCTTTCCTTTCTACCATAATGCCGCATTTTGTATTTTTTCCCGTTATGGCAGTGCTTTTTTTTGGAACATTCAGTGCGTTCTTTTTTCTGATGCCGTTATTGTTCCTTAAAAATCTTACCTTCCGCAAAGGGTGCGAGATTATCGCTATATGGATCGCGTCTTTTGTCTTCGCTTATCTGTTTACCAATTTTATTGTTTGGTTGATGACGGGGCATGGTGTCCAGATCGCGGAGTGGAGGAATCCTTCTCCGGTGAATAGTATTGATTCTCTCTTGGGGAATATTGATCGTGTTAGTGCTTCTGCGGCTGGAAATTTCAGAGAGGCTACCAGCTTTTTGAGAGAAGAGATCCTTATCGCGCTAGCAGTTTTAGGTGTGACAACGGCGATTTTTAAAAAGCAATCTGTAGTTTTTCTGGTCGGATTGATTTGTGGTCTGGCTGTTTACGTTACAGTAATTCCAGTCGGGATTTATGTGCAAAGCAGAACGCTACTCGCTTTGTATATTGCTTTTCTCGCTGCCCTTTTGCTGAGAGATTATCAAAAAAGGCGTTCTGTTCTGATAGTCATGGTTGTTGTTTTCGTGCTTTCTGTTCGTATGGCGACAGCCAGCTATGAAACGGTTTCCTGGTATAAAACGATGACTAATATTCTGGTTAGTCATTTATCCTCTTCCATTGATTATGCGCCAGAAGAGGTGGACAGGGTGTTTATTATGGTGGAAGCATCGGAATCGGCCCATGTGTTTCATCGTATTGAAAAGAATATTGCCTTGAAGAATCGCTTTTCAGAAGGTTTCTCTCATCCTCAATATTGGGTCCCTGCATTAAAAAATATGGGATATAAACACTTTCGGGTGTGCGCAGATTTAACCGGATGGGACTGTGAGCAGGCGATGGAGGTATACGAGCAACGCAGGAGCCTCCAAAGGGACGCAGGAATTTTTATATCTGCAAGGCTGAATAGTCAGGATTTGGTGATCATGCTTAATCCTCAGGATTGATGCCTTTGCTGTGAGAGCTATTGAAGATTATAGGCCGGTTATAGCTATTGCTTTGTAGTAATCGTTAAATTCGATACTGGCAGCGTTGCTGATTTCAATACAGGTTGGAGTAATTAATGCTGCTGTCAGCGCACCTGACGTAGTCAGGTGCGCTTAACGGATTTATCTATCCAGTTCTATGCTTGCCAGAATAAACGGGCCGACGCCATGAGGGTCGTTGGTGCGGATGGCTTCTTCCACATAATATTGAAATGTTCCCGGGCGATAAGGTTTGTTGCCCAGCCCTGTGCCACCTACGGTGTGGGTAAGGTAAATTTCATTGTTTGCCGGATCAATCTCGATATAACCCTTGATGATGCCGTCATAGGCTTTGTTGGCTACATTCAGGTATTGCCCGGGCAAATAACCAAGGCGAACGCCTTTAGCCATTGCATAAGCAAACATGGCTGTGCCTGAAGACTCCAGATAATTTCCATAGCGATCTCCTTTGTCGGTGACTTGATACCAAAGGCCACTTTCATGCTGAGTGCGCTGCAAGGCATCAGACAAACGGTTCAGAATTTTAACCAGATCGTCATGGTTTTTATGATCCTTCGGGAAAACTTCCAGCGTGTCAACCAATGCCATGGCATACCAGCCCAGCGCTCGCGACCATACATAAGGAGACAATCCGGTTTCCTTGTTTGCCCATTGTTGTAAGCGGCTCTCATCCCATGCATGCAACAATAATCCCGTTTCCGGAACACGGGTTTTTTGCTCAATCAAAATAAATTGATGGGCTATATCAGAAAATACCGCATCCGGTTCATTAAAATGCGCAGCGTGCATAGCCCAGTAAGTGGTTCCCATATAGAGGCCGTCCAGCCACATTTGATAAGGGTAGATGCGCTTATGCCAAAGACCATTGCTACGTGTGCGAGGTTGCCATTCGAGGTGATTACGTAAAGTTTTCATCGCTTTTAAATAGCGGTCGTCCTGATATTTTTCGTGTAGCAGAAATAGCAGTTTTCCGTTGTTGATATGATCAAGGCTGAAATTTTCGGTTTCATAATTTTTTATATTGCCCTCTTTGTCCACCATTTGATCAACATACTGTTTGCCATAGGCAAGGTAACGATCATCTCCGGTTTTTAAATATAGTTTTTGAAAGGAATATAAAACCAAACCGTAGGTGTAATCCCACTTGGGGGATGCTAATAACTTGTAGTGCATCATTTGCCAGGCTTGGGGACTCTGTTGCATTACCGTTAAAGCCATGCGCTCTGACCACTTTTTGTCAGTGGGTATTTTTTGAGTGCGAACCTCATCTGCAGCCAATAAGCTACTGCTTAGGGTTATTCCGACAAGTAAAGCCAGCCATCTTGTTCCCTTTGAAATATTTTTTATGGTCATAAATTTTCCTTTAATGGATTTTTCCATTTTTATCGACAGTAAATAGAGTCGTTATTGTTATAAAACCAGATTGTTCAGTGTCTCCTGCGGGAGCAAAATCATAGATTGTAGATGTCGGGAAAGGAGCGTGTTTTGACTAAACTGAAAAAACTACAGGTTGTCAGGTACTTTTCAACGAAATAGCAGAGGAGAAAAATTAATAAAAAAAATAGAAAGATCAGCATATTCAATTTCCTTTTATGACTGTTGTGTGCTGACCGAATGTGCCGAATTGATCTTTTATAAAATTTATGGCGAGCATTATTGTATCAGGCAGTTTTTATTGTCAATGTCGGTTCACTGCATCAGTGGGGGCGTCAATAAAAGCCGGCAGTAAGGGAAGTTCACCGATGGTAATGAGGCCGGTACCGCTGAAAATTTGCTAAACTTTTGGCTAAACACGCCTATCCATTACGCAGTGTGAAATCATGAAAAATCGTTACATTCATATCAAAAATTCACTTACCTGCTGCGCGGTTCCCGTTGTCCCGATACCGTGCAATGCAGGCATGTACTTCATCCATCGGGCTTCTGTTATTGCTCGTATGGAGGCAGGCAAGAGCCGCGTCAATCCGATTAAATCGCTTTCAACGGCAAGAGCGGGTGTAGTGGCTTTTCCGTGTACTGTGTAAGTAATCGTTAAACCCGCCTGATTTATCAACAAAAGTATTATGAATACGATTGCAATGGGCGTTTCAGGCATTGCACATGCTATGGCATTGCTCTTAAATCAACTCCCAACTAACTAATAAAAACCGGGGTATGTATGAAGTTTTGGATGGGGTTGGGGTTTTGTGCGGGTGGCATGCTGGCAATGGCGGTAAGTGCCACCGCGGCACCGCCTCTCGCTGATTTGTCATTGGCCAGCGCCGAGGCACGGCCATTGAGTCCGTGGGTGTTCCGGTCGGTGCTGGATGGGCAGCCGCGTATTGTTACGGTGGCGCTGCACCCGGATTTGTATATTGCCTACAACGCTGCCGAAGCGACTTTATTCAAAGCCTGGAAAGGCAGTGTGGAGTTCGATGGGGCGGTGTATACCACGCGTCATGGCCCGCAACCCGCATCAACCGGTTATGCCTTTTATCAGCAGGCAAATCACAACCCGGTCTGGTTAATCCGGCAGGGTAATACAACCCAGGCCGCGCAGGTTAAGTTCGGCGGCTACCGTTTTGTTGATGAACAGGTTATTTTTCAATACACGCTGACAACGGCAGACGGTAAATCCATCAACGTGGAAGAAACGCCGGAATACACGGCACGCAACGGCCAGACCGGCTTGCAACGACGTTTCACCCTTATTGATGTGCCCGACAATATTGAAGTCGGATTAAACACCCGTCTGAGCTCTCTAAACAATGCCAGTGACTTTGCGACCACCGGACAATTTACCGAAACTGCCCGCCATAACGTTGATCACGAAGCGGGTAAAACCTTGGCCATTGACGGTCAGCTATGGCTTAACCGCGATCAAACCACCGAACTGACGGTGTTTTTTCATCCCGGCTTTACTGAACTTGCTCCAACAAAAACGGAGAACAACGCCGGGCCTAAAGACGATATTACTCGCGGCAAACAATTGATCGCCGGTAGCGACTGCCAGGCTTGCCATAACGAAGAGCGGAAAACCGTGGGCCCGGCTTATCAGGAAATTGCCGAACGTTACGATACCGGTGCCGTCACCCGAGCCAACCTGATTCAAAAAATTATCGAGGGTGGCAGCGGTGCCTGGGGAGATATTCCCATGTCGCCACATCCGGATTTAATGCCGGACGATGCCAGCTTGATGGTGAGTTACATATTCTCATTGAAAGCACCCGGTGAAGTTGCCCCGGCAGATCCGTTATTTTTGGGCGTTCCCAGCCGGGCGCTGGATATTAACGACCAGGCAAAAAATCCTGCGGTTAAAGATCAACTTAAACCCGGTTTGGCGGTATCAGCGTTTCACATTGAAGACTTTGTTACGCAAACCTTTTCTCAAATCGCACTTTCCGGTGTTGCTCCCTCATTGCATGTTCATGAGCTGGAAGATCTCGGCGCTATCTCCACCAATGTACGCATGTTGTTCAAAGGTTTTATTGAGGTAGAAAAGGCCGGTAACTATACCCTGCGTTTGATTACCGATGACGGTGGTCGCATGCGCATCAATGATGAGCAGTTAGTTGATCGTTGGCAGCATCAGGGGCCAACACCCACCGATGTGAATGTCGCGCTTAAAGAAGGGTTGAATTCCATTGAAATTGATTACTTTCAGGCCCTCGCCGGAGGCTCCATTTCCTTGCAATGGATAGAGCCGGGTGCCAATCAATTCAGTGTGATATCAGAAAAAAATTTACGGCACCATGCCGGGCAGGTTGCTGACCCCATTCCTTACATCCCACGCCGCGAACTGGTGAAAAGTATTCCCGGTGATAAAAACAAACTAACGTCGGTGCATCCCGCCTTTACGCTGGCATCGGCGCGGCCCTCCTGGTTTGAGCCTATGGTGGGTGGCATGGACTTTTTGCGCGATGGCCGCCTGGCAGTGTGTACGTGGGATAAAGACGGTTCGGTATATATTCTTGACGGCGTACAGGATCGCGCACCCGACGACATTGCCGTTAAACGCATCGCTACGGGTTTAGGTGAATGCCTTGGCTTAAAAGTTGTTGATGGTGAAATTTATGTGATGCAAAAACATGAATTAACCCACCTGGTAGATCACAATGGTGATGACGTTATTGATGAATACCGGACTGTGTCTGACCAGTGGCGGGTATCTTCCAATTTCCATGAATTTGCTTTTGGCCTGGAATATCAGGACGGCTATTTTTACGGTGCTCTGGCAACTGCGATTGAACCCGGCGGTGCCAGCACCAATCCGCAAATTCCTGATCGTGGCAAAGTGGTAAAAATTTCCCGCAAAGATGGCCGTGTGGAATTTATTGCCCATGGCTTGCGCACACCTAACGGCATCGGCAAAGGCGTTAATAAAGAATTGTTTATTGCCGACAACCAGGGAGACTGGTTACCTGCCAGTAAAATTGTTCATGTGCAGCAGGGAGCATTCTATGGTTCGCGCTCGGTGGATTTTGCCGGTACTGAAAATCTGAAAGAAACCTTGCCGGTGGTGTGGTTGCCGCAGGACGAAATCGGTAACTCGCCAAGCCAACCTATTTATATTGACCGTGGTGATTACAAAGGCCAGATGTTACACGGTGAAGTTACACACGGTGGTTTAAAACGGGTCTTTGCTGAAAAAGTGAATGGTAAATATCAGGGTGCGGTATTCCGTTTTACCCAGGGTTTGGAGGCCGGCGTTAATCGTGTGGTCTGGTCGCCGGATGGTAAGAGTTTGTTCATTGGCGGTGTGGGCAACCCCGGTAACTGGGCCGACCAGGGCAAAAACTGGTTTGGTCTGGAAAAGCTGAGTTTTAACAACCAGCAGGCATTTGAAATGTTGCAGGTAAGTGCACGTTCAAATGGTATGGAAATAACCTTCACGCAACCCCTTGAAGAAGGGCGTGGTATTACCGCAGGCGAATATGAAGTACAACAATGGTATTACCAACCCACGGCGGATTACGGCGGAGAAAAGCTGGATTTACGTGCGCTAACTATTTTGTCGGTAAATGTATCCCGCGATCGCAAAAAAGTATTTCTCGAAATGGATGGTATGAAACCTGGCCACCTGGTGTATGTGCGTATCGCAGAACCTTTTGTCAGTGCCAAAGGACAATCCCTGTGGAGCACCGAAGCCTGGTACACGCTGAACGAAATTCCAGCCAACAAACCGGGTTTTAAACGTGTTGTGCAACCTCAACCGGATAACACATTATCTGCTGCCGAGCGTAAAGCCGGCTGGAAATTATTATTCGATGGCAAAACCCTGGACGGCTGGCGCAACTACGGTGCCGAAACCATTGGCAGTGCCTGGAAAATTGTCGATGGCCAAATACATCTCGACCCGTCAGAAATCGACGGTTGGCAAACCGTTGGCGGTGGCGACATCATCACCACAGCGCAATATGAAAATTATGAGCTGGCGCTGGATTGGAAAGTTGCACCCGGTGGCAACAGCGGTTTGATTTACGGCGTCATAGAAGGGGCAGATTATCCTTACACCTGGCATACCGGTACGGAGTATCAACTGCTGGATAATCCGGCGCATCCCGACGGCGTTATTAAAACGCACCGCGCCGGTGACCTGTACGATTTCATTGCCAGCGAGTTTGTGGCGGTCAACGCCGGTGGCGAATGGAACCGCACACGACTGGTAGTTAACCAGGGCAAAGTGCAGCACTGGTTAAACGGCTACCAAGTGGTGGAATACGACCGCAACTCGCCACAATGGCAGGAGATGATCGCCAACAGTAAATTCAAGGATATGCCCGGTTTTGCAAAATCCGCTCGTGGCCACATCGCCTTGCAGGATCACAGTGACCGGGTGTGGTTTAAAAATATCCGCATTCGTGAATTGAAATAACGGCAAGGAGCTTTGCATGCATCGTCAGCGGCTCGACATTTTGTCGGGCCGTTTTTTTGCTGGTCGCATTTGAAGGCGATAGCGTTAATGCCTGGAAGATAACAACCGGAAGGAGATTAAAAAGGAAATTGGCGCACCCGACAGGATTCGAACCTGTGACCAACGGCTTCGGAAGCCGCTACTCTATCCAGCTGAGCTACGGATGCGTGAGAAGGGTAATGCAAGAGGGCGGGATTTTACTTGTCCTGGTTGCCCCCGTCCATGGTCAATTGTGTCTGAAAGCACTTTTCAGTCACTTTTTTTGCCAAGTTCCTGAATATGCAGCTCTTTTTGGATGTTTACCGAACCCAGACTCTGGCTGATAGTGCCGAATTTGAAGTCTTGCAGCATGCGCTCCAGGCGCGGCAGGCATTTGTCGAGGTTGGTGTAGTGTCGGAAGTTACTGAACCAGCTGGCATTGGGTACGCGCGGTTGTTCCGGGTCGATCTCCCAGGGATGCAGGTAAAAAATGCGTGGCATGGTCTGGTTAAGGCTGGCGCGGTCAAATAACCAGCGTGACAGCGCATAAGGGTATTGGCGGAAATAACCGCCACCGGCAGCCGGTATGGCCTGGCCAAATACTTTGGCGGTAGTCAGCGGGAATTCGGTGAGCACTTTGCCGCTGTCGGTAATCAGTCGGTAGGGTTCTTCCGGGCTGCCGGGAATACCGTAGTTGTCGTGGCGGGTAGGGAAGATGCTGGAATCCCACTGAAAGCCCAATTCCGCGAGAATCTCCAGCGCCCACAGAGATTTGCGGGTGATCGAGTAACTGGCAGCGCGGTAACCGAGAATGGCTTCGCCGGTCAGCGCCTCCAGAATATCTTTGGAGCGGGCGGTTTCTTCGCGAAACACTTCCGGCGTCTGGCGGTAGATCAACTGGTGGCTGAAGCCGTGGGAGGCAATTTCATGCCCTTGCTGGTGAATACGTTTCACCAGCGCCGGGTAGCGATCGGCGACCCAGCCGAGAATAAAGAAGGTGATGTGGATGCCGGCATCGTCGAACAGTTGCAGTAACCGGTCGGTGTTGGCTTCAACCCGGGATGGCCATTGATCCCACTCATCCGGTCGGATCACCTGACCAAAAGCGGCTACGTGATAATAGTCTTCCACATCCACCGTCATGGCGTGGGTAATTGCGCTGTCCCGGGTCATGCTATTGCCTCATTAAACCTTGTAGTAGTCGCGATACCATTGCACGAAGTTGGCGATACCGGTTTCTACCGGTGTGGAGGGTTTGTAATCCACGTCTTCGATTAATGCGTCCACATCGGCATAGGTATCGGGCACATCGCCCGGTTGCAACGGCAGCAGATTTTTAACGGCTTTTTTGCCGAGACATTCTTCCAGCACTTCAATGTAGCGCAACAATTCCACCGGGCTGTTACTGCCGATGTTGTAGATGCGATACGGCGATTTTGAAGTGGCCGGGTCCGGCTGGCCGCCATCCCACTGCGGGTTGCCAGGGGCTACGCGATCCAGGGTGCGAATGACGCCTTCAACGATATCGTCGATGTAGGTAAAGTCGCGGCGGTGATGGCCGTAGTTGAAAACATCAATCGGTTCACCGGCGAGAATTTTACGAGTAAAAATAAACAGCGCCATATCCGGGCGGCCCCAGGGGCCATAAACGGTGAAGAAGCGCAAACCGGTGGTAGGAATGTTAAAAAGATGGCTGTAAGTGTGCGCCATCAGTTCGTTGGTTTTTTTACTGGTAGCGTAGAGGCTGACCGGATGGTCTACGTTGTTGTGCACCGAAAAAGGCATGTTGGTGGTTGCGCCGTACACAGAGCTGCTGGAGGCATACACCAGGTGCTCGGTACCAAAGTGGCGGCAGCCTTCCAGAATATTCAGAAAGCCGGTGATGTTGGCATCAATATAAGCTTGAGGGTTGATCAGTGAGTAACGCACGCCGGCCTGGGCAGCGAGGTTGACCACGCGATCCGGGCGGTGATCTTTGAAGACCTGATCAATGGCCGCTTTATCTTCCAGGTTGGCGCGCACGTCGGTGAAGCCTGCCTGGGGCAACAAATGTGCAAGGCGGTCTTTTTTAATTTGCACATCATAGTAGTCGTTAAGATTATCAACACCGATAACTTCGTCGCCACGGGCAAGCAGGCGTTTGGCAAGGGTCGATCCGATAAAGCCGGCGGTGCCGGTGACAAGAACTTTCATAGCGTTTCCCTGATCATTAAGTCGGTTATTTTAAAGACGCGCATCGACGGTGTCTTTCGGCAAAATGTGTTTTACATCATAAAGCACATGTCCCGGTTTGCCGTAGGCGCGAATCTGGTCGGCGCCCAACAGACGAAATTGCTGATGGCCCACACAAATAATGATGGCATCGTAAAAGCCGGCTTGTGGGGCGTCGATCAGCGGCAACTGATATTCTGCTTCTGCTTCTGCTTTGTCAGCCCATGGATCAAACACATGCACGTTGGCGTGGTAGTTTTGCAATTCGCAGATGATGTCGATGACGCGGGTGTTGCGCAAATCCGGACAGTTTTCCTTAAAGGTCAAACCCATAATCAGGATGTTGGAATCTACTACATGGGTTTTGCGTTGCGTCATCATTTTGACTACCGAGTCAGCGACAAAATTACCCATGTTGTCGTTGATGCGGCGTCCGGCCAGAATCACTTCCGGGTTATAGCCAACCTGCTGCGCTTTGTGGGTGAGGTAGTAAGGGTCAACGCTGATGCAGTGACCGCCCACCAGACCCGGACGGAAAGGAAGAAAGTTCCACTTGGTGCCGGCTGCCTCAAGTACTTCGAGTGTGTCGATATCGAGACGTTTGAATATCAAGGCAAGTTCGTTGATCAGGGCGATGTTGATATCGCGCTGGGTGTTTTCGATCACCTTGGCGGCTTCCGCCACTTTGATGCTGCTCGCTTTGTGCGTGCCCACCACGACGATACGGCGATAAAGTTCGTCTACGTAATCAGCCACTTGCGGTGTGGAGCCTGAGGTAATTTTTGTAATGTTGTGGACCCGATGCTCTTTGTCGCCCGGGTTAATTCGTTCCGGGCTGTAACCGGCAAAAAAGTCGACGTTAAATTTCAGGCCGGATACCGATTCGATAATCGGTACGCAAATTTCTTCGGTGCAGCCTGGGTAAACCGTTGACTCAAACACGACGATGCTGTTTTTACCGATCACTTTACCCAGCATGGCGGATGCTTTTTCCAGCGGTGTCAGGTCGGGTTGGCGGCTGCTATTAATAGGTGTCGGAACGGTAACGATATATACGTCACAGTTTTTCAGGTCATCGGGGTTTGCGCTGAACTGCAAGTGTGTAGCTTGCTGTAATTCCTCGGCGTTCAGTTCGAGTGTATGGTCGACATGATTGTGCAGTTCCTGGATGCGCTGCGGGTTGATATCAAAACCGATAGTGTCGATTTTTTTTCCAAATTCGACAGCAAGTGGTAAACCGACATAACCAAGACCAATGATGCTGATGCGGGGATTACTGGCGAACATAATGCATTAATTCCTTTCATGAGCCTGACAGGGTGGGCGCTAAATTAACACATTCTTTGCTGAATTTTTAATACAGTTATATAACTCCTGTCATTATTCCGTTTAATTCGGAATGTTATTCTCTATTCGTCAAAATAACGGCTGCTTTTATCGAAACGGATAAAATAAAACCGCTATAATGCGACCTCATTGTTATTAACATCGTGCTCGATGCAGGCCACAGTAAGGATTTGGGTTTGTCGTATATCCGTATTAATAAACACTTTATACACCTCCCTTATTTATTCCTGGGGATTGTTGAAGCAATACTGTTGATGCTGGCAGCCTGGATTGCCTTGCAGATCAACACATTCATCAACACCGGCGCACTGAGCTGGCACATTGCCACCGAGTATCCCGCCTCGGTTCTGGTGTTCTCGCTGGTGCTGAGTTGTTGCACTTTGTCCATGGGTGTTTACACGTCGATGGTGCAGGAAGGTTTTGCCAGTATGGTGTTGCGCACCCTGGTGAGTTTTTTCCTGTTGGGCAGCTTGTCGCTGTTCATCCTTAACCTGGTTTGGCCGGGCGGTCTTTTTCAGCAGAGCCAGGTTTTCTGGGGCGTTGTTATATCAACACTGATGGTGCTGGTTGCCCGTTGGATTTTCATCAAAGCGGTCGACTTGCGTAACCTCAAGCGCCGGGTAGTCATCTATGGTGCCGGCAGCAAGGCGAAAAATCTGCTGGACGATCTCAAGCCCGAGATGGCGTTGCTGGGTGTCACCATCGTTGGTTGTATTCGCAGCACCAATGAAACCGTGGAAGTTGATCCGGCGCTGGTCGTGGAAGAGCCGACCGACTGGCTCACTTTCGTGCGCGAACGCCAAATTTCCGAAATCGTTATCTCACCCGATGAGCGTCGTCGCGGCAGCGGTGAAGCGTTTCCTTTGCAGCAGTTGCTGGATTGCAAGCTGGCGGGTGTTCCTTCCAGTGAGGCCATCAGTTTTTACGAGCGCGAATTGGGCAAGATCGACATTCAGCTGTTGCGTCCCAGCTGGATGTTGTTTTCCGATGGTTTCCGCTACCCCAAATCCCAGCAGCTGGCCAAGCGATTGTTTGATATCGTATTGGCATCTGCCTTCTTTGCGGTGCTCTGGCCATTTATGCTGTTAACCGCGATTGCGGTGCGTCTCGAAAGCCCCGGTTCGGTGCTTTATCACCAGCAGCGGGTAGGTTTGAATGGCAAGCTGTTCCGTATTTATAAATTTCGCAGCATGCGTCAGGATGCTGAAGTGGGTGGCAAGGCTATCTGGGCTCAGAAAAACGATGCACGGGTTACCCGCGTAGGCGCCTTTATTCGTAACACCCGGCTGGACGAACTTCCCCAGCTTTACAACGTGTTGTCCGGTTCCATGAGCTTTGTGGGGCCGCGTCCCGAGCGTCCGGAGTTTGTCAGTGACCTGTCGGAGCAGATTCCTTTTTATAACATCCGTCACAAGGTCAAGCCCGGTCTGATGGGGTGGGCGCAATTAAAGTACCCTTACGGTGCTTCAGTAGAAGACGCCAAAAACAAACTGCAGTACGATCTGTATTACACCAAAAACCACAGCTTTTTGATGGATATGCTCATCATGATTCAAACCGTGGAAATTATTCTGCTTGGCAAAGGTGTGCACTGATGCGGGCAGGTATTAATAGCGCTGGATTATTGCAAAAGACACTAAAGGAGCTATGACATGAAAATGTCTCCCAACATGCTGGTTATTGGTTTTCTGACGGTTTTCCTGACAGCGTGCGGCAGCACCCGGTCAATTGAAATGCCGACTGTTTCGGACGCACCGGTGGAAGATTACCTGATCGGTGTTGGCGACTCCTTGCACGTTAACGTCTGGCGTAACCCCGAGTTGTCTCTTTCGGTACCGGTAAGGCCGGATGGCAAAATCTCCATGCCATTGGTGGGGGATATCCAGGCCGCTGACCGAACGGCGACGGCGCTGTCGCGTTACATTGAAACCCGCCTGAATGATTACGTGCGTAGCCCGCAGGTAACGGTCATTATCAGCAATCCGGACAGCGTTGACTTTCAGCGTCGTGTGCGGATTACCGGTGCCGTCTCCACGCCCCAATCGTTGCCCTATCGCAGTGGTATGACGGTATTGGATCTGGTATTGCTGGCGGGCGGCACCACCGACTTCGCCTCACTTAACAACGCCAGGCTTTACCGCAAAATAGGCAATGAAATAAAAGTGTATCCCATTCATCTGAATGACCTGATCAACAAAGGCCGTCTGGATACCAACTACAGCTTGCAGCCCTCTGACATCATTACTGTACCAGAGCGAAACTTCTGACCCGACCCGGATTGACTCATGGATAAATCGACCATTAGAGACCTTTTGCTGGCATTTAAAACGGAACTGGTTCGGTTCCGTTTTCCTGTGGTGCTGTTTTTTATATTGATCAGCTTCGCGGTGCTTGCCGTAGGGGTTTTTTGGCCAAAGCATTACACCAGTGGTGCCTTGTTGGTAGCGGATTCCAGCACTATCTATGAACCGCTGTTCAAGGGCCGTGCGCCAGTCACCTCCATTGATCGATCGGAGCAGGCCAGAGAAATTATTTATACCCGTAGCATTCTTGAGTCTGCTGCGCGGCAAGCCGGCTTGCTAAAAGACAGTGCAACCGCTAAAGAGGTCGATCAGGTCGTACGTGACATTCGCTCCGGATTAAGCACCCGTGCTGAAAAAAATAATTATTTTCGTATTACCTATTCCTCCATTCATCCCGACGCTACCTTTGAAACACTGAATGCTGTCGTCAATGTATTTATTGAAGATATCGCCAGAAAAAAGCGTGATGAAAGTCTGGGTGCCTTTAACTTTATTGATGCTCAGGTACAAAGTTATAAAAGGCAGCTTGAACAAGCTGAAGAAAAGTTGAAAATTTTTACCGGGCAGAATACCGATGGTACAGAAGCCAGTGTGACCAATAGAATTGCATCTCTGCGCAATGAAATTGAATCTTTGAAAATTTCAATTGAAGAAAGTAAAACCCGAATTGCTACCGTCCAAACGCAATTGAGTCAGGAAGGGCAGTATCAGCAAGCCAAAGGTCAGATCGATGAGTTACGCCAGCGCCGCCAGGGGCTTGTAACTCAACTGGAAAATCTCCTGTTGCTCTATCAGGAAAACTACCCTGATGTGATTTCCCTGCGTGCGCAGATTTCCGAGTTGGATAATTCCATTGCAACCTTGCAGGCCAGCGGCGAAGTGTTTGGCAATAATGATCGCGTAGAAAATCCTCTCTATGAAGAATTGCGTAAGCAACAGCAAGCAGCCGATCTGGATTTACGGTCGCAACAGCGTCGTATGGAATCGCTGAGTAATTTACTGGAGCAGGAATACGAGCGCGCGCGTCGCGTCGCGGCCAATCGCGCAGAATTGTCCGATCTGACCCGCGATATGAAAGTTATTCAGGATGTTTACGAAGAGATGTTGCAGCGTAAAGAATCGGCGCGTGTCTCCATGACCCTGGATATTGAAGGGCAGGGCACCAGCTACCGCATTCAGGAACCGGCTGCATTTCCTTTGAAACCCTCAGGTTTGTATTTTCTTCACTTCGCTATATTGGGGCCTATCCTTGGGTTGCTGGCTTCTTTAGGGCTTTTGATTGTTTACGTGTTGCTTGATCCGCATATTCGTTCGGCCCGAGCCTTGCAACAATCCTTACCCGAAGGCATGGATGTGATTGGTTCCATACCGCATTACAACACTCCGTTGGGTGAGCGCTTGTTACGTAAAGATATTATTGGGTTGCTGCTGTTAAGCATAATCGCTATTGCGGCCTATGCAGGTTTTGCTGTGTATTGGCAGTTTCTAAGAGGCTAGGATGATGACAGATCAAGACAACGATATTCTGCCGGAATCACAAGCGTCTGAAGACGTTCGCCTGCCGGCACAGAATCAAATCAGAAAAATGCGTAATACCGCCTTTTGGACGCACGAAGAACTTTACGAGCGCAAAGTAGTATTTGCCGGTATGCGCCAGCGTGATGTGCTGAATGCTTTCCGTGAAGTGCGCATTCGTCTGTTGCAAAAAAGCCAATCCGACAATATTGTGGTGCTGGTGTCTTCAGTTGCAGATTCAGGCGGTTCCAGTTTTTTTGCGTTCAATCTTGCAGCAACCTTTGCGCTTGATCAGCACAAAACGGCGTTATACGTGGACTGTAATCCCTATGATTCAGCAGCAGAACGCTACAGCGTTATGCCGATTGACAAGGGTTTAACGCAATACCTCACCGATTACACGGTACCGCTGCAAAAAATTATCTATCCCAGTGGTGTAGAGCGCTTGCGTATTATTCCATCGGGTGGGTCCAGTGAATCTGCCGCCGAATTTTTTAACTCCAATAGAATGGCGACGCTGGTGTCGGAAATCAAGTCTCGGTATCCGGATCGTTTCATCGTTCTCGACGCGCCTTCCGTTCAGCATTCAACCGAGGCGCGGATTCTCGCTCGCTATTGTGATCACGCATTGATCGTGGTGCCCTTTGGTAAAAATGTAACAGACGACGTGCTGGCAGCCGTGGATGCGGTAGGTAGAGATCGCTTCTCCGGCTTTGTGTTTAATCATTAATAACTATTTCAAGCAAGAAAGGGAGGTGCGCATTGAAGAAGACTATGCTGGCAGCATACTGCGGATCTTTGTTGATTGCTCTTCCGGCTCAGGCGTTGACCCGTCACGTTGATGCTTTTGTCGATCTTTCTACCGAATATACCGATAACGCCAATAAAACCGATCTCGACCCTGTCAGTGAACGACAGGATCGAATTTCATTAGGCGGGAAAGGCGTTTATCAAAATCCGCTGCTGGATTTTACTGCTGACTATATATTGTCAGAATACCGCTACAGTGAAGACTCCCAGCCTGATCGCAATATGCTCGAAGGGCAGTCAACGCTGTATCTCGGCAAAAACAGCAAGCTGCTCAATCTTACCGTCATGCACACTCGTAAAGGTGTATTAGGCGCACCTGAACAGCTGGATTTGGTGCGCAATTACGATGAACGTGAAATAGTTTCTATCTATCCGGGTGTGCAATATCTGTTAACGCCGGTAGATATGATTTTTGGTTACGGCATTTATACGGATACCAATTATCGTCGCAACAATGCGCGTGACTCCCGTCAGGAAGGCGCGGCCCTTGGCTGGATGCACAAGTTTTCTGACATAGATTCCTTCTCTGTCAATGTATCCAGCGCAGAGATCACTTTTCCTGCTGCAAAAGATCGAAGTTATCGGCAGGATAACGCCATGCTCAGTTATACCTCGGCATTGCGCAATCTCAGTTATACCGTCGGTGTCGGCTACAACTGGAGTGAGATAGATTCCACCCGGGATTACTCCAGCCCTTCCTATCAAGCTGACATTACCTATAAAAATGATACGTCCGGTATTCGGTTGTATGCAGACCGGATGATCACCAACACCTCCATGGGGGATGGGCACCGGTTTGACCCGGGTAATATTGATCGTGGTGATGTTGGCTCATCTGAAATCGACCAAATGGATAGAAAAAATATCGACCTGCAGCTTTATTCCAATTTATTTTGCAATGTTTGTACGGTCAACCTCGGCTTTCGTTGGCGGAACGATGATTACCTGGATTTATCAGAAGATAATACTGAGACAGGTGTCTCTCTGGGATTCTCTTACGCAATTTCACCGAGAACCAAAGCTACGCTGCAATTTAGCAAACGTAAGCAGGATTTTTCAGGTGGATCGCGGTTACCTTTTGATTCGGATAGGCAGGCATTTATTATCTCGCGTGATTTTCATAGAGATATCAGCGTACGTTTATATGTGGAACAGGAAAAACGCGTTTCAGACGATAGCTTCAACAATTACGATGAGTTGGCTTCCGGTATTGGTGTCCGGTTCAATTTTTAAAAATTCTCACATGGCTCATGGGGTCTATGATGCGTAAATCGGCATTTTTACTATCTTTGGTAATTGCTCTTACTGCTTGCGATAATAATGGCCAGGATGTACAGGCCGAAGTGAATCGTTACGAGCGATCGGCCACCGCTTACCAGCAGCAGGGGCAGTACCGTGCTGCTATTCTCGAAGCCCGAAATGCCATTCAACTGCAGCCAGGCAATTCGGCTGGTTATATTTTACTAGCCAATATTTACAACAAAATTGGCGTATACGCATCCACTCGAAATTTACTGGAACCTCTGCTGGAAAAACACCCCGAGGTTTTTGTAGAGTTGGCCGAAGCCTACGTTGAAGGAAGAAAATTCCGCTCTGCTATCAATCTTTTAAATTCAGGAAACATTCGAAATCTGAATGAAAACGAACAACGCCGTGCCTACGGTATACAGGCACGGGCTTATATTGCGCTGGGTGATGTCGAAGGTTTTCAAAAAACACTCGAAAAGGTTAAGGCAATTCCCGGCAGCGAAGGACAATCTGCCTATTTGAGTGCAGAGTTCTTTATGGCTCAAGGCAATCGGGAAAAAGCTGCAGAGACCTTGAAGGCTGCATTACAAACCGGGCCTGATCATTTACGCAGTCTGATTCTGGCTGGTCAGATTGAATTTATGGAAAACCATCTGGATGCTGCCGAGGCGCATTTAACGCGCGCACTTACGCTCACTGCTAATGGGGATGTGTTAACCGCCGAGCGAGCCACGATTCTTGATTATTTAACTCAGGTATTGATCCAGCAGGGCAGAACCAGTGAGGCCTATGCTTATCAACGATTATTGGCTGACTCCAATAACGAAGGTGAGTTGTTAAGAAAGAAATATGCGGATGCCCTGGAGTTGTATCAACAAGGAAAACTGGAAGAATCTGCCAAATTATTACAGGAAATTCGCTCGTTAAGCCCTACGCATACCAGTGCCGGAACCTTGTTAGGGCTCATCCAATATCAGCAAGGCGACAATGAAGAAGCTGTGGAGCTCTTCAATCAGTACCTTGACACAGAAACCGCCAGCTCTTCATTGATTCAAGCGGCGGCTATGGCAAAGTACCAAAGCAACAACAATATTCAGGATGCTATTGGTTTGCTGCGTGATGCCGCCAATCGCCAGCCCGAAGACGCCAATATCCAGGCCAGTTTGGGATTAGCTTTATTGGAAGCTGATCCGGTCAGCCAGCAAGGTGCTGATGCTATTGAAAAAAGCCTCTCTTTGAATCCGGCGCAACAACGCTTGCGACTGGCTTTGGCTAAACGTCAAATGACACTGGGCGATAAAGAGGGAGCTATAGGCCAGTTGGAAACGGCCTATAAAACCCAGCCTGAAGATCTCGCTGTGCAACAAACCTATTTGAGCACACTGCTGGCAGAAGGCAGAGAGAATCGGGTTGATCAGGAAATTCAGGCATTCAAAAAGCAGTACCCTGACAATGTGCGGGGCGCCTTCCTTGAAGGCTGGTTCCGGCTTCACCAAAAAAAATATGCCGAAGCTCGATCGTTATTCGGTAAAACGCTGAAAAATCCGGACAGCCCGGATCGTGCAATTGCTTATATGGGGTTGGCGCAAACCTGGGAGCGTGAAAACCAATGGGCAAAAGCTGCTGAGGTCTGGTCGGAAGCGTTGACTGATATGCCTGGTCAGATTGAGGGCTATTCACAATGGATGAATGCGCTGGAAAAGTCCGGCAACTCGCAACAAGCGATTCCTTTTCTAACCAAGCTTGAAGAAAAAGGCGCGTGGCAAACTTCGGTTATGCTTTCCCAGCTCACCTTTAACGACGGTAATATTGAAAAAGCCATTGAGCATATCCAGTTAGCATTGGAGAAAAGTGAGCATGCCGGTTTTGTCAGAAATATCGCTGCTGATCTTTATAATCGTTTAGCGATCCGTGACCGCTCCCAAGGGAAAATCCCCGAAGCCAAGATCAGCTTTTTGAAAGCGTTGGAATATAATCCATCCAATATTAATTATTTGGCTAACCTCGTAGACACAGAGCTGTTTACCAACAACGCTCAGGAAGCAAATCGCCTGCTTGATGCCTTTAAACCACAGGAAGAAGATAAAGCGGCCTGGCACTATTTAAAGGGGCTTATTCATCGTGCAGCAGAAGAAACCGGTCCATCGTTAGAAGCGTTTCAGACTTCATGGGCAGTAAAGCCGACTGAAAGTGCCGCAGAAGCTATCTTCTCTGCCCATCAGGCAGCAGGCAATACAGCTGGCAGAGACGAATGGCTGAATGAATGGCTGAATAAACTGCCGAATAGTGCCAAGGCTACTCTGGTTAAAGCCATGCAATATCAACAGGCCGGTAATCTGAAAGAGGCGGAAGTCTGGTATCAGCGCAGTATAGAAATTTCGGCAGATTCGGTCATTGCATTTAATAATCTTGCCTGGATCTACCATGAGCAAAAGGACAAGCGGGCACTTGAGTATGCCAAACGTGCATACGATCTTGCTCCGCAAAGTCCCGTGATTCTTGATACCTACGGTTGGATGTTGGTGAATGCAGGTAGTGTCAAGGAGGGGGTGGCGTATCTTGAGCAAGCCGAAAAAATTGCTCCCGATAATGCTGATGTTAAAGAACATCTTCAGAAAGCCCGGCAACAGTTGTAATTGTGAACAGAGGAAAAAGAAAAAGACGAATAAATAACTCGGGCATGGCTTTTGTGGGTAACGCATAGTGTCGATGCCTGATTCTTCTGCCCGTGTGGATGAAATAAAATCCTCTCCGAAAATAGACAGTTTTTTTCGAAGTGAAGCCTGGTTGGAAGCCTGGATTGACACCTATGGGAAAGATCCTCGTATTACCTTGATCGACCCCTTTGGTCGTAACAACCCACGGGAAATTTTTTACCGTATTAAATCTCCCGTGCGCAAGTGGTTATCCTTTCAAGCGATTGCTTTGGCCGGTACTGCCATTCACCCACTCTCCGCTCCACGCTCTGAATACAATTATGTGGGTGATTTTTTATGTGATGAAGAGCTATTTTCGGCGTTGGGTAATTCATCCTGGTCACAAATTGTTTTTAAAGATATGGCAAAGTGGGCTGCTGAGAATATAGAGTTACTGGCTGCTAAAACTGGTTGGTCCTTGCATTCCAATCCGCAGGAGGTGACCTATTACGTCAGTGCTGCTGATGTCAGTGTCTACAAGGCGTCCTTAGCTGCGTCGACACGGGCCCGGTATTTTAACCGCCGTGAGCGTCTGAAAAATTCAGGAGAACTTGAATTCAGGGAGTACGATATTAGGGATGCCGATGCATTTTTTGATGTGTTGGACAGTTTTCACTGTATACGATGGGGGCAACCCTGTTATACCTCGGTCAGTAGAAGTTTTCTGAAAAATTTCATGCAGCGATTTGTCTCAACAGGGGCGATCTTGATGCAAGCCATGTTGTTGAATGGGAAGCCAATTTCCGTGCTTTATGATGTCCTCTACAAAGGTCGTCGTTATAACCTCCAATCCGGCTTTTCCGAACATGCGTTAAAAGGTATTTCACCGGGTGCTTTACATATGGGTTACGCCATCGAGACGGCTATAGAGTCCGGACAAGAATATGATTTTTTAGCCGGGAGTGGAAAAAATCAAAACTACAAAGCGGGCATAGCCAATCGGCAGGAAATTATACAGACAGTAACGGTAGAAAAATCAAACGTTAAAATCATGCGAGGCCTAAAGCAATTCGTATCGGCTTTGAATAAAGGCTGATCGTAGCAACTCATTTGGATCCACATTGTGTCATCAAAAACCTTATTGATTTTTAAAAGTTCAGGATTTCGCGTATTAAATACGCTAGTAGGCGTGGCGATAGGCATTCTGATGATGCCATTTTTGATTAATACATTAGGCCAGGAGTTGTACGGCCTATGGATTGTCATCGGCAGTATTGTAGGCACTTATTACTTGCTGGATCTTGGGTTTAATCAAGCAGTAACCCGTTATGTATCCAAATATATTCATCAAAACAATCCGGAGGCTGCCAACCGGATTATTAATACTGCATTAATAATTTATAGTGTGCTGGGCATCGTTGTGTTGGTTATTTCCATTGTTGCTGCGCAATATGGCGCAGAAAAACTAATGGATAATACTGACAATCTTGATGTCGTTAAAATGATACTGATTGTTACCGGTTTATCTCTGGCCATAGAGTTTCCAGCCAAAGCGTTTCCAGGAATCCTTAGTGCATATATGCGATATGACTTTATCGCTTTGGTGAAACTTGGGAAAAGCGTCCTTGACGCTGTTTTGATTTATCTGTTTTTATCAAATGGATATGGGCTGGTTGCGATGGCTCTAATCATGATGATAACGGGATTGGTAAGTACAGCAATATATGTAAGATTTACAACCAGCCTATTTAAAGAGCTTGAATTCAGAAAATCTTCTATAGATGCGGCTACTTTGAAAGATGTATTTCACTTTAGCAAGTGGGTGTTTCTATTAGATATAAACACCATGCTCAGAAATAAAATGGACATCTGGTTTATTGCCTTCTATCAGTTTAGTGGGATTCTGACAGCCTATTATGTGGCAGTAAGATTAGTCGAATATGCAATAACATTTCTGACTCAGGCGACCGGGTTTAGTGGCCCAATTTTCACCGAATATTATGCCAAAGGTGCGCATCAGGAATTGAAGTCCAGTATTTCTTTTTTTATTAAAGTAAACCTTCTCCTGGCGGTAACATTTTATGTTGGGTTTCTTCTATTAGGCTATAGCTTTATCAAATTGTGGATGGGGGCAAGTTTTCAGGTTGAAGATACTTTTATTTGCCTTCTTATTCTTGCAGTAGGACGTTTTTCAGTTTATTGCGCTGCTCCTTTTCAAAGCTTATTGCTGACGCTGAATAAACACAATGTAGGATCTGTTATTTCTTTAATGGAGACCGCTATCATTGGAGTTTTACTGACTGTCCTTGTTCCAAAATTTGGAATCATTGGTGCATCAATAAGTATATCGGCTCCTCTTGTTGTGGGTCGTCTATTAATTACTCCTTTGTACATACAAAGCCTTATTAATATCGACTTACAGCACTTAATTTGTCGCATTACCATATTTCTTGCGGTAGCAGCTTTATTTGCATTTTCATTGCATTGGGTAATGCCAGATTGGCGCTCACTGTCAATATGGCAGTTAGTAATGAGCGCAAGTATTTTGTCGGTAGGTCAACTTATCATTGGTTTTCTGCTGTTTAATTCATCAGAGCGCCTTGTTATTAAAGATAAAATCATAGATCGCGTTTTTAAAAAATTACTAAGAAATTGATTTTCTAGCAATCTGATGTATTCCACCTTTGAGAAACCTGGGGAAGTTCACCATGAAATATTATGTCAAACGTTCTTAGTGCTTCATCGCGTGTGAATGACCCGTTACAAACACCGGGCCAAAAATCTACGTCATCACGATTGATGACTTGTAGTACTCGTACGGGGGCTGTTTTATATCCGAATGCGCAAATTGCTGCAGCTCGGTGTTCTCCTCCAACAACTTGCCAGCGCCAGTCATCTTTTTTTTGCAATATTACAGCTCTGATATCGCCATCGTGTCCATTATGCCGACGGAAACCATTGGCTTGCATAGAATTTAAGAGTTTTGTAAACCGTTGTATTTCGATGTCAAGCTTAGTAGCTGATATGGGGCCCCAAAAATGCCAACCATCTTCTATAGATAGCCGATGCCCCAATGCTTTATTTTCTTCGAGTGCTGTGCTTTCACGAATCGTTTTTAATTGATCGGGAGTTCTTGAAGACCAAGGCATCGTTAATGCCCATGGAGAAAATTTCTGCAAAGGAGAGTTGCTAGTAGAAGGAAGTCCTATCCAATCTGCCGCCGATGATGGTTGGACGCAAGAGTAATAATGACTGAGCGTTTCTCTTAAGGAACTGGATTGGTCTGACGAATTAATAGCTTCGTAAATGGAATATACAAAAGGGTGGGTCGTCTTTTGAAGAGGGTAGATCAGAAGCCCCCTACCTTTAGCTATATCAACATCTATTAAAGAAGGTACAGCTGTCCCATGATAGAGAATGGAAATAGGATGAGAAAATTGTCCTCTCATGTCATGAATTTTTTCATGGTGAATCTTTTCTATGGAATAACCAATTTTTTTTAAAAATCGGTTACAAATGGAGTGTAAAGATGTTCCGGATTTAAGCACTGTATTATCGTCTCCATCGAATAAATTTATCAATTTCATTGTATGTATTCTACAGGATGGACTTATTTCTGTGAAACATAATTGTAATATTAGTGAATTTTATAGAGGAAGAGTATGCCTAAAGCAACTATTATCATTCCTGCCTACAATGCAGAAAAATATATAGCCAGTACTCTTGAATCGATTTTGAATCAGACATTTTCAAATTTCGAGTGCATCATTATTGATGATGGTTCGACGGATAATACGGTATCGTATGCAAAAAAAATAAACGATCCGCGATTTCAGATTATATCTATAGAAAACTCAGGCGGCCCGTCTGTTCCTAGAAACATTGGGTTGGATTGTGCCAAGGGTGAGTATATATTTATATTCGATTCGGATGACCTGATGCACCCACAAAAAATAGAGCTGTCTGTTGCGGCACTTGATAAATATAACGGTGCTAATTTTTTATTTACAAATTTTTCATCTATAAATGAAAATGATAGGGTGCTAAAAGAAAGCTTCCTTGATGAATACGATACTCTATGGAACATTTTTCCGGATGGGGATAGAGTTCAAGTTGAGCAGATTAACTCCGGCGTATTATATAGTACAATTCTTTCTGCCAATTATATTGGTACTTCAAGTGTTGTCATCAGGCGATCATCGCTTACTGAATCAGATAGATTCAGTGAAGATTTAAAGAATGGAGATGACTACTTATTTTGGGTTCGTTTTTCAAAAAAAAATAACGCTGTTTTTATAAATAGAAAACTTCATAAATATCGTATTGTAAAAAGCGGAATAAGTGGTCGTGGCTTTCTCAAAAGAGCTCCATCTATGATTTTAGGGCTTTCCAGAATACTTAATGATTGTGAAGATTACAGACTAAGAAAAATAGTTAAAAATAAAATGTCTATCGTTTACGCGGGGATGGCCTATTCCCATTATAAACAAGGTAACTATGCTCTTCAGATAGATAGCGCTAGGGAAAGTTTAAAACTAAAGTTCAGTTTTAAATCGATTAAGTACTATTTGGCTGGATCATTATTATTGATTTTCAGAAAAATTAAGAGTATTGGATGAAATGATTTATTATGAATTTGAAAAAAATAAGCTCGATCCTCAAGCCAGTATTCCGGATAATTATTTGAACGTATTGTATTTTTCCACGAATGCTCAACAAAGCCATAATGGTGAAAAAGTCGGAATCTTTGTCAACGAATACCTTAATGAAATAACCATCATGTCTACAATAGCTGGTGTTCTGCCTATTTTTTGGGCGTGGCATGAAAAAAAGCTGTTAGTGTCTGATAGCGTTGAGTATTTGCGAGCTAAAATCTATGGGAGAGAGAGGGCATCACCTGAAGATATAGACAAGATTGCTTTGCTTGAGTCAATTCTTTTTGATGGTCCTTTGGCGAAAAGAACTTTATTTAATAATATTCAAAAATTGCAGATAGGGCAAAAGATAAATTTCTTTCTTGACCGTGGAGAGCAGCAGTGTGACTGGTTTTGGTTGCCTAAAATACAGACATCGGCGGCAGCGAATATCAATGATGACGACACCATAGCATTGATCGACGAGCTAATGAGCGATGTAGAGCTTTCTAATAAGGAAGTGCTGCTTCCTTTGACTGGTGGCCTTGATTCAAGATTGCTTGCAGGCCTTATTAGTAAAAAGAGTCCGTCTAAAGTGCATTCTTACACATTCCAGCGTGGAGCTTCTTATGAAAGCTACTGTGCAAAAAAAGTTGCAAGAGAACTGAGCTTTAACCATTCTATCTTTAATCTTGGTGCCGACTGTTATAGAAATTTCTCAATGTCCTCGTCACAGGTATCAGGAGGAATGATAACTGGCATGCATACTCACGGTATATACTGCTGTGAACGACTGCTATCACCTGAATTAAGCGCGTTAGATAGGGTTTTTGGATATTTTGGCGATCCTTTAACTGGCGCAATGACAGAGAGTTATGCTGAAGCTGATCTCTCCAATAGCCCTGAAAAAATATTTGATAAATATAAAAAGACTATTTTTTCTGATTTGGTAGATAGATACAAGGACGAAATTATTGCTGATCTGAAAGAATCATATTTTGCATTTTTAACTACGGATTCTCCAAAAAATACATATCATGAGTTTTGGAAAATACATCAGAGACAAAACAATCTGATTACGCATCTTTTTAGCTATCATAGAGCCCAGCATTCGGTAAAAGTGCATACTCCTTTTGTTAATAGGAAATTTGCCGACTATTTTCTGTCTTTGCCGTACGAATTAAGATCGAATCGATGCTATTTTAAAAAAATAGCTCTGAATATTTTTCCTGATTTGTTTTATATTCCGTCTATACATTTCCCTAAAAAATCAAGCATGGCGAGGGTGGAGAGTACTTTTAAGTTTGCAGAGGATTTTTTTAATAAGCTGAATCCTCGTCAGGAGTTTTTCATGAGCCCATTTGTTTATGAGCATCACGAAAAGAACCTGGTCAATTATATGCAGGGTTCCATCATGGATGGAGCTTTTGTTTTTTCGGAAATATTTGAATCTAATACAGCTAGTATCGAATTTCCCGTTTGGAAAAAGTCAACTCCAAAAGAATATTATCGACTTTCTGCGCTCGGATCAGTTGTAAAAATTTAAAAATAGGCGGAAGTTTTTGTGACTCATCATGATCTACAAAAAAAATCAGTTGGTTCTGAAAAATTATTTGTAATACTTTTCTGTATTTATATTGTTACCTGGTATCTACAGCTTGGATCTAGAGTTGGAGTGCTTGGTGCAATAAGATTTGAATTTTTGCTGGGCACTTTTCTTTTACTGGTTGGTTTTTTCAAAGTCTTCACTGTTGATAAGCCAAGCCCCCTGCGTCCAATCATCGTTTTCTATATATCGGTGCTAGCTTTCTATTCTGTGTTTTCCTACGATAGAAGCAATTCCATCGATATTTTTTACAATAGAGTCGTAAAATTCTCAATGATGGCTCTCTTTTTCGCTGCATTTGTGCGAACTGAGTGGGCATTAAGGATGGCTGTCACTGCTTTCTTGATTGCTATGGCAAAACTTGGTCAGGAAGGACTATTTGGGTGGATAAGCGGAGGGCTTGTTTGGGAAAATCAAGGAGTGATGCGTTTACATGGATCTACTATGCTGTATCGACACCCAAATTCATTAAGTGGTATGGGCGTTGGATGTCTTCCTTTTATTTATTATCTTTACCCACTTGTTAATAAGTGGCAAAAACTCTTCCTTTTGTTTTTACTTGCTTGCTGTACGGTCATTATAATATTTACTGCATCAAGAACAGGCTACGTTGCAACTTTACTTTTGGGTATGTACTTATCTTGGGATCTAATTAAAAAAAATAAGATGAAGTTCTTTATATTCATAGCTATGGTGATACCCGCATTGGTTGGATTCACTCCTGATCAATACAAAGAACGATTTATCTCTATTTTCACCTTGGAAGAGGCGGAAGGAAATTCATCTGGAACCAGATTGGAAATTATTGAAGATGCTTTTGAAATTTTTCTGAAAAAACCTTGGGGGGTTGGTGTAGCGGCGTTTCCTAAAGTTAGGGAGGATACCTTTGGGCGGGCGCAGGATACTCACAATTTGTACCTTGAGCTCTTGACTAATTTAGGCGTTTGGGGACTTTTAATATTTTTATACTTTATATACAAAATGATGAGGCTTAACAAGCAAGTCATTAAAGGTTTGGAGTGTGATGAGAATATGCGTTTTGTTGTGGCGATATCTAAAGCTGTAGTAGCTTTTTTGCTTTCAAGGCTTTTTCTCGGTATGTTTGGTATGGATACATATGAAATATACTGGTGGTTTGCGCTCGGCTTGACGTTGTCATCTTTTTCAATTTATAGAAATTATATAAAGAGTAATAATAGAAAGTTTTTAACGGCCCATTAAAAATAGCTGGGGCCTATCGGTGCTAAATCGATAAGCTCCAACTATTTCGCTATTAAGGCGTGAGTGGACTTTTTGGGCAAGAAGGACAGCTCAATAAGACACCTTGAGCGTTAACCTTTTCATCGTGATTAATAACATAGAGATAAGTTTTACCCGAGGTCTTTACTAATCCATCATGAAAGCCAACTACGATCTTGTTATCTGTCCAGCTTTTAATGGGCAATATTTCCTTTTTCATAGCTGGTGTCCAGCGTGAATCTTCAGAAATTTCTACTCGAGCAGGACTTGAAGCAATGTATATGTCTGTTAACGCCGTTGTCATATTTTGAAAAAGATTTAGATTGTGTTCAAAGCCAAGAAGTCGAACATGTAATGGCAGATTGGGATAACCTGGGTCTTTTTCACACGCAAGATCATGTATTAACTGCCCATTAATCCATGTTCGAGTGGATTTTTTCTCCAGGTCCACATCTATCATATGATGGTTCCATTCATTTACTTGCCCGTTCCATCTTCCCCAATGAACTTTTTCGCCACATGTCAAGTGCATTTGAGTCCATGATATTCTTGTTCCATAACCACTGGAGTTGTCCCAAATTCGAATAAATTTATTGGAGCCGCCATCAGTACTTGGGTCCATACTGGGCTTGTACCACCATGACACAAAAAGTCTCTTCCGTTGAGAATCTTGAGGTTGGTAATTTGGCTCCATTAAAAATGTTGACTTAGCGGTTGCTTCATAAAAAACTGACTTGCGATGACTCTTGGTATCTTCAGACTCGGTAAAGTGAAATGGTTTTCCGTAGCTATTAGTATTATTTTTCCATTTGTGATTCGCTGAAGTAGGAACTACAGCTTCATTTTGTTGTTGTGGATCAAATGAGGATTTTACATCATCCCAAAATAGCATGGGGTTTCCGTTCCCGAAGTTCGTTCCCAATATTTCAATATCATCACCTACAAGGACAGCCTCCTTGGTATTCGGAGTCGATGCGCCAGCATGAAATGCAAATGTTAAGATGCCAACTAGAGCTATGTGTTTCAATTTCTAATACCCACTTTAAATTGACTTGATCTGTGTTTGAAAGCATTAACTCTCGGTGTTTGGTAAGCCCATGAATTGAAAAATTTTTAAGTCCATTATTCCAATAACTTTAGTAATGATAAAAATTTAAAGAAAACATGTATAACAGCTTCATGTGATGTTGTAGATCAGAACGACCAACGTATCGTAGAGCAGATCCATCTTTTAAATATTATTGCTTAAAAAATAATCATTGCCAAGATCCTCTTTATAATATCTTCTTCTTCTTTATTGGATCGACAACAAAGATGGACTTAAAGAGTCTTCAGATTAAAAGGTAGAAGAACATTATCACGAGAAACTCTCGAAAAGAAATGTTGGATTAGGTGCCAGCTTCGGAGGTGTGAAATTGACGAGATAATGGAATTTCCCCCAGATAGAGTCGTTTTTTTAAAGTTTCGAGTGAAAGGTTTTAGGGAAACAGAGTGGGTCGCTGACCCCTCGAAGTCCAAGATGCGTCACAGGAGGGCTGAAAAGGAGCACCAACAAAAATTTATGGGCAATATCTATGATCAATTTAAATTATATTATGCTTTTTTGGGGGGCATACAAAAGATAGCTGCACTTAAAACAAAAATAAGCATGTCAATTTAACTATTCTTTATGAAACCGGCCTCATTAAAAATAAATCATCCTAATAAAATCGAACTATTTTCGTGCTCAATGAGCAGCGTAGTAAAGGAAATTAAATATCGAAGTCATCAATGAAGAGATAATAAGTATTAATCTTCTAGGAGTAATTAATATGAAGAATTAATTACGATGTGGTCTGCACTGAAATTTTACGGAATAATTAGCCCTCCCGGCAACAATAAAATGCTGACAAATTAAATGCCAAGTTTGTCGAAATATTTTACAGGAATAAAAGTGCTATGCGTAAAAGTGAGATAGGAAAAAATCGGTTCAACATTCTGGATCCCTTAAGGTTTTTCGCTGCAATGAGTGTTCTCGTTTATCACTATTCCATTTTTCTTAAACACAGTGGGGCAGAATGGTTACTTCACACATTATCTTTTGGATATCTCGGTGTAAATTTCTTCTTTCTGCTAAGCGGATTTGTAATCATTGCATCTGCACAAAATAGAAATGCAATTGACTTTGCTGTGTCCAGAGTCATACGGCTTTACCCCGCATTTTGGATTTGCCTATTAATTACAGTAGCGGCTATATATTTTATTGAAGAAAAAAAAATATCAATTTTTGATGTTTTAGCCAATGCCTCTATATTGAACGATTACCTTGGGGTAAAAAACATTGATGGAGTTTTTTGGACGCTACAAGCTGAAATTAAATTTTATGGCTGCATATTTTTATTAATTCTTACTGGGCTAATACGATTTATAAGAACTTGGCTTTTAGTTTGGCTCCTACTCTCGATTTTATATCACTTTTATGAGCAACCATTTTTTCTAAGCTGGTTTATTAGTCCCGGATATTCCTTCTATTTCATTGGTGGTGTGTGTTGTTACCAGCTTTATAAAAGAAGAGATCCCCTCATACTTTCCATTCTTGTCATTTCTATGATTTTTTCTATCATAAAGTCTTCAAGTCAGATATATGATTTCTTTCCCGGTGCTGGTGGTCTTGATGAAATGATTGCAGCAGCAATTATCAGTATTTTCTTTTTAACGTTTTACCTGCTTTCCATGGGACTACTCAATTTTCAGCCCCGTCGATATTTTTTATTGCTTGGCGCCATCAGTTATCCACTCTATCTAATACATAATCGCGCCGGAAAAATTGTTATTGAAGAGTTTCTCCAGATTATGAGCCCAGTTTGTAGCGTCTTGTTGGTTTCTGTAATTGTGATTGCTGCATCTTTTTTGGTGCATATAATTTTCGAAAAACCCATGTCAGCTACAATGAAAAAATTCTGCTTCTCACTAATCAAAAAATTTCGCCTTACTAGCTAAACTTGGATATTTCTAATAAATATCAGTTTTTATGCGCCCAGCTATTGGGTGCAATTTTTATGTCTATGCGTCAATTGGTAGGTTCAATTTATTTATAGAGATTTTATAGCTTTTTCAAGTTCATTAAAATTTACGAACCAATTTTTATTCAAAATTAATTTCAAAGATTTAACTTGGTTCTCTAGAAATAGATAATTATTGCCTATGCTATTAATTTTTTCTGCCAGATCACTGGCTGAGCTATCGGTGTACAATGCACCTTGGGAAAAATAGTTTTTTATTGTTGTTGTTTTTCCAAGAATCATCGGTTTTTCCAGAGATACAGCCTCATAAGCACCACACGTCAATGTATACTCTTGATCAGTAATAACTATCAAAACATCTGCAGAGTTGATCAGTTTTTGATAATCATCTTCAGCTAAAAATCCAGTAAGAGTTACGTTGTCAGGTTTTTTTCTTTCTAGCTCCAAGCGATTGCTATATTTTTTATAATTTCCAGTTATGTATATATGTTTATGTGAATCTACTTTTCGAGCTGCATCCAGAATGTCCATGACAGGTTCATCTTCGCTATAGGTACATACAAACACGTAGTTTAAATTGCCCTGCAATTTTATTTTTTGTCCGCGTTCAAAGCTGGGAAGTTTGTCAGGTAATATGTAGGCATTTCCCCCCTGAGTATTAACATAGTTTTTTAAATATTCATTTGTAATTATAGTAATTTCTGATTTTCTCAGGGTGTACTCGCTAAGTAAATGGAATATCTTCCATACACTGTTCTTTGAGTTTAAGGTGTGGAATTTAAAGTTTGAGTGTCGATCAGATATGATTTTATATTTGAAAAATGGCTTTAGAAAACATAATAGCGAATTTAGAATGATAGAGGGATTCTGACAGAATACGATTTCAGGTTTTCTCTTTAATAAGGTAAAAATAGTTTTGAAGGTTAAGATGGTATAACGCACGGGTCTCCTTCCCGGGTGCGTAAGACAAACATAATCGGCCGAAAAAGCTTTTGCCAGCTCTCTCGACCTGCGGTGATCTTCCCATGTTACCCATATTTTATCTTTCATAATTACCACTAATTTCAAAGTTGGTCTTCTGATTTGATTACACGTATTTTTCCGGAAGCTTCCCGAGGTATATTCTCTACTTTGGAAAAATAAAATTCTATTTTTTTTGAAAATCCATGACGAAGCTTGTCTCTTATATAGGTTGTCGATTTATCATAAGCAGATTGCTCGGATGCAATTAGAATATTAATTTTTCCCTTGGATTTTATAAATTGTATCCCTTCAATAATTACACCTTTGGATTTCAGCTCTTCAACTATATACAGGAAGTATTCACCATGAAATTTTTCATGGTTTTCATTTTCAATAAAATCATAAGCTCTGCCCTTAATATCTTTCAAAATGGGAAGTTTGACGCCACAATTGCATGGTTCGTAAGAGATTGACCCAAAGTCTTTTATCTGATATCTGATTAACGGCATAAAATCGTTATTCAAGTCTGTTACCACTATTTCTCCGATGCTGTTCTCGGGTAGAGGAATTCCCTCTTCATCGATTATTTCTATCAGCACATTCTCTGCATTGATGTGAAGTTTCCCGTGGCTGCATTCGTGAGCTATGGTGCCAACCTCACCACATCCGTATTCATTAAAAACTTTGCAGTTAAATGCTTTTTCAATATTGTCTCGCATTGACTCTGTTAAAACTTCTGACGTGGATATTATCGCTTTAGGTCTAATATCGAATTTTCTTTCACTCTGAAGGTAGTTAATAGAAATTTCGTTTAGCATGGAGGTGTAACCGTAGAAATAATCAGGTTGTACCGAGTTGAGTTTTTCAAGATATAAGTCAAGTTCGGGTTTTGAGAATTTGAACGCAGAAAATCTGATTCGGCGTGTAACCAAGTCTATAAGTTTTGCCTTTTTCGCCATTGATGGATTTAAAGGAACTCCCCAGAATCGAGCCTGTAGATCACCTATATCAATTCCAGCCCACGAATATCCTCTCCATGCGGCAGCGAGTTCATAGCCCATGGCCGTTGCAGATTTTTTTACTGTAACAGGTGCGCCTGTTGATCCCCCTGAGGTCTTGGTGGTATGACGTCCACTTTTTCCTGTCTCAAGCATCTGAGATTTATTCCTAAGTGTTTCTTTACTTAAGAATGGAAATTTCTTTATCTCGTCAAGGCTTTCAACTTTTTTCGGAAGATTGAGTTGTGCATAATATATGCTGTTTTGGCTTTTTTTAAGAATATGATTCAATTTTGATATTTGAATATTTGAAATTTCTTCTCTATTAAAATTCTGCGACTTTTCAAAGAGTCTCAAAGGACTCCATATCCACTCTCCCCGAAGTAAAACTATCGGGTAATATACAAAGTATTTGAAAAATATTTTTTTAAGCAACTTCATTTTTATCTCTCTCTAGAGATAACATTTCCTCTGTATAAAGAGAAATGTACCTCTCTGCACAAGTTTTTGATGTGTAGTGATCTTTGAAGAACAATTTCAAAGTTTGACTTTTTTCTCTTGGCAACTCTTTTAGTTTAATGAGTGCGGTTACAAACTGATCTTCAATGAGCTCGCTGATAACAGCGTATTGAGTATTCTTTGGTAGAACCTCGCGGTTGGCTGGGATGCTGCTTGCCACGATTGCGCAACCTTCGCGCAATGCCTCTAAAATAGTTATTGGCATTCCCTCCGTCAGGGAACAGTTTACAAAAACATCCGTATTGCGGTATGCCTGTGTAGTGTTGTTGGTATATCCGGGAAGGAATACATGATCTTTCAGGTTCAGTTGGTTAATCAGATTTTGCAAATTATCTCGCTCACTGCCATCTCCATATATCACCAATTTCGATTGGGGCAGGTGGACAAGTAATTTTTTAAGTACTGAAATTAAAAATTGGAAATTCTTTTCTAAAGAAAGGCGCCCTATGGCTGTTATTTTATAGTCGCCCCTTTTGAAAAAGGAGATGGGTTCGTAAGCCTCACCGTTACTGGCGTCAGGAATTCCATTGGGAATAACATGCAGTTTTTTTCCAATCTTTCCATGAGGCACTTGATGCCTCATGCCTTCGCTGACGAGAACTACTGCATCCAGTTTGGGTAAGTAAAAGCGATCCAGCCATTGATTAATGAACATCTTGTTAAACTGCTTCTGATGAATGTAACCATGCACGGTAGTTATTACCGGTATTTTTCTCCAGCGCTTTGGAATCAGTCCCAGCAAGATGTTACCTTTGTAGCCATGGGAATGAATAACATCGGTTCCGCCATTTCTACAGTACTTGAGTATTTTAAAAGACTCCCGTATATCGGGAAGGGCAAGCATTCGCCATGGCAGATAGGGAATCCCGTATGCTTCCAGTTTCTCTTCCAGCGGCTTTTTGTAGTTTCCTCGCGTACCTATGCTGATTACTTCAACTTGAAGGCCGGCTTTTTGCTGAGCCTGGCACAGGTGAACGAGCATAACTTCAGCACCGTAGTAGCCACCGCTGTCAATGATATGGGTAACTTTCATTGGTAACCCCCCGAAGTATTTTCGTGAAAATTCATGCCATTGATAACTTGCTTGAATTTCCACAAGGTTTTCGGAGCAGCCTTGCGTCCCAATTGCATCATATTATTTTTTGATATGCTGCCAGGAAAAGCAACGAGGCCGTATTGATAAATGGAAGATGCCTGTCGGATAACAACCTGTGATATGTCCGTTGCCATGCCGTTGGGGTAACAAATCCCCAAGGGGTATTCACCGGTGTGTTGGGTAATAAGTTGATACGAGGTATCCAGCTCTTCCCGCAATTCCGACAGAGTAATTTTGCTCAATATAGGATGGCTAACCGTATGGCTACCAATAATTAAACCTTCGCTTTGCATCTCTTTAATTTCCTCCCAGCTTACCGGAAGAAATGGCTTTTTCGCTTCATTGATCCATTCAGTGTTGAGCCGCTGCGCTAAATTTTCAAAAAACACGTGTCGTTGAAGGCTGCTTAGCGTCAGGCAGTAATTTCCCAGGATATTCCAGGTCAGCAATTTATCCTTGTCAGATGCCAGCGGAAACTTCCCCAGGTCGTCCAGTAGTAACTCAGTGTGCTGGCTGTTGATCAGCAGGTAGCGCAGTACATCTGGCCATAGCATGCTTTTCTTATCAATAAAGTCAGTTGTGATATATAAAGAGGCGGGGATTTTTTCTGCGCGAAGAACCGGCCAGGCGTTGGTGTAGAAGTCCTGATGTCCATCATCAAAGGTAATAACAGCCGTATTGGGTTTAACTGTATTACTGGCAATTTCATTAATAAGTTGATTGATGCTCACAATTCTGAATTTTTTTTTCAGATAATGCATTTGTTCCTGAAATACCTGTGGAGATACTCCGGGCAAGAGGGGATGATCGATAATCCGATGGTACATCAAAATAACAGGCGTGTTGCGATGCAGGTATCGGCTGATACCCAGCAAGCCCAGTGTGTCGAACATATTTATAAGAATACGCTTAAGCATACTGCTTCTTGTGTCTTCCTAAAAATAACTTGGCGAGTGATTTCCATCCATAAATATAGGAAGGACAAATAAGTACGCCGTTAAGGTAATTCTTCAATGGCTCAAAAAAAGTGGATTCATTGACTGCGATAGCATTGCCTTGGCCAATATACATATCGGCTTTGGCCTTCCTGACCAATGCCTGATCGAAGTGCTGGCTATGCTGTTGCAGAAAGTTGTTCAGGATACGAAATGCATGGTCGTAGCGACCGCGGTAGTTGGTAGACATTTGTCCTGACCATTCGCGGTAGATGTAAGTGCGCTGGGGTATATAAGCAAAGTGCCAGTCAAGCGAGTAGCGAAGCCATAAATCCCAGTCGATTCCCATCCTGAATTGTTCATCGAAACCACCATTTTTATCAAGACAGGCGCGACGGATGACCGCTGTACCAAAAGGTACGAAGTTCCTAAGGAGCATCTGATTTTTTACATCGCCAGAGTGACGTTTGTATACAGCCGGTTTTTCGTAACGATGGCCATTTTCGTCAATATTACTGATTTCACTGTAAACAACACCGACTTTAGGGTCATTAAATAGTGGCATTTGTAAGGAAAGCTTATTGGCTTCCCATAAATCGTCGGCATCGCAAAAGGCAATGAAATCGCCGGTGGTATTCCGCAGGCCGATATTTTTGGCTTTCGGTTGTCCCTGATTCACCGTAGGAATATATTTTACTTCCGGCCGGTGCTCATATTTTTTCATCAGTTCATCGGTGTTGTCTGTGGAGCCATCATTAACAACGATGATTTCCAGCGGTCGCCAATCCTGAGCCAACAATGAATCAATGGCCTGGCCGAGGTACTGAACCATGTTATAGGTCGCTATAACAATGCTGACAAGTGGTTTGGTTGACGTTATATCTTGCATATGGAGAACCTGTACTTGCCGGATTTTTCCTGCGGAATTTTTTCAACATCACGTATGTCGATAAATACATCGTTGCCAAACACGCTCTGCAATTCGTCTTTCAAGGCCGCATCCGTGTTTTCATTGTATTCTGCGCCACGTACACGGTTGACGATGAGCGTATCAAGAGATTCCTGAACCAGTTGCATTTGTTGCAACCCGGGAATATCGGTAAGCGTTCGCTCCACCAGGGATACGCCGGCAACCTGACCGCCATTTTTCTTTTTAAGAAAGTCCGCCACTCGCCCTTCGAGTCTTTCGAGTATCGGCAATTGTCGACCACATGAACACGGTCGGCTGCTGAGCACGCCTACATCTTCAATGCGATAGCGTATTAATGGCATACCGTAATTGTTCAGATCGGTAACTACCAGTTTTCCGGGCGTGCCATCGGTAACGGGCAGGCCATTATCATCAACAGATTCCAAAATAATGTGGGAGCTATTGATGTGCATGCCCTGATGCTGTTCACACTCGACGGCAATAAGACCGGTTTCTTCACAGCCATAGCGGTTTGTTACAGCCGTGTTGAAGGCTTCTTCAATGACCTGACGTTCGTGATCCAGCAACATCATTGAAGTGGCAACAATACCTTTAGGGCGAAGATCAGTGATCTTTTCTGCAAGCAAAAAACTGGCAAAAATATAAATGGAATGGGCATGTCCAAAGATAACGTCGGGTTGAAATTCTCGCCACCGCTCAACGAAAGTGGTCATACTTTCTTTATCAAGGTGCATGGTGTCGAGATAAATAGTTTTTTCCAATAATCCGGAGCGAATTTTTTGCTGGAGCGTTCTGGCAACCGGGGGGTTACCCCAAACGGCGGCAACCCGACTACCTACCTGCCAGCCAGCTAAACTATCAGCATACATTTGCGCTGCGTTGCGCTTTTGTTGGCAGAGTTGGTCAAAGTAAAGGTCCAGCGAAACGCCGGTAGAACCGCCGGTTTTGGCTTTTTTCAGAGCACTCTTTTGATAAGCGCTGCTGATAAACTGTTCGGTATTTTCGCGGATATCACTTTTGGTGGTGATGGGGAATTTGCGCAGATCCGCGAGCGTGACCAGACTTCCTGGCAAAATTCCGTTTTTCTCCATGATGTTGCGATACCAGCTGCTGCTCTGCCAGGCATGGCTGAGAAGTTGCGTCAGCTTTTCCGTTTGCAGGTTTTCAATTTCAGCCGGTGAATAATATTGTTGTTTTTGCAGGCGTTGATATTCCCGGGTCCGGTGCCCACCCTGTTTTTTGTCCCAGAGACTGAAAGCCAGTTTGCCCAGGAATCTGTCCGTGTCATTGCTCATTGGTTAACTGCCGTACAGGTTTTCGTGTTGGATTACCATGGCTTTGAGAGAGAACTCCTGCTCAATGCGCGCCTTGGCACACTCACCATAATAAGTTTTTGTTGCTGGCTCATTGGCAAGTGACGCTATGGCATCTGCCAGGCCGGTGATATCACCTTTTTCAATTAAAATGCCGTTCAGGCCGTCGATAATCAATTCCGGGTTGCCACCAACATTGGTTGCTACCACGGGCAAGCCGGCTTGCATATATTCCATTAGCGTATTGGACAACCCTTCCGAGTCTGATACCAGCAGGCCGATATCGGCTTGCGATAATAGGCGGCGTGGCTCATTGACTTGCCCCAGCCAATGGATGGCATCGGCAATACCTTTTTCGGCGATAAAGGCTTCTATTTCCTGAACATAGGTGGCGTCCTGTTTTTCGCCTGCCAGTGCCAGTTCCACCACATGTCCGGTAACCAGTAGAGCATGTACCGCTTTGATGGCGTCCAGAGTTCGTTTGACCGGTTTGACGTTGGCGACCAGAATCAGCTTGATGCTTTCAGTGGCCGAAAAAATTGCTTCATGCGCATTGCTATCGGTATCAAAGGCGTCGATGCCATTGTAGATAATGTGTTTTTTATGGTCCGGTAATTGTTCCTGTTGGCTAATCAACTCAGCGACCGCTGCTGAGTTGGAAACCACAGCGTCCGTTCGGAAGGCGAGCCTGCGAAAAATCCACGAGGGTTTGCCGTGGTAAATTAATCCCATGTCTCTGCGTGACGTGATGATGCGGAGCCTTGAGGATTTCAGCAACGCAGGAGCCAGAATACAGGCATCCGGGAACCAGGCATGAACTACCTGCACACCTTGCTGGATCAACTGTTGGCGGAAAGCCATCAGGGTTTTGATCGCATTCCAGCTAAAAATTCGGCTGATGCCAAGCGTTCGTACCGCGCAGGGGAAATCAAAGCCATCGCGGGTGAAGGCGGTATCTCTTAAAAGCACCAGCTCAACATCGTGTTTGTGTGCGGTTAAACCTTCTGCCAGCTTGAAAATTTGTCGTTCGCTACCGGCGGCAATACTGTGCAACGCATCGACGAGGATGGTAATTTTCATCGGGTTTCCTGTCCGCCGCGAGGTTTCCACATCACAATTTTTTCGCCTCTCGAATAGCGGATAAACGCAATCAGCGAAGCAATATTAATCAGGCAGAAGTAATGGGGTAGCTTTAACAGTTTATGGTGGGAGCTACCGCTCAATGCCGCCCATGCGGCCGCGCCGTAAAATAGAATTTGTACGGCATAAGTAAACGCATAGAAGGGATCGTTGCCAGTGATAAAGCCGTTGCTGATAAAAGCAATAATTAGCGGTATAAACGCCAGGTAGCGCAGGAATTTATGGGAGATCAGTTGCAGTGAAAAAACGCCATAATGTTTCGGGTTGAAGAGGTGGCGCATGTCGGCCATTGCCCAATACGCCCGTAACGAAACCCGAACACGCATATTAAATTCTTTCTGATCGTCTTCAAGAATTTCTTCATTGAGCAAAGCTTTTTCACAATAGACCACGCGCTTGCCCTGAGTGACCACCTTTAACGGCTGTACAAAATCGGGTAATTGGTCTGCTTGCATGTTCTGGTAAAGGTCGCGACGAATGGCATCAATACCGCCATCCACTCCAACGACGGATGAAACGCGGGTTTCCAGTCGGCGCAGCAAGTTTTCGTATTTCATGTAAGCGCTACAGCCATCACCGGCCACTTTGCCTTCAGTGGTGACGTAGATCATTTTACCGGTAACATAACCCACGGATTGATCCTGAAAGCATTCCACCAGGTTGTGGACTGCATCCGGGTGATAAATGCTATTGGCATCCGAAAAGATAACAATATCACTGTGTACCGAGGCCATTGCCAGATTGAGCGCGCTGGTTTTACCTTGTCGTGGTGACTGTCTTATCAGACTCACCCGTTTATCTTCTGCGGCAATAGTTTGCACAATGTCATCAGTGCCATCCGTAGACTCATCCGAGATGACAATAATATTCAGATGGTCTGCCGGATACTGCTGGTCAAGTTTGTTGCGAATGGTCGCCTCTATATGGGCTGCTTCATTATAAGCCGCGATCAATACCGTTACTTTGGGCGGTTCGCTGGGGGCAATTTGTATACCCGGTTTATGAGCCGGTAAAACCTTTAACAAGAGCGGGTAGCCTGCGTAGATATAAATAACCAGCAAGGCGCTAATCCAGAAGATAATTTCCACTTAGTTGTCCTTCAACAGCATGAAATCAGAAATGACGTCGTTAAATACCGGGACGACATTGTCACAGGCTTGGGCATCACAAGGTGTTTGCAATGTCACAATAGTAAAAAAAGGTGACTGCGTTATTGCTGCCGGTATCTGCAGTAATTTTGCCTGGCTCATTGAGCCCGTCCGGTATGGGCCCACTTCCAGCCATTGCAGTTGCACCACTTCCCGGATTCCGGCTTTTTGTCGAAAGCGCGTTAACACACCGGGGAGGATTTCGGAGCCGGTTTGCTCCTGTATTGCCCAGCTTTCGTTGTTAAACAAGCGGGGCAGATAAGGAACAAGCTTGTCTGTTTTATCGACACGTTGGTAATGGTCGATGTTGATATAAACCGCTACACCATCGCGCTCAACGCGGCGGGTTTCATGAAACCCGCCAGCGGCGAGTGTAACCGGGATGGGCAAAGTCACATTGGCCGGGTTACTGGTAATCTCCAGCCGGGTTTGCCAGTCGGTAAATGCTGGTTTGTTCGTCAGTAACCATACCGCCAGAGGGCCGGATGCCAGCAGGATGATGCCTGCAATAATGGAGAGCAACGAGGGTAATTGCAGGCTGATGGGTGATCTTTGCGGTTGGCGCACAACCGGGGCAAAGTAGATGGCAGGTAAACACAGGCAGCCGAATAATATCCAGCCAAAATATTCATGGTCTGCCATCAGCGGGCTTTGCATTTTTGTTTCGTGACCTACCAGAATCAAAATAAATATTCGAATCCAGTTGGCGAATAAACCGATTGATGCTGCAACCAGCAGTGTCATCAGCATGCGCTTGATGTTGTAGTGATTTAACAGGCTGATGATGTAACCCAGGGCGAGGGCGATAACGAAATAACGAATGCCTGAGCAGCCATCGGCAATAAGAATATGCCCGTAGGGAATAAAAATACTATTGCCTTCAATAAGTGCAGGCATGCCGATCGCCTTGACCATCCAGCCCACCACGTTACTGCTCATCGACAGTAGCAAATCATTGAGTTGATCCCAAACCGGGATGGCAAAAATGAGCAGAGCAAATACCAGTCGTTGCTGCCAGGCAGTTTTCAGACCGTAGATCGAGGCATAAAAAAGAAATAGCAGCGGCAGGATGGCAAGTTGTTCAATAATGAAGATATTCAGATGCCAGGCAAGCGCTTGAGTGACAGAAAAAATCACGAGAAGGATCAAGAGGCTCAGCCGAAGAGCGATGGGGTCTTTGTACGTTTGCCAGGGCAGGCTGTTATAAAAGAAATAAAAGAATGCGGCGATAATCAACAGGCCATGGGAAAGCCCTTCGTCCCAGCGAGTCCAGCGTTCAAAAAGACTTGTCCAGGTAGTGAAAAAAAGAATAACAAAGGCTGTGACCAGCAATAAAGGCAGCCATCGGGAAAGACCGGAAAATTTCCGGGGAATGTGGGGTGGGGTGCGAACTTCCATGCGTCAAACCGGAGCTGTTACCGATCCTGGATAGTAGCTGATGGACAGTCGCTTTAACAGCGGAGCCATTACAGTCAATATAAAAAAGGCCAGCT
This sequence comes from Cellvibrio polysaccharolyticus, assembly GCF_015182315.1. NCBI lineage: Bacteria > Pseudomonadati > Pseudomonadota > Gammaproteobacteria > Cellvibrionales > Cellvibrionaceae > Cellvibrio > Cellvibrio polysaccharolyticus. The sequence goes on from NZ_PRDL01000001.1 coordinate 517,221, forward strand.
TGCGCCGGCCTTTTCGTGTCTTGCCTGGTCAGTAATCAGGAGCGCATGCGACGACGTGCAGCACCGAGACCCAGCAGACCCAAACCGAGCAGCAACAAAGTGCCTGGTTCCGGTACTTGGCCAACGGTCACGTTATCAATGCCCCAGCCATCACGAGCGGCATAACCTGTATCAAAAATCAGGCTGGCGCTGGAGATGCTTACATCGCTGGTAAGAGTAATGTACTTGATATTGCCGTTTGGCAGGGCACTGGTCAGTTGATAAGTAGCATCAACTTCGCTGCCGTCGGTCAACTTCAGGATCAGGCGAGCGCCCTGGTCGTTGGCATCAGCCAGATAAAAGCCGATGGCATTGAACGGTGCGCCACCGATGGAGATGTTCCACTGCACTTTCTTGGCATCGTTGCTATCGAGCCAGTTTCCTGATGCTACTTCACGGCCTTCTTCGCCCGTAGAAGAGTCTTCAATTTTCAATTCTGTAGATCGCTCGGTGTCACCGGCATTGGTGCCGCCAGGAGTTACCAGAGTAAAGTCGCCAACGCTGGTTTGAAAGGTGGTTGCAGTATCAACCCAGGCCAATTGGTCGTTAGAGTGTGACTGGGCAAAACCATGCAGTGGCAGATTTTCAAAATCTTCCGTTACATGATGGTTCAATTTGCTGAGAAAAAGGGCTTCAGCCGCGGCAGCGTCATCAAATACATTAATGCTGATAACAGCAGCCTGGGTAGTGGAAGCTGCAGCGAGCAATGCTCCTCCAGCCAACAGCGTTTTCATAAATGCTTTCATCGCGTTATCTTCCGTGTAAATAAAATGAGGGGATGTGAAGTTTGGTCTTCGGGACCTGATCACTAACGGATAATACAAAGCAGTTATTGTGCCAACTAAAAAAATCCATTTTTTTCAATGAGTTATAAGAATTGTTGGCAGGTTTTTTTGGTGGGGTGTAAAAAAAACCAACACCCCTCTTGATGTAAATCAAATGCTTGAGTGAGGATTGAAGCAGGCGCGGTGCCTGGCTGCGAGTCAGGCACCGCGTTGCTTTTGCTATTGAGGTCTGAGCGCGACAAATTCGCTATACAAGCCTTTGTTGTCATAAACGGCAATCTCAAAATCCCAATGGGGGGACCAGGACGCTGAAGTATAGGCGGTGGTGGTATTTCCAGGGATGGCCACCACTTTGTAAGCGCTCAGGCTGTCGGGGCGATAACGCAATTCATAACCCCGAATTTCATTCAGCTCCAGATAGCGGCCGTTTTCGCGTTGTTGCGGGTGTTGCCATGTCAATTTTACACCGGTCGTACTCAGGGTCCCGATAGTTTGGGCATCCAGCGGCAGACTAAAACCGGAGACGTTACCAGCGCCGTCGCGAGCACGAAGAGTGTAGGTATAGCGGGTGTTGGGCGAGAGGTTCTGATCCAGATAGGTCAGCACCCGGCCACTGATGGTGGCTACCAGGTCGCCATTACGATGAATCTCATAAACACTGACCCCGACGTTATCGCGTGCTGCTTGCCATACCAGATCAATACGTGTGTCTTTAACGTTGGTGGCCTGGAAGCCGGAGGGGATTGATGGGGGCTGGTTGTCGTAAGGAAGTTCGCCAGGTCTTCCCGATGCCGAGCTGCTGGAGTTAGCCGCTGTGCCTGCAGGCGCGGTACGAATTGCCAGCGCTCCTGTGTAAGCTGACCAACTGGTGGTGCCACTCTGTACCCGGTAGAGATATTGTTGGCCGGGTTCCAGTCCATTATCGTTATAGGTGGGAGACTCTGTAGTAGCAATGATTTTGCCGTTGCGGGTAATGCGATACTGAACTGCCTGAGTGCCCATCGACACCGCATCCCACGCCAGGCTCACGCTGGTCGCCGATATTTCATTGCTGTGTAAATTGGCTGGAGTGGCGGTACCGTTTGGCGACGGGATAGACGAAGCTTGTTGAGCGCTGGAAGGTGTCGGAGCAATTGAGGTTGCTGATGACGATGAGCCGGTGGTTACCGGACGAGAGTCTGAACCCGAGTCGCTGCCGCCACCACCACAGGCTACTGTAAGCAAGCTCATTACCAGCAGCGACTGCTGGCAAAAAAATCGACAAATGTTACGGCTCATGCTGCCATCCAAATAGTGAAAAGATGCAGGATGAGCAGGGAGGCAAAAAATTGCTTGAACCCCTCCAGGTCGGCCCGCTAATGGCGATGCATGTAGCGTGTCATCCAAAGTCTCATGATGGCAAACTTGGCGGGGTTTTAAAATACCAAAAAAAATTTAAGCGTCAGTTTTTTTTACACTTGTCGCTTAAGTCACTCATTTTCGATGCCATTTGGTACTTGCGTAACGGGCATATCGTATTTTTTGATAAGGTCATAAAAAGTTGGGCGGGTTATGCCCAGTAGTTTTGCGGCGGCGGAGATGTTGTTATCGGTCATACTCAGGGCGCGTAAAATTGCATTTCTTTCCGCTTCCTGCCGCACGTGGCGCAAGTTCAGGGATAGATCGCCGGCGATCTCCAAACCAAGATCGTCACGGGTTATATGCCGGCTGTCTGCCATAATCACCGCGCGTTTGACTTTGTTTTCCATCTCCCGAATGTTGCCCGGCCAGGTATAGGATTCAATGGAGGCCACCGCATCCGGTGTAAAACCGGTAATTTGCTGGCGATGTTCTTTGGCAAAACGGTTCATAAAATGGCGGGCCAGCAAAACCTTGTCGCCGCTGCGCATGCGCAGCGGTGGAATCTCCACCGTCATCTCGCAGATGCGGTAAAACAGGTCTTCGCGGAAGGTGCCGTCATACACCATTTGTTGCAAGTTCTTGTTGGTAGCGCAGATCACCCGCACATCGACCGGGATTTCGGTGCGTCCGCCCACCCGTTCGATAACCCGCTCTTGCAGAAAACGCAGTAATTTGGACTGCAAATTCAGTGGCATGTCGCCTATTTCGTCAAGAAACAGTGTGCCTTCATGGGCGGTTTCCACCTTGCCCATAGTTTGCTTGTTAGCGCCGGTAAAAGCGCCTTTCTCGTAGCCAAACAGCTCGCTTTCGATCAGGTTTTCCGGCACGGCGGCGCAGTTGATGGCGATAAAGCGCCTGTCGCGGCGAGGGCTCAGCTGGTGGATGGCTCGGGCTAATACTTCTTTGCCGGTGCCGCTTTCACCAAGCAGGGTGCAGGTGACAGTGGTTGGCGAGATCTTTTCCAGCTGGCGGCAAATCTTCAGCATCAGCGGGTCGTGCGTAATCAGGCCGTGTAAAGGTTCCTGTTGTGCCTGGCTGAGGCGACGGTTGTCCGCTTCCAGTTCATGAATATGAAAGGCGCGCTGCACGATCAAGTCGAGCGTGGCGGGATCAACCGGTTTTTGATAGTAATCGTAGGCACCCATAGCGACGGCGCGGATGGCATGTTCGTGATCGGTTTTTCCGGTCATCACGATAATTTTGCTGGCCGGGGAGATGCGTAAAATATCCTGAATGCATTTGAAGCCTTCGTCTACACCATCTTCATCGGGCGGTAACCCGAGATCCTGAATAATGACTGCAGCTTCATGCAGGCGCAGGGCGGCAATGGCGTCCTGACGGTTTTCGGCAAATACGGTTTCAAACTGGTCGAAGTGCCAGCGCAGCTGGCTTTGCAAGCCCCGGTCATCTTCGATAATCAACAGGGTGGTCTTACGGGCGTTCTGTTTGCTCATAATACTCTTCAGTCCTTATTCAGCGGCAAAGTCATGGTGATGGACGTTCCTGTGCCGACTACGCTGTCTACTGCCAGGGTGCCGCCCAGCTCGCTGATATATTCCCGGGAAAGATAAACCCCGATGCCCATGCCTTTGCCCGACTTGGTCGTTTCAAAAGGCTTGAACAGCCGGTTATGGATAAAATCCCGATCCATCCCGGAGCCGGTGTCTTCAATGGTGATAATGACCCGGTCATTATTGCAGCGAAGTGTAACATGAACGCTGCCTTCGTCCGGGGTCGCTTCCTGGGCATTCTTGATGAAGTGGGTGATGGTCATAACCATGCGCACCTGATCCGCTTGAATGCTGCGGCCTCCGTCCTGTATGTCGGTAGTGAGTATAGGCGTTTTACGCTGACACTCACTTAATGCCTGCTGCATAACATCTTTTAAATACAGACGCTGCACCATATCCGATTCATCGCGGCGTAATTTTTTCAGCAAATGATTCATGCGATCCACCGAATTACTGATGGTTTGAATCGCATCTTCAATAAATGCCGGGTTGCTCTTGTGGCGTTCGGCATTGCGCACCACCAGCGCTTGTTGTGCAATCAGGTTGTTCAGGTCATGAATAATAAAGGCGACCAACTTATTGTAGGTATCAAACTGCCGCCCTTCCGCCAGTTGTTCCGCTTGTTTGTGCCGTTTCAAATAGCTGGCAAGCTGTCGGCCCATGGTTTTGAGCAAGTCCAGATCTTCCCAGGTCAGGGTGGCATCGCCGGCCGGTGGTTTGGTCAGCGCCATAAAACCTACCAGCTCATCAGCAACAATCAGCGGGAATATCAGCCAGAGCTGGGGAATACTGCGCGTCCATTCCGGTAGCAACTCGTTATTCTGGCTAAGTGCTTCGTTATCGCCGCTGTCCGGAAAAAACACCCATTCCGATTCCTTGAGCGCACGGCAAAACGGGCTTTCATCCGGCTCGTTGGGGAACTGGGTCGACTCGGGAATACGGTGCTGATACACCTGCTCGTAAAAGCCCTGTTGATGAATCCAGATGGCGCCGCCAGAGGCCTTGGTAACCGACGCAATCGCATAAAAAGCCCGCTGATTGGCTTCACGGCTTTCTGCCGGTTGCGCCAAATAGTTAATCAGGCGCAGCCACTCGGTGCGGTAATCGTACTTGTGGCGGAACAGGTGTTTATCGATCAATACCGAAAGGCGGGCGCGAATGCTGCGGGAGATAAATACCGTCAGCAACAGCAGGATGGCGGCAATCAGCATAAAGCTGTAAATCACTGTGCCCCAGTTGCCACTGTTGGCGCGCACATAATATCCACCCAATGACACCAGGCTGATGAGCAGCCCGATACCAATCAATGACGTAGTGTAAAAAACGATAGGGCGTGACAGGGTGATATTGGCGTTGCGATGGCCCGGTTGCAGCAGCAACAGGCTGCCCAGTGCCAGGAACAGGCAAATTGCCAGCGATACGGCTGCTCGGGCTTGCCACAATAACGGGTCGAAGGTCTGAAAAATCAGCGTGTGGGTGTACAGGTAAATGTCGTAGAAAAACAATACCGACAGGTTGATGCACAGGAGTTTGATCTGCCGATCATTGGCCGCCGCGTGGCGCAGCAGCTGTTCAACACTGACCAGGCCAATCACTGCCAGCAACAACGGCAACCATGCTGACAGGTTGATAACGTATTGAAACCCCAGCAGCGCCGAAGCGAAGGCCAGCAAGGTGATCGGCCAGGCAAGGCCAAAGAGAATTTTCAGGCTGAGCGGCATATGTTGTCGGGGGGCGTAGGCCCGCAGCAACAGCGCCAACGCGAGAATCCAGATGCTGTAATGCAGGCATTCAACAAACAACAACCACAACACCGGGAAAGCCCACTGGTGAAATGACAGGGCGATCAATGACAGATTCAGCGTATGTACCGCTGCTGCCGCCATCAGCAAGCAGATGTTCTGTTTGCGGTAATGGTGGTAGCCGTACGTGAGGGTCAATAAACCGGCAACAATGGCGGCGCTCAGGTAGGCGGTAAAGGTGACGCTGTTATATTCCATGGGTGTTCCGAAGTATCCTGCAGTGATATGCGGTGAAGGATAGCAGCAGCGGGCTGAAAAACGCATCTGTCCCGGTTATTACGCCATTGTTTGCTTCAGGCCATGTTCACGTGAATAGCATTTTGCGGATATAATGCGCGCGACTTGTGCTGAGCCCGTTTGGGCCATCATATATAACGATGAGGTAAAAACCGTGAGCCAAATGAAGAAAGCGTTCGGTATGGTGTTGGTTGTAGGTCTATTGGCTGCTTCGGGAATTGCATCCAGCCAGTCCTCCACCCATGCCGAAGAGATTAAAGCCCGTATTGCACCGGTTGGTACCGTTTGCATGTCCGGAGATGAATGTGCGGCAGCACCGGCGGCACCTGCCAGTGCAGAACCGAGAAGCGGTAAGGAAGTGTACGACGCAACTTGCGGTACCTGCCACGCTATCGGCGTATCGGGCGCTCCCAAATTTGGTAATGCCGGTGAGTGGGCTCCGCGTATCGCGCAAGGTATCGAGGTGCTCTACACCCACGCCTTCGACGGTCTGAATGCGATGCCGGCTCGCGGTTTGTGTATGAATTGTTCCGATGACGAACTGAAAGCAGCGGTTGACTACATGGTCGACTCTGCGAAGTAAGGGCTTGCAGGCGCTGCCGGCTATCCGGCGGGCAGCGTCAGTCAAACAGGTTCAACAAACTGCTCAGTGTTTCCTCGCCTTTGGCAATATTCTTCTCCGGGCTTGACTGCCCAAAACCTTCCCGCTCGATATCTTCTGCCGGCAGCTCGTCGAGAAAACGGCTGGGGGTGGTTTCGCTGATCTCGCCGTATTGTTTGCGCTTGCCGGCCAGCGTCATGGTCAGGTTTTTGCGGGCGCGGGTAATACCCACGTAAGTCAGTCGTCGTTCTTCTTCTATATTGTTGTCTTCAATACTGTTGCGATGCGGCAGCAACTCTTCTTCCAGGCCCACCATATACACGTAGGGGAATTCCAGCCCTTTGGAAGCGTGCAAGGTCATCAGCTGCACCTGGTCACTGTCATCTTCCTCTTCCTGACGCTCCATTAAGTCGCGCAGCACCAGTTTGGCGATAGCGTCTTTCATCGGCGTTTCCGACGCGTCATCGTTTTCTTCTGCACGTTCCAAGGTTTTTTGCAGCGATTCGACCAGATAAAGCACATTCTCCATGCGTTTTTCCGCAGCTTTGCTACTGGCGGCGTTCTGGTGCAGCCAGCCTTCGTAGTCGATGTCTTCAATCATCTCCCGCACGGCTGTTATGGGGTGTTCGCCATGGCAACGATCCGTTACCTGTTTCAGCCAATGAGTAAAGCGTTGAAGGCGTTCACTGTTTTTGTCGGTCAGCTGGCTGATAAAGCCGATTTCCTGGCTGGCCGCGTAAAGGCTGATATGGCGCTCGCCGGCGTAGTTACCCAGCGTTTCCAGAATACTGGTGCCGATCTGGCGGCGCGGGGTATTAATGATGCGCAAAAAGGCGTTGTCATCATCCGGGTTCACCACCAGCCGCAGATAGGCCATGATGTCCTTGATTTCGGTTTTGGCAAAAAAAGACGAACCACCGCTGATGCGGTAGGGAACCTGATGATGCTGCAATTTTATTTCCAGCAGGCGCGCCTGATGGTTGCCGCGATAAAGGATGGCGTAGTCGCGAAACTGGCGCTGGAAGCGAATGCGATCGGTGAGAATTTCCGTCGCCACCCGCTCCGCCTCGGCATCTTCATTATTACAGCGGATAACCCGAATGCTATCGCCCAGCCCCATCTCGCTCCACAGGGCTTTATCAAACTCGTGCGGATTGTGGGCGATAAGATGGTTGGCGACCCGCAAAATGCGGCTGGTAGAGCGGTAATTTTGCTCCAGCTTGATCACCTTCAGCGTCGGGAAGTCCTGTTTGAGTAGCGACATATTTTCCGGCCGCGCACCCCGCCAGGCATAAATAGACTGATCATCGTCACCGACCACAGTCAGTGCACCGCGATCTCCCACCAGCAAGCGAACCAATAAATATTGGCTTGAGTTGGTGTCCTGATATTCGTCTACCAACAGGTAGCGAATTTTTCGTTGCCAGCGCGCCAGCACCTCCGGATTGCTGGCAAACAGATTCACCGGGATCAAAATCAAATCATCAAAATCCACCGCGTTATAGGCTTTCAGCGCCTGGTTATAGCGTTGATAAATGCGCGCGATGGTTCGCTCCGCGGGGCTTTGCGCGATAGCAAGCGCTTGCTCACCGGTGATGAGATCATTCTTCCAGCGAGAGATCTGGTTCTGCACCAGATCAATATGATCGTTATCCAGCTCGCCTTCTTTCAGCATCAACTCTTTTAATAAAGCCCGTGCATCATCAGCATCAAAAATGGAAAAACCCGGTTTGAATCCGAGGATTTTTGATTCGCGCCGGATAACATTTAATCCCAAATTGTGAAATGTGGAGACTGTTAATCCTTTGGATGCGCTACCTTTTACCAACGAACTGACGCGCTCTTTCATCTCCCGTGCGGCTTTATTGGTAAATGTCAGCGCAGCAATATGCCGTGCGGGTAATTCGCAATCGCGGATCAGATAAGCAATTTTGCGTGTGATCACACTGGTCTTGCCACTACCGGCACCGGCCAGTACCAGACAGGGGCCATCGACATACAAAACGGCTTCTTTTTGACGGGGGTTGAGCTGAGTCACAAATCCTCGAGGTGGTCGCGAAATCGGATGAAAGCGCCATTGTACCAAGTGCATAATTATCCGTAACGAAGAGAACGCACGGCTCGTGAAAAATCTGCGGCCGGTGCCATACTCTACCGTGAAGGGCGTTTGCGAAATAAAAACGTCAAGTACCACCCCGACGGGTGCTGCGAGAGCTGACTTAACTAACCCTCTCGTTATCGCGGGAGAGAGAATCATATGGAAAATGTTATAAAAATCCTGTTTGTTGATCGTGAGCAGGGCGAATACCTGTTGATTGCTGATGTGCTGGCGCAGGTTCGGCATGTGCGTTATCAGCTCACCTGGTGCCATCAATTAACCGATGCCATGGCGTTGATCATGTCATCGGAATATGACGTGGTATTACTCGACTACTACTGGGGTGAATTCAACACCCGGGATTTGTTGAACACCGCACGTTTGCAAGCCTGCCAGACACCTATCGTGGTGATGACCCATGAGATGGAAACCGAGGTTGACCGCGAGGTGATTCGTGCCGGTGCGTCTGACTACCTCATCAAGGATGCTATCGACGCGCAGCTGCTTGACCGCACCATTCGCTACGCCATTGAACGCAAACAAAGTGAATTGCACCTTGCCCGCCTGGCGCATTACGACACCCTTACTGAAATTCCCAACCGTTTGTTATTCCGCGACCGCCTGGAGCACGCGATTCGTTTGGCGGAGCGCGACAGTACCTCTTTTTCGTTGTTGTTTATCGACCTCAATGGATTCAAGCAGGTTAACGACACTTTCGGCCATGATGCCGGCGATGCGCTGATCCGGATTTGTGCCGAGCGGCTGCACGACACCATTCGCAAAAGCGATACCGTTGCCCGTATGGGCGGTGATGAATTTACGTTATTGTTACAAAATATTAATCACACCAGCGATGTGGCTCATATCGCACAAAAAGTGATTGAGGTGCTCTCGGCTCCGGCGCATATCAACGGCTACGATGTGGTCGTGGGCTGCAGTATTGGTGTGGCGATTTACCCTGGCGCCGGTCAGAATGCCGATACCTTGCTGAAAAATGCTGACATTGCCATGTACAAGGCGAAGCAGGAAGAGGGCAGTGCGTTCTGTTTTTTCACCGACGCCATGAATCGCGAGGTGCGCCGGCAATTAAAACTCGAATCCGATTTGCGCCAGGCGCTGCGCAAAGAGCAACTGTTTATTCAATACCAGCCGCGTGTCGATATGCACTCCGGTCGTATCATTGCGCTTGAAGCGCAATTGCGCTGGGCGCATCCGGAGCGCGGTGTATTAAATGCCAGCGAGTTTATGTCTATCGCGGAAGATACCGGTTTAATTACCGCGATCGGTTACCGTGTTATTCGTCAGGCCTGCTCCGATCTGAAAAAAATTCACCGTTTGTTTGGTGAAGAAATTGTCATGTCGATCAATCTCTCGGTGCGCCAATTCAAAGACGATCATCTGGTGCAGGTTATTTCAGAAATATTTACTGAAACCGGAATGGGGCCAGGTGATATTGAATTTGAATTGACTGAAACCACCCTGATGGAAAATATCGACATGGTCAGCCTGTGTATGCGTCCACTGGCGGTGTTCGGTATTAATTTTACGCTCAGTAATTTTGGTACCGGCAACTCTTCTTTTCTGCATTTGCAGCGGCTGCCGATCAGTGCGGTTAAAATTGATGCGCAATTTATGGCAGAGTTACAGCGCAGCCGTAATGACCGCCGTTTGATTCTGGCGATGATTAACCTCGCGAAAAACCTCGGCCGTATTGTGATTGCAGACGGCGTGGATGATGCTATGCAAAAAGACTGGCTGGAAAAAACCGGTTGCGATCAAATGCAAGGTCTTTATTTTTACCCCCCTAAAAGCATCGACGATATTGTTGAGCTGTTGCAGCTGAATTATCAAATCGCCTGATAGTCTTTCACTGAAAACGCACCCGATCCAGGGTGCGATAACCCAGTGCTTCTGAAATAGTTTGCTGATCCGGCCTGGATTTTCCTTGCAGGTCGGCCAGCGTTAGCGCCAGTTTTAAAATACGGTGCAGGGCGCGGGTAGAGAGCCCTAATTTTTCAATCGCATCATCCAGCAAATGCTGTTGTGCTTTGTCGAGCGCGCAAATGTCTTCCAGCTCCGAGGCCGATAATGCCCGGTTTAATTTCCCCTGGCGTTGCAGCTGGGTTTTTCTTGCCTCAATAACCCGCTGCTGTACCACCGCACTGCTGTCGCCATTTCTCGGTTGATGCACCTCACCACATTTCAGCGCGCGCACCGGAATATGCATATCAATACGATCCAGCAGTGGCCCGGAAATTTTTTGTCGATAGCGCCTTACTTGCTCCGGTGTGCATTGGCAACGCTCGCTGCCGTGATAGCCACAAGGGCAAGGGTTCATTGCCGCAATTAATTGAAAGTGGGCAGGAAAGGTAACCTGTGCTCGCGCCCGTGATATGGAAACCGCGCCGTTCTCCAGCGGCTCGCGTAATACTTCCAATACATGGCGGGAAAATTCGGGCAATTCATCTAAAAATAGAATGCCGTGGTGCGCTAACGAAATTTCGCCAGGTTTGGGATTGCTGCCACCGCCGGCCAGTGCAATGGCCGACGTTGTATGGTGCGGTGATCGAAACGGGCGCTCGTACCAATGTTGGCGTTGCTTGCGGCTGGCAATGGAATAAATCGCCGCTACCTCAATCGCATCCTGCTCATCGAGTGGCGGTAATATGCCCGGCAGCCGATGCGCCAGCATACTTTTTCCGGTGCCGGGTGGTCCGTAGAGTAACAGGTTATGACCACCGGCAGCGGCGACTTCCAGTGCGCGTTTTGCTTGGTACTGGCCTTTAACATCGGCAATATCTTTATCAGTTATTTGCAGTGGCGGAATGTCGGGTGCTTGCTGAAATAAAAACTCCCGCTGATGCAAATGCGCGCACACTTGCAATAAATTTTCTGCAGAAAAAACTTTGGTAGCCCGACTCAATGCGGCTTCGCTGGCATTTGCTTGCGCAATAATTAATTGCCGATCAGCGCGGCTGCAAGCGAGTGCGGCGGGCAAAGCGGCATCGACACCGCGCAAATCGCCCGACAGTGCCAGTTCCCCAATAAATTCGTAATCATCAAGTGCGGCGGCGGGCAGTTGGCCGGAGGCGGCGAGAATGCCCAGTGCGATGGCGAGATCAAAACGGCTGCCTTCTTTGGGTAAATCAGCCGGTGCGAGATTGACGGTAATGCGTCGTGCAGGAAATTCCAGGTGACTGTTAAGAATGGCGCTACGCACGCGATCCTTGCTTTCCTTAACCGCGGTTTCCGGCATGCCGACAATCGACAGGCCGGGCAAGCCGTTGGAAAGATGCACTTCAACCGTAACCAGCGGTGCTTCAATACCCAGCTTCGCCCGGGTATAAACAATGGCGAGAGACATACGCAATCCTTGCTTGAGTAAAGGCTGATCCATCCGGGTGATTCAGCCGTTAAAAAATCATTATCTATTAATAGCCGCGTTTAATCGCCCACAGTGCCGTGGCAGAGCAAATCAGGCGTCTGTATTTTTCTCTTCGCGGGTGGCTTGTTGGGCTTCCCAGGTTTGCAATTGTTGCTCCAGCGCTTCCAGACGTTGCCGGGTGCGCTGCAGCACCGCCGCCTGTGCGTCAAACTCTTCGCGGGTTACCAAATCCATTTTGCGCAGCGCTGCCTGCAAGGCGGCATTCAGTTCCCGCGCCGGTAAGGATTGGTCGAGCCCGGCGATGCGGCTTTGCAATTCATCGGAGAGTCGTTTGGTGAAATCCTGCAACATAATCATCTGCCTTTAAAGAACCAACCTGCAGTGTAACGCGATCGGCGGTTCCCTTCACCTGTGGTGGCCGGCGGTGTTTATTGGCAATGAATTGGGCGCCGGGGTTTGACACCTTATTGCTCCTTTTGGCAATTCTGTCTTGCGCTGGTGCGCCTGCTCTTTTTTTGTGCGTTATTTTGGTGCACTCGTTTGTGGCTGCCCATTGTTGATGCAAGCACGATCTTATAAAAAATCCATAACATTATGAATTTATTGGTTTTTTTGATTTTGGCCTGCTCTGTGCAAAAGCTCGCTTGACTGTAAATAGCGAGCATTCAGTTCTCTGATGATTCCATTTACGGGCGTGTCTGCTGACAGATCCGGCTTCAAGAGGGCATGAAACGGATCAGCGCGGTTCGGGGCGAGAAGGTTAGACCGTATTTCCGGTGGCTTCCCGCACGCAAGTGCGGGGTTTTTTAGGAGTACATGATGAAACTGGTAACAGCGATTATCAAACCGTTCAAGCTTGACGTAGTGCGTGAAGCACTGTCTGACGTCGGCGTGCACGGGATGACAGTCACCGAAGTGAAAGGCTTCGGGCGACAAAAAGGTCATTCGGAGTTGTATCGTGGTGCTGAATATGTGGTGGATTTTTTACCGAAAACCCGCATTGACATCGCCATTGCAGAAGACCAGGTGGAAACGGTTGTAGAAGCCATAACCCGTGCAGCCAATAGCAATAAAATCGGCGACGGGAAAATTTTCATCTCCACCCTTGAGCAGGTGGTAAGAATTCGCACCGGTGAAACCGGCGCACAAGCGTTGTAACTTTTTAAAACAGACGGGGAACAAGCAATGGAAGAGAACATTTTTCATCTGCAGTACGCCTTGGACACATTCTATTTTGTGATCTGTGGTGCACTGGTATTCTGGATGGCAGCCGGTTTTGCAATGTTGGAAGCGGGTCTGGTGCGTTCAAAAAACACCACTGAAATTCTGGCCAAGAACGTTGGCTTGTTTGCTATTTCCTGCACCATGTATCTGGTGTGTGGTTACGCGATTATGTACGGCGGCAACATTTTTGTTTCCGGTATTCAGGAAGTAGACGTTGCTGCAACGCTGGGTGAATTTGCCGAGCGCGGTGATTTTACCGGTGACTCTATTTACTCGGGCGCATCCGACTTTTTCTTCCAGGTCATGTTTGCTGCTACCGCCATGTCTATCGTGTCCGGTGCTGTGGCCGAGCGTATGAAGCTGTGGCCGTTCCTCGCGTTCGCTGCGATTATGGCCGGCGTGATCTATCCGATGGAAGGTGCCTGGACGTGGAATGGCGACGACGTATTCGGTCTGTTCAATCTGGGTGAGCTTGGTTTCTCTGACTTCGCAGGTTCCGGTATTGTTCACCTGGCAGGTGCTTCTGCTGCGCTGGCCGGTGTTCTGTTGCTGGGTGCCCGTAAAGGAAAGTATGGCCCTAACGGTCAAATCAACGCCATCACCGGTGCCAACCTGCCGCTGGCAACCCTCGGTACCTTCATCCTGTGGATGGGCTGGTTCGGTTTCAACGGTGGTTCTGTACTGAAGCTGGGCGATGTGGGCAGTGCCAACTCCGTAGCGATGGTCTTCCTGAACACCAACGCTGCTGCTGCCGGTGGTCTGGCCACTGCGATGATCGTTGCCCGTCTGTTGTTTGGTAAAGCTGATCTGACCATGACCCTTAACGGTGCATTGGCTGGTCTGGTAGCGATTACTGCCGAACCTTCTACCCCGACTGCTTTCCAGGCACTGTTGATCGGTTCTTGTGGTGGTGCGCTGGTAATCTTCGCCATCCTCGGTCTGGACAAACTGAAAATTGATGACCCGGTGGGTGCTATCTCTGTGCACGGTGTAGTTGGTATCTTCGGTCTGCTGGTTGTACCTTTAACCAACAGCGATGCCACCTTCGTTGGACAGATTGTTGGCGGCTTGACCATCTTCGTCTGGGTGTTCGGTGCCAGCTTGATTATCTGGAGCATTCTCAAAGCTGTCTTCGGTATCCGCGTCAGCGAAGAAGAAGAGTTTGAAGGCTCTGATATTGCTGAATGTGGTATGGAAGCTTATCCGGAATTTACCAACAAATAAGTGCTGGTATTTGCCTGATCTCTCTCCGCTCCGGTCAATATCCGGACGGAGAGAGAAAGTAACTTCCCGGTGCGAACCGGTTCCGCTGCCGAAGGTGATTTTGCCAGCTTTTACGTGTATCGTAAGCAGCATGACCTGAACGCAAAGGCTTGGGAATTGTCTCTGTAAACTGAACAATTCTTTTAATAACGCTCCGCAGGAGCAAGGTTCGCATCAAAACCGGCGGATAAAAGGAAATGACAATGAAATTGATTACTGCAGTTGTAAAACCTTTCAAACTGGATGACGTGCGTACAGCATTGTCCGAAGTGGGTGTTCAAGGGATGACTGTGACTGAAGTCAAAGGCTTTGGTCGTCAAAAGGGACACACCGAGCTTTACCGTGGTGCAGAATACGTTGTAGATTTTTTGCCCAAGGTTAAATTGGAGCTGGCGGTAGACGACGCCTTGGTTGAGCAGGCGGTAGAAGCCATCACCAAAGCAGCGCAAACCGGAAAAATCGGTGATGGTAAAATCTTTATTACACCGCTTGAAGAAATTATTCGTATTCGTACCGGAGAAACCGGACCGGATGCGATTTAAGTAATCACGTTATGTGAATATAAAAACGCCGTGCTTGCACGGCTTTTTTTTGTCTGTTTTTTAGTCGGGCGATGAGGTTGCCAACTGCTCGCGAAGCCGGTTGATAAATCGCCGATGTTGCCACACCAGAAATACCGGTAACACCACAATAATAATCAGCGTTGCCGTCAGCGCAGGCGGCATCCGCAGCAGTGGGCCAATGACGGTAATCAGCAACAGACAGACAGCGGTAATAATGGCACCACTTTGCAAATTACTTTTCCACACCGTCAATTTTTGTTCGCGGCCAAAACCTGCCTCGTAGGCGGCTTCCAATTGTTTTAATTGCTGCTCCTGCGGCAGGTGGTGAATTTCCGGAAAGTGTTTCAAGAGCGGTTTAACATTCATTACAATAGCCTTAAACGCGGTGCAAAGAGCGCTCTGCACGGTATCGGTTCTCAGTTGTTACCGGGCAGAGGTAACAGAATTTTTTTCAGGTACTTGTCAATCAACCATCTTTTCAGCGATCATTTTCACCGTAAAAATGGCGCTGCCAGTTTACACTGTGCAACAGTATAACGCCTTGTTCGAAAAGTGTTCTGCCAGGCATTTAATTATTGCAGTTCTCGCAAAGGGGTCTACCTTGAGTGGCTGCGAAATAGTGTTTGTGGCACCGCCCGGATTCGTAATAACTGTTTTTTTTGACCTGGCATCGGGTAAGAAAAAAATATACTAAAAAACGGCTTTAAGGGTCATGACGTTTAAAGCGCTGTGCGCTATAAAATGTTCATGAACCACGCACGACTTGCGCCTTGGCGCTTTGTTAAATGACACACCAGGTGATTTATGACTGACGAAGAATCCATCAACGATGATGAAGTAGAAGAGCCTCTTGAGGATGAGGAGGATACTGACGATACCGAGCTTGCCGATAGCGATGATATCGTAACCACTTCTTCAAGCAGCAAGGCGGCTGCTGAAGTCATTGACGATTTCAGTATCGCTTCCCGCCAGCGCGCCCGTGATGAACTGGATGCTCAGGTGGCAGCCTTTCTGGCTCGCGGTGGCGTAATCAACGAAGTGCCGGCCAGTGTAACGGCTGACCCTCCGAAAAAGCCGGCCCCGGATTACGGCGGACGCCCCATCTGATCCCTGCCGGTTTCAATAAACCCTGGCCTTTGTGCCGGGGTTTTTTATGTGTGTGGGGCTGCCGGGGTACTGTGCTGCACCGGGATGGTGCTGGCGTTGCGAGGCGGTGCTTTCAAGGGGCTTATGAGCACTGGCAAAGAGGCCGTTAGGCGCTAAACCAAATTGCCGCGCTTCGCACATTTTTCGAGCATTTTCGAGTCGGATGAACGACTTTCAAGGCTGGATTTTTGGCCGGTGCTGTGAGTAAAATGCCCCGTCTTTTGCCTATGTTTACTTCCTTGAATCGTTGCAAGCGTTAGCCGATGCAAATTCGGCTCAACATCGCAGAAGATAACCACAATCGCGAGTAAATCCTGGCAACGAGTAACCGACAAGTCCCCTGCTATTCCGGCATGGTGCTTGCCTGTTATCCGGACACCGGGCCAGGTTCCCCGCTGCAGGTATCGTGAAGAGGCCAAGCGTGGTGCCCACTGTATCTCTGATATTGATTCCACTGACAATCCGGTTCAGGTTCCACCCGATAGCGAGGTTGGTCTTACACGCCGCACAGGATGCTGCGCCAGGACCGATGTATCCTTATGCCCTGCAGGATGGCATCGTGGTCAGAGCCCGGTATGGCCGAAAATATTAATGATAGGAGTTCTGCCCTGGTGAATGAACCGCGTCCGCTGCTGATTTTAAAACAGCTCTCTAAAACCTACGGTAGTAACCGGGTGCTGGATCAATTTGATCTGACCATTTACGACGGTGAGTTTTTCACTCTGTTGGGGCCGTCCGGCTGCGGCAAAACTACCGTGTTGCGGATGATTGCAGGCCTTGAAGACGCCGACATCGGTGAAATTCGTCTTGCCGGTGAAGATATCGCGGCCATTCCCGCTGAAAACCGCCCGGTCAACACCGTGTTCCAGAGCTATGCCCTGTTTCCGCACATGACCGTGTTTGACAACGTGGCTTTCGGTTTGCGTATGAGCAAAGTGCCCAAAGCAGAGATTGAAAGCCGGGTGATGGAAGCGCTGGAAATGGTACGGCTGGGCGACTTTGCCCGCCGCAAGCCTAACCAGCTGTCCGGTGGTCAGCAGCAGCGAGTGGCCATCGCCCGCGCCGTGGTTAACCGCCCGAGATTGCTCTTGCTGGATGAATCGCTCAGCGCGCTGGATTACAAATTGCGCCAGCAGATGCAAACCGAGTTGAAGCGTTTGCAGCGCAAACTGGGCATCACGTTCGTCTACGTCACTCACGACCAGGAAGAAGCCCTGTCGATGTCTGACCGTGTGGTGGTGATGAACCGCGGCAAGGTACAACAACTGGGTACGCCTCGGGAAATTTACGAGCAACCGGCCAATCTTTTCGTGGCGCGCTTTATCGGCGAGATTAACCAGCTGCAAGGTGAGATCGTCAGTGTTGATGGCAACCACCAGTACGAAGTAAAGGTGGAAGGTATGCAGTGGACGCTGCGCACCGAACACGCGTTCAACGTTGGCGATACAGTGAATGTGTTGCTGCGTCCGGAAGATCTGCGCGTTGAATACCTCGAAAAAGCCGACAGCAGCCAGGCGCTGGTGGGCCAGATTATCGAGCGCAACTACAAAGGCAAAACCTTGGATTCCATCGTTCGCCTGCCTTCCGGGGTAGAGTTGATCACCAGCGAGTTTTTTGACGAAGATGACCCCTCGTTCGACTACAGTCTTAACCAGAGTGTGGCGGTGAAATGGGTTCCGGGCTGGGAAGTGGTGTTGCCGTATGAAGCTGCCAATTAATCAATTCCGTTTCTGGGCGATAGGGCTGGTCACGGCGTGGCTGGCGCTGTTTGTGCTGGTGCCCAACTTGCTGGTGCTGCTCACCAGTTTTCTTACCCGCGATCAGATTGATACCGTAGCACTGCCTTTCACCGCCGACAGTTATGTGCGCACTATGGATGTGCTCTATCTGCAGGTACTGATTGACTCGTTACGCATGTCGGGAATGGCGATGCTGGTGTGTCTGGTTATCGGCTATCCGTTTGCCATGTGCATCGCGAAAATGCCCCGGCGCTGGCATGCGGTCTTATTGTTTCTGGTCATTCTGCCCTTCTGGACCAACTCCCTGGTGCGCACCTATGCGCTGCAATTCGTGCTGGGTAACAAAGGCTTGATCAACACTGCTTTGCTTGGCCTGGGTTTTATCGAAAAACCCTTGCAGTTGTTGTATACCGAATTTGCGGTGGTGCTCGGGTTAAGTTACATCCTGCTACCCTTTATGGTGTTGCCGCTCTATTCCGCGCTGGAAAAAGTGGATGAACGTTTATTGCACGCCGCCAAAGACCTTGGCGCCGGGCCATTCAATCGTTTCTGGCGTATCACCGTGCCGCTCACGTCGCCTGGCATTGTTGCCGGTTGCCTGATGGTGCTGCTGCCGGCGATGGGAATGTTCTACATTTCCGACCTGCTGGGCGGTGCAAAACATTTACTGTTGGGCAATGTTATCAAAACGCAATTCCTCAATACCCGCGACTGGCCCTTTGGTGCCGCACTCAGTGTGTTGCTGATCGTGTTGCTTGGATTCATGTTATGGCTGTACTTCCGCGCAATGCGTTTTGTCAGTCGTCAGGGAGGCATCAATGACTCGGACTTTTAGACTGGGCTTTCTGGCACTGATCCTGTTTTTTATCTACCTGCCCATTGGGGTGCTGGTCGTTAACTCGTTTAACGAATCGCGTTACGGCACCAGCTGGCAAGGCTTCACGTTCAAATGGTATGAACGCCTGTTCGCCAATGAAAGTTTGATGACTGCAGCCACCCATTCACTGACCATCGCCATTGTGGCGGCCACCGTTGCAACGGTGATCGGTACGCTGGGCGCAGTTGCGCTCTATCGCTACCAATTCAAGGGCAAAGCGGCCATGTCATCCATGGTGTTCGTCAGCATGCTGACCCCGGACATCGTCATGGCCATCTCGTTACTGATTATTTTTATCGCCATTGGTATCGAGTTGGGATTCGTCTCTTTATTAATCGCTCACATCACTTTTTGTTTGCCGTTTGTCATTATTGCGGTCTATTCACGGCTGCGCGGTTTCGATGTGCGTATGCTGGAAGCTGCACGTGACCTGGGTGCCGGTGAAGGTTATATTTTTCGGAAAATTATTTTCCCACTTGCGCTGCCGGCCATTGCGTCCGGCTGGTTATTAAGTTTTACCTTGTCACTTGACGACGTAATCGTCAGCGCCTTTGTCACCGGGCCGGGCTACGAAATTTTGCCGTTAAAAGTTTATTCCATGGTGCGCGTTGGCGTATCGCCGGAAGTGAATGCAATCTCAACTTTATTGCTGGTTATCTCTTTAACACTGGTCGCTATTTCCCAGCTTCTTTTACGCGAGGAACGTTAATATGAAATTTATCTGGGTGGCTGTTATAGCAGCACTATTTACCACCGCATGCAGCGATAAATCCGGCAGCGGTAGTGGCGAAAAAGTGGTGATCTACAACTGGACAGAATACATCCCTGAAGACGTGTTGCGTCAGTTCACCAAAGAAACCGGTATTCAGGTGGAGTACGCCACTTACGAAAGTAACGAGGCCATGTATTCCAAACTGAAATTGCTGGACGGCAAAGGCTATGACATCGCCGTACCTTCTACCTTCTTTGTAGAAAGAATGCATAAAGAGGGTTTGCTGCAACCTATCGATAAAACCCTGTTGAGCAATTACCGCAACCTCGACCCGGCGCACCTGAACAAACCTTTCGACCCGAACAACGTATACAGCGTACCTTACTTGTGGGGCAGCACCTCCATTGCGGTGAACGGTGACGATGTAGACCCGTCCAGCATTACCAGCTGGAAAGATCTGTGGAAGCCGGAATTTGCTGGCAAGTTGATGATCATGGACGATGTCCGTGACAACTTCTACGTGGGCTTGCGCGTTGCCGGTTTCGAAAACAACAGTAAAGATGAAGCAGAAATTGAAGCGGCTTACCAGGCGCTGAAAGCGCTGTGGCCGAGCATTAAAATGATCAATTCGGACTCCCCGAAATCACCGCTGATCAAAGGCGAAGTCAGTATCGGTGCTATCTGGAATGGCGAGGCTTATATGGCGTTACCAGAGCTGCCTAACTTGCAATACATTTACCCGGAAGAGGGTGCGGTGTTGTGGGTAGACAGTTTCGTGATTCCGAAAGGTGCCGAGAATATTGAAAATGCGCATAAGTTTATTGATTTTATGCTGCGAGCTGAAAGTGCCAAAGCGGCCATTGAAGAGCTCGGTTATGCCGCACCGAATGTTCCTGGCCGCGAGTTGCTGGATGAGGAATTGCGTAACAATAAAATTATTTTCCCGGACAGCGAAGATGTTGCCCGTGGTAGCTATCACCAGGATTTGGGTGAGACAGTTTTGATTTATGAGCGCTATTGGGAGCGTTTGAAGTCTGGTCGGTAACTTTTAATGCGTGAGTCGTTTACGGACAAATGGAGTAGTCCTCTCGTCATCGGTGGGCCGCCACCGCGCTAAAGGCTATTTTGAACACGCATAAATACGTCCCTGTAGCTTGAGCAAGCCATCCATGGCTTGCACAGTTCAAAATAGCCTTTAGCCCGATGGCAAGAAAACATCAGGGCGGCCTTTAGTTCAAAAAGCTCAGACCGCCTTTGCTTTGACCTTTACTTTTATTCCTCCAAGTGAAGACATTATTTCGACGAAGCATTATGTAGTTTGACGGCAGCCTTTTCCTTCTTTCAAAACGTGCAAGCCATGGATGGCTTGCTCGAGCTACAGGACGTATTCATGCGATTTTGAAAGAAGGAAAAGGCTGGTGGCAAACGGTCAGAATACTCCTCGGTTATATCTATCGAGGAAGATGAATAAAAAAACCGGGTTGTCCCGGTTTTTTTTATGCCCGAAAATCAATCTGTTGTATCGTCATCTGCTGACTTGCGGCGTTGGGCGCGGGGGTGCGCTTTGTCGTAAACGCTGGCGAGGTGTTGGAAATCCAGGTGGGTATAAATTTGCGTCGTAGAAATATTCGCGTGTCCCAGCATCTCCTGCACCAGGCGTAAATCACTACTCGATTCCAGCATATGGCTGGCAAAGGAATGTCGCAGCATGTGCGGGTGTACCGGGGTATCCATGCCTTGCCGAGTGCTTAATTGTTGCAAGCGCAACTGAATCGCGCGGTGCCCCAGGCGTCTGCCTTTCTGGCTGATAAAAAGCGCCGGCTCGCCGGACGGTGCAATGGTATTGCGCAAAGCAATCCATGTTCGCAGGGCTTCAATCGCCTTGCTACCAATAGGCAATATGCGGGCTTTGTTGCCCTTGCCGGTCACTTCAATCATCCCTTCCTGTAAATCCGCATCCTGCACGTTGGTGGCAGCCAATTCGGCGAGACGTAATCCGGAGGAATAAAATAATTCCAGAATGGCGTGATCGCGGCAATTTAAAAATTCATCGCCTTCCAGGCTAACAAATTGTGCACTCTGATCAACGTCCAGCACTTTGGGAAGGTGGCGATTGGTTTTGGGGGCTTGTACATCGTCTGCCGGGTTGTGGCTTTGCCAGCCCTGGCGAATGCAAAAGTTGAAGAAACTGCGTAATGCAGACAGCCAGCGGTGCAGGCTTTTTCCGGATAAACCGGCGCGGTGCAAGTGTGCAAGATTTTGTCGTACATCGCGTGCTTTTAGCGTAGCCAGAGACGTGAGCGATTGTTGCTCACAGAAGTCGATAAATTTATGCAGGTCGCGCTCGTAGCTACTAACCGTTTTGTCGGAATACTGTTTTTCGGTGCGCATGAACTCGCGGAATGCCGTCAGTTCATTGGCAAAAAGACGAGGGGCTTGTTCGGCGGTTTCGTAAATAAAGTCTGACATAACAATACCAACCCGCTGTTACAGGCAAGGTGCCTGGTAAAATCAGCGCGGCAAATGTTTGGGCAGCAACCGATTCAGGACTTCGGAAATATAGGTTAAAAACAGCGTGCCCATGCTGGAGCGATAATAATTGGCATCGCGGTTGGCGATTGCCAGCAAACCGAACGAGGCGCCGTGCACCAGCGGCACTATCGCTACCGAGCCAATGTCCTGGGCGTGTTTGGGAAATATAAAACGGATTTCGCGCTCGCCGAGGCTGCCGCAAATAGCGCGGCTGCTTTTAATCAGCGAGCCAATATGATCGCGTGCTTCAGAGAGCGGCACTACCCGCGCCTGGCTACCGGGAATACGGTCTGCATGACCGAAAAATAACACGCTGGTGAAGTGGATGCCGAACTCGTGATCAAAACTGTAGTAGAGCGCATCAATAATATCAGCGAGATCCTGGCCTTCGAGCAGGTTGAGAATCAGACGCTTGGTTTTATCAAACAGTTTGTCGTTGTCGCGAGCATTGTCGAGCAATTTGCTGAGACGATGGCGCATATCCATATTGCGTTCACGCAACACCGACACCTGACGCTCCACCAGTGACACCGCCGGACCGCTTTCATGGGGCAGCACCAAATCTGCCAGCAAGTCTTTTTGATAAACGAAAAAATCCGGATGTTGTCGCAAGTAAGCGGCGACCAGCTCGGGGTCGAGCGGGTCAGCCAGGGTCGGTGAGTGATCAGTCATATCAGATTTTTACCTGTCCATGAAAAACCGTTGTAGCAGGCCCGGTCATAATGACCGGATGACCTTCGCCCTGCCACTGAATGCGTAAACTGCCACCCGGCAGGTTTACTTTGACATCTTCACACAGTTTGCCGCGCAGGCGGCCGGAAACTACCGCTGCGCAGGCGCCGGTACCACAGGCGAGTGTTTCACCGGCACCGCGTTCAAACACCCGCAAATTAATTTCCGCTTGCGAAATAATTTGCATAAAACCGGCATTCACTTTACGCGGAAAGCGCGGGTGCGCTTCAATCAGCGGGCCGAGGGTTTCTACCGGTGCGGTGGTGGTGTCATCAACAATGGTGACCGCGTGCGGGTTGCCCATGGAAACCGCAGAAATTTGCAGTTGCTGATCATTGACCTGCAAGGGATATTCGGCCGCTTGTGCGTCGGCAACAAAGGGCACCTGTTCCGGCACCAGACGCGGAACGCCCATGTCGACAATCACTTCTTCATTGTCAGTGACTTTCAGTGTGATCAGACCGCCCGCCGTTTCAACGCGGATGGTTTTTTTGCCGGTCAATTTGCGGTCGCGAACAAACACCGCAAAACAGCGCGCGCCATTGCCGCAATTTTCTACTTCACTGCCATCGCAGTTAAAAATGCGGTAGCGAAAATCCACATCAGGATTTTCCGGGGCTTCAACCAGCAGAATCTGGTCACAGCCAATGCCAAAATGACGGTCGGACAACTGACGGATTTTTTCCGTGGTTAAACGTACTTTTTGACTGACGCCGTCAATCACAACAAAGTCGTTACCCAGACCGTGCATTTTGCTAAAGCGTAAACGCATGATGTTGTCCCTATAACAGAAAAATGCCGGACGGTGACGTGCCGGCTGGTGTGACGATTAACAGGATCAGGCTCCGTAGCCACAAAAATCGCTACGGAGCCTTACCGGATTAGCCCGGTAACAGGTGTTCTCCACGCAGCATATCATCAATCGTCTCGCGCTCACGTGCCAGCCAGGCGGTATCGCCATCGACCACGATTTCAGCCGCACGGCCGCGGGTGTTGTAGTTGGAGCTCATGCTGAAACCGTAAGCACCGGCTGACATGATCGCCAGCAAATCACCCGGCTCGATGGCCAGTTCACGATCCTTGCCGAGGAAGTCGCCGGTTTCGCAAATCGGGCCTACCAGATCCCAGACTTTTTTCTCGCCGTCGCGCGCTTTTACCGGGCGAATATCCTGCCATGCCTGATAGAGCGCCGGGCGGATGTTGTCGTTCATGGCGGCATCAATCACCGCGAAGTTTTTGTGCTCGGTCGGTTTCAGGTACATCACTTCGGTCAGCAGCACACCGGCGTTGGCCGAAATGGAACGGCCCGGTTCAAACAACAGGCTCAACGGGCGATCACCCAGTTTTTCCTTGATGGCGGCCATGTACACCGAAACTTCCGGCGGCGTTTCATTGCGATAGGTCACGCCCAGGCCGCCGCCCAAATCCAGATGGGAAATGGTGATGCCTTTTTCGGCCAGCTGGTCGATCAACAACAGCAAGCGGTCGAGCGCGTCCAGGAAGGGCGTCAGCTGGGTCAGCTGGGAGCCGATGTGGCAATCCAGCCCTTTGATCTCAAGGCCCGGCAAGGATTTTGCGCGCAAATAAACTTCAGGCGCACGCTCGATGTCGATACCGAATTTGTTTTCTTTCAAGCCGGTGGATATGTACGGGTGCGTATTGGCGTCCACGTCCGGGTTTACCCGCAAAGAAACGTGCGCCACGGTGTTGTGCTCCACGGCTACCTGTGACAGCACTTCCAGCTCGGCTTCCGATTCGACGTTGAAACAGAAAATACCTACTTCCAGTGCGCGGGCAATTTCGGAGCGGCTTTTGCCGACACCGGAAAATACAATGCGGGATGGCTCGCCACCGGCACGCAGTACACGCTCCAGTTCACCGCCGGAAACAATGTCAAAACCGGCGCCAAGGCGCGCCAGCAGGTTCAGAATGGCAAGGTTGGAGTTGGATTTGATGGCGTAACACACCATGCCCGGGTGGGAGCCCAGTGCTTCGGCATACGCCAGATAATGCTGGGTAAAGGCGGCGCGGCTGTAAACATAAGCCGGGGTGCCAAAACGCTCGGCAACGGCTGCCAGCGACAAATCCTCGACGAACAATTCGCCATTACGTTCCTGGAAATACGACATAGTGTGACTCGAATTCTGCAAGGTTAATCAGGGGGTGACGGTGGAAGACTCTTCCGTCGGTTGTTCCGGTTGTGGCAGATAGAGCGGCCCTTTCTGCCCGCAAGCGGTAAGGCACATGCTGAATATCAGCAGCATGGCGACAAGGTATTTCATAGGATTTCCTTTAACCGCGCCCGGCGGTAGGCCAGTAGCCAAAACCTTGCGTAATGCCAGCCGGCAGGAGCAAAACCGCGTGGGTGACGCCCCTTTGGCAAAGGCAATGGCCAGGTAAAAAACAGCAGGCAGTATAACCTTGCCAGCGCACCAGCCACAACAAACCCGGGTAGCAGGGATACACTGCCGGACAGATTATCCGGCTTCGAGCAGTGGTTCCGGCTGCTGCCGGTATTGGGAGGGAGTTTTACCCACTATTTTCTTGAAAAAGGTATTAAAAACCGACTTGCTGTTAAAACCCGCCTCCAGATAAATATCGGTAATGGTTTTCTCCCGATATTCCGCCGCGCACAGCATCCGTTGCGCTTCCTGAATGCGGTATTGATTTACGAATTCATAGAAATTATTGCCAAAGTGACGGTTGATAATCATAGACAGATCCCGCGCCGGCAAGGCCAGGGTATCGGCCAGGGTGTCGAGGGTAAGATCTGCTTGCAGGTAGGGCTTTTCATGGCGCATGCGCCGATCAATTTGCCGGGCAATATCCGGATTCAACAAGGGTTCGTTGGCTGCTTTGCGGGACAGGTTTTTTTGTGAAACGGCTTCGATGCGGGTGAAATAGCGCATGCTGGAAAAAATCAGCACATTGACCAGCACAAACATCGAGTAATAGCCGGTCAGGCCAATGCGTTCGAAGGTTGTCATATTGTGGGAGCTGATCAGTCCGCCCACCTTGGCAAGGCTCAGCAACCATTCCAGCAGCACAATAATCAAAAAGCCGGCCACCAGTAATTTCAGCCAGGTAATATTGACCCGTTCGATGGAAGAGTGGGTGGTTTTTAACAAGTCCTTGTATTTGAAAATCAATGCCAGACACAGCCCGCTGTAAATCACGCGTAAACTTTTGCAGATAAAATCCAGCGTGATGTATCCCTGACCGTACACGAAAGATTCGTTAATGATCAGCGTCACGCGTTCTGCCAAAGGTTTGCTGTAAAAGGTCAGGCTCATAAATAGCAGAAAAATCGCCAGCGGTATCAGGTGCAGGCTGTCGCGCTTTTTCAGACAAAAATCGCGGAAGACGAGGGACTTGATATAAAAATACAGCAGCACCGCATCAAGATAATAGGCAATACCACCCACGAAAAAAGCTTCCGGCCAGTTTTCACGAATTTTCCATTTAAAAACGGCGCCCCACAGAATCAGTTCATGCAGGGGAATCAGAGCGTGGGCAATAAGAAAGGCGGCAAGAAAATAATTACTGACAGCGCGGCCACTGTTGGTTGCCAGTAATAGCAGTGCAAAAAAAGTGCACTGCATGGCGGTCATCAGTAATACCACATCGTGAAAATTGAACAGAACTTCATTGACCATAAAATGCGATGAACCTGTCTTTTTTATTGTGTAATCAGATTGATGCAAGGTAAAAACCGGCGTCTGCTGTTGCAATGTAATAACTCACAAGGTCGGTCTGACTTTATGTGATGTTGTGATCGCAACGCTGACTGTTGCCGGATCATATCCCAGCGAGGCAGGAACGCCAAATGATTGCTGCGCATTTTCACCGCACAATGGCATCAGTGCTTTGCGTAACCGATTACCTGGAATAAAAAACCGGCATGAAGAGTTCATACAAAAAGGAGAGCAGGGAGGGTGCGTTTTAAAAAAGTGCGTCCGGAAAAGAAGACGCACCTCTGAAAAAGCGATGAACAGAAGCTATCAGGGAATTCGCGTCAGCCTTAACCAATTCAGGTTATAGCCACCGGACGGGACGTAAATAGCGACCTGTTGTTGACCTGCGGTGAGCGAAACCTGATGTGAGATGGTAGTCCAGTTTTGCCAGCCACCCGTAGAAGGAACACTCAGCGTGCCATAGGTTAAACCGCCACCGGCGCGCTCAAACTGGATGGTACCGCCGCCCGATTGGCTGGCTACCCGGTAATCCACCCGGTAGGTGCCGGAGGTGGGCACGTTAACGTCCCAAACCATCCAGTCGCCGGCATCTATCCAGCCAACGTTTTGCCCGCCTTCCGAGCAATTTTCCACATCGACACCGGACATAACGCTGTAACTTTCCGCTTCAATATGAATTGGCGTGCCGCCGCCAGCGCCCTGCTGGTACACCCGCACGTAATCAACTTCCAGGGTACGTGGCCAGATATTCGGATCTACACCCTGCGCACCGCCCCAGGTACCGCCCACGGCCAGGTTGAGAATAATGCGGAAATCGTGGTTAAACGGCCAGGAGTTGGGGCCAGTGCCGTCATTCCATACGGTGAAGTAATTGACGTTATCAACATAGAACGCAATACGATCCGGATACCATTCCGCAGCGTACACATGCCAGTTGGCGGTGGGGTCCGCCACGGTGGTAGTGCCGGTGCGCTGAGTGCCTACCGCCCAGAAACAACAGCCGCTGTGGGTGGAGGCGTGAATAACGTTTTGCTCGTAACCCACCTGTTCCATGATGTCGATCTCACCGGCGTTGGGCCAGCCGTAGTTGGTGATCGGGTTGGTGCCATACATAAACTCGTTGGTGGGGTAAAGCCAGAATGCTGGCCAGGTGCCCCAGCCGCCGGGTAATTTTATTCGGGCCTCAAAGCGACCATAGGTCCAGGCGGTAGTGGAATTCAGGCGGGCAGAGTAATAGTCATTCTGCCCGGTGGCCGGGTTATACACCGCCGCGGCTTTGATTTTCAGGGTGCCGTTGGATACCCAGGCGTTGTCGGCATTGGCGGTGTAGTGCTGCAACTCGTTATTAACCACACCGGGGTTCCAGACTTCGGGTCGCCACTTGTTATCCGGATAACCGGTGTAATTAAACTCGTCGCTCCACACCAATTGCCAGTTTTGCGCGTGAGCAATGCCGGGTAGCAGTGAGGCGCATAGCCATAAAAGCAAAAAGCATCCGCGTGACAACAAACCGGTGGCGGAATGGCCCACCGGGGATTTTTTACGAGCGTGATGAAAGTTGGACATAAACAGACTCCGCATTACGTTATTGTCAGACGATAATTCCGGCGCACTCTGCACCTGCAAATGCACACCGACAGCGGATTATCAGTATGAAACTTAGGCGATATTCAGCGGGTGGTCGTTCGGCTGGAAGAAAATTCTTTTAAACGTACGCGGCTGTTTTCAGTATTTGCAGATTCACATGACAGGCATTTTTCAAGCAACGGAACAACCGCGCCACCGGTAAATAAAATAGCCGTCAGATTAAACGCGGGCAGCAATTGGCGGGGCAGGTAGCCAGGTATTATTTTCGCAGGCGCTGGCGGCGTATTTTTTAGCAACACACAAGTGATTGATTTAAAAATATTTTTTATAAGTACGGCTGGGCGAACTTTACTCGAACCTCAAAAAAATCATTAATTTTGATCGAACGCTATTATTCGGACGACGGCAGCGCGTCAGGTGCCTATTCTGGCCGCGGAAGCCAACCCATCGCCGTAACACCGGATAATAAATTCGCGGCATTGGCGATAACGGCTGCCACTCTCTAATGATAAAAATTTCTAACGATAAAAATTATTGATGAGGATCTGTCGATGAAATTACGCACACGGCTTGCGCTCAGCATTGCATTGGTCAATACCGGACTGGCGCTACCGGCACTGGCGCAGGAAGAAACCCCGCGCGAACGCCATGCCGGTCTCGAAGAAATTATCGTGACCGCCACCAAGCGCGAAACCAACCTGATGGATACCCCGATTGCCATTACCGTATTCAGTCAGGACGACCTGGATCGCCAGGGCATTGCCAACGTCAAGGATATTGGCATGCTGGTGCCGAACATGGATATCACCATGGACACATCGCAATCTGCACCGGTGATCTCCATGCGCGGGGTGCGCTCTACCAACATTACCGAGCTGGGCGATCCGGCGGTAGGTTTGCATCTGGACGGTATTTATTCGCCGCGCCCGCAGGGTGCCATGGCATTGATGTTTGACGTAGAGCGGGTAGAAGCGCAGCGCGGTCCGCAGGGCACACTGTTCGGGCGCAATTCGACGGTGGGCAATATCAACATTATTACCCGCCGCCCGAGTACCGAAGGTTTTGATGCCAGCCTCGGCCTGGAGCTGGGGCGCTGGAATCACCAGCAGGTGCGCGGTATGGTGAATATTCCGGTCAGCGACACTTTCGCGTTACGCGGTTCTTTTATGGTGGAAGAGCGCGATTCTTACCTGCGCGGTTACTACGACCCCAACCAGTGGGATATTCGCTATCTGCCCGAGCATGTTAAAAACGCGCCGCTGTATACCGGCCCCGAGTCGGAAAAAAACCTGGCGCAACGCGCCCGCTGGTGGAGCGGCGGTGCTGATGCGGTACAGCAAACGGTCAAAGCTGACCCGTCTACTTTTTACAATAACTCCGACCAGTATTCCTACCGGCTATCCGGTTTGTGGACACCGAATGAGGATTTTTCCTGGATGCTGGCTTACGAGCGCTTTCAGGACTCCGGTGCCGGTTCGGCAGATACCGTTAACTGCAAACTGGCCGACAAACGTATTCGTAAAGATGACGACGGCAATTATCTGGACGCTGCAGGCAATATTTCTGCTACGCCGGTCACCGGTTTACTGGGTTGTGAATCGGTATATGGCAAAGGCGCCAATAGTTACACCGTCAATGTGAGCGTACCGGGCATGGTGGATATGTCCATCGAAAACGTGCGCTCCAATCTGCGTTGGGATTTCAGTGATTCGCTGGCGCTGGTGTACAACGCCGGTTGGGCGAAGCAGGTGCGCAGCCAGATGTCCGATCAGGATCGCGGCGTGACCGATTGGGATATGTCGATCTTCTTCCGCGAGGCGACTTTTGAATCTTGGTCGCACGAGCTGCAATTGCAGTCTACCGGTTCCGGTCCGCTGCAATGGATCGCCGGGCTGTTCCTGTTTGAGGAAAATAACAACATGCAGGGCGGTTGGATGAACAGCATGTCCGGTGCCGATTATTGGAATCAGCCGGACCGCACCTTGGGATCCCGGGCGGCGTTTGTGCAAGGCACTTACGAGCTGACCGACAACCTCAGCATGACATTGGGTTATCGCTACACCAAAGACACCAAGGAAGATGTTGGTGGCCACAACATGAGCTGTAACGATTCCAACCCGAATTTGCTCGACCCGACTCTGAACCCGAACGATGACGGTATTGGCCGCTGCTTTCCGGCGTGGGATCGTGATGCGTTCAATCAATTGCCGCGGGATTATTTCTGGAACCCGAATATTTACACTATCGCCTCCAACAATGACATCAAAGGCGAATGGGATTATCACAACTACCGCTTCGGCCTCGACTACAACCTGACCGACGACACCATGGTATTTGGCTACGTGGCCAACGGCACCAAGTCGGGCGGTATTGGTGACGTATTCATTCAGTACGAGCAGGACCCGCTGACCACGGAATATCCGCTGGATGCCGATGGTAATCGCATTGTGAAAAAACGCTGGGAAAACACCTTCAACGAAGAGGAAGTCGTGACCTGGGAGCTGGGGGTGAAAAGTACGCTGCTGGACAATCGCCTGCGTTTATCCACCACACTGTTTTACAGCGATTATTCGGACATGCAAATCGCAGCATCCAAACCGCTGTTTGTGCAGTACTCGCTGGAACGCGATCAGCAAACCGGTGAGCTGACCGGCGACATTGCTTCCAATGCGGTGAATATCTTCCAAACCGATAACGTTGGTAAAGCAGAGATTAAAGGTCTGGAAGTGGAGTTCGACTGGGCAATCACAGGCAATGATCGTATCAGCGGTCACGTTTCCTGGTTGAAAACAAAAATCGTCAGTGATTTTTATCAGCAGTGGAGTTTCGCCACCACTGATCTGTTTGAAATTGATCACGGTGCCTCGGTTGATCCTGGCAACGAAGCACTGACTGCCAACCTGAAAGGCAACGAATTACCGTCATCACCGGAATTTTCCCTCAACCTCAACTACAGCCACACCTTTGATTTGCGGGGTGGTGCCACTTTACTGCCCTGGGCTGGTGTGAGCTGGAGAAGCTCGTCTTACTACACCATTTTCAATACTGACAAACACACGGCACGTTTTGCAACAGAAACGCCGGATGCTTTCTCGGATAAACGTCCGTCAATTGCTAACGCCAATATGGGCCTTAAATACACCGCACCGGATGATCAATGGAGTGTGGAAGGTTTCGTTAATAACGTGACCAATGAAATGGATTTTTATTGGGGCGGTGGTGGCGATGGCTTGATCAAAGGTCCGGTATCCATGCCACGTTTTTACGGTGTCAGAGCCAACTACAACTTCTGATAGCGGAGGCAGCGGTTATCTGATTCTGTTTTTCATCAGGCACATCGCTGCGTTTCAGAGCCAATTGTTACTTCATTTGCAGAAGTAACTCTCGCCGTTTCACAGGATTTTTTTGTCCGCTGGCAGAGTTTCCCCGTGATGTTGTTTTTCACGGGGTTTTTTATGCCTGCAGTAGCCGCGATTGCTGTTGCAACACGTGGCTGCTTCGTCACTCAGAAGCAGTCTTCGCCATATTCTGCGGATGAAATCCATTCAAAAATATTCTCATCAAACAGGGGAAATACCATGCTAAAAAATGCCTTCTTTACAGCAGGTTACCGGTCTGTTTTTTTTCTCGCCTGCGTCTCCTGGTTACTGGCAGGTTGCGGCAGTTCGTCGGGCAGCAAGTCATCCGATAGTCACTCATCCAGCAGCGCGCACAACAGTTCTGT
This sequence comes from Cellvibrio polysaccharolyticus, assembly GCF_015182315.1. NCBI lineage: Bacteria > Pseudomonadati > Pseudomonadota > Gammaproteobacteria > Cellvibrionales > Cellvibrionaceae > Cellvibrio > Cellvibrio polysaccharolyticus. Next base: position 548,874 of record NZ_PRDL01000001.1, read on the forward strand.
TAGCAGCTCTTCGGCGACATCGTCAACTTCCTCGCAGGGGCTTTCGCTATTGCGTGCCGAAGGCACACACTGGGTCGATAGTGACGGCAAGCCCGTTGTGTTGAAAGGCACCAATCTCGGCAACTGGCTACTGCAAGAATTCTGGATGATGGGCCAGAGTAGCGATGCCGTTAATGATCAATGTACGCTTGAGAATGTGCTGGACGAACGCTTCGGTTTTGATGAACGTGAGCGGCTTATGCAGGTTTTCCGGAATTCCTGGATTACAGAACGCGACTGGGATTTGATGCAGGATTTCGGTTTGAATGTCATTCGTTTGCCGTTTATCTGGAATTTACTTGAAGATGAAAATAATCCCTGGCATCTGCGGGAAGATGCCTGGCATTACCTGGATTTGGCGATTGCAGAAGCGGAAGCGCGCAATATGTACGTCATTCTGGATTTGCACGGTGCCGTGGGCAGCCAGGGCTGGGAGCATCACAGCGGTTGCTCCGACAAAAATCTTTATTGGACAACGCCGGAATATCAACAGCGCACTGCCTGGTTATGGCAGGAAATTGCCAGGCGTTATAAAGATCGCGATGCGATCGCCGGTTACGGACTGCTCAACGAACCCTGGGGTACCACGCCGGAAAACCTCGCGGTTGAAATGAAAAAACTCTATGACGCGATTCGTGAAATTGATCAGCGTCATATTATTATTTTGCCGGGGCACAGTGCAGGTATCCACGCGTATGACAATCCTGCTGATCAGGGCATGACCAATGTTGCGATGGAGATGCATTTCTACCCGGGTATTTTTGGCTGGGGTGAAATTGGTTATGCGGTGCAACGTGACTGGTTGCGCTGTGGGCCGACCGATAACACCGGCGTGTGCGAATGGGATGAGCGTTTGCAAGCAGTCAATACGCCTTTTTTAATTGGTGAGTTTCAACCCTGGACCGGTCAGGGGTTGGAATCAGGCGCGGAAATTACTCGCGCAACTTACGATACCTATGGTGAATATGGTTGGGCGGCCACCAACTGGTCTTATAAAGTTATTACCAACAGCGGTGGTCAGGGCGCGGGTACCTGGGGCATGGTAACCAATCAGAAAGACCTCGGCGTTCTGGCAAAAGCCAACACCTGGGCCTGCGCCGGATGGAAGAGTACTTTTGCCCAGGCATGTGACGCGGCTACCGATGCATTCATTGCGCCGGGCGATGGCGAGCAAACCTGGTATTTGCTCATTAAAGCGGGCAGCACGCCTGATGGTCACCTCGACGTATTGTTTGACAAGGTAAGCATTACACATATTGCCAGCGGTGAAGAAAAGCTGAGTAACGGTAATTTCGGCAGCACCGCCAGTTGGACTGAATGGGCGCATGCCGGGGGTGTTCAGGCGAGGGATTATCAGTACGCCGCCAGCGCCATCAAATTACCCGGCAGTGACGGCGATGTATTACGTCTGCATGGTGGCAAGGATGTAAACGCCGGGGTTTATCAGTCTGTTCAATTAATCGGTGGTGAAGGTTATCGTTTAGGCGGCGTTTTCAGTGATAACGGCAGTCACAACGCCTGGGCAGAAATTTATCTGGTTTCCAGTGAGCCCGAACCCGGTGTGGATGTAACAGGTTTAAGCGTGCCGCAAATTCTATTTCATAGCGCACCTTTAGCGGATATTGAGAATTTCTTCAGTTCTCTCGCCACCATGGAATACGATATTCACTTACCGCTCATGCAAGCGATGACACGCGCAGAAACATCATCACTATTTGATATTCCCGCTGCACCGGCTCAGGTGACATTGGCAGAAGTTGCGCAAGGTGTTCAGCTGGGTTGGCAAGCTGTTGATGATACTCACCTGAGTGGTTATAGCGTCTACCGTTCCAGCACGCCAGGTACCGGCTATGTTCGTATTGCCAGCAATATCACGGCGACGGCTTATCTCGACACTGCGCGCGCCGCTGGTGTTACCGCTTACTATGTCATTACTGCACACAAAGGTATGGATGAAAGTTATTTCAGCCAGGAGGTGGCAACAGCGATTGCTGCTATTCCTTTGCCGGGAAAAGTTGAAGCTGAACATTATGCCTCCATGGCAGGTATTCAAGCGGAAACTACCACCGACGTGGGCGGCGGTTTGAATGTGGGTTGGATGGACTCAGGTGACTGGTTTGAATACAAAGTAAATATTGCTGAAGCGGGTAATTACAGCATTCGCTATCGTGTAGCCAGTGAAACCGGAAGCAGCGGTTTTTCATTGCTCATGGCAGGGCAGGTCATTGATAGCCAAACTATCCCCAACACCGGCGGCTGGCAAACATGGCAGACGATTTCTGCAACGGTAACTCTACCAGCGGGCGAACACCCGTTGCGTTTCAATGTTAGCGGTGGCAGTTGGAACCTTAATTGGTTTGAAGTGGTAAAGCGCTGATGTAATTTTCATAAACAGGGTTGTTCTTCATTCCAGCAAGCGAGAGCCTGCTTGCTGGAATGAACGGAAGGATTGGCTTTATCGGTTAATCATCAGAATATTTTTCCAAAAAAATCATAAGCCCGGTACCTGTGCTATCCCGGAATTTCGACACGTCATCAAGCCCGATCACTAACTGCTTGTTGCCCGTAATTTTTTCCACGGAAACAGGCATGGAACAGGGGGCCGGTTAGCAAGGTGGAAAGTACCGCCAGGGTTACCAGGGCCGCGAATGCGGAAGGTGATACCAGACCGTGATCCAGCAAGATAGTCGCCGCTACAATTTCCATTAAGCCTTTGCATTGCAATAAAGCACCAATGGCGTAGGTTTCGTATTTTTGCAAACCGCCAATGGGCGGATAGATGACAACGGCAAAAACTTTGCTGGCCATGGCAATGATCAACAAGCCGACAGCCGCCAGTAACGCAACCGGGCCCAGTGCGTCCGGCTCAATGCGTAAACCGCTATAACCGAAAAACAGCGGTGCCAGAAACAGCAGTGAAAACATACCAATGCGTTCGACGGGCAAGCGGCGAATCAGTGCAGGCGGAAACAGTACGCCACCGAAATAGGCGCCGAGCAGTGCGTGCAAACCCAGCACCGAGGTTGACCAGGAACCGGCAGCGAGAAAGCTTCCTGCCAGAGCAACAATCAACCACACTGGCAGTTGTACGGTGAGCTTTTGTAATACAAACCCCAGCAAGGCCAACCCGCCAAGCGCAGCAACTGCCAGCATATGGGTTGAGCCCCAGGCGGTAGGTGTCTGGTTGCCTGCCACCATCAGTAACAGTGCCAAACCTGTCCACAGCACCACATCATCAATGACTGCCAGTTTCAGGGCCGCGCCACCCAGCGGCTGGTATTCGGGGCGCAATTCCCGCACCACGCCGATGAGTACCGGCAGTGCGCTCACGGCAATACACAAACCAATCGCGAGTGCGGCAAACACCGGTGAAACATTTTCCAGCTCCCAGCCCGGCAATTGATTAAAGAAAAACCACGCGGCGGCGCAACCGGCCACAAACGGCAAAATCAATGCGTGCAAGGCGCTCAGCACGACACGTAATGGCGTTGTGGAGGGCAGCCTGCTATTGGCCAGTGCCGGTGAAAAACGGCTTTCAAGACCCGCGGTAAATGCTAACAACAAGACGCCCAGAAAACCGACCTGGCTACTGAGCGGCACGGGAGTCGGGCGGTGTTCTGCGCCCCAACCGATAGCGGCCAGCACCAGGCCGGTGATAATGGGCAGCACGGCGAGTGGAATGGTGCGGCGTAACAGTAACCAGACACTGACCGGTATAACGATAAAAATGCCGACATCAACTAAAAAGGGGATTAACTGGGAAAGCATGAATTATTTTTTCTCCTGATTTTTACTCTAATTATGAGTTGGTGTTTTTATAGATGACCGAGTGCTTCATTTAACGCCTGCTCAATGACCCGCTTGCATTGCAAATAATGACTGGACTGCAGACCATGCTGCGGCGCCATCAGGGATTCGCAATGTGATAAATCAAGGTCGGTGATGTAGCAGGGGTAGCGTTCACCATGCAGCCGCTGTTGCAAAATATAAGCAGCGACTGCGCGGTAAATTCCCTCGCCATATTGCAGCGAAGAAAATTCCTGTTGATTGCAATAAACGGTATAAAAAATATTGCCATTACTGTCGGCGTCTGCGGTTACCTGAATGTTTATAAACAACGGGTCAGCAGCACTGGTGCTGGATAATAAAGTGGCGTCCGGATGGCTTACGCCAGGTTTGCCAGCGGCAGACAGTTCAAAAATAAATAATTTACTTTTTTGCTGCTGGAAAATAGTGCAGCTGGCGGCCATGCGTTGCATGGTCGATAAAATAAATTGTTGTAGCGGTTTTACCAGTGATGCGGTGTTGTGAAACGGCACCTGATAACTGAGTATGCTGCCTCGTTCATCTACCAGAAAAATCCGGGCGGTCATGGTGTCGGCATCAATGCGATAAAACAGGTAGATGTCAGCAGTTTTTGCAATGCGGGTGATCAGTCGCAACGGGTGCTCTGTCAATGCATTGCGGTCAATCAGTAGCGGGCTATGTGTGACCTGCGGTTCAGCCAGCTTTTGTAACAATTGTTCTTCATTTTTCAGCGCGTGTACTTCCGGTTGCGTGCCCGCTTGTAGCAGTAAGTAACCCTCGGCAGTTTCAATAATATAACGGGCGTTGCTGTTGCCTTCTGTTGTATAAAACGCGGTAACGATATCCTGCCACAGCATGGCCATGCGCCGGGCGATCAGCTGGCCCAGGCCGCTGCTGAAGCAATGAATGGAAATTTCCGGCAACTTTCCTGTGGTGGTGCGCAAACGCAAACACCAACTGAGCAGATTGACGAGCGCATCTTTATCAAAGTGCCGACAAATAACCTCATGCCAACTGTTGGTGTAAATGATATCGGCAGACACTACCAGGTTATCATGCAACCCGCTGTAATCCAGCGCGTCCTGGCGTTCACTCAGTAGATGAATACCTTTTTTAAACAATTCCGGTTGCGGCTCAATGCCAACGTTCAACAATAATAACAGCCGCTCCGGTTGTGCTTGCTGCCGAAAGGCGTCATGCGCCGGCGTTGATAAAGGTAACGGCAGCCAGCTGGAAAGCGTACCGAGCAGTTGCTGGCGCTGGACGGGTGTTAGCCAGGTGGCTTCATCAATAATATCCAACCGTGTATTGGCGGTCAGTATCTGATTGCAGTAAGCCCACAATATCAACTCCATTAAATGGCGAGCGCGCTTTATCGGTTCCTTGTAAATTAAACGCTGTTGTATGTCTTGCTGCGGGCCGGTAAACAGTAACCAGTGCTGTGGCTCGCTACCTTCGCTGCGGAGCAGCGTAAGCACCGGCTCTTCAAGGTCGCGGGAGATGCCGGGGTTAATCCATTCTATTTTGCCGGCTTTGCGTTCAAAAGCGGCGTGCAGTTTTCGACCGAGCACGGCCAATTCTTCGTGGCTGATCGCGGCCTGCATCATGGTACTTTTCGATACACCGGAAATCAGCCGATAGCTGTTTGCCAGTTCATTGACCAGCAGCGAGCGTTCACTGAGCACGTCGGCCGCTTTCCATTGGTCGCGACCGTCCAGTACAAATAAGTGGTGTTTTTCCCACTGCCATTCCAGCACCAGTTGTTGCAACAGTTGCCGTTGCCAGGATTCATTATTGGCACTGCGCGTTAAAGGTTTATTCACCTTTGCGTAAAAGCAGCGGCGCAGCAGTTGCAAACGCACCGGGTTGTTTTGTAAATAATTTTCCAGATGCCGATAAATCATCACATAAGGATCGAGCGCATCCGCATCGGGAAGCGCATCATACACCGCTTGTTTGAATGAAATGGCCAGCGGTGGTTGTTCGCGAGCACTCACATAACTTTCCAGCAATAGCAATTTCAAAACAGATTTGTAAGGGGCATCAATCGCTTTATATAAATGCCAGATGCCCGCCCCGACAAATTCATTGTCGGGAATTTTTGCCAGACTGCCAAAATCAATCACATCTTGCGGATTAATAAAGCGCAGTGACAGCAAACGCTCGGTAAACGCCTCGTAAGTGGTTTCGCGGACGGCGGGAACAAACCACCACAAAGGTACTTTTCCGGCCAGCCAGATTGCCGTGCGGTAGAACTCGTCCAGTAACAAAAAATGTTGCGCCGAACCGCTGTTCTCTTTGCTGAGCGACGCCGTTTCACCGGATTTGAAACTGTTTTCTGTCATCAGAAAAAAATGTACTTCCAGATGCAGCTGTTGCCCCGCCCATTCGGATAGCAGGTCGCACTTTTTACGCAGCTCGGCAAGTTCTTCACCGGTCAGGCCAGGCTGGTGGCAAATCCAGATGTCGAGATCACTGGCGTCGCTGTGCGCGATAGTGCCCATGCTGCCCATGACAAACAACGCATCCAGTGCTGGCAGCGGCGCCCGTAAATCTTTTACCGGTTGCACGCTGCGCGACAACACTTTGGCTTGCCGCCATGCATCACCGGAGGGTGTGTACTGATAAATCCCGCAGGGTGTTTTGTGCGAAACATAGCCCGGTAAAATCGGGTGGTTAATATGAAACAGCAACGGCAGCAAGGTTAAAAACTGTTGCTGCCGGTCAACCAGCGCAGCCCGGGTTCGCTCCAGACGTTTCTCATTGAGCAACAGAAAACGCTGCCGCAGGTTATGCAGCATCTTGCGGTCGAGGCCGTTTTCTATGTCATCGGTGATGATCGTCTGTTCGAACATGGTTAACCTTCTGTGTGCAAGCATGATCCGGAAAAGGGTCGGCGTTGGTGGCCCGACTGTTTTTTATACAATGGCAATTCCGGCTATGGCTGACAACCTTGCGGGCAGGCAGCCACGCCCCCGGAGGTATTATCAATAGATGTCGGCAGCGCGTGAAGATAATTTATCCACTTGCGGCTGGCGTTATATCCGACCTCAGCCCGGGGCGCAGCCAGTGTATCTGCCTGTCCGCACAAGTGATTTAGTTTTTATTTATCGACTTCAGCCGCTGTTCGGGGTTTTTGTTGTTTATGACGCCAAAATCGCTGGCGGAATCCCGGTGCTCCCCTCTATATTAGCGAGGACGTTTAGTCATCTCATCAATTAAGGATTGAACATGAAAAACCTTGCGTGCTTGTTATTGGCATTGTGCTTCTCGGCGGTGGCGTCTGCAGCGGATTATTCGATTGTGGTATCCAACAAATCCGGTTACGACTTTTACCATCTGTATGTGAGTAGCGTGAGCAGTGAAGAGTGGGAAGAGGACATTCTGGGCGTGGATGTGTTGCCCAGTGGTGAGAAGGTGACCGTAACCATCAGCGGTTTCGACAGCCCGCACTTTGATATCCGCGCGGTTGACGAAGAGGGTGACACTTTCACTTTGTATGATATTGACGTAGAAAAATATGACGTTGTGTTTACCCTGGAAGCTCAGGATTGATCGACTATCTACTCAAAAGAGCCGCTCCCGGAGCGGCTCGGATTGTTGATAACACCCTTTATTTTTCAGGGTTATGCAGTCGGTGCCATTCAGTCCGTTTGTCACCTTCTCTAAAGTTTTACCCGCAACCCCGCTCGCGTTAAGAGCGCGCCAATAGCCAGCATGGCGCAGGCGAAACCCAGGCTCCACAGAATACCGGCGGTACCGGCATTGAACAGCGCCGGGCGCAGGTAGAAACCGGTCAGAGCCGAGAGCGCCAGCAAAATAAACGGCAAGATGTAAACCAGCAGCGGATTGACGGCTGCCGGCTCAAACAGCTGGCACCAGCGCTGTTGTTGGCGAATCTCGGTGATCCAGTAGATCAGCGCAAAAATCACACTGCAATAAAAGATGCTGAACAGCGCCCAACTGGGCGTTGCCCATATCTTGGAAATGGGTGAGAACTGCCAGCTGACCAGCGCCGCAGCCAGCGCAAGCAAGGCGTAACCGCCGATTTTGCCGAAACCTTTTCCGGGCAATGATGGGTGATAAACCAGCTGCGCCAGCAAGGTGCCCGCCAGCACGATAGCGGCGTGGGTAAAGCCGTTTTTATTGTCGTCGAGCCAGCTCCATGTGGGGGTGGCAAACCACTCAACCGCATCAATCATCGCAAACAGCAGCATCAGCCCGGCAATGGCGGCCATAATCAGCAGGGCTTGCTGCAAGGCGTTATCAGCCTTAAGTGCCAGCAAATACAGTGATGCGGCGATCAGGTACGCCCAGCCAATAAGACCGAGAATGCCCCACCATTGCGGGGTCATGCCGCCACCCTGCGGGTTGTGGTAAATCGCCTGGAGCATTACCAGTCCGATGATTCCCGCGATGGGGAAGCCGCGCTTTATTGCCACCGGTACATGACGTGGGTAATGACTCCAGATCAACAGCACGCAGCCAAACATCAGTAACGTCCAGAGCGCGATAGGAATGGGCATGGCGCTGGTGTCATAACCGCTTTCGGCGTTCACCATAAACACACCGATCACAATCAACCCGAAGCTGCGCAGCAGGATGTGTTTGAAAATATCAAAAGGAGGTTCGTTGCGAGTCAGACGTGCCTGGGTGGCAAAAGGAATCGACATGCCGACAATAAATAAAAAGGCAGGGAATATCAGATCCACAAAGGTCATGCCATCCACATCGGCCGGCAAGTGTTTCATCCATTGCGGAACATCGCTGATACCGGCCAGTTCATTGGCAAATACCATGGCGAAGATAGTGATGCCACGAAAGACATCAATCGAAAGAATGCGTTGTGTAGAAAAATAATTCATTGTGGATAACCCGTCAGCGTGAAGTCGAGTCATCTGATTATCATGGTGTTTCAGTGCGACTTATTAGTGGCTGTCGCTTTGATTTCACCGGATTCTACAATGAAGCGGCGAAATGATTCAATCGCCAGGCCGCGACTAAAAAGAACAGCACTGATGAAAGACAATTTTTTTAAAAACCGGCATGGAAGGAAAACACGTTAAAAAGCGGCAGCGTAAACAAAAGCTTTTGGCAAATGAGGTGTTCAGAGGATGCTTGACGCGAGTGCCATAAAACGAAGGCGAGCGGTCAGTGTAAAACAACGCCCCGAACGCCCATGGCGAGCGTTCGGGGTAAAACTATCAGCCGCGAGCCGCCACGCGTCCGCGAGCGCGACCAACCGCTGCAGTTACCTGCGCCGGTGCGGTGCCGCCGATGTGATTACGGGCGGCCACTGAACCTTCCAGCGTCAGCACTTTGAACACATCGTCGGTGATCACGGTGGAGAACTGTTGCAGTTCTTCGAGGGTCATCTCCGACAGATCCTTGCCGGTTTCTACGCCGTAACCTACCGACTTGCCAACAATTTCGTGGGCATCGCGGAAAGGAACGCCTTTGCGCACCAGGTAGTCGGCCAGGTCGGTAGCGGTAGAGAAACCGCGTTTGGCCGCTTCGTACATGTTCTCTTTACGCGCTTCAATGGCCGGAATCATATCGGCAAAGGCGCGCAGGCAATCCTTGACGGTATCAATCGCATCAAAAACCGGCTCTTTATCTTCCTGGTTGTCTTTGTTGTAGGCCAGCGGCTGCGATTTCATCAGCGTTAACAGGGCGGTCAGGTGGCCATAAACGCGACCGGTTTTACCGCGCACCAGCTCCGGCACGTCCGGGTTTTTCTTTTGCGGCATGATGGAAGAGCCGGTGCAGAAACGGTCGGGCAGGTGAATGAAACTGAACTGGGAAGATGTCCACAGCACCAGTTCTTCACTGGCCCGGGAAAGGTGCATCATCAACAGGCTGGCGAAGGCACAGAACTCAATGGCGAAATCGCGATCGCTCACCGAGTCCAGCGAGTTTTCAGTGGGCGCATCAAAACCGAGCAGTTGCGCGGTATAGGCGCGGTCGATCGGATAGGTGGTGCCAGCTAGCGCAGCAGCGCCCAGCGGTGACTGGTTAACACGCTTGCGGCAATCTTGCAGACGGCCGTAATCGCGCTCCAGCATTTCAAACCAGGCCAGCAAATGGTGGCCAAAGGTAACCGGCTGTGCGGTTTGCAGGTGGGTAAAACCCGGCATAATGGTGGCGGCTTCGCGCTCGGCCAAATCCAGCAAGCCGGTTTGCAAACGGGTCAGCTCTTTGCCGATGCTGTCGATTTCGTCGCGCAGATACAGACGAATATCGGTAGCAACTTGATCGTTACGCGAACGTCCGGTATGAAGCTTCTTGCCGGTGATGCCAATGCGTTGGGTGAGCAGCGCTTCGATGTTCATGTGCACATCTTCAAGGCTGATCGACCAGTTAAATTTGCCAGCCACGATTTCGGCACGAATGGCTTCCAGGCCTTCAATAATCTGGTCGCGCTCGGCATCGGTCAACACACCCACTTTGGCCAGCATGGTGGCGTGGGCAATAGAGCCGTTGATGTCGTGGTGATAAAGGCGATAATCGAAACCGATAGACGCGGTAAAACGTTCTACGAAGGCATCGGTCGCTTCAGTAAAGCGGCCACCCCAGGGTTTGATGGGCTGATCATTCTGGCTCATGCAGGCAATATCCGGTTTGAATTCAACAATAGGCCGTGGTCGGCGGAAAAAAATAAACGCGGCATTATAGCCCAGGTTAGCAGCACACAGGAGTAGCTTTGTTTTGACCCCCAAACCCGCATCGCCCGGCGATCATCGTATCCGGCGGCACTTTCTGCCTGACCTCTGCCAGAGCCAGCCGGTATTTTTACTGGTGCTGGTGGCCGAGCTGGTAGCGCTGCTGCTGTCGATCACCGCCACCGGGCTGCAACACTTCAGTTGGGACGTGCTGGCCATCACCTCGTTTTACGTGCAGTGGATCGTGCTGGTGTGCGCCATGTTGCTGTGCCGGTTGCGCAACTGGCTGGCCGGGTTCAGCCTCACGGCATCGGCCTGTTTTTGCTACGGGCTGGTATTGCTGGCAACGGTGCTGCTGTCGTTGCTGGGGCAGTGGTTTATGCACTGGCTGGCACGCATGGCGACTGGCGGTGCCGTCGGTGCGCTGTTTCCGGTTATCGACTATTGGCAGCTGGGGGAAAATTTGCTGATCGCGGCCATTCTCAGCGGCATTGTCTTGCGCTATTTCTACCTGCAACAGCAACTTAATGACCAGCAGCAGGGCGCCCTGGAAGCGCGTATTCAGGCACTGCAATCGCGCATTCGGCCGCACTTTTTATTCAACAGCATGAACAGCATTGCCAGTTTGATCGCCACCGATCCGGAGCGGGCCGAGCGGGTAGTAGAAGACCTTTCCGAACTCTACCGCGCCAGCCTGGCCGAACCGGCGTTGACCGCGCTGTCACGGGAGCTGGATTTGTGCCGCCATTATCTGGATATAGAACAGCTGCGGCTGGGGTCGCGATTGCGGGTGAACTGGCAAATCGAGGTTGACCCGGCTACCACCGGTATTCCCGGTTTGCTGCTGCAACCCCTATTGGAAAACGCCATTTTTCATGGCATAGAACCCCTGCCGGATGGGGGTGAAATTCGCGTGCGTATTACCCGCAAAGCCCGGCAAATTCAACTGGCGCTGACCAACCCGGTGGCCATTCGCCCGGGCAATTTGCGTGATAACACCCGGCACAATCGCATGGCGGTGGCTAACATTCACCACCGCCTGCAGGCGCACTACGGCGATCAGGCGCGCATGTCGACGGTTATTGATCACGACAGTTACACTACCCTGATCAGCTGGCCGGATACGCCACCGCCACTTTAAACACCAGGAAATAACAGCACCATGGATATTCTGATTGTTGACGACGAACCGCTGGCCAGACAGCGACTGATCCGCATGATCAGCCGCATTGACGGTTGTGAGGTCGTCGCTGAAGCCGGGCGAGCCGACGAAGTGATGGTCGCTATTTGCCAGCACGACCCGGACGTGGTGTTGCTGGATGTGCGCATGCCGGGCGAAGACGGTTTATCCCTTGCCTATCGCATCGCCGAACTGGAAGACCCACCGGCGCTGATTTTCTGCACGGCGTTTGATCAATACGCACTGGAAGCCTTCGGCACCCAGGCGGTGGGTTATTTATTAAAACCGGTAAAAGCCGAACACTTGCAAGACGTACTCGCCAAAGCCTCCCGCCTCAATAAACTGCAGCGCGCCCACCTCGACAAAGCGCCATCAACGTCTGGGGAGCCGCGTAAAAGTCACATCCGGGTAAAAACCCGCCGCGGTATGGAACTGCTGGCGGTAGACGATATCCGCTGCTTTGTTGCCGACCAGAAATACGTCACCGCTTACCACCCGGCGGGTGAGCATTTGCTGGATGAAAGCCTGAAACAATTGGAAGACGCCTTTGGCGATCGCTTCGTGCGGGTGCACCGCAATGCACTGGTTGCCCACGCCCACATGGAAGCTATGGAAAAAAATGCCCACGGCCAATACAGTTTGCGCCTCGCCGGCGTTAACCAAACCCCGCTAATCAGCCGCCGCCACGCCAGCCTGGTGAAAAAAGCGTTTGAAAGTCGTTAAGCATCCGGCCTGAACGCTGCACTGTTTCATGCTGGCACAATGCGAGTTTAACTACAGGATAAAGATTCCAAAATCGTTAGTCAGGGGCGCCCGGCCAGGGATGACTCGTCGGAGCCACATGGGTGAAGTGCGCATTAAGCAAAACATGTTTTGCGCGCACGGAACGACAATCCTCTGTGAGGGTTGGCCGGCACCGCTTGCGGATGTTTATGCGTTTTTGGAATCTCTATCCTGTAGTTAAACGGACAAATAGCAACTGCTATCTTTGTTAAAAAATTTGGAAAGTTCTCAAATCAACGGACTGAACAAGTGCGTGATGTTTTCGAAAAAGCGCGACACCGGGTGGCGTTGGTGCCAGGTGGCGGGGTCGAGTGGAATGGCTTGTTGGCGGTAATCATCCACAATATGCGCCAGACGTTCGGCGGTGGCGGCGTCGTACATAATCAGGGTCATTTCAAAATTCAGCCACAAGCTGCGCAGATCAAGATTAACCGTCCCGAAAAATGCCAGCTTGCGATCAATCACCGTACATTTACTGTGCAACAACCCCTGGCGGAATTGAAAAATATTCACCCCGGCGTTCATCAAGCTATCAAAGTAGGAACGGCTGGCGTGGCGCACCAGAAAAGAATCCACCCGCTCGGGCACAATCACGGTCACGCTGACGCCGCGTTTGGCGGCAATAATCAGCGCCTGCTCCAGCGCTTCGCCGGGCACAAAGTAGGGCGTAATAATATCCACCGAGGTGGTGGCCGAATAAATACCTTGCAGCAAGCTTTGCAAAATACTGTCGTTGAGATTGTCCGGGCCGGACGGAGCAATTTGCGCCACGGTTTTGTCTTGCCGCACACTTACCGGGTTTTCCAGCAAGGGCAGGTTCTGCCCGGATTCAATATTCCAGTACCAGCAATACACCGCGTTTAATGCGGGCGCCAGCGGCCCTTCGATACGCGCCATCAAATCAATCCACTCGCCCACCGCCGCCGATTGTTTGAACTGCGTGGGGTCAATCAAATTAAAGCTGCCGATGTACGCGACCCGGTCATCCACAATCAGGGTTTTACGGTGGCTGCGTAAATCGTAACGGCCCAGCGCGGCCGGCACCAAGCCAATAGGGCAGGCCTTTATCACCTCAATATTCGGGTGCTGCAAACGTTTGAACAACGGTGATTTGAAAAAACGGGCGCTACCCACCGCATCCAGCATGACCCGGCAGCGCACACCGCGGTTGGCGGCATCCAGCAGGGCATCCGCCACCTGGTCGGCAATGCCGCCCGGATGCCAGATGTAAAACTCCATATGGCAGGTTTTTTCGGCGGCACGAATATCCACGCACATGGCGAGAATCATCGACTGGGCCGATTGCAGAAAATTCACCTCGTTACCGCCCAGCGGCGGTATACCGGCGGTTTGAAATTCCAGGGTCGCCAGGGCGTGCGCTGCGGGGTGATAATCCTGCCAGGGGTAATCGAGGTTCTGCCGGTGTCGCAGGCCGGGAATATCCTGCAACTGGCGTAACCGCGCGCGGCGGTGCTGGTGTTTCACCCCGAGAAAGCGCTCACCAAATAACAGGTAGAGCACCACGCCAACATAGGGCAGCAGCGCCAGTACCAGCAGCCACGCCAGCGAAGCGCCCACCGGCAGGCGCTGCATAATGACGCGCACCGCAAAGGTAATGACCAGCACAAAGTGCAAGAGAATCAAAAGTTGTTGAACAAGGCTGATCAGAGCCCAAAAAGAATCATGCATGCAAGGTTCCGATGGTGCTGAACGGCAGATTGTGAGTAGGTTTTGGTCGGGTTTTCAAACCGCTTTTGTGGTCAATACGAGTGCTATGCTGCCAACTATAGCGACTTGCTCTGGTATCATCACCCGTCTGAGACTGTTTATCTTATCCGGAAACCCGATTTGTCATGTCTGATTATGCTTCCCGTCCGCTGCGTATAGCCACCCGTAAAAGTCCATTGGCGCTCTGGCAGGCCAATTACATCAAAGCCCGCCTGGAGCAACTCAACCCGCAGTTGCAGGTAGAGCTGGTGCCATTAACCAGCCGTGGCGACAAAATTCTCGATGTGCCGCTGGCCAAAGTGGGCGGCAAGGGGCTGTTCGTCAAGGAGCTGGAAACCGCCATGCTCGACGGCGAAGCCGATATTGCAGTGCACTCCATGAAAGATGTGCCGATGGAATTTCCGGAAGGGCTTGGTCTGGCGGTTATTTGCCCGCGTGAAGACCCGCGCGATGCCTTTGTTTCCAATCGCTTTAACAGCCTTGATGAGCTGCCGGCTGGCAGTATTGTCGGTACCTCCAGTTTGCGCCGTCAGTGCCAGTTACTGGCGCGCCGCCCGGATTTGAAAGTGCAATTTTTGCGCGGTAATGTGCAAACGCGCCTGCAAAAGCTGGATGACGGCGAATACGATGCCATTCTGCTTGCCGCTGCCGGGTTACTGCGTCTGGAGATGAAAGACCGCATCCAACAATATCTGGCACCGGAAATAAGCCTGCCCGCCGGTGGCCAGGGCGCGGTGGGTATTGAATGCCGCACCGACGACGACGCTACCCTGGCACTGCTGCGGCCATTGGCCGATCGCCTCACCACCGAACAGGTGCTGGCCGAGCGCGCCATGAACAATCATCTGCAAGGTGGCTGTCAGGTGCCCATCGCCTGCTATGCTGTTCACACAGAGCAGGGATTATGGCTGCGTGGCCTGGTGGGCGCGCCGGACGGCAGCGAGATATTGGCAGACGACATTCGCGGCCCTGCCGATGAAGCCGAACAATTGGGGGTGACGCTCGCCCAACGCCTGCTGGTAGCGGGCGCTGACCGTATTCTGGCTGCGGTTTACGGCGCTGCTGATGTCTGATCAGGCGCTACGGGTATTGATTACCCGACCGCAAGCGCAAGCCGAAAGCTGGGCGCAAGCCCTGGGCGCGCGCGGTGTGGATGCCCGTTGTGTGCCGGTGCTGGTGCTTGAGCCGCTGAGCGACGAAGCGGAACGCCAGGCGATTAAAAACTGCATTGTCGATGTCGACCTCTACCAGAAGGCCATTGTGGTCAGCCGTAATGCGGTGGATTTTGCAATGCAATGGCTGGATGCCTGGTGGCCGCAACTGCCTACCGGTATTGAATGGTTCGCGGTGGGTAAAACCACCGCCGACGCGCTGGCCGCGCACGGCGTTAGCGTCAGTGCACTGGAACAGGCCAGCGATGGCGCCATGACCAGCGAAACGCTGCTGGACGCCGAAGCCCTGCAACAGGTCGCCGGTGAAAAGATCGTGATCTTTCGCGGCCAGGGTGGCCGGGGTCACATGGGCGAAATCCTTCGTGCCCGCGGTGCCAGTGTCGACTATTGTGAATTGTACCGGCGTGGTGTTCCGCCGCAGGCAGCTACATCGCTGGCCGCATTGATTGGTGAGCAATGTTGGGCGCCTGACATCATTGCCGTGCACAGCGGCGAAAGTTTGCAACATCTTACGCAGATACTGAACGACGTATCGGTATTAACCGGTGAACCGCTACTGGCGGATAACTGGCGGCAAATTGCGCTGATGGTGCCCGGTGAGCGGGTTGCCAGCCTTGCGAAAGATGCCGGATTTAAACAGGTCGTGGTAGCAGAAAACGCTACGGATAACGCCATGACCCGGGCTCTGGAGGCATTCGCTTCGGCCCGCGCTTTCTCATTTTCTGATTAACGAGAGTATGACCGTGACTGACGAAAAAGAACTTCCTGTACCGGAAACTGAAACGCCCCCGCAGGTTACCCCCAAACCGATAGAAACCCCTCGCCGCGAATTTGTTAACGAAGAGTCGGTAGCGGCAGCCCGTTCCGGTAACGGATTGCTCTGGCTGGTGGTGTTGCTATTGATTGGCGCAACCGCCGCCGCCGGCTGGTTTGGGTGGCAGGCCTGGCAAGCCGGGCAACAGCAGGTCGCCGAACTCGAATCCCGCTTGCAACAACAACAGCGCGAACTGGCCGATCAGCGTCAGGCCATGGAGCTGGAATTGGGGCAGCAATTCAACCGTCAGCAGGAAACCGTCCAGTCCACCGTTAGCGACTTGTCGCAGCGGGTTGAAAATATCAACGGTCGGCTGGCTTCCATGTCTGCGGTCAGCCGCGACAACTGGAAACTGGCCGAAGCGGAATATCTGCTGCGCCTCGCCAACCAACGCGTCTTGCTGGAGCGCACCAGCAGCAATGCGGTGGCACTGGCTGAAACGGTAGACGATATCCTGCGTCAGCTGAATGACCCGGAGCTGTTCCCGGTGCGCCGCGCTATCGCCGGTGATGTGAGTGACCTCAAATTGGCCGGCGATATTGATCGCGAAGGCGTATACCTGCGTTTGCAGGCGCTGGCCGGTCAAATTGAAAAACTGACGTTGATAGAACCGCTCAGCGACAACGACGACCCCTGGCAGTTGGCCGGTGGTGACGATGCCAATCAGGAAACCTGGTGGAACAAAATTCGTCGCGGTACCAACGAACTTCTGCAACGTTTCAGCCATCATCTGCGGGTGCGCGACCACGGCTCGCCGGTGCCAGCCATCCTGCCGCCGGATAACCAGTTTTATTTAAAACAAAATGTGCGCATGGCGCTGGAGCAGGCACAGTTGGCGCTGCTGCGCGAAGAGGCACAAATTTATCAGGCCAGCCTGGATAAGGCGCGCGATGCCATCGAGCATTACTTCCCATTAAATCCGCAGTCTCTCGCGGTACGCGCCGAGCTGGCAGATTTACAAGCGGTAATGATTGACGCTTCACTGCCAACCTTTACCGAATCCATCGGCCTGCTGCGTGAATACAGCGAGCGCCGCCATGCAACGTCGGTTGAGTCGCGCGGAGGTAACTGATGAAAAAGTTTATCTTCGCGGTACTGGTGGTTGTCGGCCTGGCGATCTGGATTATGTTCAACCCGCCGGAAGATGGCGGCTACCTGCTGATTGCTTACGGTACCAAAACCGTTGAGATGAGTTTGTGGCTGGCAGCCTTGGTATTGTTGCTTGCCTGGTTTGTGCTGTGGGTTTTGTGGCGATTGTTAACCGGTGGTGCGCACATGGCGCGCTCGGTGTCCGGTTTCTTTTTTCACGGCAGCAGCGCCCGCGCCCGCAAACGCACCCAAAGTGGTTTGATTGATTTTATCGAAGGCAATTGGGTGCAAGCGCATAAAAAACTGGTGCGCGCTGCGCCCCGTGTTGATGTGCCTTTAATCAATTATCTCGCTGCAGCGCGCAGCGCTCATGAAATGCGTGACCCGGATGAAGTGCACCGTCTGTTAGCGATTGCCGCCGAAACCGCGCCGGAACACGGTGCTGTTGCGGTGGCGTTAACCCGTGCGCGCATTGAACTGGAAGACCGTCGTTACGACCAATGCCTGGCAACCTTATTAGCCGTCAGGGAAGAAGCGCCGGACAATCGCGTACTACTGGATTTATTACGCCGCGTTTATATTGCCCGCCAGGACTGGGAAGGTTTACACAGCTTGTTCCCGCAATTGCGCCGTCATAAGGTCGACACGCCGGAAGCGCTGGATGCCCTCGAAGTGCGTATGTACCGCGAGCGTTTACAGCACCAGGGCGATGGTGCGCGGCAATTGCAGAAAGTGGAACGCCTGCCGGTTTTGCGTTCTGCCTGGAATAAAGTGCCTGGCAAATTACAAAAAAATGACGAATTGATTGCCGCGTACGCGCATCAGTTGTTGCTCAACGGTGAAGACCAGGAAGCAGAGGTGTTACTGCGCAAAACCCTGGGTAAATCCTGGAGCGAAAGCATGGTTTACCTGTATGGCCGTGTGCACATTGAAGATAGCCGTTTGCAAATGCGTGTGGCTGAAGAGTGGTTGTCGCAGCATCCGCGTGACCCGGTATTACTGTTAACACTGGGGCGTATCAGCATGCGTAACCAGTTGTGGGGCAAAGCGCGTAATTGCTTCCAGGACAGTCTGGCGATTCGTAAAGATGCCGAAGTCTATGCCGAATTGGCTCGCCTGCTCAGCGCCATGGGTGAAGCTGAAAAAAGCAGCGGCTTTTATCAACAAGGGCTGGATCAAACCATTAACGTATTGCCCGAACTGCCACTACCGCCAAAGAAAGTGTTGTTGCAATAACGCATACTTGCCTGCTAATGGCAAACTGACATAATAATCTCATTCGGCCTCAGGTGGTTTTTTATAACTGCCCGGGGCCGAGTTGTTTTCAGGCCATCAAAATTATTTTCCCCTTCCTCTGCAACTGTCACGCAAATGTAGCTTTGCCTCACTAGCATGGCGTCTCCGATCAAATCCCAAAGAGGATACCAATCATGTTAGTTGCACCGCTCACTGTAGTGGCGGCGGGTGTTCGCCCGTACGCTGATCTTCCTGGCTCGCTGTTGTCTTCCATTTTTTTTCTGCCAGTTTCTGCACCGGACGCCGTGGTCCGTTGTTACCGAATCTGCTCCAGCCAACAGTCTTGTTAAGGAATCGTCATGAAAACCGTTCATTCATTTCTGGCGATTGCCATCGCCTGTGCCATCGCTGCGCCCGTAAGTTCTGTTTACGCACAAACTGCTTCCACTGAATCTGCCACCGTCAATCAACAATCCGGCAGCGTGACCGGTCGTGTTATCAACAACGCCACTGGCAGTTTGTTGCAAGCGGCCAGCGTTCGTGTGGTGGAAGTGAATCGTGAAGTTACCACCGGTCGCGATGGCTCTTTTGTTCTCACCAACATTCCTGCCGGTAATTACACCCTTGAAGTCAATTACGGTGGCCTGGATACCCAGCAATTACCGGTTGCCGTTATCGCTGGCGGCAGCGTTCGTCAGGACATTCGTCTGAGCAATCAGCTGCACAATGTTGAGCAAATGCTGGTGCTTGGTCGCGCCGAAGGTTACGCCTCTACCATCAACTTGCAGCGCAATGCCGACAGTATTCGCACCGTGGTTTCTGCCGATGCGCTGGGGCAAATTCGTGAAGGCAATATCGGCGATGCGCTGGTGCGTTTGCCCGGCTTGTCGGTAGAAACCCGGGCCGGCGTTCAGCGCACTGCCACCATTCGCGGCCTTGCTCCGCAATACAACACCGTAACCGTTGACGGTTTGCGCATGACCAACGTGGACGGCAACCGCGATATCGCATTGGACAGTTTCCCGGCCAACTTGCTGGCGCGTGTTGAAGTTATCAAAGCACCCACGCCGGATATTTCTGCCGATGCGATTGGTGGCACGGTAGATCTGGTTACCCGTTCTGCGTATGACAAAGACGGCCGTACCTTTGAAGTGCAGTTGGGCACCACGCTGAACGATATTCGCGATAGCTGGAACAAGCAGGCGGGGATTACGCTGGGCGATACTTTCGGTGAAAGCGAACAATTCGGTTTGCTCGGTTCAGTATTTTATTTCCGCGACGAGCGCGGTTACGACGTAGTGGATACCGCCTACACCGTTAACAGTGCGGACAGTTATTTTATCAATCGGGCACTTTATTACGATCGTTCTGAAACCAAGGACAAGGTCGGCGCCGGTTTGATGTTTGATTACCGCCCGAGCGATGAAACCAGCGCTTATGTAAAAGCCGTTTACCATTATGATTATCGTGAATTGTTGCGTCGTGGTACCGACTACCGCCCCAATGCGGCTACGCAGTTTGATGTTTCACCGGATGGTGCTTCGTCAACCGGTGGTCGTGTTGATGCGCTGACATTTTATCGCGATCCGAAAAACGTATTCCAAATGTACACCGCCGGTATTGAGCACCGCGCTGGCGATTGGGTACTGGATGGCCGCACGGCTTATTCAAAAGCTAAAAAAGATTATCCGGTTACCTTGCAGGTGGTGAATTCTTTTAACGGCGTAGACATGAGCTACGATCGCAGCAACCGCGATTTCCCGGTATTCACGATTAATAATGCGGTCGATATCAGCAACCCGGACGCGGTGGTTTTCCGTCAGTTTGATACCAACCAGGTACCGCGTGTTGAAGACGAAGTGAGTTTTGATGTCAATGCCCTCCGTGAATTTAATACCGGTCGCTTTCCCTGGAGTATCAAAACCGGTTTGCGTGCAACGCTGAAAGATGCCACCCAGGCGCAGCCTGACACAGTACGTTATACCGGTTTGACCGGCGTAACACCGGCCAGCTTGCTGGAGCACTACAGCAACAGCGATTTTATGAGCGAAGCCAATGGCCGTGCACAATTGCTGCCGTTCTTCCCGGACTGGCGTAAATACCATGCGCTGCAAAAATCCAATGCAGCTGCTTTCACGCAAAATGCGGCGGCAACATTATTCAGTGCAGAAACGCTGGCCAATGCTGACTTCACCATCAGCGAAGATATTTATGCCGGTTATTTAATGGGCACGGTCGAGATTGATCAGCTGACTATATTGGGTGGGGTGCGCGTTGAAACCACTCGCATTGACAGCGAAGCCAATGAAGTGACCGTGAACAACGGCCAGGTTACCCATGTGGCGCGGGTCAGTGACAGCAACAACTACACCAACGTATTACCGAGTTTGCATGTGCGTTACGCGGCGATGGATGACCGCCTGATTTTGCGCAGCTCTATCAGCAAGGCTATCTCACGTCCGCCACCGGGCGATCTGATTCCGTCCAAACAGGAAAATGCGCAAATGAACCAGCGCATTATCGGTAACCCGGCGTTGGAACCGGCAGAATCGGTTAACTATGATTTGACTGCAGAATATTTCCTGCCGCCGCTGGGTGTGGTGTCTGCCGGTGTGTTCTACAAGGACATCGACAACTTTGTATTCAGCTCCAGCCGCATCGCCGCCGACGGCGTTGACGAGCGTACTCGTGTGAACGGTGATGGCGGCAAGGTGCGCGGTCTGGAATTTGTATGGTCGCAGGAACTGAGCTTTTTGCCGGGTTTCCTGAGTGGTTTCGGTGTTGAAGCCAACTATACCTGGCTGGATTCCGAAGGAGTTTATCCGGGCCGTAACAGTGACCTGCCGTTGGTAAATTCGCCGGACTATATTATCAATGGTGTGTTGTCTTACGCTCAAGGCCCGCTCAGCGTGCGTCTGTCCATGAACAAAATGCCGGATCGTCTGGAATCGGTGGGTGGCCGTCAGGCATTGGATAAATACAACGCCGCATCGACTATTTGGGACCTGGCTTTTAAGTATCGTGTCATGGATCAACACAATATTTTCTTCAACATTAAAAACCTTACCAATGAACCGACTGTGCAATTTCAGGGTTCTCGCGGTAATCCCACCAGCGTGGTGTACTACGGTGCGCAATACACACTGGGTGTTGATTTAAGTTTCTAACCTTCTCCTGACGTTGGTCACTTTGCTCCGCCGTATTTCGGCGGAGCTTTTTTGCTTTTAAATAATGGGTTTGTAAACCGTCATCCTATTGAATTGCACTATGGAAAAACTGAACACATCATCGCCTGGCCGGGCATTAGCCTGGCGAAAAATAATGCTCTGTTTTTTTATGGTGGGCAGCTGCTGTGTTTATGCTGCTGATATGACCGGGGGCTCTCCCGAGCGAGTGTTACTGTTGCCGGGTGCATCGCCTTCTACCAGTCACACGGTTAGCTGGCGAACATCTGCAGCTGCAACAGAAAGCCTTGCAGAAATATCCGAAGCCGTTGCATCACCTTCCCTGATACAGCATGCCAAAACATTTAGCGGCACCAGCAAGTCGCTGGCGCTGGGAGAGGGGGTCGTTTTTCATCACCAGGTTAGCTTCCAACCTCTGAAGCCGGATACACTCTATGCGTATCGAGTAAAGGGGGAAAAGGCATGGGGCGAGTGGCTGACCTTTCGCACAGCAGCTGAAAAATTTTCACCCTATCGCATGATTTATCTGGGTGATATGCAAAACCATATTCATTCCCTGGGAGCGAGAACCTTACGGGCGGCTTTTGCGAAAGCACCGGATGCGCGCCTGATGTTACATGCCGGGGATCTGACAGACCGGCGAGGCCCGGAAGATGAATTGTGGCGCCAGTGGTTCGCCGCTGGCGGTTGGCTATTGGGCAATGTGGCGCAAGTTCCTGTGGCCGGCAATCACGAATACCAGGAAACTCCAGGCAAATTACCAGCATTGCGGCAAGCCTGGGCCGCCCATTTTCCGCTGCCCGATAACGGCCCGGCGTTGCTGCAAAAAACGGTTTACTCGTTTGATTATCAGGGCGTACGTTACATTATTCTCGACTCCATGGCCGCCATACACAGTGAAACCGCAGCCAAACAGCAGGCGGCGTGGCTCGAAGCCTTGCTGGCAAATAATCCCAATGTGTGGACCATCGTCAGTTATCATCACCCTTTATTTTCCGGCGCTTATGCGCGTTGGAATAAACAGTTGGTAAAACACTGGCAGCCGTTATTTGAGCGCTATTCGGTTGATCTGGTATTGCAAGGCGATGATCACATTTACGGCCGCTGGCAAACGGCTGGCCGTGCCCCGGTGTATACCATCTCGGTGGCCGGAGCAAAACACAACCGGGTACATCCGCAAGCGAAAAAAGTATTACAGCGCTCCGGTGAAGATGCCCAGTGGTACCAGGTGATCGACTTCGAAGCAGATCGCCTGCGCTACCGCGCATGGACAGTGAATGGCGATTTGTACGATGCCTTCGATCTGGTGCGTGAGCCCGGTAAAGCATCACGAGTCGAAATGTCGCAGGAAATTCTGCCCGCCGAACAGCGCTGCTCAAAACCTGGCGACGACCCGCAAACTCAAACACAGCAAGATAAATCGCGCTGTTGGCTGGTAACAGAGTTGCAATAAAACCTCGCTGCAATATAAGGTTGGGCTTTGCTGGCAATTGGCGTATTACCTTAACAAGTTGATGCGAAACCGCACGCGAATAACAAAACAGTCGGCCTAACGCATTACTGAATAATTACAGAATTTGATACAGGATATTTCATGCATACACCGGTTCACATTTCCACAACCGCCCGCCCGCTAACGGTTTACGCGGCGGGGCCTGGCAGTTTAATGAAAAGTCTGGTTACTGACTTTCAGGAATACAGCGGCGCGCGGGTCAATTTATTTCAGGCGACGACCGGTAAAGTACTCGCACGCCTGGAAGCGGAAGCAGACAACCCGCAGGCCGATGTATTTATTTCGGCCTCCTGGGACCTGGCGCAGGAGCTGGACGCACGCGATTGGTTGCAACCCTATGAAAGTGAATACGCCGAACACGTGCCTGCGCATTTAAAGACACCTCACTATATTGCACAGGCGGTGTCGGCATTGGGTATTGTCTGGAATCGCGATAGCGACACACCGCAACCCAACGACTGGCAAGACCTGGCCAGCCCGGCATTCAATGGTTTGGTCAATATGCCTGACCCGGCGTCGTCCGGTGCCTCGGTGGATTTATTGCTGGGCTTGAAGCAGGCCATGGGTGAAAACGCCTGGCAATTGTTTGCCCGCCTGAAACAAAATGGAATGGAAATTTGCGGCGCAAACGATCAGGCTTTGGCGCCCGTGCTGCGGGGCAACAAAGCCGCAGTGTTTGGTAGCGTAGATTATGTTGCTTACGCGGCGGTAGAAAAAGGCGCACCCATCAAGGTTATTTTTCCGCAAAGCGGTACGGTTATCGTGCCGCGCCCGATGATGATTTTGAAAAATGCCCGCCAGCCACAACTCGCTCGGGAATTTATAAATTACCTGTTATCGGATGATGGCCAGGCCGGTGCCGCAGCCGCATGGTTAATGCCGGCGCGCAGCGATATCATCACCCGTCGCCCGTCGATCAATGACATTCGCCTGTTACCCCAGGGTAAGCTGTCAGAAACCAGCCGGGCGCGTAGCCTGGAAAAATTCAGTGATGTTTTCTTCGGCGGCTAACATTGTTTTTTATATCCTTTACCCAACCACCTGACGGAATTTAACTTCGCGCCAGATGGTTGGGCGATGGATGCTAGTAAATCTCCGGCACAAACATATCTTTCGGTACCGGTCTGCGTACGTAGTCATCGTGGTGTTCACGGGGCGGCAGTGCAATCGCTTGCCGCTTGATTTCGCGGTAAGGCATTTGCTTGAGCAAATGGTCAATACAATTCAGCCGCGCTTTTTTCTTATCGATGGCTTCCACCACCCACCAGGGTGCTTCGGTAATGTGCGTGCGCTCCAGCATCACCTCTTTGGCTTTGGTGTATTGTTCCCAGCGGCGGCGCGATTCCAAATCCATCGGGCTGAGTTTCCACTGTTTGAGCGGGTCATGAATGCGCCCCATAAAACGTAAATATTGTTCGTCATCGGAAATGGAAAACCAGTATTTGATCACCTGAATACCGGAGCGCACCAGCATGCGTTCAAAGTCCGGTACGGTGCGGAAAAACTCTTCGTATTCGGCGTCGTTACAAAAACCCATCACCCGCTCAACACCGGCGCGGTTATACCAGCTGCGGTCAAACAACACCATTTCACCGGCGGCCGGTAAATGGGAAACGTAGCGCTGAAAATACCATTGAGTGCGTTCCCGCTCGTTGGGTGCAGGCAGCGCCGCGACACGACAAATACGCGGATTCAACCGCTGGGTAATCCGTTTGATCACGCCGCCTTTACCGGCAGCATCTCGCCCTTCAAACAGAATCACCACCTTATGGCCGGTTTCAGCCACCCAGTCCTGCAACTTCACCAGCTCGATTTGCAGGCGGAACAGCTCACGAAAATACTGACGCCGCGCTTCTTTATGGCGTAACACTTCATCGGGTGACTGCCGCGATTCGGCCATACCCGGTATCTGGTTGTAAATCTGGTCTTCAAACTCCAGCTCAAATTCCTCGTCATAACTATCGAGCAAATCATCACTGATACGCTGCATCACTTCAGCATCGGAAAGGTTCATAGGTTACCCAATATGGAACAGTGGTCATTTCATTGTATATAGGGTAAATGACACTTTTATAACCGATAGAACCAGGCGGCGATCCCGTCTATTGAGCTCAATTTCCCTTCCCGGTGCCAGCGCTACTGCGAGGTGAACAGGTTTCATTGTTGTTATCAGTACACACCGGTTCTGTCCCAAAATTCACAGTGATGCGCTCGTGCAAACCGGCCGGACACCATCCGTGCCCCCGGTAATGCAAAGGTCATGAAATTATCCTGCTTCGGATCAAACTGTGGCCAGTCGCTCGGCTGAGTGTGAAGGGCCGCTACATCTGCAAAGTGGTCAACCATCTGGTCGGATAGCTTCTCCTGTAACGGATTGAGTTTCACCGGTGTGCCACTACCACCATGAAAGCCCGGAAACAGGTAAGCCAATTCGTAGGTGTGCGCCGCCAGTAATGGGAAAGAGGTGGCGTCAATGTAAGAAGGCGCGGTTCGATCACTGAACTCATAAGCATAAACCGGAATTTTATCTGCCAGTGCCCGGTTCATCGCGCGCCCGGTACAAGCGAACATACTATCGGTAGCCGCCGAAGCGAAGGCTTCACTGGGGTTGTCGTAGTGGGGAAGTGGATACTGGCGTAACACTTTGGGTGCAAGCGCCTTTCCATACATACGTTCGATCTCTACCGGATATTCAGCCTCTGTCATCACCTTTCCGGTCATTAACTCGGGCAGGGCGACAAAGAAGCGCCCTTCATCGCGCGTGCTGCCAGACACCAGTGTGGCGCGATTAATATTTCCTTTGCGATAAGCGTCGGATGGATGTTCAGGAATCAACTTGCCATCAATGATAAATTCATTCAGCGCAAAAGGCGCCTGGATATCGAGGATGCGTTTGCTGGACAAGGCGCGGAGGCAGGTGGCACCGCCGGTTTCGCATCCGGCTTCTTTTGCAAAGGCGTTCCCCACTTCTCTTGCAACGCTTAAAGGGAGTGGCGCACCAAATGCCGGGTGTCGGGTCATGATGCCACCGCCGCTCATGGCAATAACATGCTGGAACAGGCCTGCCGACCGGGGCGATACCATATGTGCCATTACACTATTGCCACCAGATGACTCGCCTGCGATGGTTACGTTGGAGGCATCGCCCCCGAAGAGAGCTATGTTCTTCTGTACCCAATGCAGTGCAGCTTGTTGATCCATCAAACCGTAATTGGCGACATGGTGATTTTCATCGTCCAGTGCGGAATGCGCCAGAAAGCCGAATAGCCCGAGTCGATAATTAATGGTAACGATCACCGCATTACCGCGACGCGCCAGTTTTTCGGGGTTGTAATCGCCAGCCGCGCCGACCTGAAGTGCTCCACCATGAATCCAAACGAACACCGGTTGTTTCCGGTGGTTTTCTGCCGCATCGCTTCGGTAAACATTCAGGTAAAGACAGTCTTCACTTCCGCCAGCATTGGCGAATACACCAAGATCGGCATTTTGCGCACAACTGCTTGCCAGGGCATTGGCTTTAAGCGGTGTGTTCCATGGTTTTGCCGGTTGTGGTGGCTGCCAGCGCAGTTGCCCAACAGGTGGCTCAGCATAGGGAATTCCTCGCCATGATTCGATGCCACCGGAGGATATTCCAACCACAGAGCCGGAGGCTGTCGCTATGGCAAGCGGTTCTTTGGCCTGACAAATTGCCACGGTCAGGCCAAGCAGGCTACCCAACGCTATCCGGTAGAAGCTATTGCGCTTCAATGGCGTTGTAATGTTCATCGCTGATTTTCTCCATCCAGCCGGAATTTTTTCCATCTACCTGTACTCCAGTCATAGCCAAAACATGTCGATTCTTATGCAGTTCAGGTGAAAGACATAAGGGGACTTCACCGGCAGTGGTCGCGACTGCTCATCATGGTAGGGATTTCCCATTGTGTTGATAAGATGGTAAAAACAGAATGTACTGTTGCAAGGAATTCACCAATGGCAAAGCCAACCCTAAATGATCTGCAAGCATTTGCGACAATCGCTCAGGAACGCAGCTTCGCGCGGGCGGCTGCGCAATTGGGTCTATCCCGCTCGGCGTTGAGCCACAAGATCCGAACCCTGGAGAAACAGCTGGGCGTGCAGTTGTTAATACGCACGACCCGCAGCGTTTCTACCACGGAAGCGGGTGCCCGTTTGCTCGGTGTTATTGGTTCCCGTATTAACGAAATTGAGGAAGAGTTGGGAAGTCTCAGCGCAACGCGTGCGAGGCCTGCGGGAACCGTCCGCATAACCGCCAATGATCATTCCATACAAACGACGCTCTGGCCGCGACTATTACCGTTGCTGCAAAAGTATCCCGAGATCCGGATTGAGTTCAGCGCGGACTATGGGTTGACTGATATCGCCGCGAATCAATTCAACGCGGGAGTAAGGCTCGGTGACAGTATTGATAAAGATATGATTGCCGTACGTATTGCGCCGGATATGTGCATGGCCGTTGGCGCTGCACCGGGATATTTAAAGACGCGACTACCACCCGCAACACCGGGAGAGTTAACCGGGTTCAGTTGCATTAATCTTCGTTTGCCTACCTACGGTGGTCTTTATGCCTGGGAATTTGAGAAAGAGGGTCATGAGTTAAATGTGCGTGTGCAAGGACAAGTGACCTTCAATAACGTATATCTCATGCTCAAAGCCGCTATTGATGGTGTGGGGTTGGTCTATGCACCGCGAGATCTTTTAGAGCCGTATTTTTCCTCCGGGGAATTGCTGCCACTACTCGACGACTGGTGGGCAACTTTTCCCGGCTATCACATTTACTACACCAGTCGGCATCAGGTGTCGCCAGCACTGTCTTTAGTGATAGATGCGCTGCGTTATCAATCACCATTAATAAACCCCTAATCTGTTTACAAATACAGGTGGTGAAGCTGCCAATGGGCAGCTTCACTGGTCGGGATAATTACCCCCGCTATAGTCATGAACTCACTCATCAAGCATCCGGTAATTTTTTCCGACTGAATACCGTCAAACCGGTTAGCAATAAAGTAGTCGTCAAAATCGCTACCAGACTCATCGCCATACCCACACCCGGGGATCCCTGTTCAAACTGGCCGAATACAAAGGTGGATACGGTTTGCATGCCGGCGGGGGTAACCATGAGCGAGGCGACCAGTTCGCGGGAGGCGATGGCGAAGACCATGAGCATGGCCACCAGCAGGCTGGGGGCGAGCAGGGGCAGCAGTATGTGGATAAAGCTGCGGGTAAAACCGGCGCCGGATACGCGCGCGGCGGCTTCGAGGTTTTCACCGAGTTGTCGCAAACTGGCGCTGGTGTAACGCACGGGATAAGGCAGTAATAAACAGCTGTAGGCGAGCAGCAACATCAGGCTGGTGTTGTAAACATTCACTGGCCAGAAGGTTTGATTCCACGCGAGGATCAAACCGACCGCGACCACAATAGCGGGTAAGGTGTTGGGCAATAGCGATAAAAAATCCAGCCAGCTTTTACCTTTGAAGTTGGAGCGCACCACCAGATAAGCGACCAGCGCACCGAGAATGCCGGTCACCAGCGCGGTGACGGTGGCGAGGCTGATGCTGGTAATCAGTGCTGCCAGGGCGCCATCCTGGTTGGCAAACAATGCTGCAAAATGGCGAGTGGAAAAATTATTCCACTGCAACCCGCCCGATAAAGTATCGGTAGTAGCTGTCGCCAGCACGGCAAGCAACGGCACTCCGACCGCGAGAAAACAAACCAGCGTAAAAAACGCCAGCACCGGCCAGCGCCATACACCCAGCTCGACTTTTTCAAACGGCGTTGGTTTGCCGGTGAGACTGACGTAGCTGCGTCGGTTGATCAGCCAGTGTTGCAGCCAGAAGGCGAGCAGTGCCAGTAACACCAGAATCAAGCTCAATACCGCAGCGCCCGGCATATCCAGCGGCCAGTCGGAAAAGCGTCGATGAATACCGGTGACCAATACTTCAAAACCGATGGCGGCGCCGAGTGTGGCGGGTGTGCCGAACTCTTCAATGCTGAGCGCAAACGCCAGTAATAAACCGGCAGCCAAACCGGGTAGTGATAATGGCAAAGTAATTTTCCAGAAAGCAGTCCACGGGTTGGCACCACACACCTGGGCGACGGCGGCAAAGCGGCCGCCTACCGCGCCCAGCGTGCGTGATACGGCAAAATAAATAACCGGAAAAATATTAAAAGCCATCACCAGCACTATACCGCTGAATGAAAAAACCAGGTCGTCACCGGAAAACCCCAGCAGTTGTTCATTAAAACCGTTGGTTTGCAGCGTCATTACCCACGCCAGTGCGGCGATGTAAGGCGGGATCATAAACGGCACCAGCAGCAACACGTCCCACAATGCGGCACCGGGTAATTTTGTGAGTGCACGCACTACGCCGAGTGGTACAGCAATCAGCGCCGATACCACTACCACACTGACACCGAGCTTGATGCTGTTGCCGGTTAATTCGATCAATTCCGGATCGGCAAGATTTTTCCATAACGGACTGAATGCCTGCGCCAGGCTACCGCGCGTTAACTCGGGGAAAATGACCTGCAACAAAACAAACAGCAGCGGCAAGCCGACCAGTAACAATAAACTGGCGGTCGCCACGAGCATCGGCATGCGCGCACTGATAAACGTAAGGGCGCGCATTAACGGGTCACCTTGCGAAACTGGTTGAGAATTTCACCGCGACGGGCTTCCAGGGCATGGCTATCAATTTTAATCAAAGCGATGTCAGCCAATCCCGGGCGACGGGCGGGAATATCCTCGCGGGCGGGAATTAAAAAGGCATTGGCAACGGCGGTTTGGCCTGCATCCGATAACAAATAATCGACAAAGGCTTTGGCCTGTTCCGGCTGTTTGCTGTAATTCAGAATCATGATGGGGCGCGGCGCAATAACAGTGCCGCTGGCCGGGAAAATAATATCAATGGCTTCGCCGCTCGCTTGTTGGTTGTAAGCGATGTAATCGACCGCACCAATAGCCGCCGCTTTGGCGCCTTGCAAAACCGGGTTGAGTGCACGTGCATTGGGGCCGGAAACCAGCATGCCGTTGCTGCGAAGTTGGCTGAGAAAATTCCAGGTCGCGGTTTCACCCTGAGCAGTGAGCATGCCGCCCAGCCATTCAAAGGCCGCGCCACTTTGTGCCGGGTCGGGCATTAATACCTGGCGGCGATAATCGGCATGCGTGAGATCACCCCAGTCAGCGGGTTTGGGCGTTTTGCTTTTGTTGTTCCACACCAGTGCCAGCGCGGTTACGCCCTGGGCAATGTAATGGCTGTCTTTTAAAAAATCCGGAACATGTTCGGCGCCTGCTGGCGAGTAAGCCAGTAAGTCTCCCGCTTTTTTCAAAGCCGTGGCTGAATCCCAGGAGGCCGAGATCACCACGTCGGCAACCGGGTTGCTGCGCTCGGCTTCGAGGCGCGCCATGATTTGGCCGGTGGTTCCCTGGAAAACCTGCACTTTGGTGCCTGATTTTTTTTCAAATTTGCTTGCCAGCGTTTGAATCAAATCATTCGGGTTTGCTGAATAAACGGTAAGTGATTGTGCTGTGGCGGTGCTGCCTAACACTATAAAAACAATAAAAGATAAAATTTTCATGGGGTGTCCTCTTCGGGATTCAGAAAATAAGTGAGTAATGTGGTGTGCCGTCAGGGTTTGCAAAATGGGCTCTGGCAACACCATGAATGCGCGACGGTTGGAAAAATAGCGACACTTATGCCAGCTCTCGTTCACGCACCACTGCCAGCGATAATGTCAGCGGGTTATTGTTGTGCCAGGCATGCAAGCTGCGGCTGACCAACGCCAAATTCACCGGCATATTAGCGGCAGGGCAATGGCTCAGGTGTAACTTGACTCGCGTACTCTGTGCGGTGCCCATATCCAGATCAATTTCTGCCAGATAATAATCACCTTGATAAATACGGCTGCGCACTTTACCTCTCAAGGGGCCATCGTCATGCAGCACCAGGGCGCGATGCGGCAATAGCACGCGAACATCGCCAAGGCTTGAGGCCGTCGTTGATGTTAGCGGCAGGTGATGTTTTCCCCATTGCAAACCGGCAGCGGTGATGGAGGTTTCAATAATGGTGCCCGCATCCAGAAATTCAGCGATGTCCGGTGTGGCCGGCTGGTTAAATAATTCAACCGGTGCAGCCAGTTGCGCGATACGGCCGTTGTGCATAACCGCCACTTTGTCGGCCAGCGCAAATGCTTCGTGTTGATCGTGGGTTACGAACACCGCAGTGAGGCCCAGGTCATCAATCAGGGTGCGAATTTCCAGAGCCAGTTGCGTCCGTAAATTTTTATCGAGATTGGATAGTGGTTCATCCATCAGCAGTAAGGCCGGTTGTGCAACAATTGCCCTGGCCAACGCAACACGTTGCTGTTGCCCGCCAGACAAAGTGCCGGGGCTGCGGTCAGCCAGGTGGGCCAGCCCCACCAGATCAAGCGCCCAGCTGATACGCTGCTGCTGTTCTGTGTGTGGCAGTTTGCGCATGCGCAGCGGGAACGCGAGATTTTCCGCTACGGTCATATGTGGCCACAGTGCATAGTCCTGAAAGACCATGCCGAGCCCGCGTTTTTCCGGCGGCAAATTTATTTTTTCGTTGGCGACCAGGGTGCCGCGAATACTGATTTCTCCGCTATCGCCGTCCAGCAGCCCGGCAATGCAGCGCAGTAACGTCGTTTTGCCGCAACCCGAGGGGCCGAGTAATGCCAACACCTGGCCTGGTTCCAGTGACAGATTGAGATTATCCAGTGCGATGTGGTCACCAAAGGTTTTACCCAGGCCACGAATGCGCAGTGGTAGTGAGTTTTCATTTGCAGAGATCATGGCGTGTCTTTGAAAAATAGGGCTGGACGGAGTGCCCGCCTTCAGCCCGGATAATAGTGACATTATGGTGACGTTTTGATGACAGATCCGAGTCGAAGCCTGCTTTGCTTTCAACCCGGCCTGTGTTGTGTCCCGAGTGCCTGCCGGTAAAAAATACCGGCAGGCTGGTCGTCGATTAATAGCGTTCCATAATGGTTTCTGTTTTCAACGCCGAATCTGTCAGCAACCAGCCTTTGCTATCCAGCAATTGGAATAACTGATCACGTTCGTTGGCGGCCGTTAATGCATTGCCGGTTTTGAATGAGGCCTCAACGAGATATTCCATGGCTGTGCCGGTTTCGTTGCGGATATGCCAGATTTCGATATTCAGTTCCAGGCCGTTAAAGTCACCGGTGTAACGTTCGAAATAGACACTACCGAACAAACGTGCATTGTCGATTTGATCGTAACCCCAGCCAGTGCTGTTCCAGTGGGTCAGTAACGGCACAATGTTGGCGGCGGCAATGGTTTTATTATCGGCGAGGTTGGGTAAATTAAGGCCGCTGTACAGTGGCAGAGTCAAATCAACATTGCGTTGAAAACTGACGGTTTTTCGGCTGTATCCCCAATCCACTTCCACTTCATTGCTATTACAAAGCGTAACGCCTTGCTGGTAAGCGGTTTGCAAGGTGCTGGCGATAGTGCCGGTAGTAACCGCTTGACGTTTTTTGTATTGCAAGCGGTAGGTATTTTGATCTTCACGCTTGCGGGTGCGAATGCTCCAGCCTTCGTCGTACAAGTCCAGTGCATTGGTATCCATAAATTGCACCATAAACTTTCTTACCGATGTGCCGGTGGCAAGTTCATTGCGTAGGCTGCTGATTAACTTCTGGCTGCTGTTCAGCACGATATCCGGATTTAACAGCGCTTTAACTTCATAAGAACCCACCTCAGCGGGTGCATCGCACGAAAGCGCGGCATCCAGGTTTGCTGAATCTACGAATAAAGTGCGCTGAAAATTATCCGGCCCTGTGCCAGCACTATTACTGCGATCACGGGCACGAATGCTGATGCGTGCGGATTGAATACCACTTAATGCTGCAGTATTGCGAAGATCGGCGGTTACCAGATTGCGCCATTCACCCGGCACATTATTGAGTACAAAATCTTCGCGCAATTGCAGGCCGCTGTTAACGCCGCTGCTGCAGTCATGGCTGCTATAAAAATCTACATTGAGGCGAATACCCAGAGCGTCATGCGGTGTAGGGCTCATCACCCTGACGGATGGGCGCAAGTCAGCGGTACCACTGACTGTTACGCATTGGTCAAGGCTGCTGCTGCCGAAGTTGCCGGTCAGGTTTTGAAAATAAAAAGCCTTATTGCCAACCGATGTTGTGTTTAATTCACCTGCGCCAGCACGCAAAGCGGTGTCGCCATCGCGATCAAGGCGCCAACCGCTATTGGCCAACAAATAATCCTGATGGCGCACATCTATATGATCAAAATTACCGTTGCGAACCAGGTTATCACTGCTGCCGGGTTGGGTAATTTGAATGTCGTCTACCCAGATACGCCGTACAGATGATGCAGCGTCATCGCGCACGCGCAATGAAAAACGCATGACGTTGGTGCCCGCCGGAAAATCACTGGCGCTATGAATTAATGGGCCGCTAGTGCCGTGGGTTGCCGCGGTAATGGTTTGCCATTGATTGGTTTGCAGACCACTGACAGAGCCGAGTCGAATATCCCGGTCAGCATTGGCTAATGAACCGCTGGTCAAGCGGCGAGTGGTAGCATCACCTTGCATATCTTTTTCGCAACTTTCCATGTCGCGGTAAAAGGTCGGGTTCACGCGCAGGCGCAAATCGTTGGATACCGGGCTGACATTGGTGCGCACTTGAAAACTGATACTCAGATCTTGATTCGCATCCAGCGGCATACACTGATCAAGTTTGTTGTCCCCGAAATTGGCACTGAGGGTGTGAAAACGAAACACGCTCTGGTCGGTCGCTGCTGCAACCCCCAGCGTTTCGATAACACCGCCATTAGTACCCAGCAATGTCCAGGCGGGCAGTGCGCCTTTTCCGGCTGCGGTGGTGTAGTGCTGACTACCGGCAGTGCGGCTGTTCAGCTGAGAGAAGTTATTGTTATCCAGCGCCAGACTGCAAGGTGACAGTACGGCAATGCCGAGCCCCAGCGTGACAAATCCTGATGAAAAATACTTAAGCATGGTCTTGTTCCTGATGATCATGGCAGAGAAATATTCCGCAAAAAAATGGCATGCCACAGCGTGCGCGCAGCGATAGCGATTTTTTAAGGAATATAGAAGAGAGCCAGCGAGAAACACCACTCGCCGTCTGATCAGGTAGTGGGTGACAATGCGGATATAGCAGTAAACACGGAGCAGCCGCAGGCCTACCGCCAAACAGGTAAGAAAGCACAGGTTGTTATCCTCTTTGGGACTTGATCAGAAACTGTATGCTCGTAAAGACCTGCTACAAGAGAATGACGACTGTGTGAATTATTGATGACACGGGCGGACTGTGAACCTCAGGGGGGCATCATGCCAGCTAGGGTGATTAACGCTTTTTCAATGCGCGGGCTCCACACCAGCGCGCAGGACAGCCGAATAAAATTACGGTACTGCTGGCCGGGTGAAAAGATAGGGCCCGGTGCAATACTGATACCTTGCGCCAGGGCTTTGCGGGCGAGATCAAAGGCGTCCACGTAATCCGGTAATTCCAGCCAGAGCACAAAGCCACCTTCGGGGCGGGAATGCGTGTTCCTTCCGGAAAATATTCCAGCAAGCGCTGCGTCATCTGCGCAATGGCTTGTGCATAGTTGCGGCGTACTTTGCGCAAGTGCCGTTCGTAAACACCGCTTTCAAACAAATCGGCTACGGCCAGTTGCGGCAGGGTGGGTGTGGCAACGTTCAGCACATATTTCAAATACTCGACGCGCTGCTGAAAGCGGCCGGCGGCAATCCAGCCGATGCGTAAACCGGGTGACAGGGTTTTTGATACCGAGCTGCATAAAATAACGTTGTTGGTTTTGGTCATGCCCATACATAGCGGCGGCCGGTGTCCTGAAAAAGCCAGGTCACCGTAAATATCATCTTCAATCAAAACAATATTTCGACTATCCAGCAGTTGTACCAATCGCTGCTTGTTGTCTACCGGCATGCAGTAACCTTGCGGGTTGCTGAAATTGGGCACCACCACACAGGCTTTTACAGGCCAGCGGTTGATTGCCAGTTCCAGCGCATCAATCGCCATACCGGTTTGCGGATGAGAGGGGATTTCCAGTGCTTCAATGCCGAGCGACTCCAGCACTTGCAACAGACCATAAAAGGCGGGCGACTCAATCGCGACAACATCGCCCGGTTTGGTAACCGCGCGCAAGGCAATACTTAAAGCTTCCTGGCCGCCGTTGGTAATAACCAGATTGTCGGGGTTCACTCCGCAACCGGCTTCGGCCATGCGCCGCGCAATTTGCCGACGCAACTCGGGTGCGCCAGGCGAGAACTCATAATTGGCCGAGCGCACCCGGTGGTGGCGAGCCGCGCGTATCAGCGCCTGTTCAATCGCGCGTGTGGGTAAAAATTCCGGGGCAGGTATTGCCGTTCCCAGTTGCACCATCGCCGGGTTGTTCGCCGCTTTAATTAATTGCAGCACCATGTCTTGCCCGGTGACCAATGCCGGGGCTGTGGTGCTGTTTAAAAAGCGGGGTTGCGGGCGCTGTTCGTTGTGCCGAGCGCGAACGTAAAAACCGGAGCGTTCGCGACTTTCCAGTAAACCCTGATCTTGCAGCAAGCGGTAGGCTGACATAACCGTGGCAATACTCAGGTTACGTTGTTTACCCAGTTGTCGCACGCCGGGCAGGCGATCGCCAGGCTGAAAGCTGCCCTGTCGGATCAAGTCGTGTAGTTCGTTAGCCAGTTGCTGGTAGCGGGTTTCCATGGTGCCGATTTTCCGGCCGAACAGGGTGTCGGCATAGGTACAGAAGGATTATTTAATCATCGGTACAGATAGGAAAAAAGTCCAACTGTACCGATGCAATTTTTATTTTTTGCAACTGTAACGATGGTGGCGGAATTTCTAGAGTGAACTGTCTGCGAACAGGAAACCCCTTATGAAATTCCCTATGTATATTGTTGATGCTTTTTCTTCATCGGCTGATCCTTTTAGTGGCAACCCGGCAGCGGTATGCATATTGTCTGAAAACCGGTCTTCGGCGTGGATGCAGCAGGTAGCAGCAGAAATGAATTTGTCAGAAACCGCGTTTCTGCAACGTCGGGATGGTGATAGCTGGAATTTGCGCTGGTTTACTCCCCGTTGCGAAGTGGATTTGTGCGGCCATGCCACCCTGGCGGCGGCGCATGTGATCTGGCGGGAGCTGGGCGATAGCCGCTGGGATTTGTTGTTTCATACCCGCAGCGGCTTGCTCACCGCGAGTAAGGCGGAGGCGATGATTTCGCTCGATCTGCCCGCAGACCCGCCGCAAAAACTGGATGTGGCACCCGAAGCGCTGACGAGGTTATTGGGGCAAGCGCCTTACTGGGTGGGGCAGGGGCGGCATTTTTTATTGGCTGTGGTGGAAGACGCCCGGCTGGTGCGTAATCTTCAGCCCGACATGTCGCTGGTAGCATCGCTGCCTGCGCTCGGGCTTATTGTTACGGCGCCTGGTGATGAGCCGGGGTTGGATATGGTGTCCCGCTTTTTTGCGCCTCGCATGGGTGTGCCGGAAGACCCTGTCACCGGAGCAGCGCATTGTGTGCTGGCGGTGTATTGGTCAACGCGGCTGGGCAAAAACCGCTTGCAAGCCTTTCAGGCCTCGCAACGTACCGGAAGGCTCGGGTTGGAAATTACTGGAGATCGGGTTTATTTGTTAGGCCGCACCCGAACACAACTGGCCGGTGAATTTCGCGGTTGACCACAACGATTTTCAACCGGTTTGCCCTACAAAGCAGGAGAAACCCGTCTTTTCAACTTGCATTTACCATTCTTAGGTGTTTATTTATCGTTTTTCGATAATTAATAGTTGAAATTCATGATTTTTTCGATATGCTTGGTTTTTTCGGCCGGGAAGCAAGGGAGAGTCTGATATGAATGTTCAGCAACATGAGCGCATCGCTCGCATTAAACAGTTAAGTCATTATCTGTACCTATGTCTGACCGGGATATATTACTTACTTCAGGTTTTATGCCCTTTGGCAGTGATTTTTGCTTTGGTCAGTATTGGGGGTAAATTCACATTTATGGGGGTTGTTTCGATTAATAATACAGAACTATTTTTTCTGCAACGCCTCATCATTGCGATAGTTATGATCATTATTTTTTTCCTGATATTGAAACTTACCCATCACTTTCGTGAGTTAATTCGGCATTTTGCCAATGGTGATATTTTTAATAAAAAAGCTATAGAACATGCTCGCAAGGCTTTAATGAATGGGCTTGTAATCTATGGGGTGTACTTGAGCGGTATGTTTGCGGGCTGGGTTTATACTTTTATAAAATATCCATCGATATTAATTTCAATCAATGGTGGTTTTATCGTTGGGTTTATATTTTTTGGTTTGATGTATGTATTGCTGTGGGCGCTCGAAATCGGGTGTGACATCAACGAAGAATCCGAGCTGACAATATAAGGAGTGTGTATGCCAATTATTGTTAATTTGGATGTCGTTCTCGCCCAAAGAAAAATGCGTCTGAATACTTTGGCGGAACTGGTGGGTATAACTCCACAAAACCTTTCGGTACTCAAAACCGGCAAAGCCAAGGCCATACGTTTTGATACCCTGGATAAAATCTGTGAAGTGCTGTCGTGTCAGCCGGGAGACATTTTGGCCTTCACGAAAGACTCTATTCCTGATTCCTAGGTAATCTTTTTCCCTATTTCCTATTTCCTATTTCCTATTTCCTATTTCCTATTTCCTATTTCCTATTTCCTATTTCTGCGCTGAGCACTTATCAGTGGCTTGGGGATTCTTTGCCACAAAATTTTGAAAAACTTGCAAGGAAAGCATTATGAATTGGTTAAAATTATTTTCAATCGGTTTGCTATTTTCATACTCAAGCCATTCGCTGGCAGAAAAAAACTACATTGTTCCGTCTATGGTAACTATTCCGGCGGGAATATTTACTATGGGAAGCAACATCGGAGAACCGACCAAGGTACCTCACTTTCCTGAGTATATTGTGAAAGTTGATACATTTCAGCTTTCACAATATGAAGTCACAATCAAGGAGTTTCGAAAATTTGTCGAGGCGACAAATTATGAGGCTAGCTCCGAATGCTGGACCCGAAAAACAGGAACGAGACATGTTGAATTCTTGCCGGGAAGCTGGAAATCGCCCCAAAATGCCCCCTCCGATTTTCACCCGGTAATGTGTATTGGACAAAAGGATGCAAAGGCATACATTACCTGGTTGTCGCATAAAACGGGGACAAAATACCGGCTTCCTTCCGAGGCAGAGTGGGAATATGCCGCCAGAGCGGGTTCAAAGGAGGATTATTTTTTTGGTGGCGATGAGAAAAATTTGTGTGAATATGCAAATGTTTTTGATGAGTCTGGAGCGCGCGCATTTGAGCGCGATATAGGTTTGGATTGGACGGGGGTTGACTGTAATGACCATGCGGAATACACCTCAATTGTGGGCGTGTACCAGCCAAATGCTTTTGGACTCTTCGATATGATTGGTAATGTGGGAGAGTATGTAGAGGATTGCGAGCACGCCAATTACAACGGCGCTCCATCAGACGGCTCAGCCTGGGTAACTGAGTGCGGTCGGCAGCAATTTTTCTTCGGAATGATCAGGTTTGACAAAAAAATTATTCATCGTGGCGGCAATTATAGTTCAAATGGAGCATGGAGCCGTCTTTTTGTGAGAGGGCATGCCGGCGAGTCCAACCCCAGTAGTCTTGGTGAGGGGTTTCGACTTGCTCAGGATATTGAAGAGGATACATCCATTCTTTCAGCGCATCGGGAAAGCACTTATATATTTTTAAAAGAACTCTATCGCGCGCAGCAGCAATTCAGGGAGTCGCTGGAAAACTCCTCAAAATGATAATTTCTGTGTTTGATTGCTTTTTCCAAACAAACGCTATTATTTGTTGCCGATGCCCTGAACATTCAGACGAATGGCACGAGCCAGTTCAATAATCGACAGTGGCGCCGAGCCTTCGGCTTTATTGCTGAGTGTGACGTAAACATTTTGCCCGGCGCCTGCGGTGCCGGCAATGACGCGAACCAGAGCGGAGCGGGTTTCCAGATCGGGATCAACCATGCGGTTAAAAGGTAAATACAAGTCCCGCGCTTCTTCATAACCGTAAGCGCCGTGCAGCGCATTCAAATTCCAACGGCATACCAGCGGGCCGGGCCAGAGCGCACGTAAAATCGGTAACTGCTCGGCAATCGGCGGCATCTTGGGGTGTAGCCCCATACAATAAGTTGCGCCGGCATCGCGCAGTGCTTGCACAAATTGCGGCACCAGCCACTGCGGGTCGCGTACTTCTACGGCCACCACACCATCCGGTGCAATGCTGCGTAAATCCGGAATGGCTTTTAATAAACGGTGCAGCCGGTTAATCATTTCCGGCATGCGCATTAGCAATTGTCCGGGCAGCGGGCTGATTTGAAAAACCAGTGCGCCGAGTTTGCTGCCCAGGCCTTCCAGCGCGGGTTCAACAAATTTTTGTACGGCTTCAGCGGCGTTTAAGAAGGTGGCATTGGCGCGCATGCCCCGGCCGGATTCATCGCGCACCAGCGCATCGGTGACCAGGCTGGGTGCTTTGACCACAAAGCGAAAATCCGGCCCGACTTGCGAGGCGTGTTCGGCAAATTGCGCAACGTTCAACGGACGATAAAAACTGCGATCAATACTCACCGTGCGAAACAGCGGGTGCTGCGAATAAGCGGTTAAACCCTGGCGGGATAAATGATTGGCGGTGTATTCGCCATCCCACACCAAACCATTCCAGCCCGGATAATTCCACGATGATGTGCCCAGCCGCAAATGGGCCGGCAACGCATCGGCCAGCGCCATTAATTCTGCTTCGGCTACCAGGGGTTCAACCGGGGTGCCGGATTTTATTAGCGGTTTTTCGAAAAGAGGTTCCTGTTCACCGAACAGCGACTTTTGCATAAAAAATCCATCGTGCGGATGCGTGGTTTCACGCATTATAACCGGCCTGTCAAACGCAGATCGTGATTGGCTCAGCGGATCAGGCGGTAACACATATCTGGTTTCTGCCAGCGTTTTTTGCCTGGTAGAGCAACGCGTCGGCGCGGCCGATGGCGGCGGGGAGATCCTGAAGCGAGTTGACTTCAACCAGACCAAAACTGCCGGTAACTTTTTCAGCGCTGTGGCTGAAGGTGGTTTGTTCCAGTTGGTAGCGAATACGTTCCGCCAGACTGCTGGCATCGGTCATGTTGTTGCCTTTCATCAACATAACAAATTCCTCGCCCCCAAAACGGGCAACCAGGTCGCCGCCCCGGACATTGGTCAGCAGGGTGCGGCTGACTACTTGCAGTACCTGATCACCCTCCAGATGACCCCAGTTGTCATTGATGTGTTTGAAATGATCAATGTCGCACACCAGCAAAAAATACCGCTGGTCGCCGGGTTGGCTCATAAAAATTTTGGCAGATTCAAAAAAACCACGCCGGTTCAGCAGCAGAGTGAGCGAGTCGCGATAACGTTCATCACTCACTTTTAACAGGATATCCCGCACTGTGATGGCAAATACCACCAGCGCAAACCACAGGCAAAGCAGCACACTGGTTGCCAGCATCAACAGCCATAAGTTGGAGCGGGTCAGGTTATCCATATCCACTGCTGGCACAAAGCTGTAAACCACCAGCGGGCGGGCAAGCGTGTAGGCAATGGATACGCTGTAGGAAATGTTCAACACCCGCTCAGACAAGTCTTCCGGCGTTGGGCGCGCAAAAAGGCTGCGCACGGCCAATAGCTGCACCAGTGCAATACCGGCATTTAAAATGACGATACGGAACCACAAGCGGTCATCAATATGGGAAAAATAGAACAACAGGGCCAGTGTTATAGCGGCGATTAGCAGTGCAATACAAGGATGGGCGTGGCTGCCGTTGCGCACTGCCATGCCTTGCGCGACTGCCCAGGAGCCAAATAAATAAAAGGTCGCAATGACAACCGACCAGTCAGCCAATTGCGCATTGGTCATCAAACTTTGCGCGCTTAATGCCAGGGAAGGGATGATGTAGCCGGCGGCTACCCAGGATAAAAACCTCTGGTCGCGCAAGATCCATCTGCCAAGCAGGAAGGCCAAACCCAGGAGTAACAAACAGCCGGGAACGATCAAAACAAAATATTGAGGTTCTTGCTGGTTCACGGGGGTAATGATCAGTAGATATTAAGCCGCCAGCATACTTTATTCTGCCTGCAGAAAACAACGCGCAGACCGGGCTGCGCGTTATCGTAGGGTATTACTCGGTAGGAATCAGGCCCAGATTGGTAACGATTTGAGCGGTCGGCTCGGTCTGGTTCATGGTGTAAAAATGCAGGCCTGGCGCATCGTTCTCCAGCAGCACTTCGCACAGCTCGGTGACCAGATCAATACCAAAACTTCTCATGCTGGCTTCATCGTCGCCGTAGTTCTCCAGCGCCTTGCGCAACCAGCGGGGAATTTCTGCTCCGCAGGTGTCTGAAAAACGGGTCAGATTGCGGTAGTTGAGAATGGGCATAATGCCGGGGTAAATCGGCTGGGTGATGCCTTGCTTCTGACATTGGTCAATAAAGTAGAAGTAAGAATCCGGGTTGAAGAAATACTGGGTGATGGCACTGTTGGCGCCCGCATCAAACTTGCCTTTCAGGTAACGCACATCATCGCTGTAGCTTTTGGCCTGCGGATGAATTTCCGGATAGGCTGCAACTTCGAGGTGGAAGTCATCACCGAAATGCTTGCGAATAAAAGCCACCAGCTCGTTGGCATACACCAACTGGTAAGTGCCGCCGATACCGGAGGGCACGTCACCACGCAACGCGACAATACGCTCAACGCCCATGTCTTTGTATTCGCGCAGCAATTGTAAAATGGTTTCTTCGTCATCGCCACCAAAAGACAGGTGCGGTGCAGCCGCGATGCCGGCTTCACGCAATGAGGTGATAACGCCTTTGGTATTTTCGCGAGTAGAGCCACCTGCGCCGTAAGTCACCGAAAAAAAGTCCGGTGCAAAGGCATTCAACTGATTGCGCACAGTAAGCAGTTTTTCTTTGCCTTCCGCGGTACGCGTTGGAAAAAACTCAAAACTTAAACGCGGACTTGAATCGTTCATATTCTATTCCTGTGGGTTGGCGCTCAGCGTCCAACAAAATGGCCGGTCGGATTTTTGCTCCGACCGGCTTATTTATTAGTATTTGTAAGCATCCGGCTTGAACGGGCCTTCCACTTCTACACTGATGTATTCCGCTTGTTGTGGTGTCAGGCGAGTAATAACACCGCCGAAACCTTCCACCATGTCTTTGGCCACTTCTTCGTCCAGTTTTTTCGGCAATACGCGCAAATACAAATGCTCATTTTTCTGATCGGCCGGCAAGTCAGCAAACTTGCGTTCGAACAAATACATTTGTGCCAGCACCTGGTTGGCAAAAGAACCATCCATAATACGCGACGGGTGACCGGTGGCATTGCCCAGGTTAACCAGGCGGCCTTCAGACAAAATAATCAAATGATCGTTGGTGGCTTTATCGCGGTACACTTTATGTACTTGCGGTTTAACCTCTTCCCACTCCCAGTTTTTGCGCATGAAAGCAGTATCGATTTCGCTGTCGAAGTGGCCAATGTTACAAACCACAGCGCTGCGCTTCAGAGCACGCAACATGGCTGAGTCACACACGTTTACGTTACCGGTGGTGGTTACAATCAGATCGGTGGTGCCGAGAACAATGTGGTTAATATCTTCGTAGTTGCCGGTGTTCAAACCGTCATTATAAGGAGACACCACTTCGAAACCGTCCATACACGCCTGCATGGCACAAATCGGATCGATCTCGGTCACTTTAACAATCATGCCTTCCTGACGCAGAGACGCAGCAGAACCTTTACCCACATCGCCGTAACCAATAACCAACGCTTTTTTACCCGACAGCAAATGGTCGGTGCCGCGCTTGATAGCATCGTTCAGGCTGTGACGGCAACCGTATTTGTTGTCGTTTTTGCTTTTGGTAACGGCATCGTTCACGTTGATAGCTGGAACTTTCAACTCGCCTTTTTTCAGCATGTCAGCCAGACGGTGCACACCGGTGGTGGTTTCTTCAGAAATACCGTGAATGTTATCCAGCAGATGCGGATATTTTTCGTGGAGGATTTGGGTCAAATCGCCGCCATCGTCCAAAATCATATTGGCGTTCCATGGCTGGCCATCTTTTAGAATGGTCTGCTCAATACACCACCAGAACTCTTCTTCGGTTTCGCCTTTCCAGGCAAATACCGGAACGCCGGCAGCAGCAATAGCAGCGGCAGCGTGATCCTGGGTAGAGAAAATATTGCACGACGACCAACGCACTTCTGCGCCCAGTTCAACCAGTGTTTCAATCAACACGGCGGTTTGAATGGTCATGTGAATACAGCCAAGAATACGCGCGTCTTTCAGCGGCTGGCTGTTTTTGTACTTGCGACGCAATGCCATCAGTGCGGGCATTTCGCCTTCAGCAATATCAATTTCCTTACGGCCCCAGTTAGCATCTAATGCAAACTGCTCGGCGGTTTTAGCGGCAACTTTATAATCTGTAAAACTCATCGTTCTTGTCCTGTATCTGGTTACATGGTTTGGCTGGTGGGAAGAATAAATATTTTTTACATATTTCAGTTTGCTGACTAAGTCCCTTATTTTTCGGAGCAGCATGGCACCTACTATTCTGTCCGTTTGTCATTAGGACACTTGTTCCAAAAACGCATGAATACATCCCTGTAGCTCCGACGAGTCATCCTTGACTCGACGGTTTTGGAGCAAGTGTCCTAACGCCAAACTACATTGTGCCAGCCTGATATGTTTTTCATATTTATTTCCGGTCAGCTTGCATGTCTGGTAAGTATTTTTGTGTTCAGTACTTGGCTGGCATCAAATGAGCGCCTCAATCTTTCTATTAAAGCGCTTTCTTCAACAAATCAGCCTTGTCAGTTTTTTCCCAGGTGAAATCCGGCAGTTCACGACCAAAATGGCCGTAAGCAGCGGTCTGGCGATAAATCGGGCGGCGTAAATCCAGCATCGCAATCAAACCGCGCGGACGCAAATCAAAATGCTCGCGCACCAGATTAATAATTTCCGCATCAGACAATTTACCGGTACCAAAGGTATTCACGGAAATTGACGTCGGCTCGGCCACACCAATGGCATAACTCACCTGAATTTCGCAGCGATCTGCCAAACCGGAAGCGACAATATTCTTCGCCACATAACGACCGGCATAAGCGGCAGAGCGATCCACTTTTGATGGGTCTTTACCAGAGAAGGCGCCGCCACCGTGAC
The DNA here is from genome assembly GCF_015182315.1 of Cellvibrio polysaccharolyticus. Taxonomy (NCBI): domain Bacteria; kingdom Pseudomonadati; phylum Pseudomonadota; class Gammaproteobacteria; order Cellvibrionales; family Cellvibrionaceae; genus Cellvibrio; species Cellvibrio polysaccharolyticus. The sequence continues at coordinate 593,393 of NZ_PRDL01000001.1, forward strand.
GAGCCATACCGCCGTAGGTGTCTACAATAATTTTACGACCGGTCAAACCGCAATCGCCCACCGGGCCGCCAATAATGAACTGACCGGTTGGGTTAATGTGATATTGGGTGCCAGCGTGCAACCACTCGGCAGGCAACACTTTTTTAATAATTTCTTCACGCACCATTTCACGAATATCAGCTTGGCTAACATTCGGTGAATGCTGGGTAGACAATACCACTGCATCCACTGCAACCGGCTTGCCATTTTCGTAACGCAAAGTCACCTGACTTTTTGCATCCGGGCGCAACCAGGGCAGCACATTGTTTTTGCGCAAATAAGCCTGACGCTCTACCAAACGGTGTGCGTAATAAATCGGTGCCGGCATCAGCACATCGGTTTCATTGGTGGCATAACCAAACATCAAACCCTGGTCGCCAGCGCCGAGGTCTTTTTCTTCGGCTTCGTCTACGCCCATGGCGATATCGGAAGATTGTTTACCGATTGCGTTCAATACCGCACAGGACGCACCATCAAAACCCACGTCGCTGGAGTTGTAGCCGATATCCAGAATTACCTGACGAATCAGATCTTCCAAATCAACGTAGGTAGAAGTACGCACTTCACCGGCAACAATCGCCATGCCGGTTTTTACCAGGGTTTCAACGGCAACACGCGCGTGTGGATCGTCTTTAATGATGGCATCGAGAACGGCATCGGAAATCTGATCCGCCATCTTGTCGGGATGGCCTTCGGATACAGACTCGGACGTAAAAACGGCATATTCAGACATGATTTTTTCCTTCAAAAAATAGCAATTAAATCGGCTACAAAAATGTGGTAAATAATTTTAAACGATTAACACGGGTTAGCGTTGGCACACTGCGAGTTTGGTGTCAGGTCGCGTATTTCAAAACCGTCGGGTCATGGATGACCCGTCGGAGCTACAGGGATGTATTCATGCGTTTTTGAAATACACGACCTGATGCCAAACGGTTGCGAAGCACAAGTCGCTTTTAACCAGGCTTAAAAAACTGTCGCAACTGCACCTGAAAACCATTGCGCAGCGCAACATAAACACTCTGTCCTTCTTCCAGCCCGGCTGCTTTCGCCCAACGGCTAAAATCCTGCGGCTCAAAACCCTGCCACAAATCACCACACGTCTCGCGTGCCCAGGTTTGTTCGTGACGACACAAATCGGTAATCAACAACGCACCGCCGGTGCATAACGCATCCGCCAAATGCTGAAAAATATCGGCGGGTGAAGGCGTATGGTGCAACACCATATTCACCACAATACAATCCACCGCGACCGCATGTTTTGCCAGCACCGCCGTATCACCACCAATAAAGGTGATATTGCCCAGCGCATGTTTGTTGGCGAACTGCTGCGATTTTTCCAACATGCTATCGGCATTATCCAGCGCAATCACCTGATCAAAACGCTGCGCCAGCACTGCCAAAAATTCACCTTCACCGGGACCAACTTCCAACGCGCGGGAAGTGGCCGGCAGCGGCGTGTTGTGCAACAACTGGCTGATGTGCTCGGCATACACCGGGTAGCTGGCAATCAAATCCTGCTGGGCACGAAATTTATGGGCGTTATCCAGAAAAAACTGACGCGATGCTTCGCTGCGCTCTGCCTGCAAGCTCGCCAGTTGAACGGCCAGATAATCGGCAATCGGGCGTTGATCCAGCGTTTGAAACAACTGCTGCTGCAATGCCGCCAGCGGGTGATCCGGGGCAAAACTGGCGCGACGGTAAAAGATGGAATTCCCCTCGCGACGGGTGGTCAGTAACCCTGCACCGGCCAGCACCTTTAAATGGTGGCTCATGCCAGACTGCTTGACGCCAAACAATCCGCTCAGCTCCAGCACCCCGAAAGAGTCTTGCGCCAGTACGCGCAAAATATCCAGACGCAAAGGATCGCCCGCCGCCTTTAACAGGGCTGGAAGCGAAAAATCGGGGTCGTCGAGGGTTTCAGACGTGGCCTGAAGGCTGGTAATCAACATGGCGGCGAGTCTAGCAGGTTGGTAATTCTATATCAAAATATTTTGATATAGGGTGGCTGTAGCCCCCATGAAAATGCAGTTGAGAGTCATTTGTTGGCTTTCTATACGTCTGCGCCTTTACGGACTGCGACAGGTAAGGGAAAATGCTGCCTTTTGTTTATCCTGTTTGCAGGATTTTCCAGGCGTATACATCAACCAACCAATGATTCAGGGCCCAGCAGAGGCCATTCAAGCTTGTCGCAGACGACCGCAATCGGCTGGCCGTCCTTTTATAACAATTGCGTAACGAATTTAAGGAGCTTTAAGCCTCATGCCTTCTCGTACCGAACTTGCCAACGCCATCCGCGTTCTCAGTATGGATGCTGTCCAGAAAGCCAATTCCGGACACCCGGGCGCTCCCATGGGAATGGCAGACATTGCCGAAGTCCTCTGGAATGATTTCCTGAAGCACAACCCGAAAAACCCGTCATGGGCTGATCGCGACCGTTTTGTACTGTCCAACGGTCACGGCTCCATGCTGACTTACTCTTTGCTGCACCTTTCCGGCTACGACCTGCCGATTGAAGAGCTGAAGCAATTCCGTCAGTTACATTCGAAAACTCCGGGTCACCCGGAACTGGGCTACACCCCGGGCGTTGAAACCACTACCGGCCCGCTGGGTCAGGGTATTGCCAACGGCGTCGGTATGGCCGTTGCTGAAAAAATCCTCGCTGCCCAATTCAACCGTGAAGGTCACGACATTGTTGACCATTACACCTACGTATTCCTCGGCGATGGCTGCATGATGGAAGGTGTATCTCACGAATCCTGCTCACTGGCCGGTACTCTGGGCCTGGGCAAACTGATCGCTTTCTATGATGACAACGGTATCTCCATCGACGGCCACGTTGAAGGCTGGTTCACCGATGACACGCCGAAGCGTTTTGAAGCTTACGGCTGGCATGTTATCCGCTCGGTAGATGGTCACGATGCCAATGCCGTTCGCGCTGCGGTAGAAGCTGCCCGTGCAGAAACCGGCAAGCCAACCCTGATTTGCTGTAAAACCGTTATCGGTTTCGGTTCGCCGAACAAACAAGGCTCTCACGATTCTCACGGTTCGCCGCTGGGTAACGATGAAGTGGCACTGGTGCGTAAAACCCTCGGCTGGGCTCACGAGCCGTTTGTTATTCCGCAAAATGTCTACGACGGTTGGGACGCAACTGCCAAAGGCGCTGCTGCTGAAAAAGCCTGGCAAGACAAACTGGCTGCTTACCGCGCTGCTCACCCGGAGCTGGCTGCTGAATACGAGCGTCGTGTGGTTAACAACGAACTGCCGGAAAACTTTGCAGAAGTTGCCAATGCATTTATTGCAGAAAGCCAGGCCAAAGGCGAAAAAATTGCCAGCCGTAAAGCCTCTCAAAACAGCATCGCCGCTTATGCTGCGGTACTGCCGGAACTGCTGGGCGGTTCTGCTGACCTCGCCGGTTCCAACCTGACCATCGTTAAATCGTCCAAAGGTATCGAAGCTGCAGATGCCAGCGGTAACTACATTTATTACGGTGTGCGTGAATTCGGTATGAGCGCCATCATGAACGGTATTTCTGCCCACGGCGGTTTCATCGCTTACGGCGCTACCTTCCTGATGTTCCAGCAATACGCCGCTAACGCTGTGCGTATGTCTGCGCTGATGAAACTGCGTAACGTGTTTGTTTACACCCACGACTCTATCGGTCAGGGTGAAGACGGCCCGACTCACCAGCCAATCGAAGTACTGGGCACTCTGCGTTTGACGCCGAACCTGGAAACCTGGCGTCCGGCCGATGCCACCGAATCAGCCGTTGCCTGGAAAGCCGCTATCGAGCGCAAAACCGGCCCGTCTGCTCTGGTATTCAGCCGTCAGAACCTTGACCCGATCAACCGTACCGATGCACAGGTTGCTGACATCGCTCGCGGTGGTTACATCCTGTCTGACAGCGAAGGCGAGCTGGATGCCATCCTGATCGCTACCGGTTCGGAAGTTTCCATTACTCTGCAAGCGGCTGAAAAACTGCGTGCCGCCGGTCGCAAAGTGCGTGTGGTTTCCATGCCGAGCACCAGCGTATACGACCAGCAAGATGCAGCTTATAAAGAATCGGTTCTGCCGCTGTCTGTACTGAACCGTGTTGCGGTTGAAACTGCACACGCTGACTACTGGGCAAAATACGTGGGCCTCGATGGCCGCGTCGTCGGTATGACCACTTTTGGTGAATCTGCACCAGGTGGCGTACTGATGGAACACTTCGGCTTTACCGTTGACAACATCGTCAACACCGTAGAAGAGTTACTGCAAGACTGATGACTCGAAACACCCGGCTACGGCCGGGTGTTTTGCTTCACAAATAAGATTTTTTAGAAAAATGGCCAAGTGTCGGTTTTTATTCGGAGCAAACCATGACTGTAAAATTAATGAAAGACCAGGATCTCGCCGGTAAGCGCGTACTGATTCGTGAAGACCTGAACGTACCTTTGGATAACGGTCGCATCACCAGCACCGTGCGTATTGACGCTGCCATTCCTACCATCAAGGCCGCGCTGGAAAAAGGCGCAAAAGTTGCCGTTATGTCTCACCTCGGCCGTCCGGACGAAGGCGTGTACGAAGAATCTTCTTCATTGGCACCGGTAGCCAAATACCTCAGCGAAAAACTCGGCCGTGAAGTGCCGCTGGTAAAAGACTGGGTAGACGGTTACACCAGTGACAGCGACCTGGTATTGCTGGAAAACGTTCGCTTCAATGTTGGCGAAGGTAAAAATTCCGATGAGTTGGCGAAAAAAATGGCCGCTCTGTGTGACGTATTTGTTATGGACGCCTTTGGCACCGCACACCGTGCGCAAGCGTCTACCCATGGCGTAGCCAAATTTGCACCGGTAGCGGTTGCCGGCCCGCTGTTGTCTGCTGAACTGGAAGCGCTGGGCAAAGTGCTCGACAACCCGGCTCGTCCGCTGGTGGCGATTGTTGGTGGTTCAAAAGTTTCCAGCAAATTGAGCGTGCTCGAAGCCGTATCAAAAATTGCTGACACCCTGATCGTTGGTGGTGGTATTTCCAACACCTTCGTAGCCTCTGCCGGTAACGAAGTAGGCAACTCACTGTACGAAAAAGATTTGATCCCGGAAGCACAACGTCTGCGCGCTGCAACTGACGTAGTGTTTGCGACTGACGTACGTGTCACCAAAGAAGGTTTTAAAGCGTGGAACCACAACTCTGTTGCGGTCGCTAAAAAAGCCAACGAAATTCAGGCTGACGAAGAAATTATCGACTACGGCCCGGAAACCGCTGCACGCGTTGCTGACATTATCAAAAACGCCAAAACCATTCTGTGGAACGGCCCTTGCGGTGTCTTTGAATTCGATGCTTTCGCACAAGGCACTGAAACCATCTCCCGCGCCATTGCCGACTCGGAAGGTTTCTCGGTAGCTGGCGGCGGCGACACACTGGCAGCCATCGACAAATGGAACCTCGCTGACAAAATCTCCTACGTATCCACCGGCGGCGGCGCCTTCCTGGAATTCGTAGAAGGCAAAAAACTGCCAGCCGTTGCGATTCTGGAAGAGCGCGCTAAAGGCTGATTGCTGAAGCGCTCAAGTACTTTTTGAGCGTAAGATAATAGCCCGGTTTTCATCCGGGCTATTATCTTGTTTGTGCCTGTTGTTATTTTCGTTTCTCTTCAAAGTCATTATTTCACTAGATTACGTCATTCGGAGCTCACGGTTGTATATCCTGAAAGCATAGATGAATGATGAGCGGGCTTTTTCATTGAACAGTAGGTTTTGAGGAAATTTGCATGTGACGGTAATTTTTCGACGGCTGCAGCAATATTTGCTTTCATTGAGTTGAGGCCGGAAAAAATTCTCTCATCAGTTAAAGTATGTGGAATGTGATGGTAACCTTGAGGTTCTATACGTTGCCCTAACATTACCTGCAACCATGAAGTCACTCTAAAAACATCATCTGCGTCATGGTGCACATGGCCGGTTGCTTTGAAGAACTCAATTTTCTCTGCAAGCGAATCCGGTATGGTCATATCGCGGCAGTCGCGCCAGTAGGGGGTGTCATCGCGCTCGGTCGCTTTGTAGTGCAATATAATAAAATCTCGCACATGTTCGTACTCGCTACGAGCTAGCTCATTGTAACGGCGAATCAACGGCTCATTACATCCTTCAAATGGGAATAGCTGCAGTAATCTGAGTACTCCTATTTGAATCAAGTGAATACTGGTTGACTCTAGCGGCTCCACAAATCCACCCGCCAAACCTACAGCAACACAGTTTTTTACCCATGATTGCTTGCGGCGCCCGGTGTTGAATTTAAGCAATCGAAGCTCTGCTTTGATGTCTCCATCCAAATTTTGTAACAAGGTATTTCTTGCATCTTCATCGGAAATATACGCGCTGGAATAAACATGGCCCGTACCCTGGCGATGTTGCAGCGGAATTTTCCACTGCCAGCCACTGTCATGGGCAATCGCTCGGGTATAAGGAGGAATGTCACCGGAAAATTCTGTCTGTAGCGCCACAGCGCTGTCATTGCGCAGCCACTGTCCCCACTTTTCGTATCCGGCGTTTAATGTGTCTTCAATAAGCAGCCCGCGGAATCCGGTGCAATCGATAAACAAATCACCTTCAATGCTGGTACCTGACTCCAGCACCACAGATTCAATAAAGCCAGTATCAGCATTTTGTTTAACCTGAGTGATTTTCCCTTCAACACGCGTTACGCCTTTTTCTTCGCTAAGCTTGCGCAAAAATTTGGCGTAAAGGCTAGCGTCAAAATGGTAGGCATAGTTGAGTTTCGGGTTTTCGGTGGGGGCAAATTTATGGGCTTTTGCAGCTTGTAACTCAAAGCAGAGGTCATCAAGCTCGCCTTCATAACCCCGGGCTTTAGCGGCCAGCCAGTAATGATAGAAATCACCCATCCAGTTGGGCTTGCCGAATGATCCAAACGGATGGATATACCGATCACCCTTGCGCGCCCAGTTTTCAAAGGAAATGCCCAGCTTGATACTACCCATGGTTGCACTTAAAAAATCTTTCTCATCAATGCCGAGAATTTTGTGGAAAGAGCAGATAGTTGGAAAGGTCGCTTCGCCTACACCTACCGTACCTATTTCAGCTGACTCGATGAGTGTGATATCTAACAAGATACCTAGCTGATTTGATAGCGCCACTGCCGTGCACCAACCTGATGTTCCGCCGCCGGCGATTACCACTTTTTTTATTTTTTGAGACATTTCCACCTCGGTAGTCATTATTTTATTAAAAGCCACGGCATGCTTGTAGCCGCTACGAGCGTTGCGGTGGCGTTTTCCGAAGTATCACAATGAGGCAATTGTAGCGCTATTAATTTTGACTATTAAGAAGCTCCGCAGGGCGCTGCCATTTTATTGGCAATAATCAATCCCTAAACCATCCTCAATCCTGTACATAAAGCCAGCAAAGGAATTTGCTATGATGCGCTCGCGTAGTTAGCTTATTCCATTAGAGAGCGCAACAACCTTCATTACTGTGTTAACTGTTGTGCACGGCGCGCATTTTTATGTAGTTGCGATGGCGACTTCAATGTTGAGCATTGGTACGGTTGGATAATGGTTGGTTAAAAACCACACCAATTCACCTACTCATCTTGTTCGTAAGTGGGAAACACCACCACATTGAACACTTTGCCATCAAACACCCATGCCATTATTTCCAGTTGTTCATCGTAATAACTTTTACCATCGGAGCCATAGTCTTCATCGAGTGAAAATGCAGGAAATTGTTCTTGTAGTACATGTTCGGAAATACCAACAATGGGCTTGGCATTTAACAACTGCTGTTCATCGGACAAAGTAATCGAAGAAAGCCGATCATCCTCAAATGCTAACTCAACGCCATTGGCATATTCCCAAATATCTTCCTCGGCGGTCGTTTCTTTGCCGATTGGAGCGCCCAGTTCTGCCTGAACCTGCTTTTGGCTCATGCCAAATTTAATCGTATCAACCCCGATTTTTGGATAAATTTTCATTGAAACCTCGTGTGATTTTTGTGATTTATACCTGGCAGCAAGATAGACTCGCTGCGGGCGTTAAATTAATATTCGCGGATTCAAGTAATAACTGCAATTCAATTACGCTGTGCAATTCCCCTCGCAGCCCCTTGAATAACTTATTTGGGGATCGGCAATCTCGTGTTTTCGTTGGGTGATTGTTGAGACGATCCATAACATGTTGGATCGCTTTATCACTTACCTGATTAAAATCAGTACCCTTGGGAAAATACTGCCGAATAAACCCGTTTGTATTTTCGTTGATTCCTTGATCCCAGGAGGCATAAGGATGCGCAAAATAAATATCCGCATCCAGGGCTTGAGCCATTTTTTCATGCGCTGAAAACTCAAGACCATTGTCGAGCGTAATGGTTTTAATTCGATCTTTGAGCGATTTCATTCCTCTTATCGCTGCCTGAACCAATAAATCTGCATGCTTGCCCGTTAACCTGATAATCACGTATAAAGCGTTTTTCGTTCCACCATGGTTAACAAAGCGCTCTGGCGACCTTTGCCTATAATCGTATCACCTTTCCAATCACCAATACGGCCACGCTGTGTAACTACCGCCGGTCTTTCATCAATATCCACGCGGTTTTTAATTCTTCATCGTCGGTCATAATTGCCATAGCGCTTACGATAGGCTTTGATATCACGCGCAGGTGCCTATAAAAGTCGCCGTCCGCTGCTTTGTCCGCATAAATCAATTGATAAGTGTTTCATGGTGCAGCGACAGATTTTTGTGCGCCTTCAAATAATCGACCGCTTGCTGCGGTCTCAGCTCCTGACGAATGAGCTGCTCAATCCAGCCCCGCACCTCGTCGGTAATTTTTATAGCCTTGGCGACCGTTGCTCGACGGTTATCACTAAGCCGGTGGGCTTGCGCAGGCCTGTACCCTCTCAGCCCACCATTGCGCCTCAGCTCTCTGCTGATTGTCGCGGGGCTTCTTTCCAGCCCTGCAGCAATCTGGTCTTGTGTTAAACCTGCTTTCTTTGGCGCGTAAATTTGGTATCTTTCGTTTTCGGTCTGCTGGCGGCAATTCATCTGTGCTTCATCTCTTGGTCGGGAGAAGCTCAGACTCTACCAGCTGACCTCTCACTTACCAATTGCATTTATTATCCGAAACCGCCACCCGCGATTTTTAATCTAATTATAAAATTCTTGCAATATTACGCGCCATCGCTATGATTCTTCACTCCCTGAATTCAGGGTGAGAAAGGCGCTCACGCCCATTAGCCCTTTCGGGATTCAAAGTCTTCCATTAATGAGTGATCAATTTCCACCTGTTGGTGGAGAAATAAGGAAATGAATGTGAAAATATTTTTTGTGCTGATAATTAGCTTCCTGATGACTGCGTGTGCCGGCCCCAGATACGGCGGTGTTGCTATCCCCGATGAAGTAAAAAACAAAAAAATTGATGTGGTAATTATCCGGGATAAAGAAACCAGAGAAGGTTTTGGTAAGGCCATAGAAAGCTGGCTTAGAAAAAATAACTATCGTTACACAGTTCAGCCAGATGGTTCCCGACATGACTTGAAAAAGATAACAATCGAATACGTCGGTCATTGGAAGTGGGATTTGGCGCTCTATCTGAGCGAAGCAAGAATCGAGGCCTTTAACCAGGGTCAAAGAATTGGTGAAGCTACTTATAAGGCACCTAACACATTGAACAATAATAAATTTAGTAATGCTGAAGAGCGCATCGAGTTTATGATGCGAGTGCTGTTCGGGCAAATATCTCCTGAAGAGGCCACCAGGTCGATTTAGCCGAATTTTCGGTGATTCAGGAATAGATCCTTTCATCATCGTAGTAATGCTTTAAGGGTAGTAAATGCAAATTCAGGATTTAACTGTTACCAGTTTTTTGCAATTACAAGCATCCATTACTAGCGAGCTGCGATCACGCGGCGTTGTTCGAACGCATAATAATCCGTTGGGAGATTATACTGAGTGGCTTGTGGCAAGAGCTTTGAATCTTAAGCTGCAGGCCAGTTCAACGGCAGGGTATGACGGCATAGGTCGCGACGGGTTGCGGGTGCAGATAAAGGGGCGGCGAACCACGCCCAATAGCTCATCGCGCCAGTTAAGTGCCATAAGAAAATATGATGAAAAGGATTTTGATGCGCTGGTTGCGGTAATCTATGATGAAGCTTTCAACATCATCGATGCGTTACTGATCCCGCATGGGGTAATTCGCGACTATGCAGTTTATCGCGCCCATGTAAATGCCCATATTCTTATTCTTAAGGGGGCAATTCTAAAAGACCCGAGAGTGCAATGCATTAAATCCAAAATTGTAGAATCGATGCTTTAGCAGGATAAAAATCCAGCCTGCACTCTCAAAGGTCTAATTTTTTATTAGATGTCCATAACCGCTTACTGTTCCGGGGCAGCCCCAAAAGGTAAACCCAAATAAACCCGCAATGCCGTGGCTAAAACTTTACCCGTAACAACGATATTTCTGCCCGTATCTTCCAAAACCCCTCCTGATATATCGGTAGCTTTTACTCCCAATTTTTTAAGTTGGTTTTGATCCGGAGATTTGATGTAACAGGCTCTTCGTCTTTCGGATGCATTTCCGCCCACCGTCCAGGTTTCTTTGCAGAAGTATTCCGTACCGGATGCGGCGAGGGATTCTTCTACGTTTATCGTCGGGTCATCCTGCACGACCTCCAGGTATTGATCGGGGGCGGGGGTGTTGACGGCTTTCAAGGTTGAATGGCAGCCGGTGATGCAGAAGGTTATTGCTATCAATAAGATGGGGTATTTCATGGTTCGTCCTTGTTGGGTGTTATAGGATATGACTTGATATTAAAATTATCCGGGAAGGATATTCGATTATGGGTTTTGTGGCGACAAGTATTGATGGCCTGTTTTTTCTATAATGATTCGCGCTTCGCTTACCGCCGATGTTGAAACCCTTATCACTCTTTGGCAAAGCTTTACTTGCATATGCCATTCATCATCAGGCTGTTTACCTGGTGGATGTGAACGAACAGAATGAGCCTGCCGTCGGTTTTATCGTCATGCGGGGTTTGAGGTTATTGGCCCGTCACCGTTGGACGGGCAAGGCAGGCCTTATCCGCTTTTGTCTGGTCAGTTGTCGTCACATGAGCTGAGCTAATCGCCAAATTCCGCTATTCCATGCGGTCAATGACCATAAAACGTATTAGAATCCATCCTTCCTCTTTCTCACCGTAACTCCGGAGCACTTATGATTCGCCATATTCTTTTTATAAAATTCAAACCTTCTGTCGTGGCAGCGCAAATTGACGAAGTAAAAGTGCTGTTTGAATCGATGGCGAAGATTGCCGGTGTTGATGCGGTGGAGTGGGGCGTTAATGACAGCCCGGAAGGTTTGGACAAGGGCTACACGCATATCGTGTTGATGACCTTTGCCGACGAGGCCAGCCGTCAGGCGTATTTGCCGCATCCGGATCATGAAGCGTTAAAGCAGGTTTTTGTGCCTTTGCTGGATGACATCATTGTTCTGGATTACTCCCTGTAAATTGCCGGGCAGCGCCGAACAGATTGCCGGTTGCTGCCCTACCTTTTTTATCCCGTCTGAATTACCAATCCATTGGCCGGGTAGCGGTTCATTCCGTAGTCAGTTTTACTGTCTTAACCCTGGCTATAGTAAAGAGTGTCATTCTTACCTCAAGTAGAAACAGGAGCGTTGCTATGATTACCCGACTCGCCGTTGGATCGTTATTTTTGCTGCTTACTCTGCAAGTCTCTGCTTCCCCGGCCTGCAGCCACCTCAAAGGCTGTGAGCGAAAGTTTTGTGAAATCGAACAGGAGCTTGGGGTCGCTAAAGCGGCAGGTAATAACAATAAAGCAAAAGGTCTTACCCGATCTCTGGAAAACGCAAAGGCCAGCTGCACCGATAAGAAAATCCGTGAAAACTTGCTCATGGATATTGAAGAAACCCGCTCGGATATTGCCGATTATGAATCAGATATCCGTGAAGCGGAAGAAGATGGCAAGCTGGAAAAAATTACCAAATACAAACGCAAAATTGCCGGCAAGGAAACCGAACTGAAACTGCTCGAGGATGAGTTAACCGAACTGGATAAGTAAGTCGTTTTTCAGGAGCCTGTACTGTGTTGGGTGTGGTGGATTATCCTGCGTTTGTTATCGCATTTGTGTTACTGCTTGCACTGCCGGGGCCGGGCAATCTGGCTATTTTTGTTGCCACGGGCCGGGCGAAGTTGCGCGGGGGGCTTGCCGCTACGCTCGGAATTATTCTCGGTGATCAGGTGTTGTTCTGGACCGCCGTGGCGGGGTTGGCGGCTATTCTGGCAACCACGCCGGGTATATTGCTGGTGGTTCAGGTACTGGGCGCGGCTTACCTGATATGGCTGGGTGTGCAAATGTGCCGCAGTAGCGGTGCCGCTTTACCGATGCTTCAACTCAAGCCCGGTGGGTACTGCTGGCAGGCATTCTTAATTACCTTGTTAAACCCGAAAGCCATCATGTTTTATATGGCATTTTTGCCACTGTTTATTGACCGCGAATATCATCAGGGATTGATCACCTTTACCTTTATGGCTGCCAATGTGGCCGTGTTAACCCTGTTGTACGGATTGATCGTGAGTTTGCTGGTGCTGCGTTTTTCTTCGGCCGTGAGCGCTCGGCCTGCGGTCAGAAAAACATTGGAATGCGGTGCAGGAATGTTGCTGATTGGTTTCGGTTTGCAGTTATTGTTATCCAGGCTTTGATTAAAAACGGGCGCACAAAGCGCCCGTTTTTTTGGCATTAAACCGCTGCCAAAGCTTGTTCAAGATCGGCCAGCAAGTCGTCAATGTGTTCAATGCCTACTGACAAGCGCACCGTATCTGCACCTACACCCGCTTTCTCCAATTCTTCCGGTGAAAGTTGACGGTGAGTGGTAGAAGCCGGATGCGTAGCCAGAGATTTCGCATCGCCAATATTCACCAGCCGCGTAAATAACTGCAGTGCATCAAGAAAACGCGCACCGGCTTCGCGGCCATCGTCTGCTTTCAGGTTGAATGTCAAAAGCCCGGAAGCTTTGCCGCCCAGATATTTTTGCGCAAGCTCATGGTAAGGGTTATCGGGCAATCCCGCATAGTTCACCTTTTTAACTTTCGGGTGCTGCTGTAAAAATTGGGCAATTTTCAGGGTATTGTCATTAATGCGCTCAAGGCGCAGCGCCAGCGTTTCAATGCCTTGCAAAATTAAAAAGGCATTAAATGGCGAGAGTGCAGCACCGGTGTTGCGTAAAGGCACAACCCGGGCGCGACCAATATAAGCCGCAGGGCCCAGCGCTTCGGTATACACCACGCCGTGATAGCTCACATCCGGTTCATTTAAACGCTTGAAACGTTCTTTGTGTTCTGCCCAGGGGAATTTTCCGGAATCAATAATCGCGCCGCCTACGCTATTGCCATGGCCGCCGAGGTATTTGGTCAGCGAATGCACCACGATATCTGCACCGTGTTCGAACGGACGCAACAAATAAGGCGTGGCGACGGTGTTGTCCACAATCAGTGGAATACCGTGGCGGTGGGCAATTTCTGCCACGCGCGCAATATCGGTCACATTGCCTTGCGGGTTGCCCAGTGACTCTACAAAAATGGCTTTGGTTTTTTCGTCGATGAGCGGTTCAAAACTCTCCGGATTCAAGTGATCCGCAAAGCGCGTGTTAATACCGTACTGTGGCAGTGTGTGGGCAAATAAATTGTAGGTGCCGCCGTAAAGTGCCGTGGAAGAAATAATGTTATCGCCCGCTTCGGCAATGGTCAGTATCGAATAAGTCACCGCAGCCTGGCCGGATGCCAGCGCCAGTGCTGCAATACCGCCTTCCAATGCGGCAAGACGTTTTTCCAGCACATCGTTAGTGGGATTCATAATGCGGGTGTAAATATTGCCCGCTACTTTCAAATCAAATAAATCAGCACCGTGTTGCGCGCTGTCAAAAGCGTAGGCCACCGTTTGGTAAATTGGCACTGCTACCGATTTGGTAACCGGGTCGGGTGTATAACCGGAGTGAACGGATCGGGTTTCAAATTTCCATGTATCAGACATGCATAACTCCATCGACGTTAAATGTTATTGGTGTACCATGGCAAACGATTGTAGGGATTGTTTGCCTGAAGCGAAAATGGCGTATTTGTATAAGCTTATAGCAAGTTGTGATGACACTTCCCGAGCCTTCATTTTTCAATGTTGCAAGATCCATCTGCCCCGGTTTGTGGTGGGACGATTTTTCGTCGATCAACCGCGTTGATGCACTTGCCAAAGGCGCAGCAAAAAACCGGCTCGGTGGTTTTTCAGTACAGCGAGCGAGTCGGACTAAACAGCGCAAGGTTTTGAAAACATGGTTTCAAAACTATAGAAAAATATAACGATTTATTTGGCCCGGTTGCCGCATATTACCCGGAAGAAAGTCATGACAGCGCATCGCTGATTGCCAGGGTGCAAGTACTGCAAACGATTTTCGCTTGCTGGAATACAGTACAGGATATTGCTGTAAAAAATCTGCCCACATTGGAAACACATTATCAGCAGCAAGCCTTGATATGCGCCTGTTACTTTCCTCTGTCAGGCACCCATACAACGTGCAGGGCTTGAAAGCCGCTTATTAAGGCAGCTTGATTATTGGGGGGTGAAATTTTCTATCAGAGCCGTGAGTTAAAGCAGACACAAGCAGATGCTACGGCGAAAGAATAAAGAACAACCAACAAAGCCCTGCGAAGGCCAACGTGTCGGGAAGGTAACAGGGCTTTACAGTTTCAATATCATGCCGGCGTTACCATGGCATGGTGTGATTGTCACAGTCGACGCTGGTGGATTTGATGTAAACTGCGCGATTGTGCCGCATCGTCTATATTTTCATAGGTTGCCCCTTCCAGGTTTTTCTGATCAAACGGAGTCGTCCCGGTGAAACTCATACTAAAAATTCTTGCCGCATTGGTGGCTTTATTACTGATTGCCATACTCGTGCTGGTGCTGTTCTTTGACCTGAACATGCTGAAACCGCGTATTGAGGCGGCAGCCCGTGCGCAGGGTGTCGATTTACGCATCGGTGGTGATATTGGCTGGACTTTCTGGCCCAGCGTCGGGGTTGCCGTCAGTGATATCCGTGTGGCGCCTGTTGCCACGCCGGAAGAGGTATTGGCCGAGCTGGATAAAGCCAGTTTGCTGGTGGAGCTGATGCCTTTGTTCAAAGGTAACGTGGTAGTGCATCACGTACTGGTGGACGGCGCCCGTATTGATTTGAAGGTGGATCGCCAGGGTAATGGCAACTGGGAGAAGCTGACCGCTGAAAAAGTGCCCGCCGATGTAGCCCAACAACAAACCGGCGCCGGTGCTGACGGCGCTGCCCCCGGTGAGCCCGCCGCTGCGGAAGGGCAGGAATTACAACTGTCGGTTGAGCGTATCAGCCTCAGCAACAGTGCTCTGAACTATAACGATGAGCAAAGCGGGCAGCGTATTGCGCTGGAAGATATCCGCCTCGACGTTAACCAGTTTAATCTGCAAGCCCAACCGTTTGATGTCTCCGTAGCCCTGAAAACCCGCCTCGAAAGCGAGGGTAGTGCGCCGATGAATATTGCGCTGCAATCCGGCAATCGAGTGCAACTGCAAAGCGATTTGAATGGCGCCAAAATTACTGGCGGTGAATTGAATCTGGTGATCAACGACAGCGGCAAGCTGGCAGCTACCTATGAGGTGAACCTCAATGACTTACAAGGTGATTTGCGCTTTGACGGTTCGGTTAAGGTGCCTGCCTTTGATGCCAAAGCGCTGCTGGGTGCGCTGGGCACACCACTGCAAACCCGCGAAAGCTACGCACTCACCAAAGTCGCACTGGATACGCGGGTTGTGGGCAACAAAAACTCGCTGCAAGCCGAGCCGCTCACCATTACCCTGGACAAAACCAACCTCACGGGCAGCTTTGCCATTAGCGATTTCTCCCGTATGGCCATGAAACTGGCTATTAAAGGTGATCAACTGATAGCTGACGATTATCTGGCTCCGGAAGCGCAAACGACAGCAGCGCCGGCGGCTGGCACGGGTGGCTCTACCACGGCGGGCGGTGCTGCGGTAGCGGTTGACGATGGCGATGAAGAGTTGATCCCGCTGGATGTGTTGAAAACGCTGAACCTGGATGCCAGCCTCGATTTCGACAAAATTACCTTTGCCGATATTCCGCTGGAAGCGATTCGTGTGCGCCTCAACGCCGCCAATGGCCAGGTCAATCTCACCCAAACCGATGCCCGTGTTTATGACGGTACGCTGGCCGCCAAAGGCAGCCTGGATGCACGTGGCAATACCGCGGTGATTCGTTTTGATTCAGCGCTAACCAACGTGCAAATTGAACCGGCCATGAAGGCGCTGGAACTGGGTGACAACTTCGGCATTGCCGGTGGTATTAACGCCAATCTGCAAGCTAACACGCGCGGCATAACCATGAACCAGCTGGTGGACGGCTTGCAAGCCAATGCCGATTTTACGGGCGCACATGTGCGCTTTTCGCCGCTGAACATTGAGCAAAAATTCTGCGAACTGGTTGATCTGGTCAATAAAAGTGATACCGCCGGTCTGGCATCCTGGGATCCGTTTACCGAGATGCGCGAACTGTCTGGCAAAATCACCATGGCGAACAGCGTAGTGAATGTTGAATCCATCAAGGCCGGTGTGCATCAATTGGAATTGGGCACCAACGGTAAAATTGATCTGGCGGCGGGCGGTTACGATTTGCTGTTGCCTATGAAATTATTAAACGAAGAAACTAGCGAAAACGGTTGTCGTGTACCGGGCAATTACTGGATTAACCGCAGCCTGTCGCTGTTGCGCTGTCACGGTTCTTTGGAAACGCTCAACCCGCTCACCGATTGTCGCCCCGACTCGAAAGGCCTGGCCAATTTGACCAAGGATTTTGCCGAGTTCAAATTGCGTGAAAAACACGGTGACAAAATTGATGCCGCTGAACAAAAAGTGGATCAGAAAAAAGAAGAGCTGCTGCAAAAACTGGATAAAAAACTGGGCGGTGACGGTGATAGCGACGCTGCCAAGAGTTTGTTGAAAGGCTTATTAAAAGGCGGCAGCCGATCCTCTGCCGCTACCGAGGAATAATCGCGCTCTATGAGTCAAACCTTCTCCAAAGCCGTGCTTGCCTGGTACGACAAGCACGGTCGTAAACACCTGCCCTGGCAGCAGGATATTTCGCCTTACCGCGTCTGGCTGTCAGAGATCATGCTGCAGCAAACCCAGGTCACCACGGTTATCCCTTATTTCGAGCGCTTTATCGCCCGCTTTCCGGACGTGCGCAGCCTGGCGCTGGCACCGGTGGATGACGTGCTGCATTTGTGGACCGGGCTTGGCTATTACGCCCGCGCTCGCAATTTGCATCGCTGTGCGCAAACGGTAGTGAGTGAATACGGTGGAGAATTTCCTGACACGGTGGAAGCGCTCAGCGAATTGCCAGGTATTGGTCGTTCTACGGCCGGTGCGATTGTCAGTATTGCGTTTAAGAAACGCGCTGCGATTCTCGACGGCAATGTAAAGCGGGTGCTGGCTCGCCATCAGGCTATTGCCGGTTGGCCCGGAGAAACCGCTACCTTGCGCTCACTGTGGGAGGTGGCCGAACGTTTTACACCGCCCCGGCGCGCCAACCATTACACCCAGGCGATGATGGATATGGGCGCAACCCTGTGCACCCGCTCGCGCCCGGCTTGCGAGCGCTGCCCGGTGCAGTTTGATTGCGTAGCTTACGGGCAAGGCAATGTGCTGGACTATCCGGGCAAGAAAAACCGCAAACCTTTGCCGGAAAAAAGTGTACAGCTGGTGATGGTGCGCAACCCGGCGGGCGACATTTTGCTGGAGCAGCGCCCGGACAGCGGCATATGGGGCGGTTTGTGGAGTTTTCCGGAAGTCGCTTCCGATCTGGATGCCAGTGATTGGGTGCAAGACAAGTTTGGTGCGGTAACCACGACCGAGCTATGGGACACCTGGCGTCATACTTTCAGCCATTACCATCTCGATATTACCCCGGTGCTGGTGCAGCTGAAAAAATCGCCTGTGGCTATTTCTGAAAAAAAAGCGCTGTGCTGGTTTAACCCGCTGGCGCCGCAAGCACTGGGGTTGGCGGCACCGGTGAAAAAGCTGCTGGATAAAATCGCAGAGGCCGACCCCCGGCAAGCACCGGCTGGCGGTCGTAAAAAAGCTGTCAGGCGCTGAGGGCTGGCAGTACGCGGTTTCTGCCGCTGCGCTTGGCCTGATAGAGCGCGGCATCCGCTTCGCGAATCAAATGCTCAAGCGTCATCTCTTCTTTGTCTGCCAGCGCAAAACCGGCGCTGACCGTGCAATAAAACGAGTCGTTGTGCTGCAAGGGTATTTCCATCTCGCCAAACTGTTTGCGAATCCGCTCGGCAACCCGCGTGGCCACCAGCGATGTGCTGTTTGGCATAACCAGTACAAATTCTTCGCCGCCCAATCGGGCGGCAGTATCGGTAGTGCGGTAATTTTCGCGCAGTACCTGAGCAAATTGCATAAGCACTTTATCGCCCCTATCGTGACCATAACGGTCATTGACCTGCTTGAAACCGTCCAGATCAAAAATAATCAGGGCGCTGTTCAGCGGCATATCATGGTTGCCATAAATAGCAAAAAGCGCCCGGCGGTTAACCAGGCCTGTCAGCGGGTCGGTCAGTGCTTCATGACGATGTTTGCGTGCCAGACGCGATTGGTGAAGGGCGAGCGAAGTGGCACCGATGCCGGTCATGCCCATAATGGATGCCACCGCGTTTAATCGCTCTGCCCAATTGTCAGGTGCTTCGGTCATCACCAGTGGGCTTTCGATAGCGATCATCACTGCGCAGCAAATAAATGTGATCGCCACCATGCAATACAACACAATAATGCCCATGATCGGGCCAAATACTTCATGGCGGCGATGCCAGAACTCGTAAGCACTGGCAAACAGCAGCAGTGCCAGAATCATATTCAACAGGAAGGCGCCGATACCGCTCAGGCCAAATAAATAGGGGGTGGTAAAGATGGCCAGCAGCAGAGCTGCGCGTTTGATAATGCGTTTTACGGGCGAGCGCTGTTGCCGGTACTGCCAGGCCGCTCCCCAGATAAATGTCATACCGGTGATCAAAAAGACAAAAGCACAAAAGCACAGCCAGACATAATTCATGCCGGCCGCGTAAAAGCTGAAAAGAGTTATACCGATGACCAGTTGCGCCGCACCCAAACACCAGGTGAGCAGAAAGCTTTCACTGCGGGCATTTAACCAGGCGGTGAACAGCACAACACACATGGCACATCCGGAAAAACTGATGCCAAGCAGTAGTGAGCTGAAATCAAACAAGATCATGGGGCCTTTCTGTAAGGGGGGCACAGTATAGCCGGTTTGGCATGCAAAACCATGCGGGGCTGAGTAAAAATTAATCGCATTTCCCGCGTCACAGTCGTGCTTGAAGGTGTACAAAACCCGGGGTTGCGTGCGGCCTTGTGGACAAAGTGCGGTGCTACTGGCAGGGCATTTTGTTACTCTAGCGGCTTTTCATTAACGGAGAGGCCACCATGTCCCGAATGGTTCATTGCAGAAAATATCAGCAGGAGTTGGAAGGGCTGGATCTGCCGCCTTATCCGGGTACCAAAGGCCAGGACATTTACGACAATGTGTCGAAAAAAGCCTGGCTGGAATGGATGGCGCACCAGACCATGCTGATCAACGAAAAGCGACTGAATTTGATGGAGGCGTCCACGCGTACTTATCTGGCTGAACAAATGGTACGTTTTTTATCCGGTCAGGAAGTCGATCAGGCCGATGGATACGTCCCACCGGATAATAAATAAACAAATTGGGCTGAGTGATTGATAATTAGGAAAATTTTCAATTTTTACTCTTGACGAGATCCCGACAAAAAGGTTTAATGTGCGCCTCTTGTGTCGGGTCACCCACACAAAAGATTGCCCGGATAGCTCAGTCGGTAGAGCAGTGGATTGAAAATCCTCGTGTCCCTGGTTCGATTCCGGGTCCGGGCACCATACAAAATATGATGCTACGCATCATCAAAAAAGCCCGCTACCCAGCGGGCTTTTTCGTTTCTGTTCAGTACACTTTTTTTCTCTTTTTGTTGCACAGCGGCGTTGTTAATAAAAATTTATCCCGGCTGCATCCATTTTTTCTCCTTGTGCGTCTCTTGTTTATCATCCTCACGGAAAAGGTATTACGGTTATGTCTTCCCTGGCGTTCAGAAATCTGTGCGGCGTTATTTTGCTGTTGTGCATGGCGATGGTTGCCGGTGCATCGGAGTCCGTGACTATCGAGGTGGGGCAGAGCAGTAGTGAGGTGGCACAGCCTCCGGTGCCGGAGAGCTTTCGGGAGCTGGACAAATTTCTGGATGGGTTTGGCAACAACAATGATGGCCGCGCCTTTCTGGACGGTATGGCGCTGATGATCCCCATTCTTGCGGTATTGCTGATTTTCGGGGGTCCGCTACTGCTGGTTATTCTGCTTGCGTTGATGCATTTCCGCAGTCGCAACCGCCAGGCGGAGCTGCAACATGCCAGTATTGCCCGGGTTGTTGAAAGCGGCCAGCCGGTGCCGGAAGACATTTTGCGGCAGTCATTGCAAGGCACTGTACACCAGGGCGCGCGCGGTCTGCGCAATATCGGCCTGGGATTGGGGTTACTGGCATTTCTCTGGATGGTTTTCGGGCCGCGTGCCGGGGCTATCGGTTTTCTGTTTATTGGCATCGGCTTGTCGCAAGTGGCGATATGGAAGTTTGTTGATAGTCGCCCCTCCGGTGCGAACTCCTTTACCTCCAGAGACCAGTAGCCACTATGGTTCCCGATCAGGAGCTGATCAAACGGGTAATAGAAGTCAGGGATCAACACGCTTTCTCACAACTGGTTTTACGTTATCAGTCTGCGCTGCGATTATGGTCGCGGCGGCTGTGCGATGGTGATGCGGCGCTGGCGGACGATCTTGCCCAGGAAACGTTTATCAAGGCGTGGGTTGCCTTGAAAGGTTTTCGTGCCGACTCGAAATTTTCGACCTGGCTGTACCGTATTGCCTTTAATACGGCGGCCAATCGCTGGCGCAGTAAAAAGCCGGAGTGGTGCAGCCTGGATGAGGTGTATGACGAGCCGCCGATAGAGAATTGCGAAATCCGCAGCTTTGCCAGCCATCGCGATGTTAGTCAGGCGCTGACGCAACTGAGCACCGCACAACAATTGGCCATCAGGCTATGTTTTGATGACGGCTTCTCACATGAAGAAGCGGCAGAAATCATGAACTTGCCACTGGGAACGCTGAAAGCGCATATTGCCCGTGGTAAACAAAAGTTACAGAAGTTGCTACAGGACTGGCATCCATCCCAGCAAGAGAGGTCATGATGGCAGATGAATTGGATCAGCTATTAAAAGCACACTTTGCCGAATCGTCGGAGTACTTGTCAGACGATGGTTTTACCGATGCCCTGATGGGACACATTCCGAAAGCGCCGGCACGGCGCTGGTGGTTAAGCAAGGCGGTGCTCACCGCAGGAGCAGTAATTCCGGCAGTAGCCATCCTGCTTCTCGCCCCCTGGGCGCAGTTGCGTGAGGCATTGTGGGCCATGTCATTGCAGAATTTGCTGTTAATAGGCTCCGGGTTTTCGGTGGCCGTCGTTGCCGGGTGTTTGGCCTGGTTGCTGCGGGAGATCATTGTCTGACGGCAGGCGGGACGGGTTAACGACCCATTAACCCGTCGTGGTTCAGGGTTTCCCGCTTTTTCCAGGAAAAGTGGCACGCGTCGGTATCCTGTAACAATAAATATGGGACGACAGCGCCTGGAAAAAACGGCATGTTTGACGGCATTGCAGCGCTGCTGCCGAATTGCCTTCTCTGGCCACTACTCTTTTGACGAGCGTTTTATGTCCATTCGTCCGGTTCATGTGATTTGTCTGCTGCTTATCTTCTCCCCGCTGGCGGTGCTCTGGTATGTCACCAGTGTCAAGTCCGAAGCCACGGTAATCAATTTCTGGAATGGTAATAAAACCCCCGGCCGCCAGGCCTATGAGCGCGATGTGCTGGATGCTGTGTTGCTGGCAACGCGCAAAGGTTACGGCAATGTGCCGGTGGTAGAAGATCGCCGCGATTTGCCGGTTGCCAGCGACGAGACGGCGATTTTCCGTAAAGGGGGCGCTGACATTTTTGGCACGGTGGCGGGTAACCCCAAGCTGGCAAACGAAGACAAATTACTGATTCCCTTCCCGATGATGAAAGGCTTATTGGGTTATCGGTTGTTGATAATCCGCGCCGAAGATCAGGAAAAGTATGCCGCTATTCAAGGTATTGAAGGTTTGCGAGCACTTACTAATGGTGTGCCGGACGGTTGGGCAGAAGTCGATTTGTTCCGCGCTAATGGCATCCCAGTAGAGGCGGATCTACGCTTCGATAACCTCTTTCAAAAACTCGGCGATCGTCAGTTTGATTACACCACCTTTGGCGGTAACGAGATAGAACAGGTATTCAGTGAGCACGTCGCCAGCCGCCCCGATTTGGCGCTGGAGCAGACGCTGCTGCTGTATTACCCCTTTCCGCTGGTGTTTTACGTCACGCCCAGCGATCCGATACTGGCGCAACGTATCCGTCAGGGGATGGCAATTATCTCGCGCAATGGTGTGCTCGATGGCATTTTCGAGCAGCACTTTGGTGAAACGGTAAGGCGCTTGAATCTTGCCGAGCGTCGCAAGTTGGTACTCGATAATCCGTTATTGCCCAAAGAGCTGAAGAGTTTTCAGCCCGACTTACCCTGATACACATCCCCGGCCTGCTCCGGAAAACGGAGCGGGCTTTCTGTCTTTCGCACGTTCGCAAATGTCCCCTGCGTACACTGTTACATAAGGCCAGCAGCTTTTCTCTTTAGCGGCTCCTTTCTCCAATCCCGGCTTTTCCGCGATCCGGGCTCCGCCGGAATTCATCTTTTTAGCCTCAATAACCATCATTCAAATAGCAACCAGTGGCGTTTTTTTCTCCACTCATCGCCGTGGAAACACGCAACATCCGATAATGGCTGGTTTTTTCAAGCTATTGAATTAAAAGAATTTTTATCTTCCCACTTTGTTGAAATGAAAGTGAGATAGTCCATGTTGGCCCTAATCGGCAAAGTGGGACGACGCCTTATATCGCTTCTCCAACAATGGCGAAGCTGGTCAGGATGGCTGATGAGATAACGCCCGCATCGCCTCCTGATCGCTGTCATGTAACTACATCATGACGGTTACATAAGAAATGTTTCACTCCCCCGGCAGACGTTGCCACCACTCGGATCTTTCGGCGCTGACAGGTTTACCGGGAATAATAATGCCAGACGGACATAGAACCGGAGTCTTCTCATGAACACAAAAACATCAGGCTTTAACAAAAAACTTCTCGTAACGGCGGTTACGTCGGTGATTCTTGGCGCAAGTGGTTTTGCCAATGCCCAGAGTGGCGATCCTATTGAAGAAATCGTAGTGACGGGCATTCAGGGCAGTTTGCAGCGCTCCATGGATATCAAGCGTGAGTCACAAGGTGTGGTTGATGCAATTTCTGCGGAAGATATTGGCAAGTTTCCTGATACCAACCTGGCGGAATCCTTGCAACGTATCACGGGTGTATCTATTGACCGGGCTAACGGTGAAGGGGCTCGTGTAACTGTTCGTGGTTTCGGTCCTGACTACAACCTGGTCACCCTGAACGGCCGTCAAATGCCCGCGTCTTCTATGGAGGACACCACCGCGTCTGCTTCACGTTCCTTTGACTTCTCCAACCTCGCCTCTGAAGGCATTAGTGGTGTAGAAGTGTATAAAACCGGCCGCGCCAGTATTACCAGTGGCGGTATCGGTGCGGCGATCAACATTCTCACCAATCGTCCTCTGGATAATCCGGGCATGAAGGCCAGTATTGGTCTGAAAGGGGTGATGGATCAGTCTACCGATAAGGGAGATTCCATTACTCCCGAGATATCCGGTATCTATTCCAATACGTTTGCAGATGACACTTTCGGGGTGTCTTTGTCGGCTTCTTATCAGGAGCGCGAGAGTGGCAGTAAATCAGCAAGCACAGGCGCTGGCTGGTGGTCCAATCCGGGTACAGCTGACCGCGACTGGGGTGGTGGCACCGGTGCCTGGGGTGGTATTCCGCACGAAGGACAAGTTAACCGTCCCGGTGAAGGTGATATCTATTCTATCCCGCAACAGCTGAAATACGACTTCAACGAAGTTCAACGTACCCGTACCAACGGCCAGTTGGCATTACAGTATCGTCCTGTCGACAATATCACTACCACGCTGGATTACACTTACTCACAGCAGGAATTCTCCCAGCAATTTCATGATCTGTCTGCCTGGTTTGCCTGGAACAATGGCGGCACCATGACGGGTGAATGGACTGACGGTCCGGTTGCATCGCCGATTATGTATGCGGAGGAGGCTGATCATAGTGACTACGCCATGGGTGCTGGAGACTATTCACGCATCAATGAAAACAAATCGCTGGGCTTCAATGTTGAGTGGGCAGTTAATGATCGCCTGACGTTGGAATTTGATGCGCACCAGTCTGAAGCGGAATCGCGTCCTGATGGTAAAAATGGCAGTCACAACGTCATCGGCACCACAGCGGCGGTACGTGGCAAATCTACCGCCTGGTTCACCAATAAATTCCCTGTTCTTCAAATTGAACTGGAAGACGGTGCAACCGCCGTTAATCCTGAAGATATTCGCATTAGCGGAAGTTCTTTCCGTAATAGCTACACCCTGTCCGAAATCGATCAGTACCAACTGAAAGGCTCACTGGAGTTTGATAACGGTTCCAGCGTTGACTTTGGTGTGGCTTCTACCACCGTGGAAAATACTGGCCGATACACCAACGTTCAGCGTGATACATGGGGCGGTGTTGGTGAAGCGGGTGATTTCGACACCAGCTTCTGGAGACAATCGCGCCTGGCCGGAGAGTTCGATTTACCGGGTAGCAGTGATCCGCGAGCGGTTAACCAGACATTCCTGTTCAATTTCGAAGATGTAAGAAAGCGCGCTCAGGAGCTCTACGGCAGCCAGGCGGGTTCTACCCGCCCGGGTGATTGTGGCAATTGGTTCTGCCCATCGTCTGATTACATCAATGGTACTGACCGTTTCACTAAAGAAGAAAGTGAAAGTGCATTCCTGCAATTTAACCAGAGTGTAGAGCTGGCCAGCCGTCCGGTGAATATCATCACTGGTCTGCGTTACGAATCCACGGAAGTCACTTCACGATCAGCAACGCCGACTTATGATGCGGTTAACTGGGTGGCTGACAACGAAATGTACCTGCAATCCTCCGGCGTTCAGGAATATGTTACCGGCAGCGGTAAATATTCTCACTTATTGCCGAGTTTGGATGTTGATATTGAAGTGGTGGATGACGTAATTCTGCGTGGTTCCATCAGTAAAACCATTGCTCGTCCCGGATACGGCGACATTCAGTCCGGTGCAAGTCTGAACGGGCAAGCGCGGGTTAATGGTGGCCAGGCGAGTCGAGGCGATGCGGGTCTGTTACCGTTTGAATCGACCAACTACGATCTCTCTGCCGAGTGGTATTACAACGACGCCAGCTATGTTTCTCTGGGCTACTTTAAAAAGAAT
Source organism: Cellvibrio polysaccharolyticus (assembly GCF_015182315.1). Classification (NCBI taxonomy): domain Bacteria; kingdom Pseudomonadati; phylum Pseudomonadota; class Gammaproteobacteria; order Cellvibrionales; family Cellvibrionaceae; genus Cellvibrio; species Cellvibrio polysaccharolyticus. The sequence goes on from NZ_PRDL01000001.1 coordinate 619,043, forward strand.
GTTAAGAATTTTATCGGTACTCGCGTAATCCAGGAAAACTTTTACGGCTTGCGTAACCCGGCATCCGGCCCTCGCTACAATGCCGCTGTTGCAGCGCTGGGAACTACCGAAGCCGGAGCCATTCGGGAATGGATCATTGCGCAGGGCGGCCCCGGTGTGAGTGGCAACGATATCATTGCTCTGCCGGAAGATGATTTGATGGAGTTTGATGTAACGGTACGTTCAAACGAAAAAGAAGCATCTATCAATGGCTGGGAAGCTGCGGTTCAGCATGTGTTTGGTGAAAGTGGTTTCGGTGTCATCGCCAACTACACGCTGGTAGATGGTGATATCGGCTATGACAACCAAAGTCTGGATGAGCAATTTGCTCTGCTGGGTTTGAGTGACACTGCTAACCTGGTCGGTTTCTACGATAAGGATGGTTTGCAGGTGCGCGTTGCTTATAACTGGCGCGACACCTTCCTGAGCTCAACCGGGCATGGTACCGGGAACCCCAACCCGGTTTATGTTGAAGCCTACGGTCAGGTTGATATCAACGTAAGTTATGATATTAACGACAGTCTGAGTGTTTTTGCTGAAGGTCTGAACGTGACTGACGAATACACCCGTTCCCACGCTCGCACCAAATTGCAGCTCATGAATATGACTCAGCTGGGGCCACGTTACAATATCGGCGTTCGTTACACCTTCTAAGCCGATAAATGAAAAAGGATGATCAGGGCCGCTGCAACGCAGCGGCTTTTTTACATCGACGTAAGCTTTCTGTGTAATTTTCTGTTTTATAGCGTCAATTGAAAATAAAAATAGGTCGTGCGGAGATGATATGGCTAATCATGTATTGTTAAATAATATCGCCCATAAAAATATCAGAGTAATTACCGACCGGTCAGAAAGGTATGGGGATGATGTTATGTTTGCCATCACCTTTCCTTTGGAATTCAGAAGCGTTCAAGCCGACTATCCAATATTTTTTCATAAAAACAACCAGACTGGAAAATTTCACGCAATTGCCTTATTTGGTTTCAAAGATAAAGAAAACCTTTTTTTGACGGAGAAAGGGTGGGATGCCGGTTATATTCCATTGACGATCACGCGCCAGCCTTTTCTTATTGGCTTGCAGCAGTACCAGGAAGATGGTGTGACCAAAAAGCAAAGAGTTATTCATCTTGACATGGATAACCCGCGAGTCAATGAAACAGCCGGGCAGGTGCTTTTTCTGGAGTACGGTGGCAATACCCCCTATCTGGAGCACATGGTGTCGGTTTTGGAAGCCATTCATAACGGCTACGAAGACAACGAAAATTTTATTGCCAAACTTCAGCAATTCGACTTGCTTGAATCTTTTCTGCTGGATGTCAAATTACATGATGGTTCCGGTAGTCAAATGCAAGGGTTCTACACGATCAATGAAGACAAGCTGGCGGCGTTGAGCGGTGATGCATTGGCAAATCTGAACAGTCACGGCTATTTGCAAGCCATTTATATGGTAATAGCGTCGCACGCGAATATCCGCACGCTGGTTAATAAAAAAAATGAGAGATTGCAAGCCGGCCGGTGAGCAAGTTGAAGGGGTTAATGTATGACCGCGAAGGGTATAACCAGGGTTGTTATTGTCGGCGGCGGAACCGCGGGTTGGATGGCGGCGGCTGCGCTGTCAAAATTTCTGGGAAAAACGCTGGATATATCGCTTATCGAGTCTGATGATATTGGTACTGTCGGCGTGGGTGAAGCCACCGTACCACCCCTGATCGACTTCCATAGATTGCTGGGCATTAACGAGCCGGATTTTATGGCGGTCACTCAGGCAACCATCAAGCTCGGTATCTCTTTTGAAAACTGGAAAGAACAAGGCGATAAATACATTCATGCCTTTGGCAATACCGGCAAGGATCATTGGGCGGCCGGGTTTTGGCATTGTTGGCTCAAGGGCTTGCGCACAGGCGTAAGCGATAATTACGGTGATTACAATGTCGAGCATCTGGCAGCCAGGGCAGGCAAGTTTGCCATTCTGCCCAAATCAAGAGATGGCTATAACTATCAGGTAAATTACGCCTACCATTTTGATGCAGCGCTGTACGCAAAATTTTTAAGAAAGCTGGCAGAAAATAATAATGTCACACGCATTGAGGGAAAAATAACCGGCGTAGTAACCGGTACCGATAACGGTTTCATTGAGTCAGTTACCCTGGCATCCGGCCAGATTATAGCAGGCGAGTTGTTTATTGATTGCTCCGGTTTTCGGGGGTTATTGATTGAGCAGACACTGCACACAGGTTACGAAGACTGGTCTCATTGGCTGCCTTGCGATAGCGCGGTTGCAGTTCAAACTACGTTGGTTAAATCACCGGTTCCCTATACGCGTGCTATCGCACGGGATTTTGGTTGGCAATGGCGCATTCCCTTGCAGCATCGGGAAGGTACCGGACTGGTGTACTGCAGCCGTTATCTCAGCGATGAAGATGCAAAAAAAACCTTACTACGAAATGTCGATGGCGAGCCGTTCTTTGAGCCGAGGGTTATAAAATTTCGTCCTGGACAGCGCTTGAAGCACTGGAATAAAAATTGTGTTGCCCTCGGGCTCGCCAGCGGTTTTATTGAGCCTCTTGAGTCAACCAGTATTCATCTGATTCAGCAGGGGATTCTGCGTCTGGTGCGATTATTTCCTTCCGGTGGTGTCCGGCAATCAGATATTGATACCTTCAACGCGCAGACCAAAATTGAAACTGACAATGTCAGGGATTTTATCATTCTGCACTACCATGCCACACAGAGAACGGATACCCCTTTCTGGCGCTATTGTCGCAACATGACGGTGCCGGATTCTCTGGCGAAGAAGCTGGAACTGTTCCGGCAATCCGGAAAAATTTTCAGAGTTCCCGGTGAATTTTTCGGAGAAAATTCCTGGGTTCAGGTTTTGCTGGGCCAGGGGGTTGTGCCACAGCACTATCATCAGATTGTTGACATCATGAGCGATGATGAACTTGCGGAATTTTTAAGCAGTGTGAAGCTTTCTGCTCAGCGTTTGGTTGAGCAATTGCCAAGTCATCAAGACTTCCTTGAACGTTATTGCAAGGCGAAGCCTGAAAGGTAGACGTTCCTGATGGCAGAGCTGATGAAGCGGGCTTCGTATATTGAGTTTTACATCCTGCATAAGCGGCTATCCCGACTTCCTCCTTTTCAGCATAACTATCAGCAAATTGTCCCACCTTGCTACTTTTATCCAACATGGGACGACCGAATGTGACCGCCTTGCGATGATGCCAGTATTGGTGTTCATGCCGGTCGACTTTATTGGGCATGTCTTTCTGTTTGAATACCAATTCGGGCTTTGGGAGCAAGTCAGGTGCTTCCAGGTCGCTCTCGGAAAAATCGGGTGCTTGCCAGCCCGGTTTTCTCTGGCGGGCTTTCTTGTTGGCTCCCTCTGGTTGTTACAGACGGGAGTCCTTTTTAAAAAAATTAATTCAGGCCCGATAAAACCTTAATGCACCTATGTGATTGCGATAAGGCACCATCTTATTCAGGGAATTATTCATAATGACCAAGTCAAAAATTTTGCTGTTTGCCACTGCTCTGACACTCATCGGCTGTACGGACAGTGAAAGAGATACAGGCCAAAAAGATCTGCCTGTTAACGCTCCGGGAGTTGAATGGCCTGCTATTAAAAGTGATGTGGTAAGGGATGACGCCATAGAGTCACGTGTTAATACACTGCTTGAAAAAATGTCCCAGGAAGAAAAAGTTGGCCAGATCATGCAGCCGGAACTGCGGCACATTACGCCGGAAGACATTAAAAAATACCACGTTGGCTCGGTATTAAATGGCGGTGGTGCTTTTCCGAATGACAACAAGTACGCAAAACCTGGTGATTGGGTGGCCTTGGCGGATACTTTTTATAACGCGTCCATGGACGACAGTGACGGAGCTATTGCTATCCCTATTATTTGGGGAACCGATGCGGTACACGGTCACAACAATGTGATTGGCGCGACCATTTTTCCGCATAACATCGGCCTGGGTGCGATGAATAACCCGGATTTGATCGAAAAAATTGGCGCTGCCACCGCACGGGAAATTGCGGTGACCGGTATCGACTGGAGCTTCGCCCCCACGCTTGCGGTAGTGCGTGATGATCGCTGGGGAAGAACCTACGAGTCTTATTCCGAAGACCCGGCCATCGTGAAAGCTTATGGCGGTCGTATGGTGAAAGGTCTGCAAGGCGAAGCGAATACCCCGCAATTTATGGCGGCGGATCGGGTGGTTTCCACGGCCAAACATTTTATTGCTGATGGGGGTACGCAAGGCGGGGTAGATCGCGCCAATGCCGATATTTCAGAAGAAGAACTGCGTGACATTCATGCTGCCGGTTATTTTTCCGCACTGGCCGCTGGCAGCCAAACGGTGATGGCATCGTTTAACAGCTGGCAGGGCGAAACGCTGCACGGCCATCAATATTTGCTCACCGGTGTACTGAAAGAAAAAATGGGCTTTGATGGTTTCGTGGTTGGCGATTGGAGCGGCCATGAATTTGTACCCGGCTGTACCCGCAACAGCTGTGCCCAGGCAATCAACGCCGGCCTGGATATGTTTATGGCGCCCAATGAAGATTGGAAAGAACTCTACGCCAACACCCTTGCGCAAGTAAACAGCGGTGAAATTTCGCAAGCCCGTCTGGACGATGCGGTACGGCGTATTCTGCGCGTTAAAGTGCGTGCCGGTCTGTTTGAAAAGGGCGCGCCGTCCACCCGGGATTTTTCCGGAAAAGAAAACTGGCTGGGCGCCGCAGAACATCGTGATATTGCCCGACAAGCCGTCCGCGAATCGCTGGTATTGCTGAAAAATAAAAATCAGTTATTACCCTTGAAACCTGACGCCAAAATATTGGTAACCGGCGATGGCGCCGATGATATTGGCAAACAATCCGGCGGTTGGACAATCTCGTGGCAAGGCACCGGAAATAGCAACAGTGACTTCCCCAATGGCGTATCCCTCTTTGCCGGTATTCAGGAAAAAGTGAGCGCGGCTGGCGGCGAAGCCTGGTTAAGTGAAGATGGCAGTTATCAGCAGAAACCCGACGTAGCCATCGTGGTCTTTGGCGAAGATCCCTATGCCGAAATGCAGGGTGATATTCAGCGCCTGAAGTTGCCCGACAACAACAGTTTGGCGTTGATGAAAAAATTCCGTGCCGAAAATATCCCGGTGGTGGCTTTATTTATTACCGGTCGCCCGCTGTGGGTTAACCGTGAACTGAATGCGTCTGACGCGTTTATGGTGGTATGGCTGCCAGGCTCTGAAGGCGCCGGTGTCGCCGATGTTATTTTCCGCAACGCTGCCGGTGATATGGATCATCCGGTAAAAGGCAAGTTGTCATTCTCCTGGCCGGCAACGCCGGATCAGACGCCGTTGAACCTGGGCGATAAAAATTACGCGCCGTTGTTTCCTTTCGGCTATGGTTTAAGCTGGGGCGAGAGCGACACACTGGATGATAATTTGTCGGAAGAAGCGGGCAGTGTGTTAGCGGATACCTCGGAAGAATTAAGAATTTTTGATAACCGTCCCCTGGAACCCTGGCACCTGATCATTTCCGATCAATTGAATAATCATCTCACCGTGACCGGCAGCTCGGCGCAATTGCAGAGCATTTCGCTACGCGCTATGGACCGCCATGTACAGGAAGACAGTCGCCAGATTACCTGGCGCGCTGGCCAGCAAAGCCGTGTCAGTTTTACCTCGCATCAGCGCACGGATCTTACTCCATGGCTATCTGAAAATGCGGTGCTGAAACTGGAGATGCGAGTGGACAAACCTGCCGATAGCGCTGTGCTACTCGGTATGTATTGCGGTCAGGATTGTCAGGGCAGCATCGATATTACCGCTGCGCTACAAGAAAAAACCGCCGGTGAGTGGTTTGAGCTGGCCGTTCCGCTGTCGTGTTTCGCATCAGAGCAATTCCGTCCCGGAATGGTGTTGTCACCGTTGGTATTAATGACGGATGGCGATCTCACCCTGTCGTTGCACGATGTGCGTATTACTAAAAAAGAGGCCAATTTTTCTTGCGATTAATGGTTTTCAAGTAGCACCTTATCGACGTTTTGGCAGCAATCGCCAAAACGTCGAGTGATTTTTATTTCATCACTTTTTACCCATAACGATATAAAACGAGGTAACTATGAAAAACGTCACAAAGCAATATACCCCTGTCCCCTGGTTAGCCGTCAGTGCCGGTTGTTTGTTGTTAACCGCGTGCGGTAGTGATTCAAAAACCAATTTTACCCCAGGCAGCAGTTCGTCATCTTCCAGTATGGTTTCGTCATCATCCAGCCAGGCCAGCTCCGAACCTGCCTCCTTATGGAATCTGGTGTGGTCTGATGAGTTTGATGGCAACACCCTTGACCGTGAAAAATGGTCGTTCGAAAAAAATTGCTGGGGTGGCGGTAATAACGAACTGCAATGCTACATAGAGAGTGATCGCAACGCCTATGTTGCCGATGGCAAATTACATATTGTTGCACTCAAGGAAAGCACCGATGGCCCGTCGTTGAATGAGGAAGATCCGGGCTATCCTGGTGCGAGTGTCACGCGGGATTATTCATCAGCGCGTTTACGCTCAAAAGGTAATGGCGATTGGACATACGGGCGTATTGAAATTAACGCACGTTTGCCGCAGGGGCAAGGTATTTGGCCGGCATTCTGGATGCTGCCCAGTGAAAACCGTTACGGTGGTTGGCCACTCAGTGGCGAAATTGACATTCTGGAAGCGGTTAATCTCAACACGCCCGGTTTTGAAAATACCGTGCATGGCACACTGCACTACGGACAAACCTGGCCTAATAATCAATACACCGGCACCGAGTACAGTCCACCGCAAAATACCTGGGAAGTTTTTCATACTTACGCCGTGGAATGGCAAGAAGGTGAAATCCGCTGGTACGTAGACGAGGTGCATTTTGCAACGCAAACATCGGATGGCTGGTTCACCTATTATTGGGGCGGCGATGAAAAAGGTTTCACTACCGGTAGCCCGGCAGCACCTTTTGACCAGAATTTCCATTTACTGTTGAACCTTGCTGTGGGTGGCAATTGGCCCGGCAGCCCGAATGCAGAAACAGTATTCCCGCAAACCCTGGAAATTGATTATGTGCGGGTTTATCAGTGCAGCCTTGATCCGGAAACGGGTAAAGGTTGCGCTACTTCCATCAACCCGGAAGTAACCCCGCTGCCAGGTGTGCCTGCACCACAGCAAAAAGAAATTTCTCTCTACAAGGATGGGCCGCAAACCCTTGAGTTTTCTATCCAGGGTGGCACGGTCAGCAATACTCTGCAACCGGCGCATTGGGATAATGGTAGCGGTAATGTATCCGTCAGCTTTGCCGATTCATGGAATATTGCATTTGCGGGTTTGCCGGGGAATGCTTTTTTATCATCGGGTGATATGAGTGCGGTAGACGGTGTAAAAAACGGTTTCAAGCTCACCAACATGGCCAGCAACGGTGAGTTGAAATTTGATCTGTTTGTAGAATCAATTGATCCTGAAACCGAATTGCATATCAAACTCGACAGCGGTTGGCCGAATGTCAGTTATGTCGCCATTGATACGCCAGCGGTAGGCGAGTGGACGCCGGTTGCTATCGCTTTGCATCAACTGCAACCGAATAATGTTGAACCGGGTGCGGTTGATTTTGCGCATGTGCTCAATCCATTTGTGATTGAGCCTTTCAATGGCAAAGCCAGTGTTCGTTTGAATAACATTCGTTTTGTGTGCGCCGGCATTTGTAGTGTTGACCCGGTGCTGGAAGGGGTGACGTCGGTACTGGATCAAACCTTTTCTATCTACGAGCAAGGTGGTGTTGGCCCCAACTGGGATTTCGGTATCGGCTCGTGGGATAACAACAGCGGTCATGTACAAGTCTCCCGGGTAGCGGTTGCCGGACGTGGGGAAGTGATTGATGTACGTTTCGGTTCAGTGGCTGGCCAGAATGGATTAATGTTTATTCAATCTACCACACCGAAAAACGCCACTGCCTTTCTGGACGGCGGCTATCTTGAATTTGATATTAAAGTGATCGACTACGGTGCCAGCAATCAAACCCTTATCGTAAAAGCGGAAAGCGGCCCGTCAACGGGTACTGCGGATATTGCACTAACACCGCCACCCGCGGTGGGAGAATGGCAAACCATCCGGATGGATGTTCGTGACATGGTAGAGCATGAAGGCACCAACAGCGCCTTCAATCTGGCGGCGTTCAATACGCCGTTTGTTTTTTTACCCGCGTGGGATAATCAGGCTGGTGTGCATGTGCAACTTGATAATATTCGTTGGGTAAAATAAAGGTCTTGCTATTGGCAGGTCCCTGGCTGCTTGGAACCCCCGGGCTGGCACAATGCAAGTTTGGCGTCAGGAAGCTTGTTTCAAAACTGTCGAGTCAGGGACGCCCGCCATGGATGGCGGAAGTTAGAGCAACGCGGTTGCCGCAACGCAGGAGCAGTTGACTCGTCACAGCTACGGATTACTATTGGCAAGCCTTTTCATTCGCCCGCTTTAACGCCACTTTCAAGCACACCACGCTTGCGGAACTCCGTGGGTGAAATACCCACCAGCCGATTGAAAAAGCGATGGAAGGCTGATTTGCTGTTAAAGCCGGCTTTAAGCAAAATATCCAGAATGGTCATGTCGGCGTGATCGGCATCAATCAGCAGGCGCTTGGCTTCTTCTACCCGGTAACTGTTCATAAACTCAAAGAAGTTGGTGCCGTAATGTTTATTGATAACCGCAGACACTTCTTTTACCGGCAAATCTACCCGGCGCGAAAACTCCTCAATATTCAAATTCTGCTTTAAAAAAAGTTTCTGGCTTTCCATGCCTTGCTGCACTTTTTCAATAGCGCTGCTGGTCAGCTTCTCATCAATTTTATCCCGGGCGGGTTCTTCACGGGTGGTAAGCAGCTTGTGGGCGTACACCAGGCTGTAGGTGAAAAGCGCATTGATCAAAATAAAAATAATGTAGTTATCGGCAATACCGAAACTGTCAGAAACATCCGGTGAGGCAGTTTGCGCAATAATATGCGAGAGGCCACTGAGCGCCCAGCTGGCGAGAAAACCAATCGTCAGAACATTAAGCCAGCCAGGTTCGGTGCTGGAAAAATCGGAGTACTGGTTTTTTAATTCGGTGAAATATTTTCGTGTTTTCACCACCGCCGCAATGCCATAAACAAACGGCACTATTTTGGCCAAATGCCAGACAAAGTTCACCAGCTCCCGCTCAAGCGCGGTGCTATCAACCGTGCGGAAACTTAAATCGGCACTGGCAATACCAAACACCGCCAGCCAGATAAAAGTCGCTATTACCGGCGCTGCGTGCCACCCGTGTGAGGGTTTTAATTTAAAACCCTCCTGGGTCAGCGCGACAACATAAAAATATAAGATGGGGCCTTTTAATAGCAGGGCGGCCACCAGGAAGTAGGGTAGTAATTGTTGATCAAATAAAGGCGTGATGTGAACGAAGCCGTTCCAGAGAATCAGAATGCAGCTTGAGCCAATGGCAATACAAAGTAAAAAACCGGTCAATAAAAGGCTGGCCAACCGGTTGGTGACCGGTAACACCGCCTGAAAAATTGCCAGCAGCAGACACTCTGCAATGGTCATCAACAGGACGACATCATGAATATTAAAAATATGCGCTTTCATGAATTAACCGAAACTTTATCGTTATCGAAGGCAAATTATAGTGGAAGTGCTTGCCGCTGTCCCGATTGAAGCAGAATCACCGGCGGATAGCCAGTTGTAAACCACCACACCGCAAAATGACTGCCATTAACGCTGCAGGAAAAGGCTGCCGTAAAATACGCTGGGCCGAAAGAAATGATAAGCACTGCACCTGAGCCGAGTAACCACGCAGAGGTTAACTGCCAGTACTAAAAGCGCGCTGTGGAGAATGAGAATAATTACGAAAAGTATTGTTTTGTCAGGCGAGGGAATTTGCGAAGTGCGTTGCCATCCAACTCCAAACCTCTACTATGCCGACGACCAATCCCGCGCTATGCTCATGGTTTCGGATTTGACGATTAACAGTTGCTTATGATGTTGACCCCTGCACAGCTTACCCGGCTGGCTGAAGACATGCCTCTGCTGCAATTTGATATCCAGGCAGATGAACAATGGGCTCGCAGCGCTTTGCCGCACGACTACCTCGCCGCCTATGGGCTGGATTTTCAGGCGCATTTTCCCGGCTTGCGCCATGCCTTTGGTGCGGTGGAAAGCGGTGGCTTTCGCATTGCCACCCATTACTGGTTGCCGCAGAATCCGCGCGGAACCCTGGTGGTTATCCATGGCTATTATGACCATGTAGGGATTTTTGGCCATGCCATCCGCTTTGCCCTGGAGCATGATCTGGCGGTTGTTACCTTTGACCTGCCGGGTCATGGCCTGAGCAGTGGTGAGCAGGCGGCGATTGATTCCTTTGACCAGTATGGCGATGTGTTGAGGGATATCCTTTCCCGGGTGCGCCATCTGTTACCTGTTCCATTTTTTGGCTTTGGCCAAAGTACCGGCGGCTCGGTGTTGCTCAACTACCAGTGGCGATTCGGCGACAACGCTGACAACGTCTCGCTGGAAAAAACCGTGTTATGTGCCCCGTTGATTTTGCCGTGTGGCTGGCAGCTGGGGCGGTTTGCGTTTTATCTGGCGCGTCCGTTTTTACGCCGGCTGGCTCGTGGTACGTCCAATAGTTCCCACGATCCGGCGTTTACCCGTTTTATCCAGTCCGGTGATCCCCTGCAATCCCGCTATCTTTCCCTGAAGTGGGTAGGCGCTATGGCGCTATGGCACGACAGCGTGCGCTGCGCCAGATTACTCGACAAATCCATCCTGGTGATTCAGGGGACTGGTGATAAAACCGTGGATTGGCGCTACAACCTTGAGCAGATCCGCCAGAAAATACCCTCCGCCCAAATCCACCTTATCCCTGATGCGGGTCATCAGCTGATCAATGAAAGCCCTGAATATCGCAATCAGGTACTGGCCGAGATGGAGCGCTGGTTGGCACCTTGAGGCTGCAACCTTTATATTTTTTCCAATAAAAAAGCCGAAACCCGTGAGGATTTCGGCTTTTTTACGGGCGCTGCTCCGAGGAACGCACCCTCGTCTTGCTGATCGTCGGGCTGGAAACCGGTGTAACTCCGTTGACTCAACGACTAGCGTTGAGTCGGAAACGTGTAAATCAGAACAATACGCGACAACGAATGGTTCCTTCCACATTGCGCAGCTGCTCAAGAGCAACCTCACTATACGGGGAATTGATGTCTAATACTACATAGCCCACTTTATCATTGGTTTGCAGATATTGCGCGGCAATATTGATGTTATTGTCAGAAAATACCTTGTTAATGGCAGAAAGTACACCCGGAACGTTGGCATGAACGTGTAACAGGCGGTGTGCTTCCGGGTGTCCGGGCAGTGCCACTTCAGGGAAGTTGACCGAACTGGTGGTGGTGCCGTTGTCAGAATACTTGATCAGTTTTTCTGCCACTTCTACACCGATATTGGCCTGGGCTTCCATGGTGGAGCCGCCGATATGCGGGGTCAAAATCACGTTTTCCAGGCCGCGCAGCGGGCTGATGAACTCATCGCCATTGGCTTTGGGCTCTTCCGGGAATACGTCAATAGCGGCGCCGGTCAGGTTGCCAGCTTTGATTGCATCGGCCAGGGCATCGATATCAACCACGGTACCGCGAGAGGCGTTGATCAGGATGGCCCCTTTTTTCATCAGCTCGATTTCACGACGGCCCATCATATTGCGGGTGGCACCGGTTTCCGGTACGTGCAAGCTGATGATGTCAGAAGTTGCCAGCAGTTCATCGAGGCTGCGCACCTGGGACGCATTACCCAGCGGCAGTTTGGAAACCACATCATAAAACTGTACGTGCATGCCCAGCGACTCGGCCAGTACGCTGGTCTGGCTGCCAATAGAGCCGTAGCCGATCAAACCGAGGGTTTTGCCCCGAATTTCGTAGGAACCGGTGGCTGATTTGTCCCAGCCGCCGCGATGGCAGATGAAGTTCTTGGACGGAATATTGCGCAGCAACAGAATGGCTTCGGCAATAACCAGCTCGGCCACCGAACGGGTGTTGGAGTAGGGGGCGTTAAAAACGGCTACGCCGAATTCCTGGGCGGCTTTCAAGTCCACCTGGTTGGTGCCAATGCAGAAGCAGCCGGCGGCAATCAGTTTTGGCGCATTTTCAAAAACGCGGCGGGTCAACTGGGTGCGTGAGCGCAAGCCAACAAAATGTGCATCCTGAATTTTTTCGATCAGCTCATCTTCTGCCAGCGCAGTTTTCAGGTATTCGATATTGGTGTAGCCGGACTCCAGCAGGGTATCGACGGCTGACTGATGGACACCTTCCAGCAGCAGAAATTTGATTTTGCTTTTGTCCAGGGACGTTTTGCTCATGAATATTTAACCTCGAAGACGGGCTGATTCGGGTAGCTGAAAAAGAAAGGAAAAACCGGAATAAAAAGAAGGGCGGCATAATACCACAGGCGCCGCCCGGTGTAAGACGCACTTGCCCGATTATTGGGCAAAAACAGCACCGATAATGCTACTTCCGCGACCAATCGGGTCTTTACGGATCTGTTTCTCTTCTGTCGCGATCTGGCGGAACAGGCCATTCAGGCTTTGCTCCAGCACATGTTGTTCAAGATCCAGCGACGGCTTGTTAGCCAGCGGCAGCTGGTTGTAGGTGTTTAACAATTGCTGATACTGGTTATAAAAGCCGATTTGTTGCAGGTTCTGTTTGATGATGGGCGCGTAGCGCTGACGCAATATCGTTTCGGTTTGCTGGCGGAAATAGTCGGTGGCGGCGGTGTCGCTGCCACGAACAATCCCCAGCGCATCGGTAATGGTCATGTTCTTAACCGCGGTAATAAAAACTGCCGAGGCTTCGGCGGCGGCCTTTTCGGCGCCCTGGTTCATCAGGTTTTCAACCCGATCCAGCTGCGAGCCAAGGCCGAGTTGACGCAAATTTTTGGCCAGCGGTTGCAGGTTCTCTGGCAGAGCAATGCGATACAGAGCGCTTTGGCTGTAACCACCGGTGGTCGCCAGTTGCGTAGCGGCCCTCGTGCTGCCCAGTTCCAGCGCTTCCTTGATACCGCGCACCAGCTGCGCCTGGTTGTTATAGCCGGAGGCGCTGGCAACGTCAGCCCCGGTTTGCATCACCTGCGGCAGGTTGGCAGAGCAGGCGGTCAGGGTAAGCAGTGGCAGGGCAATGCAGAGTGTTTTCAGAAGAGGCATAAATCGGTTTCCAATATCTATTCATGTGTAAAAAGCTAACAGTATCGACCCTGGCAAAAAAGGCTCAGTTGATGTCGATAACTTCAATAACAAGCGGGTTTGAAAGGGTGTCATAGCGCCAGCGCACATTCACATCACACAGGCGGGCGCCGTAAATACGTTCGGCATCCGGTTGCTGATAGGCGGGGCGGGGGTCCTGTTGCAACACTTCCACCAACAATGTCCGTAAATTGCCATAAAGCGACCTGTTGCTCTGCTCCAGCTGCGCCAGACGGGTTTCTGCCTCATGCCCAAAGGTTACCGGTAGCAGGGGCGGAGGTTGGTCGGCAAAAAAATTGGTGGCGTTGGTCACGCAGTCTACATAGGGTACATAAGGTTTGATATCCAGCACCGGTGTACCGTCAATCATGTCGATGCCGGACAGCTCCAGCCAGCAGCGGTCGCCTTCGCAGTGAACCGCCTCCAGCTTTACCACCGATAAGCCGATTGGCGATGGACGAACCGGCGAGCGGGTGGCAAAAACCCCCATGCTGCGATTACCGCCCAAGCGCGGAGGACGCACTTTGGCGGACCAGGTTTTGCGCTGGTTGGCATGAAATACAAATTGCACCCAGATATGGCTGCAGGTTTCCAGTCCTTCCAGTGCTTCCGGCTGATTGTAAGGCGGCAAAAATTCCAATCGTGCGGTGGCATGCGCGGCCAGGCCCGGTTGCCGCGGGGTAGCAAATTTTTCATTGAAACAGCTGCGCAGAATGCCTATGGCGGGAAAACTGAATTCCATAAAACCGGGGCCCAAAAAGTGTAAAAAAGCACTTTTATACTGTTAAATTTATCGACACTAACGGCTTATCCTAAAAAATTGAAAAAGAGAATAGTTTTAGTGCGGGAATGTCGCTAAAATCATCAAAAGAGTGCGAAATGCGGCGGATTCAAAAACAATCGAACTGCTGTTTTTTTGTTCGACGCCTACTGTTATGTCGGCCAGATTTACATTAAAATGTGATCTGCTTCTCATGCGGTTTGTTAAGTGCATGGCCTAAAAGGAAAATTCGGCGCAGGTACAGTATTTGCTTTACTACAAGCGAATGAGCCGATTTTACGGCTCTCAAGGCTTTATTTCTACAGGAATGCCACTTATATGCGTATGCATGCAATCGCAAGAAATTTGAAAGTGTTAACGGGTGTTGTTTTGTTGGGTTTGACCAGCGTTGTATCCGCTACGCCGTTAAGTAACTACAACCTGATTGTGTTGGGCGATGTTAACGCCAACAGTCTCCATGTTTATGACCAGGCGTTTATCGGTGGCGACCTTAAAGGTGGCTGGTCCGAGTTTGGCAGTCGTATGGATAAATCTTCACGCGAGAACAGCGTTGAAGTAGCCGGTAAAATTACCTCCAATGGCGTTACCGTTCAGGCCGGTTATCTGGCGGCGGGCACTGCTTACAATGGCGGTATTAACTGTAATGGTAACGGCCTGAATCAGAACAAGGCTTGTAACACTACTGACAATACCCTGGCGGGCAAAACCCAGGCGTTGGCAAAAGAGTTGTATGCCGATAGCACGTTTTTCTCTTCCTTGCCGAGCAATGGCGATCTGTTTACTGCTGACCACAACAACAAGCGTTTCAGCTACACCGGTAGCGACAGTGTTGCGGTGTTCAATCTGGATGGCAGCCAACTGTTTGCTCAGAACAGCAACTGGTCATTGAATGCCGGTTCTGCTTCTACCGTTATTATTAACGTGGGTGGCAAGTCCATCTCCAATAATGGCGGTGTGAACTTTAACAATGGCTTCCAGGCATGGGCCAACAGCAACAATATTGGTGCCAGCAATATTCTCTGGAACTTCTATGAAGCGACCAGCATTAACTTTGGCTCAAGCCGCATCAATGGTTCGGTGTTGGCTCCTTATGCTGATGTAACCATGTGGAATGATTTTGACGGTGCTTTGGCTGCCAAGTCTTACTCAGGTTCAGGCCAGGTGCATAACCATTTGTTCAACTGGACGGCTGCACCGGTAAGTGAAGTTCCGGAGCCATCTGCGATGTTGTTGATGCTGATGGGCCTGGGTTTGTTAGGTCTTGCGCGGTTGCGTCGCAACTGAGTTTGCTTAAAGGTTTACACGTTTCATCATGTTGTTAAGGCGAGCCTGGCTCGCCTTTTTTATGGCCATAATTAACGGCCCGCCGTTAAAGCGATTGGGTCGTATCGTCTGCTTTCTGATGCAGAATTTTTTCAGCTTCTTCCTGTTGCTCGCTGTTGGCAGCATGTACTGCCACCACGAATTTACCTTCCTTTAATGCCTGGCGGGCATTCATCAAATACGCCTCATGATCCGGCCGCAAGGTTAATAGACCACCCAGCATCATGCCGCCTACCGCACCGAAAACCAGCAAAATAAGCGCGCTGGTGTAGGCATTGTTGGTGATAAATGCAATGCCGATTGCCATCAGCAGCGCAAACAGTAACAGCCCGGCTACTGCGCCGGCGGCACCCAACCAGATATGTGAGCGCACCAGGGTTTTCCAAATGCCTTTGTCTTCCGGCTCCAGGCCTTTGCCGGTATGAGGATCGTGCGGGTTGAGAATAAAGATCTGGGCATCGCGAACGCGGGTGTTTTGCCGCAACCGCTCGGCTGCATCCAGGGCTTCACTCTCGCTGGTAAAAACGGCTGCGATTTTATGATCGAAGCTTTCGCCACTGACAATATTGGCTGACATCATTCATCCTCCCGGATTATTGCTTTTATACAAGCCTGGCTTATTGCCACCGAAACCGTCATCCGGATTGCCAGTAGTGTGACCAATGCAACAGACCTGAGAGGCATAACCGGCAAGCAGGCGTTGCCGGGTTTTTATAAAACGCCCCCGGTTGCCGGGCATGTTGTTGAGCGAACACTGCTGGTAGTATCCGCGTTTACCTTTGCTGATGATGGATGCGCCTCTTGTCTTTATTTCGCTGGCCCTTTGCCACGGCACCTTCTGCCGTTGCACTTTCAATTCGCCTGACGCCACTTACGGCGCTGGCTGCCTTCGTGCTGGGCATTGTGATGGCGGCGGCCGGGCTGGCTTATTCTGCCGAGGGGCGCATCAACGTAATTTATGTGTGGTTATTGTGGGCCGGGCTGCCTTTACTGGGTTCGTTGCTTGCGGTGATTCCGGCCTTGACCGGGCGCCGTCGCCCCTGGCTGTTCCGCTGGCGTCAGCAACATGCACAATGGCACCCCTCCCTTGCAGAGCGCTTGTCGATGGCGTTGTTGTTGCAAGTCTGGTGGCTTATCGCTGCTCTGGGGCTGTTGTGCGGCTTCGGCTTTTTACTGCTATTTTCCGACCTGGCATTTGGCTGGCGCTCCACTTTGTTGCAGGGCCCCGAGCCGCTTTATCACCTGGCTCGCGGCCTTGCTCTTCCCTGGCGGGAACTCTGGCCTGCCGCCTTGCCCTCTATGGAGCTGGTAGAGGCAACCCGCTTTTACCGCATTCAGCCAGCGCCGGTTGATCCGCAATTAGCCGGTGGCTGGTGGTCATTTTTATTAGCCAGCATGCTGGTTTACAACCTGCTGCCACGGTCTCTGTTGGCGGGCATTCTAATATTGCGATTACAGTTGCTGAAGAGAAAAGTACCGGTGGTTAGCGGTAGTACGGCGGTAGTGGATCGTGGTGCCGAGCCGGTATTGCAAGCGCGTTCGTTACAGGATTGGCAGCAGGTGCCGGTGATCACCTGGGAGCTGGCGGATGCCGGTGTAGAGGCCGCGGCGTTGCGCCTGGGTAATAACGATTGGCAGCGTGACGAACAGCAATTTCGTGATTGGCTGAAAAGTCCGCAAGAACATCTGGTCTGGCAGGTTAATGCAGAGCGCTCGCCGGTGGCGGAATTGGCTGATCTCATCACCATGGCGCGCAGCGATGGCATTCGCCATCAGGCGTTGCGCGTTGTCAGCGGACCGCAAACAGATCCGCAGCGTCACATCGCCAGTTGGCAAATGTTTGCTGCCCGGCAGGGGCTGGTTTGGCTGGAGCAAGTAAGTTGATGGATAAAATCCCGCATTTGAGCGTGGTCGGTCACCCTAACAAAGGGAAATCATCGCTGGTGGCGACGCTGACGGAAAATGATAGCGTGCGCATCAGTGTTGAATCCGGCACGACCATTCAGGCTGACAGTTTCGAGTTTCAGGTAGAGGGCGCGGTGTATTTGCGCCTTACGGATACGCCCGGTTTTCAACGCTCCCGTCAGGTGCTGGCCTGGTTGCAATCCGCGCCGGACGCCGATGCCGATCGCCCGGCGCGGGTCAGAGCCTTTCTTGCCGAACCCGGCCATGCCGAGCGCTTCCCCGATGAAGTTGCCTTGCTCGCGCCTATCATGGCTGGCAGTGGCATCTTGTATGTAGTGGATGCCAGCCAGCCGGTCACCGCGGCCGATGAAGCAGAAATGACTATTCTGCAATGGACCGGACAACCGCGTATGGCGGTGATGAACCCGATGGGGGTGGCAACGCTGCAAAGTGTCTGGCAGCCACTGTTGAGTGGTTTTTTTCAGCAGGTTTTGTTGTTCAACCCGTTAACAGCAACACCGGCGCAGCGATTGGCTTTGTTGCGCTCGCTGGGCGATCTGGCGCCTGGCTGGCAAAAGCCGGTTGCTGCTTTATGCGAACGTCTGGTATTGCGCGATCACCAGCGCCTTGAAGCCATGGCGCACAGTCTGGCGCGTTACTGGATTGAACAAATGGCGCGTCGCGAGCCGCTGACATTGCTGGATCAGCAGGGCTTTAACCGTGCGGGCGACAAGTTGCGCCAGAAGCTGGACGATGCCGAAACCGCATTTTGTCGCGAACTGCTGGCATTGTGGGGGCATCGTCAGGCATCACTGGCGCGTGAGGTCGAATGGGAGTTGGGCGATGACAAACTCATGAATACCGAAACCTGGTATTTATGGGGGTTAAAGCAAAAGCAATTGGTGCTGGTAAGTGGTGCAGCCGGTGCCGCTACCGGGCTGGTGGTAGATTTGGGGGTGGGTGGCACATCCATGATGTTAGGCGCGGTATCCGGTGGTGTGCTGGGTTCGCTGGGTGGCTGGTGGGCATCGCAACAACTACCCGGCAAACGGCTTGGCTGGCTACCACTCACCCGGCAAAAGCAATTTGCCGGGCCGGTGCAGCACCCCAATTTTCCGTTGGTGGTGATGGCCCGGGCGCTGGCGTTTGCACGGCAATTGCAATGGCGAAGCCATGCCAGACGCGAACAGCTGGCGTTGCAATCCAGTGCCGCGCACTGGCGTCAATCCGAGCAGGTGAATTTGTTGCAATGGGCGGGGGCTATCCGCAAGGACCGGTGGAAACCGGCCCAACAGGATGCGCTGTCAGGCTGGATTGTCGAGAAGTTATCGGCCGCCGATGACAACAGCGGCGCCAACAATCAGGACTGATATTTCGGATAAAGCATTCTTACACCGTCGGCGGTGCCCAATAACAGCACATCGGCACCGCGGCGGGCGAACAGACCGTTGGTTACCACACCGGTAATCTGGTTGATGGCGGTTTCCAGCGCTTTCGGATCGATAATCGACATGTTGTGCACATCGAGAATCACGTTGCCGTTATCGGTAATCACGCCTTCGCGGTACACCGGATCACCGCCCAGCTTCACCAGTTCGCGGGCAACGTAAGAGCGTGCCATGGGAATCACTTCAACCGGCAGCGGGAACTGGCCGAGCACATCAACCCACTTGCTCTCGTCAGCAATACAAACAAACTCTTTTGCTGCGGCGACGACAATTTTTTCGCGGGTCAGCGCCGCGCCACCGCCTTTGATCAATTCAAGATGGTGGTTGCTCTCATCAGCACCATCCACATACACCACCAGTTGATCCACGCTATTCAGATCAAACACTTCAATACCGTGTTCTCTCAAACGGTCGGCAGAGGCGTCCGAGCTGGCTACCGCACCACCAAAAGACTCTTTGATATTGGCCAGGTAATCAATAAAAAAGTTGGCGGTTGAGCCGGTGCCTACGCCGATAATATCGTCGCCGTGCAGCTTGGGTTTGATGTATTCCACGGCCGCACGGGCAACCGCCTGTTTCAGTTCATCCTGGGTCATGTCGCATCTCCGCGGGGCAGCTGTAAATTGCGCGCATTATACGTTTTTTCCTTACGATGGATGCGGCCAGCCGGCAAATTGTTTACCATGTAAGCCAACTCAATGGAAATCCCCGGTTGCGCCGGAAAAGAGATCCGTCCGGATTATCTGCCCGGTCCAGCCTTCGGCTTTATCCTCCCCGTCCCCTGACCCGATGTTGCCGGTGCAAGCGGTGAGTTGCCTTTTCCTGTTTTTCGTCGATCTGACCAACAAGGTCCTGTATGCCAGAGTCTTATATCAAACGTATTCTCAATGCCCGTATCTATGATCTCGCGGTAGAAACGCCGCTGGATGATGCCCGCTCGCTATCGCAGCGGCTGGATAATCGGGTGCTGCTCAAACGTGAAGATTTGCAGCCGGTTTTCTCCTTCAAAATTCGCGGCGCTTACAACAAGCTGCAGCAACTGTCGGAAGAAGAGCGTGCCAAAGGCGTGATTGCGGCATCGGCAGGAAATCATGCGCAGGGTCTTGCGCTGGGGGCAAAACACCTCGGCATCAAAGCGACTATCGTCATGCCGCGCACCACGCCCAACATTAAAGTGGACGCGGTAAAAGCGCGCGGCGGCAAAGTTGTGTTGCACGGCGACAGCTATGACGAAGCCGCCGCCCACGCGCAAAAACTGGTGGAAGAAAAAGGGCTTACCTATATTCATCCGTTTGATGACCCGGATGTGATTGCCGGCCAGGGCACCATCGCGCTGGAAATTTTGCGTCAGTTTCCCGGCCACATTGATGCCATTTTTGTGCCGGTTGGCGGCGGTGGCATTTGTGCCGGTATCTCCGCTTACGTGAAATACGTGCGCCCGGAGATCAAGGTGATCGCGGTAGAGTCTGACGAGTCGGCCTGCCTTAAAGCCGCCATGGATAAAAACCGTCGCGTTACTCTGCCGCACGTGGGCATCTTTGCTGACGGCATTGCCGTGGCGCAAATCGGCCAGGAAACCTTCCGTGTCATTCGCAACAGCATTGACGATGTGCTGACCGTGAACACCGACGAAATCTGTGCGGCCATCAAGGATATCTTTGACGATACCCGTTCTATTGCCGAACCTGCCGGGGCTACGGCGCTGGCCGGTTTGAAAAAATACGTGGCGCAAACCGGTTGCAAAGGGCAAACCCTGATTGCGATCGACAGTGGTGCCAACACCAATTTTGATCGCCTGCGTTACATTTCCGAGCGCACCGAATTCGGCGAACAGCGCGAGGCTATTCTGGCGGTAACCATTCCGGAGCGTCCGGGTGCTTACAAGGAGTTCTGTCAGGCGCTCGGCAAACGCAATATCACCGAGTTCAACTACCGTTATGCCGATCAGCGCGCCGCCAAAATTTTTGTCGGTGTGCAAGTGGGTGTTGGTGGTGCTGATCGCCAGGAATTGCTCACCGACCTGCAGGAGAAAGGCTACGAAGTGGTCGACATGACCGAAAACGAGCTGGCCAAATTGCACATCCGTCATATGGTGGGCGGTCATGCACACAACGTTGAAGACGAAGTGGTTTATCGCTTTGAGTTCCCCGAGCGGCCAGGCGCCCTCTACACCTTTCTGACCCGTTTGGCGGGGCGCTGGAATATCTCCATGTTCCATTACCGCAATCACGGCTCTGCCGCCGGACGTGTTTTTGTCGGCATGCAGGTGCCCAAAGCGGAGCGCGCCCAAGTCAAACAATTCCTTGATGAGCTGGGTTACCCCTACAAAAACGAAACCGATAACGAAGCCTACCAATTCTTCCTCGGCTGATTCGGTTCTTCGGTAAAAACCCCCTGCTGCCGGGCGCGGCAGGGGATCTCTTTTCTGTTTTACCTTTCTTTACCCCCGTCATCTTCGCCGCATTTTGTTTGCCAAATCGTTTTGATACATAGCTTTTACGACCTTGCGTGGGTATTTCACGGGCGTCTGATGA
Source organism: Cellvibrio polysaccharolyticus (assembly GCF_015182315.1). Classification (NCBI taxonomy): domain Bacteria; kingdom Pseudomonadati; phylum Pseudomonadota; class Gammaproteobacteria; order Cellvibrionales; family Cellvibrionaceae; genus Cellvibrio; species Cellvibrio polysaccharolyticus. The sequence continues at coordinate 640,355 of NZ_PRDL01000001.1, forward strand.
TGGCCGCCGCTGCAAAATAGCCATTTCAGGGGTTTGTTTTCCTGGAATCTCGTGTAAGCTGGACAACGTTGTCTTTGTTGTTGGCCTGCTCGTTGCGAATTTCGCTGTCGGGGGCCAGTATTGAGTTCATCCTATAAAAAGCGGGAGCATAAAAATGAAGTGGTCAGGCTTACCAGCAATCCTGATACTGGCACTGGCGGGCACAGCCCAGGCCATGAACCAGCAACAACTGGCTGCCTTCGCCAGCGAAGCCGAATTACGCTTTGGCATTGAGCAAAATTTTGGTGATGGCGGCGTTAAAGCCAAACTGATGTTAAACAACGCCTCCAATATCGCCTTGCCCGCCGGTGCTGCCGACTGGGCGGTATATTTTCACTCGGTGAGAAAGATCGCCAGTGATGAAGGCCAAAGCAAAGGTTTGCAGTTCCGCCATATTCAGGGCGACTTGTACTCGGTAACACCCACGGCACAATTTGCCGGTTTGAAAGCCGGTGAGCAACTCGAGGTGGTTTATTCCCCGTCCTCTGCCATGGTGAATTACAACGATTTTATGCCACGGGCATTTATTCGTTACGAAAAATTACAGCCTGCCATTTTTGCCAATACCGACACTGAGAACATCCGTGACTTTGTTGAGCCATTGGTGCGTACCAATCAGGTATTGCGCCACGACGAGCCGGATTTATTTACGCTGGCCACCTCGGCATCGCGCTACGAAGACAATCTCGATATCAACCGCATTGCGCGGTCATTAAATGACACCGCTGCGCCGATTATTCCTACCCCCAAACAAGTGACCTATCAAAAGTCACAAACCCGTATTGATGGCCAATGGAAAATTCATTTTGCCGGGCGGGTAAAAAACGAAGCGGAATATTTACAGCAACGTTTAACCGATGTGCTGGGGCAGTCACTCGCCTTGCAGGCCGGTGTGGTCGAGCGCAAGGCACGTAGTATTCAGGTGAGTGTGGGAAAACAACTGGGAAAAAACAAAGTCCCTGAAACGCCGGAAAGTTATGCGCTGGAAATTACGGCTGATCAGATAACGATTGTCGGTTCTGATAATGCCGGTGCTTTTTACGGTATTCAAAGTTTGCTCAGTTTATTGCCTGCCGAACCGGCCGGCAGCGTATCGGTGCCGCAGTTGTTAGCACTGGATAGCCCGCGTGCCGAATGGCGCGGCATGCACTATGACATGGGCAGAAATTTTCATGGCAAGGACGTTACCTTGCGTTTGATTGAGCAAATGTCGCGTTACAAATTGAACAAGTTGCACCTGCATTTAACAGAAGATGAAGGCTGGCGTTTGGAAATTCCGGGCTTGCCGGAATTGACTGATATAGGCGCTTTCCGCTGTTTTGATTTGAGTGAGCAACATTGTTTGTTGACGCAGCTCGGCACCGGCCCGTCCCGTGAGGGCTCAGGTAACGGCTTTTATTCGGTGGATGATTTCATCGAGATTCTGAAATTTGCCGCTGCACGTCATATCGAAGTTGTGCCCGAAATTGATATGCCAGGGCATGCGCGTGCCGCCGTAAAAGCGATGGAAGCTCGTTACAACCGCCTGATGAAAGAGGGCAAAAAAGCGGAAGCAGAACAATTTTTATTGTCAGACCCGGAAGACAAATCGGTTTATATGACGGTGCAAAATTACACCGATAATTCCATGAACGTCTGTATGGAATCTTCTTATGCGTTTGTTGATAAAGTGGTTTATGAGCTCCAGCAAATGTACCGCAAGGCGGGGCTCAAACTGAACATTTTTCATATGGGTGGCGACGAAGTTGGTGTGGGTTCATGGGAAAAATCACCGGCCTGTCAGCAATTTATTGCCAAAACTGATGGCATCAGTGGCGTTGCCGATCTCAAGCCCTGGTTTGTCAGTCGTGTTTCTGCACTGGCCAGCAAACGCGAATTGGCTCTCGCCGGTTGGGAAGATGGTTTGATGTATGATGCCAACAATACATTCAACCGCTCCCAATTTGCCAACGACCGGGTGCTGGCCAATGCCTGGGATAATATTTGGGAATGGGATGTGGCCGACCGTGCTTATCGTCTGGCAAACGCCGGTTACGAAGTTATTCTTTCCCATGCTACACATTTGTATTTTGATCACCCTTACGAAGTGAATCCGGAAGAGCGCGGTTATTATTGGGCGGCGCGTTTTACCGATGCGCAAAAAGTTTTCAATTACATGCCCGATCATGTGTATGCCAATGCGGATAAAACCCGCTCCGGTGCCGATATTGATAATCTCGAAAACTATCTGGGGCGCGAGTTGGTACCGCTGGAAAAACCGGAAAATATTCTCGGTATTCAAGGGCAGGTATGGACAGAAACCATCCGCACCTCTGAACAGTTGGAAGAAATGATTTACCCGCGTTTGATTCCACTCGGTGAGCGTGCCTGGCATAAAGCAGCCTGGGAATCGGACAAGCCGGATGCGGATGCGCGTCAACGGGAGTGGAGCCGTTTCGCCGCTGTACTGGCAGCTCGTGAATTGCCGCGCATGGTGCGTGCCGGTGTGCAAATTTACTTGCCGCCACCCGGTGCCATTCGTGATAACGGCAAATTACTGGCGAACACCGCTTTCCCCGGTATGGCGATCGAATACAGTGTGGATCAGGGTAAAACCTGGCGCGAGTGGCAGGAGACCAGCGTCGTTGAAGCCGGTGAAGTGCTGTTACGCTCCCGCGCTGGTAATCTTGTCAGCCGCCCCACCGCCAGCGAGTAACGCAGCATAAAAAGCCCGGCAGACGATAAAGGTCTGCCGGGCTTTTTTTATTTTTGCATCAGGAAAAATTGCGAATGCTTTTTTCTGATGAGAAATTTTTGTTTATCGGGCGGGGGTAATCAATTCTTTATCGGTCGCAATGGCGGAGAGAGGTACATCCCACTCTTCAACGCCCAGGGCATCCACTTCCTGGCAGTGATGCGCAAGGCCAATCAGATGAGGCTTGCGTACCGGCTGGTTAAGCTTGAAGGCAAAGGTGGTGTCATAAAATCCGCCGCCCATGCCCAGCCGATTACCCTGACGATCAAAACCGACCAGCGGCAGCAAGGCGATATCGAGCAGGTTGGCTGGCAGTTTGTGATTCTGAAAGGGATCAGGTTCGCCAATGCCGTAGCGGTTGGTTTTCAGTGGCGTATTTTCTGAAAAATGTACAAACCACATTTCGCGCGGGCGCGTCGGGTGCAGTACCGGTAAATAGCACTGCTTGTTCATCTTCCACAATTTGCTGGCAATGACGGCCGGGTTCAGCTCTGCATCGCCGGCAAGATAAATAGCAATGTGCTGGCTGCGCAGGAAAGATGGAAATTTCATCAGCTGGCGCAATACCGCAGCAGATGCCTGATGTTGTTCCGCTGGCGTCAGCGCTTTACGACGCTGGCGAAGTTGCTGGCGCAAATCATTGCGAGACAAGTCAGATGCTGGAAGTATCGCCGTCATGAAGGATTCGGAAAGAAGTGGGAAAAATAAAGAAGAGAAAAAATGCCCCGATGATGCCGCTGCCAAGCGGGCCTTGAACCGACAGGCTCAAGGTGGCGATACCAGTGGTTCTTCAGGCTTTCCGTCAGGCGGACATGCACACCAAACTCAACGAGGTATTGCCGGTTACACATTTATCGGCTCAAGGACTTTGTCGGCTGGCAAACATCCCAGGGCTGAACACAGTATAGCGCTATTTGGCGCAGGGTTCTCAATTAAAAATTTATCAAAGCCGAAAGAAACGTTATAAAAAAATATAAAACCGGTTGGAACTTGTGCATTCCGTTTAAAAACCGCCCGGAATGAAAATGAATTAATCAGCGGCTTTTAAAGCCTGCTCAAGTTTTTCATGCAGGCGGCGCAATTCATTTTCGTTGCTGGCCGCGGTGCTGCCCGTTTTGGCTTGCAGCAACTCGTGGCTCAAATTCAGCGCCGCCATTACCGCGATGCGCTCAAGGCCGATAACTGCACCGGTGTTCCGAATCGCTTTCATCCGCTCATCCAGAAGCTGGGCAGATTGTTGCAACGCCTGGCGCTCTTCGCGTGGGCAGGCTACCTGATATTCCTTGTCGAGGATTTTTACAAAAACGGTTTCATTGCTCATAGGTGCAGGGTTCCGGCTTACTCGGTATCGAGATTCTTCAGGTGCGAGATCATGGCCTCAACGCGACTGCGCGCCAGTTCATTTTTTTCAATCAGGCGTGTGCGTTCCTGTTGCCATTCGCCTTCGCGGGCTTTCAGTTCAGCATTTTCCTGTTGCAACTGGTGACAACGATGGATCAATTGGTCCATTTTGTTTTCAAGTGCGCGTAAAAGATCGTCAGACATGAGATTTATAGCCATGTGATAGAGCAGGGAGTACTATATTGTGACCTCCGCAGGGGGTCAATGTTTGTGCAAAATTATTCAGGTTGTTTCGAGAAAAACGTATCTATCTACTGGCTGTAAAAGCAGTTTTTATAATGTGGCTACAGACGAAAAGTTTCCAACCGGTGTTGCTGCGGTAATCGTGATAGCATTGCCGCAAACATTTTGTGAGGTTTCCATGCCCGATCAACCCCTTCCTTCTGTTTCCTTTGACGAATTATCCAACACCTTGTTGCCGCTCGGCACAGTGAACAGCCCTTCCGAGCTGCAAGGTCTGCTGTGCGGCAAGTTATGTGGCGGCGCCAACCTGACCGAAGTCAGCTGGCTGTTGGAAGCGGTTGAGTTTCTGGATTTTACCAGTGCACCGGATGAAAAAGTGCGCCATTTGCTGACCCGTTTGTTTCATGCAACACGGCTGCAGCTGCACAGCGAGTTCGGCTTGCGTTTGATGTTGCCTGATGATGAAAGCGACATGGTCGAGCGCATTGCTGCACTGGGGCAATGGTGTCACGGTTTTCTTACCGGCTTTGGTACTACCGGTGCGCGCAACGAACTGTCGGAAGACGCGCGGGATACCTTGCAGGATCTGGCCGCTATCGTGCATATCACCGCCGATGACGAAGAGGAAGACGAGCACGATTATATGGAGGTTACCGAATACGTCCGTATGGCGGCCACCTCACTGTTTTACGAATTCTCCCCCGAGCCGCTCCCGCCTCCTGCACAAAATTTGAACCCGCCGGTGCTTCATTAAGTTGATTTGACGGATTAGCCATGACCATTACCCGACAGGAATTTGCCCGCCGTCGCAAGACACTGATGTCCCAGATGGAGCCGAACAGTATCGCGATCATTCCGGCATCGGCCGAAAAAGTGCGCAGCCGCGATACCGATTACCCCTACCGTCAGGATAGCGATCTCTACTATCTGTCCGGTTTTACCGAGCCGCGTACGGTGCTGGTGCTGATTCCCGGACGGGAGCATGGCGAGTTCGTGATGTTTGTGCGCGACCGCGATCGCGAGCGGGAGATCTGGGATGGTTACCGCGCCGGGCCGGAAGGCGCCTGTGCCGAATACGAAGCCGACGACGCTTTTCCTATTGATGATATCGACGATATTTTGCCGGGCCTGATTGAAGGTCGCGAGCGCGTCTATTATGCCATGGGTAAAGACAACGAATTTGATCGCCAGGTGATGGATTGGGTTAATACCATCCGCGCCAAGGTACGCTCCGGTGCCACGCCGCCGGGCGAGTTTCTTGATCTCAATCATCTTTTACACGATATGCGCCTGTTTAAAAGCGCCGCCGAGTTGCGCGTAATGCGTGAGGCTGGAAATATCACCGCCCGTGCCCATGTGCGAGCCATGCAACTGTGCAAGCCCGGTTTAATGGAATATCAGCTCGAGGCAGAAATCATGCATGAATTCGGCATGAACGGTGCGCGAGCGCCTGCCTACAACACCATTGTGGGCGGTGGACGCAACGGCTGTATTCTTCATTATGTGGAAAACAATGCGGCCTTGAAAAACGGTGATCTGGTATTGATTGATGCCGGCTGCGAACTGGATTATTACGCCTCGGATATCACCCGCACCTTCCCGGTAAATGGCAAATTCAGCATCGAACAAAAAGCGCTCTATGAGCTGGTGCTGGCCGCTCAGGAAGCGGCAATTGCTGCGGTGAAACCCGGTAATCACTGGAACGATCCGCACAATGCGACGGTACAGGTTATCACTGCCGGGCTGGTATCGCTGGGCTTGTTAAGCGGTGATGTTAATGAATTGATCGCCAGGGAAGCCTATCGCGATTTCTACATGCACCGCGCCGGGCATTGGCTGGGCATGGATGTGCATGATGTTGGCGACTATAAAGTCGGCGGCGTCTGGCGGGTGCTGGAACCGGGCATGGTGCTGACCATTGAACCGGGTATTTATGTCTCGCCGGATAACGATAAGGTGGCCAAAAAATGGCGCGGTATCGGTATTCGTATTGAAGATAATGTGGTTGTCACCAAAGACGGCCACGAAGTGATTACCAGCGGCGTTCCCAAAACCGTTGCAGATATTGAAGCCGTAATGGCGCCCGCCTGAATGCTGTCGGCGGTTTGTGGTGGATGAATCTATGACACAAGCGCAGCTGGATGTTGATATCGCCATTGTTGGAGGCGGTCATGTCGGTGGCACCTTGGCCGCATTGCTGGCTGCCAGCCGTTGCGGTTGGCGGGTTGCCCTGATTGAAGCCGGTTCTCTCTGGCAGCAGGCGCAGCAGACCACAACGGATTCGGCTGCCGGAGGCGATGCCCGCTCTACCGCGCTGTCGTTCGGCACGGTAGATATTCTGCGGCAACTGCAACTCTGGCATTTGCTGGAATCTCACGCGACACCTATCCGCACCATTCACGTTTCTGACCGGGGTCGTTTTCCCGGCACTCGTTTAAGTGCCGAGGATCATCAGGTCGAGGCGCTGGGTTATGTGATCGAGAACCACACGCTCGGGCGTGTGCTGGCCGGTTTTCTGCTGGCGCAAACCCATATCACTCTGTTTGACGCTACCCGTGTGGCATCGGTAACGCCGGTTGCCGGCGGTATGTGCCTGCAACTTCAACAGCAGGAAAAAACCATCACCCTCACGGCGGCGTTAGCAGTGGTGGCGGATGGTGGTGACTCGCCGTTGCGGCGCTCGCTGGGCATTCAGGTGCAGCAGCAGGATTACGCGCAAACCGCCATTATTGCCAACGTCACCTTTACGCATCCGCATCAGGGCGTTGCCTGGGAGCGCTTTACCGACTTTGGTCCTATGGCGCTGTTGCCGTTGGACGGCGCGCGTGGCAAGCGGGCAGCGCTTATCTGGACGTTGCCAGCAGCGGATGCCGAGCTCTGGTTGAATGCGCCGGATGCAGATTTTCTGACGGCGTTACAACAACGTTTTGGTACCCGGGCCGGACGCTTTACTCACGTTGGTCGGCGGGTGGCCTTTCCTTTGCAATTGCGGATTGCTCAGGAGCAAATTCGCCAGGGGTTGGTGCTGGTCGGTAACGCCGCCCACTTTTTGCACCCGGTTGCCGGCCAGGGATTGAACCTGGCAGTACGCGACTGTGTGATGTTGACCGAGGTGTTGAAAGAAGCGCGGGAACGCCAGCAATCACCGGGCGATCTGGCGGTGCTCAGGCACTATTTGCAACGTCAGCAACAGGATCAGTCGATCACTATTGATGCCAGCGACAAACTGGTGAAATGGTTTTCTACCCGGCATCCCCTTTACGTTACCTTGCGGCATCTCGGCTTTTTAAGTTTGGCGGGTGTGCCGGGCCTTGAACAATATTTTGCTGCCCGGGCAATGGGTACCGCAGGGCGCGCACCGCGCTGGCAACGCATGGCAATACAGGAGGCAGCTGATGCAACCGACCTATGATGTGATCATTGCCGGTGCCGGTATGAACGGCGCCGCCATGGCTTGTGCGATTGCCAGGTTACCGGAAGCGGCATCGCTGCGTATTGCCGTTATTGACGCAGCGCCTGCGGCAGCCGATTACCAGGGCGATGTGTTTGATCCGCGAGTGGTTGCGCTCACGCCCCGCTCCGATCAACTGCTGAGCCTGCTTGATTGCTGGGACAATATTCTCAATGAGCGTGCCTGCGTATACACCGATATGGCGGTCTGGGATGGCGAAGGTAACGCCGGTATTCAGTTTGCTTGTGATGAAGTCCGCTTGCCTTACCTGGGGCATATTGTTGAAAACTCTGTGGTTGTGCGAGCGTTACATGCACAGATGCAGGCCTGCAGTAATATTGAATTTTTGCATCCGGTGCGTCTTGTTAGCCTGCAAAAAAGTGACCCGACCCGTGGTGAAGCATTTACTCGTATAACCTTGGATGATGGTCGTGAACTGGTTACCCGTTTGTTGATTGCCGCCGATGGTGCGCAATCCGGTGTGCGCGACATGGCCGGTTTTGCTACCCGCGAATGGGACTATCAACAGCAGGCCATTGTGACTACCGTTGCGGTCAGTCAATCGCATCAGTTCACCGCCTGGCAGCGTTTTACCAGTCGCGGTCCGCTGGCTTTTTTACCCTTGCGCAATGGCAATAACAGCCGCTACTGTTCCATTGTCTGGTCTGCTGACAGCGATTTGGCGACGGACCTGATGGCGCTTTCGGATGACGCTTTTTGCGCAGCACTGGGGCGTGCTTTTGAATACCGTTTGGGCGAGGTGCAATCGGTAGTCGAGCGTTATTGCATTCCACTGCGTCAGCGTCACGCGCAGCAATATTTTCAACCGGGCATCGTACTGATTGGCGATGCGGCACACAGTATTCACCCGCTGGCCGGGCAGGGCGTCAATCTCGGTTTTCAGGATGTGGTTGCGCTTGCCGCTGAAATTGAGCGCGCGCTGCAACGCGGTATTCCCCTGCAGGATCTTTCCATCTTGCGTCGTTATCAGCGGCAACGCCTTGCAGACAATCTCACCATGATGACAGCGATGGAAGGTTTCAAACGTTTGTTTGGTCAAAAATCACCGGGCGTTACCTGGTTGCGCAATACCGGTTTACGGATGTTCGCCACCGTGCCTTTGTTGAAAAAATTTATCGTGCGTCAGGTAACCGGTTAAGCGGGCCGACAGGAGCGTTGCGTGATTCTCAATGACGTGTTGCGGATCTACCCTTTTGAATGGCATTCAGTGGGTGTGGCATTGTTGTGTGGTTTTATTATCGGTTTTGAGCGGCAATTGCGCGGCAAACCGGTGGGCATTCGTACGGCATCACTAATTACGCTGGGAACCTATTTCTTTATCGCTACGTCAATGCATTTGCAAAATGACGTAACCGATCCTTCGCGAATTATCGGACAGGTTATTACCGGTATCGGTTTTCTCGGCGCCGGTGTGATGTTGTCCCGCGATGGTGTGGTGCTGGGTGTAACTTCGGCAGCCACCATCTGGGTGCTGGCGGCGATTGGTGTTTGTATCGCCACCGGGTTTCCGGCAACCGCCGTTAAAATTTCGCTGGTGATCGTGTTTGTACTTTTTGGTGTCGACTTGCTGGAAGATTATTCGCAAGCACTGACACGCGGTGTGCATCGCAAATATCAGGGATGGAAAGGGCGTGGTGGCAGTAACGGATCGGATGCCTGAAACCGGTGCACAAAGTTGCGCCTGATACTGATTGTTTTCTGTCGCTAGCGCGGGCGTCAACTTTTACAAAGCAGTGTCGATTTTTTTATCAATGACATCATCCGCAGGGTGTGTAAATAAGTAACATATTGTTGGAATAATATTATGGCTGGCTGGGTTCGCTTTCTGGAAATTTTTTTACTGCTGATACTGACGGTTTCTCTGACCGGCTTTTTGTCATTTGTAAATTTGTACGGCTTTTTTCTGGCGCTGGTAACGGCGGCAATTATTTATGGTGTCTATCGTCGGCAGCGTTGGGGATACTTCAGTGCAGCCGCCTGGGGGCTGGCGTGTTACCAGTTGGCGAAGCAAGGTTATGAGTTTGCCGAGGTGAAGCGTCAGGTCATGGTCAGCGGTATTCTGGTGATTATTATTGCTATTATTTTGCACGAAAAAATAGCCCGTAAATCACCTGAACACCCCAACAGCAACAGCGATAATCCCTGAAGCAGATAACTGCTCGCCATTCTGTTGAATAAAAGCAAAGATTATTTCCAAATTAGTCTGAATGCGCTTGAACTCGCCATGCCGAAGTGCTTTAATTTTGAACTGCTACAGTTTGAGTTCCGGCCAAAGATCAGGCTTGTAAAAGGATTACTCCATTTGCTTCTATCCTTGGTTCGCTGCCCTGAACTTAGCAATAGCTTTATTAATAAGCTATTCCACTCTGGCTTTTAATAAAGTCGGTTTTTAAGTTTGGTCAGCTCCGCTGACGTTTTTGATGCAAGTCGAGGAAAGTATGTCAGATCTGGTCTCCGGTGTTGTTAAATGGTTTAACGACGACAAGGGTTATGGTTTCATTGAGCGTGAAGGCGGTGCCGACGTGTTCGTTCACTTCCGCGCAATTAACGGCTCTGGCCGTAAAACCCTGAAAGAAGGTCAAAAAGTGACTTTCGAAGTTACTCAAGGTCAAAAAGGTCCGCAAGCGGAGAACGTAACCGCTCTGTAATAGAGTTGTTACCGAGACAGAAGAGGGGCTGATTGCCTTCTTCTGTTCCTTAGCCGTTTCGCGCAGTTGATTTTTTCATCTGCGCTATTTTATTTTTGCTCAATTTTGGGCACATCCTTTCAAATTTCTTCATGCCGGATCTGACAAGCCTCTTTTGGCTCTTTCTGCTTTTCTTTGTGGGCTTCTATATACGCCGGGCACTTATGGCCAGGGAAAGTGCGTTTATAGCCGCTCGTCGCCATTGCGAAACCATGGGCGTTCAACTGCTGGATCAAAGTGTCTATTTGCGACGCATCTGGTTCAAGCGTAATGACGCCGGGCGTTTGTGCTTATGGCGCGCCTTTTATTTTGACTTTACGGTTCGCGGCGATGACCGCTATTTGGGGCGAGTTATTCTGCTGGGCAAACAGGTAACGGCAGTACAGCTCGACCCGCACAAATTTCATTGAAAAGCGCACCTTGATGGTGCGTTTTTTTATGGGTCATAATTGGCGCTTTTTCGCCGACATCAGGCTATCGCCGCACACGTCATTCAGGCGTTGGGAGTTTTATGACAAATGAGATAAAGGGTTGGCGCACCCGCTCTTCAAATACCGTTTACGACAATCCGTGGATTCGCCTCACACACAATGAGGTGATCACTCCCGCAGGCACTGACGGCATCTACGGGGTTGTGCATTTTAAAAACACCGCCATCGGTGTATTGCCGCTCGATCAGGATAATTACACCTGGCTGGTAAAACAAAGCCGTTACTCGCTGGGCGTTTCTACCTGGGAAATTCCCGAGGGGGGTTGCCCGACCGGAGAAGAACCTCTGGCCGCGGCGCGGCGTGAACTGGAAGAAGAAACCGGTTGGCAAGCGCGTCAGTGGCAGGAGTTGCTGACCTTGCACTTGTCCAACTCGGTAACCGACGAAAAGGCCATCGTGTTTATTGCCCGCGATTTATATGCGGGTGAGCAGGCGCTTGAACCCACCGAAGATATCGAAGTAAAACGTTTGCCTTTCAGTGAAGCGCTGGCGATGGTGCTGTCCGGTGAAATTACCGATGCGATATCCGTGGCTGCTATTTTGCGCGCTGCTCTTGATCCGGATATCAATCCTGCCGGCCGGGTTTGATCAGGCTGCGCAACCAGTTCAGCCAGCCATTGTTGCCCAGCAGGTAGCGATCCAGCTCCTGCTGCTGATGAAAATAATGCTCGGCGTGTTCAAACAGTTTTTCCCGTTTCAGCATGCGGCGGTTCGGGTTGATGGCTTTGATCACTCGCGCCGGATTGCCTGCCGCGATCACATTGGCGGGGATATCCCGGGTGACGACCGCTCCGGCGCCAATCACGCTGTTCTCGCCAATACGCACGCCTTTAGTCACAATAACCCGCTCGCCCAGCCAGACGTTGTTTTCCAATACCACCGGTTTGCTGCAACGGAAAGGTCGTATCCGGTTGTAAATGCCATGCCAGTCGCTATCGCTGATGGAAACATTGGCCGCCAGCATGACGTTATCGCCAATATGAATGGCGCGGTTGGATGAGATGCGAACCCCGGGCGAGATCAGACAAAAATCACCGATACGTATTTCGCCGCTATGCTGTTTGTCGGGCCAGGTGGTGAGGCGAACCGCATTGTCCGGCGCGCAAATAATGTGTGCATATTTCCCCAGGTGAATATGTCGGCCAAAAATAACCAGATGGCGGGGATGGGCAACCTCCGGCGTTGAGCCGAGACTGTCGAATTGCGTCGCAACAAAGCGTTTTACATACCAGCGGGTCATGGCATCGCGCCAGCGTTTTACCCGATATGGCGTATTATTGCGCCGCATAGATTGGCTCCGTTGTGCAGTCGTTTATCGCAAAAGTGATTATTGTAGTCGTATGTTGATAACCGGCGTGCGGCTATTGCGCTAATCAGGACGTGGTTTTAAAAGAGGAAACACAGATAACAATGTTGCCCCTGGATATAGAATCGGTAAAAGGTTTTCTGGATAAAGAAGAAGGTGAGCGTCTCTATCAACATGCGTTGGAGGCGGCCTTGTTGGGGCCGGTGGTAGAAATCGGCAGTTATTGTGGCAAGTCTACTGTCTGGCTGGGCGCTGCCTGCCAGCAGCGCGATCAACTGCTTTACGCGATCGATCATCACCGCGGTTCGGAAGAGCACCAGCCGGGCGAAGAATGGCATGATGCGGCTTTGTATGATGCCGAGCTGGCGCGCATGGATTCTTTTCCGGCGTTTCGTAAAACCCTGTTTCGCGCCGGGCTTGAACAAACCGTGGTGCCGGTGGTGGCCTCATCTGCCCAGGCGGCGCGTCATTGGCAGGCGCCCGTTGGCATGGTGTTTATTGACGGCGGCCACAGCGCGCAAGCAGCCCTGACCGATTACCGTTGTTGGGCGGGTCATATCGCCAAAGGCGGGTTGCTGGCTATTCACGATGTGTTTCCTGACCCGGCCGAGGGCGGCAGGCCGCCTTTTGATATCTGGCAATTGGCGCAGGTGTCCGGTTTGTTCCGCCCTTTACCGCTGTTTAAAACCCTGGGTGTTTTGGTGCGGTTGTAGTCTGATTGTTTGAAACCGGTTACATTTTGCGGCATTATGTCGCCCGTTTTTTGTGCTGCCAGCGTTGCCATATGTCCATGCCGGACGGCTGGTAGTAATCGTCATTTTATTTGCGAGTTTTGCTATGTCCCAATCTCTTCAGGCTGCAGCGCAGCGGCTGGAACGCTGGATCAAAGAAGATGCCATTCCCCTGTGGCTGGAACGCGGTATTGATACGGAAACCGGCGTTAATATCGAGCGCCTGGATGTTACCGGTGCGGTTGATCGCGAAGCTGATATTCGGGTGCGCGTACAGGCGCGTCAGGCTTTCTTTTTCGCTCAGGCCTATGACCGGGGCTGGTGCCCGCAAGGTAAGGACGTCGCGCAAAAGATGTTGCAGTTTGTGCAGCAACACGCGGCTCACCCGACCGCTGGCGGTGGTTACACCCATTTAATGAATCCGCATTACGAAGTCATTGATAGCAAGCAGGATCTTTATGATCACGCGTTTTTTCTGCTGGCTAACGCCTGGAGTTACCGCGCTTTTGGCGATGCAGCGGCGCTGGCCGAAGCTGACCGCTTGATCGCTCACCTGGATAAAAAATTCGGCGCGGCCAATGGCGGCTGGCTGGAAGGTGACTACGCTTACGCCTGCCGTCGACAGAACCCGCACATGCATTTGTTCGAGGCATTCCTGGCGCTCTACGACGCTACCGGCAATGCCAAATACCTTGCGCGTACTGCCGAACTGTTTGCGCTTTTTCAAACCCGCTTCTTCGACGAAAGCAACGGCCTGTTGTTTGAATTTTTCAATGATGACTGGACTCGCCTTGCCGACGCGCGCGGCAGTTGGGTTGAGCCAGGCCACATGATGGAATGGGTATGGTTGCTGGATTGGTACAGCCGTCGCAGCGGTCGTCCGGTGCAGGCGTATCTGGATGCCTTGTATGCGCGGGGTCTTGCTATTGGCCAGGCGCCATCAGGGTTGTTGTATGACGTGGTGGCAGAAAATGGCGATGTGGTTGACACCGGCAAGCGTTGCTGGGGTATTACCGAGCTGATCAAAGCCAGCCTGGTGCAGATCCGCTCCGGCCATCCGCAGGCTGAGGCAATCGCCATCAAGGCGGTGGATGACCTGTTCACTTACTACCTGAGCGCATCTACCGCAGGTTCCTACGTGGATCGTCGTGGTGCTGACGATGAAGTGATTGTGGATGTAGCACCTGCCAGTACGCTCTATCATTTGATCGTGGTGGCGGTCGAGCTGCTGGATCATTGCGAAGGACGTGTGCAAGCACGCTAGTGTGTGGTGAAGTCAGGGATGAATCTGACAAGTTGATCCCCAAGGGGTGGCGTGGCATTATCTGGCGCCACTCCTGCTTCGGTGCACGAGTATAACGATAAACATCTGGCCTATCGGCGGCCACTCACCGAGTGTTCTTTATATGCAAAAATCTACTCACAAACTTTCCCTGGGGGAAAAACTGGGCTACGGCATGGGGGACGCAGCGGCAAACTTTGTTTGGCGAAGCCTGTTTTTCCTGCCGCTGTTTTATACCGATACCTTCGGGCTGGCTGCTACCCACGCAGCAATCCTGATTCTGGTGGTTCGTTTATCTGATGGTGTAACCGATATTATCGCCGGCTCCATTGCCGACCGAACCAATACCAAAGCCGGTAAATTTCGCCCCTGGATACTCTGGTCATCGCCCTTTTTAGGCTTGCTGCTGGTGTTGATTTATTACACGCCGGATCTCGGTTACACCGGCAAGCTGATTTATGCCTACGTCATCTATATCGCCCTCACCATTGCCTACACCGCCAACAACGTTCCTTATGGCGCGTTGATGGGCGTGATGACCGACAGCGTTAGCGAGCGGGCCAGTTTGTCCAGCTTCCGTTTTATCGGTGCTTTTAGTGGTGGCTTGTTGGTCATGACGACCATGCCATGGCTGGTCGGCTATTTTGGTCAGGGCAACCAGGCGCTGGGTTATCAATACACCATGCCTATTTTTGCGGTGCTGTTGGTGATTCTGATGGTCATCACTTACGCCACCACCAAAGAGCGCATCAAACCGCCTGTGACGAGTGATAAAACCTTCTGGCAGGAAACCAAAGAGCTTTGCTACAGCATGCCGGTGATTTTGATTCCGGTGGTGGGCGTGAGCCTGTTTGTGATCAGTCTGGCGCAAACAGAATGGCCGGTTCATTACAAATATCTGTGTGCCGCTGCCGCGCTGGCAAGTTTTGCTTTGACCGTATGGCTGCGCTCCCGGTTGATCAAGCGCCCGCGCGAACTGATGAACAGTGGCCAGAAAGACCTGTCTGACCTGCTCACCAACAAGCCCTGGTTGATCCTGCTGACGGTGGGCATCATGTTCGGTTTGTTCACCGTTATTCGCCCCAGTGCTGCCGGTTATTACTTCAAATATTTCCTCGGGCGTGATGACCTGCTGGGTTATTACTTCCTGATTACTTTGCTGGCATCGCTGGCGGCTGCCATTGCCACCAACTGGTTGTCGCAGCGTTTCAACAAGCGCACGCTGATGATTTGTGCGTTTATCTTTGGTGGTATTTTCAGCGGCGCTATCTATTTTGTGCAGCCCGAGCAGGTCACGCTGATGTTGGTGCTGGCGGCTATCGGTGAGTTTTTCGCCGGTATGATGCCGGTGCTTTTCTTCAGTATGCTGGGTGATACCGTTGATTACTCCGAGTGGAAAAACAACCGCCGTGCGACCGGGTTGATGTATTCATCAGGTACTTTTATCAACAAAACCGGCCATGGTTTTGCCGGTGCATTGGTGTTGGTGATTCTGGCTATGTACGGCTACGACCCAAAAATCGAAGCCACGGTAACCGCTTCCATTAGCGGTATGGTGTTGCTGATGAGCCTGATTCCGGTGGGTATTTGTGCGCTGGGTGCGCTCTTCTCCTTCTGGTATCCGCTGAACGACAAGCAGATGAAGCAGATTGAAAGTGATTTGATTCAGCGTCGTGGTGGAAGTCTTGAGTAAGTTCGGTTGAATAAACAAAAACGCCCGCAATTGCGGGCGTTTTTGTTGGTGTACTGACAACTTGAATAAAGTTACTTCTGATAAGGCGCCGGGCCGGTGCTTTTGCGGATAATAAACTCGGTAGGCAGTACGCACTCGGTCTGGCTCAAGGGCTCGCCCTCAATAATCCGTAACAACATATCCATCGCCATCTTGCCCATCTCCTCCGCCGGCTGGGAAATAGTCGTCAGACTCGGGTCGCAATACTTGGCGTAGGCAATATCGTCGAAACCGGTAACAGACATATCTTCCGGAACGCGAATCCCCTGGGACTTCAGCGTTTGCATCGCGCCAATCGCCATCTCATCGTTCATCGAAAAAATTGCCGTAGGGCGATTCTTCATATTGCAGAACTGAAACGCGCTATTAAGGCCAGACCACATGGTGAAGTCACCCTCGGCAATCAGGTCTTTGTCATAAGCAATACCGGCGCTGGCCAGTGCTTCTTTGTAACCTTCCAGCCGATCAATGGTGTGCGGGTTGTCTTTCAGGCCGGAAATCACGCCGATGCGGCGATGTCCCAACGAAATCAGATAATCCACCATGGTGCGGGCGGCAGCGCGGTTATCAATACGGATAGAGGGGCCGGTGGTCAGCTCGCAACCACAGGCATTGACGCAGGCAATGCCTGCCGGAATGGTGTTCTGGCTTTTTTCCGAGCTGGGACGCAGCTGAATAATGCCGTCTGCCAGGCGGGTTTCTACCCGGCGAATATACTCCTGCTCGCGCTCCGAGGTGCCCCGGGTATCGCCCAATAACACGGCGTAACCTTTTTGCTGGGCGCGGTCTTCCAGAGCACGAATAAACAAGGAATAGAACGGGTTGGCGATGTCCGGTACCAGCACAACAACGGCGTAGGAGCGGGTAGAGCGGAAATTTCGCGCCAGCATATTCGGGCGATAACCCACCTGTGCGATAGCGTCCTGCACTTTGCTGAGGCTTTCTTCAGAAACTTTTTCGGGGGCGCTCAGGGCACGGGAGACGGTGGCAACGGATACTCCGGCCAGCCGCGCAACATCTCGAATGTTGGACATAGGGTTACTCTGAATAACAGCTGCGTAGTAAACCCCTGGGATCGTCGGGTGGGCCGCAATGGCTATATCTGATGTCGAGTCAGCAGGGCCGATGGTGCGGCAGGGTGCCCGAGGGTAAAGCGATCACAGGAAACCAGGTATTCATCGGCGTATTTATAACGTTAATTTCGCCGTAGGGGGCAAAATCTACTACATGCGGCTATTTCTGACTAGCAAAAAAAGTTGTAACCGATTACATTATGCCGCCAGTCCAAATCCGGATGGTAGCCGCGTGGATGTTTGATGGCCGGGGATAGCCAATCACAAAAGTCGTATCAGCGCGGGAAATACATGGGTTCAGGCCTGCAGGCCTATCACTTAATAGCCCGTTCTATCTAATAACCGAGAATGTGAAGCTTTCCATGCAACTTTCGATCATCGATATTCTTATCGTTCTTGCCTATGTTGTGGGCACTCTGGGGCTGGGTTTTTGGGTTTCCAAAAAAGCCTCTAAAAATATGCGCAGCTACTTTCTGGGCGGTAATACCCTGTCCTGGCGCATGCTGGGCTTGTCCAACGCCTCCGGCATGTTCGACATCAGCGGTACCATGTGGCTGGTGTATCTGCTGTTTGTGTACGGGTTGAGCAGTATTTATATCCCCTGGCTGTGGCCGGTATTCAACCAGATTTTCATGATGGTATTCCTCTCTGCCTGGTTGCGCCGTTCCGGCGTGCTTACCGGTGCCGAGTTTATTACCTTCCGTTTTGGTAACAGTACCGGTGCCAAACTCTCCCACCTGGTGGTCGTGGTATTTGCCCTGATTAACGTGGTGGCATTTATCGCTTACGGCTTTATTGGTATCGGTAAATTTGCGGCGGTTTTCCTGCCCTGGCAGTTCTCTGCCGACCCCTACTGGAACGATGTTGCCTACGCGCTCATCATCACTGCCATCACCACCTTGTATGTGGTGAAGGGCGGCATGATGTCGGTGGTGTTTACCGAGGTATTCCAGTTTGTGGTGATGACGCTGGCTTCGATTGCGGTGGGCGTCATCGCCATGCAACAGGTATCGCCAGAGTTGCTGGCTCGCATCCTGCCTGATGGCTGGACCAGCGTTGCCATCAATTGGCAGCTGAATATTGATTGGGCAGAGCGCCTGCCTGCCGCCAACGAAAAAATTCTGCAAGATGGTTACAACATGTTCACCATCTTCTTCATGCTGGTGTTACTGAAAGGCGTACTGGTGTCGCTGGCTGGCCCGGCGCCCAACTACGACATGCAGCGTGTGCTTTCCACCAAGTCGCCGTCTGAAGCGTCGAAAATGAGCTGGTTTGTGAACGTGGTGTTGTTTATTCCGCGTTACATGATGATTGCTGGTTTAACCATTCTGGCGATCGCTTTCTTTACCGATGAATTGCGTGCGATGGGCCCGGCGGTAGACTTTGAACAAGTACTGCCGATGGCATTGAAGGAATTTATTCCGGTGGGGTTGAAAGGTTTGCTGATCGCCGGTTTGCTGGCAGCTTTTATGGGTACCTTTGCCGCTACCGTGAATGCGGCGCCCGCCTATGTGGTTAACGATATTTACAAGCGCTATATCAACCCCAATGCCGAACCGAAAAAATATGTACAACTGAGCTATTTGTTCTCGGTTATTTTTGTGATTCTCGGTGTGCTGGTTGGCTTGTTCATCCCCTCACTCAACAACGCTATCCAATGGATTGTGGCCGCCCTTTATGGTGGTTACACCGCCTCCAACATGTTGAAGTGGTTGTGGTGGCGTTTTAATGGCATGGGATATTTCTGGGGCATGGTAGTTGGTATTGTCCTGGCGATCGCCTTGGCGTTTACCGATTACAACCCGCTGTACTCGTTCCCGTTCCTGTTCCTCGCTTGCTTTACTACCTGCGTGACCGTGTCCCTGCTGACCAAAGCCGACGATATGGAAGTGCTGAAAGCGTTTTACATTAAGGTTCGTCCGTGGGGATGGTGGGCGCCGGTGCGCGAAGCCGCACAGCAGCAGTACCCGCAAGTACAAAAGAACCCGCATTTTGCCCGCGATATGTTTAACGTGGCGGTAGGTATTGTGTGGCAGACCAGCATGGTCGCTATCCCGATTTTCCTGGTGATCAAACACTGGCAGGAAATGTTTGTGGGTATTGCGGTGCTGGCGGTTACCAGCCTGCTGTTATGGAAATTCTGGTGGAAAAATCTTGAAGATTACCAGGCCGATACACCCAGTGAGTTTTTACCGAAGCCGATAAGCGCCGCGGAAAAATCCTGAGCAAAGCGGGCACCCTGACCGGTGCCCCAATACCGCCGTGGTGCGGTATTTTTTTAGCGTGATGTGTAACCGATTGCACCAGCGGCGGTTATACAGATAAGAGAAACAAGCTGCGTACACATGCCTTTAAGTGGTGCATAGGTTTCGCGAATATGACAAACAGAGGACTTTATGAGCTCTTTTAACGATAAGGTGAAGGCACTGCTGGCTGATCACGAAACACTGATCACCAAAGCCAATACACCACAAACCATCGGCAATGGTATTTACACAGTTTACGAAAACCCCATCCTGACCGCAGCGCATGCTCCTATTTTCTGGCGCTATGACCTGAATGAAAAAACCAATCCGTTTTTGCAGGAGCGTCTGGGTGTTAATGCGGCATTCAACTCCGGCGCCCTCTACTGGCAGGGTAAATACCTGCTGGCAGTACGCGTTGAAGGTGTCGATCGCAAATCCTTCTTCGCCATCGCAGAAAGTGCCAACGGTATTGATAACTTCCGCTTCTGGGATTTCCCGATCACCCTGCCGGAAACCGAACGTCCGGACACCAACGTGTACGACATGCGTTTAACCGCGCACGAAGATGGTTACATCTACGGTTTGTTCTGCACCGAGCGTAAAGACGAAACCTCCACGGATATTTCTGCGGCAGAAGCCCAGTGCGGTATTGCCCGCACCAAAGATCTGATCACCTGGGAGCGCTTGCCGGATTTGATTACTCACTCCGGTCAACAGCGTAACGTGGTATTGCACCCGGAATTTATTGACGGCAAATACGGTTTGTTCACTCGTCCGCAAGATGGCTTCATCAGCGTTGGTGCTGGTGGTGGTATTGGCTGGGGTCTGGTCGATGACATGACCAACGCCGAAGTGAAATCCGAAGTGATTGTTGATGGCAAGGTTTACCACACCATCAAAGAAGTGAAAAATGGTCAGGGCCCGGCGCCTATCAAAACTGAAAAAGGCTGGCTGAACCTGGCGCACGGTGTGCGTAATACCGCCGCCGGTTTGCGTTATGTGTTGTACATGTTCATGACCGAGCTGGAGCGTCCGTGGGTTGTTTCACACCGCCCGGGTGGTCACTTCATTGCACCGCACGGTGCCGAGCGTGTCGGTGACGTTTCCAACGTAGCTTTCTCCAACGGCTGGATTGTTAACGAGAAAAACGAAGTGTTTGTTTATTACGCTTCTTCCGATACCCGTATGCATGTAGCCACCTCTACCGTTGATCAATTGGTAGATTACTGCATCAATACACCGGAAGACGGTTTGCGTTCTGCTGCATCGGTTGAAACCCGTAACAAGTTGATTGCTGCCAACCTCGACGTTCTGAAAAATCTCGCGTAAGGGTGATGACTGTGACCAATTTTTCTCTCGAAAAATTTTCCCGGGAGTGCGACCAGGAATTGGTCGCCATCGCTGACTGGTGGGTTGCCAATTCCCAGGATCTGCTGAATGGCGGGTTCTGGGGTGAAGTGGGCGAAGACAATGTGCCGGTACCGGAAGCCACCAAAGGCATCGTACTGAATACCCGTATTCTGTGGTTCTTCAGTGAAGTTGCCCGTGTAGTTCCGAACCCCTTGTATCGTCAGCTGGCGGATCGCTCTTATCAGTACCTGACCGATTATTTTTTCGACAAGGAACACGGCGGTGTTTTTTGGGAGCTGGATGCCAAAGGCAGACCGCTGAATACCAAAAAGCAGGTGTACGCCCAGGCGTTTGCCATCTATGCGCTGGTGGCTTATTACCAACTCACCGATAACTCGGCGGCCTTGCAACAAGCGCTGTCCTGTTTCGAGTTGCTGGAGCGCAATACCATTGATCGCGAGCGCGAAGGTTATTTTGAAGCCTTCACCCGCGAGTGGGGCAAAATTGAAGACGTTCGCCTGAGCGATAAAGATCTCAACTACCCCAAAAGCATGAATACCCATTTGCACGTACTGGAAGCCTACACCTCGTTAAACAAGGTGCATCCGGTCGCCGCGGTATCAGCAGCCTTGCGTTACAACATTCACTGTTTTGATAAATACATTATCAACCGTGAAAATTACCACATGCGTATGTTCCTCGATGTGGACTGGAAAGATTTCTCTCCGGCCTTCACCTACGGGCACGATATTGAGACCGCATGGTTATTGGTAAAAGCGCTGGATTCATTGAATGACAAGGCGGTAACAGAACGTTTATTACCGGATGTGATTCGCATTGCCGAAACCTGTCTGGATGAAGCTATCGGCGAGCATGGCCAGGTTATTGATGCCTATGATTTTGCCACGGCCCAACAACTGCCCGAAATTATCTGGTGGGTGCAGGCTGAAGCCATGGTCGGGTTTTTGAAAACCGCACAGCTGTCGGGTGATCAACGTTTCACCGAAGCCGCGCTGAAGGTTTGGGAGTTTATTAAAAAATACCAGATCGATCATGAGCAAGGCGAATGGCTGTGGGCTTCACGGCTGGATGATTTGCACGGTGAGCGTCATTACAAAATGGGCTTCTGGAAAGGACCCTACCATAATGGCCGAGCCATGATGGAAGTGAAAGCGATCCTGCAAAAAATGCAGTAGTACCCTATTTAAAACCCCACCGCTGGATGCTGGCGATGGGGTTTTAATGTTGTTCGTACCATACATAAAATAACATCGGATTCTACGCAGTTTGTGAATCAATCAAGGCGGGATGCGATTCCTGTCTCATAAGTCCGGTTGTGTTATAAAGAGCCCCGACCACCCGGTCAGCAGATTTTTTTAACCTACTGATGCCTGCGAGTATCACCAAATAAGTGAGAAAACTATGAAACCAACCTTCGGATTGCCCTGGATTATGGCGGCGCTTTTGCTCGCCCTGGGCGGTTGTGGAAAATCTTCTGCGCCCGCTACTGCACCGGAAGAAAAACCTGCTGACGTTGTTCAGGTCGCTGAAGCAGTCAACGAATTTGTAACCGTTGATGGCAGAACCTTTTCCCGTCAGGGTAAAACCTATTATGTCGTCGGAACCAATATGTGGTTCGGCGGTTACCTTGGCTCTGAAGGCGCGGTAGGTGATCGCGAGCGTTTGATTCGTGAACTGGATTTATTGCAGCGCACCGGCATTAATAATTTGCGGGTACTGGCCGCATCGGAACAAAGTGAATTGATGCGCGCTGTGCGCCCGGCCATTGTGACCGCGCCCGGCGAGTACAGTGAAGAGTTATGGGCAGGTCTGGATTTCCTGCTCGACGAAATGGCAAAACGTGATATGACCGCCGTTTTGTATTTCAACAACTTCTGGCAGTGGTCAGGCGGTATGTCGCAGTACGTATCCTGGTTTGAAGGCACGCCGGTATTTGATCCGGACGTAACCAACGAGTGGAATGCGTTCATGCAGAACTCTGCAAAATTCTACCGTATGGAAGAAGCGCAAACCTTGTACCGCGATATCATCAAACGTGTAGTAACGCGTAAGAACACCATCAATGGCAAGTTGTACAACGAAGACCCGACCATTATGTCCTGGCAGTTGGCCAATGAGCCGCGCCCGGGTAGCGATGAAGATGGCCGTATCAACTTCCCGGCTTTTAAAGAGTGGGTTCACGAAACGTCAAAATACATTCGCGAGCTGGCACCGAAGCAATTGATCAGCACCGGTAACGAAGGCTCCATGGGCACCATCCGCGACATGGCTTTGTTTATTGAATCGCATCAAAGCGAGTATGTGGATTACCTGACTTTCCATATGTGGTTGAAAAACTGGGGCTGGTTCGATGCAACCAAACCGGAAGAAACCTATGAGTCGGCACTGCAACAGGCGAAAAAATACATCAATGAACACGTTGATGTTGCCAACCAGATGAACAAGCCGATTGTACTGGAAGAGTTTGGTGCAGAGCGTGATGGCGGTTCTTTTGAGGTGAGCGCTACCACCGTGTACCGCGATCGTTTTTACGAAGAATTTTTTGATTTGATTCATTCGCATTCTGCATCAGGTGATGCGTTGGCCGGTTCCAACTTCTGGGCGTGGGGCGGTTTTGGTCGCACCCAAAATGCTGACTTTATGTGGCAGGAAGGCGATGACTTTGTGGGTGACCCACCACAGGAACCACAAGGTTTGAATGCGGTATTCGATACCGATGCGTCAACCCTGGATGTGATTAAAAAGCACGCTGACAAAATGTCGCAGCTGGTTAAGTAAGTCCTGTGTAAAAAACCGTAACTTTTGTTGCGGTTTTTTTTCAGAAAAAATAATTTATCAGATTATTCATATATTTAAACCACAATAACTAACCACTAACGATCGAGGACATCTGATTATGCGTTTCGCATTCATTAAAACTGCACTGGGTGTTGCAGCTGTTGGCGGCATACTTGCCGCAGCAACGCCAGCATTGGCTCAATTTAAAACCGTTTCGGAAATGCCACCGAAAAAAGAATTGTCATTAACCCCGGCGCTCGGCTGGAACAGCTGGAACACCTTTGGTTGTGATGTTAGCGACAGTCTTATCCGTGAAATGGCCGATGCGATGGTTTCTTCCGGTATGAAAGATGCCGGTTATGAATACGTTAATATCGACGATTGCTGGCACGGCGGTCGTGATGAGCAGGGCAATATTCAGGTTGACCCGCAAAAATTTCCGCATGGCATGAAAGCGCTGGCGGACTATGTTCACTCCAAAGGCTTGAAAATCGGCATTTACTCCGATGCCGGTAATAAAACCTGCGCCGGTTATCCGGGCAGCCGCGGTTATGAATATCAGGATGCGTTGCAGTATCAGGCGTGGGGTATTGATTACCTGAAATACGACTGGTGTAACACCGAAAACTTAAATCCGATTGGTGCTTACACCACCATGGGCGAGGCGCTGGCGCAATTGGATCGTCCAATTCTGTTCAGTTTGTGTGAGTGGGGCGACAACCAGCCGTGGGAATGGGGAAAGGAGATTGGTCACTCCTGGCGCACCACTGGCGACATTTATAACTGTTGGGATTGCGAGCACAACCACGGTTCCTGGTCGTCACTGGGTGTGTTGCCGATTCTCGACAAACAAATGAAGCTGCGTAAATATGCCGGTCCAGGTCATTGGAACGATATGGATATGATGGAAATTGGTAACGGTATGACCGAAGCCCAGGACCGTTCGCATTTCACCTTGTGGGCCGTGCTGAATTCACCGCTGATTGCCGGTAACGATTTGCGCACCATGTCCAAAACGACCCGTGACATTCTGACCAACCGTGAAATTATTGCGGTCAACCAGGACAAGCTGGGCATTCAGGCAATGCGCATGCTGGCCACCGAACGCTTGAACGTATTCGCCAAGCCGCTGGAAAATGGTGAGTGGGCGTTTGTGTTCCTCAACCGTAGTCACAGCACGCTGGATCTGAATCACGATTGGGAATATTACCCGCTGAAAGACGACGAGTTTGGCAAGCGTATCGACTTTGATCAGGAAAAGTTTACCTGGCGCGATCTGTGGAAAGGTAACAAAGGCGATACTCTGAACCCGTTGAAGGTGAAAATTCCACCGCACGATGTTGTAGTACTGCGTTTGACCCCGAAAGCATAATGTTTTGTTGAGAACGAAAAATCCGGTGTGCTGACGCACGCCGGATTTTTTTTGCTTTTAATGGGATAGCAAGTGCCGGTTAATCGGCAGCGCAATTTCTACCCGCAATCCGCCCAACGGGCTTTCATCCAGTGACAGTGTGCCCTGGCAACCTTCAATCAGCTTGCGCACAATATCCAGCCCCAAACCGTGACCATCGGTATTCTCGTCCAGCCGTGTGCCGCGTTGCAGAACCTGTGATCGGCTTTCGCTATCAATGCCCGGCCCGTCGTCATCCAGCTGAACATAAAAAACGCCGTCCCGTTTGCGGATATCCAGCGCTACGGTTGAGTTGGCCCATTTACAGGCGTTGTCGAGAATATTGCCCAGCAGTTCCAGCATATCTTCCCTGTCCCAGGGTAAACGCAAATGGGCATCGGTTGCCCAGCGCATGGTCAGGGTGTTGTTATGAATCAAGGCCAGCGTAGAAAAAAGATCCGGTAATTCTTTTTCACAATCGAATTGCGCGCCCGGCAGGGCGGTGCCTGAAAAGCGTGCCCGGCTTAATTCCTGCTGCACCCGCTGTTGAATGGCATTGGCTTGGGCTGTCAGTTTTTCTGCCAGTTGCGGATGGGCTTGTATTTCCGGGCGGTGTAACAAACTGAAGATAACGGCCAGGGGCGTTTTCAAGGCGTGGCTGAGGTTGCCGATGGCGTGGCGCGAGCGCTCGAGGGTTTTTTCGGTGTGGTGCAGGAGATTATTAATTTGCGTCGCCAGCGGTAATAATTCTTCCGGCACATCGGTGTCCAGCGTGCTGCGTTCGCCTGCATGGAGCTGGGCAATTTGTTGCCGGATTTTTTCAAGCGGGGAGAGCGCCTTGCGGACTATCCAGCGCTGGATGAGCAAAATAATAATTAACGCCAGCACACCGAAGGCGGCGGCAATAATTTTTACTTTATTGAAATGCTGCAAAATCGGCGTGTAATCGCGGGCGACGGTAATGGTAATGGGTTTGCGAAATTTTTCGTAATGGCCAATAAAAATCAGCAGCTCCTGGGCTTGCGGGCCTCCATGCAAGGTGGCGAGCAAACCGCTGTTGGTGGTCGTTGCCGGTAGGGTGCCATCCCAGAGTGATCGCGACCGCCACTGCTGGCCTTCAATATCCATTTGAAAATACTGCCCGGAAAACGGCCGGCGGTAATGGATGGGTTGACGGTTGATATCCGGTTCTATGTTCTCACCGTTGCGGGTCAGCGTGGTCAGCAGCAAGGTTGCCTCCTGCTGCAAGGTCGCTTCAAAATAGCGACGCAGGCCGTTATCAACCAGCCATAAAGCAGTTTGTACTAAAAGAATACCGGCAATCAGCAGGCTGGTGACGAGGCCAAGGTTCAGCCGTTGCTGAATGGATTTCATAATTTATTCGCCGGTAAAAATATACCCCTGGCCGCGACGCGTTTCGATAATGCTTTTTCCCAATTTGCGACGCAGATGATTGATGTGTACTTCCAGAACATTCGAGTCCCTCTCGGTTTCTGCATCGTAAAGATGTTCCATTAATTGGCTTTTGGACAGCAGCTTGCCAGGTTGCAACATAAAGCAGCGCAACAAACTGAATTCGGCGGCGGTGAGCG
The DNA here is from genome assembly GCF_015182315.1 of Cellvibrio polysaccharolyticus. NCBI lineage: Bacteria > Pseudomonadati > Pseudomonadota > Gammaproteobacteria > Cellvibrionales > Cellvibrionaceae > Cellvibrio > Cellvibrio polysaccharolyticus. Next base: position 666,862 of record NZ_PRDL01000001.1, read on the forward strand.
ACCAGCTTTGGTTGTCCCGTGTTGCCGTTTGGTCATTCTCTTGCAGGGTTAATTGACCCACAGACAGTGCCGGTTGATTGCTGCTGCCGTGCGCGCGGCGTAATAGCGCCTGAATACGCAGGTTCAATTCTTCCGGGTGAAAAGGTTTGGTCAGGTAATCGTCGGCGCCGGCTTTCAGACCATCAATACGTTCTGACCAGTGATCGCGGGCGGTAAGAATTAGCACCGGTGTGCCCAGTTTTTGTTTTCGCCAATCGTGCAAAATTTCCAGCCCGTTTTTTCCGGGCAGGCCAAGGTCGAGAATAATGATGTCGTAATTGCCATGCAGGCCTTCATGAAGAACATCCCGACCATCAGCCCGCCAGTCGGTGGCGTAGCCCAGTCGGGAAAAGTTATCGATCAGTTCTTCGGCCAGCAGTACATTATCTTCTGCCAGTAACACGCGCATTAATCGTCTTCCTCGTCCTTTAATATGCGCCCGCTGTGCGCATCAATTTCTATATCGCGCACGACTCCCTGCGGTGTCAGCAATTCAATCTCGTAAATGTACTCCCCGTCATCTTCTTCCAGTTCGGCTTCCAGTAAACGTGAACCGGGATAACGGGTCTGGGCAATTTCCAGCAATTTTTCCAGCGGCATAATGGCACCTTGCTGACGAAGGCGCAGCGCTTCGTCCTGATTCAGGTCGCGCGCTGCCATCGGCAGGCTGCCGGTCAGCAAGGTGGTAACTATTAATACGCTGATAAAAGGGTTTTTCATGGCAAGGGCCGGATTAATCGTCCTGTCTGTTTTTCAGGATGGCGCCAGTTGCCGCATCCAGTTCCAGATCCCACTCTACACCCTGTTGATCGCGCAGTTCCAGTTGATAAATGTACTGGCCGCGTTCATGTTCCAGTTCGCTGTCGTGAATGGTCGCGCCCGGATGTTGCTCAAGCGCAATGGCATTCAATTTTTGCAGTGACTGGATGGTGCCGTTTTCTTGCAGGGTTTGAATCTGGTCAAGCGGCACATTGTCGTCGGCCATTGCAAAAGGAGCTGCAGACAAAACCAGCGCGGTAACCAAAGCAGTAGTAAATTTTTTCATAGTCGTTCTCCGAAAAATGTAAGTGTTGGTGAAGCTTTCATTAACCACTCTAGCCTGGCAGTCTTAATTCAACCTTAATTTTCATTTTCCGCTGGCGGTTGTTAAAACCGGTTGGCTTTTCATGCTGTGAAGTTGCGCAGGCAATCACAATTTTCCGGCCATAGCGGCAGGCAAAGTGGGCAACAAGGTGGCTTGGATGGCGTTATCAGGCAACGCTTCAGGAATCGTGCGGCCGGTATATAAAAGGAATATCAAAGGAATCTGGCGGGATAGTCTTTTCCTTTGCTGGCGTAATGTTATATTATAACTAAATCGGATTTTAGTTGATTGAAGCCTGGTGCTTCTGGCCGGCTCAATCCCGTTTGCCGGGTTGAGCGGATGGTGTTTATTGGATTTGAGGAGGTTGTGTGAAGAAAACCCTGTTTGCAGTGACACTGGCGATGGTGTCTCAGGTGATTATGGCGGCTGAGGTTGGCGGTCTGGTGAAAGATGATCAGGGGCGTGCCGTCACCGGCGCGGTGATTGATATTGTTGGCTCCAACACCAGCGTTCGTGCCGATGGGCAAGGACGTTTCACCGTCAACAACCCCACCGGGAGGGCGCTGGAACTCCATGTCCGGGCGCCAGGCCATATGCACCGGGTGTTTCATATAGATGACCAGCGCAGCGATTTGCAGTTGGTGTTAACGCCGACGGTGGTGGAAGTGATCAACGTGGTCGGTTTGCCCTGGCACGCCTCCAACGTGGAATCTGCCCAGCCGGTCAGTGTCCTGGGCGATGAAGAACTGCGCCGCCGTCAGTCTTCCACGCTGGGCGATACCTTGCAGCATCAGGTGGGTGTGCACTCCAATTATTACGGCCCGGTGGCCAGCAGCCCGATCATTCGTGGCCTTGATGGCCCGCGTGTGCTGATTACGCAAAACGGTCTGGACGCGGGCGATGCCTCCCGCGTCGGGCCTGACCATGCGGTGGCTACCGAAGCCTCGACCGCGCGGCAGATCGAAATTTTACGCGGCCCTTCCACGCTGTTTTATGGCAGCGGCGCCATTGGCGGCGTGGTTAATATCGTCGATGACCGGGTGCCGCAATCCAATGAAACCGAGGGCGAATGGCGTGTTGAACACAACTCGGTAGCGGACGATAAACTGGTTTCCGGCAGCATCACCACCGGTACCGGCAATGTAGCCGTGCATGCAGACGGTTTCTGGCGCGATGCCAACGATTACAAAATTCCCGGCCCGGCCGCTGCTGGTGAAGCCGGTGGCAGCACGCGCTTGCCAAGCTCTGCTAATGACTCCCAGGGATTCAACCTCGGCGGCAGTTATTTGCTGGATAACGGCTTTGTCGGTTTATCGGTGGGCCGGTTGGAGCGCACTTACGGTATTCCGGGCCACTCGCACGGTATTGAAGATGTGCCGGTTCACGCCGAGCTGGAACAGGATCGTATTCAATTCATCAGCGAGCTGGCTCTCGACCATGCAATTATCAGCGGTATCAATACCCGTTTTGGCTACACCAACTATCGCCACGATGAAATAGAAGAAGATCAGATTGCCACCACCTTCACCAACGAAAGTTATGAAGGCCGCGTGGATATTTTTCATCACCCGCTGGCGGATTGGCGCGGGGCGTTAACGGTCCATTACAAGCGCAGCGATTTTTCTGCTACCGGTATGGAAGCCTTTACGCCGCCAAGCCTGACAGAAACCTGGGCGCTGGCATTAATCGAAGAGCGTCATTTTGGCCCGGTGTTATTGCAGCTGGGTGCGCGTATTGAACAAACCGATATCACCGCCGATAACTTTGTGGCCAACCTGTCGCGCTACGATGACAGTTTGTTGTCTGTGTATTCCGTTGATCACAGCTCCAATCCGTTCAGTGTGTCGGGCGGTGTGGTGTGGGACTTTACGCAGGGCTATAACCTGGGCGTTTCATTTACGCACGCCCAACGCACACCGTCTGCTGCAGAATTACTGTCGTACGGCCCGCACATTGGTTCCGGTTTATTTGAAAGCGGCGCCTTGCTGGACATCAAGCCGACTGCCGATGGCGGTTACGAAGTCGATTTGCACCGGGGTGATGTCAAACTGGAAAAATCCAGCAACCTGGATATTTCGCTGCGTAAATTCGATGGCAAATTCGGTTTTATTACCAATATTTTCTACAACCGGATCGACAATTATTACTACCTGAACGATACCGGCTTTAATGAATCCATCGCTCATGAGCACGGTGATCATTATCACTACATGGATTTGCCGCTCTACGCTTATCAGGCGCAGGACGCAGATTTGTATGGCTTTGAAGGCGAGTTTATCTGGCAGGCTACCGATGCGCTAAAACTCACCGTGATGACCGACTACATCCGCGCGCAATTGCGTGATGGTGGCGACTTGCCGCGCATTCCACCGCTGCGTATTGGTGGTCGTGTGCAATATGAAATTGCCGACTTTGATATTGAGTTAAGTGCATCGCGCTATTTAAGACAGGACCGCGTGGCCGCGCTGGAAGATGAAACTTCGGGTTACACCCTGGTGGATCTGCAAGTGAACTACGACATCAACCGCTGGTTGCCCGGCACCTCTATTTATTTGAAAGGACAAAACCTTACCGACGAATATGCCCGCGTACATGCGTCTTTCCTGAAAGACAAAGCGCCATTGCCAGCTCGTTCTGTTGCGGTGGGCATTAGCGGTAAATTCTAAACACCGGGTTGGTTTCAGCGTTGCTCATTAACTCGCGGCTGCCCGTTAAACATAACGCAGCAGCCGTAACAATAATTTCAACAATCAAAAAAATTGCTTTAAACATACAAGAGGTAAAACATGGAATATTTATCAAAGGTTCGTGCGGGAAAATATCTACTCCCCGTTGTACTTGCCGGTTTACTCAGTGCCTGTGGCGGCAGCGACACCAAAATTGTTGAGAAAGATCCTATCCCCAATCCTACCCCGACGCCAACACCGGTAGAAGACGGTGAAAGCGGCCAGCGCTTGCTGATTACCAAACCGGGCCATCATGATCATGTGCTGGTTTACGATTTGGAAAGCCGCGAAGAAATCGCCAACCTGCACGTTGACGGCACCATCAGCGGTCTGCACGCCAGCCCGTCTTATCGCTACGCAGTTGCCGTGCAAGGCGTTGCCGGTACGGTGAACTTTATTGACAGCGGTGTAGAGTGGGAAGACCACGGCGATCACGGTCATCTGCATTTGTCCGAGCCTAAAGTATTGGATCTGGCGTTGTCCGGAACCAAACCGGCGCACGTCACCAAACACGGCGACCAGACCGTTATTTTCTTTGACGGTGTAGACGGTGCCCCGGCAGAAGTTCGTATCCTGACCGAAAGCGGTTTGGCAGACGGCAGCGTGTTGGCAAGCTACGTGGACGATACCTATCAACACGGCGCAGCACAGGCGTGGGGTGATTATCTGGTAACGACCGTGCGTGATGTCACTGTTGCATCACCGGGTGCGGTAAAAGCGCTTGAGCGTCATGGCGATCATTTCCATGATCTGCAACGTTTTGATGAGCCGCAATATGCATGTCCGCGTTTGCACGGCAGTGCGCAAAATATCGGTTATATCGCGTTCGGTTGTGGTGATGGGGTATTGCTTCTTGAGCCGCATGGCGATCATTTCCATGCGCACAAAGTAGCCAGTGATGTTCGCATCAGCAGTGTGTTCGGTCATCCGGGTAGCGTTGCTTTTGTGGGCGCGGGCCGTAACAGTAATGATGACCCGGTGGCGTTGTTTGTGGTAAATCCGGCTACTGAAACTATCAGTCGTCTTGCTTACACGAAAACGCCGCGTGCTTACAGTTTTGCTGAAGACGGCGATGTGTTTGTGGTGCTGGATACCGAGGGTGGTTTGACTGCCTGGGATACGCATACCTGGCAAGCAAAAGGCGCGCGTTTGCAGGTGACTGCGGCGGCTGAGGCGACCGGTGAAGTATTTCGTTTAACGGCATCTGCGGATGGTGAGAAGTTGTATGTTGCCGATGTGGGCGCGAAGAAAATTCTGGTGGTAAATGTTGACCACTGGCACACCGAAGCCGACGAAACCATTACGCTTGATTTTGCGCCGGGTGCAATCCTGTGGCTGGGTACCGATGAAGAAGACGATGGTCATCATCATTAATTAATGTGATTTTTTGAAATGGATTTTTAGAACAAAGCCCACTGCTATTCGGTGGGCTTTTTTGTGTAAAAATTCCCTGATTCCCTGATTCCCTGATTCCCTGATTCCCTGATTCCCTGATTCCCTGATTCCCTGATTCCCTGATTCCCTGATTCCCTGATTCCCTGATTCCCTGATTCCCTGATTGGTGCTCATCTGTCCGTTTGCCATTAGATTGTTTTTTCCAAAAGCGCTGAATACTTCCGTGTAGCTCCATCGAGTCATCCCTGACTCGACGGTTTTGGAAAAAACAATCTAACGTCAAACTCGCACCATACCGGTATTAAGTTTGTTCGCACTATGAGGCCTCGATGAGAATTGTTGCCCCAAACCCTAAGTTGAGAATGCAATGTTGCCAGTTAACTCGGCTGATCGGAGAATGAATTTTCTGATTATCAAGACATGCACAATGCAGTTTGGCGTCGGGACTTCTATTCCAAAACCGTCGAGTCAGGGATGACTTGATGGCGCTGCATGGGTGGAGTGCGCAACAAGCAAAACATGTTTTGCGCGCACGGAACGACAATCATCTGCGATGATTGTCCGGCTCCGCTTGCGGATATTCATGCGCTTTTGGAATAGAAGTCCCGATGACAAACGAACGGAATGACATCGTTTTAAAATTCGTAAACTAACCTGGTGCTTTAACGCTTTTCCTTCGAAGCCGCTTCCTGCATCACTTTTTTAAAGAATGCCCCTTGTTCTGACGGCGTAAAATTCCAGTCATTAATCATAGTAGGCGACCACTGCGGGTCGAATACCCACGCAGTCCATGACAGTCCGTGCTGATTAATGTAATTGATAATGCGTGGCCCATAGCTGCCATCATCCTTAACCGGTACGTGGGCACCATAACCGTCCGGTTGTACCCAACCCAGCTCGGTTAAAATTAACGGATACTGTTTGCTGGCAAAACCCCACACATCATCCCACAACGCATAAAAATTCTTATCGTCAGCCACGTCCGGTTTGGCTTTTTGTGGATAAGGGTGAGACGCATAAGCAATGCCTTTGCGGTCAACCGGTGCTTTTAATAACGGGGTCAGGTCGTAAGCCCAATTGAAACCGGCCACCAGTGGAATCACTTTTTTATCAATTGCATAAATAATATCGATCATCTGTTCATTCAGCGCTTTCCATTCCGCCCATTCCTTATCGCCCCAGGGATCTTGCAAGGTAGTCGGTTCGTTGAACAGTTCGTACACCGCCGTGGTGGGCACGTTCTGGTAGCGCCAGGCGATGTCGTGCCAGAAACGGAAGGTTTCCTGAATGTCGGTGTAGTACATCGGGTGCTGGTAATTGCCGCTGGCGAGGAAACCGATGGAGTGCCAGTCAATGATTAAATAAATATCCAGTGCGTTGGCCCAGATAACGGCTTCATCAATCAGCTTTAAGTAAGCATCGCTGCCGCGTTCGCGCCAGGCGCGGGGGTGAATGGGCAGGCGGATGGTATTAACACCCCAGTCTTTCAATTCCTGAAACAGGCTTTGTTTCCACTGGCCTTCTTTTACCAGTTTGTCGGGGTCGGCGACGCTGACGCCACGAAAGGTGAAGGTCTTGCCTTGTTCATCGACAAAGCGGTTGCCCTTAACGCTGATAAAAGATTGTTTGTGGTTGAGCTGGCTGGCGTCAAAACGGCCAATTTGCTGGTATTCGGCGCGGTTGCTGGTAACCGGATCTTCTGCCTGAGCGGATGCTTGCAGGCTGCCCAGTAGCAGTAGTGCGGTGATCAGCCATTGCCAGGGCCTGGAGATTAACGTCATGATGCTGTCCTCTTGCTATTATGATGATTAGGCGATGCCGACTGAGTGTAAATTTACCGCTGCGGGGGTGCATCCGCTCTTACACTATTTAACGTCAAAGGGATGTCTGATAAAAAAGAGCATGCGCTGTGGCTGGGCCATGGCGCTGGCTAATAACCGCTAAAGGAGGTTTTTATGGATCTTAACAAGCTGGAAAAACTGCACGAGCTGCGCGAAAAAGGCGCCATTTCCGAGGAGGAGTTTGTGCAGGCGAAAGCCAAATTGCTGAATGACCAATCCGTGTTTGATGGTGTGACCAACAATCTCGACAGCAGAAATTATTCCATGCTGATGCACTTTGCGCAGTTGCTGTGCTTTGTGTTGCCGGTGTTTGGTTGGGCGGTGCCGCTGGCGATGTGGTTGATCAAAAAAGATGACGACTATGTGGATCAGCAAGGCCGCATCGTGTGTAACTGGATTCTCAGCTCATTGCTTTATACCCTTATCGGTATTGTGCTGGCGTTTGTGCTGATCGGCTTCGTGTGGTTGTTTGTGCTGTTTATTCTGTCGATTATTTTTATCATCATGGGCGGCATCCGTGCCAAGGATGGGGAAATACGCAATTACCCCATGTCGATTTCGTTTCTTACTGTGCGCCCGATTCCGGCATTACCGCGTCCCGGTAATCCTTAATCGGCTTTACGCTGTTCCAGCTTTTCTGCCATTTGACCGAGCTCTGCGCGCAGTGCGCGTACCTCGGCCAGCAATAACGCCTGCTGTTCCTGTTCTGTTTTCGGTTCTTCCTCTGGCGCGGGTTTGTTGCTGGCTTCCAGTTCGGTTTGCATGGCAGAGACCACCACGCCAATAAATAAATTCAGCGCGGTAAAGGTGCTGATCAGGATAAACGGGATGAAGAACAGCCAAGCGTAAGGGAAAACTTCCATCATCGGGCGCAAGGTGCCGGATGACCAGCTATCCAGCGTCATGATCTGGAACAGCGAGTAGACCGAGTCAATCAAGGTGCCAAACCATTGCGGGAAGGCTTCACCGAACAGCTTGGTGGCCATGACTGCGCTCACGTAAAAAATCAGCCCCAGCAGCATGACGATGGAGCCCATGCCTGGCAGGGCGCTGAGCAGTGCGCCCACCACCCGCTTTAACGACGGCACCACGGTGATCAGGCGCAGTACCCGCAAAATTCGCAAGGCTCGCAATACGGTGAGCGGGCCGGATGCCGGAATCAGGGCGATGGCGACGACGATAAAATCAAACACGTTCCAGGCATCGCGGAAAAATTTCCAGCCCCGTACATACAACTTGGCGACCAGCTCGGTACAGAACACCGTCAGTGCGGCCATATCCAGCCAGTAAAGCCAGATCCCGAAATTCGCGGCGATCGTCTTGTCGGTTTCCAGCCCCAGGGTTAAGGCATTCAGCAAAATCACCGCGAGCACAATGCGTTCGGTGCGGGGGTGGTTTAACACAGTCTCAAGCCAGGCCTTCATGGGAAGCTCCGATCGTTCAAGCGATAGTTCATGTGATTGTTTTCATGCGATAGCTTTCATACGAAAGCGCAGCGATAACGGCGGCGGATTCTAGCGGATTTATCCGGCAATCAGTGTGTTGGTGTGCCAAAAAATGGTGTCGGGTAAAGGCGGGTGGCGGGGATTTTCAGGTGCGGGTGGTGGATGGCGATCAGGCGAGGGTTGTTTAACCGCGAGCGATTTTTGCGGTACCCGATACAAAACAGCCATCGACCGGGGCGGTGATGGCTGTTGGCAGCGCAGAGAGCAACTCAGCGATGGTCTTTTTGGAACAGACGCTGCTTTTCGCGTTGCCAGTCGCGGTCTTTTTCGGCCTCGCGCTTGTCGTGTTCCTGCTTGCCCTTGGCCAGAGCAATTTCGCATTTGACCAGATGCTCTTTCCAGTACAGGCCGGTAGCCACCACGGTATAACCTTTTTGCTCCGAGGCTTCCTGCAGGCGCGTCAGCTCGCGCTGTTTCAGTAACAGCTTGCGGGTGCGAGTCGGGTCGGTCACAAAGTGGGTAGAGGCCGATTGCAGCGGTGAGATCTGTGAACCGAGCAACCAGGCTTCGCCATTTTTGAAGATCACATAGCTGTCTACCAGCTGTACCTTGCCCGCGCGCAAACTTTTTACTTCCCACCCTTGCAGCACCATGCCCGCCTCGAAACGATCGTGCAATTCGTAGTCAAAACGGGCGCGCTTGTTTTGTGCAATGGTGTTTCCGGAATTTTTTTGCTGTTTTTTGGCCATAGCGTGCAATCGGGGTAAAAAGAATAGGACGGCTATTATATCGACAAAAGCGCGGGGTTGTGTTGAATCAGTGACTTATACTGGCATGGCAATATCGTTACAATTCACGTTTGTTTATTTTTGTGGTGCGGAGTAAAAGAACCGATGCATCTTGTGCAGCGCTCGGCGCTGGTCAATTATTCGGCCAGCCAAATGTTTGATCTGGTCAATGACATTGAAGCTTATCCCCAATATATGGATGGTTGTGTCGGCGCGCGCATTTTGCGCCGGGGCGATGATTGGCTGGAAGCGCGGCTGGATCTGGGGATTGGTGGCTTCAGCCAGAGTTTTGTTACCCGCAACCAGTTGATCCCGCCGCACCGGATGACGCTGGCCCTGGTAGATGGCCCGTTTTCCCATTTCGACGGTGGCTGGACGTTTACGCCGCTCAGTGAGGATGCCTGCAAAGTGAATCTTGAGCTGCGTTTTGATCTGAAAAGCCGCTTGCTGGGGTTGGCGGCGGGTAAATTGCTGGAAACCGTAACGGGTAAACAGGTTGATGCACTCTGCGCCCGCGCCCGGGTGGTTTATGGCTGATTTTGATCTTATTGCCGTCGAGGTTGCCTATGCGCTGCCACACCGGCAAAAAATTATACCGCTGCTGGTGAAGCCCGGCACCACCGCGCTGGAAGCTGTGGTGCAGTCGGGTATTACTGCTGCGTTTCCCGAGATCAATCCCGACGCTGCCAAAATGGGTATTTTTGGCCAGAGCCTCGGGGTTAAAGGTCTTGCTGCTCCGAATGCCTATCAATTGAATGCCGGTGACCGGGTAGAGATTTACCGTCCGCTTACCGCCGATCCTATGGAAACCCGCCGTCGCCGTGCAGAAAAAGCACGAGACGACAATATTTCACCCGCTGCCGATTCTTCCCTCTAAAAACCCCCCTTGTTTTCCATTTTTTACTATATTTTTCGGAGTGCACCGCTGGTGTGCTATGCCGCGCCGGAATTTTGTAAAGAGGGAAACTTCCTGTTGTATTGCTGACTCAACCTTAAAGAGACACCAAATAAGTACATTATTTGATCGTTCTTTTCAGGTCACACAGGGGTTAATGATTGATGACGAGGTGAATATCATGACATTGCAACGTATTTTGTATCTGGAAAATGATCCAGCCGTGAGGGGCATAACCGCGATGATTCTCGAATCGCTGAACGGTTTAACGCTGGAAACCTGCGATTCGCTGATGGATCTGGCGCGCAAGGTAAAATCTTTTCGCCCCGACGTGATCCTGCTGGACAGCTTGCTGCCAGGCATGGAGAGCGTAGAAACGCTGGTGGATTTGTGCGATATCGATGCGGAGGATGGCACACCGCTGATTATTGTTGCGGCCACCGAGCGCTGTGGCGACTCAGACCATTGGCAGCATATTGGCGCTCAGGGGGTAATCCCCAAACCTTTTGACCCGTTTACCCTGGCAGAGAGCTTGCGGACCGTGTGCCATGGGGTCAGCTGTGGTTCATCCACAAGTCTTCGAGCCGTTTGAAGCCCCAGGTTTCGGGGTTCTCACGGGAGATGATTTTGTCATTGACCAGCGTCCGCGACAAATCCAGCGTCTCCCGTGCAATGGGAATATTGGAGCCGGTGGAAAAAAACACCATCACTTTCGGGGTGAGTAGCGACTGCGGATGCTGCTCTATAACCACCGCGAGGCGACCGCTGGCCAGACGTACCAGCGAGCCGGTTGGGTAAATGCCAATCGTTTTTACAAAGGCCTGAAACAGGCTTTTATCCAGGTGACCATTGCACCATTCAGCCATCTTGCGGATGGCTTCTGCCGGTTGCCATCCCTTCTTGTAAGCCCGATCCGACGTTATTGCATCGTAAATATCGCAAATAGCGCCCATTCTTGCGTACAAGGTGATTTGCTCACCACGCAGCCCTTTCGGGTAGCCGGTGCCATCAATTCTTTCATGGTGGTGCAGGCACACATCCAGCACCAGATTGGTAACCTGCCGGCTTTCCTTCAGCAGTTTGGTGCCGATCGCCGGGTGCTTTTTGATAATGTCGAATTCTTCATCGGTGAGTTTGCCGGGCTTGTTAAGAATACTCAGCGGAATGCCTACCTTGCCAAGGTCATGAAACAACCCGGCAATGCCCAATTGGTGCACCAGCTCAGGCTCCAGATGTAACTGCCGGGCCAGCGCCATCATCAGTGCGCACACAGCTACCGAATGCAACCAGGTGTAATCATCGGCACTTTTTAAACGCACCAGGCTGATAAACGCATGGGGGTGGCGGCTGATGGAGGCGGCAATATCTTCTACCAGCGCCTGGGCTTCGGCGGTTTCAATGGTTTTACCCATCCGCACATCGTCAAAAAGGTGGGCAATTGCCTCTTTGGCGCGGGCTTTAATGCGCATCGCGCGTTCCGATTCATCAGCAAGGGAGAGTGGCGGTGGCGGGGTGACAGTTTCTTTGGCGGGTGGGGCGGCGGGCGTGTCTTCGACGGTTTCAATCGCGACATCGAGTCCCTTATCGGTATCGATGATGATTTCCTGCACGCCACCGTCGCAGAGACGCTGCAGCAGCTCAGGGCTGTCGAGAAGAAAGCGGGTTTTCCAGAAGGAGTGCTCCAGCCACGAGCCACACAGCTCATGAACGAACATGCCCACTCTGGCTTCCTGCAGCGCAATACGTTTTAACATGTCCCAACAGCTTCCCGACGACCACAAACAACAGGCAATCGCCATTCTTAGAGTTATGCAGCCAAATACCGGCTTGATGACCATGCCGGAGCCGCTGCTCTACTATAACAGCGGGTTTCCGGAACGGGTATAACAGGATCTTTCAACACAGTAGCGGGAGGTCGGTGATGGCAGCCAACCCGCGAAGGTGTTGGCTGCCACTCGGATTACTCGACGTCGGGTACCGGAATTTCTTCGGTATTGGTGGGTAATGGCGAGTCCTGACCCTGGCCGCTGTCACTGAGAGGTTTCGGTGCCGGCACATGGTCGCCTTCCCAGCGAACCAGTTTGTCGCCTTCAAACCAGGTGGTGAAGAGATATTTGCTTAAAGTGCCATCAGAGCCGCGGCGCAAGCTATAGTAATAATCCCAGCGATCATCATTGAAGGTGTCTGGCAGCAAGGTATTACCCAGTACAAAGCGCACCTGACGTTTGGTTTGGCCCAACTGCAGTTGTGAGACCATCTCCTCGGTAATGATGTGACCTTGTTGGATATTAATTTTGTGGACGCCCGGAAACCGGAAATTGGAACAACCGGCAAGACTGGCAACGAGAATGCTGACCAGCAAATAACGACTGGCTAATTTCATATTAGGGCTTCCACTTGGCAAAAGAATGGCGATAATACCCGATCAACGGGAATACTGAGAAGGTTTTGGGGGAAATATGGCAGATGAGAACCAGGAACTGCGTAAGGTGGGTTTGAAAGTAACCTTGCCGCGCGTCAAGATTTTGCAAATGCTGGAATCCGCTGAGCAACATCACATGAGCGCAGAAGACGTTTACAAAGCGCTGATGGAACAGGGCGATGATGTCGGATTGGCTACGGTTTACCGGGTGTTGACCCAGTTTGAAACCGCCGGTCTGGTGGTTCGTCATAATTTCGATGGTGGTCACTCTGTATTTGAAATTGCCCGTGGTGATCACCACGACCATATGGTGTGCGTAGACACTGGCGAAGTCATAGAGTTTCACAATGATGAAATTGAACAGCTGCAAAAGAAAATTGCAGAAGACCATGGTTATCAATTAACCGGTCACAGCCTGGTGCTTTACGTGCGTCCTCGCGGTAAATAACACCTCGCAGTACAAAAAAACCGCCCCTCTCACGACGGGCGGTTTTTTTGTTTCTGTGTTTTGCCGGTTTGCAGTTCTTTGCGCTTTTCGGCCGGTCGCTTAAGGTTCGATAGAGACGAACAGGCTGTACAGACCGCGTTTGTCGAAGGTGGCGATATCGTACAGATAAGCACTGCTGTTCTGGCCGATGTTGATCTGATTACGGCCCGGGTCGGTAATCACGATGCTTTTCACTACTTTGCCATCCAGATCCTTGAGGCGAATTTCGTAACCGCCAATTTCATCGCTCGCCAGGAAGTCACCATTCTCACGTGCATCCGGTTGATTCCAGCTCAGGGTCAGCTGTTGGGTGCTGTCGATTTTTGCAGCCAGTGTATCCAGTTGGGTGCACACACCACTTTGAGTACAGCCTGACAATTTGTACTGGTAAGCCTTATCGCTGATCACCTGGTAATCGGTGAAGCTGCGATCAGTTGCGGCGATATCAGCGATACGAACACCATCGCGGTACAGCTGGTAGTAAGCGACGTTGGCCGGTACTTGTACATTGCTCCAGGACAATTCAATACGGTCTTCAAAGGCGTCGTAAACAGCGTTTGGAGCCGGTGCAACTGCGGGTGGTTCGGCAACGACCGGCGGCTTGCTGGCAGCGCTTGAACTGGAGCTGGAACTTGAACTGCTGCTGCCGGAAGTTTCTGCGTAGAAAGCATCCAGTGTACGGCTTGCTACCGGGTAACCAATGGCTTCAATTTCGAACAGAGAGAAGCCGTAACGGGTGAAGCGTGTGATGCACAGGATACGCAGGTAACGGCCGCCGTGGTTGATAGACACTTCATCTACACCGCCATCGCTGTTTTGTTCGTGGTGAGCGTCTTTCCAGATTTGACCGTCACGTGAAAACTGAATGCGATATTGTTTTGCGTAAGAATTTTGCCAATGCAATTTAACTTTCTGAATACGGTGAGTAGTGCCCATGTCTACCACAATCCACTGATTATCGGCAAAGCTGCTGGCCCAGCGAGACTTGGCATCACCGTCCACCGCGAAGCTGCCTTGCAGTGTTGCATTTTCATTGCTTGAGGTAGTGACCGGTGCATTCAAGGCGCGGTTAGCGGCTACTTGTGGCAAATCTCCGTAGACCGCAAATTCAAACAGGGAAAAACCGTAGCGGGTAAAACGCTTCAAACCCATCATGCGCACGTAGCGACCTTCGCCAGCCACTGTTAAATCTTCAACACCTCCGGTGCCGTTTTGCTGGCTGTGGATGGTGGTCCAGTTGATGTTATCTACCGAGGTTTGAATCAGGTATTCGCGGCCATAAGAATTTTGCCATTGCAATTTAATACCGGAGATCAGGTAGGTTGCACCCAGGTCAACGGCAATCCATTGATTGTCAGCGAAAGAGCTTGACCAGCGGCTGGTGGCATTGCCATCAAAAGCACTGCTGGCTGACAAAGCCGCGGTTTCATTACTGGAAGAGAAAGCCGGTTTGTTCAGGGCAATATTTTCCTCTGCGATTACCGCGTGTGCTTGCAGCGCCAGCGCACAAAGGCAGAGTTTCAGAATACTGGAAGTTACAAATTTACCCGGCATGATGCGAGCAAAAAAATGGGTGACCAGGTCAGACAAAGATACAGCGCAAGCGGATGAATTCATTAAAGCGCGCATATAAAGCCTCGAAGAAAAAATCAAACCAGTGGAAGCACGTTGTATTTCGTTCTGTCATGCCGGGTGCATGAAGGCGGTGATTTTTTCTCTTCTGCTTTGCAGCGTTGCTGATCGTTAACTGGCGACATTCCTGTTGAAAACGTGATAAAAAAATCTTCAACCCTTGCCAGAACTTCCCGCATGAAAAAACCGTGTTGGCCGTCATGTAGGGCGGATTATGGGAAAGGATTTTTTATCGTCAATCGGGGGTGTTTTTCAAAAAAAGCAGTGATCAAAAAATTCTGCTTTGACAAAATTAATGGATTGTGGTGAGTGGTTTTGGTGGGTTGAAAGGGAATTTTTTATGCGATTTTTTTGCTTATTTTTTTTAAAAAAACTATCCCGGAATAAGGGAGGCGTTATCACGACAAATTGTCGCCAATTCGATGAAAAAACAAACGCTTTGGACGATAAGGGCGACTCGAGCGGAAAAAGGGCAGTTTTGGCTTAAAAACGTTATATATCCATTGGTGATTATAAGGAAAATGGAAATAACCATTACCGGATATAACACGGCCTCTTTTTTATAAGCGATTTTTTATAAGAAATAGTTAGAAGCGAGGTGGGGTTATATGAAAATAACTTTATTAGATCATTTTTGTCAAAAATGGCCACAACTAGACCAAAATAATCCAAAAAGGCTATAAAAAAGTTGGCGGTCTTGTCGCCATTTTCTTCTTTCAGGGCGTTTCGGCGAGATGCTGAAATAAAATGAAGTTTCCAATCACAATAAGAATGACGCCTCCGATCACCTCGGCGCGCTGGCCTACGAGTTGTCCCAGCACCCGCCCGAGCATCACACCCAGAGTCACCATCAACAGCGTGGCACAACCAATGGCCACCGCAGCGACCAGGATATTCACATCGACAAAGGCGAAACTGACACCCACCGCCATGGCATCAATGCTGGTGGCAAAGGCAGCCAGTGACAACATGGGTAAGGTTGGTGGTGTGAGGGACGGTTGTTCATCCTTATCGGCACGGCACCCGGCATAGACCATGCGCAGGCCGAGAATCATCAGCAAACCGAAAGCAATCCAGTGATCCCATTCCGAAATGGCGCGCGAAGCTACAGAACCCAATAACCAGCCTATGACCGGCGTGAGTGCTTCAATAGCGCCAAAAATCAGCCCGATGCGGATAGCTTGCGGAAGTGTAGGGCGAGCCATGGCTACGCCTTTGCTAATCGCCACGGCAAAGGCATCGGTGGACATGGCAAAGGCAATCAGCAGGATGGAAAAGAGGTTCATGAGCGTGTCCGGGTCAGGCATCTACCACGACGCCTTCATGCGCCTGACCTCACTGCATGAATACGTCTATGGTCTCGCCAGCCGGAACGGCAGTACGCGCCACGGCCATGAGGGCCGAGAATGTTGACGCGCACACTTTCTCTATAAGAAGGAAAGCAGACTACTCCCCAAAGGGATGCAAATGATACGAAGTCGGCGCGGTAACTGCCAGCACCCGTGAGCAAAAAGTCAGAGAAGAGAAATCCGTGTTATGAGGGATAAGCCAATTTGTCGGACTATTGCATGGGCGGGCTAACGATTATTTACCTTTTTTCCGCAGATTCAGCTTGTCTACCTTCGAATTATTCGTATATTGTAATACAATATTATCGATCAATAATCATAAAGATTCAGGATTGGCCTTCTATGCTCGCTTCATATTCCAGGTTCTTATCGCGGTTTTCACTGGCCGGTCTGTTGATGACCAGCCTGGCTGCCAGTGCCGGCAACCCTTTATTTAAAGATGTATTGACGGCTGACCCGGCGGCGATGGTTCATGACGGTACCGTCTATTTATACACCGGCCACGACGAAGCGAAAGACAACACCACCTTTTATGAAATGCACAAATGGCTGGTGTTTTCCTCTACCGACATGGTGACCTGGAAAGAGCATGGCCCGAAACTGCACGTTAAAGATTTTGCCTGGGCCAAAGGTGACGCCTGGGCCGCGCATGTGGTGGAGAAAGGCGGCAAATTTTACTGGTATGTGACGGTGCGTCACGCCACCATCAATGGTTTCTCTATTGGTGTGGCGGTGGCCGACAGCCCGCTGGGGCCTTTCAAGGATGCGCTGGGCAAGGCGTTGATCACCAACGACATGACCACCAAAACGGAAATTGATTGGGACGACCTGGACCCGGCCGCTTTTGTCGATGATGACGGCCAGGCCTATTTGTTCTGGGGTAATACCCGTCCTTATTACGCCAAACTGAAAGACAATATGATTGAGCTGGACGGCCCGATTATCGATATCGAAGGCTTGCCCAACTTCACGGAAGCTATTTATGTGCACAAGCACGGCGACTGGTACTACCTGACTTACGCCTCCGGCTTCCCGGAAAAAATTTCTTACGCGATGAGTAAAAGCGTGACCGGCCCCTGGCAGCCCAAGGGCATCCTGAACGAGCTGGCGGGTAACTCCAATACCAACCACCAGTCGGTTATTGAGTTTAAAGGTCGTTCTTTCTTTATTTATCACAATGGTTCGCATATTCCGGACGGTGGCAGTTTCCGTCGTTCGGTGAACATTGATGAGCTGTTCTACAACCCGGATGGCACCATCCAGCGCGTGATCATGACTACCGAAGGTATTACCGAGCCGGTGCGTTGATTGCCTGAATTGGTTTTTCGTTTTACCCGTTAGTGTTTTGTTAGTTGGTGTTTTGTAGTCGGAATATTTCCGCTACATGTCCGCTTCGCGGCCAGTGTTTTGCACTGGCCGCTTTTTTATGGGCGAACAATCGTGCGGTAATGTTTTCAATAGATGAACAACGGCTGCTAATGGGTTAGCTTCACGGGGTGAGGGATAATGACCGCGCCTGCAGAGAGGGAAAGACGCAGGATAATTTGATGTTGGTCGATGTGAACAGATTGACAAGTCTGCTTACACTTGAATAATATTATCATACAATATAATCACGCTGCTGAGCTTGCAGGCCATTACCTCATTCAGGCCTGACACGCAGTGAGTAACTTCTTCTAACGGTGAATATATGACGTCCTACGCCCTGGGTCTGGATTACGGTTCAGATTCTGTTCGAGCTCTCCTTGTTGATGCCCTGACCGGTGCCGAAGTGGCCACCAATGTGGTCTATTACCCGCGTTGGAAAAAAGGCCTGTTCTGCGTGCCGGCCAAAGACCAGTTTCGTCAGCATCCTCTGGACTATCTCGAAAGCCTCACTGCTGTGGTGCAGGGGCTGTGGGCTACTGCGCCTGCCGGTGCCGCCAGCAAGATTGTCGGTGTCAGTTTTGACACCACCGGTTCCACCCCGGTTGCGGTAGATAAAGACGGTGTAGCGCTGGCCTTGAAGCCGGAATTTGCCGACAACCCCAATGCGATGTTTGTGTTGTGGAAAGACCACACCGCCATCCGCGAAGCCCAGGAAATTACCGCCGCCGCTAACCAGGCTTCGACCAATTACCTGAAATACGAAGGCGGTATTTATTCGTCTGAATGGTACTGGGCGAAAGCGCTGCATGTATTGCGTGCTGACGAAGCGGTACGCAAGGCGGCCTGGTACTGGGTTGAACACGCAGACTGGATGTCGGCGGTACTGACCGATACCACCCACCCTGAAAAATTGCGCATGGGTCGCTGCGCTACCGGCCATAAAGTCATGTGGCATGAAAGCTGGAACGGCTATCCGCCCAATGCATTTTTTACGTCTATTGATCCGCTGCTCGACGGCTTGCGTGATCGCTTGCCTGCGGAAACCTTTACTTCGGATCAATCTGCCGGTGCCTTGACCGCAGAGTGGGCAGAAAAACTTGGTTTACCGGTCGGTATTCCGGTGGGTTTCAGTGCTTTCGATTGCCACATGGGCGCTGTTGCCGCCAATGTAAAAGAAGGCGTGCTGACCAAAATCATGGGCACGTCTACCTGTGACATTACCGTGGCCAGTTACGAAGCCATTGGTGACAAATGTATTCGCGGGATCTGTGGTCAGGTAGACGGCTCGGTAATGCCGGGTTTGATTGGCCTTGAAGCCGGGCAATCTGCGTTTGGCGATCTCTATGCCTGGTTCCGTAATCTGGTGAACTGGCCGGTGCAGAACCTGCTGCAAACATCCACGCTGCTGGACGACAACACCCGCGAACAATTAATTCGCGAACTGGAAGATAAAACCCTCGCGGCGTTGGGCAATGCTGCCAGCAAGCTGGCTCCGGGTGCTACCGGCATCACCGCGCTGGATTGGGTAAACGGCCGCCGCACACCGGATGCCGACCAGACTGTCAGCATGGCCATTACCGGCTTGAAAATGGGCAGCCATGCACCGGAAATATTCCGCGCCCTGGTCGAAGCGACTGCCTTTGGCGCGCGCGCCATTATTGAGCGCTTTAAAGAAGAAGGCGTAGCGATTGATTCCGTGGTGGTCATCGGTGGCATCTCCAAAAAATCCGACTTTGTTATGCAAGTGTGTGCGGATGTCTGGAACTGCAAAATTGATGTTCTGGAAAGTGAACAAAGCTGTGCGCTGGGCGCGGCGATTTTTGCAGCCACTATTGGTGGCGTGTACCCCGATGTTGCCAGCGCGCAAAAAGTGATGGCCTCACCGGTGAGCAAAAGCTATTTGCCAAACGCCGATGCAGCCGTTGTTTATGACCGCTTGTATCAAAATTATTTAGCGTTGGGCGCTTACGTCAACGGAGACGCCAAATGAGTTATGTTGAGCTGAAACGTGAAGTTTACGAAGCCAATATGGAATTACAGCACCGCAATCTGGTGCTGTATACCTGGGGCAACGTATCGCAAATTGATCGGGCTCGCGGTGTGGTTGCGATTAAACCCAGTGGCGTGGCTTACGAAAAATTAAAGCCCGAGGATATTGTTATTGTTGATCTCGACAACAATATTATCGAGGGCTCCATGCGCCCCTCGTCGGATACCAAAACCCATACCTGGTTGTACCGCCATTTTGATTCCATTGGCGGTGTTACGCACACCCATTCAACCTACGCGACGGCCTGGGCACAAACACAACAGGCGATTCCCTGTTATGGCACCACCCATGCCGATTACGCCTACGGTGAAATTCCCTGTACCGCGGTGATGAGCGATGAGCAAATCGAACGCGATTACGAAGAGGAAACCGGTGCGCAAATTACCGATTGTTTCAAAGACAAGAATCCGCAAGAAGTCCCCATGGTTATTGTCGCGGGTCACGCGCCTTTCACCTGGGGGAAAAATGCATCGGACTCGGTTTACCACGCCGTTATTCTGGAAGAAATTGCACGCATGGCGTATTTGACTCGCACCCTGCGTCAGGATATCGGTCCTTTAAAGCAGGAAATTGTTGATAAACATTACCTGCGTAAACACGGCAAAAACGCCTATTACGGGCAAAGTAAATAGGCGGCGGTCATTGCTATGGCAGCCGGCTATTGCAAATTCGATAACGCACAGAATTGAACCTTCGAGGTACAGCAAGCATGAAAGTATACGGTGAAAAAGCAGTCTGGTTTGTAACAGGTTCCCAGGAATTGTACGGCCCCGAAGTCTTGAAGCAGGTGGCGGCCAACAGTGAAAAGATTGCTGCCGGTTTGCAAGCCTCGGAGAAAATTTCCATTAACGTGGTGGTGAAGTCCACCGTTAAATCGGCGAAAGAAATTCTGGATGTTTGTCTGGCTGCCAACAGCGATGACAACTGTGTGGGTCTGGTTTTCTGGATGCACACCTTCTCGCCAGCGAAAATGTGGATTGCCGGCCTCAAGGCATTGAACAAGCCTTACATGCATTTGCACACCCAGTTCAATGCCGAGTTGCCCTGGTCCAGCATTGACATGAACTTTATGAACCTCAACCAGAGTGCTCACGGTGACCGCGAGTTTGGTTACATCGGCACCCGTATGCGTCAGGACCGTAAAGTCATCGTAGGCCATTGGGAAAACCCGGCTATTCAGCAGCAAATTGACAGCTGGTGCCGTGTGGCCATGGGCTGGCATGAATCACGTAATCTGCGTGTGGCTCGCTTTGGTGACAACATGCGTTATGTAGCCGTGACCGAAGGCGATAAAGTGTCTGCACAAATTCAATTCGGTTTTGAAGTGCACGGTTTTGGCCTGGGTGACTTGACCGCCGTAGTCGACACCATTACTGACGAACAAATTGCTGCGCAAATTGATGTGTACCGCAAGGAATACGATATTGCCGACAGCTTACTGAACGATGAACACCAATTTGCCATGTTAAAAAATGAAGCGCGCCTGGAGCTGGGCATGCTGAAATTTTTGCAAGAAGGCAACTTCGGTGCGTTTACCAACACCTTTGAAAACCTCACCGGTTTGACCAACCTGCCAGGTTTGGCAACCCAGCGTTTGATGCAGCAGGGTTACGGTTACGGTGGTGAAGGCGATTGGAAAACCTCTGCACTGACGCGTATTTTCAAAGTGATTGCCAAAGGCCGTGAAGGCGGTACTTCCTTTATGGAAGATTACACCTATCACTTCGGTGCCAACGCCAATCAGGTGCTGGGCGCCCACATGCTGGAAATTTGCCCGACCATTGCTGACAGCAAGCCGAAAGTGGAAGTGCATCTGCACACCATCGGTTGCCGTTGTGATGTGGCCCGTTTGATTTTTACCGGCAAATCCGGCCCGGCTATTAATATTTCTGCTGTCGATCTGGGCACCCGTTTCCGTTTGCTGATTAACGAAGTGGATACCGAAACTCCACCGCAAGAACTGCCTCGCTTGCCAGTTGCCAAAGCCTTGTGGACGCCGCGTCCGAGCCTTGAAGTGGCAGCCGCTTCCTGGATTCTGGGTGGTGGTGCGCACCACACCGTTTATTCGCAAGCAATTTCCACTCAGGAAGCGATTGATTTCGCCGAGATGGCCGGTGTTGAAGCTTTTGTTATTGATGCGGACACCAGCGTGCGCTCTGCCAAAAACGAACTGCGCCAGAACGCGGCTTATTACCACCTGACCAACGGTTTGTAATCGATGTTTTTTTAATACATCGTTTTATCACAACGTGAGTTTGGCGTCAGGAGCTTCGTTCCAAAACTGTCGAGTCATGGATGACTCGTCAGAGCTACATGGATGTATTTATGCGTTTTTGGAACGAAGCTACTGATGACGAACGGACAAAGTGGCACTTGCGGACGTATGAGTGTTACTTGAACAAAGGTTGCACTGTGTCGGCGAGAAGTTCTTCAGTGTTGGTTCTTATAAAACAAAGATTCTATTGAGTCATTTCTGCTTTATGTTTTAATCAGCCTTTTTCGGCAAAAGGCAGAAGTAGTTATGTACGACCAATACGAAGCGCTGATTTTTGATATGGACGGAACCCTGGTTGACAGTGGTCAACTGCATGAATTTGCATGGACAGCAACCTTGACCCGTTACGAATTACCGATTGACCGCGCTTACATGCGCTCACTGGCCGGCGTACCCACCAAAGGCACATTGGAACTGGTGATGCAGCGTTTCGACTGCTTGCCCTGTGCAAGCCTCGATGAAATGAACGATTTCAAGGAAAACTGGGTGCACGAAAATATGCACCGGTTTGTGCGCCCCACAGCGCTGGCCGAGGTAGTAAAGCAATATCACGGTAAACGCCCAATGGCCGTTGGCACCGGCGCTTACACGGAAGAAGCCACGCGTATTTTAACTCTGTGCGGGCTGGCTTCTTACATGGACGTTATTGTGGGTGCTGATCAGGTGAAAAATCCCAAACCGGCCCCGGATACCTTTTTATATTGTGCGCAGCGTATGGGAGCCAACCCGGCGCGCTGTATTGTTTTTGAAGATGCGCCCCTTGGCCTGTTGGCGGCGGAACGTGCCGGCATTCCCGCCATTGATGTGCATCAGGTGTTGAATATTAGTAACGACTATTTTTTGTAACTGACGGCGCGAAAGCGCCGTTTTTACAAAAATAACAATAATGATCAACCAGGTAACCATAATGAATAACCAGAAATTATCGGTGGTAGAAAAAGTCGGCTTTGGTGCCGGCGACATGGCGATCAATATCATGATTGCCGCCATGTTTTACTTTATGCAGTATTTCTATACCGATATTTTCGGTTTGAAACCGGCGCACGTCGGTACGCTGTTTCTGGTTGCCCGGTTACTGGATGCCATCACCGATCCGGTGATGGGTTTGATCACCGATAAAGTGAAATTTCGCGGTGGTCGCTTCCGCCCCTGGTTTGCTTACATGGCAATTCCTTACGGCTTCGCGGTGTTCTTATTGTTTACCACACCGGATTTTTCCTACAACGCCAAACTGGTATGGGCGTATGTTACCTACCTGTTTGCGATGCTGATGTTTACCGGTATTGCGATTCCCTATATCTCCTACATCGGCGTGCTTACCTCTGATCCGCAAGAGCGCTTGTCTGCCAACGGCTACCGGATGTTTTTTGCCAAAATAGCCAACGTTGCCATTATTGCTTCCATTCCTACGCTGGCGGCCCTGTGGGGCGACGGTAATCCGGGCAAGGGTTATCAATTGGCGATGGGCTTTATGGCGTTTATTGGTGTGTTGCTGTTGTACTTTTGCTATTTCTCCACCCATGAACGCGTTGAGCATCAGGTGGATAAAAAACCTTTGTCGGTGCAGTTCCAGTTATTAATGAAAAATGATCAATGGCTGGTGCTCTGCGCGTGTTGTGTGCTGGGTACGCTGGGTTACGCGTTGCGTGGCAGCGTGGCTTTTTATTACGCCATTTATTATCTCGGCGGTACTGAATCGCTCGCCGCCAGTTTTACCAGCGCCGGTATTGCGGCGTCCATTGTTTCGATGGTGGCATCTACCTGGATTACCAAACGTTTTTGTAAGGTCAATTTATTCCGCTGGTCGCAGTTGCTGGTGGGCGTGCTCAGCGTGTTGATGTTTTTTGCGGTTGAGCCTGGCAATATTTTCCTCGCCTTCGCTATTTATATTCTGTTGTCTTTTGTGGTGGATTTGCATGCGCCGATTTTCTGGTCTGCTATTGCTGAAGCTGTGGACTACGGTGAAGTGAAAAATGGCAAACGTGTTTCCGGTTTGGCTTTCGGTGGTATTTCTTTTTGCCAGAAAGCCGGGGCCGGCCTGGCCGGTTTTATCACCGGTATGTTGTTAACCTGGTTTGGTTATCAGGCCGGTGAAAATCAAACGGAACTGGCGCTTACCGGTATTGCATTAATGCTGACCATTATTCCCGGTTTCTTCCACGCGCTGATGGGGCTGGTGATGTTCAAGTACCGCATTACCGACAAGTTTTACCACGACATGCAGGCGAAAAAAGTGGTGTAGCCACTACTGTTTTATGATGTACAAATCTGGAGATACCCAAGTGACGACTTTATTAACCCCGTTAATTGAACAGCGTGCTGATCCGTTCATCTACAAGCACACCGACGGTTACTATTATTTTACTGCTTCGGTACCTGCTTACGATCGTATCGAACTGCGTCGTGCAACAACCATTGCTGGCCTTGCAACCGCTGAAACCGTGGATGCCTGGCACAAACCGGATACCGGCCCTTACAGCGAGCTGGTATGGGCGCCGGAGATTCATTTCAATCAGGGTGCCTGGTACGTTTACTTTGCCGCTGCGCCCAGTCGCGAGATCAAATTCAACCTGTTCCAGCATCGCATGTATGCGATTCGCAACACCTCTGCCAACCCGCTGGACGGTGAATGGGAATTTATGGGGCAGGTGGATAGCGGTATTGATACCTTCTGTCTGGATGCCACCACCTTTACTCACAAAGGTGTTCTCTATTATTTGTGGGCGCAAAAAGACAATGCCATTGAGGGCAACTCCAACCTTTACATTGCTCCAATGAGCACGCCCTGGCAGTTGGCCGGCGAACCGGTCATGTTGACCAAACCGGAACTGGATTGGGAGATTCGCGGCTTTTGGGTGAATGAAGGACCGTCGGTATTGCAGAAAAATGGGCGTATTTTTATCAGCTATTCGGCCAGCGCCACTGACGAAAACTACGCAATGGGCTTGTTGTGGGCCGACGAAGATGCCGATGTGATGGACCCGGCAAGCTGGACCAAGTCACCGCAACCGGTGCTGCAAACCTGTTACGAGCACGGCATTTACGGCCCGGGCCATAACAGCTTCACCTACGGCGAAGACGGCGAGACGGTGATGCTGGTTTACCATGCCCGCACCTACACCGAAATTGAAGGCGACCCGCTGTGGAATCCGGACCGTCATACCTTCGTGAAACCTCTGAAATGGGACGACCAGGGGATGCCGGTATTCGGCAAACCTTCTCTCATTGACTGATCTTTACCAAATTATTGCTGTTTCCGGCTAAGGAGTTTTCTCGCGCCGCCGATACTGTTTACAGGAAGCGTAAACAGTATCGGAATCAACACCTCTCCCCTCGCTGTTTACCCCCCTTCGCTGCGCTACTTTCCGTCCCACTTTACGTGTGAAGGATAAGTCACGCTTATTTCTGTTTGTTTTTTGAACAATTTTATAGCGTATTGTCATGGAAAGTTGCAAAAAGGGACGACAAGTTATAAAAATATAAAAAATTCTCAATAGTTGAATAATACGCCATAAAAGGCGTGCAAAATATCATCGGTCTGCTAGGCTACTCACCAAGAATGCAATTTAATACGCCATAACGTATGGTTGCAC
Organism: Cellvibrio polysaccharolyticus; assembly: GCF_015182315.1. Taxonomy (NCBI): domain Bacteria; kingdom Pseudomonadati; phylum Pseudomonadota; class Gammaproteobacteria; order Cellvibrionales; family Cellvibrionaceae; genus Cellvibrio; species Cellvibrio polysaccharolyticus. The sequence continues at coordinate 692,251 of NZ_PRDL01000001.1, forward strand.
GACAAAATAAAGAGGTTTGTGTGAACAATTTATCACTTAAATGGAAAATTCTTCTCAGCGTCACATTGACCTGTGTGGCTGCCGTCATCGTCACCACTATCGTGACTGTTCGCTCCGGTCTGGTAACAACCGAAGAAACCATTCTCAACGACACGCGCACTCTGGCGCAGGTATTGGGCGGTGCCAGTGTGGGCGCCATGACCTTTGATGACAGCGCTACCGTCACCGCTTCCCTCAGCGCGCTGGGCGTAAGCCCGCGGGTAATGAACGCGGTGATTTATAACGGCAGCACACCCTTCGCGTGGTATGTGCGCGGCAGCCAAAGTAGTGAGTTGCCGGCCGATATTCCATCAAGCCCCAGAGAGCCGGGGTTGGCAGTTGTGGGCGGTGCTGTGGTGGTAACCGAGGCGATTGAATCGGAAGGTACGCGCATCGGCACTATTTCCATGCGCCTGGATATGACCGAGCTGGCCACCATTGTTGATGAAGCCATTTTGCACGCTCTTATCGTGGTGTTGATTATCAGCATTATTGCCGCCTCACTGGCTTACGCAGTGCAGTTGAGTATTGTGCGGCCGGTAAAAAATGTCGTCGCGGCACTGCGTGATATTGCCGAAGGTGAGGGGGATTTGACCCGCCGTCTGCCGATTAGCGGTAACGATGAAATTGCCGAGTTGTCGCGCTGCTTCAACACCTTTGTGGAGCGCTTGCACACCATCATTACCAGTGTTGCCGGCACCGCTCAGGAAGTGAGCAGTAACGCCGCGATGTTGTCGCGTCTGTCTCAGGAAAACGAGCGCGAAATCAAAACCCAGCAAGCTGAAATTCAGCAGGTTGTGGTGGCCGTGAAAGAAATGGCCAGTGTGGTACAGGACGTGACTTACAGCGTGACTGAAACTGCTGAAAAATCCTTGCAGGCCGATGACGCCGCTACGTCCGGTAAAACCCTGGTAGTCAATACCATGGAGCAAATCAAAAGCCTCTCCGGTGAAATCAAAACGGCCGCTGATGTTATTGATCGCCTGCGTAAGGAAACCGTCAGCATCGGTTCGGTGCTGGATGTTATTCGCGGTATTGCCGAGCAAACCAACCTGCTGGCATTGAACGCGGCTATTGAAGCGGCACGCGCCGGTGAACAGGGTCGCGGTTTTGCGGTAGTTGCCGATGAAGTACGCACCCTGGCTTCAAAAACCCAGAGTTCTACCACTGAAATTCGCGAGATGATCGAGCGTCTGCAATCCGGCTCCCACGAAGCGGTGGAGATGATGTCTTCCGGTACCAGCCAGGCCAACAGCGCGGTGGTACAAGCCAGTGATGCCAGCAGCGCCATTGAGCATATTACCGGTGTGGTCAGCGTAATTCGCGACCGTACCAACCAGATTGCTGCCGCCTCGGAGCAGCAAAGCGCAGCAACCCGTCAAATTGAAAACAATATTGACCGTATCTCGTCCGTCGCTACCAATACCGCGGAGAGTTCAAGTCGTATCACCAGTAATACCGGCAACCTTGCGGACATGGCAGCACGCATGGCTGAGCTGGTTGGCCGTTTCAGAATTTAACCCCGTTTATTTTTTTGTTGGAGGATGTAACATGAAAAAATTAGTGATGGCAGTGGCGGTAAGTTCTGCATGTTTGTTTTCCGGTGCGGCAATGGCCTGTACCAAACCAGATAACAAGCCGGACATTCCGGATGCGGCAACGGTAGTTACCGCGCAAATGGTTAAAGCCAACAACGATATGAAAGCCTACGTAAAAGCGGTTGAAGAATACGTAAAGTGCGCCAAGTTATCTCGTGCTGATGAAAAGCGTGAAGTGGATGACCTGAAAAAATTCGCTGAAGATTTCAACGTAGTCGTTCGTGCATTTAAAGCCAGAAGTGCGGGCTGATTACCAAGCCGCCAATAATATCGCAATGGTGTTTTACACGCGGTTGTGTAGACAAACGCGTTAGAAAAAGATGTGTTGTGATGGTTAAATAAAAAACCGGCCTTCGAAAGAAGCGCCGGTTTTTTATGGTTTCAATAAGGTTCAGCTTGTACGCAGCGGGCGCAAAAAATGCAGGCGGTTGGCATTCATCACCACTGTTACTGACGACAGTGCCATGGCCGCACCGGCAAACACCGGGCTTAACAAACTGCCGGTAAAGGGATAAAGCAAACCGGCGGCGATGGGAATACCAATCACGTTATAAATAAAGGCACCGAACAAATTTTGTTTGATGTTGGTCATGGTTGCCCGGGATACGTGAATCGCCTCCAGCAGCCCTTGCAGTTTGGTGGTTAGAAGGGTGACATCGGCACTTTCAATCGCGATGGCGGTACCAGCACCGATGGCAATACCTACGTCTGCCTGTGCCAATGCCGGGGCATCGTTGATACCGTCGCCCACCATGGCGGTTAGTCCCTGTTGCTGGTAGTGGCGAATGATATCCAGCTTTTGTTGTGGCAAGGCATCGCCGTGCACTTCGGTAATCCCCAATTGGCTGGCGATGTGATTAACCGTCAAGCGGTTGTCGCCGCTCAGCATAACGACCTGAATGCCCTGTTGTTGCAATTGCTGTACGGTTGCGGCGGCATCGTCTTTCAGGGTATCGGCAATCACCATCCAGCCGAGCAACTCTACCGGTTGCGCTGCCGTTTGTGCGGCAATAAAAACAACCGTTGCGCCACCTTGTTGGATTGTTTCAATGTGGCTTTGTTGTTCGGCAGATAAGGTCACACCCGTCTCGGCCATAAAGCTGCGGTTGCCAATAATAATCAACTCGCCATGCAGTGTTGCGCTTACGCCCTTGCCGGAGACTTCATCAAAATTGCTAACCGCCGGTGCATCAATCGCACGGGCTTTGGCGGCTTCTGCAATAGCCCAGGCAATATGATGCGCTGAACCTTTTTCCAGCGCGTAAGCGATAGCGAGTAATTCGTCTTCGGTTTTTTGCGAAACGGAATGCAACGACTGTAACGCCGGTTTACCGCGAGTCAGGGTGCCGGTTTTATCAAACACAACAGTCTTCAAGGTGGCCAGATGCTGCAAGGCATCGCCGTTGCGAATCAGTAAACCCGCTTGCGCCGCTTTGCCAACGCCGACCATTACCGACATCGGTGTGGCCAGCCCCAGTGCGCAGGGGCAAGCAATAATCAGCACCGTCATACCGCTCACCAGGGTGTAAGCAATACGCGGCTCGGGGCCGACAAAAAACCACAGGGTTGCTGCCAGCAGGGCAATCACAATCACCGTTGGCACAAACCAGGCGGCGATATTGTCGGCCATGCGCGCAATGGGTAATTTTGCCCCTTGCGCGGTTTGCACGGATTGAATAATGGCTGCGAGTAATGTGTTTTCACCCACTTGTGTGGCGATGTACCAGCCGCTGCCATTCTGATTCAAAGTACCGGCACTCAGAGCACTTCCCGGTTGTTTTTTTACCGGCATTGGCTCGCCGGTTAACATGGATTCATCAACCAGGGTTTCGCCTTCCTGTAATTCACCATCCACGACAAAGGCCTCGCCCGGGCGAATACGAATCAGGTCGCCAGTCACCAGATGTTCAACCGGAATTTCCAATTCCTTGCCGTTGCGTTTCACCCAGGCATTCGCCGGTTGCAGTGCTAATAACTTTTCAATGGCCTGGCTGGTGTTGCCACGCGCGCGCACTTCCAAAAAACGGCCGAGGTTAACGAAGCCGATGATCATCAAACTCGCTTCGTAATAAACGTGTCTGGCCGCATGAGGAAAGAGATCAGGAACCAGCACCACGATGGAAGAATACAGCCAGGCCGCACCGGTACCCAATGCGATCAGGCTATCCATATTGGCGTCTTTGTTTTTTGCCAGGCGCCAGGCGTTGATAAAGAAATGTCGTCCGGCAACGACCATCAGTGCCAGAGTCACTATGCCGATGCCGCCCCAGATGATTCGGTCTTGCTGGTCATGAATCATCATGTCCGCTAACACCATGCCGTAAAGCATCACCAGTGCACCGGGAACCAGCGCTATCAGGGTTTGCTGCATCAGTTGACGCAGTTCCTGCTGGCGCAACTGCGCATTTTTTTTCTGTTGTGCTTTGAGATCGACAATGACGGTAGCGCCGTAACCGACATCCAGCACCGCTTTGACCAGTTGCTCACCGGTAACGCTGCCACTGACCTGCGCAGTGCGGTCGGCGAAGTTGACGTTGGCTTGTTCCACCCCGAGCACCTGGTTCAGCGCACCTTCCACTTTGCGAACACAACCGGCGCAGGTAATACCGGTCAATTGCAAACGTATGTCAGACATGAAAAAAACTCCGGATCGCGGGAAATAATCCCCGAGTCTACTCCCTGTTACAAGTTCGCTGTCAAGGTATGGCCGGGCCGGGTGGAATCGGTGCGGCGCCGGTTGCGCAGGGTGAAAAGAAGTGCAGGCCAGGTATTTGCTCGGTAGCGCGAACAGCATCGCCTTTTTCATATTTCGAAAAGCCAATGGCGCATGGTACTTCCTGGCAGACTTTACTCCCCGGGAAGAGTATGACAGTATTTGAAGATAGTATTATTGTATTACATATTAATTCGGTAATACCTATAACGGCAATGCTTCGGTACAGGCTCCTGTGATCAGGTGGTGGTTGTGCCGGTCGAGCCGGACTCTGCGAATAATTAATAACAATACTGAGGATACATTCACATGAACCTAGCGAGCCTTGCGCTTGCCATGGGTGGTCTGCTCATTTTGAGCGGCTGCGGTGGCAGTAGCGACAACAAACAATCGTCTTCTTTTTCATCGGCCCTGTCGTCTTCCTCTTCTTCATCGAATTCTTCATCGGAACCGCCGGTGCAAAGCCCGCCGGAATTATCAGAGACTATTCCCTTCGATGGCGAGGGGCGTATTGCCTGGCAGGACATTGGCGTACACGATCCCTCTGTGGTGAAAGCCGGTGACCATTATTATATTTTCGGTTCGCATCTGGCCGCGGCCAAATCGGCAGACTTGCTGAACTGGGAATATATTTCCGTACTGTCGGCCAACGACCGCGTTGACGAAAGCCCGCTGTTCAATACTTACACCACTGAAATTGCTGAAGGCATTGCCTGGACGGATGGTTTTACCGGTAACTGGGCGGCCGATGTTATTCAGGCTCCTGATGGAAAATTCCGTTTTTACTACAACCATTGCGCACAAACCGAAGCAGATAATGGCGGCTGCTGGAATCGCTCTTACCTCGGCCTGGCAGAAGCCGATTCGGTAGAAGGCCCTTATGTCAACAAAGGGGTATTTTTACGCAGCGGGTATCGCACACCTGCCGAATTTGTCGCGCATCCGTTGGATAACGGCCAGACAAGCTGGAATGGTGCGGTTGATCCCAATGCCATTGACCCGGCTGCATTTTTTGATAAAAGCGGTGAACAGTGGATGGTTTACGGCTCTTATTCCGGCGGCATTTTTGTGCTGGCGATGGATAAAAATACCGGCATGCCGCAGCCGGGGCAGGGTTACGGCACCCGACTTTTAGGTGGCGACTTCCGGGCCATTGAAGGGGCGTATGTCATCTACAGCCCGGTGAGTGACTATTACTACCTGTTCTATTCGGTTGCCGGTTTTGCGGCGAACGACGGCTACAACATTCGCATCGCCCGTTCCAAAACACCACAAGGGCCTTATTATGACCCGGCAGGTAATGATGTCGCCGGCATTGGCGGTTTGGAAATCGGCGGCAAGCTGATGGGCGGGTTTGAGTTCACCCGCGAAGTGGGCGAAACGTCACCCGCCTGGGGGTATCAGGCACCGGGGCACAACTCGGCCTATTACGATGCTGTTAATGGTCGGCACTTGCTGATTACTCACACCCGCTTTCCGGTAAGCGCCACGCCGTATCCGGGCAATGCCGAAGCGCATGCTGTGCGCACCCATGAAATGTTTGTGAATAATCAGGGGTGGCTGGTTGCATCCCCGCAGCGCTATGTGCCGCTTGACGGCGAAAATCGGGTCGCGGTTGATCAAATTCCCGGTTATTACAAATTTATCAACCACGGCAAAGGCGTTAACAACACCGCGATAAAATCCGGCCATATTGCGCTTAATACCAATCGCACCGTAACCGGCTCGGAAACGGGTTCGTGGACGAGTGAAAACGATGACGCCATCAAATTGGAATTGGAATCCGGTGTTTATCATGGCGTGGTCAAATGGCAGTGGGATGACGGTTCGAAATCTCTCGTGCCCACTTTCTCTGCCATGTCGATGGCCGGTGAAACCGTCTGGGGCTCACGCACAACGGCTGCCAGTGCCACTTCCGAATCGCTCGCTGCTGTGATGGATGCACTGGAGATCAAAACGGAATTAACCGTGCTCGATGAAGAATATTCGCTGCCCACCGTTGGTAAAGATGGCACCGTCATTAGCTGGCAAAGCAGTGATGAATATTTTATTGCCGAAGATGGTTCGATATTTATTCCCACCCCGGATCTTGGTGACCGCACTGTCACGCTGACCGCCAATCTCTCTCTGAATGGAGCCACCGCCAGCAAAACCTTTACCGTTACGTTGAAAGCGCGCCCGGCCTTTCGCAATGCGATAGCCCATTATCGTTTTGATGGATCACTGATCGACTCGCTGGGTAATCACGGGGTGGCATTACCTACTGATAATAATTTGCTGAACGTCAATGCAACCGCTCCGGTTTACACCGCGGGTTATGCTGGCCAGGCCTTTGATTTTACCGGCGCTAATGGTATTCGTTTGCCCAATGACATTATCAAGTCCGGCGAATACACTGTGGCTTTCTGGATGAAAGCCGAATCGCTGACCGGTTACACACCGGCATTTTTCAGTGCTGCTGCTACCGACCAGTGGATCAGTTATCTACCGGGTAGTGCACCTCACTTTACCTCCACCTCGCTGGTATGGAGCAATGTGGCGGAGAACTGGGGGCAAATTATTCACAGCGCAACCGCGCCGTTGAATCAGTGGCAACATGTGGCGATTACTTACAGCAATGGCACCATGCGCCTGTATGTTGATGGCGCGCTCTCCGGCTCCATGCCGCGCCCTGATCTGTTCAGTAATGCCGAAGGGGTGTTTGCGCTCGGGGTTAATTACGGTTGGGATGTGCCGTTCAATGGTCAGATTGACGAGTTTATTGTGTACGACTATGCGCTCGGCAATCTCGATATTAATGGTGCGGTCATCAATAATCTGACTGATCCTGCACACTTCTCAAGCTTTATCAAAAACGCGCTGCAGCTGGGCGATGTTTCTGCGGTGCGTGAAAACTTTACCCTGCCGCGCGTCGGGCCGTTTGTCTCCGGAATCAGCTGGAGTTCGGATAACGAAGCCGTCCTGAAACCGGTCAATGGTACGGCGGTCGTTACCCAGCCGAGTGCGCAGGACGGTGATCAGATCGTCACACTTACCGCGACTATCGTCTACCAGGGTGTGGTCGATACCAAAACCTTTGACGTAACCGTGCGATCACTGGCGCCGGTCGAGTACAGTTTTGAAGGCAACCTTGCAGAACTGAAAGACGCTTACGGTGCGGGCACTATCACCGGCAATCGTATTGTGAACACCGGCGGTCATGTGAGTTATGTAGACGGTATTAAAGGTCTGGCGGTTCATCTCGATGGTACATCGGGTGTTCGTTTGCCGAATAATCTGGTGACAACCAACAGTTACGCCATTTCGCTGTGGTTGAAGCCTGATGCCTTTACCGATTACAGCACGGCTTTTTTTGCCGGTGCCAGCGCCGATGCCTGGATCAGTCTGGTTCCCTCCATGGCGGGCAGTAACAGAACGCGTTTATGGGCAAACATGGGCGCGTTTTATGATAACGGCGAACTGGGTTATCGAATTGCACCGCAGCAATGGACGCATATCGTGATGACCGTCGACGCTGATGCCAACGACACGCTCAGGATCTATATCAACGGTGAGTTGGCGTTAACCGCCGCAGGCGTACCGCGTGTATTTACGGTGGCAGGTGAAACGAATGAATTTGCGCTGGGGGTGAATTACTGGGATACACCCTTTGCCGGTGCCATTGATGAACTGAAAATTTTCGGCAGTGTTATTAATGCGCAAACGATCAGCGATTTATACCAGGAAGGTGCTGCTCTGGTGGAATAAAATGCCGGATTTCACTTTCGGATGTTCAGTCATTGCATGGTAAAAAGCGAGCCTCCCTGGAGACTCGCTTTTTGGTTTTCATAATATGCTATTTAAAAAAGGTTGTATTCATCAGTTTCTGCAATTTCCCGCTTTGCGAAAGCCCTGTTGCTGGGCGGCTTTTTCGCTGTCAAATACAACAATATTGCTTTCTTTCATGCTGTTGTAACCGGGGCAACCTGTGGCCAGGTGGTAAACTTTCGAATTCTTGTTGCCGCGAATTTTTCCGGCAGAAACTGTCGCGGGTGAATCCTTTTTGGTCGCCGTTTGCTTTGGTGAGACGACCGTTTTCAAACCTTCGCCCGATGGTTTGTAATCGCGCTGCCAGACTTTTTTGCCACTCACAAAACCATTTTCAATACCGGTAATGGCCATAATTTTTTCATGGCGCTGATGCTCGGCTTCCGATACCGGGTACATTTTGTCCCATGCCATAAACAATTGTTCCTGTTGCCGGCTCAGGTTGATGTTGTAGCGGTCATACATGTAAAAATTGATGCGGGCAATTTCACCGCGGATGGCTTCGCGGGGCTGAATAGCGCGTTGCTGAAAGTCAATGCGTACATCACAGACGCCGTATTGCGAGGGAGTGTCGGGCAACATGGCAAAACGGAAATTGGAGCGGTCGCCATTCACTTCACCGATGCTGGGCACCAGGTTGTGCATATCCGCTTCCATGATACGAAACACCGGGTCATTGGCGGTGCAGTTGGAGCGTCCGCCACTGCGCCAGCAGGCGCGTTGCTGACCAAAGGTATGCGCGGGGACAACGTGCTCCCACTCAATACGATTGGCGCGCTCACTGTTTTTGCGCACCTGATAGCCGCATTGTTTTAATTGCGGTGTGCCGGCGCTACCGCTGCGCCAACTGATTGCACAGTCACAATAAAAAGTGCGGGCGTCGTGATCGTATACCTGGCGTAACAGCGACTTGGCGTGGTTAAAACTGTTAGGGGGTTGGGCAACCGCAAGACAGGAAAAAACAACAAAAAAACATAACAGCAGAGCGCGGCCAAAGCCGCTGCGACGAGCAAAAAACATACAGCGATATCACAATACAGCAGGTGCAATCAGCCGTTACCGGTCATTCCATAATTGATCGCAACACCATGTGTCAGATAATTTCCGTTAAACCCTCAGCGGAAATTCAAGCGGGCATATTGAACGTTCTTGATACCAACAAGCAACCCCGGCATTAAGAGATGCCGGAAAATTTGCATCGTGTTAGTCACATTTTGAAGAATCTGCCGCAGTCTTTCGTTAGCTGTCACCTTGCTGACCCGGTATATCCTGGCGACTTCCGCAGGCGTCTTGAATGCCGGGCCAATTAATATCACAGGTGTCCCGATCCGAGCTGCCATAAGCGGGTTACAGCCGCTATACCGACGAATAGCTTGTTCTCCTCCACCTATCAGGATACGCATCGGGCCTCATGTCGAGAGGTGGCTTGGAAAAATTCTACTTGCCAACATATATGAAAATACATATATTCGATAAATCATATATGCAGGTTGATTTAACTTATGTTTGAGTTCACGCCCGATTCCCTCTGTAAAAGCCTCGCTGACCCGACTCGCACGCGCATTGCACTGCTGGTTGCACTTGAGGCAGAGCTGTGTGTGTGCGAACTCACCTGCGCGCTTGATGAAACCCAACCGAAAATTTCCCGCCACCTGGCGCTGCTGCGCCAGTCAGGTTTATTGGCCGACTACCGTAAAGGGCAGTGGGTGTATTACCGTTTGCATCCGGAGCTGCCAGGGTGGGTGATAAAAATCCTGAAAGTTATGCTGGCGGCCAATCAGGATTGGTTGGCAGAAAATCAGCTGCGTTTGGCCAGGATGGAAGACCGGCCGAACCGCTGCTGTTAACCCTGAGGGTCGAACCGGAATTTTTATTTTTATGCACCAGCACCAACCCTATATCAAAAAACGCTGAAAATTAAGCGGAGCCTATCTTTATGAAAAAAATCAAAGTTGGAATCAACGGTTTTGGTCGTATCGGACGCCTGGCGTTGCGTGCAAGCTGGAGTTGGCCGGAATTGGAGTTTGTAAAGCTCAATGACCCCTCGGGCGATGCAGCCACTTTTGCACATTTGTTGAAATTTGATTCGGTTCAAGGCACCTGGATACATGCTGTAGCTGCCACTGAAAATACATTATTGATTGATGAAAGAGCGATTGCTTTTACAAGCAACAAAACCATTGCCGATACTGATTGGTCTGCCTGTGACGTGGTCATTGAAGCCAGCGGGAAAATGAAAACGGTCGCTCTTCTGCAAGCTTATCGTGATCAGGGTGTTAAACATGTAGTGGTGAGCGCGCCTGTCAAAGAGGCGGGGGCGCTGAATATTGTGATGGGTGTTAATCAGCATTTATTTGATCCTGCCGAGCACTTTATTGTAACCGCCGCATCTTGCACCACTAATTGTTTGGCGCCTGTGGTTAAAGTGATTCACGAGAAAATAGGCATTAAACACGGGGCTATTACCACGATTCATAACCTCACCAACACCCAGTCTATTTTGGACCATCCGCATAAGGATCTGCGTCGCGCGCGTTCGTCCGGCTCCAATTTAATCCCGACCTCAACCGGCTCGGCTACCGCTATTGCGGAAATTTTCCCGGAACTGCGTGGCAAACTGAATGGTCATGCTGTGCGGGTACCGCTCGCCAATGCATCACTCACTGATTGCGTATTTGAAGTAAGTCGCGCAACCAGCGTGCAAGAGGTGAACGCATTGTTAAAGGTTGCAAGTGAGAATGAGCTAAAAGATATTCTCGGTTATGAAGAGCGCCCATTGGTTTCCACTGATTATTGCGGAGACCCGCGTTCATCCATTATTGATGCGTTGTCTACCATGGTGATTAATAACACTCAGGTAAAAATTTACGCCTGGTATGACAACGAATGGGGTTATGCCAACCGCACGGTTGAGTTGGCGAAGCTGGTCGGTTCAGCTGATTAAGGAAAGGCATGATGACAACAAGCATTCCCCAGCAAGGGTTAAGCTCGGACATACAGCAATACCTCGTTGTTACGGGTAATTATTGGGCGTTTACCTTAACTGACGGGGCGTTACGTATGCTGGTGGTGCTGCATTTTCACCAGCTGGGTTATACGCCGCTGCAAATTGCCGGGCTGTTTTTGTTTTATGAAATTTTTGGCGTAATCACGAATTTGGTGGGTGGCTACCTGGGCGCGCGTATTGGCCTGAACCGCACCATGAATATTGGGCTTGCCTTGCAAATTGCGGCCCTGTTTATGTTAGCTGTACCCGCCGACATGTTGAGTGTCGTTTGGGTAATGGGCGCGCAAGCGCTTTCCGGTATCGCCAAAGATCTGAATAAAATGAGTGCTAAAAGCTCTATTAAATTACTGGTGCCCTCCGATCAGCAAGGTCAACTGTATAAATGGGTGGCGATACTTACCGGCTCAAAGAACGCTTTAAAAGGTGTCGGTTTTTTTCTTGGTGGTGTGCTACTTGCGTTGCTTGAGTTTAAAGGGGCAGTTATCGCGATGGGCGCTGCGCTAACAGTTATTTGGCTGGCGAGTTTATGGTTGCTAAAAAAAGATTTGGGAAAAGCTGAAAATAAACCAAAATTCAATGAGCTGCTTTCAAAAAGCCGGGCAATCAATGTTCTATCGGCAGCGCGCCTGTTCTTATTTGGTGCTCGTGATGTGTGGTTTGTCATTGCCTTACCGGTATTTTTACGTAGCCAGCTCGGCTGGGATTTCTGGACGGTAGGTAGTTTTTTGGCGGCATGGATAATTGCTTATGGTGTGATTCAATCCATAGCGCCACTTGTTACCGGTAAGAGCGTGAGCAGCGCGCCAGGCCGACAAACTTTTATCTGGGCGTCGCTGCTCACCGGTATTCCGGCAATTATCGCTCTCGGGATAAGTTCCGGTAGCTCTACAGCAACACCGGTGTTAATCGGCGGATTGCTGGTATTCGGGGCGGTCTTTGCAATCAATTCTTCGCTACACAGTTATTTGATAGTGCGTTATGCAAAGTCTGATGGGGTTTCACTTGATGTAGGTTTTTATTACATGGCCAATGCGATGGGACGCTTGATCGGAACATTGCTGTCGGGCTGGGTTTATCAGACGGCAGGGCTTGAAGCCTGCCTGTGGGTGTCGAGCACCTTTATTGCTGTAGCGGCGTTAATCTCTCTGCGGTTGACGAATCCTTCTGACAAACGCTGCTCGATTTAATGCCGCGTAGCTTTGGCACCGGCGCGTCGATAACGCCCCGGTGCGCTGCAAAAATATCAGGCGGGCAAGGGGGCGTTTTCGGCAATCAGGCCCTGGCGCACCGCTTCGGTCCAGAATTCACGGGGAACGGTTTTGCGCATCGATTCTGCGTTCTCAATAGACTGGCGGCGATTTCTTGCACCGGGAATAATCGCAGAAACTACATCCGGCGCGTTACAAAAGTGCAAGGCGGCAGTGCGTAAATCGGTTTTGTGCTGGTAAGCCAGCTGGCTCAATTTTGCCCGTTTTTCGATGGCTCCATCGGGAATGGTGCCGGAGTAATTGTAGCGATCGCGCCCCGCGAGAAAACCATTGTTCAGCGGTGATCCCACCAGTATTGAGGCGTTGCGCGCGCGACACAGTGGAAACAAACGATCAACCGTATCCTTGTGATCAATCAACGAATATTTACAGGCCTGCAACACAATATCCGGGTCGGCCACTTCAAATGCCTTGATCGACGGCTCCAGGGTATTCACGCCCATGCCCCAGGCTTTGATGATGCCTTCTTCGCGCATGCGGGTAAGTTCCGGCATGGCACCTTTGACGGCCTGCTCAAAATATTCCGTCCAGCGCTCTCCCATATCCCCATTATCCGGAGAGAGGTCATGGATAAAAACAACATCAATATGGGTTAGCCCGAGACGCTGCAAGCTCTCTTCAATGGAACGACGGGTGCCGGAGGCGCTGAAGTCGTATTCATGGCGAAATTGCGGCGCGTTTTCCCATGAGCGGGGTTTTATGCTGGCGTCCGGGTGTAGCAGGCGGCCAATTTTCGTGGAGAGCACAAAATCTTCTCGCGGCATACCGTGCAAGGCCACACCGAGACGGCGCTCGCCAAGCCCCAGGTTGTACCAGGGAGAGGTATCAAATAAACGCACACCGGATTGCCAGGCCGCTTCTACGGCGTCAATCACCTGAGCATTGGGGCGCGTGGGGCCAGCATGAGCGATGGGCGCACACCCCATCCCTACCCGAACCGGCGGGCGATAGCGGGAATAATTGCCGGTGTTGCGCGGCAAGCTGTCCGGCGCATGAAGATTAATCGGGCCGGGCAGTGACTCTTCCGCGTAACTGCGACTGGCGACCAGCGCACCTGCAGCAATCAATGCGGCAGACCCGGTGAGAAAACGGCGACGATCTGTCATAACAAAACTCCTTTCATGTTGTTGAAATGATGTAGTAAAAAGTTGAATAGGGTTGCGATTGTCAAAACGGACGTGAGTTCCTGAGGTTTTGCCCGAATACCCGGCGGGCTTTCCAGGTTGTGGCACCCGTAGCATTTTGTGATGGACTTCGAAGAAGTGAGCCCTTGCCGCAAGCGGGTTTGCGGTTGCAATCTGGCGGACAAGTAGAAAGAGCGGGGGAGAAAATAATTGCCGGGCAGGGCGCCCGGGTTGTACGTAAAAAGCCGACGCTTTGCAGGCGCCGGCTTTACCGGGAAGGAAAGAGTGCTACGGGGCTTCCGGTTGGTTTTTTAATATTTCATACGCCTTGCCTAAAAAGGTCGGGTACAAGGGATCGCGTTGGTACATGTTCAAGTAAAACAGAGCAATCATGTTGTTTTCAGGGTCAATAATAAAATCGGTTCCCATCATACCGCCCCAGGCGTAAGCCGTATTGGATACCGCGGGTGTCGGCTTTTTGCCATCATGATACAGCTCGAAGCCGAGGCCGAATTGTAGCTGGTCGCCATCCGGGCCGGCCGGTGGCAAGCGGTTGATGGTGGTCATCAACTCGACCGTTTCCGGCTTGAGAATAAGGTGGCCGTTAAAGGTGCCTTTGTTCAATAGCATCTGACAAAATTTTGCATAATCTTCAATCGGGCCGTTGAGGCCAATCGCGCCTTCTGCATAGGTCTGTTGTGCGCTGACTGTGCCCCGACTGTAAACATCGGAACCGGCAACCAGTTCACCGTCAACGAGGCTATAGGGTTTTACGAAACGGCTAAAGGCATCTGCTTCATAAAACCAATCGGTGTCATCCATGCCAAGCGGTTGCAGCACATTTTGTTTTACATAATCACGCAACGGTTGGCCGGAAATTCGCTCAATCAGGTAGGCCAGCATATTGGTGCTGATGTGATAATTCCATTGCGCACCCGGGTCAAACCCTAGCGGATATTTGGCAAGCGCCAACATTTCTTCTTCCAAATAGGCTGCGTGGTAATTACCGCCGCCCGTATGTTGGCCACTGGGTTGAATTTCCTGTTGCTGGCTGCCAAATCCCAGTGGCGTGCCACTGCCGGATTTTTTCCGACGCGCTTCACCGGCAAGACCGGCACCCAGGCCTGAGGTGTGCGCCATCAGGTGAACAAAGGTCATCGGGGTTTTCACCGGGCGGGTTTCATAACTGCCATCGTCGTTGATCTTGACCAATACCTGATCGGATATTTCCGGAAAGTATTTGGCAACCGGATCATTGATATCCACCAGCCCTTTTTCCACCAGCGTCATGAATGCAACGGTGGTTATCGCTTTGGTCTGGCTGAACAAAACATAGTAATCGTTCAGTGATGCAGGAATCTGATTTTCAATGTCTTTCCAGCCGAATGCATTGGCATACACAACCTTGCCATCTTTTGCGATAAACGCAGCAAGACTGGCTGCCTTTTTATCGTCTACAAAAGCTTTTAGTAATGTGTCCATTTGTGTCAATTGCTGCGGATCAACACCCGCGGCTTGAGGCCCACCTGAATAATCAAATGTTTGCGGTGTTGTATCTACTGCTTGTTGGGTAGTGCAGCTGACGGCGAGTAAGGCCAGGGCGATGGTGCTAATAAAACGTTTCATCAATGGAAGGCTCCTGCATTTTTTATGGTTTTTTGTATTTTTCGCATTATTATTTTCCTTCTTTGCATTTCCCATTTGCAACAAAAGCGGAATACCTTTCGATACTCCGCTTTTGTTTTTATGGCTCAAACTTTCTATCAGAAAGAGTAGCGAGCACCCAGGGCAAAGGTTCTGCTGTACAGCGATGAACCAAAGCTGTGAGTTCTTGCGTTACCTTCACCGTAATAACTCTGATAAATCTCTTCGGTCAGGTTGGTACCGTCGAGAGTAATCATGAGCGCGTCGTTAACCTGATAGCTGATCTGTAAATCAAGTGTTTGCTCAGGCGCTCTCCAAACCTCACGAGGGTTGGCAAACAAGGCCGCCTCATAATTGTTGAAGAACTCTTTACGCCAGGTATACGACAAACGAGCACCCAGTTTCTCTTTTTCGTAAGCCAGTACCACGGAGTAAGAGCTATCCGATACGCCACCCATATTGGTTTTGTTGTAACCAATAATATTGCCTTCGTCATCGGTATCAGGGGTGGTCAGTGATGAATCCAGCATGGTGTAGCTTGCCTGGATACCAAAGCCATCAAGAACTCTCGGTAAATTTTCCGGGAACCAGATGGCGCCGATTTCCAAACCTTCAAGATTGCCATCACTACCATTAGCCGGCTGGGTAAGAATGAAGGTGCCAGGAGTACCATCCAATTTTGGCCCGGTGATTTGACGGCGCATGTCGACAACCAGACCTTCGATGTCGCGCTTGAACAGGGTTCCGTAGAGTGAGCTGCCTTCCGCGAAGTACCACTCCAATGATAAGTCGTAGTTGACCGACTCTACCGGTGCCAGACTCGGGTTACCGCCTGTTGCAGTACCATAACCTACGCCGGAAACATCCTGGTTGTAGATAATTTGCGAATTAAGAGACGCAAATGCCGGACGGCGCAAGGTTTGTGTATAGGCGAAGCGCGCTAATAAATCGTCCGTTAACGCATAACGCAGTGTCAGGCTTGGTAATACCTTGGAGGTATCGGCTTTTGCGGTGTATCTATCCAGATTTGCAGAAGACGAATCAAAGAATGTCATATCGGTATCATAGGCCGCATAACGAAGACCTATTTCACCATCCAGTATCCGACCGGCAACCTCTGTCTCAAAGTTGGCACTAACATACAAGGCAGTAGACAGCTCGCTGATCTCGAACGAAGGATCGAGAGACAACCTGTCGAGATTATATAAACCTCTGTACTCGTCTATATTACCGCGCAAATAA
Source organism: Cellvibrio polysaccharolyticus (assembly GCF_015182315.1). Classification (NCBI taxonomy): domain Bacteria; kingdom Pseudomonadati; phylum Pseudomonadota; class Gammaproteobacteria; order Cellvibrionales; family Cellvibrionaceae; genus Cellvibrio; species Cellvibrio polysaccharolyticus. Next base: position 708,693 of record NZ_PRDL01000001.1, read on the forward strand.
TGACCATCTGCAACCGCCCAGGTGGTTGGCACATCGGAATTTCCATCAAAGAAATTCCGATTGATATAGGTCATTTCCGGCGTAATGGCGATGGAATTATTAAAGCCTTCCTGACGGCTGAAATATTCAGCCGCTGAGCGATCATCAACGCGAATACCGGCCCGGAAAGTATTAAAAATGCCGATAGATTCCTCCCAGGTTAAATCCGAGGTGAAGGTTATCGAGTCGCCCGTGTTACGGTTTGCGTTGTCGTACAGTTGTGCGGTTGTCCAGTTTTTGATATCAGCTACGTTCGCTTCATCAAGATCCGCTGTGGCCGGGTTATCAATAAATCCGAAGGAAGGAAGACCACCTCCAGAGTTAAAGTCGACATTGACACCGTGGCGACCGCCTTCATAGCGCATAGCAACGAAGTCAGTGTTGTACTTACTGTCCTGATAAACAATCTCGGATTTAAGCTTCAGATTGTTAGCCAAATCCCACTCTCCGCCAAAGGCGTATAAGTAGCTATCGGTTTTTCCAGTGGCCAAATCGCCGCTGGTGAATGAGAAGTTATTACTGACACTGCGGGATTTAACAATATTTGTACCCGGGAACAGAACAACATTGGCATCCTGTACGGCAGTGGGGCTATTGGCGTAATCGCCCCACCAGTCTGCAAACGAAAACAGTAAGGAGTTAAATGACTCATTACGGTAGCTGTTATAGAAAGCTTCGAAGGTGTAAACAGACGCATCATTGGGCGCATATTGCAAAGACAGGTTTACACCATTTCTTTCACGCTCGCCGGTGAAGTCACTGGCGAAAATAGCGTCACGGCCCAGGATATATTCCATCGGCGTGCCGTTCACATCAAGCGTTGATCCTGGTGCTGACGGCAGCCCGGAGATCAACCCCGGTTGCCAGATGGGGTTTTCCGAAACACCGCCGCGATCCAGGAATATCCTTTCATAATTACCAAAGGGCGCAACCGGGTTTTCAGTCGCGAAAGGTACCATGGCACCGGCGGTTACGCTCTGGTCGCGGTAATTGGTTTTCGCCAGGGAGAAGTTTAAAAGCGCACCAAATTCGCCGCCGCCAACTTCCCAGCGATTGCTCAACAAGGCACTGAAATGAGGATCAGTTTTGTCAGCCTGCTCTTGATGGATCGCTCTTGCAGCGACTAAAACCTTGCTGCCATCAAAGTCGAGAGGGCGTTGGGTTTTAACGTCGATCGAACCGGCAATACCTGTTTCGATTTGAGACGCCGAGCGTGTTTTATACACGTCCACCTGTTTTAAAAGGCTGGCAGGAATGTCTTGCAAGGCGACAGACAGCCCGGAGGAGGTGAAGATACTTCTGCCGTTTACCGTGGTGGTCACATCGGTTAAACCACGAATCGACACACCGGCAATTTCGCCGGCACCACGGTTGGTAACCTGTACACCCGAAATGCGTTGCATGGCTTCCACAACGTTGTTGTCAGGGAACTTGCCAATGTCTTCCGCAACGATCGCATCAACGACGGAAAAGTTCTCCCGCTTGATATCAACGGATTTCGCCAAACTCGCACGGATACCGGTAACAACGATTTCCTCAATCGCTGCATCGTCATTTTCCTGGGCAAGAAGGGATTGGCTTGAAAGGGCCACGGCCAGCGCGATGCTGGTGCTTAACATGGAGCGAGTAAACATGTGATAACTCCCGCGAAGTTTGGATAGCAGTCTCGAGGGCATTTATTGTTAAGGCGGCCACATCGAAACTATTGTTTTTATTTAATGGAGCGAAAGCATAGTATTGTAATATAAAAAGATAATCAATCGCCGTCTGCTGTCTTTACGTTTCTGCCTGCTCGTCTCTTTTTGGCGGTCTATTCTCTCTGCTTATTTGTCTTATTAATAAGGTCGGTGCCTGTAATAGGTAAGTGCTTGAATGCTCATGTATGGCGGGTTTTCGGTGTTTTAACACCGCTTGCGCGCATTGACTCCTGTCGTAAAACCTTCTATTTTAGTCATATAATATGTGAATAATAGGAAGTTAAAGCCGGCCTTATTCAAGGCAGCGGGTCGCCGGAATTCAGCATATTTATAATATAAATTGATTCAGTCAAAGTGTACCAACCGTTTTTGGTTCCGGCAGAACCAAAGTTCTCGGGAGTTTCATCCATGTTGCAGAAAAAAATATTGAGCCTGTCTATCGCTCTGGCGGTGGGTGCTGTGGCCAATTATGGCTATGCCCAAAGCGAAAGCGCTGGTGTAGTAGAAGAGGTTTTGGTTCGTGGTGTGAAAAGCAGTGTGGCCGGTGCCATTGCTGTTAAACAGGAAGCCCAGCAAATTGTGGATTCCATCGTTTCGGAAGATATCGGCAAGTTGCCGGATAACAGTGTGGCGGCTGCCTTGCAACGGGTGACCGGTGTCCAGATTACCCGCTTGAATGGTGAAGCGTCAGGCGTGATGGTGCGCGGTTTGCCCAACGTTGTGACTACCCTGAATGGCCGCAATATATTTACTACCACGGGTCGTGGTATCTCCATGGCCGATATTCCTGCCGACCTGCTGCAACGTGTAGATGTTAAAAAATCCTCTACCGCCGACGACCTGGAAGGTGGCATCGCCGGTCTGGTCGATGTTCGTTTGCGTCGTCCTTTTGACTTTGATGAAGGTCTGACAGTTGCTGGCGCCGTGCGCGGTGAGTACAGCGACCGCGCCGAAAAAACCGACCCTGCCGGTAGCCTTACGGTGAACAATACCTGGAATACCGGTGCCGGTGAATTTGGCGCGATGTTCAGCCTGTCTTATCAGGATCGCCGTTTTATGGACCAGGTGAATTTCAACACCGCTCCCGGTGCTGAAATCATTAACCATCCGTTGTCGGTCGCGAACCCGGCCGGCACTGCCGAGTCGCTGATTCCCGGTGTTATCGGTTCCTACTATCGCTATGGCGATCGCAACCGCACCTCCGGTAACCTGGCTTTGCAATGGCGTCCGAATGACAGCGCCGAATATTATTTCGAAGGCTTCATGGTCGATTACGATCAGGACTCGGAAATGAATTTCTGGGTGCCGCTGCCCTCCTGGGGTGGTTTTGATGGGTATGTGACCGAGTACAAACCCGGCACCAACGTTGTGAAATCCTTTGTCAGAGACAATGCGCCCGGTACTATTTCCAGTAACCAGGCGTTTGCCAATGCCTCCAAAACCTCACAGTTTGCGATTGGCGGTAAGTGGGATTTGAGTAGCACTGTGCGCTTAAGCTCCGATTTGGCTTACACCAAAAGTGAGGCAAACAGCCGCGGCTTTATTCTCGATCTGGTTTTCTTTGCCCCGCGTGTTGCCTATGACTTCTCAAAAAATAACAGCGGTGTTTCGGACGTTACTATTACCAATGCCGATGGTTCTCCGTTTGATTTGTCGAACCCCGACCATTATTTGCTGAACCAATTCTTTGATCAGCGCAGTCAGCAGGAAGGTGATGAAGTTTCCTGGAATGCCGATGCGACTTTTGAATTGGCAGACACCGGTATTACCTCGCTGGATATAGGTGCGCGCACCAGTTGGCGCACGGCCTTTAACCAGGAAGCCGATACCGGTGGCCGTCCGAACATCAGTGGTCGTGATGTGCGCATGACTGAATTTCCCGGTATGGAAAGCATGACACCGAACAACTTCCTGGAAGGGGTCGCGTCATTAAATACCAAACAATGGCTGACGCCATCTCGCGATTATATTTACGCCAACCGCGTCGATATTCGTCAGACGATGGGTTATGGCCCGGAAGATCCATCCTTTATTCCCGCCCGTTTCTTCGATAACGATGAAGACAGCTATGCCGTTTATGCCAAGGCGAACTATGCACTGGAGCTGGCCGGTATGCCGTTGGATGGCCAATTCGGTGTGCGGGTGCTGCGCCTCGATTCAAGCCTGAGCGGTATCAATATTATTGATGGCTCGATTGAAGAACCGATCACCATTTCTTCATCGGATAACAAAGTGTTGCCAAGCCTCAGTGCACGCCTCGGCTTGCGCGATGATCTGTTCCTGCGTTTTGCCTACGGTGAAACTATTTCCCGCCCAGGCTTTGCTGACCTGAACCCGGCAACCGCTTACTTCCAGCCAACACCCACCATGCCGGATAACGGCACAGGTACCGGTGGTAACCCATCGCTCAAAGCGATTGAATCGTCCAGCTTTGACGTATCGCTGGAATGGTATTTCAGTGATGTAAGTTCGCTTACCGGTACACTTTTCTACCGCGATATTGACGGCTATATTCAATTTTACGCCGCCGAAGAAATGCGTGATGGCGTTCCTTATCGGGTAACCCGTCCGCAAAATACCGGTTCCGGTTCGCTGGAAGGTGTTGAATTGGCGTATACCCATTTCTTCGACTTCCTGCCGGGTATCTGGTCCGGGTTTGGTGTGCAGTTAAACGGTACCTATATTGATGGTGAAGCCTTATCGCCTACCGGTGTTATGCAGCCACTGCAAAACGTTTCCGACAAGTCATACAACGCGGTGCTGTTGTATGAATACAACAAGTTGTCGGCGCGTTTGGCTTACAACTGGCGTAGCGAATACTACGGCAGCTTTAATGAAGGCGGTGCGCAGCCAGGTAAATCGCTGGTGGTGAAAGACTCCGACTCGTTGGACTTGTCGGTCAGCTATGACATCAACGACAACCTGACGTTGTCTTTCGATGCCACCAACCTCACCGACTCGGTTTACGGCGATTACTTCGGTGGTCACTCATCGGCGGATGCCTATCTCTACCCGCGCGATACTTATGCGCGTGACAAGACTTACGCGGTGGGTGTGCGTTTCCGTTATTAATGGGCGAATGTTCATCGAATTTTCTTCTGTACCTCCCGTTATCGGGAGGTTTTTTTATCAGGAGAGCGTGTTTTTAAACAGGAGAATAAAATGCATAAAACCTGGATCTGTACCTTGTTGTTGCTAATGCCGCTCGCGGTTTTCGCGGCAAAAAAAGATGCACCTATTGAGTTGTTTCCACTGGCGGATGTTCGCTTGCTGGACAGCCCTTTCAAAAAAGCAGAACAGAAAAACCTGCAATATCTGCTATCGCTTAACCCGGATCGTTTATTGGCGCCTTACTGGCGTGAAGCCGGCTTGCCGGTAAAAACACCGAGCTACGGTAACTGGGAATCGACCGGCCTCGATGGTCATATTGGTGGACACTATGTGAGTGCGCTGGCGTTAATGGTTGCCGCGACCGGTAATGAAGAGGTTAGCTACCGCCTGAACTACATGATGGCCGAATGGAAAAAAGTTCAGGAAAAAAACGGTAATGGTTACATCGGCGGTATTCCCGACGGCGATGAAGCCTGGCAAGCCCTGGCAAAAGGCGTAATTGATGTTGATAATTTTTCGCTGAATGGAAAGTGGGTGCCCTGGTACAACATTCATAAAGTCTACAGCGGCCTGCGCGATGCGCACCTTTATGCCCATCACCCGGATGCTTTACCGATGTTGGTTAAATTGTCCGAATGGGCCTTGCGTACCACGGGTAATTTGACCGATGCACAAATGGAAACCATGTTGCGCGGTGAATACGGCGGTATGAATGAAATCTTTGTCGATGTGGCCGAGCTCACCGGAGATGATAAATATTTAACCCTGGCGCGCCGCTTCTCCCATCATCTGCTGCTCGACCCCTTGCTGGAAAAGCGCGATGTGCTAACCGGCATGCATGCCAATACCCAAATTCCCAAAGTGATTGGCTACAAGCGCATCGCCGATGTGACCGGTGATAAACAGTGGGACGAAGCCTCCCGTTTTTTCTGGGAAACGCTGGTAGAAAATCGCAGTGTCTCCATTGGTGGCAACAGTGTGCGTGAGCACTTTCATGAGTTGAATAACTTTGAAACCATGATCTCCGATATCGAAGGGCCGGAAACCTGCAACACCTATAATATGTTGAAGCTTTCCAACCTGTTTTATCAGTCAACGGGGGAGCTGAAGTTTATCGATTTTTACGAGCGCGGAATGTACAACCACATTCTCTCGTCGCAGCACCCGCAAACCGGTGGCCTGGTGTACTTCACACCCATGCGCCCCAACCACTACCGGGTTTACTCCCAGGTGCACGACGGCATGTGGTGTTGTGTGGGTTCAGGGCTGGAGAACCACGGTAAGTACGCGGAACTGATTTACGCGCACCGTAAAGACCAGTTATTTGTGAATCTCTATATTCCTTCTACCTTGCAATGGAAAGAAAAAAATATTGCGATCACCCAGCAAACCGCATTTCCCGATGAAGGGCGTAGCGTTATTCGTATCGATAGCAAAGGCCGCTTTGGCTTGAACTTGCGTTACCCTTCCTGGGTTGCCGCTGGTGCGATGAAAGTAAGCGTTAATGGCAAGGCGATAAACATCAAATCCTCTCCCGGTGAATATGTGACCATAAAACGCCGCTGGAACGCGGGTGATGAAGTGCGCGTGGAATTGCCAATGACCACACGGCTGGAGTCGCTGCCGGATAAAAGCCACTTCTATTCTGTTGTGCATGGCCCGATTGTGCTGGCCGCAAAAACATCCCCGATTGCCAACGAAACACTGAAACAATTTGGTGACGACAGCCGCATGGGGCATATCGCCAGTGGTGCACTCTGTCCTATTGATCAGGCGCCGGTGTTTGTTACCGAAGATGATGAGTTTGCATCCAAAATCCAGGCGGTCAGCGGCAAATCGCTAACATTCTCTGCGCCCGTTGTAGAGAATGGCAAAGCAAAAACCGTTGAGCTGATTCCATTTTTTCGCCTGCATGACTCGCGCTATATGATCTATTGGCCAATGTCCTCCCGCCAGCAACTGCAAGACATGCAGCAAAAAACAGCACTGGAAGAAGCTGCCCGGCTGGCACTGGCTAAACGCACTATTGATCAAATCAACCCGGGCCAACAACAACCCGAGTCGGATCATTTTCTGAAGTTTGGCAACAGTGAAATGGGAATTCATCAAGGACGGCATTGGCGTCATGCCAGCGACTGGTTCAGCTATTTAATGAATGATCCGCAACAAAAAGCGGTTGCCTTGCAGCTCACTTTCTTTGCTGGCGATGCCGGACGTGAATTCGAGTTGTGGGTAAATGGCAAGAAAACAACCGACATCAAATTGCAGCCACAATCCAATGACAGTTTCTACTCCATGGATTATAAAATTCCGGCAGATGTACTGGCGTTACATAAAGACGGTAAACACGAAGTGAAGTTTGTTGCCAAACCGGGTTCTGTTGCGGGCGGGCTTTACTATGTGAGATTGCTTAATTCGTTGTAGTAAATATTTTTTCAGAACGGAAAACCAATCCCGCAATGGATTGGCTTTCTGCGTTCAGGTTCCGGAATTTTTATCACAAGCGCTTTAAAAAATGGATCGAACGGTTGATATCCCGGAGGTAGTAAACCAGGTCTTTCCGACTGACTGAAAAACCCCGGATCGGCACAATGGGAGTTTGGCGTTAGGGGTCTTTGTTCTAAAACTGTCGAGTCATGGACGACTCGACAGAGCTACATGGATGTATTTATGCGTTTTTGGAACAAAGACCCCTAATGACGAACGCGCAGAGTGGCACTTGCTTGCTTTATTTGAAAAAAATTATTCCACCCGCTTGCTAACAAATGTATCCAGCTCCTGCGGATCTACAACCGGCCAACCCTCTTTATTCCAGGTCATCTCCAGCATTTTAAACTTCTGCTTGTAATTATCAGCCGCTTCATAAGCATGCACCACCAGATAATCCTTGCCCTTAAAGGTATAAGCACTGTTATGACCAACGCCCGGCCATCTCTCATTGCCCTCAATTAAAAGGCTGCCGCCGCCGTGGTTAAGATCAACGCCTTCCTTATCCAAATAAGGGCCGGTCACCGTTTTCGCGCGACCCACCACAACCTTGTAATCGCTATCCTTGCCCTGGCAGCACTTATCCCAGGACACAAACAAATAATAAAACTCACCCTTTTTAAAAATAAACGGTGCTTCCAGCGCGGCAGGTGCTGCAGAAGCATCCGCTGCGGTAAAGGGGCGCTCGCGCTTGGCAATGGAATACCACTCTTCGGGTTGGGCAATGCTGAGCATATCCGCAGACAGTTTGAATATTTTCAAACCGGACCAGAAAGAACCGAAGCTCATCCAGGGCGTACCGTCTTCATCAATAATCACCGCCGGGTCAATGGCGTTCCACAAATCGCGGCCCGGTACTGATTGCACCACAATGCCCTTATCTTCCCAGGCGTAATCCGGCGAGGATGAATCCAGCGTTTTATTAACCGTTACGCCAATTGCAGAGGTATTTTTACCGAAGGCCGAAACGGAATAGTAAAGATAGTAGAGGCCATTGTGGTGAACGATATCCGGCGCCCACAAATGACCATTGAAAGTCGCAGATACCGATTTTGCCCATTCCGGTTCGGTAGCAAAGGCGCGGCCATCGGGCGTCCAGTTCACCAGGTCGGGTGACGAATAAATAGTGATGCCGGGGCCGGTGCTGAACAGATACCAGGTATCGCCTTGTTGTGCCATTACCGGATCGTGTACATCCACCTGGCGAGCGTCAGCGGTGCAAGCCGTCAGGATGACGCCGCTTACAAGGGCGACCAGCGGTTTCATAAAAGTACGCATGGGGTTCTCCATCAGTTTTTATTGATCGTTTTCGGGCGAGCCATCGCTACAGGCGGACGGGTAGCGTCATAATGAGAATAATTGTATTATAATAATACTCGTATTTTAAATAAAAATAACACGACCGGCCCGGCAGGTGTTGGTTTTTGAGGTCACTTGTTATGCACATTCACCGGCCAGGGTTATTTGGCGGAAACATGAAGGCCGCCCCTTAAGCATTAGTATCCGGGCGCCAGCGTTACATTACACTGGCTGAAGATGGCGAAACCGTGTTAATGATTTATCATGCCCGCGACTATAAAGGTTTGCAGGGCACGCCGTTAACCGACCCCAATCGCCATATCTATGTAAGAAGGTTGCATGGGACGGCCGATGGTATGCCGGACTCCGGCAGCATCACAGTGACAGAAACACCTTTCCGGATTAATTGACCCGATCCGCTTATCAGGGCGGATTTCTTTTTGGAATTTTTATGGCTACAGCATCGGTAACCCAGCGTTATTTTGATACCACCCCGACAGGGGAGGTGGTCACCCTATTTTGTCTCGACAACGGCAAGGGTATGTCGGTTGATATAATTAACTTTGGCGGCATTATCACCTCCATCCGCGTGCCGGATCGGGATGGCCAGCTGGCGGATGTCGCGCTGGGTTTTGACACGCTTGAACCCTACCTTGGCGCGGCGCCTTATTTCGGCGCCCTGATTGGTCGTTTTGGTAATCGTATTGCTGATGGCCGTTTTGAGCTGGATGGCCAGGTGTTTCAGCTGGACGTAAATAACGCACCCAATCATTTGCATGGCGGTGTGACCGGTTTCGATAAGGTGATCTGGTATCCCACGCCTTTTGTTACCGAAGACGATGCCGGTTTGAAATTGTTTTATTTCAGTCGCAATGGCGATCAGGGCTATCCCGGCAACTTGCAGGTTACCGTTACCTACCGGTTAAGCCGCAATAACGAATTGCTGGTCGACTACCATGCAACGACCGACGCCGCCACGCCGATCAACCTTACCCAGCACAGTTATTTCAATTTGTCTGGCGCTGGCGACATTCTCGGTCATGAAATGTGGATTGATGCGGATGCGATTACTCCGGTGAACGCCAACCTGATTCCTACCGGCGAACTGATGCCGGTAGCGGGCAGCGTTTTCGATTTCAAATCGCCCAAACCGGTAGGGCAGGATATTGATGCCGATCACGAACAGCTGGCGTTTGCCGGCGGTTATGACCACAACTATGTGTTGAAAAAGCCGCAACACGGTCTTTTAACTCTGGCGGCGCGCGTTACTGAACCGGTATCCGGCCGCGTGTTGGAAGTGCTGACGGAAGAGCCTGCGGTACAGTTTTATGCCGGTAATTTTCTGGATGGTTCGCTGGCTGCTCGCGGCAATGTGTATTCACGCCGCAGCGGTTTGTGCCTGGAACCGCAACACTTTCCGGATTCACCCAATCAGCCGAATTTCCCGTCGGTTATTTTGCAACCGGGCGATGAATATACCACCCGCACTATTTTCCGCTTCTCCGTAGACGCCTGATGTTTGCTGCGGCGCCATTATCCCGGTAATGGCGCTTTTATCACTGTTAACCTCCCCGGATTCTTAATTTCGCCATAGGTTTTCCTGCCTGACGCGGTTATTATTTGTTCGTCTTTTTGTAAGACAATATTACTTAATAATAACGTTAATAACAGGTGATTCTATGTTGCATTCCGTTCGGGCCCGTGCGGCCAAATGTTGCTCCCTGCTGTTGTTGGGCTTCTCTCTGACCAGTGTCTTGCCAGCCACGGCGCTGGACTTGACCGGCCTGGTAAATTCTCATGATCCCGGCGCCATTGTGCGCGATGGCGATACCTTGTTTCATTTCACCACCGGCCACGGGGTGTGGTATTCCACGTCTACCAACCTTACGCATTGGACCGGCGCTCCCTCCACGGTATTCGGTAGCAGTTGGCCGTCCTGGATCAACAGCGCCGTTCCCGGGTTTGACGGCCACTTCTGGGCGCCCGATGTGATTCAGATGGGCAATTATTACTATCTGTATTATTCGGCCTCTACCTTTGGTTCATCCACCTCGGCCATCGGCGTGGCGCGTTCGCCATCGCTGAAAAATCCCGCCTGGCAGGATTTGGGTGTGGTGGTGCAGTCCTACGGTGGTTTTACCGAAATGAATGCGATTGACCCGGCCTTGTTCCGCGATTACGACGGCAAGGTGTACATGAGTTACGGGTCGTTCTTTGGCGGTATTGGTATTGCCGAAATCAACCAGAGCACCGGTAAGTTGGCCAGCAGCGTCAGCCATATTTATGGCGGTGGTCACCAGGATATTGAAGCGCCTTACATTACCCGCGATGGTGATTACTACTACCTGTTTGTGAACCGGGGTAGCTGTTGTCAGGGCGCAAACAGCAGTTATTACGTGCAGGTATCACGCTCCACCAGTATTTACGGGCCCTGGTCGGGCACGCGCACCATCCTTGGTAATGTCAGCGGTAAATACAAAGGGCCGGGGCATATTGGTTTGCTGAAAGAAAATGGCTGTAACTATGTCTCGACCCATTACTACGACCTGAATGACAACGGCAATGCCAAGCTGGATATTCTGCGCATGACCTATTCCGGCGGCTGGCCGGTACTGACGCGCAATTTTTCTTCTGTCAGCAGTTGCGGTGGTGTAAGTGACGGCATTTATTCGTTAACGGCTCGCCACAGCAACCGCGCCCTTGCGGTCGATAACGCCTCCACCGCCAATGGGGCTTTTGTTGAGCAATACGGTTATTCCGGTGCGGCTAATCAGAAGTGGTACGTCATTGGCCAGAACGCCGGCAATTACAGCCTGATTAACGTTAACAGCCTGAAGAGTCTGGATGTGTGGGAGCTTTCAACTGCGCCGGGTGCGCGCATTGCCCAGTGGGATTATTGGGGGGGCGATGGGCAGAAATGGAAGCTGGACGCGTCTGGCAGTCACTTTGTGGTTCGCTCTGTGTTGAGCGGCCTGGCGCTGGATGTACTCAATATGAGCACTGCCAATGATGCCCAGGTTATTCAATGGAATCTTACCGGCGCAACCAACCAGCAATGGTCGATGATTCGCCGTTAATCATAAAGCCCTTCGCCGACAACCGGTGAAGGGCTTTTTCGCCTCCGGCTTGTGCGGGTAAACCCCGGGTTTCGGCTGCCAGGGTGAGCGCTGATTTACCCCGGGGTGGCTGGTATTGTCCGGGCAATCCTTATAGACTATAAAATATAATATGATAAATAGGGCCTCTCATGAAAATTCTACTTGCTTGTCTGCTGGTATTGGCATTGACGGGTTGTACGCGTCAGGATGATATCGAAATATCCAGCCCCGATAGCCGCATTAAAGTCAGCGTATCGCTGGATAAACAAAACACAGCGCACTACACCCTTTCGATAGATAACCAAACGGTCTTGCAATCCTCCCGGTTGGGGATTGCGCTGAATGATGCCGATTTTTTGCAAGGTCTTTCTGTTCAATCGGTATCGGCAATAACACCGGTTCAGGAAAGTTACGAATTATGGACCGGTAAAAAAAGCCACATTACCTATGCCGCCAATGAGCAATCGATGGTTTTTCATAACCGCGAAAAGCAGCCTCTGCAAATAGACTTTCGCGTTTCCAATGATGGCCTTGCGTTTCGCTATGTATTTCCGGGTAGCTCCACTGACATAAAAACCGTGACCCACGAAGCAACGTCTTTCAAATTTCCTGCTGATGCCAAAGCCTGGTTACAGCAAGTGGCTGTTGCGCAAACCGGCTGGAAAAATACCAACCCTTCTTACGAAGAGTTTTATGAAACGGAAATTCCGGTGGGGCAATCATCACCGACAGAAGCCGGTTGGGTTTTTCCAGCCCTGTTTCAAAGCAATAACCATTGGTTGCTGATTACCGAAGCTGGCATGGATGGCAAATTTCATGCGTCCCGCCTGCAGCAACACGCAGAAGGTGGCGAATATAAAATCGGCTTTCCCATGGCGGCAGAAGTCTATACCGATGGTGCTTTGATGGCGCAATCGGCACTGCCATTTGCATCACCCTGGCGAGTCATTGCCGCGGGGTCGCTGGCGACCATTATTGAATCTACCCTGGGTACCGATCTGGCTGCCCCGGCGATTGAAATGGATACCGACTTTATCAAGCCGGGCATTGCATCGTGGAGTTGGGGGTTATTAAAAGACGAATCAATTGTTTACGACATACAAAAAGCGTTTATTGATTATTCCGCTGATATGCAATGGCCCTATACGCTGATCGATGTTAACTGGGATCAGAATATCGGTTACGACCGCTTGCAGGAACTGGTGGCTTACGCGGCAGAAAAAAATGTCGGCATTCTGGTTTGGTATAACTCATCAGGTGCATGGAACGAAACCGAGTATAGTCCCAAAAATGCGTTGCTCACCCGCGATCAGCGCTTGCAGGAGTTTGCGCGTCTGAAAGACATCGGTGTTAAAGGATTGAAGATTGATTTCTTCTCCGGTGACGGCCAGTCGATGATGGCTTATTACAACGATATTCTGATCGACGCTGCACAATTTGATCTGTTAATCAATTATCACGGCTCATCGCTGCCGCGCGGTTTGCAGCGCACCTATCCACACATGATGACGATGGAATCGGTAAAAGGTTTTGAGATGATTTCTTTCGACCAAAAAGTGGCGGATCAGGAAGGTGAACACGTCAATATGTTGCCTTACACCCGTAACGCTTTTGATCCGATGGATTTCACCCCGACAGTGTTTTTTGAAATCCCCAATATTGAACGAAAAACCAGTAACGGTTTTCAGCTGGCGCTGCCGATTATTATGCTTTCCGGTATTCAACATATTGTAGAAACGCCGGATGGTATGGCCAGCGTGCCTTATTTTGTTAAAGATTTTATGCGCAAGGTTCCCGCTCGCTGGGATGCGGTGAAATTTATTGACGGCTATCCAGGCAAATACACCATCATCGCCAGAAAAGCGGGTGATCATTGGTATGTTGCCGGTATCAACGGTGAGCAGAATGAAAAATCACTGCAACTGGATTTAAGTTTTATCGGTGATAGCCAGGGTTTCATTATTGAAGATGGCCCTACGCCCTTGTCTTTTGTAAAAAGCCCGCTGCGCGCCACCGCTAACACCGATGTTCGTGTCGCAGCGAATAGCGGTTTTGTTATGGTTTTCAGCGTTGAGTAAAAACCTGCTAACCACTGCCATCTGTTGGACAGTGGTTCACATAGCCTGGCAGCAAGAAAAAATTGATTGCTGCGCATGAGAAGGTAACGCTGTTTTCGAGGCGGTTCATCGTGCGCAGGTGCTGTTTTAAATCCGAGGAAATTTTCATGAAACGATTGAGTCAGAAATGGGCACGGCAACTTGCGGTGCCTGTAATCGGTTTGTGCGCTGTATTGAGCGGCTGTGCAACCACAGAAAACACGGTTAACGCTGGCAATATTGACCCCACCAAGCCTACCCATTTTACCAATCCATTATTTGAAAATGGTGCCGATCCCTGGCTGGAATTTCACGAGGGTAATTATTACCTGACGACCACGACCTGGACATCCCAGCTGGTGATGCGCAAATCGCCTACGCTTGCCGGGTTATCAACGGCGACGCCGGTGAATATCTGGTCGTTCAGTGAATTTGAACGCTGCTGCAATTTTTGGGCATTTGAGTTTCATCGCTTAAATGGCCCTAACGGCTGGCGCTGGTATTTGATGTTTACGTCCGGCCGTGAAGGCACGCTGGATCATCAGCATCTCAGTGTGGTTGAAAGTGCCGGTGATGATCCTATGGGACCCTACGAATACAAAGGTTCCATGATGCCTGACACCTGGAATATTGACGGCACTTATCTTGAGCACAATGGCAAACTTTATTTGTTGTGGTCTGAATGGGTGGGTGATGAGCAACGTAATTTTATTTCAGAAATGAGCAATCCCTGGACGCTGGTCGGTGAAAGAATGTTATTGACCCGTCCGGTGCTGGAATGGGAAACCAGCGGTCGCAAAGTGACAGAGGCACCGCAAATTCTCAAGCGCGATGGCCGCACCTTTATGATTTATTCTGCCAGCTATTGCGATACACCGGACTACAAACTCGGGCAACTGGAGCTGGTTGGTAATGATCCGATGAAAGCTGAATCCTGGCTGAAAAATCCCGAGCCGGTTTTCCAGCGTGGTAATGGTGTTTTTGCGCCTGGCCACAATGGCTTTTTTGTATCACCGGACGGTCAGGAAAACTGGCTGGTGTATCACGGCAATTCATCCGAGCAACACGGTTGCGGTGCAACCCGCTCGGTGCGTGCGCAAAAATTTACCTGGCATGACGATGGCACGCCCAACTTCGGCGTTCCTGTTCCTGAAGGTACACCGGTGGCTTTACCTTCCGGCGAAAATGGTCCGTTGCAAACATCTATCATGGGTGCAGCCTATCAATTGGTTAATCGCAATACCTCACAATGCCTGGCTCGCAATCAGGGCGGTAATTTGAATGGGCGCTGTGAAGGTGATGCGGCTGCCTGGGTGGTTGATTACACCACAGACGGCTATTTCCGTTTTGCCAACAATGCCAGTGGCCAATTCCTGGGCACCTGTGAGGCAGGCGCGCTGGCACAAACGCCGTGGATCAATCATTCCTGCCAGGAGTGGAAGCCGGTTCATACTGAAAACGGCTGGTGGTCATGGCAGAACCGTCAAACCGGAAAGCTGCTCGGCGCCGAACAATGTCAGGGCGCCAACTGCGACCAGTGGCGAGTGCAGCCGGTAGGACCTTTGGCAATTACCAGTGTGCAAAGTGGCAAGGTGTTAGCCGCTGATCATTGTGCAGTGGGCGGTAATGTGGAGCAGCAGGAATGGAAAAACACCGCCTGTCAGGCGTGGAATTTCAAATCGGTTGAAGATGGCTTTTTCCATATCACGCCGACCGGGCAAGATAATCTCTGCCTGACCGTAGAGGCGTCTTCCATTGTTACCGGCGCGAATATGTTATTGGGTGCCTGCGAGGGCAACAACAGCCAATGGCGTATCAGCCATCTGGCGGACGGTACGCAACAGCTGGTAGCGAGACACAGCAGCAAAGTCGCTGATCTTGCGCATTGTGGTTTGGATAATGGTACCAACATTGCCCAGTCAGAAAATCTCAATACTATCTGCCAGAAATTCCAGTTGCGGAATATTCGTTAAGGAAAAACAGCTGCTGGCGAGCAGCTGTTTCGAGCGCAATAAAAAAGGCCACATCTTCTGTGGCCTTTTTCGTAGTTGACAAGCAAATAATGGATTACAAAGTAATCCGTTAACATCAGGACTGCTCTTTTGCGGTCAACTCTTCTTCAATAAAGTTTAACGCTTCATCGATAATCAACAGCATGGAGTGCTTGGCGCGTTCCGGGTTGCGATTTTTAATAGCGTTAAAGATTTTCGCGTGATCTTCTACTACCGCTTCGTGGTTGGCTTTTATCGGGCTGGTGTAGCGAATACTGACATGCAACGCTGTTTCGATAAAATCGCGCAAGCGAATATAAAAACGGTTGTTGCTGGCATAGAGAATACTTACGTGAAATGCGATATCCGCTTCCAGTTCTGCTTCGAGATTGTCGCCAGCGGCGCGCATGCGCTCCAGTGCGGCCTCAATGGCATCAATTTTTTCCGGTGTGGCATTGCGTGCAGCCAGTGCCGCGGCTTCCGGCTCAATAGCAATACGCATTTGTAAGAATTCTTTCAGCACCTTCATGGACGGATTGCTTTCGAGTGACCAGCGCAGCAGGTCGGTATCAAAAATATTCCATTGTTCGCGTGGCAGGATACGAATGCCCTGGCGTGGCTTGCTGGAAATCAACCCTTTGGCAGAAAGCATTTTGACGGCTTCACGAACTGCACTGCGACTGACTCCGAATTTTTCACACAATTCTGCTTCGGTAGGCAGGCTGGCATCCTTGTCAAAAACCCCACACACGATTTGCCGACCCAGCTCCTGGGTCATACGTTGTGACAGGTTAAAATTGCGGTCGAGCAGTGGCATACAGTTTGTGTCCGGAAATTGCGTAAGAATTGCGCAAGCATATCGCCTTGGATTATTGATTACAATCTTATTATTGCCAGAAACAGCCTGCATAATCCGGCAATTTCAACGAAAAACAGGATAATTATTTTCATCGCTCCGGCTGCTGCGGATTGAAATTTCAAAAGAGCAGGGCAGCTTTTGATCAATCGGTAATATCCTGATTTATAATTTTTTTGGCGCAGTAAGATAACGACGTCTCGATATGTTCAGGATATTCATGCGCGCGCAAATCTTCCTTCTATAATAATGTTCCTGATGACGACACCCTGACCTCTGCGCGAGGCGGGAAGCAATGGGTTGGCCGCTGCGGCGGCGAGTAATGCTGAACAGTGGCGGCCATCTGTTATATAGTGGCGCCTGCCCACCGCGTCATAACCGTATTTATCGGTACTTTTTTGAGCCTCCATTATGATGACTTACCCCAATATTGATCCTGTAGCCTTTTCCCTCGGCTCTTTTCAGGTGCATTGGTACGGCATTATGTACCTGTTCGCATTCGCCAGCGCCTGGTTGCTGGGGATGTACCGCGCTGGCCAGCCCGGTGCCCTTATTAACCGGGTGCAGGTTGAAAATTTAATCACCTGGGCCGCCTTTGGGGTGATCCTGGGGGGGCGCGTCGGTTATGTGTTTTTCTATCACCTCGACTACTGGCTGGAAGACCCGCTGTGGTTGTTCCGCATCTGGGAAGGCGGCATGTCTTTCCATGGCGGTTTGCTGGGCGTAACCGTGGCGATGTTCCTTTATGCCCGTCGCCTCGGTGTGTCCTACCTTGGCTTGATGGATTTTGTTGCACCGCTGGTGCCGCTGGGGCTTGGCTTTGGTCGGCTCGGCAACTTTATTGGTCAGGAGCTTTGGGGGCGCGCTACCGATTCCCGCTGGGGAATGGTATTCCCGCGTGATCCGGAAGCCTTGTCGCGCTATCCATCGCAGCTTTACCAGGCCGCTCTTGAGGGGCTGCTTCTATTTATTATTGTTTTTTGGTTTTCTGCAAAACCACGCCCTCGCGGCGCAGTCTGTGGCCTGTTCCTGGTGTTTTATGCCTGCTTCCGCTTCCTCGTAGAGTTTGTGCGCGAACCGGACGGTCACATAGGTTTTGATTTGTTGGGGTGGGTAACCCGTGGTCAGTTGCTATCACTGCCCTTGTTGGCATTGGGTATAGCTTTGCTGGCTTACGCTTACGGTGTTGGCAAGAAAAAAGCGGCTTCCCGGCCTGCAGCTTGAAGAGAGTTATAAATGAAGCAATATCTGGATTTAATACAGGACATCATTGATAACGGTGTAGATCGCGGTGATCGCACCGGCACCGGCACCCGCTCGGTATTCGGGCGGCAGTTGCGGTTTGATCTTTCCGAAGGGTTTCCGCTGGTAACCACCAAGACCGTACACCTGAAAAGCGTCATCGTTGAATTGCTGTGGTTTTTGCAAGGGCGTACCGATGTTGCCTGGCTGAAAGAGCGCGGTTGCAATATCTGGAATGAATGGGCCGATGAGCAGGGCGATCTGGGGCCGGTTTACGGCAAGCAATGGCGCAGCTGGGCTTGTCCGGACGGGTCAACTATTGATCAGATTGCCGAGGTGGTTGAGCAAATTAAACAGCGGCCGCACTCCCGCCGGCTGATTGTCAGTGCCTGGAACCCGGCCGACTTGCCGGACGAAAAAATATCCCCGCAGCAAAACGTTGCCAATGGCCGTATGGCGCTGGCGGCCTGTCATACCCTGTTTCAATTTTATGTGGCCAACGGGCGGCTGTCCTGCCAGCTCTATCAGCGCAGTGCCGATGTGTTTCTCGGTGTGCCGTTTAATATCGCCAGCTACGCTTTGTTAACCCATATGATTGCGCAACAGTGTGAACTTCTGCCAGGTGACTTTGTCCATACGTTCGGTGATTGTCATCTCTACCATAACCATTTAACCGATGAGATCGTTTACGAACAGCTACGACGCCAACCACGGGAACTTCCCCGACTGGAAATCAGGCGAAAACCGGACTCCATATTCTCCTATCAACTGGATGATTTCGACTTTGTCGGGTATCAACCGCATCCGCGCATTGTCGCGCCTGTTTCGGTATAAGGACAGATTGTGAAGCTGGCTTTAATTGTTGCAGCAGGTAACGGAAATGTTATCGGCAAGGCCAATACCTTGCCCTGGCGTTTGCCGGAAGACCTGAAATATTTCAAGGCGACCACACTGGGTAAACCGGTAATCATGGGTCGCAAAACGTTTGAATCTATCGGTCGGGTGTTACCGGGGCGTGCCAATATCGTGGTAACACGCCAGCCGGACTGGGCAGCACCGCCAGGTGTCATTGTTGTAGCCTCTGTCGAAGCGGCATTACAGCGCGCGGCCGCCCTGGTGGCGGCAGGTCAAACAGATGCAGATGAAGCAATGATCATCGGCGGAGCCGAAATTTATCAATATGCGCTACCGCTGGCGGAGCGGATATATTTCACCCGGATTGAAGTGGATGTGCCTGATGGTGATGCATTTTTTCCGGAATTATCGCCACAGCAGTGGTATTTGGTTTCTGATGAGCCGGGATCGGCGACGGCAAGTTACCGCCATCGTTTTCAGGTCTATCAGCGAGCTGGTTGAAAAGTAACCTTTAATAACCAGTGATTCTTAAAAAAGGAAGGAATAGTGTGCCATTGGGGGGTGAAAATTTCCTGGTGTTACCTGTTTTCCAGGGATGTTCAGGGGGCTGTTACCCTGCTGATACTTTTATACACACGTAAAAAGGCTTTTGGATAAAACATTGAATGTGGGCGAACGCTCTTATTACAATGCGGCGTTCTTAGCTGCCTCACCGAGGCTACGTGGATACGCATCTGTGGCAGCTTACTGTCGCAAACTCATTTGATGAAGCACCCGAGTTGGGGGAAATATGAAAAATCAGCGATTGAAAGCCGTGGCGCTGTCCACTGTGCTTTCTGCCGGCGCGCTAATGGGTAGCGTTGCTCAGGCAGATCAAACCTTGGACGCTATTCTCAAGGTTGGCCAAACCAAAACTACCGTGGCCCAGGAATCTCAAAAAAGAATAGACAGGCTGGCTCAGGAAACTGACGACCTGGTTCAGCAATTCAAGCATCAGAATCGTTTGATCGCCGATTTGCGTATGTACAATTCCCAACTGGAAAAACAAGTTGCCGCACAGACCCAGGTTCTGCAAGAACTGGAAGGATCTGTTGACCAGGTAACTGTTATCGAGCGTCAAATTCAGCCGCTGATCGTGCGTATGCTGGATGGTCTTGAGCAGTTCGTGAAACTGGACAAGCCTTTCCGTCTGAGCGAGCGTAATGAGCGTCTGGAAATGCTGCGCGCCAACCAGGACCGTGCTGATATCTCTGTATCAGAGAAATTCCGTCAGGTACTGGAAGCGTACAAAATCGAATCCGAATACGGTCGTTTCCTCGACACTTACAACGATACTCTGAGCATTGATGGTCAGGATCGTGAAGTGAGCGTGCTGCAAGTAGGTCGTCTGGCTCTGATTTACCAGACCAGTGACGCAAACACAGCTGGTGTTTGGGATGCTACCCAAAACCAGTGGGTTTCTCTGGATGGTTCCTACCGCACCGCCATTCTCAAAGGTTTCCGTATTGCACGTAAACAAGTCTCGCTGGATACCATCGTGGTTCCTGTTCAGGCTCCGGAGGCAGCAAGATGAAAATGAAGTTTGTTAAGAGCTGCATGGCTGTAATTGCAGCAGGTTTGTTAAGCAGCAGTTTTGCAATGGCTCAGGAAGAAAAAGCAGCTTCTCTGGACCAGTTGCTCGATATGGTTAAAAAGTCACAAGTTGCTGAAACCGCGGAATTCCGTCAGCGTGAAGCAGAATTTGCTCGTGACAAAGCCAACCAGGCCAATGTACTGAACCAGGCTAAAGCTACCCGTCAGGCTGAAGAAAACCGTTCTGACACGCTGGAAAAAGCTTTTGCCGACCAGGAGCTGCTGGTAAACCAGAAACGCGCCCAGTTGAATGAGCGTCTGGGTTCCATGAAAGAATTGTTCGGTCACCTGACTTCTACCGCTGGCGACCTGCGTGTTACTACCCAGAACTCTCTGGTTAGTGCCCAGATCCCGAACCGCGGTGACTTCCTGAGCGAGCTCATCGAAAAAATGAACAGCAATACCCGTCTGCCATCAATCGCCGAGATTGAGCGTCTGTGGTACGAAGTTCAGCGCGAACTGGTTGAAAGTGGCCGTGTGGTCAAGTTCAACGCCGAGGTTATTAAAACCAACGGTGAAGCGCATGAGCAGGAAGTTGTTCGTGTTGGTGTATGGAACCTGATTTCTGATGGTAAATACCTGCGCTATATTCCGGACACCGGCAAAATCGAAGAGCTGTCCCGTCAGCCGGATAGTGCTTTGCTGAAAACTGCTCGTGATCTGCAAGCTGCAAGCTCAGGTTATGTTGCTTTCAGTATTGACCCGACTGGCCCGAGCGGCGGTACACTGCTGGCTGCCTTGGTTAACAAAGCTACTTTGGTTGAGCAGTTCCACCAGGGTCAAACGGTTGGTTACGTAATTACTGTAGTAGGTATTGTTGGTCTGCTTATCGCCCTGTGGAAATCCTTGGTAATTTTCAGCATCAACCGTGGTGTATCCGTACAGCTGAAGTCTAACAAGCCAAACATCAACAACCCGCTGGGTCGTGTGTTAAAAGTGGCTGAAGACAACCCGAACGTAGATACCGAAACGTTGGAGCTGAAACTTGAAGAAGCGGTTCTGAAAGAGCGTCCGCGTATCGAGTCCGGTCTGAACGTAATCAAGATCATCGCCGCTATTGCTCCGCTGATCGGTCTGTTGGGTACCGTAACCGGTATGATCCAGACCTTCCAGGCAATCACCATGTTTGGTGCCGGTGATCCGAAGAACATGGCCGATGGTATCTCTGCAGCATTGGTTACTACTGTACAGGGTCTGTGTGTGGCCATTCCTATGGTTATTCTGCACACCATCCTCAACGGTCGTGCCAAGCGCATCATTCACGTACTGGATGAGCAGAGCACCGGTATTATCGCCGAAAATGCAGAACGCACTCATAAGTAGGAGATAGTCACATGCAGGCAATAATGGACGCATTTGCAGCCATTCTCGCCTTTATGGAGCTGGGTGGCTTTCTGATGCCATGGATCGCCGCCCTGACCTTTGTAATGTGGACTCTGGCTTTCGAGCGGATCTGGTATTTCAAAGGCGCTCTAAAAGGTGATGTACAGAAATCTCTCGATCAGTGGGAGTCTCGTCCGGAGCGCAAGTCATGGTACGCGCATCAAATCCGGCAAGGCATGGTTTCGAAAATGTCTGACAAAATTTATCAGAACATGGACCTGATTGCTGCGTTGGTAGCAATCTGTCCTCTGATGGGATTGCTGGGCACCGTAACCGGGATGATCGAAGTATTCAGTGTTTTGGCCAATACTGGTGGCGGTGACGCGAAACAAATGGCGGGCGGGGTGTCTAAAGCTACAATCCCGACAATGGCTGGCATGGTTGCGGCGCTTTCAGGGGTGTTTGTAAACATCTATCTGGAGCGTCTGGCCCAAAGCGAAAACCGTTTGTTTGCAAGTCATCTGACTATGGATCACTAAGGTTGATACCTTGATGGTATAGCCGGTATTAAAGAGATCTCTCATGAGCACAAATAATGCAAATCCTCAGGATGAAGAAGCCCAGGCCATCGACTTGACGCCGATGCTGGACGTAGTCTTCATCATGTTGATCTTCTTTATTGTTACTGCCTCATTTGTGAAAGAAGCTGGTATCGAAGTTGATCGTCCCGAGGCTACCACCTGGGACGAGAAAAAGAGTGCCAGCATTCTGATTGCAGTGGGTGCTAACAATGAAATATGGGTCGACAAGAACAAAGTGGATCCTCGCGGAATTCGTCAGGCGGTTGAGCGTTTGCTGGCTGAGAACCCCAAAGGCACTGTTGTCATACAGGCCGATAGCGCAGCGCATGTTGAGCTGCTGGTCGAAGTGACCAATGCTGCACGCGAGGCTGGTGTTGACAATATAGCTGTCTCAACTGACAAGAAATAGGCCACTATGAACTTCGCAAGAGTAGGTATAGCTGCAGCATTGGGAGTGGTAGTCACTCTCTTGCTTCTATTTTTAATGCACTCGTTGGTGAATACAAAGTTTGTTCCTCCGGATGAGACTACGGAAATCAAGATCGCTGATATTCGCATGCCGAAGCACGAGATTGAAACCCGTATGAACGAGGCCAAACCGGAAAAGCCACCGGAGGCTGAATTGCCTCCGCCGGATATTCCCGAGCCAACATTTGATGCGCCTTCAACGACGATGAGTGGCCTGAACATGGCTGCACCGACATTCCAGGCTGAAATCGCTGTCAATATTGGTACCGGGTTCTCTGGAGACGGGGAATACCTGCCGATCGTGAAAGTTGCTCCGGAATACCCCAACAACGCAGCATCGCGTGGTATTGAAGGTTTCTGTGTGGTTGAGTTTACGGTAACTACTACGGGTACAACACGCGATGTTCGCGCTATTGATACCGACTGTATTACCAAAGACGGTAGACCTACGACAGTGTTCAATCGCGCTTCTATTCGTGCGGCAGAACGTTTCAAATACCGCCCGAAAGTTGTTGATGGTGAGCCGATTGAAGTTCCTGGCGTTCGCAACCGCTTCGTTTACGAACTGGCGAAGTAAGGGGTAAATGACATGAAAAATATTAAAACGGCTGTTTTGGGCAATGTAAACAAAGCGCTGTTGGCAGGTATGCTTGCCGTTGCGCCTGTATTGTCCACCCTCGTTGTCGACGTTGTTGCTCCAAACCAGACTTTTATCAATCTGGGGCAGGCGCAAGCTCAGGTCGTCAAGGCGAAGAACAAGCAGTTTGAATCCCGTCGTTTGCCGGGTGTAAGCCAGTCTTTCGCCAAAGACCTGACTGAGGTTGCCAACTTCCTGCAGCCTGAAGAAGGTTCAGGTGCCGAGCCCAATCCTCGCCAGGCTATCCAGGTTCTGGATCGCGTGGCAAGAGGTCAGGACAAGCTGAATCCGTACGAAGTGGCTCAGTTACACCAGTATTATGCTTACGCATATTATGGTATAGAGGATATGCGCAAGGCTCGTGAACACTTTGAAAAAGTGTTGGCACAAAGCCCCAACATTCCGGTGTCACTTGAAGCTTCTACTACTTTGACTCTGGGGCAACTCTACGGTCAGGAAGAGAACTACAAGAAAGCACTTGAGTTCATGCTGAAGTGGACTGACTACGTTGCTGAGATCAAGCCTGATCAGTATTACGTATTCGCCTCCTTGTACTATCAGGTTAATGACATGAACAGCTCGTTGGCTAACATCAACGAAGCCGTGAGAGTTGTTGAAGCTGAGGGCAAGGTTGCTAATGAGTCCTGGTACACCTTCCAGCGTAGTATTTACTTCGAACGTGAAGACTACAAAAACGGTGTGCTGGTGGTTGAGAAGCTGGCTCGTCATTATCCGAAAGCATCTTACTGGCGTCAGCTGGCTCAGATTTACGCTATGCTGGATCGTAACCAGGATAAAGTTTCTGCACTGGAAACTGCTTATCTGATGGGTGGCGTAACCGCTGAGCGTGATCTGGTTGTTCTTGCGCAATACTTCCTTGAAGCTGAGGTGCCTTACAAGGCCGCCAAAGTTCTCGATAAAGGTATTAACAAGGATAAAACCATTGAAGCTTCTGCAAAAAACCTGGAGCTGTTAGCTAACTCCTGGCGTGCAGCTGCCGAGTCTTCCAAATCTCTGGTAGAGATGGAAAAGGCAGCTCAGAAGTCTGATGATGGTAACCTGTTGCATACACTGGCTACTCTTTACAGTCTGAATGATCGTAACGAAGATGCTATTAAAGTGGGCAGACAAGGTCTTTCAAAAGGCGGCTTGAAGCGTCCGGATCAGTTGCAGATGACCATTGGTAACGCCCAGCTTGGTTTGGGAAGATTTGATGATGCCGTCAAATCTTTCCGTGAAGCAGCAAAAGATTCACGCAGTAAAGGTTTGGCTGAGCAATACATCAACTTTGCTGAGCGCGAAAAACAACGTTTGGCAGCATTGGAAAGTTAATGCTTTCATAAGTTTGTAAAAAAGCCGGCTGATGCCGGCTTTTTTATGCCTGCATTTTGGCGACGAAATACGAAATACGAAATACGAAATACGAAATACGAAATACGAAATACGAAATACGAAATACGAAATACGAAATACGAAATACGAAATACGAAATACGAAATACGAAATACGAAATACGAAATACCAGAGCTTTATAAAAGAAAAAGCCCGCACATGGCGGGCTTTTTCTTTTAACGCATAGCGCAGTCGCGATTAATAATCTTCCAGCAGAGTGAGATCTCTCACTGCGCCTTTGTCCGCACTGGTGGCCAGCATGGCGTAGGCTTTCAGGGATGCGGTAACTTTGCGTGGGCGCGGGTGAGCCGGGCGCAAGCCGGCAAGACCTTTGGCTTCACGAATTTTGCGGCGCGATTCCAGTTGGTGATCTTCCAACAGCACATTGATGCTTCGGTTGGGGATGTCGATACGAATAATATCGCCATTCTCAATCAAGCCAATGGCACCGCCCGCAGCGGCTTCCGGAGATACGTGGCCGATAGAAAGGCCGGAAGTGCCACCGGAAAAGCGTCCGTCAGTTAACAGTGCACAAGACTGCCCCAATCCTTTGGATTTGAGGTAGCTGGTTGGATACAGCATTTCCTGCATACCCGGGCCGCCGCGTGGGCCTTCGTAGCGAATTACTACCACTTCACCAGCAACTACCTTGCCGTTGAGAATGTGTTCAACCGCCTGATCCTGGCTTTCAACCACGTGTGCAGGGCCTTCAAATACCCAGCAGCTTTCATCAACGCCCGAGGTTTTAACCACACAGCCGTCTATCGCAATATTGCCTTTCAGAACAGCGAGGCCGCCCTCTTTGCTGTACGCGTGCTCAAAAGAGCGGATGCAGCCTTCCTGACGGTCAATATCCAGCGTTGGCCAGCGTGTGCTCTGACTAAAGGCGGTTTGCGTCGGGATACCGGCCGGGCCGGCGCGGTAGAAAGTTCTTACGTCTTCGGATTTGGTAGAGATGACGTCCCATTTATCCAGCGCTTCCTGGAAGGTGCTGCTGTGAACGGTCGGGATATCGTTATGCAGCAAGCCGGCACGGTTCAGCTCGGCAAGAATTGCCATTACGCCGCCAGCACGGTGTACATCTTCCATGTGGTATTTGGGCGTGTTGGGGGCAACTTTGGCCAGCTGCGGAATATTGCGCGACAAGCGGTCAATATCGGCCATGGTAAATGGCACCTCACCTTCCTGGGCTGCTGCCAGCAGGTGCAGGATGGTGTTGGTTGATCCGCCCATGGCGATGTCCAGAGCCATAGCATTTTCAAAAGCTTCGAAATTGGCAATGGAGCGGGGCAGAACGCGATCATCATCCTGTTCGTAGTAGCGGCGGGTGATGTCTACGATGCGACGACCGGCTTCGAGGAACAGCTCTTCGCGGTCTGCATGGGTTGCCAGCAGTGAACCGTTGCCTGGCAAGGAGAGACCAAGTGCTTCGGTCAGGCAGTTCATCGAGTTGGCGGTAAACATACCGGAACAGGAACCGCAGGTAGGGCAAGCGGAGCGCTCGTAAGCATCCACTTTTTGATCGGATGCGGTGTCATCGGTACCAATAATAATGGCATCCACAAGGTCAAGCTTGTGGTCGGCGAGGCGGGTTTTACCGGCTTCCATCGGGCCGCCGGAAACAAATACCACCGGAATATTCAGGCGCATGGCGGCCATCAGCATGCCGGGGGTAATTTTGTCGCAGTTGGAGATACATACCAGCGCGTCGGCGCAGTGTGCATTCACCATGTACTCGACCGAGTCGGCAATGATGTCGCGTGAGGGCAGGCTGTAGAGCATGCCGTCGTGACCCATGGCGATACCATCGTCAACGGCGATGGTGTTGAATTCTTTGGCTACACCGCCAGCGCGCTCAATCTCGCGAGCCACCAGTTGCCCCATATCTTTCAGGTGCACGTGACCCGGTACAAACTGGGTAAAGGAGTTGGCGACGGCAATGATGGGTTTGTCGAAATCACCATCCTTCATACCGGTGGCGCGCCAGAGCGCACGGGCACCAGCCATATTGCGGCCAGCAGTGGTAGTTTTGGAACGATAAACGGGCATAGCCAACCTCGGTGCGGAACAATTGCTAATAGTTGTCGGGGTGTGAAAAGAGCTCAATCATAGCAGAAAGCAGCTGTGTTGACGTGCTTTGACGGCTAAAGATCAGGCTGTTTCGAAGAGTAACTTTAGACAACAGGGCAGCTGGAAATACTCCCTGCTGGAGGGCCGCCCGGCGTATGGCAAGTGGTGGCGTGATAACACGCGGATAGCTGCCCCGCCAGCTGAGAGCGGCTCAGCGGCGGGGTTACTACCGAAAACGATAGCCTTTACTGCTAAAGATTTTTAACAAAAATCTTGGAGTTACGCTGGTAGTTGTAAAGGTTTTTCCTCGCGGTAGGCAGGTCTTCCAGATTACCCGGCGCAAACCCCTGCTCGATAAACCAGTGGGCGGTGCGGGTGGTCAGCAGGAATAATTGGCGAATTTGCTGTTTGCGCGCATGTTGTTCCATTTGCTGTAAAAGAGCAGCAGCCCGGCCACCTTTACGGTAATCCTGATGCGTGGCGACACAGGCAATTTCGGCCATATCCCCGTAAGGATAAAGTGCCGCACAGGCGATGATGGTGCCATCCTTTTCCATAACAAAAAACTTGTCGATCTCGGTTTCCAGCACTTCTCTGGAGCGGCGTACCAGCGTGCCGTCGTTTTCCAATGGCGTGATCAGTTCAATAATACCGCCCACATCATCAATGGTTGCCGAGCGCAGCTGCTCGTATTGGCCCGAGTAAACCATGGTGCCCAGTCCGTCGCGGGTAAACAGTTCGGTAAGCAGTGCGCCATCGGTTGCGTAGCTGACCAGTTGTGCGCGGCTGACACCTTGCAAGCAGGCGAGGTAGCAGGCATGAAGCGCCTGATGAATGTCGTTGTTCAGCGTAGTGCTGGCGCTTTCGAGGGTTTCCTTGCATTCCTGCAGGGAGAGTTGTTTCAGCAATTTGCCGTCGGTGTCGGTCACCCCGTCACCGTCAATAAAGGCGATCAGTTTGTCGGCCTTAATGGCGGTGGCCACGTGGGTGGCAACGTCGCTGAACGACAAGTTGAAAATTTCTCCGGTGGGGGAATAGCCCAGGGGTGAAAGCAGCGCGATGGCTCGGGAGTCGAGCGCTGCTTGCAAGGGCGTGATGTTTACTTTGCGCACTTTGCCGGTGTGCTGCAAATCTACCCCATCAATAACACCGTGGGGTTGTGCAACGGCGAAATTGCCGGACAGCACTTGCATATGCGCGCCGTGCATCGGCGAGTTGGGCAGCCCGGTAGACAGCGCTGCCTCTACGGTGATTCGCGCCTCGCCAATTGCCTGGATTACCGGTGCCAGATTGCTGCTGTCGGTGATGCGCAAGTTGTGGTGAAAGCGGCTCGGTGTGCCGGCCTGTTGCAGGCGGCTGTCAATTTGCGGGCGGGCGCCGTGCACCAGCACCAGCCTTACGCCAAGGCTGCTCAGCAGGGCAATGTCATGAATAATATTACTGAAATTATCATGATTCAGCGCTTCGCCGGGCAGCATAAGTACAAAGGTTTTACCCCGGTGTGAATTGATATAGGGGGAGGAATGACGAAACCATTTGACGTAATCCTGAGTATCAATAGGCAAGATGGCAACTCTCTCAAAAGTGGTTGAAGGCAAGCTTAGCGGGCGTTCGCCTGAGATGGCAAACAGAACTGACGAATCAGCCCCTGGATAATTTCGACTGCCGGTGCGAGCTGTGCCGTATCAATAAACTCGTCAGGCTGGTGAGCCTGATCAATAGAGCCTGGTCCCAATACAACCGTTTGCATGCCGAGTTGTTGCATAAACGGGGCTTCGGTCGCGAAGGCGACACTTTCACTGCGTTTGCCGGTCAGGTGCTCGCAGGCGCGAATCAATTCGGCGTGTTCGTCCTCGGCAAAGGCATCAACGCCCTCGAACAGCGAAGACAGAATAATATCCGTGCCGCTCTTTTCGGCGATAGGCGTCAGTCGCTGCCGAATGGCGGCGCGCAGCGCTTCGTTATCCATGCCGGGCAGAGTGCGCAAATCGAAATGCAATTCGCAATCGGCGCAAATGCGGTTGGCGCCATCGCCGCCGTGAATGCAGCCGAGATTCAGGGTGGGCACGCTGACCGCAAACCCGGGGTTGTTGTAACGTTGTTGCAGATCCTGGCGCAGATCCATCAGTTCATTCATCACCTGCGCCATCGGCTCCAGCGCATTTCTGCCCAGCGCCGGGTTTGAGGAGTGGCCGCTTTGCCCCTGCACACGAATCGCCTCCATCATAATGCCCTTGTGCATGCGTATGGGCGTTAGCGCGGTGGGTTCACCAATAACTGCATAGCGCGCTTTCGGGGCGCCATTGGCCACCAGCGCCCGGGCGCCGCTCATGCTGCTTTCTTCATCGGCCGTGGCCAGGATAATAATCGGTTGTTCCAGTGGGGTGTTCAGAAAGGGCCGAACGGCTTCCAGCACCACCGGGAAAAAACCTTTCATATCGGTAGCGCCCAATCCGAAAAGTTTGCCGTCTTTTTCCGTGAGGCGAAACGGATCGGTCTGCCAGCGGTTTTGGTCGTAGGGCACGGTATCGCTGTGTCCTGCGAGAACCAGGCCGCCATCACCTTCGCCCAGGGTGGCGATCAAATTGGCTTTGCCCTGTTGCGGGAGCGACATAATTTGCGTACGAAACCCCAGATCTTCCAGCCACTCGGCCAGTAACTCAATAACCGGTAAATTGGGCATATCCCATTCCGGTACGGCACAGCTGACGGAGGGAATCGCGACCAGTTGCCGCAACTGCTTCTGATAGCGCTTTGCATCAAAACTCATAACCGGTACCTGTTGCTGGCGTGGTGAACGCCCGGATTTTAAGCGATGGATAACCTGAAAGTTCCACGCACTTATCGTAAATAGGACGGCGGCCTCCTGTGTGAACAGCGGATTGCGGTTGGCAATTTCTGTTAACGGACGCGTGCCGGGAATCGGATAAAGATAAGGCAAATACCCGTTAATGGCAAAGCTGGCGATATGTGGCGTAAATTTTGCCTTTTTAAGGCGGTTAATTGATAACCACCGTTAGGTGCGCGCAATTAGCGTTCAGGTTGTGGCTTTGCAACACGTGTCATTGTTATGCAGAGATGTTGCGGTGCAGCGGGCGCGAAATCAGTGCATAAATATTGAATTTATTGCTACAGGCAGGCGGTGAATTTTTTAAAGGTTTGCCAGGTAAAAATGGGTTTTTGTTCTGTTAATAATCCGGTTCGGCTGGTAATTTCTATTACAGGTTTTAAAAATTTTCACGCAGCTGGAAATCTGTAAATTATCAAGAGGTAGGCGAGTGAAAGGTTCAGACATTAACAATATTGTGATTGTGGGTGGCGGCACAGCAGGGTGGATGGCCGCGGCAAGTTTGTCGCGATTTTTTGAAGGAAAATCATCGGTTATTACGTTGGTGGAGTCGGAACAAATTGGCACGGTGGGTGTTGGTGAGGCGACCATTCCGGGTATTCGTCAATTCAATTACTCGTTGGGAATTGATGAAATTGATTTCATTAAAAAAACCAATGCCAGTTTCAAACTGGGCATTGAGTTTCGCGATTGGTACAAGCCGGGCCGCCGGTTTTTTCATCCCTTTTCAGATTATGGCGTGTCTTTGCAAGGCGTCGATTTTCATCACTATGTTGCCCGCCTGCGTGAAGCAGGCGCGATGATTGACTTGGCGGATTTCAGTTTTTCCACACAAATGGCCCAGCTAAACCGTTTCGCCCAACCGCATGAGCAACCGCCGTCGTCGCTTGCTGATTTTAATTACGCGTATCATTTTGATGCAGGTTTATATGCCGCCTATTTGAAAAAATACGCGATGAACCGTGGCGTTGTTCGCAAAGAAGGCAAAGTAATCGATGTCAACCTGCGCGATGATGATGGTTTTATTGCATCGGTTGTGCTGGATTCCGGCGAGACCATTGCCGGACAGCTTTTTATTGATTGCTCGGGCTTTCGCGGTTTACTTATAGAAGGTGCGTTGCAAACCGGCTACGAAGACTGGCGTTGCTGGCTGCCCTGCGACAGTGCTGTAGCGGTGCAAACGGATTTGTTTGGCGAGCCTTCACCTTTCACGCGTACCACTGCACGGGATGCCGGCTGGCAGTGGCAAATTCCCCTGCAGCATCGCACCGGTAATGGTTATGTTTATGCCAGCCGATTTGTCGATCACGATATAGCAGCAACCACTTTGCTCAGTCATCTTGATACGGAACCAATTAATAACCCCAAACGGTTCGATTTCGTCACCGGTTTGCGCAAGAAAATATGGAATAAAAACTGTTTTGCGTTGGGATTGGCGTCAGGTTTTCTGGAGCCGCTGGAGTCCACCAGTATTTCCCTGATTCAAACAGGTTTGAGCAAGTTAATGCAGTTTTTTCCGGACAGCCATTTTAATCAATGCGATATCGATGAGGTCAACCGGTTGCACCGTATCGAGTTTGAACGCATTCGCGATTTTATTATTTTGCATTACAAAGCAACCGCAAGGAACGACACTGATTTCTGGCGGTTTTGCCGTGGCATGGAAATACCCGAGTCGCTTGCTCATAAAATAAAGCTGTTTGAAAGCCGTGGACATATTGTTATGTATGACCATGAGGCCTTTAAAAAGGAAAGTTGGCTATCCATTTATAATGGCTTTCATTGCCAGCCGCAGCGCTACGACAGCAGGGCTGACCGCATGAGTATGGCTGAACTGAAATCTCACCTGGAAAAAATGCAAGCGGCTATTGCGCAGGCTGCCCGGCAAACCATGTCGCACGGCGACTTTATTGCCCGCCATTGTCAGGCGTGATATCGAGCTTTATATAAGCCTGGTTTGTTCATATAAAAAACCACCATCGTTCATCGCGATGGTGGTTTTCTTGTGCGCTATTTTACGGATTTTTCGTCCAGGCTATTAAAAAGCTACCCTTGCACCCAATGACCAGCGCGCCTCATAAATATTCTGGAAGGCTTTTTGGTCTTTGTGTTCGAGATAGGTTTGCTGGAATTCCTCAGTGATATTGGCTCCATTCAGATAAAGATCCAGATTGTCGGTCACGCTCCAGGTCACGTTCAAATCCAGTTGGCCGTAATCGTCCTGATACAAACTCTGGTAGCCGGTGTCGAAACGTCCTGCGGTAATCAGGCGCGGCGAACGGAAGTTGTAGGCCAGGCGCGCAGAGAGGAAATCATTTTCATACCAGCCCACAATGTTGTAGGTGTTTTTGGAGTTGTTTACAAAAGGCATTTCCTTACCGCCAAAACCCACCGCATCCTGTGAACTGTCGGAGTAGGTGTAGTTCACATCAAAACCGAAATTGGAAATGATGCTGTCAGTAAAATCACGGAAAGCAATTTTCGCGGCCAGTTCAATACCCTGTACCTTGCCGCCTTTTCCTTGCACCGGTGAAGAGAAAGGATGTGGCCCACGATTAACACCGTCATCGTCCGGTTCATCCATCATGATGCGGCCCGATTGGATAAAGCTGTCGATGTCGATATGGAAAAGTGCTGCACCCAATACTGATGCGCTGCCCACATACCATTCAATGGAAACGTCGGTGTTACTGGCGCGCGTCGGATCAAGATCCGGATTGCCTTGCAGGCTGCCGTTCAGCACGCGCATACACTGACACTCTTCGTTGAAAGTGCGCCCGATCGTTTTGCCGCCGCCCCAGCTCAACAGGCTTAATGGCTGCATGGTTTCGCCGTAAGAAAAACGTACTTTCAAATCGTCTGTCAGGTCATAGGCCAGGTTCAATGCCGGTAATACGTCGGTGTATTTACGGTTTCTGGTTTCAGTGCCCACCGCGTAGTTGGCGCCTGAGTGAGGCACTGCACCGCCTACCAGATTTTGCAAAACGGTCAGCTCGGTATCAATGACCTTCACGCCGAGATTACCGCTCAGATCTCCTGCGGCAAAATTAACCTGTGCAAAGTAATGCCACTCATCGAGATTCACTTTATAAGTTCTACCCGGGTGAATGACTTCATATTGCGGGCCAAATATTTTTTCCTGATAGGCAACCACATCATCAAAAATACGCGGGTCAGCTACCCATACGCCAGGAATGCCGGACGCGCCGCCAAAATTATCTACCCAGATAACGTCGTTGTATTGATCGCTGCGGATTGGTGGAATCAGGGTGTAGTTGACGAACTCGCCATTGACCATTTCGCCCTGCGGCAAGTTGGGGTCACATTCCGGTGTGCCGGCAAACTGGTCAACGGCTTTATAAAGCGCCGAGCAGCCGGTGTCATCGAAGGTGCTGAACAGGTCGTAAACGGTATGATCAACTTCGCGCTCGCTGCGGCGAATCCCAAAATCGACACTGGTAACAAAAGGAACCGTTTCAAATGCATAGTTCCACCTGGTGCTGTAGGTGTTCAGCTCACCTTTGTCGCGGGTGTTGCCTTCGGAGGCGATAGCGCCCACATGGTAGGAGTCGATACTTCTCATGTAATCGGCAACCGACATTTGCCCCTGGCCGCCATCAACAATTTGATCGAATCCGGAAAAAACCGGATGCTTGCCGGACGCGTCATAGGTGAGAATAAAATCGCTGTCTTCAATGGCGCCCGGTGAGTAAGCCACGTAGCAGCCACCGTTATCACCTACTGGTACATCGTTCTCGCCGCAATATTCTGCCGGCATCAAGCCACCCGGGCCGGTAATGCGCGTGCCTTTATCAATGCTCAGGATATCGCCTTCGGTGTAACCATGGCGCATGTTGGAATTTGCCGTTGCCCGGGTTAGCCGCACCTGCCCGGTGAGCGCGCCGCCGTTGTCGAAATTCAGCTCAAGGTTGGCGTTTTCCGATTTTTCCAGGTTGTAGTTGGTTTGCGAAAAAGACTGCAAGCGGTTGGGGAAAACATTGAAGGTGTTGGCGGTGCGCCAGTTTTGAATGTTGCCGTTACTGTCTTGTACGGTGAATTCCTTATCGAGAAATTTACCTTCCGGTACGTAAAGGTAATCACTGAACGACTGCCAGCGGTTGTTCATGGAGAAGCCGGCACGGCGGTTGTAACGCTCCTGTTTGCTGTAGAAATAATCAGCAACCAGCTCAATGCCATCGGTCAGCTGCGCCTGAAATGAAGCATTCAGGCCATCGCGATTACGTTCTTCCGCTTTGTGAAATGCACCGAAACCCTGGGGAGAAACGTGGTAAATGCCCGGGTTTATCTCGGGTACATTGTTGTAGTGGTTGTTGTAGGTGGCACCGATGCCACCATTTTCAGATGAGTCAAAGTAACCGTTGTAATCGGAGGCGAGATTTTTTTCGGTGGTAACCGCGCTGATCACGAAACCGTAGGTGTCGTTATTCCAGCCGACCAGAGCGTTAACCGACGGGTCGGTTTCCTTGCTGATGGAGCCCCGGTCAAATTCTGCAGCACCGGCAAAGGTCCAGCCTTCGTCCAGATCAAAAGGGCGGCGGGTTTTCAGGTTGATGCTGCCGGAAATACCCTGCGCATTCAGCGAGGCGAGTGGTGATTTGTAGACGTCGGCACCGGAAAATAGCTGCGAAGGCAAATCGCCAAAATCGGCGCCCGAGCTATCAATGGTAGTGGCGCTGAGGAAAGTTTCGCCATTCAATGAGGTGGCGACATTGGACAGGCCGCGAATTTGCACCGGGCCACCCTCACCGGCGGTACGCTCGATTTGAATGCCGGGGATGCGCTGCAAGGAGTCGGAAATGGTCGAGTCGGGCAGTTTGCCAATGTCTTCTGCCGAGATGGCGTCGACCACCGAGGCTGCATCGCGTTTGATGTTAACGGCGTTCAGCTGGGATGCATAAACCCCGGTAACCACCAGCTCTTCGACCGGTTGCTCCTGCGCCTGTGAATAACCCGAGGTGAGCAGGCAGGCCGAAATGGCGGAGGTCAGAATTTTTTTGTGTAACGCCCTGGGAGTAGCGTTCATAGGTAATCCTCTTGATAGTCATAGGTACTGCTTGAAAATTCACAAATCAGCTACCGGCAATAAGGCTTTTTATTGAATGCTGCCCAGGAAACCCCTTGAGGTTTCACCGCTGTTTTTTTCGAAGTACTGAAAATACAGCCTGTTCTGGTGCAGCATTTTTTAGGATTTGTTCAGCCGCGTATTTTTTACGCCGACCAGACAACGTTGTCAATTTGGTGTGTTGTTTCGCGGAGATTAATGTGCCATTTGCTGAGGCATATAAGCACCGTATATTTTTATCTTATTGTTTTTTATATAAATTTATTTTTATATTCTTTTTGTAAAGTATTGATAACGAAATGACAACGTTGTTGTTGTGGTCTGATTTTTAACCGTTCAGGTGCTGCTCCTGAAAAGAGCAGGCGAGCATGATGTTGGTGCACAGGGTGGGGGTTATGAGGTTGGTTGGTCACTGGCGGGAGGCGCAGCGGCGGGCATTCGGGTGGAAAAACATACCAGAGTGAAGTGATCGCGATAATCAGGCGGTTTAACGGTTTAACGGTTTAACGGTGTTGTGGGCGATGATCGGGTGGCAGGAGATGCTGTGCAAGGAAAACCGGGCGGCTGCAAATCTCTGCAGCCGCCCGTTGGGCGTATCAGGTGAAAACGCCTTTGAAGAAAAAGAAAAACAGAATGGAAAGTCCGGCACCGGCGGGCAGGGTAATAATCCATGACAGGAAGATTTTGCCAATAACACCCAGGTTCAAGGCGCCAATACCGCGCGCCAGGCCAACACCCAGTACCGCGCCCACCAGGGTGTGCGTGGTAGACAACGGCATACCGGTTCCCGAGGCGACAATCACCGTGGCTGCGGCTGCCATCTCTGCGGCAAAGCCGCGGCTCGGCGTCAGTTCGGTGATTTTTTTGCCGATGGTCATGATCACTTTCCAGCCGTAGGTCAGCAGGCCAATCACGATACCGACTGCGCCCAGTAATAATACCCACGAGGGCACGGGGGAGGACGCGTGTACTTCTCCGGAATTAATAATGTCGATTACCGCCGCCATAGGGCCAACAGCGTTCGATACATCGTTGGAGCCGTGTGCAAACGCCATGGCACAGGCAGTAAAAATCATCAGAATGCCAAACACGCGCTCAACGCTGGCATAGCGGTTTTCAGCGTCGGCAGCGGCATCTCGGGTAACTCGACGCAATAGCATAACGCCAACACCGGTAACTATTCCCGCAACCACTAATGCAATAAGCGTGCTTTGGCCAAAAGTGAATTGTATGCCCGAGTCCTTCAGAACATGGCTTAACCCTTTCAGTATTGTCACCATGGAAATCAGGAAGCCAACCGCAAACATATAAAAAGGGATGTAACGTTTGGCGTTGGTAAACGGATCTTCGGTATCAAGAATGAGATGTTGCACCGAGCGGAAAATCCAGAATGCTATAAAGCCTGCAATGACTGGAGATATAACCCAGCTGGACACAATGGAGGTTACCGAGCTCCAGGCAACGGCATCCATCGATATACCTACCGCCGCAAAACCGATAATTGCTCCTACCAGTGAGTGGGTAGTAGACACCGGCCAGCCCATGATACTGGCCAGTAGTAGCCAGCAGCCGGCAGCCAGCAAGGACGATAGCATCCCGAACACCAGCAAATCGGGTTTGTCATTCATGAACTCGGAGTTGACGATACCGCTGCGAATCGTTGCGGTTACTTCACCGCCGGCCAGGTAAGCACCGAGAAATTCAAACACCATGGCCACACAGATGGCTTGGCGCATGGTCAGAGCACGGGAGCCCACGGAGGTGCCCATAGCGTTGGCGACGTCATTGGCGCCGATACCCCACGCCATAAACACGCCAAAGACACAGGCCAGAATAAGTAAAATGTGGCCGTATTCAGCAATCACGGACATTGGTTGTATTCCTCTGGAGGGAAGGGAAGGTTATCGCGCCAGCAGCAGTTGAAAGCGGCCGCCCACGTCGTGGGAGCGATTGGAGAGATCCCCGATCCAGTCAATGACGCTGTACAGGAACATGACTTCGACAGGAGGGAGGTTGTTTTCCAGTTTAAAAAGAGATGAACGCAGGCTGATTTCCAGTTTATCTGCCTGTTGTTCGAGGTTGTCGAGGTCTTGAATCATTCGCTCTACAACCGTTAGTTCGCGATCGCTGAAGCCTGTTTCCAGCAGACTGTCGAGTTCGTTGATCGCTTTCAATGCCTGTTCCGCTGTACGTACACCTGACTGGACGAATTCCAGGGTTTGCTGGTGCATGACATCGGGAATTACCATTCTGCGCCCCAGCACAATACCGGCGATATCCTTGGCGCGGTTGGCGATGCGGTCTTGCATGGTGAGCAATTCGAGTAAATCAGTACGGGGGACGGGCAGGAAGAGACTTTTGGGGAGTTGCAGGCGGAGCTGCTTTTTAAGGTCGTCGGCTTTGTGTTCCCAGTCAATAATTCGCTGTTGCACACTGGTGGCCTTCTCCCAGTCGCCTGCCATCACTGCTTCGAAGAAGTCCGGCAGTTCAATCACCGCCTTGACGGCAGTCGCCATGTGCGCTTGCAGCGGTTTGATAGGAGAGCGGCCAAACAGGTTGGAAAACGGGTTGGAAATAGGCATGGTAATCAATCCCCTTCAGGAAACGCCGTAAAGTAGTGCCCGCGAAAATGTGCGCAGTATAAAAACATCATTGGCGAAGGTCACGCAGGATTTTTACATATTTATGACACTGGCAGGGTGTTCAAGCCGGGTGATGTCTGCTAAAGACACCAACCGGGAGTGTTATGCGCGCCGGTGAGCAGATACAATCCTGTCAATCCAATGTAGCTGCTGTTTGGCGGTAGCTTGCAGGGGCGCGATTGATTTTGGCGCGGCTCTCCTTAATGACTCGGGAATCGTTAGTAATGACACAGGTGGTGGCTTTTCAGGGAGTGCTGGATTTACGGCGTTTGATCACCGATCTGGTGGCGGATCACCGCCTCCGGTCGGAGGATGCCAATTTGCTGCTGGGCGCCTCGCGCACCCGCGAGCAGGCGGTAATGAACCCGCTGGCGTATATCGCCAGCCAGAATCTTGATGACCAGGCTAACCCCGGTCGCACGCTGAACGACGATGTATTGACCGCGTGGCTGGCCGAAAAAGCCGGTTTGCCGGTGTTTCATATCGACCCGCTGAAAATAGATGTGGGTGCGGTTACTTCGGTCATGTCTTACGCCTATGCCAAGCGCCATGAAATCCTCTGCGTGCAAGTTACCAATGAGCATGTAGTCATCGCCTGCGCCCAGCCCTTTGTGGGTGGCTGGGAGCCGCAAATCGAGCACATTGCTCGCAAACCGGTGCGCCGGGTGTTTGCCAACCCGGCGGATATCGTCCGTCATACCATCGAATTTTATACGCTTGCCCGTTCAGTCAGTCGCGCCAGTGGTGGGCAATCTGCCTCGGCGGTCACCAACTTTGAGCAGCTGGTCGAACTGGGGCAAGCCACCGACCCGGACGCCAATGATCAGCACATCGTCAAGATTGTGGATTGGTTGCTGCAATATGCGTACGACCAGCGTGCCAGCGACATTCATATTGAGCCGCGCCGTCAGGTGGGCCGCATTCGCTTTCGCATCGATGGCGTGTTGCACAATGTGTACGAGCTGCCAGCCAATGTTTCCATGGCGGTAACCAACCGTTTCAAGGTGCTATCGCGCATGAATATCGCCGAAAAGCGCAAACCCCAGGATGGTCGCATCAAAACCCGCCGCGCTGACGACAGCGAAGTGGAGTTGCGTATCTCCACCTTGCCCACCGCCTTTGGTGAAAAGCTGGTCATGCGTATTTTCGACCCGGACGTGCTGCTGCGCAGCTTTGCTGACCTTGGTCTGATCGGTGAGGATTACCAGCGCTGGCGCAGTATGCTGGATCGCCCCAACGGCATCGTGCTGGTCACCGGCCCCACCGGTTCCGGTAAAACCACCACCCTTTATTCCTCGCTGCGGCAAATCTCCACGCCGGAGGTGAATGTCAGCACCATTGAAGATCCCATCGAAATGGTGGAAGAGTCCTTTAACCAGACCCAGGTGCATCACAAAATCGGCCTGGATTTCGCCGCCGGTATCCGCAGCCTGATGCGTCAGGACCCGGACATTATTATGGTGGGCGAGATTCGCGACCTGGAAACGGCGCAGATGGCGGTGCAGGCGGCGCTGACCGGTCACCTGGTGTTGTCCACGGTTCACACCAACGATGCGCCAGCCACCGTGGCGCGATTGCTGGACCTCGGTATTCCTTCCTATTTAATCAATGCCACGCTGCTGGGGGTGATGGCGCAGCGTCTGGTGCGCACCTTGTGCCCGCATTGCAAAACGGAAGATCAGATGCCGGTGGATGACTGGCAACAACTGGTGTCGCCGTGGAAAGTTAATCCTCCGGCAAAAATCTATCGCCCGGTCGGCTGCCTTGAATGCCGCAATACCGGCTATCTTGGGCGTCAGGGGTTGTATGAAATTCTGGTGTTGTCCGAGACCATCAAGGAAAACGTGACCGCACAATGCAACTTGCAAAATCTCCGGCGTCAGGCCATGAAAGAGGGCATGCGTACCTTGCGCCTGTCCGGCGCGCAAAAAATTGCCGCCGGTTTGACTACCCTGGAGGAGGTCTTGCGAGTGGCGCCGCCGCTGGAAAAAAACAGTTAATTGACATTGTCGCGGTGCCGCCCGGGTTCGAAAGCGGCATCATAAGCGTGTAGTTGAGCCTTCTCGTGGCTAAAGCCACCAGTGGTCGAATTTATATATAAAGGTGCGTTGTTGATGTTACTTCCCGAATCTGTGCCTGAGTTTTTACGTGAGCCGGTCAGCAGTGTGTTGCTGCGCTTGCAGTCCACCGCAGACGAAGCGCTGCTGCAATCCTTCAGAGAGCAGCCTGGGCTGGAAGAGCAGTTGGCTCGAGCGCTTATTGGTAGCGATTATCTTGCTCAATTGCTGATGCGCCAGCCGACATTGCTGCAAACCCTGGTGGTGCAGGGAGAAACCGCGCAGCGCCCCGGTGATGCCGTTTATGAAGCATTTATTCAAGCTGCACGGGACGCGGTTAGCGATGCCGAGCTGGATGTTTTGTTGCGCCGGTTTCGCCAGCGCATTATGGCCGGGGTCATCTGGCGGGATTTGAATCGCCTGTTGCCGATGACCGAAACCACCGCCGAACTGTCGCGTCTGGCAGATACCACCATTCAAGTGGGTGCCGATTGGCACTACCGTCAATTGGTAGCCAGTTACGGCACGCCGATTGGTAAATACAGTGGCACGCCGCAATCTTTTGTGGTGTTGGGGATGGGCAAGCTGGGTGCACATGAGCTCAATTTGTCATCCGATATTGATTTGATCTTTACCTTTCCGGAAACCGGTGAAACCCGCGATGGCCCGAAAAGTATCGACAACCAGGCCTTCTTTATTCGCCTCGGCCAGCGGGTTATTAAAAGCCTGGATGCCCGCACCGCCGATGATTTTGTTTTCCGGGTAGATATGCGCTTGCGCCCGCACGGGCAAAGCGGCGCGCTGGTGCTGAACTACGACGCCATGGAAGATTACTACCAGACGCAAGGGCGTGACTGGGAGCGCTACGCCATGATCAAGGCGCGGGTAGTCGCGGTGTCCGGTGGGCAGGAACCGCAGCAGGACGCCGAGCGTTTGATGGCGCTGCTCTTTCCATTCACCTACCGCCAATATATTGATTTCAGCGTCATTGAAGCGTTGCGCTCGATGAAAAGCCTTATCGCCCGCCAAGTGCAACGCAAAGGTATGAACCTCGATGTGAAGCTGGGCGAAGGCGGCATTCGTGAAATTGAATTTGTGGTACAGGCATTCCAGCTGATTCGTGGCGGGCGTGAGCCACGCTTGCGCGAGCGGCAGGTAGGCAAGATGCTGGCGATTCTGGCGGATGAAAATTATCTGCCGGCAGCGGCGACCAGTGCGTTGCAAGCCGCTTATACCTTTCTGCGTAACACCGAACACGCGTTGCAGGCCTGGCAGGATCAGCAAACCCAGGCGCTGCCGGAAGACGAGCTCGCCCAGGCGCGCCTCGCCTGGGTGATGGGCTTTAATGCCTGGCCGGATTTCCTGCACGCGCTGAATCAACACCGGGCCCGCGTCACCGTAGAGTTTCGCGCAGTCATTGCCGCACCGGCGGATGACAGCGCCGATGAGCGGGATGAAAGCGAGGCTTTCGTCGGCTTGTGGGACGGCAGCGTTCAGGAAGAAGAGGCGCGCGAGCTGATTGAAAAATTCGCCCCTGGCGACAGCGATGCCTTATTGCAGTGGTTACAGCAAACCCGCGACAGCCGTGCGGTCAGCAATATGCAAGCCAGCAGCCGCACTCGGCTGGATGCCTTTGTGCCGCGCTTGCTGGCGATGCTGGCCCGATTGGCGGGCACCGCGGAGCTGCCCTCCGGTGTGGCCGAGACCTTTCATCGGGTCATTCCATTAATGGAAGCGATTGCCCGACGCAGCGCCTACTTTGTTTTATTGATTGAAAACCCCACGGCCTTGCATCAACTGGTGAAGTTATGTTCTGCCAGCCCCTGGATTGCCGATCAGCTCAGTCATCACCCGGCGCTGCTGGACGAATTGTTAACGCCGGAAAGCCTCTACGCGCCGCCCGACAAAAACGCCTTGCGGGATGATCTGCGCCGCGAAACCCTGCGCTTGTCATGGGATGATCTTGAAGGCCACATGGAAACCTTGCGCTACTTCCGTTCCGCTCACGCCTTGCGCGTTGCCGCGACCGAAGTCACCGGTGCGCTGCCGCTGATGAAGGTCAGCGATTACCTCACCTACATTGCCGAAGTGATTCTGGAGCATGTGCTGCAATTGTCGTGGCAGCAAATGGTGTTGCGCCATGGCGCTCCCGGACAGGCAGGCGGCGGTGCAGAAACGTTGCCCAATATGGTTATTATCGGCTACGGCAAGCTGGGTGGTATCGAGCTGGGGCACGGCTCGGATCTGGATCTGGTGTTTTTACACAATGCCTCGCCCACCTTGTCCACCGATGGCGAAAAGCCGGTGGATAACCTCACCTTTTATACCCGACTAGGGCAGCGCATTATTCATGTGCTGAATACCTCTACGGTATCCGGCAAATTGTATGAAGTGGATATGCGGCTGCGCCCCTCGGGTAACTCCGGCATGCTGGTGGCCAGTCTGGTCGGTTTTGAAAAATACCAGCTGACCGAAGCCTGGACCTGGGAGCATCAGGCGCTGGTGCGCGCCAGGGTGGTTGCCGGTGATGAAAAATTGGCTGGCGCCTTTGAGCAGGTTCGTCATCAGGTGTTATCAAAAGCCCGCGACCTGACTGCATTGCAGCAGGACGTAAAAGATATGCGTGAAAAAATGCGCGGTCAGCTGGGGTCGTCGGAAACCGGTAGCGCGCTGCATCTTTTCAATATCAAGCAGGATGCCGGCGGCATCGTCGATATCGAATTTATGGTGCAGTTCGCGGTGCTCGCCTGGGCACATGAATTCCCGGCGCTGACCCGTTACACCGACAATATCCGCATTCTGGAAACCCTGGCCGACGTGGGCAAACTGACCCATGAGCAGGCGCAAGCCTTGATCGGCTTTTACAAAATCTACCGCTCGATCGGCCATCAGCGCGCCCTGCAACAAGAGTCCGGCGTACTCTCCGCAGAGCAGCCATTGTTCGCCAGCGAACGTCAGCATGTTCGCGCCCTCTGGGCTGCGTTGCTGGAATAGGCCGTTTAATTATCGTTAAATAGGCGCCGCAAAATAGGAAAGGGGCAGGTTTGCTGCCCGGGTTTGAATTGGGAGTGTTTATGAATAGCAGTTTGCGTGTGCCGGAGTGCGCACGGTTTCTTGGGGTTTTGTTTCTTTTCTGTGTTTTTACACATCTTATGGTAATCGCCAACCCCGGCTTTTTCAGTCATGACGAGTGGCAAAAATATGACCATGTGTCTACCGCTGGTCTTGGCGATTTCGTTGCAAGGTATGGAGAGTTTAAAGCCGGTCCCGATTTTGGTTATCCCGTGCGTCCGCTGGGATTTATCCAGCAAGGCTTTGCATCTATCTTTATGGTCGACGCGCCCTGGATAAGCCACTTCATTGAGGTCATGGTTCATTTTGCCAATGTAATGGTATTTATGTTGCTGCTGGGGCAAATGCAGGTGAGCCGGCGCACGATTAACATTGCGGCTCTGCTCTTCGTGATATCTCCGCTGTCTATCACCTCTACCGGTTGGTCAGCGGCATCATTTGACCGTATCTATCCCTTCTTCGCTATGTGGGCAATTCTGTTTGCATGGCGTATTCACCAGGCTCCAGGGGCTGGAGGTTGGGTCAACTATGTCGGTTTATTGATTGCAGGATTGTGTGCTTCCTTATCCAAAGAAACCGCCTTTATGTTGCCGGTGCTGATTGCTGTCGGTTTTCTTGCTATGGAACTGCACCGCACCTCTTTGAGAGACATCTTCTATTCTCCTCGTATTTACGGGGTTTGTTTGGCGATTGGTTTGCCTTTCCTTATGTATTTGCTGGTGCGGCTGCCGGCGCTATTGGTGTCATTTGGGGGCGATATTGATTCGGTCTATGAGCCGGAGTCTACCAATATTGTGCAGCATCTATTTTTTTACTGGGCCTATCCCTTTGTGAATAAAGCCTTGGAAATGTCTTCCATGCAATATATGTCCTCGCTTCGTATCAGCACGGGCGCCCTGATTCATTTGGCTCTGTTGGGGTTGGTGGCATTCCATTTTGGCTGGAAGCGGGCGGTTGCTTATGTGCTGCTCTATTTTGTGTTTTTGGTGCCGGTGATTTCTATTACCAATAACGGTGCTCATTACCTCTATGCCGCAACACCAGTGCTGTCGGCGGCTCTTGCCGGCTTGCTTGCTTTGTCTTTGCGCTCCGGTAAGCGGCTGCTGTTGGCTTTCATGGTTCTTCTGGTAGTTTTTTCCACGGTTCGTTTTGTGCAGATACAATCATCTCTCTATCAGCAGGGGTTGTGTCAAATGCGGTTAATACACTCGCTTGAAGCGCAGCTGCCTTCAGTTGGGGGTGGTGAAGCATCTTCTTTCCCGGTTCTTATTGATACCAGTGAGGCATCGCGAGGCTACGTGGCAGTTCGTACTTTCCTTGGTCGAAGTTATCCGGGCTCGCCTTTCGGGCATGTAAATTTCCTGTGGAATGCATCCGATTTTACAGAGGAAATGAGCGCGGGGTTGTCGTTAAAAATGACAAGTGCCTGTTATCTAAAACCGAATTGATGCTGGATTGTTTTGGATTGTTAACGTGACGGAGAGAACCCGGAAATATATATCGTCGTTATTGAATTTATGTTTCAATAGGCGGCTTTTACGGAGGCTTTTAAATAGCCTTCGCATGCCGGTACACGGATAACCTTCGCATACTCGGAGTAGGGGAGCAGGCAGATCATCAGCGCCGCATCCTTTGTCTGTCAGATTGGGCCTACAAGACTCAATCTCCCGTACGCCGCCTCACGTTACCACGTCTGCAGGCGGTTATTGCGCAACAAATCAAACCCCGGTTGGATTTGTCGCCGAGCGCCAGTTGGCGGGTCCCGGTTTGCCCGGAT
This sequence comes from Cellvibrio polysaccharolyticus, assembly GCF_015182315.1. NCBI lineage: Bacteria > Pseudomonadati > Pseudomonadota > Gammaproteobacteria > Cellvibrionales > Cellvibrionaceae > Cellvibrio > Cellvibrio polysaccharolyticus. The sequence goes on from NZ_PRDL01000001.1 coordinate 753,046, forward strand.
GACCAACGACCAATGAATCGCAAGGTTCTACAGAATATGAAAAGCGGCTGTCCTGTTGAGGCGCAGCGGCTTTTCTTCACTTGATCTGATTGATATTTAGGAGTTGGCTATGTCATTTGCCGATCGCGACGGCGTTATTTGGCTGGACGGCGAGCTGGTACCCTGGCGCGATGCCAAGGTTCACGTTTTGACGCATACCCTGCATTACGGCATGGGCGTATTTGAAGGCGTTCGTGCATACAACAGCCCTTCCCGTGGTACCAGTATTTTCCGCCTGCATGAACATACAGACCGGTTGTTCCGCTCTGCTCACATCATGCGCATGAAAATGACGATGAGCAAAGAGCAAATCAACGACGCACACAAGCTGGTGGTGCGTGAAAATGGTTTGGAAGAAGCCTATCTTCGCCCGATGGCCTTTTATGGTTCAGAAGGGATGGGATTGCGTGCTGACAACCTGAAGGTTCATGTCATCGTTGCTGCCTGGCATTGGCCTTCCTATATGTCACCGGAAGCGCGTGATGTAGGTATCAAGGTTCGCACCTCCAGCTACACCCGTCACCATGTCAACATTTCCATGTGTAAAGCCAAAGCCAACGGCCACTACATCAACTCCCTGCTGGCTCTGCAGGAAGCGTTGGACAGCGGTTCGGAAGAGGCATTGTTGCTGGACAACGAAGGCTATGTAGCAGAAGGCAGTGGTGAAAACTTCTTCCTGGTGCGCGATGGCATTATTTATACCCCGGAGCTGACTTCCTGTCTGGATGGTATTACCCGTAATACCATCTTCGCCCTGGCAGCTGATTGCGGTTATGAGATCCGTGAAAAACGCATCACCCGCGATGAAGTGTACATCGCCGACGAAGCTTTCTTCACCGGCACGGCGGCTGAAGTATTGCCGATTCGCGAGCTGGATGGCCGTCAAATTGGCGAAGGTCGTCGCGGTCCGGTAACAACCCGTTTGCAGGATTTGTACTTCAAAGCTGTGCGTGGCGAGTTGTCTACCCATGGTGAGTGGTTGTCGCCGGTCAAGTAATTGACCGCGCTTGAGGGAGATCCCCGGATCTCCCTTTTTATTGATTTATCCAATTGATGTACCTGTTTTTTTCCGAGTTCGGTTATGGCTTCATCTGACCCCGCCAGTATCCTTATTGTTGGGCCCGCATGGATTGGCGATATGGTGATGGCCCAGTCCCTTTTCAAAGTGCTCAAGCAGCGCAATCCGCACGTGCGGCTGGATGTGCTCGCCTCCCCATGGACGCTACCGCTGCTGTCGCGTATGCCGGAAGTGGATAACACCATCGAAATGCCGCTCGGCCACGGTGCGCTGGATTTTGGCACGCGCCGGAAACTCGGTGAATTTCTCTCCGGTATCGGTTACGAGCAAGCCATTGTGTTGCCCAACTCGTTCAAGTCTGCGCTGGTTCCCGCTTTTGCCGGGATTCCCGAGCGGACCGGTTGGCGCGGTGAAATGCGCTATTTCCTGATCAATGATATCCGGCTGTTAAGTAAGCGACGCTATCCGAAAATGGTGCAGCGCTACCTGGCGCTTGCCTACCCGCCGGATGCGGCCCTGCCGGAAAAATACCCTTGGCCTGCACTGCGGGTTGATCCGCTGGCGATACCACAATTACTCACAAAATTTGCATTGTCCGACGAGCGGCCGGTCCTGATACTGTGCCCCGGTGCAGAATTTGGCCCTGCCAAACGCTGGCCCGAAGCTTATTTTGCCCAGGTTGCGGCGCAGAAAATTGCCGAGGGCTGGCAAGTCTGGTTGCTGGGGTCTGCCAAAGATCAGCCGGTCGCGCAAAGTATTTGTGATCTGGTGCCCTCTGCTTCGCGCGCGCACTGCCTCAACCTTGCCGGTGTCACCCGTCTTGATGAAGCCATTGACCTGATGTCGATGGCTTCCGCCGTGGTCAGTAATGACTCCGGTTTGATGCATGTTGCCGCCGCCCTGGCGCGTCCAATGGTGGTGGTATACGGCTCAACATCGCCGGACTTCACACCGCCGTTGGCAGATGCCGTAAAAGTACTGTCCGTGCCGGTCGATTGCGGGCCCTGTTTTAAACGTGAATGTCCGAAAGGACATTTGCGATGTCTGAATGATTTATTACCGGAACGGGTTCTGCGCGCGCTGGATGAACTCGTGGTACAGTCGCCCGCAACCCTATTGGGCTGACAGCACACGTATTTCTTTAATTGGCCCTTACGGACTGAGTCGGCCCCACAGGAACCTGACCTTGACAGAAAAAGCTATCAGAGCGCTTGTTTTGCATGATGAGTTGCAGGCTTATTGGCAAGGAAAAGACGTTTTTGCACTGGTGCAACACCTCGAAGGCGATGTTGCTCGCAAGGTAGACGGGCGTGAAACGCGTCGGTTTCTGCTGGGAAATACCGCTTATTATCGCAAGTTGCACACCGGTGTGGGCTGGTTGGAAATTCTGAAAAATTTAATACGGTTTCGTTTGCCGGTGATCGGCGCTCGCAATGAATGGCAGGCTTTGAATCGGATGCCCGCTATCGGGATTGCCAGCCTGGAACCGGTGGGGTTTGGTGAAAAATATACCAATCCTGCCCGGCGATTATCCTTTTTGATAACCCGCGAACTGCAAGGAACGCTGCAGCTTGATCATTATCTTGCCGCTCGTACCGAGCCGCTCCGATTCGATCAGAAACTGCGGTTGATAGAGAAAATCGCCGAAATTTCCCGAAAACTGCACGGTGATGGTATTAATCATCGGGATTTCTATCTCTGTCATTTTATGTTGGAGATGGCCTCTGTTGAAGCCTGGTTACAGGGCAGCGAGCCGCTGTTATACCTCGTGGATTTGCACCGGGCTCAAGTGCGTCGATGTGTTCCCGAGCGCTGGTTGGTCAAGGATATTGCCAGTTTGCTGTTCTCTGCCAACGGCTTTTCGCTAACCCGCCGGGATTGCTACCGTTTTCTTCGTCATTATTTCAGCGCGCCCCTCAGCCAAATTATGCAGCAACATTCTTCTCTGTTAAAAAAAATCAGTCAGCGTTCAGCGCAGCTTGAGCGACGTGAACAACGTCTGATTGCTCGCGGGCTGAGAGGTTAATCGAATGAAGCTGGCCTTTGCATTATTTCAGTATTTTCCTTACGGCGGTCTTGAACGCGACATGTTGGCCATTGCCAGCTTATGTCATCAGCGAGGCCATGAGGTTACGATTTACACCCGCTCCTGGCAGGGCATAAAACCCGATGCCATTCCTGTGGTTGAGTTACCGGTGCGAGGCTGGAGTAATCACCAGCGAGCGGTGCAATTTGCTCGCCAGTTGCAGCAACGCGCTGAATACAAAACTTTCGACGCTGTCGTAGGTTTTAATAAAATGCCCGGGCTGGATGTGTACTACGCCGCTGATGTGTGCTTCGCGCAAAAAGCCTGGGAAGAGCGCAGTGGATGGTATCGTTTAAGCAGTCGTAGTCGCACCTATCTGAAATTGGAAGCCGCCGTTTTTGGTGCGCAGCAAGCGACCAGAGTCATGATGATATCGCAGGCGCAAATCGCTATTTTTCAAAAATATTATCAAACCCCGGCAGAACGGTTTCATCTCTTGCCGCCCGGCATACGAAGAGAGCGGATAATGCCGGAGAATTATCCGGCATTGCGTTTGCAAAAACGCCAGGACTACGGTCTGCGCGAGGACACTCTGCTTTTATTAATGGTGGGGTCTGACTTCAAACGCAAAGGGCTGGGGCGAGCGATAAAAAGCCTTGCTCTATTGCCCGATACGCTGCGTGAACGTGTTCAGTTATGGGTGGCGGGACAGGATGATGGTGAGGCTTTTGAGCGCCAGGCTGAAAAACTCGGTGTCAGTCATCTTCTTAAAATACTTGGTGCGCGCGATGATGTTTCCGAGCTGATGTGGTCGGCAGACATGCTATTGCATCCTGCGCATAGCGAAAATACCGGAACCGTACTGTTGGAAGCGATGGTTGCCGGGCTGCCGGTTATCGCAACAGAAGTTTGCGGTTACGCCAATTACATCAGTGATCATCATCTGGGGCAGGTGCTGCCAGGTAATAATGATGCGGTTTCCCGACAATTGGCTCAGGCAATTGCCGATATCGCTTCTACAGAAAGACAGCAGTGGATTGATCAGGCTCGTCTTTTTGCGCAACAGCAAGACATTTTTTCTTTAACAGAACATGCCGCTGACTATATTGAGTCGGTTGCATTATCCAAACAATCAGGCGACAGCAAGTCGAATCAGGCAGGTTAGGTGTCATGGTGCTAATGAGTCGGGCTCGTCGGGAGCAAATAGCTTTATCCTGGGCGGGGTGGGGAGTTTTACTGTTTGTAACCAGCTTTATCTGGTCACCATCACGCGATGGTCTGGATGTTGTTTTTGTACTCTTCCTTTTTTTACCTTTATTGTTGGTGTTGCCCTGGCAGAAACCGTCGTTTAATGAATATGGTGGCTGGATCAATCTGGCCGCGCTGGGTTACGCCGGGTTTGCGACCCTCGCCGTTTCCTGGGGATCACAATCCGGCGAATGGGGATACTTCGTTCTGCACTGGTTTGTGCTGTTTTTCTGGTTATGCGGCGTTTGCTGGGTATTTTCACGGCAACAGCCGGATATGCCGCGATTTTTTAATATCACCGTCATCATCGGTGTAGTAGTCGCGATTTCTGCGCTGATTTATTGTTATTCTGAAAATCCTCTTGATTACCGCATGATAGGTTGGAGTGTTGCTCGTTACCCGATTGTGGTTGCGCAAATTTTTGGCAGCGTGGCGGTTATTGCTTACGTGCTCTCTCTACAGCAGGATCAGATCAAACGCTCGCTGGTGTATTTTTTAGCAACACTGATCTTATTGCTCCCCTTATTTTTCTCGCAAAGCCGTGGGCCGGCTCTCGCGTTTATTGTGGTTATATTGGCTGCATTAGTCTTCATTCGCCCCTCATTGAAAATATTACTCATCCATGCATTGATAGGGGTGGTACTGCTGTTGCCGGTGTTGCTGTTTACCGATCTCGCTCAGGTGCTGACGCAGCGTGGCTTTTCGTGGTCGGAGCGGGACAATATTTGGCATGATGTCTGGCATCTCGCCTGGCAAACACCCTGGGTGGGAAGTGGTTCCCTGGCGGATGACCACATGACGATTCCCTCAGGATTTTTTCATCATCCTCACAATGCCTGGCTTGATATTTTTTACCGTAATGGTTTGGTTGGGCTGGCTCTGGCGGTTACCCATCTTGCTCTGTTGTTGCGGTGGTTTTCCCGTGACAAGATTCTGCTGCCCTTGTACCTCTGGTTGTGCTTCGGGTGTCTGTGTCTCTTTACCGATTCACGGGTGCTGTTCTGGGAACTGAATGCAAAATGGTTTCTGTACTGGATTCCAGCGGGTCTGATCACCGCTATGCTGGTATCCCGCAACCGGCAAACGCAACGCTCTTAAGCAGGTTTTACATACCGGTTATGAATACAATCTTTAACAACCAACACTCACGCTATCGATTAGCATTTTATCCTGCAGGTAAGTAATGTAATGACTTCCGCGCCTAAAAAAGAGCTTGCCCCAGAGTCATCAGCATTGTCGGTTTATATGCGACTGCTGGCATATCTCAAGCCCTATCGTTTGTTGTTCTTTTTCTGTGTATTGGGTTTTGCGTTGTATGCGGCATCTACAACCATGTTTATCAAAATTCTTGAAAACCTGATTCACATTATTGAGGAGAATAACCCGCAGGATCGTTTTCTGGTGCCGTTACAGGTTATCGGGGTGACAATTTTGCGTGGCATTGGCGCGTTCGTCGGGGTGTATTTGTTATCCCGAATTGCCTACAACATTATCCATACATTGCGTGTAGAAGTATTTGACCATATGACCCGGTTGCCTGGCATTACCTATGACGAGCAAAACTCCAGTCATCTGGTTTCCATCATCACCTACAACATCAATGGTGTGACCGGCGCAGCAACCGATGCGTTAAGAATTGGTTTGCGGGAAGGTTTTACGGTGATCAGTCTGTTTGCTTTTCTGCTGTATATGGACTGGAAGCTGACGATGATTTTTATTGTGATTGCGCCAGTGATTGGTTACCTGGTAACCACGGTAGGCAAGCGTCTGCGCCGGCTGAGCAATAAAGTGCAAAACACAGTGGGTGATATCACTCAGGTATCCAGTGAAATGATCAACGGCTATCGGGTCATGCGTGGTTTTGGTGGTGAGGCTTATGAGCGGCAACGCTTTTTTGACGCAAGCCGTCGTAACTACCAGCAGAACATGAAAATTGTCGTGACGGCTGCGGCTAACAGCCCGCTGATTTTATTAATTGTTGCATTTGCCATGGCAAGTTTGATTTTTCTTGCGTTGAATGTGATGACTATTGATAATCCTGCCTCTTTCGTGGCTTACATGACCGCCGTCGGTGCCATTTTGCATCCCATGCGCCGTCTGGGCGAAATTACGCCAATTATTCTTAAAGGTGTTGCTGCTGCAGACAGTGTATTCGAGCTGCTGGACCGCCCGATTGAAGAAGATAAAGGCACATTGCGCGTTGAGCGCGCGAAGGGTGCGGTCAGCTTTAATGGACTGGGGTTTCATTATCCCGGTGCTGCCAAACCCGCCTTGAAAAATATTACTCTGGATGTAGCTCCTGGTGAGGTCGTTGCGCTGGTGGGGCCGTCCGGTAGCGGCAAGTCCACGCTGGTGAACTTGATTGCCCGTTTTTACGATTATCAGGAAGGTGAGATTACCCTGGATGGTGTCCCTCTGAAAGATTACCAATTGGACTGCTTGCGACAACAAATCGCTCTGGTGACCCAGCAAGTAACACTGTTTGATAACACAGTGGCTGGCAATATTGCCTATGGCAGCCTCAAAGATACGCCTCGCGAAGCCGTGGTACACGCTGCCGAGCTGGCTTATGCCCGCAGTTTTATCGATGCCTTGCCGGATGGTTTTGACACCATGATTGGTGAAGGTGGCGCTCGCCTGTCCGGTGGCCAGCGTCAGCGTCTGGCAATTGCACGCGCTATTTTAAAAGACGCTCCTATCCTCATTCTCGATGAAGCCACCTCGGCGCTGGATAATGAGTCGGAGCGTTATATTCAGGCTGCTTTGGAAAAGGTGATAGAGGGGCGCACCACGTTTGTGGTCGCACACCGCCTATCAACGATCGAGCGCGCCGACAGAATCGTAGTACTGGTCGACGGTGAAATTGTCGAACAGGGCAAACATCAGGAATTATTGGCGCGTAACTCACATTATGCGCGATTGCACGCGCTACAATTTCGTAGTGATTCAAACGCCGCCGGACAACCCTAATTGATTGACCGGTAATTTGAAGTAACCAGGGACCTTCTATGCAGTTAACCATGCCTTCTTTTGATCGTGCGCATATTCTCGTCATTGGCGATGTAATGCTGGATCGCTATTGGCATGGTGGCACTACGCGAATCTCCCCGGAAGCGCCGGTACCTGTTGTAAAAGTAGGGCAGGTTGAAGACCGTCCCGGTGGTGCCGCCAACGTAGCATTGAACATTGCTGCCCTGGGTGCCGGCGCCTCATTGATTGGTGTCGTCGGCGAAGACGAAGCCGGTATGGTATTGCAAAGCCGCCTTAAAGCAGCCGGTATTCGCACCGATTTTCAGATTTCCGCACTCCGGCCAACCATCACCAAATTGCGCGTCGTCAGCCGGCACCAGCAGTTACTGCGAATGGATTTTGAGGAGCAATTCCAGGCCGATGATTGCGATCAGTTCCTGCAAAAAGCGCGGGTTCTGATGCCTTATATGGATGCAATGGTGTTGTCTGATTATGCCAAAGGCAGCTTGCAAATTGCGCCGGAATTAATCGCTCTGGCGAAGCAGTTTTCCGTGCCGGTGCTGGTGGATCCCAAAGGACATGATTTTTCCCGCTATCGCGGTGCCACGCTACTGACTCCCAATTTTGTTGAGTTTGAGTCGATCGTCGGGCGTTGTCGTACCGAGCAGGATATTGTGGAACGTGGTGCTGCTCTGGTTCGCGATCTGGATCTGCAAGGTATTCTGGTAACGCGTGGCGAACAGGGTATGACCCTTTTGCGTGCCGGGCAGCCAGAACTGCATTTGCCGGCGCGAGCGCGCGAAGTATTTGATGTCACGGGTGCTGGCGATACGGTTATCTCTGTATTGGCTGCCGCTATTGCATCCGGACAAAGCATTCCGGAAGCGATGGCGCTGGCCAATCTTGCGGCAGGCATTGTCGTTGCCAAGCAGGGTACTGCAACGGTCAATTCACCGGAGTTGCGTCGGGCGGTACAAAGCGAGCAAGGTTCCGAGCGTGGGGTCGTTACCGAAGAGCAGCTGTTGATTGCCATTGAAGACGCGCGCGCGAGTGGTGAGCGTATTGTATTTACCAACGGTTGTTTCGATATTATTCACGCCGGACATGTGGGCTACCTTGAAGAAGCCAGAATGCAAGGTGATCGGCTGATCGTTGCGGTCAATGGCGATGCCTCTATTCGACGTCTTAAAGGTGAAGGGCGTCCGATTAATCCGGTTGACCGGCGGATGGCGGTACTGGCAGCACTGGAGTCGGTGGATTGGGTATTATTTTTTGATGACGATACGCCAGAGCGTTTGCTCGAAACCATTAAACCGGATGTACTGGTAAAAGGTGGTGATTACCGTGAAGATCAGGTGGTGGGTGGCGAGATCGTTAAAAGTAACGGTGGCCACGTCAAGGTGCTCGGTTTTGTTGAAAGTTGTTCAACGACTGCCATCGTTAACAAAATACGCGAACAATAATTTCGGCATTTCCATTTTGTAAAAAAAACCGACAAAGTCTGTCGGTTTTTTTGTTTATAGCGGTTGAGTATTATTGAGCATGAAAAATATTATTGCGGCGGATACTGTTGCAGCAATTTTTCAATAACAACTGCCAGTTGCTGCTGGTTTTCTACGGCCAGATTTTTTACCGCCACATTGTTGGCCGAGCCGCGCCATAACAAGGCATTACTTTTTTGATCGGTAAAGTCCACCACGATGGTGCCTGCCAGTTTACTGCGGTTCAACAGTTGGCCACTGCCGAGGCCAATGCTGCCATGTCGCCCCACTGGCAAGCCTATGCCAATACCAATGCCGGTTGAAGGGGCAGATGAAGTCTGTAAAAAGAGATGAAGATCGACAAGAATATCAGCGTCTTCACCGACTTTGCGCAGCCCCTGACGCGACAGTTGATTATCCACCAGGGATTGCACCCGCTCCTGATTTACACCGGTAACTTCGGATGATACCTGTCGCCATTGGTAGGTTCGGTATTCCTGAAAAGTGGCGTCGGGTTTGAAGTCGCGGGTGTATTGCGGCCCGCTGCTACAGCCTGCCAGAAGCACCAGTAATCCGGTAAAAAAAGCAGAGATAGATCCACGTAATACAGCACTATTCATGATATTTTCTCCGGGTTATGTCTTACTATCCTGGCACGAGTTGACCAATTGTAAATGGTTCGATTTTAACTCAAACTGTCGACCCTTCATCATCCCATCCCTTACGGATAAACAGTATGGATTTATTGCAGATTATCGTTCTGGCTTTGGTGCAGGGAATCACTGAATTTATACCCGTATCCAGCTCTGCACACCTTCTACTGGTTCCCGTATTTGCCAATTGGCCCGATCAGGGGCTGGCTTATGACGTGGCTCTGCATGTAGGCAGTCTGGTCGCGGTGTTGATTTATTTCCGTAAGGAAATCGGGCGCATGATTATCGCCTGGTATCGTTCCATTCTTTACCGCGAATTCAACGAAGACAGCAAGTTGGCCTGGGCGGTTATTCTTGGCACCATTCCGGTCGGGCTGGCCGGGCTGTTATTCAAAGACTGGGCGCATACCGCCATGCGCTCACCGCTGGTTACCGCTTTTGGTTTGATTGTTTTTGGCTTTGCATTGGCATGGGCCGGTTGGCGCAGCCGTGGTGAGCGCACCGAATACCAGATGTCCTGGAAAGATATTTTGTACATTGGTGGTGCCCAGGCGCTGGCATTGATTCCCGGTACGTCCCGCTCCGGTATTACGCTGACCGCAGCCTTGCTGTTGGGGTTGAGTCGTGAAGCCGCTGCCCGTTTTTCTTTCCTGCTATCCATTCCTGTGATCGTTCTTGCCGGAATGGTTGAAACCCGTGAGCTGGTGTTAGCGGGCGAAAGTGTTGACTGGAGTGCAGTTGCGCTGGGCACCCTTATTTCCGGTGTCAGTGCTTTGTTTTGTATTCACTATTTCCTGGTGTTTATCAGAAAAATCGGTGTTCAACCTTTTGTGGTTTACCGTATTGCGCTGGGTATTTTGTTGCTGGTGTTGTTCTGGTAATAACTAGTCCGGCTGGATAAATCGAATGGCGCTGGTGTGAGCTTCGCGGCTTGAACCGGCGTTATCCAGTTTTAGCAAATATGCATCCCATAAGGTTTGTTGATGGGTGCAAAGTCCTTCCAGGTAATCCCAGGTATAAATGCCTGAATCGTGTCCATCATCAAATATCAGCCTGATTGCATAATTGCCGGAGGCTTCAATGCCGGTGATCAGCACATTTTTTTTCCCGTATTGAAGCACTTCCTGACCTTTGCCGTGGCCTTTTACTTCAGCGCTGGGTGAATGCACGCGGAGAAACTCAGCGGTTAGCTGCGAGGTTTTTTCGCCAAACTGAAGTTCCAGCAAGCCGGATTGTTTGTGCAGTTGAATGCGGGTTGGGGTGGCCATCGTTTTATGCTGCCTGTATCCGGGTAAACGCTGAAAAATGACAGGCAAACAATATCGGCAAGCACAGCGCGTGCTTGCCGATGGTATTGCCGTTACAAAATAAACCGACTCAGATCTTCGTTTTTCGCCAGCTCGCCCAAATGGGCTTCTACATAGGCGGCATTGATTTCCAGTGACTTCTGTTCATTGCCTGAATCAAAAGAAATATCTTCCAGCAGGCGTTCCAGAATGGTGTGCAACCGACGAGCGCCAATATTTTCAGTGCGCTCGTTTACTTCCCAGGCGGTTTCCGCAATGCGACGAATGCCGTCTTTGGTGAAATGCAGCTCTACCCCTTCCGTAGCCAGCAGCGCCTGCTGTTGTTCGGTCAGGGAGGCGCGCGGCTCGGTAAGAATACGCTCGAAGTCATCCGGTGTCAGTGCCGTCAATTCTACGCGTATTGGCAAACGACCTTGCAATTCCGGAATCAAATCAGACGGTTTGCTCAGATGGAATGCGCCGGAGGTGATAAACAAAATATGGTCGGTTTTAATCAGCCCGTGTTTGGTCGTCACCGTGCAGCCCTCAATAAGCGGCAGCAGATCACGCTGCACACCTTCGCGGGATACATCAGCGCCTGTGGTTTGACCCCGGCGCGTTACCTTGTCGATTTCGTCAATAAACACAATGCCGTTTTGCTCTGCTGCTTCAATAGCACGGGTTTTAACATCTTCTTCGTTAACCAGCTTGGCCGCTTCTTCGTCTTGCAGTTGTTTGAATGCCTGCTTGACGGTCAGCTTGGTATTACGGGTTTTGCCATTGGATAACGATGAAAACATATTTTGCAGCTGGCTGGTCATGTCTTCCATGCCCGGCGGTGCCATTATTTCTACACCGACCGGCGTTGCCGCCAGATCAATTTCAATTTCTTTGTCATCAAGATCGCCTTCGCGCAGTTTCTTGCGGAAAATCTGGCGGGTTCCGTTTTCGGTGGCGCTAGAGGTTTCAGCGCCGCGTGCGGGTGGTAAAAGTGCATCCAGAATACGCTCTTCAGCCGCTTCCATCGCCCGGTGCTTGACGCCCTTCATGGCTTGCTCGCGATGCAGTTTGATAGAGACATCGACCAGGTCGCGAATAATGGATTCTACGTCGCGCCCCACGTAACCCACTTCGGTGAACTTGGTGGCTTCCACTTTAATAAACGGCGCGTTGGCCAGTTTGGCCAGGCGGCGGGCAATTTCGGTTTTACCCACGCCGGTTGGACCAATCATCAGAATATTTTTTGGCGTAATTTCGCCGCGCATATCCGCGGCGACTTGCATACGGCGCCAGCGGTTACGCAGCGCAATAGCCACCGCGCGCTTGGCGTTTTGTTGTCCGACAATGTGCTTATCCAGTTCGTGAACAATTTCACGGGGAGTCATAATCGACATGATGTATTTATCCGGTAGTAGCGAGGGAATTACTTGCGGTAATCCAGTAACTCGATGGTTTGATTCTGGTTGGTGTAGACGCAAATGTCGCCTGCAATGGTGAGGCCTTTTTCAACAATCGTGCGTGCATCCAGCTCGGTGTTTTCCAGCAACGCTCGCGCCGATGCCTGTGCATAAGGGCCGCCGGAACCGATCGCAATAAGATCATTCTCCGGTTGGATTACATCGCCGTTGCCGGTAATGATCAAAGACGCTTCGTGGTCGGCCACCGCCAGCAGGGCTTCGAGGCGTCGTAAGGCGCGATCGGTGCGCCACTCTTTGGCAAGCTCTACGGCGGCGCGAGTCAGTTGACCGTTATGCGCCTCCAGTTTGGCTTCAAAGCGTTCAAACAACGTAAAGGCATCAGCGGTGCCTCCGGCAAAGCCGGCCAATACCTGATTTTTGTAGAGGCGGCGCACTTTACGGGCGTTGCCTTTCATCACGGTATTGCCCAGCGAAACCTGGCCGTCGCCACCTATAACAACCTGGCCATCACGGCGAACAGAAAGAATTGTAGTCACGAAAAAATCCTTACGATCAACAGGCTCCGACGGTTTCGGAGCCATGCATTGAAAAAGAATTTGGGGGCGGGCGGCAGGAATTCAACCCGGAAACTGGCAATTGTTTGTTTCCGGGAGGTGTGGCGGATTATTGCTTGTTTCGTTTCAGCATCAGCGCGTTGTACTGGTTATTAACCAGCGTGGAGCGTGCACTGTTCAGCCGTGCCTGGTCGGTAAACGGACCGACCACCACGCGGTGCCAGATCTCGCCGTTGCGGATGGTAACTTTCTCCAGCCGCGCTTCCAGATTCAGCATCAGCAGTTGTGCGCGCAGCCGGTCTGCATCAGCCTCACTGGCAAATGAGCCTACCTGCAAAATAAATTCATCAGCCGGCGTTTGTGTCTCTACTTTTGCCGGTGGTGTTTCGGCGGTTGGCTGCACCGGTTCGGTAGCCGGAACAATCACTTCACTTTCCTGCAGAAGTTTGTAGAAATCAAAACGCGGCTTTGGTGTTTTGTTATCGACATCCGCAGTGGGCGGTGCTTCTGTCGCAGCCGGTGGTTTTACCACCTGTGATGGCGGCGGGGCGATATCCCATAAATACACCAGAAAGGTAATAAAGCCTCCCAGTATGCCGCCAATAAACAACCACAGCCAGCCGGGCAACTGGCGCTTGGGTGGCGCTTTGCGACGGGGAGCGGGGCGAGTTTTCCGGGCGTAATCTCGAGGCATTGTTCTTCCTGACTATCAAACAGGGCGCAATTGTACTCAGCTGTTCTGCTTACGTCACTAAGGCAAAAAAACCGCTGTGATGCGGGGCGTCAATTCATCTCGCAAGGATCGACATCCAGCGACCAGCGGACGCGTTTACCCAGCGCGTGTTGTTCAAGCTGCAGCGCCAGTGTGGCGAGCAGATGCTGCAAAGGTTTGCGCTGTTGGCTACTGAATTGCAACAGGTAACGATAACGGTCACCGCGTTTTTCCATCAGTGCTGGCAAGGGGCCGAGAAACTCAATCGCTGGCGACATGCCGGTGTGGTTTTCTGCCATCTCCCGCGCCAGTTGCAGGAAGGCGCTCGCCAGCTCGGGGCGTTTGCTTTCTGCACGCAGCAGCGCAAGGTGGCGAAAGGGCGGCATCTGCGTTATCTGCCGCTCCTGTAAAATCAGTGTCGCCAACGCATGATAGCCCTCATACATCAAGGTTTGTACCAACGGATGGTCGGTGTGATGGCTTTGCATGATGACCTGACCGGGCTTTTCTGCCCGACCGGCGCGCCCTGCTACCTGTAATAGCAGTTGTCCCATGCGCTCCGGGCCGCGAAAGTCGGTACTGAAAAGCCCGGCATCGGCATCCAGAATGACCACCAGCGTGACATTTGGGAAATGATGGCCTTTGGCCAGCATCTGGGTACCGATCAGGATACAGGGGTCGCCGCGCTGAATTTCATCCAGCAAATTCTCCATGGCGCCTTTGCGGCGGGTGGAGTCGCGGTCGATACGGATTACCCGCGTATCGGGAAAACAGCTTTGCAGGGCAATTTCGCTGCGTTCCGTGCCCTGGCCGAGCGGTTGCAGTTGTTGGCCCTGGCATTGCGGGCAGCGCCGGAGCACGGCGCGTTGATGGCCACAGTGATGACAATGTAAATGTTTGGGATGGTGATGCAGGGTCATGCGGGCATCGCAGTGGTTGCAATTGGCCAGCCAGCCGCAATCGTGGCATTGCAATGCCGGCGCGAAGCCGCGGCGATTGAGAAAAACCAGTACCTGATTTCCGCTGTGGATTTGCTCCTGAATAGCATCCAGCGTTTCCCGGGCAAAACCTTCGTGCAGAGTTTTTCCACACAAATCCACCAGATGAATGGTCGGCGCCTGTGCATTGCCCGCCCGCTGTGTCAGGCGAAGATGCTGGTAGCGTCCGTTCATGGCATTGCCGAGTGTTTCCAGCGACGGGGTAGCGGAGCCCAGCAACAAAGGTATTTGCAATTTGCTGGCGCGCATCACAGCGATATCCCGTGCCGAGTAACGAAAGCCGTCCTGTTGTTTAAAGGAGGCGTCGTGTTCTTCATCGATAATAATGATGCCCGGCGTGGCGAGAGGCGTGAATACTGCGGAACGGGTGCCAATAACAATGCGGGCTTTACCTGACCTTGCGTCAAGCCAGGCATCCAGCCGTTCCCGATCAGACAGGCCGGAATGTAGCGCCACCACAGGCACCGCAAAACGGCGGGTGAAGCGCGAAATGGTTTGCGGCGTCAGGCCTATTTCGGGTACCAGCACCAGCGCTTGCAGGCCTTTTTCCAGTACTTTTTCGATGGTTTGCAGATAAATTTCGGTCTTGCCGCTGCCGGTCGTGCCGTCCAGCAGGCTGACCTGAAAGCCTTCGGTCGCTATTTGATCGAGTGCCTGCTGTTGCTCAGCGGTGGCGACCATTGGCTGTTCGCGCAGTATCGGGCGGGCTTTATCTTCCGGTTGCGGAGCGGGCGTGCCTTGCCGGATCAGGCCTTTTTCCTGCAAGCTTTTTAAAATTGCCGGCGTAACAGCGTTCAGGCGCATCTCACTTTGAGAAAGGCTCGAGCACTGTTGCAGCAGGGTGATAACGGCGGCCTGTTTCGGCGCGCGACGCAGCGCACCTTCCGGCAGGCCCTTTCCTTCATGGGTTAACTGGTAGTGCGGTTCGGCGGGTTGCACGAGTGGCGCCCCCTGGCGTAACAGTGCTGGCAGGGCGGTAGAGAGCGCTTCACCCATCGCACATTGGTAGTAATTGGCTGCCCAGACTACCAGCTCCTGCACTTCAGCCGAAAAAGCCGGTGAGGGGTCAACCAGCCGTGTGGCGGCCTTCAATTTGGTGCTGACGATTTCACTGTCACTGACGACGGCCAGCAGTACGCCGATCAATTGACGATTGCCAAAAGGAATTTCCACCAGTGTGCCGGGTTGCAGGCAAGTAATCTCTGCAGGCGGCAAATCCACCGGAGGCAGATAGTCAAAGCTGCGTCGTAAAGGCACAGGAACGGCAATACGCAGAAGAAGTGGAGCACTCATTACCACTGACCGATTGAAAACAGGGGGCATTATGATGGCATATTCGCGCTTGCCGATGCAGGGATGGTTTGGTCAGCGTCACCAGGCAGTCCCTGGAGTGTTAAATAGCTTGTGCCTGCCGGCAAATCTGGTAGTATCCCCGCTCCATTTTACCCAACCGTTGTGCGGTGCCTGACAATAAACGCTCGGGTGGCGGCACATAAAACGCAAAGGCCTTTACCATGCAAGCAGAAATTCATCCGGAATATACCGCCATCGCTGTTAACTGCAGCTGTGGTAACAAATTTACTACTCGCTCTACCCTGGCGAAAGACTTCCACGTAGACGTGTGCAGCGAATGTCACCCGTTCTACACTGGCAAGCAAAAAATGGTAGACACCGGTGGCCGTATCGATCGCTTCACCAAGCGTTTCGGCAGCCGTATCGCCAAGAAATAAGGACTGTCTTGCGGTGTTACTACCGAAGCATCCTCAAAAAACGCCGGCAGGTTTATCCTCCGGCGTTTTTTTTCGTCTGTTATTTTGTTTTGCGTTGCCGGTTTTTCTTGCGCCCCCGGTCGCGGCTGACTGTCAGGTAGATGGGCGGCGCGAAGTCGTCGCTGTGGCGACAGTGCACGATGGCGATACGCTCAGGTTAAAAGATGGTCGACGGGTGCGCGTTATTGGTATCAACGCGCCCGAGACGGCTGCGCGAGGGCGACCGGCAGAGGCGTTGGCGGCTCCGGCGACACAATTCGCCCGTCGCTTCGTAGGCCGCGAAATAACCTTGGTGTATGACCGTGAAAGCCAGGACCGCTATGGCCGTACGCTTGCACATGTTTTTAGCAAGGAGGGGCGCAGTCTGGCCGCCGCTGTATTGCAGGAGGGATTGGCCTTCCCGGTGGCAGTGCCGCCCAATCTGGCCGCAGCCGATTGCTTTGCTGGCCGTGCTGACAAGGCGCGAAAGTCGGGTAAAGGCGTTTGGAGTCACCGCAGCTGGCTGGCTAGCGAGGTTAAAAGCCTCAGCGCTGATGTGGCAGGTTTTCAAAGAGTTCGCGGCAAAGTTACCAAAATTTCCGGGAGTCGGGATATCTGGCTGGAAATGGACGGCGCGGTAGTATTAAAAATTGCCGCGGCGGATCGTCGCTATTTTGCGGATAAGCAATGGCTGGCCTGGAAAGGTCGCACTATTGAGGTGCAGGGATGGCTTGTTAGTCGGCCGGACGCTGCACGTAAAGGATTCAAGCCTCTGCAGTTGCAGGTTCGAACCCCTTACGCGGTGACGGTATTGTAGTTCGTCAGAACAATTCTTCGGGTAAAACTTCTTCGCGGTTGGACGCATCAAAACCGGACGCCGGTGCTGACGAAGGGGCGTCTTCTGCCAAAAACAATTCAAAAATCGCATCCGGATCGCCAGGTGCTGCACGGTGCCCGGTTTCAGGATCAATGCGTACGGTCACTACGCCATCCGGCTGGGGTGGCAGGTTCATCGGCTTGCCTGCCAGCGCCTTGCGCATAAATTCAACCCAGATTGGCAAGGCCGCCGAGCCGCCGAATTCGCGTTTGCCGAGCAGGGTGTTCTGGTCAAAGCCAACCCAGGTGACGGTTACCATATCCGGGCTGTACCCGGCAAACCAGGTATCTCTGGGGCCGTTGGTTGTTCCTGTTTTGCCCGCAATATCGCTACGTTCAAGCTGCCGGGCGTTGCGGCCGGTACCGCGATTGATCACGTCCTTCAGCATCGAGTCAAGAATGTAAACCACCCGTTCATCCACAATGCGCGGCGCGTAATCCTGCTCGGCTGATGTTGCTGGTGATACGGGTTGTTCTTCCGTCAGTGCCAGTGAGTCTTCAAAAGAGGTATAGGCGGGCAACGAAGGTTCTGCCGCTGCGGGTGTATAGGCTTTTCGTGCTACATCTGCCCGTTCACACTCGCGGCAAACCCGTTTGGTCTTGTGTTGATAAACCACATCGCCCTGATCATTTTCAATACGGGTGATCAGGTGGGCATCGACCTTGTAACCTCCATTGGCAAAGGTTGAATAACCGGTGGCCATTTGCAATGGTGTCAGGGCGTGTGTGCCCAGCGCTAAGGTAAGGTCGCGGGGGAATTTGGCCGGATCAAAGCCGAAGCGACCCATGCCGTCCAGTGCGGTTTGAATGCCCAGCGTACGCAACAAACGGATGGAAACCAGATTGCGCGAGCGGTAGAGCGCCTGGCGCAACCGCATCGGGCCGGAAAAGGTGCCGCCGTCATTCTCCGGGCGCCAGGCTACGCCGGTGGCAGTATTTTCAATAACGATAGGCGCGTCGTTGATAATCGACGCTGGCGTGAATCCGTTTTCCAGTGCAATGGCGTATAGAAAGGGTTTAAAACTGGAGCCTGGCTGGCGAGTGCCCTGAACCGCACGGTTAAAGTGGCTTTGTCGGAAATCAAAGCCGCCAATCAAGGCTCTGATGCCGCCATCTTGCGGATCCATTGCCACCAGTGTCGCCTGAACCGCCGGCGTTTGGGTCAGCTGCCAGCGGTCTTCCTGATCCTTGCGCACCCGAATCAGGTCGCCAGCGTGCAGAAAGTCAGCCGCTTTGGTCGGCGCGGGACCGCGACTGTCTTCGTTGATGTAGGGGCGGGCACTGGAAAGGCCCTGTTCCCAGCCCAGCTCCAGGAGGGTGCCGTTTGCCAGAATGGCTTTGACAGACTTCTCCTGAACCTCGGTGACAACCGCCGCTTGCATGCCACCCAGCGCGGGGTAATGGCGAAGCTTGTCTTGCCAGTCGCGAAAGCCGGGTTCTTTGGAGGGCTCCAGCCGTTGTTCCGGGCCGCGGTAACCGTGGCGGCGATCATAATCCATCAGACCATTGATGACGGCTGTTTGGGCGCCGGATTGCAGCTTGCTGTCAACCGTGGTGAAGATTTTGTAGCCATCGTTATAAGCCGCCTGACCAAAGCGATTCACCGCTTCCTGTCTGGCTACTTCGGCTACGTAGGGCGCATATAAATCCAGTGCCAGCCCGTGGTAGCTGGTCTCAATCGGTTCTTTCACTGCTTCATCGTGGGTTGCCCGGTCAATAAAGCCCAGCTCCAGCATACGAGCCAGAATCCAGTCCCGGCGAATCAGGGCGCGGCTCGGATTGGCGATAGGGTTATAGGCAGAAGGCGCTTTCAGTGATCCTACAATCGCCGCGTGCTGTGCCACATTCAAGTCTTTGGCATCTTTGCCGTAATAGATCTGAGCGGCAGCTTGCAATCCGTAGGCGTGGTTGCCAAAAAACATCTTGTTGGTAAAGAGCGCCAGAATCTCTTCTTTTGTGAGTTCGCGCTCAATTTGAAAAGAAAGCAGAATTTCGTTGAACTTTCGGGTAAAAACCTGTCGCCTTGTCAAAAAGAAGTCACGAGCGAGCTGCATCGTAATGGTACTTCCGCCCGATTGTATCTGTCCGGTTTTTAAAATTTGTGAACCGGCTCGCAACAGTCCTTTGATAGACACGCCATGATGGTCGTAGAATTCCGCGTCTTCTGCGGCAAGTAACGCTTTGATAAATAAGGGTGGGATTTCCTCATAGGCAAGTGGATTGCGGCGTTGCTCGCCAAACTCGCCAATAAGTTGATTGTCGCTTGAATAAACTCGCAAAGGAGATTGTAATCGGATCTGTTTGAGGCTTTCGACGTCGGGTAAATTGGGGCTTAGATAGAGGTACATACCCCCCGACGCTACCAGTGCAGCACTCAGGCCGGACAGTAGTAACCAAAAAACGGTACGCAAAAAGGTATTTTTAGGCGGCATTTTTTCTATGAGAATTAACAGGTTAGCAATTGTGCTGCGTTTTGCCAGCATTATACGGTCTTTTTAACTGTTTACATATGGATCGGTTTGTTGCACGCTTGAGTTAAAGTGCTATAACATGAACAGCGTCTAAGTTACGGAAATAGATAGAAAAATGGGTATTTTAGACTTCCTGGAAAAGAAAGCGAAACCGGTGCTTGGACTCGACATCAGTTCGTCTTCGGTAAAGTTACTTGAACTCAGTCGTCACGGTGATCGTTATCGGGTGGAAACCTACGCGGTCCGACCTCTGCCACCGAACGCCGTCGTAGAAAAAAACATAAACGACCAGGAAGAAGTGGCCACTGTCGTCAAGGCAATGGTCAAACAATCCAAAACCCGTCTCAAACATGCCGCGGTTGCCGTCGCCGGCTCCTCTGTTATTACCAAAATTATTGATATGCCTGCAGGTCTCAGTGACGATTCGATGGAGATGCAAATTTCCCTTGAGGCAGATCAGTACATTCCTTTCCCGCTGGAAGAGGTGGCGCTGGACTTTGAAGTTCAGGGAGCTTCTCCGCGCAATCCCGAGCAGGTCGAAGTACTTTTGGCCGCTTGCCGACGTGAAAATGTCGATGCCCGGGTCAACGTCTTGCAGCAAGCCGGGCTTGCCACAGAAAAAGTGGATGTTGAAGCCTATAGTATGGAGCGTGCTTTCGAGCTGGTTTCCGAGCAGCTGGAAGACCGTGAAGGTCAGGTTGTCGCCATCATTGATATCGGCGCTACCATGACCACGCTCAGCGTGCTGGTCGATGGCAAAACGGTATATTCCCGCGAACAATTATTCGGTGGCAAGCAACTCACCGAAGAAATCCAGAGGCGTTATGGCCTTTCCATGGAGGAGGCCGGTCTTGCCAAAAAGCAGGGCGGGCTGCCGGACGACTATGAAGCAGAAGTGCTCACCCCTTTCAAAGAAGCGGTCGTACAGCAGGTGACACGCTCGCTGCAGTTCTTTTTTTCTGCCAGTCAATACAACGATGTTGATTATATTGTGCTCGCCGGTGGTGTGGCCTCAATGGATGACCTGAGCGCGTTGATCGAGGAAAAGTTGGGCACCCAAACGCTGGTTGCCAATCCTTTTGCCGGCATGTCGGTGTCCTCGCGGGTTAACGCTGTAGCGCTGGCAAATGATGCTCCTTCTCTGATGATTGTGACAGGACTCGCGATGAGGAGTTTTGACTGATGGCAAGAATTAACCTGCTGCCCTGGCGGGAAACCTACCGTAAAGAAAAGAAAGACCAATTTATTGCCATCCTGATCGGCGTAGCTATGTTGTGCGCGGTGATTTGCTGGTTGTGGATTTCGAGTGTGCAATCGGCCACTGAAAATCAACAAGCGCGGAATCAGCTGCTTGAAAAACATATTGCCGAATTGCAAAAGCAGGTTGATGAGATCAAAGAGTTGAAAAAGATCCGCGAAGATTTGCTGACGCGCATCAAAATTATTCAGGATCTTGAAGGTACCCGGCCAGTCATCGTGCGTTTTTTCGATGAGTTTGTGCGTGCCGTGCCTGATGGTGTTTATCTGAGCCTTTTATCCCGCACCGGTGAAGTGATTTCTATTGAAGGCGTTGCCGAGTCCACCAATCGCGTGTCCAGCTTTATGCGTAACCTTGAGCAATCCGATTGGTTTACATCGCCCAATCTGACGTCTGTGGTGGCTGAGCCCAAAGCCGGTGAGCAAGCCAGCGCATTCAAAATGACGGTCAGAACTTCAGCACCGGTCGATACAACAGCGGAAGGAGCGGCGAAATAAAATGGCCCTGGCAGATACCATGGAACAACTGCGAGAATTCGATATTAACAATATCGACTGGCAAAAAATGGGCATATGGCCCTGGCCGGCAAAGGTATTTTTGTGTGCCTTGCTGGGCGGATTGATCTTTGGCGGTGTTTACTATTTCAAAGTCAGTGATATGAATTTGAATTTGCAAACGATAACCGCTAAAGAAAACACCCTGCGCGAATCTTATAAAGCCAAAAGTTTTGAAGCTGCCAATCTTGATGCCTACCGCGCACAAATGGTGGAGATGAATAATACCTTTGAATCTTTATTATCCCGTTTGCCTACCGATACCGAAGTGCCAGGTCTGTTGGAAGATATTGACCGGCAAGGCGCGGAAAGTGGTCTGGCGATCAACGAAATCAAGTTGGAAACAGAAAAGGCTGCAGAGTATTACATTGAGCTGCCCATCAGCATCAATGTTGAAGGTGGCTACCATGATCTTGGCAGTTTCGTGAGCGGTGTGGCAGGTATGCCGCGTATCGTTACTTTGCACGATTACACGATTTCGCTGAAAAAAGATTCTCCTATCCTGACGATGAAAATTGCAGCAAAAACCTATCGCTATAAAGCGCAGGAGCAATAGTCATGATAAAAAAATACATTGCACTGCCAGTAGTTATTTTTACGGGTTTGCTCGCCGGTTGCGACAGCGCGCGTCATCACCAGGATCTGGTTGATTTCATGGAAGAAACAAAACGGCGGCCACAAGGGCAGATAGAACCGCTGCCGTCATTCAAGCCCTACCGTCCCTTTGCGTATGGTGCAATGACTTTGCGCAGCCCCTTTGATAAACCGGTGACAGAGGAAACTGCTTCGGTAAAAGGCGGGCGTACCGTTGAGCCGGATATGAACCGTGAGCGTGAATATCTGGAAAGTTTCAATATTGCCAGTCTTACCATGGTTGGATCGTTGACCAAAGCGGGGCAGCTGCAAATCCTGATTAATGATGGACAGGGTGGTGTGCATCTGGTGTCAAAAGGCAATTACCTGGGAAGAAATCACGGGAAAATTATTGTTGCCGATACCAGTTTGATAGAAGTATTGGAAATTGTCTCTGACGGCGCGAGTGGTTGGGTTGAGCGCCCCAGAATCATTAAATTAGAAGAAAAGGAATAAGCGGCCATGCAAGCTTTGTTCTTATTGGGGTTAAAAATGCGAAATATCTGCCTGTTAATTGCTTGCCTGCTGTGCTCAACGGTCTCGGCTGCCACACTGAATGATATTCGTTTTGCCGAATTGCCGGGAGAGCGCTTTGAAGTAAGAATGATATTCTCGGAAGCCCCGCCAGAACCCGCCGGATACACCTTGGAAAAGCCCGCCAGAATCGTGCTGGATTTTCCTCAGGTAGTCAGTGAATTAAAAGCGCGTCGTTTTCCGCTCTCCTTTGAAAATGGCCAAAGTGCCATGGTGTTAACTACCGAAGGTCGCACCCGCCTGATTCTCAACTTGCGCGACCTTGCTACTCATACCACGCGTGCTGAAGGCAATATGTATATTGTTGAAGTTGGCGCGAGTGATGGAGGTTATGCTTTAGCCAGAACAGAAAGTGTTGTGGATATTCAGCAGCCGGCGTCCCGTCAGTCTGCTGCAGTAAGCGGCCCTTCGATCACCAGTATTGATTTTCGTCGTGGCACTGAAGGTGAGGGGCGAGTGATTATTGGTCTTTCCGATAGCACCATCAGTGCAGATATGGCAGAAACATCTGCTGGTGTCCGGTTGACGTTTAACAATGTGCATTTGCCAGCCGAGCTTCGCCGCCGCCTTGATGTTATAGATTTTGCTACGCCGGTTTCTGTTGTGCATGCCACAGAGGACGGCGGTGGCTCAGTGCTGAATATCTCAGCGTTGGGTGAATATGATTATCTGGCGTATCAGGCAGATAAAGAATATGTGTTGAGTGTCAAACCCCTTACCGCCCGCGAAAAAGCCGAACGTGCCCGCGAGTTCCAATTTACCGGTGAAAAATTATCCCTCAATTTCCAGGATATTGAGGTGCGAGCGGTACTGCAAATTATTGCCGATGTTACCGATTTGAACCTGGTGGCCAGTGATACTGTGCAGGGGCGCATCACTCTGCGTTTGTCCGGCGTGCCATGGGATCAGGCGCTGGATCTGGTGTTGAAAACCAAAGGTTTGGATAAGCGCCAGGAAGGTAATGTATTGATGGTTGCGCCTGCGGCGGAAATTGCCGAGCGTGAGCGTCAGGAGCTGGCCACCCGTCGTCAACTGGAAGAGCTTGCACCGCTGCGTACCGAGTACGTACGTGTTCGTTATGCCAACGCCAAGGATTTGTTCGAGTTATTCCGCGGTGATCGTGGCGAGAATGGCAGTAATCGTGGGCGTCAGGAAGGCGGTGCGGCTGGCCGTGGCAGCAATCAGACTACCGGCAGCGTGTTGTCCGAACGGGGGCATGCCATTGTAGATGAGCGCACCAACTCCATTATTGTTACCGATACATCCGATCGCCTTGAGGCATTCCGCCGTCTGGTCGAGCAAATTGATATTCCTATCCGTCAGGTAATGATTGAGGCGCGGATCGTGGTGGCCAACACCGATTTCCGTCGTGAGCTCGGTGTGCGCTGGGGCGGTGCCGGATATGGCATGGTCAATGGCAACCGTGGTGTAGTGAGTGTTTCCGGTTCTACCGAAGGGCTGGATGATGTTGACGGCACCAACCCTGCGTCATGGTTTACCGGCTCAAGTGGCAGTTTGAACCTGCAAGAGGGCAAGATGGTTGACCTGGGTGTTGATAATGCGGCTGGCAGTTTTGCTTTCAGTATTCTGACCGATAACGCCTTTCTGGATATGGAGCTGTCAGCGCTGGAAAACACCGGCTATGCCGAGATTGTCTCCCAGCCAAAAGTTATCACTGGCGACAAGCAGCGCGCTACTATTGAAAACGGTACTGAAATTCCTTACCAGGAAGCCTCTGCCAGTGGTGCCACCACGACCCAGTTTAAAGAAGCGGTATTGAAGCTGGACGTAACGCCACAAATTACCCCGGATAACCGTATTATTATGGATCTGGTCATCAATCAGGACTCGGTCGGTGCTATTAACCAGGCAACCGGTATCCCAACCATTGATGTTACCCAGTTGAACACCAAGGTGCTGGTAGCCAATGGCCAAACCGTGGTGCTGGGTGGTGTTTTCCAGGTTGAGCAGGTGCGTGGTGAAGACAAGGTGCCGTTGCTCGGTGACATTCCGGTAGTAGGACGTCTGTTCAAACGTACCGTGAACGAGCAAAATAAGCGTGAGTTGCTGATTTTTATCACCCCCCGCATTATGTCGGACAGTTTGACGCATTGATTATGTTGGAAAAAAATATCTACCTTGTCGGCCCCATGGGGGTCGGCAAATCTACCATCGGTCGCCTTTTGGCGACCGAGTTGTCTCTGTCTTTCCATGATAGTGATCGCGTTATCGAGGAGCGAACCGGTGCCGACATTCCATGGATTTTTGACATGGAAGGTGAGTCCGGCTTTCGCGATCGTGAAACCGCGGTATTGATTGAGTTGGCTGCCGGGAAAAATCTGGTCGTAGCCACCGGCGGAGGGATTATCACGCGTCCGGAAAACAGCGGCATTATGCAATCGTCGGGATACGTCTGTTATCTCACTGCCTCCATTGATCAATTGGTGGAGCGTACCGCACGCGATAAGAAGCGCCCGCTGCTACAAGTTGAGAATCCGCGTCAGAAAATCATTGATCTTCTGGAGCATCGGCACCCTTTGTACAGCCAGGCCGCCGATTTTGTTATCAACACCGATCGCCGCTCGCCCAAATCTGTCGCGATGGAAATTGCCTCTCTGGTTCTCTCTGCCAACCGCTAACAGGCTGTGCCTATGGTAAAGTGCGGGAGAATTTCATTTTTTATTGTTCAAGTCCCGGGTGGTTGTCATGCATGAATTAACCGTCGATCTTGGTGATCGCAGTTACCCTATTTATATCGGTGAGCATTTGCTGGGCGAGTCCCGTTGGCTGCAGCCCCATATTCCTGGCAAACAGGTTTGCATTGTTACCAATGAGACTATCGCCCCGCTGTACCTTTCCCGGCTAAAAGCCTCTTTGGATGGTTATCAGATCCACACGGTCATTCTGCCCGATGGGGAAAGCTTCAAAACGCTGGAAGTGGTAAACCGTATTTTTGATGGTCTGCTTGAATCACGGCACAACCGCACCACCACGCTGATAGCGCTGGGTGGTGGGGTTGTTGGTGATATGACCGGTTTTGCTGCTGCCTGTTATCAGCGTGGCGTTGGTTTTATTCAGGTGCCGACTACTCTGCTGGCGATGGTCGACTCATCGGTCGGCGGTAAAACCGGCGTAAATCATCCGCTGGGTAAAAACATGATCGGGGCTTTTTATCAGCCTTATTGTGTATTGGCCGATATGACCTTGCTCGGCAGTTTGCCACCGCGCGAGCTGTCGGCGGGTATTGCAGAAATTATCAAATATGGGCTGATTTCCGATTATCCATTTTTTGAATGGCTGGAACAGAATGTTGACCGCTTGCTGGTTGGCGATCAGGAAGCCCTTGCTTATGCCGTGGAACGATCATGCCGGAATAAGGCCGAAGTGGTTGCGGCGGACGAGCATGAAGGCGGTATTCGGGCCATTCTTAACTTTGGCCACACCTTTGGCCACGCGATTGAAACGGCGCAGGGCTATGGCAATTGGTTGCATGGTGAAGCAGTCGCTGCCGGCATGGTAATGGCTGCAGATCTTTCCTGGCGGCGCGGCGATATCAGTGCTGACGAGTTGGCGAGAGTCAGGGATTTGCTGGTTCGTGCACGATTGCCGGTTACCGCACCTGACGATATGACGCCAGCGCGTTTTGTCGAACTGATGGGCGTCGATAAAAAAGTGCTGGATGGCCGCTTGCGGCTGGTGCTGCTGGAAGCCATGGGCAACGCCGTCGTCACCAGCGATATTGACACCGATCTGCTTGCAGAAACGTTTGCTGCCTGCCGTTAATGGTGAAGGCCGGCCGTCAATAAAAATGAATAGGGTTTTGAATGCAGGAGGGCGCCAATGAGTGCTGAACCACCCCGGGAGCCAAAGGAAGAATCTTTTTCAGCAAGGGATCCATCCGGCCATTCCGATATATTATCCAGTGATGAACCGATTCAGGATTATCGTCAGCGTTATGGCTTATCCATGGATCCCTTTTCCGAAGAACCCTACTATCCGTTTTTTACCGGCGGACAGCGTGGTGAGTTGCTCGAGCAGGTCATCCATCTGTGCCAGTTTGGTCAGGGCGTAACGGTTGTTGCGGGTGATCGAGGCGTTGGTAAAACCCGTTTTGCGCTGGCGCTTTATGAATCGCTGGATCAATCACAGGTTTGTTTCATCAGCGCGCTGCCAACTTTACAGGCCGATGTGCTATTGCAGCATATTGCTGCGCACGCCGGGTTTGAAACCGCGGGCGCTACCACAGGCCAGTTGATCAGCGCTCTCACCGACCCTGATAATTTTTCGGAAGAGCACGGTTTTTCGTTAATCGTCATTGACGATGCGCATCATCTTGATGACGAAACTATTGCAGCCTTGTTGAGAATTACCCGCTCTGCTGATGCTGCGCATCAAAAATTCCAGGCGGTGTTAATTGGTGATGCACTGCTGGTGGATCGCCTGAAAAACTTGCCGGTTATCCCGACGCAAGTCAATGATTACGCGCTGCCTGCTCTGACCTTATCCGAAACCGTGGATTATATTGGCTTTCGTATGGAGATGGCTGATTATCTCGGGCCGGATATTTTCAGCGAAAATCTGGTTAGCCCATGGTGGCGCTCTGCCCAGGGGCGCTTGTCGGTTATTCACAGCAAGGCGCGCGAGCACCTGCTAAGCACTACTTTGCCGGAAGCAAAAACCACCGAAACTAAAAACTTTCCGCTGGTGCATATTGTGGCAGCTGCGGCCCTGGGTTGCGCCATTCTCATGGCGTTGTTTTATCGTGGTGGGGATGACTCGACAGACATTCCGAAAACCCAGCGAATCCCGCTGAACCTGCAGGCGGTTTCTTCGTCCAGCGAGGCATCCCTTGCATCCTCTTCTGCTGCCATGTCGGTCGCGGCTCCCGCTATTAGCGATTCGGAGGTCAGCCTTACCGAGGAGCCTGCGCCAGTGTTGAGTGGAGAGCGCGATGTCGTTTCTCTGCCGCCGCCGGTGCTTGCCTCATCGGCCTTTTCTGTTGCCGTATCCTCTGCCGTCAGTAGTGCAGCTCGCAGTTCTGCGGCCGCGACGACTACTTCCCCTGCATCGGGTCTGAGCGCGGATGAGCAGGTGTTGATGTCCTGGGGCTCCGGCGAATATACCTTGCAGTTGCTTGGCGTTAGTAATCGCAAGGCTGCTGCCGATTTTGTTGCCGCTCAGCCAAATCGTGATGACCTGTTGCTGTTTCGCAGTACCCGCCAAGGCAAGGATTGGTTCGTGGTTGTTGTCGGGCGCTATCAAAATTCCGGAGAAGCCAGAGCGGCTGTTGCAGGATTACCGGACGTGCAATCCAAAGGCGGGCCATGGCCGAGAGTATTAAGAGATATTCAGCAGGAATTGCGACAAAGGAATTGATTGTATTGCAGGCAATAAAAAAGCAGCCAGTGGGCTGCTTTTTTATTGAGTTATATTTTTACGATACCAACCATTTATTCCGGATTAGGGGTTGGGGTTGGGTTTGGGGTTGGAATAGTTGGCGGTGGGCTGCTGATTCTTGTCATCATTGAGGTGACAAGTCCATCCGGTGTGGTGATGACAACTTCCAGATAGCCGCTTGGCACGTCATTTCCCGTCATGGTTGCGCCTGCGATCAATATTTGTGTGTCGTAGGTTGATGGGATGGTGATTTCATCGCGTGGAGTAACTGCCATCCCTCTTGCATTTGCAGCACTGAAAAGAACTTTGGTGCCTGCAGGGAGCGGGTTTCCGTGCTGATCGGCAAGCCATGCTTCAAAGTTACCGCCTGTGTAAGGAAGTACAGCTGGTTGGCCTTGCAGTCTGCCATTCTCGGTATAAGGAATGTTGCTGGACATAATGATCAAATAATCACGGCGGATGGTGACACCGCTGCGGGTACATTTACCATCGGTGGCATCCTGTTCCCGGCACAATACGCCGTTGTATAGTCCGTCAGCGACATCTCGGGCACCATTCTGGTTAAAGTCCATGAACCATTCGCCATTGTCGAATTTGCCGCTGTGATTGGAATCAAGGAAGGCTTCTCCGAGGTCATCGCACGCAAGCCTGCCCATTTCTGCCGATGCTGGTGGTACATTGAACTCACAGGCGGCGTTGTTGCTGGCAAAAACATCTACATCAAAGTCATACCAGCCATTACCGTTAACATCCATAAAGGATTCATTACCGGTGGTATGTGCCAACACGCGAACATGGCCTACTCGTGAGGGGGTCGCAGGGCGTGGATCAGGGCGGGGATTCTGACTGGTCCATGTGACGCTACATACGCCATTTGCTGTGGTGCAGCTCGGGGTTATAGAGCCGCCACTGGTGGTGAACGAAACGCTGGTTCCATCGGCAGGGGGGTTATTAAATGCATCAGCAAGGCGAATAGTGAAGCTAACGTTTTCGCCATCGACGTTCCAGGCGTTCGGGTTTCTTACCGATGCAGACAAAGACATACTCTTCTGGTCAGGTACGCCGGTTGATACGTATAAGTTGCGTGACTGTGTGGAAAGTCCGGTATCCAGATGTCTGGCATTCACGGTTATCGGGGTCGCCACGGAGCCAGCTTGTACAACAATGGTTGCATGGCCTTCTTCGTTGGTTTTTGCACGCTTGGCATCGGGAGCATCGCTGGAGTCGCATTTGCTATTAACGAGGTCTACTCCGCCAGCGCGGGTATTCAGATC
This sequence comes from Cellvibrio polysaccharolyticus, assembly GCF_015182315.1. Classification (NCBI taxonomy): domain Bacteria; kingdom Pseudomonadati; phylum Pseudomonadota; class Gammaproteobacteria; order Cellvibrionales; family Cellvibrionaceae; genus Cellvibrio; species Cellvibrio polysaccharolyticus. The sequence continues at coordinate 782,194 of NZ_PRDL01000001.1, forward strand.
AAACTCAACACAGGTTCCTTTGATCGGAGCACCGGTACTGCCTCTTACCAGAAAGCGCACACTGGCGGTTTCGTTGCCCCCGGTTCCTTTAAGGCTGATTTGTTGTGGTGTGGCATCCACGAACTGGATTGAACTGATGGTATCCAGCTCAACATTGATACTGCCTTTGGCGGTTAGCAGCGTGCCGTTAAGGTTGGCAGTGGCGGTGATGTCATCTCGTCCGGCGCAGCCATTAGCTGTGTAGCTGACAGAGGCCTGGCCGTTGGTGATGGTTACCGGGTTGGCTGACAAGGTTGCTTCATTAGCCGCGATACAACGAGACGTAAATGCAATCGATGTGGTATCTGTTGAGAGGGAGCGATCTGCATTAACGAGGTTAATCGTCAGGGATGTTGTTCCGCCTGCTGATAGCGTGTCACTTCCTACGCCTACGCCTATTTCGCCTGCTTTAAAGTCACCGCCTGATCCAACACCGATAATCCTTACCGTGGACACCGAGCTGGAGCTTCCCGATCCTGGCTGGTTGGTAATGCCGTCGACCCGGTTACCGCCTCCGCCGCCACATGCCAGCAGTGTTAACCCCAGCGAACCGATGGAGACGAGTTTAAGCAGAGAAAGCCTGGGAATATTTGAGTGCATGATATCTTCCTGAGTCATCAGTGTGTGCCATATATTGGTGCGATGGCTTGGTGCTCGTGTGCATTTGTGGTGCAAAAACCATGCGGCACGACCACTTTTGGCCTTATTGTTAAAACCGTGTCCAAAATGGTGCCTGGAGGCCTTTAAAACCTGTGTTTTATGCTGAAAAGCCCCGCAGGCCGGTAACTTAGCCTATTCCGAATGATTGATAAAGTGCCACCAGGGCAAAAAGCCTTTCTGCTATATGATTCTCAGTGTTTTTGTGCGTTCTTTGGCGTTTTTCCCTATTTTTCAGTGAGTAATAGCGTTTAGTTCAGGTTGCACCGAAAGTGCGCGATTTTGGTTGGTACATATATTGCTTTACTCCTCTATGCACCGTGGCATCGATCTGCCATAGCCCGCAGCCGTGAATTGCAGTTCGACGATTGCGTGAAGCCCCGAAGAGGGGCTTTTTTGTCTGCGATACAAATTATTGAATTACGACAATACTTATCGCAGTTGCCTATGAATGATTTAAGCGAGAAACGCCTATGAACACTGGCCTCTACCGGTTGGATGAGTTCAAAGACAATTGTGGCTTCGGCCTGATTGCCCACCTGAAAGGTAAAACCAGCCACCGTCTCCTTAAAACCGCTATTGAAGCCCTGGCTTGCATGACACACCGTGGCGGTATTGCTGCCGACGGCAAGACTGGCGATGGCTGTGGTTTGCTATTGCAAAAGCCGGATAGCTTTTTACGTGAAGTCGCCCGGGAAGCCGGCGTGGCCGAACTGACGGACATCTATGGTGTGGGTTGCATCATGATGAGCCGCGATGATGATCGCGCCGCCGTTGTGCGTCAGATCGTGGAAGAGGAAATCCACGCGCAAGGTCTGGAAGTTGCCGGATGGCGAACCTTGCCGGTCAACAGTGATTGCCTTGGGCCTATCGCGCTTAAATCGTTGCCGCGCTTTACCCATCTCTTTATTAACAGCCGTGATCTGGGCAAGCAGCAGCTTGATGCTGCCTTGTTTATGGCTCGCCGCAAGGCCGAATTGCGCCTCGCGGACGACAAAACCTTTTATGTGTCCAGCCTGAGCGCCACAGTGGTGTCCTACAAAGGCCTGATGATGCCGGTAGACCTGCCCAGCTTCTTCCTGGATCTGGCGGACCCGCGTCTGGAAACGGCGATCTGTGTATTCCACCAGCGCTTTTCGACCAACACCATGCCGCAGTGGCCGTTGGCCCAGCCGTTCCGCATGCTGGCTCATAACGGTGAGATCAACACCGTGGTGGGCAACCGTAACTGGTCTGTCGCGCGTACCCCCAAATTCATGACGCCGTTGCTGCCTGAGTTGCAGAGCGTAACGCCGTTGGTAAACCGCACCGGTTCAGACTCATCCAGCCTCGATAACATGCTGGAAATCCTGCTGCTGGGTGGTATGGAATTGCACCGTGCCATTCGTATGCTGGTGCCGCCGGCCTGGCAAAACGTCGAGCGCATGGACCCGAACCTGCGTGCTTTCTACGAATACAATTCCATGCACATTGAGCCGTGGGACGGCCCCGCCGGCCTGGTAATCACCGATGGTCGCTACGCCGTGTGTACGCTTGACCGTAACGGTTTGCGCCCGTCCCGCTGGGTAATCACCAAAGACGATGTTATTACGGTAGCATCGGAAGTGGGTGTTTATAACTACGATCCGGCTGACGTGGTGGCCAAAGGTCGTCTGGGGCCAGGACAAATTATGTCCATCGACACCCTGACCGGCGAGCTGCATCAAACGGCTGATATCGACAATCAGCTGAAATCTACCCAGCCATACAAGCAATGGCTGAAAAGCCGTGCGCTGCGTATTGAGTCCACACTCAATTCCGACGTCCGTGAAAACGGCATCGACAGTGCTGCGCTCAAGGCCTACATGAAAATGTACCAGGTCTCGTTTGAAGAGCGTGATCAGTTGCTGCGTCCGATTGCCGAAGGCGGTCAGGAAGCGGTGGGTTCCATGGGGGACGATACGCCGATGGCCGTGCTGTCACGCCAGCAGCGCTCGGTGTTTGATTATTTCCGTCAGCAATTTGCCCAGGTAACCAACCCGCCCATCGATCCGCTGCGCGAAGCGATTGTGATGTCGCTGGAAACCTGTCTTGGTCGTGAGCTTTCTGTTTACGAAGAAACCGAAGCTCATGCTGATCGCGTTATCTTGTCGTCGCCGGTGTTGTCGCCGGAAAAATTCCGGGCGATTAAAACCCTTGATCGCGAAGGTTATGCACACAAAGTATTCCCGCTGCACTACGATGCTGCTCGCACCAATTTGAAGCAGGCGCTCGAAGCACTCTGTGCTGACGTTGCCGACGCCGTGCGCTCCGGCACCGTTTTGGTGATTTTGAGTGATAACAAACTTTCCAAAGAATTGTTACCGATTCAGTCCTTGCTCGCTGTTGGTGCAGTGCACCAATATTTAACCGAAGTTGGCCTGCGTTGTGATGCCAATATTCTGGTTGAAACCGCAGCTGCGCGTGACCCGCACCAAATTGCAGCACTGATCTCCTATGGTGCAACAGCGGTTTATCCGTACCTCAGCTACTACGTACTGAACGATTTGATCGAAACCGGCGAGTTGCTCACCGACGTAGATACCGCTTACAAAAACTACCGTAAAGGTATTGATAAGGGCTTGCTGAAAATCCTGTCGAAGATGGGTATTTCTACCGTGACCTCTTATCGCGGTGCGCAGTTGTTTGAAGCCATCGGTTTGTCTGACGAAGTGGTTTCCATGTGCTTTGCCAGCACGCCGTCCCGTATTCAGGGTGCGCGTTTTGAAGATCTGGAAGCCGACCAGAAAATCCTCGCCAAAAGTGCCTGGGTTGAGCGCAAATCTATCGTGCAAGGTGGTTTGCTGAAGTATGTGCATGGCTCCGAATATCACGCCTACAACCCGGATGTTGTGCAAACCTTGCAGCGTGCGGTGCAGTCCGGCAACTATTCGCTGTGGCGCAGCTATTCCGACATCGTCAATCATCGCCCGGTCGCCATGCTGCGCGACTTGTTGAAGGTGCGTGAAGATATCAAACCGATTCCGCTGAACGAAGTGGAACCCATTGAAACTATCATCCGTCGCTTTGACTCGGCCGGTATGTCGCTGGGTGCCTTGTCACCGGAAGCGCACGAGGCCCTGGCAGAAGCCATGAACCGTTTGGGTGGTCGTTCCAACAGTGGTGAAGGCGGTGAAGACCCGGCGCGTTACGGCACTATCAAGTCGTCCAAAATCAAGCAGGTTGCTTCCGGCCGCTTCGGTGTTACGCCGGCTTACCTGGTAAACGCTGAAGTGCTGCAGATCAAAGTCGCCCAGGGTGCAAAACCGGGCGAAGGTGGTCAGTTGCCTGGCGGTAAAGTGAATCCGTTGATCGCCCGTCTGCGTCACTCGGTGCCAGGCGTTACTTTGATTTCACCACCGCCGCACCATGACATTTATTCGATCGAAGATCTGGCGCAGCTCATTTATGACCTGAAGCAGGTTAACCCGGGCGCACTTATTTCGGTCAAGCTGGTATCTCGCCCTGGCGTGGGCACCATTGCTGCCGGTGTGGCCAAGGCGTATGCCGACCTGATTACCATTTCCGGTTATGACGGCGGTACCGCGGCAAGCCCGCTGTCTTCTATCCGTTATGCCGGCTCGCCGTGGGAATTGGGGCTTTCTGAAACCCATCAAACCCTGCGTGCCAATGACTTGCGTGACAAAGTGCGCGTGCAGGCTGACGGCGGTTTGAAAACCGGCCTCGATGTAGTCAAAGCAGCCATGCTGGGCGCGGAGAGTTTCGGTTTTGGTACCGGCCCGATGGTATCGCTGGGTTGTAAATACCTGCGTATCTGTCACCTGAACAACTGTGCGACCGGTGTTGCTACCCAGGAAGACAAACTGCGTAAGGACCACTACATCGGCACCGTGGAAATGGCGATGAATTACTTCCGTTTTATGGCGGAAGAAACCCGCGAATGGATGGCACGCCTGGGTGTGCGTACGCTGGGTGATCTGGTGGGGCGCGTGGATTTGTTAACGGTGCTGGAAGGTCAGACCGAGAAACAAAAACAGCTGGATCTGAGTCCTATTATCTATACCGACGATTACCTGGAAACCAAGCCGCAACTCTGTGCTGTGGATAAAAACCATCCGTTTGATAAAGGCGAATTGGCCGAAGCCATGGTGCGTGAATTGCTGCCGGCTATCGAAGCGAAAAAAGGCGGTGAGTTCAGTTTCCACATCACCAACTGCGATCGCTCTGTTGGCGCCCGTATCAGTGGTGAAATTGCCAAGCGTTACGGTGATGCCGGAATGAATGACGCGCCCATCACGCTGCGCTTGCACGGCATTGCCGGTCAAAGCTTTGGCGTATGGAACGCCGGTGGTTTGAACCTCTATCTGGAAGGCGATGCCAACGACTACGTGGGCAAGGGCATGGCTGGCGGCAAGCTGGTGATTCGTCCGCCGAAGGGTTCTACTTTTGCATCCAACCACACCAGCATTATGGGTAACACCTGTTTGTACGGTGCCACCGGTGGCAAGCTGTTCGCAGCCGGTACCGCGGGTGAACGTTTCGCGGTGCGCAACTCCGGTGTTGAAGCCGTTGTCGAAGGTGCTGGCGATCACTGTTGTGAATACATGACTGGCGGGGTGGTCACCATCCTGGGTCAAACCGGCGTTAACTTCGGTGCCGGTATGACGGGCGGCTTTGCTTACGTGCTGGATGAAGCCAACGATTTCGTGGATCGCTACAACCACGAACTGGTTGATATTCACCGCATCGAGGCTGAAACATTGGAAGCGCATCGCAATCATTTGCGCAGCATCATTGCCGGATTTGTGCAGGAGACGGGAAGTCAATGGGGCGAGGAGCTGTTGTCAAACTACGACGACTACCTCGGTAAGTTCTGGCTGGTAAAACCCAAAGCTGCCAGTTTGGCAGGTTTGTTAAACAGTTTTAAACAGCGCGGCGAATAACCTGGCGAACGTTAAGAGGCAACTATCATGACTGCACGTTTGAACAACATTTTTCAATTCATTGATGTTGGTCGTCAGGACCCGGCGAAAAAAGACATTACTGTTCGTCGCCACCAATTTGTTGAAATTTATCAGCCCTTCAGCCAAAACGCGGTAGAGGGGCAGGCGCATCGCTGCCTGGAATGCGGTAATCCTTACTGTGAATGGAAATGCCCGGTTCACAACTTTATTCCCAACTGGTTAAAGTTGATTTCCGAAGGCAATATTTTTGAAGCCGCCGAGCTCAGCCACCAAACCAACTCGCTGCCGGAAGTGTGCGGCCGTGTTTGTCCGCAGGACCGTTTGTGTGAAGGTGCCTGTACGCTTAACGATGGCTTTGGTGCGGTAACCATTGGTAATGCCGAGAAATACATTACCGATACCGCCTTCGCCATGGGCTGGCGTCCGGACATGTCCAAAGTGGTGTGGACCGATAAAAAAGTCGCCATCATCGGTGCAGGCCCTGCCGGTATCGGTTGTGCCGATGTGCTGGTGCGCAGCGGTGTTCGTCCGGTAGTGTTTGATCGCTATCCGGAAATCGGCGGCCTGCTGACCTTTGGTATTCCGGAATTCAAACTGGAAAAAAGTGTGCTGTCCCGTCGCCGTGAAATCTTCACCGAAATGGGTGTGGAATTCCGTTTGAACACCGAAGTGGGCAAAGACATCACCATGGAAGAATTGCTGCGCGATTACGATGCAGTTTTCATGGGCATGGGCACTTACAATTACATGAAGGGCGGCTTCCCGGGTGAAGACCTGCCAGGCGTTCACGATGCGCTGCCGTTTTTGATTTCCAACGTCAATCGTAATCTGGGTTTTGAAAAAAATCCGGCCGATTTTGTTGGCGTGAATGGCAAGCGTGTGGTGGTGCTGGGCGGTGGTGACACCGCGATGGACTGTAACCGCACGTCCATTCGTCAAGGCGCAGCCAGCGTTAGCTGTGCTTACCGTCGTGATGAAGAAAACATGCCAGGCTCCCGCCGTGAAGTGGCCAATGCGAAAGAAGAGGGCGTGAACTTCCTTTTCAATCGTCAGCCTATTGCGATTGTGGGCGATGGCAAGGTTGAAGGCGTGAAAGTGGTAACGACACGTCTGGGAGCGCCGGATGAAAAAGGCCGTCGTCGCCCGGAAGAAGTGGAAGGCAGTGAGGAAATTCTGCCAGCCGATGTGGTGCTGATTGCCTTCGGCTTCCGTCCAAGCCCGCCGGACTGGTTGAAGGATCACCATATTGCCCTGAACGATTGGCAAGGTGTTATTGCCCCGGAGCACCAGTTGTACAAGTTCCAGACCAGCAACCCGAAAGTGTTTGCCGGCGGTGACATGGTGCGCGGTTCTGACCTGGTGGTTACGGCGATCTGGGAAGGTCGTGAAGCGGCTTCCGGCATCCTTGACTATCTCGGCGTGTAATACTGATATATAGGCGTTCAACCGGCCGACCGGTTAAACTTCTGCGGTAATGTCTCTGACTGCCGCCCACCTCCAACGGGGTGGGCGGCAGTTGTGTTTTCGCGGGAGTGAAAAGTCATGGTCAGTTTGTCTGGCGTCGCCGTGGAAGTTGCCGGCGGTATAGGTTTATTTTTACTCGGCATGAGTTTGATGACCGAGGGATTGAAAAATATGGCCGGCGAATCGGTGCGCAAGGCGCTGATGCGCTTTACCCGCAGCCCGCGTACCGGCGTATTAACCGGCCTGTTGGCCACGGTGGTTACCCAGTCTTCCAGTGCCACTATCATCATCACCGTGGGTTTTGTCGGCGCCGGTATGCTGGCTTACTCGCAAGCGTTGGGAGTGGTGCTGGGGGCCAGTGTTGGTACTACCTTTACCGGCTGGCTGGTGGCGATTGTCGGTTTCAAATTGCAGCTGGGGGCTATCGCCTCGGTGCTGATTCTGGTGGGCGCCTTGTTGCGATTATTCGGCGGCGCACGGCGCTCCGGGCTGGCTTATACGCTGGCCGGTTTTGGTCTGGTGTTTGTCGGCATCGTCAATTTGCAACAAGGCATGGCCGGTTTACAGGAGCATGTTGACCTCGGTTTTATCGCTGCCGATAACCTGGGCGGCAAGTTGATATTGATGCTGGTCGGCGTGGCCTTTACGCTGCTGACCCAATCCTCCACCGCCGGTGTGATTTCAACGCTGGCGGCGTTGCACACCGGCATTGTGAATTTCGAACAGGCGGCGGCGCTGGTGGTCGGTATGAACGTAGGCACCACCTTCACCTCGGCCATCGCCACTATCGGCGGCAATGTGCATGTTCGCCGCACCGGTTTCTCGCACGTCGTCTTCAACACGATTGTCAGCGGCTGCGCGATCTTTCTGATTACCCCTTATATTTTTCTCTGGCAAAGCTTGCTGCCGGATGTACCGCTTGCGGAAATCGCGCTGGTCAGTTTTCACACCTTGTTTAACCTGGTGGGGGTGATTTTGATTTTGCCTTTCATTGGCCAATACGCGCGTTTTATTGAGCGCTTGTTTCCCGAAAAGCCTGAGCAGCAGCAAACCTTGCTGGACAACAGCTTGCTCAAATACCCGGAGCTGGCGCTGGCCGAGGTGCAAAAATTGCTCGCCGGGCAAGCGCGTTTGCTGGCACAGCAACTGGTTTATATTCTCGGTGAGTCACCACGGGCTATATCGTTGGCCAATACCGGTGTGGCCCTGGCAGAAACCCGCCAATATCTTGATATGTTGCACCTCGACAGCAGTGCCGGAAAAGAGTGGGAGCGCTTGCTGGCGTGCATCCATTTGCTCGATCACCTGCAACGCCTCTATGACCGCTGCCAGAATCAAAACGTGGTTCTGGTGTTGCATCATGGTGAAGAATTGCACTCCGCCCGCCTGATGCTTTTGCAGCTAACCCAGGATTTGTTGCAGAAAGACAAACTTGACCCGCACCAGGCATCCTTGCTGGTGGAGCAACTTGAAAGCCAGGAAGACCACTTGCGAGAACTTACCATGCAGCAAATTGCCCGCGGCAGTATTGAGTTGAAGCAGGGCATCAGTTTGATGGAAACCGGGCGCTGGATGCACCGCGTTGGCTGGCACCTTACCCGCATCGAACATAATCTGGTGTTGCTCGACCCTATGCAAACCGCGGAATCAGCGGTTGCCAGGTAATGTCGGGTGACACCGGGTATAATGCCGAATCTTATTGAACTGTGTGCGGATGGGCCTGATGACTGAATTGAAAAATGATCGCTTTCTGAGAGCTTTGTTGAAAGAGCCGGTTGATGTAACGCCGGTGTGGATGATGCGTCAGGCCGGTCGCTACCTGCCGGAATACCGGGCCAGCCGCGCCAAAGCCGGTGACTTTATGGGCTTGTGCACCAACCCCGAGCGGGCTTGCGAGGTTACCTTACAGCCACTGGAACGCTATCCGCTGGACGCCGCCATTCTTTTCTCCGACATCCTCACCATTCCCGATGCCATGGGTTTGGGTTTGTATTTCGAAACAGGCGAAGGCCCCAAATTCAGAAAGCCGGTGCGCACCGCGGCCGATATCAACGCCTTGAAAGTGATTAATCCCGAGCAGGACCTGCCTTACGTCACCGGCGCGGTTCGCACCATTCGTCGCGAATTGAATGGCCGTGTACCGCTGATCGGTTTTTCCGGCAGCCCCTGGACGCTGGCGACTTATATGATCGAAGGCGGCTCCAGCCGCGATTTCCGCCAGGCCAAACAAATGCTCTACAACCAGCCTGAGCAAATGCATCAGCTGCTGGATATTCTCGCTGACTCGGTAATTGCCTACCTGAATGCCCAGATCCTCGCCGGTGCTCAGGCAGTGCAAATTTTTGATACCTGGGGCGGTGCCTTGTCGCATCAGGCGTATCAGGAGTTCTCTCTGCGCTACATGAAAAAAATTGTACAAGGCTTGTTACGCGAGAATGAAGGGCGTAGAGTGCCTGTTATTCTGTTTACCAAGGGCGGTGGTCAGTGGCTGGAGTTGATGGCCGACACCGGTGCCGAGGCGTTAGGTTTGGACTGGACCACGGATATTGGTCTGGCCCGTCAGCGAGTCGGTCAGCGCGTTGCGCTGCAAGGTAATATGGACCCCACTATTTTGTATGCCAGCCCATCCCGCATCCGCGAAGAAGTTGGTAATATCCTCAAGTCCTACGGGCAGGGTAGTGGCCACGTATTTAATCTTGGTCACGGTATTACACCCGAAGTTGACCCCGAACATGCGGGTGCCTTTATTCGTGCAGTCCATGATTTGTCGGCGGAATTTCATCGTTAATGTTGTGCTAATCGGTTACGCGGGAAAACTGGTGTCCTGGTCAACATTTGACTAAAATGGCGCATTACTCAATGGAACAATCCCCAACCCTGGTTGGAGATGGAGAGCAACGGTGGGAATCAAACAGGTAAAGCTCAATGTAAACGAGTTGACCATCGGCATGTATGTGTCGGGGCTGGATCGCCCATGGTCGCAAACTCCGTTTCCATTGCAAGGGTTTTACCTGCGTGATCTCGACGAGATCAATCGCATCAAGACCATCTGCAACCATGTCTACATTGATGTGGAAAAAGGCCGTGGCCCGGTCGCCGTCAATCTCAAAACTATCAATAATGCCGCACGTACCGCCGCGCGCAAGCCTCGCCTGTCGCCGGCCCATGTGGTGGAGTCGGTAGCGCCGCTGAAAATTCAGCGAGAGCTTTACCGCGAAATTCAGCCGCTCGGCAAAGAAGTAAAGCGCGCTCGCCAGTTGCATCAAAAAGTGTACGGTGCCGTGGTTGAAGTGCTCGACTTGCTCGAAAAAAATCAGCTGCACAACACCTCTCTCGATGAAACCCGTCGTGTTGCCAGCGAAATGGTCGACAGCGTATTGCGCAATCCGGATGCCTTTACCTGGTTGTCCCGGGTGCAGGAAAAAGACGAATACACCTATAGCCATGCCTTGCGCTGCTCGGTGTGGGCGATTTTGTTTGGTCGTCATATCGGCTTGTCCAAGCGCGATCTCGATGTGCTGGCGCTGGCGGTGTTGCTGAAAGATGTTGGCAAGGTTTTGCTGGACAAGTCACTGCTGGAAAAAGCCGAACGCAACGCGCAGGAAGAAATTGATTATCGCGCGTTCGTTGAGCTGGGTGCGTCCATTCTCCGACAAACGCCCGGCGTAGAGCCGCGCGTTATCAGTGTGGTGAAAACCCATTGCGAACGCCTTAACGGGTCGGGTTTTCCGGCCGGTTTGCAAGGCGATAAAATTCCTTTGCTGGGCAAAATTGCCGGCATCGTTACCTTTTACGATTTCATCACCAATCCACGTGGTTCACGCTATCCGATCGCGCCCTCACGTGCAGTTGCCCGTTTGTATGAGTTGCGCAACATCGACTATCAGGAAGAGCTGGTGGTTGAATTTATTCGCGCCATCGGTTTGTATCCCACCGGTACGTTGGTCGAGTTAAGCACCGGCGAAGTGGCGGTGGTGGTTGAACAAAACTTTGAGCGTCGTTTGAAGCCCAAGGTCATGATCGTCGCCGATGCCATGAAAAATACCTTGCTGGAACCGGTACTGCTGGATTTGTCGGAAGACGACAAGCGCAAGCAGGCGCTGATTGACTCCGGCAAGAAAACCCGCCGGGAAGTTGAAAAGGTAGAAATTGCCCGCGACCTTGAGCCGGGCACGCTGGAGATAGACATCACCGCCATTCGTGACAGCTACCTGATGCAAAGCGAGCGCAAAGGCATCCTCGCGCTGTTTAGCAAAATCCAGCGCCGCGCTCGCGCTTCCTGATAGCTGTTGGCAACAGCGCCTTTTTTATCCTTCCGGCTGCGGCCTCATCGCACTTTATCTCTTCTGAATTTATTTCTTTCCCCATGCAGCAAAGCGCTTTGGCGGGCGCTAGAATAGAAGCGGCTCGCCGATTTGCGACGCAAAAAACGGTATTCAAAAATCCGGTTAGCGCTATGTCTTCTCTACTCCTTTCATTCTGATGGTATCAGTCTATGATTTTTGATTGGCTTGCAAGTCCGGAGGCCTGGGTTGCGTTGGCAACACTGACCGCGCTGGAAATCGTTCTGGGTATCGACAACATTATTTTTATTTCCATTCTGGTGGGGCGTTTGCCTGCCCACCAGCGCGCCTTTGCCCGGCGAGTGGGTTTGTCGTTGGCAATGATTACCCGGTTGGGGTTGTTGTTTTCACTGGCGTGGATTATGGGATTAACTGAACCCTGGTTCAGCGTACTCGGCGAGGAAATATCCGGGCGCGATATTATTTTGATTGGCGGCGGGTTATTCCTGTTGATGAAGGCAACCCATGAAATTCACAACAGTGTTGAAGGTGAAGAGGAAAGCGTACAGCAGGTGGTAGCCGCGAATATGGGCATGGTGCTGGTGCAAATTGCCGTGCTGGATATTGTCTTCTCGCTGGACTCGGTGATTACTGCGGTAGGCCTTGCTGACCATGTTTCGATTATGGCCATTGCCATTATTCTTGCGGTGCTGGTGATGTTGCTTTCAGCCAAAGCCATCGGCGATTTTGTCGATGCGCATCCGTCGATCAAGATTCTCGCGCTGTCGTTCCTGGTGGTGGTTGGCGTTATGCTGATTGTTGAAGGCTTCGACGTTCACGTACCCAAAGGTTACGTCTATTTTGCCATGGCCTTCTCGCTGGGCGTTGAGATGCTCAATATCAAAATGCGGAAAAGACGCGATCCGGTGCGCTTGCGTAAAGCCTTGCATGATGAACCGGTAAAATAAAAAAACCAGGCGCCAGCCTTAAGGTGGCGCCTGGTTTTTCAAGTTTTTACTCGCTGAATTTCAGACCTGAACGGCGTTACCCATACCAACACCCATCACCGTGGGCGTGCCTGCTTCGTAGTGCGGGTCCCACTGCATGCGGTCTTTGGCGAACAGAACCACGGCGGTAGAGCCAAGTTTGAACAATCCCATCTCGTCGCCTTTGGCCAGGCTGATGTTGCGATCCAGACCGCGGTAGCGAGTGGTTTCGATGTGACGTTTGAACGGCGCTACTTCGCCTGCCCAGACGGTTTCAATACCGGCCACAATCATCGCGCCGACCAATACCACCGCCATGGGGCCAATGTCAGTATCGAAGATGGCGACTACACGCTCGTTACGTGAAAAAAGGCGAGGCACTTCCTGAGCGGTTGCGGTGTTAACGGAAAACAAATCACCGGGAATGGCCACCATGGTGCGTAATACGCCGCTGTAAGGCATGTGCACGCGGTGGTAATCCCGCGGGGACAAATAAACGGTGGCAAAGCTGCCCTGATCAAACTCGGCCGCCAGTTCGGCGTCGCCACCCAGTAATTCGGTGGTGGTGTAGCTTTGGCCTTTGGCCTGGAAAATACGGCCGTTGACGATATCGCCCAGCTGGCTGATGGCGCCGTCGGCAGGTGAAACAATGCTGCTCGGGTTGCTGTCAATCGGGCGCGCGCCGTCTTTCAGGCGCCGGGTGAAGAAGTCGTTAAAGCTGGCATACGCGAGTGGATTTTCTTCCTGCGCCAGTGACATATCCACGTTGTAGCGTTTCACAAACCAGTTGATAAAGGTGTTTTTGACCCAGGTGTTTTGTGTGCGTCCAAACCAGCCGGTCGCGCGGGACAGTGCATGCTGTGGTGTCAGGTGCTGTAACAGGCAGAAAAGCTTATCATTCATAATGTTCAGTCATTCCGGGTCAAAGTAAACGGGATTTATCCAGTAAGGCCGCATGGTAACAAAAACCGTCTGCATTCGGACCGGGATGATGTTTTTTCGCAAGTGCCGGCGACATATTGTGGCCGGGCGGGAGTCAGTTAATTGCACCTTGATAAAGAGATGGCGGATCGCCCCTTTCCGTTCGAATTCAGCATCGTTCGTTCGGCGAGGCGTCGCACCAGCAGTATTGAAATTCGTAATGCCGAGGTCATCCTCAGAGCGCCGCCGGGGATCAGCGAAAAACAGTTGCTGATCTTCGTCGCCAAAAAGCAGCGCTGGATTCTGGAAAAAATCGCCGAGCAAACCCGGCGTATCAATACCGTACCGGTGCGCGACTACCAGCAAGGCGGATGCTTTCCCTATCTGGATGGTGTTCTTACCTTGCAGATTGAGCAGGCCGCAGGGGCAGGTGTATTGCGGCAAGATAATTTTCTGCGCGTGCAGTTATCCCGCCGCAGCCGCCTGACCGACGAAGAGCAAACCCGACGGCTGGTGGCCGGTTGGTACCAGCAGCAGGCATTAACGCTGTTGACTGAACGAACCCACGCGCTGGCTGCCCGTATGGGACTGGTGGCGCGTAACGTTTCCGTTAAAGTCACGCGGTCGCGTTGGGGACAGTGCACCACCCGCGGGGATATCCAGTACAACTGGTATATTGTTCTGGCACCCGATGCGATAGTCGATTATCTTGTGGCGCACGAGGTGTGCCATTTGCGACATCACAATCACAGTGCGGCCTTCTGGTCACTGGTTGAGCAGGTTTGCCCCGAATGGCGACAGTCCCGCCAGTGGCTGCGTAATCAGGGCGCGCATCTGGTGTTGTAGTGTGTAGCGGGTGTTGTAAATAACAGCAGTATTTTTCTCTTTTCCGGTGAAGTAAATATCATGACAGACGAAGCGCTTGGCGAAGATCTCAGCGAAAACTTTGATCGCTTTATTGTCGAGGCCATTGAACATGGTTGCGTGTGGGCCTTGCAGGGCACCGATGGCTGGGCAGTATGCGAGTCGGAAACCCGCCCCAATGCCGACGTAATTCCCTTTTGGTCACGGGAGGATTTCGCCCGCCTGCACGCGCAGGATGACTGGGCTGAATACGTTCCGCTCGCTATTGATCTTGAAGAGTTTCTTGAAGATTGGCTGCCCGGCATGCATGAAGACGTAATCCTGGTGGGCATCAATTGGAACAGCCAACTGGAAGGCGAGGAGTTGGAGCCGCTGGATTTGCTGGAAGAGTTTGAACAGGAACTCGCGCCCTGAGTGGGTGAGCTATGCCTTCCCGGCGCTTCCGGCTTCGCTTGGTGTTAATTTTTTTTGCCCTGGTGCTGTTGGTTGTGGTGGCGCTGGTGTTCCGGCTCACGCCCACCCATGAAGGCGAGTGGGGCGCGCTGCAAGGGCGAATCCCCACTATTACCAGCAGTGCGGAAGGGCAATACCACATTACCGGGATACGCGACTTTCGCTATCACCCGGATGCTTCGGTGGCCGAATCCCGTTATTTTGATGAGCAAATTGACCTCGCCGGGTTGCAACGCATCTGGCTGGGCATCTCCCATTTTGCGCCCATGGGGTTGGCGCACACGTTTCTGAGCTTTGAATTCTCCGATCAGCGTTTCCTGGTGGCCTCGGTTGAGGCGCGTCTCAATGCCTCCCAATCCTACAGTCCGCTCAAAGGCCTGTTGCGGCGTTACCACAAGATGATTGTGCTGGGGACAGAGGCCGATATTATCGGGCTGCGCTCGCATATTCGGCAGGAGCGGGTTTTGCTCTACCCGCTGCAACTCACACCGGAAGAGCAGCGCTATGTCCTGCGTGGCATCCTCAATGACGCCCAGGCGATAGAGCAGCAGCCGGCCTTTTACAACACCTTGCTGGATAACTGCTTAACCAATCTGGTCAAGCATGACCCGGACTTTCGCCACTGGTGGGGCCTTACTGATTACCGTCTGGTGTTGCCGGGTTTCTTTGATGGCCTGGCGTGGCAGCGGGGCTGGATCAGTAATCAGTTGACCTTGGTCGAAGCGCGGCAACGTGCCGAAATCGACCCGGCCCACACACAACCTGCCGATAGCGCTTTTTCGGTGAAGATTCGTTCCGGTTGGAAGGTGGTGGGTGATGCTGGTTCACCCTGAACATCACGGCAGCAGCGGAGCGGGATGTCAGCCTTAAAACCCCTGGCGGGTCATTGGCGGTTCGGCGGAATCAAATAAATAATCGTGCAGAATATCAATCTGGTGTTGTTGAACATGTTGTTCGAGGCTCTTCAGCGAAGGCATCGCCGGGCAGTGCAGCTGAATGGTGGCAGAAGCGTAATCGCCATTGACCAGTGCAAATATCGGAAGGCTGGCAGTCTGGCCATCGTTGGGCATAATTTGTAAAACGCAGAGATCAAAATCCATACAAAAGCGCATCAGCGTGGGATAGTTGGACTCCTGGCGGTCGAGAAAGCGGATTTCCCGGCAGCCGGCGATGTCATCTCTCTCTAGCAATTCTGTTGGCATGATACTCCTGAATAATGTTCCCGCCGCGAGGCAAGTCGTGATGGTCCGTATTTCATCTGCCGAAGCAAAACAACATGTTGCGAATTACATCACGATTGTCGTCAAAATCTGTGTGAAACCGGTCACACCAATTCGATGCGACCGCTTTTCAACGGCAGGAAACCGACGAGCGGTATAAACTTCCTGCCATTGCGGCGATATCCCGTCCACGGGGCGGCCCGCTTCATCGGTAATCCAGACAGCGACAGGAGCTGAGTATGATCACCACAAAGCGCATCACCATCGGTTTACTGGTATTAATCGCTGCAATTTTGTCCGGTTGTGCGGCATTTCAGCCGCCGATGGAACAGCCGGTGGTCAAGGTCACCAGCCTGTCGCTGTTGCCGTCACAGGGGCTGCAACAGCGTATTGGCGTTGGGCTTAGCATCAGTAACCCGAACGGGAAAGATTTGTCGCTTAAAGGTATCTCCTATACCATCGGTATTGAAAAATTTCCGGTGCTGAGTGGCGTAACCAGCAAGGTTCCGGTATTAAAAGCCTATGAAGAAACGCCGGTATCTTTAGAGGTCACGGCCAATGTGCTGGAACTGGTGCGCCTCGCCGAATACTTTGGTCGGCGTGGCGTGGGCAATCAGGGCGTTAACTACAGTATTGATGCCAAGCTGGATTTCAGTAGCTGGCTGCCGGCCATGCGAGTGAAAGAAACCGGCGTCATTCCCTTGACCATGCCCTGACCAGAATGTGATTTCAGCCCGCCGCAGCCGTCAGCTCCGGCCGCGAAGTAATTGACCAAACAGGATTATTGATGACAGCTGTAATTGCACGTCCCGATGCGGATGAAAGCATCTCTCTGAAAGATTACACCGAAAAAGCCTATCTCGATTATTCGATGTACGTAATTCTCGACCGCGCGCTGCCACACATTGGCGACGGGTTGAAGCCGGTGCAGCGCCGCATCGTCTACGCCATGAGCGAGCTGGGGCTGAAGGCATCGGCCAAATACAAAAAGTCTGCCCGTACCGTGGGTGACGTGATTGGTAAATTCCACCCGCATGGCGACTCGGCTTCCTACGAAGCGATGGTGCTGATGGCGCAGCCATTTTCCTATCGCTATACGTTGATTGACGGCCAGGGTAACTGGGGTTCGCCGGATGATCCAAAATCCTTTGCGGCGATGCGTTACACCGAATCGCGGCTGACCCGCTACAGCGAAATTTTGCTGGAAGAGCTGGCACAGGGTACCGTTGACTGGGTGCCCAACTTTGATGGCACGCTGGACGAGCCCTCGGTGTTGCCCGCTCGTGTACCCAATGTTTTATTAAACGGCACCACCGGTATTGCTGTGGGTATGGCCACCGATATTCCGCCGCACAATTTGCGCGAAGTGGTGAGCGCCTGCTTGCATTTGCTGGATAACCCCGAGGCCAGCGTTAGCGATTTGTGCGAGTTTGTTCAGGGCCCGGACATGCCCACCGAGGCGGAAATTATTTCGCCGCGCGAAGAACTGATAAAAATGTACGAAACCGGCCGTGGCAGCGTGCGCATGCGCGCGGTCTGGCACAAGGATGAAGACAACGGCGATATCGTGGTGACGGCATTGCCGCATCAGGTCAGCGGCGCCAAAATACTGGAGCAAATCGCTGCCCAGATGCAGGCGAAAAAATTGCCGATGGTTGCCGACTTGCGCGATGAGTCGGATCACGAAAACCCCACGCGGTTGATTATTATCCCGCGCTCCAATCGTGTTGATCTGGAGCAGGTGATGCAGCATTTATTTGCTACCACCGAGCTGGAAAGAACCTACCGCGTCAACATGAATATGATTGGCATTGATGGCCGGCCGGCCGTCAAGTCACTGCAAACCATTCTCAGCGAATGGTTACGCTTTCGCACCGATACCACCCGTCGCCGTCTGGAGCACCGTCTGGAGCGCGTGGAAGAGCGCTTGCTGCGTCTTGCCGCGTTAATGATTGTGTTCCTCAATGTCGATGAAGTCATTCGTATCATCCGCGAAGAAGAACACCCCAAAGCGGTGTTGATGGAACGCTTTAACCTGGTTGAAATGCAAGCCGAATATATTCTTGAAACCAAACTGCGTCAGTTGGCGCGTTTGGAAGAGATAAAAATTCGCGAAGAGCAGGCCAACCTTGAGAAAGAGCGCGACCAGCTGCAAAAAATTCTCGACTCGGCTGCCCGTTTGAAAACGCTGGTGCGCAAAGAACTGGTACAAGTAGCGGAAGCTTTTGGCGATGATCGTCGTTCGCCGATTGTGCAACGTAACGAAGCCCAGGCGTTCAGCGAAACCGAATTACTGAGCGTTGATCCGGTAACGGTAGTGGTTTCCGATAAAGGCTGGATTCGCGCTGCCAAGGGCCATGACATTGACCCGGTATCGCTCAGTTACAAAGCGGGCGACAGTTTCAAATTTGCGGTGCACGGCAAGAGCAACCAGAATGTTATTTTGCTGGACTCTACCGGCCGCAGTTATTCATTGCCGGCGCACAACCTGCCGTCGGCTCGCGGCCAGGGTGAACCCTTGAGTGGACGTATTAATCCGCCCAGTGGTGCAACCTTTGAAGGCATGTTGATGGGGCAGGACGAACAACGTGTACTGCTGGCTTCCGATGCCGGTTACGGCTTTGTGGCCAAACTGGGCGATTTGCTCAGTAAAAACAAAGCCGGTAAAGCCCTGCTGACGCTGCCGGAAAACGCACGCGTATTACCGCCGCAATTATTGCAAGACCCAACGCAGGTATTACTGGCGGCGGTGAGCAACGATGGCCGCTTGCTGGTATTCCCGGTAACAGAGCTGCCGGAGCTGGCGCGCGGTAAAGGCAACAAGATTATGAATATTCCCTCGGCGAGGGCGTTAACCCGCGAGGAGTATGTTATTGCCGTGAGCGTGATTCATCCGGGTCAGCAGTTGACGCTGTATTCCGGTAAGCGTCACATCACCTTAAAAGCAGCTGATCTTGAGCATTATCGTGGTGAGCGTGGCAGACGTGGTAACAAACTGCCGCGTGGGTTCCAGAAAGTGGATCAGGTAGAAGTCTCCGAAAAGTAAGCAAAAAAATAACGAAGGAATCACTCATGGCAGGTCAGGAACAGCGGGGTTCGGTAAGAACGCCTTTTACATGTAACATCCGCATTACTGATGCGGTGTTGGGTGAGTTCACCGTCAAAAGCCGTGATATTTCTGATACCGGTGTATTTGTTATCGCCGCCCCGGAGGATTTTCCTCCGGTCGGTTCGGTGGTGACGGCACAGGTGCAAGGGATGATGGAAGACGCACCGGTACTCCAAATGGAAGTGGTGCGCGTTGCCAGTGAAGGTGTCGGTTTACGCTTTATGGATGTATGATCTGCCTGCCAGTGGCTATTCGGTATGGTATCGGCGAGCAGGCACCTGGAATTTTTTCTCCCGGTGCTTGTCTTACCTTCGCATCGTTTGTTACTGTTCGCGGCAAGCAAACATTTTCTTCTGATTTTATCCCCGGCGGAGTTATCGCTATCATGAACAAACACTCCTGAGATCATCGAAATCTGACTCGACGTTTTAACGTCGATTTATTTTCGCATGACAGGTGGTGTTCTTCCTGTTTCTGTTAAAGGTTTGATCGTCATCTGTTCTGTTCTGGAGCTTGTATGACGACGATTGCCTGTCAATTTTCCGATCTTTCTATTCAATTTGGTCATCGCACTTTATTCCGTGGCTTATCGGCCTCTTTGCCAGTTGCCCGTCACGGTCTGGTTGCGCCGAATGGCCAGGGTAAAACCTTACTGTTAAGCATTTTATCGCACACCCTGCAACCAACCACGGGTGCGGTTAATTGGCAGCGGCCTTTTTTTCCGCTTCGCACGGCATCAACCGCTGGTAACCGGGTGGTAGATATTTTGGGGGTGGCTGAACGCTATGATGCCTTGATGCGTTTGGAAAAAGGCGAGGCGACCGACAGCGATTTTTCGTTGTTGGAGGGCGCCTGGCACTTACCGGATCAATGGCGTGCCGCCATAAAGGATGCCGGTGTTTCTATTGATCTGGCGGATGATGCCAGTCAGTTGAGTGGTGGCCAGCTGTCGCGGTTGCGGTTATGCAGTGCCTTTATGGATGCGCAGCAATTTATCTTGCTGGATGAGCCTAC
This sequence comes from Cellvibrio polysaccharolyticus, assembly GCF_015182315.1. Classification (NCBI taxonomy): domain Bacteria; kingdom Pseudomonadati; phylum Pseudomonadota; class Gammaproteobacteria; order Cellvibrionales; family Cellvibrionaceae; genus Cellvibrio; species Cellvibrio polysaccharolyticus. Next base: position 802,147 of record NZ_PRDL01000001.1, read on the forward strand.
CAACCATCTGGATCATAACGGACGGCGTTGGCTGCGGAAAAAATTACAGCAGCATGGCGGGGGTTGTGTTATTGCCAGCCATGACCGCGCCTTGCTGAGAGACATGGACTGCATTCTCGAATTGACTGCTGACCGGTTGCATATCTATGGTGAAAACTATGACGGCTACTACACCATAAAAAATCGCCTGCTGGCTGCTGCCACTCACGCAGTGGCGCACGCCGAACGTGAAGTTCGTAAACACAAGCATCTGCAACAGGTGGCGTTACAGCGTGCGGCGAGCAGGCGCAAGCAGGGCGAAAAATTACGCACCTCGGGATCGCAATGCCGCTTGCTGCTCGACCGACAAAAAAACCGTGCCGAGCAAAGCCTCTCCCGTTTAAAGCAACAAAACGCGCAACAACAAACGCAGTTAACGCAGCAGCTTCAGGACAGTCGCGACAAAGTATTTGAGTTGGACTCGCAAGCCATGGTGTTGCCGAATCGGCCGGGGCATGCCGGTCATGCGGTACTTTTTTCCGCATTGCAGTTGCCGTTTGTGTGCCATCAAACTTTCAGTTTGGTCGTCTCTCGCGGTGAGCGGTGGCACATCAACGGAGATAACGGCAGCGGTAAATCCACGCTGTTAAAAGTAGTGGCCGGCTTGCTGCCACCGCGAGCAGGTGACTGCCAGCTGAAAACGGCGGTGGTTTATCTGGATCAGCATTTTTCATTATTGGATAAATCGCTGTCAGCATTGCAATTTTTACAGCGCTGGAATGATACCGTGTCGGAAACTTTATGGCGCACGCGGTTGGCCAATCTCCGCCTGGATGCCGATAAAGTTCACTTGCCATTGGCGGCATTAAGTTATGGCGAGCAAATGAAAGTGGCATTGCTGGCGGTGGGCGATGCGCCGCAACAGCCGGAATTATTACTGCTGGACGAGCCGGAAAACTTTCTCGATCTCGACTCACGCATGCTGCTGGAAAAAACCTTGCAAAGCTGGCAGGGCACCTTGATGATAGTGTCGCACGATGAAGAGTTTGTCAGCCGACTTGCGGTTACCCATCAGCTGGATATGAATTTTTTATAACGTTACATAACCGGTGCCGGTTAAGAAAAGCCGGCCACCTTCAGGTTGAGAAAAACATGCGTATTTTTTATGTTCTTTTATTGATGCTGTGCATGAATGCCGGCGCCTCAGCGGCGGTGGTTTTGCAATACCACCATGTCAGCGATAAAACACCGGCATCCACCAGTATTGACCCGGCATTGTTTCTCGAACACCTGCAATACCTGGAAGATCAGAAATTTACTGTGGTGGCGCTGCCTGAACTGGTTGCCTTGTTAAAAGATAACAAGCCGCTGCCAGATCGTACGGTTGCTATTACCTTTGATGATGCCTACACCTCGGTTTATGACAATGCGTTTCCGGCTTTAAAAAAACGCGGTTGGCCGTTTACCATTTTTATAAACACCGAGCCGCACCAAAAAAAACGTCAGGGGTTTGCCTCCTGGGATCAGCTGCGGGAAATGGCAAAACACGGCGTGACCATTGCCAACCATACGGTATCCCATCCGCATCTGGTGCGCTTGCAAGCGGGCGAGACGGAAAAGGATTGGCAGCAGCGTATCGAGCGTGAAATTACCGAGGCACAAACGACTATCGAAAAAGAAATTGGCCAGCGGCACAAGCTGCTGGCCTATCCGTTTGGTGAATACGATGCGCGGGTGATCGCTCTGGTGCGCCGCCTGGGTTTCGTTGCCTTTGGCCAACAGTCCGGCCCTTTGCAAGCCAGTGAAGGGCTGTGGTCGCTGCCACGCTTCCCGTTTGGTGGCAGCTACGGTGACCTCAAGGATTTCGCCATGAAAGTAAATACCTTGCCGTTCCCCACCGTCAAATACCGCAGTTGGGCAAATCCGGATGCAAAAACTGCCTTGAAGGACGATAGGGTCGTTGCCGGTAACCGGCCGTTGCTGGAACTGGAATTTGAGAACGAAAAACTCGCCACCGCTGTACGTTGTTTTGTATCCGGGCAGGGCGCTGCTGCATTGGCGGTATCTGGCACGCGTGTGCGTGCTCATGCGAGCAATGATTTAAAGGCCGGGCGCACGCGTTATAACTGTACCGCTCCGGCCGGAGAAGGACGCTTTTACTGGTACACCCGTCAGTGGCTGGTTACTGACCGGAATGGGCAGTGGCAACACGAGGGTTAGCCGCCGCGTTGGCAGGCTGGTGAGCGTGTGTTTGTGTCAGCGCTTCCAGCCGGTTGGCTCGAATTACGGTACGCAATTCCTCAATATACGCCTGGCCTCTGGATGAATATTTGCCCAGGGTTGTTACCAGTTGCGAGCCGGACAGCGCTTTGCCTTCTTCACGCAATTGCGCCCGCAGTTTGCGGAAGGATTGATAAGCGCGGTGGGTATTCAAATTACGAAAATACGCACTGATCGCGCCTTCCACATTTTCAAATAACTGCACTTCGTGTTTGGCATTGCTGGCGCGTCGTGCCGGTACCAGACCGCAGCCGGGCGTATAACACCACTGGCCAAAAAGGTTGTGTGCTTCACCGGCAAAACGCGAGGTTCCCCAGCCGGACTCCACCGCGGCCTGTGCCAACACCATCGACTCGGGAATCACATCGGCGCGCAATAAAAGTTGCGCCACCGCTTTTTGTTGATCGGGCTCATCTTCTTCCGTTACGTGGTAGCGATCGCGCAACTTTTGCAGTAAAGATAATTGCTTCGTAGTAAGCGGCTGTTCGCTCTCAAGGGCCGTTTGCATCTTCAGCAGGGAATTTCTGCTTTTAACGATGGCGATATTTTTCGCCTCTACCAGCGGTAACATCATCTCCAGAAACGCCTGTTTGCGCTCCGGTGTTTGTTCTATGGCGGCGAAGTCGGGTAGTAGCGTTGAGGTTGTCAGGTGCTCACCAAAATGGTCGTCACCAGGCAAACGGTAGTTGGAGAGTGCGATCACTATCACCAGACAAAAGGCGGCATAGCCGGTGAAGATACCCGCTGACAAGTATTTGAATAACGATGTTTTCATGGATGCGTGATGATCAGTAATGTCGCTGCTGCGCGGCGGTGTGGAATGGCGGGCGATTATGATATGGGGTTGGCGGGGTAGATATCAAGATGATTCAGACGATAGGCATCGCCTGATAAGCGGCAGGGCAGCAAGCTTGTGAAAGCGCTGCCCCGCCGTTCTGCTAGATGCGCGGAACCACCACTACGGTTTCGGTATCTTCCAGAGCAACACCGGCGCGGTTGCGCAGTGTATTGCCAAGGTCATCCACAACGCGGGCACGAATAACCAGATTCAAGCGGCCATTCAGGTTGAGGTTACTGCTGGTTTCCACCACGCCCGCATCGGTGATGCGAATGAGGTTGGGATTGAAAGCACCGGATTGGCTGGTATCAATACTCCATTCCACATTGTGGTTGAAGTTCTGATCTGACCCGCCATTGTCTTCAAAGGTGGCCGTCAATCTCAGCGTCAGGTTGCTGCCTTCGTTGACGGTCAGGTTACCGGTGCCATTGTCTGAACCGCCGATCTCCACTTTGTTGATATCGGCTTTGTTGATTTCAATCGGCAGGGTTGCGGTCTGATCATCACACAGCGCGGTGACGTTAACCACATTGCCCTGGTAGCTGCCGGTGTTCGCGGTGAGCACGTTGGTCTGGGCATTGATGGTTGCCCATTCGGTGTTATCGACGCTCAGACGTGCATTACGGGTGATATTGCCGCTGCTGCCATCTGTCCAGTTGGCGGTGGCCGACAGCTCGGTGGTTTGACCCTCCGGCAGTACTACGCCATTGCTGGTATTGCCCCTGCTGGAGGCGAGGCTCAGCGATACCAGCGAGTCGCTGATGTTCATGGTGAAGGGCGAGGACGCGATCAGCTGGCCGGCGTTGTTACGGCCTTCAGCAATGACATTTACCGCACCGCTTTGATAGGTATGTAACACCGGTTGGTTGACGTCGGAAAACGCGGCTTTGGTGCTGTCCGCGCTATTGGCGAGGCGCCATTGCAACGGATAATCCAACGTCAGCCCGTTCGCCAGCAGTGCTTTGCCAGTAAAGCGGGTGTCCTGGCATACATTGACGGCGGTGCTGGCGTTTTCAATGGCGATGCTCACCAGGTCAGCATCGGAAATACTCACCGGCTGGGTGGCGGTAAGCCCGGCAAAGCTGGCGGTAAGGGTAAGATCACCGTTGTCGACTTTGGGCGTCAATAAGCCGCCTTTTGTAATTGTCGCCAGGTTCTGGTCGCTGAGGGTCCAGGTAGTTTTGTCGGTGATATCAAACTCGGTGCCATCGGCGTTAAAGCCCAGCAACTGGAATTGATGAGTACCTTTGGCATGCACCACGCCTTCGTTGTCGGCCAGTGCAATACGGATAATATTGTTTTTGTTGGCGGTGACCAGCTGTGAGAACTGACGGCTATCGCCTTTATCGCCGCCGCAAGCGGTCAGCGTCGTGACGGCAAAGACGGATAAACCGGCGGCCAGCAGCAGGCCGGACGTTGAGGGCTTAGAACGCATAGGTCGCTCCCAGGCCGCAGCCGTCAATTTTCATATCGGATTTTTTGTAGTAGCGGGCGCAGTCCAGCGTCAAATACACCGGTTTGTTGGCAAACATGCGCTGCTGCAGGGAAAAGCCGTAGCTGGTGCCGGCGTATTTATCTTTTACTTTGAGATCCAGCGTGCTGAGGTGGCTTTCAAGCTCGGTGGAGGCGTAACCGACAAACAGCACAAATTTCAAATCGTCCGGCTCGCTATTGGGGCTGGTAAACGTCACGTAGGCGGCGCTCTGCTGTTTGATATCGACGGTCAGGTTGTTTTCCTTGTCATCGCTGATAGGCACCCCGATTACGCCTTGCAAACCCACCCCATCAAAAAAACCTTCGGTTAATTGTGCATCGGCTTTGAACTGGAACAGCGTTGGCGAAAAGTGCTCACCGGCGGCTTTGATGCGGGTCATAACCGCCTGGCCGGACGCATGAAACTCAACCGGGCTTTGCTGTGCCAGGGCGCCTTCTGCAACCAGAAGTGCTGTTAAAAAAGCGATGTATTTTTTCATATGCTGTCCTTGATGGGGCTGGGTTTTACATATCCAGAGTTTTAAGCAGTTCGCTGAGACGCTGCTGATTTTCTTCTTTTGAAAGCGGTGTTTCGATGGTGGCTGGCAATGATGGCGCATTCGGGTGGGGCAGCTCCATGCCATTCATCACTTTTTCACAAATTCGCACATAGTGACGCTCAAAAATCGGGAAGGCGACTCTCTCGGTGTTATTGGCGAGAAAGTACCAGTCACTGGCCAGCCCGGCATGATAAACCGCCGGATGACTCCAGGATTGTGCCGCTTTGGGGCTGCGGGCGGTACAGGCTTCAATATAGGCGGTACGGGCATCCGGCAGGCCAACACTTTCCGGGTCGCCCTGGCACGCGCGAATCATGCGGTTTAGTGTAGGCAGGTATTCGGATTCTTCAATAACCTTGCGCGCGCCGCGTAACAGGGTTGCCGGTTCAAACTGTTGCAGGCTTTCAAACCAGAGTTTTTTGATTTGTGCGAGCACCTGGCTATCGCTGTAAGCCTTGTAAAACTGGTTGTGGTAATTGATACGAAACAGCGCAAACACTTCATTCAAGGCATCCACCAGCGCGGCTTTTTCAGTGCTGCTGCGGGCACGTTGTGGCCCGGCCTGATCACTGCGCCCAGCTTCGGTCGGTGAGGTCTTCGAGGAGGCTGCGATCTCTTGTGCTAGTTGCTGGATGAGTGGATTGATTTCCTGCATGGCTATCGACCTGTTGCGAGTTGAGTGTGGCCAGCGCGTGCTGTTTGGCCCAATGGTATTTTACGTGCTGCAGAAACTTGGTGTTCCAGGAGGCATACACCTGATTGCTTTCCCGCCAATAGAGTAAAAACTCGGGGATCTGGCGTTTGGCAAACTCCAGATCAATATTGGCCAGCCGTAATACATCAAAAACTTCCGCGCCTGGCGACCAGCTTTCCGGAATGCGGCGCGGCTCGGTGTCGTGCTCCAGCGCCGAGGTGTAGCGCGCCCACTGCCGCTTGACGTGCTGGATAAACTTGCTGTTCCAGGTTTTACCCACATCGCCGCGTTCTTTCCAGAAAAGAATAAATTCCGGAATGGCGTCTTCCACGAAGGCGAGGCTGATGGACGCGTGCTTCACCAGTACTTCGAGGGCATCACGGCTGGGGCGCCACTGGCTGTGCATGGCGGTTTCCTGGTCGCGGTTAAGGAAAGCGTTTTCCTGTTGGTCACGCAGTTCCCGTTGTTCACGGGCGGTCTGGCTCTGGTGATGGCGCCATTTGTAGATCACATCTTTTAAAAAGCGCGACCCCCAGGCGTGGCTGATATCGCCTTTCTCCCGCCAGTAGGTAATAAATTCCGGCAATTGCTGCATGGCAAACGCCTCGGGAATATTCAGCTCGGCAAGGCGGCGCAGTAATTCCTGATCCGGCTGCCAGCTGGGGGCAATGCGGTTGGCGCTGGCAATGGCCGGTTGTGCCGGTGCTGCCGCGCGCGGTGCGGTTGCCTGTTCATTGAACGCCAGCTGCAACTCGCCACTGCTGGTAAAGGGCGCAGAGTGCAGCAGAATGATGCCTTTGTCTTTCAGGTTACGGCTGACGCGATCAATGTCATAAGCATTCCAGAAAGGCATCAGACGGGTGATCAGCGTATTGTCGAGCGTAAACCACTGGTGGCCCTGCCAGGCGCGAGTGGGCAAATAGTGGGCAGCCTCGTTTAACACCGCCAGCATACAGGCCTCTTCAAGGCCAATGGTGACAGCCAGCGACGGGGAAATCAGCAGCGGTTTTTCAGGAATCAGGGATGAGTTCATAGGTGTGCCACTTTAGCACCGAATTATAGTGACGCAACCACCGCCGGGGCGGCGCCGGAAGGAATTGTCCCGGCGGTCACAATTTGTGCAACCGCTAGCGATTCTCCAGCCGGTTGTAATCGAGTAATCCGGCCTCGGCGGGCTGGTCGGCTTTAAAGCTGGCATGCAGGCCATCGCTGAAAGACCAGAAATCCGGATCGGAGCGGCGAATGCCGTATCTGGCGCGCAGCGCCTGATAATCGGCTTCGCTTTCCATATTGCCAATGCGCGCTACAAAGTCGGGCAATTGCTTTTCGCTCAGGTACATAAACGCATTGGGGTAGGAACCGATGATACCTTTGGCCAGCGTCACCGAGTCCTGGGCCGGCATACGTCGGCTCTCTTCATTAAATAGCGATGACAAATTGCTGAAGGCATTGTTGTGCAGCAAGGTAAATGTGCCCAACTCTTCAATGCGAATTACCGTGGTTTGCGGCAGATGGCGCAGGCTGGTGCCGCGGGTAAGGTGCAATTTTTTCAGCTCTGCCAGCGTATTGCTGTTTGCCTTGATTGCAGTGATATCGTATTGCGGGTTGAGCACCGGCTGCAAATGATTGCGCAGCATGCCGAACAGCTCCTGCTTGGGTTTGTCGGTGTGGTAAGCAATATCGTTGTTCACGTTGAGATTCTTCTGATAAATACCCAGATATTCGTGTACTTTTTTCTCGGCGTTGTGATACCAGAGCATCAACTCTGCTTCGCGTGCTTCCGGTGGCAGAAAATCGAGGAAGGTCATCTCGCCTTCCATGCGCAGAAAATCCATATACAAACGGCTCAGCAGCTGATGGGACAAATTGCCATACACATCGAAGCCGGCCACCAGTAAATAGTGGATGCGCTCCAGCAGCGGATAACCGATAACCCAGGCGGTTTTCGGATCATTACCCACCAGCCCTTTAATGACACTGGCGCTATCGCTGTGGCGGAAAATGGTCAGCGCGGCATTGTCATTATTGCCGTAGCCGTTCCAGATCATATCCAGCGTGACCGCACCCTGACGTTCCATTTTTTGCGAAATATATTGTGCTTTCGCCTCCAGATATTCTTTTTGCAGTTTTGAATAATGGTTCCAGTTGTTCAGCGGCAAGAGTGTGTTCCCCACCGATGCGGGCAGTTGCAGGTGGTTACTGTTTTCGCGAAAGAAAATGGCATCCTCTTCACTCGACATTAATTCCGGCGCGACGAACACCACCCAGAAATGATCCTGAATAACATTCAGTGCCACCTGGCCACGACAGACTGGCCCTTTAATAAAGTTCATGATGGTGAATTGGGCTTCTTCCAGCATAAAACGGTAGCGGCTGCCTACGGGTAATTCGGCAAAGGTTTTGAACGGATTCGCGGCGCTTGCCGGGTCATAGCCAGGCAGCTCAGTAACATCGTAACTGGTTTCGTAAAACAGCTGCTGCCAACGCTGGTGACGGTCAGCATCCAAACGGTAGGGCATGTAAGACTTGGCAACGATGGTGGACGGGTCGTGCCACAACCGGTAATACACCCGCTCTACGCCCGGGTCGTCAAACGGTCGTGAAGTGCTGATGCGCTGCAAGGGTTGGCCCGGAGGTGTGTTTGAGCGCACCAACCGGAAGTACACGCCTTCTGCTTCGGGGAAATATAAATTCGCTAAAAACAAATGCTCGTAAATGTAACGATTGGCTAACTGCTGCTTGATGGAATCGCCATTAAAAAATGTTTCCCAGCGGGCAATTTCCGGTTCGATGTTGGCCGGAATTTTTACCGATGGCCCCGGTGGTGCGCCTTTTTCCAGCCAGGACATCAAGGTGCTGTGTTCCTGTTCCGTCAGGCCGGGCAAGCCGTAAGGCATTCCCCATAACGGGAAGTTCTTTTCATAGCTGTCGAGGGTTTCAAGACGCGGACACTGCTGGTTGCGGTTGAGTGCAAAATCAAAGCTGGCTGGCAGAATCGCTTCTTTGGGCAGCGGGTGATTTTGTTTGAGGGTTAGCAGGCGAGCCAATACACCGGCTTCGATATTGTTTTCAGCGGTGTTGTCCCGCTCGTTCAATACCGGAAAGAATTTTTTATCCCGCCATTCACGGGTGGTGTGCGCATCTTCAAACAGGCGGGTCATGCTGGCGCCCAGCAGACGGGTGCCGTCGTAGACTTTGTCCGTATTGGCGCCGCGCAACAGCCCTTGAAAAGAATCCAGTTTTAACTGACAGGGGGCATCGTAACAGCCATGGCAAACCGTGCAGCGCATTTCAATAATGGGGCGCACGTGGCGGTCGTACTCAATGGTGCTTTGTTGCAGTACCTGGCTGTATTCCATCGCCTCGGCTTTGCCGTAGCGTTCGTTCCAGAAAGATTGAAAAAAGGTGGCGCAGCTGGTGAGTAATAACACAGCAACGAGCAGCAGGCAGCGACGAGTCCACGGGTGGGTTGGCATAAACATTCAAACCTGACTTTTTATTCAGTGGATGCAACAATCGGCAAGCGGCTTACTGCAGGAAATTTTCAAGCGGCGCACAGGTTAGCGGTTATTCGCGGTGCGTGGCTTTAAACCGGATAATACCAGCGATCTCCAGTGAAAATGGCTGATTAATGTCTCGGGATTAAACAAGTGTGGCAGATTTTTTAAAAACTGCCCGCTGACAATGTCAGGCGGGCGTTGATACGCTAAGAGGAAAGCGGATTAAAAAACCGGCACCCTGATTGGGCATCTGCTCAATACTGATAGAGCCTTTCAGTTTTTGCGTAACCAGATTATGCACGATGGATAAACCCAGCCCCGAGCCGCCGGTTTTACGAGCGGTGGTAAAGAAGGGTTCGAAAATTTTATCGTGAATCTCTTCGTTGATGCCGCTGCCGTTATCCCGATAATGCAAATGCACCTGGCCATTTTGGATGGCGATGTTTACCGTAATATCGCCCGGTGCTTTGGAGACAAAGCCGTGGTTAATACTGTTGGTAACCAGGTTGGTTAAAATTTGCGCGATTGCGCCCGGGTAGCTATTCAACCGAATCGGTTCCGGGGTAGAGAAGTGGCAAATCAGATGATGATCTTTTAACAGCGGTTGCAAACTTTTAAGAATAATTTCAATACAGTTGTGCAGCTCAAACACTTCTTCTTCTGACGAGGTTTGAATCGCTCCGCTGAGTCGGAAGTTCTGTACCAGATTGGTGGCCCGATTGAGATTATGGGAAACCAGATGCATCCCCTCGGTTAGCGATAATAAAAAATCGCGGAACTGGCTTTCGTCCAGTTCCCGCTGATTGTACAAACGATGGGTTTTTTTCAGCTCGGATTCGCAGTGGCTGGCAGAGGTTACCGCGATGCCCAGCGGGGTATTAATTTCGTGTGCCAGCCCTGCCACCATACGGCCAATGGAGGCCAGCTTTTCGCTTTCGATCAATTTGGCTTGAGTATGAGTCAGGTTGCGCAGGGCGTTTTCCAGCCACTGGGTACGCTCCAGCACTTTGCTTTCCAGTTGCTCGTTAATCAGCTCCAGTTGCCGTTCGTAATTGAGGCGTTGCTCGGAGGTGACCGCACGGCCATACAAATCGGCCAGGGTGCTTAAAAAAGCAATTTCTTCATCGCGCCACTCGCGCGTGGAGTGTTGATGCTCGCAGCAGATAACGCCAATCATCTGGCCGTAATGGCGAATGGGAGCGTCCAGCAAAGCCTGGATATCCAGCGGTCTGAGGTAAGTTTCCAGGCTGTCCCGGGTGCTTGCATCATTGGCGGTCTGGTTAACAATGATGGCCCGTTCCTTATCCAGTGCCGCGAAATAATCGGGGTAATGTTCGCGGCTGAGCGCCGGCAGCTGTTGCTGCTCGCTGGTTTCGTCCAGTAGCAGGGTGCAACGAATGTGCTGATGATCATGGTCCAGCAGCCAGATACTGCTGCGCTGAACCTTCAAACCCTCGCGGGCTGCATTGAGAATCAAGCGTGCGGCGGCCTGCAAATCGCCGGTATCAATAACCGGTGATCGGGAGACGTTGTGCAGAATATCGGAGAAGCGTGTACTCATGATGAGGATTCACTGATGTTCTGGGTATGTGGAGTGAGAATGTCGGGCAACTGCCGACGAATCTCCCGAAATTGATCAAACAGTACAATCGCTGCATCTACCAGCGCCGGATCGAACTGCAAGCCACGTCTATCAATAATGTATTGCTTGATATCTTCTTCAGCCCAGGCCTTTTTATAAGTGCGCTGTGAACCCAGGGCGTCAATCACGTCGATAATACCGACAATACGCCCTTCGAGGGGAATGCTTTCACCGGACAAACCTTGCGGGTAACCACGGCCATCCCAATGCTCGTGGTGACTGTGTGCAATGCGCGCACCCATCTTGGCGATGATGCGGTTGGAATTTTTCAGCATCTCATAGCCGATGGTGGCATGGGATTTCATGATCTCCCATTCCTCCGGGTCCAGCTTGCCGGGCTTGTGCAGAATATATTCAGGGATGCCGATTTTACCCAGGTCATGCAGCGGCGCGGCGTGGCGCAGGGTTTGTGCAAACTCGTTGGACTGGCCTATTTGCAGCGCCAGCAGCTCGCTCATCAGCGATACCCGGCGCACGTGGCTGCCGGTTTCCTTGGAGCGCAGTTCAATCGCATCACCAATAACCAGCAGCAGTTCTTTCTGCGTCTCCAGAATGATTTCCCGCGCCGACAGGTTTTGGAAAATCAGGGTAATGTTGGCCGCGAACATGCGCAGGATATCTTCCTGCAGTTCAGAGTGAGGCTGCCGGAAATTGGTGTAAAGCACGCTTTCGGTGCGCGGGTCGGTATTGTAATAACCAATAAAAATGCCGTCTTTATTACTGGAGCGTTTGCGCACCAGGGTTTCCATGATGCTGGTTTTAACATCCGGCGGCAGGATGGAGGTGTTCCAGCCGGAGCGCAGTTCTACCGCGGCGCCGGTAGCGGCCAGCAAGGTCAGCTCGGTATCCCCGTATAAATCCTCGTGCCGGGTCACCAGATACATCTCGGTGGTGTTGATACCCAGCAATTGAATGGTGTGTTCAAAAATGGCGTTACCGAACTGGTAGAGGCTGCGGCTGAGCAGCACCGAGTCTGAGGCATCAATAACGCGTCGCATGCCGCGCTGGCTGTTTTCAATGGTGAGGATGTCGCGGTAGGAGCGGATGCAGGAGAAGGTGCAGGTTTTCAGTTTGGTGTCGGTGAGTTCGATTTTGCTTTTATAGTCGTTGATGTCGTAGTCGCGGATGATGGTTTCTTCGGGAGAGGTCCCGGGCTGTCCGGTTCGTAGCACGATGCGGGTAGTGTGGTTGCCCAGTTCGTGGCGGATGCGGTGAATCAGATCAAGCCCGGCATCATCAGACTCCATAATCACGTCGATAAATGCCAGCGCGATATCAGGGTGATCCTGAAACAGGCGTAGCCCCTCGCTGCCGCTGAAGGCATCAAGAAACTCGATAGGAATATCATCAATGCGGGTGTTGGCCAATACCAGACGGGTAACGGCATGCACCTGACGGTCATCGTCAATAATGGCAACTTTCCAGGCTGGCACATTGCGCTGCAAGCGGGCAGCGGTGTCCAGCGCAGAGGTTTTGGGCGACTTCTTCAGAAATTCCATTTTGTTATTCTCATGGATAAGCGCCATCAACACCAACACAGAATCGGCGCGAAAATTTGCATTAGAGTATAGAAGAATTTGACGCCGTTGCGGCAAGGCGAAAGCAATAATTTACCGAATTTTTCAGGCGCTGGGCAGTAGTGCGAGGAAATTAATGCAGCACACCGGCAGATGCCGGTGTGAGAGGGGGAAAAATCAGGCGGAAGCTTCCGATGGCAGCTCAACCGGGGTATCCGGATGGTTGCCCCATTCGGCCCAGGAACCGTGGTAAGCGCGAATATCGAAGCCCAGCGCCTTGCCCACCAGATAGGTGAAACCGGAGCGATGGTGCCCCTGGCAGTGGGTGACTATTTTCTGTTTGTTATTCAGTCCCAGCGCCGCCAGGTACTCGCGGGCATCTTCACGGATGCGCAAACCCTGGTTGCGGTCCATCAGATTGGTCCACTCGCAGTTGATAGCGCCCGGAATATGGCCACCTTTTTGCGCCAGCACCCGCTCACCGCGGTATTCGGCCGGGCTGCGCGCATCCCAAACCACAAAGTTGACCTTGTCGAGATCGCGCAGAATATCCACCACCTCAACCACTACGGCCGGGTTAATCGTCACGTTCACTTTGGTGGGTTTAACGGTGGGAACCCGTTGCGACAGCGGCAGGCCGGAGTTGATCCAGGCATGCAAGCCGCCGTTGAGATAGGAGTAGCGGGTGTGCCCGATAGCGTCCAGGGTCCAGATAAAGCGCCCCGCCCAGCCGCCACCTTCGTCGTCATAGACAACAACATGGGTATCGGGCGTCAGGCCGAGAAAAGAAAATAACCGGTTGAGTTGATCTTCACTGGCAATTTTGCCGGGAACCGGTGGGTGGCCGCTCAATAGCCAGCGCGGCGGCACATGGATGGCACCGTCGATATGTCCCTGCTGATAATTTTCGTCACTCGATAAATCTACCAGCAGCAGATTGGTGGTCTGTACCTGCAGCGCCGCCAGTTGGGCGGGTTCAATAATGTAAGGTAGTGAGGACATAGTGGGCTCCGTTATTAAAATAATTGCAGCGGTACATTATTTGTCCATGTAACCGCCGCAAAAGTTCGATGGCTTCCTGACTTTATTGTGCCAACGTTGACAGAATATAGCGGTAGCTGTCCATACGGGTCTGGCTGATGTCGCCTTTTTCCAATGCCGCGAGAATAGCGCAGCCCGGTTCGTGACGATGGCTGCAGTCACGGAATTTACAATAACCGATAAACGGACGGAATTCAGCAAAGCCTTCCAATACCTGATCGGCATCCATGTGCCACAAGCCGAATTCGCGAATACCCGGCGAGTCAATCAACTGGCCGCCGCCCGGAAAGTGGAACAACCGCGCGTTGGTGGTGGTGTGGTTGCCCTGTTGGCGCTCGGACAGTTCACCGACGCGCAAATTGGCATCCGGCAACAAGGCGTTGATCAGCGATGACTTGCCGACGCCGGATTGGCCGACAAAGACACTGGTAAATTGCGAGAGATAACCGGTCAACACATCCAGGCCTTCGCCGGTTTGGGTAGAAATTTTCAATACCGTGTAGCCAAGCTTGCGGTAAGTGTTTTCCAGTGTGGTCATCTTGTCACGGGTGGCGTCATCAATCCGATCCACTTTATTGATCAACAGCACCGGCTCGATGCCGATTGTCCAGGCGGCAATCAGGTAGCGATCGACCAGGTTGGCATGGGCTTCCGGGTAGGGCGCAATAACAATGATCAGCCGGTCGATATTGGCGGCGATAGTTTTCATATCGCCGTGCGGATCAGGACGGGACAACTCGGTTTCGCGCGGCAGTACCGCGACGACTACGCCGTAAGGGTTGCCATCGCGCCAGACCACCCGGTCACCGGTGACCAGCGAACCCAGGTTACTACGGAAGTGGCAGCGTTTATGAGCACCAGGCGCGTCGATGGATTCCACCACCACCTGGGTGCCAAAGTGAGTGATGATAAGACCGTGCTGTTCGGGGCCAAGATCGCCCTCCTGCAGGTGCTCATCGGCAATATTATCGCGGCGCGTAGCGCGAGCGCTGCGTTCACTTTGAATTTTTTCAATACGCCAGGCCTGGCGACGGCTTAATTTTCTTTTGCTCATTTTCCGTTACAGATTGGCGGTTGTGGAAGTGGGTTTGAGGCGTTACTCTGCCGGCAATTGTGCCTGATCGTGGTTGAAAACACTCGAAAAAGTTATAAACGGTTTTTTTGCGACGGGTAGTGTTCGCAACCATTGCCCTTGAGGGCGAGTCAGGTTTTGGCGATTGGCTCTTTAACGGTAATTTGCAGGTAAACTGTATTTACCTATTTCTGTTGGTATCGAGGTTGATATGTTGAATGAAGATAACCTGATCTGGATTGATCTGGAAATGACCGGCCTGGAACCGGACAGCGATGTCATTATTGAGATTGCGACCCTGGTGACTGATGCCAATTTGAATATTCTGGCGGAAGGGCCGGTATTTGCTATTCATCAGCCGGACAGCATTCTGGATGCGATGGACGAGTGGAATACCAACCAGCACGGCAAGTCCGGTTTAACACAGCGGGTCAGGGAAAGTAACGTCAGCCTCGCGCAGGCCGAAGCGGAAACTATCGCCTTTCTGCGGCCGTGGGTGCCGGAGCGCAAGTCGCCCATTTGCGGTAATTCTATCTGCCAGGATCGCCGCTTTCTGGTGCGTGGTATGCCACAGCTGGAAGCCTATTTTCACTACCGCAATCTGGATGTGAGCACGGTAAAAGAATTGGCGCGCCGCTGGCGGCCGGATGTATTGGCTGGCGTGAAAAAATCCGGTGCGCATCTGGCGATGGATGATATTCGCGATTCCATTGCCGAGTTGCAGCATTACCGTGCCACTTTTTTCAAAGCCGATTGATACCAGGTTTGATCAACCGCCGGGGTAAAGTGATGTGATCATTTTGCGATGGCTGAACGGGTTTTCCGGTAGTTGAGTAACCATAAAAAAGTTGCAAAAAAAATCGCATCCAGGTTTTCCTGCGATGCGATTTTTTTACGTGGCGAAATTAATTACTTCATTTCGGCCAGAATTTTTTGCAGGCCTTTCATGGAGGCTTCAACCGCTTGCAGCGGAGTCAGGTTGTTTGGATACACTTCCTGCTCTACAACAAACCACTCGGTGCCGCCCACTTCACGTGCTGCTTTGATAACGGATTTCCAGTCAACAATGTCCTGACCAATAATAGACACTTTGTCTTTGGTGCCTTCCGGCAGGCCAGCTTTGAAATGGGTAGTTTTGGTACGGTTCGGGTACTTGCGAATGTACTCGGCACCGTCTTTACCCGCTACTGCAGCCCAACCTACATCCAGTTGCAGCACCACATTTTTCGGCGTGTTGGTGGCGATGTAGTCCCAGAAGGTGGAATCTTTAAAGTCAGCAAATTCCGGTGCGTGGTTGTGATAACCGGTTTGCAAACCATGCTTCTCGAGTTTCTTGGCAATTACCGCCAGCTCGGCATTCATGGCATCAACCGCTTCCGGATCGTAAGAGCGCTTGTCGTAAGGAACGATCAAAAATTTCGCGCCCAGCTTGCTGAAGAAATCGACGGTGTGGTCGAAGTTTTCTTCATTGAATTTGTCAAAACCAACGTGAGCGCCTGACGCTTGCAGACCCAGCTCGGCGAGGAATTTTTTCAAGCCTTCCGGATCATTTTCAAACTTGCCGTAGTTGCCGGCAAACTCAACACCCTGGAAACCCAGCCCGGCCAGTTTCTTCAGCGTGCCTTCAAAATCTTCTTTCAGGTCATCTTTAACCGACCAGAGTTGAACGCTGATTTTCGGATCAGTTGCCGCCTGAGTCGTCATGCCGATAAAGGCAAAACTGGCAAGAACAACCATTGTTAGTTTCTTAATTATATTCATAGTGTGGCCCTGTGTTGGTATTGAACAAGGTGAAACGGTGGTAACGCGGTTATTATCAGTCGGCAGTTGCACGGCAACAGACATGGTCCGCAAGCGTGTTTATACCGATTTTCCTGAGAAGCACGAGAGACTTAACTATCCTTTACCTTCTCCCGGCTTCCCTCAAGTCAGAGCTTGCCTTGCCGCAATTGTTCTACCGCGTAGCGGCAGGCTCTGGCTGTTAGTGCCATGTAAGTCAGTGACGGGTTCTGCCAGGCACTGGAGGTCATGCAGGCACCGTCGGTAACAAACAGGTTGGGTACATCGTGTGCCTGATTATAGCCATTCAAAATAGAAGTTTTTGGATCTTTGCCCATTCTGGCGGTGCCCATCTCATGAATGGACAAGCCTGGCGGCCATTTGCGGTCATGGGTTTTAACGTTTTTCAAGCCGATGGCTTCGAGCATTTCGCCGGCGGTTTCGGCAATGTCTTTTTGCATTTTCAAGTCGTTATCGGAGAAAGTGCAGTCGATCAGTAACTGTGGCATACCCCACTTATCTTTCAGTGTCGGGTGCAGCGTTACCTTGTTATCAAAATCAGGCAGCATCTCACCGGAGCCGTTCAGGCCAAAACTCCAATTGCCGGCATTGCGAATCGCGTGTTTGAAATCGGCACCGAAACCATCTTTGTTGGCAAAGCTTGACCAGTGTTCACGCTGGGCGCTGGCCTGGTAAGCATAGCCTCTTACAAACGGCGCATCCTGTTTGCTGACATTGCGAAAACGCGGCACGTACAGGCCGGTCGGGCGACGGCCGGAATAATATTCTTCAAGATGACCGGGTACGATACCGCTGGCACCGGCGCCGTAAAGGTGATCCATCAAATAATGGCCCAATACGCCGGACGAGTTGGCGATACCGGTAGGGAATTGTTCGCTGACCGAGTTCAACATGATCTGGGTGGTGCCCAGCGTTGAGGCGCACAGGAAAATAATTTTGGCGAAGTATTCGCGTACTTCCATCGTTTCGCTATCAATCACGCGCACGCCGCTGGCGCGACGGGTTTTCGGATCGTAGATAACGCTGTGCACAATACTGTTGGTAGCGATGGATAAATTACCGGTTTTTGCCGCCGCCGGCAGGGTAGAACTTTGCGTGGAAAAGTAAGCGCCAAAGGAACAACCTTTTTGGCATTCGTTGCGCGCCATGCACTGCACGCGGCCCTGCTCAACATGGTGCGGCGCCGGTTGCGATAGATGCGCACAGCGACCCATGATCAACTTTCTGTCGGAATATTTGGCCTCAAGCTGTTGCTTGATAACTTTTTCAACATTGTTGAATTCAAACGGGGGCAAAAATTTACTGTCCGGCAGTACCGGCATATTTTCTACCGAGCCACTGATGCCCGCATGGGTTTCTACGTGGTCGTACCAGTCGGTCAAATCGCCGTAGCGAATGGGCCAATCAACGCCATGACCATCTTTGGCATTGGCTGCAAAATCGAGATCACTCCAGCGGTAGGATTGACGGTGCCATAACAGTGACTTTCCGCCCAGTTGATTGCCGCGAATCCAGCTGAAGGGTTTTCCTTCCGGTGTGCTGTAGGGATAGTCGCGGTCGTTGCCATAAAAATGTTTGGTGGCATCGCTGAAGGCGTAGTTTTGTTTTTGCACCGCATATTGTTCATCGGCGACATTTTTTTCGATCGCGCCGCGAAATGGCATTTCCCAGGATTTTACACCTTCGCCAATATAATCCTTGCGGTGTTCAACCGGGCGGCCGCGCTCAACCATCAGCGTTTTCAGGCCTTGCTCGGTCAGCTCTTTCGCGGCCCAGCCGCCGGTAATGCCGGAGCCGACGACGATTGCATCGAAAATTTCCTGGCTTTTAATAATGTAAACAGAGTCACTCATAAGCTGCTCATCACGATGTGAATAGGTGTGGAAGAGGGCGAATTAATTAAAAATTCAATGCCCAGGCTTTGCCAACTTCGGAAAATTTGAAGTCGCCCCGGTAGCCGCCGGGAATGGCGAGATAAGCCAGCTCCTGCGTTGCACCAATTTCCGAGGTGTAATAACCGAACATCACCAGCGATTTGAACTGCTTGAAAAACTGCCGGTGGGTTTCGGTAAAGCCTTTACGTGCAGCTTCCATATCCTGTAGCAGCTGGATTTGTGCATCCGCGTCGAGAGCGACAAATACTTTTTTATGGCGTTGTTGCGCCTGCTCATCAAGCGTGGCAAGGCCATTTAAAATGGTCTGCTGCTCGCTTTGGTTAAAGCAGTAAGCCAGCTGATAATGAATAAATGTGTGCACATCGGCCGCGATAGCGCCGGGTGTATCGGTAGTGGGGATAATCAATTCTCCCAGCACTTTCACAAGCTCCAGTTGGGCTGCTTTGAGCAAACCTTGCTTCTTGCGTGATTGATCTATCGGTGAGGAAAAGCTCTGTGCCATCAAAGACAGGGATTGGCTGGATAAAGCCAGCCCGCATAGCACGGCCAGTTGTTTGATCGCCGTGCGGCGTTCAAACAGTTGCGCCGGGGTGTCGAGAATATCGTTATGCATGTAAATGCCCGATTTTTAGTAGAAGGTGTGTCGCTGAATAACTAACCAGGGTTTTGTGGGGCAAAATGTAATCGTTTACATGCGAAATTCAAGTTGATTTACAAAACCATACAGAAACCTGCGCCATTAAGGGCTGTGCTGTGGCTGGTGGGTAAAAAGGTAATAGTGGGCGCTGGCGAGGGGGCATAGTGGGAATATGAGGCATGAGCGAGCAGTCAGGCTGGCGCACCGCCATTCACCTGGTTGTTGTTATGAGGCGGGTCTGACGGATACTTCTTCCATAAAAAAACCGGAGCACAATGGCTCCGGTTTTTAACAAGCTGCCGCTTAGAAACGCAGTGCAACACCTGCGCTGTAAACGTCGTTGTCATCCCATTTGCTGTAGCCAACATCGAGGGAGAAGTGGTTGCTGAAGAACTGACGTGCTCTTACGCCCCATACGTCATCCCAGTTGGAATCTTCGTAATATTCGTAGGTGGCACCCAGGCTGAAGCTGCGGCTCAGGTAAAAGTCCACAGCCGCATTTACAACATCTTCGCCGTAAAAATATTCGTAACCGGCTTCAAAGTTAACGGCTTTACCACCGAGATCAGCAACGTATTTGGTACGCAGCGTCCAACGGTCTTTAATGTCGTCATCTTCGTAGAAATCGGTGGCGATCAACAGGCCGTCAATCGGTGTAATACCCAGGCTGGCATGCCAGTAGCTGCTTGGGTTAATGTTTTCACGGATGCGGGTTTCTTCGTTGCCCTGACGCTCCCAGCCGCGAATTCTGCTTTTGAAGTCACTCACACCACCGGCAATGTAGATCGGGGTGTTAGGAACATAAAACTCAACGTTCGCAGACGTCACACGATCTGTTGTTTTAGTGCGCAAATGAGCATCCAGTGCAGGGAAGTGCTGATCTTCTTTAAATTCATCCTGACCATAGCTCACAGAAATATTACTGGCTCTGTTCAAAAAGGCAGCTTCACCATAAACAAAGTTTTTCAGCTCTACTTCCTGAAAATACAATTTACCCGTAACAGAACCGCTATCGGAATCGTAACCACTGGTGTCGTAGTCTACGTGTCCGTAATCAACTTTCAGTTCCGTTTGATAGGTGTCTGCCATTGCAAAATTGGCGGCCATACCCAGAGCAACTGCAGTCGCGAGATGTTTTTGAATTCGCATAAAAAACTCCTAAATATGAAAATGTTGTCGACCGTTCTTTTTTTATGGTGATTTGAGTATAGCAACCGAAAAAAAAATGAAAGGAAGATTTAAAAAATATGTCATGAAAATAGTGTTTTGGCGCTAAATAGGCCGCAGGTGTTTTAAATCGCTTATTTTTGCTGGCTCGGCGTTATTTTCTTTTTAGTATTTGTGCTGTGTTTAAAAGAAATCGGCGCGATGTTTATAACCGAAAATTTATTTTGCTGGTTTTTTGTGCAAATTTTTCGCATTAAGGCGTTTTATCGCAGTGTGGCGTATGAATTAATATTCGGAGTTGTGATTATCGTCGTAAGCCGGGGTGTGTTTGTATCTCATTAAATAGGTGACGGTGTAGAGAGTTTTTTTGGCATTAGAGGCAGTTGAGCATGACGACATTTTTTAAATGTCGGCTTTTGCTGATTTGCAGTGAATAAAATGTGTTCGGCAAACGGCGGGTATCGGGTGGGGTTGGTGATGGCCTGGTGCAGAAAATATTCATCTGAATATTTATTTAAGCGCGCAAAGGGTTGAATAAATCAAGCGGTGTTTTTTTGCTTGTTTGCCGTTGGCTTGATGAAATACAGGTGCATGGCGACGCAGCGGCCGCGTTGCTTTGTGAGAGCCAATACTTGAGTGTGTCAGCTTTCTTTGCTGCTCAGGTTGAGGTTGTTATGAATTCTCACCGGCGCTTCGCTGTGTCGTGCGCGGGCTGTACGGAAAGACGTTTGTGGTGCTGATTATAAATTAGCCATCTGTTGATATTAAGCGGGGCGGCAGAGCGCCAGGTGATGCAGCCAGGCATAAATCGCAGACATAAAAAAACCGGAGCGAAAGCTCCGGTTTTTCAAGAGGCAAACTTCCGGTTACTTACACGTTGTAAGTAGAAGAAGCTGTGTTGCCGCCGCGACCGGTCCAGTTGGTGTGGAAGAACTCACCGCGTGGTTTGTCAGTGCGCTCATAAGTGTGCGCACCGAAGTAATCGCGCTGTGCTTGCAGCAGGTTGGCTGGCAAGCGGGCAGTGCGGTAGCCGTCGAAGTAGGTCAGGGCTGAGGTGATGGTCGGAGCAGGAATGCCGTTGGCAATGGCTGCTGCCGCTACACGACGCCAGCCAGCCTGGGCTGCATCAACGGTTTTCAGGAAGTACTCGTCCAGCAACAGGTTGTTGAGGTCCGGGTTCTTGTCAAACGCTTCCTTGATGTTGCCGAGGAAAGAAGAGCGAATGATACAGCCGCCGCGCCACATCAGGGCGATGCCACCGTAGTTCAGGTTCCAGCCGTATTCTTTGGCCGCCTCACGCATCAGCAGGTAGCCCTGAGCGTAAGAAACGATTTTTGAAGCGTAAAGTGCGTTGCGCAGGTCGTTGATAAAGGCTTTTTTGTCGCCTTCGAACTTCACTGCCGGGCCGCTGATCACTTTGGATGCAGCAACACGCTCGTCTTTTTGTGAAGACAGGCAGCGAGCGAATACGGCTTCGGAAATCAGGGTGAGCGGTACGCCCAGGTCCAGTGCGATAACACCGGTCCACTTGCCGGTACCTTTCTGGCCGGCGGTATCCAGAATCTTCTCAACCAGCGCTTCACCGTCTTCTTTGTAGCCGAGGATGTCGCGGGTGATTTCAACCAGGTAGCTGTCCAGTTCGCCAGTGTTCCACTCGGCGAAAACTTCGTGCATTTCGTCAGTGGTCAAACCCAGCAATTCCTTCATGATCTGGTAGGCTTCACAGATCAGCTGCATATCACCGTATTCGATACCGTTGTGCACCATTTTCACGAAATGGCCAGCACCGTTCTCGCCTACCCAATCACAGCAAGGGCTGCCATCGTCCACTTTGGCAGAAATGCCCTGGAAGATGTCTTTGACAAACGGCCAGGCTTCCGGAGAACCGCCAGGCATAATGGATGGGCCAGTCAGGGCGCCTTCTTCACCACCGGAAACACCGGTGCCGATGAAGCGCAGACCTTTGCTCGCCAGGTAAGCGGTACGACGGTCAGTATCCGGGTAATGTGTGTTACCACCGTCGATAATGATGTCGCCTGCTTCCAGGTGAGGAATCAATTGTTCGATAAAGTCATCAACTGCCTGGCCTGCTTTAACCATCAGCATAATTTTGCGTGGCTTGGCCAGTGACTGCACCAGTTCTTCAATGGAACGGGCACCGCGAATGCTCTTGCCCTGGGCGCGACCGGCCAGGAAGTTGTCGACTTTGTCGACGGAGCGGTTGTAAGCAGTAACGGTGTAGCCTTTGCTGGCCATATTAAGAATCAGGTTTTCGCCCATCACGGCGAGGCCGACCAGCCCTATATCCGAAAGTGGTTTCATAATGCAATTAGCCTATCGTCTGTGGTTGATACTTTGTCACGGAATGGCACCGCTCCCTTCTCCGGCAGCGCTCTCTTTTTAGGGCGGCTATTATTCATGTTTATATAAAAAAATAACAGCGGCAATCAGCCATATATATCGCTATATAAGCGATTGAGTGGCTCAATCGGGGCGATCTTTACACTTCTCTGCGTATTTTTCGTTTGCGGCGGTGCTGCGGATTAGCCTGTTGTGCCAGTGCCCAATCAATATGTTCCTGCACCATGGGTAAGCAATCCGGTCGTTTTTTGTGCAGTGCGGCGATGATGTCATCGGAGGAGGGGGCGTTGCCCAACCCCACGGCCAGATTGCGCAACCACTGCTGGTAGCCGATGCGACGAATCGCCGAGCCTTCGGTATGGGCCAGAAACTCGGCTTCCGTCCATTGGAAAAGTGTTAGCAGATCGCTGTTGGCGAGGCCGTGGCGAGGTTGAAATGCGCCTTCGCCGGTAAATTGGGCGTATTTATTCCAGGGACATATCGCCTGACAGTCATCGCAACCGAATATCCGGTTGCCGATCGGCTCGCGAAACTCCAGCGGGATGGCATCCTTGTTTTCGATGGTCAGGTAAGAGATGCAGCGCCTCGCATCCAGCTGGTAAGGCTCGGGAAAGGCGTCGGTGGGGCACACTTTCAGGCAGGCGGTGCAGTCGCCGCATCGGTTTACTTCTTCAGATACATCCACAGGCAAAGGCAGAAAGGTAAATATTTCGCCCAGGAAAAACCAGCTGCCCGCTTTGCTGTTAATGATCAGGGTGTGTTTGCCGGCCCAACCCAGCCCGGCTTTTTCTGCCAGAGGCCGCTCCATCACCGGTGCGCTGTCGACAAAGGCGCGGTTTTGCAAAATGCCTTTGCCGGGGTAACCGTCGGGCAGGGCATCGTCAATATTTTTGGCCAGTTGGGCAAGGCGTTTGCGAATCAGCTTGTGGTAATCGCGGCCCAGCGTATAGCGCGAGATATAGGCCTTATTGCTGTCTTTGAGGATGCGGATTTGTTCGGTGTCCGCCGGTAAATAATCCAGCCGTACCGAAATAACCCGTAAGGTTCCCGGTAGCAAATCGGCCGGGCGCGAGCGTTTGTTATCGTGGGCCGCGAGCCATTCCATGGAGCCGTGATAACCCTTTTCCAGCCAGGCTTGCAGCTTTTGCTCCTGCACCGACAGGTCAATATCGGTAATGCCAACCTGCTGAAAGCCCAGCTCACGCCCCCAGCGTTTGATGTCAGCGGTGAGCTGATTAAGGTCGGGTTGGTCAGGCATGACGGGAAGTAAACATGGCAGGGTGAAATGGGTTCAGGATTGAGGCCGCTATTGTGCCAGAAACCGCCTGTGCCAACCAGGCGATGAGCTTGCGTTCAAAGCGAGGGCATTTTGTTACCGGCTGGCGCATTTCTTCTGTGCGGGAGTTTTAACGCCTGGCGGGCATCTTGCGTATAATCGTCGCCAATTCTGTCTTTTTCCTTTTGTTCGGGTTTTCTGCATGGCGACCATTCGCTCGATTGACAACAAAACGCCGTCGGCGGAGCTGTACACCGCTGCGCAAGTACGCGCTCTGGATCAGGCCATCATCGCTGGCGGTGTGCCGGGCATTCAATTAATGAAACGTGCCGCAAAGGCCGCCTTCGATGTTTTGCTGGCGCGTTTCGGTCAGCCGGATTTTATTCATGTATATACCGGCGGTGGCAATAATGGCGGTGATGGTTATGTGCTGGCCGGATTGGCCGCCGAGCGCCGTTTGCCGGTCGAGGTTGTTGCGGTGGTTGCCCCGGAAAAACTCACCGGCGATGCACGCCTGGCCTGGCAATTTGCCCTGCAAGCCGGCGTGAAAATTCGCTCTTTTGCCGCTGATGCTCCGCCTGCCTCCGGGATCGTGGTGGATGCCCTGCTGGGAATCGGTTTTAGCGGCGAGCTCCGCGCTGATACAGCGGCGGCCATTGAGCAGATCAACGCCAGCCATTTGCCGGTGCTGGCGCTGGACATTCCGTCCGGCCTCAACGCGGATACCGGAGCGGCGGTTGCCGCCGCAGTGAGAGCGACAACAACCGTTACCTTCATCGGCCTCAAATGCGGTCTGGTCAGCGGTCGTGGCCCGGCCTTGTGTGGCGAGCTGGTGCTGGCGGATCTCCAGGTGTCAGAAGCGCACCGTCATGGCGTTACCCCTTCTGCGACCCTGTTGAATACCACCCGGTGTCTGGATTTGTTACAACGCCGTGCAGCCGATGCGCACAAAGGCGATTTTGGTCATGTGATGGTGATCGGCGGTGATGCCGGCTACGGTGGCGCGGCCTTGATGGCTGCGGAAGCGTCAGCCCGTGCCGGTGCCGGTTTGGTCAGCGTGGCAACCCGGCCTGAGCATGTCGCGGCGATTCTGGCGCGCCGTCCGGAAGTGATGGCTTGCGGTGTGGTGTCCGGCCAGGAGCTGGAGCCTTTGCTGGCGCGCCCGAGTGTGCTGGTTATTGGTCCGGGGTTGGGGCGTTCGCCCTGGTCTGAACAAATGTTGCAGCAAGCCATGAAAAGCGGCCTGCCGATGGTAGTTGATGCCGATGCGCTGAATATTATGGCGGCGGGTCGGGTGGTACCGACGGGCACCCGCCGCAATAACTGGATTCTTACTCCGCACCCGGGCGAAGCTGCGCGCTTGCTGAATACCGGCACCGCCGATGTGCAACAACAACGCTACCAACAGGTAACCGCGCTGCAGCAACAATACGGTGGCGCGGTGATTCTTAAAGGTGCTGGCAGCCTGGTGGCTGATCAAAACGGCGAGGTTGGTGTAGTGACTGCGGGTAACCCGGGTATGGCCAGTGGCGGTATGGGCGATATTCTCAGTGGTTTGCTCGGTGGTTTGCTGGCACAAGGGTTATCGGTAGGCGATGCCGCCCGTCTGGGAGCTTGCTTGCATGCAGAAGCTGCAGATCGCGCTGCGGTATTGCTCGGTGAGCGCAGCTTGCTGGCAACCGATTTGCTGCCCCAGGTGTGCGAATTGTTGCGTGGTCACTGAGTGAGTGAAATGATGCTTGAGCTTGTGGGATGAATATATGGCCAATTCAGTGATTCAGGCCGATGAATGGCTCATTCACGGCGAAGAGAATATGGTAGCGTTGGGGCGGCGTTTGGGGGATGTTTTATGCCGCCAGCCGGCCAGCGCGGTTATTTTTTTGCTGGGCGATCTCGGTGCCGGCAAAACGACGTTATCGCGCGGCATTCTCTATGCCTTTGGTCATTCCGGCGCGGTAAAAAGCCCTACCTATACGTTGGTTGAACCCTACCAGTTTGCCGATCGCCAGGTATTTCATTTTGATTTGTATCGACTTGGCGACCCCGAAGAACTGGAATATATGGGAATTCGGGATTATTTTGTGCATAACAATGTCTGTTTATTGGAATGGCCGGTGCGTGGCGAAGGTTATTTGCCGCAACCGGATTTAATAATTGCCACGCATGTCAGTGGTCAAGGGCGTCTGGTAAAAGTGCAGGCTAACAGCGCATATGGTGTGCAAGTGCTTCGAGCGTTGCAGCAAACCGTCTGAATTAATATAAAGAGTATTTTTGGGTGCACATGGGTTTTTCTTCGATCAGTTCAATCAAAGCAGGAATTTACGGGCGGCTGGCATTTGTGCTGACGCTGGCGGCGTGCTTTTTTCCTCCGCTATTACACGCTGCGCAAATTGACAGTGTGCGTGTCTGGCGCGCTCCCGACCATACCCGCATTGTGTTTGACCTCAGCGCTCCGGTGGAGCACTCGGTGGCAACGCTGGCCGACCCTGAGCGTTTATTGGTGGTGGTTCCTTCTACCGCATTAAAAGCATCGCTGGATAATTTGACGCTGGCGGATACGCCTATCTCTGCAATTCGCTTTTCTCACGATGGCCAGGACTTGCGGCTGGTTTTCGATTTGAAAAATAAAATTCAGCCGCGCAGTTTTATTCTGAAAAAACACGCCGATAAAGGCGATCGTCTGGTGGTGGATTTGCTGGATGATGTCAATGCTGCGCCGGTTGCAGCAACAGCCAATGCCCCGGCTCCGGCGGCCTCTTCTGCTCCGGCAACTGCTGCTACGCCGCCGCCAGCGAATCCGGTTTTACCGGCGGCAACGGTTAAACCCGCAGCCCCTTCTGCACCGCCACCGGCAGCAACCGCCAACCAGCGCAATATTGTGGTGGCGGTCGATGCGGGACACGGCGGTGAAGATCCTGGTGCGATTGGCCCCGGCCGCCTGCGCGAAAAAGATGTCACCCTGGCGATCAGTAAAGAACTGGTTGCAGCCATTAATGCCGAACGCGGTTTTGAAGCCAGGTTGGTGCGCACTGGTGATTATTTTATTCCGCTGAAAAAGCGCCGCGATCTGGCGCGCAACATGAAAGCCGATTTGTTTGTTTCCATCCATGCCGATGCTTTTACCAAGCCATCGGCGCGCGGCGCTTCGGTGTTTGCCTTGTCCCGCCATGGCGCTACCAGTGAAACGGCACGCTTTCTGGCGCAGCGTGAAAACGAGTCGGATCTTATCGGCGGCGTGGGCGGCATCAGTTTGGAAGATAAAGATCAGGTACTGGCCGGTGTGCTGGTGGACCTTTCCATGACCTCCACGCTGAACGACAGTTTGCGTGTCGGGCAGCAGGTTTTAAATTCCATGGGCAACATCGCCACCTTGCACAAGCGCCAGGTAGAGCAAGCGGGTTTTATGGTGCTGAAATCACCGGATGTGCCTTCTATTCTGGTTGAGACCGGTTTTATCTCCAACCCGGAAGAAGCGCGCAAGCTGGGCACACCGGCCTATCGCAAACAAATGGCGCAATCGGTTTTCCGTGGCGTGCGGCAATATTTTTTCCAGAATCCACCGCCCGGTACTTTTATTGCCGCGCAGCGCGCCAGTGGTGCGCAAATGGTCAGTGAACATGTCATCGCGCCGGGTGACACCTTGTCAGCCATTGCTCGCCGCTACAATGTGTCGGTGAACCAATTGGCGGCGCACAACGGTATGAAAAATCACTCCATCAAGGTTGGCCAAACGCTTAAAATTCCTGCCTCCTGATCCTTGCCTGCCCAACATCGGTTTTGCCCATGAACAGAATCAAATTGCTTACGCCTCGCCTCGCCAACCAGATCGCGGCGGGTGAGGTGGTCGAGCGACCGTCGTCGGTTATTAAAGAGCTGTTGGAAAACAGCCTGGATGCCGGCGCAACGCGTCTGGATATTGATATCGAAGAAGGTGGTATCAAACTCATGCGGGTGCGCGACAACGGCTCGGGCATTGAGCGCGACGATCTGCCGCTGGCGCTCAGCCGCCACGCCACCAGCAAAATTTACGAATTGGATGATCTGGAAGCGGTGGCAACACTCGGCTTTCGCGGTGAAGCACTTGCCAGTATCAGCTCGGTTGCGCGCCTCGCGTTAATTACCAGCACCAACGATGATGCCAGTGGCTGGCAGGCAGTGGCCGAAGGCCGTGACATGGAAACCGATGTATCGCCTGCACCGCATCCTCGCGGTACTACCGTTGAAGTGCGCGATTTGTTTTTTAATACACCGGCGCGGCGCAAATTTATGCGCACCGAAAAAACCGAGTACAACCATCTTGAAGAGGTCGTAAAACGTCTCGCGCTGTCCCGGTTTGATGTGGCTTTCAATTTGCGCCATAACGGGCGCATGGTGTACGCATGGCGCGCCGGTGATTCGCAGCTGGAGCAGGAGCGCCGTGTCGCTCAGGTGTGCGGTCCGGCATTTATGGAAAATGCTGTGCACATTGATATCGAACGCAACGGTATGCGTTTGTGGGGGTGGGTTGCGCTGCCCACGTTTTCTCGCAGCCAGGCAGATTTGCAACACTTTTATGTGAATGGCCGGTCGATCCGCGACAAGCTGGTGGGGCACGCGGTGCGTCAGGCGTTTCAGGATGTGTTGTTTAACGGTCGCCATCCTGCTTTTGTTTTGTATTTTGAGTTGGATCCGTCAACCGTGGATGTGAATGTGCATCCCACCAAACATGAAGTGCGCTTTCGCGATAACCGCAACGTGCACGATTTTATCTACAGCAGTTTGCACCATGCGCTGGCTCGCGTTACGCCGGAAGATACACTGGCAAAATCAGCAGATGCCGGTAGTGAGTCGCCGCTGCTTCCCGCCACCGGTGTTGCTATTGGCGAGTTTCAGGGA
Source organism: Cellvibrio polysaccharolyticus (assembly GCF_015182315.1). Classification (NCBI taxonomy): domain Bacteria; kingdom Pseudomonadati; phylum Pseudomonadota; class Gammaproteobacteria; order Cellvibrionales; family Cellvibrionaceae; genus Cellvibrio; species Cellvibrio polysaccharolyticus. The sequence continues at coordinate 830,754 of NZ_PRDL01000001.1, forward strand.
CAAGAAAAACTGGGGCTGGCCAGCGCGGCGGTAAACACCGGTGAGCCTGCGGCGGCGCCATCTTCCGGCATGCAATATTCATCGCCCGCGTCGCCCGCCTATCGCTCCGGTGGTTTTTCCAGCGTGGCGGCGGGCGAGCAAATGCGTCGTTATCAGGAATTGCATCAGCCTGCCGGGTTGCCGGAAAACCAGGATGATATTCCGCCGCTGGGTTATGCGATTGCGCAATTGAAAGGCATTTTTATTCTGGCAGAAAATGCCCAGGGTTTGATTATTGTGGACATGCACGCGGCCCACGAGCGGATTGTGTATGAGCGGATGAAAAAATCCTTCGCGACGGGTGGTTTGCAAACGCAGCCTTTGCTGGTGCCGGAAAGTATTGCGGTCAGCCAGAAAGAAGCGGATTACGCAGAGCAACACGCCGATATTTTTCGCAACCTGGGTTTTGAATTGCAGCGCGCCGGGCCGGAGAGTTTGTTAATTCGGCAAATTCCGGTGATTCTCAACAAAGCCAAAGTGGAGCAATTGGTGCGCGATGTACTGGCCGATCTTATCGAGCACGGCAGCAGTGAGCGCATCACGCATCACATTAATGAAATTCTCGGCACCATGGCCTGTCATGGTTCGGTGCGTGCCAATCGTCGTCTCACCATTCCGGAAATGAACGCACTGTTGCGCGATATGGAAATGACCGAGCGCAGCGGTCAGTGCAACCACGGCCGCCCCACCTGGGCGATGCAATCACTCGATGAACTCGACAAACTGTTTATGCGTGGGCAATAACCTGTGACTGATTCTGCTACACACACACGTCCTGTGGTTATTTTTTTGATGGGGCCAACCGCGTCCGGTAAAACCGATCTGGCGATGGCGCTGCGTGATCACCTGCCGGTTGAATTAATCAGTGTTGATTCGGCGTTGGTGTATCGCGGCATGGACATTGGTTCGGCAAAGCCTTCGCTGGCCGAGCAGGCGCGTGCGCCGCATCGGCTGATTGATATCCGCGACCCCTCGCAACCTTATTCGGCGGCCGATTTTTGTGCTGACGCCGAACGGGAAATTGCCGACATTATTGCCGCCGGAAAAATACCGCTACTGGTTGGCGGCACCATGCTGTATTTCAAAGCGTTACTGGATGGGCTGGCAGCCATGCCAGAGGCCGACCCGGTGGTGCGTGCTGCCATTGAGCAGGACGCCGCGCTGCACGGGTGGCCTTATGTGCACGAGCAGTTGGCGCAGGTGGATCCGGAAATAGCGGCAGAAATTCATCCCAATCATTCGCAGCGATTAAGTCGGGCGTTGGAGGTTTATCGCGTCAGTGGCATCACCATGACCGAGCTGCGAAAAAAACAGCAACAACAATCGGTAGCGCCCTTTACCGAGCGCTTTAATGTGTTGCAAATGGCTATCGCGCCGCGCAACAGAAGCGTCTTGCATCAGCGCATTGAAGCGCGCTTTCTGAAAATGATGACGCACGGGCTGGTTGAAGAAGTGCAGCAATTGCACGCTCGCGCTGATCTTCATGCAGATTTGCCGGCAATACGAGCGGTGGGTTATCGCCAGGTGTGGGATTATCTCGATGGAAAAATATCGCAGGACGAAATGGTCGAGCGGGGTATAATCGCCACCCGCCAATTGGCTAAACGACAGTTAACCTGGTTGCGCGGCTGGCCTGATCTATACTGGTTGTACACTGACCGCGAGGATGGTATTTCACACTCTCATGAAGAAATTGTGGCTTATGCCTTGAATTTTGTTCGTGGCGGAGCCATATAATAGAGCTGTGAGAATCCTAGTCAGAGTTTCATACTTGCTCCACCCCCTTCCAACAGCATTCGGAAGACTTAGGTGGGTTACTTTTGTTATCTACATTGGAGAATAAACATGTCAAAAGGGCATAGTTTACAAGACCCTTACCTGAACGTCCTGAGAAAGGAACGTGTACCGGTATCCATTTACCTCGTAAATGGCATCAAGTTACAAGGTCAGGTTGAGTCATTTGATCAGTTTGTCGTGCTGTTGAAAAATACCGTCAGCCAGATGGTATACAAGCACGCTATCTCCACCGTTGTTCCTTCTCGTGCTGTACGCGTTCCTCTGCTCAATGCTGCAGGCGAACTCGAAGGTGAAGAAGACGAGCAAGCCGAGCAGTAATCCCTCGAGGTAACTACTTGTTTTTTGATCGCCCTGATTCAGGTGAACTGGCTGTGCTGGTTCACCTGAACGTCTCTTATGGCCAGGAATCCGAAGATCCTCGTGAATTCGAGGAGCTTGTGCTTTCCGCCGGCGGTGACCCCGTTGCATTTGTGACAGGTAAAAGTACCTCTCCCAATGCCCGTTTTTTCATTGGAAGTGGCAAGCTGCAGGAGCTGCAACAACTGGTTGCAGAGCTTAAAGCCGAGCTGGTCATTTTCAACCACACACTTTCTCCCAGCCAGGAGCGCAATCTCGAAAAAGAATTGCAATGCCGGGTGCTGGATCGAACCGGTCTCATTCTCGACATCTTTGCCCAGCGCGCCCGTACTTTTGAAGGCAAGTTGCAGGTAGAGCTGGCCCAGTTGCGCCATATGGCAACCCGGCTGGTGCGTGGCTGGACTCACCTTGAGCGTCAAAAAGGTGGTATCGGTTTGCGTGGCCCGGGTGAAACCCAGCTGGAAACCGACCGCCGTCTGTTGCGTAACCGCATCAGTATGATTGAGTCGCGCCTGAAAAAAGTACGCTCCCAGCGTGAACAGGGGCGCCGCTCGCGGCAACGCGCCTCTATTCCTACTGTTTCGCTGGTGGGTTATACCAACGCCGGCAAGTCCACCTTGTTCAACCGGGTGACCGGTGCGGATGTCTACGCGCAGAACCAATTATTTGCGACCCTCGACCCGACGATGCGGCGGCTGGATTTGCAGGATGTGGGCGCGGTAATTTTTGCCGACACCGTGGGCTTTATCAGTCACTTGCCGCACAAACTGGTTGAAGCATTTCGCGCCACACTGGAAGAGGCCGCCAACTCCACCCTGCTGCTGCACATTGTTGACGCCGCCGCTGAGGAGCGTCTGCATAACATTGAGCAGGTCGATATTGTATTGGGCGAAATTGGTGCTGAAGAGCTGCCGCAGTTGCGCGTCTACAACAAAATTGATTTGCTGGAGATGGCTCCGCGTATTGATCGTGATGATCGTGGCAAGCCGTTAGCCGTTTGGCTGTCGGCGCAAACCGGCGAAGGCAGCGAGCTTCTGCTGGAAGCTATTTCCGAATTGCTGGGAACAGAAATGGTGATTGGCACTCTGATGCTGACATCGGATCAGGCGCGATTGCGGGCGCGTCTCTATCAGCAACAGGCGGTTTCTGCTGAATCCTACCGTGATGATGGCGGTTGCAGTTTGACGGTGCGCATTCCCAAAAGTGATTTGTTGCGGGTACTGAGCAGTGAATCTATGGCGTTTGATGCGCTCGTTTGGGCCGAAGAAGGCGAATCGCAACATTAATTCCCACAATAATTGGTGGTTTGCGTCCGTGCTTTGTTAGAATCCGGCATTATCGTTTCAATGAACTGTGTTTTATAGAGCAGGGCGGTCAGGTTGCGAACCTGGCCGCCCTGCTGAACCTTGCGAAAAATTTGCATGGTCATCTGCCTCGCGGATGGCTTGCTCTACCATTTTTTGACTAGTGGAGATGTTGTATGGCCTGGAATGAACCGGGAGGTAATGATAAGGACCCGTGGGGTGGCGGTCGTGGTAAGAATGACGGCCCACCGGATCTTGACGAAGCGTTTAAAAAGCTCCAGGACAAGTTGAATGGTCTGTTCGGCGGCCGTTCAGGTGGTAAAGGCGGCGGCTCAGGCAGCGCTCCCCGTGGCAATCCCTGGCCGTTGTTTTCGATCATCGCTGTGGTCGCTGTGGTTATTTACCTGGCCGCCGGTTTCTATACCGTTGATGCCAAAGAGCGTGCCGTTGTATTGCAATTCGGTGCCTTCAAGGAAATCAAGGAAGAAGGTCTGAGCTGGAATGCGCCTCTGGTTACGCAAGTTTTCAAGGTTAACGTAACGGAAGAAAGTCAGTATCCGTCGCGCGCTTTGATGTTGACGCTGGATGAAAGCATTGTAGAGCTTCCGATCACCGTGCAATACAACGTACAGGATGTAAGAGATTACGTATTGAATGTACGCGATCCTGAAATCAGCCTGCGTCACGCGGCAGACAGTGCGCTGCGTCATGTGGTGGGTTCAACCGCGTTGAATCAGGTGCTGTCTGAAGGTCGTCAAAAAATTGCTGAAGAAGTCAAACTGCGTATTCAGGCCTATCTGGATGACTACGGCACCGGCATCCTGGTGCGTGACGTGAACATTCAGGAAGGTCGTCCACCGGAAGAAGTTCGCGCTGCGTTTGATGATGTTATCAAGGCAAAAGAAGACGAAGAAAGATTAAAGAATCAGGCGCAGGCCTATTCCAACGAAGTGATCCCGCAAGCCCGTGGTCGCGCCCAGCGTATGCTGGAAGAGTCTGAAGCCTATCGTGCCGAGGTGATTGCCCGTGCAGAGGGTGAGTCGGATCGTTTTGAGCGCTTAATGGCGGAATACCATCTTCAGCCGGCGGTAACCCGCGAGCGTTTATATATTGAAACGATGGAACGTGTGATGGGTAATGCGTCCAAAGTGATGGTTGATGTGCAGGGCGGCAACAACATGTTGTATCTGCCTCTGGATCGTCTGGTGCAGTCGGAGAACCGTCCGGCCCAGCAATCCTACCAGCAGTCGCAATCGGTCGTGCGTGAAGCACCGCGTGCGCTGGAGCAGACGCCAACCACCAGTATTCGTCGGGAGATTCGCTAATGAGTAACAGAGGTTTCTTCGGCGTTATTGTTGCCGCAATTATTTTGATGGTTATTTCCAGCAGCATTTACGTGGTTACCGAGTACGAGCGCGCGGTCGTATTGCGCTTCGGACGTCTGGTGCAAATGGATGTAGAGCCTGGCCTGCATTTCAAGCTGCCGGTTGCCGACAAGGTGCGTAAATTCGATGGTCGTTTGCTGACCGCTGATATGCGCCCGGAAAGCTTCTTTACGGTCGAGAACAAGCGTTTGATTGTGGATTCCTTCATCAAATGGCGTATCAAGAACGTAGAAAACTACTATAAGGCTACCGGTGGTGATGAGCGTGTTGCCGCAGAGCGTCTGGCATCGCGTGTTGCCGATGGTCTGCGTAACCATTTCGGTCGTCGCACCATGCATGAAGTGGTTTCCGGTCGTCGCGATGAGTTGATGGAAGAATTGACTCATAGTCTGAATCTGGTGACCGAAGATTTGCTGGGTCTTGAAGTTGTTGATATTCGCGTCAAGCGTATTGACCTGCCTACAGACGTAAGCGATTCGGTATATGCCCGTATGGCGGCTGACCGTGAAAAGGAAGCGCGTGAATATCGCTCCAAAGGTCAGGAGCAGGCTGAAGTTATTCGCGCCGATGCTGACCGTCAGCGTGCCGTGCTGGAAGCCAACGCTTACCGTGATGCCGAGCGTATTCGCGGTGACGGCGATGCAAAAGCTGCTGCTATCTTCGCTGCTGCTTATAGTCAGGATCCCGAGTTTTACGCATTCGTGCGTAGTCTCACTGCCTATAGCAATACCTTTAAAGGGCGTGAAGATTTGCTGGTGGTTGATCCGGACAGCGATTTCTTCCGCTACCTGAAAGACGCCAGCGGGAAAAAATAGCGCACGGTGGCTCATTGCCTGCAAAGTGTGTAAAATCCCGGAACCGAGCCAACTGGCTCGGTTTTTTATGAGCAAATGATGGCTCTAATGCCATTTGTCATCACCCGCCGGAATAGTTAATTGCTTTTGCTCACTGTTCATTGGTGTCGGGTTACTTTTGTTGAAATAAACCGTATCGAGTCGCTATGACTTATGCTGATCGCTGGTTATTGCCTGATGGTGTGGAGGAAATCCTTCCTGCCGATGCAAAACCGATAGAATTCCTGCGCCGACAGTTATTGGACTTGTATGGTGCCTGGGGATACGACCTGGTGATTCCGCCATTACTGGAATACACCGATTCCCTGCTTATTGGGCTCAGCAAGGATGTAGACCTGCTGACCTTCAAAGTGACTGACCTGTTAACCGGGAGAACGCTGGGTATCCGTGCGGATATCACCCCGCAAACTGCCCGGATGGACGCCCACAGTTTTACTCGTACCGGTGCCAACCGTCTGTGTTATGCCGGCCATGTCGTTTATACCAAGCCGAAAAATCCGTTAGCCACCCGTACGCCGATTCAGGCGGGCGTTGAGTTTTATGGTGAGCCGGGTATTGCTGCCGATATTGAAGTGGTGTCCCTGCTGCTTGAATCGCTGCGGGTCGCCGGTTTACCCAAGTTGCATATCGACCTGGGGCATGTGGGTATTTACCGTGCGCTGGTATCGGCTGCCGGGCTAAGTGCTGCACAGGAAGAGAGCTTCTTTGAACTGTTGCAACGCAAAGCAATGACCGAGATTCGTGTCTGGGTTGCCGAAAATATTCAAATTCCTGCTATTGCCGCTTTGTTTGTCGACCTGCCATTACTGGCCGGTGATAAATCCATTCTTGCGGTCGCTCGTGAGCGCTTTGCGGTGCTGGCGCCCGATGCTGTTGAGGCGGTTGATCAGTTGATCGCCGTGGCCGACACGATTGAAAAACGCTATCCGCAAGCGGTGATGTACTTTGATCTCGGCGAGTTGCGCGGTTACCACTACTTAACCGGTCTGGTGTTTGCTGCATTTGCACCAGGCTATGGCAACCCGGTTGCCAGTGGTGGTCGTTATGACCACATTGGTGAAGTGTTTGGTCGTGCGCGGCCTGCCACCGGTTTTGCGGTTGATATTACTGCGCTTGGCAAGCTGGGTATTTTGCCAGCCGCCAACTGTGGTGGTATTGCGGTAATCGCCAGTGATGACCCGGCCCAGTGGGCGGTCATTCAGCAGTTGCGAGCCAACGGCGAGCGTGTTGTATCGGTATTTGATAGCCAGTCATTGGCCGAGTCAGGTTGTGACCGCCAGCTGGTATCAACCGGAGAAACTTACAAGGTCGAGGCGCTTTAGCGTCCAAACAATTGGTCCGGTATTTTTGGTCTGTCCGGTGCCGTATTTTTTAACCAGGTTCACAGAGAGTTAATCCAAGTCATGGGCAAGAACGTCGTTGTATTGGGCACCCAGTGGGGTGATGAAGGTAAGGGCAAGATTGTCGATTTATTGACCGATCAGGTGTCGCTTGTCACTCGCTTCCAGGGCGGCCACAACGCTGGTCATACACTGGTGATTGATGGTAAGAAAACCGTATTGCACCTGATTCCGTCCGGTGTTTTGCGTGATGATGTGACCTGCCTTATCGGCAATGGGGTTGTGTTGTCACCCGAGGCATTGTTCAAGGAAATCGGCGAGCTGGAAGCCAAGGGTGTTCCGGTGCGTGAGCGTCTGCGTTTGTCTCCGGCCTGTCCGCTGATTCTGCCTTATCACGTTGCGTTGGATCAGGCGCGTGAAGCAGCTCGCGGCGATGCCAAAATCGGTACTACCGGTCGTGGTATCGGCCCGGCCTATGAAGACAAGGTGGCGCGTCGTGGTTTGCGTTTGAGCGATATGCTTAACCTTGACCGTTTCGCGGTGAAGCTGAAAGACGTATTGGCTTATCACAATTTTATGTTGACCGAGTACTACAAAGTTGCTCCGGTTGATTACGAAAAAACCCTCGCCGACTGCAAAGCCTGGGCTGTTCAGTTGATCCCGATGATTGCCGATGTGACCGAGTTGTTGCACCAGGCTCGCGAGCGTGGCGAAGGCATTCTGTTTGAAGGTGCACAGGGTTCGCTGCTGGATATCGATCACGGTACCTACCCGTTTGTTACTTCTTCCAACACCACCGCTGGCGGCACTGCTACCGGTTCCGGTTTTGGTCCGATTTATCTCGATTATGTTCTGGGTATTACCAAAGCCTACACCACGCGTGTTGGTTCAGGCCCGTTCCCTACCGAACTGGATTGTGAAATTGGCGCCTACCTTGGCGAAAAAGGCCATGAATTCGGTGCGACGACTGGTCGTAAGCGTCGTTGTGGCTGGTTTGATATTGTGGCGGTGCGTCATGCCAACCGTATCAACAGCGTTACCGGTATCTGCCTGACCAAACTGGACGTTTTGGACGGCCTTGAAACCGTAAAAATCTGCGTCGGCTACCTGGATATCAAAGGTAACCCTACCGGTATTCCTTACGATGCAGAAGGTTGGGCTGAAATTCAGCCGGTTTACGAAGAGATGCCGGGTTGGAAAGAATCAACCGTTGGTGCGCGTACTCTGGAGCAATTGCCAGCCAATGCCCGTGCTTACATCCGTCGCCTGGAAGAATTGACCAGCACGCCGATTGATATTATTTCAACTGGCCCGGATCGCATTGAAACTATCGTATTGCGTCATCCGTTCAGTGCCTGATTCGGTTTGACGCATAAAAAAGCCCGGCTTTTGCCGGGTTTTTTTATGCCTGAATATTGCTCGCGCAGATTGCGCTCTGCATGTTGCAAATGGAAAACTGGTCTTTTTTCGGCAAAGATTTGATATGACAAAACATGATTGATTTTGACAGCTGTTTTATTTTTTCTTAATAACAAGTGTTTGTTACAAATCGGTTTTTAATGATAAAGATGTAGTGTAGAAAATGATGGCTACTAGTATGCAAGGCTAGTAAAAAACGTCATAATCGGGCTTCAGTCAGCTTATAGTCACGTTAACAGTATGCTGTCGACTGAAGGCATGATTGTTCGAATAATAATTTATATAAATCGTTCGACGACCCTCTGCCACACAACAAAGCTCTACTTTTCCTGATCAATACAATAAAAAGGGGTTGGCTATGGCTTTCCATAAAAGACAAGTGCGTGGAATTTCACAACAAGCAGGTGTGTTTAAAAAGTCACTGTTGGCTGTTTGCGTAATGGCTATCGGTGCTCCTGTTTTCGCTCAAACAGATGACGCCGTAGAAGAAATTTTAGTGAGCGGTATGCGCCAGAGTTTACAGGGTGCGCAAGATATCAAACGAAATGCCAACACATTTGTTGACTCCATTACGGCATCCGACATCGGTTCGCTGCCTGATCGCAGTGTTCTTGAAGCGATGCAGCGTGTGCCTGGTGTGTCTATTGAGCGCTTCCAGGCCGCGGATGACCCGGACCACTTTTCGGTAGAAGGTTCCGGGGCTGTTATTCGGGGTATGTCGGCAACCCGCTCTGAATTTAATGGTCGCGATTCCTTTACCGCCGATTCCGGTCGCGGTTTATCGTTTCAGGATGTGCCGCCAGAGTTAATGGCCGGTGTGGATATTTATAAAAACCAGTCTGCCGATATGGTCGAAGGCGGGATTGGCGGTACGGTCAGTTTGCGTACCCGTAAACCTTTTGATACCCAGGGCATGATGGCCGCTGTGAACGTTGAGGGAACCTGGGGTGATATTGCGGAGAAATGGAAACCTACCGTTTCCGGTATTTTCAGCAACCGCTGGGAATCCGATGCCGGTGAATTCGGCTTTCTGATTAACCTCGCTCACTCCGAACTGGTGGGAACGTCACACGGTATTCAGTCCGATGTGTACAAACGTTACAAGGCCTCTGATATTGCCGGTGCGGAGAGTTTTGTGGGCGCCGATGGTAACGGCACCGTATGGATGCCCCAGGGCGCCAACCTGCTAATGAAAGAAGATCAGCGCGAACGTCAGGGTGCAGCGGCTTCTTTTCAGTGGCGCGATACTGATGAAAGATTTTTGTTAACCACCGAATATATTCGCTCCAATGCGAAACTCGACTGGTGGGAAAATGCCCTGAAATATCAGGGCGGTTATACCGATAGCGATTTGAACACGCGTCCCTTTGACGGCACTTCATTTTCTTTCAGTGACAATGGCTTGTTCCAGTCGGGTTTGCTCTCTCAGGCGAATAGCGCATGGCGTGCTACCAGTGAGTTGGGGCCGGATGGTTCCGAGCCTAATACGCGTTATCCAAACCCCTACAGTAATATTCCAACGGAAGAAGGCGGTATTGGTGGCAGACCTTATTTCGGTCACAAGCAGCAGTTGGATACCCGTGGCCAATCATCGGAAACGCTGGTCGAAGATTTCTCTGTCAATCTCACTATCAAGCCAAACGATGCATGGACATTTGAAGTCGATTTGCAGCATGTGGATGCTGAAACGCGTGTAGATGATCTGGTTATGCACCTCGGTGTTGCAGCGCTGCAGCAATATGATCTTTCCGGCAGCCTGCCTCATCTGACCTTGATTAACCCTTGGAATAATGTGCGGGATGAAAATCCCGGTGCCTACAACAACGGCGTTAACCGTCCGGGTTGGACCAATGATCCAGCAGGAGATAGCAACTATTTCAGTGATATCACCAGCTACTGGTACCGCTCGGCGATGGATCACTTTGAACGATCTGACGGTAAATCCGATGCTATTCGCCTGGATGTAACCCGTGATTTTGAAAACGATGGCCTTATTAAAAGTTTCAAAGCCGGTGTTCGCTGGGCTGAGCGGGACCAAACGGTTCGAGCCACCAGTTATGGTTGGGGATCTGTTGCTCCGGAATGGAGTTCGGGCCAGCTTTATCTTGATCATGTGCCCGATCAGTCAAATTGGTACAGCGCGGTAGATTGGTCAGACTTCCATCGCGGCGATGCGTTGAATATCGAAGGCGGAAATCATCTGTATTTCCTGAATCGTGATGTCGTTGCCTGGCACCGCGATAGCGGCGCATGTCCGGGCGATGCAGGTTTTGTTCAGATGTCCGGAGGAGGCGATTGGTCACCTTACAAATGCCGTGAAGGTGTAGACGGTCGCTATGGCATGTTCCTGCCCAATGAAATATCCAATACGGTGGAAACCAATAAAGCTGCTTATGTTCGCCTTGATTTTGCATCCGATGAATCTCAAATGCGCTACAGCGGTAACGTAGGTTTGCGATACGTTGAGTTGAAGCGGGAAGCGAGCGGTTATCTTACTTCTCCCTCTACTGATGAAGATTACATTACACAGGATATTCCGCCGGAAGTGTTGCAAGGTCGTGCTCTGACCGGTGCATCGGTAAAAGCCTATGCTGACGCGCAGGTTGCCGCTGGTGCCTATGACAGTCTCAATGCATTTTATAACGACACAGCAAACCGTTGGGTCGGTAATAACTTCTGGTACCTGAGTGATGCCGAGCGTAATTTTGTCACTACCGCATCAGGCAGACAGGTTGCGGTTGATGATTACAATGCATTATTGCCGAGTTTGAATCTGAAGTTGGAATTGTCCGATGAGCTGATTGGTCGTGCGGCGATCAGTAAAGCAATCGCGTTACCAGATATGGGTCTGGTTCGTAATAAAAGAGATCTGAGCGTCGATATTGACACCGTACGTGGGCAACCGACTGATCCTGATAATGCAGAAGATTGGGAGTCTGCTATTCAGTCTGCCAAAGTCGTCAACTTCAAAGGAGAAAGTGGTACACCTCATCTCAAGCCGATGGAGTCTTTGCAGTATGACTTGTCTCTGGAATGGTACTTTAGTAACACCGGGTCATTAACAGGTACATTGTTCTATAAAGATCTGAAAAACTTCTTTGTGAACGGTGCAAGTCTTGAGTCCGTAACCAACCCGTTGACTGGCGCAACGCAAGTTGTTGATGTGGTTTCCACACGGAATGGTGGCGATGGCACCATGTACGGTTATGAAATTGCCTATCAGCAATTTTTCGACATGCTGCCATCTCCATGGGATGGATTAGGTATTCAAGCTAACTACACATGGATTGAAGCATCGGGTGTTCCCAACAACGAGGAAGATTACGAAAACACCGATTGGACCGGTGGCGTAAATGATACCGGTGCTCGCGTAAATCTCGACACGGTTCCATTACAAGGCCAGTCAGAACATACCGCCAACCTGATATTGATGTACGAAAAAAGTGATTGGGCCGCGCGCTTGGCGTACAACTGGCGCTCCAAGTATTTGTTAACCACCCGTGATGTGATATCCAAATATCCGCTATGGAATGATGATGCCGGGTTCCTCGACGGCTCTATTTTCTATACCGTGAATGATCATATCAAGGTCGGTTTGCAAGTGACCAATTTGCTGGATACCACATCCAAAACCATTATGATTCTGGATGATAAAGGGACGGAAGCCGGTCGTAGCTGGTTTGTTCAAGACCGTCGTGCCACGTTGGTTCTACGGGCCACTTTCTGATAGTGTGATAACTGGTGCTTGAAATGCCGTAGTGCATAAAACCGGATTTGATTTTTTCAAATCCGGTTTTTTTTCAATTTTCCAAACCTTATATATTAAAAACCTTCCAGTTCTCCGCCATTTTTCCGGAGAGTTTATGTAGCGCATCGCTCAATTCCGCAGAGCTTCTGGCGTTCTCTTTCAGGCTGTTAATATCTGTATTCAGTGCATTGATATTGGTCGAAACTTCTTTGGCGACCATTTTCTGTTGTTCTGTAGCGGTGGATATTTGCATATTGACGCGAGCAATATCTGCGGTGGACTCGGCAATTTTTTCAAACATTTCATGATTTTTAATAGAAGAGTTCACGCTCTCTGATGTTTCTTTGGAGGCCTGCTTCATTGCGCTTACTGCCATGTTGGCTTGTTCTTGCAGGCGAACAATCATGGCACCAATGGATTCGGTGGCTTTTTTGGTGTTGGCAGATAAGGTTCGAACTTCATCTGCGACAACCGCAAAACCTCTGCCTGCGCTACCCGCTCTCGCGGCTTCAATCGCGGCATTCAATGCAAGCAAATTGGTTTGTTCCGATATTTTTCCGATAACATCGAGCACACCGGAAATTTTTCCGGAGTCCGTTTGCAGCTGCAAAATGACGTCGGTAGTCTGGTTGATTTTATTGGCAAGTGAATCGATGGTGTCCCGGGTTTTAATGGACTGCGCTTTGCCATGAATGCTCAGGTGGTGAGAGTCTTCAGCAGAAACAGCAGCGGTACTGGCATTGTTGGCAACTTCTTCTATAGCGCTTCGCATTTGTGACATGGCGGTGGCGAGAAATTCTGACTGCGCTGATTGCCGGGTAGCGCCTTCACTGACATTCTCGCTGATTTCATGCAGGCGGCTGACTTGTGCGCCGGTAGCCTCGGTGTTTTTCCCGAGCTCTGTCACCAGGTTCTGAAAATGTTGAATCATGGTGTTCAGCGCATTGGCTGCCTGAGCGATTTCATTTTTTCCTTGCGGTATTGCGCGCAGTGTGAGGTCAGAGCGGTCTTCAATATTGATTAGCAAATTTCTCAGCGCCAACAGCGGGCGGGTAATGGACTGTTGTACGCGTCGAATAAACAGCAGGCAGATTAACAACAATGATAATCCGCCAATGCAATACCAACTTAACAGGGTGGCAGTTAGCGCCGCCGCATCATCGCGAACATTCGCGGCAGTGGCGATTTGATGATTAATAAATTGGTCGCTTAGCGTAGCGAAGTGTCCCACCACCGCAGCAGAGTCGTTGTTGATGGTTGATTCATTGAGAATTTTCACCAGCAGCGCATCGCTGCCCGCGTAGCTTCCCCACTCTCTGTAAAGCCGAAGGCTTTTCTCAAAGGCGGTATCGAGGGCGAGATACAGTTCCTGATCGCCACTTGTCGGGCGCTGCTCCTGAAATGCCAGCCAGTGCGTGCTGGCGATGTTGAGTTTTTCTTCAAGGCCGGTGTGAGTGGCCTCTACCGAGACCCAGCCGCTGCGGTATTTGCGAATATCTTCACTCACCTGGTGTTGGAGTATGCGTTGGGCCTGCATCAGATCGGAAAGGATGATCAGGTGGTCATCGTAGAGGCGGTAGAACAGCGCATCTTTTTCACGGGCGGCGAGAAACGAAGCGACCAGCACAATAATCAGAAAAACAAGCGGAACGGCGCCAAGCAACAGAATGCGCAAGGCAATGCTGAGGTTGTACAACATGATTCATTTTCCGGCGAAGAGTGGCGCGTAAAATTGTATAAAAAGAGTGTGACATTTATGTTTCAATCGAATTTGTCGGTGGCTAGCAGGGTTACAGTAAGGATGTTTTTTGTCGAAAATGTTTACATGATTTTTTATTTAGAACGTTTTTCATTCAAATTCGGTGAAATTTATAAATTTGTAATAATTGGTAATGCTTTATGCGATTGAAATCACATAGAATTCGCCAAATTTTTTGTCTCGCGTTGGTTTTAGCGACTGTTCCCAGTCGTTCTTCATAGATTTCTCCCGCGTTTTTGTTATCGATGTTCTGTGTCCGGCGGGTCAGGGCACATGGATTTTATTTTTTCTGGTGCTGCCGGGCTTTCCGGGGAGATCAGTCCTTACGGATTGGTAGAAAGCTTTGCGCAAATTTTGCCAGCAATGATCAAATGGGGTTGATTAAGGATGTTTACAGGATTAGTTCATGAGCAAGGACAGAAGGAGTTTCCGGCACGGGAGCATCGAGCCTTTCTTCCCCATGGAAAAGGTATATGTATGCGTTTGCGGTGCTGGGGATGTTTTCGGCAGCATCTTATGCCGCGCCCTACGGTGATTTTGCGATTACCGTAAATCCTGGGCCGGTCGCACCGAACAGCACCACTGTCTACCCCGGGGAGGCTACCAGTTTGCGGGTAACCTTCAGCAATAATGGTATTAGTGGTAAGCCGCTTACCAATGTCAACTTTAATAAAGCCCTGCCGGGTAATGCCAATGGTGGCTTAAGGGTTAATGGTCCCGTAGTCATTTCCGGTGTCGGATGTGCCGGTGGCAGCGTCTCTGCTGCGGTCGGCCATGCCGGGCTTTCATTGTCTGGATTGACTGTGCCGATTCCTGTCGCAGAGATCGATAAATCTGGCGAATGCTATCTCGACATTCCTGTGGTTGCCTGGTCTGCTAATGGGGCGAGTACATCTCATTCCTTTAGTATCAATGGTCCGCTCAATGGAAATCCTGGTGAAGCTGGCAGTGATCAGGGAGAAAACTCCAGTGGCGGTCCGCAAGCGATTACTGTTTCACAGGTGCCTCGTCCGACGTGGTCCAAAGGATTTCCAACCAATACCGGTACCCTGATATTGGGCGGGAATACGGGAACCTTGCGCATTGCCGTAAACAATCCCAGTCAGCATACTCCGCTCACCAATTTTTCATTCAGCGATGTTTTTCCGGTTAATAATGCCGGCGTTGGCGGTGCGATTATTGAGCCGACCGGTGCTGCGGCGTTGGTCAGCTGTTCGCCCGGTGCCGTTAATCCGGTGGTGACTCTACAGTCTGGCGCAGCCGCAGGTCTCAGTGTTTCTGGCGGTACATTGCCCGCGAATGGTACTTGTACTATTGATGTCCCGGTTCAGGCTCGCCACTCGGCAAATGCTTATGAGGTTACTGGTACCAACTCAATGGCAGCCAATGACTTTACCAGTGATGAAGGATTACGCCCGGCGACCAATGCCACGCGTAACATCACTGTTCGCTCACCCCTGGCCGTGGCAAAGGCATTTGCGCACTCGCCCATTGCTGCCGGTGTTCCCAGCACTTTCACAGTAACCCTGGAAAATAACGGCAGTACGGCTCTGGTTGTTGATGAATTTGAAGACAATCCCATCTCTGCATCGCCTTATGTTGGCAAGCTGAAAGTGCAAGCTGTTACCAATAGTTGTGCTGGTGGTACATCAACTATTCTCATGGGTAATGATGGCTTCCGGGTAGGTGGTTTTACCATTCCGGTGAAAGTTTCCGGAGATAATGCATCGGGGCGCTGTGTTTTAACCGTTACTTTTGAGGGTGAGACCACCGGTGATGACACGCCTTCTGCTTACAATAATGAGATTCCAGCGGGGGCAGTCAAAATTCAAGGGCAGCCTGATATCATCAGCCAGGCGCGTTCGGCATCCGTCACCATTGCAGACCGTTTGCGAGTGCTAAAAACCCAAATCCCCGCTACGGTGGCGCCAGGTAACCCGGTGAATTACACCATTAATGTGCAGAACTTCAGCAGCCAGCCTCTCGCGAATGTGGCGGTGGCAGATAGCCTGAATAATGGTGCAACCTTATTGTCCGGAGCCGGTTTCCCCGCCTCTGTTTCTGCCGGTTGTGGTGTGCTTGGTTTGAATGGCCGTGTGCAGGGCGATGCAGACTTGTTGTTTACTATTCCCACTGTTCCTGCTCGTGATGCTGTAAATGTGCCCGGCGTTTGTACGATCAGCTTCTGGGCCATGATTGATCCGGATTCTGAAGCTGCAACATTGAATCAGATCAGAGCATGTGATGTGTACCTGCCGAGAAATCCTTCTCTCGCGCCGGATGCCGCTGGCAATCGACCAGACGCCAATCCGGCTAACAGATTGCCTGGCGACGTTTGTAACGGGTCCCCGGTGCAGGTAAACAACCCCGCTCATGCCATTATCAATCTGAGCAAAAGTTTTGCTCAGGCCAGTGCTTTTGAAGGCACGCCTGTGCGCATGCGTCTGGTTGTATCCAGCTGGTCTGATAGCCCGCTCACCAGTATTGCTTTGAGTGATTCCTTGCCAAACGCGGGCAGTGCTATCCAGCAAATGCAAATTGCTTCGCCAGCCAATTTGATCAACGGCTGTGGCGGAGTGGTCAGCCTGGGTGCAACGTCTCTCTCGCTAAATAACGGTACTATGCCTGCGCGTACTGCCGGTACCAACACTCCGGCAACCTGTACCATCGAAGTGGATGTGGTTGGTCCGGCAGGCACATACAACAACAGAGCCGATGTGGCGGCGGTGCAAACCAATGCTGATGGCACTTTGTTGAATGTAAATGCATTTGCCAATGCACCGCTAACCTTTAGCGATGCGTTAACTGCCAGCAAAAGTTTCAGTCCGGCTCAGGTCGGTTCAGGTGGCCGGTCTACTCTGCGAATTTTACTGGGTAACCGAGGTGACTCATTGCCGATTACCGGCCTGGCGCTGACGGACAATTTACCTGACGGTATGAGTGTGGCTGCACCGGCTAATGCTTATACAACTTGTGTCAGTGGTTCGGTCAATGCTGCCTCCGGTGCGACCTCTGTCGGTTTGGCTGGGGCGGTTATTCCTCCCGGCGCAAATTGCGAGGTATTGGTTGATGTTGTTGCCATCGGTAATGCTGACTGGGTTAACTCTATAAAGGCCGGCCAAATTACTGCCAACAATGGTTTGTTAAACCGTACAGACGTAAGGGCTGATCTGGCTTTTGTAGCATCAGAAATTCCGGCAATTGCCAAGAGTATTAATCCCGGCACTATTGTGCCCGGGTATTCTTCTCTCTTAACAGTAACCATCACCAACAATACCAGCCAGTTATTGACGGGGGTTGGTGTTACTGACTGGTTCACCCTTGATGGAACGCCGAACGGCACACCCAACGGCATGTTGATCGCCGCATCACCGCAAGCTTCTACCACTTGTCCTGCCGGTGTAGTAACTGCTGTACCGGGCGAGCGTTCATTATCCCTGTCGATGGCGACTGTTGCACCGAACCAGGCATGTACCATCACAGTGCGGGTAACCTCCAAACGTGTGGGGACTATTGCCAACCTGATTCCGGAAAATTCGATCGTCAGTGATCAGGGTGCTACCAATACCACCACCTCTGCGAGAAGTACTTTAAGCACCACCTCCGAGGTGGGGATGAGCAAGGAATTTGCCCCGAAGGTTGTTCGTCCGGGGGATATTTCACGTTTACGCATCAGCTTCTTTAATCCGGAAAATCAAGCGGTACAAAATTTCGGCATTGTCGATAACTTCCCGAGCGGTTTGCTGGTTGCACCAGTACCCAATGCGTTTTCAACCTGTGGTGGTTCTGTATCGCTAACCTGGCCAGGTAATAACAGTGTGCGCCTCACCGGCGGTACGCTGGCTGCAGCGGCTGGCGATTCGCCCGCAAGTTGCTACCTGGAAATTGATGTGGTTGCGGCGGATGCGGGTAGCTATGTGAACAGTATTCCTGCCAATACCTTGACGGTGAATGATGTTCCTGTAAATCATCCTCCGGTAGAAGACACACTTGAAGCGCGTCACCCATTGCTGCTGAACAAAGCAATTGATAACAGAACGCTGGACCTGAACGATCCGGTTGGTTTTACTACCGGTGAAGCCATTCGTTTACCGGGCGCATCGGCTGTACTGACTATCCGTGTTGAAAACACCGATGACCAGCCACTGACGCAAATGACTTTTACCGACAATCTGCCAGACGGCCTGGTGTTATCGCAAACGCCTAATGAAACCTGGAGCTGTGCAACCGGTACTGTCAATGTAATTCCTTCCGGTCGCACAATAACCTTGGCGGGAGCAACCGTTCCGGCGAATAGTGTGTGTTTGATTACCGCTAACGTTATGAGCAATACGCCCGGTATTTACGACAATGTGATTCCACCTGAGAGTGTTATCACTTATGAAGGTGTGACCAATGAAGTACCGACTGAAGCGCGTTTGATTGTTACCGAGCCGGGCATTGTCACCAAGCAATTCGAGCCGCCAGTGGTGGCACCGGGCGCGGTATCAAGGCTGACGATTGCTATTGCCAACCCGAATGATGCCAACATGGTTCTATCTACTGCGTTGGTAGATACCTTGCCGACAGTCCCTGCACAAATAATGGTATGGACGCCCCTCTCTCAAGTGCCAAATAATAAAGGTACTTGATTCTGACATCAGAGAGGGCAAGGCTATGAGCGAACATGTTGCTGTGATCGGGGTTGATCTTGCAAAGAATGTATTTCAGGTTTGTGCTGCCAGTGGTTCAGGTAAAAGGTTAATTAATAAAAAAATAACCCGAGCAAAATTATTAGATTTTTTTGTTAACCTGCCGCCCTGTCTGGTGGGCATGGAAGCGTGCAGCAGCGCCCATCATTGGGCAAGGCAAATACAAAAGCTGGGTCACCATGTGAAGTTAATACCACCTCAATTTGTAAAGCCTTACGTAAAAAGCAATAAAAATGACGCAGCAGATGCGGACGCAATTTGTGAGGCTGTGACCCGGCCTACCATGCGTTTTGTTGCCATAAAGTCCGAGGAACAGCAAGCACTGCTATTGCTCCATCGGGATAGAAAGGGGTTGGTGGGGGAGAGATCTGCAATAGCCAATCGACTCAGGGCGTCTTTGGCTGAGTTTGGCTTGATTGTTCCCGTTGGTATACACAAGTTGAGAGCCTGGTTGCAACAGGATTATGGTGCCTACGAAGAGACCCTTCCCGTGATGATGAGGCTCCATGCGCAACGATTGGCTGGCAGGCTAAGGCAAATTGATCAGCACATTGATGAAATCGAACACGAGATAAAGCGCTACAACCCGGATATAGAGCTTACGAAACGGTTACAAGAAGTTCCAGGTATAGGTCCTTTAACTGCGTCGGCATTGGTGGCGACTATCAAAGACGGCAGCAGTTTCAAGAGTGGAAGGGAGTTTTCAGCGTGGCTTGGTCTTGTTCCCCGCCAGCATTCCAGTGGAGGAAAAGATCGCCTGCTGGGCATCAGTAAACGAGGCGATACCTATTTGAGAACGCTTTTTATTCATGGTGCAAGAGCAGTTATCAAACATATGAATCCCAGGCGATCTATGACTCCCTGGATCGCAGAGTTAATGAGGCGTCGTCACCGGAATGTAGTTATTGTTGCTTTGGCAAACAAGCTGGCTCGTATTGCCTGGGCACTGATGAGCAAAGGCAAAAGTTACGATGAAGCGTTTGGATTTTAATCGATAAATAAACTTACGCACAGTGTTGCGCAGGCAAGAAAACTGAAGGCAATGTAGATGACATCGTAATTGGGTAAGTCTGGTCCTAACATGGCTCATAACAAGAGCGAACAAATGATAAGACCCCGATTAGCGAATACCATCAGGGACCGTAGATAAATTCTACATCGGGAGTCCGGATAGATGGCTGCAACACACATTGACTACAAAAAATTGCTTGCAAAACCCGGGGCGTCCATAGATGGCAACTGCTCCCAATATTGCTACAAGTTGTCCAGGTGGTAACGGCATCGTGACGGCTGCGGCGAATGCGACCCGTGTGCAAATCAATAGTGGCGCTGTTATTCCATCCGGTGGTTGTTCTGTTGAGGTAGATGTTGTGGCTGCTGAGCCGGGCAATTACATCAACCATATCCCGGCTGGTGCACTGCAAACCAATTTTGGCCCGAACGAAGAGCCGGCAGAATCGCCTTTGCTGATCAGCACCTTGGGCTACATCTCCGGTAAGGTATTTATTGATCGCGAACCGGTACCGGATGGCATTTGGCATGCAGGGCGCTCTACGGCCATTGCCGGTAATACCATTGAGTTACGTTCGGGTGGAAGTTGTACTGCAGGAACCCTGCTGAGCACAACAACTACCGATGCGTCAGGTAACTATTTTTTCAGTGAGCTGCCTGCCGGTACCTACTCGGTATGTCAGGTTGAGCAGCTGTCCGGCACGCTGAACAGTATTACCACCGAAGGTGTGATTAATCCGTACAACGGCAGCACCGGTACTGTGGGCAGTGCATCCAATCCGGACAGCGGTACACCCACCAGTCAGATTGTTGGCATTGTGTTGAACAACAACGGTAATGCCGATGAAGTCAGTGGTTCACCGCAGAATAATTTCTCTGAAATTCTGCCTGCGCGTATCAGCGGCTGGGTCTATCACGACCGCAATGACGATGGTGTGCGCGATGGAGGCGAAGAGGGAATCCCCAATGTGGTGATCACCTTGACCGGCCCGAATGGTTTGACCAAAACCACCACAACCGCAGCGGACGGCAGCTGGTTCTTTGACGAGCTGCCGCCAGGTGAATACACCGTGACTGAAACTCACCCTGATGTGTGGGGTGATGGCAAGGACACAGCGGGCAGTAAAGGTGGCGATGCATCGACGGTTAATGATGTCATCAGCAATATCACGCTGGTGGCCGGTGATGATGCCATCAACTACAACTTCGGTGAGCTGCTCTCTCCGGATATGGTGCTGACAGCATCGGCAGTTTGTGATGCGGGCGTTCCTTACGTTAACTACAGTGTCAGTTCACCGAGTCCGTTTGGTCGCATGGCGTTCAATGCGGCCGCTACAGGCTCCAGTCCGGCGTTTACTATCAGTTGGGTAACCACCGGTGGCCGTCTGGCAGATCGTGCGTCCAATCAGCCAGCGTCCGGCACACTGGTTTGGCCTGGTTATCAGGAAGATGAAGATCACCACGCCATTGCCTTCCCGGGCTGGGTGCTTGAGGACGAGTGGGAGCAGGTATCCGATGACCGTCGTCCGGATATGACGCTGGTTGCCAGTGTGGGTGGTATGGAGCTCACTGCTCTGGTGACCTATCCGGAAGCAACCAGAGCCTGTGCGGCACAGCCATCAGGTACTTTCACGCCACCAACACCGATAGCGGCACCAACCACCACCGTCTGGGGTTTGATGTTGTTGTCAGCCTTGCTGATGCTCGGCACCTGGTATCAGCAGCGCTATCGCCTGCGGATTCGTAACTGAAACCGGTAAGCGACTCCGATGCAGGATTCCGCTAACAAAACGACCAGCAGCGAGGCAGAGGTTGTTCCTCTGCCCCGGCTGCTGGGGTTTTTTCTGCGTTTTATTGTGTTGCAGCTGGTGTTGTTTACGCTGGAAATGTTGCGCCCGGTACAGGAGCATCTGATCCAGCCTTTCACCGCCATGCTGGCGTGGCTCTCCTGGAAAATCATGTCGGTGTTTGATAGCGGCATCGGTGCTCAGGGGCTGGTTATCTACAACGAAACCACCAACTTCGCTATTGAAGTGGTAGCCGGCTGTAACGGTGTAGAAGCCACCATCATTCTTCTGGCCGGCATTCTCGCGTTCAGTGCGCCATGGCGATACAAGCTGTGGGGGATTCTGTGGGGCGTGCTGGCGATTCACGTTTTGAATCTGGTGCGAATTATCAGCCTGTTTTACATCGGGCAATGGAATATCCATGCCTATGAATGGGCGCATCTCTACATCTGGCAGGCGCTGATTTTGCTGGATGCCATTATCGTCTGGCTGATCTGGATTCGGCGTTTGCCGGTAAAGGCTGAAGTATGCAATCCCGTCGCTGGATAAAAGACCCGCTGTGGCGGTTTATACTGGCAACGCTGTTCTGGTTGCCAGTGTTTTTTGCTTTCTGGTATCTGCTCGCACCGGTATTGCTGGCGCCTCTGGTGTGGCTGGTAAAAGGTGTATTTGCGGTGGTTTATCCCGGGTTGATTGATCAGGCCGGTTTAAACGGAGTCACCCTGCACCTGATTACCTCGCTAACGGTAACCGCACCCGATGGACGGGAAGGGCACATATCGCTGGATATCAACGCACTTAAATATGCCTACAACCTGCCGTTGCTCATGGCGCTGCTGTTTGCTGCGCAAGATAAACACTTCTCCACTTCCCGCATTATTCTCTGTTATCTGATTTTGCTGCCGTTCCAGCTTTGGGGGGTGGTATTTGAAATTCTGATGAACCTGACTTTTCAGGTCGGGCCGGATATTCCGGTGCAATTGCACCTGGACTCCTCAATACGCCATTTTATTGCGCTCGCCTACCAATTGGGGGTGCTGATGCTGCCAGCCATTTCGGCCGCCACGCTCTGGGTAGGGATGAATCAGCGCTTTATTGCTTCACTGATGTTATGGCGTCGTCAAAAAGGCTTACCGGAATAGGTTTTAGAAAGCTTCAGACCGGAACGATGTGAGTTTGGCGTCAGGCTGTTTGTTCCAAAACCGTCGAGTCAGGGATGACTCGTCGGAGCTACATGGATCGTATTTATGCGTTTTTGGAACAAACAGCCTGATGACAAACGGACGTAGAAGCGGCGCATTTACTTTCGTCTTTGTTCCTGTGGTTTCCCTTTCCTTCCATCGCAGTAAATTTTCTTCCTATCTTGATGTCGCCAATCATGTCACCAAAAGCATAAAAAATAACTGTATTTCCGGTTATATGCCCGGTCGTTTAAATGCAGAAAACCCCTGTCGCATAAAATTTCACGATTGTCATTTTTCTGCAATATAAAGCCATCAAACTGCGCAACGTTAAAGAAACCAACACCCCATCCAATGAGGATATGGCAATGACGTTGAAACCTTTGGCCAAGCTGGCTGCTGTAAGTTTAATCGCTGTAAGTTGTGCTGCTGTAGCACAAAACCGTGACACCATTCAGGTTGCCGGCTCTTCTACCGTATTACCTTTCGCCTCTATCGTAGCGGAAGAATTTGGTAACAATTTCCCGCAATTCAAAACCCCGGTCGTCGGTTCCGGTGGTTCTTCTGGCGGCTTGCGCCAGTTCTGTCAGGGCGTTGGTGCCAACACCATTGATATCGCCAACTCTTCACGCGCTATTCGCCCGGCTGAAATTGATGCCTGTAAAGCGGCCGGTGTAAACCAGATTATCGAAGTTAAAATCGGTTATGACGGTATCGTATTCGCTTCACGTATCGACGCTGGCGATTTCAAACTGGAGCCAAAGCACGTATTCCTGGCGCAGGCTGACAAAGTACCGCAAGGCGGCAAACTGGTTGCCAACCCTTACACCCGCTGGTCACAAATCGACAAGTCTCTGCCAGACCAGGAAATTCTGCTGGCTATCCCGGGTTCCAACCACGGTACGCGTGAAGTGTACGAAGAAAAAGTGGTTCACCCTGGCTGTATGGAATTTGACGAAATCAAAAAACTCGACAAAGACGCAGCCGCTGCACAGTGTGTTGCCATGCGTACCGATGGTCGCGTTGTTGAAATCGCTGGTGACTACACTGAAACCCTGGCTCGTCTGCAAGCACAAAAAGATGCTGTTGGTGTATTCGGCCTGAGCTTCTACGAAGCCAACCGTGACCGCATCAAAGTCGCTTCTGTATCCGGTGTTGTACCAACCCTCGACGCTATTCTTGATGGCAAGTACCCGGTATCCCGTCCGCTGTTCTTCTACGTGAAAGGCGAGCACATTGGTGTGATTCCAGGTCTGCAGGAATTTGCCAACTACTTCGTTAGCGAACAGGTTTCCGGCACTGACAGCCCGCTCGAAGCGGCTGGTCTGATCCCGCTGTCTGATAAAGAACGTGCTGACGTTGCCAACGCAATCAAGCAACGCAAAGCCAAGTAATTCCGGTTTTATGCACGCTCCAAAAAGAGAACTGCCGGTCAGTTCTCTTTTTGCTTTCTGTCTGAAACAGGTAATAAGCCACGATAGAAAGAACAGCGTCTGAGTTAATCAGACTGTTTCGTCCTCGGAGAGAATATGGGAAACCTATCACTAATAATTGCTCTGCTGGTATTGATGGTTATTGGTTACCAGCTGGGTATGGTGCGCAGTCGCCGGGTTGCAGCGGCCAATCGCACATTAATAATGCATTCAAGACCACAACACTACGGCATGATGGTAGCGCTCTGGTCAATATTGCCGGCATTTTTTGTATTTTTATTATGGAACTGGGTATCGCCCGGGTTGATTAACAGCATGGTAGCGGCACAGTTACCAGTAGATATCGCGGCACAGACCGACGAAGCCACGCGCGTTGCCCTGCGCAGAATTGAAAACCTCGCTAATAACTTTGGCATTGTTGCCGACGCTGCTCCCTGGGAGTTGTCGTCAGCCGAATACATGAGTGCCCTCCAGAAAAAAAGCGCACTGCTATTAACCGCACTGATGTCGGCGGTGGTTGCTTTTGGTTTGGTGATGAGCATTAAAAAAATTGCCCCGCCATTACGCGCCCGTCACCAAATAGAATTTTTTATGAAAGTGATGCTGGTGATTTGCTCCACCATCGCCATCCTCACTACCATCGGTATCGTATTGTCGATGGTGGGCGAAACACTGAAATTTTTCAGTTTTGTATCGCCGGTCGATTTCTTTTTTGGTACCACCTGGAACCCGCGCTTTTCTACCGTTGGTGTCGGCGAGCAAGGCAGCTTTGGTTTAATCCCCTTGTTGTCCGGTACCTTACTGGTAGCGATCATTGCGCTGCTGGTAGCCATTCCCCTCGGTTTGATGGTTGCCATTTATCTTGCTGAATATGCGCCGGCACGTTTACGAAATACCGCCAAGCCGATTATCGAAGTACTGGCCGGTATTCCTACTATTGTTTACGGCTTTTTTGCGCTGGTCACTGTGGGGCCATTCCTGCGAGATCTGGGCGGATTCATCGGTCTGGATATTCGCGCAACCTCGGCACTTACCGCTGGTGTAGTGATGGGCATGATGATTATTCCTTTTATCTCGTCGCTCACTGACGACATTCTCACGCAGGTTCCAAAAACGCTTCGCGATGGTTCGCTGGGTCTGGGTGCTACCAAATCCGAAACCATTCGCCGTGTGGTATTGCCCGCTGCTTTGCCAGGTATTGTTGGCGCTGTGTTGCTGGCGGCGAGTCGTGCGATTGGTGAAACGATGATTGTCGTTATGGCCGCAGGCAATAGCCCTGCGCTTACTGCCAACCCTTTCGAAGCTGTGTCGACCGTTACCGTCACTATTGTTAACCAGCTCACCGGCGATAACGACTTCGCCAGCCCGCAATCGCTGGTTGCCTTTGCATTGGGCCTGACGCTGTTCGTAATTACCTTGCTGCTCAACGTTGTGGCTTTGGTCATCGTTCGTAAATACCGTGAACAATACGAGTAACTTATGACTACTTCTGAAAACACATCCGCGTCTTCCGGGCGTCAGGCTCGCCAGAAAGTTGCTGCATCACTGACTCGAAGACACCGCCAGGAAAAACTGTTTCGTGGTATGGGCTTTGCTGCCGTTGTGATCAGTCTCTTGCTGGTTGCTTTATTATTCATCAATATTTTTTCCAAAGGCTTACCGGCCTTTTGGCAATCAACCGTCACTCTGGATATTTATTTTGACCCGGAAATTATTAGCATCTCTGAAAAGCCGGTACAGCAAACCGGCGAGTCGGATAACAATTTCAGGCAGCGTTATATCGATTGGCAAACTGAAGTAGGCTTTATCAACTTCAACCGTTTGATTACCGATGCCTTGCAAAAAGTTATTCCGGATGTCGGCAACAATACCCGCGACTTGCAGCGTATCGTTACCTCGGCAGAGCGTTTTGCATTGCGGGATATGATAGTTAATGACCCGTCATTGATTGGCCAAACCCGCAAGCTGGGTTTGCTTACCGATGCCAATATCGACGTGTGGTTAAAAGGCAATATTGACCGCAGCCTGCCGGATGCCCAGCAGCAGTTGAGCCCCAAGGTGCGTGAGTGGTCTGATTATCTTTCAGCGCAGGGAATCATCCAGAATAAATTCAGCTTTTCGCTATTCATGAATACCGACTCCCGCAGCTCGCTGGCGTCTGCCGGTTTGGCCGGTGCATTTATGGGCTCGCTGTTTATGATGTTGATTGTGATTATATTATCGGTGCCGATGGGTGTGGCGGCAGCCATTTACCTGGAAGAATTTGCGCCAAAAAATAGAATTACCGATCTGGTTGAAGTGAATATCAATAACCTTGCGGCCGTGCCTTCTATCGTATTCGGTCTGTTAGGTGCATCGGTATTTATCGGCTGGTTTAACCTGCCGATGTCGGCACCGGTGGTGGGTGGTCTGGTGCTGTCGTTGATGACTTTGCCAACGGTTATTATCGCTACACGTTCAACGCTTAAAGCCATTCCTCCTTCGATTCGTCAGGCCGCGCTGGGTCTTGGTGCCTCGAAAATGCAATCGATTTTCCATCATGTGTTACCGCTGGCCATTCCCGGCATTCTTACCGGTGCTATTCTCGGTGTTGCACAGGCGCTGGGTGAAACGGCTCCGCTGCTGTTGATTGGCATGAAGTCTTTTGTGGCCTCGGTGCCGTCTACCCCTTTTGAGCAATCTACCGCCTTACCGGTGCAGATATTCCTGTGGCAAGGAAATGAACTGCGTAACTTCTTCGAGGCGCGCACTTCAGCTGCAATTATTGTGTTGTTGATTATGATGATCTCACTCAATGCGCTGGCTATCTGGCTGCGCAAAAAATATGAAACCCGGTGGTAATCATGAACATATCACTTGCAAAATCAACCTTGAAACAACCGACAGATACTATGGTGGATACACCTATGAGTGCACTGACTAGCCCGGAAAGCCAATTGAAATTGACCGCGTTAAACGTAAAAGTATTTTACGGTGCGAATGAAGCCTTGCATGGCATCAGCATGGATGTAAAAGAAAATGAAGTGGTGGCTTTTATCGGCCCGTCAGGCTGCGGAAAGTCAACTTTCCTGCGCTGCCTGAACCGTATGAACGACACCATTGATGGCTGCCGCGTTGAAGGGCAAATCAAACTGGATGGCGCCGACATCTATGATCACTCACTGGACGTGGTACAGCTGCGCGCCCAGGTGGGTATGGTGTTTCAAAAACCCAACCCCTTCCCCAAATCCATCTATGAAAATATTGCCTACGGTCCGCGCTTGCATGGCCTGGCAGAGAAAAAAGTGGAGCTGGATGAAATTGTCGAATCCAGCCTGCGCCGTGCCGGTTTGTGGAATGAAGTAAAAGACCGTCTGCATCAGCCTGGCACCGGCTTGTCCGGTGGTCAGCAACAGCGTTTGTGTATCGCCCGTACCATTGCAGTAAGCCCTGAAGTTATTCTGATGGACGAACCCTGTTCAGCGTTGGACCCGATTGCCACATCTATTATTGAAGAGCTGATTGATGAGCTGAAGCAGAACTTCACCATCGTCATGGTTACTCACAATATGCAGCAGGCCGCGCGGGTGTCTGACCGCACCGCCTTCTTTCATATGGGTGATTTGATCGAAATTGGTAACACCGCTGAATTGTTTACCAACCCGAAAAACAAACGCACAGAAGATTACATTACCGGCCGCTACGGTTAATACCCTTGCGATTCTGTTTCATAACAAGCCATTTTCAGTTTTTGACAGGAAATAATTATGTTGCAAAGTAAAATTGCCGGGCACTATTCGCAGGCCTACGATACCCAGTTACACGGTATTGTGATTCGTGTGTTGGAAATGTGCAGTTTGGTAAAAAAACAGTTGGACGATGCCTTGTCGGCATTTATCGACGGTGACAGGGAGTTGGCGCAACGTGTGGTTGATACCGATCGCCGCGTCAATACCTATGAAGTGGATATTGATGAGCACTGTATTGATATTCTGGTACGCCGCCAACCAGCCGCTTCCGATTTGCGTCTGGTACTGACAATTCTGAAAATTATCAATGATATCGAACGTATTGGTGACCTGGCAGAAAGTATCGCCCGGCATGTGCTGCAGGAATCCGGCGAGCGCCCCAATAGCGCGCAGATCAATGACATTGAAGAAATGGGTACACGTACCCGCATCATGTTGCGACAAGCACTGGAATCTTTTGAAAAGATGGATGCGGCTGATGCGCTGGATGTGTTGCAGCAAGACAAAGCGATTGATAATGACTACGCCCGTATTCTTCGCCACAGTTTGACTTATATGCTGGAAGACACTCGCCAGATCGGTCGCTCTATGGAAATTATCTGGGTGGCTCGTGCGCTGGAGCGCGTGGGTGATCATGCGCGCAATATTTGTCAATACAGTATTTTCCTCAGTAAAGGCTACAACGTTACGCATTCCAGTGATGATGAAATGAAAAATATTATCTCGGGTAACGACTGATTTATTCGCTATAGTTTCTTCCTCTCCAATCGGATGGTCTTGCGGTGCACTGTGAAAATAGTGCGCCGCTTTTTTTTATTAAAAATATTTCATTGTCATCATTTTGTAATCGCAGAGTCACTGCTTTGTCATCTTTGCCTTCGATACTAGCCCCCGTTGAGCACACACCCATTAGAAATGATTAATGTCGGAGAGTTAGTATGAAATCCAAGAAACTGAATTTTATCGCGGCTGCAGTAATTTCCACACTGTGCGTTCCTGTAATGGCTGCTGATGTAACTATTTATGGTCGTGCGCATTTGTCTCTGGATTCTCTGGACGATGGCGTAGACAGCGGTACCAATGTATCCAGCAACTCCAGCCGCATCGGTTTTAAAGCCAGCACCAAACTGGAAAACAATCTGGAAGCTTTCATGCAGATCGAACAAAACGTTCGCTTTGATGAAGGTTCAGGTAACTGGGCTTCGCGTGACAGCTTTGTAGGTTTGCGTGGCGATTTCGGTACCGTACGTATTGGTCAGTTCGACACTCCGTTGAAAGTGGTTCGCGGTAAAGTAGACATGTTCGGTGACCGTCTTGGTGATATCCGTAACCTGACTCGTACCAGCACCAGCGGTGCCACCAACGCCAACATCGGTAACGTTTTTGATGAGCGTTACAAAAACGGCGTAGCTTACACCTCACCAAAATTCAGCAACTTTACTGTTGATGTGCACTACACGCCGCACAACGGTACTGGCGCTACCAACGACAACGTTCTGGAATCCTGGAGCTTGTCCGGTGCTTATGAAGCCAACGGTTTCTACGCTGCCATTGCTTACGAAACCTTTGAAGGCGCTAACGGCCTTGACCCTAACGCCATCCGCGTTGGCTTGTACTACGATCTGACCAGCGAATTCCGTTTGGCAGGTATGTTCCAGACCGCTAGCGATGTTCCTGGTGGTGACCGTGATGTATTCGGTGTGGGCGCAAGCTACAAGCTGGGTGATATCACTCTGCGCAGCCAGGTTTACGTTGCTGACGAAAACGATCTGGATGAGAGTGGTGCAACCATGTTCGTTATCGGTGCAGATTATAAACTCGGTAAAGACGTAACTACCTACGTTGCTTACGGTGTTACTTCTAACGATGAAAATGCTGCATTCCGTGTAAGTGCCGGTGGTCGTGATACCGCACTGGCAGCTGTACCGGGTGAAGATACTACCGGTCTTTCTCTGGGTGTAATGTACAACTTCTAATTGCATGCGCTGTTAATCATGTGACTGGATTGGCAACGGACTGCCGCAATGGATTGCACACCTCCCCCAAACCCCGGTTGCTTTTGCAGTCGGGGTTTTCTTTTTCAACGTGAAAAATGGCAATGTTTGCGTGACGATTGGCTATGAGATTCGTAAAGTAAAACGAATCACTGTAGTGAGCGCGCACAAATTTTTTCATATTTTCGTGCCCGGCAGAGCGCAAAGCAATGCTGCTCTCAGTATAAGCTTCGTCATAAAACCATCACGCTTTAACTCTATATTCCTTGGCGTCCTCTCGTAGATAAAACATCTGCCAATTTGTAAATCACTCACCTTATGGAGTTCAAGGCGTGAAACTAATGAAAACTCTCCCGGTAAAAACATCAAAATACTTAATTCCTTTATCTCTGGCGCTGGTGTTGTCTGCCTGTGGTGGCGACAACGACCGTGATGTGCGCGACCTGCGTAAGAATCTCAACGAAGCGCAAGACGAAATTACCGATCTCGAAAAGCGTCTGAACGAATTGCAAAATCCGGGCGCTGGCGTGCGTGCACCGCTTAAGGTGACCATTCTTCATATGAATGACCATCACTCACATATCGCACCGGAAACCTTTTCCTACAGTGTGTCGGGTCTGGGCCTCGCTGCTCGTACCGGCACTAATGCAGAACTCAGCAGTGTTTCGGTAACCTACGGCGGCTTTCCGATGCTGGTGTCGTTGTTTGATCGTCTTGCTGCACAGTCAGTAAATCCGGTAAAAATTCACGCTGGCGATGCGGTTACCGGTACCTTGTATTACTCGTTGTTTAATGGCGCTGCCGATGCGGCGATGATGAATCAGGTTTGCTTTGATGCCTTTGCGCTGGGTAATCATGAATTTGATAACGGCGATGTCGGGCTCGCCAATTTTCTGGATGATCTGAAGTCCGGTGCTTGTAATACAGCGGTGCTGGCGGCCAACGTCAAACCGGGTGCCAACTCGGCCATTAGTGATGGTTATATTCAGCCTTACATGATCCGCGAAGTGCAGGGACAAAAAGTAGGCTTTATCGGTATTGATATTGCGGATAAAACCAAAAATTCTTCAAAGCCGGACGCGGATACACAATTTCTGGATGAAGCGACCACCGCACAACATTACATTGATGAACTGCGCGGGCAGGGCGTGAATAAAATTGTGCTGGTTACGCATTATCAATATGAAAACGATAAATTGCTGGCATCACAATTGAGCGGTGTTGATGTGATTGTTGGTGGCGACTCTCACTCGTTGCTGGGTGGTGAAAGTTTTAAAAGCCTCGGTTTCAATCCGGTAGGTGAATACCCCACGATCACCAAAAACCGCGATGGCGATACCGTATGTATTGTACAAGCCTGGGAATATGGCCACCTGCTTGGCAAGCTTGAAGTCAGCTTTGACGCAGATGGTAAAGTAGCTGCCTGTAACGGCATGCCTTATATGCCGGTAGCCGACAATTTTACTTACACCCATGGCGCCGGCGATATTCGTACCTTGAGCGCAAGCGATGCATTTAAAGTTCGTCAGCAAATTACCAAATTGCCTGAGGTCGTTGCAGTCGTGCCGGACGCCACCACTGAAAACCTGTTGAGTGTTTACAATGAAGAAGTCAGTGTGCTTGAGCAGCAGGTGATTGGTACTACCGCGGACAATCTTTGTCTGGTGCGTTTTCCGGGTGAAAGCCGTTCCACCATTTGTAACGCCAGCGAAACGAGCGAGTATGGCAGTGATATCTCCAACATCATCGCCAAAGCCTTTATGACGGTTACCCCGACAGCAGATATTGCCATTCAAAACGGCGGTGGTGTGCGTGTTGATGTAGCGGCTGGCGATATCACCTTTGCGGAAGCGGTAAACGTGTTGCCGTTTACCAATACACTGGTTACGCTGGAATTGACCGGTGCACAAATTAAAGCCGTATTGGAAGATGCCATGAGCAGCGCACTGCGTGTTGGTGGCTCCAGCGGCTCTTATCCTTACGCTTCAGGTTTGCGCTATCACGTTAACGCGTCAGCCGCTGAGGGTTCGCGCATCTCCAATATTGAAGTGAATCCTCGAGTCAGTGGTGACTGGGCTGCCATTAACACTACCGCCACTTACACCGTAGTTACCAATGACTTTATTGCCGCCGGTCAGGATGGCTACGCTACCTTCGGCGGGCTCTACGATGCCGGCCTGTATGTGAATACCTTTACCTTGTACACCCAGGCGTTTATCAGTTACATCACCCGGTTGACGGCCAATGGCGACGTGCTGACCAAACTGCCAGCCAGCGAATACAGCACACAGCAATATATCGGTCGCGATGGTTGCAATCACTCGCTGGAAAATTGCAGCGGGTATTAGTAGCTGCGGCAAACCTGTCATGCGTGATTGATTGGGTGGCTGCAAGTGTTTGACGTTAATCGGGCACTTGCAGTCTGAAAATTTCGTTGTTATTTTTCATCTCAAAAATTGCAGGCTCTATATTTTGAGCCTGCAATTCCTCAGTTCTCTCTCTTACCGTCGCCACTCAGGTTGTACCTTCTATCGACTTTCTCTGATATCAGAAAAATCCTGTCATATTTAATCTGCTGCGATCTTGTGATAGCGTTGCAAAAATGTTTCTGCCATACCTGGTGGAAATGATGCGCCCATGTCTTTATCCAATAATCTAAAAATCGGAGCATGCGTAGTATGTCGATGGCACCCTTTACCCGGCGGGGTTTCACTTTTTCTGTTCTTTCGGTTCCCTTTTGGAGTTTGTCTGCAAAAGCTATGAAACCTCATCAGGCGGTTATCTCCGACTTTGGTGCCAAAGCTGACGGCAGCACGGTTAATACAAAAGCCATTCAATCCGTCA
This sequence comes from Cellvibrio polysaccharolyticus, assembly GCF_015182315.1. Taxonomy (NCBI): domain Bacteria; kingdom Pseudomonadati; phylum Pseudomonadota; class Gammaproteobacteria; order Cellvibrionales; family Cellvibrionaceae; genus Cellvibrio; species Cellvibrio polysaccharolyticus. The sequence goes on from NZ_PRDL01000001.1 coordinate 863,425, forward strand.
TTGATGATTGCGCCGCGAAAGGTGGCGGAACCGTGGTTGTTCCGTCTGGTGTGTTTGTCAGTGGCGCCTTGTTCCTGAAACCTGGTGTAAACCTTCATCTTGAAAAAAATGCCGTTCTTAAATGTTCTACAGATATGGCAAATTTCCCCCGTCAGCGGACCCGTATCGAAGGCCAATATAATGAAAGTTTTAATCCGGCACTGATCAATGCGGATGGCTGCGATGGTTTGAAAATCACCGGCGAAGGCACGCTCGACGGTGCAGGGAGACCCATATGGGATTTATTCTGGAAGCTGCGTGGCGAAGCGTCAGATCCGGCAAGTTTTCCCAATCTCAGCGTTGATCGCGCTCGCCTCGCGCTCATCGAAAATTCAAAAGACGTAACCGTTGAAGGCGTTACTTTCAAGGATTCCCAGTTCTGGAATCTTCATTTATACAAATGCCAACATGTGCTGGTGCGTAATGCCCGCTTTGAAGTGCCGGATGATTACGAACAGGCACCGAGTAGTGATGGTATCGATCTGGATAGCTGCCAGAATGTTTTGGTAGACGGTTGCTATTTTTCAGTCACGGATGATTGCATAGCCGCAAAAGGTTCAAAAGGTCCGCTCGCAATGCAAGACAAAAACAGCCCGCCTGTTGAGCACATCTGCGTGCGCAACTGCCACTTCAGGCGCGGCCACCAGGCGTTTTCCTGCGGCAGCGAAGCAACCATCATCCGCGATGTCATTATTGAAGATTGCAAACTAACCGGGGCGTTGAATTTATTAATGCTCAAACTGCGCCCGGACACACCGCAACGCTACGAAGATATTCATCTGCGCAATATCACGCTCGATAACGCCGGCGGCCGGATCATGTTGATAGAACCTTGGGCGCAATACAAAAACCTGCAGGGCGAAGCCCCGCCGCAATCAACCGTCCGCAATATTACCTTCAGTGATATTAAAGGTCGCTTTGGCTCGTTTGGAATTGTTCGACCGAATCCAGGGCAAACCGATATCAGTGATATCACCGTAAGCCGAATTGATGTGCAACTGGAAAAAGAACCCGAGCTAATGGTTTCCGGCGCAACCAACATCCGCTTCGAGCAAGTGGTGGTAAATGGTAAAACCGTAACCGAACCGACCACCGGATCAGTGCCACTTCCGGAGGGTGGTTTTCGGGTATCGGGTTGAGACGATAAGGCTGAATTAATATTGGTTCAGTTCTGAGCGGGTGAGTGCAGCAACTGAGTACCCGCAGGCTGCTAGTTTTTTATCCTCGAGCATTACCCACATCTTCCTGTTGTATAGCTTTTCTCTTAAAATTAAGCGTCTGCATTTAAGAAAATGGCTGGAAAAATTTCTATCCACCTATGGAGAGATGCATTCATTTAAAAACTATTTATTTACAGCCAATACAAGTCAGATAAATTTTTCACTTTAAAAAGTTAGTTTATGGCTTGTTTCCATTGTAGAAAATTGTTAGGGTAGCTCGAAATAGAGTTCAAAGAGTGCCAAAGCTGGTGCTCATTGGAAAATAATAATAGCCAGTGTTAACTGGCGACATAGCGTCTTCGCTAATGACTATCAAGGAACTGATGGCCCCCAATGAACAGTGAATGTTCTTCCTTCAAAAAAGCATCGCTTTTTCGAGAGCAAGTAATTGAACAGAAAGCAGACCGTTTGCACGGTGATGTTCTGCTCTTGCCACATTTGCGTCATTCGGTATTAATTTTTTCTTTGCTGGTTTGGTTATTGGCTGTGGCTATCTGGCTGGCTACCAGCACTTATGCGCGTAAAGAAACCGTGGTGGGCTGGCTTGAACCACCGACAGGGGTGGTGCGGTTGTATCCCGAAAGCTCTGGTCAGGTCAAGAAAGTTTTGGTTAAAGAAGGCGACCGAGTGCAGGTAGGCCAGCCGCTAATGATTATCAATGGTGACAGAACCTTAGCTGACGGCGGCAATCTTGAAGGTCGTCTGTTGGAAGAGTTTGAAAGCCAGCGCCGATTACTTAAAGAACAAATAACTCGTGCAGGGCAGACGCATCAGCACCGGGAGGGGAGTCTGGTGCGGCAGGTCGAATCCCTTCAGCACAATTTGGCGCTTATGGACGAGCAAATGGCTACATTGGATGCTCGCCACACTCTCATAAAAAATCAGCTCGAACGATATCGTCCGCTCGTTGAAGAGGGCCATATCTCACACAGAGAATATGACAGCTTTCTCTCGCAAGAGCTGTCTGTGCGAAGTGAAAGGCAGGCATTGCTGCGGGAAATCGGGAATCAACGCGATTTGCTATCGCAACGGCTTACCGATCTGCAGCTGCTCCCGCAGGATGCCGCTAATAGTCTTGACCAGCTGCAATCGCGCCTGAGCGAACTTGCTCAACAAATTGCCCAATTGAATGGCGAGCGTGCTCATGTGATCACAGCTACTCGCGCTGGCATCATTAACAATCTTCAGGCTCGAGAGGGGCAGTTTGTCTCATCGGTAAATCCGGTACCTTTGTTGACGTTGGCGGATAGTGCCAGTCCTTTGGTCGCTCATTTGCTGGTTCCAGTAAGGGCGGCAGGATTTATTGCACCGGGGCAGCGCCTGGATATTCGCTATGATGCTTTTTCGTATCAAAAATTTGGGCTATACCAAGGTGAAATTGCGCAGGTAGCTAAAACGCCACTCCTTCCTGGCGAATTGCTAAATGCCTCTTTTACCTTACAAGAACCTGTATATCTTGTTGAAGCCCGCTTGTATGAACAGGGGGTGCATGCCTACGGTCAAGAGATATCCCTAAAGTCTGGTATGACGCTAACCGCTGATGTTGAACTTTCCGAGCGTCGACTATGGCAGTGGTTGCTGGAGCCCATTTACAGTTTGAGAGGGCGTCTGTAGTGGATACGACCGAAAACTTAAGACAAAAAAGCACACGGCCGGATCAGCTCCTTAATTTCAGCGTGGCCCGCCGCCTGCCCGTGATTCATCAAACTGAGTCTGCCGAATGCGGATTAGTTTGTTTGGCCATGATTGCCAGTTTCCATGGTTATGAAACAGACCTTGCACACCTAAGGCAACGGATTCAGATATCCAGTCATGGCACGAATCTTAAAAATCTTATAGACATGGCCGCTCGGCTGCACTTGGCTGGACGAGCCCTAAAGCTGGATTCAGATTCTCTGGGTGGGCTTCAGTTGCCCTGTATTTTGCATTGGGATCTGAACCATTTTGTTGTCCTGAAAACGGTAAAGCACCGCAAGGCGGTTATTCACGATCCAGCCACTGGTGAGCGAACGTTAACAAAAGAAGAGTTCGATAAACATTTTACCGGCATCGCTCTGGAGCTAACACCTACAAGCAAATTCGAGATAGCAGACACTAGAAAACGCTTGGGCTTACAACATTTCTGGTCACGGATTAGCGGTTTAAAGCGTAGTCTTTTGCAAATACTTGCGCTGTCGCTGCTGCTGCAAGTATTTGTCGTGATCAGTCCTTATTACATACAAACAGTGGTAGATGACGTTGTTCTTAGAAATGATCAGAACCTGCTGCTAGTGTTGGCGTTAGGCTTTGGCCTTTTATTGTTAATAGAGACTGGTACTCATGTGCTCCGTCAATGGGTAATGCTTTATTTGTCCAGCCGCTTGAATATGCAGATGGCAGCTAACCTGTTTCGTCATCTGATTCGTCTCCCTATGAGCTACTTTTCCTCTCGTCATATGGGGGATATCGTATCGCGTTTTGGCTCCCTGCAGAGTGTGCGAGAGTTGCTTACCACCAGTCTGGTAGCGGCTATAGTAGATGGCATTATGGCTATCATAACCCTGACGGTAATGTTCTTTTACAGCATCAAGCTCACCTTCCTGGTTCTTTTTGTAGTGTTACTCTATGCCACTTTACGCTTAGCTCTCTATCGGCCCTTACGACTCCTGACTGAAGAGCAGATTGTTGCCCAAGCCAGACACGACTCTCATTTCATGGAGTCTGTGCGAGCGATTCAAACCATCAAGCTCTTTCAGCGTGAAAATGACCGACAAGGTCAATGGCAGAATCGTCTTGCCGACACGATTAACCAGAGTATACGCATAGCCCGCTGGAATATCGGTTACGAAACTATCAATAGATTGTTGTTTGGTTTTGAAAACTTGCTGGTAATTTACTTTGCAGCGACTGCCGTTATGGGGAATATTTTTTCGATAGGTATGCTCTACGCTTTTCTCAGTTACAAAAGCCGCTTTGTAGGATCCATGGATACTCTGATTGCAACATGGATTGAGCTGAAAATGCTTGGTCTGCATATGGACCGTTTATCCGACGTGGTCTTTACCGAGATAGAAGAGCAGGATGATCTGTTACCAGCACAATTGCCCCTGCCTCCTTTGCAGGGAAAAATTGAAGTTCGCAATCTTGGTTTCCAATATGGCGAAACCGAGGGGCCAGTCTTTCAAAACCTTAACTTCACCATAGAGCCGGGTGAAACTGTAGCTATAACTGGATCCAGTGGTTGTGGAAAAACCACTCTTATCAAGTGCTTGATGGGGTTGCTACAACCTACAGAGGGCGAAATCCTTATTGATGATCGCCCCATCAAACAAGTACCCGAATATCGCCGACAAATTGCCGGTGTAATGCAAGATGACCAATTACTTGCAGGTAGCATCGCTGACAATATCGCCTGTTTTGAGTCGCAGATCGATTTCGAGCGCCTTGCCCTATGTGCTCAAATGGCCTGTATTCACGATGAAATTATTAAAATGCCCATGCAGTACAACACCTTGGTTGGTGACATGGGCAATAGCCTCAGTGGAGGGCAAAAGCAAAGAATTGTGTTGGCGCGCGCGCTCTATCGTGCTCCACGTATTCTGTTCATGGATGAAGCCACCAGTCACCTGGATGTGGAAAACGAGTCTATGGTGAATAGCCATATTAAGCGGCTTACAACAACTCAGGTTTTGGTGGCACATAGGCCGGAAACGGTCAGGTCTGCAGAGAGGCAGATCGTGCTTTAACCTGGAAAGTCCGTTTTATTGGACGTTCAATTTAATAATGGAGCTATTTTATGAATACTTTTGGTTTGGATAAAAATTACACTCAATTCAACTTTGAGGAAATTTCTGTTGATGAGCTGCAAATTATATCTGGAGGATCTGGGTCGGGAACTGACGGAGCTTATTGGGCAATGCTTGGTATGTCCGCTGTGTTTGTTGTTGGGGCTGCCACTGTTGCTGCAGGCCCTGTAGCGTGGGCAATGGTTGGTGCCTCTTATCTACTTTCAGGAGGAGCGACATATCACGCATTAGGCTGGAATGGTCCAATATTTGGTTGATTTTTCTAGCTGATAATTAAAAATAAAAGTTGTAAAAGAGTTGGTGAGATCTGCTAACTCTTTTACTATTTTTGATTGGTTTTTAGGTTTCACAATTTATATTTGAAGATCCAAAAAAACAGGTGTTGATATGATGAATTCCAAAATAAAATCGTTTGCTGTTGCACTAGGGCTGTCTGCTTGGGCTGTTGCTGCTTTAGTGTTAACTGAAATGGTAGGAAAATTTGAGTCTGTATGGATATTTTTTGCAGTTTTCTTGGTTTCAATACTTTCAATGATCTATTCAGATTATATTGAATCAAAGAAGTCTACTCAAAGCCTGAAAATAAAATAATAGTGTTATTTTATACGCTATTTTTACTCTTTTATTTTATCATTAAAATTAAATAGAGATGTTAATTTTTTTGGTGATATTAAGTTTATTGTTACTTCAAGGTGTCTCAATTTTTAATATGGATTATTTATTTTATTCGCTAGGGACAATGGGTGATGCACTTCCATTTATCAAATTAGCAGCCTCAATTAATGAGGGCGGAGCTAAGGCAGCTTTTATTGGTAATGAAAAATTTGATCATCTGGCAAGCTCAATGGGAGTTAAATTATTTTCTGTTTCATCCTTGGCTGCTTATCAGAATAGCTATAATAATCCCTTAACATGGTCTCGTCATCATGCACAAAACCATTATAACGATTTCCATTTTCCAGCAATAAAGCGAACGTTCAAAACCATTGAAAGTATTATCCGAAAAGGCCACAAGCCAATTATTATTTATCAGGATGCATTATCGGGTGCGAGAATGGCCGCAGAGGAGTTTGGCCTGAAGTCATGCCAAGTAGTTCTAGCGCCTCAAGGAATTGGTTCCATATTAAGTCCGCCTTATCCCATGCGAAGGCAGGTTGAAGAGCGCCTGTGGGGGGAAATATTTCCTCAAATAAGAGGAAAGGCAAAGAAAGATACTTTCGATAGACTGGTTAGGCCTTTGATAAATCCGGCTAGGAAAGAGTTGGGGCTTGCACAGTGGTCCTTGTCGGATTTGCCTGATATGGAAACCAGTCCCTCTATATTGGCATTGTTTCCTGCGTGGCTTAAGCCTAACCCGGGGGACTGGCCCAAACAACTGGTCAATACTGGCTTTATTTTGGGTGAAACTCAGGATAGTGAAAGCAACGCGAGGTTGGATGAATTTATTAACCAGTATGGCGCACCTCTTGTATTTACATTTGGTACAGGAATTCCAGTTACCAACTTACTAATCGATAAAATTAGAAATCTCTGCCGCATAATTGGTAAGCCGGGTATATTTGTTGCACATTCGAAAAATGAGAGCTTTTTCGAATGTGGTGAATTTCCCGTCTTGATTCTACCATCCGTCCCTTTCAGTTATCTATTTGCTCGTGCAGCGCTCGTTATTCATCACGGTGGCATAGGTACCTGTGCACAAGCACTCGCCACTGGTATTCCACAAGTAATTTCCCCTTACACATTTGATCAGCCCGACAATGCTTTTCTTCTGTGGCAGCTAGGCATTAGCAACGCGATTGATTTTTTAAGCGATTCGGTTAATCAGATTGCGAGCTGTGTGATGGAAGTTCTGTCATCACACAGTATCAAGGAAAAAGTAAAGTACTATCAAAACCTCACTACAGATGAAACGGAATCCTCGGTACAGTTTCTGCTGTCACTAAAGGAATAAGGATTACAGAAATGCTAATTAAACTTGCAGACTCGTTTAATCTACTCCCGGTAGAGATGAATAAAGTATCTGGAACGCATCTATTATGGAGGAATAGATCTACTAACGGTGATGTATCGGATGACGAATTTGTTGATAATTATTCTTGGGTCGTAAAAGGTAGTACATTTTCTGACACACTTAACAGCTACCCCAATTCTACAAGGATGATGTTTGCTGAGCGCTATGGTGGATTTGGCGTAGGCACAAATGGTGGTGGAGCCAGAGTGGTTAATATCAATAATGCGCAAATAAAAGGTGTTGGTGCCAATGCGTTGGCTGGTGATGGTGCACTGAAATCACACTCATATGGAGGGCTTGATATCCAGGGTGCAGTAAAGGAGGTCATCTATTCTCGACTATTGAATAAAATATCACCCATCGGTGTACAAAATATCCATGGTCTGATTTTTCTGGATGAAACCTCTGCGCTGCATAACAACAGCAATGCACCTAGTGTGCTAATGGTAAGGGAATCTATAGCAAGGCCAAGTCATTTTCTTCCTTGCATGTACTTCAGGTTAAAACCAGAGCATCGCGCATTGATGCGATCGGATTACTCAAGAATATTTAGTATTTATAAAAATATTAGAGAAAATAATTTGTTGTCAGAATTTTATTCGATGATACAAAATTTTTTAGAAAGATGTGCTGACCAGTTGTCATTTTTCAGAATGGCACGGTTTTCTCATAATGCACTGACGCCTTCAAATATTAGCATGGATGGCCGCGTTCTGGATACTTCATTGTGCAGCTTTGTTATCTCCGGGAGTAATTATGGTCAAGTTACTAGTTACTTTGAAGAGCCTGCCACTCCAGCTCAAGTGATAAAAGAATGGTTTTATCTCATTAATAAATTTTTATTTGATAAGCCGGTTGAGGAGCATTTTTTGATGCTCTATGAAGAAAAATTTTATCAATATGCACACGTCAACATGGGGTATATGTTCGGACTAGATAGAGAAATGTCCACCAAGCTGTCTTGCACCGTCGAATGGAGAAGGGTTTCAACCCGCTTGCTGTCTTTATTGTCAATGGGGTCCCCAATTAAAATTGGTACTTTACCTACTGATGATTCTATTGACTTTGTCAACGATATATTAACTGCCAGTCTCTACTCTATATTGAATAACCTGAAGATTGACAAAGCCAATAAATTTCTTAGCGAATTCATCTTGGACCTAGATTTACTGATGACACTACTTTCCTCTTCTTTGGGCTGGCATGGACAAAATGAGCATGTGTTTCATAAGGTGTTCGTCATTCAAACAATAAAAAGAGCAATTCTGAGCAGCTATTTCTTTATAACTTATATCGGTCGAACAGTGGATGAATTCTGCGCAGATGGTCGTGTCGAAGATACTGAAAAAGTAATCATCCAAAACGATCGTATCGCTGACTGGATTTACGAAAATTTGTTATCCGAACGCTGTACCCTTTATTCGGGCAATGGGATATCTATTGAATACGATCGCGTCTCTGACGAATATCTCTATTGCGATAAAGCGGGTATCGTAAAGCATATTAATAGCTCTCGCCACTTACGTCAGATAATTGATAGCAACAAGAGTGATTGTATTGTGCAGGGTTATAATTTTCACCCCTATTTAAAACGCCTTGTCGCGCTTATGGATGGTGATGCGGAAAACAGCTTTAACGGAGTGAAAAATGTATTTTGTTGAAAGTCAGGGCGCGGATTTGTTAAACGAGGCTATTGTGCTGCGTGTAATTAGTGGGGCTGGCATAGATTCTCAGTGTCTCGGATCTTTGCTAGAAGCAAGTAAGCATCGGCAGATAATGATGATAAAAACACAAAAGGATGAACCCTTGGCAAGTCTTGCCTTTGCCAAAATATCTAAATACACACTTAGGTTGTTCGCGGCTAATCCAGTACATAAATTGCAAGCCTATGAATATAATGAGGGGAAAATTCTATATATTCTAGATGGGTTTTTCAGGAAAGGCAGCTTTAAAAATTCATTGCGGTTATTGCTGCCTCAGCTTAAAAGATACCGCTTAATTGCGTATGTAAAAAATGGTAAGCTGAAGGTTTTTTATAATAAAGGTGGTTGTATTTTTAGGGTTTCTATTTGATTTTTTATCCAATTAATATTTGATACTTGGTCGTATAAATTGAAAAGGCGGATTCAACCGCGAAGTGCATAACTTGGGTTTAGAATATGTTTTCACGGAAGATGAAATTTATTTTGCATGCATTAGGAACGAGTGGAGACGTTTTTCCAGTTATGGGCCTAGCGAAGTCGCTGCTTCTGGCTAAATACGATGTGGTAGTTCTATCAAATGAAAAATTTAGGTGTATTGCTGATAAGGAGGGAATTCCATTTTATTCGACCGGTGGGATAGGAGAATATTGCGCTGGGAATACATCTGAGATTTATCGTTCTGGAAGTTGGGATAGTCAAGTTCTTTACTACATTCTTCCTGCTTTTAAGCCATCTTTTGATTATGTTCATTCAGAGTATAGAGAAAATAAAAATATTATTGTGATTAGTTCTTGTAAGAGCAATGGTGCGCGAGCTGCTGCCGATATTCTTTCAATATCTGTAGTGGATTTAGTGATTTCCCCTGCTAGCTTGCTTTCGGTGTATGATTTGTCTGCGCCTTTTTGTTGGTATTATAAAAATAAATTTCCTTTTTTTATTCAGCGATGGCTGTTATCGAAAGCTTTTAAAAAGCTCAGTAAAATTTGTATTGATTATTCAATAACAGTTTCAGTAAATAAGGCGCGTCGAGCATTAGGTGCGTTGCCCTACGGGAAGAACAATAAAAAAATAGAAAATCTGTCCTTTGGTCTTTTTCCAGAGTGGTTTTCGCCGAGAGCTAAAGATTGGCCTAGCCATTTTCAAAGTGTAGGCTTCCCTCTCGCCTGTTTTTCAAAAAGCAATGATGAACTTGTCAGAAAATTTATTGGCGAAAACGGTCCGCCCATAGTGTTTTATTTCGGGTCAGGGGCTCATGATCTTTATGCGCTTCAAGAGCATTGTTTTAAAATTTGTAGTCAATTGAAAGTTTCTGCAATATTTCTTGGGCCATCGGAAGATGTGGTAATTAAAAGAGATGGGTTAAATCATCTTTTGCTTGCTGAAATGGATTTTTCGGTAATCCTGAAAATGTGTCGAGCTATAGTTCATCATGGTGGTATTGGGACTGTTTCGCAAGCGATTAACGCCAGGATACCTCAGCTTATAAGACCTTTGCGGCCTGATCACATTAATAATGCTTATAGAGTTAAACTTAATGGATTTGGTGACTATCTACTCCCGAGAGATTTTCGTGTAGTTGATGCGGCTAAAAAGCTGGGTGATCTGCTTTCTGTCCGGGATGCTTTTAATAGCTTGGATGTCAGTGAAGGCTCTCTTGATGGCAACTCTGTGTTTGATCGAATTGTTTTGGAAATAGAAAAAGTTTATGTTCGACGCTCATAGCTCTGTTTGTGACATGATGGAATCGATCGCCTATTAATGGCTTAATGTATATGTTTATTGGTGCATAGCCAGAGTTTTTGGCTTTTTAAAGGAGAAATTTACTATGGAAAGCAGAGGGGTATATTTTCTGGCAAATGACCGCGTAAAGGAAATTGCTATTGCCTTTCTAAATAGCTTTAGATTGCATAATCCTGAGATGCCATTATGCCTTATCCCATTTAATGATGATTGCGAGGGTATTGTTTCATTGCAAGATGAATATGATTTCACCATCTTCAATGATTACGATATTTTATCAGCCTGTGACTATGTGAGTAGTATCTTCCATGGAAATGTATGTGGTGCTTATAGAAAATTTTCTGCCTGGCATGGTGGATTTGAAGAATTTCTCTATATAGATATTGATACCGTTGTTTTAAGAAACATAGATTTTTCCTTTTCTTTCAACCAAAAATTTGATGTTTATACGTCTCACTCTGATCTTCCTGGCCTGATTCAATGGTGTTGGAAATTGAGTATCTTTGAAAAGAACGTATTAAGCCGTTTGCAGATAGAGTTTTCTGCTAATACTGGTTTTATAGCGAGTCGAGTCGGGGTTTTTTCTGTAGCTAGATTTTTGGAGGCGGCTGGGGAGGCTGTAAGTCTTAAGAATGATATGAGACTTGAGTGTATGGAACAGCCTTTCTTTAACTATTTGTTTGTCAATTCTGGGGTGAAATATAGCAGTCTTAGGATGATATATTACAAGTATGGTATTGCCGATGGACCTGTCGAGTATTGGGCTGGTCTTCAGCATGGAAAGTTAATTAATAATGAAATAATAATAGAATCTGGCCCGCCCATTTTTCTTGTGCATTGGGCTGGCATTATGCAGGGCGTTGGAAAACGAGGTCATTACTTTCCCTATAGAAAATTATGGCTTCACTATAGACACTTCCGTAGCCGGAATGACTCGAATCATGGCTTCTTTCGTGGCTTTCTTAGGTTTTTAAAGCCTTTTTGTATAAAGTAATTGCGCTAATTTTATATTGGTCTGAAGATTAAGATAGGGATTATTTATGATTTTAAGGAAAAGACGATGTTTGGTTACTGGTGGGGCTGGCTTTCTTGGTTCCCACGTGTGTGAAAGATTATTAAATAACGGGTGTGCGGTGATTTGTGTTGATAATCTCTACACAGGCTCAAGATTAAATATTCAGCATTTATTCGCCAATCCATTTTTTCAGTTTATTTTCCACGATATTACCCAGCCTTTATTTATCGAGGTTGACGAAATTTATAATCTTGCTTGTCCGGCTAGTCCAGTTCAATATCAAAAAGATCCTGTCCAAACGACTAAGACATGTGTTTTAGGGGCTATCAATATGCTGGGCTTGGCAAAGCGTTTAAAAGTAAAAATATTCCAGGCCTCTACTAGCGAAGTATATGGCGATCCGGAGGTGCACCCTCAAGTTGAGTCTTATAGAGGATCTGTTAATCCTGTCGGAATTCGCTCATGTTATGACGAGGGTAAGCGGTGTGCGGAAACGCTCTTCTTCGATTATCATCGCCAACATGCTGTTGACATAAGGGTGGCCAGAATTTTTAATACTTATGGACCTCGAATGCAATCAAATGACGGTCGAGTTATTTCAAATTTCATTATTCAGGCCCTGTTAGGGCAGCCGATAACGATATTTGGATCAGGAAACCAGACGCGATCTTTTTGTTATGTTGATGATTTGGTTGATGGAATTATTGCTTTAATGGGCTTGGATACATCAGTAAATTCACCTGTTAATCTGGGAAATACTATTGAAATTTCCATGATTGACTTGGCTACCCTGATAATTTCTTTATCTGATTCATCATCTACATTGATTTATAAAGATTTGCCTTTGGACGATCCATCCCGGCGAAAACCAAATATTAATTTTGCCAAAGCTCTATTTGGCTGGACTCCAGCCGTGAGTCTTGATGGTGGTCTTATGCAGACAATTGATTTCTATCGATATAAGGTTATAAATAGAGAGGTAGTTGGGGAGAGTTATAGTCTTGTTTAGGGGATAGGATTAGTTTTCAATTGTAAATTAAGATATTAATTTTGTTTTTATAGGATGGTACCTAAGTGGTGTATTAATTCCATTTTTATTTTTTTGAAATTGCAACCACGCCCCTCCCCTTTTAAGTTAAGCAGGAGGAGCTTGGCTATCAGAGCATATTTACACATTAAACAAAAAGTGCAACACATCCCCATCTTTCACAACGTAATCCTTTCCTTCCTTACGCGCTTTACCGGCGGTTTTTGCGCCTTGTTCGCCTTTGTATTCAACAAAGTCTGCGTAGGAAATGGTTTCGGCGCGGATGAAGCCTTTTTCGAAGTCGGTGTGAATAACACCGGCAGCTTGCGGGGCGGTGGCGCCTACCGGGATGGTCCAGGCGCGTACTTCTTTTACGCCGGCGGTGAAGTAGGTTTGCAAACCGAGTAACTGGTAACCGGCGCGAATAACGCGGTCGAGGCCGGGTTCGGTCATGCCCATTTCGGAAAGGAATTCAGCTTTGTCTTCGCCTTCAAGTTCGGCGATATCAGCTTCCAGTTTGTTGCAGATGGGCACAACTACGGCGCCTTCTTCTTCGGCAATTTTACGCACGATATCCAGCAGCGGGTTATTTTCAAAACCGTCTTCGGATACGTTGGCGATGTACATGGTCGGTTTTACGGTGAGCAGGTTTAACTCACGCAGCAACAGCAATTCTTCTTTGTCCAGACCAAATGAGCGCAGCGGTTTGGCTTCGTTCAGGTGCGGCAGAATTTTTTCCAGTAGCACTTTCATCAGGCCGGCGTGCTTGTCCTGGCCTTTGGCGGCGCGGGTGTAGCGTTGCAAGGCTTTGTCTACGGTTTCCAGGTCAGCCAGCGCCAGTTCGGTGTTGATCACTTCGATGTCGGCAGCCGGGTTTACTGCGTTGGCCACGTGAATAACGTTGTCATCTTCAAAGCAACGTACTACGTGCGCAATAGCGTCGGTTTCGCGGATATTGGCGAGGAATTTGTTACCGAGGCCTTCACCTTTGGACGCGCCGGCAACGATACCGGCGATGTCGATGAACTCCATGGTGGTGGCGATCACTTTTTCGGGTTTGACGATTTCAGCCAGTTTTTCCTGGCGCGGGTCGGGTACTGCAACCACGCCAGCATTGGGCTCAATGGTGCAGAAGGGAAAGTTTTCAGCACCGATACCGGCATTGGTCAATGCATTGAAGAGGGTGGATTTACCGACGTTTGGCAAACCGACGATGCCGCAATTAAAGCCCATGGTGTTATTCCGCTCTTGATCAAGGAAAAAGCGCGATTATACCGCGCCTGAGGCGGCTATGGCGCTTTTTCGGGCGGAAACCGGCTTGCTGCGCCAGGATGGCAGCGGAAATAACTCCTTGTAATCCGTTATGGATGCCCGACAGCGCGGCGGCTCAGAGCGCGGCGCGTAGCCACCCGCCCAGCAGCGCCAGTGGTAGCGCTGCGCCCGCCAACCAGCACCAGGCGCGCAAAGCGCTGCGGGCGTGAAAACTTGCCATGGCGATTACCGGGTAAATGATAAAGCTGGCCAGCGTGGCGCCAACGACGGTTTCTGCGCGATTCAGGCCGACGCTTGCCAGTAACAGTGAAAGGGTTACGGTGATGATGACCGTGAGTCCGAAGGCGCCAAGTGTGACCGCCAGTGCACGTGCGAGGTTGGAGCGGTTCATGGTCGCCCTCTCTTCAACGACCATTGGCGGGCGTTTAACGTGATGACCGCCATGGCTGCGAGGCTTGCCCAGCCAAACCAGATAACACTGCCGTAACCAAAGCCGGTATGACGACCGGCGACCCACCAGGCGATAGCCAAACAGATAAACCCGCTGGTGCGTAGCAGCCTGCCAGGTGTTGGAGAGAATGGCTGGCGCAGCCAGAGTGATTGCTGACGTGGCAGGCCGAGCAGTAACAGCGTAAAGCCTGTGAGGCAGAGTAGCGCGGTGGCGGCATGTGTCATCAGCGGCTGCGCTCCGTTTTATGGGGGGACGTAGGGGGGCGGCTAATACGTTTCGCTGCACCGGCAAAAAACAGCGCGCTAATCAGCATCGCAATATCGAAGCCGATAAATAATCCATCACCTTGCAGCAGGCTTTGATAAATACCCCGCGATGTGGCCAGCGTATTCACTACCGGAACCAGCGCAAACAACAAGGCGCACATCACCAGCGTTTCCCGCCAGGCCGATTTGGGTGGCCGCACCAGCGTCCATAACAGCACCGCAGCCCAGGTGAGAAACAGGCAATGAATTTCCCACGCTGCACGTTCTGCCAGCGCGATGGGCAGCAATCGATTAGCGAGAAAGTAAGCCGCGATGCCTGCCGATGCGCCCACTATCACAGTGATATTTAAACGCTCAACCAGAATACGACCCATGGTGGATGCGGGCATTTGTCGGCCACGTTTTACCGACCAGAGAATCAAGCCGGTGGCGATCATCAATGTGCCGCCCACGCCCGAGAAGAAATAAAGCCAGCGCAATACCGGGTCGGCAAAGCGGGCGCTGTGTAAATCGGTCATTACGTCCAGGGTGCGAATGGCTGCGCCGGGGGTAGCTGGCGGCTGCAATAATTGCCCATTAACTCCGCTGAAAAAAATCGCCTGGTGTGGCGAGCCCAGCCGGTCGGTGTGCGGAAAAATTTCAACCATGGCATTCAGGTCGCCAGGATGATGGACTCGGATAAACGCTGGCCGTACGCCATTAAAATGTTGCTCTGCGGTAGCGATTATTTTTGATAATGGCATCGGTTCTGCCATCACACCGGCAGGCTGCACGTGCGGTGCGGTGGGGCGAATGGCCTGGCGAAATTCCGAAGGGTCAGGAAAGTTGGCGAGAATCGCCCAAGGCATAATAGTGAGCAGTAAGGTTGCCAGCCCGGTCCAGGTAATCATCAGATGAAAGGGCAGTGCAACTACTGCGGTGATGTTATGCACATCCAGCCAACTGCGTTGCCCTTTGCCAAGGCGTAGCGTAAAAAAGTCGATAAATATTTTCCGGTGAATCACCACGCCGGATAGTAGCGCCACCAGCATCAGTAACGAAGCAATGCATACCAGATAGCGGGCGAGTTGCCAGGGAATGTAATAGAGGTTGTAGTGAAAGCTGAACAGGAAATTGCCACCGTGGGTGTCGCGTGTGGTCAGTGCTTCGCCGCTGGAAGGGTGAAGTTGCAATGTCTGGCGTTGTTCCTCCGCCTGCCAGGAGGCTCGCAAGGTTTCACCGCCCCGCTGTGGCGGTAGCGAAATTTGCCAGGCCTTTGCCCCCGGTGCGTTGCTGGCAAGTTGCTGCCAGAGTTTATCAACGGCAACGCTGCTTAATGCTTCATCGCGCAGCTCCGGCTGCATCCATGTCGAAATTTCCTGTTTAAAAAATGAAACCGTACCGAATAAAAAAATAATAAAAAGCAACCACCCGGGCAGTAATCCTGCCCAGGTGTGCAATACCGCCATGGATTGGCGAAAACCGGTTTTCATCCGCGAGTGCGATGTTTAATGGGATTTAAAAATCAGCGGATACCGACACCAGGAAAGTGATTGGCGTTCCTACGGTAAGGCCTGCTCGCGCTGCGGATTGCCAGTAGTTTTCGTTCAGCACATTTTCAATCGCGCCGCGAATTGTTACCGGTGTGCCGTTAGTTATAAATGCATAGCGGGCACCCAAATCAAAACGTTGCCATTCGGGAATTTTCTGGGTGTTGGCAGCATCTACATATTGCGAGGCAGTATGCAGCACGCGCGCGGTCAGGGTTAAGCCAGGCAGCGCTGGCACATCCCATTCGCCAGAGAGATTCAATTGAAAATCCGGTACCGCCGGTGCGGTATTGCCTTCATTGCTGCGGTTATCGCTTTTGGTCAGTTCTGCATCGGTCCAGGCAGCGCCACCCAGCAAACGGATACCGTCAACCGGCTCGCCGTTGGCGGTGAGTTCAATACCGCGATTGCGTTGGTTGCCATCAACACTGAAGTGTTGCGTGGCCGGGTTTAAAAAACTGCTGGGGCGATCAATCTGGAAAAAGCTGATGGAGGTGGTTAATTTACCCCAGTCATATTTCCCGCCAATTTCGTATTGTTCTGACGCAGACGGTTCAAAAATTTCACCGGCATTTGAGGCGCCTTCCGGAGCAACCGGCCCCTGGCTCAGGCCTTCAATATAGTTACCGTAGAGCGCGAGATTTGCTGACGGTTTAATAATGATTGCTGCGGTTGGCGTGGTGGCCGATTTATCGTAAGAGGATTCGTTTTCGCCGGAGACGGCATTAATGTTAATGGCTTCAACCTGTTGATAGCGAACACCGGCTGTGACTTGAATAAAACCATCGGCAAATGACAGGGTATCGGCCAGCGCCAGGCTGCGCAGATTCACTTCTCTGATTTTGGGGATGTCGCTACTGATGCTGATATCCGGCTTGGGGATATTGGCCGGCTGATAAAGATTGGACATCACAATCGGGTCACGCACGCGCACCTGCCCCTGATCCATCTCAAAAACGCTCGCGCTTAATACCGGTTCGTGATGTACCGGGCCGGTTTCGAACTGCCCGCGCAGGCCGACTTCACCGGTGAAGGTGTCGAGTGTTTCATCGAGGCGGGTTGGTCTTGCTCCCATGGTTCCTTCACCGTCAAGCAATAACCAACTGGCTTGATAGCTGGCAAATTCATAATCTTTTGCACCCAGCGCACCGTAGAGAGTCCAGTTGTTATTCAAGTCGAATTCGGCGCGCACCGAGCCGGCCAATTCTTTGGTATCCCAATAGGTCCATGCCGGGAAAATATTGTGTTTGGCGTCCGGCACTTTGCCAATCGCGATGCCGGAATCGGGCGGCAGCAGCAGGCCGCTACGTGCATGGGTGGTGCGATCCTGATAACTCAAATCGCCGTCAACGCGAAAACGTTCGCCCTGATAATCTGCGCCCAGTGTGAAAGCGGCCAGCGCTTCTTTACTGCCATTCACCGGCATATCGCCGTCGCTGTAGAGCACATTAACGCGCGCACCGGTTTGCTGTTGCTCTCCGAAACGGCGAGCAACGTCAGTGTGTAACCCGAGCTGGCTGTCGGAAATATACGACAGGGTTACGCGGTTCAGCGGCGTTACGCCAGCGCGCTTTGGTACCAGATTGATCGCGCCGCCCACAGAGCCGAAAGGTGCTATGCCGTTCAGCAAAGCATTGGGGCCTTTCAACACTTCTACCCGCTCCACGCCAATCAAGGCACTGGAGCTGTGCGGCGATACGCCGAAAAGTCCGTTAAACGAAGCGTCATAGTTATACAAGCTGAAACCGCGCACGTTGAATTCATCGCGTCCGGCGCCACGGGAATAGGTGTTGCGAATGGAGGGATCGTTTACCAGCACATCGCCGAGATTTTGCGCTTGCTGGTCTTCAATCAGTTTTGAGGTGTAGTGGGTAACCTGAAAGGGCGTATCCATGGTGTCGCGATTGCCCAATAAACCCAGTCTGCCGCCGCGCGCTGTTTGGCCGCCCGCATAAGCTTCCGGCTGCGCCGCCAGCAGCGCGGAATCGGAAATACTAACGGTGGGCAGTGTGGCGGATTGGGTGTTGACCGCTTGCAGGCGATATTGGCCTTGTGCATTGCGCTCGGCGGCCAACCCGGTGCCAGTCAATAAGGTGTCGAGTGCGGCCTGGGTGCTGTGGCTGCCTTGTACGCCGGGGCTGTTTTTCCCGCGTGCCAGATCGGTGGCGCCGACCAATGAAATGCCCGCTTCCATGGAGAAACGGGTGAGTGCATCGGAAAGCGGGCCGGCGGGAATGTTATAGCTGCGCAAGGTCTGGCTGGCGGAAGTTGAATCGGCTGTTTGTGCCCAGGTTGCCGGCACGGCAGTGGCCAGGGTCAACAGGCTGCCCGCCATCAGCAAACGGGTTGCCACGGTTAAAGGGTGCATTTTGCGGTCGGGAGTAGTGGATTGGCGGGCAGGCATAAACGGTTTCCTCGAAACAGGGCTATGGACTGATGAGCCTTGTCATATGTCAGGCGGGTGGGCAGCCTGCTATTTATGACGCTGAGTTGCTCTTTCTCCGGTTAAATCAATTGAGCGAGCAAAAAGCGGAACCATTTTTTTAATTTTTTTGAAAAAAACTTCGGGGCGAGCGATACCCGTGCGTTTGCTATGTTTTGCAGGTGCAGGTGCAGGTGCAGGTGCAGGTGCAGGTGCAGGTGCAGGTGCAGGTGCCGGTGCCGGTGCCGGTGTTATTCGGTGGGAGCCGCCACTTCAAGGCTTGTCCACCAGGGCAAGGTGCGTTGAATCCGCACCGGTAAGGCATAGGCCAGCAGATCCAGCGCGGCGTTGGGGTCGTCCAATGGAAAGCTGCCGAATACCCGCAGGTCGGCAATCTCCGGGGCAACACCCAGGTGGCCATGGCGATAGCGCCGTAATTCCTTCACCAGCTGGGCGAGCGGAATGTCCTGGGCTACCAGCAATCCGCGGCTCCAGGCTTCCCGCGCACTGTCTGCCGGTTCCAGTTTTCCTGTGCCGCTGGCATCAAATCGTATTTGCTGGCCCGCCTCCACCAAGCTCCGCGAACCTTTGGCGTGCTTAACTTCCACGGCGCCCTCGAATACCGCCAGCAAGGTGCTGCTGGTATCCATGTGTACGGTAAAGCGTGTGCCGAGGGCGGTTAATCGTGCATAAGGTGCGTCGACCACAAAGCGGCGGGCAGTATCGCTGGCGGTATCGACCAGAATTTCGCCGGTGATCAATTGCAGGCGACGTTGCCGGTCATCAAAGTTTTCGCTGATGGCGGTGGCGGTATTCAGCCATACATGGGTGTTATCCGTCAGTGTAACTTCGCGTCTTTCTCCGGTGGCGGTGCGGTGGTCAGCGCGCCAGCTGCGAGCGATCACGGGCAGTGAGGTGTGTTGCCACGACCCCCAACCGAGCAGGCCGGCACCGGCGAGTGTGGCAATACTGGTAAGTACCCGGCGGCGTTGCAGGGTGCGGGTATTGGCAGACCAGATACTATCGGCCGCCTGCCGGGGAGCGGCAGTTGTCTGTATCGGAGAAAAACGCTGGCTGACCGCTTCTACATAACCCCAGGCGTGGCGGTTGTCTTCCCGGTCATGCAACCAGGTTTGCCAGGCTTCCCGCTCTTTGCCGGTCGCCTCGCCGGAGCGCAGCAAGGCATACCAACTGGCCGCTTGCTCCATGGCTTCATGGGAGGGTTCGGTATCGGCTGCTGGCGTAGGGCGGTTCATCGGCGGTCAGTCCTGCAGCAGATCTGCCATGGATTGTTTGGCCCGCAAACGCATACAGGCGAGCATCGCCTGGGTGATGTATTTGCGCACCATGCGCGAAGAAACGCCCAGCTCGGCGGCTACTTCGTTGTCGGTCATCTGGCAGGCTTCGGCGAGCAAAAAGGCGCGGGCGGCTTTGGGTGGTAAGTCCAGCAGCATATTGCCCACTTCATGCAGTGCTTCGAGAATCGCGGCCTGATGTTCGGCGGACGGGTAAAATTCTTCGGGGCGGGCCGCCAGGGTTTCCAGCCAGGCCTTTTCTATCTCGCGCCGGTGCCACAGGTTAATGCACATACCCTGCGCCATGCTGCGTAAGTAAGCGCGTGCTTCGCCTTCGCTGCCAAAGCCGCGGGGCGCCGGTTTTAAAATCAGTCGGAGAAATACATCGTGTGCCATGTCGGCGGCATCAGTGGCATCGCCCAGCCGGTTCCAAAGCCATTTTTTCAACCAGGGGTGATGATCGGAATACAGGTGTTCAATGGCAGGTGACGGATATTCGGTAATGCTCACAATCTCGCCAACTCCTCGCCATGTTAATAGAGGTAATGATAATGAAATTCATTATTGATCTCGCGGTTGGCGATTATACGGGGGCGAAAAGCGGTTTAGCAACCGGGCGGGCAGGGTGCAGCCGGGAGAGGCGTCAAATTTTTAGCAGAATAAAAAGCAGGCTGGAGGTATCAGGCTTTGGGGTCGGTATGCAGGGTTTTCATGGCATTGCTCCAATCGCCTTTAACGGCGTAGGGCAGTACATCAATCGAGCGGTCGATGGCATCGTCAATCAGTGATTGTTCGCTGGACGGTGCACGCTTGAGCACAAAGTTGGCAACCTGAGCGGCATTGCCGGGGTGGCCGATGCCAATCCGCAGGCGGGCAAAATCGCGATTGTTACCCAGCGCAGCAATAATATCCCGCAGGCCGTTATGGCCACCGTGTCCGCCACTGTGTTTCAGGCGAGCAATACCGGGAGCAAGGTCGAGTTCATCATGAACGACCAGAATAGCGTCAGGGGGAATTTTAAAGAAAGTCGCTAGCGCGCCAACAGCCTGGCCACTGCGATTCATAAAGGTGGTGGGGATCAGCAAGCGCAGGTCGCGCCCTTGATAAGTGGTGCGGGCCGTAAGGCCAAAAAAGCGGTTTTCCTGAACAAGGCTGGCGCCCGTTTGGCGCGCCAGCTCTGTTACCAGATCAGCACCGGCATTGTGACGGGTTCTTTCATAATCGCTGCCCGGGTTGCCCAGGCCAACAATTAACTGCAAAGGAATGTCCGTAAATGCCATAACTCAGTGCCGATCCGGTCAGAAGCAAAAAGTAATTAAGCTTCTTCGCCTTCGGTGTCACCACCTTTAGGCTTCTGGATAGTTGCAATCGCCAGGTCGTGATCAGCACCGTGAGACAGAGCAACGGAAGTAACGCCTTTTGGCAGCTTCAGGTCGGAAATGTGTACGATTTGACCAACTTCAACTTCAGCCAGGTCAACTTCGATGAATTCCGGCAAATCAGCTGGCAAGCAGAGGATTTCCAGTTGGGTCAGGTTATGAATCACTTTACCGCCTTGTTGCTTGACGCCTTTGGACGTAGCTTCGTTCACAAAGTGTAAAGGAACATTGGTGTGCAGCTTGGTTGATTTGGAAACACGCAGGAAGTCAGCGTGCAGAACCAACGGCTTGGCCGGGTGACGTTGCAGATCTTTCAGGATCACATTCTGGCTTTTGCCATCAACCACCAGGTTGATAATGTGAGAGAAAAACGCTTCGTTTTCCAGTTGCTTGAGCAGGTCTTTATGAGCAATGCTCACAGATACCGGATCAGCTTCACCGCCGTAAATTACAGCAGGAACCAGACCTTGTTCACGACGCAGGCGGCGGCTCGCACCTTTCCCCAGATCGTTACGGGCAGCAGCATTCAATACAAAATCTTCAGACATGATGTCTTCCTCAATAACCCACAAGGATCCGCGACCAGAATCGTTTGTGGTAATAAAAAAACCGCTGAGCGCGGCAGTCAAACCCGGTGCGATGTGTCGTTACTTATTCGTAGCGAAACATCCTAGTAGCGGAACATCGCACTCAGGGATTCTTCATTACTCAGACGACGAATCGCTTCGGCCAGCATTTTCGACAAGGTTAATTGACGAATGCGCGAGCAATCAGCAGTAATCTGGGTAAGCGGGATAGAGTCGGTAATAACCAGTTCGTCGAGTACCGAATTATCCAGGTTTTGAATTGCACGGCCCGACAAAACCGGGTGCGTACAATAGGCCACCACTTTTTTGGCGCCGTGTTCTTTCAAGGCTTTGGCAGCGTTGCACAAGGTGCCGGCGGTATCGACCATGTCGTCTACCAGCAGGCAAGTGCGGTTGTTAACGTCACCAATAATATTCATCACTTCGGCAATGCCCGCCTGCGGACGACGTTTGTCGATAATCGCAAGGTCAATGCCCAATTGTTTGGCTACCGCGCGCGCGCGAACCACGCCGCCGATGTCCGGAGAAACAACAATCAAATCTTCAAATTTTTGTTTCTCAATGTCTTCCAGCAATACCGGTGAACCGTAAACGTTATCTACCGGTACATCAAAGAAGCCCTGAATTTGTTCTGCGTGCAGATCTACCGTCAGCATGCGGTCAATACCTACGCCAACCATCATGTCGGCAACCACTTTTGCGGTAATAGGTACACGTGCTGAACGTACACGACGATCCTGACGGGCATAACCGAAGTAAGGTACAACGGCAGTAATACGACCGGCGGAGGCGCGACGCAAGGCGTCGACCATGACGATCAGTTCCATCAGGTTGTCATTGGTTGGTGCGCAGGTAGGTTGTACAACAAACACATCGCGACCGCGAACGTTATCGTGCAACTCTACGGCAATTTCGCCATCGGAAAATTGTGAAACCGATGCCTGTCCCAATTGGATGCCCAGATTGGAAACGATTTTTTTTGCAAGCTCGGGATTGGCGTTGCCGGTAAAGACCATCAAGTCAGTCACGTCGAATACCTTTGAATATGTCGGTTGCCGATTTGTTTAATGCACTAACGTGAATAAGTGTTTATACCCTATGTTTTTCGCGTAAAAGCGAACAGCATAAGCACAATGAACTCTGGGGGAGGGATTATATGCAATTTTCCAAAACATGTTTGGAAAATGGCAGGGGCGGAAGGACTCGAACCTACGCATGGCGGGATCAAAACCCGCTGCCTTACCACTTGGCTACGCCCCTGGAGAGATGTCTATTGTAACGCTACTGAAGCAATTCAGAAAGCTTTGATTGATTAATACCTTTGGCGATAAAACCGGGTAAATCTTTCGGCGCTTTCATCAGCACTTGTGTTGCTTCTTCTCTCGAAGAGAGGACAGAAAAAACACTTGCACCCGTTCCAGTCATTCTTGAATTGCCGGCAGTTTGCTCAAGCCAGTTGAGCGCTTTATCCACCAGAGGATAAAGTTTTCTTACCAGTTGCTGGCAGCTATTTTCGCCACCGTGCTCAAGAAAGGCCGCCACTTTAATTCGAGGCGCGTCCCTTGTCAAACTTTTATTTGAAAATATTTCAGCTGTGGAAACCTGGCAATCCGGATTGATCACAACGAACCATTTTTCAGGCAATTCAATAGCTTGAAGTTGTTCACCAATTCCTTCGGCCCAGGCGCTTCTGGCGCCAATAAAAACGGGCACGTCGGCCCCGAGGGTAACGCCGAGTTGCAGCAGCTGTGAACGATCGAGTTGGCATTGCCACAAATAATTGAGTGCAACCAGGGTCGTTGCTGCGTTGCTACTGCCGCCACCCAAACCGCCGCCCATGGGTAAGCGTTTGGTTAATTCGATATCAATTCCCGCCGCCGTGCGTGCGTGGGGTTGCAGCAAACGGGCGGCGCGCACAATTAAATTTTCTGCATCGGGCACACCGGGAAGAGACGGCGTTAATTGAATACGATCATCGTTACGCGGTGTAAAACGCAGCTGGTCGCCGTAATCGAGTAATTGAAAAACCGTTTGCAGTTCGTGATAACCGTCGGGGCGACGGCCATTGATGTGCAGAAATAAATTCAGTTTGGCGGGCGATAGCAAATCGAGTGCAGGCATGGATCAGTTTCTTTCTCCGAGTTGCCAGTCGCGAATAACCAGTGTCAGCCGGATATCGCCCCAGCTGGCAATAACGCGCCCGGGCAGTGCCACCGCGCCATTCTGATCGGGCCGGATGACTGCGCGGTAGTTGCTGTATTGAATTATCCAGCCGGCTTGCTCGAGCTCCACCAGCTGGCGTTGCTCATCCCGTTGCAGGCGGGAAACCGGCTCGTCGGGGGCTGGCAGTGCGCGCACCCACCAGGCAAGCTGCGCTACCGGGATGGTCCAGCCGGTGTTGGCCAGAATCAGTTCTTCGGCGCTGTTGGCGATTTGCGGTTCAAAGCCGGCTTGCAGCAAGGTGACCTCGCCATCGCGGCCTTTGATGGAAAAGCGGTTGGAACCCATCGGGCCGCTCAAATCAATATCGTATTCCTGAAAGCGCTGCTGCCAGTTCATGCTGGCACTGCCGTTGTCGCCGGGGATGCGAATGCCCAGTTTGCCGGTGAGTTGCCAGTGCTGAAGGTCAGCCAGCTCGTCATAGCGTTCCTGCCAGTTCTGGTCGGGCAGTGGCGCGCCCTGGTGGGCACAGCCGCTCAATAATAGCAGGCCGCAAAGCAGTATCAGCGGGCGGAAGCGGGCGGCGATAAAGCGCTGAAGCATCATGGCGCGGGCACCTGCAGGCGTTCCATGGTGCGGCGAATAATGTCGCTGTCGGGTGAGGTTTCAAGGCCGCGAAGCCACACGGTTCTGGCTTGCTCCTGCTCGTTGATCACCCAGAGTACTTCGCCCAGGTGCGCGGCAATTTCGTCGTCAGGATAAAGGTTAAATGCCCGGCGCAAATAAATCAGTGCTTCGGAATAGTTGCCGGTGCGAAAGTGCAGCCAGCCGAGGCTGTCGATGATGGCCGGGTCTTCGGGGCGCAGCGAATAAGCGCGGAAGATCAGCTCCCGGGCTTCGTCCAGCCGCTCATTGCGGTCCGCCAGAATGTAGCCAAAGGCATTCAGCGCCGAGGCGTGTTGCGGATCTTTTTCAATCACGCTGCGCAAATCCTGCTCGGCCTGCTCGCTCTGCCCCATTTGGTCAAACAGCATCGCGCGGGCGAATAACAGGTGGGTATTGTCCGGTGATTGCGACAGGGCGCGGTCAAGTATCCGGCTGGCGGTGGCCAGCTGGTTATGGTTAATCAGAGCGCGGGCGTAGAGGAGTTGCAGGTTGTCGGCTTCATCGGGTGTGGCTTTGATCAGCCGATCAATGTGCTCCGAGGCACTGAGCAGATCGCCCTGGCGAATCAGGATGTTCATCAGGCTGGCGGTGGCCGGAATAAAGTCCTTGCCGCGTTCCACCTGCAAATAATGCAGCAGCGCCTGGGTTTCGTCCTGGCGGGTTTCAGCGATTTGCGCCAGATAATAGTGCGCGGTAGACAAGTGCTGGTTGTTGTCCAGCAGCTGTTCAAAGGCGGCTACGGCCACGTCCATATCGCGCCTTTCCAGCGCAATCAGCGCCAGCGAGAGCCGGAAATCACCATCCTGTGGTGACTGTTCGGAGAGAATACGGAATTGTTCCTGGGCGGCTTCAAGGTCGTTGTGCGCCAAAATGCGGGCGTACTGCACCCGCAGGCGAATGCTGTCGGGGTTGGTTTCGAGTATTTCAGTCAGCCGCGCCAGGGCTTCGTCATCGCGTTTGAGCTGGTGCAGCAGGGTGGCTTCCAGTAGCGATGCCGGTACGCTCTCCGGGGTCAGTTTGCGTGCGAGTACCGCTTGTTTCAGGGCGCCTTCAAAATTGTTGCTCATTTGCAGCAGCAGGCCGCTACCAATCAGTAATTGTTCATCTTCCGGGTATTGTTTGAGCTGTTCTATATAGAGACCGAGCAGGTTTTCCCGGTCGGCGGGGGTCAAATCGGCGGCGTTGGCGGCAATGGATTGAAACAGGGTTTCCTTGCCTTTTTCCTGCAAGCGGCGCGACATTTCAAAGGCTTCGGTGGCGCGTCCTGCCTGCATCAAGGCCATGGCCGCATTGGCGAGGGCTTCATCGCTCTCGGGGCTTAACTCGACCCACAAGAGAGCGGTTTCGCCCGCCAGCTGGTTGGCATTCATATAGCGGGCAATCAGCGTAGCGCGCTCGGCAACCTGCGGGTCGCGGGTAATTAGCGCCTGCTGGGCATAATTATTCAGGGTGATATCGTATTGCTGGCGGCTGCCGGCAATCTCGGCGGCCAGCAATGAATACAGCGTATCCCGGGTAAAGGCACGGCTTTTAACCGTTTCGGCCGGTTTTTCTGCGTCTGCCGCCACGGGTGCTGGCGAGGTGTCAGGCGTATCGGTGGGTAGAGGCTCGGCCAGTTCTACCGGGATCACCGGTCTGTCGGGTTGCGGTGAATGATGGCTGCAACCGGCAACAAGCCAGCAGCCAAGAAGCGCCATAAGAAGACCGGAGTAACCTGATTTCATGCGTGTTCGGGGCTCGTTCGGAAAAGCATGGTTGGGAGTGGCTGATGTTTCCTGTCCGACAGGATGAAATAAGAGCCAACTCTGGCAGCTGAACATCATATGTCAGACTGATGGTTCAGCTCCAGCCTTAAGCGTGATAACGTGCCAGGCTGCTCGTTATGTGTAAAGCACTTGTCACAGCGCTTGCATCGCCCGACAATACCGCCCTTTCAGGATACCTGCCCACCTGGCCATGACGTTACTCGCTTTTGGAATCAACCACACCACAGCCCCTCTCGCCCTGCGTGAGCGGGTGGCGTTCGCGCCGGAATCGGTTGAAAGTGCGTTACACCAGGCGCAAATCCGGGCCGGATTGTACGAAGTCACCATTCTTTCTACCTGTAATCGCACCGAAATTTATGCCAGTACCGACAGCGATGTAGAAAATTTGATCACCTGGCTGGTTGAGCATACGTCTATCAGCACCCAGGATCTGGCGCGTTGCTACTATTGCTACCGCGATGAAGAAGCGGTGCGGCATATGATGAAAGTGGCGGGCGGGCTGGATTCACTGGTATTGGGCGAGCCGCAAATTCTCGGGCAAATGAAATCTGCCTATGCGGTAGCACGATCGGCCGGCACCCTGGGTTCATCCTTGCACCATGCCTTTCAGCAGGTGTTCAATATTGCCAAACGGGTACGCAGTGAAACTGCGATTGGCGAAAACCCGGTTTCGGTGGCCTATGCTGCCGTGACGCTGGCGCAACAAATTTTCTCCAACCTGAAACAGGACACCGCGCTGCTGATTGGCGCTGGCGAAACCATTGAACTGGTTGCCCGCCACCTGGCGGAGCAGGGCATTCGCCGCATGATTGTTGCCAACCGAACGCTGGATCGCGCCAAGCGCCTGGCAGAAGAATTTGCCGCAGAAGCAATTCTGCTGGCCGATATTCCCGACTACCTGCCCAATGCCGATATTGTTATTTCATCCACCGCCAGCCAACTACCTATTTTAGGCAAAGGTGCGGTGGAATCTGCGTTGAAAAAACGCAAGCACAAACCCATGTTTATGCTCGACATCGCGGTGCCGCGTGATATCGAAGAGCAAGTGGGTGAGCTGGCCGACGTGTATTTATACACCGTAGATGACTTGCACGCGGTGATTGATGAAAACAAAAAAACACGTTTGGCCGCGGCGGACAAAGCCGAAATTATTATTGATGAAGGTGTTGAAAGTTTTCGCCGTCAGGTGCGCGAGCTGGATGCGGTTTCCACCATCAAGGCCTATCGTGGGCAAATGGAAGAACTGCGCGATAACGAAGTGCAAAAAGCACTGCGCATTTTGCAGGCGGGCGGCGACCCGGCACAAGTGCTGCAACAGCTGGGGCGCAACCTCACCAATAAAATAATTCACACCCCGACCACCGTAATGAAAGATGCCAGTGCGAATGGCCGTAATGATGTGATTCGCGCTGCGCAGGAACTGTTTGATTTGTCTCACCACGATAGCGATAAAAGCGAGCCTTAATGAAAGCATCGATTTTGGAAAAACTGGATCGCCTGAGCGAGCGCTACGAAGAAGTTAGCGCCTTGTTGGCCGAAGCCGATACCATCAGCAACCAAAATAAATTTCGCGAATTGTCGAAAGAGTACGCCGAGCTTGAACCGGTGGTACAAGGCTACCAGGTTTATCAAAAACTGCTCGCCGATATCGCCGAAGCACGTCAGCTGCTGGCGGAAGGTGATGACGACATGAAAGCCATGGCTGAAGAAGAGCTGGCTGATTGCGAATCCCGTCTGGAACCGACCGAGCTGGAATTACAGCGTCTGTTGTTGCCGAAAGATCCCAACGACGATAAAAACTGCTACCTCGAAATCCGCGCCGGCACCGGTGGCGATGAAGCGGCAATTTTTTCTGGCGATTTATTCCGCATGTATTCCAAATACGCCGAGCAACAGCGCTGGCGTATTGAAGTGCTTAGCCAGAGTGAAGGCGAGCACGGCGGTTACAAGGAAATTATTACCCTGGTGACCGGCGCCGGTGTTTACGCCAAATTGAAATTTGAATCCGGTGCGCACCGCGTGCAGCGGGTTCCGGAAACTGAATCCCAGGGGCGTATTCATACCTCGGCCTGTACCGTGGCGGTAATGCCCGAAGCCGATGAGCTGGAAGAAGTGAATATCAATAAAGCCGATTTGCGTATTGATACCTTTCGTTCTTCCGGTGCCGGTGGTCAGCACGTTAACAAAACCGACTCGGCCATTCGTCTTACCCACTTGCCTACCGGTATTGTGGTGGAGTGTCAGGATGAGCGTTCGCAGCATAAAAACCGCGCTCGCGCCATGTCGCTGCTGGCGACCAAATTAAAAACCATGCAGGAAGATGCCGCCCACAAAAGTTTGTCGGAAGAGCGCCGCAATCTGGTTGGCTCCGGTGATCGCTCCGAGCGTATTCGCACCTACAATTATCCGCAAGGTCGGGTGACAGACCATCGCATCAACCTGACGTTATATTCGCTGGACAGCGTTATGGAAGGCGATCTCAATGGTGTTATTCAGCCGTTGACCAACGAATATCAGGCCGATCAGCTGGCAGCGCTGGCGGATTAATGGCCCGGCTGTGAACCCTACGCCACTCACTGTTGCACAATGCCTGCGTCAGGCCGTTCAATTACAAGCGCTCAGCGACTCGCCGCGTCTGGATGTTGAATTATTGCTGGCGTGGGTGCTGCAAAAAAATCGCACCTTTCTTTTTACCTGGCCGGAAACACAACTGACTGACGCACAGCAGTTGCAGTTTAACGATGCCTTCAATCGTCGCCTGCAAGGTGAGCCAATAGCGCATATTCTCGGTGAGCGCGAATTCTGGTCGCTGCCTATTTCCGTGAATGCCACCACCCTGATTCCTCGCCCGGATACCGAATTGCTGGTTGCAACTGCGCTGGAAATCTTTGCCGACGATGCAAAAAACCAACAGCGAAAATTACTGGACCTCGGCACCGGCACCGGCGCCATTGCGCTGGCGCTGGCGTCAGAAAAACCTGCCTGGCAATGTATAGGCGTTGATCGCGTTACCGATGCGGTAGTGCTGGCGGAATTCAATCGCGATAAATTGTCACTGCCGAACGCCCGCTTTTTGCAGAGCAACTGGTTTGATGCGGTGCATATAGATAACGGCGGTGCCTTCGATATTATTGTTAGCAACCCGCCTTACATTGACCCGCAAGACCCGCATTTGCAACAGGGCGATGTGCGCTTTGAACCGCTTTCTGCGCTGGTAGCAGAACAGCAGGGACTGGCGGATATCCGTTTTATTGTTGAGCAGGCGCCCGCATTTTTACAGCCCGGTGGTTGGCTATTGATTGAGCATGGGTATGATCAGGGTGAAGCGGTGCAGGCATTATTTGCCGCGTGCGGTTTTCAGCACTGCGTAACCCGCAAAGACTATGGTGATAATGACCGAGTCACACTTGGGCAATGGGTCGCTGGTGAACCTGTTAATACAGGAGGGGTTTAATCGTGACTATGAATGATCAACAGCTCCTGCGTTACAGTCGTCAGATTATGCTCAACGATATTGATATCGACGGCCAGGAAAAGCTGCTGGCAGCGCGCGTGCTCATTGTCGGTATGGGCGGTTTGGGTTCGCCGGTGGCGCTCTATCTCGCCGCTGCGGGGGTTGGTCATTTATTACTGGCGGATTTTGATCGCGTTGATATCACCAACTTGCAGCGGCAAATTATTCATACCACCGACAGTGTTGATCAGCTCAAAGTTGAATCTGCCACTGAACGTTTGCGCGCCTTGAATCCGGGCATTGCCCTTACGCAAATTACCGAACCGCTGGATGCAGAACGCTTGCAGCAGCATCTGCAAGGCGTGGATGTGGTAGTGGATTGCACGGATAATTTTGCCATTCGCTTCGCGGTAAATGCCGCTTGCGTGCAACACAAAATTCCTCTGGTTTCCGGCGCAGCCATTCGCATGGAAGGGCAGTTGGCCGTATTTGATTCCCGCTTGCCACACAGTCCGTGCTATCGCTGTTTATACGAGCCCACGGAAGACGACACCAGCTGCACCGCCAACGGTGTGTTGGCACCCTTGGTCGGTATTATCGGTTCCTGGCAAGCGATTGAAGTGATCCGCCTCATCACCGGCTTCGGCGAAAGCAGCGCCGGCCGCGTTCAACTCTTCGACGTAAAAACCGCCCAATGGCGAACCTTCAAACTCCCCAAGGACCCGGCTTGCCCGGTGTGTGGTGTCGATCAGCAAAACTGATTATTTTTTATTATCATTTTCTTGCGGTTGTTTTAAAAGCGGCTGCACTCTCTTATGGGTGCCATCCTCGCTGTATTGCCCTTGATAAAAATTTTATCTCTTAACTTGTTTGTTACTTATCTTTTTTTATGGCTCCGGTGAATGCCGGCCTGGCATTCACCTGTTTGCTTCATTGATTACCCAAAAAACGTCGCTTTGATTTCCTGGTGTTGTTCCGGGCGCAGGCGGGGGCCGTATTGGGCTACAACCTGAGCGGCGGCGTAGCTGGCAAATTCACCGGCGGTTTTGAAATCGTGGCCGTGGGTGATGGCGTAAAGGAAGGCACCGGCAAACATATCGCCAGCGCCGTTGGTGTCAACGGCTTTAACCCTGGTACCGGCGATGCTGATCAGTTGTTCGCCATCAAATACTTTGGCGCCTTCGGCGCCGCAGGTAATGGCAAAGGTTTTGCTGATTTTTTTCAGCGCTTCAATTGCATCGTCCAGTGTGTGGGTTTGGGTAAAGCCCAGTGCTTCATCGCTGTTACAGAACAGCAGGTCTACACCGTCGCCCAGCATTTTCACCAGACCATCGCGGAAAAATTGCACCATCGCCGGGTCAGACAGGCTCAGTGCGGTGCGCACCTTGCTGCGCTCTGCGGTTTCGCGCAGGGCGATGGCGGCGGCACTGCCGGTGGGTGAAGTGACCTGATAGCCTTCTATATAAACGTATTCGGCATTGGCAGCAGCTTCCGGGCTGACTTCGTTAACTGACAGGGTTTCACTGATGCCCAAAAAGGTGTTCATGGAACGCTCGGCGTCCGGGGTGATCATAACCAGACATTTTCCGGTAATACCTTTGGGTAATGATGCCTGAGCCGGATAGTCAACATTGGCGGCTTTCAGCCCGTCCAGAAACAGATGGCCGTTTTCGTCATCGGCAACTTTGCAGGAGTAAAAATTCCGGCAGCCGAAGTAACCGGCGGCGATAATGGTATTGGCACCGGAGCCGCCACTGGCGCGCTGTGCGGCAATTTGGTGTTGCTCCAGATATTGAATCAGCTGGCTTTGGCGAGGTTCATCCACCAGTGTCATCACACCCTTGGCGACCGCCATGGCAGTAAGGTCCGCGTCGGTTACGGTAATTTCTGTATCGACCAGGGCGGCGCCTATGCCGTAAATGTGATGCGTGCTCATGGGAGTCCTTTAACCGGCTGGCCGGTGCTGAAGCGTTGGAAGGAGTGCGATCTGTGTCGCAAAGGGAGGGCATTATGCAAAATAAGTCACGGTGAATAAAGCGCGCCTCGATAAACCGCGCCAGTGTCAGTACACTAGGCCGTTATTTTTCTTTTACCCCTATTTGACCTGAGTACCGATGACCAAACGCCGCTCGCTAAAACGCCCTGCCAAAAAATCCAGCGTTAAAACGCCCCGTCACGGCTGGGCGCTGGTACGCCTGATCGCTTTTTATGCGGTATTGCTGGTGGTGGCTTTGCTGGCGATCTGGACCTTCTTTCTCGATATTCAGGTTCGTGAAAAGTTCGACGGTAAAAAATGGGCGCTGCCAGCGCGCGTTTATGCCCAGCCGCTTGAGTTGTATGAAGGCTTGTCGCTAACACCGGCGCTGCTGGAGCAGGAGCTGAATACGCTGGGCTACCGGGCGGTTTCCAATGTGTCTGCTGCCGGCCAATTCAGCAAGCGCGTATTGAGTACGCGTGATGCCAGCTACCAGATTCACAGCCGCGGCTTCGATTTCTGGGACAAGCGCGATGAGCCTACCCGCTTCAACGTGGTTATCGCTGAAAACACCGTAACCCGCCTTAACGACATCGCCGGGGCACAAATCCCCTTGCAGCGCCTTGAGCCGGAAGAAATCGGCGGGATTTATCCGGCCAATGTGCAGGACCGGGTGCTGGTCAAGCTGAATGATTTGCCACCGCTACTGGGTGAAACCCTGCTGGCGGTGGAAGACAAAAACTTCCTCGATCACCACGGCGTATCGCCGCTCTCTATTTTGCGTGCCGCCTGGGTGAACGTGCGCGAAGGCGATGTCGTGCAGGGCGGTAGTACGCTGACCCAGCAGCTGGTGAAGAATTTCTACCTCACCCGCGAGCGACATCTGCGCCGCAAGGTGCAGGAAGCCATTATGTCGGTATTGCTGGAAGTGCATTACAGCAAGTCGGAAATTCTCGAAACTTACATTAATGAAGTGTTTCTCGGGCAGAGCGGCGTGCGCGCTATCCATGGTTTCGGCCTGGCATCGCACCATTATTTCCGCCAGCCGCTGCGCGAACTGGAGCCGAAGAAAATTGCCCTGCTGATTGGTCTGGTAAAAGGCCCGTCCTACTTTAACCCCTGGCGTTCTCCCGAGCGGGCCAAATCGCGCCGCGACGTGGTGCTGGGGGTAATGTATCAGGAGCATTTGATTGATGAAGAAACTTACCAGCAGGCGCTCAAGTCGCCGCTCGGTATTGTAGAAGACACCAACACCAGCCTGGTCAGCTACCCGGCATTTGTGGATCTGGTAAAACGCCAGCTGCAACAGGATTACCAGGAAGAAGATCTGCGCAGCGAAGGTTTGCGCATCTTCACCAGCCTTTCTCCGGGCGTGCAGCGTCAGGCTGAAAAAGCACTGGCCGAAGGCGTAAAAACCTTGCAAGAGCGCCACAACACCAAAGAGCTGCAGGGCGGCATCGTGGTTACCTCGGTGGGCAGCGGCGAAGTGCTGGCGATGGTTGGCAACAAGCAGCCGCGCTTTGAAGGCTTTAACCGGGCGCTGGATGCGCGTCGCCCGATCGGTTCGCTGGTCAAGCCGTTTGTCTACCTCACCGCGCTTGAGCAACCGCAGCGTTACAACCTTGGCTCCATCATCAGCGATGAACCCATCAGCATGAAAGCGGGTGATGGTCAGCAGTGGGAGCCGCGCAACTTTGACCGCATCAGCCACGGCGATGTACCGCTCTGGCTGGCACTGGCAAAATCGTACAACCAGGCCACCGCGCGTCTCGGTATGGATGTGGGCTTGAAAAACGTAGCAGCAACCATCAACGCCGCCGGTTAT
The DNA here is from genome assembly GCF_015182315.1 of Cellvibrio polysaccharolyticus. Taxonomy (NCBI): domain Bacteria; kingdom Pseudomonadati; phylum Pseudomonadota; class Gammaproteobacteria; order Cellvibrionales; family Cellvibrionaceae; genus Cellvibrio; species Cellvibrio polysaccharolyticus. The sequence continues at coordinate 897,012 of NZ_PRDL01000001.1, forward strand.
GAAGGCCGTGTACCGGCGGTGCCAGCGCTTACGCTGGGTTCACTGGATATGACGCCATTTGAAGTGGCGGGTATTTATCACACCCTGGCGGCAGAAGGTGTGTACACGCCTTTACGCGCCATTCGCGAAGTGCTGACCGCAACCGGCGAGCCTTTGCGTCGATACCCGCTACAATTGCAACAGAGGCTATCGCCGCAAGCGGCCTTCCAAACCCAGTACGCCATGCAAATGGTAATGAAAGAAGGCACTGGTCGCAGTGTCATGAATCGCCTGCCTGCGTCGCTGACCCTGGCGGGTAAAACCGGCACCACCAACGATCAGCGCGATAGCTGGTTTGCCGGTTTCAGTGGCGAACATCTGGCAACTGTATGGCTGGGTCGTGACGATAACGGCGCCACGCCGTTGACCGGTTCCAGCGGCGCCTTGCAGGTGTGGGCCGAATTTATGCGCACCCTGCCAACGCAAAGTGTGAATGATTTCCCGCCGGACGGTGTCAGCTTCGAGTGGTTTGATAACACCTCGGGTAATCTGGGTAGCGAACTTTGCCCGGATGTAACGCGCCTGCCGGTGCGTGAAGAATATCGCCCGCAGCACACCGTCAGTTGTCAGTCAGACAGCAACGGTGATGGCAAGCGCTGGTGGCAGCGCGGTTGGGATTAGTAATAACCTGTTCGTTGAACCGTTTTTAAGGAGTTTACGTGATAAAGCAAGTTCTGATTCATTCGTGTCTGGCGGCTGCACTGCTCATCAGCGGCTGCGCCTCCACGGTAAACCATGAATCACCCACCGTAAGAGATCGTAGCTCACCCGGCACAACGCCGCCGGTGCTGGTAGAAGAGCGCGCGCCGGACGAAATCATTATTCCGCCAGAGCAACCGCCGGAAGTGGTTCAGCCACAACAACCTCTGATTAACCCGGCCGTGAGTAGCCTGATCAACCAGTCGCGCGCGCAGTACAACGCCCGTAACTACCCGGCGGCCATTGCCTCGGCCGAGCGCGGTTTACGCATTGATCGTCGTACGCCGGAGTTGTATCTGGTACTGGCGCAAAGTTATCTGCAACAATCCAACGCTGGCCAGGCCAAGCAGTTTGTGCAGCAGGGCTTGCGTTTCGCCCAGCCAGGCTCATCGGTTGCCGAGTCTCTCAATCGCGTGCAAGAGATACTGCAAGGCGGCGACTTCTAATTATTTAAACAATGGCAGAGCGGTTTAAAAACCGAATGCCATCAGCAGGCCGGCCAGCGCTAACAGGCTGCCGGTTACCCGATTAAACCCGCGCTGATGTCGCGGGTTTTTTATCCACCGCATAATAGTGCTGCCACTGCTGGCGTAGATCAGCATCCACGCCAGATCAATAACCAGAAACACCGGCACCAGAATAAAATACTGTGGCAACAATGCCTGCTCCGGGCGCAAAAACTGCGGGAAGAGTGCGCCGAAGTACAGCAAACCTTTCGGGTTACTCAGCGCGATAACAAACGCCTGCCACCACAACCGCTTCGCACTTAACGCATCCATCTTCTCTGTCTGAATCGTCTCCGGCTGTCGGAGAAATGCCTGTATCCCAAGCCAGATCAGCCAGGCCGCGCCGCACCACTGCAACGCTTGAAAAAGCCAGGGGTGCTGTTTCAATAGCAAGCTGGCACCGATGGCCGATAAACCAATCAATAACAGATTGCCCGCAGACGCACCCGCCATGGCAAACAGGGTTCTCGCTACACCGACCTGGCCGCCATACGTCATGCACGCCAACATAACGGGGCCGGGACTGAGAGAAACGAAAAAAGTCAGGGTAATGAAAAGCGTCAGGTGTTCAACAGACATGGCGATAAGCAGACGGTGGGGGAAAGAAGCAGTGTAAACCAAAAGAGACGGCGGCTTTTAATTTAAAACTTTGTTTTTACTGGTGATAAAAATCCGCGAAAAAACGTGAAGTTCGGCAATAAAACACCTCATTATTTAAAGCAGTTGCAATTGTATGACTGTTTATTGCTAAACAGTTTAAAAACTGAACAGAAGTTGCTGGCAAAAAAAATTGGCTGAACAATAATCAATTTACTGGAAACTAAATGCGAGGTGGGATCTTCCCGAATTGCCCTTAGAGGCCAGTCAGCGCTCCTTTTTGTTATCTTTCCTGATTTGCCAGCAACTCTGCGGAGATTGTTGGCTTTTTTATAGAAAAAAATAAGCACCGGAACTTTACACGGAAAATCTCGCCGCTATAATGCGCGGGTCTGTTACGCAATCGTAACCGGCGTGTCGGAGTGTAGCGCAGCCCGGTAGCGCACCTCGTTCGGGACGAGGGGGTCGGAGGTTCGAATCCTCTCACTCCGACCAGAATCTGAAAAGCCCCTGCATTGCAAAGTGCAGGGGCTTTTTGCGTTTTGGATACTGAAAAACGGTAGTTACCCTTGCTAACAAGCAACCTGCAATGGGTTTGGCTGGTTGGTTGTCAGAAGTATTTCCCCGGTTCGTTAAAAGATTATTGGCCGCAAGAACCTTCCAGGAACTAGCCGCAATTCTGTCCCGTCTTTGTCGGGGCGATATCTTGAAACAACGTCCGCTTTACTCCACTATGCTTCGTTCTTGCCTGCAGGGAAATCAACGGAGGAAGAGGTGATGGATATGCTCATAGAAACATTACCCGGTGCAAAAGCCGGTTGCTGTAACAGGGCGGCAGATAAATGAATTGGGACAATTTGAGGGATGCGGAGGGAGAAAGAAATGCTAAAGAGCGTGCTGGTAGAAACAGCAAGCTGTTAACCACTATCATCACTGCCGTTGTATTGAATGGTCTTTTGCTGATATTTACCTACCCTTTCTTTAAAGATGCGCTCTTAAAAAATTCCGCAGAAAAACCGGTGCAGGCTGAGAAAAAAATGCACCAGCCATCAGTGGTCATTGAAGATGAAATCAATCAGTCAGTTAAATATGAAGAAAAATTCGATCAACCTCCGATAATTACAGAAGCGCAAGCAGTTCAAGCGAGTCAGGTTCAGCGCGAAGAAAAATCAATAAAGATAGAGCGAAGGTCACTGAGAGAGTGTATGAAGCCAGGTAACCTGATTGATAACGATGTGCTCAAGTGTGCCGAAGGGTTAATAGAGAAAAGTTGGTAATCCGGGTTTTATAGACGTTGATGCCGGGCAAGCCTTGAAGAATGATTCTGGCAATGCGTAGATAAAATAAGCGTGACGTGTTCGATGCAAGATATAAAATATCCTGAAAAATTTAAGTGTTTTATCCTTTTAAAAGTTGTAAGCAGTTTTTTTTCGTGCCGCGTTAATTCCTCTCTAATTAATCTGCATTGAGTAGTAGTGATTTCTTTCATGCGTGATTGAAACAGACCTGCCGCATAAATGGTGTATTTTGTTTTTTTAATTTATTCTCTAAATGCAAATAAGAGTGCCATCTTAATAATTTTCTGTGACCTATTCGCATCATTTTTCTGATTTTCTATATCGAATAAAAATAATTTCGGCATTAGCTATTAAACCGCCAGTAGCAATCAATATTTTCTGTTTTACGTTTTTTGAGGCTTTATGCTACCCTGTAGCTAAAACGTATTAGCAAAATAACAAGAAAACCGCAAATCAACCATTTGCATTCTTTATTCAGTCATAAGGATTTTTCATTCAGGAAGAGTGATCGTTAATCATCTCTTAAAATTTCTTTTCAGCATCTCTGGCATGTTGCGGCTTTGTATTGCTTTTTGTAATGCAAGGGAAGCATCAACGCTGCCCGGGAGGAGATGTTTTATCTAAAAAACGGAGGGTTTTAAAAAGCAGGCGGGCAGCACGAAGGATAACGTGAAAATAATGCGATGAGGATAGAAAGATGCATAATAAAAAATTCAACCAAAATCTGTTGTTCCTGGGGGTTGTTGCGGCCATTGCAGCCGGTTCCCATTCCGTAATGGCTCAACAAGCTGTTGAGGAAGAAATTATTGTTAGCGGCAGTTACCGCGAAAGTCTGGCGCAGGCGCTGGATATCAAGCGTAATAGCACCACGCAGGTTGACGCGATTGTGGCGGAAGATATTGGTAAATTTCCCGATATGAACCTCGCCGAATCCATGCAGCGTATTGCCGGTGTGTCGATTGATCGCGAGGGAGGCGAGGGTCGGCAAATCTCTATTCGTGGTTTAGGTTCCGATTTTACCCGGGTGCGCGTGAATGGTTTGGAGGCGCTGTCTACCGCCGGGCAAGGTTCCAATGGGCCCAACCGCAGCCGTGGTTTTGACTTTAATACTTTTGCCTCTGAATTATTCAGCCAGGTAAAAGTGAACAAAACCCAGTCGGCACAACTGGACGAAGGTTCGTTGGGCTCCACGGTTGACTTGCGCGGATCGCGTCCCTTTGATTTTGATGGCTTTCAAATTTCCGGCAGTGCACAGGGCGGTTATAACGAGCTGAGCGAAAGTTACAATCCGCGGTTTTCCGGTTTGGTCAGTAACCAGACTGAAGATGGTCGCTTTGGTGCCTTGTTGTCTGTGTCTTACAGTGAGCGGGAAATTCTCGAAGAAGGGTTTAATCCGGTTCGCTTTGATTGGGGTAATGGCTTCGGTACCAGCAGTAACGCCAACGCCGGCCGACCGGTTACGGCAACCGCCAACCCCAACAATATGTACGGTTTTTGTAGCCCGCGAGGATACGATCCGCAAACCCCGCGTAACCCTATCGATAACGAACTGGGTAGCAATGCCAACCTGAACCGCAATAATGGTTACGGCAGTTTTGGCATTGATGAAAATCATTGTGCAACCGGTTTGCCGCGCCCGGAGAATACCCCGGAAAACATTGCTGCTTATGAAACGGCTACCGAATCCTGGCATCCGCGTTACCCTGGGTTGCGCCGTCAGGCGCATGATTTGAGTCGCCTCGGTGTAACCACGTCATTCCAGTTCCGGCCAACTGATAGCACCTTGTTCAATTTCGATGTGTTGTATTCCAACTACGAAAAAAATCAGCGTGAAGATACGCTGGGCGTGAATTTGCACCGTACTGCCAACCTCGGTGGTAAAAGTGAAATTATTATTCGCCAGGCGGAAAAAGATTCGCTCAATCGTTTGACCTATGCGGTGATGGATAATGTCGACTTCCGTACCGAGTCGGCAATGTTTAAAGAAGAAACCGAGTTTGCTCAATACAGCCTGAACGTTGAACATCATTTTAACGATCAGTTGCGGCTGGACGCGATTATCGGTACCTCGGAAGCCAATTATGCGCGCCCGATTAACTCGCTGATCACGCTGGATAACACCAACCTGAACGGTTTTATCTGGGATGCGCGGCAAAGTTTTAAAACGCCGACGATGATTTTTCCCTTCGACCTGAACGATAGCAACAGTTGGGAATGGCGCGGTTATGGTGTGGTACCTGCCAACGCCAATGGTTCCGCGCGCGGTTCAAATATCAGCGAAGTCCGTTTGAACCCGATGTATGTGGATAACCAGTTTGATACTTTCAAAGTCGATTTGGCGTATGACCTGAATGACGCGGTGCAAGTGAGTGGCGGCATCAGCTTCAAGGATTACACCATGACCTCGCGCGAGTATCGCCACATCAGTATGGGCTTGTTGCCACAAGCGCTGCCGAGCGGTGTCAGCGTTGGCGATATCAGCCAACAACTTACCGGTTACGGTAAAGGCATTGATGGCGCGGTTGATTCCTGGCTGGTGCCAGACTTTAACAGCGTTGCCGAGTTGTTGGGCATTTATAACAATGCCGATAACGGGCAGCCGGGTGGCAACTACACCCTGGCCGGCGTAGGGCATTACGGTTCATCCGGGAATAACTACACGGTCAATGAAGAAACCCTGGGCGCGTATTTTCAGGCAGATTTCCGCAGCAGTTTTCTTGATCGGGATTTGCGCACCAACGTGGGCGTGCGTTATGCCAAAACGGATATCACCTCCAAAGGCTATGTTCCCTGTGCTGGCATAAGAGCCGTACCGGCAACCGATACCACACCGGCAATTCCTGCTATTCCGGCGGGCGATAGTCAGTGTGACGGCAGCGAAACTTTCTACGGTGTTGGCAGCGCTACGGCGATGCCGGGCGACCGCCATTATCTGCCGATTCAGGCAACCAACGGTTACGATGATTGGCTCCCCTCTATCAACCTCGCCTGGGATGCAACGGACGATGTTATTTTGCGTTTCAGTGCGGCAAAAACCATGGCGCGGCCTAACCTGAACCATTTGTCACCCACCATTAGTGGTGCGCCGGGCAGTTACAATAATGAGGATGCGCTCTACAGTATCAACGCCGGTAATCCGAAAGTTGATCCTTACCGTGCAGACACTTATGACTTCAGTGCCGAGTGGTATTTTTCGGAAGGTGCTTTGTTGTCTGCGGCCTATTTCTACAAAGATATCAAAAGCTATATTCAACGCGTGCGCCAGGTGCAAACCTGGGATGAAACCGGTTGGCCGGTGGGGTTATTACCGGAAGGTTTTAACGGTAATGAAAGCTTCAGTGTGCAGAGTTACTACAACACGCCGGGCGGCCCGCTAAAAGGTTTTGAGTTAACCTATCAGCAGCCTTTTACTTTCTTGCCCGGTTTTTGGCAGCATTTTGGTTTCCAGGCCAACTACACCCATGTTGAGTCAAAACTGCAATATGTTGAAAGCAGTTCGGTTAGCAGTAGCACGCGCGAAGTGACCACGGTGTATAAAGAAAATGACCTCATTAACATGTCGCCAAATTCTTATAACGCCACCTTGTACTTTGACAACGGCAAGTTCAGTGCCCGTATCTCTACCTCTCACCGCGATCAGTACCTGACCAATATTCTGGTGCCGGAGCTGGGGTACGATCTGGACGGCCGCGAAGTTTATACGCCGGACGTGCAGGGTAAATACGCTACAACCAACTACGATTTCAATATGTCGTACCGTTTTACCAAACAGCTGACGCTTTCATTTGAAGCCATCAACCTGACAGATGCCTTCGATGATCGTTTTGCCGGTTCCGATGTGCAGACGCCGTTGAAGTACTCTCATACCGGGCGCCAGTATTATTTGGGCGCACGTTACAAGTACTAAAAAATAGCCAGGGAAACCCGGCTACGGCTCCTTAAAAGCCTCAAGCTGGCACAAAGCAAGTTTGGCGTTAGGCAGTTTGTTCCAAAACTGTCGAGTCAGGGATGACTCGTCAGAGCCACATGGAGGTGTTCATGCGCTTTTGGAACAAACTGCCTAATGACAAACGGGCAGAGTGGCACCGTTGCTTAATTTAAAAACAGTAGAGATTGCTAAATACTTTTGAAAGGGAAGCCCATTTTTTTAGCCTCTTTTTTGTAATAAAAAATTCACGAACTTAAAACAATAATTTCATATTAAAGCCCGATTCATGTTTTATCCCGCCCTGATTTAAAACTGTCATTAAAACTTAATGAAGCATCGCAATAATGCGCGCCAGGTCAAACGGCCATTGTTATTGCGTATCCGGTTTCTACGGTTAATGATCAGCGAATCGCTGGTTTTTAGCTGGTAGACGAGTGATCCCGCCTTTCTAAAACCTTTGATGTATAAGGTCTTCGTTGTGAAAATTAATCATTGCAATCCAATCCCGACATCGCGTGGTGTCTTAAGCAAAACCATTCACTCCATTATTGCAGGAAGCATGTTGTCAGCAGTGGCGGTTACCGCCGTTGCACAGGGATCGGATGATGCGAATTTGATTGAAGAAGTGATGGTGACCGGCAGTTACGCCAAAAGTCTTGAACAGGCGGTAGATATTAAACGCAGTTCGGTGGGTTTCTCCGATTCGATTGTTGCTACCGACATTGCCGATTTTCCGGAGCAAAACCTCGCTGAAGCATTGCAACGTATGCCCGGTGTTACCATTGAGCGTAACCGTGGCCTGGGTAGCAAAGTGAATGTGCGCAGTTTGCCGAGTGAGTTTACCCATGTGTCTATCAACGGGCTTGCCACCGCATCCGGCAGCGGTGGCCGTGAAGTAGAGTTTGATATTTTTGCTTCGGAAATTATTCAAAGTGTCACCGTGCAAAAATCGCCCACCGCAGCTGACGAAGAAGGCGGTATTGCCGGTTCAGTGCTGATTTCTACCGGCCGGCCGTTTGATTACAACGAACCGAAATTTGTGTTGTCTGCGGAAGGCGCCCACAATTCTATCTCTGAAGAGATAGACCCGAAAATTTCCCTGCTGGCGAGTAATACCTTCGGTGATTGGGGCGTGCTGGCTTCTTTCTCCAAAGCGCAGCGTACCAACCGCACCGATGCCAATTCGGGTATTAACTTCCGCCCGCTTTCGCGCTGGACAGAAAAAACCGGTTCATCCAAATGGCAAGCGGATCAAACTCTGGAGGTGCTTGAGCGCGATACCGGTGTGGTTATTACCGACCCGTTTGATTCCGAACAAACCAACCGCGTGGTTTTTCTCGACAAGGTGGGCAACCGCAGTTATTTGAACGATCAGGACAAATGGGGCGGCACCTTGTCGCTGCAATATCAGCCGAGTGACACGTTCACTCTGTCATTTGATGCGATGCTGGGTGGTTACGACAACACCGAAGACGAATACGATGCAGCGGCTTATACCGCGTCCAGTATCAGTGCGCTGGAGCGCGTTCATGCTTACGACAGCACCACACTGGCGGATTACGGCGTTGTGGTATTGCGCGATGTGTCCTACGCGAATACCCAGCATGAATTTTTGAGCAAGGAAAACGTTCATAAAACGGATTACACCCAATACAGTTTTGATATGGATTGGGAAGTTGCCGGTTGGCAAGTCAAAGGTTTGGTGGGTTATTCCGGTGTTGAAAAATTGTCAGACACCAGCAACCTGAAGCACGTAGCTTATGGCCCGTCGCGTTCACGTTATGCCGGTAAAGGCGGCGAGACTATTCTCAGTGATAATCCGGGCAGTTTCGATATGTACAACTCGCCGGGTAAATACCTGTTCGATTCCTACGAAGTGAATCTGGAATCTATTGAGGATGACAAGTACGCGGCACAACTGGATTTTATCCGCCCGATGTTCCTCGATTCATTCCCGGCATTGGCACAAATTCAATGGGGTGCACGTTATACCGATAAATCCAAGAAGCGCGATCGCGGTACCGAGTTTGTGTATGGCCCGTCAGCCGGTGACACTTCCTGGCGCAACAAGCGCACCCTGCAAGACAGCAAGTTAAACTCTATTTCCGGTCTGGTGCCTGGCGGCAGCTTTCTGTCTGATGTATCCAATTCGCCGCAGTGGGCGCAAGTAGATAACGGCTATGCTCGCAGTCATTTCCGTTACGATGGTTTTAACGTTGATTATCAGGAAAGCGAATACTACCGCGTTGATGAAGAAGTATTGAGCTTCTATGCGATGGTGGATTTCAAATTTGATGTTGGCAATTTACCCACCACCATCAATGCCGGTGTTCGTTCGGTAGATACCACTGTTGAGTCTTACGGTTATCATCAGGTGCAAAACAACGATGGTTCTACCGGTTACACGCCTGCGCCCATCTCCAAACAAGGTCAGTACCGCGACACTCTGCCCAGCCTCAACCTGAGCATGGAGCTGACTGACAATGTTATGTTACGTGCTGCCGCCTCGGAAACATTAATTCGCCCGGCACTGGGTGATATTGCTTACAAGCGCACGGTGAGCGTCAGTGAATTCAAATACCGTGATGGCAACCCGGATTTGAAACCTACTTATGCCGATCAGTGGGAAATCGGTCTGGAATGGTATCTGGAGCAGGGCGGCTTGTTAGCGGTTTCCTGGTTTGAAAAAGAAATCGAAGGTGTAGTGCGCGAATCACTGACCGGCGTAGTAAAAGATGTAACCAAGTATAACGCCAACGGTACGATTGATGGCATTTACGATTTCGATGTTTATCAAAAAGTAAACGCTGAAGGTTCTTACGATGTCTCCGGTGTGGAATTTATTGCGCAGTTCCCTTTAAGTATGTTCCACCCGGCGCTGGAAGGTTTCGGCATCAATGCCAACCTGACCTTGCTGGATAACTCATTGACCGGTGATTCAGATTTGGGTATTCCAACCCCGCCAGCGGGTTTAACGGATAAAACCTGGAACCTGACCGCTTTCTACGAAAACGATGTGTTTGATGCGCGTATTTCCTACAACTACAAAGACAAATATGTTGAGTATATTGAGCGTGACATGTTTCCGGTGTATCGCGATGACTACGGTCAGTTGGATATGGCAATCGGTTATCATGTTACGGACAATATTAAAGTGGTGCTGGATGTTATTAACCTGACCGACGAAGCAACCTCTGCTTACACGATTGATCCGTCATTCCCGACCATGTATGAAATGTCGGGCCGTCGTATCAGTCTGGGTGTAAGAGCTGATTTTTAATTTGTAATTTATTAGCGCCCCGCCTGTTGGTGGGGCTTTTTTTTGCATGTAGTATTTGTATTTCTTAAAAAGTTAGAGGCCACTGCATGAATGTCATGGTTCGGATAGCGCTTTGCACTATAGCGGTGCTTCCTGTTTTTTTAGTTGTCGGTTGTGCACCATCAGAACCCCCTGTAGCCAAAGTACAGCAGATTGCTTTTATGCCGGATATTCACTTTCACGATATTTATGCGGAATTTGAAGATAACTCTTTTCAGGGATTGGAGAATACTATCTCCGGTCAGCGGGCAACTATTCGTACCATGCAGGCACAACTGCAATCTACGCGATTATTTAACGAAAATTATTTCGCACTGATCGCCGCGCTGGATGATGTGGTTCGGCGTGGTATTACGCTGGTTGCCTTGCCGGGTGATTTCAGCGATGACGGCCAACCGATTCATTTACGCGGCTTGCAAAAAATTCTTGCGCATTACCAAAGCGCACACGGCCTGCAATTTTTTGCCGCGCCGGGTAATCATGACCCGGTTAAACCTTTTGATAGTGCCGCCGGTAAAGCCGATTTTGCCGGTGAGGGTGGTTTTGATCAGCGTATTTTCAGCCGGGGAGCCGCCGAATGCGCAGATTATGACGGCGAGTGGGCAAGTATTGATGCCGGTTACGCGCTGAACACGATTTGTACCGAAGAAATTCGCCAGCTCGGTTATCAGGGTGTGATGGACTTGTTGTCCGATTTCGGCTTTTATCCGAAAGCAGAATATCTTTATTGGGAAACGCCTTACAGCAGTTATCTGAACCAACCATCAAGCGCTTACCACTTATCCATTGCCGAGGCCGAAGCTGATTATTCGAAGCGCTTGTACGAAATTTGTCTGGAAGGCACGGGTGGCAAGTATAAAAAAGAAAATTACACACATTGTTCTTTGGTAGCCGATGCCAGTTATCTGGTCGAGCCTGTTGCCGGTGTCTGGCTGTTAGCGATTGATGCCAATGTGTATGTGCCGGATGCTCAGCAACCCGACGGCGGCTACCATGGTTCAAGCAGTGCCGGTTATAACCGCATGGTAACGCACAAGGCGCATGTTATTGAATGGATCGCCGATGTGGTCGCGCGAGCCAGCCAGCACAATAAACAACTGATTGCTTTCAGTCATTTTCCGATGACTGATTTTTACGACGGCCAATCGGAAGCTATTGCTGAAGCGTTTGGAGAAACTGCCTTTCAATTACAGCGCAAGCCGGAAAAACATGTCAGCCAGGTGCTGGCCGATACCGGGCTCAAGTTGCATATCGGTGGGCATATGCACTTTAACGATACCGGGATGATTAAAGGCACCCGGGGCAATATTCTTTTTAATATCCAGGCGCCGTCACTGGCTGCTTATTTACCCGCTTACAAAATTGTCACTCTTTCCGACAGCAAAAAACTGACGGTAGAAACCGTGGTGCTGGATGATGTGCCGCGCTTCTCCGAGCTGTTTGAACACTACCGGGTGGAGCACCAGCGTTTGCATCAGCAGCAGGCGACCACTCTATGGGACCGCAATGTGCTGGCAGCCAAAAGTTATCGGGAATTTACTCAATGGCATATTCGCGAACTTGTTCGCCACCGTTTTTTGCCGGGTGAGTGGACTGATGAGATGCAAACCTTGTTATTCAATTTGAAGGGCGATGAGTTGCTGCAATTGTCACAACTGTCTCCGGCACCCGATTGGTCGGCATTCGACAATCAGCAATGGACGGACTTGAAAGCGGGTGCAAGCTGGCAGGCTGCGGCAGAAAAAGCCGCCCGGTTACTGTCGCAAAACCCGTGGTCGATGGACGATTTTTCGCAGTGGAGTGCGTTTGATCTGGCGGTCGATTTTTATAAAATTCGCAATGCCGGTGACCTCGCCCTCGCCGATATCGGCAAGGCGCGCATGGCGCAATATAAATTACTCGGCGGCGCTATGCAGCAGCAAGCGGTGCAACAACCGGACGCTGGCCCGATTGTGCAGATATCCCGTGTGCTGAGTGTATTGCAGGGGCTGAGTGAAGGATTGCCCAATGACCGTTTTGTGATTGATCTGGAAAAAGGAACGCTGGCGGTGCACTAGTCAGGCGCTCATCGCTGCAAGCCCTGGCAGAGATGAGTTTTTAAACCTGACGATTTGCAAAAAAGTGGCTGGCGGCGGGTTTAACGGGTGGATGGCAAACCTTCGTAAGCTTCACGCACCACGGCATCACCATAAAGTCGTTCCAGCCGCCGCACAATGAAGTGGCCGCGCGCCATGTCCTGAAAGTGATCAATAAACATAGTGTTGATTACCGCACCGCCTGCGGCGCCGATGACCGGTAGCGATTGGGCGGCAAATTTTTCCGATACCTGGATACCAAAACGGCTGGCGATGGCTTCGACCAGCCGCAAAATCGCTGGCGTGGCATCTTTTGACACGCCGTGCAGGGCAATAAATTCGGTGGCATCGGTCAGCGATTTGGCCAGCAAGGTACGCACCGCAAAATAACCTGACTCGGCACCATCATCGCTGGCGCTTTTTCCGCCCAGTGCAAAAACCTCCAGGCAAGCGAGTTTCCCTTCGGCATTACTGAGCGACTCGCCTTCGCTGCGAGCGATATCAGCGATGGAGCGCAACATAATCACCGTCGATACCGGCAGCTCAACCGCCAGCCCCGGTAGCCCGAAAAAACCGCCCGCGCCGCCAGAGAGTGCTGCGCCCAACTTGTGCCAGGTGCGCGACGCTTCTACACCGGGGCTGTCTTGCAGGGTCAACATCGCCAGGTCGGCGGCTTTCATCAGCGCGTTGCGGGTAACCTGGTGCAGTTTCTGGCTGACTTGCGCCGGTAGTAGCTCCAGGCCTTTTTCGATGGGCGAACCCAGCAAATGGGTCAGGCGAGCTGCCAGACCGGGGTTTTCGAGCAGTATTTTGGCTGTGCCCAATTGTTGCAGATCGGTTTCAACCAGCATGATATTGCGATCTCCAGTGACAGGATGCCCCATTATTAATGCTCTTTCAGTGCCATGGTGTAATAACGCCCGTGTCGATCTTCCCCTTCGCCGGTAATGGCCCAGCCGCGCTGCCGGTAGAACTCTACGGCGCGCTGGTTATCAATGAGGCATTTGAGATGGGCAGGGCGCCCCAGCCGCTCAAGGCTGGCGTTAAGCAAGGCAGAACCAACGCCACGGCCACTGGAGTCTGGGTCTACATAAAGATGGTGTATGACGTCGCCGGACGGGTTCAGTGCGATAAAGCCGACCGGCAGGGTATTAATGGTCGCCACCAGCAAGTCTTCGTCTTGCGTGTCCTTGTCAAAATCTTCCTCGTTCAGGTCAGTTCGGCTCACCCAGGGCAGCGCTTGCAGGCGGGCGGCGAGGTAGATGTTTCTTAAACCGTGGCGGTCACTATCGGTAAACGGGCGTATATCAAACATGCAAACGTCCTCATTCTTATGAAGTCAGCGCTGCAGGGCAGGCGGGTGCCCGGACAGCGGCAGGTTTACGGTGACTGGGTGATGTTTTTTTAAAGGCTTTGCAGGAGTATAGCGCGAACCCAACCGGCGGGCGTAGCGGCGGCCGGTTTTGTGAACCCTTCAAGGCAAGCGGCGCGTTGCAAGGAGGCGCGGGTGTAGCACCCGAAGCAAGCGTGTACTGCTCCGGGGATTACACCCGCGCGCTGCATCCGGGTGGGTGGTGCGGTGGGCTGGTTACTTAAAACGCGGTAACGTCAGAGCGGGAGACATCGCAGCCGGTGGTGTTCCAGGCTTCGCCGAGGCGCTGCGCGGAGGCTCCTTCGGATTTTTCAAAACCTTGCCATTCGGCGCAAACTTCCTGTTGGCCCGGCTGGTAGTTTTTAATGGAGAGGTTGCGCACTTTTGCTACGTCACCGTAGTTAACGTTGGGAGCAACAATTTCTTCCTTCAACACGCCTTCAATGCGTACGCCATCAATAATCAGTTTTTTATTGCCACCGTTATTGTCGCAATTGCCGCAGGCGCGCAACATTTTGGCGTTGCTTCCTTTCATGGTGAAGCCACCGGTTACGATGAAGGTGGTGTCCGGTGCATTGTGTTGAAAAACCTTGCCGCCGTTTTTATCCCACGACCAGCCGCCGATCACAGTCATGGTGCTGCCCGGGGTAGACTTTTGCGTTGCTGCGTCTTCGCAAATATCTTCCCACACAATATTTTCCAGCACGCAATCGCCTTTGGTGCACCAGATGCCGTCAGAACCGCCATCGGCCGCAATACGCAAATTTTTCACCGTGGCATTTTCCAGAGAAATAACCGGTGGCATAAATTCGCCGCCTTCGCAGGCGAGGCCGATGCGTGCACCGCCACAGTCCACGGTTTCGTTGCTGAAGGTTGAACCGGCAATACAGCGCGGGTTGGGGGTCAGTTCGGCTACCGGGCTGCCGTCACAGTTCACTACCTTGACATCCTTGCCGCTTACGCTGAGTGAGTCAATATGTGGCAAGCCCTCATCGCTGCTGGCAGTCAGGGTGATTTCGGTAATGCCGCTGGCGAGTTGCAATTGCACGGTAGCATTTTGCCAATGGTCTGCGGCGCCGGTGGCCGGGAATTTCACATGAGCCGCATTGTTCTGATTGATACGGACTTGTGCCGCCGGTTGTTGTTTTTCTGAAGCGTAACGCCACTCAAGCGTGTAAGTATCGGCTTCCAGCACGTGCACCTTCCAAACAATGCTGCTGCCGCTACGGCGCTCAACAACGGCGTAACCACTTGCTTCATAACCCTTGATGCTGTTATCGACCGAACCGTCGATATGGCAAAAGCCCTGGTAATTTTCTTCCAGGGTGATGCGTTTTTTGTTAGCCGTTTCGGTACCGGTTGAGGTGGCCGCGAGGGTAATTGCTGCCAGACCGAGGCACAGGTTTATTAACATCTTCATTGAATTTCTCTCAACATTATTATTAGTGGTTTTTACTGTTCGTTTTCAAGCATTGTGCATTGGTAAGAATTATTCAGGTTTATTATTGACTGCTTTAAAAATTACCTGTTTTAAACGGTTTACCCATTTAAAAAGTCCCGCGTTGCACAAACGGAAACTGCGCATAAAAACGGCGTTCGTCACCGCGAGGATCATTGACCAGAGCCGAGGTTTCATTAATCACCAGGGTTTCGCGGTTTTCCAATGTGTAAGGTTTCCATGAAGGAATACCGGGGTGATCCGGCTTGCCGGTCTTCGCCATGGCTAACAGGATGCTGCTTAATTGCTCGGCAACGTTTTGCGCGCCGGGCAAACTTTCTGCGGGTCTTTTTGACGACATCAGGTTGTCAAAAACCAATGGCAGGTCAGAGCCATGCCCACCACCGAAGCGGCCGCCCTCTACCTGCGATGTCCAATCGAACTGGTAAACGTAAGCGGGTGCTCCCTGGCGGGCACGCGCTTCGGCTTGCATAACCGCGCCACGCCATGAGCGGCCTGCGGTGGTAGCTGCGAAAAATACATCGGAAGGTGAAAAATCCGGGTAGATTTTTCTGTAAGTGGCGATAACCACTTCCGGGTCTGCATCGACGTATTGGCTGTGCAAAATTTTGTCCGGCAGTTGTGACCATTCCAGCGAAAAATCACCGGAGTCGCGTTTGGAAAAGGCGCGGGTTTCCCAGCGGGCATTACCGATGATCATCGGGATCTGTGCCGATTGTGCCGGGGCATCCGGGTAAAACGGATGACGCATTAACGACACGCTATCCAGCACCGGTAAAAATTCCAGCGGGCGCTCTTCAATGCGTGAAGGGTCATTGACCTGCGCCGCATTGAGTAACACATCTATCGGTAATCTTAAGAGTTCTTCTGTATTCTGTGCGGAAAGCTTCAGTTGTTTTAAAAAAAGTTCTGCACGTTGCGTGGCTGCCCGTGGCCCGGCGGCGGTAACCTGCTGGCCGCTGATGGCAACCGCTTTATGAAATAGCCCGGCAGCTGCGGGCATCGCCATCAGCGTAGAAATTTTTGCACCGCCACCGGATTCACCGACCAGAGTCACGTTGGCCGGGTCGCCACCAAACTCACTGGCGTGCTGGCGTATCCACTGCAAAGCCAGTATTAAATCCAGTTGGCCAATATTACCGGAGTAGCGAAATTTTTCTCCGCCGAGTTTGGCAAGGTACAGATAACCGAATAAGTTGATACGATGATTCAGGGTAATTACCACTGCATCGCCTCGTAATGCCAAATGGCTGCCATCTACCACCGCTTCAGAGCCGGAGCCATTGGTGTAGCCGCCGCCGTGAATATAAACAATCACCGGGCGTTGGCGCTGGTCTCGCAAGGCAGGTGTCCAGATGTTTAACACCAGACAGTTTTCGCTGGTCTGCTCTTTAATACCGTTTTGTGGCGCAAAGTCACCAAATTCGGTAGCCGCTCGCACGCCTTTCCAATTTGCCGGGACAACTGCCGGTTGAAAGCGACATTGACGGGTGTCTTCGCCGTAGGGAATGCCTTTGAAAATGATCACGCCATCTTTTTTTGCGCCGCGAACTTTCCCCTGAGCGAGATTGGCTATCGCATCCTGTCCGGAGTCGGCAAACGTTGAGTGGCTCGCTGCCAGGGTGGCGGCACTCGCCAGGGTTGTTGTAAGGAATTGTCTTCGTTTCACCATGTTCACCGTTAATGCAGGACGTTTTATGAATTTATTATGAGCGTTTTATTAACGCGGCGTTTACCAGACGGTTACCAGGATTTGGCGGTGTCGGCTTTGATTTCAAAATGGTTGAACGCAAACGTCCGTTTCAGAGGCAGTCAAATGCTATGACGGGTGGGGCAGGTCCTTGCGGGTGAGAAAATTATTGAGCGGTCGGGCTGGTGCGACGTATCAGGGCTTCGGCAATAGGAATAACCAAATCGAGTGAGATGCCTTCAACCGCGGTCAGAATAATCCAGTAAGCACTTTCGTCATGCTTTAACAAAAAGTACACCTGACGATGGGTTTGCCCCGCCGCGTCGTATTGATAGCTTCTGAACCAGACCGGGTCATTTTGCTGGGTGGAAAAATTGCCTTTTCTCTCACTCACAAAATTTTTACTGATGCTGCGTTTGCGTATTTCCGATTCCAGCCTTTTCCATAACAGCAGGTTTTGCTCCCGTGTTTTGATGCCGGTAGCGGCTATAAAGTAGCCCGGTTCGCCACCAATTTCGCCGGCAATAACCGGTGCTGTATCGGGTGCTTGGGGAGCAACAACCTCCACCACCAGAGAAGACGGCAGTGGCATATCGAGGCCGGGGGCGAGATTAACCGAAGCGGCGAAAGCAGTTCCGGCCCACAGCAATAGCAGCAGCCGGGCGGCAATTGCCAGTCCGGACTTCAATAGGCTCGGGATGCAGGAAACGGGCGGGTTTCTGCGGCCAGAGAAGTGCCTGGGAAAACGGAAATACTGGTTCACGGGTCTTGGAAAATATCTTTATTGTTATCACTCGCCGCGCCCATCTCCCGATGGCTGACAGGGGGCGAATGTTATGGATACTTACCGATGCGAATCACCTGCTGCTTTTTATAACAGGCAGATCAAGCGATGCAATCCGGTTGTGTTTTATCTGTGGCTCAAGGGTAGCGGTATTTAACCGGTTTGCCCATACGTGATGTGGTTTTTGCAGCAAAAAAAGGAGGTCTTTCGACCTCCCGGCTATAAGATTAAGCCTTCAACAGTATTGCTCAGGGGAACAACAGGTTTTCAGGGTTTACCTGAAGCGGATTAAAGCGAATAGCGAACACCTAAAAGAAGCTGTCTGCCGGTGTGGTTCAGCTCGCGGGTTAAATCCATGCCGCCGTCGCCAGTACCGTAGATGCGTTCTTTTTCATCGGTCAGGTTGATCAGTTCCATGGTCAACGTCAGGTTGTCGCTGAAGTTGTAGAAGGAGGAGAAATCAACATGCGTAGGGCCATATTTCATTTCAGCAACGTGGCCGTTACCACCCGGCAATGACAGTAAATAATCATCGCGGTAGTTGGCCGCCAGACGCATACCGAAATTGTCTTTCTCGTAGAACACGGTGACGTTGTAGGAATTTTCTGACAACCCGGTCATATCGCCCGCGGTTACGTGAGTAAAGTTACTGACGATACCGAGGTTGGACAGGAAGCCCGGCAGGAAGCTCAGGGTTTGCTGATAAATCAACTCGTAACCTTTTACTTCAAAGCCTTCATTGTCATTCACCGGAATGTAATGGGTGTAAGGCACGGTGCGCGGGTCAGCGTTATAAATGGCATCGTATTGCGGGTCAGCCAGAATTGCCGCGTGGTATTCCGGATCAATCAGCTTTTCAACGATGTCGGTTTTCAGTGAGGTGGTGACATCTTTGTAGAAGTAATTGACGGCCAGCAGTGACTCGTCAGCAAAATACCATTCAACACCCAAATCAATATCGTTGGACTCGAATGGATTCAGGCCGGGGTTGCCCAGGTTGGCCACGGTACGGGTGGTATAACCAAACGTTGGCGCTGCAATGTTCAGCGAGCCCATGTCCGGACGTGTCATGGTTTTGCCGTAGGAAAGACGGGTTACCAAATCTTCAGTCAGGTTTAACGAGAAGTTCATGGATGGCAGGAAGTTGGTGTAATCGCGTTCCACTTTTACCGCATTACCGTTGATCCAGGCTTCAGACGTTACATCGGTTTTCACCGCACGCACACCGAAGTTGGTTTTCAGCAACATGTTGCCGATATCAAAATCGGCATCCAGTGCAACGTAAGCCGCGAGGGTTTCTTCATCAACAATCCAGGCTGCGGCCGGGTTATCGGTGTATTCCTTGGAGACGCGGTTATCACGATAAATTGCCGCGAAATCTACAATAGGAAATTTCACCAGATCGCCATCAAGACCCTTGCCGAAATTGGAAACCGGGAAGTCATTCAGGTAGCCCACCGCAGAGAACGCGGCCGGGTAGTTGCCATTACCTTCGCGGGATTCAACCTGACGGTCGTTGTAAGCCAGACCGGTTTTAATAGAGAAACGATCCTGCTCAAGCGTCAAATCAATCTTCGACGTCAGGTTGTCTTTTTTCACATAGTTGGAACGGTTGTTCGGTGTCGTGATTTCGTAATTGGCTTCATCAAAGTAATCATAACCTTCACCCCAGGACACTTTGGGAATATGGCGATTACCGGTAAAGTCAAACGAATAGCGGTGCGACTCGGAGATGGAGTAGAAGCGAAGTTCTTCACGGTCAGCTTCGTTGGTTGCTTTACCGATCATGGCATCCAGGGTCAATGCATCATTGAGTTTGAACTCGCCGGACAACACGAACTGGTTAAATTCGGATTCGGAGGTCTGGTCGCGGCTTTCAATCCAGGACTCTACATCATCAAAGGTAGCGGCAAGAATTTGTTTGCCATCCGGGTGTACCGTGATGTCTAGCGGCGTCACTTCGTTATGGGTGAGGAACCATTCCATCGAGTTGTAATTGCGACGGTCATTATCCAGTTTGGAATGCAGCGCGTCGAAAGTGATCAGCGTGTCGTCATTGGGACGGTATTGAAACGAGGTAGTAACACCGAGACGTTTCTGATCATTGGCGAAATAGTCAGCACGCGGCAGGCGTGGCGTCCACAGGCAGTTAATCGCAGCAACGGCAGCGCCATTGAGCGCGCAATCGTCTTCTGCAATCTCACCGCGAATAACCGGCGTGGCGCTGGTCGGGTAAATATTGTTGGTGGCAACCGGAGTGGTCCAACGAACTGTACCAAAACCTTCCTGACGAACGGTACGCTCAGAGTAAGCAACAGACATCAATGCGCCGAGTTTTCCATCCGCAAAGGTGTCGCTGACCATAACAGCAAGACGAGGATCGGTTTTTTCGCTGAGGTCGTTAAAGCTGCCCTGTACAGAGGTAGCAAATTTAAAGCCGTCGAAGTCAAACGGTTTTGCAGAATACAAATCTACGGTACCGGCAATACCACCTTCTTCCATGGATGCGGTGGTAGATTTTTGAATATCAACACGGTTAAACAATTCAGAGGCGAATACGTGGAAGTCAAACGCGCGGCCGGCGTTGATGGTTACACCACCGGAGTCCAGGCCATCGCTGCCTGCCGGTACTTCCATACCGTTAAGGGTGGTGCGGGTAAAAGACGGTGCGAAGCCGCGCAGGGTAATGTTACGGCCTTCACCGCCTTCCCGTGAAATGGCCACGCCGGGTACACGTTGAATGGATTCGGCAATGTTCAGGTCAGGGAATTTGCCGATGTCTTCGGCCATGATGGTTTCTTTGGCGTTAATAGAGTTGCGTTTTTCATCAAGACTTTTAACAAGAGAACCACGGAAGCCGGTAACAAGAACTTCTTCTACACCGGTTGCTTCTGAATCCTGGGCTAATGATTGGGCGGCTGCGAGTGAGGCCATCGCAAGTACAACAGCGGTTGATAATTTATTTTTGTGCAGCATGGCGTGCTTATCCTCTGAATCGTTATTTGTTCGTATAAAGAGTTGGCCATTGCTATTTACTGACAGGTGTAGATTGGAACCATCAAGGAGCGATATGGCTCCGTCTACTACCGAGTAATTTCCCACAAGTTCAGGCGTTTCAACCGCGACCACTTTGTCGTAAGGAACGATCAGGGTCAGGTTGGACTGCTGTGCAAATTCTGTGAGGGCAATGTCCGCTCTATTTTCAGAGATATTAAACGGAATAATTTCTGACAGATTGTTGCTGCTGGCCTGCGCCTGGGAAGCGCAGGTAGCCAGAGAGACAAAGAGTGTTAAAAACTTATTATTCAATTCAACTTTCTCCGACGCGGTTTTTGGCCGCTATAAACAAAGACGACTCAGCTTTTATTTTCCTCCATACGGCTAAAAAATATTTTTAACTAATCGCTGTTGGTGTTGTCCTGGTGCAGGGAAAGCTCAATAACGCCGCCAGCGGTGCGGGCGTGATCGATGTTGAAATTTTCTTTCAGTGCCAGCAATAAACTTTCAATGTCGCCCGCTTTGTATAACCCGGCGATGCGCACGTCGGTAATGCGTGGGTCGATCACCTTAAAGGTTTCCGGCGTGTAGCGGCTGAGTTCATCGAGCGCATTTTGCAAGCTCTCGCCACGGAACACCACATTGCCATCGCGCCAGGAGAGGCGATCGGAAATTACCGCTGTCTCAATCGGTTTGACTTCAACCGGTTGGCTGGCGCGCACACTTAGTTTTTCACCGCGGCCCAGCTCCTGAAGGTTTTCGACCTCGGTGGGGATGGTCAGCCGGTCGGCAACCGGTTTTACGTGAACCCGACCTTCGGTAACAATCACATCAAAATTCTGATCATCTTTTCGATACACATTGAACGCGGTGCCCACTGCTTCAACAATTTTTCCGCCGACCATGACGCGCAAGGGGCGCTGTTTATCGTGGGCGACTTCTACATGCAGCTCGCCTTTTTTAAGTTCCAGCAAGCGCTCGTTATCGGTGTAGGTTACCGTCACCTGGGTATCGGTGTTCAACAGCATGCGAGTGCCATCTGGCAGGTTAACCGTGGAGTGCGCGCCGATACCGGTTTCATAAACATTGTTGGGTGTTACTGCTGCTGTTTGTAGCGGTTGCACCTCGGCGGCCGGTGTTTTCCAGCGCTCTGCCGGTGCCAGCAAACCGATTGCGCACACCAGTGCCGTTACCGATGCGGCTACCGCCCACACGCTGCGCTGCCGGTTGCGGTTTTTTGTGGCGGCGGGCGGGTCAAATAATTCGGCGAGCATGGACAAGCTGTCCATACGATCCCAGAGGTCTGCCATTTCTAACAGGCATTCCCGGTGTTTGGGGCTTTTATCCAGCCAAAGCCGCAAGGCTTCGGTTTCCTCTTTGGATAAGCCGCGGTCAAGACGGGCTATCCAGAGACTGGCATCGTCGTAAATTTGGCTCTCAGGCTGAAATTGATAAATATTGGTCATTACCTTATCTCCCGGCTCCTGTTGGAGTCCGGATGTCCGTTAAGGCTGGCAGGCATTTGTGTCATAAACTGCCGGCAGCGGCCCAAACCCATTGCGATATGTTTTTCAACGGTGTTTTCGCTGATATTCAAATGTTCGGCGATCTCTTTTTGCGAGTATCCATAGACTTTTTTCAAAACAAAGGCTTTGCGGCACTGTAGCGGCAGGTGACGCACCGCTTCACAAAAGTGCTCGAACTCCTGCATGGCCGATACATTGCTGTACACCTGGTCGTTGTCATCATTGTTGCCATCAATGGCAAAGGGGGCGTCTTCCAGGCTGACGCTGGTTCTGGTTTCGGCGCGCTTGAGGTGGTCAAGCGCCAGATTTTTTGCCGTTCGGTACAGGAAAGAGCGCGGGTGCAAAATTTGCTCGTTGGTTTTTACCGCGCAAATTCGCACGTAGGTTTCCTGCACAATGTCTTCTATTTCCTTGGGCGGCACCAGTCGCGATACCGCTCGCATCAACCCGCGGCGGATTGATAGATAGACGCTTTCCAACTCTTCTTTGCTGGTCATACTTATTTTTGCGCCTGTTATAATTTTGATCCCCCGTGATGGCTTGAATCGGGGGCTTATCGTGTTGACGACTGAGCGGCGAAAATCCGCCAGTGCGGCAACAAAAAACATTCTGCTAAAAAGACCTGCCTGTATCAGATAGCAGGCCGGGTATTGAAATGCTCGTCCAGAAACTCTACCACCACCTCGGCGGCCGGTTTTATCCAGGGCTCATACAGCCAGAAGGTGTGCGGCGTATTGGCCAGGGTGACGGTCTTTGTCGGGATGCCATAAATCGCCAGCTTCGCCATCATCTCGTCCCTGCCTACATGAAAACGCTCTTGCGCACTGTTGAGATACAGCACTGGCGGAGTGGTTTCGCCCACATAATAGGTGGGTGAGGCATCGTGCCACAAATCCCGTTTTTCGGCATAGTTGCCGCCGAACCAGGCGCCGGCGGCTGATTGCCCCGCCGGTAAGTCTTCGTGTTTGCGCGCTTCCGCCGAAGTGAAGTCGGAGAGGCCGTCAATGTTCAAAATCAATTGCACCGCGCTGGATACATCACTGTCCTGAGCCTGCGGGTCAAAGCGCAGCAAGTGATTGGTTACGCCGGTCAGGCTGGCAATTTGTCCGCCTGCGGAGGAACCGCCTACGGCAATGCGCGCCGGGTCAACGCCATAGTCAGCGGCGTTGCTGCGCAGCCAGCGAATCGCCGCTTTAACGTCATTCACTGCTGCCGGGTATTGTGCTTCGGGCGCCAGGCGGTAAGTAATGGTTGCTGCTACATAACCGGCTTTGGCCAGCTCTATGGCCATGGGGGTTAAATGGGTGCGATAGCCCGCCTGCCAGCCGCCGCAATGCACCAGTACTACGCCGGGCGTGGTGTTGGTGAAGCCAGCATCTGCCAGTTTTTTCGGGATGTAAAGATCCAGCTGCAATTCCCGATCACCGTAGCGCACGTAGGTGATGTCTTTTTTCTCAATAACCTCTTCGGGTACGGCGGTGCTGGCGATTCGGATCGACGGAAAGTTTTTCACGTCCTGGGCAAAACGGTTTTCAGCGGTATACGTATTTTCGTAAGCGGGCTTTGGCGCAGCCATGGCGCAGGGCGCGGCAACGCTCAGGCCGGTGAGCAAAACAAGCGAAGCCAGAGTTATCTTTTTCATTGGGCGGCTCATACAAAAGCGTCTTTATAAAGCGTAGCTCTCCATCGCTGAAGAGCTCGCCGGGTCTATATTATTTTTTCGGTTGCCAATCCTGGAAGATATTTTCCAGGGTGTAAGCGGCAGCTTCGCTATCGCTTAACTGAGGGCGTTGTGCATTAACGACAGCACCGGGGCCAGTGCTTTTATATTCAAAAAAGCGCGATTCTTCCGGGGTGAAAATTCGGCTCTTGGTGCCGTCCGGCGCGGTGCCTGACATGCTTGACCAACCCACCGGGTTAATGTGGCTGTCCATAAAGGTACGGATGAAAACTGCTTTGCCAATTGCGTCCGGGTCAGCGTAACGGCCATCGGCAAAGGTGGTGGTGGGGTGCCATGGGCGTCCGAGAGTAATGCTGTTATCCGGTACGCCATCTTCACGGGTCAGTTTGCTATCAATAAACGTCAGGCCATATTCCCGACCAATGTTGGTTGATGGCGCGGTAACAAAGCTGTGAATTTCTCCCTCTTCGAAGGTGCTGTTGCGCGGGCGGCTGACAATGGTGGATTGTTCAAACACTGTATTGGCCTGGCCGAAAATAAAATCGACGTTGCCGCTGATGGTGCTTTGGTAGAAATACGCGCGGTTGCCATGCACAAACAAGGTGTCCTGATAGCCGTGCAAACTCACCCGGTTGGCGCTGATGCGGTCACTGGCGGTATCCAGCAGCAAAGCCACTGCCTGGCTGTCGGCAACGGCATCCGGGTCATTGCGGGTTTTCTTCGCATCGTTGTCGAGAAAGTCAAAGGTGTTATCAATGGTCAGATCTTCAAGATGAATATCGGTGGTATTGATGGCCACCACCGCTGAGCCAGGTGTGCCCCAGCCATCTTCACGGTAGCCTTTGGAGTTGCCCGCATAGGTATCAAAGTGGATGACGGTTTTCGCCTCACCTTCGCCGCGTATTTCCATGTTGGGCCGGGTGATAACCAGTTTTTCTTTATAGCTGCCTGCGGTAATCAGGATGCGGTAGCGCAGGGTTTCATCTTTCGGGGCGGCATCCAGCGCGGCTTGAATCGTGGCAAAGGCGCCTGGCGCGTTACCGCCAACGATGGCGCTCTGGTCGGTGGTATGGGCATTGGCGTTGGTGACGACTGCATCCTGCTTCGCACCGCAGGCGCTCACGCCCAGCAGTGTTACCAGTAATGTCAGTGGTGCCATGGTTCGGATCATAAACAGCATGCGCGGTGCTCCGTTTTTATTAGAAAAATACGAGCCAAAGCGTCCGCCCGCTACTGCGAGCGGATATCTGCTTCGGGTCGGGGTGGTTGATCGGGAAGACCCTGATAGAAAAAGACGAATGGCGGAAGATTTTCCGCCATGGTGAAAGCATTTTTTGTAACTTATTGGCTGCTGGCAGCGCTCAGCGGAAATTGTTTGGCCCACTTCCGGTAGTGCTTCAGCGTTGTTGCCGGTGCTGTTGAGTACCAGGCATAACCGCGCAGGCGCTCGGCGGATACCTGGGACAGGTCGTAATAAACTTCCTTATTGCGGTCGCCAAACAGCCCCCGACCAGTATCTGCCTCCATAAAACGCGGCCACATGTCTTTCGCGTCACTGTCTGCTACGACCACGGACGTGCCACGCTCCCAGCGCATGCCTTCAATTTTGGTTTGTTCCAGCCAGGCCGCCGCAGAGTGAATTCCTTTGATAATCGCCGGGGATGGATTTTCCAGCGTCATCAGAAAATTCAACAGGTCCGCACTCTCGGCAGATGCCAGCGAAGCCGGTTCATAGGCGCGCGCCGCAGCGGGTTGCAGGCTTTTGGCCTCGTGCTGCGCGCCCCACAAGGTGAGCGTGCCGTGAATATCGCGCACTTGCAGCTCGGCCACATTATGCAGCGCCAGCTCCATGCTGCGATTCAATTGCTCACGCACACTGGCGTTAATAAATTCAAAGGGCGCTTTGCCCTGGCGAGCCGGTTCCAGTAACGACAGGTTATTGGTCAGCACATCGTCATTCAGGGTGATGTGATCATGGTAGCCGCCGGTTAGCGGAAAGTTTTGCGGCCAGCCGCCATTGGGATATTGGGCGGCCAGCAGCAGCGCGATACCGCGATAAAACGCCTCATCGTAACGGGCATCGCCGGTGGCATGGCGAATATAAGCGAGGAACCACAGTTGGCTGGTCGTGGCATCGTTATCGAAGGTGGGCACGTAGCCGGCTTCGGTGCCAAATGCCTGCCCGGCAGTGCGGGGTTCATGGATCATATCGGTATTTTTGGACCAGCCGCCGGATGGCGTCTGGAAAGACATAATGGCTTCTGCCTGCTGGCGAGCCTCATCGCTGGTGTACCACTCGAGGGGTTGATGCGGGTCAAAGCCGGCATTGCGCGCTTTGCCCGGCAGGTTGGCTTTTTCCAGTCCCTTTTGCTCAAGTTCCTGTAGCAATGCGTCGCTGTCTGCCTTTTTCCAGTAAGCCGACTGCTGGTGATATTCCTCCCAGTTGGCGGCGGCTTTGGGGGTGACAATATCCGCAGGCGTTGCGATTGCCGGGGCGGATGTAACCGCGGGGTCGCAGCCGTGCAGGAAAAATACTCCCAGCAGCCCTGCCAGTTTCAGGGTTGATAGTTTCATAGCGCTCTCTTGTATTGTTATGAGTGGCAGTGATGAATGGATGATCTGCCTGCTCGCAGTGTACCAGCAGGGGTGCCAAAAAATCACGGTGGCGGGACGCTGGTCTGACCCGTCAACTGTCATGAATACAGCGGAGCGTTCGGGTTTTTGTTGGCGGTTTTGGCCGATCCCGGTTTGTTTTAGTGATCTGGTGCGCAGGGCGATAACATTCGAGGTAATTTTTTGTTTAGTCCTTTGCCCCATCGCCGCATACCGGTTAAAAAAGATTGTTCAGGTCTTGCACGTGCATCCGTTAATACACCCATAAATAAAATTGCCAGGGCAGAAGCTATGAACCGACCTCCCATTTCACGCCGCGATTTATTAAAAATAATGGCCGCACTCGGCGTCGCCAGCCAGGCGCCGATACTTTTTGCCAACCCGCCTAAAAAACGGATTGGCGTTGCGCTGGTGGGGTTGGGCAGCTACAGCCGGGGGCAGCTTGCGCCCGCGCTGCAATTAACCGAACACTGCTATCTCGCCGGTATTGTTACCGGCTCGCCGGAAAAAATTCCCCAGTGGCAAGAGCGTTACCAGATTCCCGACGGCAACGTCTATAACTACGACAACATGCACGAGATGGCTAACAACCCGGCTATTGATGTTGTGTATATCGTGCTGCCCACCGGCCTGCATGCCCAATATTCGATTATCGGTGCCAACGCCGGCAAGCATGTGTGGTGTGAAAAACCCATGGCGATGAATGTCGCCGAATGCGAAGCGATTATTTCTGCCTGCAAGAAAAACAAAGTACAGCTCACCATTGGCTATCGCATGCAACACGAGCCCAACACCCGGCGGCTGATTGCCATGGCCACTGAAAAGCCCTACGGCAAAATTCAAACGATTACCGCGCAAGCCGGTTACCGATTTGGAGGCAACGATCACGGCTGGCGCTCCAACGCCAAATTGGGTGGCGGTGCCATGTACGACATGGGCGTATATCCGCTTAACGCGGCACGCTATACCGCCGGCGAAGAACCTTTGGCACTGACTGCTCGCACCGAAAGTACCCGTGCGCTTTATAAAGACGTGGATGAAACCACCATCTTCTCACTGGAGTTTCCGAGCGGTGCGATAGCCGAGTGCGAAACCAGTTACGCCAGAAGCTCCAACCTGTTGCGGGCCCAATGTGAACGCGGCTGGTATGAGTTGAGCCCGTTCCAGTCTTACAACGGCGTGCGTGGCCAAACCAGTGACGGCATCCTGCTGAACCAGCCTATCGATAACCAGCAGGCACGGCAGATGGATAATGATGCCTTGGCGATTTTGAATAATTCACCGATATTGGTTCCGGGCGAAGAAGGGATGCGCGATATTCGTATCGTGGAGGCGATCTTTAAATCCGCCAAAGAAGGCAAGCGTATTACGCTTTAAAACTTAAGGACTGCAAGCCGGTTTCAGGTTGTTGATGAGGATTGCAGGTTGCCGTCTATGCAGCAGGTGCCATTCTGTCCGTTTGCCGTCAGGCTGTTTGTTCCAAAAACGCATGACAAATTGGCAGGATAGTCAATTTGCACAGCGCAGCTGCCCGCAGGGTGAGCCACATGGATGTGGCGAATGCATCATCGTCCCTGTAGCTCTGTCGAGTCAACGGCAACTGCTCCTGCGTTGCGCCAACCGCGTTGCTCTAACTTCCGCCATCCATGGCGGTCGTCCCTGACTTATTAGCAGGATAGCTAATAAGCACAGCGTAGCTGCCCGAAGGGCGAGCCACATGGACGTGGCGAGTGACTCGACAGTTTTGGAACAAACAGCCTGACGACAAACTCGCTTGGTGCCCACAAGGGTTTGTTAGCAGTCTGCGGCTGACAAGTCTCTGCCTTCAAGGCAAAATACCGTCCATTTTCTACCAGCAGGATATGGTTATGGCGCGGATGGATTGTCAGTTTTTCCCTGATACGGCAGCAATATGGCAATGCACCGACTGTCAGGCCTGTTTGGGAGAAAAAGCCGTGCCGGACGGGCACAGCCATTGGTGGGGGCGCTCCGGCCCTCGCTGCCCCGCGTGTGAAAGTTCGCTGGTTTATCTCGGCAGCGCTACTGACGCAAAACCCTTCTGGCAAATGCTGCCGCACTTCCTCCTGTATCCCATGCACTTCCGTTCCCTGTTGGTGGCGGTGCTGATCGGGCTGATTACCCTGTTTGCCTCCGGTGGCTTGTTCACCTTCTTTCTCGTTCTCTTCTCGCTCGCGGTGGTTACCAAATACAGCCTGGCGATTATTGAACATCGCGGTCGGGGCGAAACGCTGCCGCCTTCTATGGGCGATGTACTCACCTCGGATGGACACCATCTGTTTTTAAAACAGATGGCGGTATTTATCCTGATGGGCTGTGCCGTGGCGGCGGCCGCTACGGTTTCCTCGCTGGTCGGCGTGCTGGTTAACGTATTTCTTATGCTCGCCTTGCCCGCCAGTATTATTTTATTGGCGGTTGAAAAATCTGTGCGGCGTGCTCTCAACCCTTTCGCCATGTTAAGCCTGATGCTGACCGTCGGCTGGCCCTATTTGCTGTTATGGTTTTGTACGCAAATTATTTCTGTTGCGCCGGTTTATGTTCTGCCGCTGTTGCTGGAAGTGGTGCCCGATGCGGTGGTTATGCCCGTCGTTATGATGGTGGTGGTGTATTTTGTTTTTGTACTTTACGCGATGCTGGGTTACGTACTATTTGAATACCAGAATGAGCTGGGCTATGAAACCCTGCACGAAGAAGACGAAATAGAGTTTCCGGAGTTTGAAAGAAAGCGGGTGTTGGGTGAAACCGCAGTATTAATGCAATCCGGTCAGTATGAACGCGCACGGCAAGCGTTACGCAAAGCGCTGGATACCGTGCGCGATGACCTGGAGTTGCACCAGCGCTACCACAAATTACTGGTATTGCTGAATGACGAAACCGCACTGCGTAATCACGCTAATTATTTTGTTGATCTGGCCGAGCGCAAGCTCTGTTTGGCAAAAGCGGTTCCGGTTTTATTGGATGTGCAGAAGTTGTACCCGGATTTTCAATTGGAACAATCACAGCAAGCGCTGGCATTGGCGCAATTGTTACTGGTTCACGGGCACTACAAAGCGATCATTCGTCTGTTTCACAACCGCCACAAAACCTGCCCGGACGATCCGTTATTGCCGGATGCCTACCTGATGGTGGCAGGTATTTTTCACGAGCGCATGGGCGACGATGCAACAGCCGCTGCGCTGCTGAATTTTATTGTCAAAAAATTTCCCGCTGCGGCGGGGCGGGAAGATGTTATTCGTTTGCGCCAGCAACTGACATCAATGCCAGGTAAAAACTAGCTCGATGTTACCGGTGCCGGTTGCTGGCGTTGTTTTAGCAATAACACCAGCGCCCGGGCCTGTTGGTGGTCGCCACGGCGCTGGTGGTCGTTGATAACCCGCTTTAGTAAATCGGTCAGCGCCTTGCTATTCGCCGGGTGGCTCAGCGCCATTTGCAGATAGGCTATCCCTTGCGCTGAATTGCCCTGTTGATAAAAACGATGGCTCAGCGCAGTACAGATGTTTTGTGAAAGGGCGATGGGTTTACTGGCGTTTTTTTGGTAATGATCCAGCAAAGGTAACACCACCGGTTGCCACACATTAAATGGCGTTTCTTTCGCGACAAACTGTTTTAGCAATAAAAAGGTGGTTTCGTGGTAGGGCTTGCTTGTCGGTTGTGCCGCCGCCAGTTCATAGCGAATTTGCCATGCCGCCGGGTCGGTGGGGCGCTGCTCTGATAGTTGACGGGCAAGGCTGGCAGCACGGGCAAAGTCAAAGCGACTGCGCGCCTGTTGAATTTGTCGAAGCGTTTGTTGTGTTTGCCGGTCGGCATCGCTGTGCTGCTGGTTAGCTTTGAAATCCCGATACAAGGGGCGCGATAAATACACCAGCGCTACCCCCATCAGCAGGCCGCCGATGTGAGCCCAATAGGCGATATTGTCGTCTGAGTAAAAATAGCCGTACAACTCTTTGGCGAGCCACAAAGGAAAAATAAAAATGGCTGGCGCTTTGATTTCACCGAAAACAAAAAACAGGCTGTAGAAAAAACGGATTTTCCGCAAACCGTAAAGTGCCAGGTACATTCCCATCAAACCGGACACGGCACCCGAGGCGCCGATAGTCGGAATCCATGAATCCTGTTCCTGCAGGCAGTGCAAAACTCCTGCTGCCACGCCCGAGGTTAAATAAAATAGTAAATACCAGCGGGCTTTCAATACCGCTTCAAGCGTAAAACCAAACAGAAACAAAAAAGCCATATTGCCCAGCAGGTGCATCACATCGCCATGTAAAAACTGGCTGGTAATAAATTGCCAGGGTTTTAGGTCTGCCGGTGTCAGGCCGCCCTGAATGCTGCTGATGCGGTTGCGCAGTTGTTCAAATTGTTGCCGGTCTTGCTGCCAGCGGGCGGCAATGTCCGGCGATGCCTGTTGCCAGGGCTGTTGCTGGTGCAAGTGATGATCAAAGCCGCGATCCCACACAATAGCTGATTCCAACAAGGCATCCTGCGCCGGTGCTTTCAGCTCTTGCCAATCGTCGGGAAGGCGCTTTTCATCAATAGCGTGGTGGTAGTCGAGGTAGAGCTGGCGCTCCTGCTCAAACAAGTGAGCACGCTGGTAGTGTTGTTCGGCCTGTTCTGCGATGGCATCGTCCTGGCCTTGCCAGACGACGAATACCAGCACATTAATGATGATCAGTAGCAGCGTAGCCAGGGGCGGCCTGGACCAGTCCGGTTTGTTTTCAATCGGAATAATAAACATGGACGGTCCTTGTGCTACTGATCAGTGTGACGTTTTACAGAAAAATATTCTCGTCCGACGGGAATACACCGCTTTTAACATCGGCAGCGTATTGGGCGATAGCGGCAGCAATATTGCCACCTTGTTGCAGAAAGTTTTTGGAAAATTTCGGTGCGCGTTCGGTAAGGCCGAGAATGTCATTGATCACCAGCACCTGGGCGTCTGTTTCACGTCCGGCACCAATGCCGATCACCGGCACTTTAACGCGGCGGGTAATTTCCCCGGCCAGCGATGCGGGCACGCATTCCAGTAACAATACATCAGCACCGGCTTCGGCCAGCGTTATCGCTGCTTGCAAAATCGCGCTGGCTTCCGAGTCGTTGCGGCCCTGAACACGAAAGCCGCCAAATTTATTGACGGATTGCGGTGTTAAACCCAGGTGCGCGCACACCGGAATGCCGCGTTCGCTCAATTGGCGAACGGTGTCTTCCAGCCAGGCTCCGCCTTCAAGTTTTACCATGTGCGCACCGGCTTGCATGATGCGCGCGCAATTGTGCAAGGCATCGTCCGGTGTGGCATAACTCATAAAGGGCAGGTCAGCCAGTACCAGCGCGTGACGAGCGCCACGGGCAACATTGGCCACGTGGTACAGCATATGCTCCATGGTGACCGGCAAGGTGGAATTGTGGCCTTGTACGGTCATACCCAGTGAGTCACCCACCAGCACAATCTCTATGCCGTTGCGCTCGGCAATGGCAGACATAACGGCATCGTAAAGCGCGATAACCGCAAATTTATCACCCTGCTCTTTCAGCGTTCTCAGGGTGTGGATAGTGACCGGTTTGGTCGGTGCATTGTTGGTGGCTGGTGTTCCGTAAGTCATATTGTCTCCGCCGTTTTGAGTAGGCGATGGCCGGTGTTAAAGCACCGGCACCGGGTTGTAATAATGGCGTCCGCTTTTCACGGTAACAATGTATTCCACCAGTTGTTTGAAGTGGTCACGATTGTTGGCGAGGTCGAGATCGCGAGCATTGACGATCAGCACCGGTGCGGCATCGTAATAATGAAAAAACTGGGTGTAAGCGTCGTTGAGTGCACCCAGATATTCGGTACTGATATTTTGTTCCAGCGGGTTGCCGCGTTGTTTGATGCGCTCTGCCAGGACGTCCAGCGGCGCTTGCAGGTAAATCACCAGATCCGGCACCGGCGCATCAATGGCGAACTTGTTATAGACCTGCTGATAGATATTCAGCTCATCATCATCCAGCGTCACTTCGGCGAACAGCGGATCTTTTTCAATTAAAAAATCGGCCACCCGCACCGGCGTAAACATATCGCTCTGGCGAATGGATTGCAGCTGGTTGGCGCGCTGGAACAGAAAGAAGAGTTGGGTTGGCAGTGCCGTGGCTTTCGGGTCCTGATAAAACCGGGCGAGAAAGGGGTTTTCGCCGGTTTGCTCCAGCAGCATGTCGTAATTGAACAAGCGTGCAATATTGCGAGCCAGCGTGGTTTTGCCAACGCCGATGCAGCCTTCCACCGCGATGTAGCGGGGCAGCTCCACGTGTGTGAAATCCAGTTGTAAATCTTCGAATAGGGCTTCCACCAAAAACTCCCGTTTCTGCAGTTATTCGATAAAACGTTGTAACCCGTCAGTGGGACATTTATCCAGCAAGGGTAACAATGAGGTGCCACAGGGTAACACCAGTTCAGGGGCAAGGTCTGCCAGCGGATAAAGTACAAATGCGCGCTGCGTCAAAAAAGCGTGAGGAACCGTCAGGCGAGGGTGATCAATGGTGTCGTTACCGTACAGTAACAAGTCCAGATCCAGCGTGCGCGGCCCCCAGTGTTGCAGGCGCACACGGCGGTGTTGTTGCTCCAGCGCTTGCAAGGCATCCAGCAGCGCCAATGGCTCAAGGTGCGTGCCCAGTTGTGCAACCGCATTGATGTAATCCGGTTGCTCCGGCCCTACGGCGCGACTCTGGTACAGCGGCGAAGCCTTGACCAGGCGGGTTTGCGGTAGCGCGTCCAGCTCTTGCAAGGCGCTGATAATCTGCTGTTGCGGGCTGTCGAGCTCGCCGGGCAGGTTACTGCCCAGCCCGATAAATACCCTGACCTCGTTAACCGGCATCAGGCTTATTCCTGCGGTGCCATCGGTTTTTTACGGGTAGGCGAACGTCTGCGGCGGCGGGGTTTGTTGCCCGGCTCGCGACGGTTCAGGGTTTTGATCATTTCCTCTTGCTCATCTTCGGTGGCGCTCTGGAACCGCGTCCACCAGCTGCCCAGCCCATCCAGCTGCTCGCCGGCGTCTTCACGCATTAACAGGAAGTCGTAAGCGGCACGAAAGCGCGGGTGATCCAGCAGGCGTACGGCACGCAGGCCGGCGCGCTGTGTCAGGCGCATTTGCAGATCCCAGATTTCCCGCATGGGGATAGAGAATCGCTTCGGAATGGAGGTGCGTTGCAATTGTTGCGTAACTACCTGCTGGGCGGCCTGAGCGTAGGCAGCACTTTCCGGCATGGCTTGCAGCAGGCGAGCCTTTTCGCGCTGCAGGGCGGGCCAGAGCAGGGCAGCATAGAGAAACGCCGGGGTAACGGTTTTCTCTGCGCGAATGCGCTTGTCGGTGTTGCTCATGGTCTGTTCAATCAGCCGCAGGCTGAACTCATCACCGTCTGCCAGCGCGGCATGCGTGCCGGGGAAGAGGTTGGCCAGCAGGCCGTACTCACGCAACAAGGTGAAGGTTGCCAGTGCCGAGCCGCCCAAAAACAGCTTCAAAATTTCTTCAAACAGGCGGGATTCGGAAATGTTTTCCAGCAAATGCCCCAGCTCGCGAACCGGTTGCGCGGTCGCCGGTTCAATGGCAAAGCCCAGCTTGCCGGCGAAGCGTAACGCCCGCAGCATTCTCACCGGGTCTTCCTTGTAGCGGGTTACCGGGTCGCCAATAATGCGCAAGGTGCGCGACTTCAGGTCTTCCATGCCGCCGGTGTAGTCGTACACGGCAAAATCATTGGGCGAGTAATAGAGTGCATTGACGGTGAAATCGCGGCGCATGGCATCTGACGCCAGGGTGCCGTAAACGTTATCTCGCAACAGCATACCGTCCTGGCTGCGCTTGCTTTCCGGGTTGTCATCGCTGGCACCGCGGAAGGTCGTCACTTCAAAGACTTCACGTCCCATGCGTACGTGCACAATCTGGAACCGCCGACCGATAATGCGCGCACCGCGAAACAGCCGCCGGATTTGTTCCGGTGTGGCGCTGGTGGCTACGTCAAAGTCTTTCGGTTTGCCTTCCAGCAACAGGTCGCGTACACCGCCGCCGACCAGATAGGCCTCATAACCGGCGTCTACCAGTTGCTTGATGACTTTAATCACGGCCGGGCTGATGTTCTTGCGGGAGATGTTGTGGTCGTCCCGGGAGATCACGCGCAATTTGCCCTGGGTGCTACTGTTGGATTTGGGAGATATGAAATTTAACAAGCGTTTTAGCATAGAGGCGTTTGCCTGAAGGGGTCGGTTATTGCCTGGAGATTGTGCCAATCATAGATGGCCCGGTACGAATGGGTCGCAAGTCTAGCACGCCGTTGCACAACGGGGAACCAAGCATCTATTTCTGCCGGCCAGCCTTGAAAACCCGGGTCTCTATAAAGCAAAACGGGAAATCTTTCGATTTCCCGTAAGGTGGCAGCACAACAGAGTGCCTTGTGGCATTAAATGGGGTGCGTCCGTGCCCATATCCAAACTTCGCTTGCTACCCACCCTATGCCTAGTCAGTCTTTCTTCCGCTTTTGTTTTCCTGTCTTTTCTTTCTTATTTTTTAGCGCAAATAAATTCTTATTCGTCTTTTTGTTAGTAAAAATTTTCTGTTCTTATTATTTCTTGTTGTTATGTTCTTGTTCAGTTTCTTATTGTTTGTTGTTCTTATTATAAATTTCCGTTTCTTATTATTTCTTGTTGTTATGTTCTTTGTTCAGTTCTTATTGTTTGTTGTTGTTATGTAAGTAATCCGTTTCTTATTGTTTGTTGTTGTTATTAGAATTTTTTTCTTATTGTTTGTTGCTGTTATGTATGGCGCATATATAGCATGTCTTGTGCCAATATTGAAAAGTTCAATAATTTCAATTGGTTAGTATTTTTTTGAAGGTAAATATAGCGAAAGGTTATTTCCAGAAGTTACATATTTCCGGGAGGTTTGTTACTGGGGTTGTTCCAGGTAACAGAATTGCGGGGTAACAGTGCGGTATCAGTAAGTGACACCTGGCATCTTTTACAGTTCCCTTTGTCGTGAAAATCATTTTAAGAGGTGAACCGGGGTAACAGTGTCGCTGTGATAGTGGGCCACTTTGGCCAGCCGGAACAGCGGGCGTGAAAATAAAACCTGGGCTGCAAAAACAAAAAACGCGGCCGGAGCCGCGTTTCAGGAAGAGCAGGTTTGGCGGATTATTTTGCCAACGACGATGCCGAGGCGGCGCGGGTGCGAGGAATACCCAGGCGTTGACGTCGCTCCCAGAGGCATTTGCGGCTCACGCCCAATTTACGGGCCAGCTCGGTTTCACTCATGGAATCCTGATGCTCCAGCACAAAGCGCTGGAAATAATCCTCCAGAGAGAGATCTTCACCGGCATCCTGCGGTTGGCCGCGCAGGTTACGGCCGACGCTGGTGCGCGCCGCAAAGGCCAGGTCACCCTCTTCGTCTTCTTCAAAGGGCGCAGCGTCCATATCAATAGAAAGCAGCTCGCTGCTGATCTCCCGCTCGTCTTCACAGAGAATGACGGCGCGCTGCATGGCGTTTTCCAGTTCGCGCACGTTACCTGGCCAGGTGTAGGTGGTAATTGCACGAATGGCGTCGGCAGAGAGTTGCAGTAACGGCTTGCCAAACTGGGTGCAGTAACGCTGTAACAGCGATTCTGCGAGGGTAATGATGTCTGTACCGCGCTCACGCAGCGGTGGCAGTTCCAGCTGAACCACGTTGATACGGAAATAAAGGTCTTCGCGGAACTTGCCTTCTTTGGCCAGCTTGCGCAAATCGCGGTGGGTTGCTGCTACCAGGCGCACATCGACCTTGCGCGACTCTACCGAGCCCAGCGGGCGTACTTCGCCTTCTTGCAATACCCGTAACAGGCGCGCCTGGGCTTCCAGTGGCAGTTCGCCAATTTCGTCGAGGAACAGGGTGCCACCGTCAGCAGCTGCAACCAGACCTTCGCGGTTGGTGGCAGCACCGGTAAAAGCGCCTTTTTCGTGGCCGAACAGTTCGGATTCAATCAGGGTTTCAGGAATGGCGGCGCAGTTTACCGAGATCATTAAATGATTGGCGCGCTGGCTTTCTTCGTGCAGCGCACGGGCCACCAGTTCCTTGCCGGTACCGGTTTCGCCGTGCACCAGTACGGTGGCGGCGGTGGGCGCGACTTTGTGAATGCGGTTGTAGAGATCCTGCATGACATCGCTGTTACCGATCATGCCGGCAATGGCGTGGCTGGCAGTCTGGGTAGACTGGCTGGCGAGTTTGCCCGCTTTGGCTTTGCCAATAACCCGTTTGACCGCAGTTACCATCTCGTCGTGGTCAAACGGCTTGGCGATGTAATCCACTGCGCCCATGCGCATGGAATCGACCGCAGAGCGCAAACTGGCATAGCTGGTCATTATCAGCACCGGGATATCGCCGGCCAGTTTAATCAGGTCGGTACCGGGCGCGCCGGGCAGGCGCAAGTCGCTGATGATCAGGTCAAAGTCTTTCAACTGGTAGCGGGTTGTCGCTTCCTTGACCGATGGCGCTTCACTCACCTCGTATTGATTCCGCTCCAACAATTTGCGAAGGGCTGTGCGAATGATGGTTTCGTCTTCAACAATCAGTATCTTGCTCATAGGTCACGTCTTTCCAACTGCAGTCGAATAGGGAATATCCTAAAGGGCATTTATTCCAAAGCGTCCAGATAGCGGGGCAGTTTGATAATAAACTTTGCTCCGCGGCTATGGACTGTATCAGCCGGGCTGATAATTTCCAGAAACCCGCCATGGTCATCCACAATGCTATATACCATGGCAAGGCCGAGGCCAGTGCCCTCTCCGGGATCTTTGGTTGTAAAAAAGGGTTCGAAAATCTGTTCGATATGTTCCGGAGGAATGCCTGGGCCTTCGTCAGTAATGGAAAATGTAATGCTGTACTCATCTTCCTCGCTGGCAAGCATAACACGCCCTTGCTCGGGACTGGCATCCCTTGCATTGGATAGCAGGTTAATAAAAACCTGGATCATGCGCTGTGTATCACCGGCCACAATGGCATTGCTGGCGATATCATTAATAAACAGTACCTGATTGCGGTCTTTCTGCAATGACAGCAGGCTTATTGCCTCATTGGCACAGTTGCGCAGAACCACGGCATGAAAATCACTTTTGCGATTGCTGCCGGTGTGCGAGAAGCTCATTAATGACTGCACAATCCGGCTAACTCTATCGGTTTGACTGAGAATCTGCTCCGCAGTTTCAAGAATTTCCGGGTTTTCCGATTCATAGCGCAGGTTCTGCGCGAGACAGGCAATGCCGGTAATCGGGTTGCCAATCTCGTGCGCTACACCGGCCGCCAGGC
Source organism: Cellvibrio polysaccharolyticus (assembly GCF_015182315.1). Lineage (NCBI taxonomy): Bacteria > Pseudomonadati > Pseudomonadota > Gammaproteobacteria > Cellvibrionales > Cellvibrionaceae > Cellvibrio > Cellvibrio polysaccharolyticus. The sequence continues at coordinate 934,901 of NZ_PRDL01000001.1, forward strand.
GGCCTACCGAGGCCAGGCGCTCGCTGTGTACCAGCTCCTGCTCGAGCAATTGGGTTTCGGTGACGTCTTCCAGCAAAATAACCTGATCATAAACCCCGGCGTTAATGGTGCCTTCAATAGCGGCTTTGTGCAGGCTGACCCAGTGCGGGCGGCTGTTCAGGTCAATTTCGCGGCGGTAATAATGGGCTTCGCTGCTGTTGCAGAAATCCACCAGCAGGCTGCACCAAGGCTCGGCAATGTCTTCCAGGTAAGAACCGATGACGTCTTCGCCGGGTGTATTGGTGAGGCGCGACATGGCGTGGTTCCACATCAGAATTTCCCGGTCCAGCCCCAGAGAGCAAACTGCCATGGGTAATTCTTCCAGCGTTTTACGGTGGTACAAGCGCAGGTTGTTCAGCTCGGCAGCCATACCGGTCAAATGGTCGCGGGTTTGCGCCAGGCGGCTCTCAATCAAATTGATATCTACGCCGTCGCGAGTTTCTGCTTCCTGGAAGGGAATGTATTTGTCCATGATTTCGCTGGCAACGTGAATCCCCATCAGGCTGGACAGGTTGCCTTCTATCTGGTCGCGCAAGCGGCGCAGTGCATAGGGGCGGCGTTCAGACATGGCAAGCCCCAACTCATTCAGCGCAATTTCCACTTCCCGGCTGGCAGTGACCTTGCCCAGCGGGCGTGCGAGGCGGGTTTTGAAATCGGCCGCAGAGTTGACATCCAGTGCCTGGCGCACCGGGTGGCTGATTTCATCGGCAGCACATTGGTCGGCGTTGTATTGTTCATCGTCGGTCTGGCGGGTGATCAGCGATACGCCGATAAAGATCAGGGTATTGGCACCCAGAGACAGCAGGGCGACCTGGCTCCAGTAATCGTTACCGACCGGAATCGGCTCGGCGAACAGCGGTAAATCCAGCGCATTGATACCGGTCAGTGCCGGAATCAGCAAGCCGAATGCCCAAATCAGTGTGCCCACCGACAGGCCGGCAATCACACCGCGGCGGTTGCCGCGCGCCCAGAAGGTGATGGCAAAGGTGCAGGGCAAAAATTGCAGGGTTTCGATAAAGGCCATCAGCGCCAGATTGGTGAGGCTGTAACGGCTGTCGAGAATCCAGTAAAACAGGTAGCCACCGAAGAAAATGGCGGCAATCAGAATGCGGCGCAGCCAGAGCAGCTGGCGGTAAATGTCGTGCCGGGCGCGCAAGCTGACGCTGGGCAACAGCCAGTGGTTCATCACCATGGTGGCCAGCGCCAGGGTAATCACGATCATTGCGCCGGTTGCCGCTGACAAGCCGCCGATAAACGCGAGCACTGTCAGGCTCGGGGATTCAAACAGAATCGGTACGCCCAGCGTGAAGTATTGCGCGGGCAGTGGAACCGCCAGTTCAAAACCTGCCCACAGGATAGGAAACACCGGTAACGCCATCAGTAACAAAAACAGCGGAAATGCCCAGGTAACGATGTGCGAGTTACGCATTAAAGGGGTTTCTGCCAGGCCCATCTGGAAAATGTGCGGCATGGTCACGGCGGTGGCAACAAATACCAGCAGCAGCGTGTGGGCAGAGCCGTCGCGGATCGGAGTATGTAATAACGCGAGATTTTCCGGGTGTTCCGCCAGCCAGTTATCCAGCCCTTCCATACCGCCAAAAATACCGTACACGGCGACCAGACCTACCGCGCAGAGCGCGCACACTTTGATCAGCGATTCAAAGGCCATGGCGGTAATCAGGCCGCGATGTTGCTCGCGGTTGGAGCCGAACAGAATGGTAAATGCCGCCAGAATCACGCAGTAACATAACGCCATCACGTCTTTAAAGGTAAGGCCGGTGCCTTCCAGGGGGAGTGAGGGGTTACTGCTGACGGTAAGGATGTGCATGGTGTCGGCGATGGCCTGAATTTGCAGCGCCATCAAGGGCAACATGCCGCACAGCATGCCGAGCGTGGTCAGCGCACCCACGCCATGGCTGTGGTAGCGAAATACCAGCAGGTCAGCGAGGGTGTGCACCTGGTGTCGTCTGGCCAATTCTGCCAGCGGCGCCAGTGCCACCGGGGCAAACAGAAACAGCGCACCGGTGCCGAGAAAATAGGCCAGCGCGCCGTAGCCGTAGGAGAATGCCAGATCAATAACGCCGTAAAATACCCAGGCACTGGCAAAAATGCCCAGCGATAAAATGTAGGTAATCGGGTGCGAGGTAACGGATTCGGGAATCCAGCCGCGTTCGGTTATCCACGCGATACCGAACAGGGAGAGCAGGTAGATGATGCCAATCAGGGCAACGTGTGTCAGTTCAAAGGTCATGGGATCGGAGGCCGAAATGCGAAAGTCAGGAAATGTCCTGGCGCTTGTTGCGCCGTAGTTGCACGATAAAGGCGATCACAATCACCAGTACCCAGACCAGATAGGGGCGATACCATGGCCCCTCGGGATGAATAACCCAGGAAAACAGTGTCGGCGAAAAAATATACGCAATCAGCATCAGCAAAATTACGAGGCGCTGGTTATTCATAAATGCGGGTATTCCTCGCCGGATAATAATGGGGAAAGCGCTTCGCGTGGCATTGCCGCCACTTGTTCCCGCTGCCAGTGCTGCACGCCCCACGCCAGTATTTCAGCGACTGTCGCGGTTTTTAATTCGGGTGGGGGGCGTTGCCCGAGAAAGGCAAGCGCGTACCATAAATTGCCGGACGCTTTTTGTCCATCCAGCGGCAGTGCGAGATTTTGTTTGCTCAGCTTTTGCCCGTGCTGGTTGATGGCCATGGGCACGTGCCCGTAAAGCGGCGCCGGGCGATGACAAATATTAAAGAAGGCGATCTGGCGGGCGGTCACCGGTAACAAATCCAGCCCGCGAATAATATGGGTAATGCCCTGCGCCATATCATCGGCCACCACCGCCAGTTGATAGGCAAATAGTCCGTCTTTGCGTTTAAGTATCTGGTCGCCAGCCTCAAGCCGTAAATTTTGTATCTGTTGCCCCTGAAAAAGATCCGTGAATTCCAGCCTGTCATCCGGCAGGGGTAGCGTATCGTAAAGTTTCAGGCGCAAGGCGTGGGGGTGGCTGGTATCCACAAGGCGGGTTCGGCAGCGTCCGTTATAAATGCCGCCCATGGTTTGCAAATCCTGCCGGGTGCAATCGCAGCGGTAAATAAGGTGTTGCCTTTGCAAGTCGTGGAGCAAGGTTTCGTAGGCTGCGTGACGCCGGCTTTGAAAAACCACCTCACCGTCCCACGTTAAACCGTGTTGTTCCAGTGCCTGCAAAATGGCATCGGCTGCACCAGGTTGTTCCCTGGGCGGATCAAGATCTTCCATGCGTACCAGCCAGGTGCCGCGGCAGGCGCGAGCATCAAGAAAGCTGGCGAGAGCGCTGACCAGAGAGCCGAAGTGTAAAAGACCGGTAGGAGATGGCGCAAAGCGGCCAATATAAGGCGTGTTTAAAAAGGCGGGAGACGTTGCTGGCATAAAATAAAAGCGGGCACGTTTGTGCCCGCTATAACCGGCATTAACCGCCGATTTGTTTTTCCTTGATTTCATCGAGTGTTTTGCAGTCGACACACAGGGTTGCTGTGGGGCGAGCTTCGAGGCGACGAATACCGATTTCAACACCGCAAGCGTTGCAGTAACCGTAGTCGTCCGCTTCGATCAACTCGAAGGTGCTATCAATCTTCTTGATCAGCTTGCGCTCGCGGTCGCGGGTGCGCAATTCAAGGCTGAACTCTTCTTCCTGGCTGGCGCGGTCGGCCGGGTCAGGGAAGTTGGCGGCTTCATCTTTCATATGGCTGACGGTGCGGTCAACTTCTTCCATCAGCTCCATTTTCCAGTTCAGAAGCAATTGTCTGAAATGCTCCTTTTGATCCGCATTCATGTACTCTTCGCCTTTCTTCTCTTTATAGGGAACGAAAGGACGCAAGGCGAAAGTTTCGGTGTTAGCTGAGTTTTTCGGCATAATGTGTGCCTCTTTATGACTTCCTGAAACGTGCGAATCGGTCGGCAAAGACCCGTTGATCAATGATTTTTGCCCTCTACACCGGCAGCGTTTTCACAAGGTGATTTGACGCCATCGATATTAAGAAGGGGACGCAAGCTACCAGATTACACACCCCTGTGCCAGTACTTTTTCCGGCTCTATCGCTTTTCCGTGACGCGGTGTGATTCCCGGTTTGGCAAGCTCCTGGCAATATAGTTACAAATCCCTGTTTCTGCTGGATTTTTTGCAGAATAAATAAGTTTGCTGATGTTTTTTGCGCGTCATGTCTCCCATCTATTCGTTCAAATATGGAATACACCCCTTATGACCTCCTCTGATTTCGGCCTGGGCTGGCAGCAAGCCACGCTGTTGCGGCGTTACAAACGCTTTCTTGCCGATGTGCGCTTGTCGGATGGCAGTGAGATCACGCTGCACTGCCCCAATACCGGCTCAATGAGAAATTGCGTGCTGCCCGAAACGCCTTGCTGGTACTCGGTATCTGACAACCCCAGGCGCAAGTATGCCAATACGCTGGAGATTGTTACCACACCCGGTGGGCATCTGGCTGGTATTCATACCGGGCGCGCCAACGGTTTGGTGAAGGACGCCATTCTCAACGGCACTATTAAAGAATTGCAGGGCTATTCATTGATTCGCCAGGAAGTGACTTACGGGCAGGAAAAGTCGCGCATCGATTTTTTGTTAACCGGTGCGGTGCATGACCCTCGCGATTGTTATGTAGAAGTTAAAAGCGTGACCTTGATGGAGGCGCCGGGGCAGGGCATGTTTCCTGACGCGGTCAGCCAGCGAGGCAGCAAACACCTGCGGGAATTGGTAGCCATGGTGCAACAGGGGCATAGGGCGGTGTTGGTGTATTGTGTTCAGCACAGCGGCATCCAATGGGTTGAACCGGCGGATGCTATTGATCCTTTATATGGCAAAACACTGCGTGAGGCGATGGTAGCGGGGGTTGAGGTTTATGCCTACGCAGCTCATCTGGAGCCGCAACAGAGTCTTGTTGTGTTAAATGATTCGTTGCCATTGGTGATTGGCAAGGTCTAGATCGTACCACCAAAAGCCTGGCCTGCTCTCCGCCCCTTTTCGCGGGGTGTTGCCTGGCTGTGCTTGCAAGGTGATGTGACGTGATGCGTCATCGAGGTGCTTTCAGGAGGGCTTCGGCTCCTTTCGGGGCAAGGGAGTTTATGCTTTGTGAATGTTTTCGTCGGTTTTGTGGCGGTTTTATTGTTTTATTTTTTTGTTTAATTTTTTTGTCAAAATAACGTCTTTATTTTTTGTTTTCAGCATCGATAAATTTTATTTTCAGGCATTTTTTTGTTGAAAAAATAAAGGCACGGTTCCGTTATTAGCAGTGTTTTCCGGTGCAAACGGTTACTTTTTGAAAGTTAAATAAAAACGCTATCCATGGTCATTTTTTTGTTGGTTAATATCCGTGCAGTCCGGGTATAATTCCTGCATCTGTCATCAATTTGTATGGCTCTTCCGAATAAAGTGCATTCCCCTGATTGCTATTCCTGAATCTGTTCCGGGCTTTTGGTCCTGGCGGTTTAAGGCGTCGGTGCCCGACGAAAGCAAAACCCTGTAATTTCCGGTAATTGAAATATTAATAAGTACTCTGCAGGGTAGGGGTAGTGGCGGCTGCCAGCTGGTTAGCAAATCCGGCCAGATTTGAAAACGTATCTTTTGTTGGTTTCTAGCGAAGTCCGGATGTCTTGTTGAGGTTTTTTATGTCGTTGTTTAATGGCAGCTATGGTGCGGGCTATAAATTTTTAGAGGTCTTTGTGGTAAAGCGACCTATCTTTTCGGCCGTTTTTTGTTGTGCCGGCGTTGTCGTCGGGCGAGTTTTTTTAAAGCGCTTTTTCAATGCTTGCTATTGGCTCTTCTTATCTATATTGCATTCACTCACTCCGCCTGCGTTATCCCGGCAAGCTCTGCACCTCAAGGGAAACTAATTACTATGACTCATAACTTGTTTGCCTGGCTGTCTTTTTTCACACCCATGGCCCGTTTGCGCCAACTCCACCATTCAGTTCTCTGTTTCGTGCTGCTGGTTTTATCGCTATGGTCCGCTCCTTTTGCTGCCGCTGCTTCCACATCTGCTGCCTGTGATGCGATTAATGCCCAGTTTGGCACTTTGCAGACGATTGCGCCTGATCCTAATGTTGTTTATCCATCGACGCACCCCTCGGGCGCGCAGCCTGGCCGCCATCTCAACGATTACAGTTATTCAGGTTTTGCCGTTGGAGAGACTATCAACATAGTCGCCTCATCCAGTGGGAATGGGGGACATGGTCATGACTCCAAGCTTGTCATTTGGGATTCTGTTTACAATCCGATATTTGATGCCAGTAATGTCAGCGGAGTTAATTTCAACGAAAACGCTTCGCATACGTTCACTCAATCAGATGTGGATAATGGCCTGAACGATCTTCTTGTTGCAGTTGATGTGATTAATACCGATAACCATGGGCTGACGCTAACGCTGCAAATCAGTTGTTCTTTTGGTGTTGTTCCCCAGCAGACAACTTTTTTCGGCACGGCTGATTATTTTTCTGCAACATCCGTAGCTGGCGTTTCAGGTTTCACCGTTCCTGATATTGTTGGCAGCGGTTGGGATTTCACCGTTTTTTCAAACAATAATGCTGTTGATGCGACCATTAATGTTGAAGCTTATATGAACCAGACTCATCTGGCTTATGGCGCATCCAATAATGGTGCAACCGCGATAACAGGAATTCAGCTTAAGCCCAACGCGCACAAATTATTTGATCTTAAATCTGTCGATGTAACGATAGATCAGGCGAACGGAACGAATGGCTCTGCATCAATACCCATGCAATTGATTGGTTATAAAGATGAGGTTGCCGTTGCAGGCGCAATGCTTGTTCATCATGTTACGAATGCGTCAGGCCCTGGCACACTGGTAGCCTTCGATGTTTCTTCCAATGCTGCTTTCATCGGCATAGATTCATTCCGTGTAACGCCAACCGGTTCAGATATTACCTACGCGATAGGTGTCGACAACATTATTGCTGAAAACTTCAGGGATCCACCTGCTGCTAATAACTCACCAACCAGCGAAGTATTCGATTTTGAAACCGCAACCGGTGCTATTTCCGGCGCTGAAACAAATACCTTTTATCAAGTTAGCGATAATCTCAGTACCCATTTTGGCGAAACTGTGCGTTTAAAAGTCGTTGCGGATACAACGTTTCTGACAAATCATGAAGCGCTCAATACACCGGCAGACGGCGCACTTTCCGGTGATACCAGCCTGTGGGTTGACTTTATGGAGACCAAATTTTGGACTTTTTCTCTGGATAACGATTTTGTGTTCGATCTGGATTCCTTCAAATTGCATGATGATAACTCTAATGGTGGTGACGTGCTTGTCATTACCACCAACAAGGGTGGAGAGTTGGTAATCAATTCTATAGGTTCAACAAATACTTTAACCTATATGATTGTCTCGGCTGCGACAGCCAATGATCCTGATCTCTTCAAAGGAATTAGCAGTTTTACTATTACTTCGCCCGTAGGCTCTGAGTATGAGGATTCTTTTGTTATTGCAGTGGATGACATTGCCGTGTCTAACGTTACGGCGCCTTCAGCCTCCACGGCGCCAACGATTACATCGCTAAATATCATCTCTGGCTCCACCGCAGGCGGTACTGTTGTTACGCTTACCGGAACCAATTTTACCGGCGCAACGGCTGTTACTTTTGGTGGTGTTGCGGGTACGGGTCTTGCCGTTAACAGCGATACGTCCATTACTGTAACAACACCAGCTGGTACAGCTGGTGCGAAAGATGTGGTGGTGACGACACCTGATAGCTTGGTCACATCAAACGGTTCGTTTACCTATATTGCAAACGCACCACTTCAGGGTGTTACGACATTTGATCATTCGGCATCGACAATCATTTTAGCTAGTGGGAATGGAACCAACACGGCCAGTGTCACCAATATGCTATCCAATGGTTGGGACGTGGCAGCTACCTATGAAGCTGCTACATCAACTGCCAATTTAATTCGTTATTCACATAACACAGGTATCGGTTCGACTCCAAATTGGAGTGGCGCCTTACAGTTAGTTGGTGCTGCTGATCTGCTGTCATCTGTAAAGTTTAGTTCCAACGATGGTTCAAGCTTTTCGTTAATGGAAATTAACATTTCAAATACTGAAACCGCCACCGGATATTCCGGTACTATAATCGCTACTGTCACAGGTTATAAAAATGGAGTTACCATTCCAGGTGCGGCCCTGTCGGTACTCCTCCCACAAGTCGACATCGTATTAAGAGCTTATACATTAGTTGATGTTACGGGTAATCCTGCATTCAACAATGTGGACAGTTTTTCAGTTGCCTTCTCGGACGGACATGATCGGTTCTTGTTCGATAACTTTAAGATCGGACCAGTCATTACAGGCTCACCTGCACCGACTATCTCAAATATAACTCCCGCTTCCGGTAACACCATAGGCGGCGCGCCCGTCACCATTACTGGTACAAATTTTACCGGTGCAACATCCGTTACGTTTGGTGGGGTTGCAGGTACTGGCCTTACCGTCAACAGCGATACATCCATCACCGTTACTGCACCTGCTGGTACAGCCGGTGCGAAAGATGTAGTGGTAACGACACCGGGTGGGTCGGTCACAGTGACAAGTGGCTATACCTATGTTGTACCGGCTCCCACAATATCTTCTATAGCGCCTGCTTCCGGTTCCACCGCAGGTAATACATCTATCACTATCACTGGCGCCAACTTTACTGGTGCAACAGCTGTGACGTTTGGCGGAGTGGCGGGGACTGGACTTACGGTTAACAGTGATACATCTATCACCGTAACAACACCAGCGGGTACAGCCGGTGCGAAAAATGTGGTGGTAACGACACCGGGTGGGCCGGTCACAGTGACAAGTGGCTATACCTATGTTGTGCCGGCGCCAGCTATATCTTCTATATCGCCTGTGTCCGGCTCCACCGCAGGTAACACGTCTATCACTATCTCAGGCACTCATTTTACCGGTGCTACAGAGGTAACTTTTGGTGGGGCGGCAGGTACCGGCCTTACGGTTAACAGTGATACGTCTATCACCGTAACAACGCCTGCTCATTCAGCCGGTGCGAAAAATGTGGTGGTAACGACAGCTGGCGGATCGGTCACATCGACGGGTGGTTATACCTATGTTGTACCGGCACCAACCATATCGTCTGTATTACCTGTTTCCGGCACCACTGCGGGTGGCACTTCTATCACCATTACCGGTAGCAATTTTACCGGCGCAACAGCGGTGACTTTTGATGGTGTCGCGGGCACTGGTCTTACTATTAATAGCGGTACGTCCATCACCATAACGACACCTGCGGGTACAGCCGGTGCGAAAGATGTGGTAGTGACTACCTCGGGTGGGTCGGTGACCTCCATCGGTGGATATACTTACACTGCTGCACCTGCAGCGGCTCCGATCTTTGATGAAGCGCCTGCTATCACCAATATCTCAACGAGCCGTTTGGATTTGTCCGCGAGCCTTGATAAGGCGGGTCGGTTCTATTATGTCGTGCTTCCCGACGGTGCTCCTGCGCCTACAGCCGCTCAGGTTAAAGCGGGCACTGCGTCCACGGGTAACCAGGCGTCCCATTCGGGTAGTGCGCTGATTTCTTCATCACCTTTCAGTCATCGCTTTACTATTTCGAATCTGGTTTCGGGCACAGCTTACGATATTTATGTGGTCGCAGAAGATAACGCCTCTCCCGCTAATGTGATGGCATCTCCAGTGAAACTGCATGCGACGATGTCTACGTTGAATGCACTGTATTTTGATGATGGTAGTGAAACCATTACTGGCTTGACGGGCGTAAGCCCTGCGGAATTTACCGTCGAATTTAAGCTGTATTTAGACTCCGCAACGCCCGCCGGTAATTGGCCTGCGATTTATCGCGGCGGCGATGTAGGGATTTATCTCGAAGGGGATAACTCGGTTTCCTTGTGGCTTGCTGATGGTAGTCACTTTGAATCGCCTGCCGTATTGCGAAGTGATGCCTGGAACCACGTCGCTATGACGTACAGTGTGGCAACGGGCTTCAAGATATACATCAATGGGGTACTGGATTACGAGGAAAGTCGGGACTTATCTGGAATGGATATTTTGCCGCTGGTTGACGTAACCATTGGTGGTGGCCTTGTAGAATCCGCCCTGGATGATTTCCGCATATGGAATGTGGTACGCACGGCGCAGCAAATCAATGACACCAAAAATTCCGAGCTGACACCAACCTATCCCGCCAGTTTGGTGCGTTATTACGATTTTAACCAGGGCATTGGTGGTGCCGATAACACGGGCTTTACTTCTCTGGATGATCGCACGCGCAACGGTGCTTCCGGTGTATTGAACAACTTCAACCTGATCGGTAATGAATCCAATTGGATTGAAAGCAACTCATTGCTTTCCACTCCATTCATCACATCTGTTGCGCCTGCAACCGGCTCTTTGGACGGCGGCGATACCGTTGTGATCACCGGTGAGTTTTTGACAGGTAGCACCGCTGTTACTTTTGGTGGAGTAGCAGCCACCAGCTTCAACGTGGATAGTGCAACGCAAATTACGGCGGTTGCTCCTTCTCATGCCGCTGGAGTTGTGGATGTAAGTGTGACCACCGCCGTTGGTACGGTGAGTTCCACAGGTGCCTTTACTTACGGTGATGCGCCAACGGCGCCGACTATAGAGACAGTCACCGCAGGCGATGGACAGGTATCGGTTGCCTTTACAGAACCCGTTAACAATGGTGGTTTTGCGATTACCGATTATATTGTGACAGCCAGTCCTGGCGGAGCTACCGCAACCGGTGCAGGTTCGCCGATTACCGTGAGCGGTTTGACCAACGGCACCAGCTATACCTTCACTGTGGAGGCAACTAACTCCATTGGTACAAGTTTACCGTCAGCAGCATCAAGCCCTGTGAAGCCAAATGCTGCGCCAGTAATCAGCGGAACACCGGCCACCAGCGTGAATCAGGATACAGCCTACAGCTTCATTCCAACGGCGAGCGATATTGATGTCGGTGATGTACTGACTTTCAGCATCACCAATAAACCGATGTGGGCGAGTTTCGATTCTGCGACGGGCCACTTGACTGGTACACCCGTCAAGGCAGATGTTGGTGTAACGACCGGCATCGTGATCAGCGTATCCGATGGTACTTTGTCTGCATCACTGCCAGCCTTCAATCTGGAAGTGGTCAATGTCAACGAAGCTCCGGTCATCAGCGGCACACCTGCAACCAGCGTGAATGAAGATGTGGTTTACAGCTTTATTCCGACGGCTACCGACCCGGATGGCGATGTACTGACGTTCAGCATCACCAACAAGCCCTCATGGGCTGCGTTTGATACCGCCACCGGTACCTTGACCGGCACACCTGCCAAGGCAGATGTTGGTGTAACGACCGGCATCGTGATCAGCGTCTCCGATGGTACTTTGTCTGCATCACTGCCAGCCTTCAATCTGGAAGTGGTGAATGTCAACGAAGCTCCGGTCATCAGCGGCACACCTGCAACCAGCGTGAATGAAGATGCGGTTTACAGCTTTATTCCGACGGCTACCGACCCGGATGGCGATGTACTGACGTTCAGCATCACCAACAAACCGACCTGGGCTGCGTTTGATACGGCCACCGGTGCCCTGACCGGTACCCCCGTCAAAGCTGATGTGGGTGTAACCACCGGCATTGTTATCAGCGTATCCGATGGCAGCTTGTCTGCGTCACTGCCAGCCTTTGACCTGACGGTTACCTCCGCCAACACCGCCCCGGTGATCAGCGGCACCCCGTCAACTACCGCTGAGCCGGGTAACGCCTACAACTTTACCCCGACGGCCTCCGATCCGGACGGTGATGCTCTGACCTTCAGCATCACCAACAAACCCGCCTGGGCTGTGTTCAACACCACCACCGGTCGTTTGAGCGGTATTCCGGACACCACCGACAACGGGACTTACAGCAACATTGTCATCAGTGTCTCCGATGGAACACTGACGGCCAGTCTGCCAGCATTCAGTCTCACCGTAGCTGCTGATGATGTGGATACCGACACCCCGGTCGTCACCGCCCCTGCACCGGTCGTGTTGAATGCTTCCGCGCTCTACACCCCGGTTACCCTGCGTCAGTTGCTGAAACTGGATGCCAATGCGGATAGCGCAACCCTGCAAGCGGCACTGGCGGCACTCACCACCGGTGGTGGCGAAGCCTGTTGCACCACCTTGCCGGAAGGGTTGAATGACAATGCCGTAGTGTTGTTATCCCCCGGACGTCATGAGGTGGTATGGACAGCAACCGCCGCCAATGGCCAAACCGCTTCGGCAAAACAAACCGTGAACATCCGTCCGCTGGTCTCGTTCGCCAAAAACCAGCAAGCCCTGCGTGACAGCGTGGTGCGTGTGCGGATTCTGCTGAATGGTGTATCCCCGGTGTATCCACTGGCGATACCGGTCACCATCGACACCGCCACCACGGCGGCGGAAACGGAATACACCCTGCTGGAAACGGTAGCCATGTTCAATGATGCCGGTCAGACCGAGGCGCACATTGATGTACAGCTGCACGCCGGTGCCAACGGTGGCGACAGTGAACTGGTGCTGGGCCTTGATGACCGCAGCAGCAACCCGGCGGTTATCACCGGTGACCTGTTCGACATCAACAGCGGTGCTGCCAACCGTCATGTCATCAGCCTGCGTGAAGGCAACATCGCACCGGAAGTGTCACTCACCCTGAATCAGGATGAGCGCAACACTATCCTGGTTGCCCGCACCGGAGGCGATGTCACCGTCACGGCGCAGGTCACTGACCTCAATGCAGGCGACACCCACAGCTTCGACTGGAGTGGTACCGACAACGTACTGGCGGATCTTGATGGTAGTGCCGCCAACAACACCCTGGTCTTCGACCCGGCAGCATTGAATGGTCGTTACCAGGTGCAAGTGAAAGTGACCGATTCGGCGGGCGCCAGTGAAACCACTGACCTCTACTTCCGTGTGGTAGAGCAGTTACCGGTACTCGACCCGAACAAGGACAGCAACGGCAATGGTATCGACGATGCGACCGAAGGCTTTGGCGATGCAAACGGCAACGGCATACCGGATTATCTGGACAGCATGCCGACCGACAACGTACTGCCGCAGCAAATCATTGAAACCAATACTTACCTGCTGGAGTGTGACCCGGGTGTACTCTGTCGTATCGGTCGCTTCGCCCTGATGGGAGAAAGCGGTGGTGTGGAACTGCTGGACAATGATTTTACAACCCTGTCGGATCTGTCCCGCGATACCACCCACAAACCGGTCGGCGGTATCTTCGACTTCGAAATCAAACACCTGCCGCTGGAAGGTCAAACCATCCGTGTGGTGATACCGCAACGCGAAGCCATTCCCGCTGAAGCGGTCTACCGCAAATACCACAACGGCAGCTGGAAAGACTTCGTCAGCAATGACAACAACCGGCTGCATTCTGCACCGGGCAACCCGGGCTTCTGTCCACCGCCGGGCGATGTGCAGTGGGAGTCAGGTCTGGTTGCCGGTTACCTGTGTGTGCAGTTGACGCTGGAAGATGGTGGCCCGAACGATGCGGACGGTCTGGTGAACAAAGCGATTGCCGACCCGGGCGTTGTCAGTGTTCGGATACAAGCCGAACCGCCGGTTGACCCGGAGCCCCCCGTTGATCCGAAACCGCCAGTGAATCCGGAGCCACCGGTAAAACCGGAACCGCCGGTCAATCCGCCGAAGGGTAAAAAGAGTGGTGGTGCATTCGGGGTGATGGAAACCGGAGCGGCTTTTTTGCTGTTACTGCTGGCTCACAACCGTCGTAGATCGGGTAGCCAAAGCAAACGCGCAAGCCACCACTGAGTGCCAGTAAAAATCAGTGTATGGTCACAAACCTGCACTGATTTTTACTGATAGATTTGCAGCCTGGAATCAAAGCCGATCTCATTGAGGTCGGCTTTTTTGTACTGTAGCGGAGGTTGCCGGTTTATAACGCGTTATTACAGATATGAAGAAATAATTTTTCCCGTTGTGAATCAGAATGTTTTTTTATACAGCAATAATATTGGCACATAAGCGTGCTTGTTCTTCGTTGTCCAGGAGAGTAATTTATAGCGACTGTTTTTATCTGTTTTTTCCGAAGGTTTAAAAGAGGGATTTTTTATGTGTGCTCATTTCGCTTTCGACTGCTGTAAGTAAGTTCCATCATGTTATCTGTCAGCTGGCCTGTCCCTGTAATCTCTTTTGCTCGTATCTCATGTCCGGTCTCTTTACCTGCGTTGCAGGAAGACCTGCATCGCCTGTTGCAGGAAACCTGGGTTGACCATGTCAATCGACGGGATTACCAGGGCGGTTGGGATGTCTTGCCTTTACGTTGTGAGCGGCAGCATCAGGACGCCCATCCAATATTGCAGGGTTATGCCATTCAGGAAGGGGAAGACTGGATCAATTTACCCGCACTTAATCAATCGCCGGCCATGCTGCAATGCGTGCAATTTTTGCAATGCCCGGTCAAGGCTGTTCGATTGATGCGCTTGAAGGCTGGCTCTCATATCAAGCCACATCGCGATCACCAATTATCGCTGGAGCATGGTGAGGCGCGTTTGCATCTGCCGATTTTTACCGGAGAGCATATTCGATTCCGGGTAAATGGGCAGACAGTTCCCATGAGTGCAGGAGAGCTGTGGTATATCAATGCCGATCAGGAGCACGAAGTGCATAACATCGGTGAGCAGGACCGCATCAATCTGGTTATTGATTGTGGTGCGAATACATGGCTGAAAAATTGTGCGGGTGCCATGTCCTGATTTTTTCGATGAAATAATAACGTCATAACGCCGGATCATCTTTGCCAACTATTCAAGCGGCAGGGTGTAATCATAAGGAAAAGAGCATGGTAAAAAGTCAGGCCGCCCTGAAAATGGAAAATTTGCCAGATCTGAACGTGTTTGCGCAATGTATTTTACAGGCCGTGGATGCGCCCTCGGCAAAGTCTTGCATTGACCCGATGCTGCAAACTTTCTGTCATCATCTTGATGTTGATCTGCACCCTGCTATGTTTGTCGATGAACACTATACCGATACAGAATATGGCAAAGCAGTATCCACAATAACAGCGGCACAATGTGCAGAAGACTACGAACGCGGCCGGGTATTTATTCAAGGTGTGTGCCAGGCGGTTCAGGATCAGCTGGCGAGTAAAGACAAGGCGCCGGTGCGACTGTTATATGCAGGCACCGGCCCTTTTGGTTGGCTGGTATTGCCATTACTTGCGTTATTTACCGCTGAACAATTACAAGTCACAGCTATTGATATTCATGAGCAGTCACTCGAAAGATTTCGCAAGCTCTGTGAGGATTATGGTGTGGCAGATCGTATTGCCGCCTGGGTTTGTGCAGACGCCTGTTGCTGGAAAGCGGAATCACCCCCGGTTTTCGATATTATCCTGTCAGAAACCATGAAGTATTTATTGCAACAGGAACCTCAAGTTCGAATTTTTTCCTGGCTGCAACAGTACCTTGCTCCCGCCGGTGTACTCATTCCCGAATCGGTAATATTAGGTTTGACACTCTTATGGAAAGAGGAATCCTCTCAGCAAATTTATCTGGGCGAAGCATTCACGCTGAACTGTCACTCCGCAAGAGAAATTGCAAACGGTAATGAGCAGATTTTGTCCCGGTCCTTTTCGCTTCCGGACTTCGAACCGGGTCCTGTGGATCTGAAGTTGTCCACGCATATTCAGGTATATCGGAATCATCGGCTGGCGGAATACCAGAGCCAGTTAACGCTTCCCCAATTCAAAAATCGCTTGATGATAAAACCCGGCTCAATACTCACCAGTCGCTATCAAATGGGCAGCTATCCGGATCTTGTGATTGATTATTGCGAGCATGTCATTCCCCTGAGTGAATCTTCGGATTTATCCGCTGGCGGTATTTTCCATCTTCACCGGCTTTGGCAGAAAACCCGTAACCAACACCTGGTTCAGGCATCTCTCCCGGAGGATGAATGGTGGTTGGATCGCGCCGTGCTGGATCTGTGCGGTATTGGCCTTGAGCCGGGTATGCAGATGCTTTATCAGAGTAATCGGCTGAGTGATCTGGTTCGTGCAGTTGACCAATTAAAACTGACCGATGATGACAAAATTCATATCAATGAAACATTGATTAAATTGATAGAAGGGAATCCGCACGAAATTCCGGAGGTGCTATCGAAAGAGCAACTGGCCTTCTGGCAGGCAAATGGCTATTTGGTGGTGCCGGGAGTGTTATCTGCAGAGCAATGTGAAAATAGTCGCCAGGTCATATGGGAATATTTACAGGCTGATCCGGAAGTGGCGAATAGCTGGTATCAATCACCTGAGCGGATGCAGAAAATAATGTTGCAATTATTTCGCCATCCAGTGCTGGATGAAAATCGGCGAACCCCGTTAATTCGTAACATATTTGAGCAACTGTGGCAGCGGACGGATCTGGCAATGAGCACTGACAGAGTCAGTTTTAATCCGCCGGAAACTGCATCCTGGCAATTTCCCGGGCCGGACATGCATTGGGATATGCCTTTGCAAGCGCCGGTTTCTTTTGGAACCCAGGGGCTTATTTATTTAACGGATACTTCGAAAGAGCAGGGCGCATTTTGTTGTGTGCCCGGTTTTCATCTGGAGATAGACGCGTGGTTGCAGCAACAAAACAAGCCGGATGTCGAGTTGCAAAAACAAAACTGGTCGGAATGGTTGATAAAACCGATAAGCGGCAAAGCGGGAGACCTGATTATCTGGCATCATGCGCTACCCCACGGAGCAAGCCGGAACAAAGCGGCATCCCCCCGTATGGTGCAATATATCAATATGTATCCTCTGGCTAACGGCGACAGTGCCTATTAAAAATAGTGCCAGGCTACATTTCGTTCGGGGTTTCTGTCATCACAACTCGCCAAGGTAACGCTGAGTTGTGGGCCAGTGATAAAACCGTGTTTTTTGGTTTCAGCTAATGTGTTTGATAGTTTGACCGACAACATGAAATAGGTGGTTATAGGTTGCTTTGAATATATTCTTTTATATTGTTGTTCATTGATAACAGGGAAATTGGTTATTTCTTATTCGAGCAGATATAAAATAGACTCATCTCAATACATCTGGTAAAAATTCCAGCTTTATCCAAAGCTGTTTGGCCGGGTGAAGTGAAAATTGGAACGCCACCACTATGGATGTGTAGAGCACCGTCAAAATGACAGGAACTGGAATATAAATGGCCATGGATTTTTCGGCAGCTTATAAAACACTTGTCACATCGCCACATCAGGTGACGCTATGTGCTCGGGAGACCACACTTTCCGGTTTGCTGGAAAAAATACGTGATTGCTTCGGAGAACCGGCATTAACGGATGAACAAACGCTGGAAGTTTTGGCTCATTGCAATGGGGCTATGCTGGAATCGGTGCCGAACCTGTTTGATGCCGGGTGGATGCCCTATCGTTACCATGCGAAAACAAAAACACTTTCCTGGTGTATACCCCAGGGACATCCTGAAGAGTCTTTTCACGAGCAGTATATTGATCGCTGCCGTCAACAATGTTTGTTTAATCAAATTGTCAGCCCTCAAACACTTCTGGCGGGGCTGTCTGGTGATTATGCGACTCATCCCCCGCAACCTGCCGGTTTCATATTTCATTTATCCCGTTGTGGTTCCACGCTGATATCCGGCTGTCTTTCCGAGATGAACTCCACCAGCGTTTTGTCTGAGTCACCGGTGTTGACCGGTGTTCTTTTGGATACCTTTTTAAGTGTCAGTGAAAAGAAAAAAATCTTACTGAATCTTATCAATCATCAAGGGCGTTTATATGCAGGAAGGCGGCAGGTCATTATTAAATGGAATGCCTGGGACATTTTTCTGTGGCCGCTGATTCATTCTATTTATCCGCAAGTACCAACCGTATTTCTGGTTCGTAACCCGATAGAAGTTCTCGCCTCTCATCAACGAATGGCTGGGCGCCACATGTCTGGTGATACATCCATGTCATGTCTGGGCGGTGTATTTCTCGGTATGCGTGAGAGTGAAGTGCCACTCGACTTTCGTATCCGGGTTTTGAGTGAGTTGATGAGCAGGATGTTGGTGGTTGCCGGTGAGAAAAATGTCATAGTAATGGATTATGCTGAACTCGGTGAGGAAAAAATAATAGAGATTACCCGGTTATTTGGGCTGCCATTGATCGCGGTAGAGCGAGCGCGGTTGCGCCAGCGGATGGGGTTTAATTCCAAAGCAGCAGGGCAGGTTTTCAAGGCTGACGGAGAGCAAAAACGCCGCTTGTTTGACGTTGGGGATGCGGAGAAAATTCAAGCCCGGTTGTCGCCGCTCTATCGTCAATTGCTGGCTCGCACAACAAATATCGAACCGGAGTTTGACAATGCTTGACCGGTTGTTGCTGCCCACTGAATTTACGCTGCGTATTGCTGATGAAAGTGACCGTGGTTTTATGATCGCGTTATTTCGTTCGGTCCGGCCGCATCTGTTTATGATTGATTTACCCTCTCAGCACCTTGAGTTACTGGTTAATCATCAATACCAACTGCAACAGAACACCTACAAGATGCAATGGCCTTGTGCAGTTACCTTTATTGTTCAATATCGAGGTGAATCTATTGGCAAGGTTGTTCTTCATGAAGAAAAAGACCTGCTGCATATTATCGATATTGCGTTAATACCGGATCAACGCGGTAAAGGGTACGGAACCGCAATATTGAAGTCATTTTCAAACATGGCGGACCGGCACGCAATGCTGCTGCGGCTATCGGTTGAGCGTGATAACTGTCGGGCTAAAAAACTGTATTTGGCACTGGGGTTTGAGGTTTTTGAAGCGGGCGAATTTTATCTGGCGATGAAGCGCGAACCGTCTCTGACCAGTTAAATACAGTGAGGGGATTTACTTTTCTTTTTTGTGATGTTATACGCGGTAATATAATTGATAGTTTGATTGCGATAGTGTGTTTGCCTTGCAAGTTCAATATTTTGACATAGTGATTCTGTTGTTTTTTTGGCGAATTTTTTATTTTTCGTTGGGCTTGTTTTGTTTGTTCAAAAAATTGACATTCTGTCGGTTGGTCAGCTTCCCGGCCGTTAATGATTTGTCGCTCTTCAGCTTGAGTGTCTAACTCTCCCTCCAAACTGAAGGCTGTTTGAAGAAAGATGTATCGCTTTTTTGAGGTTCAATTTGTAAGCGCTTTCTCTCAGTTTTCACCTGGTATTTTCTGAGCGAATAATAACCGGCTTTGCCGGATTGATTTTTGTGATACCCGTAATGCGTCAATACATTGTTTGTTGTGGTAACAGGCAATTTTTTTGTGTGTCTGGAAAACGGCTTTCCGGTTTCCTTATTTTCATTATCAAGGAGAAAGATTATGTCTGAACCGTTTCTCGGTGAAATTGTGATGTTTGCGGGCAACTTCGCCCCACGTGGATGGGCGTTTTGCAATGGGCAATTACTGCCAATCCAGCAAAATTCTGCGCTTTTTGCAATTCTGGGTACTACCTACGGTGGCAATGGCCAATCGACCTTTGCCCTGCCTAATTTACAGGGGCGTGTGCCGGTGCACCAAGGTCAAAGCCCCGGTACAAGCCAATACACCTTGGGTGAGGTAAGTGGGACTGAAAATGTAACATTGACGATCAATGAATTGCCTGCGCATAACCATACCGTTGCATTGAGCGGGACCGGTGATGTCAATGTTGCATTAGGGGCATGCACTACTAATGGCAGTGTTCCTACCCCAGGGCCAACAACTGTGCCTGCAAAAGTGCCTGGTGGGCTGTCTGGAGTCAATGCGTATAGCACTACACCGGATACCACGCTTTTGCCAGTACATACCACAACAACCGTCAATGTGACTGGCAATACGGGTATTGTCGGTAACAACCTGCCGGTTCCGATTGTGCAACCTTATGTAGTAGTTAATTTCATTATCGCAATTGAAGGCGTTTTCCCCTCACGTAATTAAGCTCAAACGATTGTGGGATGTGGGGCTCAAGTCAAGCAGTGCGCAAGGGATGCGCACTGTTTTTTGTTGAAAAAGTCATTAATGGGGAAGCATTATGTTGCGGGCTACTTATAAAATAATTCATGTGATCAATAATCTGGTTGCCGGATGTTGGCGTTATGGGGTCAGATTATTTTTAAGTGGTTTGGCCATTTTGGTATCTTTTAATGTCTATGCTGCTACTCCTTTGGATCAGAATTTTGATGCGCTGGCGCCCGGTTATCTAACGAATGCTGGCCACACTATCGCCGGTGCAACTTATACATTGGTGACCCCTGGTGGCGGAGCGGTTGTTGCGTTGTTTGGCGACCCATACGCGTTCAGTATTACGCCTGACGTTAATGATAATGCTGTTGTATTTAACTCTGACGGAAATACCTTTATTCAAGGGCCTTTGGATGCAAGGATAACCTCGGCGGATGGTTCAGAATTTCGCATTGTGTCAATGGAGATTGACACTGGCCTTGTAAATGAAGCAGATCACGTGGGCGATCCAAACCTGATAGTAGGGGGCTACCGGAATGGCGACCTGGTAGTATCGGATACCATCGATACCCGTTCTTCGGACTCATCAGGTTCTGTGGCTTACGCAAAAAATGCAGATGCGGGTTTCGGTGGTGTGCTGACGTTTAATTCCGATTGGTCTTACATTGATGAAATTCGTTTTATCGGGCCCGATAATACACTTTATGTAATCGCAATAGATGAGCTTGATTTTGAACCTGGCATTCCGCCTGATTCTACTTCCCCTACAGTAACGTCCATCTCTTCCAGTACCCTGAATGGCACCTATAAGGTAGGTTCTCCAATCAGCATCCAGGTGAATTTCAGTGAAAATGTGATTGTGGCAGGTGGTACGCCGCAATTAACCCTGGAAACCGGCGCTACCGACAGAACGATCAACTATACCAGCGGCACCGGCAGCAGCACCTTGACGTTTACGTATACCGTACAGGCGGGCGATGTCAGTGCTGATTTGGATTACACTACGACCACTGCCCTGGCTTTGAACGGTAGTACTATTCGTGATGCGGCTGGCAACAATGCCATCCTTACACTTGCCCCCCCTGGTGCGGCAAACTCTTTGGGTAATAATAAAGCGCTGGTTATTGATGGCGTGGTGCCCACAGTTACCTCAGTAAATTCCAGTACAGCAAATGGAACCTATAAGATTGGTGATGTAGTCAGTGTGCAGGTCAACTTCAGTGAAGCGGTAACCGTGACCGGCACTCCACAGTTAACATTGGAGACGGGGGCAACCGACCGGACAATCAACTATGCGAGCGGTACTGGCACCTCTACGCTAACATTTAACTATACCGTTCAGGCTGGGGATACTTCCAGTGACCTGGATTATGTAGCTACCAGCTCGCTGGCATTGGGCGGGGGAACTATCAGGGACGCTGCGGGTAATGACGCGACTTTGACCCTGGCTTCACCGGGTGCAGCCAATTCATTAGGTAACAATAAAGCCTTGGTTATTGATGGTGTTGCACCTTCGGTATCCAGCATTGTGGTAAGCGGGAGTCCAATGGCGGCCGCTACCAGTGTGAATTTCACTGTGATCTTTAATGAATCGGTGACCGGCGTTTCAACCGATGACTTTGCATTAGGAATTACTGGAACTGCCAATGGCACCATTGTCAGTGTTTCCGGGGCTGGCTCCAGTTTCACGGTTACGGTGAGTGGTATTGTTGGCAACGGTACTATCAAAGTAAACCTCAATGCATCAACCAATATTGCCGATGCGGCAGGTAATGCTGGTCCGGTAGCGTTTACCAGTGGCTCATCCCATACAGTTGCGATTCCAACAGTAGCTAATGCGCCAACGATTGGTACGGCAACAGCGGGAGCCGGGCAGGTTTCTGTAGCCTTTACGACCCCTGTAAATGATGGCGGTTCTGCAATCACAGGTTATACCGTGACCTCTAATCCGGGAAATATCACTGCCGGTGGTAATGGCTTTACAACATCGCCGATTGTGGTGACTGGCTTAACTAACGGTACTGCCTATACCTTTACAGTGAAAGCAACCAATGGGGTCGGTGACAGCGTTGCTTCCGTTGCCTCTAACCCGGCAACCCCCAAAGGTAATCAAACCATTACCTTTCCGAATCCCGGTGCCCAGAACTTTGGCACTGCACCTGACTTGGGTTCGACGGCCAGCGCTACATCCTCACTTACAGTGAGCTTTACCTCATCCACTACTGGTGTTTGTACTATTACTAGCGGTGGTGCCCTGACGTTTGTGACGGCCGGTAGCTGTACTATTGATGCGGATCAGGTAGGCAATACGGCTTGGAATGCAGCCACTACAGTAACCCGGACTTTTACTGTGAATGCGATAGTTCCTGATGCACCAGCCATCGGCACTGCCACTGCAGGTGATACTGAAGCCATGGTGACATTTACTGCACCAGCTGGTACGGGTGGTTCTGCGATTATGGCTAACGGTTACACAGTCACCGCTAGCCCCGGCGGTGCGACCGCCACGGGCTCCGGTTCACCCATTACCGTAGCGGGTTTGACTAATGGTTTGGCCTATACCTTTACGGTGACAGCTACCAACTCGGCAGGTGAGGGTAATCCCTCGGTGGCTTCCAACTCGGTAACCCCGGCCGCACCGCAAACCATTACCTTTGGTAATCCGGGCACACAAAATTTTGGTACTACACCTACGTTGACGGCGACCTCATCAGCGGGTGGTGGATATCCGATTTCTTTCACTTCATCGACTACCGGTGTTTGTACTATTACTGCTGGTGGTGCACTGACCTTTGTAACTATCGGTAGTTGTACGATCAATGCGGATCAAGCGGGCGATAGCAGTTACCTGGCCGCCCCTCAAGTTAGCCAAACATTCACTGTTACTGCCGTTGTACCGGGAGCGCCGACCGCAGCTACTGCAACCGCGGGCGATACCCAGGCTTCGGTCGCCTTTACTGCTCCGGTATTTATTGGGGGCGCTGCGATTACAAGTTATACCGTTACCACAAGCCCCGCTGATGTTGTTCCAGTAAACGGTGCAGCTTCACCCATTATCGTAACCGGGTTGACTAATGGTGTTGCCTATACCTTTACCGTAACGGCTACCAACTCGGCGGGTACAGGTTCGCCATCGGCGGCTTCCAGCTCGATTACACCAGCGGCTAGCCAAACCATTACCTTTGTCGCTCCTGGTGCACAAAACTTTGGTACTACACCAACGCTGTCAGCAACGGCGGATTCCGGTTTGACACCAGTGTTTACTTCTTCAACATCCGGTGTTTGTACTATCACCGGAGCAGGTGCACTGACCTTTGTGACTGCTGGTGCCTGTACGATTAATGCAGATCAAGCCGGTAATGGCAGCTACTTGCCTGCTACCCAGGTGACTCATAGCTTTGCGGTTAATGCCGTAGTGCCCGGCGCTCCAACGGCGGCGACTGCCAGTGCCGGTAATGCCGAGGCATCTGTGTCATTCACTGCACCGGTATTTACCGGTGGCGCAGTGATTACTGGTTATACCGTTACGGCTAACCCCGGTGGAGCGACTGCGACGGGTGCTGGTTCACCAATTATTGTCACCGGTTTAACCAATGGCACGCCTTATACCTTTGCTGTGAGCGCGATTAACGCAATGGGAACTGGCGCGGTATCGGCTGCTTCCAACGCAATAGAGCCTAATGGCGCACCAACCATTAGCGGTACGCCAGCTCTTGGCATCAAGCAGGAGGAGGCCTATAGTTTTATTCCAACGGCAGTAGACACAGTGGGCGATACCTTAACCTTCAGTATCACTAACAAACCAACATGGGCAGCATTTGATACGGCAACAGGCGCATTAACCGGAACGCCAGTCAAAGCTGATGTGGGCACCACGACAGGCATCGTAATCAGTGTAAGTGATGGCACTCTGAGTGCCAGCCTACCGGCCTTTGATCTGGTCGTGGATAGCGTCAACGATGCTCCTGTTATCACGGGTACCCCAACTACCAGCGTGGATCAGGGTGTTGCTTACAACTTTACCCCGACGGCCTCCGATCCTGACGGTGATACACTGACCTTCAGCATCACCAACAAACCCGCCTGGGCCGTGTTCAACACCACCACCGGTCGTTTGAGCGGTATTCCGGACACCACCGACAACGGGACTTACAGCAACATTGTCATCAGTGTCTCCGATGGAACACTGACGGCCAGTCTGCCAGCGTTCAGTCTCACCGTAGCTGCTGATGATGTGGATACCGACACCCCGGTCGTCACCGCACCGTCCCCGGTCGTGTTGAATGCTTCCGCGCTCTACACCCCGGTTACCCTGCGTCAGTTGCTGAAGCTGGATGCCGATGCGGATAGCGCAACCCTGCAAGCGGCACTGGCGGCACTCACCACCGGTGGTGGCGAAGCCTGTTGCACCACCTTGCCGGAAGGGTTGAATGACAATGCCGTAGTGTTGTTATCCCCCGGACGTCATGAGGTGGTATGGACAGCAACCGCCGCCAATGGCCAAACCGCTTCGGCAAAACAAACCGTGAACATCCGTCCGCTGGTCTCGTTCGCCAAAAACCAGCAAGCCCTGCGTGACAGCGTGGTGCGTGTGCGGATTCTGCTGAACGGTGTATCCCCGGTGTATCCACTGGCGATACCGGTCACCATCGACACCGCCACCACGGCGGCCGACACGGAATACACCCTGCTGGAAACGGTAGCCATGTTCAATGATGCCGGTCAGACCGAAGCGCACATTGACGTACAGCTGCACGCCGGTGCCGGTGCTGCCGACAGTCAACTGGTGCTGGGTCTGGATGACCGTAGCAGCAACCCGGCGGTTATCACCGGTGACCTGTTCGACATCAACAGCGGTGCCGCCAACCGTCATGTCATCAGCCTGCGTGAAGGCAACATCGCACCGGAAGTCTCGTTGAGCCTGAATCAGGATGAGCGCAACACCATCCTGGTCGCCCGCACCGGAGGCGATGTCACCGTCACGGCGCAGGTCACTGACCTCAATGCAGGCGATACTCATAGCTTCGACTGGAGTGGTACCGACAACGTACTGGCGGATCTTGATGGTAATGCCGCCAACAACACCCTGGTCTTCAACCCGGTAACCTTGAGCGGCCGTTACTTTGTACAGCTCACCGTCACCGATTCGGCGGGTGCCAGTGAAACCGCCGACCTCTACTTCCGTGTAGTCGAACAGCTGCCGGTACTCGACCCGAACAAGGACAGCAACGGCAATGGCATCGACGATGAGACCGAAGGCTTTGGCGATGCGAACGGCAACGGCATACCGGATTACCTGGATGCCATGCCGACCGACAACGTACTGCCGCAGCAAATCATTGAAGCCAATACTTACCTGCTGGAGTGTGACCCGGGTGTACTGTGCCGTATCGGTCGCTTCGCCCTGCTGGGAGAAAGCGGTGGTGTGGAGTTACTGGTCAGTGATATGGAAGCCGCCTCGGATTTACCCGCTGACTCGACCCATCAGGTGGTGGGCGGTATCTTCGATTTCGAAATCAAACACCTGCCCGTAGAAGGACAAACCATCCGTGTGGTGATACCGCAACGCGAAGCGATTCCGGCCGAAGCGGTCTACCGCAAATACCACAACGGCAGCTGGAAAGACTTCGTAAGCAATGACAACAACCGGCTGCACTCTGCACCGGGCAACCCGGGCTTCTGTCCGCCACCGGGCGATGCGCAGTGGGAGCCAGGTCTGGTTGCCGGTTACCTGTGTGTGCAGTTAACGCTGGAAGACGGTGGCCCGAACGATGCGGACGGTCTGGTGAACAAGGCGATTGCCGACCCGGGTGGTGTGAGTGTTCGGGTGCAAACCGAACCGCCGGTTGACCCTGAACCGGAACCGCCAGTGAATCCGGAACCGCCGGTAAAACCGGAGCCACCGGTCAACCCGCCGAAAGGGGGCAAAAAGAGTGGTGGTGCTGTCGGGTTGATGGAAACGGGAGCGGCTTTGTTGTTGTTACTGCTGGCTCACAACCGTCGTAGAACGGGCGCCCAAAGCAAAGGGAAAAACGCAAAGCGCAGCAACAATTGAACGGACGCAAACACTAGCCGGTTCCCGGTTGCTGACAAGGGGTGTAATGGCGTACCGCCGAGCCCCCCGAAAAAGCATGTTGTTTGTTAAAAAAGAAAAAGCCGATCTCTGTGAGGTCGGCTTTTTTTGCTGTTTAACCGCAGCCTCCTCCCATTTCAATATTTTTCTTTCCGCACGATGAGATACCTGCTGCAACAAGAACTGCAGGTCAGCATTATTCACCCCACTTGCAGCAGTGTCTGGCGTCTTCAAACTGTTTGATTTCGTAACAAGTAACCTTAAGCGCAAGCATTGACGGGATAAGTATGCCAGCAATATAAAAAATCCATTTCGTTAATGATTGGCTTATACAAAAAGTAATGATGCGGGCAGCAACTTTTTGTGCATTTTAATGATGGCAGGCAAGCCCGAAATCCTGGTGGGGCTACCGGTTGAGCGCGATAACCCTGGGACTAATAATTTGTACTTCACCCTGATTTTAGGCTTTTGTAGAGGGTGAGTTTTATCGCGCAATGAAGCGCGAAGCGTTTCTGTTCAGTTAAATTCAGTCGGGGGATTTACTTTCCTTTTTTTGTGATGTTATATGCAGTAATTTAATGAATAGTATTGTTGCGATAATGTGTTTGCCGGGAAAGTCCAATATTTTGACAGGATGTCTCTGTCATATTTTTGGCGAACTTTTTTAAAAATTTCGGTTTCGATTGGTCTGTTCAAAAAATTGACTTTCCCCTGTGGTTGATGCTCTGTGCAGCTGTTAATGATTTGTCGTTCTTCAGATCGAGTGTCTACCTATCCCTCCAAACTGAAGACTGTTTGAAGAAAGATGTATCGCTTTTTGTAGTGTTCAATCTGTAAGCGCTTTCTCTCAGTTTTCATCTGGCATTTTCTGAGCGAATAATAACTGGCTTTGCCTGATAAATTTTTGTGA
Organism: Cellvibrio polysaccharolyticus; assembly: GCF_015182315.1. Taxonomy (NCBI): domain Bacteria; kingdom Pseudomonadati; phylum Pseudomonadota; class Gammaproteobacteria; order Cellvibrionales; family Cellvibrionaceae; genus Cellvibrio; species Cellvibrio polysaccharolyticus. The sequence goes on from NZ_PRDL01000001.1 coordinate 961,907, forward strand.
TACCCGTAATGCGTCAATGCATTGTTTGTTGTGGCAACAGGCAACTATTTTGCGTGTCTGGAAAACGGTTTTCCGGTTTCCTTATTTTCATTATCAAGGAGAAAGATTATGTCTGAACCGTTTCTCGGTGAAATCATTATGTTTGCCGGCAACTTTGCACCGCGTGGCTGGGCTTTTTGCAATGGGCAATTACTGCCAATCCAGCAAAATTCTGCGCTTTTTGCAATTCTGGGTACTACCTATGGTGGCGATGGCCAAACGACCTTTGCATTGCCCAATTTGCAGGGGCGTGTGCCTGTGCACCAAGGTCAAAGCCCCGGTACAAGCCAATACACCCTGGGGCAGGTAGGCGGGACTGAGAATGTAACACTGACGGTAAATGAATTACCCGCGCATTCCCACTCAGTAGCATTGAGTGGGACCGGTGATGTCAATGTTGCATTAGGGGCATCCACGACTAATGGCAGTGTTCCTACCCCAGGGCCAACAACTGTGCCTGCAAAAGTGCCTGGTGGGCTGTCTGGAGTCAATGCGTATAGCACTACACCGGATACCACGCTTTTGCCAGTACATACCACAACAACCGTCAATGTGACTGGCAATACGGGTATTGTCGGTAACAACCTGCCGGTTCCGATTGTGCAACCTTATGTAGTAGTTAATTTCATTATCGCAATTGAAGGCGTTTTCCCCTCACGTAATTAAGCTCAAACGATTGTGGGATGTGGGGCTCAAGTCAAGCAGTGCGCAAGGGATGCGCACTGTTTTTTGTTGAAAAAGTCATTAATGGGGAAGCATTATGTTGCGGGCTACTTATAAAATAATTCATGTGATCAATAATCTGGTTACAGAACATCGGTGTTTGTATTGGTGCAGGTTATTGTTAAGTTGCTTGGCGGTTTTGATGTCTTTTAGCGTCTGTGCTGCCACTCCTTCGGATCAGAATTTCGATGCGGAGTCTCCGCGTGTCATGACTGTCTCCGGCGAAACGATAACGGGTGCAACCTACACATTGGTGACGCCTGGTGGCGGAGCGGTTGTTACGTTGTTTGGCGACCCATACGTGTTCAGTATTACGCCTGACGTTAATGATAATGCTGTTGTATTTAACTCTGACGGAAATACCTTTATTCAAGGGCCTTTGGATGCAAGGATAACCTCGGCGGATGGTTCAGAATTTCGCATTGTGTCAATGGAGATTGACACTGGAGTTTTGAATGAGACATATAACTTGGGAGATCCAAACCTGATAATAAGAGGCTATCTGAATGGGGGGTTAGTAGCATCGGATACCATTGATACCCGTTCTTCGGACTCATCGGGTTCTGTGACTTACACAAAAAATGGGATTGCGAATTATTTTGGTGGTGTGCTGACGTTTAATTCCGATTGGCAATACATTGATGAGATTCGTTTTATCGGAACAAATAATACACTATATGTAATCGCAATAGATGAGCTTGATTTTGAACCTGGTGTACTGCCTGGGCCTTCTATCACCTCCGCCACCTATAACGGCACTACTGGTGTGATAGTGGTAACCGGTACTAATTTCACTGGAACAGGCGGTGCTAACAATGATGTGATCGCTAACAAATTTACCCTGACCGGTGAAGGCGGTGTTACCTATACGCTGACTAATACCTCCAATGTTGAAATTGGTTCTGTCACTACTTTTTCGCTGACCCTCAGTGAGACTGATAGAGTGGCGATCAATCAAATTGTCAACAAAAATGGCATCAGCTCTACCGGCGGAACTACCTATAATCTGGCTGGTGCCGCTGGTTTTATGGCTGATTCGGCGGCAACAGCCGACCTTGCGGGTAATGGCATTACAGTTTCCAGTGTTCCGGTTCCTACAGTTACCTCTGCTACTTATGATGCCAATACAGGGGTATTGGTAGTAACCGGTACTAACCTGAAGAAGCGCAATGGCGCAGCCAACGATATTGTTGCCAATAAGTTCACCCTGTTGGGGCAGGGCAACAGTACCCGTACCTTGACTGATACGGCCAATGTGGAGATTGGTTCCGACACCAGTTTTACCTTAACGCTTAGCCCAACAGATAAGGCTGCCGTTGCTTCTATTCTCAATAAAAATGGCACCAGTGCGCTTGATGCGACGACTTATAATTTAGCCGCTGCGGAAGATTGGGCGGCGGGTGCGGATGCAGTGGTAGCTGTTGCGGATACCACAGGCAATGGCATTACGGTGAGCGGTGTCAATGCTGCCCCGGTCATTACTAACCTTAACGGTGACAGTGTGGCGTGGCCGGATGTTGGTAATACAGTAACTCTGGACGCTGGTGGTAATGCGACGGTTACTGATATCGAGTTGGATGCCAGCAACTGGAATGGCGCCAGCCTGACGGTGCAGCGTGGCAATACCCCGCTTGTGTCGGATATATTCAGTTTTAACGAGTCCGGCTTTAGCGTTAGTGGCGGTAACCTGCAAACGGGTGGCTCAACTACCTTCGGTACTTTCACCAATGCTAACGGTGTGTTGGCAATCAGCTTTAATACTAATGCCACTAATACCCTGGTGCGCGATGTGGTTCGCGGTATCCAGTACCGTAACGACACACCTGCTGGCCATGCCACAATCCGTTTCACACTGAGCGATGGCAACTCGAGTGTCGCTGCCGACGTGAACGTGACCACCGATTTCATTTACGTTACCAGCGCTACCGATACAGCCACCATCAACCTGGCTAATGGCGTGAGCTTCAGTGAAGCAATTGCGATTGCCGCCGCACACCTCACCGGTAACCAGACTATTGTGATCGCTTCCAGTTTGGCAACTCAGACGGTATCGACCTCTGCTGCCAGCACGCTGAACGAGAATCTGACCCTGAACCTTAATTCCGCCAGCGGCGTGACCTTGAGTGGTGGATCACTGGCTATCGCGCCGGGCGTTACCTTGACTGTCACCAATGGTGCGACTGATACAACAACTTTTACGACCGCTCTGACTGGCCCGGGGTCGTTCACCAAACTGGGGACAGGCACCCTGGTGTTAAACGGTACCAGCACGACTTACACGGGTTCAGTTACTGTTGGTCAGGGCGTATTGACTGTCGCCCACAACAATGCGTTGGGTACCACTACCAATGGCGTGACGGTTAGCAGCGGTGCCAGTCTGCGTGTAGCTAATGGAATTACCATTACTGATGCACTGAATCTGAGTGGCGCTGGTGACAATGCGTCCGGAGCGCTCCAACTTGCCTCCGGTGCAGCCACAGTGAGCGGCAATATTAATTTGTCGTCAACCGTTGTCAGCATCAATTCGGCAGGAACACTCAGCCTGTCGGGTATCATCAGTGGCACCAATTTAGCCTCAACCGGCACTGGCAGCCTGATCCTGTCTGGCACTAATACCTATGGGAATACCACGGTATCCGCAGGTACGCTGTCTGTCGCCAATGATAATAATCTTGGTTTTACTCAAATCACGCTGGCCAGTGGCACTACGCTGGCGGTGACGGGTGCAACCACTATCGATAACGGCATTACGCTGACGGGTGCAGCGACCATCAGCAACACTGCCAATGTCACCATCGACGGTGTTATCAGCGGAGGTCACAACCTGACCAAGACAGGATCAGGTGTGCTGACGCTGGCAAGAGATAATACCTACGCAGCCACCAATGTTGATGCCGGTACCCTCAGTGTTTCAAGTGATAACAACCTCGGCTCTGGTGCTATCACTCTGGCAGCGGGTACAACGCTGGCGATTAACGGCGCAACTACCATCGATAACACAATTGCGCTGACGGGTGCAGCGACGATCAGTAGTACCGCTAATGCCACTATAGACGGCGTTATCAGCGGTGCGCATAACCTTACCAAGACTGGATCTGCCACATTGACCTTGGCGGCAAGCAATACTTATAGCGGTAACACTATCGTATCAGCAGGTGGATTGACCTTAACCGGCGGTTCATCTATTGGCGACGGCAATGCCGTATCAGTAGCCAGCGGAGCCACCTTAACCTTGGGCGGTGGTAGCGAAACTATAGGTTCACTTTTAGGTGCCGGAAATGTGGTATTGGGCTACAACCTTACAATGGGTGGTAATAACGCCAGTACAACTTTCTCTGGTGTCATTTCAGGTACAGGCAATGGCATTACCAAAATTGGGAGTGGTACATTCACATTATCTGGCAGCAATACCTATACGGGTAGTACCACTGTTAGTGCCGGTACTTTAGCGCTCAGTGGCGGAGCCGCAATTGATGATACCAGCGCTGTTACTGTTTCAAGTGGCGCCACTCTCTCCCTGAACGCAAGTGAGACTTTAGGGTCATTGGCCGGTGCAGGGATTGTTTCTTTAAATGGTTTCACTCTTTCATCCGGTGGTAATAACAGCAGCACAACTTTCTCCGGTGGACTTATCGGCAGTGGCGGCTTCGCAAAAACGGGTAGCGGTACTCTGACATTGTCGGGTAGCAACAGCAGTACCTTTACCGGCGACACTACCGCTTCCGGTGGCGGTACTTTAAGTGTGGCGAGTGATGATAATTTGGGATCGGGAACGCTCAGCATCAATAACAGTACGCTTGGCATTACCGGTGCCACCACTATTGATAACAGTATTGCCCTCACCAATGGCGCGACTATCAGTAACACCCCAGCAGTGACCTTATCGGGTGCGATTAGCGGTAGCGGTAGCCTCTCGAAAGCGGACAGTGGGGTGCTTTCATTATCTGGAACAAGTAACTATGGCGGCAGTACCACGGTATTGGCTGGTACTTTATCCGTAGCAGGTGCATTAAACGGCACTTCAGGGGTAGCTGTCAGCTCCGGTGCGACCCTTACTGGCTCGGGCAGCGTCACTAATCTGGTCGTCACTAATGGCGGAACACTGTCACCAGGTAATAGTCCGGGTGTGTTTACCGTGAATGGCAACTTGCAAATGAATTCGGGCAGCACTCTTGCTGTTGAAATCAATGGCGTAACCGCCGGTACTGAGTACGATCAAGTGATCGTTAACGGCACAGTGAGCCTTGCGGGTAATTTGGTAGCCAGTCATGGTTATTCGGCCGGGCAGGGCGATAGTTACACGATTATCGCCAACGATATGGCGGATGCCATTACCGGCACATTCAGTGGCTTGGCCGAAGGTGCGACCCTCACTGCCGGTGGTAACGGTACTGTGTTAACCGCCAGCTACACTGGTAGCACAGGCAATGACTTCACCCTGACTGCGCCGCTGAACGCCGCGCCCGTGATCGGCAACCTGAATGGCGACAGTGTCACGTTTATCGAAGACAGCCTCCTGGTACTTCTGGATGCAAATAGTGATGCAACAGTAACTGACAGCGACTCGACTGATTTCGATGGCGGCAATGTTACTGTCTCCATCATCAACAACCGGGTTAACACCGAGGATGTTCTTTCAATCCGGAATGAAGGTACGGCAGGGGGCCAAATTGGCACCTCCGGTTTGAATATCACTTACGGCGGGACTCTTATTGGTACACGCACAATCGATGGTGGTACCGAGAGCAACGATCTGGTTATTACCCTCAATAGTGCGGCTACCCCAGAAATTATTCAGGCGCTGGTTCGCAACCTGACCTACATCAACACCAATACCACTGAGCCTACCACCTACATTCGTAGCGTGGAGATAACGGTCAACGATGGCGATGGCGGCACCAGCAGCGGTGCGATTATTGATGTAGCTATTGTTGCTGTAAATGATGCTCCAACATTATCAACTACCGGTGCAACACCCACCTTCACTGAAGGTGGGTTGCCGGTAAGTTTATTCAGCGGAACCAGTGTAAGCACGGTGGAATCTGACCAGTTGATCATAATGCTTACAGTGACGGTAACTAACGTCACCGAGGGCAGTGATGAGGTCATACATTTCGATGGTAGTGATATTCCGTTGACCAATGGTTTTACGGATACATCATTGATTCATGGTGTTGACATCAGTGTTGCCGTAACAGGCTCAACAGCTACCTTGACACTTGTTCGGACGGCTGGCCTTTCATCTGCACAGACGTTGGTCGATGGAATGACTTATGCCAATCGCAGCATAAACCCGACGGTCGCAAATCGTGTGATTACCATTACGTCATTGCAAGATGATGGCGGCACTGCCAATGGCGGGGTGGATACCGCCATCCTCAATGCGTCAGCCACCGTTACCATTTCTGCGGTGAACAGTGTTCCTGTGGTTACAACTACCTCGGGAGTAACGGCGTTTACTGAAGGCAATAATGTTGTTTCTACGCCAGTGGTGATTGATGCCGGTATCACTGTCAGTGATGATGACAACGCCACGCTGGCGTCAGCTACTGTAAGCATTACCGCTAACTTCCAGGCCGCTGAAGATGTGCTGGCCTTCACCAACGACAGCAGCACCATGGGCAATATCAGTGCAAGTTACGATGCGGCTACCGGTGTTCTCACCTTAACGTCCAGTGACGTCACCGCGACGCTTGCTGAATGGGAAATTGCGCTCGCGGCGGTGACTTACACCAACAGCTCGGAAACACCTTCGGAAGCAACTCGTGAAATAAGCTTTGTGGTGAATGATGGCGTAGATTCAAGTGTTGCCAGCACCAAAGAAGTCAGTGTTACAGCGGTTAACGATACGCCCATTATCTCCGGTAACCCTCCGGTCTCCGTCAATCAGGATGCTGCTTACAGCTTCACGCCTGGCGTAACCGATGTGGATTCGGTGGTGTTCGTGTTCAGCATTATTAACCAACCGTCATGGGCTACATTTGATCCGGCCACCGGCACATTGAGCGGCACACCGGGTAATGCGGATGTTGGCACTACTACCGGCATCATCATCGCTGTGAGTGATGGCACAACCTCAACCAGCTTGCCTGCGTTTAACCTGACTGTTGCTAACGTCAATGACGCACCAGTCATCAGTGGTACTCCGCTCACCAGTGTTAATCAGGACGTGCTTTACAGTTTCACGCCAACGGCAAGCGATATTGATGTCGGTGATGTACTGACTTTCAGTATTAACAAAACCCCCAGTTGGGCGGCTTTTGATCCTGCCACCGGTACCCTGACTGGCACACCCGTCAAAGCGGATGTCGGTGTAACGACCAGCATCGTCATCAGCGTCTCCGATGGTACTTTGTCGGCATCACTGCCAGCTTTCAATCTGGAAGTGGTCAATGTCAACGAAGCTCCGGTCATCAGTGGCACCCCGGCCACCAGCGTCAATCAGGATGTGGTTTACAGCTTTATTCCGACGGTTTCCGACCCGGATGGCGATACGCTGACGTTCAACATCACCAACAAACCCTCATGGGCTGCGTTTGATGCTGCCACCGGCACCTTGACTGGCACACCCGTCAAAGCGGATGCTGGCACTACGGCCGGTATTGTGATCACCGTAACGGATACGGGAGGGCTGTCTGCATCACTGCCAGCCTTCAACCTCACCGTTGTTGCCGACGCCAACCGTGCCCCGGTGATCAGCGGCACCCCGTCAACCACGATTGAGCCGGGTAACGCCTACAACTTTACCCCGACGGCCTCCGATCCGGACGGTGATACTCTGACCTTCAGTATCGTTAACAAACCCGCCTGGGCGGTGTTCAACACCACCACCGGTCGTTTGAGTGGTATTCCGGACACCACCGACAACGGGACTTACAGCAATATTGTCATCCGCGTATCCGATGGAACACTGACGGCCAGTCTGCCAGCATTCAGTCTTACCGTAGCTGCTGAGGATGTGGATACCGACACCCCGGTCGTCACCGCCCCTGCACCGGTCGTATTGAATGCTTCCGCGCTCTACACCCCGGTCACCCTGCGTCAGTTGCTGAAGCTGGATGCCGATGCAGATAGCGCAACCCTGCAGGCCGCCCTTGCAGCGCTGACCACCGGTGGTGGCGAAGCCTGTTGCACCACCTTGCCGGAAGGGTTGAATGACAATGCCGTAGTGTTGTTATCCCCCGGACGTCATGAGGTGGTATGGACAGCCACCGCCGCCAATGGCCAAACCGCTTCGGCAAAACAAACCGTGAATATCCGTCCGCTGGTCTCGTTTGCCAAAAACCAGCAAGCCCTGCGTGACAGCGTGGTGCGTGTGCGGATTCTGTTGAATGGTGTATCCCCGGTGTATCCGCTGGCGATACCGGTCACCATCGACACCGCCACCACGGCGGCCGACACGGAATACACCCTGCTGGAAACGGTAGCCATGTTCAATGATGCCGGTCAGACCGAAGCGCACATTGACGTACAGCTGCACGCCGGTGCCAACGGTGGCGACAGTGAACTGGTACTGGGCCTGGATGACCGCAGCAGCAACCCGGCGGTTATCACCGGTGACCTGTTCGACATCAACAGCGGTGCCGCCAACCGTCATGTCATCAGCCTGCGTGAGGGCAACATCGCACCGGAAGTCTCGTTGAGCCTGAATCAGGATGAGCGCAACACTATCCTGGTTGCCCGTACCGGAGGCAATGTCACCGTCACGGCGCAGGTCACTGACCTCAATGCAGGCGATACTCATAGCTTCGACTGGAGTGGTACCGACAACGTACTGGCGGATCTCGATGGTAGTGCGGCCAACAACACCCTGGTCTTCAACCCGGTAACCTTGAGCGGCCGTTACTTTGTACAGCTCACCGTCACCGATTCGGCGGGTGCCAGTGAAACCGCCGACCTCTACTTCCGTGTAGTCGAACAGCTGCCGGTACTCGACCCGAACCAGGACAGCAACGGCAATGGCATCGACGATGCGACCGAAGGTTTTGGCGATGCGAACGGCAATGGCATACCGGATTATCTGGACTCCATGCCGACCGACAACGTACTGCCGCAGGACATCAGCATCACCGGTGCTTACTTGCTCGAGTGCGAGCCAGGCGTGCTTTGCCGTATTGGTCGCTTTGCCCTGATGGGAGAAGGTGGTACCCAACTGCTCGACAGCGACCTTGACGGTCAGCCGGATCTGAAAGTTGACAGTGGTTACCGCCCTGTCGGTGGCATCTTCGACTTCGAAGTGCGCCACCTGCCGTTGGCCGGTCAGACCATTCAAATCGTGCTGCCACAGCAGGCGGCCATTCCGACAGATGCTATTTATCGAAAATACAGTGACGGTGCCTGGAAAGACTTCGTAACCAATGACAACAACCGGCTGCACTCTGCACCGGGCAACCCGGGCTTCTGTCCACCGCCGGGCGATGTGCAGTGGGAAGCTGGTCTGATAGCCGGATACCTGTGTGTGCAGTTGACGCTGGAAGATGGTGGCCCGAACGATGCGGACGGTCTGGTGAACAAGGCGATTGCCGACCCGGGCGTTGTCAGTGTTCGGGTGCAAACCGAACCGCCGGTTGACCCTGAACCGGAACCGCCAGTGAATCCTGAGCCCCCGGTAAAACCGGAACCGCCGGTCAATCCGCCGAAGGGTAAAAAGAGTGGTGGTGCGTTTGGTTTGATGGAAACGGGAGCGGCTTTGTTGCTGTTACTGCTGGCTCACAACCGCCGCCGGTCAGTCTCCAAAGCGCGAAACAACAACCGCTGATGCGTTAACTTCAAACGCGTTGATCCAATCTGAAGCCGACCTCCATTGAGGTCGGCTTTTTTATGCGTGAAGCTTCTCTCGCTTCCGCTTTCAGATCAGCGCGCTGGCGAGGTTGTGCGCTACTATTTCTATCTCGGGTAACGAAAAATACGTTCATGAAAGATCTGATCCGCCTGGCCATCATTATGGCCGCCCTGTTTGGCTTTACGTTTTTCCTGATCAATCTGACTGGCATTTTAACGTTGGATGACATTGAGGCGGCTCTGACCTACGTGAGCCAAATCCACCCGGTATGGGTGTTTTTGCTGGTGGCGGGTTTACTCTGGGTAGATTTATTACTCTCCATTCCCACCATGGCCGTCAGTCTGTTGGCCGGCTATTTTCTGGGCTGGTCACTGGCGGTTCCCGCGGTTTGTACCGGGTTGATGCTGGCGGGTGGTTCTGGTTACTGGCTGGGGCGGCGTTACGGGCTTCGGTTACTTTCACGCATTACGCCTGACCCGGTAAGGCTGGAGGCGATGACCGCGATATTCAGTCGCTACGGTATTGTGACCCTGATTGTGTGCCGCGCCCTGCCGATGTTGCCGGAAATCAGCTGCTGTCTGGCTGGCGCAACCCGCTTGCCCATCTCGCGTTTTCTGCCTGCGTACCTGATTGGTAGCGTGCCCTATGCCATTGTGGTCACTTACGCCGGGTCTATCAGTTCGGTAGATAACCCCTGGCCGGCGCTGATTATGGCGGCGGTGCTGTCCCTGGTGCTGTGGGGCGGCGGGGCGTTGTTGCTGTGGTACCGTCGGCATCGTTTGCGTAACCGGCCGGTTTACGCCGGCCCTGAACCCAAACCCTGAATCTCGGGAAATACACCGCCGTCAATAACGGTAAACGCAATTGGGATCAGCGATTGCCCCCGGCAGGGGCCACTGACACAAAGGCCGGATTCCGGCAGGAAAAGCGCACCGTGGGTTGCGCATTGAATCAACTCGCCGCTGGCATCCAGAAACTGATGCTCAAGCCACTCCAGGGAAATGCCCCGGTGCGGACAGCGATTTTGATAAAGATGAATAACGCCGTACTGGCGCACGGCGAAGATGGCGAGATGGTTGATGATGAACCCGCGACTTTCCCTGTCAGCCAGTTCATGCTCATAAAATAATGGCGTATTCACGTTGTTCAGGAGCGCGCCGGCGCTGCCAGCACCACGGATTGTTTCAGCGATTTTCCCTGCCGCACAATATGCAGCGTTACTTTATCGCCCGCTTTGTGTTTCTCCAGCGCACTCATCAAGCTGTCGTTGGTGGGCGTCGCCTGTTTGCCGATACCGACAATCACATCACCCAGAATAATTTGCCCCCATGAGTTGCGCTGGGCGCCCTCCAGCCCGGCATTGGCAGCGGGAGAATTGGGTTCCACGCGTAAAATCGGGATACCTTGAATACCGCGTTGATGCGCCCAATGTTCCGGTGCCAGTGCAACGCCAATCACCGGACGAACAATGCGGCCATGGGTAATCAGCTCGGGCACCACCTCTTTCACGGTATTCACCGGAATGGCAAAACCGATGCCGGCACTGGCGCCGCTGGGGCTGTAAATCATGGTATTTACGCCAATCAGCTCACCGCGGGAATTCAGTAGTGGCCCGCCGGAATTACCGGGATTGATCGCCGCATCGGTTTGAATCACATTGGATATTTTGCGCTTGTTGGGTGACTCGATTTCGCGCCCCAGCGCGCTGACGACACCGGTGGTGAGCGTTGCATCCAGGCCAAACGGATTACCAATCGCCAGCACCTTGCGGCCCACTGACAACTGTGAGGAATCGCCAAGCGGCAAGGGCGTTAACACACTGGCCGGTGCGTTAATTTTCAATACCGCGATATCGCGTTCGGGAGCGCGCCCCACCACTTCAGCAGGCCAGGTGCTTTGATTCTGCAAGGTAATTTGAATTTGGCCAGCGTTTTCGATGACATGGTAATTGGTAACGATGTAGCCATCACGGTTCCACACAAAGCCGGTGCCCGAACCGCGGGGCACAGTCATCAGGTCAAGCGAGCGGGGGTTACGAACAACTTGTTGATTGGTTACAAAAACCACACTGGGGCGGGATTTTTCAAAAATCTGGATGGTGTTGCGCTCGTCATCCGTTGCAAAATCATTGGCAGCGGCTTTTTGAATGGTAAATATTCCTACAATGGCCAAAACGATAAATGACCAGATACGCATAGCATCCTCCATCAATTGCAGAGCTGACACATGCGCTTGAACTATCGGCAGTCAATCAGTGAGGGAGAAAGCGCATCGCAGAGTTCAAAAACCGCCTGCAGGGCGCAGGCGGGATAACAGGTTTTAATTACAAGCCGCGTTTCAGCGCTTCAATACGAACATCCAGTGGCGGGTGGCTGGAAAACAATTTGCCCATGGTTTGCTTGAAGCCACCGCTGATACCAAACGCTTTCATACCATCGGGCATCGGGCTTTCCACGCCGGCATTCACTTCAGCTTGCAAGCGTTGCAGTGCGCGGATCATCGAGCCGCGATCAGCCAGTGTGGCACCGGCGTGGTCAGCACGGAATTCGCGGTAGCGGGAGAAGGCCATAACAATCATCGACGCCAGAATACCCAGCACCATTTGCGCAATAAACGTGGTGATCATAAAGCCGATGCCGTGACCGTTTTCATTTTTCAGAATGACCCGGTCAACGATGTGGCCAATGATGCGGGAGAAGAACATAACGAAGGTGTTAACCACGCCCTGAATCAAGCTCAGGGTAATCATATCGCCGTTGGCCACGTGGCCAATTTCGTGGGCCATTACCGCGCGCACTTCATCGCGTTCAAAGCGTTGCAGCATCCCCAGGCTTACGGCAACCAGCGCGGCATTGCGGTTCCAGCCGGTGGCGAAAGCATTGGCTTCCTGCGCCGGAAAAATACCGATTTCCGGGGTTTTGATACCGGCCTTTTGTGACAGCTCTTCTACCATGCTGACCAGCCACTGCTCGTCGGCGTTGCGCGGGCGCTCAATGATTTGTACACCCATGGTTTTTTTGGCAATAAATTTGGACAGCAGCAACGAAATCAGCGAGCCGCTGAAACCGAAAACCGCACAGAAAATCAACAGGGATTGCAGGTTCAGACCACCGGAGGCGTCCAGATAATTGCCCACGCCAAAAATGCTGAGCACAATGCTGGCAACAGCAATAACGGCGATGTTGGTCAATAGAAATAGGCCAATACGTAACACAATAATTCTCCTGCAAGGATCAATAGGGTTGTCCATAGACAACGGCAGGAGGAAATATGCGTACTCAACGGCATAATTTCAATGGAAAAACCGAACAGATGGTAAAAAATAACCGGAATTGAATAAAAAGCAGACGTTTGGCGGTAGTAGAAAGAAAAATGGCCACCCTTTTCGGGGTGGCCCAAGCAACCGTGGTTAGCCAAGAGTCGTAGACTCTCAAGGAGAAGATCCGGTAATCCGCTTGCAGGAAGATTACCTTCACATCGACTGCATCACCGGAGAAGAAGTTCAGCAGCTGATAGAAATAGTAATAGTTATCATTTGCAGGTGCAAGTGCTTTTTTATCTTAAATCGTAAATATTTTCAATTTGGCGCATTTCGCTTTTTTGTAGTTATTTAAGCCCTGAATTTCCGGGCTTCTTCAGTAAAAAGGAAATAAAGCGCGCTTTTAATATTTGTAATAAAACTTGCAAGCCGAGCGCTGAAGGGCAGTTATCGCCGCTTCAGCGCTCAGGCTTCGTAGAGATTTTCCTGGCCCGCTTCGGTCACCAGTTCTTCTTTGAGGCCCGGTGGCAAATCATTCCAATGCACGTCCATCAATGCACCTTGCAGGGCATACAACATGACTTTGGAAACATTGATATCCCGGGCTTTGATTTTTCGGTAGGCTTCCACCGCACCGGTGCGACGTAATTCATCGCAGGTGTTGATGCCAACGGCGTGAAGAATATTAACGGACGCCATGCCCAGATTTTTTAATTGAAGTAACTCGCTATGACTGATTGTCATGAGATGCACGCTCCGGTTTATTATTACTTTTATTGTTTGAGTGGCAGGAGTAAATCTCCATTTACTGCCATCGGCCATATTACATACTTCCGGCAGGAGCGCAAATTTTTCAGGGCACAGCGGAGATTTTCCCGCGCAATTGTGAATTATTGCCAACATTTTAAAAAAACAGGACGCGCTGCATGAGCCATTCCCTCCCTTCCGATGACGCTTTTTTGCCGGAAGCTTGCCAATTATTAACACTGGATGCGCCGTCTTGTCTTATCCAGCCCGAGGCAGCACAGCCATTTTTGTCGCTCTGTTCTTCCGCCCGTGAGGCCGGCTTTGACATCGCGGTTGCCAGTAGTTATCGCAGCGTTGAACGGCAATGTTTAATCTGGAATGAAAAACTCACCGGGGTGCGGCCGGTGCTCGATTTGCAGGGTAATCCGCTGGATATTTTCCGCTTGAATGAATATGACACTGTGATGGCGGTGTTGCGCTGGTCGGCACTGCCCGGCACTTCCCGTCACCACTGGGGGACGGATCTGGATATTTATGATCGTGCAGCGGTGCCGGACGATTACCGCGTGCAGTTAACCTGCGAAGAATGTGAGGGCAGTGGGCCTTTTGCTGCATTTCACGCGTGGTTTGATAAGAGCCTTGCACGCGGAGAAACATTTGGTTTTTATCGCCCTTATGCGGTTGACCGTGGCGGCGTTGCGCCGGAGCCATGGCACATCAGTTATGCACCGCTGGCGTCGCGGTTTTCCCGGCAATTAAATAAAGACGCACTGCGTGCGCTGATTGCAGGCCTGGATATCGGCGCCAAAGCAACGGTGTTGGCGCATTTCGATGAAATATATCAGCGTTTCGTGGTGGTCGATGTGCCAGAAGGAATTCAGGTATGAGTAACATCGCGTCGGAATCTTCCTCAGCAATACCCGAGCCGTCGCCTGCGATAAAAGGCAAAGGCGTTTTTAGCTGGATGCTATTTGACTGGGCGGCGCAGCCTTTTTTTACGGTCATTATTACGTTTATTTTCGGCCCTTATTTTGTGTCCCGTCTGGCAGAAAATCCGGTGGCGGGGCAGGCCGCCTGGGGTTACACGGTCACGGTATCGGGTGTTGTTATCGCGTTGCTGTCACCCTTGCTGGGTTCTATTGCTGATGCTTCCGGGGCGCGCAAACCGTGGATTGCCGGTTTCGCCATTATTAAAATTCTCAGCCTGGCGGCCTTGTGGTGGGCTGCGCCGGGTTCGTCATTGCTGCTGCCGGCCTTGTGCATTGTGTTGGCCACCGTGGCCGCCGAGTTCTCGATTGTTTTTAATGATTCGCTGTTACCGGGTTTGGCGCCTGCGTCGCGCACGGGTCGAATTTCCAATCTTGCCTGGGGGTTGGGTTATGCCGGTGGTTTGGTGGTGCTGTTCAGTGTGCTGTTGTTACTGGCTGCCGATCCTGCAACGGGCAAAACCTTGTTGGGCATCGCGCCGCTTTGGGGGCTGGACCCTGCGGCCGGCGAAGATGCGCGCATTACCGGCCCTTATGCGGCACTCTGGTATTTGATTTTTATTTTGCCGATGTTTTTGTTTACGCCGGATCACGCTGCCGGCCTGCCTTTACGGCGAGCGATATCGGCCGGCTTTAACGAGCTGCTCGGAACGTTTCGCGCGATGCGCGAACGGGCGATTATTTTTCGCTTTTTAATTGCCCGCATGATTTATCAGGACGGCGTAAACGGTTTGTTGGCGTTGGGCGGTACTTTTGCGGCGGGCATGTTCGGTTGGCAAACCCTGGAAATGGGGCTGTACGGCATCATGTTATTAATCGTTGCCATTGGTGGTTGTTATATGGCCAGTCGGCTTGCGGTGAAAACCGGTTCCGAGCGCGTGATTGTGCTGGGTCTGGTGTGTTTGACGCTGGCTTGTATCGGTATTATTTCTACCGGGCCGGGTTACACACTATTTGGCTGGTGGCAATTTGCCGAGGTGAACGGCGAAGGTTTGTTCAGCACCGGTGCCGAAAAAGCCTACGTAATTTTTGGTATGCTGATCGGCCTGGCGTTTGGCCCGGTACAGGCATCCTCCCGCTCCTGGTTGGCTGACCGCGTTTCAGCCGATGAAGCCGGGCGCTATTTTGGTTTGTATGCGTTATCGGGGCGGGTGACGTCTTTCCTTGCGCCTTTGTCGGTTGCCACCATTACCTGGTACACGCAATCGGCACGCCTTGGGATGTGCGCCCTGATTGTATTTTTGCTGGTCGGGCTGGCGCTGTTGTTATGGGCCAACGAAAAAACGCCTGCACACGAGGCGAGGTCGTAGTAATGCAGCCGCGAATGGGAAACAGGAATTGCAGCGATTGAATAATCAGATTGACGTATGGGCGGTGATTCGTGAAGAGGCTGTGCAATCGGCTGCCGAAGAACCGGTGCTGGCCAGTTTTTATCACGCGGCTATTTTAAACCACAGCAGTTTTGCTGCCGCGATCAGTTTTCATCTTGCCAATAAACTGGATACGCCGGCGATGCCAGCGCTGGTGATTCGCGATGTTTTTGCGATGGCGCTGGCCGCTGATGACAGTATTGAAACGGCCATGCGCCGCGATATTCAAGCTCACCGCGAACGCGACCCGGCGTGCGACCGTTATTTGCTGCCGTTGTTATTTTTCAAGGGCTACCATGCGTTGCAATCCTGGCGGGTTGCGCACTGGTTGTGGCAGCAGCAGCGCTATCCGCTGGCGCTCTTTTTGCAAAATCTTATCTCCCAGGTGTTTGATGTGGATATTCACCCGGCGGCGCATATCGGTAGCGGTATTATGCTCGACCATGCCACCGGGATTGTTATCGGTGAAACGGCGGTTATTGAAGATAATGTGTCGATGTTGCACAGCGTTACGCTGGGCGGCAACGGTTTATCCAAGGGTGATCGCCATCCCAAAGTTCGTCGCGGCGTATTGATTGGCGTGGGCGCAAAAATTCTTGGCAATATAGAAATTGGCGAAGGCGCCAAAATCGGTGCGGGCAGCGTGGTGTTGCACTCGGTCGATGCGCACACCACCGTCGCCGGTGTTCCTGCCCGGTTGGTCGGGCGGCCACGTGTTGATGAGCCGGCTCTGGATATGGACCATCAACTGGGTGATGATGCCTGAACCGACCAATATTTATTAATAAACAAAACATCCGGGTAGAAATTGCATGAGCGATACGGAATTCGACATTATTTTTCGCGGCGACATTGTTATCGGCCAGCAATTGGCTGATGTAAAAGCCCGCTTGCAACAATTATTCAAAGCTGACGCGGCACGCATTGAACAACTTTTTTCTGGCAGGCCGGTGCCTGTCAAACGCAAAGTCAGTGCCGCAGAAGCGGAAAAGTACCGCGCAGTTTTATTAAAAGCGGGAGCTCGTGTTGATGTTCGCCCCACCGCAGCGCAACCCTCGCCCGGCAGCAGTTTAACGCTCGCGCCAGTGGGCGTTTTGCTGTTGCGGCCGTCTGAACGTCAGGCGGTTGAAGCGATTGCTATTGATACCGGTGCGATCAGTTTACGCCCGCAAGAAGGCGATTTACTGGATGATGCCGAGAAAAAAACACAGCCTGAATTATTGCTGGATATTCCGGATTTTGGTCTGGCGCCGGTAGGGGAGAGTTTGTTGCGACATAGCGAGCGTCCGCCGGTTGCAGAAACCGTGGTCGCTATTGCAGATTGGGACGTGATTGTGCCAGAGCCAACGGCGTTAACTTCACAAATTACTGAAAATTGACCTGACAGATGGTCAGGGTGCGAACACCCTGACATCCGCAATCAGATTACTTGCTGCTCTGATAACGTTCTGCAGCTTCCTGAATTTCTTTACGCGCTGCTTCCAGACCTTCCCAGCCTTGTACTTTTACCCACTTGCCTTTTTCCAGATCTTTGTAGTGTTCAAAGAAGTGTTCGATCTGGGACAGGATAATTTCCGGCAGATCAGAAGTGGATTGCACTTTGCTGTAAATGGAAGTCAGCTTGTCGTGCGGTACGGCGAGAATTTTCGCATCGTCACCGGATTCGTCAGTCATTTTCAGCACGCCAATCGGGCGGCAGCGCACTACAGCACCGGCCTGAATCGGTTGCGGGAAAACCACCAGCACGTCAGCCGCATCGCCATCACCACACAGGGTGTTGGGGATGTAGCCGTAGTTGCACGGGTAGTGCATGGATGTGGCTACCAGACGGTCAACAAACAAAGCACTGCTGTCTTTGTCGATTTCGTATTTGATGGAGCTGTTGGCAGGAATTTCGATAACAACGTTAAAGTCATCAGGCAAGCTTTTGCCTGCAGGTACCAGTTCAAGGCTCATATTGTTCTACCGGATTCAAGGGGTGATTTAATTAAAGGTCGCGAATTCTACCACACTGCCAGAGCGGCTCAATCCTCGGTAGGTAGGAAGTTTGGCCGCGCGTCAGGTTATTTGGCCGGGCCTTTGTGGTGAGCGCCGATCAGCGGCCAAACCATAAGATAACAAGCGCTGCAACCAGCACCGCCAGCGCGGCAATGGCAGCCCATTTAATCGCAATAGCAGGGCGACCGGGCAGCGGCGTCTCGACCCGATTGCCGGGCGAGGTGGGGCGGGTTTTCCAGCGTTTGGGGTTGGTGTCGGCTTGCTTGCGCTCTACCGGTTTGGCCAGCGATTGAATGGTGGCTCGCAAACGCGCCCGACTGATAGCGTCCGGGTCAGGCGCCACCAGGCGAAAGGTATAAATATCCACCCGCAACCGGTCACCGGCACTGGCCAGGTAGGAATCTACCGGTTGTTCATTAATGAAGGTGCCGTTGGCAGAGGACAAATCGGTCACTTTCACTTTGTCACCCGCCACTTCAAGCCGGGTGTGCTGACGGGACAGGTAGGTGGCGGCCAGTACGATATCGCATTGATTATCCCGCCCGACAATCACCGGTCGGTCATTGGGCAGGGTGAATGAGGTGTTGGCAAGCAGGCTGTTGTCGCTCACCAGTTGCCACTGCAAATTCTCATCTTCGCCGGAAATATCCGCACCGGGCTCCAGTACTTGTATTTGAATCGTCCCCAGCCGGATTCGGTCGCCGGGCACAATTTCCTTGTGAGTAACCCGCTGCTCATTCACAAAGCAACCGCTTTTGCTGTTGTTGTCTTTGAGATAAAAGCGATTATTTTCCTGAATCAGCCGGGCATGTACCGGCTCTACCGAGGGGTGAGTCAGTACCAGGTGGTTGCCGGGTTGGCTGCCAATGGTAAACAGCTTCTCAACAACCCAGACAGGTTCGCGATGGTTATCACTGAATTGAAGTTTCAGCATGGGGATTTTCCGCAGAAGGCGTGAGATGGCAGGCTGCCGCTTTGCTCCTCACCGATTCGTTACAGCATAGCGGGCCAGCCATGGGCGGCAAGGCACGTTATAATCGTCACTATAGCCTTGAGGAAACTCTGAAAAACCCTCAGCCGTGGCGGTGTTTTTTCAGACTTTCATGGTTCGTCATAACAGGGTTTGCAATAAAGCGTTTCGTAGTGGGTCAGAAACAGCCGCGAGCTTAACATGTATGCCCATGTGGATTTTGATACCTGTTCGATAAAATTGATTTCTATCAAGGAGTAATCTGTGCCTTTTGACGATTTTTCGGCTCCGCCGGTGGCGAAAACCAAAGTGATCATTCACTACTGCAACCTCTGCCGCTGGATGTTGCGAGCGGCCTGGCTGGCGCAGGAGCTGCTGGGCAGTTTTCCCGACGAGCTGGACGAGGTAGCCCTGCATCCTGGCAGCGGTGGTGTTTTTGCTATCTGGGTGAATGATATGCTGGTGTGGGAGCGGCAGCGCGATGGCGGGTTTCCCGAGGCCAAAGTGCTCAAACAGCGCGTGCGGGATATCGTCAGCCCG
Source organism: Cellvibrio polysaccharolyticus (assembly GCF_015182315.1). Taxonomy (NCBI): domain Bacteria; kingdom Pseudomonadati; phylum Pseudomonadota; class Gammaproteobacteria; order Cellvibrionales; family Cellvibrionaceae; genus Cellvibrio; species Cellvibrio polysaccharolyticus. The sequence continues at coordinate 981,321 of NZ_PRDL01000001.1, forward strand.
GATCGTGACCTGGGACACAGCGATACCAAAGCGAACCCGCCACCGCTATAAGCGGTCGGGTTTTATTTGCATTCACAGGTGAGTCATCCATAATGGCGAACCTTCACTTGACCGATCATTACGCCTGTCTGATTGTTTATTGAACATCTTGCCGGATTGGACTCCCCGGCGAAAATTATCGCTGGCAGCCTGAGTGATCGCGTTCATCCCGATTGTTTTTCCCGCTTAATGGAGCCAGGGTAAACACATGCTGCAACGATTGTCTGCTTTATACCGCTCGTTAATCATCGCCCATCCTGTCGCAACGCTGATTGCTATTTTGCTGATCACCATCGTCGCGGTTATCGGTCTGCCCAACTTCAAACTGGATGCCTCTGCCGATTCGTTAACCCTCGAAAACGATACCGACATTGATTACTTCCGGGAGATCAACCAGCGCTATCAATATGGCGATGTGTTGGTGGTTACTTACACACCTAACGGCGACCTGTTTTCAGACCATTCCATTGAAGTTATGCAACGCCTGCGTGATGAACTGATCCAGGTGCAGGGCGTGGAAAATGTTGTCTCCATGATTGATGTGCCGCTGCTTTACAGCCCGCGTCGCAGCCTTGCCGAGCAAAAAGAATCTACCCGTACACTGCTCACCGAAGGTGTTGATCGTGACATGGTGCGGCAGGAATTTCTCACCAGCCCCATTTACCGCAGCCTGATTCTCGGGCCGGATGGTCGTACCACGGCGCTGCTGCTCAATCTGAAAGTCGACAACCATTACATTGACCTGGTCAGACACCGCGATGCGCTGCGTTTGAAGAGTAAAAAAGAAGGGCTGGACAGTGCCGAAGCCGCAGAGCTTGAAAAAGTCAGCCAGGAATTTTTGGATTACCGCACACAGCTGACCGCCAAAGACCACGCGCGGGTTGAGCAAGTGCGCAACATTGTTGCCGGTTACCAGAGCGAAGCACGTTTGTTTGTCGGCGGCGTCAGTATGATTACCGCCGATATGATTGCTTACATCAAAAGTGATCTGGTGATTTTTGGTTCCGCCATTTTGTTATTCATTGTGCTGATTCTCGCTGTTATTTTCCGACAGCTGCGCTTTGTCTTGCTGCCGTTATTCATCTGCGTCGCTACGGTATTAATGATGCTGGGCTGGCTGGCCTGGATTGACTGGCGCCTCACCGTTATCTCGTCCAATTTTGTCGCCTTGTTATTGATCATGACGCTGGCGATCACCATCCATCTGGTGGTGCGCTACCGGGAGTTTCATGCCGAAAACCCCGGCTGGGACAAACAACAACTGGTGTGGGAAACCGTAAAGTTTATGGCGCTGCCATGCTTTTACACAGTGATTACCTCAATCGTGGCTTTTGTTTCGCTGGTGGTCAGCGATATTCGTCCGGTGATGGATTTCGGTTGGATGATGAGTATCGGCCTGAGCCTCGCGATGTTGCTGGCTTTCCTTATTTTGCCGGCGACGCTGATGCTTTTGCCCAAAGGCGAGGCGAAAGATAAGAAAGACAACAGTGCAGCCTTTACTCTGCGCTTTTCCCGCATTGCTGAAAATCACGGTAGTAAAGTCGTTGCCGTCAGTGTGGTTGCGGCCATTGTCAGTATTTACGGGATGAGCAAACTGGAAGTCGAAAATCGCTTTATTGATTACTTCCACAAACACACTGAAATTTATCAGGGCATGTCGGTTATCGACCAACAGCTGGGCGGCACGGTTTCGTTGGAAATTTTGCTGGATGTCAATCCGGTCGTCACCAGCGCGCAAACCGCCAGCACCGATAACACCACAACCGAAGACGATGATCCGTTTGCGGACGACGGTGCCGCTGCAGAAGATGCTTTTGCAGAAGGCGCCTTTGACGAAGATGATCCCTTTGGTGATGATCCTTTCTCGGATGATGCCTTCGCCAGCGAAGGTAGCAGTGCCCCGGAAAGCTACTGGTTTTCGCTCGCCGGTCTGGATGAAATTCGCAAACTGCATCTTTACCTGGAATCCTTGCCGGAAGTGGGCAAGGTGAACTCGCTGGCAACCTTTTATGAGATTGCAGAAGACATCAACGGCGGCCGTCTCAATAATTTTGAGTTGGGTGTTGTGCGTAACATGCTGTCTGAAGAGATTAGTAATTTTCTGGTAAAACCCTATCTTAGCGATGAGCACAATCAGGCCAGAATTACCCTGCGGGTAATGGAAACCAGCCCGGAATTGAAACGGGTTGAGCTGGTAGAAAAAATTCGCAACTACGCGGTTAATGAAGTGGGCTTCCAGCCGGAACAAGTGCATTTCACCGGCATGCTGGTGCTCTATAACAACATGCTGCAAAGTCTGTTTCAATCACAAATCGCCACCATGGGTGCGGTATTTGTGGGCATTATGTTGATGTTTATCGTGCTGTTCCGCTCGGTCAGTTTGTCGTTGATTGCGATTTTGCCGAACATGTTGGCCGCGAGTGTGGTACTGGGCGGTATGGGCCTGGCGGGTGTACCGCTGGATATGATGACCATCACCATTGCGGCTATTACGGTCGGTATCGGTGTGGATCACGCGATTCACTACATCTACCGTTTCCGCAAAGAGTTTGCCGCAACGGGTAATTATGTGGAGGCGATGCACAACTCCCATGCGTCGATTGGTCGTGCGCTCTATTACACCGCCATTACCATTGTGGTTGGCTTCTCGATTCTGGCGCTGTCACAATTTATCCCGTCAATTTACTTCGGGGTATTTACCGCTATCGCGATGATCGCGGCGTTGCTGGGTTCGCTCACGCTCTTGCCCAAGCTGATTCTGATCGTCAAGCCGCTGGGTAAAGAGCAGTGATGGTTTCTCTGCGTCGGTGATCTTTTCAAACCCCGTGTATTTCAGGATGCACGGGGTTTTTTATCATCAGGACTTGCCGGTTTTTTATAAATAGTCCCGAGGTTTGTTATAGGTAGGCCCGAGGTTTTCTATAAATAGTCCCGAGGTTTTTCATACATAAAACAGGAGTAAAAAGCATGCGACATCTTGTTTCCATTTCAACCCAAGTGCAACGCCACGGATTAATCGGCAAAGGGATTCTCACCGCGCTGGTCATCGGTTTTTCTTCCGGGCTTGCGGCGGCACAACCGTCAGACGCTCTGGCCGCCGCGGTGAAAGCCGAACACCGTTCCGAAACGAACAAGGCGCGGGATGTGTATCGTCACCCGGTCGAAATCCTGCAATTTTTTGACGTACAGCCGAGTATGACTGTGGTAGAAGTGTGGCCCGGTGCGGGTGGCTGGTATACAGAAATTCTTGCGCCGCTGTTGCGTAAGGACGGCAAGTTGATCGCTGCGCATTTCCCGGCAGATTCCGAGGTCGGTTTTTTTCAAAAAGCCCGCGCCACCTTTGATTCAAAAATTGCTGCTGCGCCGGCACTGTATGATCAGGTGTCGGTAATCGCCTTTGCACCACCGGCACAGTTAAAAATTGCAGACGCAGGCAGCGTTGATCGAATTTTGACCTTCCGCAACGTGCATAACTGGTATATGAATGGCGGCGAAGAAAATGTCCTGGCGGTATTTCGCGAGTTTCATAAAACGCTGAAAAGTGGCGGCATTCTCGGGGTGGTAGATCATCGCCTTCCGGCTGCTGACAGTGAAGACAAGCAGGCATCCAGTGGCTATATGCACGAAAGCTTTATTGTACGGCTGGCAGAGCAAGCCGGTTTTCGTTTGGAGGCGCGTTCTGAGGTGAATGCCAATGCGCGAGATACCGCTGACTATACGTCCGGTGTCTGGACCTTGCCACCGACTTTGCGGCAGGGTGATCAGGATCGCGAAAAGTATCTGGCAATTGGCGAAAGTGACCGTATGACCCTGAAATTCGTCAAACCCTGAGTTTTTCGAGGCTGGAAAGAAAAAAATCCCGACAAGCGTCGGGATTTTTTAAAAGAAATCAGTCTGAATCGGGCGTGTTTCAGATGACTCTGGTGCCTAGGGTACCACAATCTCGATTGTCGAATCATAAAATCGCTATTTACAATCATTTCCACCCATGCAATTAAATCCGCTGTGGCACATCAGCAACACACCGCCAGTGCCTGCAATACTACCAGCTCATTAATTCACGCAGCACGGGTGCAAGATCATTCGCCATAGCGGCGTGCTGTGCTTTGGTGGGGTGGGCATCGCAGTCGTCACCCGGGTACCAGGTCGCCGGTATTACCTGCACAGGCACGTCACTGCGTTGTGCAATTTGCTGCAGATAACCTTGCAAGGCTGTTTTTTTCTCACCATTTAAAATAGCGCCCTCGGTGACTGCAATGGTCGCGTTGGGGTGCAGGCTATGAAGCCGCTCAATCAGTGTCAGGTAGGTTTCAATATAATGCTCGGCTTCAGGAATACCTTCACTGAAATCATTGGTTCCTATCGCGCTGAGAATCAGATCCGGTGTGTAACGGTTGTGATCCCAGCGGATCGGGTTTTCGGCGCTGGCGATAGCCAGCTCGGCGTAATCCGGCAAGTTCAATTCGTCGGTGCGGCCATTCCAGCTTCTTACCAGACCGCGGCCGCCGTAACATACCAGATTCACCTGCGCGTTCAGCGCTTCACCGATTAACATGCCGTAAGACAAGCGGGCATTCCACCAGCTACTGTCTTTTTTACAGGACGCCTGCCGCTCGATAGCCTCGCCACAAGTTACCGAATCGCCCAGTACCAGCATTTTGCGCTCCGGCAATGATGGTGCTGCTAACAATTCGCCGTCTTTCAATGTCAGGCCGCTCACCGACAAAAGTCCGTGCCAGGTTTCGCCACGGTGCGTCACGCGAATAGTCTGTGCCTCGCCCGTATTGCCCGTGCGAATAACAACACCGCTTTGGTCTGCCGGTACGCGGACTATTTGCGAAGGTTGCCCTGACACGTCTACATCAATAAAGCTGTCTTCGGAGCTGCTCTGAATGTGCAAGGTTAATTCGGAGGCGGTGGTTGCCAGGTTCAGGCTCACACCCGGGTAAGCAAAATGAATGCTGTTATCGTCATGGGTGGCGCTTCTGCCAACAACGGCGATACGTGCATCGGTTGCGGGAATAAAGATCACGGATTTTTCCTCAATGGCTGTAGCGCCGTCCGCTTTTTTTTCCGAAGAGCAGCCAGCCAGAGCTAAAAGGGCGCTCACAAAGAACGCAACAAAAGGAATGTTGATAGGGGTTAATCGGGTCATGTTAGTTCGCGACAAAAAGAGAGGGGAAAACTGCACCGGCAATAAAAATGATGTGCCGGTGCTTTATCGTGGGTGGGCGAGAGCGGTTTATTCTTCCATCCAGACCTGAATTTGCGGCAGCATGGCATCTGCCCAAATTACGTAACCCGGCTCTGCGGGGTGCAGCGAGTCCGGCATCAGCTCCTTGGGAATCGAGCCATCTTCTGCCAAAAACAATGAGCCATAATCACGATAGTAAATATGGGTGTGATCACCCAATGTCAGAATTTTTTGATTGGTTTCAATAATCATCTGACGCATCGGGTCATCGGCATTTTCCTTGTGCGGTAAAATGCCGTTTAACAGAATTTTTGCATCCGGAAATTCAATGCGCAGTAAATCCACGACCGCTTTAACGCCCTGAAATACATCTTCCGGCTGGTCGTTGTTATGGAAAAAATTATTAACACCAATCAGCAGTACGATCACTTTCGGGTGCAGGTTGCTGAGATCAGTATTTTGCAAACGCCACAGCACGTTGCCGGTGTGATCGCCACCAATGCCGAAGTTGGCCGGGTTATACGCACCAAAGGAATTTTCCCACAGTGGTGACGGCCAGCCCTGAGTGATGGAGTCGCCTACAAAGAGCAAGCCCACATTACCTTCTTTGGCAATTTTTACGTCATCCTGAAAACGTTCGTGCCACTCTGCAACCGACATCCACTCGTATTCCTGATCGCGCGGTTTGGGGGTGGTGGCCTTGGGGCCGTTGTTTGCAGCGGCTTCGGTTGCAGGGGTTGTTGTGGCTGACGTATCCGATGCGTCTTTGCTGCAACCGGCCAGCATTAAGGCTGCCAGTAAACCGCAAACAACGGGTAAGGATTTCAGAGAAAGTATTGACCGATATGTCATGTTTTTTGCTCCGGATAAATTGCGTTTTTGTTGTTCCGATTTTCAAATCGGTATTGTTTAAATTCTTAATGTCAGGCGATCATTGGCCGGGTGCAAACTGTTAACCCCGGCGATATTCAGCAACAGATCCAACAGTTCATCCCAGGGTTCGGCGTTGCGCATGCCTTTGATGGCTTTATCAATGGCATTGGCTTTGCGCAGCAGCATTTGCAATTGTGCCGGTTTCAAACGCTGCAAGGCGGCGCGAATCAAGGGTAAGCGCTTGTCGCGAATGCCAGCCTGTTTGGCTGCCATCTCAATATTTTTCCCCTGCGCGGTTGCCATTGAAATTTGCACCAGGGCGCGAATGTCCCGGGTAAGTGCCCAGAGAATCGTGATAGGTTCGGTGCCTTCGGTTTTCAGGCCGTGCAAGGTTTTCACGGCGGCACGGGCATCGCCATATAAGGCTTTGTCGGTGAGGCCAAAAATATCATAACGGGCGCTGTCGGCAACGGCACTGGCCATTAATTCATGGCTGATGGTTTTATCCGTGGTCAGCAGGGTCAGCTTTTCAATTTCCTGTGCGGCAGCCAGCAGGTTGCCTTCCACCCGTGACGCCAGCAAGTCAATCGCGCTGCTGTCTGCGTGCAACCCGACTTGTTGTAAGCGGGTACCAATCCAGCGAGGCAGCTGTGCTGGCGTAATCGGCCAAATTTGTACGTGAATGCCGCGATCTTCAATGGCTTTTAACCATTTGCTTTTTTGCGCTGCGGCATCAAGTTTTGGCGTGACGATTAATAATAAATTATCGTCAGACGGCATCGCCGCGTATTCGCTGATCACTTTACTGCCTTTGTCACCGGGTTTACCGGAGGCAATGCGCAATTCAATAATTTTTTTATCGGCGAATAAAGACAGGCTGTTGGCGGACGACAATACCTGGTTCCAATCAAAGTTGGCATCGCCGTGGTAGAGCTCGCGTTCATTGAATTGCCGGTCGCGTGCGGCGCGGCGTATTTGATCGCAGGCTTCCTGAACCAGTAAAGGCTCGTCGCCACTAATCAGGTAAATGGGAGCCAGGCCTTTGCTGAGGGCGGCGCCCAATTGTTCAGGGCGCAGTTTTGGCATCGGTTTCCGATTGGGCGTTTGGCGTTTGCTTCAGGCTATCGCTGTAGAGTGCGTTGACTCTGCGAATCAATTGCCCTGCCAGGTCCTGGCGCATCTCACGCACCAGCAAGGTTTCTTCGCGGGCGCTACTGGCGGCGTCGTTGGGGTTGTAATTGTAGATACGCGTAATGCTTGCGGTGGCGGGCTGCGCTAACAACTCACCTTGCTTGTCACGCACTTCATAACCGACGGTCATGTAAAGTTCAAAGGCGCTGGTCAGCGCATCGGCGCCTACGGCTGCAGTGCGGCGATCAATGTTTTCTTCCAGAACACGCAAGCTTAGCGGTGCGTCACTGGAGTTTTCGGTGATGACCACTTTGTTGGTCAGTAACACCTGACGAACGTCAGTGGTTAATGGGCTGTGCTCATCGGAAGAGGTTAAATAAATACGTTCCAACGCTTGCGGAATACTGGACGAGCCGCGCAATTGCCAGCCGCACGCGGTGGTAAGAAGGGCGAGAAAAAGACAGAGCGTGAGTCGCATCATAAAGCATCCACAAGTGAAGGCTGACCGGCAGCGGTCAGTGACGCCCGGGTTGCCCCGGGCCGACGATTAATTGGCAACAATATTGACCAACTTGTTCGGGATAACAATCACCTTACGCACGGTGATGCCGTCGAGAAACTTCTGCACGTTATCCTGAGCCAGTGCCATCGCTTCCAGGGTTTCTTTGGGGGCATCGACCGGTGCATCCAGTTTGCTGCGCACTTTGCCGTTAACCTGCACCACCACTTCAATGCTGGAGCGAACCAGTGCATTGTCATCGACCTTGGGCCAGGGGGCATCCAGCGGAATGGTGTCCTGATGACCCAGTGCTTGCCACAGTGCGTGGGACGCATGCGGAATGATCGGCGCTAACAACAAAATCGCCGCTTCCAGCGCTTCGCGCTCAACCGCCAGCCCCTGCGGGTTGGCACGGTCAGAGAGTTTGCTGATTTCGTTCAGCAATTCCATAACCGCGGCAATCGCGGTGTTAAAGGTTTGGCGGCGGCCGTAATCGTCGCTGACCTTGGCGATGGTTTCGTGGGTTTTGCGGCGCAGGTCTTTTTGCGCATCCGGCAGGGTGGCGGCATCGAGTTTGCCCGGTGTGCCTGCGGCGACGTGACCATCGACCGATTTCCACAAACGACGGATAAAGCGGTTGGCACCTTCAACGCCGGAATCGCTCCACTCCATGCTTTGTTCCGGCGGCGCCGCGAACATGGAGAACAGGCGAACCGTGTCGGCGCCGTAGAGGTTGATCAATTCTTCCGGGTCAACGGTGTTCCCTTTGGATTTGCTCATCTTGGTACCGTCTTTCAGTACCATGCCCTGGCAGAGCAAGCGCTCGAAGGGCTCGTCGCAACTGACCAGACCTTCGTCACGCATCAGCTTGTGGAAGAAGCGGGAGTAGAGCAGGTGCAAGATGGCGTGTTCGATACCGCCAACATACTGATCAACCGGCAGCCAGTAATCAGCCGCGGCCTTGTCGAGCATGCCGCCTTCAAAGTTCGGGCAGGTGTAGCGGGCGTAATACCAGCTGGATTCCATAAAGGTATCGAAGGTATCGGTTTCGCGCTCCACCGGTTGGCCGTCCAGTTCGGCTTTACGCCATTCCGGATCGGCTTTGATCGGCGAATGAACACCGTTCATTACCACGTCTTCCGGCAGCAACACCGGCAGCTTGTGCGCAGGCACCGGAATTTCACCGCCGTCCGGCAGGTTGAACATGGGGATTGGCGCGCCCCAGTAACGCTGACGGGAAACACCCCAGTCGCGCAGGCGGTAGTTAACTTTGACCTGGCCTTTTTTCGCCGCTTGCAGGGTTTCGGCAATGGCATCGAAGGCGGCATTGAAATCAAGGCCGTCGTATTCGCCGGAATTGACCAGCACGCCTTTTTCAGTGAAAGCCACGTTGTCCAGATCAATGGCTTCGCCGTTTTGCGGCGCAACCACTTGCTGGATGGGCAGGTTATATTTTTTGGCAAATTCGTAATCGCGCTGGTCGTGTGCTGGCACCGCCATTACCGCGCCTGAACCGTAGTCCATCAGCACATAGTTGGCCACCCACACAGAAACCGGTTCGCCGGTAATCGGATGCAGGGCTTTGATGCCGGTATCCATACCGCGTTTTTCCATGGTCGCCATATCGGCTTCGGCTACTGATTGCACTTTACAGTCGGCAATAAATGCAGCCAGTTCGCTGTTGTCTTCAGCCAGCAAACGGGAAATCGGGTGCTCGGCGGCGAGGCTGACATAGGTCACGCCCATCAGGGTATCCGGACGGGTGGTGTAAATTTCAAAACCTTCGTAATCGCCTGCCGGGCTTTCCAGGTCAAAGCGCATTTCCAGACCACGGCTTTTGCCGATCCAGTTGCGCTGCATGGTTTTAACCTGCTCCGGCCAGTGCGGCAGTTTGTCGAGGTCATCCAGCAATTCTTCCGCGTAATCGGTGATTTTGATAAACCACTGCGGAATTTCCTTGCGCTCTACCAGCGCGTCGGAGCGCCAGCCGCGACCGTCAATAACCTGCTCGTTGGCCAATACCGTTTGGTCAACCGGATCCCAGTTTACGGTGGCCATTTTTTTGTACACCAGGCCTTTTTCGTACAGGCGAGTAAAGAACCATTGCTCCCATTTGTAGTAATCGGGCTTACAGGTGGTTACTTCGCGCGACCAGTCAAAACCGAAACCGAGGCGCTTCAGTTGTTCGCGCATATGGTCGGAGTTGGCATAAGTCCAGGTTGCTGGCGCGGTCTGGTTTTTAAGTGCGGCATTTTCTGCCGGCAAGCCAAAGGCGTCCCATCCCATCGGGTGCAGCACGTTTTTGCCGAGCATGCGGTTGTAGCGGGCAATAACGTCGGTAATGGTGTAGTTGCGAACGTGCCCCATGTGTAGCTTGCCGCTGGGATAAGGAAACATCGCCAGGCAGTAAAACTTTTCTTTGGATGGGTCTTCGTGAACTTCAAAACTGCGGTTGGCATCCCAATATTGCTGGGCATCCGCTTCTACACGCGAGGGGAGGTATTGCTCTTCCATTGGAATAAATGGCCTTGTGGCTAATGAATTGTGGAAAAGCCATCGATTATAGGGGTTTGGTTTACAGAAGCGAAGGGGTCTGTGCGGTGGCTGGCGGGAATGGTGACGTCAGCCCGTCTCTGTGCCCATGGCATGGCGCAGAGACGGGTATTTTTCATCACTTACTGGCAATCACTTATTGGCATTGATTATTCACCGCACAGGCTTTCACGCTGTTCGAGAAGTAATAGTTCACCAGACGGTCTTCCTGAACGGACCAGCTCATCAAACCGCGTAAATCCGGGTAGGTTTTTGCCGGTTTATAACCGCTGCCACAATTACCGGTGCGCAGGCATCGCACGGCTGCTTTAACCACGGTGGGGTCGGTATAACCACTGCCTGCGGCACTGGGCGCGTTGGATGCTGGCAAACCGATCACCACCTTATTGGCTGGCAAACCCTGGTATTGCACGCCGGTGCTGGCAATCGGGAAGCCTTCAATCAGCGCTTCTGTCCAGGCGACCAGCCCGTCCTGAGTGGCGGCGTTATAGAAGTTGCCATTGCGGCCGGGCATGCTGCCGCTGTTGTAATACTGCATTTGCACCCAGGAAATTTCATTGCGCAGCGCATTCATCAATGGCAAGTACACGCCCCAGTTGTATTGACCCAGCCAATTACCGGGCAACTGGGCGCCGATGGTATGGGCGGTCTCCGGTGCCATGGTGACGAGGAAAGAGGTGCCGTAATGGGCTTTAAGGCGTTTGATGGCGCGCACCAGATGATCCGCCGAGTATTGCGGATTGGTTTCATTGATTTGTGCATTCGGCGCGGTGTACAGCCCTTTTTCGGTATCAATATCAATGCCGTCCAGCCCCAGTGAGTTTTTAATCGCCATAAAGGAATTTACAAAATTATCCTCATGCGCCTGGGTGGCCAGCACCAGCGGCGTAGTGGCACCGCCAATGGACAGCAGGACTTTCTTGCCCTGCGCCTTGGCGGCTGCAACCTGGGCTGCGGTAGGGTTGTTCTGGGTGAAGTCGGCGTTGGTCAGCGTCAGTGAGCCATCATTATTAATACGGGGGAAGGAGATGTTCAGCACGGTGTAGTTGGGAACATCCGCCGGTGCGAGAATCGGCCAGTGCCAGTTTTCCCAATATCCCACCAGTTCGAAATTGCCGCTGGCGGCACTGGAGCTGCTTGAACTGACCGGCGGCGTACTGGAAACCGAAGACGCACTGCTCGAACCCGGAGTGCCGCCGCAAGAACCGCCCGCACTCCAGGCTTCCGTCCAATGAGCGCCGGTACCGGGCGCGTAAGCCCATGCTGCAGGTGATGAGCACCAGCCGGGAACCGTGCAGGTGTAATTGCCGCCCGCGTTGGAGACTACAGTGCCGGCGTTATAGCTGCTGCCGGCAGCATAGGCAGGACAGTTGCCGCTGCTAACAAGGCTGGATTGCACTGAAGAGGCTGCACTGGTTGAGCTTGCGCTGCTGGCTGCGCTGGAGGTTACCCCGCCATCACAGGCGCCGTTGTTGGTCCAATGTTGCCAGTTGCCGGAAAAGCTCGCCGGGTCATTACCTTGCGTCCAGTAATTGGCCGTGTAGCCATAGCCAAGGTGTTTGACCTGGTTGCCTGTGGTGTAGGTTTGGTTGCCACTCCAGGTTGGCAGGTTATTACAATTAACCGCATAGGCCGTATGACTGATGCCAATGCCAAGAAGTAACGTTGAAATCCACTTTATTATTACTATTTTCATGATTGCCAATACCTTTATGGTTATTTGAAGGTGAGGCTGTCATGCAATCCATCATGGTGTTTTTTTAGCAGACATGATTAACCGGCTAATCTGCTTTTATTGGTTAAATCCGGTACGTGGGATTCCCGCCGGTGATGTCAATCCCGCAAAAAATCATAGTAAGGGTGATCCAATCTTTCAATGGTGAGTGATGGGGGCCGGGGCAGAAATGTCGATGTTACCGAATTCATTGCCGCAAAATTATTTTTCTGATGGTCGGACTTTGTAGTGCCGTCGTTAAATGTGTTTTTTGTGGCCTGGTAATCAGCATTTTTTTGCCAAACCCCGATTTTGGAGCCATGCTTGAAACAAGGTACTTTCACGAGCGCAGTCATGCGGAGGTTGTTTGTATGATGTCTACAGAACGTTATCAAAATCCTTATCACGAAGAGACTCAAAACTCATCAATCCATGTCACCCTGCAGCAGGGAATTGAGCACGATGTGGGGCAATTGGTATCACTTGAATTAACGGCTGAATCCATGTTTCAGGAAGAGGCTGCCTTGCTGGGCGCTTACGTGCGTGAAGACCTTGCCGAAGCGCGCACTTTCTGGGGAGAGCTGAAAGAAGACTTTCACACCTGGGAGATAAGCGCCGGTGAAATGCTGCTGTCGGTAGCCGACCCCAGCCGCACCGAATGGCATCGCAGTGGTTTATGGAAGAGTCACGAAGACGAAGAGTTTACCGATAAAGAATTCCATAACCGCGAATTGCCGGATAGAGATCTTCATTGATTGCATCGCGGGATGATGTTCACTACGAAATTTAGCCGCACGAGAATCAATATATTGAAATGATCTTGTCTTTAAATGGCGCCGATGCTGGCAAGGCATCGGCGTTTTATTTGCGGTCAAATTAAACTATCCAAAAAACTGGCGCGTTGCGTTTCATCTGCACCGTTGCAGTGAGCATTGATGTGCTTGCGAGTGCTTATCGAAACCACTATCTGCAAATATTAACTAACGGTTGCTGCTGTCCGCTATTTTCTCCTGCATAGAGCTGTTCGTAATTTTTTAAATCCTGCCACTGTATTTCCCCGGTTTTTTCTCGGCCTCTGTACTCTTTGCATTCTTCCGATTTAAAAATTGCCTCCTCTATCCTTGGTATCGGGCGTTTATCCCCGGGATAGTGAATGCTATGCTTGCCCGCAATCGCAAGGAAGTCCGGTTTTTGCAAGGAACGGCCGTTGATAATAACCACTCTTGTCGGGAGCGTGCCGGTGGCTGCCTGCCAATAAAATGTGAGAGCGCTTTTCATGAAATATCCCCGTTTATCTGTTGTTCGGCAGGGCCTGTTTTTTTTCTTTATGACTTTTGCTGTATCAGGAGCTGTTGCTGAGATGACATCATTACCCCAGGATCCGTTAACACTCTGGTCCGAACAAAAGCCGGTAACACCGGATCGTGAAAAAACGGAAAACGGCCGGGTATTCGGCGTAGACAATCCCTCCATCACCCCCTTCTGGCCAGAAAACCGCAGCGCGGACGCTCCGCTGCCAGCAGTGGTGATTTTTCCTGGTGGCGGTTATGTGCGCCTTGCCATCGAACATGAAGGTTACGATATCGCCCGCTGGTTCAACAGTCTGGGGGTGGCGGCCTTTGTGGTGAAATACCGTATGCAGGAATACGGTTTTCCTGCGCCGTTGCTGGATGGTTTGCGGGCGGTGCGCGTGGTTCGTGCCAATGCAGAGGCCTGGGGGCTGGATGCCAGCAAAATTGGTGTCATCGGCTTTTCTGCCGGTGGTCATCTCGCGGCCAGTGTGACGACCCGTTACGACTTCCGGGAAAGTGGCGCAACTGATCCGCTGGAAGCGGTGTCGGCTCGCCCGGACTTTTCCATTCTGGGCTATCCCGTTATTACCTTGCAGGGTGAGGATGCCCACGCCGGTTCGCGCCAGGCGTTGCTGGGAGATCAGCCTTCCGCGCAGTTGTTGCAGGAAAACTCCCTGGAAAATCAGGTAAAAGCCGGTATTCCGCCGGTCTTTATTGTGCATGGCATTGGCGATAAAGCGGTGCCTGTGGGCAATAGCCTGGTGTTCTTTAATCAGGTTCAAAAGCACAATCCCGATTCGGAGCTTCATGTATACCAGACCAACGTTCATGGTTTTGGTATGCGCAAGGATCAGGGCACCGTAACGGCCTGGCCCGAGGTGTTGAAAAACTGGCTGCAACACAATGGCGTTATTGCGGCACAGTAAATGTTGGGTGTTATTGCCGGGTGTTCGCCCGGCTGCCTCGCTCGCTTCAGGGCTTCGGCTCGCCATCTTTAACGCTACCGGCGGCATGGGTAAAAATTGAACAATGCCTTGCGGTAAGCTGGCATCTGGCATACAATCGCCGCCCCTGAAAACAGGTATACGACTCTAGTCCCAAACGCAGAGCATGTCGCTCGGCTACTTCGTGTCGTCCAAGTGTTCATTGGAGCAAGTATGAGTACTTATGCAATTTTCGAAAGCGGTGGCAAACAGCATCGTGTAGTGGTTGGTGAAACCCTCAAACTGGAAAAAATCGAATTCGCTACAGGCGGCACGGTTGAGTTCAACAAGGTATACCTGGTTGCTAACGGTGCAGACATCAAAATTGGTGCTCCGGTTGTGGAAGGTGCTCTGGTAACTGCAGAAGTGGTTGCTCATGGTCGCGGCGAGAAAGTGAAAATCATCAAATTCCGTCGTCGTAAGCACCACATGAAGCGTCAAGGTCATCGTCAGTGGTTCACCGAAGTGAAAATCACTGGTATCACAGGTTAATAGGAGTTTAGAAAATGGCTCACAAGAAAGCTGGTGGTAGTACTCGTAACGGTCGCGATTCGAACGCGAAACGTCTGGGCGTTAAAGCTTTTGGCGGCGAACTGATTCCTGCAGGTAGCATCATTGTTCGTCAACGTGGTACCAAATTCCACGCTGGCGTTAACGTAGGTCTTGGTAAGGATCACACCCTGTTTGCAAAAGCAGACGGTCATGTGAAATTTGAAACCAAAGGCGCTTTCAACCGTAAGTACGTCAGCATTGTTGCTGTGTAATTACGACTGATTGCCCGATGTCAGCCGCGTTGGCTGACATCACTGTGTTTCCAAAAGCCCTGTCGCCGAAGTTGTCGCCAGGGCTTTTTGCTATTTTAAATGGCAGTTTTTTGTACCCTATGAACCGGTCTGGCCGGTATCATGGTTTTTATCCCGTTATGATTACCTTCGGAGTTCACCGTGAAATTTGTTGATGAAGCGCCAATCCAGGTTGAAGCAGGAAAAGGCGGAAATGGCATGATGAGCTTTCGCCGCGAAAAGTTTGTTGCCAAAGGCGGCCCCGATGGTGGTGATGGCGGCGATGGCGGCAGTGTTTATCTGGTTGCCGACGAAAACCTGAACACCCTGATCGACTACCGTTTCCAGCCACGCTACAAGGCAGAAGATGGTCAAAAGGGTGCCAGTAAAGACTGTACCGGTAAAAAAGGTGATGATCTGGTGTTGCCGGTGCCGGTGGGTACCACTGTGCTGGATACCGATACCGAAGAAATTTTTGGCGATTTGACCGAACACGGTCAGCGCCTGAAAGTGGCGCAGGGCGGCTTTCATGGTTTGGGTAATACCCGCTTTAAAACCAGTACCAACCGTGCCCCGCGTAAAACGACCTGGGGCACCGAAGGTGAATTGCGTAACCTCAAGCTGGAAATGAAAGTGCTTGCCGATGTGGGCATGCTCGGTTTGCCTAATGCCGGTAAATCCAGTTTCATTCGTGCAGTCAGCTCAGCCAAGCCGAAAGTGGCAGATTACCCGTTCACCACCCTGATCCCAAATTTGGGTGTGGTCAAGGTGCAGCAATACCGCAGCTTTGTGATTGCCGACATTCCCGGTGTTATCGAGGGCGCATCTGAAGGTGCCGGCCTGGGGATTCGTTTCCTAAAGCATTTAACGCGTTGTCGCTTGCTGATGCATATGGTGGATGTTGCGCCTATTGATGGCTCGGACCCGGTAGAAAACGTGCGCACGATTGTCGCAGAGTTGGGTAAATTCAGCCCGACACTGGCCACCCGCGAGCGTTGGTTGCTGCTGAACAAGGTTGATTTGCTGTCGCCGGAAGAAGCTGAAGAGCGTTGTGCCGCGATCATCAAAGAACTGGATTGGAAAGGCCCGGTATTCCGTATATCGGCATTGCACCGTGATGGCACTGCGCCATTGGCCGGTAAGATTATGGATCACCTTGAAGGTATCTGGGCTGAAGAAGGCGAGAGCCGCGATGCGCGTGATCGCGAATCGCAGCTGCAGTTGCAGATGGCACAGGAAGCGCGTGACCGCATCGAAGCCTTGCGTGAAGCACAGCGCGAAGCACGTCGTGCGGCAGGTATGGACGATGATGACTTCAACGAAGACGATTATGATGTTGAAGTGGAGTATGTGCGTTAATATATTTTCTGTAATAGATTAAAAAAACGAGCAGGCAGTGGCACAATCACTGCCTGTTTTTATATGGATTAACTGTTTTAATAACAGTTTGCATCTTTCCTGCTGGGCAGCCCCGAAAGGTTGCCAGCGTCGTTTTGAGCCTGAATATTCTATTCATGAGTAAACGTGCAATTATTCCCCAGGCGAAGCGCTGGGTTATCAAAATTGGTAGTGCCTTGCTGACTAACGATGGTCAGGGGCTGGATGCGGTTGCCATTGCTGGCTGGGTGGCGCAAATGGCGGCCTTGCGTGAGCAGGGTATCGAGGTGGTGCTGGTATCTTCCGGTGCCGTTGCTGCCGGTATGCGTCGCCTTGGCTGGAATTCCCGCCCTACAGAAATTCATCAATTGCAGGCAGCGGCGGCCGTCGGGCAAATGAGTCTGGTACAAACCTACGAAGCAGAATTTCAGCGTTATGGTTTGCTAACCGCGCAGGTGTTGCTGGATCACGATGACAACTCGTCCCGTCAGCGTTATTTGAATGCGCGTTCCACCTTGAAAACCCTGGTTAATTTCGGGGTGATTCCCGTGATCAACGAAAACGACACGGTGGTTACCGATGAAATCCGCTTTGGCGATAACGACACGCTGGGCGCTTTGGTGGCCAATGTTATCGAGGCGGATTTGCTGGTGATTCTTACCGATCAGCTGGGCATGTATGACAGCGATCCGCGTAATAACCCCGATGCAAAATTACTGACAGAAATTGCTGCCGATGACGAGCGCCTTGAGCGCATGGCCGGTGGCGGTGGTTTGTTGGGGCGCGGCGGCATGATCACCAAAGTGCGTGCAGCGCGTATGGCGGCGCGCTCCGGTGCCGACACAGTCATCGTTGGCGGGCGCATTGAAAACGTGCTGGGCAAGCTGGTAGCGGGCGAGGAGATAGGTACTTTCCTGTGGGCGCACCAGCAGCCGCAAACCGCGCGCAAGCTGTGGCTTTCCGGCCACCTGCAAACTCGCGGTACGCTGGTTATTGATGAGGGCGCGGTGCGTGTTTTGCGTGAGCAGGGTAAAAGCTTGTTGCCGGTGGGTGTGAAAGAAGTGCGCGGCAATTTTATGCGCGGCGACATGGTGGTTTGTGTCTCGCCCGATGGTCGCGAAGTGGCTCGTGGTCTGGTGAATTACCCGGCCAACGAAGCCCGCAAAATCATCGGTCACCCCAGCAGTCAGATTGAATCACTGCTCGGCTACCAAGACAACGAAGAGCTGATCCACCGGGATAATCTGGTGTTGGCTTGAAATTAAGTTGATACGGCAACACAGCTCGTTTGAGATGACCTGGGCGGGAGCTTATTCGGCTCAGGTCATCAGCAGTTCCTCTAAAGAAATGTCCACGGAGCGGGCGTAAAAATAGCCCGGGTTACAGGGCTGTTACAGACATTCGCTGCTCTGAATAGCCCCCCGGTTGGCTTCCGTTGGTAAACGCAGGGTTTTCTGTCATGTCGATGCTTCAATTATTTGCATCACCTTCAAAATCACCATCTGATCAACATCGTTACCGCGCTTGTTACATAGCAGGCTTCATCGCCATTGCAGTCGGTTTATTGGTTTGGTTTCCCGCACTTTTTACCCCCTTCTGGGGTGATGATTATTTTTTTCTGCAAAATGCCAAGGAAGCGCGATTTGCGGATACCTCCTGGTTCGCTCCGTTTTTCAGTGATTCCAATACCGCATTTTGGCGGCCGCTCAGTATGGATTTACCCTGGCGTTTTATTGAAGATGTATTAAAGGGAGATCCAATCCTTGCACACCTGCTGAGTGCGGTGTGTTGGCTAATGTCAGTGTTGGCGGTTGCCTGTTTGGGGTACCGTTTTGCGCTGGCTATGCAATGGCGGCCCGCTACGTTAATTGCACTTATCACAGGTTTTTTATACGGATTTCACGGCGTCCATATCCTGGTGCTGCATTGGGTTTCTGCCATCAACAGTGCCATTCTGGTGACCTTTGTCTCCTGTGCACTGACAGCCTGGATTACCACACTTGAGGCGGAGGGCATCAAACAAAAGGTTTTTTCAGCGCTTACGCTTGTCTTCTTATGGATGGCTCTTTTTTCCAAAGAGATTGCCATAGTAACGCCGGTATTAATGTTGCTGCTGAGCTTTTTTATTTTCGGCTTCAAGCGTCCTGGCGCAACGGTAATCGTTACCTTTATTTTGTGCCTCGCTTCCTGTTTATGCTGGTTTTACTTCTTTCAGCAATTCACACCGATCCGCTACAGCGCTTATGAAATTCTTCTTGGTTCCCACATTGCAAAAAATGTTCTGACTTTATTGGCCTGGTTGCTCAACGTTCCTCGTGAGGCGCTTCGGTTGTTATCGCTTGGAGAGACTATTCATACTTTGCTATGGATTGGCGCTTGTTTGGTTCCTATGCTGCTTTTTATTGCGCTGGTTTTTAAAAAAATAATAACATTTTTGACCTTGTTTCAATTGTTGATAATCGGGACATTTTGCGCGGTTGCCTATGCTCCTTACTTTCTACTGCGCGAACAAAGTTATGAGTACTATGCGGCAATTGCACTTATTCTTCCGGCAATTATATTGGCAAGAGGTGTTATAGAGTCCCGGTATATGTATCTGGCGTTGGTGTGCTTTATCGCTTCCAGTAGTATCTCTATTATCGGTAATAGAATGCTTGATTATCCTTCCCTCCTTGGCCGTGCAATGTGGGCAGAGCGCCAGTTCGAATATTTATCCAGTCATACGCCTTCCCCGGTATTACCCGATCCCATGCTGGTTAGGTGGGAAAATTATCACCAATTTGCCGCGATTGAGGTGTCAGGCTTGGCCTGGCGTCTTGGTATTCCCCGGGAGCAGGTAGTTTTAACCAGCAGCTGCTCGGCGTTTGCTGCTTACATATTGGTGCAAAATAATGAAGGCGACTTTCGTTGGAAAAATTGCCCCTGAGGTCGGGTTGGAATGCTGGTATTGCGGAGGGCGCGGTGAGCAAGGGAGTTTGCAATTCTGGCTATCAATATGTTGATCAGCACCTTGCTGATGAATGTTTATTCGTTATTTGCCCGCCTCTTTCTTTTTTTAGAACGATAAAAATCAGGATTCTCTTGTGCGTTACTGTGAGTGGTTTGCTGCAGAAACCGGCGCTGAGCTTGTTGTTGAAATCCGTGACTTGCTTGCCAATTTATCCTGTGCTGTTGGTCGGGCAGGGTGGGTAAACGGTAATCCTGACGGCTGGCGCTATGAGTATTCTTATGAAGCGTTTCATGCGGATCTGACGCTTCTGTTGGAAGAACTTTCCAGCTTTGTAAGGTAAAGAAAGCAAAGGGCTTCGCTCAGCAGAAGATGACTTTTGAGTGTGCCTTCCGGGATATTCCAAATTTCGCAGAGAAAGGTAACGTGCTTTTTTACCGGGGGTTTGAGGTTATTGCTGAAGGCTTTTATGTCGAAAATCGACTGGATAACATTGGCAATATTTAACCAGTCGGTCTAATGCATGGTTCCTAATGCTTTCACTGTAAAAATGGGCGGTTTATGCTGCCTGTTGCGGTGGATTGCTAAAATTCCCCATCCCGCGCCATCCGCTCGCGCTCCTTACGATCCTCTTCTTCTGATTTTGCATCTTCGATAATGCGCATCATGGTGGCGATATCGGCATCGATGTTGCTCTCGGCAAATTCGCCGGTGAGCTTCACGTTCGGGTGCAGGTTGCCATGTTCAAATAAATGCCAAATCTCTTCGGCGTAATGGGTGATTAACAAATCCGGGGCATATTTGCCAAAATACTCACTCATATTATTAACATCGCGAGTGAGCATCATTTTGGCGTTGTTGTTACCGGCAGCGTTAACCGCTTGCGGCAGGTCGATAACCACGGGGCCGCTGTGGTCAATCAGTACGTTAAATTCCGACAGGTCGCCGTGAACCAGGCCGGCGCAGAGCATGCGCACAATCTCCATCATCATACGCGCGTGATAATCACGCGCGGTGTCCGGATCAAAGGCCACATCATCCAGCCGCGGGGCGGGGTCGCCCTCTTTATCGACGATCAATTCCATCACCAGCACGCCTTCCAGAAACCAGTAGGGCGTGGGGACTCGCACCCCGGCTTCGGCGAGGCGATAAAGTGCGTCTACCTCGGCGCTCAGCCAGGCTTGTTCAGCCTCTTTTTGGCCGTAGCGGGTGCCTTTGGCCATGGCGCGCGCACGGCGCGAGTTGCGCACGGTGCGGCCTTCCTGGTATTGCACGGCTTGTTTAAAGCTGCGCTTATCGGCTTCTTTATAGACTTTCGCACAGCGAATTTCATCGTTGGCGCGTACCACGAACACTTGCGCTTCTTTACCGCTCATCAACTGGTAATAAACCTCGTCGATCAGGCCATCGTTGACCAGCGGCTGTAAACGTTTTGGTATCTTCATTAAAACTCGGGGTCAGGTAGAATTTGTCGGCATAATACCACTCCTCCCCCGGAACAGGAAAATCCAGGCATTCATGCTCATCCATAGAAATTTTGAAGGATAGGAATCAACCCGTCTGCGGGATTGCCCCGGTGATGATTTGCCTGCCGCTGAGTCGGGCGTATTTTCCATGGCGCGAAGGGGGGCGATTGGTGGTATCAGGCGACTTTTGGCTGATCGGGTTTGCTATGCTGTTGTATGTTGGTTTTCGGTATTTGCAGGAGTGTTTATGCGTCCCCGTACGATGCGTCGTTTGATTAATCTCTGGCCCCCATTATTGTTCTCCGGTATCCATGCCACCTCCATCAGTGATGATTTTCGTGAGGTGGATGTCGCCTTGCAACTCCGCTGGTACAACCGCAATTACGTAGGCACGCAATTTGGTGGCAGTTTGTTCGCGATGACCGATCCATGGTACATGATGATGTTACTGCACAATCTGGGTAAGGATTATTTTGTCTGGGACAAGCACGCTACCATTGACTACATTGCCCCCGGGCGCGGCAAAGTAACCGCGCGGTTTCGTTTATACGACGACGTGCTGCATGAAATTCGTCAGCGCACCGCCTTTGGCGAAAAATACCTACCGGAATTTGTTGTGGAAATTGTCGATGAAGAACACAAACTGGTCGCGCGCGTAAATCGCACTTTGTATGTGCGCCGTAAGCCGGCTGTGAGAGTTGCTGTTACAACCGATTGAAAATCTTATGGATGAAATGTAGTAGGTTGTAGTTAATTATTTCTCTAGGGCAATTTTTGTTGGGCTAGTGATGGGCGGTTACTAGGAAATTTACAAAGAAATTTTTATGTAACATAAACGCCCACCTCTTTTTAGTCTTGGAGCATAAACCCAATATAATTCTTTGTCCCTTGAGTCTAAGCCTAGTTTGTATTCAATTGATAAATCGGGGTTTTCCAAAAGAATAGAAATATATTTTGTTGGTCTTGATCCACTGTTTTTTAAAGAAGTCCTATTTTCAAAGGCAACAGATAGTTTTTGATGTATATCAGTTTTTTTTCCGTCAACCCAAATTTTTGTTGATGGGTCTTTTGTTATGTGTTTTGTTTTGTTTAGGATGGTGTGCACAATGAGATTGTCAGAAATATATAAAAACAAAGAAAGTGTTGCTATGCCAGCTCCCAAGGTTAGTCTTTTCTTGCTTATGCTGCCTTTATGAAAGCTGTAAATTAAAAATCCGATGTATAGTAAGGCTGCTAAAAGTGAAATAATAAATAAGCCTTGTATTCGGCCAGATATAGCAAGAAATATTTCCAAAACGTTCATTGCGAGTAGTCCAATATCAAGATGCTACAAAAGGGTTTTACAAAAATCAATATCGAATAATGGTCATTTAAGCTGACTGCTAAGGATGTGGCTGAAAAAGATATGCGCTCATAGGCTGAGTGCATATCTTTCTTTTCATAAAATATGGCTTAACTACAGTTATTTTGATATTGCTGTTCGCATGGCGGTGGAGGGGGTGGTGTCTGCTCAGTAACATTTGCTACGTATGTACCGGTTACGTGAGCTGATGCACTTATGGGTGGTCCTGCTCCTACCCCGACTGACGTTGTTACACCAGTATAGTTGGCACCTGCAACTGTGCTCACCGATGCTACTACACCGGCTCCGCCACCTACTGACGTTGTACCACTTGCACCCGATAGATCATCAACAGATTCCGCATTTGTCGTTGTCACTCCTGCTTCTACTGCAATACCCGGTGTTCCTCCACCAATTCCGCCTGTAACTGTTACTGCAGCCCCTCCTTTACTATCCACGGCTACTCCAACAGACGCGGTCACGGAGCCGCCCCATGAGGCGGTTCCCCCTATGTGCACTTGTCTAGTGCCGTCGCGAGGGAAAGGATTTGGAGCTGTTGCTGTAAAGCTGGGGGGGCGCAGGCCTCCAACCTCCATAGGCGTTAAATGCACTTGAACTAAAAGTGGACGCAAACATTCCTGTTGGGTCAACCTTGTTAATAGGATAATTTCTCACATAGATATATAAGTTAATCTGATCCTCGTAGCCCACTGGATCGGTTTGCCCCAGGTATCATAGCGAGGCTGAAAAAGTTTGGTGGAAGAGCTGTTGGTGACCAGAGTTATGCTGCCCTGATGATTGGCTCGCAAATGGCACCGACTGGCTGCATTAACTGCTGCGCCTTGAAACCAGACCGCTGGGTCATCAATTTCCGCGCCGTGAATGTAGCGGTCTTTTACTGTGGTGCTGGTTCCGGTAAATTCTGCTGCCAGTTCTTCTTTATCATAAAGGAAGTAGGTTGTGGATGATGGACTTGCATTTTATAAAGTCGACCTGTGGGCATGCCTCTGTTCAGTCTTGAACGTGCTGGTTGTGGCTTCACTTAATGATTTCTGACACAACCAATCTGGATGGATAGAATGTGGATTCTCCATTCACATTCTTAATCTCGTGATCAACATAAATACCTTTAATTCTGATCATGGTGTTTGCGTTCACGTTCAATTCATTAATAGTTTTTTTCGTAATCTCCAGGTCCAAACAGTCTTCTGGTGCGTTTTTTCACAAATAGCGATTGTTTGAGGTGTGATCATAAGGGCTCCAGAAACAATAATTTCTTTGTCATGATATTGCTCTTTATTGTTCAGCACCTGCGTCACGCTTCTTTGCTCAAAAAGGGGGCACCCCGGCAGAGAATATATTATTAAAATTAAAACGGTCCATTTTTTTAGGTTTTTCATCTTCCACGCTCCCGGAATTTATTGATACGTAATTGAGTGCTTCGTTTTCTTCGGAGGTTGGATTTCTGTCAATTTTGGCCGCCCAATGGTTGGGTTGGATGGGGCACCCAATTTCTATTGGGTTTACTACTTTTTTATCCCGCATCGCCATGAGATGGCAACCAGGTGTTTTTTCATTTTTCTGGAGTTTCTTACTTTTAGAAAAATAAGAAACTTACCTTCGGGATAGGTGATTCTATATCCGGATGACATGATGTTTTCCAGAAAATCCTTATCCTCTCTATTGTTGCGGGATGGGAATTCTTCAATAGACGTTATGTTGTCCGGGGTTAGCCTGATCTCCCTTCCTTCTTTTGTGAAGATTAACTCGCTGTCGGATAGGAAAAATTTTTTATGGTTGGGTTTTATTTTGAAGTCCCAGAAAATGTGGGAAATAAAGAATAAGCTCCATATGCAGGCTGCAATAAAAAGACCATCCATGGAGTAATAAGAGTCTGAGTTAAATATCCATGATAGAAAAATAAGCACGCCTAAAAATGTTACGGTTAAAACAAGCCCTCTGTTGAGGGATATAAATGAATAACTATATTTTTCTCCGGGAGATTCCATGATGGCTCACTTATTGAAAATTATTTTTATTTTAAGGGTTTAAAGCGGTTCTCTACAGGTTAAGTGGTGAGAGCGTGGCTCTCTTTTTTATCCGTAATGATAGTTGAGGCTGCTCTTTCGGAGTAAATGCTACTGTTTATTTTTTGGTGTTGGGGTTTTGTAAAGAAAAAGGGCAGCGGTTGCTGCCCTTTTTCTATCGTAACGGTCGACGCTTACTTCTCTACGAAAGCACGCTCAATTACGTAGTCACCGGCGGTGCCTATGCGCGGGGAAATTTGGAAGCCGCGGGCATTCAGCAGGTTGGTGGTGTCTTCCAGCATGGCCGGGCTGCCACAAAGCATGGCGCGGTCAGTTTCCGGGTTCAGCGGTGGCAGGCCTATATCTTCAAACAGTTTGCCACTTTCAATCAGGTCGGTCAGGCGGCCCTGGTTGCGGAATTCTTCGCGCGTTACTGTGGGGTAGTAAATCAGTTTTTCGCGGATGTCGTCGCCCAGATATTCGTGCTCTGGCAGTTCTTTGGTGATCAGGTCAGCGTAAGCCAGTTCGCTTACAGTGCGCACGCCGTGGATCAGAATGACTTTGTCATAATTAACATAGGTTTCCGGATCGCGGATCAAGCTCATGAAAGGCGCCAGACCGGTACCGGTGCTGAGGAAGTACAAGTGCTTGCCTGGTTTCAGGTCAGTCAGCAGCAATGAACCGGTTGGCTTTTTGCCGACCAGAATTTCGTCGCCTACTTTCAGGTGCTGCAAGCGTGAGGTCAACGGGCCGTTAGGTACCTTGATGCTGAAGAATTCCAGGTGCTCTTCATAAGAAGCGCTGGCGATACTGTAAGCGCGCAGCAGCGGACGACCGTCTACTTCGAGGCCGATCATTACAAACTCACCACTGACAAAGCGCAGGGAGTCATTACGAGTAGTGGTGAAACTGAATAGTGAATCGTTCCAGTGGTGAACGCTGAGAACTTTTTGGGGTTCAACGGCTGCCATGATGTAAGGCTTTTCCTTTCGGTAAAAATAAATGAATGTACGAAACTGTATTTCGTACCTGGATGTTTGTGCGACTCTGTGGTCAGGTAACCTGGCCGATTATGCCCGGCAAAAAAGCCGGGCAATGTTGCGCAATATTAATTCAGTGCTTGTTCAAGTTCCTTGACCGATTCGAACAGATCCGCCACCAGACCATAATCGGCCCATTGGAAAATCAGTGCGTCCGGATCATGGTTGATGGCAACAATGACGCGACTGTCTTTTATACCTGCAATATGTTGGGTCGCGCCGGATACACCCACTGCAATATACAGCTCGGGTGCTACCACGGTTCCTGTTTGGCCGACCTGAAATTCGTTAGGGGCAAAACCGGCATCAACAGCGGCACGGGTTGCGCCCATGGCGGCATTCAGTTTGTTGGCCAGCGGGGCGATAACTTCCTGGAATTTTTCAGCGCTGCCCAGTGAGCGGCCACCGCTGACCACTACGCGAGCGGTGCTCAATTCCGGGCGATCGCTTTTTTGAATTTCGGTGCTGATCCAGCGAGCCAGGCCAGCTGACGCTTGTGCCGCCAGAGTTTCAATGGGCGATACCGTGTCACGATCCGGCGTGGCTTCAAACGCAGTCGGGCGCACCGTCAGCAGTTTGATCGCTGAGTCGTTACGCACTTTGGCGTTGAGGTTGCCGGCATAAATAGGGCGTAAATAGGTGGATGCGTCGATGATGCCGGTAACGTCGGACACCATATCGAGATCCAGCAATGCGGCAACCCGTGGCAACAGGTTTTTACCAAAGCTGGTCGCTGCGGTAACAACAGCGCGGTACTCGCTGGCGATGCCGGCAATCAGCGGTGCCAGATCTTCTGCAACCGGATTGGCGTAAAGTGCATCGTCAATAACACGAACGCGGGTTACGCCATTCAGGCGCGCGCCCTGTTCGGCCAGCGCACTGACGTTATGACCGATAATCAGCAGATCAACCGACTCACTGAACTGGTCAGCCGCGGTGATTGCCGAGCGGGTCGCGGCGCGCAGGGTTTGATGATCGTGTTCAGCAATAATCAAGGTAGACATCAGATAACCCTCGCTTCGTTACGCAATTTATCCACCAGCTCCTGGATGCTGGCAACCTTGATGCCGGGCGCACGGGCAGGCGGTTCTTCTACGGCCAGCAGGTGCAATTTGGTGGCGGTGTTCACGCCGAAGTCCGCCAGTGCCACGGTTTCCAATGGCTTTTTCTTGGCTTGCATCAGATTGGGGAGCTTGAGGTAACGTGGTTCATTCAAGCGCAGATCGGCAGTGACTACCGCTGGCAGGTTCAATTCAACGGTTTCCTGACCACCATCAATTTCGCGAGTGACCTGAACGCTGTTGCCGTTGAAAACCAGTTTCGAGGCAAACGTGCCCTGGCCGACATTCCACAGCGTAGCCAGCATCTGGCCAATTTCGGCTGCGTCTTCATCAATCGCTTGTTTGCCAACCATCACCAGTTGCGGTTGTTCGCGCTCAACGACTGCACGCAACACCTTGGCGGTCGCCAGCGATGAAAGTACGTCGGAGGTTTCAATCAGGATGGCACGGTCAGCACCCATGGCCAGCGCGTGGCGCAGGATGTCCTGATGTTGTGCGGTGCCGATAGCCACAGCAACCACTTCTGTTGCCGTGCCGGCTTCCTTCAGGCGAACCGCTTCTTCTACCGCGTGCTCATCAAAAGGGTTAATGCTCATTTTTACACTGGATGTGTCGACATCCGAGCCGTCCGCTTTGGGACGAACACGGATATTGTGGTCAACCACCCGTTTGATACCCACAACAACCTTCATTTCCTATCCTCGATAGCGCTACCCGCAGGCAGTAAATGTCAGGAGGCAATTTTGCCCGGCCAAATGTGGAGCATTATATGAAAATGATTATTATCTGTTAAGTTGATTATCTTTATATGCTTAGTCAATAATGGTTATATGCGATATTCAATCCGCCAACTGGAAGTCTTCGTTGCCATAGGCCGTCAGGAGAGTGTTTCCCGGGCCGCCGAAGCGCTTTCTCTCACCCAGTCCGCCACCAGCATGGCGCTCGCCGAGCTTGAGCGTCAATTCAATACCCGCCTGTTTGATCGCCATGGCAAACGCTTGCAGTTAAGTGAGCGCGGCCGCGAAATTTTGCCCCACGCCATGGAGTTACTCGACCGCGCTTCGCAACTGGAAGAAATGCTGGACGGGGACGTGGCTGCCGGCTCGCTGCGCCTGGGCGCGACACTCACCATCGGTAATTACCTGGCGACTTTGCTGATTGGCGAATATATGCGTCGCTATCCGGGCAGCCGGGTACAGCTGGGCGTGCATAATACCGCGTTGGTGGTGGATCAGGTGGCGCATTTCAAATTGGATTTCGGCATGATCGAAGGCGATTTCCGCCACTCGGATCTGGAAATTACGCCCTGGGTAGATGACGAACTGGTGGTTTTTGCCGCGCCCGATCACCCGTTGGTAGGCAGAACCGGGTTAACCGTTGACGACCTGGCCGAACAAGCGTGGATTCTGCGCGAGCAAGGTTCGGGTACCCGTCAGGTGTTTGATGCCGCTTTTCGCCATGTACTGCCTTATCTTGATGTAAAGCTGGAGCTGGAACACACCGAAGCGATCAAGCGCGCGGTAGAAGCCGGCATGGGCATTGGCTGTATTTCCCGCCTGGCGTTGCGCGATGCATTTTCCCGCGGCAGCCTGGTACCGCTGGATGTAAAAGGCCTGGATTTAAAACGTCAGTTCAACTTTGTTTTTCACCGTCAGAAATTTCGCTCTGCCAGTATTGATGCCTTTCTTGCTATTTGTCGTGAGGCGACCCGGGATATTACCCGCAGTGATCAGATTGTTTTCCATCGTCCGGATGGCCGTCGGATCGATTTCAGCCAACCCTCCTCGTAATTTTTCCATTAAGCCCCGTGGCTTTGCCGGGTAATAGCAACCTTTTGCCGTGTATACCCGGCTTTTTCTGCTTTATTCGTGGCAAATATCTTCCCGATGATTCCGTTCAGGATGCGTGTCTGTACAATAGGCGCCTTTTCCGTGAAGGCCAGAGCGGTGCCCGGTTGGCAACCGCCGTTTGATAGAACAAAGGTGAAAACACCATGCAACGTGACAGCATGCATTATGACGTGGTTATCGTTGGCGCAGGCCCTTCAGGGCTGGCCGCTGCGATCCGCTTGAAGCAATTGGCCGAGGCCGAACAGCGCGAAATCAACGTCTGTGTATTGGAGAAAGCATCCGCCGTAGGCACCCATATTCTCTCGGGCGCCATTGTTGATCCGATTGCATTGAATGAACTGCTGCCCGACTGGAAAAACCAGGGGCTGCCGTTTCACTCCGAAGTGAAAGAGGATCGGTTCTTCTGGCTGACTGAAAACGGCAAAGTGAGCATTCCTCATGTGTTGCTGCCGCCGCTGATGAAAAACTCCGAAGCCTATGTTGTGAGCCTTGGCCAGGTTTGCGAATGGCTGGGGGCGCAAGCCGAAGCGCTAGGCGTGGAAATTTACCCGGGCTTTGCTGCCGCTGAAATTCTTTATGATGAGCAAGGTCGTGTAAAAGGCGTTGCCACTGGCGACATGGGTGTTGGTAAAAATGGCGAGCCCAAGCCGGAATACACCCAGGGAATGGAGCTGCACGCAAACTACACCTTGTTCGCTGAAGGTGTGCGTGGTTCGCTGACCCGTCAGCTGGAAGAGCGTTTTGAATTGCGCAAAGATGCGCAAGACCCGCATTACGGCCTTGGCTTCAAGGAATTGTGGCGCATTAAGCCGGCTAAATATCGCAAAGGCCATATTTCCCATACGCTGGGTTGGCCGTTGGATAATCAGACCGGTGGCGGTGGTTTTATTTATCACCAGGGTGAAAATGAAGTGGCAATCGGCTTTGTGGTTCACCTCAACTACAAAAATCCGCACCTGTCATTGTTTGATGAATTCCAGCGCTTTAAAACCCATCCGTTGGTGCGTGATTTACTGGAAGGCGGCGAGCGGCTTTCTTACGGCGCGCGCGCAATTTCCGAAGGCGGCATTCAATCGCTGCCGAAATTGACTTTCCCTGGCGGGGCCTTGATTGGTTGTGCTGCCGGTATGGTGAATGTGCCGCGCATTAAAGGTTCTCACAATGCAGTGAAATCCGGCATGTTAGCTGCCGAGGCGGCTTTTGCTGCGCTAGGTGAAGAGCGTGCCAATGATGAACTGGTCCGTTATAGCGAACAATTGAAAAAATCCTGGGTTTGGCAGGATCTGGACAAGGTGCGCAACGTCAAACCGGCACTGTCCCGCTATGGCACTTTGGCCGGTATGGCCTACGCCGGTTTTGAACTGTGGCTTGGCAGTTTTGGTGTTCGTTTGCCCTGGACATTGCCGCACGGCAAAGCCGATCACGACAGCCTGGTACCAGCATCTGAAGCGAAAGCTATTACCTATGCAAAGCCGGATGGTGTGTTGACCTTTGATCGTTTGTCTTCCATTGCGCTGTCGAATATCAGCCATGAGGATGATCAGCCAAACCATTTAACACTCAAAGATGCGTCCATTCCGGTGGCTTATAACTTGCCGATTTTTGCCGCACCGGAGCAACGTTATTGCCCGGCAGGCGTGTATGAAATTATTCAGGATCACGGTCAGCCGAAGCTGCTGATTAACTCCCAGAACTGCATCCACTGCAAAACCTGCGATATCAAAGATCCGAAGCAGAATATTGTTTGGGTAACACCGGAAGGCGGCAGCGGGCCTTGTTATATCGGGATGTAAATTGAGATATAGCTGCGGCTGACTTTCTCCAGCTTAACAAGAGTCTGAAGAGGCGAGTCGTTCATCCGCTTTGCATCAAAACCTGTATTTCAAAAACGCATAAATACATCCTGTAGCTCCGACGAGTCATCCCTGACTCGACGGTTTTGAAATACAGGTTTTGATACAAAGCTACTATCGTGCCTATAAGAAAGTTTGATGGCCGTGTTCTTCAATAAATTCGCGTTTTAATGGGGAGAGTTTTGTCGCGGTGTTGGGCTTAGCTGGAAAACGTTTCTATGTATAACGCCTCAACCTTCTCTCTCGCCCATGGCGTTTTGCGTAAAAATTTCAAACTGGATTTCACACTCGGATCAGCTTGAAAGCAGCGTATGCTGATCAGTTGGCCCAGCTTTTCCCAACCATAATGTGCATGCAGCTGCGTAATAACCTGTTCGAGGGTAACACCGTGCAGCGGGTTGTTTGGTTGTGATGACATAGAGGCGAGTCCGTTAGTAAAAGTCTTGCCAGTGTAACGGCAACCCGCCCCTTTTCAAAAGCAATGCAGTATTGCTTTAGTGTTTTTTGCTACTCATATCCGGCAGGAAAACAGCGAATATGCCAAGCAAGGGTAACCAGGCGCAGAGTTTGAAAATATAGGTAATGCTGGTTACGTCAGCCACGGCACCCAGCACCGCCGCCGCGATACCGCTAAAGCCAAACATCATGCCGTAAAAAATACCCGAGATCATGCCGATTTTTCCGGGCATCAATTCCTGTGCGAAAACGATAATCGCCGAGAACGCCGATGATAAAACCAGACCGATGATGACACTCAATACGCCTGCCCAAAACAAATTGCAGTAGGGCAATAACAAGGTCATGGGCGCTACGCCAAGAATGGAAACCCAGATCACCTGTTTGCGCCCGATTTTGTCGCCAACAGGGCCTCCAACAAAGGTGCCGATAGCCACAGCAGCTAGAAACAGAAATAAAAACAGCTGCGAACTGGCGATGGAAATATCGAAGTTTTCTATCAGGTAAAAGGTGTAGTAGTTGCTTAGGCAAGCCATGTAAACATATTTGGAAAATACCAGCAGCGCCAGCACCAGCAAGGCATTGGTGGTTTGTTGCTTCGACAGGCCATTGTCGAGATTTACCGGCCCGCGCGCTTTGATTGCCGCATGGGATTCAACCACCCAGCGGCTGACTTTGTGCAACACAATAATGCCGACGATGGCAAGAATACAAAACCAGCCGATAGCGCCCTGGCCGCGTGGAATAATAATCGCTGCTGCCAATAATGGCCCCAGTGCCGATCCCGCGTTGCCGCCCACCTGAAAACACGACTGCGCCAGACCATAGCGACCACCGGATGCCATGCGCGCTACGCGGGAGGCTTCCGGGTGAAAGGTGGATGACCCGACTCCAATAATCGCCGATGCCACCAATAGCAGGGTAAAGCTGTTGACGACGGCCAGCATGATCAACCCGACCAGGGTGAATACCATCCCCAGCGGCAGCAAGCCCGGTTTGGGGTGTTTGTCGGTATAAAGGCCAACCGCCGGTTGCAGCAGTGACGCCGTGATCTGAAAAATCAGTGTAATCAAACCTATTTGGGTAAAGGTGAGCAGATACTGCTCTTTCAGCATCGGATAAATAGCAGGCAATACCGCCTGAATCAGGTCATTCAGAAGGTGAGAAAAACTGACCGCGGCGACCACAGGAAAAACCAGCCGGGACGGATCATAAGTAGAGGAAACCGGCGATGCGAGGGGAGCATCCGGCGATTCATTAGCAGTTTTCATAACAGTCTTCACAGCGAGCGGATAGGAAAAAGGCGAGTATAGGCGCGAGTAAAAAAGTTCAAATGACAATAATTGATGAATAAGTGACAATCCGTAAATTACCGCCAATCGGGAGGTTATCTCGTGGCCATTCGTGAAAATGAAAGTGAGGCCTGGCAGCATTTGCCGCGCCCGGTGGTTGCATGGGCGGGCGCTTATGCCATGGGCGATTCGGTGCCCATGCATCAGCATCCAAGAGCGCAGCTGCTGTATGCCGTAGAGGGCGTAATGCGGATTCATACCAGCGATCGCGTTTGGATTATTCCTCCGCAGCGGGCGTTGTGGGTGCCGCCGGGTGTTTTGCACAGCCACATATCCATGAGCGATGTGCAGATGCGCACGCTTTATATCAACCCGGATATTGCTGAAGCCCTGGGGCTGGATTGCTATGTGTTCGCGGTGTCGCCCTTGTTGCGGGAATTGATTCTGGCCCTGAGCCGGGAGCCGATGGAATACCCGGTGCCCGGTCGGGGCGAGCATCTGGTGGCGTTGATTCTTTCGGAAATTGCCTCGGCGTCGCGAGTGCACATGGACATTCCCTGGCCATCTGACCGCCGTTTGCAGCAA
Source organism: Cellvibrio polysaccharolyticus (assembly GCF_015182315.1). Taxonomy (NCBI): domain Bacteria; kingdom Pseudomonadati; phylum Pseudomonadota; class Gammaproteobacteria; order Cellvibrionales; family Cellvibrionaceae; genus Cellvibrio; species Cellvibrio polysaccharolyticus. The sequence continues at coordinate 1,013,677 of NZ_PRDL01000001.1, forward strand.
GTGTGTCAGCGGGTGCTGGATAACCCGGGCGCTGCCAATACGATAGAGCAACTGGCAGATGCCGCCGGTGCCAGTAGCCGGACGATGATCCGGCTGTTTCAAAAACAAACCGGATTGCGCTATCGCCAGTGGTTACAACAGGTTCAACTGGCCGAAGCGCTGGCAAGGTTGGATCGCGGTGAGTCCATTGCCACTATTGCCCGGGCATTGGGCTATGCTCGCCCGGGCGCTTTCTCGGCGATGTTTCGCAAACACTTCGGCAGCTCGCCGCAACACTACTGGAAACAACAGTAAGCGTTGCCGCTTACAGATAACGGCTCCAGCGAATATCCATGCTGCCACTGGCACCGGCTTCGCCAGCGCCGGGTACGCTGCTACTGCCGGTCGGGTCGTAACCGGGCGGAAGGTCGCGCAAATCGACAGTCGTTTTTGCCCCAATGCTATGTTTGAGAATCTCCCGTTGTGCCAGTGCTGTAATGTAGCCGTGCACAGTGGTATTGCCACTGCTGACGAACAGATTGCCTGCCTTTACTGCGCCGCGAATATCGGTGCTGGCACCTGTTTTGATGTCCCCGCCCTGATAGGTGTCGCAAGTGTTATCTGTGCAGCTACCGGCCATGACCGCATAGTTGGCAATACCATTGACAGCGTTGTACAGGTATTCGCCATTTTTACAAAGCTGGGTTGGTACTACATTAGGGAAATATTTGTTAACGCAAATACCAGTCGGCGCATAGGTTTTGTCGTTTTGCTGTCCGTTGTAGCCGGCAAAGTTGGGCGCGTACATATCCATCTTGCCTGCGGTATCAACATTACCGGTGGCCAGTAGGGTGTTGTAATAAGTGCCGGTTGAGATAGTCAGGTCGCCCTCAAAGAAGGCAATGCCCGGCGCAAGGCTGGTGCCATCCAGCGTCCATTTACCCGTTTTGGTTTTTGCATCCCATTTGTAGGAAATCAATATGCTTTGCAGAACGTCATGGCCTGCGCCAATTTTTATCACGCAGTCGCTGGCTTGTGAGGGCTTGGGGACAAGGCACGCCCAATCATTAAATACTGTGTTACCAATTTTTCCGTGGAATAAATAATAATTTCCGTTGGGGATACCCTGAATATTCTTGAGCGTAACACGCAGCGTTGTTTTATCCGGGTCGACATAAAACACATAGTTTGCTGCTGGTTTTAATGCATTTACATCAAACACTTCCTTGCGGATATTAACCGGCAAGGCGGGGGAAAGGTCCAGTGTGTAGCCAGGTATTTTCTGACGTTTATTTTCCGGAGCCAGATGCCCACCGTTGTCTGGAAACTTGAAGTTACCACCGTAAGTTGCTTTTTCCTTCAAGGTAAAACCCCAGGTAATTGAGATATTGCCTTCTGCATACATATTGGTAATGGTGGCCGAGTTTTCGACGATAATATCGCCCCGGCTATTTACAGTAGTAATGGTTGGTGTACCGGAAAGACGCACACCGCTGACTTGCGGATCACAAAGTCGTTCGGCATCGACGGCGCATTTTTGCAAATCACCTTTGCCCGCCAATGCAGTGACCGTGCCCCACTTGCTGCCAGAAATATGAATTGAGCCATTGGCGATAACATCTTCATTGACCTTGCCGTTCGGGTAGGTCACGTTGAATGCACAAATATTATTGGTAGCAGACAGCAATCCGGCTGATGCACCACTACTAAGATGGATATCGCAGTTCGCATGCAATTCCTTGAAAAAGGAGCTGCCGCCATTGAATTTGATAGAGCCGGTGGAGCGAATAATATCCACACCGGTAATGGATGTGCTGCCAATATCAACATTACCAATCACGTTAATTTCATAAGCGGTGGTGTCACCTTTATCTTTAAAAACATCAATCCCGCCGGTCATTTTCAAACCGCCATGGAAATTGATGGTGCTGTTGTTGGGTACACTCTCGCCCGTCGTCGGTTCGGTGCCGGTGTACATGACTTCGAGTGTGGATGAAGAATGGGCGCGGGTATCTTCGGCGGCAATTGCGGTAATTTGCACTACGATATGCGGCATCTCACCTTCCAATGCGCGTGATGTTAGCAACTCAGTTCTTAGAATTTTTGCAGTAACGTCATCCATCCCAAGGTTGATATCCACCGGCGTGCCTGCGGCAAGTGCTGCCGTCAGTGCGGTATAAAAGGTTTCCCATTCGGTTGCATCCTGACGCAGCATTTGAAAATACTGTCGGGTGACTTCGGCCGCTGACCAGGCTCTGACTTGCGCCTGGGTTTGGGCATGTACGCTGATGCTTTGTTCCTGAGTAACCCGGATGTGATAAACGGAGCCAATAATCGCTGCCGTCAGTGACAAGCCGATCATTAATAGAATCAGCATCGAGGCGATGCCACTCTGTTTTTTAAACGTGGGCATGGAAGTTCGTAATCGTTTTGTCTGTGTCATGGCGTTACACCGGGGGTAACTGAAAAATTCAGCAAGCAGGTTGTACTATTCAACGTTTGCCCTGAAGCTTCAGCGGCATTCAACGTAATACTGATACTGCCAGCCCCGGCAACACCGAAACCCCGGCAGGGTGTGGTGATGTCGTGCGTGGTCAGCGTAATGGTGACGGCGAGCAGTGTCTGAATATCCTGGGTGTCGAAAATCAAGCGACGGAATTCCCAGTCAGAGGCGGAGGCATCGGATATGGAGGCACAATCTTTCTCTACCAGTTCATACAGCCCTTTTTCTGCATCGCCCGATGGCGCATACAAACCGGCGCATCGGCTCTGGGCTGCAGGTTGTACCTGCCAGATGAGCACATTGCCGGTACCGTCATTGCCGATGGGTGTTCCTGCAACGCGATTGTCGGTGCGGGTTGCTGCAGATAATAGTTGCAAATGTTCACTGCGGTTGGCATTGACCACACCATAACCGGCAGATTGAAGATGAATACCGGCAATCAGCAGCCCGGAAGCACGCTCGCCGGTTATGCGGGCATCGCGTGATGATTGTGTGGTGGTTTTAACGCTGTTGCTGAACAGGCTCATCATGCCGAGAATGGCAATCATGGAGATCAGCAAACCGATCATCAAACTCAGTAGCGACATACCTGTCTGACGATTTTTTGTTAACTGCATGAAATAGTGGCCTCAGGGAGACGGTGCGGGTGTGCCGTGCGACAGGATGATTTCGCCATCACCGCCATACAAATCGGTGCTGGATGCTGTAAGAGAAAGTCCGGTTTGAACCTGGGGCAAGGTTTTTGCCGACACGTTGATCCCGGGAATGGAAACGGTCAGTTCCTGGTTAACGGGCGTTTCGTTCAGCGTAATAGTCTGCTCGGCAATGCGCATTGTCTGTTTGGCGCTGTCGCGAGTCTGGAGATATTCGCGCATGTGCATGACAGTAAGATTTTGCGTGGTGGTGTAACGCTGCGCCGCCAGCGATTTGGACGTAGCGTAAGCAACACCCAACCCGAGAACGGAAACCAGCAACATACTGATCATCGATTCAATCAGAGAGCTGCCCTGTTGATGTTTAATAGAGGATGCCAACATCTTCTTCAGAACCTTTACTGACTTTGTAGGTTACCTGGTGGGTATTAATAACCATGTCGCCGCTATCCAGCAGCTGACCGGTATTGGTAAAGCGAATACTGCTGGAGGCCGGATCGGTAAATTCGATAGTGATGCCTTTGGGGATGGGCAGGCTCCATTTCTCTGCAGCGTCGGCATCGTTACAAAGGGCCGGGCAGGCAATCATAAGTTCGTTGGGGGTATCAATCATCAACTCGGCAGCAGGATCATTCGCCGTCACCATTTTTGCATTGCGCAAGGCCAGGGCTTTTGCCTGCCCCCATGCCTGTTGCAGAGAGCTCTTGCCGGTGTGTACCTGAGTGCTGCCAACCCAGGCACCGGTAAATGGCATGGCGACCAGCGCTAAAATGCCGCCGATCAAAATAACAATCATCAGCTCAATCAGGGTAACGCCACGCTGATGTGTGCAAGGTTTTACCATGAAGTCAGGCTGCCACAGTCGCCGGTAATGGTGCGGGTATTGTCGTTTTTCAATGTCAGGTCGCAGGTGTTCATACTGCCTTTGCCTGTGGCCTTCAGGGTATAAATCTGCGTACCGCTGGCGGGTTTAGTGTAGCTGTAGTCAAAAAAATCCCCCTGAGTTGCCTGCCAGGTAGTGAACTGGGTGACGTTTTCCTCGGTGGAGTATTTCAGCTTCCGTTGAAAATCATTTTCTACCGCCGCGCTAAGCGAAATGAGATCGGCTCCGGCAGTTTTAGCGCGACTTTTTTTGATGAAATTCTGATAACCGGGCAGGGCAATAGCCGCGAGAATGGCAACCACCACCACCACGATCATCAATTCAACGAGGGTAAAACCGACTTGCGAATAGCGGGACTGCGAGGGGCGGCGCATATAAGGTTCTCATGCGTAGATGTGGCATAAGGCGCCATACTCGAATTTGCGCAGAAGAAAGTCAACAAGAATTGTGCGGCGCATCACATCTTATTGTTTTGAATCAGATTTCTTTTTTGGGTGGTGGACTCGGCAGTGTGGTTTGACGATTTTGGCCGCGGCTGGTTACTTTGTGAGTGGTTGGCGGTCAAAAATTGGTTGCAGAAATAACGGCGCCGGCGGTGGGTTGCCGGCGCTTGGAGGCGTGGGGAAAGGCTCTATTTCAGAGCGAAGGGTTTACCTCGCCCGGTGAGGCGTTAATACGCTTGCCCAGCGTCTTTTCCCGCAGGCGTTCCATGTACAGATAAACCACCGGTGTGGTGTAGAGGGTGAGCAACTGGCTGACCGCCAGGCCGCCGATAATGGTGATACCCAGCGGCAGCCGCAGCTCCGAACCTTCATTAAAACCGAGTATCAGCGGTACGGCGCCGAGCAAGCCGGACAGGTTGGTCATCAGAATGGGGCGCAGCCGCATCATCGCCGCCCGATGAATTGCTTCGCTGGCGGTTACGTCTTCGTTACGTCGGGTCTCGATGGCGAAGTCGATCATCAGGATGGCGTTTTTCATGACGATGCCGATCAGCAGAAATAAACCCAGCAAGGCGATCAGGCTGAATGGCGTGTCACTCAGGCGCAGCGCCAGCAGCGCACCGATACCCGCCGATGGCAGCGTAGACAGAATCGTCAACGGGTGCAGCGTACTTTCATAAAGCACGCCCAACACCAGATACACGGTAATCAAAACACCGAGAATCAGCAGCGCCGAGTTATTTCCCAGCCCGGGTGTGCTCGGCCCCCAGCCTGCAGCTTTACTGCCCGGCGCGCCAACATAGACACTCGACGGCACCATCACTTCGGCCAGTTTCCGATCAATAGCCGCCCGCGCCTGGTCGGCGGTAACGTCTTCGGCGAGGTCATAGCCAATACTTTCCGAGGCGAACTGGCCGGTATGGCGAACCCGGTCATTGGCCATGCCATAACCAAAGGTGGTGAATGCTGACAAAGGCACCCGTTTGCCATCTTCCGCAATAACCTGCAATTCTTCCAGTACCGCCGGCGTGCTGGTGTATTCCGGCTCCAGCTCCATCACCACCCGGTACTGGTTGAACTCGTCGTACATGGTGGAGACCTGGCGTTGCGAGAAGGAGTTGTTGAGCACCGACGCCACCATGCGCATATCCACGCCCAGCCGCTGTGCGGTTTCCCGGTCGATATCCAGCACAATTTGCAGCGCGCCGTCTTCGCGCACACCGTCAACACTGGCCAGTTCCGGCATTTCTTCCATGGCGCGGGTCATTACCGCTGCCCATTTTTTCAGCTCGCGCAGATCATCCGACAGCATCAATAATTCCTGGGCGCTGCGGCTGAAGGGCGATGACAAACGGATATCCTGGTCGGGGCTGATCATTAAAATAGCGCCCGGCAAACGCGGTGTCTGACGGCGAATGCGGTCTACCACATCCTTGGCAGATTCGCCCCGTTCGGCCATGGGTTTGAGGCTGACGCGAATCCAGGCGTTACTGATGCCGTTACCGCCGCCAGCGGCGCCGAACACATCTTCAATGGCAGGATCTTTCAGCAAAATTTGCCGGAACTCTTCAATCTTGGGCTGCATGATCTGGAAGGAAAAACCATCGTCACCGCGAATAAATCCGGCCAACTGCCCGGTATCCTGCTCGGGCAACATGGTTTTGGGGATGCTGACGTAGAGATAAATATTCACACCGATCACCGCCACCAGCAGCATTAATACCAGCAAGCCGTGGCGCAGCACCCAGCGTAAACTGGTGTCGTATTTTTCCCGCAGTTCATCCACCAGGGTAATGCGCTTTGGTTTGTCGCTCGGTACCTGACGGGGCAACAAATGGGCGCACAAGCTGGGCGTAAGGCTGAGCGATACCGCCAGCGAGATCAGCATGGCCGCTGCCAGGGTAATGGAGAATTCGCGGAAGAGTTTTTCAACAATACCGCCCATAAACAGGATGGACACAAAAATCACCACCAGCGTCAGGTTCATCGCCAGCAGGGTAAAACCGACTTCGCGGGTACCGAGTACCGCCGCCTCGTAGGGCGACAGGCCGCGCTCGATGTGCCGTTTGATGTTTTCCAGCACCACAATCGCATCGTCCACCACCAGACCGGCGGCGACAATCAACGCCATCAACGACAGGTTGTTCAGCGAGAAACCATACAAATACATCACCGCAAAAGCGCCGATCAGCGATACCGGAATCGCCAGGCTGGGAATCAGCGCACTGCGGAAATCGCCGAGAAATCCCCATACCACCAGCACCACCAATACCACGGTAACCGCCAGGGTAATTTGCGCTTCCTTAAGGGTGGCGCGAATACCGGGCGAGCGGTCCATCACCACTTTCAGTTCGGTATCGGCTGGCATCAGCGCCCGTAAGGCGGGTAGTTGCTCGTTAATGGCGTCGATGACCTGAATGATGTTGGCGCCTGTCTGGCGGCTGACCGCCAGCGTCACCGCGGTGCGGTCATTGTGAAAGCCGTTGGCATAGCGGTTTTCCACCGAATCGGTCACCTCGGCTACGTCCTTCAGGCGCACTGGCGCGCCATCCTGGTAGCGAATCACCAGCGATTGGAAATCGACCGCTTTGCGCAGGTTGTCGCTGGTGCGAATTTGCCAGCGGCGCTCATCTTCTTCCAGCACGCCGAGCGGCATCACCACATTGGAGCCGCTGATGGCGTTGCGCACGTCATCCAATGCGATACCGTACTGGGCCAGCGCCCCCGGGTTGAGTTGCACGCGAACGGCTGGCAATGACGCACCGTCAATGCCTACCTGACCCACGCCAACCACTTGTGAAAGTTTCTGCGCAAGGATGGTAGACGCGGTGTCGTAGAGCGCACTCGGCGAGAGATTGGGTGAACTCAGCGCCAGCACCATAATCGGCGCTTGCGACGGGCTCAGCTTGCGGTAGGAGGGGTTGCCCGGCATACCGGCGGGTAATTGACCGCGGGCGGCATTGATCGCCGCCTGCACATCGCGTGCAGCCGAGTCGAGGTCGCGATCATAGGCAAATTCCAGCCAGATTTGTGCCGAACCCTGGTTGCTGTTGGAGTTAAGGGCGGTTACGCCGGGGATGCTGCCAAGCGCGCGTTCGAGCGGTGTGGTCACCGTGGCCGCCATACTTTCCGGGCTGGCGCCTGGCAAGCTGGCGCTTACCTGGATGGCCGGCAAGTCAACCTGCGGCAGCGGGGCGACCGGCAGCATACGCCAGGCCAGCAAACCGGCGAGAACTATCCCGACCGCCAGCAGGCAACTGGCGACCGGCCGACTGATAAAAGGTTGCGCCATATTCATAGGGTCGAACCTGTCGCTTGTTCTGCCGTTGTTTGCTGTTGTCCGGCTTGCTCTTTTTGACCGAAATGGCGATCAAAGAACAGATAAACCACCGGTGTGGTAAAGAGGGTCAGCACCTGGCTGACCAGCAGCCCGCCCACCATTACCAGACCGAGTGGCTGGCGCAACTCGGCGCCGGAGCCGCTGGCAAGCATCAAGGGAATTGCCCCGAACAAGGCCGCCAGGGTGGTCATCAGAATCGGGCGAAAACGCATCAGCGCGGCGCGGTGAATAGCCGCGCGCGGTGTCAGTCCTTCGTGACGTTGCGCCTCGAGGGCAAAGTCCACCATCATAATGCCGTTCTTTTTCACCAGCCCGATCAGTAACACCACCCCGATTACCGCAATCAAATCCAGCGGTCGCCCGGTTATCAGCAGCGCCGCCAGCGCGCCCACAGTTGCTGATGGCAGCGTGGACAGAATAGTCACCGGATGAATAAAGCTTTCATAAAGCACGCCCAGCACGATGTACATGGTGACAATCGCCGCCAGAATCAGCCATAAGGTATTGCTGAGTGATGAGCGGAATGCTTCGGCAGCGCCCTGAAAGCGCAGCTCGATATAAGCGGGCAGTTGCATGCCATCACGGGTGGTTTCAATGGCTTTGATCGCCTCGCCGAGTGAAGCACCGGCCGCCAGGTTGAACGAGATGGTAATGGATGGGAATTGCCCCTGATGGTTAATCAGCAGCGCGGCGGGGCGCTGGGTAATGGTCGCGACGGTACTGATCGGCACCGGAGTGCCGCTGGAGGTGGGAACGTAGGTATGGTCGAACGCGCCCAGCCCCTGTGCCTGCGCCGGATCGACTTCCATCACCACCCGGTACTGGTTGGACTGACTGAACAGCGTAGCGATTTGCCGTTGGCCATAGGCGGTTTGCAACGCCGCCGAAATATCGCTAACCCGCACGCCCAGCCTGGCAGCCGCATCGCGGTCAATATCCACATAGGCTTGCAGCGCACGGGTTTGCAAATCACTGGCAACATCGGCCAGCGCCGGCTGTTCGCGCAACTGGTCAAGCATGCGCGGAACCCACAGGTCGAGGTCGGCCATGCTGGGCGTGGTCAGGGTAAATTGGTACTGGGTGCGGCTGATACGGTCTTCAATGCTCAGTTCCTGTACCGGTTGAAACCAGGCGGTAATACCGGTAACCGGCTGAATTTGTTCGCGCAGCCGGTTAATCACCACCGGGGCAGAGTTACTGCGCTGGTGGTGCGGTTTGAGGTTGATCAGCAAGCGGCCACTGTTGAGTGTGGTGTTGCTGCCATCCACGCCGATAAACGATGACAGACTCACCACATCCGGGTCTTTCAATATTTCTTCAACCAGCGCCTGTTGCCGCTCGGCCATGGACTCAAAGGAAATGTCTTGCGGTGCTTCGGTCACGGCCTGAATGACGCCGCTGTCCTGAATCGGGAAAAACCCTTTCGGCACGGCCAGATACAACCCGGCGGTGAGCAGCACCGTGGCCACCATCACCAGCAGTGCGGCGGTCTGGTGTTGCAGTACTTTATCCAGGCCGCGTCCGTAGCTGGCAATCAATTTGTCCATAAACCCAGGGTTACTGTCGTCGTGCACCGGGGCATCTTTCAGCATGCGGGCGCACATCATCGGCGTCAGGGTTAGCGACACCAGCAGCGAAATACCAATCGCCACCGCCAGCGTAATAGCGAATTCCTGGAACAGACGGCCAACCACATCCCCCATAAACAACAGGGGAATCAGCACTGCAATCAACGAGACGGTGAGGGAGATCAGCGTAAAGCCGATTTCTTTCGCGCCCTTGAGCGCTGCCTGCATTGGCGATTCGCCCTGCTCGCGGTGGCGGGCGATGTTTTCCAGCATCACGATGGCATCATCCACCACGAAACCGGTGGCGATGGTCAGTGCCATCAGCGATAAATTGTTGATGGAAAAACCCATCATCAGCATCACACCAAAGGTGCCGACCAGCGATAAAGGTACAGCGATACTGGGAATAATCGTGGCAGGCAAGGTGCGTAAAAAGGCGAACGTCACCAGTACCACCAGGCCGATGGCAAACACCAGCTCTTTTTGTACATCGCGAATGGAGGCGCGAATACTGTGGGTGCGGTCGGTGAGTACTTTTACATCAACCGCAGCGGGCAGGGTGGCCGTCAATTGCGGCAACAGCGCCTGAACGCTGTCGGCCACATCAATGACGTTGGCGCCCGGCTGGCGTTGAATGTTCAGCAGTACGGCCGGTTGAGTGTCGGCCCAGGCGGCAAGAAAGCGGTCTTCGGCACCATCTTCTACCGTGGCGATATTACCGAGGCGCACCGGTGCACCCTCATTCCAGGCGACCAGCAGGTTGCGGTATTCCTCAATCGAGCGAATCTGGTCGTTGGCATCCAGCATAGTGGAGCGGTAGGGGCCATCGAAGCTGCCTTTGGGCTGGTTGGCATTGGCGGTGACGATGGCATTGCGTACTTCATCCAGGCTCATGCCCAGCGAAGCTACTGCGGTCGGGTTTACTTTTACACGAATTGCCGGGCGCTGGCCGCCCGCCAGAGTGACCATACCAACGCCGGGCAGCTGGGCAATTTTTTGCGCCATGCGGGTGTCGATCAAATCATAAACGGTGGGTAAGGGCAGGCTGTCGGACGAGATCGCCAGGGTCAGAATCGGTGCATCCGCCGGGTTGACCTTGCGGTAGATGGGCGGTGTAGGCAAATCGCCGGGCAACAGGCTGGAGGCGGTATTCATCGCCGCCTGCACTTCCTGCTCGGCTACCCCCAGGTCTATTTCCAGCGAAAACTGCAGGGTAATAATGGACGCGCCGGTGGAGCTGGTAGAGGACATTTGTTTAAGGCCGGGAATCTGCCCCAAACGGCGCTCCAGCGGCGCGGTAATGGTACGGGCAACCACGTCCGGGCTGGCACCGGGGTTAAAGGTAAATACCTGGATAATCGGGTAATCAACTTGTGGCAGGGCTGCCACCGGCAGCATTCGCCAGGCCAGCAAACCTGACATCAACAGCGCCAGCATCAGTAGCGAGGTGGCTACCGGGCGCAAAATAAAGGGGCGTGAAACGCTCATAACTCTCGAGTCTCCTGGTTCGCGCATGTTTCCATCGCGAAGGGCTTAATTTTCGAGGTGATTGCACCGCGAAGTTTTAAGTCTCTACATTCCATGGCCGCGCGCAGCGCCCGGCCATAAGGTTGCCGAGGGTTTACATAATGTCGGCGCGACGGCCTTCGGTAAGACGATCCAGCCCTTCAATCACCACATTTTCTCCCTCGCTCAAGCCGTCCAGTACCGCTGTGCGCGTACCTTCCTGCGGGCCGGTGGTAATGGTGCGGATCACGGCTTTTTGTTCGGCATCAACAATGTATACATAGGTGCCCCGCGAGCCGTGCTGGATGGCGTCGGTCGGGATGGTGATGACGTTTTCCAGGGTGCTGAGATGCAGGCGAATGTTGACGAATTGATTGGGGAAGAGTGAATCATCTTCGTTGGCGAACTCTGCCTTCAAACGCAAGGTGCCGGTGCTGCTATCAATCTGGTTATCGAGGGTAGTCAAAATGCCGGTGGCCAATTGCTCCTGCTCGCTACGATCCCAGGCGTCTACGGTCAGCGGTTGCTGTTGGTCGCGCGAGGCAATAAAGGCACGGCGCACTGCCGACAACTGGTTTTCCGGGATGGTAAACAGCGCGGCGATGGGCGAAGTTTGGGTGATGGTCACCAGACCGTTGCTGTCGTTGGCGGTCACCAGGTTGCCAACATCGACGCGACGCAGGCCAAGGCGGCCGGAAATCGGCGCCGACACTTTGGTGTAAGACAGTTGCAAACGGGCGTCATCCACCTGGGCCTGATGGGTTTTCAGGGTGCCTTTCCATTGTTCCACCAGGGCAATCTGGGTATCCAGTTGTTGTTTGGCCACCGAGTTTTGGGTGAACAGGCGCTGGTAAAGCGCCAGATTGTCTTCGGCATTTTTCAGTTGTGCGCGGGTTTGTTGCAGGGTGCCTTCCGCCTGATCCAGTTTTACCTTGTAAGGTGCTGCGTCAATTTCCAGCAATACCTCCCCGGCGTTGACATGCTGGCCTTCGTTGACCAACAAACGTACCAGCGGCCCATCAACCCGGCTGCGCACCGTAACGGTGTTCAGTGGCGCAACATTGCCAATGGCTTTGATATGCACTTTCAGGTCTTCAATACTGGCGGGAACCACCCTTACCGGAACCGGGCCAGACCAGGGGTTTGGCGGCGGTGGCAGCGTTTCTGCCGGGGTGCGCCAGAGAAAAAACCAGGCAAGGCCAACAATGGCAATAACCACCAGGGCCAGCAGTAGTTTACGAAGTGGAGACGTACGAAGAGACGAAGTAGACATGAAAGCAATCCAAAATGAACAAAAATCCACAGTGGCCGGTTGCAAATGAAACAGCCGGCAATGCACCTGGGTGCAGCATCCCGGCTAATCATCGCGGAAAAGAGGGATGCTTCGTTAAAATATTGTGTGAGGCCTGGCGTTGGTGAGCCAGCCAGCGACGGCATATCAAATATCATGCCGGATTACACCGCTATCCTGACAGTTTCGGTTTCGCTGCTGATACCGGCCCGGGTTGCGGGCGCGTGCGGCGTCAGTTTACCCCTGCGGGCGCGCTATTTTTATGACCGCCGGTATCGCAGATGTGCAGTGAATACACCTGGGGCTGGTCGAGACTAGGGGGAAAAAATGACCCCCGCAATCGTCTTTACACTTCCCAACGATTGCGGCAGATTTGCGGCGAAAACAATCAGTTGTGACCGAAAGTTGCGCCCTTATGTCATTCATTAACGCATAAACAGGGCACCTATTCCCACCAGTAGCGCCAGCACCAGGCTGATGCCGGCGGCCGGGATGACCTGCCGGGTGGTGTAGTTGAGCATCAATACCAGAATCCAGCCACTGGCGGTCAGCGTACCGCACCATAACATCAGGCCGTTACCAAACTGCTCCAGGGCAATAAAGATGGTGAGTGATACCGCCAGAGCAATCCAGCCGCCCACCGTTAAATAACGGCTTAATTGCGGGCCGGCTTCGCCACGGCCATGGATATCGGCGTAGTGGCGTTTAATGGTCAAGCTGATCGCCGCGAAACCACAAAACACCAGCAACACGGCAGAGAGGTTGGCGAACAGCGAACTCATACAGCCTCCTGAGCACTTTCGGCGTTGGTAGCGGCGGCGGGCGGCGCTACCGGTGCGGCTTTAACCGGGCGTTCACGCACCGGCTTTTTCACTACTTTTTTCTTACCCATCCAGATGGCGACATAGGCCCAGAGCGCAGCGAAAATAATCATCACCACATCAAATGCAGCCACAGGCAGCGGGCCTTTGCCGAGCAGCAGGGTCTGGCCCAAATGGCTGTTGGTGGTAAATACATTCACTACCGGCACTGCGAGAAACATCGCGGCGCCTGTCCATAACTGAATGCGCCACATCAGACGCCCGGTATGAATTTGCGCCAGCAACATCGAGATGCCCCAGGCGGCGAAGAAACAATGAATTTCCATTTGGGCGCGGTTTTCCAGTTCCACCGGCAACAAACGGTTGGCGAGGAAGAACGCCGAAAAGGCCATGGCAAGCCCGGCGATGGCGCCCATATTCAGCCCTTCTACCAGCCGTAACCCGAAGCCGATACGACCGCCATTGGCGAGGGTTTTGGCGTATTGCTGGCGGCTTTTAACCGCCCACAGCAAGGCACCACTGGCGATCATTACGCAGCCTGCAATACCGGAGAGGAAAAACAAGGCACGCAGCAAGGGGTTGGCAAAACGGCCGAGGTGAAAACCATAGAGAACGCCGCGTGTGTCTTTGGCCGCAGTGGTTTCGTCGCCGGTGGTGCTTAACAATTCGCCACTGACTGCGTTAAACGTGGCAGTCGGTTGATTGACAGAAATGTCGCGGTCAGCGTAGCGGGTCATCAACAGAGTGCTGTTGGCATCGCCAGGGTGCTCAACGGTAATACGGCCAACCCGGCCACTGCCCCAATGTTTTTCGGCGGTGTTAATCATCGCCTGAATATCTGACGGCGGCACCCGGTCACCGGAGGCTTCCGGCGCAGCGGCACTACGCGGGAAAACTTCGGCAAAAAACGCGTTGGTATCCCCTTCGTAAGCCACGTCGGTGCCCCACGGCATGTACATAAACATCAGCGTAATAAGGCCGGTGTAGGTAATTAACAGGTGGAACGGCAAGGCCAGCACCGCCGAGGCGTTGTGGCCGTCCAGCCAGGAGCGCTGGCCTTTTTTCGGGCGGAAGGTAAAAAAGTCTTTGAAGATACGTTTGTGGGTGATGACGCCAGTAATAATGGCGACCAGCATAAACATCGCACAAAAGCCGGCAATCCAGCGGGCGGTAATCACCGGGATGTAGTGCAAATCAAAATGCACGCGGTAGAAAAAATCACCGCCACGGGTAGCGCGGGGTTTGTTTTCCAGCGGGGTGCCGGTGGCCGGGTCAAGGGTTTCGCTCTGGAATCCGCCACGGCGACCACGCCCGCCGGTTTCACCTGGTGGCGGTGGGGTCATCCAGGTGAGTGAGGTTACCGGCTCGCGTGCGGTGGGTAAGGAAATAAAGGCGCGAGTGGTTTGCTCACCTTTTTCCTGCAGGCGCGCCATGGCTTTTTCGGCGGCGAGGGCGGAGGAAACCTGCTCGGCAGCTGCCTTATGGGTTTCCGGTTGCATCCACAGGGTGATTTCATCGCGGTAATAGCTCGCGGTGCCTGCGGCAAAAATCAGTAACAACAACCAGCACACCAGTAAACCGGTCCAGGTATGCAGCCATGCCATTGATTGGCGAAATGAATCTTTCATGGGTCAATATCTTCAAACAGAATTCGGAAAAGTTATGCCTTGGCCAGCAACAGCAGCCATGGAATGGAGGCAACCGCAGACAACCCGGCCAACCATAACCAGGCACGCAAGGCGGTTTTAACGCTGAACACCAGCATGATGACGATGGAATAAATAAGGAACGACAGCAGCGTGGCTGTTAACACCGCATCGCCTTTGCTCATCGGCAGCCATAGCGATAGCGCAATAACAATCAGGCTGGTCAGCGCGTAACCACCGGCGAGCGCCGCCAGGGTGCGGGAAAAAACACCGGCGCGGTAACGCCATTCGTGGCGGATCAGCCAATCCTGCAAGCGGAGTTTAAAGGTGCTGCTCATGGCTGGTTGGCCCCCTCGCTAGCGGTGGCGTAACCGGCCGTAAACAGGCTTTGTGAGTGCCTTGCGGGTAAGGTGCAGGCGAACCTTTTTGCTACAAACATGATGCTGTGGGTATCCGAAAACGTCTCATTACCTCCTATGACGAACGAGATTAAAAAAAGGAGCACCTTAAATGACAAAAACTGTAAAAAAATAGGGGCGGGCTTGTTTCCAACCGTGCCGCTTGATTATGATCCGGTCGCTTTTCCTGCGTCCCGGTCAGGTTTCAGGGTTGCCCGACGGCAACTTTTTATTAACGAGCCGGGCGCTCACTCGATCCCTTATTTTTTAACGATGGATGTGGCCCTGGGGCTACAGGTATTTTCTATGGCAGTTTCAGCCTCTGCATCGCAATATCCGCTTCCTGGTATCGCCCAGCAAATGTCTACCCGCATTGCCTTTCTGGTTAGCGGGCTGGGTATGTCGGCCTGGGCGCCGCTGGTGCCTTTTGCCAAAGAGCGCCTTGCGGTAAATGAAGCAACCCTCGGTTTGCTGGTGCTGTGTCTGGGGGTGGGTTCCTTGCTGGCGATGCCGATCACCGGCATGCTCACCGGCCGCTTCGGTTGTCGCCGGGTAATTGTCACCTCGGGTCTATTGTTTACTTCCTGTCTTGCGCTGCTGGCAACCGCGCCCACCGTGCCCACCATGGCGCTGGCGTTACTCTTATTCGGTGCCGGGTTGGGGGTGAGCGATGTGGCGATGAACGTGCAGGCGGTGATTGTAGAAAAGGCGTCCGGCCGTTCGATGATGTCCGGTTTCCATGGTTTTTACAGTCTCGGGGGGATTCTCGGCGCGGTTGGTGTTACCGCTATGTTGTGGCTGGGTTTTTCACCGCTGGCCTCAGTGATGGCGATTATGGGCGTTATCGTGCTGCTGCTGATCAGCTGCGCCGCCACCTTGCTGCCTTATGGCAGTACTACGCGTGATCCTTTGTTTGTGCGCCCGCGCGGTCGTATTCTTTTTATTGGCTCGCTGTGTTTTATGGTGTTCCTCGCCGAAGGCTCGGTGCTGGATTGGAGCGCGGTGTTTATGACCTCGGTGCGCGAAATTGACCCGGTCAGAGCCGGTCTGGGTTATGCCGCTTTCTCTATCGCCATGACCATCGGCCGTTTAACCGGTGACGGCATCGTACAGCTGCTCGGCGGGCGGCGCATTATTTTGTGGGGTGGCTTGTGTGCTGCCAGCGGTTTTGTGCTGGTGGTGGCACTGCCCAATGAAATCGCTGCTTACGCCGGTTTTGTCCTGATTGGCCTGGGCGCTTCCAATATCGTACCGGTGCTGTTCACGGCAGCGGGTAACCAGAAAGTGATGCCAGTCAGTTTGGCTATCGCCTCGGTGGCCAGTATGGGTTACGCCGGTATTCTTGCCGGCCCGGCGGTTATCGGGCTGGTGGCACAGGTAAGCAGCTTGTCGGTTTCCTTCCTGCTGGTGGCGATCGGGCTGGTAGTGCTGGCCTCTTGTGCCAGAAAGGTCACGTCGCCGGAGTAAATTTGTTTTTCCCGATAAAGTTGTTGCCCCGGCGGACGATAGCCTGACTATGAGACGGGCAAATGGGGTGCCCGAGTTAACTATGCACAGGTGTGTCCAATGACGGTTCCAGGTCTACCTTCTTCCAACCTGCCATTGCCAGCTGCCACGCCCGGCGTGAAAGCTGCTGCAGTTGGCAGCGTAAATCCCGCGCTTGCCGATGACGCCAGCGCGCGGCTAACGTCGGGTGAGTTGCAGTCTTCAGTCTCGCAACCGAATGCCCTTCAACCCATCGCTCCTCAAGCGGTCAATGCGCCTGGCGTATCGGTAAACATTAGCGCCACGCCGCCGGTTAATGATGTCTACGAACGCCCGGCAGTGAGCAGCATCTGGATGCGCCAGCCGTCAGACGGTAAAAAGGTGGTGTCTTCGCTGATATCGCAACAGCTGGCGACCCAGTTGGAAACCTCCAGCAGAAGTAAAACGCCTTTTGCGGTGGGGATGTTCTTCAGCCATGCGGCTGCGCTCAGCGCTGAAACCGGCAGCTTCGCCAACGATGCACGCCAGACCAATATGCCAGCCGGTGCGGATATTAAAAGCTGGTCTCCTGATTTCTCCAGAATGCCGGGTAAGAAAACCGACGGCGCAGTGTTAACACTGCAAACCCGTTCGGGCGCGACCGTTTCCATGCACATCACTCGTCACCATGGGCCGGACGGTAGCAACCTGGGGTTCGGTTTTAATGTTGAAGGCGAGCTGACCGAAGCCGAGCAAAAAGCGCTCGACAAGCTGGCTAACAAACTCGGTAGTGTGGCTGACGACTTCTTCCGTAAAGGCGACGCTGTGCTGCAAGGGCTCGACGATGTTGATACCGAACAGCTGGTTTCTTTTGATCTGAAGCTGACCCAGCTGCAAGGCGACGACTATGTTGAGCTGGAATATACCTGGAAGCAGGATGTGGAGAAAGGCACCCAGCGCCTGACCGGTAAAGATATTGATGGCTACGCTTTTGATGTAACGGTCAATACTGGTGAATGGCCTGCCACGCTTGGCCAGGCACCGGCCTCCAGCATAGAACCTTTTCTGGATATTATTCGCCGCTCCATGGATCCGCTGGCTGCCGACAATACCAGTACCCGCTTTCTGGTAGATGGCCTGCGCAGTTTGCTATCCACCACCATTGAGTTGGTAGAAGACGCCGCCCTTGCCGACAGCCGGGTGGTGAATGATTTTATGACTGGCTTGCCGGATTTCAATGCAAAATTTTCTTCTGCCATTAGCCATAACGCCACCAACTACAGTGAAAAAGGTTTTCTGGATGTCACCATGGGGCAAACCACCCGTCTGGAACAGGAAGGCGACAAGTCGGTGGTGCAGCAGGAAAATTTCTACAACGTTTCCCGCGGCTATTGGAAGGCAGCGCCAGGCATGATGAACCCTGATGTCGAGAAGGGTAACTACACTTACGTGAACGAAACCATTAACGAGAGTGTGGTGCGCAGCCTGGCGATGACCGGTGGTGCAGTTGACAGCATGATCAAGCAGCACAGCTATGAGTATGATCGTCTGGAACAAACTTACAGTGATCACAAAAAAGTGGACGAGCAACGCTATCAGGATAGCGATAGCCAGTTGATTGACCTGCTGGCGCAACTGGGCGAAAAGCCCGATGCGCAGCGTATTGAACAGCTTGCCCGCGACAGCCACGCACAACTTTTCCGCATGGGCTGGTAATGCATTCGAAGGGCGACCATTGCGGTCGCCCTGATTATGATAATAACTGATGTTCTACCGGCGGATTAATTGCCGACTTGTGCCGTTCCATAAATTGATGCTGGAAAATACACATTCTGATGGTGTTGCGGTATTCACCATTAATAAAAAACTCGTGAATCAACTCACCCTCCACCTCAAAGCCCAGTTTGCTGTAAATATGAATGGCTTTGCTGTTTTCCTTATCGACAATTAAATACAGCTTGTAGAGATTAAGCACCGAAAAACCGTAGTCCATCGCCAACCGGGCGGCGGCGCTGGCGTGGCCTTTTCCCTGATGGGCCGGGTCAATAATAATTTGAAATTCGGCACGGCGGTGAATGTGGTTGATCTCTACCAGTTCTACCAACCCGACTTTATCGCTGTTGTGTTCAATAATAAAACGCCGCTCGCTCTGGTCATGAATATGTTTGTCGTACAGGTCGCATAGCTCTACAAATGCCTCGTAAGGCTCTTCAAACCAATAACGCATCACGCTGGCGTTATTATCCATTTGATGCACAAACGTCAGGTCTTCTCTCTCCAGTGGGCGGAGTTTGACGTTGATCGGGCTGGGCATGGTAGCTCCTTTCTGAAATGGCTTTTAACAGACTGTTGCGCATAGTGTGTTTTAAACATCAATGTTGCCTAACGAACTTTTGTGCCGTTTTTACAATAAAAAACCGATGTTACAAAAAATAGCGAATTTTCAACAGTTGGCGGATATTGAAACAATCGAAAAATAATTTCAGCGGGTTTGCTGCAATCGCTACATAAAAAAATAAAAGCTTGTTGAAAATAGCACATTATTCCGGGTTGGCATGTTTTCTGTAATGGCGAATCGCAGTGCAGTCAGGTGGCGATGCTTTTTCGTCTTCAGAAAAAATAGCTAACAGGAATTATCAATGAAAAAAGCGTCAAGCGTGTGGCGGTGCGGTTTTTTTCACCGTTCAGGTCTCTTAAGTGCTGCTGTGCTGGCAGCATCGTCGGCAACGGTTTCTGCGCAACCGGTTTCCCATTCTGCGCAAGCCCTGGAAGTGATGGTGGTCACCGCGCAAAAGCGCGATGAATCTGTGCAGACAATTCCGCTCACGGTAAACGTCGTGGATGGCAGTGAATTTCTCGACACCGGTGCCGGTTTAACCGGCGGAGAAATTACCCGCTTTATTCCCAATGCTTCCGCCGCAACACTGGATAACCATGGTTTTCCGCGCTGGTTTTTGCGCGGTATCGGCACCGGGCAACCATCGCTCGATAACGTCAGCCCGATTGGTTTTTATGTGGATGACGTTTACCTCGGAGCCATTATTTTAAGCGGCGGGCCGGTATACGACCTTGAACGCGTTGAAGTCTTGCCAGGCCCGCAAGGCACCCTGTGGGGAAAAAACAGCCCGGGTGGTGCTATCCATGTGGTTAACCGCAAACCGGTATATGAAAACACCGGGTATGTAAAAGGTGCGCTCGCCAATTACGACCAGCGGGTACTGCAAGGCGCCATCAATAACGAATTGATTGACGATCAGCTGGCTTCCCGTTTGTCTTTCACCACCGAAACCCGTGATTTATTTGCAAAAAATATCACCAAAGGTATTTACGGCGAGTTGGAAGATCACTCGGCCCGTTGGCAATTGCTGGCCAACCCGGTTGATCACCTGGACGTATTGTTCAATGTGCATCACCGCACCTACAAACACAATGACACCACCTCGTATATTGTTTTCGGGCCCGAAGGCAGTGTCGACAGCCGTGGCAACCCTTACGTTCGTTATCCGGACAGGCATTACGCGTTTAATGCGCCGAGCGATCAAACCTACAAACAAACCGGCAGCTCGCTCACCGTTAATTACGATCTTAATGATTATGTAGTAACGTCAATTACCGCCTGGGAGCAGGCAGAAAACCGTGGCGTCAGTGACGGCGATACGTCACCGCAAGAAATTTCACGCAGTTACAACAACAGTGAAGTGGAGCAGTGGTCGCAGGAAATCCGTCTGGCATCACCGCGTCAGGATCAATTCAACTGGATCACCGGTATTCACTGGTTTAAAACCGACCTCAATCATTATGCTGCCAGTGGTTCGCTGGACGTGCCGGATCTTTACCCGGGAACGGCCAACGCTTTTTCTGTCAGCGACTGGACAGGTGATACCACCAGTTACGCGGCCTTTTTCAGTTTTACCTACAGCCTGACAGACCGCTTTAATTTAACCGCCGGGGTGCGTTGGTCAGATGAAGAAAAATCTATCGACAGCCTGCGCGAGCGCGCCCGCGCACCGGTCAGTTTTAATAATCTTCGCCAATGGTGGCATCGTGAATCGGTTAATAATGCCCTGACGCCTTTTGTTACCTATGAGAACGAACGGCGCTGGCGCGAAACCACCTGGGACATTACGCCGGAATATGCGTGGACCGATAACTTCCGCACTTACCTGCGCGTTGCCAAAGGTTTTCGTGGCGGCGGCTATATCGCATCGCCCGCCAACCAGGCCGGTGCCGGCACCTTTGACCCGGAGTTCATTACCTCTTACGAAGTGGGTGTCAAATCCGAATGGCTGGATAACCGGATTATCTTTAACGGCGCCGCTTTCTATTACGACTACGACGATATTCAAATTAATATTTTCAAATGGGACGCAGCGCTGAATCAAAGTGTTTCCCGTATGCAAAATGCCGCCAGCGCCTCGGTAAAAGGTGTTGAGTTTCAACTGCAAGCGCTATTGCTGGATGGCTTGCGGTTGCGAACCTCGGTGGGCTTGCTGGATACCGAATATAAAGATTACCGCGATGACCTGGGTAACGATTATTCCGGAGCGTCTTTTGCGCGAGCACCAAAAGCCAGTGCGGTTATCGGTCTGGATTACACGCTGGGCTTTTCTTCCGGCGACCTGGTGCTGGGCACCGACATCAATGCCCGCAGTAACTTTCACTTCAGCTCTACGCAAGCCAACGACCCTCGTCAGCATCATGCCGGCTATACGCTGGTAAATATTCGTTCCAGTTGGAAGTTCCACCGCCTGCCGCTGCAAATAACTGCCTACGTCGATAACGTGGCGGACAAAATTTACTCGCAAGCAACATCGCCGCAAGGGCCTGACGTTATTGGTTATGCCCTGGGTGCGCCGCGCACTTATGGCGTGTCGGCGCAATACAGCTGGTAAGTGAGCAGGAAGATTGTTGAGCAAGTCTGAAAATGTCGGTAATTCGGTGAATGCCACTTTCTGTTGCCGTTACAGGGCGCGGCAGAACGTGGTGCTGTTTATACAAATCGTCGGTCTGTAACGGAGCAGTCTTGATATGAAAATTGATAAAAATAGTCGATGGAATTTTTGCGCATGGCTGGCGGGTTTGTTATTGCCCTGGTTGCCCGTTATTTCTGCACCGGTGTTTGCTAACAGCCAGGCAGCATTTTTTGCTCCAGAGCCGGATGCTTATGTTGGCGATGGCCGCGTCTCGGCGTTTTATCATTGGCGCGAAGCCATCCCGCGCCAGCCGGGTCAGTTGTTGCGCAGTGAAACTTTGGACAAAAGCGTAGGGCTGTCTGCGGCCTCGGAACAACACCGTATCCTGTTTACCTCAACCGACGGCGTTTCCGGTAGCGATCCGATAGCGGTTTCCGGCGCGGTATTTATTCCGCCGGGCAAAGCACCGGATGGCGGCTGGCCGGTGGTGGCCTGGGGGCATGGCACACTCGGTGTGGCCGATATTTGCGCGCCCTCCTGGCAGGGGCGCTCCCTGCGCGATGTGCGCTATCTCAATAGCTGGCTTGAGCAGGGCTTTGCTGTGGTTGCATCCGACTACCAGGGCATTGGTGTGCCGGGCTTCAACCCGCAATTTAATAACCGCTCCAATGCCTGGACAATTCTCGACAGCGTGCGGGCGGCGCGTCATCAACACAAAAATCTCAGTAATAAAATATTGCTGGTAGGCCAATCGCAAGGTGGTTCTGCGGTGGTAGTGGCTGCCGGTTATGCCAAAGATTATGCGCCGGATTTGCAGTTATTGGGCACTATTGGCACCGGCATTGTTTACACCTCACTGGCTGATGCGGGCAAAGTGCGCCCGCTAGACCCGGCACGTCAGCAGCGTTTTGATCCGTCTATTGCCTACGGCTTTTACCATGTGATTGCTGCGGAAGCGCTGAACCCGGCGCTGGATATAAAACAAATCTATACCGATGAAGGCCTGCTGTTACTTCATCAGGCGCGTAGCAGTTGTCTTGCGGCATTAACGTCCGATGTGAGTGGTTTGCAACTGACACCCGCGAGAACCTTCCGCTCCGGCGATAGCCGGCGCGCTTACGATGCCCCCGCCGACGATGTGGGGCGGCCATTCCCCACCGTTGCCCTGGCGCAGCCGCTGTTTATTGGTGTAGGAGAAAAAGACGGCCTGGTCAGTACCGGTAACAAGTTGGCAGCAGATGCCTGTAGCGCAGGCACGTCGGTGCATTTTTATGTGTACCCGGATCATGACCACAGCAGCACGGTAAATACATCGCTAAAGGATTCGCTGCCTTTTGCCAAAGCCTTGCTGCGTGGAGAAATTCCGCCGTCCAGCTGCGATACAACAAGCCGGGTTGCCAATTCCTTACGTTAAATCAACCGCATTAAATCAATAAGAGGTGATTTATGAGTCGAAGAAAACGGCAGCTGGTGCTGTCCATGTTTGTACAACAATATGGTACCCATGCCAATGCGTGGCGGCGGCCGGATCAGGCCGCCGGTGGCAAACCGGATTTTGAACGTTGGGCACGGCTGGTAAAATTGCTGGAGAAAGGAAAATTTGACCTGGCTTTCTTCGCTGACTTTGTGGGTATTGATGGTGATAACCTCGCCAACCTGGGGCGCCGTCCACGAGGCGAAGGTTTTGAACCGCTGTCTTTAATTGCGGCGCTTGCCGGCGTAACAGAAAATATCGGTCTGGTCGCAACGGTTAACACCAATCTTAACCAGCCCTACAATGTTGCCCGGCAATTGGCCTCGTTGGATCATCTCAGTGGCGGGCGCACCGGTTGGAATATTGTGTCGTCTTTATCGGAAGGGGCGATAAAAAGTTTCAGTGTTCGCGACCCGCTGGACCATGCCGGGCGCTACGAGCGGGCAGGGGAATTTGTCGACCTTGCCAAAGCCTTGTGGAACTCGTGGGATGATGACGCCTTTGATCATCCGGATAAAAGCACCGGGCAGTTCCATGCGGCCAGTGCGGCGCATCCGGTGCATTTTCACGGCAAACATTTTGATGTGGATGCCCTGCTGGATATCGCCAGGCCACTGCAAGGCTATCCGGTATTTTTTCAGGCGGGAAACTCCGATCGCGGCCGTGAATTTGCAGCCCGCTATGCCGAGTTAATTTACGCCGCAGCGCAAAATATTGAAGAAGCCAAAAGCTTCTACAGCGATGTGAAAGGGCGCATGGCGAAATATAACCGCGACCCGGATCATCTGATCGTTTCTCCCGGTTTGTTTTATCATATCGGACGCTCTCGTGATGAAGCGCAGGAAAAGCTGGAGTCTTTTCAAAATGCCGTGGATGTTTCCGGCATGACGCAATTCTTCGGTGTTGACCTGACAAAATACTCCATTGACTCTCCCTTGCCGGAACATCTTGACGTGCCTGCCAATGGCCAGGGCCGTTGGCAACAGGCGGTTGAACTGGCCCGCCGCGAAAATCTTACCATTCGGCAACTAATTGTTCGTTTCAGTGCGGTGCAGGGGCACCGTACCGTCATTGGCACACCGGTTGATATCGCCGATCAAATTGAAGACTGGTTTGTAAAAGGTGCGGCAGACGGGTTTAACTTAAAGCCGTCATTGCTGGATGATGATCTGGAAGATTTTATCAATCTGGTTATTCCCGAGCTGCAAAAGCGCGGCATCTTCAGAAAAGAATACACCGGTAAAACCCTGCGCGAAAATCTCGGCTTGCCACGCCCGGCTAATCCTTACAGCCGGTTCTAAAAACTTCAGGATGGCACAATGTAAATTGGGCCTCAGACCTGTCTTTCAAAACCGTCGAGTCAGGGATAACTCGAGGGAGCTGGAGCTACATGGATGTATTTATGCGCTTTTGGAAGATAGACCTGAGAACCAACGGACAGATTGGCACTTTTTTATTCTCCACCGGAAAAATTAATGGCCTGAGTCGGAGTATTGTCTCGACTCAGGCCATCTCTTTGCCCGCGATTAAAAATCGTAACTCACTTTTGCATGGTACTGGGTTCCCAAACTGCCTTCCGGGCTGTTGAAACTGTACTTGGTAACCGAGGTTCCCCTGGTGTTCACATAATCCGGATAGCTTTCGAAAATATTATGCGCGCCTATATTGATACGCACACCTTCCAGTGAACCGGAAAAGCGGTAGCCCAGGTCAAGGTCAACAATGGTTTGCTCACTGAAGGTTTGATCCGGCGTAGCACTGGTTGCCAGGTTGTTAACCCGCGCCACCCATTCGCCGTAATGGCGGGCATTAACATTCACGCTCCATTGTTCAATGTTCCATCCGGCACTTAACACCAGTTTGTACTTGGGAATTCCTTCTTCAATACTCGATATATTCGAACGTCCTACAATCGCACTGGCCGGAATAACATCGCCATTGGCATTGACGCTGTCGCGCGCGCCAGTAACTTCGGTGTCGTTACGTACAAAGCCCAATTTGAAATTAACATCTCCGTATTGATCCAGTTCCAACTGATAGTCAGCGGTCAGTTCAATGCCTCGCGTGCGGGTATCCAGAATATTGGTAAAAAATGCCGCGTTCTGAATATTCTCGTAAGGCGTCCCGGAAAAAATGGGCGCCAGCCTGTCCCAGGTAATATTCTCGGAGAGTTGTATGCGGTCTTTAATTTCAATGTGGTAAGCGTCCAGCGTTACACTGAAATTATCCAGCGGCGTCCATACCAGGCCTACTGACAGGTTGTCAGATTTTTCCGGTTTTAACGAAGAGCCGCCCAGCAACCTTGCCGCTTCGCTGGTAGGTAACAAGGTACGTTGAATAACATCGGTAGGTACGCCGTTAATCAATGGCGTTGTTTTGCTGTAGGCCGAATAGCCAAGCTGTACCACCGACGGTGCGCGGTACCCGTTACCAAACGTTGAACGTAGCGAAAGTGTATCGGTAAATTTGAAGCGCAAGGATGCTTTGGCGGTATTGGCTGAACCAAAGTCCGAATAATCTTCTGCTCTTAGAGCAAGCCCCAAATCCAGCCGCTCATTGGGGCTGCCTTCAAAAGAAAGATAAACACTTTTTACATTACGCGATACCGCCCGCTCGTCCTGGTCGGTAATCCCATAATAAATAGCGGGAACGCCCACACCAATAACCGGGCTCGGGTTAAAAAACGGGCCTTCGGTATGCGCAATCGGATCGCCGGCGGTTAACTCATATTCATCCCAACGCCAGGCAACACCGGCCAGAATCGTTAAGGGGCTGGAAAGAAAATTGACCGGTAAATCGAGGGTATAATCCAGCGCTGAGTTAGCTTGCGCATTTTCGCGATTGCCTGAATAAAAATACGCCGGGCTATCCGGGCCAAAGCTGGGATTGAGCTGGTTGTCTTCAAACGACTTTAACTGATCAATACCGTAATTGACGTAAAAATCAAATTTTCCTCTCTCACCATTATCCTGCTGTAAACCCACGGTGGCGGCGTAGTCCGTGGTTTTGTAGATGTTGATGGGTGTGCGGCCGTCCGGAAAGCGCTGCTGAAAAAAGGGAGATTGGATTAATAAGGAGTTGGTCAGCGGCCGGTCATAAAAATTCAAACCCACCGTGGTCTTATGGCCGTAGGTTGCAAAGCCATAAAGCGAAAGGGTATCGCTGAGCGGTAAGTTAAGGTTCGCCAAAAAGTTGTAGTGGTCTTTGGTTTCCGGTGAGCCAAAAGGCCAATTGCGGTAGGCCGTTTCTTCTCGCGGATCGGGTTGGCCATTGACCGGTTTGTAAAAGGGGCGCGGATCGGAGTCGGTATTGTTTGCCAGCTTTCTGTCAGAGGCGAAGGCCGACACGGTTAATGATCCGCCATCACCTATTTCAAAACCTTTCCAACCGTTTATCTGGTTATGCTCACCATCGCCGCGAATCCATTCCGAATAACGGTAGCTGATGCCGCCACCTTCTTTGGCATCTTTCAATACGATATTAATAACCCCGGCAATCGCATCCGAGCCGTATTGCGCCGCCGCACCATCACGCAGTACTTCAACACGCGCAATAGCCGCTACCGGAATCAAACTCAGGTCAACCGGGTTGGCACCGCGCCCGCCGTTATAATTTTGCCGGGTAAAGTTTGCGCCCTGATGACGGCGTTTGCCGTTAATTAAAACCAGCGTCTGATCCGCCGATAAACCGCGCAATGCTGCGCCCACCGGAATGGAGGATGAAAAACCGCCGGTGGGTGTGCTGGGTAATGAAAAAGACGGGGTCAGTTTTAGCAGTGCCGATGAAAGGTCATGAGCACCGGTGCTATCGAGTTTTTCAAAGCCGATAATGTCAACAGGCGAGGACGCTTCGAGATGGCTTAAATCTTTTCGTTGTGTACCGGTTACGACAATCGTTTCTGTGTCTTCCCGTGCTTTACGAACTTCATTGTTTGTCGGGGTTGTTGCAGCGTAAGCGGTTTGCGCGAGCGTTGCAGAAATGGCGGCAATAGCCAGAGTTAACTTATCGGGTTTCGATAAAAGTCTGAGCACAATCAATTCTCCTTGTGGGATAAGGTTAGGATTTATATTCGCGTAAATGTGATACACAAACTGGAAGAGCAAATCCTGTGCCACAGAAAAAATAAAATGCAGGCCTTTGTTGATGCAGGTTAAGGCGATGAGGAAAATTGTTATGTTTGTTATTCAGCGTATAAATTAAACAGTTGGTTTAATTTGCGCATTTCGCAGCGAGGAGTTATTAATAAAATTTCTAAATAAATTTTAAAGGGAGATTAAGGAAGGATGTTTTTTATTGGAAGGGTAGTTTTCATTCCGACCGTTCATCATTAGGCTGTTTGTTCCAAAAACGCATGAACACATCCCTGTGGCTCCGACGAGTCATCCCTGACTCGACGGTTTTGGAACAAACAGCCTAATGATGAACTCGCTTTGTGCCGGTATGAGGCTCTTCAAAAACCTGTTTGAAGCCGAAGCTCTTTTTCTAGCGGTGACCCCGCACCAAAGGCAAAACCTCTTCGCCAACCCGATAAGCCTCTTCAAGGTGAGGTGTGCTGGCGAGAATAAAAGCATCAGCCCCCAACTGCACCAACTCATCCAGCCGCTCTGCCACCTGCTCATAACTACCCACAATACCTTGCCCCTGACCGCCACGTAGCAAATTGAAACCGGACCACACATTGGGTTCAATAATCAAATCTTTGTAGCTGTTGATCGCACCCGGTCGGAATTTACTCTGGCGATTTGCACCCACAGAATCACCACCACCGCGATTACCCAGTGCATCCAGGGTTTCACGGCTTACTCTATCAAAGCCTTTTTTCACTTCTGCCCAGGCCTCTTCTTCGGTAGGGCGGGCAATGATATCAACGCGCACCGCGCATTTGATTTTACGACCCAGGGTATCGGTGCGGGTTTTTACCCGATCAAACTTGTCTTTCAACTGGGCGAAAGGCTCCAGCCAGGAAAGGTAATAATCAGCATGTTTTGACGCGGATACCAGTGCGGCATCTGATGAACCGGAAAAATAAATTTCCGGAAATTCTTCTTCGCTGAGCGGGTAGGGTAGTGCGGCATCTTCTACCTGATAAAAGCGACCCTTGTAGGAGAAGTTCTCGCCGCGCCACACGCCGCGCAAAATATCGAGAAATTCCGTGGTGCGGGTATAGCGGCTGTCGTGATCCACCGAGTCGCCCCACCATAATTGGGACGGGCCGCCACCGCCGGTAATGATATTAAACAGCGCCCGGCCATTGGTGGCGCGTTGCAGACTGGCGGTCATTCTTGCTGCGGTAACCGGGTTTAAAAAACCAGGCTGGAAGGCCAGCATAAAACGGAAGGTGCTGGTTTCTCTGGCCAGAAAAGAAGAGATTGCCCAAGGTTCATCGGTCATGGGAAATGAAGGAATCAAACCGCCCTGAAAACCGGAAATTTCAGCGGCGCGAGCAATTTCGGCGAGATAATCAATGTAAGCGAAGCCATCGTCTTTGCGACCACTCAAGCCGGCTTTGCGAATGCTGTTGTTATTCGGCAGCCAGTCGCCGCGAAAGGGTTCATGCGCACGGAGTGAGCTGGGTTCACCGTGAGTGGGTATGCGCCAGTGAAAATCAATTGTCATAAAAAATCCTCATCGAAAAGGGCATGTCAGGCGGTGGCTTTTTGCTGCCCCGATAAAATGTCACGTAATGCGGGAAGCACATGCTCACCAATCCGGTAAGCTTCCTCGAGATGAGGGCTGGCACCGAGAATAAGATGTTGAAACCCTGCCTCTACCCAGCTTTGCAGCTGTGCAATAACTTGTTCATAGCTGCCCACCAGTTGAGCCGCCGCTCCGCTTGAGTGGTTTTCAGGAAGGCGGTAGAGAGAGCCGGAGATGCGTGCAGCCTGCAAAGAGCCATCATGCTGTTGTTGGCTGTGAATACGCTCGGCATCAAACAGGGCTTCCTGTTCGGTTTCCCGGGCGATCACATTAACGCGCAACGCGTACTGCAAGGTGCGGGATTGCTGCCGGGCATATTCTTCCAACCTTTCGCGCTGTGCATGAAGCGCCGTTGCTGCTTGTGCAGAAAAAATATGTACGTCTGCTTGAGTGGCTGAAAGTTTTAGTGAAGCATCATCATTGCCGGAAAGAAAAACCTGTGGTGCCGGGTGTCCGGCCAGCGGGCCTTTGAAACCCCCGGCAAGCACCTCAAAATAATCACCTTTAAAAGTGACATCGGCGCCGTTAATAACGCCCTGCGCGACGGTGATAAATTCGCCAATGCGGTCATTAACTTTTTCGTCGGGTAAAAAGTCTGCCTGTTTTTTTCGTGCCTGCTGGTCATCGCCACGGGTGATATGCCAGGCAAAGCGGCCATGGGTATATCGCTGGAAACTGACCGCATTTTTGGCTGCGTAAACAGCGGAGCCACGAGAGGCTTCAAATTCGGTAAGTAACACCAGATGCCGCACGCTGCGCGCGAGGTAGCCGGCAATAATCCAGGATTCGTCACCGTCGGTATCGTGTTGAATATGAAGGCCATTGAAACCACTCAGGTCAGCGGCGCGAGCGATTTGGTGGAGGTAATCAAAATAGTTAAACGCTTTTCCGCGCGGATCGCTTACCCCGTCGGTGAACGGAGGCGGGTCATCTTTCAAGCGCTCTGCGCGTTTGCGCAAGCGGGCGTCGCCGTAGCGCGCATCGGTGTTGGACGGTAGTTGCCAATACACAGTGGCTGTCATTGCGAATCTCCATAAAATCTTTATTGGCCGAATGCGGGAGTAAAAAGGTCAGTTGTTCTAGTTACTGCTTTGCACGCCGGTGCTGTCCCACCAGGTAGAAATTACCCATTCATAAGCGTTGTAATACAGCGGCAGGATTTCCGGCCGCTTCAAACGCTGGTGATGGATGATGTGGTGATTGGTGAGGTAGCGCCATGGCTGTATGTAATGGCTATGCATCAATACGCGATCCAGTGCGCGCCCGGTGTATTTCAACTCGTCGTAGGAGTCGGCATCCAGCAGGCGGGTAATCAGCGCATCTACCACGGGCGATTTCACCCCGAGCAAATTCTCCGAGCCGGGTTTGTCGGCATCGGCGCTGTTAAATTTTCGCCATAACTCGGCGCCTGGCATGCGCGATTCCCGCAAGCCGATGGGTGCAAAATCAAAATCAAAGGTAGACAGCAGCGCGCGCGAGGTGGCCGCATCGGAATTGCGGTGTCTCACATCAATACCGATTTTGGTCAGGTTAAGGTAGTAAGGGTCGAGCAACATATTGCCGCCACGGCTGCCGCTGACTTCAATAACGAAAGGCTCCCCGGCGGCATTGCGCAAGGCGCCATCGCGATAGGTCCAACCGGCTTCTTCAAACAAATCCAGCGCCCGCATCAAATTTTTTCTCAGGCTTGACGGTGGTTTGGTTGAGGGCAATTGCACGCTGGGGCCAAAAACAGCCGGGTCCAGCTGGTCGCGATAAGGCTCGAGGATGGCAAGTTCTTCCGGGCCTGGCAGGCCGGTTGCTTCCAGCTCTGTGGTGGCAAAGTAGCTATAAACCCGGCTGAACTGGTTATCAAATATTTTTTGATTCACCCATTCAAAATCCAGGGCATGATTCAGCGCTTCACGCACTTTCGGGTCCTGAAAACGTTCGTGTCGTAAATTAAAGCCGTGGCCAACCATGGCGGGTGGGTTTTTGTGGGGGACTTTTTCCTTGATCAGTTCACCGCTTTTAAAACGGTGGCCAATGTACTGGCAGCACCAGTAACGCATTTGATGCTCCATAAAAAAATCGTATTGCCCGGCGCGCAGTGCTGACACCTGGGTATCGCGGTCTTTATAAAGTTTGTATACCACTGTGTCGAAGTTGAGTGTGCCGCGGCGTACCGGAATATTGCTTCCCCAATAATCCGGATTGCGGCGATAGGTAATCCCGCGGGATTCAACCGCGCGCTCAATCAGGTAGGGGCCGCTGGTTACCGGGTGCTCATGGCGTAACTTGTCAAAGTCGGTACGCTCCCCGTCGGCGCCAACACCCCACTTGGGCGAGAAAACCGGCAGGCTGCCTGCAACAAAAGGCAAGTCGCGACCTTTACGGGTAAAGGCAAAATAAACGGTTTTGTTATCAAGAATTTGCAGTGCGGCTATTTCTGCAAAATAGGAGCGGAAAATCGGGCTGGCGTTAGTGGCGGTAAGGGTGTCGTAAGAATATTTTACATCGTAGGCGGTAACCGGATCGCCGTTGGAAAAACGCGCTTGCGGATGCAGGCGAAAGGTCACGCCGCTGAAATCTTCATCGACAATAATATCTTTTGCCAATAGTCCGTACTGGGTGTTGCGTTCATCCAGGCTGTATACCGTAAGCGTTTCAAACATCAGCTCCAGCAGGCCGGGTGCCGGGCGTCCTTTCAGGCTGAAAGGGTTGAACTTGTCGAAGCTGCTGTTAGCACCGGTATTGGACAGGTTCAATACGCCGCCTTTAGGCGCATCGGGGTTTACATAATCAAAATGAGTAAAATCTTCCGGGTATTTGGGATCGCCGAACTGCGCAAAAGCATGTTGATAAGACTGGGTGGCACTACTGACCAGCAGCATCAATGCCAGCAGAAATAAAGATTGCCTCGGGTGCGGAAGTTTTAAACCTGATGTGCGAAAAAAATGAAACATAGTCTTATATGGATAACCCGTAAATGGCGAAAGATTCAGAGCGTGGCTTGAACCAGTGTTCTGGTGTATTCATGATGCGGTTCGTTGATCAGCCGGGTCGTTTCGCCCTCTTCGACGATAACGCCGTCTTTCATCACGTATAAACGGTGAGCCAGCGCGTTAACCACGCCAAGGTCATGGCTGATTAACAGGTAGCTCAATTGATATTTTTGTTGCAGGTGCACCAGTAGTTCCAGCACCTGCTTTTGAATGGAAACATCCAGTGCCGACGTGGGTTCATCAAGGATAAGGATTTTGGGTTCCAGCACCAAAGCGCGGGCAATGGCAATGCGCTGGCGTTGCCCACCGGAAAACTCGTGGGGATAACGGTGCAAAATCGAGGTAGGCAAGCCCACTTCTTTTAACACCTGGATAATCCGTTGCAAGCGTTGTTCTTCATCCAGCTCCGGAAAATGCAGGGCGATACCTTCGCCAATAATTTTGCGGATAGTTTGTCGGGGTGACAGCGAGCCAAACGGATCCTGGAATACCACCTGAACACTGGACCGGAAGCTCAGTTCATTTTTTCTTTTTCCGGCAGACAGAAAGTCTTCGTGATAATAAATATCCCCGGAGTGAGGTTTGATCAGTTTGAGTATGGTTTGCGCCAGGGTGGATTTTCCCGAGCCGGACTCGCCGACAATGCCGATGGTTTCGCCAGCTCTCAAATACAAATTGGCACCGGCTACCGCGACAAAAGAGTCTTTTTTGAAAAGCGATTGCCAACCTTTGCCCTGAATCGGATATTCCACACGCAAGCTGGTGGTTTCCAGCAGTACCGGGCTGCTCTCTTCCACCGGGGTTATGTGGCGCTCCGGCAGGCTGTTGAGCAGTTTGATGGTGTAAGGATGTTGCGGTGCCTTGAACAGCTGGTCGGTTTCTCCGGTTTCAACCAGATTGCCTTTTTCCATAACCGCGACCCGTTGCGCGAAGCGCTTGACCAGGTTGAGGTCGTGGGTGATCAGTAATATTGCCATGCCTTCTTCACGCTGCAAATCCAGCAGCAAATTGATAATGCGCGCGCGAATTGTCCAGTCCAATGCGGTAGTCGGCTCGTCGGCAATCAGCAATTTGGGGCGGCAGGCGAGCGCCATGGCGATCATCGCCCGCTGGCGTTGCCCGCCGGATAATTCATGCGGGTAACTGTCAATGCGCCTTTCCGGCTCGCGTATGCCGGTGCGAATCAACAGTTGCAAGGTTTTTTTTCTGGCTTCAACCGGCGTCAGGCTTTCATGCAGTACCAGGGTTTCAACAATCTGGTTGCCTATGGTATGCAGTGGATTAAGCGCAGTCATTGGCTCCTGAAAAATCATGGCGATATCGCGGCCGCGAATGCTGCGCAATTCATCTTCCGGAATTTCCAGCAGATTTTTGTTATCAAAAATAATTCGGCCCCGGTGTTGCGTGCCGCTCGCCAGGCGCAGAATAGACAGCGCGGTAACGGTTTTCCCCGAACCTGATTCGCCCACCAGCGCGATACGCTCGCCGGCTTTAATGCTCAGGTTAAGGTTGTTTACCGCCAGCCGTGAACCGAATGCCACCGAGAAATTTTCTATGGAAAGTAAGGTGTTACTCATACCGCTGTCACCCTTGTATTGGGTGACAGCGGTATGTCAAAAGGGTTTTCTTCGGCAAGTTCGTCTTCGGCACTTTTATCTTTGATGCGGGTATCCAGCGCATCGCGCAGTGCTTCCCCCATAAACGTCAGCATCAATAAAGTGAGCATCAATACGCTGAAAGTCGCCAGTGAAATCCACCAGGCATCGAGGTTATTTTTACCTTGCGCCAGCAAGTTGCCAAGGCTTGGTGCGGGGGCATTAACGCCCAGCCCGAGAAAGTCGAGGCTGGCCAGCGCCATAATGCCTGCGCTCATGCGAAACGGCAGGAAGGTGATAACCGGGGTGAGGCTATTGGGTAAAATATGTCGCCAGATAATTTGACCATCAGAAAGACCAATAGCCCGTGCTGATTTGACGTACTCCAGTTGGCGATTGCGTAAAAATTCTACGCGTACATAATCGGCGAGGTGTATCCAGCCAAATAGCGACAACAAAATAAAAAGAAAAATAAAGGTTGGTTCAAAAATAGAGGCAAAGATAATTAATAAATACAGCTCTGGCATGGAGCTCCAGATTTCAATCAATCGCTGCCCGACCAGATCAACTTTTCCGGCAAAGTAACCTTGAATGGCACCAATCAAAATTCCCAGCACAGTACCGGCAATAGTCAAACCCAGTGCAAACGTCACTGATACCCGGAATCCGTACAGCAACCTCGCCGTCATGTCATAACCCGCTGCGTCAGTCCCCAACCAGTTTTCTGAGGAGGGCGGCCCGGGATAATGTTCAGCGGTAGAAAAGTAATTCAGGGTGTTGTAGTAATATTGATTGAGCGGGTAAATGGAAAAATTACCCTCGGAAGATAACTGTTCTTTAATAAACGGATCAAGATAGTCCGTCAGGGTGGGCAGCTCGCCACCAAAAGTCGCTTCGGGATAATCCTGCCAAAGAGGAAAAAACCAGGCATTTTCGTAATGAACTATCAGCGGCCGATCATTGGAAATGACTTCGCCAATAAGACTCAGTCCGTAGAGGATGGAAAACACAATCAGACTGTAATAACCCAGCTTATGCCGTTTAAAACGCTGCCAGATACGTTTGCCGGGCGAGACTGATCGCGCTTCTTCTTCCGGCGCCAGACGAATTTCCTGCGAGTCTTTCAGAAAAATATGCGGTGCGTTCACCTTAGCTCTCCTGCGCGGTAAATTTGATGCGGGGGTCTACAAATAAGTAAGCGATATCGCTTAATAATTTGATCAACAGCCCGATCAGCGTAAATAAATAGAGGGTTCCCAGCACAACCGGGTAGTCGCGGTTATTAATGGCTTCGTAAGAGAGCAGGCCAAGCCCGTCGAGGGAGAAGAGTGTTTCTATTAATAAACTGCCGGTAAAAAATGCACCGATAAAGGTGGCAGGGAAGCCGGTGATCAGTGGCAGCAAGGTGTTTCTGAAAACGTGCTTCCATAACACCTGACGCTCTGATAAGCCTTTGGCGCGTGCGGTGAGCACATACTGGCGGCTGATTTCTTCGAGAAACATATTTTTGGTCAGCAAGGTTTTCATGGCGAATAAACTGACTACCGAGGCAACCACCGGCAAGGTGATATGCCACAAGTAATCGAGAATTTTTCCGCCCCAACCCAGTTCGTGCCAATGGTCGGAGGTTAGCCCTCGCAACGGGAAAATATCCCAGAAAGAACCGCCACCGAATAACACAATCAGCAAAATGCCGAGCACAAAACCGGGTGTGGCATAACCGACCAATACAATCAGTGTGGTGACGGTGTCAAAGCGCGAGCCGGCTCGTACCGCTTTGGCGACACCCAGCGGAACAGAAACCAGGTAGGTTAAAAAGAATATCCATACGCCCAGCGAAACCGTTACGCCGAGTTTTTCCTGAATTAATGACGCCACGCTTTGGTGATGGTAATAGCTGTCACCCAATTCAAAGCGCACATAATTTTTCAACATTTCCCAATAGCGGGTTAATGGCGGTTTGTCGAAACCGTAGAGCGCAGTGATTTGCTCAATTTGCGCCGCATCAATGCCTTGCCGCCCGCTGTAACTCCAGCCACCTGTGGCACTTTCACCGGTGTCAGCACCGGAGCGCGCACCGTGCCCGTCCAGCTGCGCCAGCATGTGATCAACCGGGCCGCCCGGAATAAATTGGGTAACCAGAAATGTAATGGTGAGCACGCCGAGCAGCGTCGGTACCATCACCAGTAATCTTTTAATAATGTACTGCAGCATAAAAACACGATCCGTGGAGGCACATCTCTTTTTGATGTTATTAACACCGGCGTAACTGTGCTTAATGCATGTGGCGTGCCATTTGTTTTTAATGCCGCAATCCCTTGCTCTGGCGCTTTATTAAAATAATGAAAGATTTTTTTGACGACAAAGCCTGTTCCTATTTAAACAGCGGGATAAACTGGTGTTGCTTTATCGTCACAATATGGATGGGGAAGTCCAGGCAAGGACGTTGCTGTTGTTTATCCAACTCTGCTGTTGAAGCCTTAACCGGTAGCGTGCCGTAATGCGCTGTTGCTGTTGCCTGGCAGCTATTTTATAGCCTGTATATTTTGTTGTTTTTTATACGGATTTATTTTCATTTTTAAAAATTATCCAAAGTTGGTCTGCATCCTGCTATTACCCACTCATGTTGTCGCTTGTTGTTTTATAGCGGGATAAGAATTTACATCAGTGGGATAATTTTATTATGGTTTTGAAACGACGTGCGATGTATCAGGCAGTCACCGCTGCCTGCCTGACGGGATTAATTCCACTGGTAGCGCAGGGGCAAACCGGCGATGAATCCAAAAAAAGTGCGCAGGGTTTGGAAGTTATTGTTGTTACTGCTCAAAAACGTGAACAATCTATTCAAACCGTACCACTGGCGTTAGCGGTGATTGACGGCGATGAAATATTGGATCGCGGTATTTTCAGCTCCAATGATATTCAGCGGCTTGCGCCGGGCCTGTCCGGGCAGCAAAGCGGATTTTCACGGCCGCGCTGGTTTATTCGCGGCATCGGCTCCAATGACCCAAACCTCACTACTGAAAGCCCGCTGGGTGTTTATAACGATGAAGTCTTTACCGCACTGACCTCGTTACAATCCTTCCCGATTTTCGATCTGGAGCGGGTTGAAGTATTGCGTGGCCCGCAGGGAACCTTGTGGGGAAAAAACACCACCGCCGGTGCGGTTAACTATATTTCCCGCAAACCGGATTTTGAAACCAGCGGTTATGTGCGTGCCAGCGCCGGTGATTGGGGTTCAAAAGGTTTGCAGGGTGGTTTGGGTGGAGCAATCAATGAAAGCACTGCCGGCCGAATTTCTTTTTTCCATCAAAGCTATGATGGCTACGCAAAGAATTTGTTAACTGGAAAAGATGGCCCCGCCTTTGAAGAGAACGCCTTGCGGGTGCAGTTGCTGACCAATGTCACCGACAATTTTACTGCGCTGTTCAACGTGCATTTCTTAAAAAGCGAGCCGGGTGCCAATTATGCGTATCAGGTGCACAGCGAAGCGGGCGGCGCCGACCGCTATGGTTTTACGCCGGACTACGGCACCAACCCCAAGGCCGGAGATGCGTATTACGCGGGTGAAAGTGACAACGTCACTGACACCGAAGGTGCGCTGGTTAAACTGGACTGGTCGTTGGGCGACTACACTCTGACTTCTATCAGTGCTTACGATGAAAGCGTTAATACCAGTAAATCTTTTTCCGGTAATCAGCCAACTTTTGTCGGCGAAAGAGACAACACCTCCACCTGGGGAGAAACCGACTCGAAACAAATTTCCCAGGAAATTCGCCTCGTTTCACCCCAAACCAGCGCCTTGAGCTGGATTGCCGGTTTGCATTATTTTCGTTATACCTTCGCCCAGGATGCGGCGAGCGCCACCTTTTCTCCGTCATCGCGCAGTAATTACACCCGCACCTGGCGTGATCAGGATTCAGAAAGTTTTGCGGCATTCGGCAGCATCAAATATGAGTTTACAGAAAAATTCCGTTTGAATGCAGGCTTGCGTTGGACCGAGGAAGAAAAGGATATCAACATCCATACGGTGCGCACACCCACCGGAAGCACCACCTTTAATAATGTTTCCAGCTGGTGGCAGCTGAGCGCGCTGGATACGCCGTTTAATTACAATCAGAATGTTTTTGAAAATAGAAGCTGGCGCGAACTGACCGGCGACATCACCCCGGAATATCAAATTACCGATGAAACCCTGTTGTATTTTCGTTACGCGCGGGGCTACCGTTCCGGCGGTTTTGGTTCCACCATTCCTACGCTGAATGCGCAGCAAATTGCGGCGGGTGTTGCGCCTTACATCCCGGTGGTAGAGCCGGAGTTTCTCGATTCCTGGGAGTTGGGTAGCAAAAGCACCTTTCTCGATGGTGCGTTAAATGTTAACGCAACGGTTTTTTACTACGATCATAAAGATATTCAGCTCAATGTGCAGGCGCCGAACCCGTTGAATTTGATCAACCCGCCGAGCGGTTCTTTTGCGCAGAATGCATCGCAGGGTGAAGTCACCGGATTTGAATTGGAAACGCAGTGGCAAATTACTGACAATTTGCGCCTGAATGCGGCCTGGAGCCTGGTCGATGCCGAATACGTGGATTTTTATCCAATCCTGTCGGTAAGTGGCGTAACCGGAGTGGTGGATCGCAGCGGTAATAAATATTTCCGTACCCCCAAACATCAGGTAACGCTGGATCTGGAATACCGCATTCCTCTGGACGGTGGCAGTAATATTATTCTGTCTACCGATTGGGTGTATCGCAGCCATCAATATTACGATGCGGCGCGTCAGGGGTTGGCACAGGGTGAAGTCGCCCGCGATGTGAATGGCGTGGTTCATCAATACGGGTGGCAGGAGCAGGGTGGTTACTGGCTGGGTAACACGCGCGCCGCCTGGCAAACCGCCGATGAAAAAATTGAATATTTTGTTGAGGTAAAAAACCTGGCGGATGAAAACTATGTGGTTAACGCCACGGCGGCGTCACCCAGTTATCCGGTGTCGTTAGGGCAACCGCGCTTTGTTCAGGCGGGTGTCACGGTGAAGTTCTAAACAGCGTTTAACCGGAGGGCGTCAGCGTGTTGTGGCGCTCTCCGGCTGCGTAACATTATTTCCGTTAATGTATTCCCGCCAACACGGGCTGACAGCGATCTGCCGTCTGGTGAAGATATTTACCGAGTGTGCGCGGCGAAATTCCCAATTGTACCGCCACGGTTTTGCGCGGTTGCTTGTCAACGTAATACATCAAAAACGCCAGCCGCTGTTTTTCGCTGCTGCGATCCAATGTGCTTACCAGTGTTTCCAGCGACTCGCGGGCAATAAACGCTTGCTCCAGCGATGGTTCGCCATTGCCTTCACTGGCAACGGCCAGATAATCCATGCAAGCCGCTTCGCGCTCCTGCCGGCGAAGCTGGTCAATCAACAACCGGCGTGCGGTGGTGGTTAACCAGGCGCGAGGTTCGCGTAACGCGTCGCTGGCAGCGGCGGTAATAACCCGACAAAAAGTATCGTGAGCAAGGTCGGCGGCATGTTCCGGGCAGCGGGTGTGTTTGCTCAACCAGCTGCACAGCCAGGAGAAATGATCGCGGTAGAGTTGCTGAAGCTGATGCCGCTCGTGCTGTTGCAGGTTGTTTTGTAACGAGGTGCTGGCGCTCATGCCCTGACTCAACAGTGGACGCAGATGCGATATTGGATCACAATTGCAGGTGATAATTGTTCGCAATTATCCGTGTGCCGGCCAGAAAGT
Source organism: Cellvibrio polysaccharolyticus (assembly GCF_015182315.1). Taxonomy (NCBI): domain Bacteria; kingdom Pseudomonadati; phylum Pseudomonadota; class Gammaproteobacteria; order Cellvibrionales; family Cellvibrionaceae; genus Cellvibrio; species Cellvibrio polysaccharolyticus. The sequence continues at coordinate 1,052,570 of NZ_PRDL01000001.1, forward strand.
CAATGCGTATTTGCAGGGATACTCCTTATGGGCACCGGGTGCAGAAATGCCCGTCGCCAGGATTCTGCCCGGCAAACCTGCAATGGCTATCACAAGTGTGAAAGCACCGGCGTATTCGCTCCGGGGCGGTTTTGTCTATACCGCTTTTAGGGTCTATGCTCTGGCATACTGTCCCCATCTTCCGCTTGACCGGAAGGTATTGGCTTCTCATGTACTTTTTACAGGAATGTGTTTATGAAACTTCGCCACCTGGTAACGGCTGTCGTGTTGTCAGTCACTGCTTTTTCCGTATCCGCGCAAACCGCGCCTTTCAAACTGGACCCGCTGCCCTACGCGGCCAATGCGTTGGAGCCGGTGATTGATGAAGCAACCATGAAATTGCACCACGGCAAGCACCATCAGGCTTACGTTGATGGTTTGAACAAGGCGCTGGAAGGCAACAGCAGCTTGCAGCAGGCAACGCTGGAGACCTTGGTAGCCAAAGCAGGCACCCATCCGGCGGCGATCCGCAATAATGCCGGTGGTCACTGGAACCATACCTTTTTCTGGAAGAGCATGGCCGCTACCGACAAGGTAGGAAAAATCTCCCCGGAGCTGTCTTCTGCCATTAACAGCAGCTTCGGTTCTCTGGACGATTTTAAAGCCCAATTCAAACAAGCCGGTTTGAGCCGTTTTGGTTCCGGTTGGGTTTGGCTGGTGGTGGATGGCCAGGGCAAGCTGGTAATCAGCTCTACGCCTAACCAGGACAACCCGTTGATGGATGTTGCCGACGTAAAGGGCACGCCGATTTTGGGTAATGACGTGTGGGAGCATGCTTACTACCTGAAGTACAACAACCGCCGTGCTGATTACCTGGAAGGCTGGTGGCAAGTTGTAGACTGGAAAGTAATTTCTGACCGCTACGCTGCTGCGCGCAAGTAATCGGGTTAATTGTGCCGATCTGTGTTACCGGAAGCCGCCGCAAAGGCGGCTTTTTTGTGTCCGCAGTGGTGGATTGTTGCGCCGCTCGCTAAAAGAAGCCGGCAGAGTTTGGCGTGATCAATGATGCGGCTCGTCTCCCGGCGCGGGTCCGTGCTACCATGTTGGAGTAACCAGATTGCCCCATTCCTGAAAGGTAACCCATGAAAAAAACGTTCAAACTGCACATTGAAGGCAAAAACCCCGACCGCGTGCTGGAAGCCATCAAGCATGAGGTGCGCAAATACGTTAAGCGCGAGCGCAACAAAGCTTTGCCGCAGGGTGTTGATTACTGGACCTTTGATTGCAAGTTCGGCCTGACTGAAGCAGATGCTGAAGTGGTCGCTCTGTCTGACATTACGCGCCGTATGGACGCTGTTGCCGCCGCCGGTGGCGATGTTTTTTATGTGGAAATTCTTGCCGCTTACGGCTTCAGAAAGCCGCGCGAAGACTTCGGCTCCGAAGCCGATAACGAATTGATCGAAGATTAAGGCGGGCTATTGGCGGCGTTGCCGCTGCGGATACTCAATTCCGTAAAAGATCTGCCCCTGAAAACACAAAAAGTCGGCTGTGATTGCAGCCGACTTTTTTATTTTCAGAACCCCGATTTGTCCGTAATGCTGCTATCAGCTGCGTTTGCCAGGCTTGGTCGAGGTGCGTGTCGGGCGTTTGGCCGGTGGTTTGCCGGTATTGCTTGCGGCAACGCCCCGTCGAGGTGTTCGGGCTGCTTTGCTGGCATTGCCTGTTTTGGCATTGGTGGTTCCGGCTTTGCTACGCGTGCCTGGTTTCGCCTTGCCGGAGGTGGCAGCGGCTTTGGCCAGCGCGCTTTTTGGCTTGCTGATTTTTATATATTCTTCGGTCACGTCGAAGCCGGCAATCTTCTGGCGCTTGATGCGGGTGCCAATCGCCTCTTCAATCAGTTCGATGCGGTGATCTTCGGCCGGTGTGACCAGAGAAATCGCCTTGCCCTTTTGTCCGGCGCGGCCGGTACGGCCCACACGGTGCACGTAATCTTCGGTGAAGAAGGGCAGGTCGAGGTTGACCACGAAGTCCAGTCCCTGAATATCCAGCCCGCGCGCCGCCACTTCGGTGGCTACCAATACCTGCAGTTTGCCGTCTTTAAAGTCCTGTAATGCGCGGCGGCGTGAGCCCTGGGTTTTCTCGCTGTGGATAACAGCCGCTTCTATTTTGTCGTTTTTCAGCGCTTTGTAGAGCTTTTCTGCTTCTTCGCGGGTGCTGCTGAACACCATCACCTGATACCAGTTTTCGGTGCGCAGCAAATGTGTAAACAACTCGTATTTGCGCAGACTGTCGACCGGGTAGAGTACGTGGTCAATGCTGTCGGCAACCGAGTTGCGGCGCGATACGGTAACCAGGGTGGGGCGGTTCATTGCCTGGTGCGCCAGGTTAGTTACCAGCGGTGAGCCGGTCGCGGAGAAAAACAGCGTTTGATGCTTGCGGCTAACACTGGTGAGGATGGTATGAATGTCGGTGACGAAACCCATGTCGAGCATACGGTCGGCTTCATCCAGCACCACAAATTCGGTTTTGGCGAGGTTGATGTTTTCCAGTTGTACGTGTTCCAGCAGTCGGCCCGGCGTGGCGACGATGATGTCTGCACCGGCGCGCAGTTTGGCGGTTTGGCCGGTAAGTTTTACGCCACCGTAAATGCTGACCACGCGGAAGTCAGTGAATTTTGCCATCGCGGCAGCGGCTTCAGCAATTTGCTGCACCAGCTCACGGGTCGGTGCCAGAATCAGCGCGCGGGTAAAACCGGCTTGCGCATGGCCGGATTTTTCCAGCATCTGTTGCAATACCGGCAGCACGTAGGCGGCGGTTTTGCCGGTACCGGTTTGCGCGGTAGCGAGCACATCCTGACCGCGACGGGCGATGGGAATTGCCTGCTGCTGTACGGGCGTCAGGGTTTTAAAGCCGATCGTTTTGATGGCGTGAAGCAGCTCCGGCGCGAGGCCGAGTGAGGCAAAATTCATAACAAAGTAACCGCAGGGAAAGTAATTGGCCGATAGTATACCGGCTTATGCATAAGGATGCTGCGCGAGGCAAGCGATACTGCGGGCGTTGCGGGGTAAATGACAGACAAAAAAATACCCGGCTGTAAGGCCGGGTATCGGTGTTGCATCCGCTTATTGACCCGGGTCGGTGACAAAGCCGAGTTTCAATATGCCGGCTTTTTGTACCGCCGCCATGGCTTTGATTACATGCTCGTAACTCACTGTGCGGTCGCCGCGCAAATGAATTTCCGGCTGTGGTTCCTGCCTGGCTGCCGTTGCCAGACGCTGTTCCAGCTCTTCGATGGTTACGGCGTCTTCATTCCAGTGCAGCTGGCCGCCGTCGGTTACCGCAATGTTTACGGTTTCCGGTTTGATCTCATTGATGGTGTTGTCTGCGCGCGGCAGATCTACCTTCACCGAATGGGTCAGCACCGGTACGGTGATAATAAAGATAATCAGCAATACCAGCATGACGTCGACCAGCGGTGTCATGTTGATCTCGCTCATTACCTCATCGTTGTCGTCGAGTCCGCCACCGAATGCCATGTTATTGCGCCTCTTTATGCGGAACTTTGCTGCTCAGGCGGGTAACCGGAACAATCACTTTGCTGCTTGCCGGTGGTGCACCGGTGATCAGGTAGGCATGCAACTGGTGAGCAAAACGGTTCAGCTTGCTGAGAATGCCTTTGTTGCCGCGGTTAAGGGCGTTGTAACCGAGTACCGCAGGGATCGCTACCGCCAGGCCGAAAGCGGTCATGATCAGCGCTTCACCTACCGGGCCGGCTACTTTGTCGATACTGGCAGAACCGGAAGCGCCGATGCCGACCAGCGCGTGATAAATACCCCATACAGTACCGAACAAACCGATAAACGGTGCGGTGGAGCCTACCGACGCCAGCACCGCCAGGCCGCGTTGCAGACGCTCGGAGGTTTCATCGATGGAGCCGCGCAGGCAGGCGGTTAACCAGTCTGCCAGCGGCAGATGGCCGTGCAAATCGCTTTTGTGGTTGGTGTGGTGATCCAGCGCGGCCTGGCCTTCTTCTGCCAGATGGCGGTAAGGATTGCCTTCACGCTCGCCGAGAATATGCAAGCCTTCGCTGAAACTTTTGGCATGCCAGAAATCAGTCTGGGCGATGCTTGGCTTGCGCAGGCGATACAGGCCCCAGCTTCTGACTGCAATCACGTACCAGGAGGCGATGGACATAACAAGGAGCATCACGGCGACCCCTTTGATCACCATATCGCTCTGTGCCCAGAGGCTTTCAATTCCGTAGGGGTTGCTCATATCGTTTATTCCTCATTATCAAACATCGGATTACAAGTTTCGGTGTTGTTGGCAATTCACCCGGCCTAGTTCAGGGTGAATTCAATCGGTTGTACGTACCAGTATTCAATCGGCTCATTACCGCGTTTTGCCGGTGAATAACGCCATTGTTTAACGGCTTTCATGGCGGTGTCATCAAGACGTTTAAAGCCGCTGGATTCTTTCAGCTTGATCTCACCCACACTGCCGTCAACCAGAATCAATACATCCAGAATCACCGTACCGGTTTCCCGCAAGCGCCGGGACAAGCTCGGATAAGCCGGCTTGGGGTTGTTCAAGCTGTGTGCATCTTCCCGTGGCGGCGTTACCGGTGCACCCATGGTGTCGTTTTTCTCAGCCATCGGCGTAGACGGTGCCGGTGGTGGAGGGGGCGGTGGTGGCTCGTCAACCGCTTCCTGTTCCTGGGTAATCGCGCGCTCCGAGGGTGGTGCTTCCGGCGGTGGAGGCAACGGCTTGGGCTTCGGTTTCGGCAGCGGTTTTGGCTCTGGCGGCTTCGGTTTTGGTTTGGGCGGCTCTGGCGGTGGCGGTTCTACCGGCGGCGGAGTTTCCTGCGCGCTGGGCAGCTGCACGGTTTCTGCCGGTGGTGCTGGCAGAATAATACCTTGTACGGTGGGCAGTACCAGATCATTAATTTTTGGCGAAGGTGACCAGATGGTGAAACCAATCGCGCCGGCATGCAGCGCAATAACGCCCACCAGCGACAACAGGGATGCCTTTTCATATTTCATACTGAAAACCCTGTGAAAATCATTGCCCCGGTCGATGCTAAAGGCGTCACAGCGGTATCGGTGTTACCACCATCCATAGTAAGGCAGCGCGCTGTACAACCGGTGTACCCCAGTGCAAATGCCAGTAACATCATGCGTCGATTCCTGTTGAGTTGGCTGTAACCGGACTGGACACAGCGGCCAATGTGTTTAGCTGATCGTTGCGACACGACGATCGACGCGGGGCTTGCTTCGCTTACTTACGGGGTTGCCCATCGGACACATCGCTGCCCGATATCCACCGTAGAGGCCATTGTCGAGCAGCCGTTATCCAGCGCGGCGGCTGAAAAAATCAGACGCGATTAAAGCGAGGCGTAATGATAGTGCTGCGTAATATGACGAAATGGCTATAAGAATATTACAAATGATAAATATTCGTATTTGCATTGAAGGCGCGCACTTTAACAAAATACGTCCTGCAGGTGAAGCTTTTTTCGGCAAATTCTTAACAGAAGTTAGCAAAGGCGCAGTAATTGTGAAAAATAAATGCAACCGCGTCTTTGATATACATCATCCGGCGAGGTTGGTGGGGCGATCAAATACAAAGGCGCCACTGGCATCCAGCACAAGGGCGATGCTTTCACCGGCTTGTAAATGCACGGTATTGGCAACTTGCATTTGCAAGGGCGAGGGGACGTTATCCGGTTGTACGCTAACGCTGGTTGTGGCGCCCAGCATATGGGTGTCGATGACTTTGGCCTGGCAGGTCAATGGCGACTGCTCGGCAACTTCTGCCGGTTTGATCGCCTCGGGGCGAATCAGAATATCGGCATAACCGCCTTCTTTTAGATGTTTTGCATCCAGCGGGCCGAAGGGGGTTTGCACCTGACGGTTTACCACCTGGCTTTGAAGCGCGTTGATATCACCAAAAAATTCGGCAGCAAAGGCGTTGGCCGGCCGGCGATAGAGGGTTTCCGGCGTGCCGGTTTGCAGAATATGGCCGTCAGACATCAGCGCAATACGATCCGCCATAAACATGGCTTCATCGGGGTCGTGGGTTACCAGAATACTGGTGGTGCCGGTGGCTTTCAGCAAGCCGAGGGTTTCCTGGCGAATGCGGTGGCGCAGCCGTACATCAAGGTTGGAGAAGGGTTCATCCAGCAACAAAATGCCGGGTTCCGGTGCCAGTGCCCGTGCCAGCGCAATGCGTTGCTGTTGGCCGCCGGACAATACGTGGGGGTAATCCTTCGCCCGGTTGGCGAGGTGTACCCGTTCCAGCATGGCCATAGCGCGCTGCTGACGATCGGCACGAGGTAAGTGACCCAGCCCGAAGGCGACGTTTTCAAGAATACTGATATGAGGAAAGAGCGCAAAATCCTGAAACACCATGCCGATACCGCGTGCCTCTGGTGGCAGGTGGGTTTGGCCGGTAGCGATGAGCTGCTGCTGAATTTGCAGCTCGCCTGCCTGTACCCGCTCCAGTCCGGCAATCAAACGCAGCAGGGTGCTCTTGCCGCAACCTGATGGCCCTGCCAGGCAAATCACTTCGCCGGCCTGAATGTCCAGGTCGATATTTTTCAGCACCAGGTGATCGCCAAACTGATGACGAATACCGCGAATGCTGAGGTTTTGCGAGCGTGATGCTGTCTGGTTCATGCAGGTTTTTCCGAAGCGCAATCAATAACGTCAGTGCGAGTTTTTAGGCGTGCCGTAACGCGATAACAGCACAATAGGTATCAGGCCTGACAAGACAATCAGCAGTGCGGCAACAGCACCGCTTTCGTAGCTGCCGCGCGCCGCCTCACCGTAAAGGTGGGTGGCGAGTGTTTCAAAATTGAGCGGCCGCAACAACAGCGTGGCTGGCAGCTCTTTCATGCAGTCTACAAAAATCAGCAGCATCGCCGCCGCCATCGCCGGGCGTGATAGCGGCAAGTGAATACGCCAGGCACGTTTGCCGGCGGGTACGTTCAATGAGCGTGCGGCGTCATCCAGCGATAGCGGAATCTTGTTAAAACCGGCTTCAATGCTGCCGTTGCCAATCGCCAGAAAGCGGGCGGCGTAGGCGTAAACCAGCGCCGCGCCCGAGCCGGAAATCAACAGGCCGGTAGATACGCCGAACAACCAGCTGCTGCTGTTATCAATAGCCGCGTCCATCCACGCCAACGGCCCCAATAAGCCGATGGCCAGTACCGTACCTGGAATGGCGTAGCCCAGGCTGGCAACGCGAACCAGGGTGCGCAGCAAAGCACTTTCGCGGGCCAGCCGCAGGCTGTAAATCAGAATAAACGCCAGGCCGGTGGCTACCAGCGTGGCTACCGCAGAAATCAGCAGCGTATTGCGCGCCTCAACAATAATCGCCGGGTCGATACCGGCAAAAGCGATACGTTTGGCGGCCTCTACCACCAGATAACCGGTAGGAAGAATAAAACCGAAGATAACCGGCAAGCAGGCGAGGCTGACCATTAATACACCGCGCCAGCCGTGCAACGAGCGGGTAGTCATCGGGCGCGATTGGCGGGCACCGGCGTGATAGCGCTGCCGACGGCGCGCCCAGCGTTCAAGCAGAATCAGCGATACCACGATAACCAGCATAAACAGGGCGATTTGCGCGGCACCAGGCAGGCTGGAGCGGTTAACCCAGGTGGAATAAATAGATACCGTCATGGTGCGCACACCGAGAAATTCCGAGGCGCCAATATCATTCAAGGCCTCCATCAAGGCGAGGCTGGCACCTACCGCAATGGCGGGCCGGGCCAGCGGCAGGGCAATACGGAAAAAGGTACGGCGCGAGGAGGCGCCCAGGGTGCGAGAGGCATCCAGCAGACCGGCGGCCTGCATCATAAACATGGCCCGTACCGGCAAATACACGTAGGGGTAAAGCACCAGACTCAGCAATAAAATGCAGCCGCCCATAGAGCGGATATCCGGCAGGCGGAAATCCCGCGGGCTGCTGTAGCCGAGCAAGTCCCGCAGTAAGGTTTGAATAGGGCCAACCGGATGCAATAAATCCAGATAGGCAAAAGCGACAATGTAGGTGGGTACCGCCAGTGGTAACAGCAGCGCCCAGGCCAGGATGCGGCGGCCGGGAAAATTATAGGCTGTAACCAGCCACGCGCAGCCGGTGCCGATGGTAATGACCAGCACGCCAACGCCGCTTAGCAGCAGAACCGTGTCTCTGAGGGCTTGAGGTAAAACATAGGTGCGCAGATGCTGCCAGAGCTCGCCGGAGCCTTCGGCCGCATGACCAGCCAGCGAGAGTACTGGCAGCAGTACCAGAAGCGCTACTACCAGTGAAACCAGGAACCAGCCAGCGCCGATTCCGGAGGAGACGCGCTGCCACAGCGAAAGCGATGATGCTGTGGCAACGTTGGAGGGGTTTACACTATCAGTTGTCAAAACCAACCTTATCAACCAGCAAGCTGGCGGCCTTACGATGTTTGGAGATTTCGCTGACCGATACGCTATCAACTGTCAGCGTGCCCAGTGCAGCAATAATCGGGTCAACAGTGGCACCGGCTTTAACCGGGTATTCGAAGTTGGCTTTGGCGTAAATGCCCTGGGCTTCGTCGGATACCAGGAACTCCAGTAATTTAACGGCATTATCGCGGTTTGGCGCGTGTTTGGCGATGGCTGCGCCGGAAACGTTGACGTGAGTACCGCCATCTTTAAAGGTTGGCAGCAATACCTGAATGCCGTCGCCCCATTGTTTTTGGTCAGCGCCGCCAGCACCGCTACGCATCAGACCCACGTAGTAAGAGTTGGCGATGCCGACATCACACAGGCCACCGAGAATATCGCGTGCGACTTCGCGGTCACCGCCACCGGCTTTACGGGCCAGGTTGGCTTTAACGCCGCGCAACCAGGTTTCGGTATAGGCTTCGCCGTGTTTGGCAATCATGTGCGCAATCAGCGCGGTATTGTAAGGGTGCTGGCCGGAGCGAACACACACTTTACCTTTCCATTTTGCGTCAGCCAGTTCTTCGTAGGTGAAGTTCTTCAGGTCTTTCAAATCCTTGGCGGCGTACAGGGTGCGAGCGCGCATGGACAGGGCAAACCAGTTGCCGTCGCTATCGCGCAATTGCGCCGGTACAGCGGCTTCCAGCACCTTGGATTTTACCGACTGGGTAACGCCTTTATCGACCAGATCCGTCAGATTGCCGAAGTCTACCGCCATCAACACATCAGCCGGTGAGCGAGCACCTTCGCTGGCCACACGTTCGGCCAGACCATCTTTCAAAAACACGGTGTTTACCTTGATACCGGTATTGGCGGTGTAGGCATCCAGCAGCGGTTGTACCAGCGCCGGTTCGCGGGTGGTGTAAAGGTTAACCTCAGTCGGTGCTGCAGACACGGCAAAAGGTGCCATGCTGGCCGCGACCAGAGTAATACGACGAATCCAGGAAGTTAATGTCATGGTTTTTTCTCGCATGCGTGGGGAAGAGGTATTGATGGATGTTTAACGATTCCACGGGTAATGGAACGAAAAGTGGCGAGAGTTTAGCACTCCCGGAAATGGGAGTAAATGATAACAATTCTTAATATTGTGTGCTTTTGCAATATCTTTTTGCTAGCCGGTTTTACAGGGAATTACGCGGGTGGCTTTATCCGTCTGCTTCAGGATAAAGCCACCGGTTTGACTCAATAATAATTCAGGTGAGTGGCCTTGCCCCAGAAAACCCGGTAAGCAAACACGGTGTAAAACAGAATCGTGGGCAGTACGATCACGGTGCCATACAGAATGAACCACAAGGCTTCGGGGGCGCTGGCTGCTTGCCAGATATCAATTTGACCTGGCACCACATCGGGGAAGAAGCTGTAACCCAAACCGATAAAACACAGCAGAAAAATCAGCGCCACCGACGCCAGCGGAATCCAGCTGCCAAAGTCATGTTGATAGGGGAACTTGGCCAGGTAGCGATCTACCAGTACGAAGGCCAGCAAGCACACCACCGGAATCACCATCAGCAACAGGGCTACCGGTGAGCCAAACCATTTTTCAAAGATGCCGGGGCTGATCAAGGGGTTAACAATAGACACCGCGACAATACCCACCGCTGTCAGAATGCCGCAACGGCGAGTCCAGCGCGCCGCTTTAAGCTGCAATTCGCCTTCGGTTTTCAGCACCAGCCAGGCGCCACCAATAAAGGAGAACCCGGCAGTAACACACACCGCACTGAGGCCGGAGAATAACCAGGCTTGCCAGCTATTATCAAAACCCATCACGTACATGCCGAGCATAAACCCCTGGGATGAAGCGGCCATCAGCGAGCCGGCCTTGAAGCATTTGTCCCACAGGTCTTTGTGATCAGCCGGTGCCTTGGCGCGGAAGTCAAAGGCAACGCCGCGCAGGATCAGGCCGATAATCATCACGGTAACCGGCACATACAGGTGATACAAAATCAGGCTATGTGCAGACGGAAAGGCAATCAATAACAAGCCGACCCCGAGCACCAGCCAGGTTTCATTGGCGTCCCAAAAGGGGCCAATGGAGGCAATCATAATATCCCGTTCTTTTTCAGCATCGGCCGGTAGCAAAATGCCAACGCCCAGATCATAGCCGTCGAGAACGGCGTAAATCAGAAACGATAACCCCATCAAGCTGATAAATATAATCGGTAACCAATAGGCTTCGCCGGTAAGTTCCATAACAACCTCGGTGACAAAAAGAAATCGATAATTGGCCGCGTTAGTGTTGCGTCAATGGGTTTAATTTATCCTGCAAGGTTTCCACTTCTTCCGGACGATCAACCAGTACCGATTTTCTCGCCATCAGGAACAGGGTGCGCATGTAGGCAAACATCAATACGACATACAGAACAATGTAGAAAGTCAGCGACATGGCAACGTAAGGCGCACCAATACTGGTGACTGCATCGGCGGTTTTAAGAACGCCGGACACCAGCCACGGCTGACGGCCAATTTCGGTAACGTACCAACCGGCAATACTGGCGGCCCAGCCGGAAAAAGTCATACCGAGCAGCACTTTCAGCATCCAGCGCGGCAGTTCCTTGTTGCGGTAAAGTTGCCAGCAGGCAACCCACGACACCAGCAGCATCAAGGCACCAATGCCGACCATGATGCGGAAGCCGTAAAACACCGGTTTAACGGGCGGATGTAAACCTTCAAACTCATTCAGGCCACGAATTTCACCGTCCATATCGTGGGTCAAAATCAGGCTCGCCAGTTTGGGAATTTCGATAGCGAAATGGTTGGTTTGGGTTTTTTCATCCGGAATGGCAAACAGCACCAGCGGCGCGCCTTTTTCGGTATGCCACACGGCTTCCATGGCGGCCACTTTGGCCGGTTGGTGTTTCAGGGTGTTGAGGCCGTGCAAGTCGCCCAATACAAACTGGATCGGAATGAACAGCGCCGCCGCAGTAATACCCACTTTCAGTGCTAAACGCGGTGCCGGTTTGTGGTCACCTTTTAACAAGCGGTAAGCGGAGATGCCGGCGATCAAAAAGGCAACGGTCAGTCCGGAGGCCGCCAGCATATGGGCAAGGCGGTAGGGGAATGACGGATTAAAGATCACTTCTACCCAGCTGGTGGGAATGGCAACGCCATCGCGCATTTCAAAGCCGGCTGGCGTTTGCATCCATGAGTTCAGTGCCAGAATCCAGAAAGCTGACAAGCTGGTACCCACGGTAACCAGACCAGTGGCAAAGGTATGCACCCGCGCAGAAACCCGGTTGACCCCAAACAGCATCACGCCCAGAAAGGTGGCTTCAAGAAAAAACGCGGTAAGAATTTCGTAGCCGAGTAGCGGGCCGGCAATGGTGCCCACCGTTTCCATGTAGCCTGGCCAGTTGGTGCCAAACTGAAACGACATGGTGATACCGCCCACCACGCCCAGCGCAAATGACAAGGCAAAAATTTTGATCCAGAAACGGTAACAGCGCATCCAGATTTCGTCCTGGGTGCGGTTGTATTGAATGCGGAAGAAAAAGAGGAACCAGCAGAGGGCGATATTGATCGCGGGGAACAGAATATGAAACGAGATGTTGGCGGCAAATTGGATGCGCGACAACATCAAGGTGTCCAGTGATTCAAACAGCATAGTGCTTACCTCGGATGCCGTATAAGAGGCAGTTATTGGATCTGCCTTGTTTAATCATCACTCATTACGGGTGGCGTTTTGCGCTTAATGCTTGGCTGAGCCGGGCAGCCATTTTTCCTTCAGATCCAGCACCTTGCCGAGGCTGCTGCCCAGCTTGAGGAGCTTGTGCAAACTGCCGGTATCGAGCCGTTGTATTTCAGTCGTCCACAAGGTGATCATCTCGATCAGATCGTGCATTTCCTGCATGCGTTTTTGCGCGTATTCCTCTTCCTCACTCACCGGTTTATTCAAGAGTAGGCCACGAAGTGTAGAGAGGGTAGGGTCAATTTCCCGTTTGCGACGTTGTTCTATGAGGGTTTTGGCGATCTCCCATACGTCGGCTGGCGCCGAGTAATACTCTTTGCGATCTCCGGGGATATGTTGCAGTCGCACCAACTCCCAGGATTGCAATTCTTTCAATCCCATACTGACGTTGGAGCGGGAAAAGCCGAGGGTTTCGGTGATGTCTTCAGCGGTAAGCGGAGAGGAAGAGAGCACCAGCAGCGCATACATCTGGCCAACGGTGCGGTTAATTCCCCAGCGACTGCCCATCTCACCAAAATGAAGAATGCAGGCTTGCATCATGGGTGTCATTGTCACAGATTCCTGTAATTTCAGTAATTACTGAAATTACAGGAATCTGTGACATTTCGTCAAGCGGAAAAGTCAACAAACAGCCTGTTCGGTTAAAAATAGCGCGAATAGCATGTTGGTTGAAAGAATTGAATAGGCCGGGTCAATGCCAAGTAGGGGGGGGATTCTCTATTGCTATAACTTGCCTGATATTACTATTGGGCAATCGCTATTGGAGATCCCTATTTAATGGGGCGCGTGTTAATGGCGCGCGTAGCGATCAAACTGCCTATGGCTTCATGGTGATAACCACCTTTCCTTTTGCACGCCCTTTGGCCAGGTATTCAAGCGCATCTTTTGCTTTATCAAAGGGAAATACTTTGTCGATCACCGGTTTGATGCGCTCGGCCTCAATGAGCTTACTGATTTCGGCAAGTTGGGCACCATCAGGACGAACAAAAAGAAATGAGTAAGAGACATCCCGCTTTTTCGCGAGACGCATAATTTTGCGACTCATCAGCCCGAACACAAATCGCAGCACGAAGTTCAATCGCTTGGTGCGCGCAAAAGCGACATCCAACGGCCCCACAATAGAAATTATCTTGCTGCCCGGTTTAAGGATGCCAATCGATTTTTCTATCGCATCGCCTCTGACGGTACCCAGTACGGCATCGTAATCGCGCAACACTTTCTCAAATTCTTGTTGCTTGTAATCGATCACCTCATCGGCACCCAGGCTGCTCACTAAAGGAATATTGCCGGTGCTGGTGGTAGTTCCCACCCTGGCGCCCAAGTGTTTTGCCAGCTGGATGGCAAATGAACCAATCCCTCCCGATCCCGCCGGGATAAACACTTTTTGTCCGGGGCGAAGATTCAGCCGCTCCTTCAATGCCTGCCAGGCGGTGAGCCCGACCATAGGAATCGAAGCTGCCTGCACAAAATCCAGATTGGCGGGTTTCAGCGCAGCAGCGCTCTCGGGCACCACCGCAAATTCGGCGATTGAGCCGGTGCCCAGGTCGAAAATACTGGCGAATACAGCATCGCCCGGCTTGAAGCGCGTGACACGGTCACCAACCGCTGTAACCACGCCAGCCAAATCGCTGCCCAGGGTTGCGGGAAGTTTGAAATGCAAAACCGGTTTAAACGCCCCGGTGGGAATCATATTGTCGATGGGGTTTACCGCTGCGGCATAAACCTGAACCATAAGTTCATCAGGTTTTAGCGCTGGGCGAGGAATATCGGTTAACCCGATTTCCGGTGCTTTGCCATAACGTTTGAAGGTCAGTGCTTTCATTGTTAACGACCTATCCATAAGAATCTCCTTGGTACCGGGTTCAGCTATCGAGCTGAAAGTTCTTGCGAATGACTTTATCAAAAACCCCCGCAGGTGCGAATCGCCGCAAAAACTGTAACTGAGCGGCCGCTTTACCGGCGGTGTAACGGCGCTTCGGCCGCTCGGCGCGAATGGCTTGCAACACCACGTCGGCTACCACGTCCGGTTCGTCCGCATTCGCCATGGCCTGATTAACGAATTTGGTAACCTTCGTCCGAATCTGCTGGTACTCGTCGAGCGTTGTATCGGGCTGGATATTGTTCGCCTCGAACTGCGTTTTGGTATAGGCCGGTTCGATGACGGACACTCTGATTCCGTAGCCGCGCAGTTCGTGATCCAGCGCCTCGGAATAACCTTCAACGGCATGCTTGCTGGCACTGTAAAGCGCGGCATAAGGCACCGGAACCAGGCCGAGAATGGAGCCAATGTTGATGATTCTGCCGCTGTGCTGCCGGCGCATCTGAGGGGCGACTGCCTGGGTCATCCGCACAAGGCCGAGAAAGTTGGTATCGAGGATGGCTTTGGCCTGCGCGATTGAACTTTCCTCGGCCGCGGCGGGTGCAACGCCGAAACCGGCGTTGTTGACTAACACATCGATACGACCCTCCAGTTCCAGCAGTTGCTTGATAGCCGCTTTGACGGAAAGGTCGTCGGTGACATCGAGCGCCAACATCGGGAAGGGATATTGGCCTGCTGTGGCGCCGCGCCTGCTGGTGCCGTAGACCTTGTAGCCCGCAGCTAACAGTGTAAGGGCCGTGGCTTCACCGATACCCGATGAAGCGCCGGTTACGAGAACTACAGACTGTTGTGTTGTCATTTGAGGCATTCCGGTCATTGTCATTGTGGATCAGCAGCGCCTGGTTCCGGCAGCGGATAACATCAAACGCTGCTGCTGTATTCGCTAAATGCGTGATCAAACGGTTGCTTGATAGCGTTCAGCAACCTGCGCTTGATTAAGGTCGGCAAGCAGCGTTTGTCGTGCGGCATCAAGCGCATCCCAATGTTTGGCGTCTTGCAGTGGCGGAATAGTCACTAATTCACGGCGATCAAAGCCAACCAGCGCTGCATCAACCAAGGCGTCCACTTTCATCAGTTCGGGATAGGCGCTGATGTCGATGCCCGCGCGATCCCACAGTTCGGTGTAGGTGCCAGCAGGAAGCACGGCCTGGACATAAATACCTTTGGGCGATAGCTCCTGATGCAGCCCCTGTGACAGGAACAGCACGAAGGCTTTGGTTGCGCCGTAGACCGACATTTGGTATTCCGGTGCCAGGCCAACCACTGAACCAAGGTTGATGATTGCGCCTTTGCCTGCTTGCACAAAGCGTGGGGCAACTGCATGTGCGAGTCGTGCCAAAGCGGTGACATTTAACGCGATAAGCTGAGCTACCTGAGCGGAGGATTGCTCGATAAAGCTGCCCGACTGCGCGATCCCGGCATTATTGATCAGGGTTCCGATGCGCTCGTCATCACGCAAACGTGCTTCGACAGTGGCCAGATCATCGGATTTGGTGAGGTCGGCTGGCAAGACATCGACGTTAACGCCGTATTCCTGATGCAGGCGGGTCGCGAGCGCATCCAGCCGCACTTTGTCGCGCGCTACCAGCACCAGGTCATGGCCGCGGCGAGCGAAGCGCTCGGCGTAGATGGCACCAATGCCGGTGGAAGCGCCGGTAATAAGAACAGAAGTTGAAGTAGTCATGTATTTGCTCTCTGAATGAAGAAGGGCACAGCCCTATCGGTTTGATATTTAGTGTGAGGTCACATCAGGTGCGACCCTACTGACCTTGTCAGGCGCTGGCGTCTGCAAGAGTCGGGTAGTCGATATAGCCTTCCGCGCCACCGCCAAAAAGCGTTGCCGGGTTGGGGCTCGCCAAAGGCGCATCCGCTTTGAGCCGCTCCACCAGATCCGGGTTGGCGATGTACAGGCGGCCGAAAGCGAATAGATCTGCCTTACCTTCGGCAAGCCGGGTAGCGGCCAGTGTTTGGTCGTAACCGTTGTTGGCGAGGTAGGTTTGCTTGAAGCGCTGGCGCAATGCGTCATAGTCAAACGGCGCCACATCACGCGGCCCACCGGTGGCGCCCTCCACCACATGCAAGTAGGCGATGCCGAGTGTGCTGAGCTGTTCGGTAATGTAGTTGTACTGCGGTTGCGGATTGGTAGAGGATATTCCAGAGGCGGGAGACACGGGTGAAATACGCACACCGGTACGCTCGGCGCCAATCTCACCCACTATCGCGGCGGTCACTTCCAGCAGCAGTCGCGCGCGATTTTCGATAGAGCCGCCATAGGCATCGGTACGCTGGTTGGCGCCGTCCTTGATGAACTGCTCCAGCAAATAACCATTGGCACCATGAATTTCCACACCGTCGAAACCAGCGGTAATCGCGTTAGCGGCTGCCTGACGGAAGTCATTCACGATCGCTGGCAGCTCGCCAAGGTTCAGGGCGCGTGGTTCAGATGCATCGGCAAAACCGTTGTTGATAAAAATCTTCGTCTCAGCACGAATAGCAGAAGGCGCTACCGGTGCAGCGCCATCGGGTTGCAGATCCACATGAGACACGCGACCCACATGCCACAACTGAATGAAGATCCGCCCACCTTTGGCATGCACGGCATCGGTAACCTTACGCCAGCCCGCAATTTGCTCAGGTGTGTATAAACCGGGTGTGTCCTGAAAACCCTGTGCTTGCGCTGACACTTGGGTCGCTTCTGCAATGATCAAACCGGCTGACGCGCGCTGGGCGTAGTAGGTTGCTGCCAACTCGCTGGGCACCAGGCCCGCTGTGGCGCGGCTGCGGGTTAACGGCGCCATCACGATTCGGTTAGCGAGCGTCAGGCCGCCAAGGGTGAAGGGTTGGAACAAAGTCGTGTCTGTCATATCTGCTTCCGCGTGGGTTGATGGATACTTGTTGTTTTTAATGATGATGATCATAATCAAAACTGTCAAGTGGTTTGATTATGATCATCATCAATGTATTATGAAGGCCATGATTTTCAGGGTTGGGGGTGTAGAGCGATGAAAGTTACCAAGGCACAAGTACAGGAAAATCGGGCGCGCATCGTCGAGATGGCCTCGGTTCTGTTTCGTGAGCGCGGGTACGACGGTGTGGGCGTAGCGGAGTTAATGGCGGCGGCCGGTTTGACCCACGGCGGGTTTTACAAGCATTTCAAATCCAAGGCCGACCTGATGGCAGAGGCCGCGGCTGAAGGTTTCTCGCAATCCGCCGCCAATACCGCAGAACTCAATGTCGCCGCGTTTGTGAATCAATATGTATCGCGCCAGCACCGCGATGCACCGGGCGCTGGCTGCACCATGGCCGCCCTGTGTGGCGATGCAGCGCGCCAGCCGGAGTCCATCAAGGCGGTATTTGCCGCGGGAATCCAGCGCCAACTCGCCACTCTGGAGAGTGACGATGCTGCTGTGGGAGAAGATGCAAAACGTGAAGCGCGCGCCATAACGATTGACACTATTGCCCATGCCGTAGGCGCGATCATATTGTCCCGCGCCTGCCCGGATGACTCACCGCTAGCGGATGAGATTCTGGAGGTTTGCCGGGAGCGGATTCTCAGTCAATTTGAGCAAAAACCTTAAGTGATGGATCGGTTGCCGGAATCAACCGGCAGCGGCGGGGCGCAAATAGACCGCGCGCCGTCGATCTCGTCAGGGCGAGCAGCTTATTGAGGAACCGGCAGATTTTGTAGGGGAATCCGGTTTTCGTCTGCGTCGGGTTGTTCGTCGCCGTAGTAAAGCACGCCGATTTTGATGCGTTTGCGGCCCTGGGCTATACGGTGTTTGTTGGTGTCTCGCAACGAATACACACAGCCGCAATATTCCTGCTGATAAAAGTTTTCGCGTTTGCTGATTTCCACCATCCGCACGGCGCCGCCCTGTTTGCGCCAGTTGTAATCCCAGTAGCTTATATTCGGATAATGTGCCGCAGCCCGTTGCCCGCAGTCATTAATTTGCTGCATGTTTTTCCAACGGGAAATGCCCAGTGAACTGCTAATTACATGAAAGCCATTTTCGTGGGCGTAGAGTGCCGTGCGTTCAAAGCGCATATCAAAACACATGGTGCAGCGCACACCCCGTTCGGGTTCCTGTTCCATGCCTTTGGCGCGCTCAAACCAGTTGTCGGTATCGTAGTCGGCATCGATAAAAGGAACATTGTGCTGTTGCGCGAAGCGAATGTTCTCTTCCTTGCGCAGCTCGTATTCGCGAATGGGGTGGATATTGGGGTTATAAAAGAAGATGCTGTATTCAATACCGGAGGCGTGAATGGCTTCCATCACCTCGCCGGAGCAGGGTGCACAGCAGGAATGGAGCAGTAATTTATTGTGGCCGTCTGGCAGTGTCAGTTTGTTGCGAACCAGTGACATAACCCGGGTTTCCGTAGCGCAAAGAAGGCGATACTAGCACCGGCAATGCCCTGCAGATTGAACATAAAATAATTTCATAAAAGTCCGCCCCGTTTTCAGGGGCGGCAAGCAGTTCCATATGGCTGCATGGATGACTGTTCCGGTGCGCCGATCAGTCTTGTAGGTCGGCTTTTGCAGGGCGGGGTGCCAAATGACCGATAGCGGCAGCGCCGGTGTCCGGTTCACTAATGCTCTGCAGTAATTCTTCGGGCTTGCCTTTGCAGGCTTTGGCCAGTTGTTCGCGGCGGCGCGCCAGCAGCAGGCCAATCGCTTCGCTATGCTGTTCGTTAATATCGGGAATTTCAGATTCGATCAGGCTGGTAATAGTAGCCGCCAGTTCAAGATACCGATCATGTTCTTCAGCCTGTTTCTTGTCTTCAAACATACTTCCGTCCCGATCACATTGCCAAATGGCGATGACTGCCATGGTCCAATCCTCGTTAAAGTGCGTTACTGTTTTTATATACAGTATTGGCCTGGCAGGGGAATGTCAATCGGATTGTGCAGTTTTCTGTGTCAGGGGTGTTGATCGGGCATATCAAGGGGTTGGTTACTACCTTTAATAGGTGAGGAGGTTTGCGCCTTGGGGTGCTCCCGCTTGAAACCTGGGGAGGCTCGCACAGATAATGCGCCACGCCAGCTTACTCATGGAACTCTATAGTGTCTTCTACCGCCAATGCTCCTGTTAATCCGCCGCCCCGCAAAGGGCTGATGCGCTCAAGCCTGATAACCGGCTCGATGACCATGTTGTCGCGGGTGCTCGGGCTGGCGCGGGATCAGGTGCTGGCGCACGTGCTGGGCGCCGGCGGTGCGGCAGATGCCTTTTTTCTGGCCTTCAAAATCCCCAATTTTTTCCGTCGGCTGTTTTCCGAGGGAGCATTTTCCCAGGCGTTTGTGCCGGTATTGTCCGAGTATCGTGAAAAGGGCACTCACGCCGCGGTACAAACCCTGGTTAACCGTGTTGCTGCTTGTCTGGGCACGGTGCTGTTGTTGGTGGTTACCTTGGGGGTGGTGGGTGCGCCGGTGGTGGCGACTTTGTTTGCTTCAGGTTTTATGCAGGATGCTGAAAAGTTTTCCCTGCTGGTCGATCTGATTCGAATTACCTTTCCTTATTTATTACTGATTTCGCTAACCGGCTTTGCCGGGGCGGTGCTTAACAGCTATGACCGCTTCGCCATACCGGCCTTTACGCCGGTGCTGCTGAATATCTGCATGATCCTCGCGGCGGTGTTCGCCGCGCCCTGGTTTTCCCATCCGGCTTATGCGCTGGCATGGGGTGTTTTGACCGCCGGCGTGCTGTCTTTTATGTTCCAGTTGCCATTCCTTGCCCGCATTCATTTACTGCCCCGGCCGCAATTGACCTGGCAGGACCCGGGCGTGAAGCGCATTTTGACCCTGATGGTGCCAGCGCTGTTCGGGGTTTCCATCAGCCAGATCAACCTGATGCTGGACTCGGTCATCGCCTCCTGGTTGCCGGACGGCAGCGTCGGCTGGCTGTTCTACTCGGACCGTCTGGTGGAGTTGCCGCTGGGGGTTTTTGCGGTGGCAATTGCTACGGTGATTATGCCAAGCCTGTCGCGGCACCACGCCGCCAGCTCGCCGGAGCACTTCAGCAAAATTCTCGACTGGGCCATTCGCCTGATTCTGTTAATCGCGCTGCCCTCAACGGTAGCATTGGTCATCCTCGCCGAGCCGATTATTTTGACCTTGTTTCAACACGGTGCCTTGACGGTGCATGACGCGATTATGTCGGCGCGCAGTCTGCAAGCTTACGCGCTCGGTTTGCTGGGCTTTATGTTGATCAAAGTCCTGGCGCCCGGCTACTTTGCCCGGCAGGATATGAAAACCCCGGTGCGTATCGGCATCATTTCGATTCTTGCCAATATCGGCTTCAAGATCATTCTGGTGGCGCCCTTGCTGATCTGGTTTGGCCTGGGGCACGTAGGGTTGGCGCTGGCAACGGCGATGGCCGCCTACGTTAACGCCGGTTTGCTGTATCGCGGCTTGCGCCGTTCCTCGGTGTACTTGCCAGCCGCCGGCTGGCCCACATTGTGGTTCCGCTACGGCATGGTGAACCTGGCGATGGCGCTGACGCTGATTGGCTTGCTGGTGCTCTGGAGCGACTGGCAAATCTGGTTATGGTGGCAGCGGATTGGCTATCTGGCGATGACCTGCGCTGCTGGCGGAGCGGTTTACCTGGCAGGTCTGTGGCTGGTGGGCGTGCGCCCGCGGGAGTTCCGCAGCCCGGTGTAAGCGGCGGGGTAGGCTGTCAGTGGAGGCTGCTGTATACTCCTGCGTTCTTTTGTTCTATCGAGGCGGTTTGCTGTAACGTGAATCCGGAATCCACAGAGTTTATTCGCGGCCTGCATAATTTACGCCCTCGGCACCGTGGTTGTGTAGCAACCATCGGCTCGTTTGATGGCGTTCATCTCGGGCATCAGGCGATTCTGCGTCAATTGCGGCAAGCGGCAGACCATTATGAGTTGCCGGCACTGGTTATTCTGTTTGAACCTCAACCGCACGAATTTTTTTCTGGCGAAAAAGCACCGGCCAGGCTGATGCGCTTGCGCGAAAAAGTTATGGCGCTGCGTGAGCAGGGCATTGAGCGGGTGCTGTGCGTACAGTTCAACGAGCGTTTGCGCAGCTTATCGGCACAACAGTTTATTGAAGAAGTACTGGTCGAGCGGCTGGGTATCCGGCACCTGGTTGTGGGTGATGATTTCCGCTTTGGCTGTGATCGTCGCGGTGATTTTACCCTGTTGCAGCAGGCGGGCGAGCAGCTCGACTTTACCGTTAGTGACACCTGTACGCTGTTATTGCATGGCGAACGTGTCAGCAGTACGCGCATTCGCAGCTTGCTTGAAGCGGGTGATTTTGCCGCAGCAGCCGAGCTGTTGGGGCGTCCTTATTCGCTGGGTGGCCGCATCGCTTATGGCCAACAGCTGGGGCGTCAACTGGGCGTGCCCACCGCCAATATTCATCTGCGCCGCTACCGCTCACCGCTGCAAGGTGTGTTTGCGGTGGTAGCCCGCTTTCAGGATGGAAGCCAATACACCGGTGTTGCCAACGTGGGTGTTCGCCCGACTGTCAGTGGCGATAAAAAGCCGCTGCTCGAAGTGCATTTATTTGATTTCTCGCGCTCGGTATATGGCGCGGCTATTGATGTGGAATTTTGTACCCGTTTGCGTAGCGAGAAAAAGTTTGAATCGCTGGATGCATTGCGCGCGCAGCTGCAGCAGGACATTCTCGACGCCCGGCAGTGGTTTGTTAACCATCCTTCTTTACATTGAATCATCAACAAGTTGACCGTGGATCATGACTGATTACAAAGCGACCCTGAATTTGCCCAACACCGCCTTCGCCATGAAGGCCAATCTGGCGCAACGCGAGCCGGAAACCCTGAAACGCTGGCAGGCTGATGGCTTGTACCAACGTATCCGTGACGCACGTCAGGGGCGCGAGCAGTTTATTCTTCACGATGGCCCACCCTACGCCAACGGCGATATTCACATCGGCCATGCGCTCAACAAAATTCTTAAAGACATCATTGTCAAAAGCAAAACCCTGAGCGGTTTTGATGCGCCTTATGTTCCTGGCTGGGACTGTCACGGTCTGCCTATTGAGCACAAGGTAGAAAAAGATATCGGCAAAGCCGGTACCAAAGTGGATTTTAAAACCTTCCGCCAAAAGTGCCGCGAATATGCTGCGAAACAGGTTGCCGGTCAGAAGCGCGACTTTATTCGTCTCGGTGTTCAGGGTGATTGGGACAATCCTTACCTCACCATGGACTTCAAATTTGAAGCCGACATTATTCGCGCGCTTGGCAAAATCACTGAAAACGGTCACCTGCACAAAGGCTTCAAGCCGGTTTACTGGAGCGTGGTCGGTGGTTCTGCATTGGCGGAAGCTGAAGTGGAATACCAGGATAAAACCTCTTTCTCCATTGATGTGAAATTTGCCTTCGTTGATCAAAACGAAGTGGTCAGCCGTATTGGTGAATTAAGCGGTCGCGGCCCCGTGTCACTGGTTATCTGGACCACTACGCCCTGGACGCTGCCGGCGAACCAGGCAGTCAGTGCGCACGCCGATATTGCTTACGTGGTTGTGCAGGTTGGCGAAGAGCGTTTGCTGGTGGCTGAAGACTTGCTGGCCAGTGTCATGGCGCGGGCTAACCAGGCTGATTTCAGCGTGGTCGGGCATATTGGCGGCGCAGCGCTGGAAGGGCTGAAATTGCAGCATCCTTTCTATAATCGCCAGGTGCCGGTCATTCTCGGTAGCCACGTGACGACCGATGCCGGTACCGGTTTTGTACACACCGCACCGGATCACGGCGCAGACGACTTCGTAGTGAGCAATCAGTACGGTATCGAGACGCTGAATTACATCGACGACAACGGCTATTACCGCCCGAATGTAGAAATTTTCGCTGGCGATCACGTCTACAAAGTGGACGAAAAAGTTGTCGCCTTGCTGAGCGAAAAAAATGCCTTGTTGGCGCAAGGTAAAATTACTCACAGTTTCCCGCACTGCTGGCGTACCAAAACGCCGCTGATCTTCCGTGCCACGCCGCAGTGGTTTGTCAGCATGAGCAAAAACAACCTGCGCGATCAGGTGGCCAGTGCGGTTGAAGGGGTTCGCTGGATTCCGGATTGGGGCAAAGCGCGTATTGATGCGATGCTGGCCACTTCACCGGATTGGTGTATCTCCCGTCAGCGCACATGGGGCGTACCGATTGCCTTGTTTGTGCATAAAGAAACCCAGCAGCTGCACCCGGATACACCGGCGTTAATCGAATCGGTTGCGCAATTGGTTGAAAAACAGGGGATGGATGCCTGGTTTGATCTTGACGCGGCAACGCTGTTGGGCGATG
This sequence comes from Cellvibrio polysaccharolyticus, assembly GCF_015182315.1. Taxonomy (NCBI): domain Bacteria; kingdom Pseudomonadati; phylum Pseudomonadota; class Gammaproteobacteria; order Cellvibrionales; family Cellvibrionaceae; genus Cellvibrio; species Cellvibrio polysaccharolyticus. Next base: position 1,075,862 of record NZ_PRDL01000001.1, read on the forward strand.
ACGCTGCCAACTACGATAAAGTGACCGATACCCTGGATGTGTGGTTTGACTCGGGCGTTTCCCATTTTGCCGTACTAAGTCAGCGCCCCAACTTGCGCTTCCCGGCTGATTTGTACCTTGAAGGCTCCGATCAGCACCGTGGCTGGTTCCAGTCTTCACTGAAAACCTCCATGGCCATTCATGGTGTAGCACCTTACAAACAAGTACTGACCCACGGTTTTACCATCGACGCCAAAGGCATGAAAATGTCCAAGTCGTTGGGCAACACCATTGATCCGCAGGTGGTCATGAAAGATCTCGGCGCCGACGTATTACGCTTGTGGGTAGCCTCTACCGATTTCAGTACCGAAATGAGTGTGTCTGATGAAATTCTCAAACGCACCTCGGATTCCTACCGTCGTATTCGTAACACCGCCCGGTTTATCCTCTCCAACCTGAACGGTTTTGATCCGGCGCAACATGCCTTGCCGGTTGAGCAGCTGGTGCAGCTGGATCGCTGGATTATCGGGCGCACCGCGCAATTGCAGCAGGAAATTATCAAAGCTTACGATAATTATCAGTTCCATCTGATTTATCAAAAGCTGCACAACTTCTGCGTGGTTGAGTTGGGCGGTTTCTATCTCGACATCATTAAAGATCGCCAATACACCATCAAAGCCGATGCGGTTGCCCGCCGTTCTGCGCAAACCGCGCTGTATCATATTGTCGAAGCGCTGGTGCGCTGGATTGCGCCAATTTTGAGTTTCACTGCCGACGAAATGTGGCCGTTTATCCCCGGTGTTCATGAAGGTTCGGTATTCGCTGCCGAGTGGTATCAATTACCGGCATTGCCAACTGACACACTCGACGATGCCTGGTGGCAGCAAGTGGTTGATGTAAAAGATGCGGTAAACAAAGTGCTCGAAGCCAAGCGCGCCAACGGTGAAGTGGGCGGCTCACTGAGTGCGGAAGTGACGCTTTACTGCGATGCTGCCTTGCAGGAAAAACTCAATGCGCTGGGTGATGAGCTGCGTTTTGTACTGATTACCTCTACTGCCCATGTTCGCCCGCTTGCGGAAGCCGCCGATGCAGAAAGCACTGAGCTTGAAGGCCTGAAAGTTGTGGTTGGCAAATCTGCCGAAGCAAAATGTGCCCGTTGTTGGCATCACCGCGCTGACGTTGGTCACAACCACGCTCATCCGGAAATTTGTTTGCGCTGTGTCGACAACGTAAACGGCCAGGGCGAATCCCGCCAGTTTGCCTGACAGTTAGCCCCCCGGCCATTTTCATGGTGTTCGGGGGGCTTTTCTTCTGCTGCCAGCCTGTTGTTTTGCAGCAATTTTCTGTTTTGTGATAATGGATCGCTTATGTCGAATGTTTTTTCTGTAAAAGTATGGCGTTGGTATCTGTTGGCGCTGGCGGTCATTGCCCTGGATCTGGGTACCAAATACTGGGCGTCTTCGGTATTGGAATATGGCCGTCCGGTGGTGTTTACATCCTTCTTTAATTTTACCTTGTTGCATAATCACGGCGCCGCCTTCAGCTTTTTAAGTGATGCCGGTGGTTGGCAACGCTGGTTCTTCACCGCCATTGCGGTTGCGGTGAGCATCACTCTGGTGTTCTGGCTGACGCGCTGCGCTGACAAGCGTCGTGAAGCTTTTGGTTTTTCCATGATTCTCGGCGGTGCCATCGGCAATTTATATGACCGTTTGCAGCATGGTTACGTGGTCGATTTTATTGTGGTGCACTATCAGGATTATTACTGGCCTGCTTTCAATCTGGCCGACTCTGCGATTACGCTGGGCGCCATTATGTTATTACTTGATTTATTCCTGACTCGGGAGAATACCGGAAATGCGTGATTTAACGCTGGGGCCTGGCACCAGGGTCACCCTCCATTTTTCCCTCAAACTGGAAAATGGCGACGTAATTGATTCCAATTTTGAAAAAGACCCGGCCACCTTTACGGTGGGTGATGGCAACCTGTTAGCCGGTTTTGAAAAAGCCTTGTTCGGTTTGCAGGAGGGCGCTCGCCAAACCTTTATCATTAAACCGGAAGATGGTTTCGGGCAGCCCAACCCCAACAATGTTCAGGAAATTCCGCGCGCGCAATTTGGTGCCGATATCGAATTGACAGAAGGTTTGATGCTGTCATTTGCCGATGCCCAAAAAGCAGAGCTTGCCGGTGTGGTGAAAGGCTTTAACGAAGACGTGGTGTTTATCGATTTCAATCACCCGCTGGCCGGTCGTGAAATTATTTTTGATGTAGCCATTCTTCGCATTGAACCGGCACAGGTTCATTAACCGATATTTTCAGGTAGACGTACATGCATATTAAATTAGCCAATCCTCGCGGTTTTTGCGCCGGTGTTGATCGGGCCATTGATATCGTTAATCGGGCGCTGGATGTATTCGGCGCTCCCATTTATGTGCGTCACGAAGTTGTCCACAACAAATTTGTGGTGGACTCACTGCGCGACCGCGGCGCTATATTTGTTGATGAGCTGGATCAGGTGCCTGACGATGTTATCGTCATCTTCAGCGCCCACGGTGTTTCCCGCGAAGTGCAAATGACCGCCAAAAACCGCGGCTTGCAAGTCTTTGATGCCACCTGTCCGTTGGTGACCAAGGTGCATATTGAAGTGCTTCGATACAGTCGTGAAGGCCGTGAATGTATTTTGATTGGCCACGAAGGTCACCCGGAAGTAGAAGGTACCATGGGGCAATATGACCGCGAGAATGGCGGTGATATTTACCTGGTGGAAGATGAAGAAGATGTCCTCAATCTCAAGGTGCGCAATCCTGAAAAACTGGCCTATGTAACCCAGACCACCTTGTCAATGGATGATACGGCTGTGGTGATTGATGCCCTGCGTAGGCATTTCCCTTCAATTCAGGGGCCGCGAAAAGATGATATCTGTTACGCCACTACCAACCGTCAGGACGCAGTGCGGCAGCTGGCGCTGGAGTGTGATCTGGTGTTAGTGGTCGGTTCAGTGAACAGCTCAAATTCCAACCGCTTGCGCGAATTGGCCGAGCGCTGCGGAACGACGGCCTACCTTATCGACGGCCCGGATGATATCCGTTGCGAATGGCTAAGTGGCAAGGAAAGTGTTGGCATTACCGCTGGTGCCTCCGCACCCGAAGTCCTGGTGCGGCAGGTTATTGACCGGCTGTGTGAGCACGGCGCTGAAGCGCCGGTGGAGTTGGACGGCCGCCCTGAAAATATCAGCTTTTCCTTGCCCAAAGCGTTGCGTCTTTAAACTTCATTGCTGATACAAGGATTTTCATCAACTCTTGTCATACTCAGCCGTCCGCCCCTGGATAGCTTTAACTCGAAAACAGGTTGAGGCTGTTCCGGATGGCAAATATGAAAAGTGCCTGCCTGGACAGCGCCCTGGCTGCTTTGCGAACGCTGGTGGCTCCGTCCTGATCCTAAAAAAGATATATAACTGCTGACAAATCTGTTGGAGATAATTTGTACCTTATTGGTGCCTTGGCCCGTCAGTAGAACCTCTTCATCCTCATCGCGTATGCCATTGTTGTTGGTATCGGCAAATATCTCCCAGCCATTTTCCCAGCCTCCGATATTGGCAATTGTCACCCGGGTGTTTCTGCTCACAGCATGGCTGCGGGTCAGTTGAACTGCCTGATAGAAATCCAGTGTGGTTGTGCGGACCTGATCCCGTTGGCGTAAGTCTTTATAGCCGGGGATGGCGATGTTAATCAGAATGGCAAAAATCAGTAGGGTGATTAAGAGTTCGAGCAGGGTAAATCCATGAGATTTCATTGATATCATCCTTGATAGTGGTGCCCCTGTAATGACTGACAGGTTGGCACCTGATGGCGAGCCGTTTATCCGTCCATGTAAACCGCGTATCGCAACAGGGGTAACCCTGCCGTCGAGCCATGCTAGGCTTCGGAAAATATAGCCTTGCCCGCCTTTTCAATCCAGTTTTCTTTCGCAAAAGTATAAATAACGTCAGGCTCGGCACTCCCTATTAGCTGAAATAACCATCGATGGATGAACGATGTATGACACGGAGAAAACAAGCCGCTGGTTTCACCCTGATGGAACTGTTGATCACCATGGTAATACTGGCGATTGTGCTGGCTATAGCAGCACCTTCTTTTTCTGTTCTCCTGAAAAATAATCGCGCTGCTACCCTGGGCGAAGAACTATCCGGAGCCATACAGTATGCCCGGGCAGAAGCAGTAAAGCGTGCCCGTTATGTATCGGTTTGTGCCAGCAGCGATGGCTCCAGCTGCAGTAATGACTGGTCGCAAGGGTTCATTGTGGTTGCCGATACCGCCGCCAATGAAACTGAAAATTCGGTCACTGTGGGCGAAGTGCTGCGGGTATGGCAGAACCTCGGAAGCGATGTCGTCATTACGCCTCCTGCGAATGTTTCATTTTTACGTTTTATGCCCGGGGGGCGTTTGGCCCAGGTTGGCGCACCTCCTTTTTCGTTTCAAACCCGTATTGATGGATGTCAGGGGAGTGACAGAGCCAGGACGGTGACTGTCGGCCTTGCCGGTGCATCTTCGGTCACAAGGGCCGATTGTTCATAGGAGTGGATGATGGTTTTTAATAACAAGCAAGCGGGTGTCGGTTTGCTCGAAGTGCTGATTGCGGTGCTCATTCTTTCGGTGTCTTTGCTGGCAATTGCCAGCCTGCAATCCCGCTCGCTGCAATACAACCAGAGCGCCTATGTACGCTCGCAGGTCAACATTCTTGCTTACGATATCTTTGATCGTATTCGTAGCAATCGCCCCGACATTGCCAGCTATGCCCTTTCGTTTGGTGACGAAGCGCCATCCGGTGGTGGCATTGCCAATACCGATATGAAAACCTGGATGGAAAGCATGCAGCGGGTATTGCCTGAGGCAGAAGCTGAGCTTGCTTGTACGCCCGTTGAATCTGACAAGCTCCATAAATGTAAAGTCTCCATTCGCTGGACAGAAAATAATATTTTCGATGAGCAGGATGAAGATGCTCTTGATGCAGAAGCACGCTCGACTTTGACTTATACAACCAGCATTTGATGGAGCGGTTATGAAAAAGAATCAACAGGGCTTATCACTGGTTGAACTGCTCATTGCCATGGCGTTAGGGCTGGTACTGATGGGGGGGGTAATACACGTCTTCCTCTCAAGCCGTATGGTATTCAGCACCCAGCAAGCAATATCCCGGGTTCAGGAGAGTGGGCGGCTGGCGATGGAGTTTATCGCTGAAGACACGCGCATGGCCGGTTATATGGGGTGTCTTGATCGCACGATCCAGCCTGAGATTGCTATCACTACACCGGATGCATTTTGGGAGAACTTTGAAGAACCCGTTCGGGGTTATCCATCGGGCGATTTGCCCGTTGGCCTCAATTTGAATCCTGCACCTGTAGATGGTAGTGACACTCTGGTTATTCGCAGTGCCCGAGGCGCAATGCACTATCTTTCTGAAAAAAATATTACCAACTCTCTGAAAATTTTCCCGGGGACCAATCAGGGAATAACGATAAAAGCAGAGGAGCCGGTAGTGGTATCCAATTGCGTCAGTGCAAGAATATTCAAACCGGCTACTGTGTCAGCCGGTGGTGCCGGCAGCGCATCGACCATCACCCACGGTGGCGGGTGGGGCGAAGGTAATTCACCTTCAGAAAATTTTGATGTCGGGGCTGAAATGATTCCGGTTAGCACCACTATTTATTACATCGCTAATAATCCTGCGAATCGTCCTGCGCTCTATCAAAAAATTGGAACGTCTCCTGCTGTTGAGATTATTGAGGGCGTTGAGAGTATGGCGTTGACATTTGGGCTGGATACCACGGGTGATAATGTTGTAGACAGTTATAAAACAACCGCTTCCATGGCAGCGGTGGATTGGCCGAAAGCCAGTAGCGTGCGCGTCGAACTGCTGGTGCAAAGCAACGAAGCCAATGTATTGGAGGATGCCCAATCCTACCACTTCAGAGATGCGATGCAGGATGCCCCGGAGGATCGTCGTCTTCGGCAGGTGTTCTCCAGTTTGATTGCTGTGCGAGGAAGGGTGAATTAAATGAGAAATAACTCTGTATATGATTTTCGTTTTTCCATGCACCGGGCTCTGAAAAATTCCCAGGGTGGTGTGGTTCTACTTGTCGCCATGATTATGGTGCTGGTTATTGCTGTTGTCGGCCTTGCTGCAATTCGTGGCAGTGGCTTGCAAGAGATGATGGCCGGTAATTTGCGAGATCGCAACCTGGCGTTTCAGGCCGCAGAAGCCGGGTTGCGCAGTGCGGAAAATACTATTCGTTCCGATATCGCATTATCCGAATTACCATCATTTGATGGTAATGGACACTTTGATGACTTGAATAAAACAGGTGGTGATCGAGAGCCACCGTCGTTATGGAGTGATGATGTCTGGAAAGCCAATGGCAGTACAGTTTTGACCGCGATGAGTCTGGAGCTGGCAAGTGGCGAACAACCTCGCTACGTCATGGAAAAACTGGTCGTTCCGGTAACCCTGGCAGCCGCAGCAGATGGCAGTGCAATTGATATTGCCAGCCTGGATACCTTTGAGGAGCCGGAGTTTTACCGAATCAGCAGTCGTGGTACCGGCGGCACTGTTAATGCCAATGTCACGTTGCAATCTGTTTATAAACGCTAGGAGCAAAGCACAATGATCCGGTCACTCACGTTGCGAGTCAAAAAATATCTGCAATCTGACATGGCGTTGCTGTTGCTGGCTTCTGCTGTATCTTTTTCATCTTCGTCAACGTATGCCGAGCCCGCTCAGGAGCCCTTGTTTCTGACCACGGCGGCAACGCCGGTAGTGATGTTCGCCATGTCGCGCGATCATGAACTATTTAAAAAAGCCTACAACGATTACACCAATTTGGAAGGCGGTGTAATGACGATGCGTGATACCACCTACAACAATAATTTTTCCTATTACGGTTATTTTGATTCTGGTTGGTGTTACACCTATGCCAATAAGAAGTTCTCTCCATCCCGCCCGACTGCTAATCATCAGTGTACTGGTGAGTGGAGTGGAAATTTTCTTAACTGGGCAACCATGACCCGTATTGATGTTCTTCGCCAGGTTTTGTACGGAGGGAAGCGTCAGACGGATACCGCCTCTTCAACGGTTCTTGAGCGCAGCTATCTTCCAAAAGATAACCACGCCTTTGCTAAAGTCTATGACCCTCGCACCAAAGATAATACCTCTGGCCCCGTTAGTCATTACGTACCTGCCTCATTTGCTTACGACTCCATTACTTTGTGTAATGTATCGTCAGGGAATGGCGGTGAGCCTGAAATACGTGTAGCAAAAGGCCAGTGGTATAACTGGGCGAACACAGAAGTTCAGCAGTGCCAGTGGGATGTGGAAGCCACAAATCCGAACTATGACAGCTCAAACAGAAGCGAATTGGGGACACTGGTTGCCCGCGTTGAGGTTTGTGTTACTGACAAGGATGCCAATGCAAGCCGTTGTAAAACTTACGATAGTGGTGCTGTGAAACCGATAGGGGTGTTGCAGGAGTATGAGGGTACGGTCAAGTTTGGCCTGGTGACCGGGACGTGGGGGAAAAACCGTAGCGGCGGCGTGCTTCGCAAAAAAGCGATGCCTTTGGTGGGTAACGCTTACACCGGCAATACGGACAATGTAAACGAATATGATACTAATACCGGTATATTTAACGGAAATGTTACCGGAATTATTGGCAATATTGATCGTTTTGAGATCGTAGGGTACAAGTTTTCTAATAATAGCTATAGTGGTGATCACAGCGATTGGGGTAATCCACTTGGTGAAATTTATGCTGAGACGTTGCGATACCTGAGTGGGAGTCGCCCGGCTACTGATGGCCTTTCTTCTGCAGGGCCAACATGGAATTTCAGTGATGGTGATAGCGGTGGTGGCCCTGCGGGTATCACCAATGTTGCTACGTGGGATGACCCTTTAGCGGATGCCGAAGAATGTACTCGTTGTTCCGTTATTGTAATTTCCAGTGGTCCCAACTCATGGGACTCGGATGATGTTACCAGTGCGATGATTGGTAGTATTGTGAGCGGCGTTACTCTGGACACTTTGAATACCGATTATACCAATAAAATCGGTACGCTCGAATTTGGAAGTGATCCATCCTTTTTTAATGGGGGAACAGACAGAGCAACACAATGTTCATCTGGAAACATGTCTTTATCCGAAGTACGAGGACTGTGTCCGGAAGAGCCAATGGCTCAGGGATCTTATGTAGTTGCCGGGCTTGCCTATATGGCAAAGACAAACAGTATCCGTACAGGAGAAACGAATAGAACGGTTGATACCTTTGCTATCGAACTTTCACAGGGGCTACCGAGTCTCGACATTCCGGTTGGTAGCGGAACCATGTCTATTGTGCCTATTTGTACATCGCAGGACCATGGTCAAACCTGCTCTCTGGTTTCTGTAAGAGTGGAAGATATTCAATCGGACAACAATGGTAATCCGGTTAGAGGCAGCTATCTCTTTTACTGGGAAGATCAGGATCAGGGCTCGGATCATGATATGGACTCGGTTCAACGCATTGAATTTTGCATAGGAAAATCCTGTCAGGATTTCGGTACGGGTACCGGCGAGGATGCAGATAGTACGCATCGTGGTAGCGATAAGACTTATCGTATGCATGATCAAAAAATTACACACAACGCCGTTCCAGATAATCACCTTCGTATTATCAACTCTATTCCCTACTGGGCCACCGGCGCCCAGATGGGTCTCACCTATATTATCAGTGGTACCAGTACTGATGGTTTGCAAGCCACAGAGTGGGTAAAGCGTGGTGGTAACGACGCACACAATCTCGTAAATAGTTCCGGTGAAAAGGTTGTGTCATCATTGGGTGACTGGAATTGGTACAACACCATGCCTCCTGAAGGATCTGATTATTTACCGCCAGATGACGGAGATGCCCGAATTTACTTGAAAACAAAAACCTTCGCTCCGGGTAGTAGTACTACCAATCGTTTACGTAGCCCGCTTTTCTATGCGGCCAAGTATGGCAACTTTGAGAGTCTGGGCGCCGGCGGTGCTCCAATAGGCTGGGATAAAATAAATAACAACACCAACGTTGATGTGCCTGATGGTATTCCAGACGCCTACTTCAGTGTAAATAACCCGGCGCTTCTGGAAGAACGTATAAAATACATGATTGGCGAAGCCGCTAAAGTCAATGCATCGGCTACCGCCGTTGCTACCAACTCTACGCGCTTGACTGAGGGTAGCAAGATTTATCAAGCAATGTTTAATAGCGAACATTGGTATGGCCGACTATCTATTCGTGAGATGGATGATAAAAATAATCTTGCAAAAGCATCGGTCACAACTGAGTCTGCTGAAGCTGACGCAGTCACCACATTTTCGGAACCGGCAAACCGTAAAATATTCACCAGAACCAGAGCAACGGATGGTGGTGCATGGACAAGAACCGAGTTTCTTTGGGCTAATTTAAATGCAACTCAACGAAATTTATTGAATTCTGGATCAGAACTGGGTGAAGCTCGTGTGAATTGGCTGCGTGGCGCCAGCACCAATGAGGGCACCTCGTTGCGATCTCGCGATTTCCAAGTCGAGGGTAAGACACGTCGACACATTATGGGCGATGTCGTTAATTCAAGCCCGGTCATATCCGGCAGGAAAAATGCTCGTTATCAACGTATCCCTGGTGAAGCAGGCACAGATTATAAAAACTACAGTGCCCCCAACTTGTTATTTGTGGGCGCGAATGATGGCAAGTTGCATGCATTCAATCCTGAAACGCTGGAAGAAGTATTTGCCTATGTCCCCAATGCGATTTATCACAAGCTGGCTGCGGTAACACATCCGGAGTATGGTCAGGGTAACAGGGGGCACCAATATCTTGTGGATGGCCCGTTGTATGTTGGTGATGTTTATAAGAACGGTAATTGGAGAACAATCCTTGTCGGGACTTTTGGCGCTGGCGCTCGGGGTTTTTACGCCCTTGATGTTACCGGTGGAACAGAGCCAACAGTACTGTTTGAGTTGACCGAAGAGGATCATCCTCAACTTGGCTATATGCTGGGGCAGCCACAAATTGTGCCTCTTGTGAATGGTGGTTGGGCGATTGTTGCCGGTAACGGTTATCACTATGAAGATTCTACGAATTCTCAACTGGTCGTTGTGAACCTGGCAAATAATGCGGTGAGTTTTATTGATACCGGTTCTGGCAGAGGATTGTCCGAGCCGGCTTTACTGCCCAATTTTTCAGGATTGGTGCAGTACGCCTATGCTGGAGATCGTGAAGGCAATCTGTGGAAATTTGATATCACAGGTAATAATTCGACGAAGTTATTCGAGGCGCGAGACGACAGCAATACTGCCCAGCCTATAACCAGTATGCCAACTCTCGGATTGAATCCGTTAAAAAATGATGCGGTGATGGTCTACTTCGGAACCGGGAAATACTTCGATATCGGTGACAACATCCCTGCGGCCAGTCCTGTGCAGAGTTTCTATGCACTGGTCGATAGCGGCACGTTGATTGGCTATGACGCAGGTAGACGGGATGGTGTGCTTCATAAAAAATCGATTACTCAAAGTGGTGAAAAGCGAACTATTAATGGTGAGAGAGTAACGGAAGATGGAATAGAGTCTTCTGCAGTGGACTGGACCGATATTCGCGGGTGGTATCTCGACTTTGATCAAGGAGATAAAGACACTAGTGAACGGGTTATTACCAAGCCGCAATTGCTCTTTGATCGTTTAATTTTTACCACGTTGATACCCAGTGACGACCCATGCGTGGTTGGCGGGCAGAGCTGGTTAATGGAACTGGTTGCAATTGGTAATAAAAATATCGCCCACCGAATATTGCATGAGTCGGTGATCAACAGTATGAGAGGTGATGCGGTAGTTAATGATTCCGGCGTTGGTATGGGGGCCGATAACGTCTGGGTAATACCATGCGATGTGACGGGTGAATGCGATTTGCTGGATGGGAAATTGCCTGGAGGAGCCAGAGGTCGTATGTCCTGGAAACAGATGGATTAACCGGAAGTAAAGTCTAACAATAGGTTGAACGGATTTTGAAGGGCAGGAAAAATTTATGAGCCGCATTACAAAAAAACAAAAGGCATTTACGCTTGTGGAGCTGATGATTGTGGTGGCGATTATCGGCATTCTTGGTGCTATAGCCTACCCTTCTTATCAGGCACAGGTGCTGAAGAGTGGTCGCGCGGATGCAAAGATAGAGCTGAATGATGTTGCTCAGCGATTGCAGCGCTGTTTTACTTCGGCCAGCACTTACTCGCCAGCAGATGGCGTCTGCAAAGTGGTTGATGATGTTAAGTCCGCTGCCGGTATAACCTCAAAAGAAGGTCACTACGTGGTGACGGTCAGCAACCATCAGGCCACTACCTGGACGCTGACAGCTACGGCAGTCGCTGGCACACGGCAAGCCAAAGATACTCGCTGTGCTACCTTCACTCTGGATCAAACCGGCAAGCGTGCCGCTACAGACAGCAACAGTGCAGATGCCACCGATGAATGCTGGTAACTTTTAAAGGCCAATGAGCGCTTCTCATTGGCCTTTATTCATCATCCAGCCCCAGTTTTTGCAAGCGATAGCGCAATGAGCGAAAAGTAATTCCCAATTGCTTGGCCGCCAGGGTTTTGTTCCATCTGGCTTGTTCCAGCTGGTGGCAGAGAATTTCTTTTTCTACTTCCTGTAAATAATCATCCAGCGAGGGAAATTCGGCGCAACGTGCCGGGTAGTCGGTTTGGGTTGAACTACGTTTGGCCGGGTGAGATTTTTGAATCGTGCCGTTGCCGGGTTGATGCAAGCCGGTGTGGCTTTCCAGTAGCAAATCGTCTTCATCAATAAGATCGTTTTCACAGAGCGTAAACGCCCGTTCGAGAATATTTTCCAGTTCACGCACATTGCCCGGGAAGGTATATTCCCGTAAATGGCGCATGGCTGCTGGCGACAAGCGAGGTTGCGATATGTCCATGTCCGCGGCAATTTTCTTTAACAGGTGTTCTGCCAATATCGCAATATCTTCACCGCGCTCGCGCAAGGGCGGTACGCTCAGCTGGATAACATTCAGGCGGTAAAATAAATCCTGACGGAAGCGGCCTTCGTTCACTTCATGTTCGAGGGATTTATGCGTGGCGCACAATATGCGCACATCGGTAGCAATTTCTTCGGCAGCGCCCACCGGGCGAACGCTTTTTTCCTGAATGGCTCGCAGTAATTTAACTTGCATATCCAGCGGCAGATCAGCGACTTCATCAAAAAACAACGTGCCACTTTCGGCCGCCTGAAACAATCCGGCTTTGTCCTGATGTGCTCCGGTAAAGCTGCCGCGCTTGTGGCCAAAAAATTCGCTTTCCATCAGCTCCCGGGGAATGGCACCGCAGTTGACGGCAATAAAGGGGCCGTTCGCTCTGGGGCCAAGTTCGTGAATGGAGCGCGCCACCAGTTCCTTACCGGTACCGGATTCACCGCTGATGTAAACCGGCGCTTGTGAGCGTGACAGTTTCTGAATGCTGCGAATCAATTGTTGAATAACGTTTGATTGGCCAATGATGCGAAGTTGAGGTGTTTGAGAGACGGGCAGCTGGCTGGATTGCAAGGCGGTACTGACCAGTTTGCGTAATGCTGCCAGATCAACCGGTTTGGAAATAAAATCAAAAGCACCCGCTTTCATGGATTCGATGGCGGTATCAAGACTGCCGTGGGCGGTAATCACCGCAACCGGCAGGCGCGGATGATGCAGTTGAATATATTCCACCAGCTGCAGGCCATTGCCGTCGGGCAGGCGCATATCGGTCAGGCATAAATCATACGTTCTGCTGGCAAGAAACTCGCGTGCCTGGTCTACGCTGGCGGCGCTGTCGGTGGTAATTTGCATCCTGCCAAGGGTAATTTCCAGCAGTTCGCGAATGTCCGGTTCGTCGTCAATTACCAATGCCCGTCGTTGCGTCATGATAGCAATGCTCTGTGAAATACTGTTATTTAAAGGGCTCTTTCTGCGTGAGCCAGTTGGATATGAAAACAGCTGCTGCCGTCCGGTGTTCTGCGAAATTGTATAAACGCCTGGTTGGCTTCGCACAGCTCTTTGCTCAGATATAACCCCAAGCCCGAGCCGGCGTTTTCGGTAGTAAAAAACGGTTCAAAAAGGTGCTTTTCATTTTCTTCGCTGATGCCCGGGCCGTCGTCTACCACATTGATAAACGGGCGTTGTAGTTTTGAGTCAACCCCGGCTACCAGCATTATATGGGGTTTTCCTGTTGCGGAAAGGCTATAACGCAAGCCATTGTCGCAGAGATTGGTTAATACCTGTTGCAATTGACCCGGATCAAATTGGCCGGTAATGCCCGGTGCCAGGCAATGCAGCACAATATCTAGTGGCTCATTTTTACTGCGGCGATAGTCGGCGACAAAGTCTTTCAGCCAGCTGTTTAACATCACCTGTCTGGGTTGTGCGGTGCGGCGGCGGGACAATTGCAAAACGTTTTCGATAATCTGATTCACCCGTTTGCATTGGGCATCAATAATTTCCAGCAACCGCTGATCGCCCGCCGGCAATGCCTCGGATTCGCCGAGTAACTGGCTGGCGTGGCTGATAGCGCCCAACGGGTTGCGAATTTCGTGGGCGATGCTGGCCGTCAAACGCCCCAGCGAGGCCAATTTCAGTTGCTGGGCTTGCTGTGTGATAGAGCGATTGTCTTCTACAAACACCAGTGTTTCGGCTTCATCGCCAGGTTCCAGTGCCGCAAAATTGATCTTCACTTCATCAGACAAGCCGCTATTAATTTTTAAAACGGGCGAGTGCGCTTTGGGCGATTGTTGCCAGAGTTTTACTTTTTCTTCCAGTGCCGGAATATCTTTCAAGTCGCCTTTGCCGCTAGCCGGTTGGCGGAAAGACAGCAGATTCATTGCCGACTGATTGCACAATTCAATTTCATTGTGGCGATTAAATACCAGAATGCCGGTTCTCATGCGCTCAAGAATCAGCCGCGCCAATTTTTGAATATGTGCGGCTTGAATGGCTTGGGATTTTGCCTCTTCTGCAGAGGCCACCAGTTTGCGGGTGAGGTGCTGAAAAACAATGGCAATAATAAAAATCAACACGCCCAGCGATGCGGCAGAAAACAGCGAGTCATGATTGAGCGTGTCATAAAAAAAGCGGTAAAGGCTTTCGGAAATAACCGCGATACATGCCAGGGCTGCGAAAGAAAGTGCAAGCTCGCCGGTTAATAAAATGCCGCCAGCTGCCACCGTAATCAAAGTCAGGTAGCCGAGCCCGTTGGTCACGCCGCCGCTGGCATGCATCATCAAATTAATAGCGATGAGATCAATCAATAAAATGCCAAAGATAAAGGCGGGAGACGGCATGTCCCTGGCGCGCCACAAATACACCATGGAGGCGAAATTGAGCACGGTGTAGGCGCACGCGGTATAGAAAAATAAAGCGGGATCTTCAACGCCTAATACATTAGGGGCCACCTTGTTCTGAAAAAGCAGAATGAGCAGGCTGCCCAGCAAGGTGTGGTAATAGCTATAGGCACGCAACAGCTGATAGGGATTGTGGCCGGGAGCCGGCAGCGGGTTCAGTAAAAGATTGTCCATGTTGTCAGATGTCGGGCCGGGCGTAAGGTTGTAATGGCTGTCATCATAGTGAGTACGCCGGTTTGTTAACAGCCCCTTTGCGAAATGGGGCTGATTAACCGAAAATGGCTGATTGAGTTCAGGCACATGACCTGATAGGGCTGTCTACCGATATCAGGATGGCAGCGCCTTTAGGGCTTTTATTTTGCTGCACAGTAAAGAGACTGCGTATGGTTAACGTGACGATAGGAATGGCACAGATTGATGTGCTGGTAGGCGATATTCCCGGCAATACCTGTAAAGTGCTGGCGGTCGCCGAGCGGGCTTTTCAGGAGCGCCAGGTGGATGTGATGGTTTTTCCCGAGTTGACGCTTACCGGCTATCCGCCAGAAGACCTGTTATTGCGCCCGGCCTTGCAAGGTCGTATTGAAAAGGCGTTGGCCGAGTTGCAAGCGGCGCGTTTGCCGGTGACGCTGGTGGTGGGTTACCCCGTTTTGCGCGGCGGCAAGCTGTTCAATATGGCGGGGGTTATTCAGGACGGTGAATTGATCGCCGAGTATGCCAAGCAGTGCCTGCCCAATTATCAGGTGTTTGACGAGCAGCGTTATTTCAGCAAAGGTCAGGATGCCTGCGTTGTTACCATTAAAGGCATTCCTGTGGCGCTTACCGTGTGTGAAGATATCTGGCATCCGGAGCCCATGTTGCAAGCGCGTGCCGCCGGTGCCCGCCTGATGCTGAACCTGAATGCTTCGCCCTATCATCAGGGCAAGCAACAGGAGCGGGAACAAATTCTGGCGATTCAGGCTAAAGCTGGCGACATGCCCATTGTGTACACCAATTTATGTGGTGGTCAGGACGAACTGGTATTTGATGGCGGTTCGGTATTGGTCGATGCGGCCGGTGATGTGTGCGTGCGTGCGGCAGCTTTTGAAGAGGGCGTTTACACCGCGCGGCTGGAGTGGGATGGCGTCGCGGTTCATTGTCATGACGGCGAGCAGGTGCCTTATCTGTCATCACACGCATCGGTATACCAGGCACTGGTTACCGGCTTGCGTGACTACGTGAATAAAAACCGCTTTAAAGGCGTGTTGCTGGGATTATCCGGTGGTATTGATTCGGCGCTGACGCTGGCAATTGCCGTCGATGCGTTGGGGGCTGATCGGGTAGAGGCGGTAATGATGCCTTTCCTCTACACCTCGGAATTGAGCCGTACCGACGCGGCGGATCAGGCGGCGCGCATGAACGTCAGCTACCGCTCTATCAGCATTGAGCCGATTTACGATGCTTTTATGGCAGGGCTTGAACCCTCGTTCACAGGCAAGCCGCGTGATACCACTGAGGAAAACCTGCAAGCGCGTTGTCGGGGCGTCATCCTCATGGCACTGTCCAATAAAACCGGCTACATGGTGGTAACCACTGGCAACAAAAGTGAGATGGCGGTGGGTTATTCCACGCTCTATGGCGACATGGCCGGTGGCTTTGACGTGTTAAAAGATGTGCCGAAAACGCTGGTGTTTGCGCTGGCGGAATACCGTAATACGCTGGCTGAGGTTATCCCGCCGTCGGTCATTACCCGTCCGCCATCCGCAGAGCTGGCACCGGATCAAAAAGATGAAGACAACCTGCCACCTTACAGCATCCTGGATCAGATTCTGGCGTTGTATGTAGAGCAGGACCAAAGCGCTGAAGACATTATCGGCGCCGGTTTTGACCGCGCTCAGGTGGAGCGGGTGGTGAGATTGGTGGATGTGAACGAATACAAGCGCCGCCAGGCACCGCCGGGAACCCGTATCAGCGAGCGCGCTTTTGGTCGGGATCGTCGTTACCCGATTACCTCAGGTTGGAAAGCGGGTCATTGAGATAAAAAAAGCCCTCGACAGGCGAGGGCTTTTTTACGAACAAAGCAGGGCTTTTTTCAGATTAACTGCGACCCGGGCGCGGCGGACGCTGATACACCGGATCGTACTGCTCACGGGTGTCAAACCCTGGTGGTTCGGACTTTTCAAACAGGCCAAACGTAATACGGTTTACCCACGAGCGTTTGCCATCACCATAGCTGTAACGTTCGTTAAACTCACCGCTGGAATTCAATACCGGGTGGCTCGGGTAGTTGTCGCGTAGAATGGCGAGCGACTGATCTGCAGATTCCTGCAGGCCAAGAATGCGATAACCCTGTACCATAACCGCCAATGCATCCGGAATGGCCGGCGTTTGCGGGTAGTTTTCCAGTACATAACGGCCACGGTTGGTCGCGGCTACGTAAGCGCCACGTTTGAAGTAATAGTTGGCCACGTGAATTTCATAACGTGCCAGCAGGCTGCGCAGATACAGCATACGCTTGCGGGCGTCGGTGGCGTAAGGACTGTCCGGGTAGCGGGTTAATAGCTGCGAAAAATTCGCCAGGGATTCCCGCGCCGGGCCCGGATCGCGCATCGTCAGGTCGGTTGGCAGCACGCGCTCAAACATGCCTTTGTCCTTGTCGTACGCACTCAGGCCCATCATGTAATAGGCGTAGTCAACATTACGGTGTTGCGGGTGCAAACGGATAAACCGGTTGGCGGTAGCGATAGCCGCATCCGGCTGGCCGGACATAAAATAGGCGTAAATCAATTCCAGCTGAGCCTGCTCGGCATAGGTGCCAAAAGGGAAGTTTTCTTCAAGGCTCTGCAGGTTTCTGACGGCGGTTTCCCATTGGCTGCGCTGAAGTTGGGACTCGGCAGCATGATAAAGATCCGCTTCACTGGTATATTTTGGCTCTTTGTTAGCAGAAGAGCAGCCAACCAGCAGCAACAGAGCGCTGAGAAGTAGTGGGTGCAGGACTCGCATAGGACGCTGGACTCGCAAAAAAGGAAATAATTGATTTGTTTATTCGTTAACGCCGTAACGTAATGGCGCAGTATTTAAACACAGTGAGTGACGTTGCCATAGGGGCAAACGGCTCAAAGCGAACTAATCCGGAGCAAACGCCATTCACGGCGAGGCTCCTATCACGCAAGACAGAGGTTATATCCAGCACATGAAAGAAGTCTTCGAGCTTAGCGCAGAGGTTCCGGTCAGTCTCTATGGCCAGCGTTTCGACCAGGTTGCGTCCGAGTTGTTCCCTGATTTTTCCCGCTCGCGTCTGCAATCCTGGATTCGTGATGGCCAGTTAACCCTGGACGGCCGCATCGCCAAGCCCAAAGACAAAGTCATTGGTGGTGAAATGCTGGAACTGAATGCCGAACTTGAGGCGCAAGGCACCTGGGAGCCGGAGCCGATTCAGCTGAATATCGTCCATGAGGACGATCACCTGATGGTGATTAACAAACCGGCCGGCCTTGTGGTTCACCCGGCGGCGGGCAACCATACCGGGACCCTGTTAAATGCCTTGTTAAACCATGCACCTGACCTGATCAACCTGCCGCGCGCCGGTATTGTGCACCGTCTGGACAAGGAAACGACCGGCTTGATGGTGGTCGCCAAAACCCTGCACGCTCATACCGATCTGGTAGAGCAGCTGGCGGATCGCACCGTTAGCCGCGAGTACGAAGCGGTTGCTGTAGGAGCGATGACGGGCGGCGGCACGGTCGATGCGCCCATGGGGCGTCACCCCACCCAGCGTAAATTGATGGCGGTGCTTAGCCATGGCGGCAAGCGCGCCGTTACCCATTACCGGGTGCAAACCCGCTTCCCGCATCACACCCATATTCGCGTCAAACTCGAAACCGGCAGAACCCACCAGATTCGGGTACACATGGCGCACATCGGCTTTCCGCTGATTGGTGATCCGGTGTACGGTAAGCGTTTTAAAATCCCCAAGGGTGCCAGCGAAAACTTGATAGAAACCCTGAAAAGTTTTCCGCGTCAGGCCTTGCATGCTGCCAACCTGGGGCTTGAACATCCGGAAACCGGTGAGTACACCGAATGGTCTGCACCTGTGCCAGCCGATATGCAGGAATTACTGCGTGCGCTTAAAGAAGGCTATCCTGAGCAGGATTAGGACCAGACTGATGACCCACAACCCGGAAAACACCCTGACTCTTCCTTCATTGATTGTGCCTGACTGGCCGGTATCGGCGCGCGTGCGCAGCTGTATTACCACGCGCGGCGAGCCGCAGCCCGGCGATGCCTACGCCAGCTTTAACCTGGCGCTACATGTGGGTGACAACCCCGAACGGGTAACGCAACGGCGCCACCAGCTCTGCCAGCAACTGGGGCTGGCGCGTGCACCTCAGTGGTTGGAGCAGGTGCATGGTATCCGGGTGGTAGAAGCACAAGATGATGACCTGGTACGCACCGCCGACGGTTGTTTTACCAGCGCCAGCGGGTTGGCTTGCACGGTAATGACCGCCGATTGTTTACCGGTGTTGTTGGTTAACAAAAAAGAAAACCGGGTTGCGGCGGTGCATGCCGGCTGGCGAGGCCTTGCTGATGGTGTGCTGGCCAGTGCCGTCGCCAGTTTTGACGATGCGCCGGGCGATTTGCTGGTGTACCTCGGCCCGGCAATCTCTGCTGCTGCCTTTGAAGTGGGCATCGATGTGCTGGAAACCTTTTTTGAAAACGCCCGTAACACTGACCACAGCGAAAAAATTGCCCGGGCATTCACCCCCGGGGCAAAGCCATTACACTTTTTCGGCGATCTCTATGCCCTGGCCCGTGCCGAATTGGAGAGCCTGGGGGTACAAGACATTTTCGGTGGCGATTTCTGCACCTTTACCGACACCGGGCGTTTTTATTCCTACCGTCGCGACGGCGTAACCGGCCGTATGGCCAGCCTGATCTGGTTACAGGAATAAGCTTTTGCGGCGTCGATATTTGCGCTGCTCACGAATTGAACAATTTCCCGCAAGACCGCTGCCTTAGGGTTGTTGTCCGGTTACCACAGGGTGATTAACAACGTTATCCACAGAAGCTGTGCATAACCGGCGCCGGGTAATGCCCGGCACTATGTCGTGGTAATTAACCCGTGCTTGACGTTATGTCGAAGCAAGGGTTTTGATTTTCGGCCGATGGTGTTTTTCAGGCGCAGGAAGTTACTCTTCGGGCTCTGAAAGGCGGCATTTTTCGCCGCTGCCAGCGTCGGATGGTGTCTTTTTTGCATTACAAGACTTGCCAAACATGGGTGTTTCTGTCGAAAATCGGCGCCCGTTACCTGACAGCATGCCGCTGTTTTTTTTGTCGTCAGATGCAAAATGCGCTCACAGCGACGATTTCATGACGTAGAATAGCCGCCCCGCTGCGCCTGGAGCAGCCGTTTTTCAGCGTTAATTACTTGGATTCACTGGGGGATACCCGATGTCAAAATTGCCAGATACCTTGCGTGATAATGTGCGCTTGCTGGGAGAGCTTCTCGGCGAGACGATTCACGCCCACGAAGGGTCAGAACTTTTCGAAAAGGTTGAGAGCATTCGAAAACTGGGCAAAGCCATTAACAGTGCCGAAAACGCTGACTCTGCGCCATTGGTAAAAATGTTGGGCGATCTGAACGATGCCGATGTTCTGCCAATCGTTCGCGCCTTCAGCCAATTTCTCAATTTGGCCAACATCGCTGACCTGGAATATTTTTCCAGCGCCGAATCCGAGCAGGAAGATGGCTTGAAAGCCATGCTGCTGGAGTTTGCCAGTGTGCACGGTAAGGAGAAACTGGCTCAGGTGATTCGTCAGCTGCGTATCGAACTGGTACTCACCGCGCACCCGACCGAAGTTACCCGCCGCACCCTGATTCGCAAATACGAAAATATTTCCCATGCGTTGTCTGAAGTTAAAAACGACAACCTGCTGACCTTTGAAAAAGACAAGGTTCGCCACCGCATTCACCGTCTGGTAGAAGAAATCTGGACCACTGACGAAATTCGCACCGAGCGCCCGACGGCGCAAGATGAAGCCAAGTGGGGCTTCGCGGTGATTGAAAACAGCCTGTGGCAGGCGGTTCCCGATTTTATTCGTCACCTCGACAACCTTTGCCGTGAACATCTGGGCCAGAGCCTGCCGGTCGATGTACAACCCTTCCGTTTCTATTCGTGGATGGGCGGCGACCGCGATGGCAACCCGAATGTCACCCACAAAGTCACGCGTGAAGTGCTGTTGCTGGGTCGCAAAATGGCGGCTGAGCTGTACGCCTCTGATGCGCTGGAGCTGGCCAACGATTTAAGTATGGCGGACGCCAACGACGAGCTGCGTGCCCGTTTCCCGAACAGCCGTGCCCCTTATCGCGATGCCATGTTTGCCCTGCGCAAGCGCTTGCTGGCAACAGCGGCCTGGGCCGATGCCCGTCTGCAAGGTCGCTTCACCGAAGCCCCGGAAGATTTGATTGTTGTTCGCGATGATATCCTCGAGCTGTTGATGCTCTGTTACAAGTCGCTGCACGATGTCGGTTTGCCGCACATTGCCAGCGGCCCGCTGGTCAACACTATCCGCCGTGTACATTGTTTCGGTATCAACCTGGTGCCACTGGATGTGCGTCAGGACGGTGACCGTCACGTAAAAGCGATGGACGAGCTGACCCAATACCTGGAATTGGGCAGCTACCGCGAATGGTCTGAAGAAGAGCGTCAGGCGTTCCTGCTGGAGCAACTCAGCAGCAAGCGGCCGTTACTGCCAGCGCAGTGGCCAAAGTCTGACGAAACCGCTGAAGTGCTCGACACCTGTAAAGTGGTAGCCAACGAGCCGCGCGAAGTTCTGTCGCACTACATTATTTCCATGGCACAGCAGCCTTCCGATGTATTGGTGGTGGCACTGTTGCTGAAAGAAAGCGGTATGCAGTGGAATATGCCCATTGTGCCCTTGTTTGAAACTCTGGATGACCTGGATCGTGCCCCGATTGTAATGGATCGTCTCTGGCAGTTGCCCTGGTATCAGCAGTATTGCCATAAAACCCAGACCGTGATGATTGGCTACTCCGACTCCGCCAAGGATGCCGGCAAGCTGTCTGCCACCTGGGCGCAATACAAAGCGCAGGAAAAACTGGTAGCGCTGGCCGAAAAATATGCCACGCAACTGGTACTTTTCCATGGCCGTGGCGGCACCATTGGCCGTGGCGGCGGCCCGGTAGAAAAAGCCATGAGCTCGCAGCCTCCGGGGTCGGTAAAAGGCCGTATTCGTGTTACAGAACAGGGCGAGATGATTCGCTACAAGTTCGGCGTACCGCGTCTCGCGTTCTCCAACTTCTCGGCCTACGTGTCCGCAACATTGCGTTCTACCTTGTCTCCGCACGCTGCGCCGGCACAGGAATGGCGTGACATGATGGAGCTGATGGCCTCGCAAAGTGTTGAAGCCTATCGTTCTGTTGTACGCGGTCATCCGTCTTTCGTGCCTTACTTCCGCAGTTTGACGCCGGAGCAGGAACTGGGTCTGCTTGCACTGGGTAGCCGCCCGGCCAAGCGTAAAGTCAGTGGCGGTGTAGAAAGCTTGCGAGCTATCCCGTGGATGTTTGCCTGGACGCAAGTGCGTTTGAACCTGCCGGCCTGGTTGGGCACCCGTCAGGCGCTGGAATACGGTTTGAAAAATCACCCGGCGATTCTGGAAGATATGATTGCCAACTGGCCGTTCTTCTCCAGCTTCCTGGATCTGCTGGAAATGGTTATCGGTAAAGCTGATCGTCAAATTTGCGCTTACTACGAACAGCAACTGGTGCCGGTGGAATACCACGGCCTGGGTGAGCAATTACGTGCTGATCTGGCTGCGCTGGAAGTGTTGATGAATCGCATCAAAAAGCAAACCGAATTGCTGAGCGATGAACCCATTCTGCGTCGCTCTCTGGCAGTACGTAAGCCTTATGTTGATCCGATCAACTATCTGCAAGCCGAACTGATGAAGCGCTACCGCAGTAGCGAAGATATCAGCCCGGATCTGGAGCGCGCCCTGAAAGTTACCATGATGGGTATTGCTGCCGGTATGCGCAATACGGGTTAATTTTCCCGAAATCGCATCAACAAAAACGCCACGCTTTGTCGTGGCGTTTTTGTTGGTGAAGTTCGTTGTTTTAAACTATGCAGTTGGTGCCATTTTGTCCGTTTGTCATCATTTCAGATATTCAGCCAACGTAAAAATAAAAAAGCCCCATCATAAGACGGGGCAAAGGTTACCGCGGGGTTTGCATGCGTCCCCGGGATCGGCCAGAGGAACGCTAGAACTTGCCGCGCAGCCCCAGCATGACGCTGAAGCCCGGGTCGTAGTATTCGTAGGTGGCGTTATCGTGCTGGAAGGTGTTGCGTGAAGATTCTCCGGTCAGGTTGATAACGTTTAAAGTAATTTGTGGTGAAGTCGGCAAGCTTTCCAGTGAATAGCTGGCTGATAAATCCCACTGGCCGCGCGCATCGGTTTTCAACTCGGCATCGGGCACGCTGTTCTGGTTGGGGCCGGAAATGGTTTGTTTATCATTCCAGGTATAAGACAAGCGGATGGACGCGCCGAAGTTTTCCCAGTAGCCGGTAAAGTTCCAGGTGACCGGTGCCACGCCTACTGCTTTCGCAGGTGCGCCACTGCCTTTGCCTTCCTGGCTGATATGCGTGTAGTTGGCGCTAAAGCCCAGGCCTTCCAGCACATTATTTAATGGCTGCACCAGTGTTAATTCCTGCCCGGTTAAATCCAGTTGGCCGCTATTAACCTGTTGCGCAACAGACACCATCGCCGAGCCTGGTCCACCGCGGCTGTTGAGCGCCGACTGTTGAATATCGGTCAGCGTGTCAAAAGGAATGCCCAGCGACTGGAAGGAAACGGTATTGGTGCCCAGTACGGTAAAACCGGTAATTTGTTTTTTAAACAGCGTTAAGCCTATGTAACCCTCTTCACCGGTATACCACTCGCCACCAATATCGAAGTTAGTAGAAAGGTAGGGCGCCAGGTTCGGGTTGCCTTGTACTGCTTCCTGCGCAGACGGGTCGCTGAAGGTGGTGTTTGGCAGCATGTTGCTCGGGTTGGCGCGGGTCATGGTGCGGGATGCCGACATTCTCAGGATGACATCTTCGGAGACATTGTAGGCCGAGTTGAATGACGGCAAAAACGCATCGTAATCAGAAAGAAAACTTTGATAGCTGCGTTCGCCGCCCAAGGTTACCGGGCCGTCAATGCGCTGGTCGGTGGTGACATAACGTACGCCGAAATTGGTGCGCAGAATGCGCTGTGCAATTTCCGATTCGGTATTTAATTCAATGTAAGCGCCGAGCGTTTCTTCCGAAATAAAGCCGGTTTTTGCACCGGTTGCGGCTGTGTCACTTTCCGGAGCATTTCTATTCAGCTCCGCGTAGTTGCTGGCTTTTTTAAGGCGGTCAAAATCGACGGTGATAAAACCGTGCGGGCCTGGTTTCAGGTAAGAACCCAGTTGGCTATCCGGAATGGCGGCCAGCTCGCCACCAACGCAGCCGGGGCGAGGGTCCGGCACGCTGCCATCAGGATTCAAACCGCGACAGGTAATGTCTTCCCAGGCAGGGCTGTTGTCGTATGAGGTAATGCGCCGGGAGATATCGTCAAAGGCGAGGCCGAATTTAATGTTTTGTACATCGTCACCAAAGCGCACATCAAAACGCGCACCTTCGGTTTCTACCACCCGTTTTTCATTGGAAATATTCAGGCGACCACCGTTCCAGCTCCAGCCGGCATCGGGATCATTCAAATCCACATTGGTAGAGACTGAAGGAAAGTTGCCGCCCTTGTTGTTGAAGTCAACGGTGATGCCCTGGCCCATTGGCGTGGCGACCAGAATACTGGGGGATTCGCGGAAAAATTCGCTGCGGCCTTTATTGATTTGCGCATCAATGCGCAGCTGATCGTTGATCGTCCAGGAGACGCCGGGGTTGATGTTGTAAAAATCCAGGTTTTCTTTATATGGGCGAGCTTCGAGAAAAAACTGCGCGTTGGCAAAAGTGCCGCTGGTAACGACGTTGTTGCTGTCCACTTCCATATTCATCGGAATGACCGCGCCGTTGCGACCCACCCAGTTCATCGCGAGGCGGTCAAAATCCCGCTCGGCATCGGCCCAGAGTGTATCCAGATAAAAATTCAAATCGTCGGTGGGGCGAAATTCCAGCGAGACCAGGCCGGAAATACGATCGCGGGTGCCGTCGATGTAGCTGGGGCGATTCAAGCGAGGCGTGAGGCCATTGGCAATCTGGTTAATATCCAGCCCGGGGTTTAACGATTGCAAATAAGCGGCATCAATCGGTGTGCCGGGTACCAGACCATTGCCTACGCCATTGGGAACCGTGTCAGGAATACGGTAGCCGTTACCACCGATCAAATTACAATTTGCAGCGGGGCCACCGCACTGTGCATCGGTCAGGGCCGGTGTGGTCCAGCCAATGGTTTCGTAGCCGGTAATGGTGGATTTGTTGTTAACCGCGGCAACGCCCACCAACACCCCAAAGGTGTCGTCGTCATTGGTCCAGCTGGCGGTGAGTGAGCCGCGCGGGCTTACTTTTTCATTAATTTCGCCGTAGCTGCCTTGCAGCTGGTAATTCACATGAGTGCCCGGATTATCAAACGGGCGAGCACTGCGCATATCCACGGTGCCCGACAGGCCGCCTTCGGACATACTGGCCACCGGCGATTTATTCACATCAAGCCGGGTAAATAATTCGGTGGGAAAAACGTCAAGGTCGACTTCCCGGTTCTGATTTTGTGAGCCGATACGGCCACTCGATGCCACGCCAATTTGTGCGCCGTTCAGGGTGATTTTGGTAAAGTTGGTGCCCAGCCCGCGAATCGCAATGTTCATGCCTTCGCCATTCATATCGCGGATCAATTGAATGCCGGGCATGCGGTTAATGGATTCTGCGATGTTCAAATCGGGAAACTTGCCGATATCTTCAGCAAACACCGATTCACTGACATTCACCGATTGCCGTTTGGCAGAAGCCGCATCGGTCAAACTTTTCCGATAACCGGTAATCAAAACTTCTTCAATATCTGCACGGGGTTGGTCGGTGGAGGATTCCTGTGCAAAAGCCGGCAGTGCCAACGCGTGAATAACAAGGCTCAGCGCGCTGTACTTGAACAACGAATGGCGTGGTTTATCCATGATCAGATTCCTGAATTATTATTAGCGGTTCTGACAAACGGGCGTTTGTCCTGACACCTTGCAAGCGGGCGATATTGTTTTTGTTGTGCACTTGTATACAAGATGGTCGTCCTGACTATATATCTGGTGCACTAGTGTGTCAAATGAGTTTGGCGGTGATTCGATAACATTCACGATTTGTGCAGCCAGTGGCGCATTTATCTTTTCGGTTTGAGCGGCGTGTTACTTATTTGACTCGATCCGGTTTGACTCGACCCGGCGATGGGGTTGGCATTATGAATGTCTGCCAGTGGCGATGCCATGCGGGATACTGCCTTTCAGAGCGCAAACTGCTACGCTTGAAACAGGGTTAATAAATCCCGGCGGCCTTCCGGTTCCAGGGGCGCGCGTCAAGCGGTGAGGTGTGATCAGTTTGTCCGCGGTAAGCCGGTCGGCTGGTTGCGCAGAAAACTCGCCGGGTTACAGCCCGGCCGAAAACCGAGTGAGAGAAACAGATTGAGAACAACCCGATTAAGCAAAAAACCGGTGAGAAAAAGGATCGCGGTGTGAAGGTATCCCTGTTGTGGCGTCGCATTACTATCGGATTATTCATTGCCCTGATGGTGATCATATTAGTGCCTGCCATCCTGCTGTGGCAGTTGCCCCGCATTATGGAGCGCTACGGGGTGTTTGATGCCCGCTGGCAGCTCACGTCATTCAGCCCGCGTCAGCTGGTTATCGAGCATGCGTCTTTTCGTGTGCAGCAACCGGGCTTTGCCGCTTTGGTAGAGATGCGCAATTTCTCGGTGAGTTGGCAGTGGGCGGGTTTGGCTATGCCGAAGATTTTGCAGGTCAATATAGCCGCCGGGCGGTTGCGATGGCTGCCGGTTGCTGACCAGCCGGTTCCCGAGGTGGCGGACGACGCCGGGCCTTTCACGCTGCCGGCGTCCTGGCAATTGCCGCAATGGCTGCCGCAGCAAATTCATGTGGATCACTGGCGTTGGCAGCTTCCCTGCACCCGAGCGGGTGGCTGCGAACTGGCATCCGGGCTGCAAGTGCTGCGTCAGGGGCAAATGCTGGACGCCCGGCTGATGGTACATAACACCCCGGAGCCTCTGGAGCTGAGCCTGCAATGGAACTCGGGTGAAGGCGGCACAAAGTACAGTCTGCCCGCGGCGCAATTCACCCTGGCGGGCGGCCGCTTTATCAATGCCGAATTTATTACCTCACTGGTTGGCGATGCTGCTGGTGATTCGCCCCGCTGGGACGGTAACCTCGGGCTCACGGCTATGGCGCCCGATGCGGCCTGGCTGGAATTTTTAGGCGAGTGGGTTTCCGTTGAGCAATGGCCGTCGCTGGACGCCTTTACCAACCCGGTCACCCTGTCGCTGGTCTGGCAGGCGGACGCGGAACCTCTGCTGGCCGCCAGCGATTCCTCTGACAGCTCTCTGAATTATCAATACTTTCTCAATGAAATCCACCAGCGTTTACACGGCAAGGTGGAATTGTCGGCGTTATTGCTCTCCGCGATACCGGTACCGGCGGTGGGTGATCTGAGCGGGCAAATTCGACTGTCTCTTGCGGCTCGTGATGGTGTGCTGTTGCAACACGCACTGGCGGTAGAAAGTCAGGTAGACGCGTTGGTATTGCCCGACGCGCTGGCAACGCTGGATACCGGCTGGCAATCGTTAACCCTCAAGGCACACTCTGCCTCGGCTGAAACGCCAACGGCGTTGGAGGCTTTGCCGCTGGCACTGGATATAGCCCTGGCCGGCAAGGTAAACACCCGGTTAGTGGTGGCGGCCACCGTTGCCGATGATTTGCAGACGCTGAACATTGAAGATGGCCGGCTTACGCTGGATGCCGCGCAATGGCAGCCTCTGGAAGGCTGGCAATTATCCGCTGTGGCACTGGACAGCCACTTCAGCCTGGCTTGGCAGCAACCGGAGCTGCGTTTCTCGCTCTTGTCTCCGCTCAGCCTGGCGGGCAGCGTGAAAATGGAGGGTTTGGGGGTGCAAGGCGCGCAGCTTGCCTTGTCGCAGCTGGAGCTACAGGGCAACCCGCAATTATGGCAGCAAGTGCAATTGGCGCTGACTGGCGATCTGGCCGTTGCGGCTATCGAGCAGGAGATGTTGCAAGCCCATCCCTGGCGCTGGCAGGGCAGTGTAAAAGCCAATGCGCCTGGTGATACTGTGCCGCTCGCCCACGTCGATGGCTCTCTGGTATTTGATGATCGCCTGACGGTAACCCACAAAGCGATATTGCAGGAAAGCGGCTGGCAGGCTGAGGTAGAAATGCCGGATGTCTTCCTGTTAGCGGGGAACCCTTTCGCCCTGCTAACACCTTTATGGCCGGAATTGCTGACCCTGGCCGCCGGGCGCACCGGCGGCAAAGGCAAGTTTTCCGGGGACTGGCAAATGGAAAAGCTGCGCGGCTCGCTGGCCTGGCGGCTGGCTGATGTAGGCGGTGTGTATGACACCACGGCGTTTCGCCGAGCCACGGGTACACTCAACCTCACTCTGGGTGAGCGGCTATCGCTGGCAACCGACAATCTGGTGGTGGGCGAGGTGGTGCAGGGGTTCACCTTCGCGCCCATCACTATGTCTGCCCGCTACAACGCGCCGCTTGGCGATCTTATGCAAGGGCAGGTGACGCTGGGTAAGGTGGAAGCCGGTCTGCTGGATGGGCTGGTCAGTGTAGTGCCTGCCACGATGGACTTCAGTAAAGCGTCGCAGCCGCTGGAAATTGAACTGACCAACGTCGATCTCGGCCGCTTGCTGGCGGAGCATCCGTCCAGTGATCTGACCGGTACCGGCAAAATTTCCGGCCGTGTGCCGGTGGAACTCACCAAAACCGGCTTTATTGTGCGTGAAGGCCGTCTTGCCGCCCAGCAGCCTGGCGGTCGCTTGCAGTACCGCTCGGCGCGGGTCAACGATATTGCCAAAACCTCCGAAGGCATGAAAGTCATCACTGATGCGCTGGATGACTTTCACTATACTGTGTTGGATAGCGGCGTCAGCTATGATGAAAATGGCAAGCTGATGCTGGCGGTGCGCTTGCAAGGCAGCAATCCGGCTTTGGAAGGCGGGCGGGCGATTAATTTTAATATTACGCTGGAAGAGGATTTGCCTGCTATGATCGCCAGCCTGCAACTCGGCAACCAGCTGGGAGATGACATTAAAAAGCGGGTGCAACAGCGTATTCAACGCCGTTCAACTCCCTGATTTGTTCATCACCGGTTAAGTTTGGCAAACGTATACTGGTGTTAACCGATCAAAGGTAACAGGTGCGGAATTCGGGTTCGGTCATGTCATTGTGGCGCTGGCTTCCGGTTCCGAGTGGCGATACATAAGATTAACCGGGAGAATTGGGTATGCTTCGTCTTCTGTGCATTCCGGCAATGATAGTGATGGTTTCAGCCTGTACACCCACTGTAAAAGTGGCCGTGCCCAGTGAGCCCATTAACATTAATTTGAATGTTAAAATACAACATGAAATTTACATCAGGGTTGATAAACAACTTGATGAACTGTTCAGTGATTCCAGTGGATTATTCTAGGAGCCATGCATGAAACTGTTAGCCCGTATCAAAACATTTGCTCTTCTGGCGTTGTTAACACTGACCTTACCGGTAATGGCTATGAACTTGCAGCAGGCAATGAGTGCGCTGAGCGGTGCCAAAGAGCAGGGCCTTGTGGGTGAACAGCCCAACGGTTACCTCGGCGTGGTATCGGCCAGTGGCGATGCTAACGAAATTGTGAAACTGGTGAACCAGGCGCGCAAGGAGCAGTACCAGAAAATGGCGCAAGACAATGGTATTGCGCTGAAAGATGTTGAAACCATGGCCGGACAAAAGGCTATTGAAAAAACATCCAGAAATCATTTTGTACAAGTAGACGGCAAGTGGGTTAAAAAATCCTGATGCCTGCTCGTTGAAAAACAGCCGCTATTAGCGGCTGTTTTTGTTTGCGGGGCTCGCTCCCGTTTGTGCGGTATGCGAAAATCCGGTCGCTATTGTTTTTCATAATATTGGTGACTGTTTTTTCAGGGAAAGTTGCATGACGCTCACGCACAAAAAATCCATCCTGCTCTATGGCAGGCCTGCCCGGTTTATCCCCCACTTGAAACAACTTGTCGCCATGCTGGTGCTTTGCATGCTGTCTGTCGCCGTGCCGGCAGCCGATGTGATGTTTGCTTTTTCCGATGCGCATTCACGTTCTACCTCATTGGATGCCAATGCCCGAATTCAATTAATCACTGGCCAGCTAAAGCGCATGGATATTCCGCCCGGCATCGTGCTGGTGAAAACGGGCGATATTCAGCGGCGCAATCAACAGGCATTTGGCAACTGGTTGAAAGCCGGTTATTTGCCGGTAAATTACGGCCACCGCTATCACCTGCTGGCTCGTCCGGATGACGCTTATCCGGAGCGTGATTTTTTGCGCGCACACCGTCATCTGCGCAATTTTTCCGAATACCGTCATCATATTTATTTTCCCGCTGCTGATGCCGAAACACCCTGGGTGCAGGCGCGCGGCTGGACGCCGGTGGCCATTGCTTTACGGCTGGAAACCGGCCTGCTGGATTTTCACTACCAACAAAACAGCACCCGCCACCGTCAATTGAATATGCAGCTGTTGCAGGATGAAGTGGCCGCTGCGGTATTGAAGCAGGCGCGCAGTCAGATGCTGGTGCAACAGGGAATAGCGCCAGCCGCACCGCTGGTGATAGAACTTTCTGCCGACGACATCACCGCCTATGTACTGCCCGCTATTGTGGATGCTTTGGTAGACGGCGGTTTTCGTTTTGTTGCGCCGGACACTTCTTTTCTGCCACCTTATGCTCGTGCGGGAACTGGCAACCTTGCTGACTCATCCCGCTATGTCGCAACGCTGTTGCAGTTGCCGGTTAAACAGCCCGGTTATCCGGGATTGGTCAATACTGCCAGCCTGATGTCAGACCCCGCACGTTTCGGTTTCAATACTCGATAACCAGCCGCACGGTATCCTGATAATTACCCATCGCCGGTGTGGTTTGCCCGGCGATTACCCGCACCGGAAATACGATATCTTCCGCCAGGCCGGTGCCGGCTTTATTGTAGCCGTTGGCCTGGGTAAGAATATTGGTGGTAGAGCCGGGGTGATAAATATCGTAAGCAATTTTTTGCACACCGGCGCGATCCATTTGTCGATGGGTGCCATTGTGGTAGGCACCGGCGTTGGCATAAATTTTAAAGGTGTCGCCATGGGTGCATTGCACACGAGCGGTCAGCGTTTGCGGTGCAACCTGATCCATAAACGCAGAGCCGCCAAAGGATACATCCGACGTTACGCTGATAAATTCACAGAGCTTGCTGACTTCCAGTTGAATCGGCATGGTTACGTTGTTACTGAAAGGATAGGTCACGCCAATACAAGCGCTTAACAGACTGACTGTGCAAATTGAGCCGCTGACATGCAAAATCTGATTGCTGTTATAAGTTCCCGAACGTGGCCAGCGGCTTGTCGCACCACTTCTTACATACACAGGAATGCGCATATTTTGCGAGGCCAATAAGGCCAGTGAAAGCAGCGAAAAAGAGCTGCCACCGATGCTGCCACCCTGGGTAGTAATGGTCGGATTGAACGTGGTGTTGGATGCAATTTCGTAAGCAATCTGCTCGCCTGGCACCGTAGAGTGGGTTAAAAGCAGCGGGTTATTAACCGTATAGCTCAAGGTACTGGCACCTCCCAACA
The DNA here is from genome assembly GCF_015182315.1 of Cellvibrio polysaccharolyticus. NCBI lineage: Bacteria > Pseudomonadati > Pseudomonadota > Gammaproteobacteria > Cellvibrionales > Cellvibrionaceae > Cellvibrio > Cellvibrio polysaccharolyticus. The sequence goes on from NZ_PRDL01000001.1 coordinate 1,107,142, forward strand.
GGGCTACCCCCAAGGTAACGGTGCATTGCACCAGAAAGGTTATTTGACCGCTGGTAATACCGCCGGTGCTTACTACCTTGGTGCTGTGGGTTCCCAATAAAACGGATGCCGGCGTCGTTGTGGAGGCAACGGTACAATTGGCATAGGCAGCGTTACAGAAAAAACCGGTAGCCAGCAGGCCGATCAACCGCAGATTAAACAGGCTTGTCATGGTGATGTAACTCCCGGCGAGTTGCTGCGACAGGTATGTGCACCGGCAAATACCAGATTGTCATCGGTGGGTACAGGAATAGTGAAAACACAATTTTCGTCCTCTGCCACCAGTTCCCATTGTCTTTTTACCGGTGACTCGAGATAAACGTCACCGTCCCAACCCACGATGACTTCTTCCAGGGTGTTGCGGTCGCGCAAATAAGTACCGGCGGGCAAAAAATTTCCTGCGTTGTCTTTCAGTTTGGCGCTGATTGCAAAGCGTTGCTCAATAGGAAAACGGATAACCACACCCGCCTGACGAGCCGGAACAACTTCCTGTTCGGTCATGGGAATAAAAGCGGTAGCGGGTAACTCCAGCGGGTTGATGGCGATGCGGTTGTTGGCATAACCCACCAGATCACTGATCAGGAAATAGCCCCGGGGATTGGTTTTTCCAATCGGTTGATAACCAATATAAACCGGCACCCGGCCAATGCCATCGGTATCTACCAGCGCATAGGCATCAGTGACTTCCCGCGCTGCAAACCATTGCCGCTCCATATAGACCAGACTGCCGGAAACTTCGGCAGACCAGGAGCGCTGGTGCTTGTCTCCCCAAATGCCGCTGCGCGCCGCCAGCGTGTCAGAGCGCCAGTCAACAAACGCATGAAGATACGACCGGTCATCGGCTGCCACACTCCAGCCCCAGCCGCCGGCATAAGGTGCTTGTTGCATGGCCTGAAGATAATTACTGGACTCGCCTTGTGCATCGCGCTGTGTGCTGGCATTGGCCTGGGTTCTGCGCCCCAGGGGAAAACTTACCCCCAGATGAAAACCGGCTTCCTCATCGCCGTCCAGTCGCCGGCTCACCGATAACATAGCGGTGATGTCATCAAAGAAACTCTTGCTCCAGGAAATATTAAAAAAGCGCGGGTTGCCCATATCCCTTTGTACCAGCTCAAAATAGCTGGCGCCGATGGTCCCCACCCGACCCGTAAATGAAACACCGGCCTGGGATTCCTGCTGCGGAATTTGATATTGCTCGGGCGCACCGGCGTCACGAAAATATTCAGAGCGGCGAATATGACGGAGGTTAAACCCGTAACGGTTATTGTGGTAACGGTAACCCACCGTGTATTGGTTGCCTTGCAGTGCTTTATAGCGGCTTTCGGCATAGGAAATTTCTGCCGAGCCCCAATAGCCGATGGCGGTAGTCAAACCGATGCCGGCCATATTCAAGTCCCGGGTGCTTTGCGCGAAAACTTCCGGGGTTAAATAAGAAGTAACCCCGTAGCGATAAAGCCCGCTAAATAATAATTCATCATGGTAATTATCCGAGTGCAGGCCAAAGTCTTCACGCAGGTAGCCCAGCGTAACGTCATAGTCGCTGTAACCCGGCTTCAACAATTCATTTACAATGTAGAAATTAATATTTTGTTGTGTTTGTCGGCCCTGAATATCGGTTGTAATAATGGACGCTGTGCCAGCGCCGGTCATCCATGATGGCGAGCTGATAACAAAGGGACCAGGATTGACTTCACTGCTAAAACGTTGCTGTTCATTAATTAACAATTCGACGCTGCCCGGCAGCGCCGCCTGACCTAAAAAATCCGGTACCGGAAAGCGTATCAAATCCGGGTTGAGGGAAAAGTCCCGCGCAAAACGAATGCCACCTACGCGAAAATTTCTGCCCCAGGTGGGCGCCCCGCTAATAGTGTCCCCCAGGGTGAATGTCCATAGATTTTCCGGGTTGTCGTATTGCAGGCGGCTGTCGAGGCGTAAATAGCCATTACGTTCGCTGGTATCTCCCTGGGTATAAAGGCCATCGCTAATCAGGGTTACCAGCGGGGTGGAATAATTCACCGAGTGCGCCAGAGATTGCTGGCTGAGGCTGCCATCACCACCCACGGCATAGAATGAGTAATTGATCAGTAGCCCTGTATCTCTTTGTGCCGCAGTGTGTTGCCCAGGGTAAATACCCTGGCGGAGTTGCTGCGCCGGAAAAAATGCCACAGGTACCTCAATTTCCAGACGTTGGTTGGCTTGATCATAATGCCAGGCGTGCGCACTGTCGGGTGTCAGCAGTAACAGGTCATCATTAATCATCTCTGGCCGTAGTCCGGCGGCAATTAAATCCGCATCTTTAAGTGACCAATTGTTATCCTGTTGTATCACTTCGGCGATAACTCCACTGTTACGGCCATTAATTACCAGCTCAAGAAAAAAAGAAACGGGTTCTGCATGACTGAAGGTGCTGCAACACAATAAAAAAATAACGCCCCACCGGCCGAAGGTTTTTCCGGTGCGTATTATCAATACCAGACCGCCGCAAAAAAAATCGGCTTTTTGATCACGGCGCAACCTTCGCAATGTAAATCTCCGTCTGTTCCTGGGTAAATTGAATCTGTGCATCGGTGCCGTGAATAAAACGGGCTTGTTGATCACTCAGCTCCCAGCGCATTTGCTGGCCGGGTAATACATAGCCGAGCAAGCCATCACTTAGCATCAAGGTTTCCCCGGAGGGGCGAATCGCTTTTACCTGGCTCAGGCGGGCGTGAAAACCGGTTTTATTATCGACTTCCAGATATTTTTCTTCGTCGCCGGTAATGCGGTAAGTCAATTGCGGCGTGTTGCTTTTCAAAAATTTGGGAATGTTTCTTCCTTTGTTGCCAACGCCACTGAACAAGGGTAACGAGTAGCGCATTTGCAGTTTCAAACTGGCATCTTCGCTACCTTCCAGGCGGCTGTCGGGTACTTCATCAACAAAAATACGGTGGCTGCGCTCGGTGGTGTTTTCGGGAATATTGCCGTGGCGGTGCACAATGCGAATCATCTGTTGCTCACCCGGGTTTACCCTCACCATGGGCGGGCTGGCAATCACACTCTGCTGCTCCAGGGTTTCGTCCTGGCCGTTATTCTGGTGCCAATCCATCACGCGAATTTGCAGCATGACGGGGCGGCGATCGTTATTTTTAATCCAGATGGCCGTGGCACTTTCATTAACATCAATTCTTGGATTGATCGGCCAAATGCCCAGGCTGGCAGCGTTAACCGGCATGGCGTTGAGCAGCAGGGTTAACATTAAAATGGCGGATAATTTGGATTTCACGTTCATCTCCATTGAATAAAATTTTTATCGTAGGGTAACTGTCTGGTAAAACGGCGCTACCAGGTAATAGTCACCGTTACTGTGTCTGTGTAAGTACCCGGTAAAACGCCGCTTTGTGGTGGCAGGCGTCCATAAACGGTCATGGTTTGCAGGGTGTCATTGCTAAACGCCAGCGAGCGCCCGGTGGTTGCGTCCCAAATTACGTTGCGGTTGGCGGTGGTGTACAGCTGGTAGGAGAGGTAGTTGGTGGTGTTGGTATGGCGCATACGGCGGTTGTTTACCGTTGCGCTATATAAACCGGCGTTCATCGTTACCCGGGCGGTGACGCCGGGCGTACAACGAAATTGAATGGAACCCTGACCGGGAGCACTGTTGGCTTCTACCGGCCCTCCGGCGTGATAAACCGATCCAAAATTCATGGTGCCAATCATTGCTGTCGAATTTTGCACGGGCGCATTGCTGAACTCGCAGCCACCCACAATGCTCATGCGAATCGTCGTGGTGGTAGGTGCATTAAGCACCACCGCTAACGATGAAGCAGGAAAGATAAAGGCGATAATTAAAAAAAGTTTCATCACGGTGCAGTGATGAAACTTTTGCAACCTCTCCATGGTGACCTTCTGTCACGCTACCAGTTTACGACAACAGCAACCTGGTCGGTGTAGGTGCCGGGCTGCACACTGCCTTGTCCTCCGGGGATTCGTCCATACACGTGATGTACGGTGGGTGCGGTTGATGCAGCGGTAAATGGAATAGCGCTATTGGGCGTCCATTCCAATTGTCGTTGCGGGTCCTGAAACAGCCCGTAGTTTAGCAAGGTGGCACCGCCGGATGACATGGCTCGGGTAGCGCTTTGAAAGTGCTGGCCTGGCCCAAGCATAATGTTGTAGCTGGTGCCAGCGGAGCATTCCACGGTGATAGAACCCTGGTTGGCGCCGGTGGTTTCTGCATCCACATGCTGCGCGCCCAGCGAATAAATGGAACCGAAGTTCAGGGTGCCGTAATTGATGGCGCCGTTAGTAACATTGGTGGCATTTACCTGACAACCTGAACCAACTACGGCTTGCACGTTAAGAATACCGTTGACGGTAGCGGCGGAGGCGAAGGAGGGGAGTAGTGCCGCGGTGAGGATCGAAAAACCCAATAATGAAAAAATATTTTTGCGCATGTTCATGAAGTAACTCCTTGCTGTAGCGATATCCGATAGGCGTTAAAAAAACCGCTTTCGAGCTAACGCTAGATGAGGAGAAATTTAAAGTCAAAGGGGTGGCGCAGGAATACTCCGCTTTTGGCGGTTTCAAAAAAATTATTCTGGATGGTGAATTTTTTATTTCTTTTTTATCTGTTCTATAGCTCGGAAAGGCGGGTTTCCGGATCAGATTATGATGCAATGTTATATAACTTTTTGATCATAGGACTAAATAAAAGGTTCTATACTGAACGGGTCAGCGAACCAGTTTCGGCTGACCGGGTTCGGGTTGCGCCTCTCTCGCATCGTCGCTAAAGCGCTTTGATTTTATTATCTATTCACCGCGATTCGTTATGGCGCTTCATGAAGAGTACTTCTGAAACACTGACAGGAGGCTCCAATGATCAGATGGCTATTTATCTTATCGCTGGCTTTTATTTCTCTCGCCGGTTGCTCTCACCAACCGGTGGCAAACATTGATGCGGCAGATCCTGACAAACTGAAACGGGCGTTGTCTGGCGAAGCTATGGCCTTGCAGTGGACGGCCAGCAGTTTGCCCGATTACGACCTTTTTTCACTGACACCGGAAATGAAAACCTTTGCCGAGCAAGCGGTTAAAAGCCAGCGTACGCCTTACTTGCGCGCGCAGGCATTGCACGCCGCTTTATTGAAGCCCAAGGCACGAGGCGGTGCCGGTTTGCGCTATCAGGGTTATGTGACCGGCACGCCGGTAGAGGCGTTTGCCAGCGGCGATGTGAATTGCGTAAGTTTTACCTTGTTATACGTGGCCATGGCGCGCCATGTGGGTATCAACGCCGCGGTTAATGAAGTGGATTTGCCGATGAGTTGGGATATGCGCAATAACAACACCTTTTTATTGTTGCGTCATGTCAACGCCAAGGTGCGTTTGGGCCGTGATGATGCGCTGGTGGTGGATCTGGATATGGCGCGCTACAACCCCACTTACCCGCAACGCACTATTTCCGACGATCTCGCCGCGGCGCAGTTTTACAACAACCGCGCCATGGAACAGGTAACCCGTGAGGACCTGGCTGATGGCTTTTTCCATCTCCGCAAAGCCCTGTTGCTCGAAGAAGACCAGAGTTATATCTGGAATAACTTTGGCACCTTGTTGCGTCGCGCCAATCTGCTGGATGAGGCCGAAGCAGCCTACCTGCATGGGTTGGCATTAAATTCCCGCGACATGACCATCATTAACAATCTGATGATTTTGTACCGCTATACCGGTGTGCCGGAAAAGGCCGAACAATATGTTCGTCTGGCGGAAAATTATCATCGCAACAATCCCTTTTACCGCTATAGCATGGCGATGGAGTCGATGGAGAATGGCGATTTAAGCAGCGCCCGCTCCCGGATTCTTGAAGCGATCAATATGCGTAAAAATGAACCGATGTTTTACGATCTGGCAGCGGCCATTTACCTGGCGCTGGATGATGCGGACGAGGCTGATCGCATGCAGGCGAAAAGCCGTCACTTTAAAAATAGCGGAGTATAGTTTTTAGAAGCCATCTCAAAAATCAGCCGGCGAGATTCCGGCAAGGTAAAAAGCTGATGAGGAGCGGAGTTTACTCAAGTAAATGAGCACCGGAGTCGGCTTTTTTACCAAAAGTAGGTGCCTTAGGCACGCAGCATCAAGCCGTTGGATGATTTTTGAGGTGATTTCTACTTGCGCCCAGGCGCCGGGCAAGTAGAGTCGCGCACAATCAATTGCGGATAAAAACCTTCGCTATCAATTTTTTGTGCGGGGTTGCGAATCGATTCAACCAACAGCTCGGTAGCGCGGCTGGCAATGGTGGCATTGGGCTGCTGGGCAGTGGTCAGGTTGGGCCAGGCCTGGCGGGAGAAAGGGCTGTCTTCAAAGCCGACGATAGATAATTGTTGTGGCACATCAATACCCAGAATGCGCGCAGCGAAAAGCGTACCGGCAGCAATTTCATCGTTACAGGCAAAGATTGCTGTGGGTGTGCCGCTCATGGAAAGCAACTGCCGGGTTCTTTTCACCCCGGACTCAAATGAATACTCGCCGTTTACCACCAGCTTGCGATCCAGGGTAATTTTATTTTCCTTGAGTGCGGCTTTGTAACCTTCGTAACGTTCGCCGCTGGATTTATGCGCCTCTTCACCACCAAGAAATGCGATAGCGCGATGTCCCAGATCAATCAGATATTGGGTAATGCGAAAAGCGGCGGTGCGGTCATCAATATAAACGCAGGGTGATTTTTCGTCAGGCGGTTGTACGCCGGAAAGAATCCTTACAAAACGGATTTTTCGTTTACTCAGCGCAGCCAGCACTTCCGGTGTTTCTGACATGGGCGGGGTTAAAATCAAACCGCCGACGCGACTGCGATCTACCATCCCGACAATTTCTTCAATCAGGTTATCTGCCCGCGAATCGCACGGGTGAATCACCAGCTCATAGCCCTGGCGGCGACACTCACCGAGAATACCTTTTTGCATCTCGATCACGTAGTTGCTGTTGGGGTTATCGTAGATAAATCCGATAGAGGACGCGGCACCCCGCAACAGGCGAGCCGATAAGTTGGGCTGATAATTTAATTCCTTGACCGCCTTCCAGACTTTGTCCTGCAACTCCTGGCCAACCGTCGCTTCCTTATTAATGACGCGTGAAACGGTTTTGAAAGAAACACCGGCCAGTTTGGCCACATCTTTAATAGTTGGTTTTGCTGCCACGAGGGTTGAGTCCGTTACTGGAAATGAAAGGCCAGCCAGGCGCCGGGGGCACCGGTTGGTGATCACTGAGGATGCCGTTAAACGCGCCACAGCATCGTCAAGGGCGTCGGGTATTATCGTCTCGCGCCGGTGGGATAGATTAGAGATTCCGGCCATTAACCGCAATCTATAATGCGAGCCTGCTACAATCCGGTTGCCTCTGCTACAAGAGACGGGACCGGATATCCGGTCAACTGATAACTGTGTTGAATCATGACAGGCCGCCAGGGCCTGACGGGACAGGAGAAACGATAATGAAAAAGTGGTTATCCGGCATTGCGCTGATGACAGCAATATCTGCTCACGCTGCAACGGAAGCTTCACATCAACTGGAACAGGTCTGGTTTACCGAAGGTCTGCGCACACCGGAATCGGTGCTGGTGCATGGCAGCGGTGATGCCAAAATACTGTTTGTCTCTGAAATTGAAGGACAGGGCGCTGACGCGGACGGTAAAGGCGGCGTGGCCAAAATGAGCCCGGACGGAAAAATCCTTAATCAGGATTGGGTTCGCGGGCTGAATGCGCCTAAAGGTCTGGGTATTTTCAACGATAAACTCTATGTGGCCGATTTAACCGAAGTGGTAGAAATCGCACTGGATTCCGGCAAAATTCTGCGCAAGATTGCGGTGGCTGATTCGGTATTTCTGAATGACATCGCGATCAGCACCCAGGGCGAAGTTTTTGTTTCTGACACCCGCACCAATAAGGTTCATCGCATTGTTGATGGCAAGGCAGAGTTGTGGCTCGACAATGTCACCTCCGCTAACGGCCTTAAAGTGATTGATGACCAATTGATCATCGGTGCCGGTGAGCAATTGTTGAGCGTTGACCGTGAAAAAAATATCACTGTGCTGGCGAAAGGTTTTGCCTCGGGCATTGATGGTGTTGAACCGGTAGCCGACGGTGAATTCGTGGTGACCTGCTGGGTGGGGCTGGTGTATTACGTCCATGCTGATGGCCGCCTTGAACAGTTGATTGACAGCCGCGAGGAAAAAATCAACACCGCGGATCTCGGTTACGATCCCGACACCGGTATTGTTTACATCCCGAATTTCTTCAAGGATTCGGTAACCGCCTACCGCCTGGTAAAATCCGGCTCATAAAAAATGCATGGCATCCGGGTGCGATCTGCAGGTGATGATTGATCATGAGCAGATTGTCACCCCAGGCGTCACAGTGGTATTGTGACGCCTATCGCTTGCCGGCTTCTAACGCTGGCGCCGGCATCAGCGCCGCTTCCGGCCTCAAGCCAATCCTTCGCAAACACAGGGCAGAGTTCCCCCACCGGTTTCAAACGGAGAAGAACGAGTGAATATTCTTATTGGTATTGTGGTGGTGATTGCCTCGATTGTGGTCGGCTATTTATGGCACGGCGGCAATCTGCTGGCGCTGTACCAGCCGGCTGAAGTGGTGATTATTTGTGGTGCGGCTTTTGGTGCCATGATCATTTCCAACCCGCTTTCTGTAACCGGCGGCGTTTTCAAATCTGCCGGCGCACTGCTCACCGGCTCCCGCTACGACAAAGGCTACTATCTCGAACTGCTCAGCATGATTTACGACATCTTCAACAAAGCCCGCCGCGAAGGCATGATGGCCATTGAAGGTGATATTGAAGAGCCTGAGAGCAGCCCCATTTTCAGTAACTATCCGGAAATGTTGAAAGACAAACACCTGATGGATTTTCTCTGTGATTATCTGCGGATGATGATCATGGGCAGCATGGCACCCCACGAACTGGATGCGCTGATTGATCAGGAGCTGGAAGCCCACCACGAAGAATCCCATCTGGTGCCATCTGCCATTGGTAAAGTAGCCGACGGTTTGCCCGGCTTTGGTATCGTGGCTGCGGTACTGGGTATTGTTATCACCATGGGCAAACTCGGTGGCCCAGCGGAAGAATTGGGTGTATCTGTAGCAGCTGCGCTGGTAGGAACCTTGTTGGGTATTCTGCTCGCCTACGGGTTTGTTGGCCCTTTCTCTGCTTACCTTGAACACAAAAACCGCGGTGAAGCTCACTGCTACACCTGCATCAAAGCCTGCATCATGGCCGCTGCCAACGGCATGCCACCGCAAGTCGCGGTGGAATGTGGTCGTAAAGTCTTGTACCACAGTGTTCGCCCTGGCTTCCGCGAGTTGGAAGAACAATACCGGACCAAGAAATAAAGGCGCATCATCATGGAAAAGGGCGCGCGTCAGGTCGTTATTATCAACCGCAAAAAGAAGGGCGGCCATGGTCATCATGGCGGTTCCTGGAAGGTCGCCTTTGCGGATTTTATGACCGCGATGATGGCCTTCTTTCTGTTGATGTGGGTGCTGGAAACCACCACTAAAGATCAGCAAAAAGCGATTGCCGGTTACTTTACCGACCCGGGCAGCCGCTACGTCATTGGCCCTGGCGGCTCCAATCCTACTGTGATTCAAATGAATCCGGCCCCGTCTCCCAACCCCAGTACCGACGATGCGCCGGTTCAGGTTGACCCGACCATGACGCCGTCATTGGCGGCTGCCGAAGAAGCCATTCGCCGTCAGGAGCTGGAGCAATTGGAAGATTTGCGCCAGCAGCTGCTGGACGAAATGGCGCGGATTGATTCGGCACTCAATGTGTTGAAAGACCAGATTCTGATCGATTTCACTGCGCTCGGGTTGCGCATTCAGATTGTGGATTCCGAAGGGCGGCCGATGTTTGATGTGGGCAGCACCCATTTGAAATCCTACTCTGCCGATGTGCTGAGGGTGCTGGGCGGTATTCTCAACAAAGTACCGAACAAAATCAGCGTGACCGGCCATACCGATTCTACCCCTTACAGCGCCGGTGCGGCCTACGGTAACTGGGAGCTTTCCAGCGATCGGGCGAATAGTGCTCGCCGTGCCTTGCAGGTGGGTGGTTATCCGGAAGAGAAAGTAGCAACAGTACAGGGAATGGGCGCTGTGGCGCCGTTAAAAGCGGATGACCCGGCAGCACCGATTAACCGCCGTATTGCCATTATCGTACTGAAAAAAGCCGTGGCCGATGCTCTGGCAACGGGTGATGGTGGTGTGCCGAGTAGCGACATTCTCGGCAATCCGGATCAGGTTCTGCCGCAGCTCGACCCCTGATATCTCCCAAACAAATTGCCTATGGCCGGTTTAGTAACCGGCCACTTCCACACGATTTTTCCCCTGTTTCTTCGCTACATACATCGCCTGGTCGGCGCGGTCGAACCAGTTGCGTGCAGTTTCGTTGGTTTGCAATTGGGCGCAACCGAAAGATGCGGTAATTTCCTGGTCATTATGGTGCAGGTGCGCAGCGATCTGTTCACGCAACTCTTCTGCTACTTTTCGGGCGCCATCCAGTGTGGTGCTGCGGGCAATAATCACAAACTCCTCACCGCCAAAGCGAAAAATACGGTCGGTCTTGCGGGTTCGTGCAGACAGCACCCGGGAGATATTAATCAACAACTCATCGCCGTGCTGGTGCCCCCACAGATCGTTTACCGTCTTGAAGTTATCAATATCCAGCACGATAACCGATGCCGGTACACCGCTGCGGTTAAAGTCCTGAATACAGCGGCGCATTTCGATATCCAGCATGCGACGGTTGGCGAGGCCGGTTAAGGCATCTTCCGAGGCAAAGCGCTCCAGCAAGGCTTGCTGCTTTTCGGTAAGGCGGGCAAAAACATAGGTCATGCAACCGGCGAAGGTTGCCGAAACAATCATGCCGGCGCCGGCAATACTGTCGTCCAGCCGCATCGCCAGCGGAAGGCTCGCCACAATCAGCAGCGCATTCACGGCAATAGCCGGGCCTGCGCGCAGCAGAAAAAAGTTGGCGCTGATGGCGGGAAAAAGCCAGAAGAAGTACATCGGCGAATTAAGGTAAAGCACCGCCAATGTGCCACCACTGTAGAGAATGGCGGCAAAAAATGAGGCTTCTGCAATACGGTGCGTGCGCCAGGCAAAAAAGGCATTCATGGCTGCGGCACATACAATCAGCACATCAATAACTGCCTTCAGGTACTCGCCATCGAGGTAGCGCAAAATGGCAAAAGGCAAAACGCCGAAGGTGGCCATGGCGGCAAACAAATACACCAGTCGCGTTTGAAAACGTTGTTTTGAACCATCAAGCATGGGCCGGTATCTCCTTCCCGTTACGGGTAATCGTGCCCCTGGTAAAGCTATTACCGAGCATAGCGGCAATTGGATGATTTCGACGAATTATTTCAGGAAAAGCCAAGACAAATATGTACTGGAAGAGTAGTCGATTAATCGTTTTTCATTCTAATCCGGGTTGCTTTTTGCTTGCGATGTGCAAGAGTTCAAGCTAATTTTTTTATGGATAAAAAATTGTTGTTATATCAATTCGCCAGTAGTTTCCAACGGGGTTTGGACGCTATTCCTGGCGGTTCATTTCGATGTCGCGAATCAGGGTGCGTAAGGTACCTGAGAAAAACTCCCGGCGATAGAGCACCACCACGACGAAACTGGCAGTAAACATAAATAACCAGGTATTAAAAAACCACGGCAATATCGACATCGAAAAATAATAGGCGCGCAAACCATAGTTGTAACTGTGACCGGCATGGTCAATCACTTTGGCGGTGCTGTAGGCGTAGCGTTCACGCTGAGCGTTATTGATGCTGGCATCGTTATGCAGGGGAGCTGCGCCCAGTAACAGGGCGGCGAAACCGTACTGGCGAATAGCCCAGGTCAGCGTGAAAAAAGCATACACATAAACCGACAACAAGAGAAAAATTTTGAACTGCAGTTGTAACGCGGTCATGTCGGTATTAACAAATGGTAGCGTTGTCAGTGTCTGATGCACCTTGTCGGTGGACGCCATAATAGTGACCAGACCGGCGATCACAAAAATGGTGGTGGATGCTAAAAAAGTAGTCTGGCGTTCCAGCCCGGCAATCAGGGCGGTGTCGCTGATGCGGTTTTCGCGGCGCATCATATTGAGCATCCAGTTCTTGCGGTAAATCTGTAAAACCGAGGACAGGCTATAGCGGGATTTTGCCTTGCGGCGGGCAAAGCTGGCGTAACCGATCCAGCAAACGAAAAACCATACCGCAGCACCAATATTGATTAAAACCTGAGCGTCCAAAAAAGACTCCGTAAGCTGAAAGCGTGCCCACGGGCACGAGAAAAAATCACCGGACGTTATTAGCGACCGGTTGGGTAGCGGTGCTCTGCAATTTTCATTCTGTTTTTAACAAGGGTCAATCGCCAGACGGCAAAGACCGGTAATTTACGGTCATAACGCCTGATTAACCGTCCGATTCGTGGCTTCACCACGGGTTATGGCTTGCAACTGCACAGTTTTCAGGCTGTCACTTTTGAAGATGCCCTGTGCAGCGGCGCTGTTTGAGTGCATTTGCCGGGCAGGCGGCTGGCTATGGTGCAGCTTTTCCGGGAATGAATAAAAGCAGGTGCGTTGCCCGCCGGCTACTCTCGCCAGCATAGTTTCTTTTCTTGTCCGACCATCCCTTGATTATTGCATCTCCGTAACCCGGCCTTCCTGGCTCATTTTGTTGTTATTGCCCATCGCTGTGAATTTGCGGTAGCTGGCAGTCTTTTTGGTATTTTGCGTTTACACTGGATCGGTAAAACAATAATAACCCTTCCATCAACCCGTGGTTAAACAACGGAAATACACCCGTCGCCTGTGTAGCCGATGCCGTTCGTGGCAGACCGCTATGGCACAGGTTTTATGCTAAATCCGAGGTTTTGTTATGACACGTATTGTTGACATTAATGTCTTCCCGGTTGCCGCCCCGCCAACCGGTTTTGGTGGTGATGCCCGTAATATCGCCCAGGGCGGCCCCACCTACGCCAATGTAGTCCTCGAAGTCATTACCGACCAGCCCGGCCTTAAAGGTACCGCCGTCATTTTTACCAACGGCCACGGGCTGCTGGAATCCTGCGACTTTACCCGCAGTGTTGCCCGTCGCTATCTGCTGGATCGGCAGAAACCCTTGCAGGTTGATGAACTGCATCGCGATGGCAACCTCGGCAAGCTGGCGAAAACGTTTTTACTGGATTCCGACTACAGCTGGCTGGGTAGCGTTGGTGTATCGCGCATGGCGATTGGTGCGGTAATCAATGCCTTGTGGGATCTTACTGCGAAACTACAGGGCGTTCCGGCATGGCAATTGATTGCTGATATGTCACCGGAAGAACTGCTGGCGTTTATCGACTTTGAACAAATTGGCGATGTGGTGTCGCAGCAAGAGGCGCTGGACATTTTCCGCCAGGCACAGCACGGCAAACAGGCGCGCATTGAAGCCATTTATGAAAAAGGTTTACTCGCCTACAACACCGCTGGCTGGAGCGGTATCAGCCTTGAAGGGTTGGTCGATCAAACGATCAAAATGATTCACGCCGGTTGGCCGCAAATTAAAATCAAAGTTGGCGCAAGCTGGTCCGGCATGCGCGTCAAAGCCGATGAAGAAGGCCGCATTCTGTCGCGGGATGATCTGGATCGCATGGCATTGCAAGCGGCCAATGACGATGCGGAACGTATGATTCTGGTGTACAAAACCATTGATCAGCATGACACACGAAACCGCAAAATGACCGTGGCGGTAGACAGCAATCAGGTGTTTGATCCGCGCTCGGCATTTATTTTTATGAAGTCGCTGGCTGAGCAAATTTATGCCAACAACCCGGCGCACACCATTCAATGGTTTGAAGAACCCACCAACCAACACAGCGCGATCGGCCACGTGTGGATTCAGCAGCAATTGGATAACGCCTTCCGTGATTACAACCCGCCGCTGCATGTGCCTATTTCTACCGGGGAGCAAGGTGCATCGCCGGTGACCTTCAAGGACTTGATGCACGCGCCGGTTTTCGGCAGCGACGGTGAAAAGCGTTCCATTGATGTTATTCAAATGGACTACGCCCGCGTTGCCGGTATTGGCGATAACCTCGCTATTTTATTGCTGGCTAAAAAAGCGCGCCTTGAAGGTCGCGACGTGCGCATTTGTCCGCATACCGGTGGTATCGGTTTGTGCGAAGGCATGCGTAATGTGCAAGCCATCAAACAGGCTTTGTTTGGCAGCACCAATAATGCCGGGGTGGAAGATATTCTGGAGTTTGTCGCCGAAGAAGTGCGCAGTGTGCACGAAGGGGTTTTTATCAACCCGGCCATTGTCATCGACGGTTATTATCAAATGAGTCGCACGCCGGGTGTGGGTGTAGATTATACCGATGAGGGCATTCTTAATTATCGGCTGCCGGATGGAAAAGCTTGGCAGGCGACTGAAAAATTTCGGGAACTGGCCGAGCGCTTTACGCTCTCGGAAAATTTCTATAGCTGAATTTATACTATTCTGAAGCGGCGGTTGTTGACTCGGGTCGGCAGCCGCTGTTTTTTTGCGACAGGTGTAACAATTTTTTAAAAATCCATAGAAAATTGAATTTTTCATTAACCGTATGTTGTGTGTGGAGGATATTTCATGCAGGACATGTTTGCGCTGACACATTCCATTCCTGTTACGATTTTGCGGTCTACCATTGTTTATCTGATTTTGCTGGTAATTATCCGTTATCTGCCAAAACGCAATATTGGTAGTATTGCACCTCACGATATTTTAATTCTGGTTGTTATTGGCGGACTGGCCAATGATGGTATCCTGGGTGGCGCCGATTCTGTGGGCGATTTCCTGTTAATGACCTCTGTTATCATCGGCTGGGCGCTGGTGGTGGACTGGCTGGATTACCGATTCTCAATTCTCGGCTGGCTTTTTAAAGCCAAACAAACACCGCTGATTGATCATGGGCGGATACTTCGTAAAAACCTTCATGAAGAAATGATTACCGAAGACGAATTGTGGGCTGCGCTGCGTAAACACGGTGTGGATAATCTTGAAGCCGTCAAATCTGCTTACGTGGAGGCAGACGGTAGAATCAGCGTGATTCAGCACGAGAAGTGAACGGATAGAATGTTGTCTGTCGTATAACCGCGAAAAGGCAGACGTGTCTCCCGAAAAAAATCCTCCACTGCTGCGGAGGATTTTTCCTTGGGTATTTTATTGCAAAGACTGTGAAAAACCGGCGAGAAATTTCTGCAAACGGTTTTCAATAGCCGCGTCGGTTAATTTACCTTGTGCATCAAAAACCTCATGCGCTTTTGGTACCAATAATGAACCACCGGTCCAAAGATGGGTGCCGAGTGTTTTCAACACCGGCAGCCAGGCGGTTTGTGACAGCAGCGTCCCAAACGCGCCCGGTGATGCGCCTGCCAAGGCAAAGGGTTTGCCACCGAATACACCGGGTATGTCGCTGGCAGGGCGAGACAGCCAATCAATCGCATTTTTTACCACGCCGGGAATACTGTTGTTGTATTCCGGTGTGGCAATAATCACCCCGTCAGCCTTGCGCAATTTTTCTTTCAGCGTTGCTACCGCTGCGGGAATGCCTTCTTTGGCTTCCAGGTCGCCGTCATACAGCGGAATGCCATGCAGCGTAGCAATCTCCAGTGTTGTGCCTTCGGGCAGCAGATTTTTTGCGGCGTGCAATAACGCGGTATTAAATGATTGCTGGCGCAGACTTCCGGAAATGCCGAGGATATGCGTCATGGTGCGCTCCTGTGTGGGTAGAAAGTGATCCTGACAGTATGGCTCATCGCAGACGCTGCTGCTTAACCCGCGAGCGCAGAATGAATACGCACGTCACCGCTCAACAATTTGTGTATCGGGCAGGCGTTGGCAATTTGTAGCAAACGCTCTTTCTGGTCGTCATTCAATGCACCGTGCAGTGTCAAACGGCGTTGAATATCGGTGCCCGACGTTGGCTTGCCATCCGGGTTCAGGATCAATTCTATATCCACTTTTTCCAGCGGCCATTCCTTGCGGTTGGCGTACATTTTCAGCGTAATGGCAGTGCAAGCACCCAGGCTGGAAAGTAATAATTGGCCGGGGGTAGGGCCGGCGTTGGCACCACCGAGATCAGCAGGCTCGTCGGCCAGCCATTGATGTTCGCCACCGAGCAAGGTAACGGTGTAGGGCAGGTTATCAATGGCAGCGTGTACGGTGGTAGGCATCAACAGAACTCCGGGTGTTTAAATACGGCAGTATCTGTGGCTTTGGCACATCTGACAAGCGGCCAAAGGCATCCGCAACGTGGGCCGCCCTGGTGTGCTGGGCGGCCCGGGAGCCTTACAGTTTTGCACAGGTTAACCAACCGTAAACTCCCCATTCTGTCGTCGAGTAACAATGGCACCGCCAGGGCGGGGATCGGTCCGGGCAGAGCACCGGCGCTTGCTGAATAAAGCCGCGCCGGTGCAGGCTTATACCGGCGGTTGCCGTTCGGTGGTGTGGATTTCCGGGGTAGCATCAAAGTCTTTCGCTTCCGCCTCGGAGCTGAATTCAGTGCGCAATTTGGGCAAGGCATCCGGGTAGTTTCTACCGAGGAAAGCGACCATGTTCTCGCGCAGGTAGCAGCGCAAGTCGAAGCTTTTGGAGGAGTCGCCGGAGCTTGCGAGAATACGGATTTGCAGGCATCTGTCGGTCGCATCTGTTACCTGCAGCACTTTCACCCGGCCGTCCCATAGCGAGGGCGGAGCTTCCTCCAGTAAACGATCCAGTTCTTTGCGCAAGGCGTCGGCAGGAACCTGATAATCGACCCAGAAGAAAACGGAACCCAGAATACTTGAGGTGCGACGCGTCCAGTTTTGAAAGGGATTTTCAATAAACCATTGCAGCGGCACAATCAAACGGCGTTCATCCCAAATACGCACCACCACGTAGGTGCCGGTAATTTCTTCAACGCGCCCCCATTCCCCTTCAACAATCACCACGTCGTCAAGGCGGATCGGTTGGGTGAGCGCGATTTGCAAACCGGCGATAATATTGCCGAGCACCGGTTTTGCGGCAAAACCTACCGCCAGGCCGGCCAGACCGGCGGATGCCAGCAAGCTGGTACCAAATTGCCGCGCGCCCGGAAAGGTCATCAGCATCGCCGATAAGCCAAATAAAATGACAAAAACGCTCAGCGTTTGTACCAGCACCCGCGTTTGAGTTTGTACGCGCCGCGCCGACAGATTGTCGGCGGTGTTCATGGGGTGCTGCCGCGCAATAATGGTTTGAATGGAGCCCGCCACTCGCAAGCCCAGCCAGGTGAACACACCAATCATGGCCAGCGTATTAAGGTGGCGCAGGGCAGAGATCATAAAAATATCGTCTGCGGCATTTGCCCACACGGTTTGCAAACCGATTAACGGCACCAGGTATTGCAACGGGGTACGCGTGCAATTCAGCACATCGCGTATAAACGGGAAGGGTTTCGACAAACGATACAGCAGCTTCCACACCAGCCGGGCGACCACAAAAAGAATCGCCGCCACCACCGCAGCGACAGACAATAAAACCAGCTCCGGCAAAATACTATTCCAGTCGATATTCATCAGGCCGACTCCTCACCACATTAATACTTTTTATAAAACCTGCGCCGATAATTGTTAAAGGCGCTGACTAACGTGTCAGCACCTTTAACCGCGCACAACACTGCTGAAATTAATTGCGTTTGCGGGCGCAGGCAAAAAGGGCGCCTGCCGCCAGTAGCCCCACCCCCAGAGAGATTGCTGGGTGGAGTCTGGCTTGTGTATAAGGGCTCACCGGAATTCCCTGACGTTTTCCTTCAAAATACACTTCACCATCTTTCACCGGTGCAAAGAGATTATCGTGGGGTAATTTCGGCTTACCGCTCGATTGGGCTTTAGGCAAGGTGCGGCTGATAACATGATCCATAACGGTAGGCAGCAGGCTCCATGCCAGCATCGACAAGCGACCTGTTTCGCCTACGGTGATGTTTCTCACGGGGCGTATCGCTGCTTTTAAAATGGTTGAGGCTACCAATTCAACGTCGTACATCGGTGGCAGTACTTTGCCCTGATCTTTCATGTGACTGCGGGCGTGTTCTGAAATCGGTGTGGAGATGCCTGATGGCATAACGATTGAAACTTTTACGGGGGCTTTTTCATTCATCAGCTCCATTCGCAATACTTCCGAAAAAGCTTTTACTGCCGCTTTACTCGCTGAGTAAGCCCCGAGGATGGGAACCGGCATCTCGGAGTTGATGGAGGCAACGTTAATCAAGGTGCCACCCCCGATCCGCTGTTTGAAATGCTCCACTGCAACTCGTGAACCATGCACTACGCCCCAGTAATTGGTTTGGAACAAACGTTGATGTTCGTCCACCGGCAGATCTTTCAATTCGGAAAATACCACGACCCCGGCATTGTTAACCCAGGTATCGAAACCGCCATAAGTTTTTACCGCCGTGTCGGCTATACGTTGCATATCGGCCTGGTCGCCTACATCGGCGACGACGTAGACGACTTCTCCACCGGATTTTCTCAAATCCTTACAAATATCCCTCAGTGCCTCTTCATGGCGTGATGCAAGCACCACCCTGGCGCCTGCCCTGACAGCGCGGCGGGCGGTAGCCAGCCCAATGCCGGATGACGCGCCGGTGATGACGATGACTTGCTGTTTCAAGGGTTTGAAGTCATGTTTATTCATAGTGGTCTCCTGTTCTCTGTCGATAAAAGGATTCCAAACTGCCACCCCGAGCAGGGTGCACAGTGATAAAATCCAGGCAGCATTATTTAATCAATCATTTTGAGTCTGGTCGTGGCTTTGCAGTATGGTCAAATAAGAGATCCCGCTTTTCGGGACTTCTTCAAAGTTTTGGGCTTTTATTTCAGCATCGAGCCGCTGTGGCCATCGTGGTGTTTATTTGGATGCCGTTCTATGTAATGAGTCACCGCTAATGGTTTTCGCCGGGGATTTGAGCCAATAGACGTCGTGCAGTGGCGTGTGAATCTATAAGAGATGATGTTTTATCAATGCGGTTAAGCGGATTTTATCAGTATGTTATTTTTTACAGATTCTCATTGCCATCTGGATTTTTCTGCATTTGACGCGGACCGCACAGCGCTTTGGGAATATTGCAATCAGCAGGGCATTCATCGTCTTATTATCCCTGGTATACACCCTGAGCAGTGGCAAAAACTGCCAACATTAAGCCAGCAATATCAAGGCATTTTTTATGCGGCGGGCTTGCACCCCTGGTGGATTGCTGACGCGCTGCCGCTGGATGAACAAACGTTTAAAGCCACTCTTGCCGCGCATTACAACAACGACGCCTGCATTGCTATGGGTGAGTGCGGGCTGGATAAAAATATTGCCTTGCCGCTTGATGAGCAATTAAAAATTTTTCACTGGCATTGTCAAATTGCTGAAGCGTTGAATGCACCATTAATGATGCATTGCCTGAAATTTCATGGCGAGCTTCTTTCCGTTTTAAAACATTATAAAGTGCGCGGTGTGATACATGCTTTCAGTGGCAGCCGTGAACTCGCCAGGCAATATACCGATAAAGGTCTTTTGCTCGGCGTGGGCGGAGTCATCACCTGGGCGCGCGCGGCCAAAACCCGCGATGCCATTCACCACACGCCGCTGGAATTTTTATTGTTGGAGACGGACGCACCGGATATGCCGCTGGCCGGCCAACAGGGGCAACGCAATTCCCCCTTGCACATTATTGAGGTGGCCACACAGCTGGCGCAATTGAAAGACATATCATTGCAGGCAGTGGCTGAGCAGTGTGAGCGCAATCTCGATCGGCTGTTTTTTCAGAAAGAGTGAACGCGGGCGGGCTGAATAACCGCATCGTACAAAATTCAGGCAGCGCAGGCTTTTTTCAATTTATGGCAATTGCTTGATATAGATTAACTTTCGCTTTTGTCGCGAAAATATAATGACAGCAGGTTGTTGAAGGAGACCTGCATGAAAACGTCTTTATCTGTAGTAGCCCTGGTTGTCTCATTGGCCGCAGTTCCTGCCAGTGCAGATTTTGCAGTAAATATTGGTGCTATTGGTGTCATCCCGAATGACAGTAGCAGTTCATTATCGACGATTGAACAGGTGGCCGGTTTACCCACCGGATCAACCAGCGTAGCGGTTGACAATAACGTTCAGCTGGGCATCACACTGGATTACATTATCAACAAAAACTGGACGGTTGAATTGATCGCCGCCACGCCCTTTTCGCACGATATTTCGGTGAAAGGTTCCGCCATTAACGGGTTGGATATCGGTAAAACCAAACAATTACCACCGACCTTGTTACTGCAATATCACTTCGATACCGGCAACGATGCCATCTCCCCCTTCCTCGGATTGGGCGTTAACTACACGCGCTTTTTTAACACCGAAGTTTCCGGTGAGTTAAACGATGCGCTGGGTGCGTTGAATGTGATTACCGCACAGGATAAAACCCGGCTGGACCTTACCGACTCCTGGGGCGTTGCCCTGCAGGCCGGTATCAATATCGACTTTAATGACCGTTTCGGTTTGCACGCCATGGTGAGCAAGATGGATATCGACACCACCGGTCGCGTAAAAGTTAACGGCAATACCATCCAGAAAGTTGATGTAAAAATTGATCCGCTGGTGGCCATGGTTGGTCTGCGCATCAAACTGTAAATAGTGATGGGTGTGGTAGCGGGCGCTGACGATTGGCACCGTGAAATACCGACAAAGAAAATTTATAGCAGGGACGTATAAAAGCAGGGATAACAACAAAATATCGGGAAACGATGACGGGATACTCCACTGGCCATAGGCCGGATCATGGATATCCCGTATTTTTTGTGGGTCAATCGCGAGATTTTTCCAGGTAGCGTTCTATAGCGCGGGTGGCCGCAAGAAAACCGAAGCTGCCGGTCACCATCACTGATGAACCAAAGCCACCGGCACAGTCAAGCTTGATGCCGGATTGCAAAATTTGCTTTTCCTGACACACAGAACCATCCGGTTTCGGGTACACCATTTGCTCGGTAGAATACACCGCATCGACGCGAAATTTTCTGCCCGGGTCCTGGGAAAAATTATGGTGACGAAATAAATGATTACGCACTTTTGCCAGCATCGGGTCGGCGATGGTTCTACCCAGGTCGGATACTGCCAGCAGGCGCGGGTCGGTTTTTCCGCCTGATGAACCAACGGTAATCAACCGCACTTTTATCGCCAGGCAGTAAGCAATCAGGGCTGCTTTCACATGTGCCGAGTCCATCGCATCAATCACCACATGGTGCTGTTTACCAATTAGCGCGGTGAGGTTTTTTCGGTCCAGAAAATCTTCTACGGTGTGAACCACCATCTCCGGATTAATGTCCCGGAGGCGGTCGCTGATCACCTGGTTTTTTGACTTGCCAATGGTCGATTGGGTGGCGTGCAGCTGCCGGTTGGTGTTGGTAACACAGACCTCGTCCAGCTCGATCAGGGTCAGCTCACCTACGCCTGTGCGCGCCAGCGCTTCTGCCGCCCAGGTGCCAACGCCGCCCAAACCTATGACGACAAAGTGGGCATTGGCCAGCAGGGCCACCGCATCGGCGCCGTACAAGCGCGCGGTGCCGCCAAAGCGGTCGAGCCAGGCCTGGGAGAGAGGTGAGGGCATGAATAAATCTCCGGGAGCAGTGAATGCGGCCGCGTTTTATCCTGATTAAGCCGCAGATGCAAGCTTTCTGTGGTCAGAACACCGTGTTGTAACCGGTTTGACCGCTCTCGCTGTGAGCACGAAGGTATTCAGCAGATGTGATAGATAACGTCAGATGAGGTTGGGCAATGGATCAAATGGGGGCACCGTCCATCGGGTTTACTGCGGTTTTTTTGCGAATCACATCACAGAGTGCTATAAATCGCCTTATTCGATTCGGCGCAATCGTCCCTGAAAGGAATTCGCGTGTGAGGTCTGCCTGGTTTTTAAGCGTTTATCGCGTCAAGGTTTACAGATACCTGCTGACGGTGTGGCTTTTGGCGCTTTCCGGCCTGTCGGCTGCCGTCGAAAGCGATATTGCGCAGCAGCGACTGGAAAATGTCACCCAGGTCACCCTCGGCATCCTCAGTTACACCCGCTGGCCCGATCATCCCGAACAATTACAGCTGTGCATCACCGGCCCCACCGAATACGCCGATCATTTGCTGATGCAACCCATGGCCATCGCCAATCGCCCGGTAGTTACCCGCCGTGTGCCTTTGGACGACAAGGCGCTGGAGGATGAATGCCATGCGGTGTATATCGGATTTATTCCCGACGCCGAAAACAAAGCCTTGTTTGCCCGCCTGAAAGATAAAGCCATCCTCAGTATTGCCGAGCAAAATGATTCCTGTTCTACAGGCAGTATGTTCTGTCTGCAATTTGGCCGTAATGGCGAAGTTACTTTTCTGGTTAATCTGGATTCCATTGCGCGCAGCGCGGTACGGGTTCATCCCAATGTATTGTTGCTGGGTAAAAGGCGCAATGAAGGTTAATTGAGGTTCAGTTCTTTGTTGAAATCCTTGTCGAAAAATTCTCTGGCTGCTGTGTTTGACCGGATGAATCTCACCATTGCGCTACTGGCAACTGCTCTGGTCGCCAGTTTTGTTACCACGCTGGGTGTATCCACCCTGCGTATCTACGCGGAAGATAACCTGCTGCTGATTGCCCGCTCCACCAGCTATGCAGTAGAGGCGGCGGTATTTTTTCGGGACAGCGAAGCGACCCGCGAAGGCCTTGCCGTCATTATGCAAAGTGAGCAGGTGGCTATAGCTACTATTACCGATATCGACGGCAAGCTGCTGGCGCAATGGGAAAAGCCGGCCAACCATAGGTTGGACAATTTCAAACGCTACCTCTCGACATTTTTACAGGGCTCGGTAGAACAACCGATTGAAAGCCAGGGGCGCGTTATCGGTTATTTAAGCCTGCGAGCCGACGGTGAAAAACTCTTCAGTTTTATCCTGCGCGGTTTGCTGGGCACGCTGGGTTGTTTATTAATTGTGGTAGCAGGCACTCTGTATCTATCCCGCCGGGTGCAGCGCCGGGTTTCGCTGCCGCTGGACGCGCTGGGACTGGTCGCTCGCTCCGCCTTGCGCGACAGGGATTTTTCGGTGCGTTTGCCGCCGTCCAGCATCCAGGAACTGGACGAGCTGGGGCAAAACTTTAATGGCCTGCTCGATGAAATGCAGACCTGGCATGCGAGCATTCAGAATGAAAATTTGCAATTAAGCCAAAAAGCCAGTCACGACGGTCTGACCGGATTGTTGAATCGCAGCGCTTTTGAAGCCTGTTTGCAGCAGGCTTGTATTGATGCCGCGCAGCAGAATTACCGGTTCGCGGTTTTCTTTATCGACAGCGATGGTTTCAAACACATTAATGACCACCACGGTCACGCCGCCGGTGATCAGGTGTTACAAATTATTGCTCGCCGCATTCGCGCCCAGGTGCGCGAGTCGGATGTTTCCAGCCGATTGGGGGGCGATGAATTTGCCGTGCTGATTTCGCCGCTCAATGAAACTGGCGATTCCATTGTGGTAGCGGAAAAAATTATCGCTGCCATGCAACAACCTGTTTTATTGGAAGAGGGAGAGGTATTACATACATCGCTCAGTATCGGGATTGCCATTTTCCCGGAGCACGGATGCACAGCAGCAGAGCTGTTAATGCATGCAGATACTGCCATGTATGAAGTGAAAAAAAATGGTAAGGAAGGGTGGCAACTTGCCGGTAGCCATCAAAGCGATTTACAAACAGGATCAAACACATGATGACACAAAAAATTATCTCTCTTTTTGTCACTTGTCTTCTGGCATTAACGCTGGTTGCCTGCCAAAGCGTACCAGGCGCCTTGACCAAACAACAAATTCGCGTGCTTCAGGCAGAGGGTTTTGAATACACCGAGGACGGCTGGGCCTTCAACTTGTCGGGCAAGGTTCTCTTTCAATTTGACGAAGACAGCTTAAGTGATGACAGCCGCACATTGATTGATCATCTGTCGCACACGCTGAAAGAAATCGGCATTTACAAAATTCGTATTGAAGGGCATACAGACGCGTTAGGTTCGGAAAGTTACAACAAAGCGCTTTCATTGCGCAGAGCGGAAGAAGCCGCTGCCGAATTTATTAAAGCGGGTATGCTGGAGCACAACCTGGTGGTTATTGCACACGGGTCTTCCCGGCCGGTCGCTGATAACGCAACAGAGGACGGCCGGCAACAAAACCGCCGGGTAGCGATTATTGTTATCCCCTGAGCTTGAGGGTTTTGGCCTGGAAAAGAACGCCCGGGATGGCGGTTTTTTATTCAGTCTGCACGGCTAGTCGCCGACCGTCGAAATGCAGCACAAGAATCACTTAAGTCAAGAAAAGGGCCGCTTCTTTTCAGAAAATTTTCCCAATCCGTGTACCGATCAAACTTTCTTAACATGATTCCCCCTTCAGGTTGACTAAACCCCGACTATGGCAAATGCTTAAGGAGAACGAAATCTGCTGCCACGTCAAAACCAAAGCCGCCTGACAAGGCGTTTCGATGAAGACCGGCAACAGTTTCTCTCTTGAGCCATACATTATCGGTATCACCTGTTATTTGCATAATGCGGTAAACGGATAATCTGGCAGTTAATCAGGAATTTTTCTTAAGTAAACAAAGGGGCTGTATATGAGTACCACTGCTAAAGTTGAAGCTGGTGTTAATTCTGCTAAAAAAGCTACACGTAATGTTGTGGATGACACATCCTCTGTTGTGTCCCGCGAGTACCACAACTTCGTTGCTGACATTGAAGACCTGATCAAGTCGAGCACCACCCTGACCGGCGAAGAGTTGGAAAAGGCGCGTGAAAAAATTGGTGCGCGCATTGCCGAGGCAAAAGAGTCTTTGACCGAAGCTGGCGAAACTATTGTGGAACGCGCTCGCAAAACCGCAGAAGTAACCGACCAATATGTCCACGAGCAGCCATGGTCTGCAGTGGGTGCCGGTGCCGCGTTAGGTCTGCTGGTAGGTTTTCTGATTGCGCGCCGTTAAGGCGCCTCATGATAGAAAAAGGATTGTCTTATGCTCCTGAAGCTTCTTACTGAAGCCTGGCGCACCTTCGGTGCGTCCAACCAATCGAACGAGGATTCGCTCAGCGCGTTGGATGCATTGCGGATATTACGTTCTGCCGGCAACACTATGGTGTTGCAGGCGAACCTCTATTCGCAGCTGGCAAAATTGGAGTGGGCACAGGAAAAAGAGCGGCTGACCCGTATGGCTTTGGCTATTGTGGTGGCGCTGGTCTGTTTCGTCGGGACGTTGTTGTTTGCCGGGGTTTTGTTACTGGCGGTAGTTTGGGATACCGAATACCGCATTCCGACGCTGGTCGGTCTGGTGGTAGCTTATGCTTCGGGTGTGGCGATAGCACTATGGCGACTGAAAGTTCTTGCACAGCAAGGGGCCAATGCCTTTAAAGCACTGCGCCTGGAATTGGCAGCTGATATCGCGATAATCAAGAGTCAATTATGAATCCAGCAGAAAATCTTTCTCCGGAAGAGCAAAAGGAGGCCTTGCGCCTTCGCTTGCAAGCCCAGCGCAAGCGGCTGGTGCGTCAGCTCACTCCGACCGATGAGTCGTCCCATCACCACCACGCTTACCCGCGTAGTATGACCATGCGCTTTTTAACCCGCGGGCAGGGCGCACAGTGGATGGCGACCGCAGCGGCAAGTCTGTTTGGCAAAAACGCCTCCAAAACCCTGACCACAGCATTGGTGGTTTCAAAGGCGGTGAGTACCATGCTGGCCGGACAGCGCAATCGGCGCACACGGGCGGCAGCCATTGATGAGTTGAGTGCATTGTTCACCTCAACCATTTTTACGGACAAATCGGCTCCGAAAGATGTGACGGTAACGCTGGAGCGGCCACCTTCAGAGACGCGCAAGCCCTGAGGTTTTACCCAGGCGATATGCAGGCAGAAAGGTGATCTGCACGATGCAAAAAGGCTTCCCGAGGGAAGCCTTTTTATTATCTGTATCCACACCGTTTGGCTTTAGAACAGCAACTTGCAACCTACCAGCAACAACATGAATGCCAGTGCCGGGCGCAGGTAGTTGTCAGCCACTTTGTGGGCGAGGCTGCTGCCGATGTAGATGCCTGGCATGGAGCCGATCAGCAGGTTTGCCAGCAATCCCCAATCGACATTGCCCAATCCCGCGTGCCCCATACCGGCCACCAGCGTTAAAGGGACGGCGTGAGCAATCTCGGTACCGATCAAACGGACGGTGGGCAGCAGCGGATAGAGTAAAAACAACGCCACTGTACCAATAGCACCGGCACCAATCGAGGTGATGGTGACGACCGCACCCAGCAACCAGCCCACCAGCATAGTGGCGATAATTTGCTGGCGACCTTCAAGACGGGTTAACCAGCCATTGTTGCGCTGGCTGTAATCCATCAACTGGCCTTTAAAAAGAATGGCCAGCGAGGTGAGTATCAGCGCTACGCCGAGCGCAGTTTTGATAAAGCTGTCGATAAGGTGAGTATCAAAGCCGCCGTATTGCAACACCGCCAGGGTTACCAGGGCGGCCGGTACGCTGCCCGCTGCCAGCCAACCGGTAATACGCCAGTCAATATTGCCTCTGCGGTGGTGCACGTGAATGCCGCCCGCTTTGGTGATGGCGGCGTAGAGCAAATCAGTGCCGACTGCACTGGAAGGAGAGATGCCGAAGTGAAGCAGAATAGGCGTCATTAACGAGCCGCCACCTACACCGGTCATACCTACAATAAAGCCCACTGCCAGACCGGCAACTACATAAATCAGTTGGAAATCCATAAACGCCTTGTCGTGTTGTCACGTAGAAGGAAAAACGTGCGCAGCCTAACAGCGTCTTTTCGGGGTCAGAAATAACCAATAGTTGTTAGTTTATTCCTAAAAAGAATAATGAGCGGTGGCGCTGTTTTTCGCGGCTGCTGGCTATAGGCAGCAATATATTTTTAACAACAGCGCAGAAAGAGAAGGAAGAAAACGCAGGGATAGGGAGAAACAGCAGCAGCAAGAGGGCGCTTCGCAGGGAAGCGCCCGGGTAAGCCCGTCAGTATTATTCCAAGGCGGGGATATCAAGACCGGAGCAATCAGCAAGCTCGGAAACCTTGCCATGGGGAACCTTGGCGACAATCTCCCGCAAGGCGGTGCGCAAACCTTCTTCAAGTACCGGGTGATAAAACGGCAGGCGCAGCAGCTCATGGGCGGTAAGCCGTTGTTCAATGGCGAGCGCTATCAAATGGGCCATGTGTTCTCCCGCCGGTGCGCACATCTCTGCCCCCAGCAGCAGGCCGTTGTGGCTATCGGCGTAAAGTGTCAGCCGACCCCGGTTCCTGTCGGCGGTGCGCGCGCGTCCCTGTTTGCTGTAATCCACGCTGCCATACACGATGGTCGATGCATCCAGTTTTGCCATGGCCTGGCCCACCACTGCAATATTCGGGTCGCTGAACACAATGGCCAGCGGCACCCGCCGTTTGAAGGTGGTACCGCCGGGCGTTACGGCATTAATACCGGCGATATGACCCTCGTCGCTGGCTTCATGCAACAAGGCGCGCTCACCGTTGGCATCACCGGTAAGAAAGAGGGGCAAGTCTGCTACTTGCAGCGTCTCGGGGTTTACCGGGGGCAGGCCTCGTTTATCCAGGGTGATACCCAAGGTTTCCAAACCGAGATCTTTAACATTGGGGCGGCGGCCAGTCGCGGCAAGCACTTTATCCACTTGCAGGGACGTATCGCCCCAGCTGATGGTGACTCCGGCGTCGCTGGCCGAGAAGCTGAGTTTTTCGCCGGTGATAACAGGAAATTCCTGCTCCAGTAATTCACGCAGATCGGCGTTGATCTTCGGATCGGAAAGGCCGCCCAACAACGGCTTTGAACCAAAGGCGTGTACTTCAATGCCCAATCGTGAAAGCGCTTGGGCCAGCTCCAGGCCAATGGCTCCCAGGCCAACTACCGCGATGCGGCCCGGCAGATCGGTTTGCTCGAAAAGGTTGTCGCTGGTGAGCAAGCGGTCGGCGGGTAAATTCCAATCGTCCGGAATATAAGGCGAAGAACCCGGTGCCAGAATAATTTTGTGCGCTTCGTAATGCTGTCCGTTTACCTCCAGGCTGTTGGGGCCGGTCAGGCGAGCCTGGCCGGCAATGTGTTTGTCTCCCAGGTCATTGGTGGCCTTCAACGTGCCGGATACAAAAAAATCCCGCAGGCTTCGCACCCGGTTTAAGACTGCGGGAATATCAATGGTCAAGGCGTCTTCGCCGCGTATACCGAAGATATTGAAACTGTGACGTCGGTGAAAGGCGTTGGCTGCCTCAATCAACGCTTTCGATGGCATGCAACCGGTGCGGGCACAAGTGGTACCCAAAGGGCCTTCATTGATGATCAGAAAATTGGCCGTATTTTTTTCAACTTCCCGTAATGCGGCCAATCCGGCAGAGCCTGCGCCCACAATAATGACATCCAGCACCTTGCTCATGGCGTACTCCTATGACAACAAAAATAGTTAGGGCTAAAAAGCCCTGATTAAAAACGCTGACGCTGTATCACAAAAAAAATCAGTAGCCGATGAACGACTCACTGGGCTGTCAATTTAACTCGCAATTTAACTCGCAATTTAACTCGCAATTTAACGGGCAATTGAACTGGCAATTTCTTTACCTGCTGATTGTTTTGGCCTGAAGCCACTCAAAAAGTGCCCGTAAAATATTTTGTCGCTATCACATATTGGTGCATTGGCTAAAACACGTTGAACCTTGGACTGCCTCTGCCGCAGATAGGCGCTTTTGTCGTTCTTTGGTTGATTTGTGTCAATGCACCTGAAACCTCTGCGTTTAGGGTAAGGGTAGAAGAAAATCATACCCACCGTGGAAGGAGATGTTATGAAAAGACTTAATAGCGCCGGAATACTCATCGCTCTAACGATAGCATCCGCAAGCGTTAATGCGATGACCGAACGGCAACAATGGATTCAACCTTTGCAGCCGGCAGAGATAAAAAATCCTGAAAAAGTGGAACTGGGCAAGCAATTATTTTTCGATCCACGTTTGTCCATGTCCGGCATTATTTCCTGTAACACCTGCCACAACTTATCGCTGGGCGGGGTCGATAATGTCAAAACCTCTATCGGGCATAAATGGCAGGCCGGGCCGGTTAATGCACCCACGGTATTTAACTCCAGCCTCGCCATCGCGCAATTTTGGGATGGCCGCGCCGAAGATTTGAAAGCCCAGGCAGCTGGCCCTATTGAAGCAGCGGTAGAAATGGCCATGCCACACACTCTGGCAGTTGACGTAATTCAATCCATTCCCGGTTATGTAGAGCAGTTCAAACGTATCTACGGTAATGACAAAGTGGATATGGACAAAATTACCGATACCATTGCCGAGTTTGAAAATACCCTGGTAACGCCCGGTTCGCGGTTTGATTTATGGTTGCAAGGTGATGACAACGCGCTCACAGCCGACGAGCGCGAAGGCTACGACATTTTTGCCAGCAGTGGTTGTGTGGCTTGTCATAACGGCCCGGCAGTGGGCGGTACTTCTTTTCAAAAAATGGGCGTGCTGGAACCTTATGTATCATCATCGCCCGCGGAAGGGCGGTTTGCCGTCACCGGTAAAGACGCTGAACGTTTTATGTTTAAAGTACCTACGCTGCGAAACGTCGAACTGACCTACCCCTATTTTCATGATGGCGAGGCGGCAACACTGGAAGAGGCGGTGGATATCATGGGGCGGTTACAGCTGGGCAGGCAATACAGTGAAGACGAGCTGGGAAAAATTGTTGCCTTTCTTAAAACCCTGACCGGCGAGCGGCCAGCGATGGCATTGCCCTTATTGCCAGCATCCGGGGATAAAACACCGCGCCCTGAACCTTTCCGCTAACTGTCAAAACCGTTGTTTTTTTTACCGTTAGTCAGCAGGCTATCGGTTAGCCGTATCAGGGTTTGCGGTGGAACGGGAGAGAAAGGCAAAGGTAATTTGCGGGGTGTGGTCGAGCAGCCAATTGGCCATCGCCACCTCCTGCTTCAAAATCAATTCTGCAATGCCCAGCGTGTCGTGGTCGCCAATGGTTTTTGCCGCTTCAATAATAATGATGTAGCGCACAATTTCCTGTTGCTCAAAAGTATAGCTATCAGCCAGGTCGCGGATAATTTCATCATCTGCGCCATCTTCAGCAAAGCGGTGGGATAAGGCAGACAGTTTCGCTGAAAAGTTTTCCAGGGTTGACGGGCCGCTTTGTAAACGGTCAAGACAGCCGGCAATCAGTTTTTTCTGTCCGTCGGTTTCTTCAATATGCTGAGCGAGTTTGGCCTTCAGATCATGGTAGTTTTTTACGCGCTCATGAATATGAATCAGTAGTTGCAACGATTCTTCTTCCATCGCATAAGCGGCTTGTAACCAATAGATCAGGCGTTCTGTGGCAGCAATTGAGGACATGGTATTTTCCGAAGGCGGCGGGGCAGAAGTTAAAAGGCTTTACGCAATGACTGCGTAAAGCCCTGGTGGAATCTGAAACTCAATTTCCGAAGAAATTGTGTTTCATTAAAGCCAATGATTAACGTGGAGCAGGTTGTGAACCTGGAGCAACCGGGTCGCGATCAGTCGTAGGTACTACGTCACGGAAGTCAGGGCTATCACGATACTGACGTTCGGTTACGGCAGCCAGCTTGCGCGCTTCGGTCAAATGCTTTTGCAAATGTGGCAGCTTTTTCTCGGCATAAGATTTCAGTTCCGGATCACTCAGGCGAGTACCTTTCTCAAATACTTCAATGGTTTGCTCGTGAGTGGTTACCTGGTTCTGGGTGTAGGATGAATCGAAAGATGCATCGGTACGTACACGCAGCATGGAAGATTTTACGCGGTTCAGTAGCTCCGCATTATCAGCCACTTCGAGGTTTTTCTTGGCGGCTATTTCTGCGAGCTTTTGATTGGCTTTGGTGTGGTCGTTAATCAATTCCTGAGCAAATTTTCTTACGTCAGAATTGTTGGACTTTTCCAGTGCCAGTTTCCCGGTTTCAATAATAGAGATGCTTTTAGCAGATGCTTCCTCAACAAAATCCGTTGCATCATCGGCGTGCGCATAAACGGTCATTGCACCGGCAAGGAAAAAAGCTGAACTACCAATAATTTTGGATAATGTATTCATCGTTGTGTTCTCCTGATAACTCGGTTTGAGTAATAAAGATAAGCCATGAATTGCCATGCTGCCGAACCAGTCGGTAAAGTTGCAAAGCGGTTGGCATTTATTGGTGGTTACCTTTTTAATGCGGCGTGCAAGACGTTTTAGCGGGAAATTTTTATTAGCAATCGCGATATGAATGAAAAATGGCAAGGAGATGGAAGTCGCAAAATGCATAGTAAGCTGGCTTAAAAAAAGTGAGCCCCAATTAAGGGGCTCACTTTTTTGTTACTGAACAACTCAACTGCCGCTAACGCATTAAGCAGTTTGATCCGCCGGGTTATCTGCCCGATCAAAATGACGATCTTTGGCGACAGCACTTACGAAGCTGTTTAAGGTGGCGGCATCAAAGGTATCTGAAATTAACACCCCTGGCGTTTTCTTCTCGGCGAGGCCAATGGCATTTTTTTGCAGTACAAATTTTGCCGCGCCCAGGGCAAGAATGGCCTTCTTGTGGCGATACTGCTCGCGGATAAAATCATCCACCATAACATTGCTGGCCAATTGAGTGAGTTCATCGGTGCCATCGGCAATAACCATCGCATCAAACAAAAAGCCCGGGCTGTTTTCCAGCGAGGCATCGGCATCCAGCGATATTTCTCCAGGATTATTTTGCAAGCCGATATGTGGGGCGACCAGCCGCACAACAGCTCCCTGTTGCATGAGCTTCTCGCTGATTTCAATGACCTGACCAACATGACTTTGCTGACTGACCAGAATAGCAATCTTACGGGTTTTGATGCCTTCTTCACCTTTAAAAGCACACAGCGAGAGTTTTTCTGACTGCGCCACTTCCGGCTGGGGCGGGTTGGGCATGGCTGACGGCATAATATCCGGCAAGGGCATGCCGAGGCCTTGCGCAATCGGGCCGGCCAATTTATCAGACACATTACGCAGCAGCGAGATAGTACGTCGGCGCACCGCAGGCACGGTAACCTTGCTCAATTCAAACACAAAGGCATCAATAATGTGTTGCTGTTCAACGCTGGATTGGCTATCAAAAAACAATCTCGCCTGAAGAAAATGCTCGGCAAATTTTTCCGGTTTGATGCGATGCTCCGGCCCTTCGATCTGCTCCGGAAAGGAAATAAAACCGCCCTGGCCTGCCTGGAAGGGACAGCCGCCGCCGAGTGAATTGGGTTCGTAGGAAACGCGCCCGCGATGAATCGTCTGCCGGTGCATACCGTCGCGCTGATTATTATGCGCCGGGTTTAACGGCCGGTTGACCGGAATCTCGTGGAAGTTGGGGCCACCCAGCCGCGAGATTTGCGTGTCAACGTAGGAGTGAATGCGCCCGGCCAACAAGGGGTCATTGGTAAAATCAATGCCGGGTATGATGTGCGCAGCGCAAAACGCCACCTGTTCGGTTTCAGCAAAAAAATTATCCGGGTTGCGATTAAGAACCAGCTTGCCCACCGGCACCACCGGTACCAGTTCTTCGGGAACAATTTTGGTGGGGTCCAGTACATCAAAACTGAAATTATCGGCTTGTTCCTGGGTAAAGACTTGCAAGCCCAACTCCCACTCCGGGTATTCGCCGGATTCAATAGTTTCCCACAGATCGCGGCGGTGAAAGTCCGGGTCGGCACCGGAAATTTTTACCGCTTCATCCCACAGCAACGAGTGAACGCCTGCTTTCGGTGTCCAGTGAAACTTCACAAATACCGACTCGCCGCCGCGATTGACGAAGCGAAAGGTGTGCACGCCAAAGCCCTGCATCATGCGATAACTGCGCGGGATGGCACGGTCAGACATTTGCCACAACAACATGTGCGTTGATTCCGGCATCAGCGATACGAAATCCCAAAAGGTGTCATGGGCAGACGCAGCTTGCGGCATGGCATGATGCGGCTCGGGTTTTACCGCGTGCACCAGATCCGGAAATTTCATGGCATCCTGAATAAAGAACACCGGAATGTTATTGCCCACCAGATCCCAGTTGCCCTGGTCGGAATAAAATTTAACGGCAAAACCGCGTACATCGCGGGCGGTATCTTTGGAACCCCGTTCACCGGCCACGGTAGAAAAACGGGTAAAAACCGGGGTGCGCTTGCCGACCTCGGAAAACACCGTTGCGCAGGTAATATCAGCCAGGGCGCGGGTACATTCAAAATAGCCGTGAGCACCCGACCCGCGTGCATGCACGATGCGCTCGGGAATTCGCTCATGGTCAAAATGGGTGATTTTTTCCCGCAGAATAAAATCTTTCAGCAATGCAGGCCCGCCATAACCCGCGGTCAGGGAGTTCTGGTTATCGGCGATAGGAACGCCCTGATTGGTGGTCATCACCTGTTCGCTGTCATTTTGCTGAACACTGCTCAGCTGGCCATAAAGCGCTTTGCCGGGCAGCGCGCTTTCCCCGGTTTTCCCGTTGTTGTTTTTTTCTGACAAGGTGCTGCCGGTGGCCAATTGTGCCGGTTGGTCAATACGGGCGCCGGCCATCGGGCACTGCGCTTTTTCCGCATCGTATTCGCTGCCTTTATTCACGTTGTAAGGCATCGCCGCGGCGATGGCTTCGGTTTCATAACGTTGCTGCAATATATAGTCGTTATCTATTTGCTCCGGCTGGCAGGTTGGGCCGCTATCTGTGCCACCCATCGCGCTGCGTACGCGGTAGGTTTTTGTGGTGGTGCATGAAGGCGAGTTTTTGTCCTTGTTGGTCATAACGTGCTCCGGAATTTTGCAGACAGGAAACGAAATATCAAGCCGAACAGCTCCCTGTTTGGCTTGGTGCGGATGCATCAGTGCCGGTGATTGGTCTGGCTTCGCTTTGTTTTTGCAGCTTTCTCCCGGCATTTGAGAGGAAGCGGCCAGCCGATGATTGT
Organism: Cellvibrio polysaccharolyticus; assembly: GCF_015182315.1. Taxonomy (NCBI): domain Bacteria; kingdom Pseudomonadati; phylum Pseudomonadota; class Gammaproteobacteria; order Cellvibrionales; family Cellvibrionaceae; genus Cellvibrio; species Cellvibrio polysaccharolyticus. Next base: position 1,141,191 of record NZ_PRDL01000001.1, read on the forward strand.
TTTATAAATTTCGGTGCCAATCACGTTGGTTTTTATCGCCTGATACGCCACGTTTTATTCGCATGACTTTTACTTTTTCCACGCGTCATTTTTTCCTGTCTCCACGGTTAAAGGAAACGGGTTGGGCGGAGTAATAAACTTCGCTGAAGACTGAGTATAGTTACCCGGCCTTAACGGGACGGCGGATGAGGTAATTCATGTCGCGGCTGATGAAAAACGGGACGTGCATCTGCTTTCAGAGGCCATTCGACCAGGAAAAGCGGCCAGAGGAAATAAATAACGCAGAGGTAGTGGCGAGAAAGGTTGGCGCGCAGCAGAGCAATATGAGTGATTGTGGCTGACCTCCCTGTCAGCGGATCAAGGCCGCTTCGCTGCTGGCAAAATCGGCTGTGTAAAAAGGGAATGGTGATCGCCTTAACGATCCGGAATCTGTAATGCCCGGCCAGCTAACAAGCCAAACGTTGCGATTGTTACCGTGAGGAACGCGCAAATCGTCAAGGTCGATTGCCAGCTGCCGCTGATATCGTGCAGCCAGCCCATCAGGGATGGCCCAAAGGCGGCCAATAAATAGCCGAAACATTGAGCGAGGCCGGATAGCGATGCCGCCTGGGTGGCATTTACCGTACGCAAACCGATAAACGACAGCGCAAGAATAAAGGTGGCGCCATTACCAAAACCGAATACCAGGCTCCAAACCAGCGCTTGCGATGGAAAAAACAGCAGGCCGAGAATTCCCACCAGTTCGGTAAAGCAGGCAATCAGCACCAGGCCGCGTTGATCTTTCAAGCGGTGTAATACGGCCATTAAGATAATGCCCGGGAAAGCCGAGCTTAATTGCATCAACCCGTGAATTTCACCGGCACGCTCAGCCGCGTAACCGGCGTGTTGCAAAATAGCGGGCAACCAGCTGATAAAAATGTAATAAACAAATGAGTTCAGCCCCATAAAAAAAGTCACTTGCCAGGCGAGCGGGTGGCGCCATACCGGCTTGCTACCCGTGGCTGGCGCGAGTGACTTTTCCGCGGTATTTTTGCCGAACACTCGCGGTAGCCAAACAACAACCGCCAGCAGCGTAAACACACCGGCACTGAGCAGCGCAAAGCGCCAACCCGCCTCAAAAAAACGCGAGAGGGGAATCGCCATCGCCGACATAATGGCCGCAGCAATACCCATGGTGAGCGCGTAGCCGGAGGTGATAACCGCGAGCTTTTTCGGAAAATCGCGCTTTACCAGACCGGGCAATAACACATTACCGATGGCAATACCGACACCGATTAACGCCGTGCCGGTAAATAGCGCCGACAAGGTGCCGAACGAGCGGGTTGCAACCCCGGCGAGAATTAATAGCAGGCCTGCCATCAATACCCGTTCAAGGCCGAAGCGAAATGCAACGCTGGCACACAGCGGCGAAATAATCGCCAGCACCAGCAGCGGTAATGACGTCATCATCCCCGAGCCGGCGCTGCTCAAGGAAAAATATTGCTGAATATCATCCAGCAGTGGCGCCACCGCGGTCATGGGGCCACGCAAGTTGGCGGCAATTAATAAAATGCCGAGCACGATCCAGAAGCGGGAAAATCCGTGAGAGGAAGCAGCTGTTGTCATAAGAAACCGGTGATTATCGTGCGCAGGCAGATGTTTCTGTCGCTGCAAACGTTACAACAAAGAAGGTGTTTTCGACGGCTGACAAGCCTCTTCCTAGCAGAATGCAGGATATAAATTGTCTTGCACCGAAACGATGCAGTGTAGCAGTTGCAGGGAGGGTGATCCAGGCGGTGGCCTGGAGCAAGTCATTATTGTTGTGCGGGGTGATTACTCCATAACGGCCGTTTTGCCGGAGAAATAACGTTTAACGCGGGTTAACAATCCGTTCATCGGCAGGTCGCCCTGGTTATGCACCTGATGGCGTTTGCGCAGCGTAGGGTTGTGCAACAACAGCGCCTGGTGGCGCACGGCAGAGTCGAGACTGGATAACAACATATTGCGGCTTAGCGGAATCGGCAGCACCCGGTACACCTGCACGCGATTGATCAGGCGCGTTAATTCCTGTGTATCGGAAAAACGGGTAAGAATCACCATCACCAATTCCGGGCGATGTTGTTTTAATAGCGATAGCGCGTCGCCAATGTCGCCTTCCGGCAAATGCAAATCGGTCAGCAGCATCGCCTCCGGGTGTTCATCCAGCAGCGCCAGCGCCTGGTCAAAATCTGCCGCGGCCCAGGTTTGTACCTGCGGGCGTTTTTCGGTAATAAAGTCTGCCAGTGCCGGTGAGCGGTGCAATACCACCATTGAGGCACGGCCACTAACCGCAGCCGCTTGCGGTAAATCGGCGGTTTGCTGGCCAACGCTGACGGCACTGGCAATAGCATCGCGAAAATCCTGCAGGTGCCAGGGTTTTTGAATGTAACGAAAAATTTCGCCTTCGTTGATTGAGCCAACCACGCCGGACAACTCTGAATAACCGGTTAACAAAATACGAATCGCATCCGGGCGTAACTGGCGCGCTTCACGCAAAAATTCCACGCCGGTCATGCGCGGCATTTTCTGGTCGCTGATAATCACATCAACTTTTTCCCGCTCCAGTAATGACAAGGCGGCTTGCCCGTCGTTGGCGGTAAGCACCCGGTAGCGATGGCGAAACGCCATATCGAGACTGCGTAAAATACGCTCTTCGTCATCAACGAATAACAGGGTTGCCTGGGACTGACTCATGCCGCTGTTTCCTCTGGTTGTTCGTTAGCCTGATGGCGGGGCAAGCGAATGACAAATACCGTGCCTTTGCCCTCAACCGAGCGCACTTTAATAATGCCGCGGTGTTGGCGAATAATTTGCCAGGAAATGGACAGCCCCAAACCTGTGCCTTCTCCCACCGGTTTGGTGGTGTAAAACGGATCAAAAATACGGCTGCGCACGTCTTCGGGCATACCTTTGCCGGTATCGCGGATGTACACATCCACGTAATCTTCACTGCCTTTGGTGGTGATGGTAATTTCACCAAAGTGATCGATGGCCTGGGCGGCATTGGTTAATAAATTCAACAACACCTGATTAATTTGCGACGGCACACAGCGCAGTAATGTGTCGCTGTCATAATTTTTTATCACTTCTGCTTTCGGTCGTACCACGTTGCGGGCGATGGTCAGCGCGCTATCAATACATTCATTGAGGCTGACTTCATCCTGACGCGACTGATCAAGACGGCTGAACGAACGCAGCCCGGTAATCAGTTCGCCCATCTGGCGCAAACCGTAAACGCTGTCGTTCAGCAGCGAATCCATATCTTTAAACAGCGCTGCATTTTGTACTTCGGCAGCGGCGGCTTGGCTGTCCTGAATTTGTTTGGAAAAATCGCTGATCAATTCCAGGTTGGAGCTGACGTAACCCAACGGCGTATTCATCTCATGCGCAATACCGGCCACCATTTGCCCCAGTGATGCCATTTTTTCGGATTGCACCAGCTGGGTTTGCGACGCTTTTAATTGGTGGTTGGCGGTGACCAGGCTGCGGGTGCGCTGGCTGGCGCGTTGCTCCATCAACTCCAGTAACGACAGCACCACGCCCATGCCGCGATATTCCCCGTTTTCAACGATGACAAAATCTTCGGTAATCGGGTGCTGAATTTTTTCGCGAATAATCCGGCTGGCTTTTTCAATATCTTCGTTGCTTTCTACCAGCAGCGGCGTGCGATTGATAAAGTCGGTAACCGGGCGCGTGCCGAATACTTCGCGGCCAAATTTCTGCACAAAAATGCGCATGATGGCGTAACGGGAAATCGTGCCAATGACCTGATTATTTTCTACCACCGGCAAGCACAGCAAATGACGCCATGCATCAGTAAGAAAGCCGTCGGCTACGTCCTTGATCTGGGTGTCAGGTGAAACACCGGCAATGGGTAATAACAGGTCGCTTATCACAGCAGAAATCCTGAATAAATACAGACGAGGCCAGGAAAGCCTGCACACAACCCTTACCGGTGTTTTTCATGACTCGCAAATCAGCGCGGCAAAGGCCGCAGCAAAGGTGCTGTCCGGTTTAATTCGCTATGGTGTTTCCAGCGGAAGGGGTGTGAACAGGTTCCCGGTTTTCCGGGGATGCAGTTTGGCGCGCCAATATGACAGGTTGATGAAATTCTGATGACAATCGGTCAGCGCGCTGGCGCTGACCGAACGATTTGATGAATCAATTCCAGCTTTTTGATCGCCGCCTGTGGCAACACAAAAGGGTAAACCGGCTCGTGCCCCATGCTGCGGTTCAGGCTGTTGAGGCAATAGGTGAGCGGCAGCCAGTGTTCGATAATGCTGCCAATGTCGGCTTCATGGTAAGGGTTGAAGTTCACCGAGGTTTTCAGACCGGGGCCGGATTGCCGACGCGGATCAACCTGCAATCCGAATTCGTGGGCGGTTTCCATGGTGTCGATAATATGCAGGTAGTGCGCCCAGGTTTCTGCCCAATCTTCCCAGGGGTGGGAGCTGGCATAAGCGCTGACATAGCGGGTTTGCCAGTCTGGCGGTGGCCCTTCCTGGTAATAGCGGTGCAATGCCTGGCCGTAATCCGGGCGGTCATCGCCAAAGGTGTGGCGAAAGCTTTCCAGCCGTGAGCTGTTTTCTACCAGCAGCTGCCAGTAATAATGGCCGGACTCATGACGAAAATGCCCCAGCAAGGTGCGATAGGGTTCTTCCATTTGTGAGCGGGTCAGCTCGCGGTGAGCGCCATCGGCCTCGGCGATGTTAAGCGTAATCAGGCCGTCTTTATGGCCGGTATACACGGGTTCGACATCGTCAGCGAGAAAATCAAAGGCCAGCGCAACACCGCCATGCTGGTTGGAAACCGGTAGCCCGAGTCGCAGCAGGCTGTAAATCAATCGCCTTTTTTCACCTTCAATACGCCGCCAGCGATCGGCATTACCGAATACCGACAAGTCCGGAATAGTGCGGTTGAGCCGACAGGAAATACAGAAGGGCGATGGGTCGTCGTGGGCCACTGCCCAGTTACAGCTGTAGTGCTGCTCGCGGTTGGCACAGTGCCGAAAGCGTCGGCCGCTGACATCACCGATGGGTTTGAGAAACCCTTCTGCATCGCTTTCAACCGCCGCGAGTGTCAGGTTGTCCGGGGTAAAGGCCAGTATCGCTCCGCAGCGGGTACAGCTGGTGTTCTCGAAATAGGTCAGCTGTGAACATTGCTGACAGGTATAAATGCGCATTACAACACCTCAACAGAGTTCGCTCCGAATAGCCGCCTCAAGTATTGGCGTTATCGGCGCTATCAGCAAGGTTTACCGGCCAGCCAATCGCTGAAACGCGATATTGCCGCGCTGTTAAACCGCTTGCACGCTGCCCCATTCAACCCGATTACGCCCCGCCGTCTTGCCCCGGTAAAGCGCAACATCTGCCCATTGTAACGACTCGTCAAACGCCTGCGCGCTGGTAAAGTCATCCGAAACGCCGATGGTCACCGTGCAGCGGATTGACTGATGCGGTTGTATGCCGGGCACCTCACTACTTTCGATGACCGCACGAATGCGTTCGGCAAGTTGCATAACGCCGCCCTTGTCTGTGCTGTGGGCGATGATCACGAACTCCTCACCGCCCAATCGGCACACCAGGTCGCCCTGGCGAACGGTAGCCTTGAGCGTTTCCGCCACATGGCCCAGAACCTGATCGCCGACCTGGTGGCCGTGGTTGTCGTTGATCTGTTTGAAATGGTCGATGTCCACAATCAGCAGATAGGCTGGCGCAGCGGTGCGGGAGCGAAAGTGCGCTTCAAGGGCATCCGTCAGCCCGCGACGGTTCAGCACCTGGGTGAGCGGGTCATGTGCGGCCAGGTTGCGCAATTCGTCGGTGAGGCGACGCAGCACCAGCCAGATCATGCAAGGCGGCAATACGGTCGCAAGGAATGACATGTAAAGGTAAAAGACTTTCTGGAAGCGCCTACTCATATCCAGGGCTGCCATTCCTTCGTCGAGAATCATTGCAAACTTGATTGCGTTCAACACGCAGATACCGGCGATCAGCACCGCGAACACCACCATTTCTACCCGCAGATCCTTGGCGAGCGTTTGTCGAATACGCAGTGCGGTAACGCTCATGGCAAAAAAGAGCAGCGCGCACAAACCCGCCAGCAAGGCATGGCGAACCTCGCTCCCGAGTGTTGTCTGTATCAGTAGTTGCAACAAGGTGTAGGCACCGGCCAGTAAAAGCAACGGGCGCAGCACGGCGGTTGGTATATCGAAGAAGCGCATTGCGCCCAGAGCGTAAGCGGTGGGGGCGCACAGCGTAAGCGTGTGGTTGACGATGCTCATCGCCCCGTCATTATCGGAGCCGCCCACCAATTGCAATATATAGGCAAGCCCCAGCAAAAGATTGCCCAGCGCGAAAACGTCCATGCCCATCTTCTTGCCATGCAGCCGCGTGCTGATCAGCAGGAACATCACGCAGAAACACAGCAGGTGCAGGCAGAGCATGCCGAGGATAACGGTGGTGACCATGGATTGGCGGTGGCCTGATTAGGTAGGTTAAAGGGGCACGCTGGCCTTGCGCATAATGTGAATAAATTTATTCACTCCTATCCCGTCAATTCTCTATGAAAAGAGCAGGGCAGGCAATATCAGCTATCAGCGAACTGGCTGTAATAGACTGTTATATGGCCGCTCGTTTATCCTCCCCAGCAGTGTACATTATCCGCTTTGCCTTTTTAAAAAGCCGTTTTATCGTCTGCCACTAACCTGTTCTGATCAGAAGGATAATGGGGGGAGAAGCTGGGCATAATAAAGTGCATGTGTTATTTCAGCAGGCTTGAGGTTAGGTGCGAAGTCAAGACCTTGCTGTTGCTCATGTTGTGCAGGGTTGGCAAGGTGTGAGTCGTGGCCTTGTATTTTTGGTGATAACAGTTAATCCGAAAAACCTCAACTCACAAACTGTTGTTGAGGATAGCGTTAGATGGAGGATGAAGCCATGCAGTTCCGATTTGTGCCCGCTTTATTCGTGTTCCTGGGATCTTATTTTCCATTGGCGCTTATTCTTGCCTTCCAGGATATAAGTAATTCAAGTTGGTCGTCAGGCATCTGTACCAGCTGGACGTTGTGTCAGTTTCCAACTTTCGATCATCCTTGGATATCTATTTCGATTCTAATTGTAACATTGCTGTGTCTTAGCTTGACCTTGATGATACTTGCCAAAATTCGATACAAATATCCAGTACATGTCGTTGAGACAAAGCCAATTCCGAGTGAAATTATCAGTTATAGCTTTCCGTATATCGTATCTTTTATGGGAGTTGATTATGGCTCGCTCGGCAAAGTCGCAGGGCTTTCATTATTTTTGACATGGTTATTTTTTATAACTTTTAGGTCGGGACAAATTATTCTTAATCCAATATTGTTGGTTTTCGGATGGAATCTTTACGAGGCCAAGGTGCTGGTTAATGGGCATCCACGTACTGTCCGAGTATTAAGTAAGTCCAGGCTCATTCCTGGCGAATATCATTGCGAGATGATTCAAGAGAATTACATAACAAAAGGGAGTGCTGCGGAATGACAGACTTTTTAGATTGGAGAGGCTTCAACTATCAAGAGGCTAATGTGCAACTGTGGGTATTTAAAAAGAGTGCAACTGATGCGAGGTTTCGAGCTTGGCATGTTCGTACAGATGAAATAATTGAAACACTATTTCGCCAGACAATTATGGAAAGTATTGTTAAAACCACTGAAGCAATCGGTTATAGCCCAATTTCTCAGAATAATGAAAGCAGCTGCTTGACACACTCTTTGGCTGAGAGCGATGGCCTTACTGCTCTGCTGGGTGCAGTGGATGCGCCAGAGACAGAAAATACCGATGCCCAACTTAAACATATAAAGGGAGCGGCGGGTTATTTAGTGAAATTTCAATACGGAAATAACACCGTGTATGCCGTCCGAAAAACTGCGCCAAGTTGGCGTCCCAAAGTAAGAAGCTCGCTAATTAACGCCGTATTCCAAAATGGAGCTCTGTCTGCAACACCCGAAGAGAGTTTTTATTTTGATTCCTATTTTGATTTCTACTGCATAAATGAAACGGTTTTTGTTAAATCAAAGCGGGCTTACGAAAGTACTATGTCAGAAAAAAAGATCTATCAGAAAAATTTTGAGGATTTGGTGGTGGATCCAGACTTTAACTCCATTTTTTCTGATATTCAGCCATTGAAGGAATATGTTGGAACCAACGCTATACATCTGCGGCGGATAACTGTCATACAGAGTAAAGCTCTATATCTTCGACCGAACTTTCCACAAAGGCTGCAACATGTTAACCAATCTAGAGGTTTCGGGCTTAACTTCGATGACAGTGGGAAACTAGTTGTATGTGAAAATACTGCGAAGACAGTCATGCAAGTGCTTCTGGATCATCGCCTTTTGAGTGAAATAACAGAAATAATTTATGATGTTCCGGATGCTGAAGCTGTTTAGCTGAGCACCTAACAACTTTAAGCAAGGTCGTGCGTGTTGACGACGTTAGGCTTCAAAGGAAAATATGCAAATCATCTATATCCTTCTCTCAATTGTCGGCACGGTATTGCCTATTTCCCAGTTTGTTCCGTGGCTTTCCGTACACGGCCTCAATATTCCTCTTCTATTGCAACAAGCAACTTCCAGTAACATCGCTGCATTTGCCTGGGCGGATGTGTTGGTTTCGGGCATTGTGGTTATTGTTTTCATCGTTGCTGAGGGACGCAGGCTCGGAATGTGCCGTTTGTGGTTGCCACTGTCTTGTATTGTTGTTGGCCCTTCGCTGGCTTTGCCGTTCTTCCTTTTTCTGCGCGAGCGTCATCTTGCGGTAGTGGGATCTAATAATTTATTGAGGCCAGCATCGCCTGGCGGTGCGGCTTAATTCGGGACTCAGAATCCATGAAAAATCCCGAGTCGCAAGTAGAAGTATGCAAACAGTTTGGCTCGTTGTTTAGCCCTCCAGATGAGAATCAGCGTTTAGGTATTGCGCTTCACACTCTTTCGCTCCTTCCTCTCAATGCTTTGCGCCATCAGGCTGATAATGGGACATGTGGATGGTATGTTTGGGGTGGCGAGTTATCCGAAGAACCAGAGTTCTTTCAACCACTCCATGTCCACCATCTCGTTGCTCATGTACCAATGCTGGTGCCGTTTCTAGCGCTGTCTCCCGGTTGGCGAGTGCTTCTGGCTCCGGAGCAAACTGAGGTCTGGTATGACCCGGCACTCTTGTCTGTATAGCATGCGAGTCCACTATTTCATTAAAACCGAAACGGTTTTTCTAACGACTTCTAATCGCCTTTAACAGCGCTCGCGTATCCGGCGAAATTGAAGCCAGGTGCGCTTTTATTTTTTCGTTTTCCATGGCCTGCCGTAAAAATGCAGCTTGTTCGCTCGGGCTGTGCGGGTATTGGGTTTGGGTTTTGAAGCCCATGCCGTAAAGAATGTACTGGTAGCTGGCTACCGGGAACATTTCTTCTTTTTGTAAAAAGTCTCTTTTGTAAGGCACATGGTATTGCCAGAGTGCCAGCGCTTCTTTCAGTGAATCGGAAAAAGTATCCGGGTTGCGGTTGTCTGCCCAGAAATCGGACGTTCTTTCGCTGAGCACGTAATGCAGTTTCAGGAAATCGACAATACGTTCCCAGCGGTAGGTTTGCAGTTCGTTGAAGCGTTTGGCAACGATAGGCATAACGCTTTTATGTTGCGGTAACTGGTCGCGAATATATTGGGCAGCCAGTTCTACCATTACCAGCGCCGAGGCTTCCAGCGGCTCGATAAACCCTGCCGCCATGCCAACGCCGACGCAATTTTTTACCCAGAACTTTTCACGATGCCCGCAGGGGATGCGAATTTTTCGCGGCGTCAGGTCGTTGGCGGCGGCACCGGCATGGGTTTTTAAAATCGCTACGGCTTCATCTTCCGACATGTGCCGGCTGGAGTACACATGGCCAATACCACGGCGGCTGTATAAACCTATATCCCATATCCAGCCGGATTTTTGCGCATGGGAAATGGTGTAGGGCAGGATGGGTGAATCTTCATTCTCGTAGGGCACTTGCACCGCTACGGCGCTATCAATAAACAGCTGCTCGCTTTTGTCCACAAAGGGGATGCCGAGTGTTTCGCTCAGCAGCAGTGATTTTAGGCCGGAGCAATCCACAAACAAGTCGGCGGCCAGCGTTTGATGATCAGCAGTTTCGACGCTGGTAATGCCCTGGTCATTTTGATTAACTCTGGTGATGGTGCCAATCACATGCTTTACGCCGAGCGTGTTTTTGCAGTGCTGGCGAAGAAAGGTAATGAATTTTCCGGCATCCAGGTGGTAGCCGTAGTTTACAAAGGATTTGTAATCGGCAGTATCAAAGGCGCGTGGCGCGATATTTTTTTCGCACAACAATTCCTGAGCGCTAACAGCATCGGCAAAGGATTGCTCGCCCGGGTTTTGCAGCCAGTGGGTGGCGGTATTGCGCTCAATAAAGCCAATAGGCAGCGAAAAGGGGTGGTAGAAGAAGCTGTTCTGCTCTGACTGCCAGTTGATAAATTTAACGCCCTGTTTGAAAGACGCATCGCACTCCCGGAAAAAATCCGTCTCGGCAATGCCCATATCACGCAGAGTATTACGCATCGACGGCCAGCTGCCTTCGCCGACACCGATAGTAGGAATTTCCGAGGATTCTATCAGGGTAATCGCAACCGCCTTGCCGTAGCGGGCGGCAATAATGCCAGCGGTTAACCAGCCGGCGGCACCCCCACCGACGATAAGAATGGATTGTATGGCGTGATTATTATTCATAGTGTCTGATACATTTCCCGGTAGCAGAAAAGCAAAAAGGCCATTGTAGCAATGGCCTTTTTACTGCGTTACACCCTTGCAGAAAATTTCTGCAAGGGTTTGCAATCAACCATTAAAAACTTGCACGGATACCGATAGCGTAACGACCTACGCCTTCACCGGTATAGTACATATGGTTTTTCTCTCTACCGTGAATGCGCGAACCTTCTTCGGTAACGTTAATGCCTTCAAGGAACAGGCTGACGTTATCGTTCAGATCGTAACTCATAGAGATATCCACTTGCGAGTAGTCTTCTACCACCACCGGCTCGTTACTGGTGCTGGAGTAGAAGTACTGGAAGCCGCGAATAAACGAATCACGCCAGTTGTACGCGATACGGATCTGGAAGGGGCCATTTTCATAGAAGCCGACCAGGTTCGCAGAGTCACTTACACCAACTACCGCATCTGCCGCCGGTACTTCACCCAGTGGAGTGAAGTAATCGTATTCCGGATCGGCAAATACGAAGGTGGCGTTAGCGATTACGCCGAAGCCGGAGTCACCGAAAATGTGCTGACCACCGATTTCAATACCGCTGATGTCTTTGGTATCGAGGTTGCGCGGACGTCTCATTTCGAAGACTACATCGCGGCCGGTTGCCGGATCAATAACACCGGTAATGGCTTCCGGAGACGCTTCGGTAACTACGAAGTTATCAATAGACTTGGAGAAAGCACCGATAGAGATGTAATCAAAGTCGTTGATATACCATTCTGCAGAAATGTCGAAGTTGTCCGACATAAACGGCTTCAGGTTCGGGTTACCAGCGCTGCCGATACCGGCTTGTCCCTGTCTGATACCGCTCAGCGTACGCGCTGATTTCATATCGTTCAGTTCGGGGCGGGTAATGGTGCGCGATGCTGCGAAACGCAGTACTACGTTTTCCAGCAAGTCATACTTCACAGACAGGTTGGGCAGGAAAACATCGTAACTACCATCATCTTTGAAAGGGGTTTCGCCCGAGAATACGCGGGTGTATTCCTCGCCTTCTACCGGCGGTGGCGTCAGCGATACCAGGGTTTGTTCCAGAGAGATGGAGTCAATGGAGGTATCTTCGTAACGGGCACCCAGTACCACAGTCAGGTCGCGGCCATTCAGGTCGAATGACTTGCTACCTTCCACATACACACCGAAGGTTTTTTCGGTAATGTCAGACCAGTTAGGCTGACGCACCAGTGTGGAGTTGGTCAGGTCTTTCTGAATCGCGGTGGCTGTCGGGTCGGTTTGTGCGTGACGGGTCCAGTCATTGAATGCCAGCGGATCAAAAGAGAAATAAGCCAGGTTGCCCAATACGGCGTGGTTCATGTGAGCCACTTTATAACCGGCATTGGCGGCTTCTTCTACCGAACGGAAAATGCTGGTTGTCGGGTCGCTGCCCACCAGATCGTAAGCGCCTTGTAAAACGGTACCGGCTTTCGCCTGGTACTGTTCAATCAACTTGCTCTGGTCGGTGTACATCACGCCGGTCTTGATGGACCAGGTATCTTCGTTAAAGGTGTAATCCAGACGGGTTTGCTGAATTTCATCTTTACGCGGGTCGGAGTAACCATCGTATTGCCAGATACGGGCATTGGCGAGGGATACATCGGCGTTGTTGTAATAGTGGCTGGCGATGCCATCACGAATAGCGAAATCGAAGGAGATCGGTGACGCCTGCAAGTCGGAGCGGCTGATGTTGGCCTGACGATCCGGCTGCGCTTCCGCCGTAGAGTGGCTGTGAGCGAAAACCAGTTTGGAGCGGTCGGTAATATCCCAATCCACTTCAATACCGGTGCTCAGGCCGGTTTCCTGGGTAACCGGGTTGTTGACGAAGAAGTCCAGACCGGCATCTGTCACGGTGCGGTGAACAATAGTGCCTTTGTCATCAATGGCGTACTGCTCGTCGTTACCATAACCGTACCAGGCGGCACTTTCGTATTCCATACCGTCTTGCTGCAAATCGGAGTACTGCGCATCCACGGTGATAGACAGGTTGTCAGCCGGCTTGTATTGCAATACCAGGCTGCCGTTCAAACGCTCGCGGTTGAACTCCTGACGTTTAATCGCGGTTTGGGTCGGGTAGAAGTCAGCATTGATGGTATTGCCTTGTGCATCCGGCAGTGGCAGGTAAGTGCCCAGGGTCGCCGGACGGCGAGAGCGCCAATCCCAACGGCGTTGTTCTACCGAATCGCTCTGGTATTCACGCTCCTGGTAGCTGATTGCCGCCAGTACACCGAAGTTGTCGTTGAAGGTGGTGCTGAACAGACCGGATACCGCCGGGGTAATGCTGCTGACGTTGGTTTCGTTCAGGCCTTTGACGGAGCCGGCAATTCTATGGCCGAGGTCCAGCGGTTTGGCGGTATTTACGTTGATGGTGGCACCGATACCGCCGGATTGGGTGGTAGCGGTAGAGGTTTTATACACTTCAACGCCGCTCACCATTTCTGCTGCCACGGTATCAAAGTTGAAACCCCGGCTGGCGTTGGCGCTGGGCATCTGGCGGCCATTCAACAATACCGTGTTGAACTGCGGGCCGAGACCACGAACGGTAACCTGGCGACCTTCACCACCGCTACGGTCAATAGAAACACCGGTGATACGTTGCAGGGATTCTGCGAGGTTGGTGTCCGGGAATTTGCCGATGTCTTCGGAGCTGATGGCATCGACAACACCGCTGGAATCACGCTTGGTATCCAAAGCGCTTTTCAAGCTCGCTTTGTAACCCGTTACAACAATTTCCTCTACCGTATCTTCCTGTGCGTACGCCTGGGCGGTTGCAGCAACAGCCAGGCTCAGCAAACTGATTTTGAAAAATGGATGTGTGTACTTTTTGTTCATATTTAGTTACCGCGTTGTTTATTATGACTATGCCAAACGCTTGACCAGGGCCTTTAAGAGACTTCATGTGAGCGTGCTTTTCTTTGTTAGTGCACTTGTATACATGGTCAATGTGAATATTAGTCTTTGTCTATAAACGCGTCAATAGAAAGCAGAACTCATCCGCCAGCTTTACATTCGGACGTGGCAACGTCTGGCAATAAGTCATTTTTATAAGATATATCGCCATAAGCTGCTGCGATTGTGCCGCGAACGGTGTGCGAAAACGGGCAGCGATTTATGGCGCTAAATCTTCGGTAATCCGGGTGGTAAAGTGAGGGAAATAATCAGCCAGGTGGCGCTGAAAATAAAATACTGTGGTGCTGCATGTTGTGATTTTTGCCAAGGGTTAGCTTTGATGGCAGTGCTTGAACAATTATTTTTACAGGGTGAGCGCGGGATCAACCGGCACAAGGCGCGCCGCCGCTGATCCCGCACCGGCTATTAATGAATTGGCGGATCGACCGGTTTTTGCAAGCGGCGAATCATATCCGGCACTTTAAACAGCATTGCCAGCGCCAGTAATAACAATACCGGCAAATAAATTTCCGGCGCCAATAACAGGTTCATACCCGGCAATTGCCCGTCTGCCAGCTGGCCATCAATTTGCGAACCGATAGAGGTAAAAACCAGCGTCTCGGGAATCAGCCCGATAAAGGTTGTCCAGATGTAAGTCCACAAACGGATGCCGGTGGTGGACGCCACAATGTTCACTGCCATAAACGGAAAAAAGGGTGTTGAGCGCATCAGCAATAAATAAAACACCGGTGCCTTGAGAAAAAATTCGCGCATACGAAAATAAAAACCGGCAGCGGGGCGTTGCAGGTGCGAAGCAAACGAGTATTGAATGGCGAAGCGAATAATCACCGCGCCGAGCGTAGCGCCGATAATAGAAAGCAGGCAGCCCAGCCAGGGGCCGAATAAAAAACCGCCCGCCATGGAAACGACCGCGCCGCCGGGGATGCCGAAAATCACCAACATGACATACATCAGCGTGTAGAAAAAAACGATCTGGTAAAAATTGTTGGCGGTGGCTGCCTCCAGTGCCGGGTAATACTCAAGAAATAATTTTTCCACAGAAATTCCGTGGTACAGCAGCAGCCCCATCAGAGACATGCCGGTAAACACCAGTACAATTATCGGTATGTAACGTAACGCATTATTCATTCATCGGGTCCATCGTTATTGCGGCTAACGGTTTTCGTTAATCTGGAAAATACTGATCCGCACCGGGTATTGATCAGCGTTGTGTGTTTGGCCTTGTGTGTTTGTCAAAGTCCCGCGTGAGGCTGTGGGTAGTAACAGGCATCCGTGCGACCTGTTTAGCGGTGCTACTGGTTGCTGTCAGGTGGCAGCCTGGTTCATGCCGGGCAGGCACACGCTGAAGCAGGTGCCGGGTTGCCCGTTGTCGGTAATGGCAAGCGATCCCTGGTAGCTGTTGATAATATCCAGCGCCACCGCAAGGCCAATGCCCTGGCCGGGTCGCTGCGTATCCAGCCGTTGCCCGCGTTGCAATATCCGTTCGCGGTCGGTGGCCGGGATGCCGCTGCCGTCGTCCTGAATGGTCAGGCACAACTGCCGCTGCGCAATGGCGCCGCACACCATAATATGTCGCTCGCCATATTTAAATGCGTTATCGAGCAGATTGCCGAGCAGTTCCATCAGATCCTGCTCATCCCCGGCGAATACCAGGCCTTCGCCAATCTGCACGTCGCAGGTGACCATTTTGTCACGATAAACTTTTTGCAGCGCGTTCACCAGCCGCTGCACCAGCGGCGCTACCGGTGTGAACTGATGGTTGCCCTGTTGATGGCTGGCCACTGCGCGTTGTAACTGATAGGTCACTACCTGGTTCATGCGCTGCACTTGCTCGGCGACGGTTTCTTGTAAATCCTGGCTGCGCGTTTCCGGTGTGAGTTTGCTTTGCAGCACAGCCAGCGGCGTTTTCAGGCTGTGGGCGAGGTCGCTCAAACTGTTGCGATAGCGCTGCCGCAAGGATTGTTCCCGTGCCAGCACCAGATTGAGGTTGTCGACGATTTGCTGCAATTCGCGCGGGTGCTGGCCGGAAATATCCCGGGTTTCGCCGTTTTGCATCGCCGCCAGCGAGGCCGCCAATTGCTTCAAGGGGCGTAAACCCCAATGCAAAATAATGGATTGCACCAGAATCAAAAACAACCCGGCGGCGCCCAGCCATTGCCACAGGCTGGAGCGGTAGGCGCGCAGTTCGGCGTTAAAGTTGCTTTCGGTATGGGTGACCACAAAACGGAACGGATGCCCGTCGCCATTGATGTCTTCCCAAATAACATCGTAGTGGCTGGCAAATTGACGTTGGCCGGTGAGGTGCTGAAAGATCAGTTCGCCGGGTTGGCGCTGGTGGGAAAACAGCGCTTGAGCGGGCACTGTTTTCAGGGCGGCGGAATTGGAATGCCACACCGGTTTGCCATCGCCATCATAAATGTAGGCGTACAAGCCGGAATCCAGCCGTTCAAATTCCGGCTCAAGCAGCGTATTGGGCATTTGCATGCTGGCGCTGTCATTGCCATTCAATTCGGCAACGCTGAACAGTAAATACAAATGGCTGCGCAAGCGGGTTTCTTCGGCGACTGTCTGGCTTTGTTTAAAGCCGCTGTGCAGAAAAAAGCCGGTGAGCCCGAGAAACGCCGGTAGCAATAACGCAGACGCCAACAGCAGACGCGTGCTGATGGCATTTATTTCGAAGGCGTTGCGATAGCGGGCCAGCAGGGTCAAGGTGGGTTAATCCGGTTGCGCGGTGGCGTTGAAGCGGTAGCCGAGGCCGCGCTGGGTCGAGATCAAATTCAGGGTGCCATCCGGGTCGAGCTTTTTACGCAAGCGCCCCACAAACACTTCAATAACGTTGCTGTCGCGATCAAAGTCCTGCGCGTACAAGTGCTCGGTCAATTCGGTTTTGGAAATATTTTTGCCCGCATGCAGCGCAAGGTAGGTGAGTGTGTTGTACTCAAAACTGGTCAGCTCAACTTCCTGTTCATTTAAATAAACCCGCCGCCCGCTGGTGTCGATGCGCAAGGCCCCGTAATTCACTACCGGGCTGGCATGGCCATTGGCACGGCGCAGCAAAGCATTGATGCGCGCCCGTAATTCTTCCGGGTGAAAGGGTTTGGTTAAATAGTCATCGGCACCGGCTTCCAGGCCTTCTACCTTTTCCTGCCAGGCGCTGCGCGCGGTGAGAATCAAAATAGGGAAATGCCGCCCGGCGGTACGCCATTGGCGAATCACCGAGGTGCCGTCAATCAATGGCAGGCCGAGGTCAATAATCACCA
This sequence comes from Cellvibrio polysaccharolyticus, assembly GCF_015182315.1. Lineage (NCBI taxonomy): Bacteria > Pseudomonadati > Pseudomonadota > Gammaproteobacteria > Cellvibrionales > Cellvibrionaceae > Cellvibrio > Cellvibrio polysaccharolyticus. The sequence continues at coordinate 1,158,155 of NZ_PRDL01000001.1, forward strand.
GGTCGTAGTCGGTTTCCTGGCCCATAAACAGGGCATCGCGGCCATCGGCGGCGGTATCACAGGCATATTTTTCAGCCGTGAGTTGTTGATTGATTTGTTCGCGCAAGGCGGGTTCGTCTTCGACAATCAATAAACGCATAAAGCGGTCTCCGCGCAGGCGTCAGCAGTGGTGGGGCTTAATTCATGATGGCGCCGGTCTGTGCGTTCACATTGACCGTGCGCATATGACCGGAAGATTGCAGAATTTTCACACTGTAAACGGTAGTGCCGTTACTTTGGCGGGTTTGCACACCCATCACCTTGCCACCAATTTGACGCTGCACGCGATCCGCCGCTTCTGCCGCTGACAGTGCTGCACGCTGCGGTTGCTGGCGCTGATTCTCCTGGCGAGGCTCCGGACGCTGATTATTGGCCAGCGCTGCTGTGCTCACCGCGAGCAGTGAGAGCAATAGCAGTGCTATTAATAGCAGCTTGCTGTTGGCGGGCAGAGGATGGGGCGGCAACATAACGGTTCCTGATGAGGATCTGGAAAAATAAATATAGCCGGCACTATCGCGTGTGTCTTTACAAACGTCAACGGTCGCAGTCCTGACGGCTGGAGATTGCAGACCTGATTTTAAAACAGGCGTCCATGCCTCACACCGGCGTCCTACCGGTAACCGTAAGCCGGGCGTACCTGTACATTGACAGGAATACGGTCACCAGGGTGGTGGCGGGTTTGGGTCTGATAAACGCGACCTTCATAGCGGTAAGTCACGTTATACCCGGTAATGTGTTGCGAATACTCGCTGCGGTAACGTGTCTGGCAAACCTGTTCGTCGCGATAGCGGGTGGTAGTGCGGCTGTTGCGGTTACTGACATCGCGCCCGATGGTTGCGCCCAGCAAACCGCCAGCTACAGCACCAACATCTTTGTTGCGCTTGCTGTTACCCAGTTCATGGCCAACCGCAGCGCCCACCAAACCGCCAACAATGGTGCCGGTATAGGAACGGGGGCCATCGCTATCGCGGTAAGACACGGTTTCGTAGTGGCAAACCTGCTCGGGAACCTGGTAGGAAGCGCTCTGATAAATCGGCCGCGCATCAATTACCCGCGCATAACGGGTGTGATTGTCGTGGTGGCGTGCCGAGGCCGGTAAGGCGATCAGCGCTGCCAACGCGAATGTACTAATAACACTGAATGTTTTCATCATGGAGTCCTCCCGCACGGGGTCATGGATTTTCAACCAGTGAGTGCAGATTACGAGCCGCAAGCTGAACCGGAACTGAAGCGGAGAAAAAACGGTTACACACGCGTATCCGGTTTAAAAAATGAGAGCTGGTATGCCTTTTTGACAAATGCATACTGCCGAAGAACGGCGGGCAATGGCACAATTGCCGCACTATGCATAGTCTTAACAGCGGTGTATCCCAATCCGTTTTTTTTCTGTGCGAATTGTGGTAAATCCTGCACATTTGCCGGGGTTTAACATGACTTTCAATGAACATGTAACAGGAAATATCGACGCGAGATGGATGCTTTAAGATCGACGTCAACTGTCAAAGAGATGCCTGTGCGCCTGATTCAAATTACCGATTGCCATCTTGGCTCTCACGCCAATGAGTCCCTGTTGGGGTTGAATACGGAAGAGAGTCTGGGTGATGTCCTGCAGCTTATTGCCAACGAGCACGACGCCATTGATTGGCTGGTGTGCACGGGCGATATCGCCAGTGAGGGGCACGACACCTGTTATGAGCGCTTCGTGCATGCCGTCAAACAGCACTTTTCTGTGCCGTTAGCCTGGCTGCCGGGCAATCACGACTCTGCATCCGTCATGGCATCCACGCCGGTGGAAGAACTTCCCGAATCCCGCGTTATCGTGCTCGACAACTGGGTGGTGGTGTTGCTCGACTCTTCCGTGCCCGGTGAGGTTTACGGTGAACTGGAGCAGGCAGAGCTCGATTTCCTGCAACAAACCATTACCCGCTACCCGGAAAAATACGTCATGGTGATGTTGCATCATCAGCCGGTACCGGTCGGTAGCGCCTGGATAGACGCCTACATTCTGCGCAATGCCCCGGCGTTATTTGCCATTATTGATGGCAACCCCAAAGTGAAAAGTGTGGTGTGGGGGCATGTGCACCAGCAGTTTTTTGGTCGCCGCAATCACATCACCTTATTGGGTACGCCGTCTACGTCGGTGCAGTTCAAACCGGGCTGTGACGATTTCACCGTCGATACCAGTATGCCCGGCTATCGCTGGTTTGATCTGGGTGCCGATGGCTCCTTTGAAACCGGCGTTTCTCGCGTATCCGGTGACCACTACCAGATAGATTACCAATCGGGTGGCTATTGATCGGGCATTTCGCTATCGTAAGCGCCCATGTCATCCCTCATTTACATTCACGGTTTTCTCAGTTCGCCGCAGTCTTTCAAGGCGCGGCAGCTGCAACAATGGCTCGCTGCACATCGGCCTGATGTGCAGTGGCATTGCCCACATCTCACGCCTTACCCGGAACAAACCCGCCACACCCTCGAAACCCTGGTAGATCGCTTCCTGGCTGAAAATCAGCCGGTGGGCGTGATGGGCAGTTCGCTGGGCGGCTTTTGGGCCACCTGGCTGGCAGAAACCCGCAATGTAAAGGCGGTGCTGGTAAACCCGTCCGTATCGCCCTGGCAATTTATGCCGGAATATCTGCACCGCGACCTCACCGCCTGGCATGGAGAAACGGTTTACCGTTTGAACGAAACACACGTTGAAGAAATACGCGCTTGTGAGCGTGCTATTCTTCTGCCTCATAATTACTGGTTGCTGGTGCAAACCGGCGATGAAACCCTGGATTACTCCCGCGCCGTAGCGCGCTATCGCGATTGCCGGCAAACCGTTGAAGACGGCGGTGATCACAGTTTCCAGGGCTTTGAACGCTACCACCAGCAAACCATCGAATTTTTGCTCGGGCCCGCTGCAATGCGCTCCGACACTGCGGCAACACCGCCATTGTTTTCAGGGGAAATCACAACACACTATGGCTAATTATTCTGCAGAAGATATTGAGGTTCTCACCGGCCTTGACCCGGTAAAAAAACGGCCGGGCATGTACACCGAAACCACCCGCCCCAATCACCTCGCTCAGGAAATTATTGATAACAGCGTCGACGAGGCGCTGGCCGGACACGCCCGTCAACTGGACGTGATTCTGCACAAGGATCAATCCATCACCGTAAGCGACGATGGCCGCGGTATGCCGGTAGACATTCACCCGGAGCAAGGCAAACCCGGTGTTGAAGTTATTCTGTGTACGCTGCACGCCGGTGGTAAATTTTCCAACAAAAATTACCAATTCTCCGGTGGTTTGCACGGCGTGGGGGTGTCGGTGGTAAACGCCCTCTCGGAAAAACTCGAAGTGACTATCAAGCGCGATGGCAACATCTACCGCATGGGTTTTGCCAACGGCGACAAAGCCAGCGACCTGGAAGTGATCGGCAGCTGCGCCAAGCGGCAAACGGGCACCAGCGTGCGCTTTACGCCCAACCCGAAATATTTCGATTCGCCGAAATTTTCCGTCAGCCGTCTGCGCCATGTGCTTCGTGCCAAAGCGGTACTGTGCCCCGGCCTTACCGTCACCTTTCTTGACGAGCAAACCGGCGAACAGGATGTCTGGTTTTTTGAAGATGGCCTGAAAGATTATCTCTCCACGGCTACCCGCGAATGGGAAACGCTGCCAGCAGAACCCTTCACCGGCGATTTCAGCAGCAAAACCGAAGCGGTCAGTTGGGCGATACAGTGGTTGCCGGAAGGCGGCGAACTGATTCAGGAAAGCTACGTTAACCTGATTCCTACCGCGCAGGGCGGCACCCACGTTAACGGCTTGCGCACCGGCCTGCTGGATGCCATGCGTGAATACTGCGAGTTCCGCAGTTTAATTCCGCGCGGTATCAAATTGGCCCCGGAAGACATCTGGAGCAACTGCGCTTTTGTGTTGTCCTTCAAGTTGGCCGACCCGCAATTTTCCGGCCAGACCAAAGAGCGTTTAACCTCGCGTGAAGCCGCCGGTTTTGTATCGGGCATCGCCAAAGATGCCTTCGCGCTGTGGCTGAACCAGCACACCGAAGAAGGCGACAAGCTCGCCGACTACTGCATCAACAACGCGCAAAAACGGGTTCGCTCCAGCAAAAAAGTGGCACGAAAAAAAGTCACCCAGGGGCCAGCGTTGCCTGGCAAATTGGCTGACTGTTCCGGTAGTGATCCGGCACGCGGTGAATTGTTTCTGGTAGAAGGGGACTCGGCGGGCGGTTCTGCCAAGCAGGCGCGTGATCGCGAATGCCAGGCGATTATGCCGTTGCGCGGAAAAATTCTGAACACCTGGGAGATTGACTCCAACGAAATTCTCGCCAGCCAGGAAGTGCACGATATTTCTGTGGCGATCGGCCTTGACCCGGGCAGTGAAGATTTATCGGAGTTGCGCTATCACAAGGTTTGCATTCTCGCCGATGCTGACTCGGATGGTTTGCACATCGCCACGCTGTTGTGCGCACTCTTTGTTCGTCACTTCCCGGCGCTGGTAAAAAACGGCCACGTATTTGTTGCCATGCCACCGCTGTACCGCATCGACATCGGCAAGGAAGTCTATTACGCGCTGGATGAAGGCGAGAAAAAAGGCATACTCGATCGCCTCGCCGCTGAAAACAAAAAAGGAAAAGTTAACGTGCAGCGCTTCAAAGGGCTGGGCGAAATGAACCCCTTGCAGCTGCGCGAAACCACCATGGCACGCGACACCCGCCGTCTGGTGCAACTCACCATCGAAGACGGCGACGCCACCCATTCTGTAATGGACATGATGCTCGCCAAAAAACGCGCATCCGATCGCAAAGCCTGGCTGGAATTAAAAGGAAATCTCGCCGATATCGCGGTTTAACCGCAACCTGCACAACCCGGCGCGCCCAACAAAAAAACTGTAAAAATGCGAGCAAGGATGCTCCAGCAGGTTCAACGGGCGCTGCTATTCACCGCAAAAAAATTCCAGTTTCTCCATATCAATAAAACTCCCTCCCTCTGCGTACCTGTACAGTCTATTCATGAACCCTCCCGGTTATGGCTTGTTTAACAGCTGAAAGTGGCTTGAAAAATAGCTTGCAATCATGCGCGCCAGTATTAATATCAACCACTTGCACGGATGAACAGCAAGATAACAGGCCATGACCAGGGAAATAACAAGCCCGCTCGTTTCCCTCCCCACCTGGCTGCGCCGCCTCCTGTTGATCCCGAATAAAAACAATCGCTTGCCTGTGGGTTTTAAGACGCTTTCTGTGTTGGATAACCGGCTGGCGCGATATACAAATAATGGTATGGACGCCCCTCTCTCAAGTGCCAAATAATAAAGGTACTTGATTCTGACATCAGAGAGGGCAAGGCTATGAGCGAACATGTTGCTGTGATCGGGGTTGATCTTGCAAAGAATGTATTTCAGGTTTGTGCTGCCAGTGGTTCAGGTAAAAGGTTAATTAATAAAAAAATAACCCGAGCAAAATTATTAGATTTTTTTGTTAACCTGCCGCCCTGTCTGGTGGGCATGGAAGCGTGCAGCAGCGCCCATCATTGGGCAAGGCAAATACAAAAGCTGGGTCACCATGTGAAGTTAATACCACCTCAATTTGTAAAGCCTTACGTAAAAAGCAATAAAAATGACGCAGCAGATGCGGACGCAATTTGTGAGGCTGTGACCCGGCCTACCATGCGTTTTGTTGCCATAAAGTCCGAGGAACAGCAAGCACTGCTATTGCTCCATCGGGATAGAAAGGGGTTGGTGGGGGAGAGATCTGCAATAGCCAATCGACTCAGGGCGTCTTTGGCTGAGTTTGGCTTGATTGTTCCCGTTGGTATACACAAGTTGAGAGCCTGGTTGCAACAGGATTATGGTGCCTACGAAGAGACCCTTCCCGTGATGATGAGGCTCCATGCGCAACGATTGGCTGGCAGGCTAAGGCAAATTGATCAGCACATTGATGAAATCGAACACGAGATAAAGCGCTACAACCCGGATATAGAGCTTACGAAACGGTTACAAGAAGTTCCAGGTATAGGTCCTTTAACTGCGTCGGCATTGGTGGCGACTATCAAAGACGGCAGCAGTTTCAAGAGTGGAAGGGAGTTTTCAGCGTGGCTTGGTCTTGTTCCCCGCCAGCATTCCAGTGGAGGAAAAGATCGCCTGCTGGGCATCAGTAAACGAGGCGATACCTATTTGAGAACGCTTTTTATTCATGGTGCAAGAGCAGTTATCAAACATATGAATCCCAGGCGATCTATGACTCCCTGGATCGCAGAGTTAATGAGGCGTCGTCACCGGAATGTAGTTATTGTTGCTTTGGCAAACAAGCTGGCTCGTATTGCCTGGGCACTGATGAGCAAAGGCAAAAGTTACGATGAAGCGTTTGGATTTTAATCGATAAATAAACTTACGCACAGTGTTGCGCAGGCAAGAAAACTGAAGGCAATGTAGATGACATCGTAATTGGGTAAGTCTGGTCCTAACATGGCTCATAACAAGAGCGAACAAATGATAAGACCCCGATTAGCGAATACCATCAGGGACCGTAGATAAATTCTACATCGGGAGTCCGGATAGATGGCTGCAACACACATTGACTACAAAAAATTGCTTGCAAAACCCGGGGCGTCCATAGATGTTAGGCTCATGCGCAACTGCATCTTATATTCGCAAAGGTAAACTATGCATTGGTACTACCTGATCTTGGGTTACTTCTTACTTATCATTGCATTAGGTCTATTTTCTTATAGATTGCACTTTCTATTTACAGGAAGAAGTGTTTCAGGTGTAGTTACTAACATCATCACCAGAAAAAGAACACTTACAGGCAATACCAATTCAACTCTTATAGAAATTTCTTACAAAAATTCAAATGGAGTTGATTGTAAATTTGAGGCTGACAACGGGTTATTAATTTTTTTCTATAAAATTGCAGACTCCGTAAAGCTATCAGAAAAAAATGGCAAAGTAATCGTTAGCTCATTATTTAATATTCTTACGGCACCAGTTTTTCTTTTTATCATGGGCTGTGTAATTTTGGTTTTTCTTGCCTAACAAGGCAATGAACTGGATGGTTTTTAAGTAGCGCCTTTATGCCATTCCGCTTCGCTACATTTTGTAGCATAAAGGCGCTACTTAAAAACCACCGTTTATCGCAACGTTACGCATAAGGAAGCTTCATGACAATTGCCAGCATGTTATCGTTATTTGTAGCCTTGGTTATTTTAGCGGTAATTCCTGGGCCGGGAGTCTTTACCGTTGTGGCTAGGTCAATGGCATCTAGTTTTTCTCATGGCTTAGTTACAGTCTTCGGTATTGTTGCCGGTGATTACATTTTTATCATTCTATCGCTTTATGGTTTATCTGCGCTTGCAAGCACAATGGGTGGCGTCTTTACATTTATAAAATATGCGGGTGCTGCTTACTTGGTTTTCCTCGGAATTAAATTGCTTCTATCAAAATATAGTTCCGTAGAAGTGAAGCCCATTATTGAACTGTCATTTTTTCCAAACTTCGTTGCGGGCCTAGTTACTACGTTAAGTAACCCAAAAGCCATTCTTTTTTACGTTAGCTTTTTTCCGGCTTTCATTAATGTGCAGAATGTTACTGTTGTCGAAATAGGCCAACTATTACTGGTCGCAACTATAGCTGTGGGCGGTGTTATGGTCACATACGCTTATGCAGCAAGTAAAGCTAGAGTCCTTTTTAAAAGTTCAAGAGCCGAAAAAACACTTAATGTAGCTGCGGGAAGTATTATGGTTGGCAGCGGTGTTCTCCTAGCCACAAAAGCGTAACAAAGTAATCAAACGGATGGCTTTTAAGTTACACTTTCGTCATTCCGCTTCGCTCCATTTGATGGCAAAAGTGCAACTTAAAAACCACCGTTTATCACGGCGTTAGCGCTCATGGGGAGGGGATATGGCACGTCGGGCAAATAGCAACGCTGGTATCTGGCTGATCGGCGGCCTTGTGTTGATCATTGCAATGTGTCGCGGCGGTAGCAACGACATCCCCACTTCGCCCGCTAGCACGTTGGTTGCACCAGCGCCTGGAGTTTCCGTCTCGCCACCGCAAACTGAAGCCATGTACGTCGCGACCAGCGTCCTCAATCAGCGCTCTTCACCTAACGGTGCAGTTGTAGCCAAAGCTTCTGGTGGTGATTCGCTAACAGTGTATGAGAACAAAGACGGCTGGGCTCGCGTATCTCCAGACGGGGCAAGTCAGCGTTGGGTGGCCTCAAGGTTCTTGTGCTCTGGTTCTGGTTGCTACTCGCCACCAGTCCGGAAGCAGCCTGGCAACCGCACCGATCGTCCTGACCGGAGCTACTACGATGACAGTGGCTGCCCCTGTTCAGAGGACCGGGTTTGCATCGGTCCTCGTGGCGGCCGTTACTGTATTACTTCGGGCGGAAATAAAAGATACGGGGTATGAGCGCTAACAATGCAAATCAGACCGACGGCTTTTCCGTTTCTTGTTTTGCGGTTTAGCTCGAGGCTACCGCAGAACAATTCTCTATAAGGTCGCAGCTGTTTGCGGTGTTATGTTACCAAATTGGGCACTGTCGGCATGCTGTCGGGTCTTTTTCGTAACCGCCAGCCCAATTTTTTGTCATTGTGACCGCTCAGAGCAGCGAGGATTTAAAATGATTGTTAGAAAATTGAGAGATGAAAGGAAATGGTCACAGGAGCAGCTTGCAATATTAAGTGGTCTCAGTATTAGGACTATTCAGCGTGTTGAAAGTGGTCAAAGTGCCAGCTTGGAAACTCTTAAATCACTCGCCTCTGTATTTGATGTTGAGATATCGAAATTAACAGAGGAGATCACAATGATTGATAAAAAGGCAGAAGTATGGAGATCACAGCCCTGGTGGTTTAGGTGGTCTTTTTTTGGGGTGCCTTCAAGAAGAGTTCAGCTAGCCCTTGAGCTATTGGCTTTACTCGTTGGAATTGGAGCTATATTTGTTGCGGATAATCATCTTATCGCGCCGGCATTTTTACTGGCAGCGTATTTTACGGGATGGACCGTTCGTTACGGGGATAGTAAAAAGGTCTGGTAGGGCGGTAACATAACAAGCGATTAACCGGGTTTAATGTCGGTTGCTTCTATTTTTTTGCTTAAATAGCGAACAATAGAAGCAATGAATCGCCCCGACTTTTTCGGAGGCGGTTTAATTTGAGTCATGCTACATGAGCCAACTCGGTTTGTTGATAAAAAAATTCCTCGAACTCCTTTGGCGGCACATAACCCAACGCACTGTGAAGCCGACGGTTATTAAACCATTCAACCCATACAAGTGTCGCCATCTCCACAGCATCAAGATTTTTCCACGGTGCGCTCTTATGGATAACCTCGGTTTTGTAGAGTCCATTAATCGTTTCAGCTAAGGCGTTATCGTAAGAATCGCCCACGCTCCCAACCGACGCATTAAATCCTGCCTCAGCAAGGCGTTCGGTGTAGCTGATGGATAAATATTGGCTGCCCCTGTCACTGTGATGAATCACGCCACGCGGTTTTCCTCTTGCCCACAATGCCTGCTCCAATGCATCCAGAATTAAATCCGCCTGCATTGTCGTCATCGCTCGCCAACCAACAATGCGACGTGAAAATACATCGATTACAAAGGCGACATAGACAAAGCCTGACCAGGTGGCGACGTAAGTAATGTCGGCAACCCAAAGTTGATTTGGCTTGTCCGCTTTAAAGTGACGGTTAACCAGATCTTGCGGGCAATGTGCCTTGTGATCGGGGATCGTTGTTTTACACTTTTTGCCACGACGCACACCTTCAATACCCAATTGACGCATGAGCCGCTCAACGGTACAACGAGCCACATCAAACCCCTCTCTACGCAGTTGTTTCCAGATTTTTCGCGCACCATAATTGCGATTACTCTCAGTCCAAACACGCTGTATTTCAACGACTAAACGCTCATCCTGCTGAATTCGCCGCGCCCGCAACTCGGGTGTTTTCTCCAATTGCTTGTGCCGATAATACGTTGATGGTGCAATCTGTAACTGCTGACAAATCGGCTCGACACCAAAAACACTTTTATGGGCATCAACAAAGTGGATTAGAGTTTCGGTTTGCGGTCGAGCTCCGCCTGGGCAAAAAAAGCCGAGGCTAAACGCAGGATTTCATTCGCACGTTTGAGTTCACGGTTCTCGCGCTCCAAGGCTTTAACTCGCTCGGATTCGGTAACGTTTGCAGTGTCGGGAGCGGCGCTATTGGATTCGATTCGGTTTATCCATGCACGGAGTGTTTCAGGTGTACAGCCAATCTTGCCGGCAACAGAAGTGATCGCCGCCCAGCGCGAGCTGTGATCTTGTTCGGTGGTGAGCACAAGCCTTACAGCTCGTTCACGCGTTTCAGGTGAATATCCGGGTCTCTTTTTCATAGGTTAATTCTCTCAAGAAAGTTAGCCTCCGACAAACCCGGAGCGATTCACAATTACAATTCGCCGGTTATAACTGCGGTATGTGCACCTATCTACAATGATTATCACCAAAAGATCCTTATTAAAGTTCTGGAGTTAATAATTCTAAAAAATCAACGCCCCTTTCGAGGTATTGCTATCAGAGCTTTGTTTTGCTTCTGAATCGCTCAAACCTGTGGATCACACTGAGAGTGCAGAGATAGTTACAGGAAACTATCGAGTAAAGGCGTGTGGCGCAAGACAGGCTACAGGCCGCGCATTCTTGTCAGCTCCAGAATGCCGGGGTGTGTATTGCCATTTGCCAGATGTGATCCATCTTTCAAGGCCGCATGGTACTGTTCACGAGCATCAGCCATAATTGTCAGAAATTTATCATGTACATGGCTGCTCGTAGTGGCATGCGAAAAATTCATTCCTTCCATCAACCAGGTTGCCGATACCTCTTTGGGTAGATAACGATTTTTTGATGCCCCATGAATATGCTGAGTTAGCGAGTTTTCGATCATTTTCAGCGCTGCGCCATTAAATGCGTCTATAGCTTGATGCAGCTTGTCGGCGACTTTTATTTCTTTCGGGTTATCCAAAGCCTCCTGTACTTTTTCCAGATCCTCATCATTAAGCCCATCACTGCCTTTACTAACCGCTACCGGTTTTCCATCACGAAAAACGATGTCATAGCTATCAGGATCTATATTAAATTCTTCCAACATGTATTCCTTGAATTCCTCCACGGCAGCGGTAACATCTTTTGCGGCTTTTAAATACGTGTGCTGAGCTTCAAATAAAATATTGGCAACCGCTACGTTGATGCGGTCACTTTGCAAGGTTCCGGCAAAGCCGGTTTTTAGATGGCCGTTTTCATCCACGGTAGGTAATCGTAACCCTTCTTCCATCAGTTCCTTTAATGTCAGGTGACTTAGCCGCTCATCCTCCGCAGAGGCAAACGGTCGCCTTGTGCCGCTTTCCAGTTCTTCGCGGGTAACCCAGGTGGCGGCAAGGCGAGTCATATGTTCACTCTGTTCCCCCATAGAAGAAAATCGGGAGGTCATGGTGTAATCGTGAGTGAGTTGGGAAGCTGCAGGAGATAAGGTGACGATGACAGAGGGCGATGCGTTGTTGCTCGAGGTAAATACCCTGTTTTCAGGCGCTTTGGATGCGTCTTGGGGTGAAGGTTTTTTTGACGGATTTGTCAAAATTTGCAGGTGGTTCAGATTAACGAATTCCATATCAATATATCCTGAAAGAGCCGTGCTTTATGAGTATGACGGCCTCTTTCCAAAAAACTTTATACTTATCATCAAATTTTCGCACCTGTTGATTTTGTAGGCTTCCAACGCCCCACCCATCTGCTCGCACCTTCCGGATTTGCGAGCAATGGTTATAAATTCACAGAATGCTTTTTCCGGTAGGCCAGCGGATTAATCCCCAGTGTGCGTTTGAAGTGGCGGTTAAAGTTGCTGTGGTCGTAGAAGCCGCAGTCGATGGCGATTTCGGCAATCGGCTCGCGGGAATATTTCAGACGGTCGCTGGCGATGAGTACGCGCAGGCGCACGAGATATTGTGAGGGGCTGATACGAAAGGTATCCGCGAAATGGCGCTCCAGTTGTCTTTGAGAGAAGCCGAATTGGCTGGCAATGTCGGGAATACTCAGTCGTTCCTTGTAATTGGAGCGAATATGGCGCACTACTTGATATAGCGGATTCTGCGAGTGATCCAGCATCCTTTCATAACTTTGCACAATGCCGCACAAGCCGCACACCTTGCCTTGCAGATCAAACAGCGGCAGCTTCTGGGTGATAAACCACTCCGGTAAGCCTTCCCGTGTCGGGAATAATTCAATCAAATCCAGCATTGGCGTGCCTTTTTCCAGCAGCGCTTCGTCATCGCGACGATATTTACCTGCCAGATAGGGCGGAAATAATTCTTCATCGCGCTTGCCGCGAATCTCTTCCGGCGAGCGACGGCCGCAGTGTTCGGCAAAAGCCTGATTGCCCGTAACGATGCTTCCTTGACAGTTTTTTACAAAGTACATGACGTTAGGCATGTATTCAAAAAGCTGCGTGGGAGAGTGCCGCGGGTCGAGTTGTGAAAAAAAAGCATCCAGATCGTTCATGTCGAAATCGTACAATTTTTTTACGATAAGGTACAAGCCTGATTTTGCCTGGCAAGATAGCATTAGCGCACAACATAATTATTTAATGCGGGAGACCTGTCTTATGGAATTCGGTGCCAGTACCTGGTTGTGGACTTCGCCCTTCACCAGTAACCAAATTGCCCTTCTCGAAAAAATTGCCGCACAAGGATTCGACTTTGTCGAAATACCCGTTGAGGCCGCAGAACACATATCCGTTGCCCAGCTGAAACCGGTATTGGCAAGGTTGGGGCTGGATGTGGTGATTTGTACCGCCGTGACCGGTGAGCGCAACCTCAGTTCGGACGATGCCGCGATACGCAAAAATGCACTCCAGTATTTCGAGTCGTGCATTGCGCTGGCCGCTGGGCTGGGCGCTTCCTGCGTAGTGGGGCCGCTTTATGCGTCGGTGGGCAAGGCTCGCCTGGCTACTGAAGCACTGCGCCAGGCGGAGTGGGAAAGATCGGTTGCCGGGTTGTCGCAATTGGCGGACACGGCAAGTTTGCACGGTATTCATTTGGGTATTGAACCCTTGAACCGGTTCGAGACGGACATGGTCAATAACGTTGACGATGCCTTGCGTATGGTGCAGCAGGTCAACAGCCCATGGCTCGGTATTTCATTTGATACCTTTCATATGAATATCGAAGAAACCAGTTTCCGCTTTGCTGTTGAGCGCGCTGGCGAGCGGCTGGTGCATGTTCAGGTGTCGGATAGCCATCGCGGTGTGCCGGGTGATGGCAATAGTGACTGGGCCGGTTTGCGTGAAGGTTTGAAGGCAATTGGCTACAACGGAAAAATTGGTATTGAAAGTTTTTCGCCGGATGCTTCCAGCCTGGCAGAGGCTGTGTGTATCTGGCGGCGCTTTGCTGAAAACCAGGATGAGTTTGCCAGCAAAGGGTTGGCGTTTTTGCGCGGTTGGTGGTCTGAAGTTTAAATCTGAAGTTTAAATCTGAAATTTAACTGTCTGAAAGATAGCTATCTGAATCTAACAATAAAGAGGAATCCATAATGAGTAAATTAAAAGTTGGTCTGGTAGGTCTTGGTTTCGGTGCTGAATTTATCCCGATTTATCAGGCTCACCCCAATGCAGAAGTCGCCGCGATTTGTCAGCGTAACCAAAGCAACATGGATACGCTGGTTGAGCAATTCGGTATTCAGGGCAATTGCTACACCTCCTATGAAGATATGCTGGCCGACCCGACTGTGGATGCGGTGCATATCAACACGCCGATTGCCGATCACGCGCGTCATACCCTGATGGCGCTGGAAGCTGGCAAACACGTTGCCTGTACCGTGCCTATGGCAACCTCGGTAGAAGATTGCGAGCGCATTGTGCAAGCATCGAAAGATCGTGGCCTCGTGTACATGATGATGGAAACCGTGGTGTACAGCCGCGAGTTTTTATTTGTAAAAGAACTTTACGAACGTGGCGATCTGGGCAAAATTCAATTTTTGCAAGCGAGCCACCAGCAAGACATGAACGGCTGGCCGAGCTATTGGGAAGGTATGCCGCCAATGCATTACGCTACTCACTGTGTTGGCCCGGTGTTGGGGCTGGAGCGCAAACTGGCGAAAGCGGTTTCCTGTGTGGGCTCGGGTCGTATCCGTGACAATCTGGCGCAAGTTTACGGTTCTCCGTTTGCGGTTGAGTCTTGCCATATTCAATTGCAGGATTCCGATGTGGCTGCACAAATTCACCGTTCGCTGTTTGACACGGCACGTCAGTATCGCGAAAGCTTTAACGTCTACGGTTCACTGAAATCTTACGAGTGGCCATTGATTGAAGACGAACAACCGGTTATTCACACGCTGGGCAAGCCCGAGCCGGAAATTCCCTCCCGTGTTGAAGTGCCGGATTACGCACATTTATTGCCTGAAGCTATTCGTCACTTTACCGGTCGCGGTGTTTACGATTCGGATAGCAACCAGCATTTGAGCTTTACTCAGGGCGGCGGTCACGGTGGTTCACACCCGCATCTGGTGCATCAGTTTATTCGTGCGGTGCTGGAAGGTCATAACGCTTACCCGAATGCGGTTGAGTCGGCCAATATCAGTTGTGTGGGTATTCTGGCTCATGAGTCGGCGCTGGCAGGTGGCAAACTGATGGCAATGCCGGAGTTCACCCTCAAGCCGTAAGAACCTTTTCGTTCTGCTACTGCGGTCCTGAATAAACCGCAGTAGCAGGCTGTATGTCGGGCAGGTTTCCAACAAGCTATAAAACACCACTTATAAAGACTAGAGCTATGAATATTATTAAAAATAATCCGTTAGCCAAGCCATTCAAAACTCTCACGCTGTTAGTCGTTTGCTTTGCCTTGCCTTTTGGCAGCGCGGTGGCAGATGACGAAGCAGGTATTATTAATTTGCTTTTTGTGGGGCACGAGCAGCGCGAAGGCTCGGGATATCACCTCTCCCATGTTTACGCACCCATGTTGAGCCAGTCGCTCGGCCACGAAAAAATCCGTCTGGAATATCATGAAGATCTTTCATCGTTCACCGATGAAGGGCTTGCGCAATATGATGCGGTCATGTTGTACGCTAACTACGACGAACTGAAACCGGCGCAGGAAAAAGCGCTGCTCGATTACGTGGATAATGGCGGTGCTTTTTTGCCGATACACAGCGCCAGCGCCTGTTTCGGCCATTCCGATAATTTCGTCAAACTGGTCGGCGGTCGTTTTCACAGCCACGGCTATGAAAGCTTTACCACGCGCACGGCACCGGGCCAGGAGAATCACCAGATCCTTCGCGGTTTTAAAAATTTTGAAACCAAAGATGAAACCTATGTACACCGCGACCATAACGAAGCCGGCCGCACGGTATTGACGTTGCGTGAAGACGAACCCTGGACCTGGGTTCGCGAGCAGGGCAAAGGGCGGGTTTTCTACACCGCGTACGGTCACGATGAAAATACCTGGGGGCAACCGGCTTTTCACGACCTGCTGATTCGCGGCATTTTGTGGAGTGTTGGCGACGAAAAGCGCGATGCCAATCGTGCGCTGGTAAAAACACTACCTAAAGCGGTGTATGAAGATAAAGGCACCATCCCCAACTATCGCCGTGTATCACCGCCACCGCAATTCCAGAACCCGCTGTCTGCTGAAGATTCCATGGCGCTAACAATGGAAGAGCAGGGCTTTGAGTTGCAATTGTTTGTTGCCGAGCCGGATATTGTTAACCCGGTGGCATTCACCTGGGATGATCGCGGCCGGTTATTTGTGGTGGAATCGGTTGATTACCCCAACGAAGTGCATCCGGATAGCAAAGGCAATGACCGCATCACCATGTGTGAAGACACCAACGGTGATGGCCGTGCAGATCGCTGTTCGGTATTTGCCGATGGCTTGAATATTCCCACCGGTATTGTTGCCGTCAACGGCGGCTTTATTGTGTCGCAAGCGCCACACTTTCTGTTTTTGAAAGATACCGATGGTGATGGCAAGGCAGACGTTAAGGAAATTATCAACAGCGTTTGGGGCGTTGATGACACCCACGCCGGCCCATCCAATTTGCGTTACGGCCATGACAACCGCATCTGGGGTGGTGTGGGTTATTCGGGTACCGAAAGTGCAAACCAGGGTAACTTCCAGAATGGTTTGTTCCGTATGGATGTTGATGGCACTAACATCGAACCCATCGCCCAGCTGAATAACAATACCTGGGGGCTTGGCTTAAGCGAAGACTTCGAAGTGTTCGGCTCTACCGCTAACAATGCGCCGGCCTGGCACGTACCGGTATGGCGTAATTTCCTCTACGGTAAACACGATGGTGTATCACCGGGGATGGCTGCAAAAATTGACAGCTTCTCGCAAGTGTTTCCGGCCACCTACAACTTCTTGCAAGTGGATGCGCACGGTCGTTACACCGCCGGTTCCGGTTTTAATCTTTATACCGCACGGGCTTTCCCGGAGCGTTTCTGGAATAGCAGTGCCTTTATTGGTGAGCCAACCGCGCATTTGCTGGGGCAATTTTTCCTGAAGGAAAATGGCTCTACTTATAAAGCCAACAACCGCGGTTCCATTGTTTCCAGTACCGATGAATGGCTGTCGCCGGTGTATTCCGATGTCGGGCCTGATGGTCAATTGTGGATTGCTGACTGGTACAACTTTATTATTCAGCACAACCCCAAACCGACCAAAAATTCGGCTGGCTTTGATGCAGAAATGGGCGCAGGTAATGCCCACGTAAACCCGCTGCGTGATGGCAAGCATGGTCGTATTTACCGTCTGGTTTCCAAGCAGGCAACGGCACAAGCCTCTCTCGATTTGAGCAAGGCTGATACCGCCACACTGGTAGAAACATTTGGCAACGACAACATGTTCTGGCGTATGACGGCGCAAAGCAAACTGGTGCAGGAAAAGCGTACCGATGCCATTCCCGTGTTGCGTAATATCCTGACCGGTGCCGCGCAGATTGATGCCATTGGCCTCGACCCGCGTTCTATCCATGCCATCTGGACGCTGCAAGGTCTGGGTGCTTTTACCATGGAGCAAAAAGCCAACGCCAAAGCCATTCAGGCCGCGCTGAAACATACGTCGGCGGCCACCCGTAAAAATGCCGTGCGTGCGTTGCTCGAAAGTGGTTCCGCTGCGGATTTGAAACTGGCGGCTGCGCAACTGCAAGACAAGGATGCCAAAACCCGCCTGTGGGCCTTGTTGGCCATCGCCCAGCAAAAACCCTCCAAAGAGGCGGCGCAACAATTACTGCGTTTGCGCACCGACTTAACGCAAGACGAGTGGTTGGCAAAAGCCTTTACGCTGGCAGCGATACAGCATGGTGAGTTTTACTGGGATGCGTTGAACCGTGGCGGTTCTGCGGTGAAAGGCGATTTCCTGAAAGGCTTCGCCGCCCAGGAACAAACACCGGAATATCTGCTGGCCAAAGATCACCTTTCCGGCGATAAAGTTGACTTCAATAAAACGCTGACCTCCTGGAAGCGTATTTCCGATGGTCGTTTGCCGTTGATGGCAATGGGTGTTGTGGAAGTGTGGCGTGCCGGTTTGAAACAGCCCTCCGATAAAGAGCTGGAAAATTTGCAGGCGCTGATTGATACCTTCGACAGCGATGCGCAAATGGCTTTCAAACTCAAAGCATCCGGGCTGGCGTTGAACTTTAATAAAGTGGAAGAGGCCGCCTATGCAAAATACCACGAGCAATATGCGTTCAAACCGCATGTCAGCAACTGGGGTTCGAAAGATAAAGGCCTTGAGTTATATCAGCAACATTGTGCCAGTTGCCACAGCGGTAATGCCGGTGGTGATCAGGCGTTGGGTGCACCGTCTCTTGCCGGCATGGACAATTGGTATGTGCAAATCCAGTTGCAGAAATTCCTCGCCGGGTTGCGTGGTACTCACTTCAAGGATGTTGATGGCATTTCCATGCGCGCTGCACTGGAATTTATGCAGCCGGAACAAACCGTCTATTTTGGTGCGTCGCTGGCACACTATGTAGAAAGTTTGCCGAAGGTTGAGCAGCCGGTAACTGTGACTGGAAATGCACAACGCGGTGCGGAACATTACGTAACCTGCGTTGCCTGCCACGGTGCCGATGGCAAAGGTAATCGCGAACTGGAAGCACCGCCATTGGCCGGGCAAGCCGACTGGTATTTGTTAAAGCAGTTGGAAAAATACCAAGCCGGCGCTCGCGGGCATGATCCGCGTGATGTGCAAGGCCAACAAATGGCCGCGATGAGCAAGGTGTTGCCCGATGAACAAGCTGTCAAAGATGTGATCGCCTTCATTCAGACGCTCGCTAATAAAAAGTAAAATAGCAACCTTTACATAGATAAATCATTGAGCCTCGACACGGATGTCGGGGCTTCTTTGTTTGTCCGTTCCCTTTTTCCAAACCGCTGAACCATCAATTTTATAAATATCACTCAAAGGAGGTAGTTACTGCGCAATAAAAAAATAATAAGATTTTTCGGCTAACAAACACTAATAAAACAAGAGAATAATGATATGTATACGGATGTATTCAAAAAGAAAGTCATCGCTACTGCTATAGCTTCAATCACCTTGGGTAGTTTAAGTCACATCGCTCTGGCTCAGGACAAGCCGGTAGAAGAAGTGCTGGTGCGGGGTATTAAAAGCTCGCTCGAAAAAGCTATCGACATCAAGCGTGAATCGGTCAATATGGTGGAAGCCATCAGCGCAGACGATATCGGCAAGATGCCGGACCAAAACGTGGCGGAATCGCTGCAACGTTTACCAGGCATTCAAATTGACAGAAACAATGGTGAAGGTACCAAGGTAAGGATTCGCGGCCTTGATCAAAATGCGACCTTGCTGAACGGCAATGTGTTTGTATCCGGTTTGGAGTATTTCCAGCTGGGTGAAGCGAAAACCGAGTTCGACAGTTCGCTGGAAGGCATTCCTTCCGAGTTGCTCGGTGGTGTTGAAGTGTATAAAACACCCAAAGCGTCCATGATTGAAGGGGGTATGGGCGGTGTGGTCAACCTGAAAACCCGCGATGCCTTCAGTTTGAATGGGCCACTGGTGGCGGTGAACGTAAAAGCCGACCAGGGGCTTGACGCAAAAGACACACAACCTTCCGGCTCTATCATTATTGGTAATAATTGGGACAGCAAGTTTGCTGCAATTATTGCGCTGACCGCCAACAAAAAAACCGTTCACAACGACTCTTTCCAAAGTTTTTCCCGCGAAGGCACTGCTATCAATTGCACCGATAACGGCGAATGGGATATCGAACTCTCACGTTGTTCAGCGGGCGACGCTTACCTTGTACCCGGCATGTATTACGCCACTGACTCCGAGCAGGAACGTGAGCGCCAGGGTGCGTCGGTGAATTTGCAGTGGAATGTCAACGAAGCGGTGCAGTTGGGCTTTGACTGGTTTCATGCCGACATGGAAGTGAGCAACCGTCAATACACTGTTAAACACGCGATGAATACGGATAACGCCACAGGTATTGACGAAAGCCAGCCTTACGAACTGGAAAACAAAGGGCTGTTCAATATCATCAAAAAAGCCAACTTTACCATTGCCGATGCCGAGGTGAACTCTGCCGGTGAAGTGAGCAAAGGTTCTGCGGATAACTTTGCCTTGCGCGCTAAAGTCGACAATGGCGGCAAGTTCCGTATCTCTACCGAAGTGTCTTATGCGCAGGCAGATCTTGAACAGCGCGCCGGTTACAGCGATAGCCGCTTTACTCCTTATCGCACCAGCCGTTATGTAGGCACTGACCTTGCCAATGGCGGCACGCCGAACGGTTGGGGCGATACTCCCGCCAACCCCGGCACCGGTGAAAGCACACGCTCTTACAACTATGTTGCCGGTTCACGCCCGTCACTGGCGTTTACCAACGATGCCTGGTTAACCAACCCGGATTTTTACGCGTTCAAATCCCATTGGGCGCTCGGTGCTGATGTAGACAACGAAGCGAAATCTTTCCGCACCGACCTGGAATACGATATTGACGTTGGCCATCTGAAAAAGCTGACCTTCGGCTTCCGCTGGTCTGAACAGGAAGTGGACTTCCGCGAGTTGCGTCACCTCACTGATTTCAGCCGAACCACCGGTGCGCAATCGCCCAATACCTACAACGCTGATGGCAGCCTCAACACTGCCACGACGTTCAACCCCAACAATGCACCTGGCCCAGGCGATAAAAATGCCAACGTACGCGAAGCGGTTTATTACGACCTCTGCGGCAACGGCGGTATTCCACAGGGTAAAGTTTGTGATATCGATGGCGATGGTCTGGACGATAACCAGCCTTACGGCCCCTGGGGATATTTCATTGACGCCGGTATCGGTTTGAAAGCATTTGACTTGAAAACCTCCTCGGGTATGAACCTGGCAGAGGCGCTTTATGGTTCTGCGGCGGTAGCGGGCGATGCCAATCGCTGGAGCCGATCACCGGGCGTTATTCCGTGGGAAACCTACAATCAAAACCCGCAGCGGTTTGTGCAGCTGAATAATTTCTTCCCGTCCGGTGGCTATCGCTCTGATGTGTTGATGGACAACGCCAATCTGATTACCGCCAATGTGGATGGCTGGATTAAAGGCCTGACGCCCAACTCGCCCGGCGAATGGATGGAGGTTCCGCTTGAATCCTGGAGCATTAAAGAGCAAACCACCGCGCTTTATGTAGAGGCTGATTTTACCGGCGACACAGTGCCTTACGATTTGAACCTGGGTTTACGTGTAGTGAAAACCGAAGTGGATGTCACTTCGGCTGAAACGACCCCCGAGTCTTCACTCTGGTCACTGGCAACCGATGGCTGGAACAGTCAGGGCGTGTTGTTAACCTGGGATGTTGTAACCAAGACCAAAGACTACTGGGATGTGTTGCCAAGCCTGAACTTTGTGCTGAACACCACAGACGACTCCAAGTTGCGTTTCTCGGCGGCCAAGGTGATCTCGCGCCCCAACTATCAGGATTTGGGCAAAGGTTTTGGTAAAAACTTTACCCGGGTGGATGAGCCTTACACCTACTTTGCCTTTACCGGCGGTAGCACCGGCAACCCGGATCTCGATCCTTACCGGGCAACCCAGGCGGATGTTTCCTATGAGTGGTATTACGATGACCTGGGTTATGTATCGGCCGGTGTCTTTGTCAAAGCCGTAGATTCCTTCCTCGCCGGGCAAACCACATTGGAGTACGGTGTGGACACCGGCCCGAATGGTGGCAGCATGGGCAGTGTCGCTCGTACCGTGAATGGTACCGGTGGCAGCGTTAGCGGTTTCGAGTTCGCCATGCAAAAGGCGTGGGAAAATGGTTTCGGTGTAACCTTTAACTATACCTTCTCCAACAGCAAGGCGGATGTGACCACCACCACCCATCAGGACCTCGGCTTGCCGGGTGTCTCTGAAAACTCGTTCAACGTGATCGGCTTCTTTGAAAATGATCAGTTGAGTGCGCGTGTTGCTTACACCTGGCGTGACGAGTATTTGTCTCCCTTCCGCTCCGCTTACGGTGTGATCGGTTTGGAAAACGGCGTGCCGGAGTTCTTTGAGGCTTACGGACAGTGGGATGCCAGTGTTACCTACGATATCAATGCCAACTTCTCGTTAACCGCAGAAGCGATCAATATCACCGGTGAGTCGCAGTCGTCTTATTTGGGTTACAAAGGTCAGTCCATGACCTACACCTCGCAAGAGCCTCGCCTGGTGCTGGGCGTCAGTTATAGAATGTAATTGTCGTTGCCCGCAAGCACAAACGCTGTGCTTGCGGGTTTTATTTCTGCTCTCCGCTTTTTCCGCTTCCCGACATAGTAATCCTCACTGCAGATTTCCCTCTTTCTTAAAAAAGTCTCTTTTTAGCGCAGATTATTTTTTTTGGTTGTTCGAAAAATAAGCTGTTTTTTTAATTTGTGTATTTTCCGTCAACAGCTTGCAGGGGGCGTGCGGTTTTAGTCGTTGCGCTCAACCCGTAATGTAATCCGTTCTTATGGGGCGGTTCGGCGGGGCATACAAAATACAATGTAACCGATGCGTTTCACACTTTATTAATAATTTTCTATTTTTAATGTTTGCTGAATTTTGTGCCAGTTTTTAATCATTACCTGTTGAAGATATTTTATTTCTTCAGTGTTTATTGTTTGTGTCGAAAATGTACAAATTTATTACCACTTAATACAAGATGCTTTGAAAATAAGCGGATAGTATCTAAAACATCGGAACATTCCGTTGCATGGATCTGGTGGTGAGTGTGATGGTTTTTTAAAAGGAATGATTAACGATTTGTTTTTAAATTTTTCTCAATTTTTTATAAAAATATAAAAGAGGTTGAGTGGTTTTTTGTTTGTGTTTCTACCTGATAATTTTTAAACAAAAAGGCTTTCGGTGGTGATCAGTAATAATAAGTGCTGCCGGGGCTGTTAGTAAAAAACTCAAAGGAAATATCCCATGTTTTCTCGCTCTGTATTAAGCGCCAGTATCGCGTCTGTTGTAGCTATTTCCAGCCCGTCCCTTTTTGCTCAAAGTAACGAAGCCGCGCCTGTTGAAGATGTTCTGGTTACCGGTATTCGTGCCAGCATGATGGAAGGGGTAGACATAAAAAGAAACTCCTTTCAGATTGTTGATGCCATCGTTTCTGAAGATATTGGTAAATTTCCGGACAATAACGTTGTCGAGGCATTGCAACGCATTTCCGGTGTTCAGGTGACGGATCGAGGGTCAGGCGAAACCTCAAAAGTTGCCATTCGCGGACTGGATGACGTTACCACCACCATCAACGGCAGAACGATTTTTACGGCTGCTGCAAGGTCAGTATCTCTGGCGGATATTCCGGCAAGTTTGCTTAAGCAGGTAGACGTTTATAAAACGCGTTCTGCCAGTAATATTGAATCCGGTATTGCCGGTCAGCTGGATATCAAAACCCAGCGCCCCTTTGATTTTGATGATTCCAGAGTAGTATTGGCCGGGCGGGCCATCTATCAGGATTCAGCGGATAAAACCGATCCCAATATTTCTGCACTATTTACCGATCGCTGGCAAACCGGTATTGGCGAATTTGGTGCATTGGTCAATCTCTCTTTTGCAGAAACCAATTATCGCGACCAGGCTGTAACAGCAGGTGCGATGTTGCCTTTCGCTGCGCAACCAGTAGGTTCTTATGGTTACCTTGAGCGTATTTTTGATACCAACATCTGGCAGCCGGGCCTCGAATTGGGCTTGCCATCTGCCGCCGGATCAACGCTGGATTTTGATGGTACGCCTGGCGAATATTTGCTCGCACGCGATGCGATATTTCAGCACGATGTGAGAGGTAAACGCGAACGCTCTGCAGCCAATATTTCGTTGCAATTTGCTCCGGATGAAAGCTCGGAGTACTTGTTTGAAGTCTTCTATAACGGCTTTCGTAACGAGTCATCTGACAGTGGATTGTTCGGATTCGTGGATGCCTGGCATGATCTTGAAAACAAGCCGGCACCCATACTCTACCCGGGAACCAACATTGTTAAGGAAAGAATTGTCGGTGACACCTCGCTTTTTTCATCGGCTAACTATGCGGACAGAAAAACGGACAGTTGGGTCTATGCCCTGGGTGGCAAATGGGAATTGAGTGAGGCGCTGACATTACGCTCGGAGCTGGTTTATCAGCACTCCAAAAATGATAACGTTACAAATGGCCTGCGAGCAGATACCCGTGGTGACATTTGGGTGGACTTCAAGTCAGATGGCGGGCTTCCCGCGTGGAAGGTGGTAGAGCAAGCGGCTGGCGGCGATTTGAATTATGGTGATGTGAGCTATCAGCACCGTGACCTGTCGGATAGTTCGCGCTGGACCATGGGTACTTTCTATGACAACCGAGGCAAGTACGAAGGTGATGCTTTTACCTGGACGGCTGATGGTCATTTAAATCTGGAAGGAAATTTCTTTAAGAATGTTGAGTTCGGCCTTCGATTTGATCGCCGTACGGCAGATGATTCCTATAAAAATCAGGAAGCCCAATGCTCAATCAATTGTTCATTTTCTTACTATGATGGCATCGAACATATCAACAGAAAGTTCTTCGATGGTAAGTCTGATGTACCGACAGAATGGTTTGTGCCTGGCAGTCACTGGATTGGCGCGAATGCAGACATTCTTCGTGCGAATTATGCCAATGACAATGGGCCGTTGGTCAAACCGGTGGTAGAGCGCTTTTTCTCTATTGAAGAGGATACCTACAACGCTTACCTTCAAACCGGTTTTGAAACAGAATTGGGTGGTCGCGTCCTGGATGGGCAAATCGGTTTCCGTTATAGCGGCTCACAAACCGATATGACTTTTTTTGATCTGGCGGTTGAAGGGCATCCGCGTAGTGTAGATGATGCCAGTACTTCCAAAGTGCTGCCCAGCATGATGCTTCGTTACCACCTTACCGATGATCTGGTGGCTCGCTTTGCCTATACTGAAACCTTGCGTCGCCCGAATTTCGGTAGTTTGAATGCCAATACCATCTACAGAAAAGATACCACCAATATCGGTTACGGCACGGCATCCGGCGGCAACCCTGACCTCAAGCCGGTAGAATCAAAAAATATCGACATCTCACTGGAATGGTATTTTTCACCAGGAAGCTCCTTGTACGGAACCTTTTTTACCCGGGACATTGAAGGCTTTATTGTCAATTCCCGACGCAAAACGGTTTACGAAAATTACGACTACATTATTGATCAGCCGGGCAATGCATCGAATGGCAAGCTGAAAGGGCTTGAACTGGGGCTGGTGTATTTCCCGGAAAGTTTGCCCGGCATTCTGGATGGTTTCGGTTTGCAATTCAGCTATACAGCGCTCGACTCATCCC
The DNA here is from genome assembly GCF_015182315.1 of Cellvibrio polysaccharolyticus. Taxonomy (NCBI): domain Bacteria; kingdom Pseudomonadati; phylum Pseudomonadota; class Gammaproteobacteria; order Cellvibrionales; family Cellvibrionaceae; genus Cellvibrio; species Cellvibrio polysaccharolyticus. Next base: position 1,183,005 of record NZ_PRDL01000001.1, read on the forward strand.
AGGATATTCCTGAAACCAACAGTGCTGGCGAAATAACCGGTGTTGTGACGCGTGATATTTTTGGTATTTCGGACAGTTCATACAGTGCTGTGTTGGCGTATGAAAAGGAGAAGCTCGGGGCGCGGCTGTCCTATGTTTGGCGGGATGATTTCCTGAACAATTATGAGGCGGCGATGTTTGCCAATCCGTTGGGAATCTACCGCAAGGCGGAGAAAAGCCTCGATTTGCAAATCAGTTATGACGTGACGGATAACTTGTCCATAACATTGGACGGCACCAACCTGACCAATGAAGTGTATCAAAGCTATTATCAGTATCCGGCTACCAATAATTTTGGTTCGTCACTTTATAGCAGAACCTATGCGCTGGGTGCGCGTTATTCCTTTTAACCGTTAACCATCCGCAGGCTGATGGTGTTTGTCAGCCTGCGTTTTTCTTTCTGCTTTTCCACTATCTGCTGGCGCCTTTCGGCATCTGCGTTTTTATAACCCCGCAAACTCAAACGGTTTTGCCGTTACAAATTTATCGGTGGCATCGGCGGTGTAAATCTGATTGTTATCCAGCGCGAGTTTTCGGGTGCTGGTACCCGCGGAGAAATCTATTTTTTTCAAATCAATCCAGATGGTGTTTGGTGTCAGCACCGATTCAAAATAGTAAACCCGGTTTTTATGATCAGACACGGTACGCCAACGGGTGGAAGAAATATTGGGTTCGGTTTCTGATGAAATACCAAAAGGAACCGAGGCATTGCGAATAACACTGAAAACACTGGCAATAGCCGTTTGTGTGTTACTGGTTTGCGGAATGGCGTTGATATAAAACGATGCCCGTGCAAAACGATCGGCCGCGCGGTTGGTGCCCGGCAACATAGTGGTACCACCAATTTCCTGCCAATACTCATTCAGGGCAAGCTGCTTTTCGAAAATCGGTGAATTGGTCATCACCTGATATTGCTTGTCGTGATGAATCACCAGCTTGCCGCCAATGTATTCAAAAATAGCGTTGTCGCCCTGCGCATCGGAAATGGACAGGTGCAGCGTAGCAAAGCGGTCGGTACCGGGAATATCACTGGACACCACCACAAACGACTCTTTACGCAGTTCCGCTACCGCTTCACTCACGGTGGCAAAATTATCCAGCACATATTGTGTCCAGGCAGAAATGCCGAGCCCTTTACCAGTGCCGTTATAGGTCGGGTACTCCGATTCTGCCAACCATAACAAATTGGCCACCAGACCTTTTTCATTCATGCCATCGGTAGTGGCAATATCAAATGCGCTGGTAATTACACTGCCATAGCGCGATTTCCAGGTAATTGAATTCGGGCCTACTGCGCCGTTGCGTTCCATGCCTTGTGGAAAAACCCAGATATTTGCCGGTATGTCATCGCGCCAATCCATGGAGCGTGCAGTCACAATGGTGGACTCCGGCCCCTGGTAAACCACCCGCGTACAGGCATCTACCAAAGCGGTGGTGGTTAACAAAGGCAGGGCGGTGAAGAGTGCGAGGGTGATGGCGTTTTTTTTCATTTCAAACTTCCTGTTTGATCAATGATCGGGAAACCCGGCAAGGGTTCGTGAGCCTTGTCTTAAGAATGATGTGGGCTAATAAACCGGTTGGTAAAATGCCAGGTCTTTTAATGAGGGTGCAAATGCAGTCTAGGTGGTGACGGTGGTTTTTGCCTGAAATCTGTGCAGGTAAGGCGTTCTGAAAGGGGTAGGGTTTGGTTACTCCTCCGTGTTTAGCTGCGCCCGGTGGCTATAAAATGCAGGCGTCTGATTCATTGCAGAGTTATAAGCTAATGAAAAAGTATTCCTTTCTTCATAAAAAATATTTCATTAGTATGACATTCATCGGATAACCACCACCGGAAATGAATAACACCGGGCGGTTGGTGTTGATGAACCGGGCGTAAAAAGGCTGATAACGGATGCAGACCGCAAGCTTCAGGTTCACCCAAGACTATGCAATTTCAGGACTAAAAAGCATGACCACACACACCGCTTTGTACGTATCCCCTTTCGGCAACCCTTGTTGTTGCCGAATGATGTCCTCGAAATAAGCCCGACCGCAGGCTCTTCGCCTGCCATATCCGGGTAACCCTTTTTCCGTTTTTACTTCGCTTGAACTTCCGTTTTCGGAAGGTGCTGTACCTTATTGATTAAACCACACACAAAAAGAGAGTAAGTCATGAAGCGCACGTTATCTGTTTATATTTCTGCTATTACCGCGGCTCTGGCTGTGGCAGCAATTCAACCAGCCGTGGCAGCCACGCCAAATGGCCCAACCGTATACGGTAAGATCAACGTATCGGTAGACAAGTTTGACAACGAAGGCTCTGCGCGTGTTATCGCCGGCAGCTCTGCGACTGAAGTTGACCAATGGGAGCTGAACTCCAACGCTTCCCGTCTGGGTGTGAAAGGTGACCTGGCGCTGGACGGCACCGGCTTGACCGTAGTTTACCAGGCTGAATACGGCATCGACGTAGACGACGGCAACACCACCTTTACCCAGCGTAATATCTTCATCGGTCTGCAAGGCGACTTTGGCCGTGTGATTGCCGGTAAACATGACACACCGTTGAAACTTATCGAAGGTAAATTCGACCAGTTCAATGACCTGCGTGCGGATATCGACGTACTGACCGGCGGCCATAACCGTGCCAGCAACATCGTGCAGTACTTTTCACCCAAATTTGCCAATGGTTTGCTGACCGCCAGCGTAGGTTTCATCCTGCCGGAAGGTGCTGATGTGGATCTGGATGGCGAGCCGGACGATGGCCTGGCAGACAACGTTTCTGCCTCGCTGGTGGCGGATACCGGTACTTACTACGGCGCTCTGGCCTATAGTGGTAATGAAGCGGCCAGCCGCAGCGTAGACGGTATTATCCGTGCTGATATTATCCGTGCGGTAGGTACCACCAAAATCGGTGCTTTCGAACTGGGTGCCCTGTTGCAACAGTCCAAAGACGTAGCACCGGGTAGCGATCGCAAGGATGATACTTTTATCCTGTCTGCCGGTTGGAACATCGACAAATACAAGGTAAAAGCACAGTACGGCCTCTCCAAAGGCAAGGTAACTGACGAAGAAGGTACCCTGGCGGCACTGGGTCTGGACTACGCTCTGGGTGGCAAAACCCGCGTATACACCTACGTTTCTACCCTGGAGCTGGACAAGGCTGACCGTCGCGACGACACTTTTGCGGTTGGATTTGACCACGCCTTTTAAGGGATAATCGTCCTTTTCGGGGGCAACCCTGTAAAAACACCGGTCAGCAAAGGGAAATGTCCGGACGCTGACCGGTGTTTTTGTATCCCGAATATGCTTTTCGCCGCGCTATTGGCGCTCCGTTAGTGAAAAATCAGGCAGTAAAAGAGCAGACTTATGAGTATTGAGGTAAAAAACATCAACAAACGTTTCGGGCAATTTACCGCGCTCGATAATGTCTCTCTCGATTTCCCCACTGGTGAGCTGGTAGCGCTTCTTGGCCCTTCCGGTTGCGGTAAAACCACCCTGTTGCGCATTATCGCCGGGCTTGAACAGCCGGATGACGGCAACGTTGAATTCCACGGCGAAGATGCCACCCATGTTCACGTTCGTCAGCGTCAGGTCGGCTTCGTATTTCAGCACTACGCGCTGTTCCGCCACATGACAGTATTCGACAACGTGGCTTTTGGTCTTACGGTTCGCCCGAAAGACAAGCGCCCCGGCAAAGCAGAAATTCGCAACCGCGTGCACGAACTGCTGAAACTGGTGCAGCTCGACTGGCTGGCAGACCGCTACCCGGATCAACTGTCTGGTGGTCAGCGGCAACGTATCGCACTGGCTCGTGCGCTGGCGGTTGAGCCCAAAGTGCTGCTGCTGGATGAGCCTTTCGGCGCGTTGGATGCCAAGGTGCGTAAAGACCTGCGCCGCTGGTTGCGCCGCTTGCATGACGATTTGCACATCACCTCGATCTTCGTAACCCACGATCAGGAAGAGGCGATGGAAGTAGCGGATCGCATTGTGGTACTCAATAAAGGCCGTATTGAACAAATCGGATCGCCGGACGAGGTGTACAACAACCCGGCCAGCCCGTTTGTTTACGACTTTATTGGCCAGGTGAACCAGTTCCACAGCCGCGTACAGCGCGGTCAGGCAAAAATTGGTGACTACTCGGTTCCTGCCCCGGAGTTTGCCGACGTTGACGATTCAGCGGCGATCACTTACATACGGCCGCACGATATCGAGTTGCAAGCCTTGCCGGGCAGTAGTGACCTGATTGAAACCTACGTCGATAACGTCAGCACTGCCGGTGCTGTGCTGCGTATTGAATTAAAGCATTCACTCAGTGACAACCTGATTCACGTTGAATTACCGCGCTCCCAGGAGCGGCATCTGGATTTAACCCGCGGTGCAAAAGTCTATGCGCGCCCCACGGCAACCAAAACCTTTTTGACCGCAGAATAACCGTGTTTGCTGTTTGGCGGGCTGGTATAAAAAGCCGCTGAAAACACTGATTTTTCTGTTCCAAGCATAGGAAAACTTGATCTAACGGCGCACCACCGAATGTGATTTACTGGCGCCGTTAACACCTCATTCATCATGGAGTTTTTTATGAAATTAACGCGTTCAAAGCAGCTGGTACTTGCCGGCGCAGCGCTGCTGTTCAGTGTGACTGGCCAGGCGGCCTCCCAGGAAATTCTCAACACCTCTTATGATGTTTCCCGCGAACTGTTTGCGGAAATCAATCCAAAATTCCAGGAGTTCTGGAAAAAAGAAAGCGGCAACGATGTGAATGTAAAACAATCACACGCCGGTTCTTCAACCCAGGCTCGCGCTATTCTGCAAGGTCTTAAAGCCGACGTCGTCACCTTTAACCAGGTTACCGACATTGATATCCTGGCTGAAAAAGGTAACTTTGTTGCCAAAGACTGGAACAAAAAATTCCCGAACAACGCCTCACCATTTTACTCCACCACTGCATTCCTGGTGCGTAAAGGCAACCCTAAAAATATCAAAAACTGGGACGATCTGGCCCGTGCCGATGTGAAACTGGTTTTCCCTAACCCGAAAACTTCCGGTAATGCCCGCTACACTTACCTGGCATCCTGGATTTATGCCAACAAGGAATTCGCTGGCGATCAGGACAAAATCAAGGATTTCGTTAGCAAGTTCCTCGGTAACGTTGTGGTATTTGATACCGGCGGCCGTGGCGCTACCACTTCATTCGTAGAGCGCCAGTTGGGCGACGTACTGCTGACCTTTGAATCTGAAGTGAATCTGATCCGTAAAGAATATGGTGCCGACAAATACGACATCATTATTCCGCCAATCAGTATTCTTGCTGAATTCCCGGTAGCCGTGGTTGAGCGCGTCGCCAAATCCAAAGGTACTCTGGATGTTGCAACCGCATACCTGAACTACCTCTACCAGCCGGAAGCCCAAAGAATACTTGCGAGTTCTTTCTACAGAGTGCATGATTCTGCGGTCAAAACAGAGTTTGCTGCACAATTTCCCGAGTTGGAACTGGTAGCAATTGAATCCATCTTCGGTAGCTGGGCACAAATCGACAAAGATCACTTTGCTAACGGTGCCATCCTCGATGACCTGCTGAAGAAAGCTCACAAGAACTAATCGGACCGCACGTGTTAAAAAAATCCTCCCGGGTGCTACCCGGCTTTACGCTCAGCCTGGGGCTGAGCGTATTCTATTTAAGCCTCATCGTTTTATTACCGGCCTCCACTCTGGTGTTGCAGGCGGCAGAAATGTCTTTGAAAGAATTCTTTCAGGTCGTTACTGATCCGCGTCTGATGGCCGCTTATAAAGTCACCTTTGCCGGCGCTGCCATTGCTTCCATCCTCAATGCCATTTTCGGATTGTTAATGGCGTGGATTCTGGTGCGCTACGAATTTCCCGGCCGCCGTTTAATCGACAGCCTGATGGACTTACCTTTCGCCTTGCCAACGGCGGTTGCCGGTTTAACGCTGGCAGCACTGTTTGCGCACAACGGTTGGGTAGGGCAGTGGTTTGACGTCGCCGGTATAAAAATTTCCTACACTTTTTACGGCATTATTCTGGCGATGGTTTTCACCAGTATTCCGTTTGTAGTGCGCGCGGTACAACCGGTGCTGGAAGACCTCAGTGAAGAATACGAAGAAGCAGCCGCTTCGCTCGGTGCCAACAAAGCGCAAATATTTTTCCGTATCGTACTACCGCATATCGGCCCGGCGCTGACCATTGGTACGGCACTATCTTTTGTTCGCTCACTCGGTGAATTCGGTGCAATTATCTTTATCGCCGGCAATATGCCTTACGCCACCGAGGTGATCTCGCTGATGATCTTCACCTTGCTGGGTGAATACAATTTCCCGGCGGCCTCTGCTGTGGCGCTGGTTATTCTGTTCTTCTCGCTGGTGTTCCTGATGCTTATCCAGCTGGTACAGAGCTACTACGCCAAACGATACAAGTCTGTCTGATTATGCAAAAGTACAAACACAAAAAACCGGATGCCATCGGAAAACTGCTCATCGGAGTGGGGCTAACGCTCACCTTCTTTTTGTTGATACTGCCGTTGGTGCTGATTTTTTATTCGGCCTTCAAAGGTGGCTGGGCGCTGTTTACCGACAACCTGTTGCACCCGGACATGATCTCGGCCATCAAACTTACCTTGCTGGTGGCGTTGATCACCGTGCCGGTCAATTTGATCTACGGTACGTTTCTCGCCTGGTGCGTTACCAAATTTGAATTCCGGGGCCGTAAATTATTAATTGCCTTAATCGACATTCCCTACGCTATTTCGCCGGTGGTGGCCGGTTTGTGTTATCTGCTGTTGTATGGCGTACAAGGTTGGCTGGGCAGCTGGCTGGACGGTTACGATGTGCAATTAATGTTCGCCTGGCCGGGTATTGTGCTGGTCACCATCTTTGTCACCAGCCCTTACGTGGCCCGCGAATTGATTCCGCTGATGCAATCCCAGGGCAGCACCGAAGAAGAAGCCGCCGTGTTACTGGGCGGTAACGGCTGGACGGTATTTCGCCGCGTTACGCTGCCCAATATTAAATGGGCACTGATCTACGGCACTGTACTCACCACCGCCAGAGCCATTGGTGAATTCGGTTCGGTGTCGGTCGTGTCCGGTTCCATTCGCGGCGAAACCAACACCTTGCCATTGCATGTACAACTGCTGCACCAGGACTACAACGCCATCGGCGCCTTTACCGCCGCCCTGCTGCTGGCCTCCATCGCGCTGTTAACCCTGGTATTGAAATCGCTCGTGGAATACAAACAAGCCCGCCGCGAAGCACAGGCGATACAAGACGCACACTGACCGCTGGCCTTCGTTAATTGCAGCAGGGGATTGATATGAACAGAAAAACAGTCGATTCGCTGGACGCTGTGCGTACAGAAATCAACCGCATCGACCAGCAGCTTGTCGCCTTGCTGGGCGAGCGCGGCCACTATGTAAAACAAGCCGCCGCCTTCAAAAAAACCACCGATGACGTCCGCGCGCCCAAACGCGTAGAAGAAGTCATCGCCCGCGTAAAAACCCTCGCCGAAACCCACGCCGCCAACCCCGCCGTTGTAGAAGCTGTTTATCGCGCGATGATTGATGCTTTTATTAATGCGGAATTGGAAGAGCATGCGGCGTTGCAGTCAAGCTGAGTCTTCGCGATTTATATGATGGTGCTGTGGTTTTTAAAATTTTCCAAATTATATGTCGATACGATATGGGCTTTTCGGACTCTAATCAAATACCTGTTTAATTCCATGAAAATCCTTGCTGCAGAAAGGTTGGAATAGCTGGCAAAGAAATAAATATTTTCAGCAGCAAGGATAAACAGTTAGTGGGTAGCGCAGCTAGCACTTTTTGTTAGACATAAAATTTTTAATGTTATCGTTAAATAGCATATATAAGATGATTCCATCTAGCATATTCATTGTTGTATAAATCAGTATTTCTGCATGTGTTAAAAGCATCATTCCTATCTGAAGGTTGCCAATGATTGATGCTATGACAATAGCTGCATAACAAAATTTTGCATATGTATGTTTAAAAAACACAAAAATAGTTGCAATTAATTTCGTAACTATAAAGATGTAGTAGAGCTCATTTGGGAGGTCTATTACAGGACTTATCGGCCAGTTAAATAAATAATGCAAAACATGTTCTTCATAGAGATATTCGTAAAGATAAGGAAAAAAGAAATACAAAAAATACAATAAAAATGATGTGCAGACAAAAAGTCTAAGCAATCTAAAGTCCAAATTGGTCATTGAGCCTCCTTTAGCTTCCTGCAGGGCAGTATTGAGTTTTTTCTTCTATTGATTCAAGCAAACAAGCCAGTGGGTTTAGCTCACATCTAATCTTTTCTTTTATGTGGTCTTCAAAAATTGCATCATATAAATCCATAAGCTGGCGCAAAAACTCCTGTTCTCTACTCCCTGTCATTCCAGAGTAACCAACTGGATCTAACTTTCTAATGGGAAAAGGAGGCTGCTGCAAGTTAGGTCTGTGACTTCCATCTCCTAAAGGAATTCCCGGAGGAACATATCTGCCTGATGGCATAGTATATCCATTACTGATAACCTGCCCATATGTCCCTCCTGCGCCGCCATGAGTTCCACCGGAGCCATAGCCGCCACGACTGGGTGGTCGTACTTGTAATCCATCAAGATCAATAAAACGCACCGGGTTTCCAAGCACATATCCATAAAAGTTCGTATCTCCACCTGCAAATCCTATCGGGTCTCTTACCGTCCATCTTCCAGTCTGATGTCCCTGGCTTGCGTCAGGCTGTAGATGATATGCCCGGCGCCCCGGCCCGATTTATCAATGGTATAGCCAACCTCTTTCGGTGTGGGTAACCGCCAGCCGGTGTTGCGCGGTTCCGCCTGGTCGCGGCAATAGTTGATGGCTTGTTGTTTATCGGCAGTGCGGAACGGGGTCTGGAGATATTGCCACTCCAGACCCGTGACGCGATCGACCAGCAGGTTTTCAGCGCTGAGGAAATAGTCGATGTGTTTACCGCCCGCCTGGTAGTAACCGTCGTCACCATCGCTATGGCTGAAGGTCTGCCCGGTTTTGAGGATCAGGGAGGGTGTGACTACATCGAGGACAGTGCCGCTGCCCAAATAGACGGTGCCCTTGGGATCGAACTCATGCACCGACGAAAGTGACCAGCCCTCGGCAAGCTGGCGCTCATAGGTGTTTTTGACGGTAATGCCGCGCTGCTGCCAGGCGATGAAGTTTTCCCTGCCCGGCACCTGGGTGACGATATCGCTCAGGGTGGCCCAAGCCACCGGGAAACTGGCGAGGGGCTGGGGCGCTTAGGTAGACGGTGCGATATTCAAAACCGATGCTGACGCGGCCACTGACCAGCCCTTGCGCCCGGGTGCCGTCCCAGAGGAATTCGGCTTCCACATTGGGGGCGGGATCGAACGCTTGTTCGAACACCCGGCCAGCAATTTCCAGGCGCGCGATCATTTTTTCCAGCGACGAGATAATGTCATTGCCGCAGGCGGCAACCCGCAGTTTGTGGGGGTAGCCCGCGTTGCAAAATGGAAAGAATAATTTTCATAATCAAGTAATCTCTGTAAATAATTATCCTTACAAGCATAAAGATTGAAAAAATCCCGCTAAAAAAATTGAATACAGGAGATTTATATCCATTCCCACAGCTTGTTCTGCCTATCATAGGCACGTTATTTAATTAAATCATCTAAAATAATTTCACATGTCTCTTCGAGTAACAAAAAAAGCTCGGGTCAAATCCTGGATCTCCACTAACTTGCTGATCTTCAGTGCCGGCATTTCATAAGCATTTATTCTTGTATTAAATATGAACGCCAAAACTGAGCCTCCTGCAAATCATATTTTTCCGATTTTTGATTCTCCAGATGATATAGAATAATATTTAAAACTTCGCGTTGACGACTGGATATGATTTTTTTGTAATAAATAATTGCTTTATTTCTATCACGATGCAAAAAATCACCGACCGCATAAATTTCAGCCAGAAGAGACCGAGCTTCTTGAGAACCCCATTTATTAGCTTTTTTAAGCATCATAACCGCTGTGTCGATATTGCCAAGCTTTAGCTCAACGACTGCATCATCGTATAGTATTCGGATTTTTATCATGTAAAACACAGAAATTAAAACAACCAAAAGTAAAATAGAAATTACAAATAGCTTCTTCACGACGTCATATCTCTATTATTTAAGGAATAACCGTTAATATATTACTCTCTGATTCTCGACTCAAAAAATCAACCATAGCATCAAACTGCTCTTGATATTGAGGATCCACAGTTATACATCCATGCGAAACAGTACCGACATGAAGGTTGGCACCAGCCCTCTTTGATCCCAAATAATAAGCAAGCGCTGACATGCTGTTCCAATTTGTATCTTGAAGAGTGACCTTTCCCCAATCTTAGTACCACTTCAAGGATGAGATTTTCATGTTAAGCCGCCTGTTGAGCAAAAGCTATTGGCGGTAAATAATTTAATGAGCTATGCGGGCTTTCGTGATTGTAGTGATGTCGCCATAAATCAATTTCATATCGCGCCTCTTCGATTGTTCTGAACCAATGCAGATTTAAACATTCATTGCGGAACTTCCCGTTAACACTTTCAACGAATGCATTTTGTGTTGGCTTGCCTGGTTGAATAAACGCCAGTGCCACCCGCGATTCCTGACTCCAGAAGAAAATTGTCTTACTGGTAAACTCCGTGCCGTTGTCACACACAATCCGGTGCGGAGCACCTCGTTGTTCAATTAATTGATCCAGAAAGCGCGCCACCTGGTTGCCACTAATTGAAAACATTACTAGCTGCCCAATCATTTCACGGGAAAAGTCATCAATCACATTCAGCACACGGAAGCGGCGACCATTGGATAACTGGTCATATACAAAATCCATCGACCAACGGTCGTTCATTCGTGTTAACACGCTCATTGGCTGCGGGGACGCTGAATACGTTTCCGTTTTTTAGTGCGCACCTGTAAGCCTTCACTGCGATACAGACGGTACGTGCGCTTTTTGTTTATCACCAGACCATCGCGCCTTAATATCCCATGCAGCATCAGATAACCGTATTTAGGATATTGAACCGCCAACTGTTTTATATGCTGGCGCAGCTCAACATCATTTGTCTCGCTCGGCGTATAACGATGCGAGCTTCGGCTGAGGCCGATAAGCCTACAGGCTGTACGCTCACTCAATCGATGCTGGCTCATGAGGTGGCCTACCATTTGGCGCTTGCCTGTAGGCTTCACCACTTTTTTGAAATGACATCCTTGAGTGCCTCAACCTCCAGCAGCTTTTCAGCCAGAATACGTTTAAGTTTATTGTTCTCAATCTCCAGCTCTTTCATGCGCTTGGCTTCGTTAACTTCCATACCAGCATACTTGCTGCGCCAGTTGTAGAGCGTGCCGACAGATATGCCAAGGCGACGACAAATATCGTCAACTTTGACGCCCGTCTCATGATCTTTAATGGCTTTGATGATTTGTTCTTCGGTGTAACGCTTTTTCATAATGAGATCTCCTTGGGATTAGGATAATTGGAAATCTCATCGTCGTCATGGCTTAGGTTTTGGGGGATAGGTCAAATATGTCTCATCGTTGATCAAATTTTCCAGCTCAAATCTAGTGGGGACCGCTGAATTTAAACTTACAGGGCTGACTAGAGTTGAGCTGGCGGACTCAATATTGTTATCGTCAATTGGTGTTGTGGAGTAATAAACCAGGTAGTGCTCAACATGCGAGAGGGGGCTCCAGCTTATCATTACACTGCGATCACGTGCGACAGCTACGAAATCCCGAGGTGCCAATGTTTTCAAACCAAAACTGAAATTTATCGTGCACTCCCCGGTGATTGGGCTTGTAAAGTATGTGCTTCCAATCATATCACCGCTATTGCAGCCAGTAGCGCTAACCAATCTATAGCCCTCGTCCGATATTATCTCGAAGCTGGCGCGGGAGCCGTGACTTACCGATTGCATTGAAGGGATCACGCTGCCGCCACGCAAGCCTGTCGTTAAGACGCGGTGATTTTGATGTGCGCTTGAAGAGCTATTTTGGTCAGAAAGGATCGGAGTTAAATTTAAAGAAGAGCTGGAAGGAAGCAAGCTGCTGGCAAAAGAGCTCGGGCTGGGAGAAGAGGGCGAATAGCCAGGAGAGGGACTTAAATTGGAGGCAAAGAAATAAAGCCAGTTAATAGGCCCGTCAGTGTCTGTCCTGCTAAAATTCAGAGCACTGCTCTCGTCCGTGATAGCTTCTGTGTACATGTTAGTCATGCTCACATAGTTTTCCACGTTCACTCTGTGTTCAGCATGAGCTACAATAGAAAAACATGCCAAGCAACCAATCGAAACCAGAAATGTGGCAATAATTAGTCTACACATTATATAAGTCCTTTATAAAAACACTGTCCTTAGTAGTTTTTGCAAAACTCAACTTTTAGCAGGCCACTACATTTTCAATTTTAACTCAGGTGTAATAACAAAGATGAGCAGAGTGCCGACCATGCCAAGAATATAGAAATTTTTAAACTCATGCAATTTCTATCTATAAGCACAGGTTTTTTTATAGTATGAATCACTTTTTCTGTGGGCAGAATTTTCCGGCATTTCTGTCTTTGTAGTTGGGCGGATTTATTTCGTTGATTATGAGCATGAAAAAACGCGCTGAATTAATATCTGGCAGCAAGCACACTTTTAGAAAGTTATGATATATGAAGAATATCGTGTACAAAATTTTTATTTAATACTCATTAATACTCATTAATACTCAGTATGACTATGCCCTCAGGGAAACCGCTTGCGCACCAGCCATGTCAGCCACAACCCGGTGATACAGAAAACAGCAAATACCCAGCCGGAGACGGCGGCGGCCATGATGCCGGAGAGCAGGGTGCCGACGGTGCAGCCGAGGGCGGTCATTGAGCCCCAGCCCATTAGTACGCCGCCTGCAAAATTGCGGAGCAATTCAATCAGGCCGGGGCGTTTGGGTTGGAATTGTTTTGCGCTGACAGCGGCGGCGAACGAAGCCAGTACCAATGCCAAAATAAATAAGCCGTTATTCGAGAGAATACTTTCTTTAATCACCGTGGCGCAGCCAGAGAAAGTGTCCAGGCCTTCCAGCCGTAATGGAACCAGCTCCGCTTTGTTGCCCAGGGTTCTGGCGAGGCTGCCGAGTTCTGCGGTAACACCGAGCGGTGCAACACGGAAGTAAGCCAGTACACCCAATGCGCCAATGAATAAACCACCCACGTACACCGGCCAGCGTTGTTCCAGTAGCAGGTTGCGAAATGAAAATTCAGTGACACTAAACGTTTTATGGCGGTGCAAGGTCATCAGTACAATCGCGATAGCGAGCAATAAACCGAGTTGCAATAAAAGCGAACCGGCATAGCCAAGATGATTCGGCAGCCACACCACTGGCGCTTCCTGAATTACCCGCAGGTAGAGCGTATTCCAGGTAAGAAAACCCAGTACAAATCCACCAATAGCGCCGATCAGTGCCGCAATCGATGCAACCGAACCTTCACCCAAACGGTACAGATGAGCACTGATGCAAGAGCCGGACAATGACATGCCTGCACCAAACACCAATGCCGCCAATGCCAACACCCAGGACACCGGGCCGATATGCGCATCGGGCGGGAGCCGGCCGGGCGCTGGAGTGGGCAACATAGCGCTGAGTAATATGTGATAGCCTAGCGTTCCTATCACCAGCGCAACAATAATTCCCAGTAGCCCACGGCTGTCGCGTTCGTCGATAAACTCGCGGGTTACGCAGAAAAAGCAGAACCGCGACCGTTGCAACACCACCCCGAAAAATCCACCCGCTAATAACGAAAACGCCAGGCTGCGGCCATCATCGGCATGCAATGCCAACCACCAACTGAAAAATATAAGAAGCGTGATTACCGCAAGGCTGATTGTGTAGCGTAAATAATCAGCTTTATTTAAAACGAATGTGGATGGCATAGAAAATTTCCCGGAGCCAGCGGATTGAGAGGTCTGTTTTGTTATGAGTGTATTAAAGTTAAAAGGCGTGAATATTATGAGGTTTCGATAGGAGTTGAGTTAAACGCATATGGAGATCGAATAAGTACGTCCGTTATTCTTTTATACATTCAGGAATTTCACAGCAGGTGTGCCATTCTGTCCGTTTGCCATTAGGCGCTTTGTTCCAAAAATGCATGAATATCCTCAAGCGGAGCCGGCCAATCATCATAAAAGATTGTCGTTCCGTGCGCGCAAAACATGTTTTTCCTGGTGCGCACTACACCTATATAGCGCCGTCGGGTCATTTATGACCCGACGGTTTTGGAACAAAGTGCCTAACGCCAAACTCGCATTGTGCCGGATATTGAAATTGAATAATCTGGCGCAGTGAATAGCATCTACTTATTTACCGCCCCAAACCGTACCCGCCAGGTTGGTTACCGGTACACCAACGGCGTTGCCGTATTCAGTCCAGGAGCCGTCGTAGTTACGAACGTCATAGCCCAGCAGTTTTTTCAAGGCAAACCAGGTATGGCTTGAACGTTCGCCAATGCGGCAGTAAGTGATGATCGGCTTGCTACCATCTACGCCAGCAGCAGCGTAAACCTTGCGCAACTCGTCAACAGACTTGAAGGTACCATCGGCGGCAACTGCCTGACCCCAGGGAACATTCACAGCGCCAGGTACATGGCCAGCGCGCAATGCCAGTTCAGCAAAGCCGGCCGGGGCAAAAATTTTACCGCTGTATTCATCGGCAGAGCGAATATCAATCAGTTGTGTGGTCGGGGATTGTTGCTTGGCAACGCTGACAACATCCGGCAGCCAGGCGCGCAGTTTGCTGTTGGCTTCGGCCACTTCAATATTCCCGGCTTTTACCGACGGTGCTTTAGGTGAAAGCGGACGACCTTCGGCTTCCCACTTCTTACGACCGCCATCCAGTAGTTTTACGTTGTTCACGCCGTAGATATCAAACACCCAGGCGCCCCAGGCAGCAAACCAGTTATTGTTGTCGCCGTAAATGACGATGGTGGAATCTTTGTTCACCCCGGCATTACGCAACAGCTTCTGGAAATTTTCACGAGAGGCGATATCGCGCGTTACCGGGTCAACCAGATCGGTGTGCCAGGAAAAATTCACGGCTTCCGGAATATGGCCGCGCTCGTACACACCAGGATCAACGCTCACTTCAATAATGCGCAGATTTTTTTCCTTCAGGTTTTTTTCCAGCCAGTCAGTGCTGACCAGAAAATCACTGGCCTGTGCAGAGGCCAGTAGCAGTGGCGAAATCAGGCCGATGGCCAGACTTGCAAGAGTTTTTGTTAACGACATAAAAATCATCCCTATTGGTTGGTGTGGCCTCCAACACTAGAGAGATACGCGACAAAAATAAAAGAATTGTTTTTTATAATCTTATAGCGTTGTTGCTGGCGGTAATAAAAAGAGATTTCCAATGAGCGCCGTGTGTTTAAAAATAATCATCACTTCTTTTGGGTGTTGTTTTTTAAGCATTGGCGGGAGCTTAATTGCGGAGGGTTGGAGACGTTTCATCAGGCACGATGTAAGTTTTTTTGTTAGATCGGCTGTTCCAAAACCGTCGAGTCACTCGTCACTTCCCTATGGCTCGCTCTTCGGGCAGCTTCGCTGTGCTTATTGGTAATCCTGCCAATAAGTCAGGGATTACCCACCGCTTTTGGAACATTTAACGTCATGGCAAACGGGCGGAGCTGCTGCGTATGTTACGACTGGAAATTTGAATATAGCTATTTAAGGCTTCGCTCGATCCTTCGGTACCGTATGCTGGCACAGCTATTGCGTGGCAGTGAGCTAGCGAACTACTCAGTTTGTTTCCTGTAAGATTTCTGGAGTTAACAATGCACGTTGTAGGATTTTCCGGTGGCTTGAGTACACCATCCAAAACACTGGGGCTGGTTGAGGCTATTGTGGAAGAGTTTTCCCTTGAACCCGGCTTTACCTCGGAAATCATTGATCTTGCCGAAGTGGCTACGGCGTTCGGCAGCGTGTTGTACCGTACGCAACTGTCTTCCGCGCATGATCGTATTTTGCAGACCATCGAAAATGCCGACATATTGGTGGTGGCTTCACCGGTATATCGTGCTGCCTATCCCGGCCTGTTCAAACAGGTTTTTGACCTGATCGAGCGCGAAGCGCTGGAGCACAAAGTGGTCGTACTGGCGGCCAACGGTGGCAGCGGGCACCACGCGCTTATTATTGAAAGCCACCTGCGCCCGCTATTTACCAACCTCGGTGCCTACACGGTGCCAACCGGCGTTTACAGCCAAAGCCAGGATTTCTCCGGTTACCGTTTGACGGCCGAGCCGGTATTGGCGCGCATCAGTGATGCGGTGGCGGAAGCCAGAAACTTGCGTCAGCGTTTGGCCTGGAATAATGCCCCTCACGCTATTGCGGCGAATGCTACTGCCTGATTGGTAGTATTCGCGTTGTGCCGGTTATGGTTTCAGCCAGCTTCTGTTGTGGATTGAGCGCGTACTGCCAGGCGATCTTTGGTGATGCGAAATATCCACGGCAGGGCGAGCAGCAGAAATACCGGCTGCAAACCTATCGCTGTGCCCAGCCACCCGCCCACGACCGCGCCGCAGGTTCCGCCGGTCATTTGTGACAAGGTCAGCACCCCGGACACATGGCTTTTGTCGCTTTTACTGCGCGCAATGGTAGCCATATTAACCAGGTTGTTTAACCCAAGGCCGGTCGCGTTAATAATGGCACCCATAAAAAAGAAGACCGGGTGAGAGGCGAACGCCAGCAACAAAGTACCGGGAATTAACAAGCCATGGCTCACCCGATAGAGTTGCACATTGCTGGCGAGGATCAGCAGTTTTCCGGCGCCGAGTAATACGCTAACGTACGTCAGTCCGTACACCACAAGCAAAGTAACCGCCAGGTTGTTTTCCCAACTTTGTTCCCGCAAGGTAATAACCAGAATAAAGGTACCAAAAAATCCCGCCAGGCAATTGCCGAAAGATTCATACAAACAGGCGTGACGAATATCGTTTTGCTGCCATATCGCTGCAAGCCAACCCTTTTGATATTTTGCTTTTTTGTGCGGAGCCGGTGCAGCAGGCAGTGCATACCAGCCGAGCAGCCCCATCGCCAGAAAGCAACTGGCCGACACACTGAACGCAAAAGAGATTCCGAAATTTTCGCTGAGAAAATGTCCGGCCAATGGCCCCATCGCCATGACACCGAGTGACAGGGTGCCTTTGTACCAACCGGCGCGGTGCGTGCCTATCTCCGGCAGTCGTTGTAAAAAACTGCTGCTCATTGCCACGATGCGAAAGGCAATACACAAACCGCAGGCGACCATGGTCAACACCAGCAATTCCCATTGTTGAATGTGTGAAATGCCGAGGTAAACAAAAAACAGAATAACGCTGACGATGGCGTAAATGACTCGGGGGCTGTAACGCGACAAGAGTATGCCGGCCGGTAAAGTGGCCGCCGCCATGGCCAGGGTTTCCACCCCGCTGATCACGCCCATTTGCCAATTTTCCAGCGACAAGGACAAGCCCAACAGCGTGACCAGAATTTTATTCATGCCGATGGTTAATCCGCTTAATAGTGACAGCGCGATAAAAAGACGGAAAAAATGGCGTGTGCTGGCAGGGTCGGTCATGGTGTTGGCTCGAAGGAAGGTCGAGCGGGATATAGCAATATCCGAACCACTATCGAGTAACGGCTTTTTAAAGGTTCAAGCAGCGGTTCCGGGTGCTTGAGCAACGGGGACAATTAACCGCAAAATGATCTTGCGTTAAATAAAACACCGGGCGGGAATTTTGCGCTGCCAGCGCAACAGTGTGTTGTTCTGGCAGCAAGTGCGTTGAGCGGGAATCTCAGGGATTTTTAGTGCTGCTGGTCGGCGATGTAGCGGAATTTTCGCCCGGCGGTTCGTTGGCGGTGAGCCGATCCCAGTGATAAAGGCCGGGGAACATTTTTATCCACAAGCCAACCACCAGCAAGGTACCAACGCCACCGGCGACCACGGCGGGAACCGTGCCAAAAAATTCTGCAACCACGCCGGATTCAAAATCGCCCAGTTGGTTGGAGGCGCCAATGAAGATGGAATTAACCGCGCCTACACGACCGCGCATGTCATCCGGAGTTTGCAGTTGTACCAATGACGAGCGCACGACCACGCTGATCATATCGGCAGCGCCCATCACTATCAGCATCGTAAATGACAGCCAGAACCATTCGGATAGCCCGAAAATAATCGTGGTTACGCCAAATACCGCAACGCCAATAAACATGGTTCTGCCTACCTTTTCCTTGAGTGGAAAACGGGCAATATAAATGGCCAGTATCAGCGCGCCAACCGCTGGCCCGGCGCGAAGCAAGCCCAGCCCCCAGCTGCCAGTGTTTAAAATATGTTCGGCGTAAATAGGGAAGAGGGCGGTGGCACTGCCAATTAATACCGAAAATAAATCCAGCGATATGGCGCCGAGAATAACCGGCCTGCGCCAGATAAATTTTACGCCGGCGAAAATGGTTTCCCAATTCACCGGCCGCCGGGGTTCTTCATGCGGTTGGTAGCGAATGCGCAACATGGCGCCGAAAGCCAGCGCAAAAAGCAAAGCGCTGGCGGTATAAACAAAAGTGTTGCCGCCAAAAAATAGCAGGCCGCCCAGCGCCGGGCCGGCAATGGTGGCGAATTGCCGGGATGCAGAACCCAGCGCAATGGCTTTGGGCAAACTGTTTAATGGAATAAGACCGGGCAGCATTGCTTGCAATGCCGGGCCCTGAAACGCGCGAATAGCGCCGATGCAAAATGCCGCAAAGAAAATAAGTTGCTCGGACTGCACATCATAAAAACTGGCCAGCGCCAGCGAGCCGGCCACCATGCATTCCAGCGTTTGGGTGATCATCACAATGGTTCGCCGGTCATAGCGGTCAGCCACATGGCCTACTACCAGCACCAGCAACATTTGCGGCGCAAATAACATCAGGCCGATATAACCCAGGCTTAACGCGCTTTGGGTGATGGCATACACATGCCAGCCAAATGCCATCATCAGCACCTGGTTGGCCATAAAGGAAACGAATTGGCTGAACCAGTAGCGCGGGTAATTGGGAATGTCCCGCAGATCCTGCGGGATAAACAGTGACAACATGAACGATGAATCCGGAAGGGGAAATGGCTATTGTAGCCGAATGGTCACTTTAACGGAGGTGTTGCTGTTGCGCCGCCTTCCCTGGCGGCAAGCCGGTTTTTTTTAAACCAGATCAAGCGAACCGGGGATGGTTTCTGTTATTGGCTGATCAGTTTTGCCGGGTTTATCCGTTGCCGCTGTGCCGAGGGTGTTTTCTTCGTAAGCACGGTACAGCGAGGCATAAAAACCCTGACGGGCAACCAGTTGTAGATGGTTACCGGATTCAATAACACGACCTTCACGAATAACCGCAATACAGTCTGCATCGCGGATGGTAGACAACCGGTGCGCGATAATAATGGCGGTGCGACCCTCGCAAAGGCGGCGCAGAGCAATTTGAATTTTTCGCTCGGTTTGTACATCTACTGCTGAGGTCGCTTCATCCAGCACCAGAATCGCCGGGTCAGCCAAATAGGCACGCACCAGACACACCAGCTGTCGCTGTCCGTGGCTGAGTAAAGAACCCTGCGGACCGGTTTCGGTGTGGTAACCATCCTGTAAATTTTCCAACAGGTCGTGCACGCCGAGTGCCCGTGCGGCATCAATCAATTGCTCGTCGCTGGCGTCGGTTGCTGCCAGTCGCAAGTTGTCGAGGATGCTGCCGCTGAACAGTACGTTGTCTTGCAGCACCACACCCACATGGCGGCGCAGGTTATGTTGGGTGAGGTCGCGAACATCAATACCATCAATGGCCACCTGGCCGCTGTTAACGTCATAAAAACGCGTCAGCAATTGCACCAGAGTACTTTTGCCGTGCCCGGTAGGGCCAACAATTGCCAATACCTGCCCGGCAGGCACGTGCAAATCCAGATCATTAATAATCCATTTTTTGCTGCCGGGTAGGTAAGAAAAATGTACTCCGCTGAAATCCACATCGCCCTTTACGTGCGTGAGTTGTTTGGCATCGGGTTTGTCCTGAATATCCGGATCCGTATCGAGTAACAAAAAAATACGTTGTGCGCAGGCGGTGCCGTTGGCGTAGCGTTCAAATAAGTCGCTGAGCTCCTGCAAGGGCGCCAGAAAAATAAATACGTAAAACAAACTGGCGGCCACCTGGCCGAGGGTTATATCACCGAGTGCCACGCCACGCGCGCCCACCACCAGCAACACGGCCATTGCCGAGGTGGTAAGCACGCCGGTAAAGGGCGCAAACCAACTGGCGCGGATACTGCCGCGAATAATAGAGCGATTGAATTCATCCACCAGATGCCAATAGCGCTTCTGGTTGGCCGGTTCGGTAACGGTTTGTTTAACAATGCGCACCCCGGCAACGGTTTCTACCAGGTGCGCGGTAAAGCGGCTGCGGTTTTCTGCCACCACGCCCCAGTTGCGCTGCGAGATGCGTTTAAAAATAATGGTGGCAATAATCATGATGGGCACAATTGCCGCGATGCTGAAAAACAGCGTCGGGGAAATCAGCCACAACATAATGCCCGCTACCACGCAGCGTAAAATAGCCGATAAAAATTCCGGCGGCCCCTGAATCAGCAGCGGCTCAAGGGCGTTAACATCGCTGTCGGCGCGGGCGGTAATGCGGCCGGCTTTGGTGCGGTCAAAGTAGCCCACACTTAAACGTTGTACGTGGGTAAACACTTTTACCCGCAAGTCGTTAATAACATGAATCGCTGCTTTGCCGGCAACATACTGGCTGGCGCCGGAAAGCAAAAAGCGCGCACACCAGGTGAGTGCGAAAGCCACCGTTACCCACACAATAACCTGATGATCGACATTGACTTCGCTGCCTTGCGGCAATAAGCCCTGATCAATCAATACGCCCACCAGCCAGGGGCGCATAAAAATCGCCCCCACCAGTAAAGCTTCAATCGCGATAGCGGTTATTACCCAGCCGCGTACCGGTTTTAACAGCGGTAACAGCCGTGAAAACATACCGCGATTGAGTGATTTTTTTGCCAGCGCTTCTTCCAGTTCAATATCGCTGAGTGCGGTATTACCGCGACCATTAGTTGCCATCCTGAATCCCCATCAACTCACGGTAAGCCGGGTTATTTTTTGAAAGTTCGGTGTGTGTGCCCTGGGCGATAATTTGTCCGTGGGTTAACACAATCACCCGGTCTGCCAGCAGCACAGTGGATAATTTGCTGGAAACAATGACCACCGTAACCGTGCGCCCGTGGCTGTTTTTAAAATTACGAATATTATCGAGAATGGTTTTTTCGGTGCTGGCATCCAGTGCGCTGGTGGCGTCATCCAGGCCGAGAATGGAGGCGTCTCCAAGCAAGGCTCGGGCGAGGCAAATACGCTGTCGTTGCCCACCAGACAAAGTCAGGCCGCGATCACCAATGCGGGTTTCAAGGCCGTGCTCCAGGCGGTTAATGACATCGCGCGCGTTGGCAATATCCAGCGCGTCGAGCAATTCCCGATCGGTTGCGTCGGGTTTGCTCAGGCGCAAATTGGCGGCCAGGGTATCGGAAAACAGAAAACTTTCTTGTGGCACAATATGTACGCGGTTGCGCAGTTCTTCGCTATTAAGCGTTTGTACATCTTGCCAGCCGGTTTCGGTTGAGCCGATAGCGACCTTGCCCTGGTCGGCATCTACCAGGCGCGGCAACAACGACATCAGGGTACTTTTACCGCTGCCGGTGGTGCCCACCACCGCAACCACTTCACCGGGTTCAATGGTGAGATGGCAGTGCTGCAAAACCGGTTTGCCATGTTGTTGCGGTTGTACGCTGACGTTATCCAGTTTTACACCGAGCGCCCCCGCGGGTAGCGGCGCTGTGCCGGTTTGGCGTGCCGGGCGTGCATCCAGTAATTCCCAGATGCGTGCAGCCGATGCACGGGCATCGGCGAAAATTTGAATCACGCGGCCAATGCCTTCTACACGGATAATCAGCGTATTGGCCAGCATCACCGAAGCAACCAGCTCACCAATATTCAATTTACCATCGCCCACCAGTAATGCACCGAATCCCAGCACCCAGACATGCCCCATGGCAATCACCATTTGTGGTACCGGAATGCGCGAGGTGGCGTAAGCCAGTGCGGCGCGGGCATGGGCAGAAAACTGCGCGACCTGTCGGGTAAAGTCTTCAATGCGTAAAGACTCCAGGCCAAAAGCCTTGATAACCCGCACACCGGCAACACCTTCAGTAAGGTTCTGGTTTACTGTGTCGTAGGCGGCACCGGTGGCGCGATCCAGCGTGACCAGATGGTTGGTTTGCAAAACAAAAATCCCGACACCGGCAATGGTAATCACCAGCGGAATCACTCCAAGCCAAACGTTGTACCAGCACAACATGCCGACGGTGGCGATGACCAGCAGCAGTGTTTCAAAAATTTGCCGCCAGAAGTTCATCAGCGCATCGCGCAGTTTATCGGCATCGCGGGTAGTGCGCGTCACCATGCCACCAACGCCATGTTCGCGGTGATACACCAGATCAAGATTTTGCACCTGATGAAAAATACGTTCGCGCAAAATGAACAGCAGATCCTGGCCAATGATGAGCGAAGACAAACCGGCAAGGTATTGAATAATCCCGCGCCCGAAGGCAATGGCAAACAAAATCATCATCCAGGTCAGCGCGACGGAATAATCCAGGGCACCGCTGGCAGTTTGCACCACCGCAACGCCGCGTTCCACATCATGAATAGCGCGCCCCAGCAACCACTGCTGCCAGGCCATACTGAAATTCAATGCTGCGAATAACACCGCGGTTATGGTGAAACGCCAGGGCATTTCCCGGTAGAGCGCGAGGCAGCGCAACAGCGGCCAGTTTTTTAATGACATGAATCATCTCCTGCCGGTGTGGTAACGCAGTGACCTTGCGCAAGCAGGAAAGGTGAGATGAATATACGGAAAGGTAAACAAATATCAGGCAACTGCATAAACAGTGTTTTCTCCAACAAATATCAAGGCTTCTTTTTTCTACTTTCCGGCTCCAAGCAAGCCTCAGGCCATAAAGCAAAAATATGAGGGAGATAACAGCTTATTGAGTGGTGGCGCGGAGCTTTGAGGAAATGTTAACGGGCGAACGACCTGTTCAGGTTTTGTGGGTGCTGTATTTAAAACACTGGCGACATTTTCGCTGTTCGGAATGAAGCACTGTTGCCTGCCGGGCACCACCGCGACTTATGGTCGGCACAATGTAAGTTTGGCGTTAGGTGGCCTCTTCCAAAACCGTCAGTCAGGGGCGCCCGGCAAGGGATGACTCGTCGGCGCTACATGGACGTATTTATGCATTTTTGGAAGAGGCCACCTAATGCCAAACGGACGGAATAACACCTATCTTGCTGTTTGAGAAAGCTACATAGCCGTCAATGTAAAAACGTAGTATTCAGGTTATTCCATGCCGGGCGTATAAAAGATACCGTGCCGGTCTTGCGCTTGTTGTTGCGTAAAAAGTGTTCGAGCGGGCCTCTTTCTATCCAGCTGTCGATGGAAAAATCATTTTTGATATAACCATATTCCAGCAGGAATTTTTTCATGGTATCCAGCGCGGCAATATTGCCCGGGTGCAAATCCAGTTGTAAATTTTTATGCACCGCGCCGCCGTAGGCGTAGCTGATCCAGCTCTCCGCCCAGCCCACCTCGCGGCTGAGTAAATTCAGGGTTTCTGACGGGTGGCGGGTTGCCCACTCGCCAGCTTGCCAAACATGCTGAATCAAACAATCTACCAGGTGTGGATAATTATCCAGCAGCCAGGCGTTCACAATTAACGGACGCGGCGCGCAGTTATTGATGCGAACTTGCGGATCGGGGTGGCGGTTAATATCGGCAATGACCCGCGCACCCAACAGGTGGCAGGCTTGCGCACCGCGAAAATCCTTCACGTAAACGGCATCGACCAGGCCGTTACTCAGGGCATCAATCTCGCTGCTGTAACTGTAACGACCACGCCGACCAGTACCGGTAGCAATGACCTGGCCATCTCTGACTACCGAAGGAATCGCGTGATCCGGTAAATCAACACGCTCTACATCGTTCCATGAAAGACCAACACTTTCCAGAATCACACTGAAGCCGCGCACCGCAGATACCTGGGTGTGATCAATTTCCAGATTGAATTGCGGAATACCAATGCGCCGACCTTTCAAATCTTTTGCCGACTGAATGCCGGATTGGGGCAGTGCGATTAACGCCTGATATTCGTCTGTCCAGGTCAGACCAATAACCCGTGTGTCCTGGCCTGCGGCCCGCCCCCAAATAACCGGAACGCTGCCGCCCTGGCGAAAAATATTGGGCTGGTTCATATCCGCAAGGCGCGGTTCGTCCGTTGGGTTGTTGGCTTCAAAGGTCGCCCGCACATCAATCGCTGCGAGGTGATGCATGGCATCGGGCAGCCATCCGGTTTGCATGGCAATGGATAAAGGTGAGGGCACCGGACAGCGAGCGTATAGCAGCTCGTTCAGGCGATTGGGTTTGCTGGTGGTAGGCATCAGGTTAAAGTCCATGTTAGAGATTATAAGCAACCAGGCATTGAGCATACCGGTAATGTACTACCGGAGGCTAAAGCAGAAAACATGCCACCCGCCGGAATAGTGATTTAAAAGCATCGGTGGCGTTGGTTAACCGGTTTTTTGGTTGCAAGGTTGCTTCTGCCAACAGTAGTGCGAACACTGCTGTTGAAATCTGATCATCTTTTTGTTGCGCTTTGCGCAGGGGTAATTATTCCTGTTTCAGGAACTTCGGAGGAAGTTAGCCATTGTTCTATGTGTTTCAAAACTGTCGAGTCACTCGCCACATCCCTGTGGCTCGCCCTTCGGGCAGCTACGCTGTGCTTATTGGCAATCCTGCCAATAAGTCAGGGGCGCCCGCCATGGCTAACGGATGGATGTCTCTATTTTTCGCAAGAAAAAAATTTCAGGCTTCCTAACATTTAATGCCGCGAATTAAACACGCCTGCGCAATTTTTTGTCAGTTGGTTATAAGTTTATAGTTATAAATTCCTTAATAAAAAATACCACTGCTCTTACACTGGCCACGTCTTAGAACATTTTGTCATGGTTTTTTAACCATCCAATGCCAACAATACCGAGAGAATCCCGTGAGTGTAGAAACGCAAGAACCTATGGTTTTGTCGTTGGAAGGCGGTAATGCCCAACCACTTTCCGTTCGTGCCAAAGCACTGGTCTTTTCCGATCCTGTGTCGGCGGCCTTGCTTGATTATATTGAGCGCATCGCGCCCAGCGAGGCACCGGTATTGATTGGTGGCGAAACCGGCACCGGCAAGGAATTGGTAGCTCGCCACATCCATCACCTCAGTGGCCGCAAAGGGCCTTTCCTGGCGGTGAACTGTGGTGCTATCAGTGACCAGCTGGCCGAAAGCGAATTGTTCGGCCATGAAGCCGGTTCCTTTACCGGCGCCACCGGGCGTCGTGAAGGCTGGTTTGAGGCAGCCAACGGCGGCACTCTGTTTCTGGACGAGATTGGTGACTTACCGCTCGCCATGCAGGTAAAACTGCTGCGCGTTTTACAAGAGCGTGAAGTGGTGCGCATCGGTTCGCGAAAAAGTATTCCGGTCAATGTTCGCCTCGTAGCGGCCACCAACGTGGACCTTGACTACGCCGTAAACGCCGGTCACTTCCGCCGCGATTTGTTATACCGTATTAATATTGCTCACGTAAAATTGCCGCCACTGCGCGAGCGTCCGGGCGATGTGGTTCCTTTGGCTGAGTACTTTTTAAAAGTTTACAGCCAGCGCATGGGGCACACCAAACCGTCTTTTTCAGCCGATGCGATCAAGTTGCTGGTGAGTTATGCCTGGCCGGGTAATATTCGTGAGCTGGAAAACGTGATTCATTTTGCGTTGTTGGTTTCCGGTGAAACGACCATCGAACCCGAGCACCTTAAAGTTACCGGTGGCTGGGGCGCCACCAACACACCGGCTGGCCCCTGGACCGGTGGCGATAATGAGATAGCTGGCGAGGGCAGTTTTTCCCGTCAGGAAGGCCCGCACGATGTGATCGCCCGTCAGTTGCGTCGTTTGTTCAAATCCGGTGGCGAAAGCGCCTGGTTTGATCAGTTGGAAGCGCTGATTGTTTCCGAAGCTTTTGCTTACAGCAACAGCAACCAGGTGCACACCGCGGCGTTATTGGGAATTTCCCGTAACGTAATGCGAACCTTGCTGAAGCGCCATGGTTTCCTGCGTGATAGCACCTTTAGTCGTGAGTCTGGCTCTGCCGGTTATCACGATGATGCGCCGCATTCTCTGGAGTCGCGCGCAGGCTGATTTTTTTGTTGTAAACCTTTTCGTTCTCTCCTCGCTCGCCACCGATGCCACCAGGCAATATCGGTGGCTTTTTTTATTCAGCTGCTGATTTTTCACTCTGGTTGCTGTGTGTTTTCAAACAAACACGGTTGGTTTCGTTGTTGCCAATCGAGCAGTTATTGTTGCCAGCCGGTCAGTTGCATGAATAATTTTTCTTCCCCTTTTTGGTAATTTCCGCCGCATGCCTTGCCAATAAACCCTTTTGCCTGTCATGGCATGGACCTTGCTCAAGGTGAGTATCGTTTTTTCCTGCGGCTAATCTTGTGGCTGATGGAAATAGCACTCACCGTCATGATCAGGAGTTTTACCATGAGTCAATCTCAACCATTGGATGCATTGTGGTACACGCGTTGCCCGGTTCCTACCGGCCTTGGTATTGCTGTGCAAAAAGGCTGGCTGGAAGATAGTTTTCGTAGCCAGAACACTCTGATCAAATCATTGCGCGAGTCCAATGATCAGGCGGTACGCGAATCGCATTTTGATCACACGCTGGTTAATTCTGTTCGCCATGGCGGCAACATCCCGGCGGTGTGGGCACGTTCGGTGGGTAGAGAGACACGGGTTATCGGTTTGTCCTGGGCGGATGAAGTGCAGTTGATTTTGTCATTGCCGGAGTCCGGAATTAATTCCGTAAAAGATTTGAAAGGCCGTCGTTTCGGTTTGCCGAAATGGAGCAATGTGCAAATTGACTTCTCCCGCGCCCAGGCTATTCGTGGTCTTGAAAATGCGCTGAAAACCGAAGGCTTGACGGTAGATGATGTCGAGTTGGTGGACTACGTAATTGGCGGCACTCAAAGCGATGCGCCGGCAGAAAAAAGCGTCAGCGGTGCCAATGTGTTCAGTGGTCGCCGTGGCAGTTCGCGCAATGCCGAGTTGTTAGGCTTGTTGCGCGGCGAAGTGGATGCCATTTTTCTGAAGGGCGCGGTTGGTGCGCAGGTTGCGCATCAGTTTGACTTGAATATTGTGATTGATACCGGTTCGCACCCGGACCCGTTGATTCGCGCTAACAATGGTACGCCGCGTACGTTGGCGGTGGATATCAATCTGCTGGATAAGCATTTTGATTCGGCGGTAAATATTTTGCAGCAGGTGGTGCGTGCCGAACAGTGGGCCTGGCAGAATCCGGATGATACCCGTCGTTATTTGGCTCGCGAGACCAATAGCAGTGAGTATTGGGTAACCAGAGCTTATGGTGAAGATGCGCATTTGCGTTTGAAAACCGACCTTGCTGATAGTTCTATCGAGGCGTTGCAGGATTTTGTGAGTTTTCTGCACCGCTGGAAATTTATTCCCAACTCGTTTTCTGTGCGCGACTGGATTGATCCACGTCCGTGGGAAGCTGTGTCCGCTTCAGGGCTGGGATCCGACGTGTGAGACGGATCCGACTCTCGGGGAGCTTTTGCTCCCCCTTTTTTTTGGACAAAAAAAGACCCGCCGTAGCGGGTCAATCATGTAAGGAGATACAGTAAAGCGTGTTGCCCAACAGGTTCCATTAACGAGAGTTGCCCATGAAAGATACCGGTAGAAAAGCGTCCATGCTTTTTTGGTAATCCATCGGAGGCAGTTCCATAGTATCCATGTGTTATACCTTTTCAAAATACTGATTTTTTATATTCTTATATTTAAAAATATTTAATAAAAAACTCGATGGAATTCCCGTTTTTCCTACTTCCGTTTTGAAAAAGATATCCAGATGCAAAACTCGATTTTGTGCCGAGTTTCTGAGTTTGTAAGATCAACTGGTATTATTTTCTTCTGTTTTTATTTCATCAATATCTCACTCTTGTTTGTTCAAAATACAGCATTGCTGTCTGAAAGCTAACGATAAAAATTCAAATTTAAACGCATTCTTCCAGATAATGTTGGGTTTTTCAGGCTGGCATAAAAGCTGCAGAAGTGATTGCCGACAAGCTGCTTCTTGTAGCAGCGAAAAATGTAACCCGCTAATCGCGACAAAGAGGACTGCATATGGTTGATCAAACTCAGAAGCCGGTAGAGCTCTGGTACACCCGTTGTGGTGTAGCGACAGCCTCGGCGTTGGCAATTCGTCAGGGTTGGTTGCAGGAAGAATTTTCCGGCCCGGATACGCTGTTGCATTCACTAAAAGAATCCGACAGTAAAGATGTTCGTAACTCCCACTACAACCATTCGCAGTCCGGCATGTTCCGTGAGGGCGGAAATATTCCGCCGATTTGGGCGAAAGCCAAAGGTCAGGACACGGTGGTGATTGGTATTACCTGGCTGGATGAGTATCAGGGCATTTTGTCCCGTGCCGGTAGCGGTATTAGCAAGCCTGCTGACTTGCAAGGCAAGCGGGTTGGCATTCCTTTGCATGAAGAGGCGCTGATTGATTTTCAGCGGGGCGCAGCTGTGCATGGTTTTGATACCGCATTGAAAACTGTCGGGTTGACGCTGGATGACGTGACGCGTGTCGATATCAAGCGCGGTGAAGGCATTCATCGCGGCGAGGTGGCGGCACTGGAAGCCGGTGACGTGGACGCGATTTTTGTACGTTTTGCGCGTGGTTATGAGTGGTCTGTGGATGAAAAATTCCAGCAGGTCATCAACATCAACGCCTTGCCGGATCATTTGCAGCGCGTCAATAACGGTACGCCGCGACTGATTACGGTCGATCGTGCGTTTCTCGATAAAAACCCGGATGTGGTCGTGCGCTATCTGGCGGTGTTGCTGGAAACTGCCGAGTGGGCGAAGCAACATCCACACGAGGTTGTGCAGATATTGCAGCAGGAGAATCAGGGCGCTTCGTTGACGGCTGTTGAAGCCTCGCACCCGGAAGATGTGCATTTGTTTTTTGAACCACAGTTGATTTTCGAGTATGTCACCGGTGTTGAGGTGCAAAAAAACTTTCTGCTGGAGCAGGGTTTCCTTGAGCAGGATTTTGATGTGCGGGCCTGGATTGAGTCATGGCCGTTGGCGCGAGCCCACAAACTGGTCGAGGAGCGCCGTGAGCAACGGCGTTCGGTTGCCGCTGCCTGAGCTTGATCAGGCAGTATTTATTGTCCATTCATTGTTGTAAGGAATTTTTATGTCAGTCAGTAATGAAGCAGAACTGGTCGCTTATATCGAGCAGGCAAAAGCCGATGCTATTCACGCTTTTGAAACCTTGTCCAGCAATGGCACTTTGTCCGCCAGCCGTACTTTTCACATTACCCATCGCATCCCGGATACCGATCATTTGCTGGGTATTCGTTTTCCGGGTGGTTTGGCTCGCGACCAGTCTCCCAAAATTACCCTGGGTTCGTTTGCCGAAAGCAGTTCTCTGGTGTTGCACGAAAAGCGTTTGCAGGCCGATACGCTGATTCACGCGCATACCAGCTTTTTGTCCGGCTGGTCGCTGGCGCATAAGCCTTTCCCGATTCTGTACGTGGCTGCCGCCCGTCATTTGCTGGCGCGCGAAATTCCCAACCATTTGGAGCGTACCCGTACGCCGCTGGAAGTTATTAGCGAGCGTTTGGACAAGCATCCGGAGCTGGCGCCACCACCGGCTTTGCTGGAGTCTAACGGCGGCGCGAATTTTTGGGGCAAGGGTATTATTAAAACCTCCGAGCTGATTTTGTTTATTGAAGAGGCGGCGCGTTACCAGGCGGTTGCCGAGCAGATTGGTGGTGCCCAGGTTTACACCCCGGGTGCTTTGGAACTGCAATGGAAAAGAACCGGCCTGCTGGAAAAGTCCTACGCTTATCAAGGATGATTTTTTAACAACAGGTTCGTATTTTCAAACAACGGTTGATGCATCACGTTCTGTGCTGTGTCAGCCGTTGCTTTGTTTTTTCTCTTCGATTTTTTAAACCCCTGCATACCCCAATGAGAGGCTGCATGGTGTTTATGGATAAGGTGTTGTTTACAAGGCTATGAGTGATTCAGTCAAGGCTGCCAAGGCAGCTGAACCGGCTATTGATTACAAGGCCATGCCCCGTGTACTGACCCGCCTGAATAATCTGGCACTGCACTATCCCTGGCATTTTGCGGCTGCTATTGCTTGCGCTATCGCGGCGGCGGCTCTCGGTCTGGTAACGCCGCGTTTGCTCGGCGAGGCGGTAAATCAGGCCTATGCATTGCTGCAAAACGAACCGGCAGTTGCCGACCGATCAAGCTTGAATTCTCTACTGTGGGGGGCGGCGATATTGATTGTGCTGGCGTCGGGCGCGCGCGGTATTTTTACCGGTTTGCAAGGTTATCTGGGTGAGGGTATTGCCCAGCGCGTTGGTTATGATTTGCGACTGGCTTATTTTTCAAAACTGCAAACGCTGGATTTTGCCTTTCACGATAAAAGCCACTCCGGTGATTTGATTGCCCGGGGCATGCTGGATCTGGAAGGTGTGCGCGCTTTTCTGGAGATGGGCGTATTGCGTTTGATTACGTTGTTGTTATTGCTGGGGTTTGGTGCCTGGCGTTTGCTCAGCCTGGATGTCTGGCTGGGTTTGCTGGCGCTGTGTTTTGTTCCGGTCGTTATTATTCGGGCAACCGGCATGGGTGTGCGGTTACGCAAAACCTGGTTGCGCCTGCAGGAGCTGATGTCGGAAATGACATTGGGCATGGAAGAGAATTTACAAGGTGTGCGAGTGGTGCGCGCTTTCGCCAGTCAGCAGCGTGAAATTGCGCGCTTTGATGAAGTATCTGAACAAGCACTGAAAGTTTCCGAGCAGCGTATTGCCACGCGTGTAATGTCGATGGGTATTATGAACCTGGCGTTTTACTCGGCCATGGCTCTGGTGTTATGGGTGGGCGGGCAAAAGATTATTGCCGGTTCACTGTCGGTAGGCTCCCTCACCGAAATACTCACCTTTATGATGATTTTACAGCAGCCTGTCCGGCAGGTCGGCATGATTGTTAATGCCGGTTCACGGGCGACCTCTGCAGGCGGCCGTTTGTTTGATGTGCTGGACAGCGAACCGGTTATTGCCGATTCAGCCAACGCCAAACCCTTGCAAATTGCTCAGGGCATTTTACGTTTTGAGGCGGTCAACTTTTCCTTTTCCAAAGCACCGCAGGCGCGGCCCATCTTGCAGGACATCAGTTTTACTTTACAGCCGGGCAAAACCCTCGGCATCGTCGGTGCTCCCGGTAGCGGCAAGTCGGTGCTGGCGCAATTGATTCCGCGTTTTTATGACGTTGCGTCCGGTTGCATTACGATTGACGGTCAGGATATTCGCTCGGTTTCGCTGGCATCGCTGCGCAACAGTATCAGCCTGGTGCAGCAGGATGTGTTTTTATTTGATACCAGCGTTCATGAAAACCTCGCTTACACCGACCCGACTACCGATACAGAGCAGGTTGAAAATGCGGCGCGTGCTGCGGCGGTACACGATCAAATTACGGGTTTGACTGGCGGTTACCAAAGCCGGGTTGGCGAGCGTGGCGTGGCTTTGTCGGGCGGGCAACGGCAGCGCCTGGCGATTGCCCGTGCCCTGGTCAATCATCCCCGGTTACTGATATTGGATGATGCTACCGCAGCAGTGGATTCAGTGACCGAATCGGAGATTCTTGCCAATTTGCGTGCTTCTGCCGGGCAGCGCGCTACATTGATTATTGCCCATCGCTTGTCAGCGATTCGCAATGCTGACGAAATTATCGTGCTGGATAAAGGACGTATTACCGAGCGCGGAACACATCAGCAATTGCTGTCCCGCCAGGGCGCTTATGCACAGCTTTGGCAATTGCAGCAACAGGCTGCGCAGGTAGATGGCGAGCAGCCGTTGCCTGAGTCGGCTCGGGAGGTGCTGGTATGAACCCGTCATCCTCGTTTTCTTCTTCTGCATCATCGGTGCCTTTTTCCGGTGGCAGTCGCTTTGGTGATCGCAACCAGGATGCGCTGGCGCTGGACGATGATATTTTTGCGCGCTTTGATTCAAAAATATTCCGCAGGTTATGGCAGTTTGTGCAACCTTATCGGCGCAATTTATGGTTGTCGTTATTGGCGGTTGCCGCTTACGCTCTGGTGCAGGTTTCCATTCCGATTGCGATTCGCTTTGTGGTCGATGCGGCGGTGGCGGACAGCACCGACCTTGCTCACCAGATTAGCCTCAATGCAGCGGTGCTGATTTTTGTCGGCTTGATTGCGCTGAATTTTGTGCTCAACTGGACGCAGGAGTGGATGGCGGCGCGCGTGGCGCAGCGGGTAATTTTTGATTTGCGTCGGGCGATGTTTTTGCATTTGCAGCAAGTGTCGCTGTCGTTGCTGGACCAAACCCAGGTCGGGCGTCTTATGTCGCGCTTGCAAGGTGATGTCAATGCCTTGCAGGAATTTATGGAAAGCTCGATTTCATCCCTCGGTGATCTGTTCCTGTTGGTGGGCATTGTGACCGTGCTGATGTGGATGGATTGGCAAATGGGTCTGTTAACCCTCGCGGTGTTACCGGCGCTGGTGCTGATCCGTCTGCTCTGGTTGCCCTGGGCGAAGCAGCAGTTCCGTCGTGCACGGGAAGCTTCTTCGGCGGTCAATTCCGCTCTGGCAGAAAACATCAACGGTATTCGCACCGTGCAGGAAAGCCAGCGTGAGTCGTTAAACTTTGATCGCTACCGCGGCATTGCTGAAGCCAATCGCGCGGCGCAAACCCGATCGTCGCTGGCCTCGCAAATCATGGTGCCCAGCGTGGATATTCTTACCGGTATCGCCCTCGGTGTGGTGGTCATGGCCGGCGGCCTGGCGGTGATGGATGGCCGTATCGCGGTAGGTGTTATGGTGGCTTACCTGTTTTATGTGCAGCGCTTTTTTGATCCGATTCGTACCCTGTCAATGCAGTACACGGTATTACAACGGGCCATGGCGGCAGGTTACCGGATTTTTGAAGTGCTGGATTTGCCATTAACCTTGCGCGAAAAAGAAAACGCCATCAGCTTGCCATCGACCACACCGGCCATTGAATTTCGTGAAGTCACCTTTGGTTATAAACCGGCAACCGCGGTGTTGAAAAATATCAACGTCATCATCGAACCGGGCCAAACCATTGCGCTGGTTGGCCCCACCGGTTCCGGCAAAACCAGTGTGACTACCTTGATTCAGCGGTTTTATGATGTGTGGCAAGGGCAGGTGCTGATTAACGGTGAAGACGTGCGCGACCTGTCGCTGGCATCGCTGGGCAAAACCATCGGTGTGGTATTGCAGGAGCCGTTTTTGTTTTCCGGCAGCATTCTCGATAACTTACGCTACGGCAAGCCCGAGGCTAGCGATGCGGAAATTATTGCGGCGGCAAAAGCGGTGAGCGCGCACGATTTCATCGAAAAATTACCGGACGGCTACCACACCTTATTAGGCCAGCGTGGTCGCAATATCTCCATCGGGCAGCGCCAGTTGCTGAGCTTTGCTCGCACGCTGCTGGTTGACCCGAAAATTCTTATTCTTGATGAAGCCACTGCCAATATCGACAGTTTTACCGAGCAGGCCATTCAGCGCGCATTGAAAGTGCTCTGCGCCGGGCGCACCAGCATCATCATTGCTCACCGCCTGGCCACCATCCGCGATGCCGACAATATTCTGGTATTGCGAGCTGGTGAAGTTATTGAGCAGGGCAATCATCAACAATTGCTGGCCATACAAGGTTTGTATTACCAGCTGAACATAACCGGCCAATCTTCCTTTGAAGAGCCGGTCACTTCTCTATCAACCTGATTGGAAAAATGTTATGACACAGTCATCTGAAAGAACTGCAAGTCACGCAGTTGCGCCGGTCTTTATCGAGCGCTGGTCGCCCCGTTCCTTTGCTGCCGACACTATTAGCGATAGCGAATTGTTTACGCTGTTTGAAGCCGCCCGCTGGGCTCCGTCTGGCAATAACTCCCAGCCCTGGCGGTTTATTTACGCCAAACGCGACTCCGCGTCCTGGACCGGTTTTCTTAATGTATTGAATGAAAAAAATCGCCTGTGGGCGAGCAAGGCGTCTGCGCTGGTTATTCTGGTGACTGCGACCGCGGTACAGCGCGAAGGCGAAGCACAGCCATCCCCGCTGCGCAACCATGCGCTGGACGCCGGTGCGGCCTGGGTAAGCCTGGCGTTGCAGGCGCAACTGTCCGGTTGGAAAACCCACGGCATTGGCGGCTTTGATAAAGAAGCGGCGCGTCAGCAACTGGCCATCCCCGAGCATTACCAGGCGCAGTTGGCTATTGCGATTGGCAAACAGGGTTTGCTGGATGAGCTGGCCGAGGAATTTCAGCCGCGTGAAAAGCCTAACCAGCGTTTGCCGTTAAGTGCGCTGGTGGCAGAAGGGCGTTTTTCCTTTTCATAACCGATAGGGCAACTGATGAAAAATTTGTGGAGAACGATTCAGTTCATCCCGGAATACCGTGGCCGTCTGGTTGCGGTAATTCTGGTGGGAACGGCGTTGGGGTTTATCGGCACTGCAACTCCTTATATTTATAAGGGTGTGGTAGATGCTATATCGAGAATGATGGCCGGTACCATTACCTTTGAACAAGCCAGTAGCACCGTCATGTGGTTGCTGTTGTTGTTTCTGGGGCTGCGTTTGGGTGTGGTAATTTTTACTGCTCTGCAAAACAAGCAGGCCGATGATTTGTGGTTGCAAACCGTCAGTACTTTTCGCCAGCGGGTGTTCGACAATATGACCCGCAAGTCGATCGACTACTTTGAGAAAACCCGTGCCGGTGAAATTATGGACCGGTTTGGCAATATCACCACCATCACCATGTGGTTGTCCTCATTGACCGAAGGCGCGCTGGCCAGTGTGCTGCAAATGGTTTTTATTCTGGCGGTGCTGCTGATTAAAATTCCGGTGGTCGGCGGGTTAATGCTGGTGGTAGTACTGATCAATTTCTGGATTTCCTGGCGCACCGTCGGTTGGACCAAACCGCACCGCCGTGGCTGGCAGGAATACGCCGGGCGCATGAGCGGCTTGCTGGCAGAGATGGTCAGTAACATTGCCACCGTGCGCAGCTTCGGTGGCGAAGCTGCCGTCAAACAACGCTACGACGAAACTCAGGCCAAGTGGCTGGTGGCGCGGGGTAATTTGCACAAAACCCAATGGCGCTCCGAGCAGGCGTTAAACGTTGTGAATACCTTTGGTATTTTTATTGCGGTCGTGGTTATTACCCGTGGCGCCTTGCATGGTGAATTTACCACCGGCGATATTCTGCTGGTGTTGACCTTATCGCAAAACCTGATCAATGCCATTTCACCGGTTTCGCGGCAGATCAACCAGGCAAGCGAGATTGAAAGCGCCGCCGAGCGTTTGGTCGAGCTGCTGGATGTTGACAGTGAAATTGAAGACCACCCCAACGCGCATCAGTTAACGCATCTGGAATCTATCGCGTTTGAAAACGTCAGCTTTCGTTACCCCGGCAAGGATGAATACGCGCTGCGCCATATCAATTTTTACGTAGGCGCTGGCGATACCCTGGCACTGGTCGGCAGCAGCGGTAGTGGTAAAACCACCATTGTGAAATTGCTGATGCGTTTTTACGATGTGAGCGAAGGGCGCATTCTGATCAATGGCGTGGATTTGCGGGACTACCAACAGCGCAGCATTCGTGCGGTGATGGGCGTGGTACTGCAAGACGTAGCCCTGTTCAATGACAGCATTGGCGAAAACATCGCCTTCGCTCGTCCCAATGCGTCAGAGGAGCAAGTGGTGGAAGCGGCCAAAGCAGCCAACGCCGACCAGTTTATTCAGCGCATGGAAAAAGGCTACGAAACCGTGGTGGGTGAGCGCGGCGTGCGTTTGTCCGGCGGCGAAAAGCAACGGGTTGCCATTGCTCGCGCTATTTTGAAAAATCCGCAACTGATTATTCTCGATGAAGCGACCAGCGCGCTCGATTCGGAATCGGAGCATCTGGTACAAAAAGGCCTGGCAAAACTGGTCACCGGTCGTACGTCAGTGATTATTGCGCACCGCCTGGGTACGGTGATGAGTGCCAATACCATTCTGGTGATGCGCAGTGGCGAAATTCTCGAGCGCGGCAATCATCAACAATTGCTACAACACGAGAAAGGCCTTTACGCCAAACTCTTTGCCTTGCAAACGGGTAATGCCGAAGAGCATTCGGTAGAAGAATGGCTGGAGGTTGCTGAAAAGAATACAGAGTAATTTTCAGCGGTAATTGTTAAAAACATTAAACCCTGACACTGAATTGCCGTTCGGTGTCAGGGTTTTTTATGTGGATAAAATACTAGCGACGTGGCCAGATACCTTCGCGCCATACTATGCCAACAACCAGGCGTGAATCATCCTGCAGTATGCTGTTGTCTTGCACCGCTTCCAAACGCAGTGCCAGGCTGTTTTGAAATTGCCAGTGCCAGCCCAACGTCCAGCGGTGAGGGTTTTCGCCAGTCGTTACCAGCGCGGCATCTTTGGCCAGTTGCGGTGCGCCGGGGCCTTTCAAATAATTTTCCAGCACCAGCTCTTCTCCGCGCAGAGAAAAACGGTGTTGTTTCCATTGCAGCGAAGATTGTAACCAGCCTCCGGTGTAATCGGCGTTGATACTTGAAAAGCGTATGCCATCGGTTAAATCGCCGTCTGCCTGAACGCGCATCCATTCCCCCTCAGCCGACCAGCTCAATGCGTTGGATATTTTCCAGGAAAGTTTGCCGTGTAAACCACCGAGTCGGGTTTCACCGCTGAAGCGCACATCATTGAATAATGGGCGGAACAAACCGGTGTGCTGGTGTTCGCCACCGTAGCGATGGTCGCTGCGCAATGTGGCGTCGGCTTGCATCCACCAGGCTCCCGCCGTAAACCCGATAGTTTCGCCTTGCCAGTCGTAGCGTGCAAAAATATCCGAACTGCCATCGTTACCGGTTGGCGTTGCCGGAAACGCTTTGCCTCGCCAGACCTCAATGCCGGAGGTAATGCCATTTACCGGCGTCCAGATAACCCTGATACCTTCATCGTGAAAGTGCCTTCCCAAAAAAGCATCCAGCGCTAATGCGGATTCGCTAAACAACCGGGTGCTGGCGTGTTCGGCAATACCAGGAGAAAACGCCGCAGACATTCGGCCCGCTTCTACATTGAACGCTGACCAGGCATCCACACCTTTCCAGCCGAGGTAAACATGTTCCAGCTCCATGCCGCCATGATCGTCGCCACCGGCATGGATACCGGCTTTCATAACGCCATAAAACTCATCATTAATCGCGTGAGCCAATGCCAGCCAGGCTTCATCCACGTCTACCCCGGATTTAACCGGCCAGGATTCACCGCCCATCAGTGCGCCGGGAATGCGCCAATATTGCTGGTCACCGACCACGCCGTCTGAACGCCAACTGACAGAAACGCCTGCATCCAGCGTGGTAGGGTTGCTTGCGTTATTACTAATAACGGTATGTGCAGTGGCAGATGAACACAGCAGCTCAGCGGTTAACGCAAGAGAAATTTTTGTCATTGAATTCACAGAGGCTCCCATGGATTGGCAAAGCGCGGGTTGGTGACAAAAGATTCATCGGTGAGGGATTCCAGAAAAGCAATCACGTCCTGAATTTCCGCTTCACTGATATCAAACCCGGCAATGAAACTGTCTTTGAGCGGATTGATGCGGCCATCGCCGGTAAATTCACCCCCGGTAATATTTCTGCCGCCGTCAGCGTAGGTGCGAACCACTTCTTCCAGCGACGCGATGGTGCCGTCGTGCATGTAGGGCGCGGTCAGCGCGATATTTCTTAATGACGGCGCACGAAACGCACCCATTTCAAAATCGCGCCCGCTCACTTCATAAACACCGGTGTTCTCTTCCGGGTAAGCACCACGGCCATCAAGGTTATAAAGACCGGTGTTGTGAAAAGGCCGCTCTACCACGGTCATGGAGCGATCGCGGGTTGAGTTGGTGAAGTTGTAGCCTTCATGGCAATGAAAACATTCCAACCGTTCGCCATTAAAAAGCTGCATGCCGCGTCTGGCGCTTTCATTCATGGCAGTGAGCTGGCCTGCCGAATAACGGTCAAAGGCAGAATCAAATGAGACCAGCCCGCGTACAAAACTCGCTAACCCGGCGACAATATGCCTCCAGGCTTCTTCGCTTTGCAGGGCCTCGGGTATCTCGGGAAACGCCGCTCTGAAAAGGCGTTGGTAAACCGGATCGTTACGGATAACGGCGAGAATAATGTGATGGTTGCTTTCGTTAATGCCGTGTTCGATGGGCCTGTCGCCAAACAAAGGCACAACAATTTGTTGCTCCAGCGTTGCCAGTGACGGGTTGGCCCAGGTGAGGGTTGTCATCCAGGCAACGTTGGTGAGCGGTTGCGCATTGCGAGGATGTTGCTCACCGGTTGAACCAAAAGATCGCACCAGACCATCGGTAAAGGCTTTGTCCTGATGATGGCAGGAGCCACAGCTGATATTGCCACCGCCCGACAGGCGCGTGTCGTAAAACAAATGACGGCCCAGCTGAAATTTTTCTTCACTCATGGTGTTGTCTGCCGGTTCAACGGGCAAGGGCACCCCGACGGGCACCCTCCAGTCGAATCCGGACGCGGATGCACCTTCGTCATCAATGCGCGTTTCACTGCCGGTAGGGCACCCTGCCAACAGGCAGCAAGTCAGTGCAGCAAACGATGTGATCAGTGCTCGAAACATGAATTCGTCCTGCTTCAAGCTCAATCAATTATTGAGTAAGGAAAATGCGGTTTGCATCGGTGCGTTGGTGGTGGTACCGAGCGGATGCACCAGGCCAAAGCTGGTAAATACCTCGGCACATTCCGGATCAGACACCGTAGACATACAACCCGCCGGGCCGGCTTCATCTGCACCGAGATTACTGCGTGCAACAATGGCGGCGTAATCCAGTTTGATGCGGGACTTGCCGGGCATAAATCCATCCAGCGTAATGTCAGCGCGATTCAGTTGTGCACAGCTAACTTTTTCACCGCTAATGGCATCACCGGTACAGGCGGTGCTACCCAGATGAATATTCCAACGGTTACTGGTCCATTCCGGGCTGCCGGGGCGAGTAATGGCAACATCGGTAAAAATATCGAGGCCGGTAAATTTATAACCTACGTTCCAACCCCAGTTCATCCCGGATGCCAGCCCCGGGCTTTTCAGCGGCCCTGTTGCCCTGGTTTGGTCAGCATGGTTATGCGTTTCCGGTACGCCGAGCGTAAAACGCACACCGGCAATCGTATGGGAGCCCAAAGTGACTTTACCTTTCACGCTTTTATTCATGGCCGGGTTCTCATCGCCCTGGCAAGCAGCAGCACCGGAGCCCAATTTATTGCGAAAATCCAGCAGCGCGACATTGGCAGTTTGCAAATCGGTTTCATCCAGTTCAATCGGCAAGGTTTCACCGGATGCAGTTAATAGCACAAGGTTGTGCACATAAAAACGGAAGTCTGCAATACGGCCGGACGTGCCCACCGTACCCAGCCCATCCAGTAATGCGTCGCAACTGATTGGCGTAGTGCCTGCAAAAGCTTCAAAGGGAATTTCAATCGCAACCTTGCCATTACTGGCTGCTGAAGAACTTGAACTGCTGGGAATACTACTGGCCTGGCTGCTTGAAGAACTGCTGATAGCTGAAGACGAATTGCCGGATTCTATTTTTGTGCCGGAGCCTGAACCGCCGCAAGCCGTCAGTGCCGATGCAATAAATAATAATGACATGGGTTTTATCAGTTTCATTTCCAATTTCCCTGAATGTAAAAACGTGAAATGAAATCATAAAAAGTGGTTTTTCTGAATGTGGCAAAATGCCGCAGGTATTGATAAACCCTGTTGTGAAGGTTGCGACACTTTGTCGCATTAACATTACCGCCGTGCTGCGCAATAATTTTTCTCTACCAAAAAGGAGAAGAAATAATGATTAGAGTATGCAGCGCTTTTTCTTTGCTGTCGCTAATGGCAGCGGCACCCATCGCGATGGCCGACGATATTATTGAAGGGAAGTACAATCGTTCCTGCAAAATGTGCCATGAAGCCGGACTGATGGACGCCCCGAAAACCGGCGATAAAGAAGCCTGGGCGCCACGGTTGGTGCAGGGTAACGAGGTGTTGCTAAAACACACCATGGAAGGTTACAAACTGATGCCTGCCAAAGGACTGTGTCAGGATTGTTCGGAAGACGACTATCGAAAACTGATTGATAAAATGTCAGGCAGATAGATTGTCAGTATTCATTGAGCCGGATTCAGATTTTCTGTATCTGGCTATTTTTCGTTGCAAGGTGCGCCGGTGTAACGACAGAGAGCGGGCCGTTTCGGAAATGTTGCCATTGCAGGCATCCAGTGCTTTCTTGATATTCTGCCACTCCATATGCGAAAGAATATTGGTGCTGCTACCCAGGTCAGCGCC
Organism: Cellvibrio polysaccharolyticus; assembly: GCF_015182315.1. Classification (NCBI taxonomy): domain Bacteria; kingdom Pseudomonadati; phylum Pseudomonadota; class Gammaproteobacteria; order Cellvibrionales; family Cellvibrionaceae; genus Cellvibrio; species Cellvibrio polysaccharolyticus. The sequence goes on from NZ_PRDL01000001.1 coordinate 1,223,673, forward strand.
TTCCTCGATATCGAAAGCGTTAATGATGTCATCAACATCCGCCGGTTTTAACAAGTAATCCCGCGCGCCCATTTTAAATGAAAACACTGCAGCCGCGATGCCAGGTTGCCGCGTCAACACGACTATTTGCATCGACGGGTTTATTTTTATCAGCTCCGCAATCAGTGCAATACCGGCATCCGGTTTTTCCAATACCGTTTCCAGTAACGCAAAACGAATCTCCTTTGTCGCCACTGCCAAAGCCGCTTTGCTGTCGTGAGAGGTATAAACACTAAAACCTCGCCGGGTAAGCTGCGGGCATAGCGTCGCAACAAAATCCATGTCGTTATCAACAAAAAGTAATTTCATCTTTTCGCTCGGCTATTGGTGTGGAAATTAAAATTACTGCGTATTGCCATGCTGCATCGGTAATGCACCTGTGAAAAATCTACCACCTTTTTTCCGGTTTTCTACTCATGCGACAATTTGTCTCATACCTTGTTTTTTTTGAAGCGGAAGGAATGATGAATCGGGGAAATATATTTTCAGCGGAATTGATTAAAGCAGATATGATTGGTATGAGAATATAGGTCAAAAAAAGTTACCGGTAATAGAATCCTGAATTTTCGTAAGTATCGGAGCGATAACGGGCGAGTTTGGTGTCAGGAAGCTTGTTCCAAAACCGTCGAGTCAGGGACGCCCGCCATCTGCGATGGATGGCCGGCTCCGCTTGTGGATGTTCACGCGTTTTGGAGCAAGTTTCCTGACACCGAACGAATAAATGGCATTACCTCCACAATACCGTCGACCAATAAAAAAAGCCCACATGATGTGGGCTTTTGCTTAAAGTGCTTGTGGAACTCCTTCCCCGAACAGGATTGCGGCAGCAACGCCGGAGACAGAGGTTTCCTGGACAGTTACGCCGCTAACAGCTTTTTTGCGTGCAAATGACTTCCCAGCAAAGGCAGGCCATCTTTAAACACCAGGCTCTCGCCCGCCTCACAAATAATCCAATGTTCATTACGGGTCAGCGGCTTGGTCGCAATCACCACCATGCGATCTTCCCGTGAATTATGCGCATTCAAATCCAGGCTCACATCGCTATCAATCAACGTCACCTGCGTAAACGGATAACTGCGCTCTACATACGCCAGGTTAGTCGAGCAATGCGTGAACAAAATATCGCCGTTCGACAGCATCACATTAAACACACCAAAGGCTGCAATTTCGTCGGCCAGGGTCTGCCACAGTGAGTACAAGTCATCCAATGCGGGCGGGTTATCCCGGGTCGCTTTAGGAAATGCAGCAGCCATTCTCTCCATAATAAAGCAGAACGCGCGCTCGCTATCGGTTTCACCTTCCGGGGTAAAACGGCCAGTCAGCACCGGGTGAAAATTATGCAAATCACCGTTGTGCGAAAAAATCCAGGACTGACCCCACAGCTCACGCTTGAACGGGTGGCAATTGCGCAGGGTCACTTCACCGTAGGTCGCTTTGCGAATATGAGCAATCACGTTGCGGGACTTGATCTGCTGGGCGCGGATCGCGGTCAGTAACGGTGAGTGCGCAGCCGGTTGGTGATCCAGAAATATACGGCAGCCGTGCTCTTCAAAAAAGGCGATACCCCAGCCATCTTTGTGTTCATCGGTCAGTCCACCGCGCGCCTGAAAACCTTCAAGCGAAAAATCGATGGTGGCTGGTAATCTGCAATTCATTCCCAATAACTGGCACATTGGCGTGTCTGTCTTTCCGTTTTGTATGAATGGAAGGTTAAGGGTTGGTTGAAGGGACGCTGTCAATAACAGCAGTTGATGAGAGGTATAGTAGGGATAAACCCGCAAGGGGTGAAATAATAAAAGATCGCAAGCTTATAACCAGACGCGGATTTAGCTTATAACCGTCAATCCCCCGTAGGTGAGATACAGAATTCGAGCACTTCCGGGTTCTGCCGCCACAGCTCGGTGAGCCTGGCTACATTGTCGATGCGCCCGGTGCGGATCACCATACGGTATTGAAAGCGGTCATCTTCCAGCAGCCGGTAACTGGTATTGGCGATGGCAAAACCCTGCTGTTGCAACAGAGTGCGCAGCTCGGCTTCGGGAATAATGCGGTCGCGGGCAAAGGTGATGTTGTGGTGAACGTAGCATTGGCCGGGCATCACCGCCTCAATATGGCGAAAGACCGACAAAATACCCAGAGTTGCCAGCGTCGCCAGCAGGGCGGGAAAGTAGAAGCCGACCCCGATCAGAATGCCAATGGCGGCGGTAATCCAGATGGATGCGGCGGTAGTCAGGCCGCGCACGCTGAAGCCTTCCTTGAAAATAACCCCGGCGCCGAGAAAACCGATGCCGGTCATAATGCCTTGCGCCATGCGCGTGGGGTCAGCGCGAACGGTTTCATTCACCACATCGGCAGGCATCCAGCGGGATTGAAAAAAGGTCACCATCATTAACAAACTGGACGCCACACACACCAGCGCATGGGTGCGAAAACCCGCCGGGCGGCCATGAAAACTTCTTTCCAGGCCAATGGCACCCCCTGCCAGCAGGGCACCACCGAGATGGATAATCATTTCAATATGATCCGCTTGCACTGGTGCTCCTTGCGAATGGGCAAAGCAAACATGGTAGCAAGCAGACCAAAAAGCAGAAGGACTGTTTGTTTATATGCTTATGCCAGCGGCGGTTACTCGGTGCGCGGGGCAATCACATTGGCAAACAACCGCGTCGCCCCGGCCACCCCGGCCGGCAACTGGCGAAAAAACGACAGCGGTGCATAGACAAAGCGGCCCTTGCCGTAATTTGCGGTTAGCAACCCGCCGTGCAAGGTTTGCTCGCCTTCATCATTAAAAGCCAGCAGCGCGGTGTAGCGGGGGTCGTAATCTCGCGCAAAATACAGCCCGCGTTCCTGTACCCAGCCATTAAAATCCGCAGCGGTAATTTTATTGGGGTGATTGAGCAACGGGTGATCCGCTTGCAGAAAAGTCACTGCCGCCCGCTCTTCGGTAATGCGGTCACGGCTTATGGTAAACGGGTAGGGGCCAATGCCACCGGCCGGCAAGTTGGCGAGCGTATTGTATTGGCTGACCAGCACACCGCCCTGTTCGATGTATTGATGCAAAACCGGTAGCAACTGTCGAAGGTCGGCATCGACATTAATAGCCCGACCGCCGGTGATCAGGCTGTCGTAGTGTTGCAGCAGCTTGAGCGGTTCTGCATTGGCGACCAGCGCTGCACTGTTCAAAATATCAATGTCATAACCCAGCTGTTGCAACACCGCAGGAATTTCATCACCAGGTCCGGCGAAATAACCAATGCGGGCCTTGCTGATGTTTATATCCAGTTTCTCCAGCCGGGCGCGGCTTTCCGGGTACCAGTTGGTAACCGGAATATGTTCATAAGCAATGCGGGTTAACCCGCGGTTATACACCTGCTGGCCGGTTTCCAACGCAATGCGCAGATCGTCACTGCTGGCGGTTGCTGGCGGTTGCAGCGTAAACCGCAACACCTGTTGCTCGCCGGATTTTTCAAAATGGAAGGGCTGTGTTGGCGGTGTCACTTGCCAGCCCTCCGGTATCACCGGGCGAACCTGTCCGCTGATACGGGCAAAGCCATGTACCCGCACGGTGATAGCCTGCTCGCGGTTATGGTTGAACAGGTACACGGGCGCATCCAGTGTCGCCGTTACCGGCGGTGCCACCTGAATCGGCTGGTACACTTCGCCGCGAATCGGATCAACATACTTATGCTGCACCTCACGGGCAACCGTGACGAGCTGCCCGGCAATATTCAGCTCAATATGTACCTGCGCCCGGTTGTTATTAACCGGCAAACCAATCAGCTGCTGATCATCTACCTGCCAGGTATATTCACTATCCAGTTTTTCCAGCCAATAAGGTTGGTCCGTGTGCACCAGCTGCAACCGGGTATTGAGGCGGGCTATCTCGCCGGGTTGCAGTACTTGCGCATCTGCAGGCGGTTGTTGCCCTGCCTGGTGTGAGTTATCGAGCAGGCGAACGGCTACCGGAATAGGACTTTCGGTAAGCACTTCAGTAATGACCTGCAAGCTGTCGCCCGCAGCGTACTCTCGCCCCTCTGCCAAACTTTCTACATGAACCCCCGCCACCTGCAACAGCAGGTTTTCTACTTGTGTGCGCTTATAATTCACCCAGGGCGAATCCGGTAATTGACGCAATTGGGTCAGTAACTGCGAAAGCGGTTTAACCAGTTTTTCCGGATGATGCGGTTCAAAGGCTTTTTGTAATTGCCGGACTTTTTTTTCAATGCCGCTGCTGCCCGCAATGCGCGACCAGTCGGTGTGGATATCTTCAAACAGATCCGCCCTGGCTGGCGTTCCGTCCAGGTGAGCAAAATGCTCGCGTCGAATGCCGCGATTGACGGCAGAACCGAAGCCCTGGCTTTTATGTTGGTCACGGCTTTTTGCGGAAATTTCACCGTAGTGTTTCCCGGTCAGCACATTCAAACCGCCGATCTGTTTTTTCAGCTGGTCATCGCTGGTGGTATCGCCGCTATCCAAAAACCGCAACCAGGTATTCCACACAATACGCTTCGCCTGCCAGGGCTTTACCCAGGTTAATTGTTCCGGGAATCGTGTCGGGTCTGCGGCAGCGCGAAAGGCTTCCTGAGCAAGGATGGAAGACGCCTGATGATGCCCGTGCCCGGCGCGGGCGTCAGCCGGAAAGCGGGTAATAATCACATCGGGTTGGAAATTGCGAATAATCCACACCACATCGGCGAGAATTTTTTCCCGGTCCCACAAGGACAGGGTTTCTTTGGATGTTTTGGAAAAACCGAAATCAACCGCGCGGGTAAAAAATTGTTCTGCGCCATCAATTTTGCGCGCCGCCAGTAATTCGTGGGTGCGAATAATGCCTAATGATGCCCCGCGTTCGCTACCAATCAAATTCTGCCCGCCATCGCCGCGCGTCAGCGATAAGTAGCCGGTGCGCAAGTGCCGGTGTTGATCCAGCCAGGTGAGCAGCTGGGTATTTTCGTCATCCGGGTGGGCGGCAATATATAGCACGCTGCCGAGCACATTCAGACGATCCAGTTGTTGGGCAATATCGCCGCTACCGCTTGCCAGGGTATTGCCGGAAAGCCAGAGCAGGGCGACGAGGAAGATGGATTGGTGTTTGGAGGTGGACATGTTTTGGTCCTGGAGTTGTAGAAATAATTTTAAGAAGAGCAGATATCGGTATATCTCGAAAAGCGGGTGACAGATTCCGAAATTTAAAAGCGGTGCCATTTGTCCGTTTGTCCTTAGGAACTTTGTTCCAAAAACGCATGAACATCCGCAAGCGGAGCCGGCCAATCATCACAGATGATTGTCGTTCCGTGCGCGCAAAACATGTTTTGCTTTATGCACACTCCACCCCTGTGGCTCCGACGGGTCAACGGCAATAGCTCCTGCATTGCCCTAACTCCCGCCATCCATGGCGGTCGTCCATGACCCGACGGTTTTGGAACAAAGAGCCTAACGCCAAACTCGCATCATGACGGTGTTAAGACCATTGCTGATTTCTGATTGAAAGCAGAAAAAATAGAGCCGCAGTCATCAAAACTCATAACTGACACTGCTGTAATAAAACGCACCCTGATGGCCTTCCGGAGACGCCGTGCTGTACTTGGCAATACCATAAGCGCCGGTACCGGTGCTGGCCAACTTGTCGGGGCGGGTATCAAAAATATTGGATGAGCCCACTACCAGTCGCACACCGCTATCAAAGCGGTAAGCAATATCCAGATCGCTAATCGCCTGGGACGAGAAGGTCTGGTCGTTGGCGGCTGCGGTAGAACGGCTGGTATATTCGCCATAGAAACGGTTATTGAAATTCACATTCCAGTTACCAATTTTGTAAGCGATACCCAGGGTGTATTTATTGTTGGGTGTAACATCTTCCAGCACACCTTGTGCAGCTCGACCAATAATGCGCGTGCCGGAGAAATTGCCGACATTACGAATGTTGGTAATTTCCGTTTCATTCCAGGCGTAGCCAAAATTTATATCGAGTTGGCCGCCAGCAATATCCAGCCGCGTTTTTGCCACCAGTTCAGCACCACGGGTGCGGGTGTCGAGCAGGTTGGTAAAGAAGGTCGCGCTGTTAACGTTGTAAATCCCTACTCTTTCCAGCGCGGTAATAACATCATTGCCACTGAGGTTTTCAGACGGCGTAACGCGTTCTTTTACCTCAATCTGGTAAGCGTCCAGGGTGATGCTGGTGCGCTCCAGCGGGCGCCATACCAGGCCGGCAGAAATATTGTCAGAGGTTTCTGCTTCCAGCGGTTTGCCGCCCAGCGCAGCGGCAATGTCACTGTCGGCGCGCAAGGTGCGCTGTTGTACGGCAGTAAATTGTCCGGGTGATACTTCAACAAACTGGGTGCCAGAACCTTGAAAACCTGCCTGTACCAGTGACGGTGCACGGTGGCCGGTACTGAAACTGGCGCGCAGTGCAAATTCCGGGGTGAAGTCGTAGCGGGTGGTTAACTTGCCGTTGCTGGTGTTGCCAAAATCCGAATAGTCTTCAAAACGAAATGCCACACCGGCTTGCCAGGCATCGGTCAATTGCGTTTCCAAATCCAGGTAAGCGCCGATCACATCGCGAGAAATTACCCCGGCGTCGTTAGGCGTAATACCGGATGATGCCGGGGTATAAAAACCGCCACTCGGGTGCGGGTACCAGCGGTTTTCCCAGGCCGCTGCTTCACCCACATCCAGCGTGTATTTTTCATCGCGCCAGGCGAGGCCGCTGGAAACGGTGAGTGCATTTTGCAAAAACGGCAGGGTGAAATCTTTTACCCAATCGAGGCCGATATTGGTTTGCTCATTGGTGCGGCGACCAGTGTAAAAGTCGGTGGGGGTTTCCGGGCCCCAGCTGGCGTTGAGAATTTGATAGTAGTGAGAGTCAACCTGGTTTTGGCCGTAGTTGACAAAGAAATCAAAATGGCCTGCATCATTCTCAACTTTCAAGCCGCCGTTAATGGCGTAGTCGTTGAGCGTATAGCGGGTGTAAGGCCAGTAACCTTGTGGATAAATTTCTGTCAGGTTGCGGCGATCATTCGGCAGTACATAGGCCGCTTCGGCATCGCTGATTTTATGCGACCAGGTGGCGAAGCCATAAGCTTGCACATTGTCGTTCAACGGCAGTTCGCTGTTCACCAGCACATTGTATTGATCCTGCACATTGCCCACACCAAAACGCCAGTTTTTATAGGGGTGGCCATCCGGCAGGCGGCTGTCCGGATTGGTATCGTTGGCGGCTGCCGACGTGCCAGCATCCAGGCTCACGGTTACAAAGCCGTCGTTCGGTAATGAAAAACCTTTCCAACCGCTGAGCTTGCGTGACAGGCCATCGCCTTTTTTGTATTCGCCGATGCGGAAACCGATTTTTCCGCCTTCGTCGGCTTCTTTCAAAATAATATTAATAACACCGGCAATTGCATCGGAGCCGTATTGTGCCGATGCACCATCGCGCAATACTTCTACACGCTCAATGGCGTCAATCGGGAACAGGGAAATATCAACCGGTACACCGCCTTTGGCCCCATAGTTTTGGCGGGTAACCGTTGAGCCGGTATGGCGGCGCTTGCCATTGACCAGCACCAGGACCTGATCGGAGGCGAGACCGCGCAATGAAGCTCCCGGTGGAACTTCCTGAGCAAAAGCGCCATTGGTATTTTGCGGAAAGGTAAACGAAGGCAGTAACCCGGCCAGTGCCTGCCCCAGGTTGCTCGCGCCGCTTTCAATTAACGCAGCCGCAGAGATTACATCAATCGGTGCCGAACTTTGCAGTGCCGTTACGTCACTGCGGCGGGTGCCGGTTACCAGCACGGTTTCCAGTGAATCTGCTGCGGCAGGCTGATTGTTTTGTGCGAAAGCAGGAACAGCAGCAAGCGAACCCAGTGTGGCTGTTGCAATAAGGCTGCTGAGAATTTTTTTGTTTACATACGACATGCGCAAGTCCTCTTGGAATAAATCATGATGGCGTTTTGCTGTTCCTGCGGATGACTGGGCACATGCTTTGTCAGCGAATTCCTTGTTGTAGAATCGCCGGTTTGCAGGCTTCATGCCATTGTGTGACACAGCGCAAAAAATGGCGCAGTGGCTGGGGGATCGTGGTGGGGTAATAAAAAGGGAGGTGTTTTTCTGGTTAAAACAGAGCACACCGATAGCGTGTTGTTGAATGCCAAGCAGCGGGTTGGATTATTTTAAAACAGACTGGTAATGCGTAGCGGGGGATAAATATAACGAAGGTTTGCAAAAACACCCCTGTCAATCGAGTGTTTTTGCAAAAAAAATGCTATTCGAAATCTAGCCGTTAATTGACCGGTTTGAGGGTTTTTATTTGTATGGATTTCGAATGTCAGAATCTTTCGGTGGTTTTATCGGCGATGAAACCGGGATGTCTGTAATCGTGGTGGACGTTGAAGTCGGTGTTAAGCTCGAATCAACTGCCGAGTCAGGCCGAAGCGACGAATAGTTTTCTTCCGGGATAGCAGAATTTTTATCGGTTTTGGGGCGAGTGGTTTCGTCATGAATGGTCGCGTTTTTAGTGACTCGCGAAATAATAAAAAATATGACGATAATGGCCAAAACCAAAGCGATCCATACAAGATTATGCTGTAACCATTGCATTGCCGTTCTCCTGTTATTCAGAACCAATATTCACAGCATTAATCTATTCACAGAATTAATTTTTACTGGTTCATTGGTAGTAATCTTTACCGTGATAAAGCGGGTAGTAGAAGAATCCAGTGTAGACCAGACCTGGCTCATTGCCAGCTGTTGCCTTGCCAGGAAAATTCGGGGGTAGAGCATTGGCATCCTTGCCTGGCACCGGGCGTGCTGCCATTATGCTTGTCCTGAAGTTTTTCGGAAAAATTACTCCCGAAAAACCACTTGCATCAGTGTTTACCGCTACGGTTTTGTTGATCGTCTTTCTTAGCGGGTTTTGATGTTGATTTTTGATCGCTACCAGATTGCGATTTGCCATCCTGTTTGGCAGCTTGTTGCTTGTCCGCCGGGGTCGTTTTTTGACCGGGATTCTGTTGCATTTGTGCCATGGTAAACCTCCACAAAACATGAAGTGCATTGGTGCACGAACTCAGTATAAGTGGTGGTGGGTGATGCGCAAATGTCACTTAATCCAATTAATGCTGAACAAATACGCTGATAAAACCATAGATGATGGTCGTGAAAAATGGGGCGGAAGCAGTTCCGTTTGCGGTTGAGTGGCAGACCACAACAGCGCGGTAAAAGCATGCTAAAAGTCACAAATTACCGGCTTAACCGGCGTGTTTATCCGTTTGGGCAGGAGTACACACATCGTCAGCATTTGTGACAGGGTCGAGCATAATAACCGGCTCGAAAAATAATAAAGTGTGTCGCAATAAAAAAATATGCAATACAACGAAACGGCAATCCTTGCGGTATCGTTGTATTTTTATCACTGCTTGATTTGTCTCAAGTAATTGCAGCCAGGCGCGCTGCATTACTCTTAAACCGGACAGCATCAAACCAGTTGGTATCAAGCTAATGCGTGAGCTTTTTCTTTCGCGGCAAAGGCCGCCTTTTCCTGTTGTTTTGCTTGCGACTGCTCACGGCGAGCAACTTCTTCGCGCACGCTGCCGATAATCCAGCGGCCATATTCAATAGCATCGTATAAAGGTTCGTAACCACGGTTCAGGAAGGTGGTCACCCCAAGGTCGTAATAATCCAGCAGCGCCTCAACAATTTGCTCCGGTGTGCCAACCAGTGATGTGGAGTCAGTGCCAAAACCAATCGCACTGGCCGTGCCTATATAAAGATACTTGTCATGGCGATCGCCCTGTTCGGCAATAGACACCTGGCGTTCGGCACCGCCGCTTTGCCCTCTGTCTGACCTTGGCGCATCCACACTGTTTTGCTTAAGCGTAGCGGCAATGGTGTGTGCCTTTTCCCACGCCAGCTTTTCAGTTTTACCAATAATCAGCCGCGCTGACAGGCTCACGCGTGGCGCCGTTACCTGGTGCTCTGCCGCTACCGCCTTCAGCTTGGCGATGCGCTCGGCAATTTGCGCATAAGGTTCTGCCCACAGCGCATACAAATCGGTATGGCGAACCGCCACATGGTAAGCTGCCTCGGAAGAGCCGCCGAGCGAGATAGGAATATGCGGTTGCTGAATCGGTTTGATCGGCGAAAAACCGCCGCGAATTTGAAAATACTTTCCATCAAAATCAAAGGGTGTTTCCGAGGTCCAGATTTTTTTCAACACCTGCAAATATTCATCGGCCCGTTCATAACGGGCTTTCTTATCCAGCAGTTGTTCGCCGTGTTCCGGCTCGGCGGTGTGGCCGGTCACGGTATGCACACGAATACGACCACCGGTGGTGTGATCCAATGTGGCCAGCGTGCGTGCCGCCAGCGTTGGTGGTACCAGTGCCGGGCGGTGTGCCAGCATAAAGCCGAGTTTTTCGGTATGAGACGCCGCATAAGCCGCAAGAAACAGCGGATCACCACCGCCATTGGCAATCAGCACCCGATCAAAATCGGCGTGTTCATGGGCGCGCGCAAGATCGCGCAGCCAGGTAAGGTCCAGCTTGCGGTTATAAGCGGAGCGGGGATTTAACTGATCGCGTGGAAATAATCCACCAACAAATTCAACTGGCATGTGTCGTTACTCCCGGAAATTTTTTGGATGTGCTTGCCGGGTATTTAGCAATTGCTGTACCAGCTTGGGAAATTGCTGCGGCGGCCAGTAAACCGGAAAGGTTTTGGCGAATAGCGCAGCGGCGTAAATCAAGCGGATGCCCTTATGCTGTTTCTTTTTCAGATAAGCCTGCATTCAACACAACAAACCTGATGGCTTTGCAGCAGCAAAGCGGCGCAGGTTTACCGTCAGGTGTTGTGAACAAAACCCAACAAAACTTGTGGTTATTTCTGTGCAAGTAATTGGTGGGTTGTTGAAAACAAAACAGCGCGGTTTTTTATCGTTGTTGGTTTTTCCGCTATAACCCTGCATTTATCAGGGTTTTGTTGTCTGGCGCGAAAGTTGCTTTGTCGCTGCCATTCTTAACAAGGAGAATCGCAATGGGCGTTAAAATTTTATGGTATGTCAGTGGTCCGGACGGTTCCGTACCCTGGGAAAACCATGGTAGTTGGTCTAATGACTATGAAAAATTTGAAGCACAAGTAAAGAACATTGACCGCTTGGGCTACTACGGCGCACTGCTGGCCACCGATCAATACGAATCTATCAGCGTTACCGCATCGCTGGCGCCGCTAACCGAGCGCATGAAATTTATCACTGCCTTGCACCCGGGTTTGATCTCACCCACCAAGCTGGCACAAATCGCTTTAACACTCGACCACTTCAACCAGGGCCGTGTGTTGTTCAATGCGGTGAACGGCAATGACCAGGGGCTCGCCAGTTTTGGTATGCACATCCCTCACGACGAGCGCTACGAATACAGCTACGAATACTGGGATGCCTTTAAAAAATTGTATGTCGGGGATCACAGCGGTTATGACGGTAAATACATCAAGCTGGCACCGCGTCAATTCCCGCCAGGCCGCAAACCGATTGGCCCCGCCAAAGACCCCTTCCCGTTGTGGGGCGCAGGCACCTCCGAGCCGGGTGTAGAACACTCTGCAAAAATACTCGACTGGTATCTCAGCTTTGCCGACACTCCGCCAAAACTGGGCGAAAAATTCCGTCGGGTTGGCAAACGCGCCGAAGAAAAAGGCCGTCAATTGCGCTTTGGCACCCGCTTGCAAATTATTGTGCGCGAAACCGAAGAAGAAGCGTGGGCGCACGCGCAATGGATTCTCGATCAAACCAGCATTGAAACCGCGATCCGCCTCGCCAGCCGTCACCTTGGCCCGGAAGGTTTGAATACCAAAATAGAAAGCGATGACCCGAAATTGCTGCGCCGTGTACAAGCGCTGCGCGAAGGTCGTTTACCGGAGTTGCGCGATCTTGAGGTGTACCCCAACGTCTGGGTTGGCCCCAGCCCGTTCGGTTTCGATATTCTGCATCCCTGGGCGGGCACCTGGATTGTCGGCAGCGCTAAAAATGTTGCCGAGCGAATTCATGAATTCCATGCACAAGGCACCGATGCCTTCATCATTTCCGGCTGGCCGTTAATTTCCGAAGCGCAACGCGTAGCCGATATTTTGTTGCCGCTGCTGGATCTGGATCACGGCTTTGAACTGCCAAAATTTGTTGCTGAAGATCACCGCGAAGCGCTGGAACATCAGGAGGCTGACTACATTTGGCCGGAGAATGAAAAGCGTTGGGTGTAATCTGAGCGTTCGCTAAAAATCTTTCTAACCGCACAATGCAAGTTTGGCGTTAGGGCCTTTGTTTCAAAACCGTCGAGTCACTCGCCACTTCCCTGTGGCTCGCCCTTCGGGCAGCCACGCTGTGCTTATTGGCAATCCTGCCAACAACTCAGGGACGACCGCCAGGGATGGTGGGAGTTAGGGCAACGCGGTTGGCACAACAAAGGCCATAATGACAAACGGACGGACTGGCATCGTATTTTCCGGCAGAAGATTAAATCCTTTCCTTAAAAACCACGCGTCCTTAAATTTATCCATTCCTCATTTCACTGCTGCTTCTTCAACACTACAAATTTTCGTTGAGTGAAAAAAAACACTGTCTATTTAATTGCGCCACACCACAAGCGAATCCAGTCTCCCCAAAAAAAACCGCTAACCCTCTATCGCCATTCATCTTTTTCAAAATTATTTCACATAAATCAACCTTGGCATGACGGCTGCAATACCACACCCACAGTTCAGGAACACACATCGTTTAAATCCTGAAAAAAAATCGACGGTATCAGTTGGCACAGAACAATCAGGACTACTGGTGTTTTTTGATAACAGATCTGGCTCTCGACATCACACACCATATTTAACACCGGTATTGGGGAAGATTATGCAATTGAATCGTTTGACCGCGGGTATCTTACTCGCCGTATGGGGTAGCGCATCGGTCGCTGCAGAGTCGGGCGCGGCGGCAAATGTCACTGCGGCACAAGCAGCACTGGCTGCCGCCAACTCTTCAAAACTGGAAACACTCATTGTAACGGGCAGCCGTAGCGTCAGTGACAATCGCACTATTGAAAACAGCCCCGCGCCGATTGACGTCTTATCGGACGAGGTTATTCAGCAGGCCAATCAAACCGGTTTATTGCAAACCCTGAACACCACCTTGCCCTCATTCAACGTACCTGGCCTGCCAGGTTACGGCACCAACTCGGTGGTGCGCGCCGGTCAACTGCGCGGCCTCAACAGCAGCCACGTACTGGTGCTGGTAAACGGCAAGCGTCGTCACACCACCGCACGTTTGGGCGCGGGTGGTTTCGCGGCCTCTGCACCGGTAGATTTGGGCCTGATTCCTACCGGCTCTATTGAACGCATTGAAGTGCTGCGCGATGGTGCCTCGGCCATTTACGGTTCCGATGCGATCGCCGGTGTTATCAACATCATCACCAAAAAAGATTCCAGCGGCGGTAGCGTTTCTGTGCGCGCCGGTGAGTACTACGAAGGTGACGGCGACACGCAACAATATATTGCCCGCGCCGGTTTTGAAATTGGTGACGGTGGCCATTTCCATATCGCGGCGCAATACGACGATCAAAAACCTGCATTCCGCGATGGCCCGGTACCGGACGATGTGCTGTTTTATTTCCCGCTGGACGCTAACGGTAACCAGATTGTGCCGGTGGGCAACCGCTCAACCGGCCCGAAATTACCCGCCGGTGCAACGCCAGACCCACGTGAAGCCACCGTTGACCGTCATAAAGTATTCGGTGCTTCCGGTGGTGTTGCCGAAGCCGAGTTTGCGGCACTGACACTCGACTTTGGTTTGCCGTTGAACGCGCAAACCGAGTTGTACGGTTTCGCCAGTTACGCCGGCCGTGAAGGTCGCTCTGCACAGCACTTCCGTTTTCCCTCTCGCGACCAGGTGATTCGTGCAATCTGGCCAGACGGCTTTACGCCTTACACCGGTGTTGAAGAAAAAGATTACTCCGTACAGCTGGGTGTAAAAGGTGAAGACCTCGCCGGTTGGAATTGGGATTTGAGCAGCGTTTACGGCAAGGACGATGTTGATACCTATCAATACGATTCCAACGCGCCGAGTTATGGCCTTGCCAGTAAAACCGACTTTTTTCTGGGCACTTATCAATACACCGCCTGGACCAACAATGCCGATTTGAGCCGCACACTCGACAGCGGTTTGTTCGGCTTGACCACCGATTTGTCTTTCGGTGCTGAGTACCGTTACGAAACTTACAAGCGTACCGCCGGTGAAGAACAGTCCTGGAATCACGGTGGCCAGTTAATTCTTGATGGCCCTAACGCCGGTAAGCCTATCTCTATTTCCGATGCCGGTTCACAAGCCGATACCGGTGTGCGCCCGGAAGACGTTGCTGACGATTCGCGAGACAGCTACGCCTTGTATGCCGGTGTTTCTCTGTATCCCACCGACGCCTGGGTCATTGATCTGGCGGCACGCTTTGAAGACTATTCCGACTTCGGCGACATCACTACCGGCCGGGTTTCCAGCCGTTATGAATTTACCGATTCGCTGGCGTTGCGCGGTACAGTCGCTACCGGTTTCCAGGCGCCTGCATTGGCTGCATTGACCTTCCGTAACACCGGTGTGACGGTCGAAAACACCAACCATACTCTGCCGGTAGATTCGCCGGAAGCGCGCGCCCTCGGTGCAACACCCTTGCAGCCGGAAGAATCACTCAGCTATACCCTCGGCCTGGTCGCGCAACTTGCTGATGACATCAGCCTCGCGGTGGATGTGTATCGCATTGATGTGGACGATCGCATTTCGCAACTGAGTACCTTCCGTGAATCCACGCATCCAGGCTCCGGTGTGCTGGTGCAGGCTGCATCACCGGACTTTGGCCCGGATGACGGCATCTCCTATTTGATCAACGCCGGTGACACTCGCACCGAAGGTGTAGACGTTACCTTGGAAGGTGGTTTTGATACCCGCAACGCTGGCGAATTCCGCTGGTCGCTGGCCGCCAACTACAACGAAACCGAACTGAAAAAGATTGCCCCAACGCCTGCGGTATTGGCGCAATTCAATGTTCCTTTGTATAGCGCTGCGTCACAGGCCAACCTTTTGTACCTGGCACCGCGCTTCAAAGGTATTGCCAGTTTGAATTGGAGCCTGGAAAACTGGTCGGCAGCATTAACCGCAACGCGCTACGGAGAAATCAAACGCAGCACCAGCGTGAATGTGAATGGGGTTTCTACACCAACCGTATTCAGTGTGGGTGACTTGTGGGTGGTGGATCTGGAATTGGGCTATGAGTTTAATGACAACCTCAGCCTGCGCCTCAATGCCAATAACCTGCTCGATGAAAAGCCGGCCAAATTGCCGGAGGGCAGTACCGCCTTGTGGCCGTTCCAGAGTTACAGCTACGTCAACAACGGACCGATCAATGCCGCCGGTGGTTTCTATTCTGCCACCCTGGCTTACAAATGGTAAACCCGAGTGTCACGGTCGGGGTTGCTCCGGCCGTGGCTTGATAGAACATTGCCGGAGGCTGTACGCCTGCCGGCATTTTTGCTGATGAGATTCCGCTATGTCCCAATCCTTATCCAGTTCTGCGACTGTTCCACTGGCTAATGTGCGCGCTGCGCGCCTGGCCAGTGAAGCAGAGGCCATTGAAGCTGCACACGAAGCCGCTGCGGCGATAAAAGTGCTGGCGAAAAAGCGCAGTGAAAACGATCGCATCCCGTTTGAGCAGGCGGATATTTTATCCGGCTACGGTTTAACCTCTATCCTCGTCCCCAAAGCGCTGGGCGGCATTGGCGCATCGGTAAAAACCGTGGTTGAGGTGGTGCGTATTATTTCTGCTGCCGACGGTGGTGTTGGCCAGATTTTGCAAATTCACAACGTGATGATCCGCGGCATTTTTTCCCGGCCGGATGACGCCTTTCGGGAGCGACTGATTGAAGACGTTCTCAATGGCAAACGTTTTGGCAATGCACTGGCCGAAGGTAAAGGAAAAGGCAAGGGCGGCGGCACCCGTATTGAGCGCAACGCTGAGGGTAAACTGGTACTTAATGGCCGCAAAGTATTTGCCACCGGCTGCTACCTTGCTGAATGGATTTCAGTTTCTGCCACCAGCGACACCGGCCCATCCGGTGCATTGGTTAACCGTAATGATCCGGGCGTGATTATTGAAGACGACTGGCATGCCTTTGGCCAGCAGCATTCGGTCAGTGGCAGTATTCGTTTTGAAAACGTCCTGCTGGATGAGCGTTTCGCACCGAAACCGGCCGGCGAAATAACGGCCAATAACAACAGTTTACCGGGGCGTACCGGCCTCACCTGGCCGCAAATTTTACACGCCGCCATTGATACCGGTATTGCCCGTGGTGCATTGGATGCAGCGGTAGATTATCTGCGTAACCACACCCGCGTGTGGGTCGATGCGGATGTTGAAAAAGCCTCTGAAGAACATCACATTATTAAAACCATCGGCGAATACGCCGTGGCGGTGCGCGGTGCTGAATCCGCACTGAAATATGCCGCCACGCTGTTTGATCAGCATCATGCTGACCCGCAGAATGTCGAGCTGCAAAACGAATTGATTCTGGCCACGGCCACGGCGCGTGCGCAATCGGATCATGCGTCCATTTACGTAGGGCGCGATCTGTTTTCACTGACCGGTGCCAACTCCACCCTTGGTAAATGGAATTTACACCGCTATTGGGCGGACGCCCGTGTGCATACTACCCACGATCCTATTCGCTGGAGAATTTACCACGTCGGTAATTATTATTTGAATGGCGTACCGCCGGATGAATATGGCCGCGCCGCTCGTTTAAAACGTGAAGAACTGGCCGCTGCCGGTGCCATTACTGTGTCAGAAGCCGCATCAACAACAGAAGCCCCTGCCGTGGGAGTAGCATCATGAGTGAACAACACAAAAACAGCGCTCCGTTGCTGAAAACTACCCCAAACAACGTTCTGAAAAGCGAAGCAGAAGCCATCGCCGCTGCGCATGAAGCCGCTGAAAAAATCCGCGCACTGGCGGGCGACCACGAGCTGCAACAACAGGTACCCTTTCGCCATGCGGAAATTCTTTCGCAGTCAGGCATTACCACCATTGCAGTGCCCAAACATTTGGGCGGGCTTGGCGCCAGCGTTCCTACGCTGGTAGAAGCGGTGCGTATTATCTCTACCGCCGATGGCGGCGTAGGGCAGTTGCTGCAAATTCACAATGTGATGTTGCGCGGCGTATTCGAGCGGCCAGCGGGTGCGGTACGCGACCGGTTAATCGCCGATATTCTTGATGGCAAACGCTTTGGCCACGCCGGTGCAGAAACCGGTGGTAAAACCAAGTTTGATCATAAAACCTCAGCGGTAAGAAACGCAGACGGGAAATGGGTGGTTAACGGCACCAAGTTTTACACCACCGGCTCGCATCTGGCTGAGTGGATTTCCTCCGGGGCGCGCACAGCCGAAGGTAATATCGGTTTTCTGGTGAATCGCAATACTCCAGGTGTACGCCTGGTGGATGACTGGGATGGTTTTGGTCAGCAACACTCGGTCAGTGGCAGTGTGATTTTTGAAGATCTGGTGCTGGACGATGAGTGGGTAACCCAGCGCAAGGAATCCTCACCGCAGCCCGACCCGGACGCCGCCGCACCGGTAAGAACCGGTTTGACCTGGCCACAAATTCTGCATGCTGCTATTGATACCGGTATTGCGCGCGGCGCCTTGGATGCGGCAGTTGATTATTTGAAAAATCATGCCCATGTGTGGGTGGATGCCGACGTTGAACACCCCACACAAGAGCCGCTGATTATCAAACAGATTGGCGATTATGCGATTGCAATACGCGTTGCCGAATCGTTATTGCGTGACGCGGCGGAATTGTTTGAAGTGTATCGCACTACGGAAAACAACAGCCATTTGCAAGATGAGTTGATTCTTGCTGTTGCCAGTGCCCGTGCACAATCGGATCATGCGTCTATTAGTATTTCCAGCGATATTTTTTCATTGCTGGGCGCAAGTTCGTCTTACAACAAGTTCAATCTCAACCGCTTCTTCGGCGATGCCCGCGTGCACACCACCCACGATCCGATTCGCTGGCGCTTGCATCATGTAGGCAACTACTATCTCAATGGTATTTCCCCCAACGAGTACAGCGCCGCCAGCGCCCGCAAGCTTGCTGCGATTAATGCGCAAAAGGCGAGCTGATTTATCGCTTCTACGCAACGTCACTCATCAATCCAATATGGGCACAATACGAGTTTGACGTTAGGTTGCCTGTTTCAAAACCGTCGGGTCATGGACGACTGCCATGGATGGCGGAAGTTAGGGCAATGCAGGAGCAATTGCCATTGACCCGTCGGCGCTACCGGGGTGGAGTGCGCAATAAGCAAAACATGTTTTGCGCGCAGGGAACGACAATCATCTGCGATGATTGGCCGGCTCCGCTTGCGGATATTTATGCATTTTTGGAACAGGCAGCCTAATGGCGAACTGATAGATAGCACATGTTGTTTTCCCAAAAGTGATACCAGATGTCCTGAAAGGTGAAATGATGTCCAACCTTGCCTGTCAAATAAAGAAATCAGCCCGCTTGTCCGGGCAATTTACGCTGCGCTCGGGAAAAGTGAGCGATACCTACTTTGACAAATATCAATTTGAATCCGACCCGACGTTGTTGCTGGAAATTGCAAAGTCTCTGGCTGCACTGTTGCCCGAGGGTATTGAAGTGCTGGCTGGATTGGAGATGGGGGGTATCCCGGTTGTTACTGTGTTAAGTCAGGTAACCGGTTTGCCAGCGACTTTTATTCGTAAAGAAGCCAAGGAATACGGTACCTGTCGTTATGCGGAGGGTGCTTCGCTGGCGGGGAAGAAGTTTGTTTTGATTGAGGATGTCGTTTCCAGTGGTGGAGCGATCATTGATGCTCTGGCGAAACTGCGTGAAGACGGTGTTGAACCGGTAGCTGCCTTGTGTGTTATTGACCGAGAAACAGGTGGCAAGGAAAAACTTGCAGAAGTGGGGCTTTCATTAATTTCTTTACTAACATTTTCAGAAATAGAAAATAGCATCTGAATAAAATTTACTCTTCAGTGCCTCAGTTGATTGCAAGGTTCCCGGCCTTTCCTGGCTGAAATATCGGTGTCATTCTGACTGCTTGTCATTAGGATATCTGTTCCAAAAACGCATGAATACGTTCCCTGTAGCTCTGACGAGTCATCCATGACTCGACAGTTTTGGAACAGATATCCTAACGCCAAACTGCATTGTGCAGGTCATAGGCCTGTTTGCTTTTTACACCGCGACGGCTTCTTCCTCTGCCACTTTCTGCGATTGCAACAACTTCCAGGCTGCTGCCAGTGGGCGGTGGTCGATCCAGCCGTCGAAGTCGAAATCATTATCCAGTACGCCGTGCTTCAGCAAAAAGTCTTTTTGCTGGCGGAATAATTCAATACGTTCTTCAGACAGATCCGGTGCCAGGTGCAGATGAAAACCATCGCGGTAGGCGCCTTTCAAACCTTCAATGCTTGCGCCGGTTTCTTTATGCAGTGCATCGTAAACGCCGTCAAGATTGGTTTTCGCCCACTCGGCTGCACGTAATACCTGTGCCAGAAATCGCACCAGCTCATCAAAATGGTTGTTGAGTAAATCTTCGTGAACGGTAATCGGGCGGGGTGTACCGTTATTCACGCGGAAGCGACGCTCCGGTAACTTGTCCAGATCAATTCCCACCACCAGACCCAGCTCACGTGCCTTATCAACAGCGGCACCGCCTTTTACATACAGCCCGTCAATGTCACCTTTCAGCAAGGCATCCGCACCAACGAAGAAACCGCTGCGCTCATCGTTACCGCCAGTGCCTTGGCCTCCGAATTCAACCAGCGTGATGTCGTCCAGCGTTAAACCTGCTGATGCCAAAGCACCTTTGTAACCGTGCAAGCTCATATGACGGGAGATGCTGCGGCCGCGTTTGTTTTGCTGAATATCAACCGGGTTGTAAGCAGGCAGTGACAGGCGTTTGCCTTTCAAATCGGCCGGAGTTTTGATGTCCGAGTCGGGGCGCACCAGAATAAATTGGCCTTCTTCAATCCAGGTTAAACCGATCAGACGCGTTTTGGCGCCTTGCGCACGAGCCGGAATAGAAAACAAATTGCCACCTTCGCGAATCAGTGTGGGCAGTTCGTGATCATAATGGTGATAGCGCAGTTCTTGCGCGTCTTCGTCTTGCAGCGCGCGTACTTTGATATTGTCGCGGGAAAATTCTTCGGTTAACCAGCCCAACTGCGAAGCAATACCGGTGGCCGTTGGTACGCCACCACGACCCTGACCCGCACAGCGTGTAAACCAGATAGTATCCGGCTTGTTATTTGACCCAGACATAAAAAATATCCTGTTGAAATGCATCAATGAGATGCAGGTGATATGACGTTTTACTGATCTTCCCCTGGAGGGGGTTCAGTGGCTTAAAATCGGCTTTCTGAAAAGTGTAAGGTGGCACAGTGTGAGTTTGGCGTTAGGCGGTGTGTTTCAAAACCGTCGAGTCATTCGCCACCTCCCTGTGGCTTACCCTGCGGGCAGCTTCGCTGTGCAAATGGGCAATCCTGCCAATTTGTCATGCGTTTTTGAAACACACCGCCTGATGGCAAACGGACAGAGAGATACCTGGTCACACCTGGATATCTGAATATTTGCAATATCGATCATTTAAAGTGATTGAAAACTACAAAACACTAACGGCTTTACCAAAATCCAGACGTGGGCCTACAGGCTTTACGCTGCTGTGATCACCATAACCAATGTTGGCCAGCAACAAACTCTTCCATGACGTACCCGCGAAAAAAATCTCGTCCACTTTGGCATTATCAAAGCCCGACATAGGCCCAACATCCAGCCCCAGTGCCCGCGCTGCAATAAACAAATAACCGGCTTGCAAGGTGGCATTGGTGCGAGCGGTTGGCTCAATCCATGACGGGTTATTGATAAAAAAACTGCGCGCATCGTAAGCAGGAAACTGCTCTGGCAACTCATCGTGAAAATTTTCATCGTAAGCGATGATCACATTCAACGGCGCGGCGATGGTTTTATCGCGGTTGCTGGATGACAGCGCCGGTGCCAGTTGCTGCTTGGCCTCCGGCGAGCGCACAAATAAAAATCGCGCCGGCTGGGCGTTAAAGCCGGTAGGGCCTTGTCTTACCAGCGTGTACAGCTCACGAAGGGTTTCATTGGAAACCTCGGCCGGCAAAAACTGATGAATACTTCTTGCCTTGAGAAACAATTGATCCAGCGTTGCATGTTCAACCACAGACATAACGATTCCTTAAACGTACTCAAACGGTTGCGACCAGTTGGATTGCAACTGCTTGATGCTGGACGGTGAGTGTGAAACCAGCAGGCGGGTGTAGTCTGCTTCCGGTGTATCCAGCACTTCATCCACCGGGCCTTGTTCAACAATGACGCCCTGGTGCAATACCACCACGTCATCAGCGATGGCACGCACCACTCCCAGATCGTGAGTGACGAACAACAGTGACAAACCGCCAGCTTGAAGTTCACGCAACAAGGCGAGAATGTTGGCTTGCACGGATACGTCCAGCGCCGATGTGATCTCGTCACAAATCAGCAAACGCGGTTCGCAAACCAGAGCGCGGGCAATGGCAACACGTTGACGCTCGCCACCGGACAATTCACGCGGGTAGGCGTGCATCAGTTCTGACTGCAGCGATACTTTGTTCAGCGCGTTGACGGCACGTTGCCAGGCTTGCTTGTGGCTGAGCTTGAAAAAATGTTGCAGTGCATTGATCAAAATCGTGCCCACGGTGTGTCGGGGGTTCAGTGCACGGTAAGGGTTTTGAAAAATGTATTGCACCTGGTGGCGCAGTTCCGGTGCGCGGTCACGCGCTTTAAACGGCAGCAATTTGTCGCCGTAATAAATGTTGCCGCCGGAGTCTTCACCTACACCGGCAAGGGCGCGGGCGATGGTGGTTTTGCCTGATCCGGATTCTCCCACCAGCGCCACACATTCACCGGCTTTCAGTGAAAAGGACGCATCAAAAACAACCTGCTTTTTACCGTAAAACGCTGACAGACTTTCTACGCGCAGCAGCGCGGCGTCGGTGCGGTTTTGTTTGCGGGCGGCGCGGTTGTCTTCGCGGCTAATAAATGCCGGGCCGCTGTCCTGATGCCAGCAAGCGGTGTCGTGACCTGCGGCAGTACGTGAGAGTGCCGGTGCTGTCTGGCAGCTTTCGCTGCGCAGCGGGCAACGTTCTGCAAAAGAACAGCCCTGCGGACGGGTGCCGGGTGAGGGCGCCTGGCCGGGGATCGGTTGCAGAAAACGGCGTTGCGCTACATCGGGTACAGCTGCCAGCAAGCCCTGGGTGTAAGGGTGTGACGGTTTGGCAAACAGTGTTTTCAGTGGAGCAGATTCAACAACGCGACCGGCGTATAACACAATGATCTGGTCAACCAATTCCTGCACCACCGCGAGATCGTGGGATACATAAATGGCTGAGACGTTATAGGTTTGGCACAGGTGACGAATGGTTTTCAACACCCGGGATTGGGTGGTTACATCCAATGCGGTGGTAGGTTCGTCCAATACAATCAGGCGCGGACGCAACACAAAAGCCAATGCCAATTGCACACGCTGCTGTTGGCCACCGGACAACTGATGAGGAAAACGTTTTAAAAATTCCCGCTCGGCAGGCAAGCCTACATCGGTAAACACCGCCAGAATACGTTCTTCACGTTCAGCTTTGGACAGTGCCGGTTGATGCACTTGCAGCAACTCATCGAGATGCTTGCCAATACGCATTAACGGATTCAACGATGTGGCCGGGTCCTGGGAAACGTGCGATACCACATTGCCACGCAAGTCGCGCAATTGTTTCGCATTCAGTGCCAATACATCGGTATCGCCGATGTTGATTTGTCCCTGGGTAATTACCGCGCCGGTGCGGGTGTGACCAAGCAGTGCCGAGGCAATGGTACTTTTGCCGGAACCGGATTCGCCCACCAGACCGAGAATTTTTCCTTCGGCTAACTGAAAGGAAATATCCGAAACAATGTCTTCACCGTTATCCAGCTCAATGCGTAAATCTTTTACCGAGAGCAGGGTTTTTTGCGGTGTGCTGACCAGGTGTAAATCTTCGCGGTGCAGCGGTGCAGTATCGCTTTGGCGGGCGATGATGCGTTCATAAACCGGAGAGTTCGTTTTCAACACCAACGGTGTTGCTGCTGAACGGGCAGGGGCTACGGCGGCAACAGGTGACATGGTTATCGCTCCTCAATTCTTGATGTAATTCGTCCGATGCCTTCGGCCAGCAGGTTGGTACCCAGTGCGAAGATGGCAATTAAAAGTACCGGGGCAAACACGGCGATGGGCTGAATTAGCAAACCTGCACGGTTTTCGTTAATCATCAACCCCCAGTCGGCGGTTGGTGGCGCAACGCCGTAACCGAGAAACGCAAGGCCGGAAAGCATGCCCACTGCCCAGGTCAGCATCACACCAAGGTGCACCAGTAGCGGAGTAAGAATATTGGGGATAATTTCGCGGAACAGAATTCTCCAGCGCGAGTAACCCATCATTTCAGCGGCTTCAATAAATTCCTGCGATACCACATTAAAAGCAATACCTCGGGAGAGGCGTACTACGCCGGGAATAAAGGCAATGGCTACCGTTAACACAATCAACCAATGTTCGCGCCCCAGCAGAGAAACAATCAGCAACACCAGAATCAAATCCGGGAAGGCAATTAAAACATCGGTGCCCCACACGATGGCCTGGTCGGTTTTCTTTCGCAGAAAGGCACCGGTCACACCCAGCGCCGCGCCAATAAACAAGGCAATTGCAGAGGCGGCAATGGACATCCACACCACCGATTGACCACCGGCAAGCACACGCGACAACACATCGCGGCCCAGCACGTCGTAACCCAAAGGTGCCTGGGCATCCGGTTGCCCGTAAGTCATTCCCACCAGATCAGTCGGGCTGAAAGGAGCAAACCATGGCCCTGCCAGTGCGGCCAGTAACGCGATAACCGTAAGAATAAAACCAATGCGAACCTGCTGACTTTTCCAACCGGTTATCAGCAATGTTTTAGCACTGCGTTCTTTGATTTTGGTAGTCATGCGGCACTCCCGGCGGCTTTGCTGACAAGTGGTTCGGCTTTGCTTTTTTCAGTTTTCTTGCGTGAAGCGGCGGTGCGTAAACGCGGTGTCAGCATCAGCGTAATAAAATCGGCAATCAGGTTGATCACTACCACACCCACCGTAATGGCCAGCACGATGGCCTGAATCATCGGCAGGTCGCGAATTTCGATAGCGGCATTCAACGAGTTACCGATACCCGGGTAGCTGAACACGACTTCAACCAGTACGGCACCACTGAACAGCATGCGGAAGGTCATGGCCACGCCTTGAATGGAAGGAATCAGCGCGTTCGGCAAAGCATGACGCCAGATGATGTGACGCTCGGGAATGCCGCGCAAACGTGCCGCGATAACATAATCCGACTCCATCGCTTCAATCATCGAAGCGCGTACCAGTCGTAACAAATAAGGAATAACGGAAAGCGCCAGCGTCAGGGTAGGCAGCACCAGATACTGCCATTGCGACAGTGCCGGTTTGCTCGGGTCAAGCAATGAAGCCGCCGGCAAAATATGAAAAACCGAGGTGGAAAACAGCATTACCAGCCAGATTGCCAGCACAAAACCGGGAACCGCTTTGAACAAAACAATCGACGTAATGGCGAAGCGGTCAAAGGCAGAATCGCGATGCAGTGCCAGATACACACCACCAATCATCGCCAGCGGAATCGCCAGTAGCGACACGGTGATGGTCAAGGCAAACGAGTTGGCAAAGCGGGCGCTGATCACTTCTGACACGTTTACGTTGGAATCGATAGAGCGGCCGAGGTTGCCGGAAAGAATTTCACCCAGCCAATTAAAGTACTGAATGTAGATTGGCTGGTTCAAGCCGAGCTGATTGCGCAGCACTTCAATCGCCGCTTCGGAAGCTTCCGGCCCGAGAATAATCCGCGCCGGGTCAGACGGCAGCGCCTGGGTCGCCCCGAATACAATAAAGGAAATAACCACCACCACCCCGAGACCGGAGAACAGGCGACCCATCACCCAGGGGAACCAGGGTGGAAAATAATCGCTCAGATCGGCGAAGCTAAAGAGCGACGATTTGGCGGGTGATGACTGGCGACTGGATGAGACGAGGCTCATGGCTTACCTCAGTTTTACGGTTTATTCAGGACAATGCCCGTTATGAATTCAACAACGGTCTGCGCATCATGCACAGCCGCAATTTCAAGTACCGGTATCAGGAACTGTAAGAGGAGAGAGCAGAAATCATGCCATCGTCGGTGGCGTTATTTATATTTTTGAAATGTATAAAAGCCAACACTTAAGGGCGCTTATTCAGAAGTTTTACAAGCTTCAGGTTCGCATTTCGACACGAAAAATGATGTGGCTGTTGTTTTTAAAACATTGCGGCGGTGAGCGGAAATCAACAGCGCCGTTTCTTTTAAAACATTGATCTGCGTCATTGCTACTGGTGAGATGTTTTGATGTGAACAGTGCTTGTCAGTGCCAGGGATTCGTTAATCCAGGGCGACAATATTTTTTGCGGGGAGTTGGTGGAATGCAGCAGCCGTTGTCGTTCAATCCCGGGAGTTACATGGGCGAGTCGCGCGTGTAGCAAAACATACTTTGCGCGCACGGAACGCCAATCACCGGTGATGATTGGCGTTCTGCTGCGGATATTGATGCGATTTTGAATCAGTTGCCCTGATCACAAACGGGCAGCAAGCCCGGTTGTGACCTTCAATGTTCACACTTATCAAACGTCCTGACGCCACACCTTGTCGGTGCGCCAGGCGGCAAAACCTGAACGGTCCGGTTCTATACCGCCGATGTGCTGTGTAGAAACATCCAACACATCCGCATAACCCCAAATCAACATGCCGCCAATATCATGTTGAATCTGCTGCGCTTCATGGATCAAAATTTTCCGCGCTTCAAAATCCGGTTGCTGCAAGGCCTCGGTAATCAGTTCGCCAAAGCGGGCATCGCGGAAATGGGTTTTATTGCCCACGGCTCTCGGGCCATCATGCTGTTGTACGGTCAACAAAATAGGACGGGAAACACCACCGCCGGTGCTGAACGTCCAATCGTTACGCTTGGGGCCGGAGAAAATCGACGGATCAACCTGTTTAACCTGAATATTCACGCCAGCGGCTTTCGCCTGTTGTGAAAACACCACCGCCGCATTCAAGCCAGCACCGGTGGTTGTCACCAGCTCAATGTCCAGGCCATTTTCATAACCGGCTTCTGCCAGCAGGCGTTTGGCCTCATCAAGGTTTTGTTTGCGCTGGGGAATCGTGTGGTTGTAGGTAGGATCGGTTTCGCCATAAATATCGTTGGCAACACGACCGCGCCCTTGCAACACGCGAGCAACCAACTCTTCACGGTCGGCAATCAGGCGGAAAGCCTTGCGCACGCGGGCATCGTTAAACGGCGGCCGCTCCAGGTTCATATCAAACGACTGCCAGGCATCGGTAGGCGACACGGTCAATGCAAAACGTGCATCCTGATTAACGAACGGCAAGTGCTCCTGGGCAATACCGGTGGCAATATCAATTTGCCCGGACTGCAATGCTTGCAGGCGGCTGGTTTGATCGAGGAAATCGATAATCTCAATTTCATCGGCATAGGGCTGGTCTGCTTTGTAATAGTTTTCAAAGCGGGTAAATACCGAGCGTTGACCCGGCGTAAAGTTCTTCAGGCGATAAGGACCCGCGCCTACAATATTGGTTTGCGGGTGGTAATCGGTAGGCACAATGCCGCCCCAACTCATCCAGCACTCTGCCAGTGCAACCAGTCCGCGACCTTCCTGAAACGGAATCCGCACAGTAAGGTCATCCAGTTTTTTCACGTTGTTGCGGTCAAGCGAATACAAATAGCCGGCGTAGGGTGAAGCCAGTTCCGGGTCGGTCAAGCGCAGCAGCGAAAAGATAACGTCATCTGCAGTAATGGTTTTGCCGTGATGGAATTCCAGATCTTTGTGCAGACGAATCGTCCATTCGGTGCCGTCTTTGTTGACTTCGGTTGACTCGGCCAGTGCCAGGCCAGGCTGTGCGTTAAGGTTCCACTCCCACAATTTGCTATACAGCGCCCAGCCACGAAAGGCTGCGCCGCCGCCGAGTGGTTTGTGTGCATCAAGGTTACCGACCTGGTTGCCCGCAATAACACCAAAACGAATGGTGCCGCCACGTTTTGGCAGCAGGTTGATAATAGATTGTGATGAGGCGCTGATCAGGCTGCCGGTGTCAGATGCGGTGTCGCAACCAGCCAGAAAGCCGGCACCGATCACGCCGCCTCCGATTGTCAGGCTGTGCTGGAGAAATTTGCGACGTGAAAATTCGGTCATGCTTACCTCTGGGTATAAAATGATTTCCTTGTGAATCGTACGGCGTGCCTTGATTACACAGTTATCTGGAAATTAGGGGGCTTTAGCTTTTTGTATGTAGCAATTGGCAAAAGGACGGAGTGTCTTCTCAGACTATGTGCCATAGAATCCGTTTGGCATTAGGGCCTTGGTTGCAAAAACACATAAATATCCGCAAGCGGCACCGGCCAATCATCACAGATGATTGTCGTTCCCTCGAGTCAACGGCAATGGCTCCTGCATTGCTCTAACTCCCGCCATCCCTGGCGGTCGTCCATGACTCGACGGTTTTGCAACAAAGGCCCTGGCATCAAACTCGCATCAGCGTGTGAAAGAAGTGAGATGATTATTCGTCTTTCAACAAGCCCAATGCTTTGGCTTGTTCGGTCAAACCGCTCATTTTGAATTGCTGAGCCAAAACGCCCGGGCCGTAGTACTTGGAACCGCCAATGGCTTGTGCATCGATCTGAATTTTTGCGCCTTCTTCCAGAATTAAAATAAATTCAGCCGTATCGCGCAAACCTTTGGTGCCCCACACAGTCGCACCGCCATTGGCTTCAATAATCGCCGGGGTGTGAATATTTTCTTTCAAGCTGTCGAGAATAAAATCAACTTCTGCCTGGCGACGATCAATGTAAACTGGCAGTTCACGGATCAGCTTGTAGCGCTGTACCGGAACGTAAGTGATCGGGAAAGTGCGGTGGGTCTGTGCCCAGGCGCCCAGTGCCGGTGAATGCACATGAGAAATGGTGGTCACTTCCGGATGCTCAATAAACAGCTTGGTGTAACGACCCGGGCCTCCACGGCCTTTGCCAAAAACCACATTGCCTTGGAAGTCAGTTACCGTAGCCTGAATAGCACGGCCACGGTTAAACGGGCCAGGATAGTTAACAGAAACCAGCAGTTCGTGGCCCGGTACGCGCTCAACAAAACCTACGGTGCCGTTAGCGGTAATGGTGTTGGTTTCACGGAATACATCAAACGCCAGTTGGGCTTGCTCTTTCACTTGTTCAATAAACGCCAGTACTTCATCGCTCAGTGCCGGTGTTGCAGGGGTTTCCAGAACGGCTGCTTGTGACATGGTAAATTTCTCCAAAAAATTAAAAGTAACAATCAATAAAATCAGATAGTAAAAGTGTTAACCGCAGGCCTTTCAAAAAGACCTGATATCGGAAAATCAGGCCTTGCCCTGTTTTTTCCATTCAGCCAGCAGCGCGTGCGCAGCAGCCAGCGGGCGGTGGTCAACCCAGCTTTCGAAATCAAAATCGTGCTCAAGGAAACCGTGCAGCCAAAGCGCTTTTTTCTGCGATTCAAACCAGCTCAGGCGTTGTGCTGACAGGTCCGGGTGCAATTTTTTGTGGAAGTCGTTGCGATAGGCTTCCACCACGCTGGTGCTGCTACCACGGGTTTCACCTTGCAAAATTTCGTGCACTTTTTGCTGGTTGTCTGCTGCCCAGTCGGCGGCGCGCAGGGTTTGCGCAAGGAAGCGAACCAGTTCATCAAAATGATTTTCAATCAAATCTTTATGAACGGTAATCGGGCGGGGTGTGCCGTTATTAACGCGGTATTTCGGGTCGTCCAGCGCATCCAGATCAATACCAACAACTGCACCGGCAGCTTTCGCAGCGTCTACTGCAGAAGCACCTTTTACGTACACGGCATCCACTTTGCCACTGGCCAGATAATCCAGACCCGACCACAGATTGCGCAGGCCGTCATTGGTGTTTTCTTCGCCATCGCGGGTCGGGTTGCGGCGGTTGGACGGTACTTCTACCAATTCCACATCGTCAAAAGTCAGGCCAACCGAGTGCAGTGCACCGCGGTAACCTTGCAGAGACATACCGCGTGCAATGCTGCTGCCGCGCAGGTGATCCGGCAGTTCGTGGTTGGTCCAATCCGGCAGAGCGAGGCGCTTGCCTTTCAGGTGTTCCGGTTTGGTAATGCCTGAGTCAGGGCGAACCAGAATGGTTTGCCATTCATCAATCCAGGTAAGGCCAACCAGGCGGGATTCCGAACCCTGTGCGCGGGCTGCCAGCGCAAGAATATTGCCGCCTTCACGAATCAGTTGTGGCAATTTGTGATCGTAGTGATGGCGACCCAGTTGACGGTTGTCTTGCAGGGTTTCTACGGCAATGCCATCTTGGGCAAATTCATCGGTTAACCAGCCGAGCTTGTAAGCAAGGCCAGTAGCGGTTGGCACCGGGCAACGGGTAAACCAGATGGTTTCCAGTGCGGGGGAGTTGTCTGTCGAACGGGCGGCAGATGTAGACATCTTTGTTATCCTCAAAAAGGTGGGTCACAGCAACGGTTATCAAAATCAGCTGCTGTAGTTTCAGCATCAATATGCGATTCAGGAGGGGTATTGCATGAAGTATTCCAACTCGGTTAGCGGAATTGATTTTATTGGCGCAGTACAGTTACCCATTGATTGCGATGCGCAGATTGGAGTTGGAGAAAAGAGTTTGTTTACAGATGACGAAAATAATTGAGCTTTGAAGGCGAGTAATGCAGAGAGGTTTATTACGATTTTGCTGCCGGGCGAACACTGCTGTTTGTTAATAAACAAACTTGATACAGCCAATGACAAACGGACAGGATGGCACCTGTCATTTAATTCAGATTCAAGGTGCGAGGAGGGGATGGATCAAAGCAACTGCTCTTGTGGGTTCCAAATCCGGCCGCGCATGGTGGGTCATCCTTGACCCGGAGAAGAAGCTTACTGCAGTACCGGCTCACACACCGGTTGAATGGTTTCACCGGCAATTACTTTTTTGGCAAAAGGAATGGAATCTATCAGCGACGCATTCACCGTTGCGCTGTGGCCAAGGCCTGCGTACAAATGGCCTTCAACTACAGAACCGGCAGCGCAGGCATCGCGCATCAGCGCCAACTGGTTAACCGCTGCCGGGGTAACGTCAGACGCGCCTGTACCAATAAAAATAGGCACTTCCAGTTTCAGCGTCGGGTAAATGCTGTAACGGTTTGCGCGCTCATCGGCGCCGGCCTGAAATGCCTGATAGCGTTCGGAAGGTTTTTCCAAAAAGGTATTGGCCCGCGTCAGCCCGGCGGTTACCACATCGTTCATCAAACCGGTCAGGCAAGTGCTGCGCGCCTGCTCAACCAGAGCGGCCCCTTTTTCCGTGAACAAATCGGAAGGCTGCAAAGAAGGTTCATGTTGCTGCGCAATCAGGAAGCCGTAAATGCTGTAAGCGATTGCAGAATCCACCAGGTTGGGATCAGCCGGCAAGCTGACAGATGGCAATGGTGGCTGGTCAGAATGGCGGCGATAAATTACACCGGTACCCACCGCACCTTTAAGCCCTACGTCTGGCGCATAGGTTGGTGCATAAGCTGCTGCACCAAAAGCAGCAGCGCCGCCTTGCGACTGGCCAACAATCACCACATTGTTGGCCAGCTCCGGGTAGTGGCTAACGGCGGCGCGAACGCTGTCGAGTACACCCCAGGAAATTGCCGGGATATTAATCAGCGGGTGCGGGCCAGGAACGCCCAGCCCCTGGTAATCGGTCGCGACCACAGCAAAGCCTTCGCTCAACCAGCGGTTTAAATACAGCACGTCACGCCAGGAGCGACCCGCCCAGGAAGGTGCGCAAATATCGGCCAGGCCAACGGTGCCATGCGCCCAGGCAACAATCGGCCAGCCACCCGCCGGTGCTTTGCCTTCCGGAATAAATACCGCACCGGAAACCACGATGGGCCTGGTGCCGCTAAAGGCATCGGTAGACGAATATAAAATACGCTCCTGCTTGCCTGCATTGGCGAGACCAATGGACGCCGGTAATTTTTCAGAGCGCAGTAATTTACCGGCTTGCTTGGGAATACTTTTTTCCCAGGTGTAAAACGCAGACACACGGCCGTCGCCCTGGCTGTCATCCGGTTTTGGCGATTGCGCAAAGGCACTGCTTGCCGATAGCGCTGCCACCAGCAACAACGCCGTTTTCAGGCGATTTTTTAATGTGCGATGAAACATAATATGTCCTCTCAATAAAAAAACCGGTGATGCCTGAAACGCATCAGGCATCACCGGAACAGGGTTTATTTAGAAATCATAAGCAACGCCGGCATACCAGGCGCGACCGTAAGCACCTTCCGGTGAGTTAAAACTGAACTTGGTTACGCTGGCACCGCGCCCGACAATATGATCCGGGTAGGAATTGAAAATATTTTGAAAACCGGCGCTGAGTTTTACGCCCGGCAGAACTCTTTCAAAGCGGTAAGCTACGTCCAGATCAAAAATGGTTTGCGGGCTGAACGTTTGATCCTGTGAAGTAGCAGACGGTGTAGCAACACGCGCAGTCCACTCGCCGTAACGGCGACCACTGAAATTCACTTTCCAGTTTTCAAGGCTCCAGCCAAGACCAAAAATAATTTTATCTTGCGGGCTGCCTTCTTCCAGCGAAGCGCGGTTAATGCGGCCAACAATCGCCGTTGACGGAATCACATCACCATTAGCGGTAACGATATCCCGCGCTGCGGTAATGTCGGTATCGTTTTTGGCATAACCGAAGTTTACGTCCAGCAAACCAAAACGGTTCAGATCAAATTGATAGGTCGCCGAGGCTTCAATACCACGCGTGCGAGTGTCCAGAATGTTGGTAAAAAACGCCGCGTTGCTGATGTTGTCGTAAGGTGTGCCGGCAAATGCCTGCTCAACCGCCGCACCTGACAGGTTTTCGGATAGTTGAATGCGGTCATCAATCTCAATCTGGTAAGCATCAATGGTGATGTAAGCATTGGGAATCGGATTCCAGACAAAACCGGCAGAGAAGTTGGTGGACTCTTCCGGTGTCAGCGCCGTACCGCCGAGCAGCCGGGCCGCATCGCTGGTTGCCAGCAACGTACGTTGTTGCACATCAACCGGGATGCCGTTGATAACCGGTGTTTGCACGCTGAATGCGGAGTAACCGAGTTGCACAATAGACGGCGCGCGGTGCCCGGTACCAACACTGGAGCGGAACGACAAGGTGTCCGTCAATTGGTAGCGCAGCGACAGTTTGGCGTTGGTGGTTGAATCAAAGTCGGAATAATCTTCGTAGCGCACTGCAAGCCCGAGGTCTAATGATTCGGTTGGCGAACCTTCCAGACTTAAAAACGCACCGGTCACGTCACGGGAAATAGAGCGCTCATCTTCATTGGTAATACCGGAATAAATAGCGGGAATACCCACACCGGCAACCGGTGACGGATTAAAGAAAGGGCCACGGGTATGGGCAATCGGGTCGCCGGCTTCCAGTTCGTAACGCTCTTTTCGCCAGGAAATACCGGTGGCAACGGTCAAGGGTGATGCCAGGAAACTGACCGGAATATCGCGGGTGTAATCCAGCGCGGCGTTGGTTTGCGAATTTTTACGGCCACCGGTGAAATAGTTGTCGGCGCTGTCCGGACCGAAGCTGGGGTTGATGCCATTGTGATCGTAAGAATCGACAATATTCACACCGTGGTTTACGTAAATATCAATCAAACCGGTTTCGGTTTCACCAATGCGCGTGCCCAGGGTCGCAGCGTAATCTTCCAGTTTATAAACAGTAACCGGAATACGCCCGTCCGGGAAACGCTCTTTAAAATAAGTAGACTGATTAACCAGCGAGGTAGAGCGCGGGAACTCATAAAAGCCTTCACCCACCGAGGTGCGGTGGCCGTAGCTGGTAAAGCCGTATGCTGTTACCTGATCATTAATCGGCAGTTCGCTGTTGATCAGAGCGTTGTACTGATCGCGAATAGCCGGTGCACCAAACAACCAATTGCGGTGCTTGGCATTGGCTTCGCGCGGGTCCGGTTGGCCATTAATGTTGTTGTAAAACTGACGTGGGTCCGGGTCGGTATTATTCGCCGGGTCTTTATCACCTGCATTAATCGCAACCGTTACAAAGCCATCATTCGGTAATTCCAGACCTTTCCAGGCATTCAGCTGATTGCCTTCACCGCCGTGTTTGGTAAATTCGGAATAGCGGTAATCAATACCACCGCCGTCATTACGGGTTTTCAGCACCACGTTAATCACACCGGCAATCGCGTCTGAACCGTACTGTGCGGCGGCGCCGTCACGTAATACTTCAACGCGGGCAATCGCAGAAACCGGAATCAGGCTCAGGTCAACCGACGCCGAGCCGCGGCCACCATTCAAATTTTGCCGGGTAAAGTTGGAACCGGTATGACGGCGCTTGCCGTTAATCAACACCAATACCTGGTCAGCCGACAAACCGCGCAGCGCCGCACCCACAGGAATGGAAGACGCAAAACTGCCGGTCGGTGTGCTGGGCAGTGAAAATGACGGGGTGAGTTTTAACAGCGCAGCCGATAAATCCTGCGCACCGGTGCCGGACAGCGCATCGCCGGTCAAGACATCAATAGGTGCAGATGCTTCAAGGTGGCTAACATCGCTGCGGCGTGTTCCGGTTACCAGAACGGTTTCAACGCTGGCGGCGGCTGGTGCAGTATTGCTGCGGGCATCGTTAGCAAAAGCGGGCAGTGCAATTCCGGCGAAGGTACTGAAACCAATAACGCTGGCCAGCAGGTTCTTCCGGAGGTGTGTGTACTTCATGGTATTTCCTTGTGATTTCCGAGTGACGCTGTTTAACGGGCTTTTATAAGCTTGTATTTTTCAGAGGTCGGGAAAGGCAAGAAGAGTGCCACAAGAAAATAATTTTCAAAAAAATACGTGAAGCTTGATTTATAAGGTTGTTCGTTAATATTTTTTCAGAGGGTTTACTTTTAAACGGAGAAAAAAATATTGAAATAGCAGCAGTGTGTTACTTATCAAGCAGGAGTCAGTCTTTTTTTGAGGGTGGTGTTATTCCTTACGTTTGTCATTAGGTTACTCCTTTCCAAAATCGCATGAACACGTCCATGTGGCTCCCTCGAGTCATCCCTGACTCGACGGTTTTGGAAAGGAGTAACCTAATGCCAAACTCGCATTGTGCTCATCCTTGGGTTTTGAGGATTTGTGGTTTGGCAAATAATTTTTCTGATACTTAAGGCTTTTCTTCCGGCAGATTGCTTCTCGATCACAAATCAATTGACTTTAGCTTAGAAAATTAATTATGTATGTTTTTTCTAAAAGAGAGCGGAATCATACAGGGTGATCAAACTATTTTGAGGTTTGAGAGCGAAATTTTTTTCAGATGGGCACATTGTGAGTTTGGTATCCGCCTGATTATTTCAAAACCGTCGAGTCAGGGATGACTCGAGGGAGCCACATGGATGTGTTCATGCGATTTTGAAATAATCAGGCGGATAGCAAACGTATGGGAACTACTAACTACAGGTAATAGCTATAAATCCATTACCTTCTTTGATATCAAGCAATCTTCTTAACAGCTTCCGCTTCGCGGCGACGAACTTCTTCACGAACTGCAGGAATAATCCAACGGCCATAATCCAGCGCGTCGTGCAGCGGATCGTATCCACGGTTAAGGAAAGTGGTTACACCAATATCGTAATAATCCAGCAGCGCTTGCACGATAGTATCCGGTGTACCGACCAACGCTGTTGAATCGTGAGTAGCACCCACAGCAGTTGCTGTAGACAGCCACAAAGCACGATCATGACGCTCGCCGCGTTCGGCGGCGGCCAGCAAACGCTGGGTGCCGGTGCCCGGTGTACGGCCTGCAATGGGCTTGAAGTTTTTCTCAAGCGTTGCCTGAATTTCATGGGCCTTTTGCCACGCCAGTTCTTCTGTCGGGCCGATAATCAAACGGACAGAAAGGCTCACGCGCGGTGCCTGTACGCCAGCCAAATCTGCTGCAGCGTGAAGCTTGGCGATTTGTTCTTTCACATCAGCGATAGGCTCGCCCCACAGCGCATATAAATCGGTATGACGTGCCGCTACGTGATAAGCCGCATCGGAAGAACCGCCCAAAGAAATAGGAATATGCGGTTTGGCCAGTGGCTTGAGTGGCAAAAAGGCATCTTTGACTTTGAAGTATTTACCTTCGTAGTCAAACGGTTTTTCTGACGTCCAGGCCAATTTAACGATATCCAGATACTCACTGGTGCGCGCATAACGCTCGTCTTTATCCAGCAAAAATTCGCCGTGGCCGGGCTCTGCGGTGATGCCGGTAATGGCGTGCAAGCGCAAGCGTCCGCCACCGGTGTAATGGTCGGCTGTGGCAAAAGCGCGTGCGGCAATGGTCGGGGCGATCAGTGCCGGGCGGTGGGCGATCATGAACTTGAGACGCTCGGTTTGCGATGCCGCATAAACAGCGGTGTGCAGCGGGTCGTGCGTCAGTGTGAGCACGCTGTCAAAACCGGCGTGTTCGTGGGCACGGGCCAGATCGCGCAAATAGGTCAGGTCAATTTGATCCTGACGATTGCCGCCGGGGCCGGCGAGTTGATTGCGGGGAAAAAGTCCGCCAACAAATTCTACTGGCATGGGTATAACTCCTTTAACTACGGGTTGGGTTGGCAGCGGCTGCCAGTTCGGCACGTTTGGCGCGGATGGCTGCGCCATATTCATCGGGTGGCACACCGTTGAGGTAATAATTACCGACGTGGTGCAAGCGCCAGCGAATGGGGTCGTGGGTGGTATGAACGCGGGCATCGGCCCAGAAGCGGTTCAGATTCCATTTGTTCAGTGAGGCGCTGGCGCCCAGCAGGGAAAACATATCGCTGGAGACAAACAACGAAGCGGAATCGGATTGCGAGCGAACCGATGCTACGGCAAGAATCAATTCGTCCTGAAGGGCTTCGTCTTCCGGGTCGGCAAGGTGTTGATCAAACACATCGGCGGCGTAGCGCAACAGCGCTTCGGCACTGCGTACCGCCACAGCATATTCGCCAACCCGTTTAATGATGTGCGGTTCTTCGGCAGCGCGTTCTACTTCCGCATCTACCCAGGGGCGCGCGTTATTGCGTAAATAATCGGTGGCCGCTTCCAGTGCGCCGCGGGCAATGCCGGTATCAATAGCGGCGTGCAAAATTTGTGGCCAGGTTAAACCGGTGCGCGGCATGCCTCCACCGGCGGCGCCAGGCTTGGGCAGAAAGCGCTCGTCCACCAGGACATTGTCAAAGCGCACCGTGCCGCTGACAGAATGTTGCTGGCCGAATGCGCGCCAGTCATCCTCCAGCGTCAGGCCGGGCGTGTTGCGATTTAACAGCACACCGAGCGGGCCGTTATCCGATGCGGCGGTAAGCGAAATCCATTCCGCCAGAAACGAGCCGGTTGAATAAAATTTGCTGCCATTTAAACGGTAGTTGCCATCTTCATCGCGGGTAACGCGGGTGGCATGGTCAAACTTGTTTTTACCGCCCACTTCTGCGAGGGCGTTGCCAAAACGTTTGCCGGCGAGAATATCGCGAATCAAACCTGCCCGAAATTCGTCATCAGGGCGGTTGAAGACACCGCGAATCATCACGTTGTGAATTTGCAGTAATTGACCCACGCCGCCGTCGGCGGTAGAAATAATGCGCACCACTTCTACCACGGTTTTAATGCTGGCGCCCAAGCCGCCAAAGCGTTTGGGAACAAAAATAGCGGTTAAACCATAGTTCGATAAAATATCGGCTTGTTCATACGGCAGTTGCTGATGGGTTTCCGGATTGCGAGCAAGCTGCGCAATTTTTTCTGCGGCTTCTTTGGCAAAGCGGATTGCTTCCGCTTCACTGCCCGGGTGCCTGATTGCAGAGGCAGCGGCGTGAACGGGTCTTTCAATGTCGGTAATACTCATCCGGTGTTCCTTATTTCATTAAACGAATCTGACGGCTATTCAATGCGTGCTTGAGGTGGCTAGCGAACGGCGGCCACCGCTTTGGCCGGTGATTGCTGCACCGCCGCCTGACGCAAGCGCGGCAATACGTATTCACCCAGGCGATACATTTCTTCAAGGTGCGGGTAACCGGCCAGAAAAAACTTGCTGATGCCCAGGTCGGCATATTCCTGCACCCGTTCGGCAACATTGGCGTAGCTGCCTACTAACGCGCAGCCGGGTGGGATGCCGATATAACCAAAGCCTGCCCACACGTTGGGGTAAATAAAACAGTCGTCCCACTGCTCGACAATTTTTCCGGTGCGGAACTGTTTTTCATAACTGAGTTGTTGCGCCGAGCGCAGGCCGGAAAAATTCACGACATTTTTGTCGGCACCGGCTTGTATACCCTCATTGAAAAAGCGGGCGGCTTCGGCGAAGGCTTCCTCGTCGGTCGCACGGGTAATAACGTCAATCGACATGCCAAAGCGAATGCTGTCTTCGCGGCCCCACTGTTTGGCTCGCTGGCGTACATCGCGAATCAGTTCGCGCACTTCGTCCGGGTGTTCGGCGCGCATCAAATAATAATCGGCATGGCGCGCACCCAGCTCTCTGGCCGGTTCCGATGAACCGGCAGTGCAAATCAGCGGTATCGGTGATTTGCTCAGCGGCGGCGTAAGGCCACCGTTTTCAGCGCGGTAATATTTACCTTCAAAACTGAATTTGGGGTTGCTCCAGTAACCTTTAACCACCTGCAGAAATTCGTCGGCACGCTCGTAGCGGTCATCGTGCGGGGTAAAGTCGCCTACCTGCCGTTGAACCACTTCAGAACCGCCGTTGATAATGTTCCAGATCAAACGGTTATTACTGGCGCGCTGCAAGGTGGCGGCCATTTGCGCGGCTGCCCAGGGGCTGAAGTGAAAAGGCTGAAAGGCGTTGATAAATTTCAGCTGTTTGGTTTCTCTCGCCAACAGGGAAGAGGTTGTCCAGGGTTCTTCGCCAGCCGGGCCGTTTACCAGCAGTACGCCATCAAAGCCGTTGATCTCGGCGGCGCGGGCAACCTGCGACAGGTAATCCATATAAGAAAAAGCATCGCCCGGTTGGTAACGCGCGGTGGCACCGGTGGCGGTGGGGTCGTTGTTCCAGTCACCACGGTTTCTGCCGTCACCGGGAAGGTGGCGCAGGTCGCCGTGCAGGGGAAGCCGGGAAAAAAAGCCAATCGACATAATCAATGTTCCGCAATACAGCCAGTAAGCCAGTGAAGAGATTTTTTCAGCGCTAATAGTCTTTCAGTGCTGATAAAAAGATTCTTCCCATAGATGTTGGGCAGAATGCAGGAAGTGTGCCGCTTGAAAACGATGGCTTTTTCAACCTGCAAAAAAGCGCGGCTGTTTAGAAGAGCGCTGGCGAATCAGGCATTTGCCAAGGCTTTCACAAAAAAACAATGTCCGCTGTGCAACATGGCGTTAACAAACTGTTCTCTTTTGCACACACGAGCGAAAAGGCTTGCTGTTATTTTTTAAACACCGCGGTTTTTGTGCTGATGCCTTTTGTGCAGATGGCAAACTTTTCTGTTGAAAAAATCACACTCTGTTGATGAGCCAGCCTTGTTTCATTTTTTTGTCGTTATTTTTTCGAGTGGCATGTTGATTGCTATTTCCAGATCAGGTCTGTTCCGATGAAAAAAATTCGGAACGCTATGAGGCTGACTGCACGCTTTAGGCGAGCGGTAATCGAGTAGTCGAAAAAAGGTTAATGACGCGCAGCGTCAGACTCATACATTATTACGATTGAAATAGAGGGTTAGCATGAACGTTGTGAAGTCGTTCCGTAAAAAATTGATTGCCGATGTTGTTCGTACATCTCTGTGGGTTTCCGCTGCCAGTGCAATAGCTGCACCGGTATTTGCGGCCGAACACTGGAGTGTAACTCTGGCCGGGCAAAACAGTGCTTCGGTAGAAACCGTACTGGTTGAAGGCCGCAAAAGCACGGTCGGTGAAAATATTTTACCGGTGAGAACGGTAAAAGGTATTTATGGCACCGAAGCAACAGTCGTGGATACGCCGCGCTCTATTGGGCAAATTAATGTTGAACAATTAAATCGCGACCCTATTTTCAGTGCTGACGATTTAACCAAATACGCCCCGGGCCTTACCAAAGGCGGCGGACAAAACGCCGGTATTGCACCGCAGTTTCGCGCCCAGGGCGCCGAGGTATATCAGGACGGGCAGCGCACCTACAGCGTGCGTCACCCCACCAATCTCAACGCCTATGAAGGTGCCGATATTATTGCCGGCCCGTCTTCTGTTATTTTCGGTTCGGCAACCGGCAGCGGTGGTTACGTTAACTACCTCAGCAAAAAACCGGATTTTGAACAGCAGCGCACTCGCTTGAGTGGCGTGCTGGGCACCTGGATTCCTGATGGCAATTCCAAAAACGGCACCCGTTTTACTGTCGATACCACCGGTCCGATCAGTGACGATGTCGCTTACCGCGTAAGCGTTACCCGCCAGCGCTGGGACGATTACTACGATCACGTTGAAAATAACTTTGATGCATTTTACGGTGCCGTCGCCTGGCAGCCTTCTGCCAACCTGCGAGTAGACTGGAATGCCAGCTACGATGATTATTTTGACTGGAACGTCACCCACGGTTGGAACCGTCCGTCCCAGGAATTGGTGAATGGAAAATACTGGGCAGGGCGTTCTACGCCGATTATTCAAAATGGCAGCAACTACTGGTCACCGGTGTTTGAATCCGGTGCTGCAAACTCGGCGTTACTCGGTTGGGAGCGCCGTCAACTGGAAACTGCGACTGGCCGTTATACGGTAGTGCCAGACAGCTTCCAGGTTGCCAACCCCAATACTCAGGCAGCACCCGGCGCTGTGCGCGGGTGGGTGTATGACCCCAACCTGGCGGGCAACGGGCTGGTGGATATTGACCCGCAGGTTTCGCAGCGCGGTGAAGATCAGAATACCTCGAAGCGCACCCGCAGCCAGTTGCGCGTAGAGTGGGATGCATCAGACAGCGTAACCTGGGTTAACAGCACCTATGTGCAAGTATCCGAAGATACCACCGATGCCACCGGCACTTTTCAGGTTCAATCCAAAGACGATTTGATTGATAACCGCACCGAATTCCAGTGGAAGGGTGAATACCAGCTGTTTGGTTTGGACACCCGCCACGACAGCAACAGCGGCTTGATTTATCGCTATGAAAGAAATACTTCCATCGCCGGTAATAACAGCTTTTTCCATATTAATGCTTACGACATTACGCAAAACCCGTCTACCAAAAGCCCGCAGTTTTTATTTGGTATCAACACCCTTAACCCGGCGGGCGGCAATGCAGCCTGGATAGGCAGTAACGGTGGCAACGGTGTTTATTCCGATTATTTCGGCTACCTGAATTTGCCGTCCATGGTGGCGGTGGATAACGGTAAAAAACTCTACGCAGAAACCTACGCCTCTTACACCTCGGAAGCCAGCTGGTCTACCACCACGGTATTTACCCAGCATAACTTCCTGTTTGAAGACCGCTTCGGTTTTAACATCGGTGCCAGTGGCAGCTATGTGGATGCGGATATTGAAAACCCGCTGGCCAACCTTGACCCGCAAAAACGCAAGCGTCAGGACAGTGGCAATTACAACTTGTACGCCGCGCAAGCCAGTGTGTATTTCAAACCCACCACCGACAGCTCTATTTATTTTACCGCTGACCGTTCGCAAGCCATCAACACCGGTGGTTTTGCCAACACCCTGTCATGGGGCGCTAATGACAAGTTAAATGCCTTGACGTTTGACAGCCTCAGCGAGCTGTATGAAATTGGTTACAAAACTACCCTGGGCGAAAATCTGTTTTTTACCCTGGCTGCGTTTGACCAGGCACGCGACACCTCGCCTGACCAATTCAATAACATCGCCCGTTTGAACGTGAAAGGTTACGAAACCTCATTGCGCTTCCAGCCGGGTACGCATTTCAAAACCGGTATCAACGCTACCAAAATTGAAGCCTACAACGAATACCAATCGCAATCCGGATTCGCACCGCGCGGTTTCGTGCCGGATAACGGCACGGTATTCAGCGATAGCAACGTATTGAACCGTTTGCCCAGCGGCAATTTTGATCAGATACATATTCCGGAATACAACGTAGCGGCTTATGCCGACTACACCTTCGAATCCGGTTTCGGTGTTGAAGTGTCCGCATGGTGGACCAGTGACTGGTACGTCAACCTGAGCCGCTCGGTACACATTCCCAACAGCTATAACGTAGACACCACCTTTTATTATCGCCAACCGGCGTGGAGCGTAGCGGTGCAAGTGTTGAACGTGACCGACGAACTTAACTTTGTTAACGGGCAGGGCTCGGCGACCAGTACCTTTTTGCAACCGATGCGCGGCCGCTCTGTACAAGCGCAAGTGGAATACCGTTTTTAATTTGCTGTCGCAGGTAATACCTGCGGCTGCCGCCAACTCCTGAAAGACAAAGGTGAATAGCATGTACCCAACATTATCCCGTCGCGGTTTTCTGGCTTCCGGTGCAACCCTGGGCGGTGCCCTGGCGCTGGGTGGTGGCTTGTTAAGCGGTTGTGATAACCAGGTGGCAACTACCGAGTCACCGGCTGATGTACTGCCAGGTACTCCGCGTCGCGGCGGTCGGTTACGTTTTGGTGTTATTGACGGTGAGCAAGCGGGCACACTGGATGTGCACAAACCCACCACGACAGGCAGTATTATTCGCGGCTTTGCGCTCTACAGTAAGTTGTGGGAGTGGGATGAAAATATGTTCCCGCGTTTGGCACTGGCAGAAGAATCGGAAGTGAATGCCGATGCAACGGCCTGGACCATTCGTTTAAAACAGGGGCTGGAATTTCACAACGGAAAAACCATCACCGCCGACGATGTTATTTTTTCCATCCTGCGTTTAACCGACCCGGAGCTGGCATCGCCTTACGGCAATTACGTCAGCATGGTAGACCGCACCCGTCTGGAAAAACTCGACAACCGCACGGTGCGCATTAACTTCAAACCCGGCCAGCATTTTCTTTCGCTGCCGGAAACCTGGGTTAACTTTGGTGGTATTGTTCCGGAAGATTACCATCCGGTTACCAACCCGGTTGGCGCCGGCCCTTACAAACTGAAAGAATTTTTACCGGGGCAGCGTTCAACTTTTACCCGGTTTGAAAACTATTTCAAGCCGGGGCAGCCCTACGCCGATGAATTGGAAATTATCGACTTTAAAGATCAAATCTCCCGTTACGCGGCCTTGTTGGGCGGGCAAATTGATCTTGCCAACGCGATAGCGCCGGAGCAAAAATCCCTGTTCGATAACAACCCCAAAGTGCGTTTGCTGCGCTCGGTAACGGCGGGTTGGCGAGGTTTTTATTTGAACACCGCCAAAGCCCCGTTTGACGATGTCCGGGTGCGCCAGGCGTTTCGTTTGCTGGCCGACAGGGAAGATCTGGTTGCGCGGGTATTAAACGGCGAAGGGCGTGTAGGGAATGACATTTATGCGCCGCACGACCCTACCTTTAATCACGCCATTCCGCAGCGCCAGCGCAACATTGAAGAAGCCAAAGCGCTGTTGAAAGCGGCTGGTCATGAGTCGCTGGAATTGGAAGCGACGGTAGACGTGGCCGGTGCCAATTCGGCGCTGGTATTTGCCGAGCAATTGCGACCTGCCGGTGTTCGTTTGAATGTAAAACAGGTGGACACGGCAACCTTTAACGGGCCGCGCCGCAGTGAATGGGTGCTCAGCACCGGCGCATCGTTGGGGCAACCCTTTCTGGCGCAGGCCACCACGCAAGATGCGCCTGTGTCAGCCAGTAACCGCACCAACTTTCACGATGAGCGTTTTTCAGAGCTATACTTTGAAGCGCAAAAACAACCGGACACCGCACTGCGCGCACCGCTGGTTCATGAAGCCCAGCAAATTCAGCACGAGCAGGGCGGGTTATTACTGTGGGGGTTCATCAACATACTCGACGGTTACTCACCCAATGTTGGCGGGCTGGTAGCGGAAAACTCGCACTTCCCCACCTGGCGTTTTGACAAAATCTGGCTGCGAAGCTGATTTTTCCAGTACACGCCGGGCAGTACATATAGAACAACCGTCGGTTGGCCTTGTTGCCAAAAAACCATTATCGGTTGCTGTGTACTGCCCGGCGTATTTTTTTATTGTTCCTTCAAACCGGTATCGGAATATTTCCCTATGACAACATTGTACATTGCACCGGGTGCCTGCTCATTGGGGACTCAGGTGGTGGTTCGTGAATTGCAATTACCGATTGATATCGTCAAGGTTCCCCTGCGCCAGGCCGACTCGCCCATTCACCGCATCAACCCGTTAGGCCGCGTACCGGCATTGCAGCTGGATAATGGCACAGTGATTACCGAAAACACTGCCATTCTTCCCTACCTGGCGGATCTGAAACCCGAAGCCGGTTTGATTCCTGCCGCAGGTACGGTAGAGCGCGCCCTGGTGCAATCCTGGTTGGGTTTTGGCTCGGCAGAAATTCACGCCGGTGCCTTTCGTATTGTCAATCGCGGTGGCAGTTGGGTAAGCGATGAAGGCGCGCAACAGGAGTTAAAAGATTTTGGTAAAAGCCAGCTGCGTAAATCTTTCACGCATGTGAATAATGCCTTGCAAAATAACACCTGGATTACCGGCGACAATTTCACCATTGCCGATGCCTACCTCGGCGTATTTGTGCGCTGGCTGGCGAAGTTCGGTAATGAGTTTGATGACCTGCAACAGCTTCGCCGTTTCCGCGACGCCTATGAGGCGCGCCCGTCAGTGATTGCCGCGTTGGAATTTGAAAGCGCAAAGGGTTAAGGTAGCAAAGCATTTTGAGCGGCCTACTATTTTGGCCGCGCTTTAATACCCTATGCGGCTGCGCTCACCGCCTTGCAAAACACGGTGAGCGCAGCCGCGGTTACCGGAGATGACTCGCATGCAATATCGCCGCCCTGGCAACGCCGACTTTGACATCAGTGTGATTGGTTTGGGTACCATGACCTGGGGAGAGCAAAACACCGAAGCGGAAGCGCACCAGCAGTTGGATTACGCGCTATCCCGTGGTGTTAACTTTATTGATACCGCTGAAATGTACCCGGTGCCGCCCCTGCCGGATACCCAGGGTGATACCGAACGTTTTATCGGCTCCTGGCTGACCCGCAGTGGCAAACGTAACCAGGTGATTCTCGCCTCCAAAGCTGCCGGGCCGGTCGGTGGTAATCGCCCCGGGCACATTCGCAATGGCAAACCGCATTTTGACCGCGCCAACCTCAGCCAGGCGCTGGATGACAGCCTGCGCCGTTTGCAAACCGATTATCTGGATTTGTACCAGTTGCACTGGCCGGATCGCCCGGTCAATTCG
Organism: Cellvibrio polysaccharolyticus; assembly: GCF_015182315.1. Lineage (NCBI taxonomy): Bacteria > Pseudomonadati > Pseudomonadota > Gammaproteobacteria > Cellvibrionales > Cellvibrionaceae > Cellvibrio > Cellvibrio polysaccharolyticus. Next base: position 1,268,222 of record NZ_PRDL01000001.1, read on the forward strand.
TTTGGCCAGTTGGGATACCAATGGGCACCACTGGACGAACAGGCAGCCAGTATTGAAGAAACGCTTCAGGTGCTGGCCGATTTTGTTCAGGCCGGGAAAATTCGCTCCATCGGCGTCTCCAATGAAACGCCCTGGGGCGTAGCGCAGTTTTTACGCATTTCCGACAAGCTGAACCTGCCGCGCATTGTCAGCATTCAAAACCCCTACAGCTTGTTAAACCGCACTTATGAAATTGGCCTGTCAGAATTTTCCCGCTACGAAAACATCGGCCTGCTGGCTTACTCGCCGCTGGCGTTTGGTGTATTAAGCGGTAAATACCTCAACGGCGCCCGTCCGGAAAAAGCACGTCTTACATTGTTTGACCGCTTCACCCGTTACACCAAGGCACCTATTGACGTTGCTGCAAAAGCCTACGTTGAACTGGCAAAAGAAGTAGGCATTTCACCGGTGCACCTGGCACTGGCTTTCGTCAACTCAAGACCGTTTGTCACCAGTAATTTGATTGGTGCCACCAGCCTTGAACAACTGAAAGAAAACATCGACAGTATTGATGTGGTGTTGTCAGACGATGTGCTGGCAGCCATTGAGGCTATTCACCTGAGCAACGCCAATCCTGCGCCTTGATAAAACGGACAGAATGGCACTTGCCGTACAGCCCGGAAAAATAAGGCACTTTGTCAATAACCGGACACCTGACTTGATCAGGCGTAATCTGTCAGCGCCACCCAGCCGCGAATACCGGTGTTATACACAAACGCCATACCGAGGTTTTTAATATAACGTGCATCACCCGCCGTTGGCGGACTGTATTCCTCAAGCCCCTCCAGCGCCAGGCAAGTGTCCAGCGGCGCCTGCCAGGTAAGTGGTTGCGCACTGGCTGGCATATGCAATTCCTCACTGCTCCACACCAAACCATCCCGCTCCACCGGCGACGCGCCATTAAAGTCCGCAGGAATAAACACCGCCGAAGTCCCCGCCATCTTCTTGTAACTACGCTCCCGCATACCACCTCCGCTATAGCATCAACAAAGCCTTATTAAAACAGCGATGGAAAAGGGCAGTTTGATGTAGCTCAAAACAGGGTTTATTTGTTGCCGAAGCGTGCGCGAACGATTTTTACAAAGCAGCCGATGGCGACAAGTCTGGAGCGGGTCGGCGAGCTATTACTGCGGCATTGCAAGAATGTGGTTGGTCGCCTGGTGTTCTTCAGCACTTGCAGGTTGATACTCCGGATTGATAGGTAGATTAATACTGTCCAGTATTGATGCTGGTAGACTGATACTCTAAAGCTATCAACCGCCGCGGTTCATCAAGAGCGCTGGCGAAGATCATTTGTCAAAGGTTGAGAGGGGCAAAGTGTTTTCACTGAAACGTAAGGGCGACTATCGCGTACAGCTGACCCGCATATTAAAAAAGCCTGGAAAGTATAGTGTTGAGCTGTATCTGTTTACTCCCCATGAAAGCAATTTCTCCGCATGGACTCTGACTGAGCAACATTTCTTTTTCAACTCCCTGGAGCATCGCTTTAGCCGGTTAGGCATGCCCGATAAAGACAGAGTCAGCAAGGCTGACCGCTCATTCAAACTGCTCTCGCCGCACTACGAGATTATGTACGGCTCCTGGCTGTTTCAATATCGCGCCTCAATGGACCGCCTGCGCCAACAAATTCAAAGCGCGGAGCCTACTGCCGAACCATTAAAGCGCGCGTTGCGCCTGAGCCAGAACTTTGCCGAACGCCTGCGCAAAACCATTCCCGAACAAAGCAATCAGCAGCGTTATTTTCGATTAGTGGATGTCTACTTTTCCTGGCATGCCGAGCAGTTCTTGCTGGAGTGTATGACGCTGGAAGGATTCTCCGAGTTGGATCAGGAGCTCCGCGATGCAATTCAGGGCTTTCTGCAGCAGGAATATCGGCATCGAGGCAAACTAAAATACATGAGTGACTTTAACGGCACGCCAACCCGGGTCTGGAACCGTATGAGTCTTTATTTACGGTTACTGGAATACCCCGTGCTGCTTCGCGCCAAGGTGACCGAACTGGGTGCTGGCACGGTAAAAGTGGTCAAGGCGATCTCGACGATGTTGGTCATGTCACTGGTCACTTACTTTTTGTTCAATGCGCGCTCGGGTGGCCAGCAGCTAACCCTGTCTTTGCTTGTAGGTATTGCGCTCGTCTATGCAATGCGTGACATCTTGCGTGACGATATGATCAAGAGCCTTACCCAATGGCTGCGCAAAGGCAAACCACGCTGGAAGATTCGCTTGCTCATGCCATACACTCACATTTTGTTGGCTCTGCAAAAGGTCTGGCTGGACTACCGCAAGCTGCCCGAGCTGCCGCAACAGGTCCTGGAAAACGCGGGAAAATGGGCCACCAATGAGGAGCGGCAAATCATTTGCTATCGCTCGGTGCTCAATCTGGGCAAAGCCGCATTGGAGCAGGATCAGATTCAGGAGCGTCTCATTCTGGATTGCGAAGAGCTCTGTAAAATGATTCAAGCTACCCGAAACAAATTGTTTGTGTGGGCAGATCAGGATGATCCATCATCTACCGTTCAGGCTCATCCCATAGAAAAGCAACACGATTACAACCTGTTGCTGGTGTGCACCGAGCCGGGTGAAACACAATCCTCGGCGCAGCGCTGGCACTTGCGATTGGGAACCAACGGCATCGTGCAATGCGAAAGTAAAAACACGCCTTGGCCGAGTCCGGAGGAGCAACAGCAGAAGAAAAATTGGTTGCAACGCCTACGCGAGCGTTTACGCGGCGGCTGATAGTCGCTGGAAGCTCTGATGGTTTTCAATCTACCTTATCAATAGAGATATGTAGAAAGCAGCCTGCCAAAATTCATCACTGTTATTGCGCTAAGTGAGCGCTTTTAGCGGATTAAAAATTTCAGCATTTTCAAATGACTGCTTCAGCGAAATCATCCCATCAAAATTTTCGCTGTGTTTATTGTCCAGGCCTCGTATGTCTCCAACCACAATCCTTTTCGCTAATGCAGTGTCGCTGCTGCTTTTACTCCTTGGTAATGCGGCTGCATTTGCTTCGGGTAATCGGTAAAAAATAGCATCCGGTTCCAAATCCAGTTGTTCCAGTAATTTAACGTCTGCCGGATTTTCTATGGTGATGCCAATGCGATAACCGCGTGAGCGGTAATTCAATAGCGCCTGGCGAAAGTGGGCGAGGCTGGTTTCGTCCAATAAGCGGGTGTGTAGTAATACCCGGTCTGGCCCAAGGCCGCAGTCGCTCAAAATTCCTTCAAAGGTTTTACCGTGGTCACCGGCTACGCCAGTGATGTGGCCTGGTTGTACGGCGAGCGCGAGCAGGTCGCGGTTGTCGTATTGCTGCAAATAATTTAGCGAGTGCAGGGTACGGGTGAGGCGATCCAGGTGCACCACTTGTTCGGTGTTTTCCAGTGAGTGAAATACTTCATCCAGACTGAATTGCTTGCCGGTTACGGAGCGGGCGATCAGTTCGCTGTAAAAGCCGGTGATGCCGTCTTCGCGTGGCTGAATAATCGGGTGGAATTGGCTGGAGAAGGTGAGGCTGCCGAAACGCGCACCATACACATTACCTGCTTTGTAAAAACCGGTCGCCGGTAACCGCTGGCTGCGTGCTTGCGATTGCAGCTGGTCATTGAAGTAGTGCATCAGTTCGGTCAGGGGCATGGCGTGTATCGGCTCATCAATATTACGAGAGCTTATGATAGAGAGCGGTAACACCTTTAAGAAAGAATAAATAATTCTCAGCTTATAACAGGGGTTGGAGGGTGAGTTACACGTCAGGAAAGGTATAACGATATGTATTTATATTCTTTCCAATTGTCTATAGCCATCATTATATTTTCTCCCATACCGAGTGCCGCTTGCATTCGTCACCAGGGACAGAGGTGTTTGCTTTTCACCCGTTCCTATTGTCATCGAGGTTTTTATGACTGTCGTATCCCTGAATCAGGTTACTCCGCCCTCAGCCAACCCGGATAGTTTGCCGCCGGTATTGCACGCTGCATGGCAAGCCGCCCGCGATGACGGCTTGAAGTTTGCCGGACAGGTTAGCCCGGACGATGCCTGGAAGTTGTTTACCGGCGGGCAGGCGCATCTGGTGGATGTGCGTGCGGCGGAAGAGCGCAAGTTTGTGGGCCATGTGCCCAATACCTTTCATGTGGCCTGGCAGACCGGCCCTGCGTTGATTAAAAACCCGCGTTTCTTGCGTGAGCTGGAAAGCAAACTGTCCAAAGACGCTCTAATCTTATTGTTATGCCGCAGCGGTAAACGCTCGGCGGCCGCAGCAGAAGCTGCCACAGCAGCCGGTTTTAAATACGTTTTCAATGTGTTGGAAGGTTTTGAAGGTGATCTTGACCAGCGCCAACAGCGTGGTGCCAGCGGTGGCTGGCGGCAACGCAATTTGCCCTGGGTCCAGGATTAATCACTTCAGGATTAGATAGTTACAGGATTAACAAAAAAACCGGGGTATGGGGCAGTTCGAGGCTTGAGGGACAATATGAGCAGTCATTACAACAAAGATCCTGACGTGAAGTTTATTGCAGCCACCAATTGGGAGCTGGATAAAATCGTCAGTGAGTTACGCGGTATTCGCAACGAGTGGCGCATTGAAAGCGGCCGCTTGCAAGAGTTGGGTTTGCGCGAGTTGCCTTCGCGCGACGTGTTGCAGAATATTATTCGCGAGCTGTGCGGCGCGCTGTTTCCGATGCGCCTTGGCCCGCAGGATTTACGTGAAGAAAGCGAAGATTATTACGTCGGTTACACCCTGGATGCTGCGCTGAGCCAGTTGCTGCAACAGGTGCAATTGGAGTTGCGCTACAGCGCCCGGCAGCACCGCGATACGCTGAGCGGTGTAGAAATTAAAACCCGCGCCAACACCATTGTGCGACAGTTTGCTGTGTCGCTGCCGCAGTTGCGCCGCATTCTGGATATCGACGTTCGCGCCGCTTATTACGGCGACCCGGCAGCCAAAAGCGTGGATGAAGTGTTGCTGTGCTACCCGGGTGTCGTGGCGATTATTCATCACCGGTTGGCGCATTTGCTGTATGAGTTGGGCGTGCCTTTACTGGCGAGAATTGTCGCTGAACTTGCCCATTCATCGACCGGTATTGATATCCACCCGGGCGCTACCATCGGCAGCGGTTTTTTTATTGACCATGGTACCGGCGTAGTGATTGGCGAGACGGCAATCATTGGCGAGCGGGTGCGTTTGTATCAGGCGGTTACGCTGGGTGCAAAAACGTTTCCGGCCGACGATACCGGTGCATTGCACAAAGGCTTACCAAGACACCCCATCGTTGAAGACGATGTAGTGATTTACGCAGGTGCCACCATTCTGGGGCGCGTTACTATCGGAAAAGGCTCGGTAATTGGCGGCAATATCTGGCTGACTCGCAGCGTACCTGCGGGTAGCAATATTACCCAGGCCAGTTTGCGCAACGATGCCACCACTACCACGGAGAGGAATTTATGAGTCTTTCATTACACTTCGGTCGAATCGTCAAACAGGTTCGCGAAACCCGCGGCTGGTCGCAGGAAGTTTTGGCTGACCGTGCTGAACTCAACCGCTCTTATGTGGGCGAAGTAGAGCGGGGCACCGCGGTGCCTTCTCTCAGTACCGTTGCCAAAATTGCTCGCGCCCTGGATTTGCCGGTATCGGATTTGCTGGCGCGCAGTGAGGCACGAGAGAGCGCCGAAGCGACCAGCTGATTTTCCCCCACCGGAGATAACGCGATAACGTGCTCCGGTTATGACGGTTTGATACGCATTGAAAAACTCGCTTGTTTAAATGAATGAAGCTTGTTTCTCAAGAATATCTTGCCGATCTGCCACCCGTTAGCTCCAGCTTAAAAACGCTTCAATCGTTGTTGATTTTCCAACAGTGTTTGGAAAATTACGGCTGGCTGACGACTATAGGTATCGAAAAAAGTGATTTAAAAAAATTATTTTTTTGTGGCGCGGGAATGGTGGCTTTAGCAGGTTGATGGCTTCTTATATCAATGCGATCTTAGCTTAGTCGATTTAATTATATGAAAATTTATTCTTACCTCAGCTTTCTGTTATACGAAATAACACTACCAGGAGCGTTTCATGTCTACTGACAATGATGCCCAGTTAGCGCTCGGCGATAATGCCGCTCGTCAGCTGGCCAATGCCACAAAAACCCGTCCCCAGCTTTCCATTATCACCCCCCGTTGGCTGGTGCATTTTCTGCAATGGGTGCCGGTAGAAGCCGGTATTTACCGCGTTAACAAAGTGAAAAACCCTACCCGCGTTACCGTGACTTGCTCACAGCGCGATGAGGCAGAAATTCCGCCTACCTTTGTTGATTACGTTGAAAACCCCCGCGAATATTTTTTAAATTCGGTCACCAGCGTGGTGGATGTTCACACCCGCGTTTCCGATTTGTACAACAGCCCGCACGATCAAATCAAAGAGCAGCTGCGCCTCACTATCGAGACGATTAAAGAGCGTCAGGAAAGCGAGTTGATCAACAACCCGGAATACGGTTTGTTGGCTAACGTGGATGAAACCCAGCGCATTTCTACTTTAACGGGTGCTCCTACACCGGACGATCTCGACGAGTTGCTGGTTCGCGTTTGGAAAGAGCCAGGCTTTTTTCTTGCGCATCCTTTGGCGATTGCGGCGTTTGGTCGTGAATGTACCCGCCGTGGTGTGCCGCCACCTACCGTCAGCCTGTTCGGTTCGCAATTTATTACCTGGCGTGGCATTCCGCTGATTCCATCGGACAAAGTGCCCATTGACGAAGACGGCAAAACCAAAATTTTGCTGATGCGTGTGGGTGAGAAACGTCAGGGCATCGTCGGTTTGTATCAGCCTGGTTTGTCCGGGCAACAAAGCCCTGGTCTGTCAATCCGCTTTATGGGTATTGGCCGTAATGCTATCGCGTCGTATCTGATCTCTCTCTACTGCTCTCTGGCAGTGTTGACCGAAGATGCTTTGGCCGTTTTGGATGACGTAGAGGTTGGCAAGTACCATGACTACCCGGATACCTACAAGTAAGGAATCGGTCGATAGCGGGGATTTTTCAGGTCAGGCATTGCCTGATCTGGATTCCATTGCCGCGATGGCCAATGCGTTTTATCGCGCATTGCCGGGCAGCTCTTCACCGGCTACTGCCGGTGTATCGGGCTTGCAACCGGCGCTTGATATTCCAGCCAAACCCCGGATCGGTTTGAGTACCGATACGCCCGCGCCTCCGCCGCACGTTGAGTCTTTCACAACGTCGTTACCGGGGCCGGGCTATTATTTTCTGGATCACAATAATCCCTGGGCGCAAGTTTCCCAGCCTGCTGCGCAAGGTGAGCGAATGCTGCCTGCGGATTACGGCTTGCCGAACGAGCAGTACGGTTTGCTCAATGACAAGCAGTTGGCTGAGTTGCTGAACGATGACGCTCGCGTGGTGAATCAGGCGAGTGCACCCGAAGCGCCGGAGTTACAGGTGCCCACCGGTTTTGATTCTGCCTCGGCAGATTATCACCGCGATCTACCATCGGGCAGCGATCGTATTGCGGCGCAGTCTTACCATTTACCGGGCGAGCCTGACGTGCAGCGCGCTCTTTCGGTGGAATCCATTTTCGGTCAGCGTGATGACGCATCGGTTGCTGCCGGCAACCGCCCATCGTCTTCTGCATCGCCAAAAAAACCAGGCAGCCCGGATTTTTATTTTCTGGAGTCAGGTCATGCGCCGGTGTTTGGCAATCAGCCGTTGGCTGCGTCCAGCCCGGTGGCGCAAGGTTTTGATATTCACGCTATCCGCAAGGATTTTCCGATCCTGTCAGAGCGCGTCAATGGCCGTCCGTTAATCTGGTTTGATAACGCCGCGACTACGCATAAACCGCAGTCGGTGATTGATCGCATCAGTTATTTTTACCAGCACGAAAATTCCAACATCCACCGCGCCGCGCACGAACTGGCCGCACGGGCTACCGATGCCTATGAAGCGGCGCGTAATAAAGTTGCCCGTTTTCTTGGCGCAAAATCGTCGGATGAAATTATTTTTGTGCGCGGAGCTACTGAAGCGATTAACTTGCTGGCCAATACCTGGGGCAAACAACATATTGGCGAGGGCGATGAAATTATTGTGTCGCTGCTTGAGCACCACGCCAATATTGTTCCCTGGCATATGCTGGCGAGTGCGGTGGGGGCAAAAATCCGTGTCATTCCGGTGGACGATTCCGGGCAAATTCTGCTCGAAGAATACCGCAAGTTGTTCAATGGCCGCACCAAACTGGTAGCGGCTACCCAGGTGTCCAATGCACTGGGTACGGTAACGCCGATCAAAGATATGATTGATATCGCTCACGCCTCCGGTGTGCGGGTGATGGTGGATGGCGCCCAGGCGGTTTCGCACATGAGTGTGAACGTGCAGGCGCTGGATGCGGATTTTTATGTCTTCTCCGGGCATAAAGTCTTTGGTCCTACCGGTATCGGCGTGATCTACGGCAAGCGGGAATTGCTGGAAAAAATGAACCCCTGGCAGGGCGGCGGCAATATGATTGCCGACGTTACTTTCGACCGGATCATTTATCAGGACCCGCCAAACCGTTTGGAAGCCGGCACCGGTAATATCGCCGATGCGGTTGGTCTTGGTGCTGCCATTGATTACGTGCAGCGCATTGGTATGGACCGCATTGCCCGTTACGAGCACGACCTGCTGGAATATGCCATGCACGGTTTGCGCACTATTCCGGGCGTGCGTTTGATCGGTACCGCGAAAGACAAAGCCAGTGTGGCGTCGTTTGTGCTCGACGGGTACAAAACCGAAGAGGTGGGCACCGAGTTGAACCGCGAAGGCATTGCGGTGCGTTCCGGTCACCACTGCGCCCAGCCGATTCTGCGCCGTTTCGGGGTAGAAACCACGGTTCGACCTTCCTTTGCGTTTTACAACACCTGTGAAGAAATCGACCTGCTGTTGAATGTGGTAGATCGACTTTCACGGCAGCGCCGGGGACGTTAGTGCGTTAACCACCGTGCAGGATGGTGGGGGATAAAAAAGCCGGGTGCCAACAGGTAACCTGGCTTTTTTATTGATAAGTCATCTGTGCTTTCGCTCACAATAACCAGTGCCATTCTGTCCGTTTGTCATTAGGCTCTTTGTTCCAAAAACGCATGAACACATCCCTGTGGCTCCGACGAGTCATCCCTCGCCGGGCGCCCCTGACTAACGGTTTTGGAACAAAGAGCCTAACGCCAAACTCGCATTGTGTCGGCATGGAGTTTGTCAGCAGTTTGAGCCGGATCACCAACGGGTGCTCCGGCTTTTTTATGGGGGCTTCCTGACGGTTGGACTCATCAAAAAGTATTCGAGGCGGATTTAGGTCTTCGGCGTTTAGATGAAAAATGCGACATTTGTGGAATTTCCATACCTAAACGATCTATCTGGGGATTCTTTTAATGCTTTATAATTATTTGGCGTTAAAACACACATTGTCATTACATTGCCATCTATTCGATTTCACTACGTCAAGGACTGCTCTTCAATGAAGAACCCGCTTTTAGCTGTCGCACTGCTCGCTGCCTCCACCTCTGTTGTTGCTAATGAAAACTTTAATGGCCGTTTAACCGGTATGTCCGGTGCTGGCTACGTTACCGCCGATTATGTCGATGGTGTTCTCAGCAACCCCAGTCTGGGTGCGACCTTTGGCGAGCGCGATGATTTTGCGGTGGTGTTGAACGTGGGTGCTACCGGTTCTGATAAAGATGATCTGATTGATGCGATGGATGAGCTGGTTGATTACATCGACATGCTCGATCGTATTACCAATTTCCGCGATCTTGACCCGAGCATGGCGACCGGTCTGATCGACCGCATTCGCGATATCGACGATAAAACCGTTTATGTACAAGGCGGTGCCAGCCTGGTCGTTGCTATCCCTAACGAATACCTGTCTGCATCGCTGGTGGTTAAAGCCAATGCACACGTGGGCGCCGCCACGCTGATTGATCAGGGCGATTACGATTTGATCCGCAATAGCGTTAACAATCCTTTTGATACCGCTGACCTCAAGTCGTCTGTAATTGGCAAGGGCGCGCTGGTGACCGAAGTGGGTGTGGCGCTGGCAAAAACCTTGTTTGAAAACGAGCGCGGCCGTTTGCTGGTGGGTGTTACGCCGAAGCGTGTAACCGTTGAAACCATCGCCTACCACGCTACCGTGGCGAACTACGACGAAGATGATTTTGATGCTGACGAATACACCCTGAAAAGCAGCACCAACAGCTTCGATGCCGGTGTCACTTTGATTGATGGCAACCTGCGTTACGGTCTGGTGGTTAAAGATGCGATCAGTAAGGAGTTCGCGGCGGTTAATGGCGAAAAAATGCGCCTCAAGCCACTGGCAACTGCGGCCGTTGGCTACCAGAGTGGCTGGTGGACTGCTGAAGCGGCATTGGATTTGAACACCGTGACCCTGTTCGGCCTGAACGGTGACGTACAAATTTTGCGCGCCGGTGTAGAAGTTTCTCCGTTGAGCTGGTTGCAACTGCGTGCCGGTTTGCAGCGCGATCTGGAAAGCACCCTGGAAAACACCTACTCGGTGGGCGTTGGTTTTAACATTATGAACACCTTCAATCTGGACATCGCCGGTGTCACCGGTGACAACAAAACCTACGGCGGCGCCATTCAGTTAGGTCTGCGTTTTTAATTGAGGGTTTACCCCTTGGCTGTCAGGCTCCGGGCGCGCTGCTCGGGCCTGACAGGTTTTAACACCTGAACATCCCCCGCTTTTTGCTGCTGTGTAGTCATGCGCCGCTCTGGTGCAAACCCCTTCTGTAGAATTTCTGCTTTTTAATCACTCGCCGGTTTTTATCGGAGTGGTCATTTTTTCGCGGTATGATAAGCCTGCCGGTTCTTTTGTTTTAACCCGTTTTTCCGAATGGATACGCTATGACGCCACGCAATTATCTGTATTTACTGAACAAATATGATGAGTACCAATCTGCCATTGATCAGTTATTGGGCTCTATTGTCACCACGCTATCGCCGCACCGCTTTGCCCGCGCCGCCGGTGAGCTGGAGGCGATTGTCAGTAAATTGCATGCATCCTATCCCTTTGTAGAGTTGATTTACTGCCTGGATGACAGCGGCAATCAAATCAGCAATTCCGCAGCTGCGCCCGGCATTGCCGATTCCAAACGCCGCGAAGGTGGCCTGGGTTCTGACCGCAGCAACCGGGTTTATTACACCAGTGCTATGCGCAACAGCGAAAGCATTACGGTAACGGCACCTTATCTGTCCAGCGCCACGCATCAGTTGGCTTTGTCGGCGGTACAGCGTTATCGCGACGGCGATAATAAAACCTGTTATCTGGTCATCAACGTTAACCTGGAAAAACTCATTACCTTTTTAAACGGTGATGACTTGCGCCGCCGGGTGCATCCGCTGTTTCAAATTGTCTACGGCATTATTGGTGTAATGCTGGTGCTGGTCGCCGGTTTGTTATTGCTCACGGCAGGCATTTCCTTGTGGGATGTGATGCGTGAGCATACCAATACCGCCACCGAAGCCTTCGGCATCGTGATATTGATAACCTTGGGGCTGGCCATTTTTGATTTGGGAAAAACCATTCTCGAAGAAGAAGTGCTGATGCACAAAGATGTTCATCACCAGGGATCAACCCGGCGAACCATCAGCCGTTTTATGTCGGCCATTGTGATTGCGGTTTCCATTGAAGCGCTGCTGTTGATGTTCAAATCCTTGCTGGGCGATGCCACGCATTTGAACAGCGCTGTTGCCATGCTGGTTGCTGCGGTAGCGCTGCTGGTGGGGCTGGGCGCTTATCTGCGTCTCACCACCGATAAAAAATAAACGGAGACAATGCCAGTGGCAAAAAATAAATCGGCCTTTGTTTGTAATGATTGCGGCGCGGAGTTCAGCAAGTGGCAAGGGCAGTGCACCGAGTGTGGCGCCTGGAATACGCTGAGTGAAGTGCGGCTTGGCCCCACGCCGTCCAACCGCTCGGCCAAGTTTCAGGGCTATGACGGCGCTGCCGGTAGTAACCCGGTACAAACACTGGCTGAAATCAGCGTGCAGGATTTGCCCCGTTTCAGTAGTGGTGCCGGTGAACTGGACCGCGTACTGGGCGGCGGTTTTGTGCCTGGCTCGGTGGTGCTGATTGGTGGTAGCCCGGGCGCGGGTAAAAGTACCGTATTGTTGCAAACCCTGTGTCATTTGGCGCGCACCATGCCGGCACTTTATATTACCGGTGAAGAATCGCTGCAACAGGTCGCCATGCGCGCCCAGCGCCTCGGGTTGCCCACTGACAAATTGCAAATGCTGAGTGAAACCAGCGTTGAAGCTATTTGCGCCATTGCGCAAAAAGTTGTGCCGAAAATTATGGTCATTGACTCGATTCAGGTGATGCACCTCGAAGATATTACTTCGGCACCCGGCTCGGTTTCCCAGGTGCGTGAAAGCGCCGCTATGCTCACCCGCTTTGCCAAACAAACCGGCACGGTATTGATTCTGGTCGGCCACGTTACCAAAGACGGTTCGTTGGCAGGCCCGAAAGTGCTGGAGCATATGATTGACTGCTCGATCCTGCTGGAAGGCGACAACGACTCCCGCTACCGCACCTTGCGCGGCCATAAAAACCGTTTTGGTGCGGTGAATGAGTTGGGGGTGTTTGCTATGACCGAGCAGGGCATGCGCGAAGTCAGCAATCCCTCCGCCATTTTTTTACAGCGCGCCGAAGAAATTGCTTCCGGCTCGGTGGTGATGGTGATGTGGGAAGGCACGCGGCCGTTGCTGATTGAGATTCAGGCCTTGGTGGATGACAGCCATTTGGGTAATCCGCGCCGGGTTGCAGTGGGTATGGATCAAAACCGCCTTGCCATGTTACTGGCGGTATTACACCGCCATGGCGGCATTATGGTGGGCGATCAGGACGTGTTCGTGAATGTGGTCGGTGGTGTGCGGGTGATGGAAACCAGTGCTGACCTCGCGGTATTGCTGGCGATTGTTTCCAGCTTTCGCGACCGCGTTTTGCCGGAAGATTTGATTGTATTTGGCGAGGTGGGCTTGTCTGGCGAAATCCGCCCGGTACCCGGCGGTCAGGAGCGTTTGCGCGAAGCGGCCAAGCACGGCTTTAAAAGAGCGATTGTGCCTTACGCTAATGCACCGCGTGAGAAAAAATCCGATATTGACGTGGTGGCGGTGAAGAGTTTGCAGGAAGCGCTGGATGCCTTGTCGTGAAAATGAAAAAGGGTGGCTGTTGATCGCCACCCTTTTTCATTTAATTCCGCAATTCTGCGGGAACATTTCCGCCATTTTCCGCAAGCTTTTGCAGCACCTGTTTGTGCAGCCAAATATTCATCTGCGCTGAATCTTCCAGTTTCTCCGGCGGAATTCTCAGTTCCATCGCCAACTCCTTGCGTGCTGCCAGGCTGCTATCCAGCCCTAACAATTTGAGCAAATCGACAATTGATGTTCTCCAATTCAACTTCTCCGGATTGGCCGCTGCCAGCGCCTCCAGTTTTGCAGTTACGTCTACGGGGGCAATCACGTTCGGCGTCGGTGTTGCTTCCGGCGTAACAGGTACCGGTGGCGCTGCAGCGATGGCGGCACCTTCGGTAGTGGCATGAGGCACCGTATCATTCTTCGCGGCTTCCCCGCCCAACCCGAGTTTTGAAAGAATTTTATTGAAAATACTCATGAGACTTTCCTTTTAATATCGTCAGAATTGCCAGCATACCCTCCGGCGACCAGTAATTCATCAGGATGGGTTTATCCTGGGTCTTTTGAACATAGCATAGCCTTGCAAAAACGAGACATTTCGCCGGGGAGGGTTTGCGGGTCAGGTTGGGCTATTTGCGCGTCAACGGATGGGTGTTTGACGATATTCGGTTAGAAAATTTTCCCTGCCGAACAGAGTGTTTTCTTCCCGTATAGGTTGCCTCAGGGAATATCAAATCAGGACCTTCTCGCTCTATTGGCGGTGCGCATATAATCAACAAACGCACGCAGTTTTCCGGGCATGTGTTTGCGGTGCGGGTAGTAAAGATGAAACGCGTCGTCCATGCCGCTGTGCTGTTTCAGTATTTGCCGCAGCGTGCCGTTGGCCAGCTCTTGTTTGGCAAAATCTTCGAAGACAAAACCGATGCCGTGGCCTTGTATTGCTGCATCAAGAACCGACCTCATTTCGTCGACGACAAGGCGCCCTTGCACATCAATTTGAACCATTTGCCCGTGGGCATCAAATTTCCATTCAAACAATCTGCCCCCTACCGAATAGCGTTGGCGAATGCAGTTGTGCGTTAGCAATTCATCAAGTGTTTGCGGTTCACTTCGCTCAAGGAAGTAACCCGGCGCAGCCACCACAATTCTTTTTTGTACCGCACCCAACTGCACGGCCACCATATCGTTTTGCAGTCTTTTACCCATGCGGATGCCGATATCAAAGCCGGCGTTGACGATATCGCTAAGTTGGTTATCCAGAGATATTTCGACATTGATCCGCGGGAATTTCTCAAAGAAGGGCGTCAGGTGCGGCTCAATCAAAATATGGTAGGCGACGTACGACGAGTTGACCCGCACCGTGCCGGAGGGTTGATCGGTTGCTAGCGAGACCTGCGACAAAGAGCTTTTGATCAGTGCCAGTGCAGGCGCCAATTCCGCGTTCAATGACGCGCCAGCCTCGGTCAAGCTGACACTGCGGGTGGTGCGGTTAAACAACCGGACATTCAGTTGTGCTTCCACACTTTTGATGGTGCGTGATACCGCTGTTGGTGTAACGCCCAGCTCTGCTGCCGCCCGCGCGAAGTTCAAATGTCGGGCCGCTGCCTCGAAGGTTAAAAGACCGGGAAAATGCACCGGTGGTGAAGGCAGTGAGCCTTCAATACCTTCCGTGCTGGCGGGATGTTTGATTATGACTTTTTTGCTCATACTCTATGTCCGCTTGTGACTATTTACGTCATTATCGCTGATCTTCATAGTGGTTACCGCAAGTAATTCATCACCAAACCACTTATCACCAGGAGTCGCTATGACGCTGACCCGCTCATCGACCGATCTTTTCTCACCAATGACCCTGGGCGCCTTATCTCTGGCGAATCGCATTGTTATGGCGCCTTTAACGCGCAGTCGCATGGGTGACGATGGCGTACCCGACGAATTGCACGCTCGCTACTACCAGCAGCGCGCCAGCGCCGGCCTGATTATCAGTGAAGCGACTAACATTTCCGCGCAGGGGCGGGGATACGCGTTGACCCCGGGCATCTGGACGGAACAGCAGGTAGCCGGTTGGAAACTGGTAACCGATGCAGTCCATGCGGCGGGTGGCCTTATTGTTTGCCAGTTGTGGCACGTAGGGCGCTTCTCGCATGTGGATCTGCAGCCGGAAGGTGCTGCGCCGGTAGCACCTTCTGCGATTCGAGCAGAAGGTCAGACCTACACCGACAATGGAATGCTGGATGTCTCTATGCCACGAGCACTGGAAACATCGGAGATTCCCGGCATTATCGAGCAATACCGACACGCTGCCAGGTGTGCAAAACGGGCCGGTTTTGATGGTGTTGAAGTGCACTCTGCGAATAGCTATTTGCTTGATCAGTTTCTGCGCGATTCCACCAACCGGCGCAACGATCAATATGGCGGTTCCATTGAGAATCGCAGTCGACTCACCCTGGAAGTTACCGCCGCCGTAGTTGAGGTGTGGGGGCATGAGCGGGTTGGCATTCGCCTTTCTCCGGTGACGCCGGATGCGGGTAACACCCCACTGGACAGTCAGGTCATGCAAACCTATGGCTACCTGATTGAGCAACTGAATCGCTTCCAGCTCGCCTACCTGCATTTCGTCGAGGGCGCGACAGCCACGTCACGCCTTGTTCCTGAAAACGTCGATCTCGATGCGTTACGTGCACTCTTCAAAGGGCCCTATATAGGCAACAACCATTACACCCTTGAGCTGGCGGTTAGCCGTCGTGCTGAAGGCAAAGTTGACGCCGTGGCTTTTGGTCGTCCGTTTATCGCAAATCCGGATTTGGTGCGTCGATTACAGGAAGGGGCAGAACTCGCTATTGCTCCCCGCGAAAGCTATTACGGCAATGGCGCAAAGGGTTATACCGATTGGCCGGCAATGATTTAAATTTACAACCAGGAGTAAAAACATGAACAAACCCACTTACGTGCAAGATTATCAAGCTATCGTTGAGGTTCTGAACAAATACAACGAGGGGGGCAAGCAGGCTAAAAGTAGCATCATGAAGCCGGCGTTTAGTGAACAGGCAACCATCTTCGGGGTAGATGGCGATGGTAAGCTGATTGGTGGTGAGATACAGGGCTTGTTCGATACCATCGACAGCGCCTTCCGTCCCTCTCCCGAAGCCCAGGGGGTAATCGTCAATATTGATATCGTGGGTACGGCGGCCAGCGCACGCATCGACACCAACGACATCTCCGGTTTTTGCTTTACCGATTTCTTTAATCTGCTGAAGGTTGATGGCAAGTGGATTGTGGTCAGCAAGATTTACCATACTCACGTCGCACCTTGATGTTTCACTGATGCCGTTTTAGTCACCGCACCATGGATGCGGTGGCTTTTCAATGGCAACAAGCTACCGTTAATTCGAGGTAGAAGGAACGACCCGGCGATTGGACGTACAACCTGTAAATCTATCAAGTCATATCAAGTTATAAAAGGAACGCACGATGAACTTGCTGCTTGTTGGTGCCAGTGGATTGGTGGGAAGTCATGTGCTGAAACTGGCGTTGCAGGATTCAAGAATAAGCAACCTAGTGGCACCATCACGACGTGCCTTATCAGTGCATGCAAAGCTGCATAATCCGCTGGTCGATTTCGATAATTTACCGATGGACGCCGACTGGTGGCAGGGCATAGATGCGGTCATCTGCACGCTCGGCACCACAATGAAAGTGGCAGGCTCCAAAGCCATGTTTTATCGCGTGGATCACGATTACCCATTGGCTTTTTCCCAAATTGCGCAGAGACACGGTACTCCTACTTATGTTTTGAATTCGGCGATAGGCGCAGACGCTTCATCGCGATTTTTTTACAACCAGGTCAAGGGGACGTTGGAGCAAGATCTGGCGGCCCTGGGTTTTCGCTCTTTTACGGCGGTGCGTCCTGGAGTTATTGGCGGGCAGCGTTCGGAATTCCGTTTTGGTGAATCGATATTGGTTAGGATTCTGGGGGTATTGAACCCCGTCTTGCCTCGCCGTTGGCGCATCAACCCGGCAGCGCATATCGCCCATGCTCTGCTGGAAAGTGCGGTTAATCCGGTTGCTGGTATTCACGTCATCAGCGCCGATCGCCTTGCCTGATACATCGACGGTGGAAACTCCTGCACCTTGATGACGCACTATTGGAAAAATCCATTCACAGAGCTTTTTTGCCCATCGATTTAATCGCGTATTCATTGTCTTAAAAATAATTTTCCGCACCTTTAAAAATCCGGCCTGGAAGGCATCATCGCGTTGCAATACCGGGAGTTTTTATTATTCGTTTCCTCTTGCCACCTCGTATTACGGGTTCTGGTAACGCCCTTCACAAAAGGCTTCGCCGGGCTTGCAACGGCATTGGCTTTCCGGCAGGATGGCGCCTCAAATCGATTGTTCAGGCGACAGCTATGCTGTTGGCCTGGTCTGCTTGACGCATTGTCTTTTCAATTTTCAATCAGGCTTGATCGATTCAGTTTCAAGCTGTTATCAACAAGGCCGGGGCAACAGCCCGCAGCCGACTCATACGCCAACAACTTGCACAGGTGCGTGCAGTAGACAGTTGGCTCGGTGACATGGATATCCGCACGATCGTGCATTCCCTTCCGGGGCTAAATTTTTCATCCTTCTATATCCCGAGACATGATTTCCATGCTGAAAAAGTCCCTGCGCGCGCAGATCCTTTCCTTGCTGGGCGGTAGCCTTGCGCTCATTTTAATTACCGCTCTGGCGTGTTTCAGTTTTCTTTCAGGCGGCATTCAGGCTTATCGCGGTTTGCTGGACGGGCCGATGCATAACTCGCGGCTGATTGACGTGGCCAACCTTGAATTTAAAGTGCAGGTGCAAGAGTGGAAGAATGTGTTGGTGCGAGGTCATGAGCAAGAAAATCTTGACCGTTACTGGAACCAGTTTGAAGCGCAGGAACGCAAAGTGCAGATCGTGCTCGATGAGCTGGCCGCGGATCCAACGTTGAAAGATCAGGTTGAGCGGCTGCGCAACGAACACCGCACGCTCGGTAATAATTACCGTACCGGACGCGATGCGTTTCTTGCCGCCGGCGCCAATGCCCAGGCGGGTGATGATGCGGTTCGCGGTATAGACCGCGCGGTCAGCGAGCAGATGACCGCGCTGGTTGAGCAATTGCACCAGCAGAGCCAGCAGCAGTCTGTAGAAATTAATGCGGTTGCGCAGCGTACTTTGCTGGTAGGCACCTTATTAATATTGGGCGCTGCCCTGGTTATTGGCCTGTTCAGTTTGTGGCTGGTCAATCGCCGTTTGATTGTGCCTATCCGTCACTTGATTGATCACATTGATCAACTCAGCCACGGACAATTCAGCAAGCGCGTAGAAAGCGACCGTCAGGACGAGCTGGGTTTGCTGGCCCGCGCCGCCAATACCTTGCGCGATTTTCTTGCTGATACCACCGAGCGTTTGCACAGCAGCACCCGTAACCTGGATAACGCCAGCGGTGAATTGAATGCAATTGCCTCACGCATGACCGAAGGCGTTAATGAGCAATTCCACCGCACCGATCAGGTCGCCACCGCCATGCATGAAATGTCGGCAACCGCGCAGGAAGTTGCGCGTCATGCTGCCGATGCAGCGCGCGCCGCTAACGATGCCGATGACTCTGCGCATCAGGGGGGGCTGGTGATGCAGTCGACCATTGCGACCATTACCGATATCCGTGGCGAGATAGCCAGCACCGCCGACGTGATTCATCAGCTGGAGGCCGATAGCGGGCGAATTGGCAAGGTGCTGGAGGTGATTCGCGGTATTGCCGAGCAGACCAATTTACTGGCGCTTAACGCGGCTATCGAAGCCGCACGCGCCGGTGAACAGGGGCGCGGTTTTGCGGTGGTGGCTGACGAAGTGCGCCACCTGGCAAAACGAACAGCTGAGTCTACTGCCGAGATCAACCAGATCATCGCCACCGTACAGACCGGCGCACTCGATGCCGTGCGCGCTATCGAAAGCGGCCAGCAACGTAGCGAGCAGGGCGTTACGCAGGTGACCGAGGCGGGTGACATGCTGAAGCGCATTACTGGCGCGGTGGAAGCTATCCGCGATATGAACCAGCAAATTGCCACTGCCGCTGAAGAACAAACACTGGTTGCGGAGGATATTTCCCGCAACCTGACCGAGTTGAGCACCATCGCCAGCGCCAACCAGGAAAACGTCGAACGCACCCGCGGCGCCAGCCAGAATCTGCACACGCTTTCCGGCGAACTCGGCGAAGTAACCCGCCGCCTCGGTTCCTGATCCATCCCCGCTGACCGGTGCATCACGCGCCGGTCATTCAATGCCCCGCACAATATTTTTCCTGGTGTTTTGACAGATGCTCGTCACCGTATTAGGGTATGCGACTGCTGTTGCTTCCGGCTTGTTTTTGGTTGCCAGGCTGGTCTATAACGATGAGGATCGTTTTTTTAAAATGCTATGAATTTTTGGAATTTTTCAGAAGTCAGGTATCAGGGACGTTGCAATGAAAAAAATAGTATTTTTTATTTCTGTTGTTACTGCATTTTTTATTCTTTGGATTTATCAAAAAAGCTTCACGGATAATACGCCTGTAGCTACCCCCAATAACCACTCTCTGTCTGCAACAAAAGGCAGGGAAGCGGCACCTGTCAGTTCCGATAAAAAATCCTTACATGATGATGTCGATGTTTCCACTCAATCTGTCAGTGCGCGGGGGAAGCCTGAACAACTGCTATATTCACCGCTTACCGAACAGGATATTGAAGAAACGCGCGCATGGATGGAAAAAAGAGAGCTGGATGAGTATGCCCGAAATCTTTATTCATCGTACGACGAATCAGTGCTTACTGAACTGGCGGATCAAGGCGATGTAGTGGCAATCAAGCAGCTTTATCATCGGTCTATGCAGGAGCTCATGGATGCTTCTCAAGTCTCCGGGGCTGAAATGACTGCGGCGTACATCCAGTGGCAACAACAACTTTTCGACAAGGTGGATAAGTATGTTTACTCAGCCATTTTGCATGGCGACAGGGAGTCGCTTGCTCACGGTGAGCGTTTATTTCAGAGATATTCTGGTGCAGGATTTGACCCGGATACTCGTGCAATGACATTGGATAGCCTGGCATTTTATGAGTTTGCCAACATAAGGGGCGATGTGATTCTTGGGCATATCGGCACGGAGGGCGCAACAAGACAATTTGAACGTACCCACGGGCCACTACAGCTATCAGCCGCTGAGAAAACGGCTATTCAGAACAGAGCCCGGCAAATTCACGATGAAGTGGAAAACAAGCGCATCGAATTGGGGCTGGGGCCATTTGACAACTCTGTTTCAGCGTGGGAATTAAAACGCGTGGAGTTAATGCGTCAACGCCAGGAGGGTATGGATTGAGATGATTTTTAATGTAACGCGCTTGTCGAATGCATTCCTGTTAATTGAACACATTGCCCAAAAATCCCCAAGCCTCCTATAATCGCGGCTTTTTAACCGGTCGGGTTTTGTTATGTCAGATTATCGTGTGGGTATTGATTTGGGTGGCACCAAAACAGAGGTGATTCTGTTGAATCTCCGGAGTGAAATCCTGTTCCGTACCCGCATTCCTACCGTGCGTGGCGATTATCAGGCGACTATCGAAAGTATTGCCACATTGGTGGCGCAGGCCGAAGCCGAAGTGGGTATTGCCGGGTTGCCGGTCGGTGTGGGTATTCCCGGTACGGTATCGCGCAAAACCGGCTTGGTGAAAAATGCCAATTCGGTATGGCTGAATGGTCAGCCGTTGCAAAAGGATCTGTGTGCTCGTATGGGCCGGGATGTAAAACTGACCAACGATGCCAACTGCCTGGCCGTGTCTGAAGCGACTGACGGTGCAGGCCAGGGCTACCCGCTGGTGTTTGCCGGAATTCTCGGCACCGGTTGTGGTGCTGGCCTGGCGTGGCAGGGTTCGCCGCTGGTTGGCCCCAACGGGGTCGCCGGTGAATGGGGGCATAACCCTTTGCCCTGGACGGATGCGGCCGAATTGGCGCAGCGCCCTTGCTATTGTGGACGCAGCGGTTGCCAGGAAACTTTTTTGTCCGGTACCGGTTTTTGTCTGTCTTACCAGCTTCGCACCGGGTTGGCATTGACCGGTGCCGACATCTCGGCACGGGCTGCTGCCGGAGAGGAGGCGGCAGTTGCCGTGCAAGAGGAATATCTGGATCAACTGGCGCGCGGTCTGGCGGCGGTTATCAATGTGCTGGATCCGGATGTGATTGTGCTGGGGGGCGGCTTGTCCAATAACCTCAGTATTTACCAGACGTTGCCGACGCTGCTGCCGCGTTATGTGTTTGGCGGGGAATGTGACACCCCGGTAGTGCAGGCCAAACACGGTGACTCCAGCGGTGTGCGCGGTGCGGCCTGGTTGAATCCGCTGTAAAAATGGCGCTGCTGCGCCCTGGCGCGCGGCATGCAAATTCCTGTCAGATATCGGTCATAAATTGTAGTCATCCTGCTTGACTCACCCGGGGCGTAGACATACATTGCGCCCCGAGGTTTTTCGCTGTCCCGATGTTTCACGCCGCTTGCGTGGTCATCTGCTTTTATAGCTACGGGGCGCGCAAATTAAATGGGAAGTCGGTGCGCCTTTGAGCAATGCCGACACTGCCCCCGCAACGGTAAGCCATTAACTGAATTGATGTGTTGCAGCACATTGGCCAGTGGTGAGTCCGATACCAGCCTTGCAGTTAGCCACGTAATTCTCTCGATGCAGCGGAGGGCTCATCGGTGACGATCCTGTGTATTGCGCAGATTGTTTGCTATCGCCTTCCTGTTGTCATCATCTCTCATTATTGAGGCATGTTATGACCCTATCTCTGTTTACCCGTGCACCTTTAAGCGCAGCTGTGATTCTTCTGACTGGCAGTTTGACTGCCCATGCGGTTGAAGAGGTTGCGCTGGATAAAGTCACCGTGAGCGGCACCCGCAGCGAAACTGTTCAGTTGCCGCTGGCCACCAGCATTACGGTTATTGATGCGGAACAAATCCGGCAGTCCGGGGCGACTCAGGTTTCAGAGGTCTTACGTCTTCAGGCGGGCATTCAGCTGCAAGACCTGGATGGCAGCGGCGGTCGTAATGTCACCATCGGTATGCGCGGTTTTACCGCCAACGCCGCCAATAACACTCTGGTGTTGGTCGATGGTCGCCGACTCAACAATGCCAGCCTTGCTGCACCGGCATTAAATACCATTGCCATTAAAGACATCGAGCGCATTGAAATTGTGCAGGGTAGCGCCGGCGTTTTGTACGGCGATCAGGCCGTCGGTGGTGTGATTAATGTGATCACCAAGCGCGCCACCAAAGGTGAGTTGAATGGCTCGTTGCAAGTGCTGGGCGGCAGCGATGATTTGCAAAGTTATACCGCCAGCGTTAACCAGGGGTTTGATAACGGTTTGAGCTACAACCTGTCAGCGCAAAAGCGTAAAACTGATAATTATCGCGATAACAACAAAGCCGATATCGAAAATGTTTTTGCCGGGGTGCGCTACGATTTTACCGGTGGTTTTATCTTCGCCGATGGCCAGCATGTGGATGATGAGCTCGGTTTACCGGGTAATTTGAGTGATGCCGCCGTAAAAGAAGATCGCCGTCAAACGCGCACGCCCAACGATTACGCCGATCAGAAAACGGAAACCTGGCGTGTGGGCGGTGGCGTTGATCTCGGCTCGGAATGGCAATTGCTGGCCGAGTACGCGGATCGTGAAGACAAATCCGAATCCTCCTACAGCGACTCGGTATCTCACCAGGTATTGCGTTCCAAAAATTTTACGCCGCGTCTGGTAGGCACACTGGGATTGAATACCGGCAATGCCATTGTTACCCTGGGCTATGACCGCAACGATGCAGAATACAGCTCTGCCAGCGCCTGGGGGGGTAACGACACTGAACAGAAAAGCGATGGTATTTACGGGCAATTGGTGTTGCCATTTACCACGGCACTCACCGCGACGCTCGGTGCACGTTATTCCAATGTGGAAGACATTGATAACCTGACCGGTGACAACCACAAAGCCAGCCTGAATGCGCAAGAGTACGGTTTGAATTATCAGTTCACACCGGCTTTCCGCGTCTTTGCCCGTTATGCCGAAGGTTTCCGTTTTGCCAACGCCGATGAAAATGCCTACACCTTGTTTGGTGTGGATTATCTACAACCGCAAACCAGTGAATCTGCCGAGCTGGGGGTGGCCTGGGACGGTGACCGCATCAGCACCAGCCTGACCGCGTATCAAATGGACGTTGATAATGAAATCATGTACGACGCCTTCAACTATGCCAACATCAATTTGCCCGCCTCAGAGCGCCAGGGTGTAATGGTTGATGCAACGTTTGTGGTAACGGAGCAGCTCTCCATTCGCAGCAACTACACCTGGACCGATGCGGAATTGTCCTCCGGCGATTTGAAAGGTAATGCGGTTCCGTTTGTTGCAGAAAACACGGCTAACCTGGGCCTGGTGTTCAAACCGCTTGATAGTTTGACGACCTCGCTGGATGCCAGCTACACCGGCTCCCGCTACCGGGTTGGTGATGACCTGAACAATGCCGCCAAAGTGAAAGATGTCACGCTGCTGAATGCCAACATCATGTGGGCAGTAGTAGAGAATGTTGAGTTGGGGCTGCGGGTTAAAAATATCACCGATGAGACGTACTCTGACTACCAGGGTGTGAGCGCCTTCTCTGGCAACTACCAGTATCCGCAACCGGGCCGTACCTGGAACGCCAGTGTGAGCTGGTATTTCTAACACCGGTTTACGCCTGCATCCGTCGCTCGCTGCCGGATGCTGTTAAACCACAAGTCCCGGGTGGGTTTCCTCCCGGGATTTTTTTATCCCCGCCACGATGTTGATTGAATTAATGTTGGCGGCCAATGACGAAAAATCTGACAACATCGGCTTTAATCTTGAATTGGTTATCCGTGATTCGACGGTTGCTCCAGTGGTTAAATGACGCTGAAATTATTGGCTTTACACCGGTCGGGCCAAGGCGAGGGCATGGGTGCAGCAACGCGTGAAGTAAAGATAGGGCGCGGTAAGCTTTTGTTGTGATCATCCGATCACAAAGTTTTATTTTGCTGGTTGTGGTGTTTGTGAATGACGCCTGGTTCTCAATGTCGCCTGCGGTGAGTCGGTATTCTCCTTGAAACGGATATAACCCGTCACCCAGGAGCCCGTCATGTCATCCGCCCACAGATTAAGTCAATTCTCCGGCAGTCATTTGGAAAAAGTTTCTGCACGTTTGGCTACATCCATGTCGCGTTCGCCAGTGGCTGCCAGGCGAGCAGCGGCGTCACCGGCCTTGCAGCAAGCGCGTAATGTGCTCGCTATCAACGTCGAGGATTTTATGGACCATGTGGCGTTTACGCCCTTCGGTGCATGGCAAGGTTATTTTGATTGCGCCACCTGGCTAAGAACACCGCGTGGTTTAACGCGCCCGGTACAGTTGGTGCTGCGATATGTCGATGCGCAGGGCGAGAAAACGCTGTTCGTGGATCGCTGTAGTGCCGGCGCTTGCCGCACCGTTTTGTTAAATGGAACCATCTTGCTGCGGGTGTGTGGCAAGGTACGCGAAGCGGCTTTCTTCCTGATGGATGATAATGCCCCCGGTGATGTCGTGGCAGAAGACTCGCACTTTCAACCGCAATACAGCCAGGTGTTACCGGTCTGATACCGCAAAGCTTTCAATTCTTCCCAAAAAGCGGAACTGGCCAAGCCGGTTCCGCTTTTTTTGTACTATTTAAGTCGTATTTTTCAACTCGGGTTTATGCGCGCGCCGACACTGGTATACTGCGACAAAACTTGCTCGCAGATCGTGTATGAAGCAGATTCCTGTAATTATGTTGGTGTGGTTGTTGGCGATCAGCCCGATGTCCGGTGCTGCGCTGACAGATCGTGAAATTCGCCTCGGTACCAATATGCATTTGGCGCCCGATGCTACCAATGACCCCCATTCTCCCCGTACCGGTTCGTTTGAGCCGCTGCAGTGTATTCTGGACCGTCTGGGCCAACCTTATTCCATCATCACCAAGCCCTGGCGACGTGCCTATCAGGAAGTGCGCAAGGAATTGCTCGACGGTTTTTTTACCGCTATCGCTTTACGGGATACGCAGCGCTATGGAAGCTTGTCGGAACCTTTGGTGCTGGAAAACTGGTACTGGTTCTGGCGGGCGGATATGCCGCCGGCGTCTTCATGGCGCGATGGTTACCGGTTGGGCACTATCCTCGGCAGCCAGCAGGAGTTGTGGTTAACGCAAGAAGGTTTTCCAAAAACGATTACCGCCAACAACTTGCCGCAATTGTTGAAGATGTTGTTCAGTGGTCGCATTGATGTACTGCTTGCCGATAAAGATCAATTTGAAGATGCGTTCAAACAATTAGCCGGAGAGTTCGCCTACCAATCCCGCTTCTTCCGTTATGTTCCGCTTAGCGTGTATTTTGGACATCCCTTTTTGAAACAACACCCGGATTTTTTAAAAGCATTTAACCGCGCCATGCCGGCCTGTGTATCCGATAATTTTTCCCTGTCGCCGTCCGAGCAAAAAATTATAGAAGACTACCTGGCACCGCTGATGGCGCAATGGCTGGTAGATGAATCACTCACCGATGCTGTTCAGGCGCAAAATAAAAACCTCGCTAAGATAACTGACGAAGCCTTACAGCAACTGGAAAGTGAATGGCTGGTGCCGATTGACGGAGAAGCCAGTTGGCAGTCCGAGGTTGTGAATCATCCGGTATCGGTTAAATTGCGGGGTTTCAAGCAACAAGCCGCCCCCCTGATTACCGAAATTATTGTGATGGATGCGCGCGGTGCCACGGTGGCGTCGAGCGATGCCACGACCAATTTTTTGAACCATCATGAAGAAAAATATTTATCGGTGTTTGGCAAACCGGAAGGTACCTTGCTGGTCGAGCCGGTGATGTACGATGCCTCCACGCGGCACTTTCAGGTTCATGTCAGTGCGCCGGTTTATATTGCCGGCGTAACACAAAGCGTTGGCGTGTTAACAGTGGGCGTTGATGTCGAGCAAGCGCTCTCGCTGGACGATTAACCGCCGTTCATTCTTTCAGCATAAAAAAAGCCCCGCACCGGATTATCCGGGCGGGGCTTTTTGCTTTCAGGTGGATCAGCTCTTCAACGGCTTGTACTTCATGCGCTGTGGCTGGGCATTTTCACCTTTACGCTTGACCAGATCTTCATGGTATTCCGCGTAGTTGCCTTCAAAGAAAACGATATCAGAATCGCCTTCGTAAGCCAGAATGTGCGTGGCAATACGGTCAAGGAACCAGCGATCATGCGAGATCACCATAACGCAACCCGGGAAGGCGAGGATAGCGTCTTCCAATGCGCGCAAGGTTTCGATATCCAGGTCGTTTGACGGCTCATCGAGTAACAGCACGTTGGCGCCCTGTTTCAAGGTGTTTGCCAGGTGCAAACGGCCACGCTCACCACCGGACAATTCGCCAACCCGTTTTTGCTGGTCGGAACCTTTGAAGTTGAAGCGGCCCACGTAAGAGCGGGAGCTGACTTCGTAGTTGCCGATGCGCAAAATATCGTGCCCGCCGGATACCGCTTCCCACACGCTTTTCTTGTCGTCGAGGTTTTCACGGCCCTGTTCAACGTAGGCAACTTGTACCGTATCGCCCAGGGTAACGGTGCCGCTATCCGGTTGTTCGGTGCCGGAAATCATACGGAACAGGGTAGATTTACCCGCGCCGTTACCACCCACAATACCCACTACGGCACCTTTCGGAATGGTGACCGACAGGTTGTCGATCAGCAGGCGATCGCCGTAGCCCTTGCTGACGTTTTCCAGCACGATCACTTTATCGCCCAGGCGCTCGCCCGGCGGGATGTAGATTTCGTTGGTTTCGTTACGCGCCTGGAATTCCTGGGATTGCAACTCGTCCAAACGGGCCAAACGCGCCTTGCTCTTGGCCTGACGACCTTTGGGGTTTTGACGCGCCCATTCCAGTTCGCTTTTCAGAGCTTTCTGGTGCGCCGCTTCGCTGCGTTGTTCCTGCGCCAGACGGGCATCTTTCTGCTCCAGCCAGCTGGTGTAGTTGCCTTCATAAGGAATGCCGTGACCACGGTCCAATTCCAGAATCCAGCCAGCCGCATTGTCGAGGAAGTAACGATCGTGGGTAATCGCTACCACGGTGCCGGAGAAGGCTTGCAGGAACTGCTCCAGCCAGAATACCGACTCGGCATCCAGGTGGTTGGTGGGCTCGTCGAGCAGCAGCATGTCCGGGCGCGACAGCAACAGGCGACACAGCGCTACACGGCGGCGCTCACCACCGGACAGTTTGCTAACGTCGGCATCCCACGGCGGCAAGCGCAGTGCGTCGGCGGCAACTTCCAGGGTGTGATCGAGGTTGTGTGCATCCCACGCCTGAATAATGTCTTCGGCGCGCGCCTGGCGTTTGGCCAGCACATCAAAGTCGGCATCGGGTTCGGCGTAATCGGCATAAATTTGATTCAGTTCTGCCAGTGCATCCACCGCTTCACGCACGCCATCTTCCACGTTGCCGCGTACATCTTTGGCCGGATCAAGTTGCGGTTCCTGGGGCAGGTAACCGACTTTGATGCCGGGCATCGGGCGTGCTTCACCGTTAAAATCGGTATCTACACCGGCCATGATGCGCAACAGGGTAGATTTACCGGAACCGTTCAGGCCCAGTACGCCGATTTTGGCTCCCGGGAAGAACGAGAGCGAGATATCTTTCAGAATTTCACGCTTTGGCGGCACAATTTTGCCAAGGCGATGCATGCTGTAAACATATTGAGCCATGTCGGGCCAGACCTCTGTCAATAATGAGTGAGTCAAAGCGGCGTACTATAAAGAAACAAGACAGGAGGGGGAAGTGTCCTCCGGTTTCCGGGGTGTTTTGATGATAAAACCATCAAAAAATCACATAAAAATTTAGAAAACGCAGAAAATTTGTGCAAAATTCATGGTATTGGCTGCGTTGGGCGTGGTTGCAATTTGCGCCCTGTGCAGGACGCTCCGACGATTTACCTCTATACTGCGCCAGTCGATTTGGCAAAATGGACGGTGCGCGCAAGCAGGATTTTTGCACCGGCAAACGAATCACTCACTGTACCTGGCCGGGCCGGGTGTATGCATTGCGACTACCACAGGGTAACCCCGACATTTCAGGAGAATAATGAGCAGCGCCAGTTACACCAGTGAATCCGATTCGTCGCAAACCCGGCTCGTGCTGGGCGGCGAATGGCAATTACAGGATGCGCCGTCCGGAGACGACATCTGTGCTTCCATCTCTCCCTCGACACCCCGCGTGGTGGTCGATACCAGCCCATTGCAGCGTTGGGATTCCAGCCTCGTTATCGCCATGACGCAGCTGGAGCGCTATTGCACCGAACAGGGTATTGAACTGGACGTTTCGCAAACGCCGCGCGGTCTTCAGCAATTGCTGGCGCTGGCGGGTGGCATCCCGGCTTTTCGTCCGGCAGAAGAACCGGAAAAACTGCATTTTCTCAGCCGCGTTTCCCACTTTGCGTTGGCGCAATGGGAACAGCTGCGCAACACGCTCATCTTTGTCGGCGATATTTGTCTGGCGCTGGGGCGGTGGTTGACCGGGCGAGCCAAAACCCGCCGTAGTGATATTTATTTCTTTGTTGAACAGGCAGGCCCACGTGCGCTGGCCATTGTTACCCTGATCGCGCTGCTGGTCGGGATGATTCTCGCCTACCTGGGTTCTGTGCAATTGCGTCAATTGGGCGCGCAGGTATACGTGGCTGATCTGGTAGCGATTGGCATGGTGCGTGAAATGGGCGCGCTGATGACGGCGGTAATTATGGCCGGGCGCACCGGTGCGGCTTATGCGGCGCAATTGGGCACCATGCAGGTCAACGAAGAGATTGATGCTTTAAAAGTGATGGGCATTTCCAGTATGGAATTTCTCGTGCTGCCGCGTTTACTGGCGCTGGTCTTTGTGATGCCGCTGCTGGCCATTTATGCCAACGTAGTGGGTATTATCGGCGGTGCCATTATCGCCACCAGCATGGATGTCAGCATCATCCAATATGTGCTGCAATCGCAAGGCGCGGTTGATTGGGTGGATGTCGCCAGCGGCCTCATTAAAAGTCTCTTCTTCGGTATTCTTATTGCCATTGCCGGCTGTCAGGCCGGGCTGAATTGTGGCCGCAATTCCAATGCGGTGGGCATGGCGGCAACCAACGCCGTGGTAAAAGCCATCGTCTACCTGGTGTTAGCCGATGCCGCGTTTAATGTGCTCTACGACAAGTTGGGGATCTGATATGGAAAAAGAAGCTTTTATTTCCGTCAGGGATTTATCCATCGGCTACGGTAAGCGCATCGTTCAGCAAAACCTGAATTTTGATGTAAAAAAGAACGATATCTTTTTTATTATCGGCGGCAGTGGCTGCGGCAAAACAACGCTGCTTAAACACATGATCGGTTTGATTGAGCCGGCTGCCGGTGAAGTCATCTATCATCCCCGCGCTGGCGAGACGGTCAATTTTTATCAATCCGATCAGGACACCCGCCTCGAATTGTTAAAGAGTTGGGGCATTACCTTCCAGTCCGGCGCCTTGTTTTCTACCATGACGCTGGCTGAAAACGTCTCCCTGCCGTTGCAGCTGTACACCGACCTGAGTGAAAAACAGATTGCCGAGGTGGTTTCCTACAAGCTGGCGCTGGTTGGCCTGGCCGGTTTTGAAAGTTTTTATCCATCAGAAATCAGCGGTGGTATGCACAAACGGGCAGGGCTTGCCCGTGCTATTGCCCTCGACCCCAAATTGTTATTTTTCGATGAGCCGTCGGCGGGGTTGGACCCGATCAGTTCGCTGCGGCTCGATCAGCTGATCCTTCAGGTGTGTCAGGCGCTCGACTCTACGGTGATTATCGTGTCTCACGAATTACCCAGTATTTTGTCCATTGGTACCAATAGCGTATTTCTTGATGCGCAACGTAAAACCATGCTCGATGCGGGCGACCCCAATGAACTGCTGGAAAACAGCCCTGAACCCAAAGTTCGTCAATTTTTAAGCCGTGCGGAAAGTTCTGCCGAGGAATCTTCATGAGTAGCAACAAGAACATTTCACTCGCCATTGGTGCTTTTATTGTGGGCGCCGTGTTCCTGGTTTTTATTGCACTGCTGTTTTTTTCCGGTGGCCGTTTGTTCGCCGATAAAGAGCGCGTGGTGATGTACTTTGACGGCTCTGTACAGGGCTTGCAGGTGGGCGCGCCGGTCAAATTAAAAGGCGTGGTGCTGGGTGAAATTGTCAATATTGAAATCAACTTTCAGCGCGATGATCAAATTGTAGTCACCGCCGTTACCGCCGATCTGGTGATGAAGCGCATCAATAGCGATGGGGTTAATGTCAGTGAGGCATTTCTTGAAAAAGCGATTGCCAATGGCCTGCGGGCGCAGCTGAACTACCAAAGTTTCCTCACCGGTTTATTGTACGTTGAACTGGATTTTTATCCCGGCAGCTTGCTGCGACTGCACGACATTCAAAAAAATTATGTTGAGCTGCCCACTATTGCTACCAGCTTTGAAGAAATATCCCGCTCGTTTCAGGAGCTGGATGTTAAAAGCCTGGTGGATAGCCTGAACAATATCACCCGCAAAATTGACGATATTGTGGGCGGCGGGCAGATTCAGGAAACCCTCGGCAACTTCAACCGGGTAGCTGAATCCATCGAACGCACCTCCCACACCGTGGACCGGGAAATCGGTTCGCTGGGGGCGGATATCAAGGTGACGCTGAACAGCCTTAACCACCTGATGACGGAACTGAATAATCAGGCACCCAGGTTGACTCATTCGCTGGATCAAAGTTTGAGTGCGCTGCAAGGCAGCCTGGAAAGTTTTGACCAGGCCACCAATAACCTCAACCAGATGTTATCCGATGATGCGCCGCTGGTTTATCAGTTGAACCGCACGCTGTCAGATATCAGCCGCTCTGCCCAGGCTTTTCAAAGCTTGAGTGAAACCCTGGATCAACAACCGGAATCCCTGTTACGCGGCAGAAAAGCCCTACCGGAAAAGGAATAAAATGATGCGCAAATTTTTAGGTATTTTGTTGGCAGTGTCGGTATTGGCGGCCTGTAGCTCGCCGCAAAAAAATTATTATGTACTCTCTTCGGCGTCTGCCCCGCAAACCACGGGCTCGCAGGAAATTACCACGCTTATCGGCATCGGCCCGGTTGAAGTGGCTGAATACCTCAACCGTCTGCACATCGTCTGGCAATCCGGGCAGGGCGAGCTGATTATGTCGGGCAATCACTTCTGGGCAGAACCGCTGGACAAAGGCATTACCCGCGCTCTCGCACTCAACCTGACGGCGGCTAACAGCAACCGCAGCACGGTTGCATTCCCCTGGCGCGCCGATAACAAGCCGCGCTACAGCGTGCGCGTTCAGGTCCAAGCCCTTGACCGCATTGACAGCAATGCCAGAATGGATGCTGTCTGGCAACTGGTAGACAACGACGCCGGCCAGGTCATCCACCGCAAACGCTTCGTCCAAACCACCCCGGTGGATGCTGGCGTCTCTTCTCTAACCCGTGCGTACAGTGATCTTTTGACGGTATTGGCGAAGGATATTGAGGGTTCGCTGATTACTTTTGGGGTTTAATAGGCTTCCGGCCGCAACCAGCTCGTCTCTTAAAAAAGTGCAATGGCTGTTGCTTCAGGAGTTAGCTGTTTCAAATAAAGCGGCTAACTCTTGCGTCGTTTTCCCGAATAAAAATAAACGGAAATATAATTTTTACGCGCCTTTCCCGGCGCTAAAGTTGGAATTCTGCTTAAGATTCACCGTGTTTTCCAACCGCAATCCCTTCATGCGTGTTAGTTGTCTTTGAGCGGGCGCTTTGCGACTTTCTGAAATGACAGGTAATAAGGTTATCTTGCATAACCTGTTAAGGTTTCTCATCTATCCTTCATTAATGTTCAAATTCGCAAAGGATATTTGGCTCGAGTTTTAGAACCCGGAGCAGATAACGATGACGGATATAAGGTTAAATTCCAATATAAGTAACGGAGCGCGGCATGAAAAATAACCTACCAATATTGGCGGCTTTGTTAACCGCTGCACTTTTGTTAACCGGCTGTGGCAGTGATTCGAAACCCGGACTTCCTGCACCGGTTCCTGCGCCCGCTCCGGAGCCTCAGCCTGAACCGGTTGGCTTTGAGCCGGGTACGCACCCGCGCTTTGATCCGGTGGTGGGTGATATTCCTTTTAATTCCGATCTGGTTTTTGCTGCGGCTGCAGCCAGTGATGGCACCGCAGATGTGGGTGTCGCTACTGATCCTGTCAGGGCTGCGGTTAATCAGTTGGACGGGTTTTCTTCCAGTGCTTATTTTGATGTACTGGTGGAGGGCAGCATTGATTCTTCTTCAGTGATTCCCGATCAAACTGTTTTCCTGATAGAGGTTGATACCGCGGGCAAAGATGCGTTGAATCCGGAAAATATAACCGGGCTGGCGGGGGCCGCCAATGTTGATGTGCAGGTGGTGTCACTGGATGCTGGAAGCCATAACGCGATTCGTGTCGTGCCCACGGAACCACTGAAACCTAAAACCAAATATCTGGTTATTCTCACCAATGATTTACGTGATGCAGCCGGGGACGCGCTGACCCCCTCCCGTGCTTATCACGATCTTCGTTCTGCGGGGGCTGATGTTCCTGCTGCGCTTCAACCGGTGCAGCAGGCGCTTGCCGGTTGGGAGCAATTGGCGAGTGGCTTTCTGGTTGCTGCCAGCAATGGACAATTAACACCGGAAACCGCAAAAGAGAAACTGGTGTTGGCTTATACCTTTACCACCACGGACGCTACGGCAACCTTGCTTGCTATGGCTGCACCTCGGGCTGCTGTGATGCAGATATTGAGGGATGCCACTACGGAACCGGTATTTGGCTTTCCCGAGGTAATTGAGTGGTCCAACGCAGGGATATTGTCCACACCTGTTGCCCGATCTTTGGGTGTCAGCGAATTCACCGGGATTGATTTCAATAATTTCAGCAGTACCTTGCTGGCCAATGTTGGCAAGTTGTACACCGGTTATATCCGTTTGCCTTATTATTTAACGCCGCCGGATGGTTTGCCCTTCGCGGGTTTTCTGGCAAAACAATGGACGCCGAATTTGGAGTTGGCCGCTCTGCTGAATACAGAAATACCGACAGATGTAGATGGCAGTTACAACCTGACGCATCGCTTTCCTTTCGCGGCCCAGGTAGCGGATGAGTCGTTACCTCTGCAAGTGACGCTACCGCAGGACAATCATATTCCAGGTTATGCAGGCGCTGCGACCTGTGGTCAGATTTACCAAAGCAATGGCTATCCGGTTGTTATTTTCGTGCATGGTATTACCAACGACCGCACTTCAGTGGTAGGGCTGGCGCATACGCTGGCGAGTCGTTGTATTGTTACCCTTGCTATCGATTTGCCTTTGCACGGTGTGCCGGCTAACAGCGCTTTTGTTAATGTCTTGAATGTTGAACACAGCAAGTCCATTCCCTTCTCCGCGTTGTATGGCAGTAATGCCCCGCGTGAGCGTCACTTCAATGTGGCCGGGGCTACCGGCGCGCCGGCGCCCATGAACTTTACCCAGCCAGGCACAAACGACGGCTCGGGTGCCCAGTTTATTAATTTGGGTAACCTCGCCAATACGCGTGATAACAATCGGCAAGCGGTGATGGATTTATTAAACCTGAATGCCAGTATTGGCAATATCAATACAGAGGTTCGCAAATTTAACCCTGTGGGTCTGGACGTTAACCGGGTGAATGTTGTGGGTCTGTCTCTTGGCAGTATGTTGGGTACGGTTTTTGTCAGTGTAAACCAGGCCGCTATACAGGCGGATGCTCAGGCTGGTCTTTCTTCAAGCTTAAAACCAATACGTGGCCTGGTGGCATCCGCACCCGGTGCCCAGGTGAGCCAGATTCTGGTGAACTCCCCAACGTTTGGCCCGGTCATTAACAATGGTCTCGCCGCTGCCGGTGTGCACGAGGGTTCTGCAGATTACGAGCGTTTTGTGTATACCGCACAAAGTATGCTGGATGCAGCTGATCCGGTAAGCTTTCTGCCAGCACTGGCACAACTGGATGTGCCGGTGTTGGTGCAGCAAGTGAATGGTGATCTCGTTATACCCAATGCGGTAGAGGGAGCACCTTTGGCGGGCACTGAAGGATTTGCCCAATTATTGTCGGCAACCCAGGTGGGGCTCGGTAATACACAGCTCGGGCGAGGTATTGTAAAAGTTACCGCCGGCGAGCACGCCTCTCTACTTAGAGTTAACACCGCTGCACCACAAATTACCGCCGAATTTCAAACACAAGTGGTGACTTTTGTACTGAATAATGGTCAGGTGGCTATCGGCGCAGGCGCACCACAAAACATTGAAATATCGGAATAATACGCGGGCTTCTCCAACCGGGACCGCTCGGCCCGGTTGGCGCTCGTTAAATTCAGACAACGACTCAAAAGCTCTGGTTAACGACCGGAAAAAATCAGTCTGTCGATTTGGGGGCGTATGAATGTCCCCAATAATAAAATGAACAGTAAGTTAATGCATGGGTAGCGGCAATGAGTGAATGGGTTCTATCCATTATGGAACGCCTGGGTTACTTCGGTATCGCCCTTTTAATGTTTTTGGATAACGTCTTTCCCCCAATTCCCTCTGAAATTATTATGCCATCCGCAGGTTACACCGCCTCCCGGGGGGAGTTGCAGCTTTTTGGGGTGATTTTGGCTGGCAGTATCGGTTCTTTGCTTGCAGCTGCCGCCCTGTATTGGATCGGGCGTAACATTCCCCGGCAAACTTTGTTTAGCTGGGTGGATCGGTATGGTAAGTATTTATTTATTAAATCGACCGATGTAGAAAAGGCTTTGGATTGGTTCGAGCGCTATGGGCATCGTGTCGTATTCTTTGGCCGTATGATTCCTGCGGTACGCTCGTTGATCAGTATCCCGGCGGGTATGAGTCGTATGCCGTTTTACAAGTTTATGTTTTACAGCACACTGGGTACCGTAATCTGGACAACCTTTCTGGCCTGTATCGGTTTTTACCTGGGAGAGAATCAGGCGCTGATGCAAAGTGTGTTGCATAAGGTAGCCATGTTGATTCTGGTTTTATTTTTGCTCTATATTCTGGTCTTTCTGATCAAAAAATATGTCAAGCCTGGTAATCGATAAACAGCTTTTTGACATAGCAACCGGAAGCATAATCACCCTTGCGGGTTTTCATGTTCGCCGCACCTTGTTTTCTGCTTTCTTCCTCCGCTGAAGTGCTGCGATTTCATTCCTTCCCTGACAGCGTTGTCATTTCAATAACGCTGACTTTCAAAAAATCCCATTGGAAAATAGTTAAAAGTACTATTAGTGGTAGAGATGGTTGCAGCGATTTATTAAATGAATTTTTGTAACCGATTACATTTTTTATGGGTTAAATGATGAAACGTTTACACGCTGTTTAGGCGTTTTTTTGGGAAGAATTTTCTAACAATTTGCCAATTTGTAAACTAAATTTATTGTCAGATGTTGCCCGATACGCATGCTCTGTGTAGTATCTCGCCTAACAGCTCACCAGAAGCAGTACCTATCGGCGCCGCATCCCATACTCCCAAAAAAAATTCCTTATTGCCTGTGATTGTACGGAAGGTAGGTATTACGTGACCGCGAATGTTTTTCAAATTATTCCGGACGAGGCTGTTAATGCTTCGCCTTTGCCCGGTTTGCGCCAAACCGCGACCCGGTTTCCTTTTACTTATACCTACTACGGCTTTGATGCCAGCCAGGAGCAGGAGAATGCTTCAGCCGGCGCATCGCTAACCCATAAGAACGACTTTGTACGAGAGAGCTGTGAATGAAAGCGCGTAAACCCATCGTGATCGCCAACTGGAAATTGAACGGTGGCCTGGATTTGATCTGTACATCCGTGGCTTCGTTTATCGGCAAACACTTCGATGCGCAAATTGCTATTTGTCCGCCGTACTTGTACATGCGCGACATGATGACGTTTTTGCAGTTCTCCGAATTGCAAATTGGTAGCCAGAACGTCAGCCGTTATGAGTCGGGTGCTTACACCGGTGAAACCTCGGCACAAATGTTAAAGCAGGCCGGTTGTTCACTGTGTCTGATCGGTCACTCTGAACGTCGCGCCATGTTTAATGAAAACAATGAAGGCTGCCAGATTAAAGTGCGTACCGCACTGAATAGCGGTTTGTTGCCGGTATTGTGTGTGGGTGAAAACCAGACCGAGCGTGAAGCCAACATCACTGAAGAAGTGCTGTATAAGCAATTGTCCGAAGGCCTGGCGAATATTGAATTGAATGGTCGCGACCTGTGTGTTGCTTATGAACCTGTTTGGGCGATTGGTACTGGCCTTGCGGCAACGCCAAGCATGGCACAGGAAGTACACCAGTTCATTCGCGCCGAGCTGACGAAAATTTTTGATGCCGAAAGTGCTGCACGCGTGCGCATTTTGTACGGCGGCAGCGTGAATAAAACCAACACTCGCGACCTGCTTGCACAGCAGGATATTGATGGATTGTTGGTAGGCGGTGCCAGCCTTGACCCGGGGCACTTCCTGGCCATTTGCGAGCAAGCCTCGGAACAGGCCGCCAAAGCTGCTGCGTGAGAGACAGCCGCTTTAATGAAGTACGGTAAAGAAAAACACCAACAAGAATAGAATCGGCGAATACCCGGTCACCATAGAATCAACCCGATGCAGGACACCATGATGAACTCTATCGTCAATCAAGTTGCTCCCGGCGTTGCCACGGGCGACGACGTAAAAAAATTGTTACTGGCTGCCAAAGAAGGTGGCTTTGCGTATCCGGCAGTTAACGCTGCCAATACCAACACGATTAACGCAACGCTGGAAGCGGCGCGTAACGTCAATTCTCCGGTGATTGTACAAATCTCTCAGGGCGGCGCCGCATTTTTCTGTGGCAAGAGCTTGAAGATAGAAGGCTTGGGAGCCTCTATTCTGGGTTCTATTGCAGCAGCGAAATATGTGCATGTCGTAGCAGAAGCTTATGGTGTTCCGGTTATTCTGCACACCGACCACGCCGCTAAAAAATTGTTGCCGTGGATTGACGGTTTGCTGGATGCCAGCGAAAAGCACGTGGCTGAAACCGGCAAGCCCTTGTTCAGCTCGCACATGATTGACTTGTCCGAAGAAAGCCTGGAAGAGAATATTGAAATTTCTGCGCGCTATCTTGAGCGTATGGCAAAGCTCGGCATCACCCTGGAAATCGAACTGGGTTGCACCGGCGGTGAAGAAGACGGCGTGGACAATTCCAACCTGGACAACTCCGCGTTGTACACCCAGCCGGAAGATGTGGCTTACGCCTATGAAAAACTCAGCGCTATCAGCGACAAGTTCACCATTGCTGCATCATTCGGCAACGTGCACGGTGTGTACAAGCCGGGTAATGTTCAACTGACGCCGGTGATCCTGAAAAATTCACAAGCTTATGTGAGCGAGAAATTTGGCCTCGGCCACAACCCGCTGGATTTTGTATTCCATGGCGGTTCAGGTTCATTGCCGGAAGAAATTGCCGAGTCTTTGCAATATGGTGTGGTGAAGATGAATATCGACACCGACACCCAGTGGGCTTTCTGGGAAGGCACGTTGAATTTCTACACCAAAAACAGCGGTTACCTGCATGGCCAGATTGGTAACCCGGAAGGTGATGAAAAGCCCAACAAAAAGTATTACGATCCGCGTGTCTGGTTGCGTCACAGTGAAGAGTCCATGGTCAAGCGTCTGGAGCAGTCGTTTGCGGATTTGAACTGTATCAACCGTTACGTGTAAAAGTCGGTTTAAATCGCCGAAGCCGTCAGGTTAAACAACCGCCTGACGGCTTCGGCGTTTCCTGCGTCCGTTATATTTACCAAGGCAGTAAACTTATGCAGCGTCTTGTTCCTACCTTGCGCCGTGATGGCGTTTCTTCCGATCTGGTGCCGGTTATCCGCACTCTGCTGGCAGCCACCAAAGAAATTGCGTTTCGCGTTCGCCAGGGCGCGCTGTCCGGCGTGCTGGGTTCAACGCTGGATGAAAACATTCAGGGTGAAACTCAAAAACAGCTGGATGTGATTGCTAACCAGTTGATCAAAGATCTGTTGCTGGAAGAACCTGGCGTTCGCGCTATTGCCTCGGAAGAAGAAGACAACGCGGTTGCCGGTAACGCCAATGGCAAATACGTGGTTGCCTTTGACCCGTTGGATGGTTCATCCAATATCGATATCAACGGCCAGATAGGCACTATTTTTACGATTTTCCCGGCGCTGGACGGTGTTGCTGCCGATAGCGATGAGCATTTCACGCAGCCAGGCAATCGCCAGGTGTGCGCCGGTTACGTGTTGTATGGCCCCTCAACCATCCTGGTGATGACCACCGGTGGCCCGAGCCGCGTGTATACGCTGGACACAACTCATGGCAGTTATTTGCTCACACAAGATCAATTGAGTGTTGCTGCAGATACCCAGGAATTTGCGCTGAATATGGCCAACCAGCGTTTCTGGAGTGAAGGCTTTAAAGGTTATGTTAACGATTTGTTGCTGGGCGAAACCGGCCCGCGTGGCAAGCGTTATAACATGCGCTGGAATGCAGCGATGGTGGGCGATGTTCACCGGGTATTAACACGCAGCGGTGTGTTTATTTATCCGAGTGATAATCGCAATCCAAAGCAGCCAGCCAAGTTGCGGTTGCTGTATGAAGCGAATCCGATGGCGATGATTACTGAAAATGCGGGCGGTAAAGCCTGGAGTGAGACCCAGCGTATTTTGGATATTCAGCCGGATGCGTTGCACCAACGTGTTGCGGTGATTATCGGTTCTGCCAATGAAGTTGATGCGTGTTTGAATTACCTGAAATAACGCCAGTCCTGCCCGACGAGGGGTGACCTGGGTCACCCCGCATTCACAACCCTCATTCTTTTTTCTGACGTGCGCTTTCCAGGTGTTCACACATCATTTGTGTACCCTGGAGAATACGCAGCGTATGGCGTTGGATAATGTCCGGTGGAATGAAGAATAAGTTTTTCTGTTTAACCGCGGTAAGACCGGAATACTTTTCCCAGGCATCCAGCCACTCCGGGCGCTGCTCGCCCATGCCGCTAGCAATAATCGTATCCGGGTTGCGGCTCAGTACCGACTCCTCATTAATTTTCGGCGCGATAGAAACCGCATCATCAAAAATATTGTGGCCGCCGCACAAGCGCATGACATCGCTCACCAAATGCTTGCCATTCAAGGTTTGCAGCGGGCTGTTCCATACCTGATAAAACACCGTTACAGTTTTTGCTTTGCTGTATTGCTCGCGTAATGCGCTCAGGTTTTTTTTCCATTCGGTGGCATTTTTTTGCGCTACTTCTTCTGTGCCTGCCAGCTTGCCAATGGTCATGACTTCGGTGGCGATATCATCCAGTGTGCGCAGCTCATCGACATACACGGTCAAACCCAATCGCTCCAGTTGCGCGGCAACCTGCGGGCCGTTGCCCGACATCCAGCCCAATACCAGGTCCGGTTTGTAGGCGAGAATCGCTTCGTAGTTCACCGAGTTATAGCCACCCACTTGCGGCAATTTGGTGGCGGCTTCCGGGTAGTTACTGTAGTTGACCGCAGCGATCAACTTATCGCCCGCCCCCGCGCTGAAAACATTTTCTACAATGTGCGGGGCGAGGGCGACAATGGTTTTTGCCGGTTTTTCCAAACGAATAACTTTGCCGCGCGCATCGGTGACTTCAATCGCAGGGACGGTCGCTTTTTCTGCAAAGACCAGGGGGCAGAAAACCAGTGGGCAGAAGCCAAAGCAAAGAAATAATACAGCCAGGGTGTTGCGAGATTGTTTTTTTATCATGAGATTATTCCTGCGGAATTTTCTGAAGAATATTTTGCAGCGCATGGGCAATACGCTCGCCGTTATCGGCGGGCAAGCCGATTCGCAGCCATGCGTTGTTGGATACCTGGTCGTTGTAGCACCAGCGAGTAAAAATACCCTGTTGCGCAAAGGCTTCGTACAAAGAGTAAAGCGCTGACCGGTTGCCGGTGAGGGTAATAAAAAGCCCGGCGCTGTGCATTGCCATGCTATCGCTCGTTGCCTGTTGCAGCAGGCGGGTTATCTGTTGCTCCAGGAGCAAGATGCGCTGACGTTGTTGCCGTTGCCATTGCGTGTTTTGCAGCGCTTGTGTCCCCAGCCAGATAGCCGGGTGGTTGATTGCCCAGCAATCAAGGCTGTCTCTTAACTGATCGGTCGGTTTGCCGCTGCCTATTAAAAAACCGAGCCGCAAACCGGCCAGCCCAAAAAATTTCCCCAGCGAACGTAATACAAATAAGCGTGGGCATTGCGGTAACCTGGCAATACTGCTCAGGTGCGGTTGCGTATCGGCAAAGGCTTCATCAACTAATAAGTAGCCGGGCAGTTGGTGGTGCCATTTTTCCAGTAACGCCGGTTCGGTGATTTCCGTGGTCGGGTTGTTCGGGTTGATGACTACCGCATGATCCACGGCGTTGCTTTCGATAAGCGAAGCCAGTTGTTCTTTATGTCGGTAGGGAAAAATGTGGTGTCCGGCCTTTTGCCAGTTGATAGCGTGTTCGCGATAACCGGGTTCGGGAATGGCGACGCGGCCGGGCGCAACCGCTTGCGGAAACCTCTGGATGGCATATTGGCTACCGGGTACGGCCAGCAGTTGCGAGGGTTCTGTGCCGTAATAACGGGCGGCGGCGTTTATCAGCGGCGATAAATCACCGGGCAATTGTTGCCAAACGCTCTCGGGAGCAGGTGGCACCGGATAGGCCCAGGGGCTGATACCGGTCGATAAATCCTGCCAGGCTTCCGGGGGCTTGCCGAAGGTGGCTTGCGCATAGTGCAAATCACCGCCGTGTTGTGGCCACTGGCTGGTCATGGAAGCACTCCGTTACAGAGCAAACTGCTTGTCACCAACACCGATAGAATAAGGATGACCGAACGTTTGACCAGCGCCAGAGCGCGATCAACATCGGCTGGCGTTGCCGGGTGGCCTGGCGTTGCGGGTTTGTCTTGCCATTGGCCGTGATAAACCGCACCGCCGCCCAGGCTGACCTGCAGTGCACCGCTACCGGCGCAAATGACCGGCCCGCCGTTGGGGCTTGACCATAAAGGGGCGTAAGTGCGCCAGCTGTGCAGGGCGCTGCGGGTGTTGCCGGTGATGGCGAAGGCGAGGGCGGTGAGCCTTGCCGGAATCAGGTTAATCAGGTCATCCCAGCGGGCGGCGGCCCAGCCGAAGGCGGAAAAGCGCGCGGTGCGATAACCCCACATAGCATCCAGTGTATTGCTGAGCCGATAAACAATGGCACCGGCGGGGCCGAGGATGACAAACCAGAACAGCGGGCCAATAACCGCATCGGAGGTGTTTTCCAGCAAGGTTTCCAGGCTGGCGCGAACCACCTGGCTTTCATCCATGGTGTCGCATTCACGGCTGACAATACGCTGCACGGCGGCGCGACCGGCGGGCAGGTCTTGCTGCAGCGCTACACCTACCGCTTGGACATGTTCTGTCAGGCTGCGCCAGCCGAGGCTCCAGTAGAGTGCCAGCGCCCCGAAAGCCAGGGCGAGCAGTGGCTCATGCTTCAGCAGTGTGTACCACAACCAGCCCGCCAGCATGCCGGGCGGAACAATCAATAACAGCAAGCCCATAATCCCAGCCAGACGGACAGAAAAAGCAGGGTTCGATGGCTGCGAGGAATGTGTTGCAGCGTGATGGCGATTGAGCTTTTTTTCCAGCGCCAGTGCGACATTGCCGAAACCGACCAACGGATGGTAACGCGGCGCTTCTCCAAGTAACCGATCCAGCAAGGCGCCAATCAACAGGGCAATAGCGGTCAGCATAACGGCTCTGCAGTCATGGCAAGCTGGGTGTTTGTGAGCGCTAACTTACGCATTGATAACCACCGGTTTTCCGGTGACCGGGTGCGGCAGAATATGCACATCGGTGGCAAATACCTGCTGGATCAGCTCTGCAGTGAGTACTTGCTCCGGCGTGCCTTGCGCGCAACATCGCCCCTGGTGAATCGCCAGCAGGCGGTCACTGAAGGCGCCGGCCAGCGTCATATCATGCAGAATCATCAGTACCGCCACGCCCTGATCGGCAAACTCGCGTACCACTTGCATGCACTGCCACTGATGGCCGATATCGAGGCTGGTGACCGGTTCATCCAGCAGCAGAAAGCGCTGCCCGGCATCCTCCGCTCGCCAGATTTGTGCCAGCACCCGCGCCAGCTGAATACGTTGCTGTTCGCCACCGGAAAACTGCGGGTATGGTCGGTCAGCAAGATGGCTAACGTCCAGCGCGGCCATAGCCGCACGGCAAATGTCCGCATCAATAACTGTGCCGGTGGCGTGCGGCGTGCGGCTGAGCGCAACCACTTCGAGGCCGGTAAAGGCGAAGTCCAGCGTATTGCTTTGTGCCAGCACCGCCATCTGTCGCGCGCGTTGAAGCGAGGGCAGCTGCCGGATTGGCTGGCTATTCAATTTCACCTCGCCACGCTGCCAGGCGATATCGCCACACACAGCACGTAGCAGCGTGGATTTACCGGCGCCATTGGGGCCAATAATAGAAACGATTTCGCCGGGTTCAATAGTGAGGCTGGCGGCGTCGAGTAAGGTTTTTTCGCCAACGCTGACACTCAGGTCGTTGATCTGCAACACGCTCATCGCAAACCTCCCCGGCGTTGATAGAGCAGCACGATAAAGAAGGGCGCACCCACAATCGCCGTCACCAGCCCCACCGGTAATTCAGTGGGGGCAACAATCACCCGCGAAATCGTGTCGGCGATTAACAGCAAGCAGGCACCCCCCAGGGCGGTCAGCGGCAGCAGCTTGCGATGGTCCGGCCCAACCCAGAGGCGCACCATGTGCGGCACCACCAGCCCGACAAAAGCAATGGAACCGGCAAGCGCCACGGACAAGCCAACACCGGCGGCAACCAGTACGATGATGCGGGTTTTTACCCGCTCAACATCCACACCCAGATGGCGCGCCTGGGATTCGCCCAGCAGCAGGGTATTCAGCGCTTTGGTCAGCCAGGGCATGCTGGCGAGCAGCGCTGTTAACACGGCGAGAATAATCACGGCGCGGGCATAGTTGGCGGCGTCCAGCGCGCCCATACGCCACAAGCTCATGCGGCGCAGCATTTCATTGTCAGCGAAAAACTCGAGCAGGCCGATAAAACTCACGGCCAGTGAGGTGGCGGCAATGCCCATCAATAACATGGTGGCGACCGAGGTGCCGTTTACGGTGGTAGCGACCCGGTACACCAGCCAAACGGTTAGCAGGCCACCGGTAAAGGCGCCCAGCGATACCAGCGACAAGCCGCCCAGTACACCCAGGCTGGCGCTGCCGAAAAAGATGGCGAGGCTGGCGCCTACCGACGCCCCGGCGGTAACGCCGATCAGCGACGGGTCTGCCAGCGGATTACGGAACAACCCTTGCAAAAATGCGCCGCTCATCGCCAGCACGGCACCGGTACCGGCTGCCAGCAGCGCGCGCGGCAGGCGCAGCGAGCGGATAATTTCCGCCTTGTAGCCCGGCAGTGGCTCGCCCATCAGGGCGGCGATCAGTTCTGACAGGGTAATGGCGGTGGAGCCGAAGGCAACGGCCACGACGAAGCTGATTATCAGCAATAGCGATAATAGCCAGGCAGCCAGCCTGATCGGGCGATGGCGGGAGCCGGTGATCATCAGGGCGCCAGCTCCGTGCACAGTTGCTCCAGCCAGGCGTTATCCATGTGGGTTTCAAGCGTATCGGCCAGCCGTTCCAGCTCACCTTCGCGGTAAGCGGCGAGATCGAAAAAATGATTGTCCAGATGATTTACGCCAGCCCAATGCAGCAGCGATTGCAGCGCTTGCGGGTGGTCAAACAGGCCGTGTACATAGGTCGCGAGAATTTGGCCGTCTTTGCTGACGGCACCTTCCGGGCGGTGGCTGCCGTTTTCTTCGATGAAAAAAATTGGCTGCTCAAAGGCCGGGCCGGAAGAAACCCCGCAGTGAATTTCATAACCGGCGAAGGCGCCGTTTTGTTCGCCCAAATGAAACTGCCCTTGCACATTGCGCAGTTGCTTGGCCGGTTTTAACTCGGTCGTAAAGTCCAGCCAGGCAAAACCGCTTTCCGTGCCGGGCGCGGCTTCAACACCATTGGGGTCGGCCACGGAATTGCCCAGCATCTGCAAGCCGCCGCAAATGCC
The DNA here is from genome assembly GCF_015182315.1 of Cellvibrio polysaccharolyticus. Classification (NCBI taxonomy): domain Bacteria; kingdom Pseudomonadati; phylum Pseudomonadota; class Gammaproteobacteria; order Cellvibrionales; family Cellvibrionaceae; genus Cellvibrio; species Cellvibrio polysaccharolyticus. The sequence goes on from NZ_PRDL01000001.1 coordinate 1,312,642, forward strand.
CAGCAACTTGCCGCCGTAGCGCAAGTGGCGATCCAATTGCGCTTGCCAATTATTGGCTTTGAGGAGCGCCAGATCCGCCCGGACATTTTTGCTACCGGGCAGAATCACCAGGTCGCAGGGTGGCAAGGGTTCGCGTGGCGAGACGAATTGCAAATCCACCGCCGGGTGCAAGCGCAGGGCGTCAAAGTCGGTGTGGTTGCTGATGCGCGGCAACACCGGCACCACCACTTTCAGTGTGTTGTGCTGTTTGTGTTGCGCGGTGCTGATGGCATCTTCAGCATCGAGGTGAAAGTCGTGCAGGTAAGGGAGAACCCCCAGTACCGGTTTTCCGGTGTAGTTTTCCAGCCAGTCGAGCCCCGGTTGCAAGAGCGCAAGATCGCCGCGAAAGCGGTTGATCACAAAACCTTTGATGCGAGCCTGCTCGGATTCCGACAGTAATTGCAGGGTGCCGGCGAGGTGGGCAAAAACGCCACCGCGATTGATATCGGCTATCAGAATGACCGGGCAATCCACCGCTTCGGCAAACCCCATATTGGCGATATCATTTTCGCGCAGGTTGATTTCCGCCGGGCTGCCAGCGCCTTCCACCAGCACACAATCGTATTGCTGTTGCAGGCGAGAGAAAGATTCCAGCACCGCTTGTTTGGCGGTGTTTTTGTAGGTGTGATAATCCAGCGCCTGCATATTGCCGATGGATTTACCCTGAATAATCACCTGGGCACCGGTATCCGAAGCGGGTTTGAGTAATACCGGATTCATATCCGTGTGCGGCGCCAGGCCGCAGGCCAGCGCCTGTAGTGCCTGGGCGCGGCCAATTTCGCCACCATCTTCGGTTACGGCACTGTTCAATGCCATGTTTTGCGGTTTGAAGGGCGCAACGTGAATGCCACGACGATGGAGCAGGCGTGCCAGCCCGGCCACCAGCGTGCTTTTACCGGCGTCCGAGGTTGTGCCTTGCACCATCAGCATGGTCATTAGTAATCCACACCTTTGCGGGCTTTAATACCGGCGCGGAAGGCGTGTTTGATGTCTTTTACTTCAGACACGGTATCCATAATTTCCTGCAACCCGGTACCGCCGCCACGGCCGGTAACAACCACGCTTTGTTCGGCAGGGCGGTTGCGGATGGCATCGAGCACCATGGTTTCATCCAGATACTGGTAGCCGAGCATATAGGTGAGTTCGTCCAGCACCACCAGATCGTAACTGGCGTCGGCGAGCATAGCGCTGGCTTGTTGCCAGGTGGTTTCGGCGGCGGCGATATCGCCGGAGCGGTCCTGGGTATTCCAGGTGAAGCCGGTGCCCATTTGATACAAGGTAACTGCCGGGCATTGGTTTTTAATGTAGAGCTCTTCGCCCGACATTTGCTGGCCTTTGATAAATTGCACCACGCCGACTTTCTGGCCGTAGCCCAGTGCGCGCAACACCATGCCAAACGCCGAACTGGATTTGCCTTTGCCATTGCCGGTTAACAGCAGCGCAATGCCTTGCTCGATATCGGCAGCGGCAATTTTGGCGTCCACATTGGCCTTTTGCTTTTGCATCGACTTTTTGTGGCGTTCTTCTTTTTGTTGGTTTTTATCTTCCGGCGGGTTTTGCTCGCTCATATCACATTCCTGAAAAAACCGGCGCCCGGTGAAGGGCGCCGGTTGGGTGGGACTTTAAAAACGCACTTCAACACCGGCATAACCGGCGGCGCGTGCCGTGTTGTAACCCGCCACTTCAACATATTTCTTGTCAGTGAGGTTTTCACCGCGGGCATAGACAGTCAGCAGCGGTGTTACCGCGTAACGCACGCTGGCATCCAGCACTTTGTAATCATCCAGATCGGTGCCGTTGCTTTCCTGAGTGTCGCTGGCGCTGCGCACGTTCATGGATACCTGAACCTTGCTAACCGGCAACCAGGTCAAGCCCAGGTTGGCAATGTGCTTGGGCTGCCGTGCGCGTGGTGAACCGACTGCCGTTTCGGTATCGGTATAGGTGTAATTCAGGTTCAACACCAGCTCATCAATAACCGGCAAGTTGGCAATCAATTCAATACCGCGTGAACGGTTTTCACCGGCCGCTTGCAAATAACCGGTCCAGCCGATCAGGTCATAGGCAATTTCACGCTCGATAGACTGCTTGAACAGCACCGCTTCCAGGTGGATGCCGTTGCTGCCGAAATATTCCACGCCTACGTCCAGACCTTCACTTTCTTCCGGCTCCAGAGCGGCCAGTGTCGGGTTGTTCTGCTGGCGGTTGTAGTCAATTTCATACAGGCTGGGTGCGCGGAAGCCGGTACCATAACTGGTTTTGAACTTCACTTCACCTGCCGTTACATCCACCACATAGGCGCCGCTGACCCGGTAGCTGTTAAAGGTGCCAAAGTCGTCGTTGTCATCGTGGCGTGCACCGGCAGTCACAAAAAAGCGGTCATTGTAACGCCCCTGATATTCCAGGTAAGCCGCTTGCTGGTCGCGTTCCATCTCCAGAACGGTATCGGTGCGGTGCTCAAGGCCGTAGGCCACTGCATGGGCATCGTTCAGTTTTGCTTTACCGATCCATTCGATTTTTTCAATGTCGCCTTCGGTGTCATAGGAATTCACACCGGCAGTAAAGTTGCGACGGGTAATGTCGGTTTTGCCGTAGGCCAGGGTGTTATCGAGGTTTTCGGTGGAGTGGCTGGCGCTCAAACGGCCAACGCTTTGCTCATAGGTGCCGGTGCAATCGTCTACTGCCGGGAAACCGCAGCGGTCAAAGGCAAAGGTTGCATCGGTGTTACGTGCAACCGCTTCAATACGCAAACTTTCGGTGAGGTTTACACCGATACGGCCGTGTGCGGTGGTATTGGCATAGCCATCGTCATCACGCAGCACCGTGTCGCGTTGGCTGGTGTTGAAACCATCGGTTTTGGCGCGGGCTACCGAGGCAAAATAATCCCATTGGCCGTTGCTGCCGCCAACGCTGGCAGAACCGCTTTGGGTATTGAGACTTCCTGCTTCACCGCTCAGTTTGGTGACGGTGCCTTCTTCGGTCTGACGGGTGCTGATGTTCAAAACACCACCGGCATCTGCGCCGTACATCAAGCCTTGCGGGCCACGCAGCAATTCAACACGGCCAACATCGCTGCTCAGAATATGTTGAATTTGCACGCCGGATTGGGTGCCGGTCGGGTCACTGATATCTACGCCGTCAATTTGCACCAGTGTGCGGTAGCCGGCTTCACCACGAACGCGCAAGCTGGACGCTTTGCCCATTCCGCCGGAGTTGCTCACCGACACCGATGGCAGGGTACGCAGCACATCCGCCAGCGCCGTAAAGCCGAGGGCATCAATTTGTGCTTCTTCGAGCACGGCAACCGAGGTGGCTACTTCACGCAAGGGCGTTTCGTGGCGCGAGCTGACCACGACAATGGTTTCCAGACCAGGTACAAATTTATCAGCTTGACGGGTTTCCTGGGCAAATACAGAGGCACAGGCAAGGCTTAACGCGGTTACGGTAAAAATGGAAGTTTTCAAAGTTCAACCCCTAAGTGGAAAACGCTTGGGATCGAGGGAGGAATAGCAAAACGGTGCCCGCAGACGCAGACGAACGGATGCCAGATGGTAGCCCTCCGCTCCATCACGGTGAAGATACAGGGCCGGTATCGGGCTCACAGATTGCTCTGTTAACCGTTGCGGGGGCAGCGCCGAATGACGGACTTCCCGTTTAACCTGCTCAACTCGAATCACCGCTTGCTGCAACAAGCGTTGAATAAAGTAGCAGGCACCTCGTATCAGGGCGCGCAATGTACGGTGCCACCCGGGCTTTGTCAATTATGGCGCAATGCCGGTTTTTCGCTGCAATTGCACGCCGCAGTCGGGGTATCGATGAATGATTGTTGAGACTTTTAATGCGCGGGAGATTTGCTGCCATGAAATGAGTGGTTGTGCGGTAAAAAGAGTGCGCTGTTTCAAGTGTTGCGGTTGCGAAACCGGGATGAATCGGTTTGAAAATGTTTTCGATGGAATGCAACGCAGTAACCACTGGCTTTGATTTTTTATCTCACGTTTTTTTGCAGAAAGTTGTTATTTTTTTTCAGAAAAAAATTTGGCAAATTGAGGCGCGAGGTGAATAGCCTGCTTCAACATTTACAATGCCGGCTGCAAATTCTTGCTCGGTAGCTTGACAGAAAGTCAACTGTGATCAGACGCAGCTATGGCTTTGTCTGGTAGATCTTTGGACGACTGGCGTAGACAGGGTAAATCCGTGAAGCTGCCAATCGTCCATTTACGGCCGTAATACATAGCAGACATTAAGTGTTGTTATTGTCAGTTCGACAATACAGCGCTCGACACCATGGGATCAGTTATCGTGGCTGACAACCTCCTCCGGGTAATCCAGTAGAACTTTGGGCGGAACGTCAAGAGCTTTGGCCAACTTGAACACATTGGTCAAACTCAGGTTGCGCTTTCCACGTTCAATACCGGAGATATACGTTCTATCAAGTCCGCATCGGCCACTTAGCTCTTCCTGGCTGATTCCCAGGTTTTTTCTGAGCTTGGCGACGTGCTGTCCGAAGGGAATAAGGGCGTGGTTAGGTGCGTTTGGTTTGTCGGTCATGAATGGTTCCTTTTAGTGCCACACATGATCAACATTAATAAAAATTTCACCATGGACTATCAGTCACAACACACCTGGATTAAGAATGCAATTTTTATTTGCAGCATAATAAATGTAATTTGTGATGTTTTTCGCTCTTCCATTTCGGGCGCTGCTGGGCATTTTTCGCTCTCTGGTAAGAATGCGTGGCGCGGCAAATAAAACGCTCAGGTGTGAATGTGACCAGTGAAATTTTTTTAGCGGGCGTTTACAGAGCATACGCGTAATAGAGAAAAGTGCGCGGTAATTCTGTTATGAATAATTATGCAAGCGGTGAAAAGCGTTAAGTGTTAACCGGATTTATTTTTTCGGTTGACGGTTTTTTCGCGATGAAGATGTATCAGCCGCCAGGCGATGTCGATGCTGCAACAACCGGGAAGTAATACTCAGCGTAAACAGCCAGAGACACATGAGTAACATGAGTAAAAACAAGGTGATAACACCAAACAGATCGGGTGCTTTCATCAGGGTTGTCATCAATGAGTCTTCATAAAAGAAAAACCATTCATGCTCGTCGGGAAATATCACCGTGTGCAACCAGTAAAAAACGCGGGTAGGGCCTGCAACAAGTATCACCGCGGTGAGTGCGAACATTGCACCGACAAAGCCGCTAAGGATTTTTTTTGCGGAAGGCAGTGGTAACCGCTGCCGCCACGCGTAGATTAACAACAGACACCACAGCAGCGCAGCGGCGATGCCGGCCGTAACCAGATGATCAATCAGCTTGGCAACGTCTTGCAGGTGGATAACTTCCGGAGTGCGCAACAGCGTATCGCTATCACCTGACGGCAGTTCATAGCGAATATCCGCTAATCCCTTGCCCTGTTGATGCACCGCCCGGTTGATTTCGTGAAAAAGTTGCTGGTGGGTTTCTGGCGAGGTTTGTTCAAAGCCGGATTTGTAGCGGTTCTGCGGGCCGTATTCCTGAATGTGCTGTTCTATATCCAGCAGTTGGTACGCCAGTGGATACAGAAAATCCACTTTTGCCAACAGCAACCAACTGACCAGCGCCACCATGAGCAGGTGGCTGGTCAGCAACAGGGGCCATAAAAAAATCCGTTTGAACAATGCCATGATGTTGGGTCGTTTGGGCGCTGTTATTAGCGCGCGCCTGCCAGCAGACGTTGCATCAGATTTTCGTAAATATCCGTGAGGGTGTCCAGATCGCTGGCCAGCACGTTTTCGTCCACTTTGTGAATGGTGGCGTTCAACGGACCCAGTTCGACCAGCTGAGCGCCGGTAGGCGCGATAAAACGGCCATCGGAGGTGCCGCCGGAGGTCGACAGCTCGGCTGTTCTGCCGGTAACCGCACGAATGGCTTCCACCGTGGCATTAACCAGCTCGCCTTCACCGGTAATAAACGGCTGGCCGCTCAGTGCCCAGTGAATCTCGTAGGTCAGCCCGTGCTGCTTGAGAATCTGTTCAGTGCGCTCGCGCAAAATGGTTTCGGTCACTTCGGTAGAGAAGCGGAAGTTGAACAACACTGTCACATCGCCAGGAATAACATTGGTGGCACCGGTGCCGCCCTGGATGTTGGAGATTTGAAAGCTGGTGGCCGGGAAAAAGCGGTTGCCCTCATCCCACACTTCGCTGCTTAACTGTGCCAGCGCGGGCGCGACCCGATGAATCGGGTTATCGGCAAGGTGCGGATAAGCCACATGCCCCTGAATGCCTTTAACAATCAATTCGGCACCCAGCGAGCCGCGTCGCCCGTTCTTGATAACGTCGCCCACCAGTGTGGTTGATGACGGCTCGCCAACGACGCACCAGCGAATTTTCTCCTGCCGCTCTTCCAGCCACTCCACGACTTTCACGGTGCCGTTCACCGCGGGGCCTTCTTCGTCGCTGGTAATCAGGAACGCGATACGGCCGGTATGGTCAGGGTGCTGCGCCACAAAGCGCTCACAGGCCACCACCATCGCTGCCAGGGAACCCTTCATATCGGCGGCGCCACGGCCATAGAGGTGGCCATCGCGAATCTCGGGGGCAAAAGGTGCCGACTGCCAGTTGGTTTCGGCACCGGTGGGCACGACATCGGTGTGCCCGGCAAACGCGAGAATTGGGCCTTCGTTGCCACGCACCGCCCAGAAGTTATCCACCTCGCCAAAACGTAACGGAAACAGCTGGAAGCCAATCGCTTGCAGGCGCTGCATCATAAGCTCCTGGCAACCGACATCCTCCGGGGTAACAGAGCGACGGCTGATCAGATCAAAGGCGAGCTGAAGGGTAGGCGAGAGTGCAGACGGGAATGCAGACATGGCGATTGGATCCTGAACAGAGATATCGAAACAACGGGAGTCGGTAAATGGGGCGTGATTTTAGCAGGCTTCCGAAAAACTATCTGCGTTGCCGCTAGGCTAGCCACCGGGCGGCAGAGTCAGCCTTCTGTCGAAAGGCGTTTTTACAGCGGCAATAACGCTCCGGGCGGTCTAGCGCAGGGCACTGGAAAGGGGTAAGTGCTGGCGGTTGCGTTCATCGATTTGTCCGTTCAGCGTCCACAAGTCGTAGAGCAATCCCAGCCCGAACAAGCCCAGCGTAAACAGATAGAGAATGCCGGTGAGCCATTTACCCATGTACATTCTGTGGATGCCAAACAGGCCGGTAAATACCAGCAGTACCCAGCCGAGTGAATAATTAATCGGCCCCGGGCTGTAGCGGGTTTCGGCTTTGCTTGCCATGGAGGGAATCAGAAACAGGTCAATCAACCAGCCGATTCCCAGAAGTCCCAGAGTAAAAAACCACAGCGTACCGGTGATCGGTTTCCCAAAATAAAAACGGTGCGAGCCCATAAAGCCAAAAATCCAGGTGACATAACCGATCAGGATGGAGTGTGTTTTCATGGGGTGGTGCAACCTCGTTTCAACTTTTCGATAAGCAGTCGCTTTGCCCGGTTTTTGTGAGGGCTGTGCGCAATTGCTGTCAGGTTAGGGTAAGTGCTGTGTGTCTCGCAACCGCGAGGCATCGCAGTGTGCACATTGCGCTTATGGACTGCTGTGCAGAATGTCGAGTTCCTGAAAATTCAGGAAAAGAGAACGAAGCGGGTGATTAATTTTTTCGGCTGGTTGGCATTTTTTGTGTGTCAACAGTTGGGGTGCAGAACATTTCGGAGTGAGTCTGTTCGTTTGCTTTCAGGGTCAGGCTTTCAAAGTCGCATGAATACGTCCTGTAGCTCGAGCAAGCCATCCATGGCTTGCACGCTTTGAAAGCCTGACCCTGAAACCAAACTTACTTTGTGCCAACGTGAAAGAAGGATTGTTGGCATGGATAAGGACGAGTTACCAATATATTTCGATTGGCACAGAGCGAGTTCGCCAGCGGGGTATTTGTTCCAAAACCGTCGAGTCATGGACGAGCGCCAGGGATGGTGGAAGTTGGAGCAACGCGGTTGCCGCAACGCAGGAGCAATTGCCGTTGACTCGTCGGAGCCATATGGCTGGCTCCGCTTGCGGATGTTCATGCGTTTTTGGAGCAAGTGCCCCCGCTGGCGAACGGAAGGGATACTGCTTTGGGGCAGGCCGGGTAATCCGGCCTGTGGTCGTGCGGTTACTTAAGAGAGCGAGGTATAGACTTCCTGCACATCATCATCGTTGTCGATGGCGGCGAGGAAGTTTTCAACGTCTTCCTGCGCTTCGCCACTCAGCGACACCGGGTTTTTCGGGCGGTAGCCAAGTTTCGCTGATTCCACGGTAAAACCCTGCTCCGGCAAGGCTTTACACACCAGATCAAGATCCGTCGTGTCGGTAATAAATAACACCAGGTTTTCATCTACTTCGAAATCCTGTGCACCGGCTTCAATGGCCGCCAGTTCCGGATCGGCATCAGACTTGCTGGCGCTGGCCTCAATCAAACCGACGTAATCAAAATCCCAGGAAACTGCACCGGAGCTGCCCAGCTGCCCCTTGCGGAACAGCACGCGCATGCTGGAAATGGTGCGGTTCACGTTGTCTGTCAAACACTCAACAATGACCGGCACCTGATGCGGGGCAAAGCCTTCGTAAGTGACTTTTTCGTAGTTGATCGCACCATCCAGCTGGCCGGAGCCTTTCTTGATGGCGCGCTCCAGGGTTTCACGAGTCATGGACGCTTTTTTGGCTTGCTCCACCGCAAGGCGTAAACGCGGATTCATATCCGGGTCGGCGCCGTTACGGGCGGCGATCATGATTTCCTTGGTCAGTTTGGTAAACAGCTTGCCTTTGGCATTCGCTGCCGCTTCGCGGTGTTTGGCTTTCCATTGGGCGCCCATGGTAGTTCCTCGTGTGTAAGTATCAGTTTTTGTGCAGGGCTTCGTTCAGTTGCAATGCACTTTTGTTGGTTACAGCTTCAACCCGGCCAGAGACCGAGTTACGGCGGAATACCAGGTCGGATTGTCCGGCCAGATCCCGCGCTTTGACGGTTTGAACTTCTTTGCCGGCATCATCCAGCACGGCGACTTTGGTGCCAGCGGTGATGTACAAACCGGATTCCACTTTGCAGCGATCGCCCAAAGGAATACCGACACCGGCATTGGCGCCGATCAGGGATTCCTTGCCGATAGCAATAATAATGTTGCCGCCGCCCGACAGGGTGCCCATGGTAGAGCTGCCACCGCCGAGATCTGAACCGGCACCGACAAAAACGCCGGCAGAAATACGGCCTTCGATCATCGCCGGGCCTTCGGTGCCCGCATTAAAGTTCACAAAACCTTCGTGCATGATGGTGGTGCCTTCGCCCAGGTAGGCGCCCAGACGCACGCGTGCAGTGTGCGCAATACGCACACCTTTGGGCACTACGTAGTTGGTCATTTTCGGGAACTTGTCGACGCACTCAACGGTAAGCAATTCGCCACGAGCACGGGCTTGTAATTGGCGGGTTGGCAGTTCTTCCAGATCAATGGCGCCCTGGTTGGTCCAGGCAACGTTCGGCAGCGCGCCGAAAATACCGGTCAGGTTGGTCTGGTGCGGTTTTACCTGACGGTGCGAGAGCAAATGCAGTTTCAGGTAGGCTTCCGGTACAGACGTGGGGGCTGCGTCGGTTTCCAGCAGGGTGACCACCAGCGGCTGGTTGCTGTGGCTGAGGGCGTCGGCAACGGCCGCTTGCGCGGTGTCACCGGCGTCGTTCAGCGCTTTGGCAATCAAAGCGGCCTGAGCTGGCAGGATGGTAATGGTCTGGTTGCCGCCTTTGTATTCCAGCAGGTCAGCAATCGCTTTGGCGGTTGCCGCAGCCGGGTTAAGCAGTGGTGCGGAGTAAAATACTTCCAGCCATTGCTCACGTGAGTTCAAGGTGCCTACACCAAGTCCGAGGCTATATAAGCTTGTCATAACAGTTCCTGATAGTGACCGGGAGGGCGGTTGACCGCACGGCTCCTGGTAAGTATTAAAAAAGAGGTTGCCAGTCGGCGGCTTTGAAGCCCACCCGGCGGGTGTTGCCAGTTTCCAGTAGCGGACGTTTGATCAGCGTGGGGTGCTGCACAATCAGCGCGATGGCTGATGTTTCATCAAACCCTGCTCGTTCAGCTTCGCCCAGTTCTTTCCAGGTGGTGCTGCGTTTGTTGACCAGCGTTTCCAACCCGAGGTCAGCGACCCAGGTTTTTACCTGTTCCGCAGTAAGGCCATCTGTGCGGAAATCGTGAAAACGGTATTCCACTTGCTGTTCGTCCAACCATTTGCGAGCCTTTTTCACGGTATCGCAGTTTTTAATGCCGTAAAGCGTCGTCACCGGCTAGCCACCTGTATCGTTAAAAAACGCAAATGATAACAAAAAATCGCCGGGAGCGATTTTTGACATTGCGTCAGCGATGGCCCGAAGGGCGGCGGCCATGGATGGCAAGCCGCCATAAATCGCCGGGAGCGATTTTTAACGATTAATAAACCTCATGTCGGCACAGTGTGAGTTTGGCGTCAGGGTCTTCACTCCAAAACCGTCGAGTCAGGGATGACTCGTCGGAGCTACAGGGGACGTATTCATGCGATTTTGGAGTGAAGACCCTGATGACAAGCGGACAGGGTGGCACTGACTACCTAACTCCGGATGGTGCTGGAGCTTGCGAATAACCGGGGGACACCTTGAGCAACTTCCATGTATCGCATCGCATTAGCTCCGGGTGCCTACCATCAGTTACTCAACCAGGGTGATTTCTTCCTTGCTGATAAGAATTTTGCGTTCTTTATACAGCTGGCTCAGGGCGTTTTTATAGTTGCCCTTGCTGACGCCGAAGCGTTCGAAAATCAGATCCGGGTCGCTTTTATCGGTCAGCGTTGAGCGGCCGCCGTGTTGTTTTAAATCGTCCAGAATCCGGCTGGCGAGGGACGCTTTGGCATCGCCACGGTTGGCCGGTTGGCGCACGGTTAAATTGATTTTGCCGTCCGGGCGAATCTGCTTTACGTAGCCGGGGATTTTTTCGCCGACCAGCAGAGTTCGCGGGCTGTCTTCAAAGAAAACCAGGCCAACAAACTCGTCGTTGACCACGGTTTTAAAACCCAGGTCGCTGCGGCCGCTGATCAACAGTTCAACCTGTTGATTCAGCTGCAAGCCGAAAGCACTTTCATGCAAGTGTCGGCTCAGCCGCGACGAGGCGGTAATCCGCCCGGTATGCGGGTCGAGGAATACATGAACCACGTAAGCGCGGTCAGCCTCCATCGGCTTTTGCTGCTCGTTGTAGGGCACCAGCAGGTCTTTGGGTAATCCCCAATCGAGGAAGGCACCCACCGGGTTAATTTCCTTGACGGTAAGAAACGCGCACTCGCCCACCATGACTTTGGGGGTGAGGGTGGTGGCAATCACATCGTCGTTGGAATCCAGATAGATAAATACGTCCAGTTCATTGCCCACTGCCGCGCCCTGGGGTACATAACGCTTGGGCAGAAGAATATTGCCAAGGGTGTCGCCGTCCAGAAAAATACCGAAATCCACGGTTTTAACGACTTTCAGTCGGTTCATGCGGCCAATTCTGATCATGGTAAATACCTTGTGGTGTCTCAATAGCGTTCAGGGTGTGCAGTGTAAGTGCGCAGAAACGCTTACGCCAGCCGGAATGCAGGTACAATCGGCGCAATCAGCCACAGCCAGCGATTTTTAAGAGACGGTTATGCAACTTTTATCCTTTGAATGGAACAGCCACCAGATTCAGTTGAACGGCAGCAGTTGGAGCGGCGAGGAGATTCTGCTGGTAGACGGGCAGGAAGTCTCCCGTCTGCGCAATTTTGGCACCAGTAACGAGCACCGGTTTGTGCTGGAAGGCCATGGTGAATTGATTCTGCGCTTTAACATGTCGCTTACCCGCGGCGAGGTGCGTTATGTATTGATGTCGGGTGATACGCTGCTGGCCGAAGGTGAGCAGACCATTGCCCTGGCTGCCTCGCCGTTGGCGGCGGGCAATGCGCCGGAGGTTGCTCCGGTGGCCTCCGCCGGTAATGGCCATAGTGTTAACAAAGGCCAGTGGTGGCTGTGGCTGGGTGCGGGCCTCAAACTGTTGAAAACCGCCAAGGTTTTTAAAGGGGCGTTGGCGGTTGCATCGGTATCGGTGTACAGCGTGATGTTTACGTTCGAGTTTGCTATCGCGCTCATCGCTATTCTGGTGTTCCATGAATATGGCCATCTGCGGGCGATGAAAAAATTCGGTATCCCTACCAAAGGCATGTACCTGATTCCGTTTGTGGGTGGTCTGGCGGTGGGCGATAAACCCAATACCCGCTGGCAGGATGTTTATATCTCGATGATGGGGCCGGTGTACGGTTTGATAATGACCCTGGTGTTTTACGTGGCCTGGTTGATTACCGACAGCCACTTTGCCGGGTTGGTCGCCTCAACCAGTGCCTTGATCAACGCCTTTAACCTGTTGCCGATGTATCCGCTGGACGGTGGCCGGGTTATTAAATCGCTGGTGTTTTCGGGTCGCCGCAAAATTGCCCTGGTGTTTTTATTAACCCTGTCTGCGCTATTTTTTGTTTTATCGTGGAAACTCGGTTTTGCTTTGATTGGCTTTTTCATTATTTTGGGGGTGATCGATATTGTTGCCGAATGGCGCGTCTCGATGAACGAAGATATTACCCCGCTGAATCTCTATGGCATTCTGTTTTGTCTGGGTTGGTATTTACTCACCCTGGCGGCGTTCCTCGGCATTATTGTGCTGATTGCCAACAGCGGTTTGCCAGGCTCTGAAATTGCATTAAAAGTATTGAACTCATAAACCATAAAATTCGGGAGAACATCATTATGGCTCGTACACCTTCGAACATGTTGCCACTGGGCACCACTTTGCCTGCCGCGACTCTGCCAAACGTAGACGGTTCGTCCGTGTCGCTGGAGCAGCAGGTCGGCGACAAAGGCCTGCTGGTCATGTTTATTTGTAACCACTGTCCGTTTGTTATTCACATTGCGCCGCAGCTGGCGTCGATTGTGCAGCAGCTGAAAGAAAAAGGCATCGGCGTGGTCGCCATCAGCTCCAATGACCCGGTTGCTTACCCGGCGGATGCACCCGACAAGATGGGTGATTTTTTAGCGCAGTATCAATTGCAGTTTGCGTATTTGTTTGATGAGAGTCAGGCGGTTGCCAAAGCCTTTGATGCGGCCTGTACGCCGGACTTTTATCTGTTTGATGGCGATAAAAAACTGGTATATCGCGGTCAGCTGGACGAGAGCCGTCCGGGTAACGGGGTGGCAGTAACCGGTAGTGATTTATTGGCTGCGGCGGCATTGGTAGCAGACGGTAAAGCACCGGCAGAAGATCAGAAGCCGAGCCTGGGTTGTAACATTAAATGGCGTGATGCCTGATATAAAAAAAGCGGCAGTGCTATCACTGCCGCTTTTTATTGAGTCACCGTGTTTTTTTGATCAGAAACCGGTGCAAGTTTCTCCGCTTTTCACCAGATGTTTTTCCACATTAAAGCGCTGTACGTCTCGCTCTGCGACGCGGGTTTAACAAGCGGCCCCAGTAGGACTCAGGCGGAGAGCGCCAGGCTTGTTCATGCAGCCAGCGTAATGAGTTTGCATCTTTGGCCAACCGGTTTTTTTCTACCGTCGTCAAGGCATCCGCACCTTCTTCCAGACACTTTTCTCGCAAGGCTTTTAAATTGGCGAGGCGTGCTTCACCTTTGGTGTCGCGTGCCATGGCGATTTGGAAGCGGTTGATTTTCGGGTTCAAAATACTGGCAATAAACGGCGGCCAGTCGGAGTCGATGTGATAGTGCTCCTGAAACTCTTCAAGGTCATCTACCAGCACTGACCCGGAACGCTCTTCCGGTGTTAACAGCCAGCCTTTACGGCGCAACTTTTGTCCGGTTTGCACTTTACTCAGCAGCACTGAAATGGGTGCGGCAAAGATCAATGGCAAAGCAACCGGCAGTGACCAGTAGAAGAACATCGGTTGTAACCACAGCGCAAACAATGACCAGCTCAGCGCCAACACCATGCCCGGTGCGTGGCTGGTGAACGCTGACCACCAACCGGTTTCGTCGGTACGGTTTTGCCCCGCCCAGCGCAGCGTGAAGTTGAACAGGGCTTCCAGGACGTAACGGCTGTGCGACAGCATGCGAATCGGTGCAAGCAACGCCGACACAACGATTTCAAACAGCACACTGCCAAGCATTTTCAACTTGCCGCCAAATTGTTTGGAGCGCCCTTGAATCATGGCGTCGGCAATGGCGAGAAATTTCGGGGCAAACAGCAGGCCGAAGGTGGTCAGAATCAGGATCAGCGCTTTCTGCGGGTCCCACTCCGGCCAGAGCGGAAACAGTTGATGCGGATCGGGAAAGTAGTTGATGGGCCAGAGCACCAGGCTGGTGGTGGCGATGGTACTGAGAATAAGAAACCCCAGCCATAACGGCGACGCCAGGTAAGACATGATGCCGTTTAAAAAAGCGGCGCGGTGTGCGAGCCGTATGCGGCTGCCGCGAAACATCAGCCAAAGGTGTTGCATGTTGCCTTTGGTCCAGCGGCGGTCGCGCATGAGTTCGTCAACCAGGCTGGGCGGCGATTCTTCGTAGCTTTCGCCAAGCCCCGGCTCCAGCCAGACTTCATAACCGGCTCGGCCCATGTAGGCGGCTTCTACAAAGTCGTGACTCATCACCGGGCCGCTGAATAAACCGCGCCCCGGCAGTTTGCGCAGCCCGCACCAGGTCATAAAAGGTTTGATGCGCAGAATGGCGTTATGCCCCCAAAAAGCTGCTTCGCCCAATTGGATAGAGGCCAGCCCGGTGGTGAATAACGGGCCGTATAACTGGCTGCCGAATTGTTGTACCCGTGCAAAAAGAGAGCGGCCATTTAACAGTGACGGGCTGGTTTGCAAAATGCCTACCTGCTCGTTGCGCTGCATCAACTGCACCATATTGACCAGCGTGTCGCCGCCCATCAGGCTGTCGGCGTCGAGTACGATCATGTATTCGTAATTGGCGCCCCAGCGACGTAAAAAATCACCCACGTTACCGCTTTTGTAATTCAGGTTGAGCGTGCGGCGGCGGTAAAAAATACGCTGTTCTGCGTTAAGCTCCTTGCATAAATTTTTCCAGGCCACTTGCTCTTCGAGCCAAATGTCCGGGTTGCGGCTGTCGGACAAAATGAAAAAATCAAAATGCTCCAGCTGGCCGGTGCGCTCCACACTTTGGTAAACCGCCTTTAAACCACCAAGGCTGCGCTCCACCGATTCATGGTAAATCGGTAGCAGGATGGCGGTTTTGGTGAGGGGCGTTTGTTGCAGGGTGGCGGCGTCGATCTGTCTCATCAAACTGGCCGGATCGCCACCGCGACAACGGTAGAAAAAGCCGAAAACACCGATCCAGAAACCGACCGAAATCCAGCTGAATAAAATAGCGAATAAGCACAGCATGCCAATTTCTACGGCGTTACCGCCGTAGTAGGGCAGCACCGATTTCATAAACCAGGTGGCTATCGAGGTTTGCACAATAACCAGAAAAAGCAGCAGCCAGCGACGCAGGCTGGCGATACCTTGCCAGCTGCGTTTGGAAAAAACCGGTGCTTCCATTGCGGGTGATGCCGACTCCACAGAACTCATCAGAACTCTCCGTAGCCGAGACTGGTGCGGCGAATAGGCGGTGCTATTTGCGGTAGCGCTTCAGGTGCTTCGTCGAGCTGCCGTATCACCAACTCCAGACATTCATTCATTGGCTCGCTCGACTCGCGCTCGTATATTTCGGAAACCAGACGCAATGCCTTGCGTTCGGTTTCCTGGGTGATGCTGACACCCGACTGTAGCCAGTAATTCAGAATGCGGTGCAAGGTGCGCTCGCTGGCTGTAGTTTCCATCACCCGACTCCCTTACTTGATCACACGCAAAATGTCATGGCCGGCCGGTAGCTGGTAGGTCCAGGTTTCTGTCAGGGTTTGCTCATCCTGTTTCAGGAAGGCGCGCAACGACAGGGATTTTCCGGAAGCCGGACGGGCAAGAATGGACAGTCTCCAGCGCTTCAGCGAGGCGATGTATTCCACAAAATGCTCAATCACTTCGCCGTCATCCATCGCGGTAACCGAACCGACTACCGGTGCGTTCGTGGCGAGAATATCCAGTGGGCCTCCGGCGAAATCGACAATCACGCGCACCGCACCGGCCTGGTTACCACCGCCGACAATGGAGCCATCGCCAACGAAAGTGTCCTGGGTTTTGCCGAGCGTTTCACGCGCGATATCTTTTCCGCCGAAGCGGGCGCTGTAAGACAGTTGAATCGGGTTGCCCGCGGTTACTTGCGCTTCAGGTTTCCAGAAAGCGACGATGTTATCGTTGGTTTCATCCGGTGTGGGCAGTTGTACCAGTACCACCTGGCCTTTACCCCATTGTCCCTGGGTTTCAATCCAGGTGCTGGGACGCGATTGATAATGGGCTTCCTGATCCATGTAGTTGGTAAAGTGCGTGTCGCGCTGAATCAAGCCAAAACCGCGCACGTTTTCGGTGCTGAAATAATCCATGGTCAGCGATTCGGGGTTGCGCAGCGGACGCCACAGCCATTCATTGGACGGGCCGTCGTGAATCAGCAAGCCATCCGAGTCGTGCACTTCGGGGCGCCATTCGCCAGCGGGTTTGCGGGTGTTTTCGCCGTAGAAGAACATGCTGGTGAGCGGTGCTACACCGAACAACTCGACGTTCTTGCGCGGGAACAACATGGTTCTTACCGTTACGGTGGTTTCGTCGCCCGGGGTTACGGTGAAATGATAAGCACCTGCTACCGATGGGCCATCCAGCAATGCGAAGAAAGTCATTACCCGGTCTTCGACGCCCGGTTTTTTCAACCAGAACTCAACGAAGGACGGAAATTCCTCGCCGGTGGACAGGCCGGTGTTCAAGGCGATACCGCGCGCCGAAATACCGAAGTTGTTATCGCGGCCAACGGCACGGTAGTAACTGGCTCCGGAGAAAACCAGAAACTGGTTTTGTACATCCGGACCGGTAAGCGGGAAAGTGAGTTTGAACCCGGCATAGCCGAGATCAGCCGGAATCAATTTTTCCAGGTGGGCATTCGGGTAGGTAAATTTGCTTTTATCAAAACCCAGTGTCTTGCTGATGTCATCTTCAATAACGTTAACTTTTACCGTGTGGTTGTAAAACAACCCGGGCGGTACCAGCATGGCATTGAAGTTGGAGCCTTCTTCCAGCCATAAACTGCTTTCCGGTTTGAAGCGGATTGCCTGGTAGTCGTCATAGCTGAGTTCGCGCAAAAATGCCGGTGTTTCCGGCGGCGCCTGGTAAGGTTGTTCGGCGAGTTGGCGCGCTTTGTCCACGACTTGTTGAAAATCAAACTTTTCAACACTGGATGCGCTACTGCCGCTCTGAGCAAACGCCACTGACGTGGTCAATGCAGAGAAGAGGGTAAAAATCGCGGAAGCACATGTCATCCTGCAAGTCATTGGTATAACTCCCTTGAACGTTCGTAAAAAAAACAGGTGGTTTGAATGCCCCGACCAACGCCGAACCGCACGGGTTTGCATCGCGGTTGTATCAGGGGATAGTGAAAGTCTGTTCCTTGCTATTGGCGACAACCCGGCACCGGCGATAGCCATCTACCCGGTCACATCAATTCTGCCGCTATTCCCTCGCGGCGCCGCATGACTCTTTTTGACAAGTGACTGTTATCAAAAAGATTTTTTAAGTCTAGCCGTCCCTGAAATTGGCGTATAAATATTTTTGTGAAACAGTGCTCTCTGTGGAGTATCAGTAAACTCTGCGTGCCCGGACGAATCCACAGGAGAAATCAGGATGGGGGAAGGGGAGTTAGAGAATGCTTTGTACCACCAGCATCACAGTCAGGGCAGAAATACTGAAAGCGATGCAGGCTAGCAAACCATCGTTGGCAATGAGGGCGAGGCCAAAGGTGGTCAGTGCGATCCCGGCACTGCTGGCGGAGAAGGGAATCAATTCCATGGCAGGCATAAACAGGGCCATCGCAATACATAACATTGCGATCAGATAAATACTGATGCCCTGAATGAAAAAATCCAGACGCGGACGTAAAAACCGGTCAACAGACCTGGCCGGACGCCGTAGCCATTCGATCATCAACAACACTTTTTCACCAGGTAATGACCGCGCCAATAGCCATTGTGGGAGCCAGAAATAGTGGCGGCCGATGAGTAGTTGCGAGGCGATTAACAATACCAGAATTCCCATGAAAGTAGCCATACCGGGAATGCCACTTAATGGCGAAACCAGCACAATTCCTGGCAGTAATAACAGCGGGCCGAACGAGCGGTTGCCAATGGCTTCAACCACGGTACCCAGCGACACCCATTCCTCTTTGGCGGACCCCTGGGATATGCAATCCAGTAACTGCTGCAAGTTGGTCAGCGGACGCCTGATTTTTGGAGTTCTGCGTTTCATAAATTTCCCGACGGTTGGTCAAAAAATAGTGTGTGGGCAGCCTGCACTGCGCAAGAGCTCAGTGTTCGCTGGCCGGCTGTCTGCGCAAGCGTTGTTGGTACCAGCGCGCTGCTGCCCAACAGGCGGCGGCGAGATAGGGGCCAGCGCCAACTACCCACATAATCAACCCGGCTAACTGTTGATCGGCAAGCGAGCGGGTATCACCGTATAACGGGCTTTGTGCAAAGGTGAGCAGGGCGCCCAGAAAACCGGTATGCATTAACGTTAGCAAACTGGCCAGCAACGCCCAGTGCGCCTGCAGGTGGTTGCTCTTGAGTACTGACCACCAGAACAGCCCGGCGGTAACAACAAAGAACGCGTGTTCGACAACATGCCACCAGACATTGTCCAGCGCTAACATGTAAAAGTAGGGGATGTGCCAAAACCAGATGGTCGCGCCGTGAAGATAGGCCATTAACATCGGGTAGCGCACCATCAACAAAAACGGTTGCCACAACCGCACCAGCCATTTGCCAAAGGCGTGGAACTGGGCCAGCGGGCTGGCTAACACCCACAGCGGTGTGACCACCAGCATCAACACCATGTGTTGCACCATATGGGCGGTGGCGCTGGTTTTTGCCCATTCGTCCAGCGGGCCGAGCACCGCCAGGTAACAGATTATCATGCCGCTGTGAAAAGAGAGTTGCTGCCACAACGAGGCTTTAACGCGTCGGCTACCGACAATATAGAGTAACCAGACAATCGCCAGCAGCAGCGTACTGAGTATGGCCGCATACCATTCTTCACCCCGACTGGTTAAGGGGCTGTGTGCGTAAGCCGGTGAGATTAAAGATAATAAAAACAAACAGAAAAAACTGTGACGGGAGAATGAAAGCAGAGTTCTTAACATGAAAAATTTCTCATCATACGCAGGGCGGCAACAACATAATGGGTACTGCTACGGCGATAGTGGCAAGAGCGGAAGCGGCGTACAGCGCTGCAGAAACAACCGCAATAAAGCGGCGATGGCCGGCTGCCGGGTGTCTTGCTCGCCAACAGCGTTTCATCAGCCAAAGCAGCAACAGCACGGTAGCTACCGTTGCCAGCAGTAACAGAGCATTGTTAAGTGATAGCGGGCTTTCCCGTTGCCAGTCGGTTGCGGCGCAAGCAACCGACAGCCCGCCGTAAACGGCAACAAACCAGATGGCCCATAGGGTGAGGCCCCAGATTAATTGCAAGGGGTGATTTGGGTGCGTCATGACAGCCCCCGCATTTGTGGCAGCAGTAAAAATACCGCAAGACTGATCCAGTAAATGCTCAGGCAATACAACCACAGCGGTTGCAACACCATGGGTTCGTAGGGCAGGGTGCGGCTGACATAACCTTTACGAACACGCAGTGCTTGCAACAGGGTTGCAATGACCACCATGCCGCTGTGTAACAACAGATAAAGCATCATCACGCAAAGTATCGCGTCGTGTGCCATGGCGCGCGGTTGCAACTCGGCAGCGGCAAAAATAAAAATCAGCAAGGCAATATGAAACAATCCCAGCGCGGTACTTATCCACAAGCGGCGCTCAAGGTGCTGGTCATTTTTTTGCCGCAGGCGTTTTAGCGTGTTCAGGTAAACCCAGGCGGCCAGTGTCAGGCTGACACCGCTAATAAGAAGTCCGCTGATAGAGAAGGCTTTGTGGTCAGGTATTTGCCAGTTAGGTGCAACCGTCCATAAATAAAACCAGCCAAATAGCAGCGACAAAAACAGCGTACCGTTGGAGAGCAGCGTCACCACCATGCCCCACAAGCCTGGGCCGTCAAACGTGCGCGAATGTAGCGGCGGGTTTACCGGGTCGTCATCGCGTACCGGTGCTGCTACCGGGTGAGCACCGTTATGCCAGCTCCAGCGGAACAACATAATAAACGCAACAATAGCGGCGGCCAGCGCGCCCCAGTAAATTTTATTTAATAAACACAAACAGACCATGGCGATAACAATGGCTGTTTGCAAGGGAATCCATGAGTTGGAAGGCACGTGGGTGATATCGCGAATTTTTCCATTGATCGGGTCGGTACCCAGCGTCTCTCGACGGCCGTGTTCAATGGTGGCGAGGTGGTGTTCACCAGCGGCAATCGTTGCCGGTAAATCCGGGTTGTCCCACAGCGGATGACGGCTGGAAACCGAGGGAATACTGGCAAAATTATAAGAGCCCGGTGGTGTGCCGGTGGCCCACTCCAGCGTGTCGGCCCCCCAGGGGTTGTGCTGCGCCGGTCGGCCAAAACGGAAATGCAGCGCGATATCGATAATCAACATGGCGATACCAATCGACATAATAAAGCCGCCCACCGAAGAGAGCAGGTTGAGCCAATCCCAGCCCAGCCCGGCTTCGTAGGTGTAGATGCGCCGTGGCATGCCGAGCAAACCGGTGAGATGCATCAACAAAAAGGTCACGTTAAAACCGACGAAGGTAAGCCAGAAGGCCCAGCGCCCCAGCAGGTGCGATGGCATGCGCCCGGAGTAGTGTGGCAGCCAATAATAAAGCCCGGCAATTAACGGGAAAAACATACCGCCCACCAGCACGTAATGCATATGTGCGACCACAAAGTGGGTGTCATGGATTTGCCAGTTAAAGGGGACCAGCGCCAACATAACGCCGGTCAAACCACCGCAGACAAAGATGATCAGAAAGCCGGTAATCCATAACATGGGGAGTGAAAAGGTCACCTTGCCGGTCCATAGCGTGGCTATCCAGGCAAATATCTGAATCGCGGTGGGAATGGCCACCAACATACTGGCGATCGAGAAAAATGCTTGTGCCAGTTGCGGAATGCCCACCGTAAACATGTGGTGCACCCATAACCCGAAGCTGATAAAACCCATCACAATAATAGCGAACACTACCCAGCGATAACCCACCAGCGGGCGACCGGCAAATACCGGTATCAGCGTTGATACAATACCGGCCGCGGGCAAAAACAAAATGTAAACTTCCGGATGGCCGAATAGCCAGAATAAATGTTGCCAGAGTAGCGGATCACCACCGCCATCCACCGCGAAGAAAACCCAACCGGCAGCGCGTTCCAGTTCCAGCAAAATACTGGCGAGAATCAGCGGCGGAAAGCCGAACACAATCATCAAGGCCATGGCCAGGATGTACCAGCAAAAAATCGGCATCTTATCCAGTGTCATCCCTGGTGCGCGGGTTCGCAAAATGGACACCACCAGCTCAACACCGGCTGATATCGCCGAGATTTCTACGAAGGTAATACCGATCAGCCAAAAATCCGGACCTTTGTCCGGTGAGAAGGTGGCATCGCTCAACGGCGTATACATAAACCAGCCACCGGCCGGTGCGATACCCATCACCAGACTGGATAAAATAATCAATCCGCCAAATAAATAGCAGTAATAACCCAGTGCGCTGATACGCGGAAAAACCAGATCGCGCGCGCCGAGCATTTTCGGCACCACATACATGGCCAAACCTTCCAGCACCGGAATCGCGAACAAAAACATCATCACGGTGCCGTGCATGGTGAACACCTGGTTGTACACCTCGGCGTTGAGAATTTCCTGTTGCGGCAGTGCCAGTTGAGTTCTGATCAGCATGGCGAGCAAACCACCGACCAGAAAGAAAAACATACCGGTCACCATAAAGCGTGCACCGATGGAGGTGTGATTCACCGCTGCAAGCGAACCCCAACCCGAAAGATTGCCCCAGACTTTTTCCAGTTGCTGATGAAATTTGGCAGGAAAGGAAAGACTTTGTTGCGTCATTTTATTGTGCCTCCTGCAGCCACTGTGCAAAATTTTCCGGTGAATGAGCCGTTAGCGTGAACTGCATAAAGGCATGGTTGAGGCCACAAAATTCAGCACATTGCCCGCGATACTCGCCCGGGTAATCGGCTTGTAAACGCAGCGTATTGGTTTTACCGGGAATCATGTCCAGCTTGCCGGCCAGCTGCGGCACCCAAAAAGAGTGAATAACATCGTTGCTGGTCAAACGAATATCAATCGGCGTATCGGCTGGAATATGAATTTCATTTTGCAGTCGTATGCCGTGCTCCGGGTACACCACTTCCCACCACCATTGATGCCCGGTCACTTCGATAACAAAAATATCTTCACTGTCGCTTGGCAAGGGCAGCATGCGATGCCCGGCGGGGATGCCAAAAAATAGAATCAGAATCATCGCGCTGATGGGAAGGATCAGCCCGCCACCAATAATCCAGCGGCGGTGCATGGTGGCGGTGTTGTGCTGCGGCGTCTGTTTTTTGCGAATGGCGACAAACCATAAAATAATGACTGCGAAAAAAACGACACTGAACATGCCAAACATCAGCCACCATAAAAACAAGGCGTCTCTCGCGGCAGGGCCCTGAGCGTCGAGCATGGAAAACGGCCCGGAGCATGCGCTTAATAAAAACATCAGGGGTAAGTACATCAGTCGGGCTGTAGACGATTTTTGTGGGCTTTGCGACATGGCTTTGCGCGCAAGTGATAAACGCTGACTACACTTTCTTCGGTTATCAGAAAAAAAACCGCAGTTATTTATCATTTTATTGGCAGGAAAAAACACACTATGGCCCCGGAGTCGATTATCAGTAAAATTTCCATCGGTGGACATCCCATCCATCCGATGCTGATTCATTTCCCAGTCGCGGCACTGGTTGGCCTGATTGCCAGCGATATTGGTTACTGGATGACGGAAGATTATTTTTGGGCCAGAGCCAGTTTGTGGTTGGCTGGTATAGGTGCATTCGGCGGCTGGATTTCCGGCATGGCCGGCTTGCTGGATTTGGTACTGGTGCCGCGCATTCGCCGTTTGATCACCGCCTGGTGTCATGCCATCCTGGCGGTGATGATGTTGTCGCTCGCTTCGCTTAATTGGTTGTTGCGCCTGGATGACGCGGCAGCCCTGCTGGTGCCCTGGGGTATTTTTCTCTCCTGTATTACCGGTGTGTTGATCAGCGCTGCAGGTTACCTGGGTGGCCAACTGGTGTATGAACACGGTGTGGGTGTTGATATTGAGCCGACAGTTATTGAAGACATTACCCGTTAACGGGCCTGAAATAATTTTTATGGAAGCGTGTGCGGGAGTATTGTTTTGTTTCACAGCAATGCTCCGTGCTCCGGCTTATCCAGCACTATCCAGATAATAAGCACCATCAGAATTGCCATCACCGCCTCCAGCAACCAGCATCGCCACGCCAACCAGCGATCACCTTCGCGCTCAACCCGCAAAATCAAAACGCCCGTCAGCGTGTGACCAATCACCAGCCCCGTTACCAGCGTTAATTTGGCAATCAACCAGCTTTCCAGGGTCCGGTTAATCAGAAAAACGATAGTACCGGCAATAATTGCCAGTAAAGCAGCGGGGGTTGCTACATGTGTAAACACAAAACGCGCGATAGAATTATGATGCTGCGATTGCCGATCTACTGCCATAGCACCGGAATAATTGCCAGCAATCAGCGGCGGCAAGTACAACAAAGTTGCACACCAGATCAATAGCGCTGCAATGTGAAGGGTCAGAAACCAGATCATAAGATTAATAAAGTTATTGGCTGGGAGGTTTTTCTCCTCCGGTGCGGAAAGCAGGTTATGTAAAAGTAGCCTGGTTTTTGCAGCACTTTTCAGGAATTATCGATTTTGTGACCTGGTAAGTCGTGGGGGATGAGAGGGGAGGTCGTTTCAACCTGTATGAGCAGATAAAGCCGGGTAATGGCAACGATGGGACGCGCCGCGATGCATCACTACATCACGACGCACCTTTACTGTGCCAAATAGCCACCATCAATCGGATAATATCCACCATTTGCAAAGGAGGCCTTTTCCGAGCTTAACCAAAGCACCAGCTCAGCCACTTCTTCCGCGGTGCCCAATCTGCCGATGGCATGTTTGCTTTCCAGATAGCGAATGGTTTCCTTGTCCATATGTTCCAGCAGTGGTGTGTTAATAAAAGCAGGCCCTACGGAGTTGGCTCGGATTCCTTTGGCCGCATACTCAAGAGCGATAGTGCGTGTTAAACCAACCACACCGTGTTTTGCTGCTACATAAGCCGGGCTGTTGGCGAATCCAACCTGCCCGAGAATAGACGCCATATTGACAATTGCCCCACCTCCCGATTCAAGCATTGCCGGAATCTGATAACGACAACCATAGAAAACACCATTCAAATTGACATTAATAACTTTTTGCCAATCATCTATAGAATATTCGCCTGTAGAAATGGAAGGGCCGCCAATTCCGGCGTTGTTGCATGCAATATGCAGTCCGCCAAAGTGCTCAAGCGCCACTCGAACCAGCTTATTGTGGTCTTCCGCGCGGGCGGCGTCTGCCCTTATAAAGACAGCCTCTCTATCCGTTCGCTGGATTAGGCTGACAGTTTCTTCGCCTGCAGCATCATCAATATCAGATACCAACACGGTAGCACCAGCTTGAGAGTAGGCGAAAGCGACCGCGCGGCCAATACCGGAACCCGCTCCGGTAACCAGGGCAATTTTGTTCTGCAGGTGGCTCATAATTTATCCCCTTGGTGGATCTGACAAGGGTGATATTTTATGAAGAGGAGCGATAGGGAATTTGATTGAAATCAAGAGGTAGATATTGAAACGAATGCTTTTGGGGTCGGCTGGGCTACTTATTTAAGCCGAAATACCTGGTTGGTAAAGAGGTGGCGGTAGTTCCAAGTCAAAAAGAGGAAGCGCATTACGCGCTTCCTCGCAATATCTTACTGTCCTACGAGATCAATGACGTGGCCAGATAGTTCATCAACGACCGAAATTACATGCCCTAATTCATCATCAATTTCAGTGCGGCTAATGATATAAAATAGCTGATCACTTGCGGAATAGGTAAATAATTTGTCAAAACCACCGGTCCTTATCAAATTATTGCTAATGGGTGAAACCAGACCAGTTGAAAGGTTAATCTTAATCAGATTAGTGCCCGCAGAAATTGCAAAAACATCTTCACCGAAAATTATTATCTTACCTTTGTTAATTAATTTGGTATCTGTTTTATTAATTTTTTTTAAAATTTTTGTGTCTGGATTCCATGAGTGGATGCTGGATTCGATATAGTTATTATAGATAATAATCACTTCACCATTTAATTCGTTATAGGCTATATCGGCTATTGCATAGCCTGGTGATTCCCTATCTTCTGATTCCAGAAGAACTTCTCTATTACCCGTAGATATATCAATTCTCATAATTCCAGAAAAACCATTAGTATTATTTTCACCAACGTAGATGTGATTTTCGCCAGAAGCCAAGGATAGTCCTGCAGATGCTATACCGAGCTCCTCGCCATTTCCGCGCTCATCACCTGAAATAACGGTAATCAAGCCATCCGATTTTTGAACAGAATGTAGTTTTGCAGTTTCAGACCATACACCACCTGAGACGATAAACTCACTCTGATCTTTATTGAAGATCATTGTGTGAGTTGCTAAAGGTTGAGTCAGGATTGAATCGCCTACGGCTCCCGAGCGAGGATTTATAGGTTCGAGTCTAACCGAATCTGTGAAAAATCCAGAATGCAGGAGCCAGAGAATTTTTTCTTCCTCATCCCACAAAAGGCCTTTTGGCGTTCGGCTGTTTGGAAAAAGAAGAGCGCGCTTTGTTTCAGATGTACCAAGTCGGAGATAGGCTTCCGAAATCCGCTCCAGTGAATCTTCGGCTACTACATTAAAAGTAATGCTGGAAATATCTGCAGGTATTGAAAAATCACTTGCTCTCCAATTGTTGCCGGAAATTACGGCATTTACTGGAGAAGTTGATCCGTTTTCAGTGATGGCAATGACGGTAATCTTGCTAAGTGAAGACCCTGCTTTTGTCTGAGCTTTTCCAAAGATTGCTATTTTATTGTCGTTCGAAGACGGATTGTAGTTGGCTCCCGGGGTGGGGAAGGTTACATGAATCTTTGGAGCATCAGGGTCAGCATTGATAGTAACTGAAGTTGTATCTGATGATGTTCCGTTTAAGTCATCAGTTACGGTCAATCTGAACTTCAGTGTAGTAGTTGCAGAAACATATGGTGCAGAAAATGATGAATTGGGTTGATCTTCATTATCGAGAATTACCCTCACGTCTGTAATATCAATTTGCTCCCATAAATAAGAGACAATTGTCTGTCCATTTACAGCAGTAGCCGTAGGAGAAAATCTGAACACTGCCCCGGCTTCCACAGAGGCTAACGGGCCCGCATCTACAATTGGAACAGCCACTTGGCTGGATGATGAGCTGCTTACGGATGAAGATGGGCTACTGCTGCTCAACGAAGAAATACTACTTGATGATGTTGAAGAAGAACTGGATGTACTTGTTTGTGATGACGCTTCACTGCTCATACTCTGTGCGCTGGAGCTGGAGCTGGAGCTGGAGCTGGAGCTGGAGCTGGAGCTGGAGCTGGAGCTGGAGCTGGAGCTGGAGCTGGAGCTGGAGCTGGAGCTGGAGCTGGAGCTGGAGCTGGAGCTGGAGCTGGAGCTGGCAGTGTTAATGGGAGTTGAGGAAGAGCTGGCTTGCCAGGAAGAGGTAGTGCCTCCCCCGATATTTAGCGTTGAGCTTAATGCAGATGAGCTTTGTGACGTCGCAGCACTGGAGCTTGACGATTCACTGGAAGTTAATGAGCTTACTGCAATTGACGAGGAGCTGTTATCCAGCGATGAGGAGGTTATCGAAGATTGGCTGGCTGGTGGTGTAATTACGACCGACGAACTTGCAGAAGAGGCAGGTGCTGGTTGCTGGCTACTACTGCCTCCGCTACCCCCTCCGCAAGCGGTAATGGAAAGGGCCAGTGCAGCGATGCTGAAAAATTTACCCAAATGGGCAAAGTTGAATAAAGGAATACCACTCATTTGCAATCCCTTGAGTCTATGTTTTGTTAGGGGCTTTTATCCAAAAGATAGAATGCCCGAAACGAGATCAATCCTTTGGCGTGTTTTAACGTATAGGTATTAAGGCGGGGGAAGTTAATAGATGCTTACGCGTTGTTCAACAATTTTTTACAGTTTTTTTGCGGATTTTGTGAATGAAGGTTTTGGTGCGTTTGTTTTTTGGCAAAAATTAATTTATTAGATGGATTTTTTATTTGGTGTCAAAATAATGATAAGTATTTGAAATGCAGAGAGTCCAATCCGAACTCTCTGCGGTTGCCTTAAAACTTCCAGTTGGCCTGAACACCCAGAATATTCACATTGGCATCGAAGTGACCTGCAACCTGATGACCCGTTTGCGGATTGGTGTTATCGATATGGGTTTTATCCACTTTGATATAGGTGTAACCCACATCCATAGACATTTGCGGTGAGAACTCGTAATTAAAGCCCGCGCTTAACCACAAGCGATCCTGATCAGGAATACGAGGGTTGTTAATCAACGGATTGGTTTGCGGCGCTTCATCAATGGCAATACCAAAGCGCCATGTCCACGGACAATCTGACTTATGGGTAAAGCCGATTGCGTAACGCATGGTGTCATCGTAAAGCAGCTCAAGCTGGTTGATCATTTGACCATTGCCAGCATTCAGCACATCAACCTCCTGAATGCTGCTCCACTCAGTCCAGGCGACATCCGCATGAACCCACCAGTATTGGGTCAGTTGTTGGGATGCGCTGAAGGTGATGGTATCCGGCAGGGTGAAATCTGCTTTGGCTTTACCTTCCAGTGCCCCCAGTGCACCAGCACAAATAGTTCCTGTGGTTGGCGCGGGTGGTGCACCGGTTGGATAACCTTGTCCTGGTGCACAGGCAGCATTCAAGGTGAAGTCAGCATTGCCGTCCAGATTGAATTCACCCCCCTGGCGCCATACCAGGCCGAAACGAGTACTTTCAGAGGGAGCAAAATAGAGACTGACATCTGCAGCAAAGGCATCGTCATCACCTTTGATCCTGGCGTTGCTATCGGTGGTGGGCGAGGGTGCTACACCGAAAGTAGAATCCACCTTACTCTCGAGAGTGACCTCTGCCCGCTGATAGTTCACACCAACACCCACTGAGAAAGTGTCGCTCAAGTCAAATGCAAAGGTCGCATTAACATTTACTACTTCCAGTTCGCTGTGTGTCGCGAGGTAGCGGCCTACCCAATCATCCTGATATTTACTGGCAAGGCCGTAGGGCGCATTAATGCCAAGCCCGAACGTCAGTCGGTCCGACAGGGGTTGGATATAGTAGATATTGGGAACGAGGCCAATTTCATCAGTTTTTCCGGTTATGGTACCTGTGTTCGAGCCATCATCATTGAATTTGGCTCGCGTAAAAATTGCATTACCGGCGACAGTGAAAGCACGGCTGTCCAGCCTGCCCATGGCTGCCGGGTTGAAATAGACCGTGCTGGCATCGTTAATATTGGAAGCTGTACCCGCAAACGCGGTACCCAGATGAGCCGGGCTTTGTTCCAGAATCTGGAACGATGCCGCAGAGGCGATACCGGATAGCGAGCAAAATGTCATTGCCAGAAACAGGCGAGTGTGATTGAGGCGCATAATTCCTCCCGAAGGTGGCCGGATTTATAGAAATATTTTCCTGCTTCTTCTGTATAGACTATTTTCACCGGAAGCGCTGTTTTTTGGATGTTTGCAGAAATTTTGTGAAAGGAAAGTGATTAAAACAGGGGGGATAATAGATGGGTATATCGCCTTGGTGGATAACTGGCTATGAAGGCAGTTATCCACCGAGGTGAGGTAGACTGGTTTTTACTGATCGGCTAAAGGCTTGTTCAGATCAAAAATCTTAATGGTATGGAAATAATAATGGGACTCGTAGAGCGGTGCGTCCAATAAGCTGGTAGCCAGAAGCGTATCGCCTTTTACATGCAATCCCGTGATGTTGGTCATATTATTTTGCTCAAGCAGGTTGCCTGTCTGGTCATAAACGCGCAGCGCATTTTTACGGTCTGCATATGGCCAATGCAAATTCTGCATACCTAAAAATATTTTTTCATTGTTTGTGGTAATGAACTGAATTCTACTTGGGTGACCATTGGAGCTTTCTTCATTTATTTCCAGCTGCCAGTCCAACAGATCTCCCGATGTATTCATTGCCTTCAATTGGTTTATTTCAGGACGAAAGAATAGCTTTGTCTCGCCCACATGGAATGGGGTTAAACCTTCTATACCGTCGATTTTTCTAATAAAATTTCCCTGGTGATCATATTGAGAGATGGCATCGTTCACAAGAAGGACGTCAGCCACATATAGAGCCTCACTATTGACTCCAATATTCCCTACATCGTATATCGGTTGATCAAATTTCCATAGTAGTTGTTGTGATTGATTCAGCGCGACAAAATTTTTACCAAGTACAATGGAGTTGCTTTCATCCATAAGATTGAAATTTCCACCGATGTAAATCTGATTTTTATGAGATGCCATGGTGGTAATATTAGGAGGCATAGGCGGCCAGCCGGCTTCAACCTGACCTCTTGACACAAGATTAACTTTCCAGGATTGACGATTGCCATTTTCGTCAAATGCAGCCATTTCGTTGCCGCCACTGTAGAAAATACCTTCTACCTTGGTGGACGCATAAACTTCACCTATATCGGGTGAAACCCATGGGAGTAATTCTTCTTTGTCATTGATTAGTGCCAGGTTAGTCTGGGCTCTGCCACCAGGCAGAAGCTGCGCACCGGAAAGCAGAAGCAGGTCATCAGATGGAAAGATGGATTGTAGAGAATCTCCCGCAAATACCTCCATTTTTTTGGTGCTTAAGTCGGGAAAGGTAAATGCTATGACTCGCAGGCTGGTCTCACTGTTGGTATCGGAAAAATAAACAACGCCTTTGTTGATTGCAATAGGAGCATCCGCGTACCGGAGCTCAGGTATTTTTAATGGAGTGACATTTCCGCTTGTATCCAGTCGTAAAAGGTTAAACTCTTTACTGGAGCTGTTGTTCCCCGTAGGTGGTGTAACGAAGTTGGGTGCTGTGGTGCTGAAAGAACCCGAGATATAGAGATAATCTTCATCCCGGTAGATGTTGTAGATAGATTGGTCAGCAATATCCACCACAAGGAGCTTCTCTTCTCCCTGTGCATTGATTTCCCAAAAACTGTTACCCATGAAGGGGCCAGCCTTCATTACATAAACGTTGTTGTTCAGCTCAATAACTTTCACAACTGGCAAGCCGTTAGCTGATTTTGGCCAATCAAGGAAATTTCCCTGGTAATCCATTGCTGCCAGACTAGTGTAAATATTTCTATAGCCTCCCACGAAAGTGCCTCCGATATAAATAGTGGAGTCTGATAGTGCTATGCTATTTACGCGATGACTCTCATCCTCACCTAAATACTTATATATCGTAGGGTTTATTTTGCCCTCTTCAAAAGAAGCTACAGCTGTTGCGTAAGGATGACTGGCGGTTTTGTAGTTTCCTGCAATATAGAGTGCATTTTCTTTTTTAACTATCTGAGTAATCTGCCCTTCCACTGGCATCCACGGAAGTACTTTTCCGGTATGGTCTATATGAGCAAATCCGGCTCTATCCTCGGTGCCTACTTTTTTGAAATCTCCCCCGATGTACCACCCATTGTTGCCATCCGATACGGCTGTCCAGATAGGTTTGTCTGTTGACGGGAATGCAAGAGGGGCTGAGGTATCTACCCCACTTTGTGCTGATGGCAGTAGCGCCGTAGTACCATGACCTGGTCCGATTTGTTGAAATGCTCCCCCGATAAAAATATTGCCATTATCCATCAGTTGCATAGTCTGGATCGGACCATTGGTAACAATTGAGCGAGGCGTGGTGCTGCTCCATGCTGTGATCACATCATCTCGCTGAATAGCAACGTATACCGGTTGATCAACGTTAAGATTTTCCAATTTGAATGGCGGGGTAACATTAACATGCCAGTTAACATCGGCTATCTCGCCAATATTTGCATCCACATCATTGCGAGTGGAAACCATAATGGTGCGAGGTTCATTCCCTTCCCATACGACATTGATGCTGCGTGGGCCGAGCACTTCCAACGACATCTGTCCGGAATAAGGCGCAGCTACCCATAAATCGGCTGCGACAAAGTTTGCAGTCAAGGTGACATTTTGTTGAATGTTATTATCAGTTCGTGCGGCTTTGAGGGAGCCGTCACTCCAGCCTGCAAAGCGATAGTTGGCAGCGGCTACGGCCGTGACGCTGCTGCCAGAACTTCCTGCTACTACACTTTGAGAGATCTGGCCTGAAACGCTTCCCCCTGCGCCAGCACTATAAGTCAAATTATAGCTGGTTGTTACGGCGCTCGAAGATGAATTGCTGGATGACTTGGCTGGAGAACTGCTTTTGCTACCGTCGCTTCCACCCCCGCATGCGGTGAGAATAGCCAGCGTGGCTATAAGTGGAAACCTCAAAAAAAATCCCATTTTTTTCCTGTTATCAATCATTTTTTGATTGCTCCTTTGGATAAAATTTATAGCTCATCTATATAAAAATTGTTTGCGGCAACGATTTGGAAAAGCGTTGGTTTTTAAAAATATCTATTGTTCTCCCAGTGGGAGCTTCAGGTTGAATGCTTTGTAAGCAGCAAGATCCTGGTTGTAGGAAAATGAGTCAAAGTCGCTCTCAATAGTCAGGCTGTGTGCGGCAAACAACTGATTATTCTTGATTTCGAGAGCAGTAACCCCGTTTAGATTTCCTTCGTCAATGACTTCACCTTTTTCATTCAGTACAAGTAACCCTTTCTCCATGCTGATGTTATGGCCGCCAATGAGAATTTTATCTGCGTAGGTGGATATTGAGTGTGCTATTGGTACTGCCCAGTCCATTCCCCAACTTTTGCTCCAGTTCGAATGATTGGTGTTGGCATCAAATTTTTGCAAAAAAATCGAAGGGCTTATTGAATATGTCCCTGTTACATAAATTTTGTTACCGTTGTTGGCCATTGCTGTGGTGGATTTGTAGATAAGATTTTCGAAATGATCGTGCAAGAGATTACCTGCCTTATCTACGGCAGCTATGCCGAAGCGATCTTTGTTATTTACACGCGTAAACGGCCCGGTGAAAAAAATTTTGTCATTGATTAATGCTATGTCTGTAATTGAAGAGCGCTCACCCTCCGGGAAATGGAGCCGGGTGTGGTGTAAGGCGCTTCCTGAATGATCAATCGCCAACAAATAGGCTTGTGATTGATATAGGTCACTGGCTGATATAAGCCCCCCCGCGTAAACGCCGGAGCTGTCCGTTTTAATTATATTAATTTCCAATGAGCTATTGTATGGGTGTGTATCAGGTTGCCAATCGGTGATGAAACCGTCCATATCAAAAGCAGCCAAATGGGAACGAGGTAACGCTCCCTCAATATCAAATTTCCCTCCTGCATATAAGGTGCCATTAAACCAGGAGAGTGAGGATACATAGCCGATAGCTTGTACCTTCCAATCAGTTAATTGATCGTCGGCATTGAAGGACGCCAGAGCACGACGATACTTTCCTCCTGCAACACGCTGTATGCCACTGGTGAGCAGAGTTTTATCGGAAATAGTCAGGTGGTGTATACCTTCGGAAGCTCCCGATTCCCATGGTATAAATTCATCGTCTCGCAGCGAGTAAGCTTGCAAGCCTTTACCGAACATTTTATCTCCAGGGGCACCGTGCGCAGTAAAATAGAGAACCTGTTCATGCACTAGAATGGCGTCATTGGCAGCTACAGTCAGTGAATTTTTAAACGGATGATGGTTACCCTGTTTGTCGATACGGATGATTTGTGATTTTCGGCGATCTTTATCGACATCAATGTAACCCGATGCGTAGATATATTGATCATCAGCTTGTAACTGTTTTATTTCGCCATAAATATAATCAATAATGCGAATCAGCTCTCCACTTTCGTTGTATATCCTGAGGTTGTTTGAAGACTCTCCGGTAGCGACGAAGATTAGTTCATCCAGCGTAGCTAACGCCTTTACACCGCGAGCTAAGGGAGGAGACCATTCCAATCTGTTGCCACTCAGATCATAAGCTACCAAAGGTAGTTGAGAGTTGTCCTGTGCGATATAAAGAATATCTCCCTTTCTGATGATTTCAACACTGGAGTTATTAAGCGGCATATTCAAATCGGGCTCCGATGCGCCATGGCGGTAACCTTTGAGTGTGGTCGTAGGATTCCAGGAGTCATGGGAGCTTTCTACAATGAAAACTCGATTTTCGTATGCATAAATATTATGAACAGTGCCTTTTCCCGGGGCCCATGAAGTGATCTCTCCGCGCGCATTGATATGCGCAAAACCAATTCTTTCCTGATCTCCAATACGGGTAAATAAACCTCCCAGATACCAACCCCCTGAACCATCACTTTGTGCAGTTGTTACATAGTCGTCAGTTTCCGGAAAGGCAAGGGGAGCTGTTTGTGCACTGCCTGGTAAAGGCAATAATGCCGTGCTTTTTTGTAAAGCGCCGAACATAGTGAAATAGCCACCCAGGTAGCGGGTATCATCGGCTCCAATCTGAATACTATTAATGGGGTAATTAGCAACAATTTTGCGAGGCGTGGTGCTGCTCCATGCCGTGATGACATCATCCTCCCGGGTTGCCACATAAAGAGGTTGATCACTAACAAGGTCTTGTAATTGGTAAGGAGAGGTAACGTCGGTGAGAGTAGTAGCTTCTGAAAGATCAACATTATGCGAAATCAACAGTGTGCGACGTTGACCACCTCGCCACGTGACTGTTACAGATGAAGAACTGTCAATTTCCAGAGCGAGGTTACCCTCATAGGGGGCTGTCGACCATATGTCAGCGGCTTTAAAGCGGGCAGTAAGCGAGGTATTCGTTTGGATATTACCATCCGTGCGCTGACTTTTAAATGAGCCGTCACTCCACCCGGCAAAACGGTAATTATTCGCTGGCTTGGCTATAACACTACTGCCTGAACTTCCGGCAGCTACGTTTTGTGATGCTTCGCCGGAGATGCTACCTCCACTGTCTGCGCTGTAAACTAAAGTGTAGGTAGCAGCCGGAGAGCTTGATGATGCCCCGGAGCTGGATTGGTGGTTTTTGTCATTCCCACTGCCACCACATGCTGAAAGCACTATTGAAATGACGGTAATAATCAGGGCTGACAAGGCTCCTGAGTTTATGTGGATTCGCAACATAGTTACTCCTTGTGAAGAAAACCACGAAAATTTGACCATTCAATTTTTAAAAAAATAGCTGGACTAGAATTAGTGCAGCTACTTTTCCCCGTAGTAGTTCCAATATGAAATTTTTTTAAATGCGTTGGTTTAATGATGGCCGTAAGCGGTAACCGGCAGCCTTATCTTGTTAAAAACCGGCACAGTGGGCTCGCAATTAAAGCCGAGTGCTACGTCACTCCTTTCCATGCAGGCAGAAAGGGTCAATTAGGGGTGAAAACGAGTCCCACTGGAATCAGTTGTTATTTCCGGTAGTAACTCTTCATTTTCATTAAGTACGGCCTGCCCTGGCCTGTAAGTCCGTCCAGCGAATAAGACAGTACTGCTGATCAAAACCGTGTCATCGGAAACAGATACTGTTGATGGGTAGCTTGAAGTTGCCCAGGGAATGTCTTTGTTGTCCTTGAGAGAGAAAGCCCGTAGCTTCACTTGTTGTTCATCCCGATGTCGATTGATGTAGTATATTATTTCATCATGAACTACTGTGGTGCCGTGTGGGATTTGCGAGGATGGAATATTCAAAAAACTTCTATTACCTTGAGCATCCAGGCGAATAATCCCTGCGGGTTTTTCTCCGATTGCTGCCGCATTGAATGCTATGTTTATATATAAATATTCAGAGTCACTGAAAATTCCCCAAAGTCTTTCTCCAGGAAGATCAAAGCTTAATTGGCCAGCTTTTCCTGCTGCATCAATTTTGTAAAAAAAAGGCAGCATAAAAACTTCAGTTTGAATATATAGATCATTATTAAAGGTAACAATTTTTAGCGGACTAAAGAAATCAATTAATTCCGTTGGCCAGTTCAAAATATTGCCATTGTAATCAATGGCTACAATGTTGTCTGGAAAGTTGATATGGCCGTGAACATAAATTCGATCCTTCGCCAGTTCTACTTGATTAACATATGTTGGATACTCCGGATATCCGGCAGGGTCGGCCAGCTCTACATGAAATTCAGGAGTATCGTTATTGATTTCAAAAGCGCTAAGAGCAACCAGGTAGGAATTGGATACTGTTTTGTAGGTGCCGCCTATGTACAAAATACCGTTACGTTTTTTAATCTGACGAATATCCCCTTCAACGGGCTGCCAGGGTAATACCTGTCCCATGCGGTCGATATGGGCAAATCCCGGTTTTTCGTGATTGCCCACTTTGGTGAAGTTGCCGCCGATAAACCACCCGCCTTGCCCATCGTCGACTGCAGAGTAAACCAGACCATTGACGTGGGGGAACGCCAGTGGTGTGGGATTGGCAATACCGCTGCTGGCGGAGGGGAGTAGTACCGCAGAGCCATGATCCGGTGCAATATACTCAAAATCACCACCGAGAAAGATGTTGCCGTTTTCCATTTGCTGAATGGTTTTGATTTCTCCATCCGCTATCCACTTGCGGGGCGTGGTGCTACTCCAGGCGGTGATTACATCGTCTTGCTGAAGAGCAACATACACCGGCTGATCAACTTTCAGGTTTTCCAATTTGAAAGGCGAAGTTACCCCTGCATGCCAACTAACACCCGGTAATTCACCAATGCTGACCTCAGCAGTAATCCCGTCAGATATAACCATTATTGTGCGGGGTTCATTATCGTCCCAGGAGACGTTTACGCTACGAGGGCCGAGTACTTCCAGTGACATTGCTCCTGAGTAAGGAGCTGTTGACCATATGTTTTCAGGTGCGAAATTGGCCGTTAGTGTGGCACTTTGCTGGATGTTGCTGTCAGTGCGCGTGGCTTTCAATGATCCGTCACTCCAGCCAGTGAAGCGATAATTTACAGCGGGTATAGCCGTGACACTGCTGCCAGTATTTCCTGCTGCAACATTCTGAGAGGACTGACCTGAAATACTGCCACCAGCGTTTGCGCTGTAGGTCAGGTTGTAGCTGGTGATGGCGCTTGAAATAGAACTGCTTGAAAATGAGCTGCTTGATGAAGTGATAGATGTGCTACTACTATTTTTACTGCCTCCGCTGCTGCTGCTACCACCGCAGCTAATCAGGCTGGTGAGTAACATGGCTAATAGCGCGCTTTTGCAGGTGGTTTTATAAATAGGGGGAAGAGATTGCATGTAGTTTGAGCTCCCTTGTTGAATTCCTTGCACCGGGCGATAAATTTTCCAATCTAGTTGGTGCGGTTAGTCTTCTTTATTGAATGTTTGTTGTTTTTGGCGACAGGTGCGTTGGTGTTTTTAAACCGATGCTGTGTGCGGTTTCAAACGCACCTTCGCTGTGCACATTGGAGGGGATAGTATCAGATTACTGTTGAAAATTTATCCACTTCCGTAACCATCTCAAAGGCATAGGCTGTCGGTAGAGGAGAGTGGGCGATAAAGTATTAGCGGGGGAGGTGGGCTGCTTTGTTGAGCCCCCTGAGTTATCGACAAATAAAAAATTTGAACAGGCAATTGAATAAAAAACGGGGCGATCAACGCCCCGTTTTTTATTGGTATCAGGCCTCTTCCCGTGCAATAGCGCGGTAGCCGATATCCTTGCGGTAGAACACGCCGTTCCACTGGACTTTGCTGGCCAGTTGATAAGCGCGGGTTTGCGCTTCACGAACGGTGTTGCCCAGTGCGGTAGCGCAGAGTACGCGGCCGCCAGCGGTGACGGTGTTGCCGTCTTTGCTGGTGGTGCCGGCGTGGAATACTTTTTCGCCAGCGACTTCTTCGGTGGGCAAGCCTTTGATGATATCGCCTTTGGCGTAATCGCCAGGGTAGCCACCGGCTGCCAGAACAACGCCGATAGAGGCTCTCGGATCCCACTCTGCAGTGGCTTTGTCGAGTTCACCTTTCAGTGCGCTTTGGCACAATGCAACCAGATCAGATTGCAGGCGTAACATAATCGGCTGGGTTTCCGGATCACCAAAGCGGCAGTTGTATTCGATGATTTTCGGCGTGCCTTCTTTATCAATCATCAGGCCGGCGTACAGGAAACCGGTGTACACATTGCCTTCAGCAGCCATGCCATCAACCGTCGGACGGATGATGTCGCGCATCACACGCTCATGGACTTCGGCAGTCACTACTGGTGCCGGAGAGTAAGCACCCATGCCACCGGTGTTCGGGCCGGTGTCGGCATCGCCTACACGTTTGTGATCCTGGCTGGTGGCCATTGGCAGAATATTTTTGCCATCAACCATCACGATAAAGCTGGCTTCTTCGCCATCGAGAAATTCTTCGATAACCACGCGACAGCCGGCATCGCCGAAGGCATTACCGGAAAGCATATCGCGCACTGCTTCTTCGGCTTGCTCCAGGGTTTCTGCAACGATGACGCCTTTACCGGCGGCAAGACCATCAGCCTTTACAACAATCGGCGCACCTTTTTCACGCAGATAAGCGAGGGCTGGTTCAACCTCGGTGAAGTTTTGGTAATCACCGGTCGGAATTTTGTGGCGAGCCAGAAAATCCTTGGTAAAGGCTTTGGAGCCTTCCAGTTGTGCCGCGCCTTTGGTGGGGCCAAAGCAGGGCAACTTACGGCTGTTGAAAAAGTCCACCACGCCGGCAACCAGCGGAACTTCCGGGCCAACAATGGTCAGGCCTACGTTGTTCTGCTCGGCAAAATTGGCCAGCGCTTCAAAGTCGAGAATATCAATAGCAACGTTTTTAACACGGTTTTCAAGATGAGTACCGGCATTGCCCGGTGCAACGAATACGGTTTCAACCTGTGGGCTTTGCGCCGCTTTCCAGGCCAGTGCGTGTTCACGTCCGCCGCTGCCAATCACGAGAATGTTCATGAGTTGTCTCCTGTGGAGGTCAAAAAAAGCGAGCTTGAGATGTCAGCTCGCTTATTGGTAAATCCATTAATGGCGGAAGTGACGCATGCCGGTAAATACCATCGCCATACCGTGCTCGTCGGCTGCGGCGATAACTTCTTCATCGCGCATGGAACCGCCCGGTTGAATAACGGCAGCAATACCCACTTTCGCAGCGTTATCAATGCCATCGCGGAACGGGAAGAAAGCATCGGAAGCCATCACTGAACCTTTAACTTCAAGGCCAGCATGTTCTGCTTTAATCGCAGCAATACGCGCAGAGTTTACGCGGCTCATTTGGCCAGCGCCGACACCGATGGTGCGGCTGTCTTTTGCATAAATAATCGCATTGGATTTAACAAATTTTGCGACTTTCCAGGCGAACAGCAAATCGCGGATTTCTGCTTCAGTCGGTGCGCGTTTGCTCACCACTTTCAAATCGCTGGCGGTAACAATACCGTTGTCGCGATCCTGCACCAGCAGGCCACCGTTTACGCGTTTGTAATCCAGTCCGCCAATACGCTCAGTGCCCCAATCGCCACAGGCCAGCACGCGCACATTTTGTTTGGCCTTGGTAACTTCCAGGGCTTCTGCAGAAATAGACGGTGCAATAATCACTTCAACAAATTGACGGGAAATAATGGCTTCGGCGGTTTTTGCATCCAGCTCGCGGTTGAATGCGATGATGCCACCAAAGGCAGATTCGGTGTCAGTTGCGTAAGCCAATTCGTAAGCATCGAGAATATTGGCTGCAACACCTACACCGCAAGGGTTGGCATGTTTAACGATCACACAGGCCGGTTCGTCAAAGGATTTAACAGTTTCCAGTGCAGCGTCGGTATCAGCAACGTTGTTGTAGGAAAGCTCTTTGCCCTGCAATTGTTTTGCGGTAGCAATGCCGACTTCCTGCGGATTTTTCTCCAGATAAAAGGCGGCTTTTTGATGCGGGTTTTCGCCGTAACGCATTTCCTGGGCTTTGATAAATTGGGTGTTGAAGGTGCGAGGAAAAGTTTCGCTGCCGCCCTCAACCAGAAGGCCAAAATAATTGGCAATCGCGCCATCATAGGCGGCAGTGTGTTCGTAGGCTTTAATGGCCAGGTCAAAACGGGTTTTGTAGGTGGTGTTGCCGTTGTTGGCTTGCAGCTCTTCCAGAATGCTGGCGTAGTCAGAAGCGTTTACCACGATATTGACAAAAGCGTGGTTTTTCGCCGCGGCGCGCACCATGGTGGGGCCGCCGATATCGATATTTTCCACCGCATCAGCCAGCGAGCAATTCGGGTTGGCCACGGTTTTTTCAAACGGATAAAGATTAACAACAACCATATCAATGGTGTTAATACCGTGTTCGGCAGCAACCGCGTCATCCTGGCCGCGACGGGCAAGAATACCGCCGTGTACTTTCGGGTGCAGCGTTTTGACACGACCGTCCATCATTTCCGGAAAGCCGGTGTAATCCGATACTTCAATTGCCGGAATTTGATGGTCTTTCAGCAGCTTGTAAGTACCACCCGTGGAGAGAATTTCTACACCCTGTGCAGAAAGCGCCTGGGCAAATTCAACAATACCGGTTTTGTCGGATACGCTGATTAACGCGCGTTTGACAGGGGCGAGATCGGGGTTGCTGGACATAGTCAAAAGTTTCCCTTAATAAAAGAACGAAAACTGAAAAAGCAAAAGGGGTGGAATTTAACCACCCCTTTGGGGAGATGTGCCGGAGTGAACACAGCACGTCATGAAATTACTTAAAGCAGACCGTATTGCTTCAATTTTTTGCGCAGCGTGCCGCGGTTAAGGCCCAGCACTTGCGCGGCACGTGTCTGGTTGTGGCGGGTATATTTCAGCACAATTTCCAACATGGGGGCTTCAACTTCTGCCATAACCATGTCGTACACATCGCTGACTTCCTGGCCGTCGAGATTCTGGAAGTAGTTTTCCATGGCTTGTTCTACACAGCCACGCAATGATTGCGCTTGTGCTGCACGGGTAAAGCCGGAAGGTTCCTGCACGGCCGGGGCTTCGGTAGTCAGTAAAGTTGCTGTGTTCATGCTGCAATATCCTCTTTCGTAATCAGCTGTTCAAAATAAGTTTGAACGCTGGCATGTTGTTCTTCTGCATGTTCAAGGTGATTGAACTGTTTGCGAAATTGCTCGTTGTCAGAAAGTGTCTGCAGATACCAGCTCACGTGTTTGCGAGCGATCCGTGGCCCCATGACATCCCCATAAAAACAATACAACTCGCGCAGATGGTTACAAAGAATATCCCTGATTTCAGTCAGGGATGGTTCGGGAAGTTTCTCACCGGTTTTCAAGTAGTGATTCACTTCCCGGAAAATCCATGGGCGCCCCTGTGCGGCGCGTCCAATCATGACGGCGCTGGCGCCGGTGTGTTGCAAAACCTGTTTTGCTTTTTCCGGCGAATCAATATCGCCATTGCAAAATACCGGGATGGAAACGGCCTGCACGACCTGGGCAATGGTGTCGTATTCGGCTGCCCCTTTAAAGGCGCAAGCGCGGGTACGACCATGTAAAGCCAACGCCTGAATACCGGCATCTTCGGCAATGCGTGCAATGCGCAGCGCGTTACGATTTTCCG
Organism: Cellvibrio polysaccharolyticus; assembly: GCF_015182315.1. NCBI lineage: Bacteria > Pseudomonadati > Pseudomonadota > Gammaproteobacteria > Cellvibrionales > Cellvibrionaceae > Cellvibrio > Cellvibrio polysaccharolyticus. The sequence goes on from NZ_PRDL01000001.1 coordinate 1,353,503, forward strand.
GGCTCCAGCCAGTGCGAAATTTCAGCGTGACCGGAACATCCACGGCATTGACAACGCTTTGTAAAATGGATGCTACCAGCGCTTCGTCCTGCAACAAGGCAGAACCGGCCGCTTTTTTGCAAACCTTTTTTGCCGGGCAACCCATGTTGATGTCGATAATCTGCGCACCGTTATCAACATTCAAACGCGCTGCCTCTGCCAGCATGTCGGCGTCGCCACCGGCAATTTGTACTGCGATGGGCGCTGCTTCACCCTCGTGATCCAGACGTAAACGGCTTTTGCGGCTCGACCATAAAGAGGCGTCGGCAGTGACCATTTCTGAGACCACCAGCGCAGCCCCCAACTCTTTACACAATTTGCGGAAGGGTCTGTCGGTAACGCCGGCCATAGGTGCCAGAATTACCGGATCATCAAAATGATAGTTACCAATTTGAAACACGACGCGCTCCACGCGGTTGGGACTGACTTTTCAATCCTGTTTTTTATCGGAAAAAATAGCGACGAAGCCTGATATAAATTGGCACCGGCATGGCGTATAAAGTCGATTTATAACGTCAACCCCGTGTACAGGGGCCTTTCCGAAAGGGTCGCCATGATACCCCTTTGTGCAGGGCATTGGAATGTGAAAACAAGCCAATTTGTTGTTTTTTTGAACAATAAATTCGGGCTGGGCGGTTGATTTTTCTGATCGTTATCGTTATAGGCCCGGTTCGGATAACCGCGCCAATTGCCTCGCTATTAAAGGCAAATCGGTTATCGTGATTATCGAGGTTCAATTTTGTAATTAACCGCGGCTTCGCCCGGGTCAACCAGCTCCAGGGTGATGCGAACCGGTTGGTTGCGTGGCATATTTTGCAGCGTTGCAAGTTCACCCTGCAAATAATCCCGGGGTACAAAGCGACGGTTGGCGAGTGGCTCGTCATTGATGTTGCTGAAAACCACATCCAGATCCGGGAAGGGTTGGTCAAAGGCGGCACCATTGACCAGAATCACGTCGATCATCAGCGCGTTGTCGGTGTCGGGATGTTTGCGCACCACCAGGTTGCGCACGGCGATTTTGCTTTTGTCTTCCAGTACCGGTACCTGGCAGCCAATCCAGGGGCAAGCGGTTTGATAAAGCTGTCGCCAGGGTTCCTTGCGGCTGAGCGAATCAAACTGCAACCAGGCCACTTGTGTCAGTAACAGATGTATCAACAACAGTGCCACGCCGATTTGACGCGGCTGGCGATACCAGTGCCGCGTATTTTTAGCGGCCATCATTACCGGCTCGGGTTGAATGTTAATTAACAACGTTTCCCGGGAGTGAGATTCTGCAGCGCCATTGGCTGCATTTCCTGGCCGTGGTGGCGGTGCCAGTCGGTGGCTGAGATCAGTGCTGGCTGCCAGTATCGCACCGCTTTCGGAATGTTCATGCGGTGTTGCCGCGTCTTCTACCAGATGGAACATTGGCGGGTTGGCGGTTAAGGGTGCTGGTGAAGTGGCATCAGTTTGCGCAGGACTTTCCAGCAGCGATTGTTCGTATTCATCTGAAATAGTGGTGGCAATAATCTCCGGGGTCGGATCATGCTGATCGGCATCGGCATCGGCATCGGCATCGGCATCGGCATCGGCATCGGCATCGGCATCGGCATCGGCATCGGCATCGGCATCGGCATCGGCATCGGCATCGGCATCGGCATCGGCATCGAGCAGTGCTTCAGCCCAGGATTCATCCGTCAATGTGTGGTCTTCTTCCGCCTCATCTTTGTTGTAGCGGCTGCGCTCAAATAGCGACGTGCTTTCCGGAATGGCGGGCGTCACGGCAGAAAAATGTTCGATGGCGTTATCTGCCATTTTTTCATCGTGCCAGGCGAGAAATGCTTCCATATCATCGCTAATCAGGAAATCCTGTTCCTGTTCCTGTTCCTGTTCCTGTTCCTGTTCCTGTTCCTGTTCCTGTTCCTGTTCCTGTTCCTGTTCCTGTTCCTGTTCGTAAGCGTCTTCCGGCTCTTGTTCCGGAATTGACGGTTCCGGGGAGAAATGATTTTCTGTGGTTACCGGGAAACTCTCCGCGACTACGTCTTCCGACAGATCTTCCTCCTCTGCCATCTCTTCGACCGGTGGCAGAACCCCGAGCCGGGTGCTTTCCAGTGGCAGGCGAACGGGGGATTGGGTGGGATCGCGTTTGGCGATGCGCGGAATATGCGGTTCATCTTGGGGGTCGGGTACGGGTGGCGTAACCGGCTTTTCGGCAATAATCGTTAAATAGTTATTGGCTTTGAAGATGTGCAGGCAGGCGCCGCAACGAACTGCCCCTTTTGCAGATTGCAGCTGAGCAGTGGTGACACGAAAAGACGTTGCGCATTGCGGGCAGCGGGTAACCATGTTGCTCATGGGCAGTTGCTATTCCTTGTTCACCGGATGATGCGATAAGGCGCGTTGGATTATTCTAAAAAGTTGAAGTGTAGCGCCAAGGTAGAGAGCGGTAAATCGACGTGCGTAAAGACTGTTAAGTGGTGCGTGCCTGCTTGTGGGCCAGCCATCACAGGCAGTTTGCTTTTAATGGCTGCGGGCCTGAGAGTGCAGGCCCGGTTACCTGGTTTTTCAGCCGCGATTTTTGGTGGCGGTCAAACAAACCCATTCGTCTTGCGTGTTGATGGGGTCAAAATCAAACCAGTTTTCATAGGCTTTCATAACCGTTTTGGCTTGAATGGCCAAAATGCCTGACAGGCATAATTTACCGCCGACTTTGGTCAGACCGGATAGCGTAGGCGCCAATTCTGCCAGGGGGCCGGCAAGGATGTTGGCCAGCATTACATCTACCGGTTCTTGCGGGGTTTTGGGTGGTAAAAATACCGGCATGGCATCTTCGGCGAGCTGGTTGCGGCGGGCATTTTCCCGGGTTGCCAGTAGGGCCTGGTGATCAATGTCCACACCGATAACCTGCTCTGCGCCGAGCAGCAAGGTGGCGATACCGAGAATGCCGGAGCCGCAGCCGTAATCCATAATGCGCAGGCCGGAAAAGTCCTGTTGGTCAATCCATTGCAAACACATAAAGGTGGTCGGGTGGGTGCCGGTGCCGAATGCCAGGCCCGGGTCGAGCATCAAGTTGACCTTGTCCGGTTCGGGCGGTTGTTGCCAGCTCGGGCAGATCCACAGTTTTTCACCGCAGCGAATGGCGTGGTAATTTTTCATCCACTCGCGTTCCCAATCTTTGTCTTCCAGCAATTCCCAGGCGTGTTCCGGCAATGTTTTGCCAAAGTTTTTTTGTGCCTTGAGTGTGGTTGCTGCGGTATCAATATCGGCTTCGTAAAGCCCGGTGATTTTTACGTTGTCCCAGAGTGGCGTTTCACCCAGTGCTGGCTCAAGAATGGGCTGGTCTGCATTATCTTGCAGGGTGACAGACGCGGCACCGCTGGCCAGCAAAGCGTTCTCAAGGCGGGATGCCTGGTCCCGTGAAGTAATGACGTTGAGTTGAAGCCAGGGCATAGTTTTCTCTGCAATAACAAAAGTAAAAATCGACAATAAAAATGCGTGTGCTGGAAACTAAAAAAGCGTTCGGCCGATAAATGACCGAACGCTTTCAGAAGAACATGGCTGTGCTTACAGCGCCAGCTTCTTCTCCAGGTAGTGGATGTTAACGCCACCTTTACGGAACTCGGGATCGCGAACCAGCATTTGTTGCAGTGGAATATTGGTGCGAATGCCATCCACGATGGTTTCGTCCAGTGCGTTGCGCATCCGATCCAAAGCAATTTCACGGGTTGGGCCGTAGGAGATAACCTTGCCAATCATGGAATCGTAGTTGGGCGGAACGCGATAGCCGCTGTACAGGTGAGAATCCACGCGAATACCCAGGCCGCCTGGAGCATGGTAATTTTTTACCAGACCAGGGCAGGGCATAAAGGTTTTGGGATCTTCAGCATTAATACGGCATTCAAACGCATGGCCGCGAATAACAACATCCGATTGCTTGATAGAAAGTTTTTCGCCCGCGCAAACCAGAATTTGCTCGCGAATCAAATCAATACCGGTAACCATTTCTGAAACCGGGTGCTCAACCTGAATACGGGTGTTCATTTCGATGAAGTAGAAGCGGCCATCTTCGTAGAGAAACTCGAAGGTGCCGGCGCCTTTGTAGCCGATATCCACACAGGCTTTAACGCAAGCGGCATAAGTTGCTTCACGCACGTCATCGGGAATGCCCGGTGCCGGAGCTTCTTCCAATACTTTCTGGTGGCGGCGTTGCAGTGAGCAATCGCGGTCACCCAAGTGAATGGCATTGCCCTGGCCGTCAGACAAAATTTGCACTTCAACGTGACGCGGGTTCTGCAGGAATTTTTCCATGTACACAGTGCCATCACCAAAAGCCGCTTTGGCTTCGGCCTGGGTAATCTGAATGGAATTCAGCAGTGCCGCTTCAGTGTGAACAACGCGCATGCCGCGACCACCACCACCGGCGGCAGCTTTGATAATAACCGGGTAGCCGATGCGGCGAGCAATCACCAGACACTCATCCGGATTGTCGATCGGCAGCGGACCATCAGAGCCTGGCACGGTGGGTACGCCGGCTTTTTTCATGGCCTTGATCGCTTCAACCTTGTCACCCATCATGCGGATAACATCGGGATCGGGACCAATAAATACAAAACCGCTTTTTTGCACGCGCTCGGCAAAATCAGCATTTTCCGCCAGGAAACCGTAGCCGGGGTGCACAGCGACAGCATCGGTGATTTCCATGGCGCTGATGATCGCCGGAACATTTAAATAGCTTTGCGGGGAAGGGTTGGGGCCAATGCAAACCGACTCGTCAGCCAGACGAACGTGTTTAAGATCGCGGTCCACTTGTGAGTGCACGGCGACGGTTTTGATCCCCAGTTCTTTACACGCGCGAAGAATGCGAAGCGCAATTTCTCCGCGGTTGGCGATAAGAATTTTATCGAACATAAACCAATACCTTTAGCGGAATGTTCCGCTGTGAAGACTCATCCGTTAAAGGGTTGTTATACGATAGTAAACAGCGGCTGATCAAATTCAACCGGCATACCATCGGTAACCAGGATAGCTTCAATAACGCCTGATTTGTCGGCTTCAATCTGGTTCATCATTTTCATCGCTTCGATGATGCAGATAACATCGCCTTGTTTAACGTGCTTGCCTATTTCAGCAAATGCCGGTGAGCCCGGGCTTGGTGAACGGTAGAAGGTGCCTACCATCGGGGATTTTACCAGGTGGCCGTTAGTAACCGGTGCTGCGGCTTCTGCAATCGGCGCTACCGCTGCTTGCGGTGCAATCGGGGCTGCTGCCGGTGCGTAGGCTGGCATAGGCGCTGCAATAAACTGGGTTTGCGGGCTGTTGCGGCTGATGCGAACAGATTCTTCGCCTTCTTTAATTTCCAGCTCGCCGATGTTGGACTCTTCAAGTAACTCAATCAGTTTTTTAATCTTGCGAATATCCATAGGATCCTCTCTTGTTAATGTTGGATGAAAACCGCGGGCAGTTTTCTTCTTTCTATCCGGTGTTAGTGAGCAAGTTGTTTGATTGCGGCCTGTAGCGCCAGTTCATAACTGTGCGCGCCAAAGCCGCAAATAACGCCTTGAGCAATGTCTGAAAAATAGGAGTGATGACGAAAGGCTTCCCGTTTATGCACATTGGATAAATGCACTTCAATAAAGGGAATGCTCACGGCCGCCAGAGCGTCGCGCAGTGCGACGCTGGTGTGAGTAAAAGCAGCCGGATTGATCAGAATAAAATGAATACTCTCGTTGCGAGCGTCATGAATGCGGTTGATCAGCTCATGTTCCGCATTGCTCTGCGAGGTGTACAGGTTGTGTCCCGCATGGCGGGCAATATCTGCCAAGGTTTTATTGATACTTTCCAGTGTATCCGCGCCATAAATACCTGGCTCGCGGGTGCCGAGCAAATTCAGGTTGGGGCCGTGTATTACCAGAATGTTTGCCATAGAAAAGTCGCTTGCTACCTGGACAGAGGGTCGGTTGGGAGCCGGCGCTGTAATATTTGACCAGCGCTAAAAATTCGGGCGAGTTTGACGGAATTTCTTATATATGTCCACGATATGGTGGAAATTTGTTTAAATTGGCGAAAATGGCTGCACGATTGAAGAAGATGTCAGTTCGGTGGGGCGGAAATCTGTCAGGATCGCGTCCCGATTGCAGGTGTTTGCTAATCTTGCCAGCCAGATGCCGGCAAGATAGCGCAAAGTTACCAAAAAAACACGAACTTGATGGTATTTTTATTAACTTATCACTTAATTTGTCGGCTTCGTGCCATTTTGTTGCAGGGTAGATAATGTCTGGCCGCGCGTCAACAGTTGCGGCAGCACAATACCGGCACCTTGATGACCTGCCGGAAACCACACATATAAGGGCACGCCGCTACGTCCGTAGGTTTGTAGAAAGGCGGTAATCGCCGGGTCGGTATTGGTCCAATCGCCTTTCAGGCCGACGATGCCAAGTGTCGTAAATGCTTCCTCAATCTCGCTGGTCGATAGCACCAGTCGCTCGTTGGCAAGGCAGGTGAGGCACCAGTCAGCGGTCATATTCACAAATACCGGTTTGCCTTCGGCGCGCAAGCTTTGCAGCTTTTGTTCTGACCAGGGTTGCCAAAGCGAACTGCTGGTGCTGCTCTGCAAGGTTTTCCATGGCAGCAGCGCGGAGCCTGCCCAGCATAACAAAACTACCAGCGTCAGCAGGATGCTTTTGTGACCAGCCTTCTTTTTGCCGAGCAGCCAGAAACCAAAAGTAATCAGCAGGGCGCCAACACAGGCTGCGGCTACCGCATTCATGCCCGCTTGACGCCCCAGCACCCAGAGCAACCAGATGGCGGTAAGGTAAAGCGGAAAGGCCAGTACTTCCTTGAAGGTTTCCATCCAGCCGCCCGGTTTTGGCAAATAACGGGCCAGGCCCGGGGCATAACATAGCAACAGTAAAGGCAGTGCCATGCCAAAACCCAGTGCTGCAAAAACGGCGAGACCAATAACGGTGGGTTGGGTTAATGCGAAGCCGAGAGCTGCGCCCATAAAAGGCGCCGTGCAGGGGCTAGCGACCACGGCGGCGAGCACGCCGGTGAAAAAAGAACCTTGCAGGCCGTGTTTGCTGGTGAGTGACTCACCAGCGCCCATCCAGCGCTGGCCGATCTGAATATTGCCCGCCAATGCCAGTGCCATGACAACGAATAGATAGATAAGGGCTGTTACCAGCAGAGGTGATTGCAGTTGAAACCCCCAGCCAATGGCTTCGCCACCAGCGCGCGCTGCCAGCAGGATGCCGGCCAGCGCCAGAAAGCTGAGCAGCACGCCGGCGGTGTAGCTCCAGCCGTGAGATGCCAGGCGTTGCGGGTCGGCCTGGGTCAGGCTCATCACCTTGATAGAGAGTACCGGGAACACGCAAGGCATTAAATTTAAAACGATGCCGCCCAGCAGAGCGAGCAGCAGGGCGTGCGGCAACCACAAAGGCGCTGCTGTTGTGGTTGTCGGGGCGGTTTCAGCAGGAGCATTTGCAGGCGCTATATCGGTTACCGTCACGGTGCCGGCAGAGAGGTCGATTTGCAGGTAATCGGTATGTGGCGGGTAGCAGAGGCCGGCATCGGCACAGCCCTGGGATTCGACTTGCAGGTTGAGCGGCGAGCGGTGTTCCGGCAGATCAATAACCACAGTGGCCGACTGGTAAAAAACCGTCATCTCCTTTTCGAAGAATTCATCGTACTTGGTGATGCCTTGCTGGTATTGCGGCGTCAGCGTCAATTGCTGATCGTTGCGCAGCCGAAAGCGTTCTTCGTAAAGGTAATAGTGGGGGGCGATGGTCCAGTGCAGCGTCAATTGCTGGCCATTCAGCTCCGGCTGTAATCTGAAGGCTTCGGTAACGGGTAAAAATTCGTCGTTAACAGGCAGAAAGCCCAGGTTGCCGCTTGCCTTGGGTTGGCCGAGAAAGTCATCGGCGAGAGCCGGTTGCAATAGTGGTAGCGTGAGTAACAGGGCCAGCAATAGCCGTGGCTGCGGACGGGTGAGTTTAAAAAGGGTGGATAAAGTGTGCAGGAAAGTTGTCATTTGCGTCACAACGTCCGGAAATTCATGGGGTGGCAGTTACCGGCTGGTAGTGCCCCGAAGTCGCCATTTTAACCACAGAATGCCCGGAAAGTTTCGTTGTGGTGTGAATAAAGTCGCAAGCCGGGGGTAATCCGCCGTCCGTCGAAAAAGTCATTGGCTACCGGTTATTGATTGAACGTATTATTATTTCCAAAGATGTTGGCAGGTGCGGTGATAATTTTTCAGGCCAGGCATGAAATTTTCGGGCAGTTTGCTGTAATTAAATAAGCAATTGAGACAGGAATACTATGGTTTTTCGTAGCGTATATGCAGGTTCGTTGGTCGCGGTAATCGCCATGCTGACGATGGGGTGTCAGTATTTTCCGCAACAGCAGCAGGCACCGGTTGAGGCCAGAACCACACCGAAAGCCGCTACGCCGGTGCCGCAGGCTTCAGCGCGTGACAGAACCATTGCCCGATTGCTCTCCGATGCCGATTACGCCTTGTCCCGCAATCAATTGCTAACGCCGGTGCAGGATAACGCCTTTGACCGCTATCAATCGGTGCTGATCATGGACCCGCTGAACACCCGGGCCAAAGTCGGGTTGCAGGCGGTTTCGTTGCGTTATGTCGAGCTGGCGAGAAACAGTATCGGGCGTGGTCAGTTCGCCCAGGCGCGTGAGTATCTGGACAATGCAGCAGGTATTGACCCATCCAGTCAAATCGTGGCGGAAACCCGGCAATATCTCCGCCGCCAGATGGCCGCGCAGCCGGCAACACCCACCGCCAGTTACAAGCCGGGCCCTGGCGAGCATTTGCTCGATGTTGGCGGGCTCACTCGTAAATCCCCGGAAATCATTGCACAGCTGGGGCAGTTGGCGAAAAAAGCACAGGACACCGGAGAGCTGGTAATCATCCATGCGCGCAACGACGCGGAAGGGCGTTGGATTTACTCCACCATGCGTGATTCGCTGGAAGATTTCCTGTTGCGGGGTGATATTCGTATTGCCAAACAGCCGCGCATCCAGTTTGTGCCTGTCTTATAACGGTTCGGTTTTACTAAGCTATCGGAGCCGGCCAATTTTCCGGCTTCGAGTTTCCAAGGGATAGGACATGAAAACATTGGCAAAACTGCAATACCGGCTAGCCTTGATAGTAGCCGTCTTATTTTCCTCTTTCTTATCGGCGGCGGATGACTCTCTTCCGGCCGCATCCGATGCCTGGTTTTATCTGCCGATTCCCGGCCAATCTGTCAGCGCCGCTTATCTCACGCTGAGCAACAACACGCCACAGGATCTGGTGCTTACCTCTGTCACGTTGGCTGAGGCGCTGCGCGCTGAAATTCATGATCACCGGATGGTGGATGGCATGATGCAAATGCGCCCGACGCCCGACGTGCAGGTGCCTGCCGGACAATCTATCGAGTTTGCGCCGGGCGGATTGCATGTCATGTTATACGGCGTATCGCCGGCCTTGACGGCGGGCGACAAGGTGAATTTGCAATTGCATTTTGAGGGCGATATGTCAGTGGCGGTGTCGGCGAAAGTATTGCTTCGCTCGTCGGACGGGGTGTCGGAATTGTTAAAAAAAGAGGGTCGATAAATGTCCTGGAATCACTTCAAAAGCTGGTGTAGTAACAGTTTGCACCGCGCGCATGATGAATACGACGATACGCGCGATGATATTTCCCATACCCGCTGGCCGTGGCGAATTGCCGCGGCGGTGCTCCTTGCCTGGCTGCTGATAGCGGTTTTGCTGGGTATCTGGTGGAGTGCGTCGCCGTCATTGTTTGATGTTCGCGAGCATCGCGATCGGGTGCTCGATCAGCGTCAGCTGGTCGCGGCGCCAGGCAGCACCACGGCAATTACGCTGATTCGGGTGGCGGAAACCATGCTCGATAAGCCGGGCGGTTATTTGTCCAACGACATAGCTCCGCCAGGTGTGTGGCTCGACAATATGCCGAACTGGGAATATGGCGTACTGGTGCAGGTGCGCGATCTCTCCAAGGCGATGCGGGAGTCCTTCAGTCGCTCGCAGTCGCAATCCCGAGAGGATGTTGACCTGATTCTGGCTGAGCCGCGCTTCAACTTCGATAGCGACAGCTGGATTTTCCCGGCCAGCGAATCGCAATACCGCGACGCGATTCAATACCTTGATCGGTACTTGCAGCGGCTTTCTGCCGGTGACGCCCGCTTTTTTGCCCGTGCCGACAACCTCAACTACTGGCTGTCTACGGTGGAGACCCGTCTTGGGGATTTGTCGCAGCGATTAAGCGCCAGCGTAGGGCAGAAGCCGCTGGGTAGTGACAGCGACGATGCGGTCACCCAAACCCCCTGGAGTGAATTGGATGATGTTCTGTTTGAGGCGCGGGGTTCGGCATGGGCGCTGATCCACCTGTTAAAAGCCGCAGAGGTGGACTTTCAGGATGTGCTGGATAAGAAAGGCGCTCGCGTCAGCTTGCAGCAAATCATCCGCGAGCTGGAAAGTACCCAGCAGCGGTTGTGGAGCCCGATGGTATTAAATGGCAGTGGCTTCGGTTTTCTGCCTAATCACTCGCTGGTAATGGCTTCTTATATTTCCCGCGCCAATGCCGCCATCATCGACCTGCGTCGTTTGCTCAATCAGGGTTAACCCTTGAGGGTGGGCAGGTCGATTCGCCGGTAAACGTTCAGCAGGTTTTGGGTGTTCAGGAAAATTTGACAGCGCTGTCAGGATTAATTACAGTGATGGCTGTAACCGTGTTACACGATTTATTTTTAATCATGAGTATCGGTTACATCGGTTTTTTCAAAACTTTTGATAAATGAACATTGTTTATTTTTTGAAAGCTGGCATTATCAGGTCGTAATTGTTTCGTACTTGCCGGTCAATCTGGTATAGTCACAAGCACCTGGCGCGCTGGAAGCGCCTGAACAGTCTCTCACCGTCGATGTCTGGTTGATGCATCGACGTCTCCCTCTGCCCTCTACACTTGTAGAGGGCTTTTTTATTTCTGGCATATGATTCCTCTGTAACCGTTTTCATGGTGTTTTTTTGCAGGGCTCTGATATGCATTATTTCGTCGTCTGAAGCCCATTCTGCTCCTAGGTTATTTGCCCCCAAGCTGGCATAATCACGCCCCCATCCCTTGCCGGGTCACCCTGTTGTCTGGCTTTCCCGGTAAATCGCAAGGCGCCCGAAATATTGGCGGGTGCTCAATTGTTGAGTTCGTACACCGAGGATTAACATGCAACCACAGGTAAAACCCCGCAATCCCCATTTCTCTTCCGGTCCATGCAGCAAGCGTCCGGGATACGACGTTAATAGTCTGGATATCTCCACACTGGGTCGCTCACACCGTTCAACAATTGGCAAAGCGGCTTTGCAACGTGCTTGTGAAGATACAGCCGAGTTGTTGGGATTGCCTGCGGGTTACCGTGTTGGTGTTGTGCCGGGTTCCGATACCGGTGCCGTAGAAATGGCCATGTGGTCTTTGCTGGGCGCACGTGGTGTGGACATTCTGCAGTGGGAATCCTTTGGTAAAGGTTGGTTGAGTGACGCCACCAAAGAGTTGAAGCTGCAAGTTAACGCGCACGAAGCCGACTATGGCGTGCTGCCGGATTTGGCCAAAGTCAATTTTGACAACGACGTTATTTTTACCTGGAACGGCACCACCTCCGGTGTAAAAGTGCCCAATGGCGACTGGATTCCGGATGATCGTGCCGGTCTGACCATTTGTGATGCCACCTCGTCGGTTTTCGCCATGGAAATGCCGTGGGAAAAACTGGACGTAATCACCTACAGCTGGCAGAAAGTGCTGGGCGGTGAAGGTGCCCACGGTATGCTGATTCTCAGCCCGCGCGCTGTTGAGCGCCTGGAATCCTGGAAACCGGCCTGGCCGATGCCAAAGCTGTTCCGCATGACCAGCAATGGCAAATTGAATGAAGGCATTTTCAAAGGCGACACCATCAATACGCCGTCCATGCTGGCCGTAGCCGATTACCTGGATGCGCTGGATTGGGTGCGTGCCATTGGTGGTGTGGCAGAAACGATCAAGCGCTCCAATGCCAACCTGGCGGTTCTGGCCGGTTTTGTTGCAGCCCACGATTGGATTGATTTCCTCGCGCAAACGCCGGAAACCCTCTCCAACACCAGCGTCTGTTTAACCCTGAAAGCAACGCCTGACCAGGTTAAGGCGATGATCAAATTGCTGGATAAGGAAGGTGTTGCTTATGACATCGGTTCTTACCGCGATGCACCTCCGGGCCTGCGTATCTGGTGTGGCGCAACCGTTGGCGAGCAGGATCTGAAAGATCTGCTGCCATGGTTGGAGTGGGCTTATAAGGAAGTGGTACCGGCGTAATTACCTTCAGGAGGCGGGTGCATTGCATCCGCCTCGTCAGAACCGAGTGATGAAAGGGTGTGTGCATGTTCAGGATCAAAACCTACAACCAGATTTCTGTAAAAGGTCTCAACCGTTTTCCGCGCGAAAATTATGAAGTTGCCAGTGATATCGGCCAGCCTGATGCCTATATGCTGCGCAGCCACAAACTCCACGACGAAGCGCTGCCTGCCACCGTAAAAGCAGTGGCCCGTGCCGGTGCCGGTGTTAACAACGTGCCCGTTGCCGATTACACCCGCAAAGGCGTGGTGGTTTTCAACGCGCCGGGTGCTAACGCCAATGCGGTAAAAGAATTGGTACTGGCTGGCATGCTGTTGGGCTCGCGCGGTATTTTGCCGGGTATGCGCTACGTGCAAGGCCTGACCGACATGACCGATGCCGAGGAAATGTCCAAACTGCTTGAGAAAGAAAAATCCCGTTTTGCTGGCAATGAAGTGCTGGGTAAAACCCTGGGTGTGGTCGGTCTTGGTGCCATCGGGTCAATGATTGCAGAAACGGCGCTGGCTCTGGGTATGAAAGTGGTCGGCTTTGACCCGGCGTTGTCGGTAGAAGCGGCATGGCGTTTGCCCAATCAGGTGTCCCGCATGGAAAACCTGCAAGCGTTGTTGGCACGTTCCGACTTTATTACGCTGCATGTGCCGGCTATTGATGCAACCCGCCATTTGATTAACGGCGAATCCCTGAAAAGCGTGAAGAAAGGTGCGGTACTGCTTAACTTCGCCCGTGAAGCCATTGTTGATGCGACTGCCGTTGTTGCCAGCCTTGATGCCGGTCAGCTGGGCAAGTACATCTGTGACTTCCCGGAGCCGCAGTTACTCAATCGCGATGACGTTTACGCGATGCCGCATATCGGTGCCAGCACCGAAGAAGCTGAAGAAAACTGTGCGATTATGGTAGCCGACCAGCTGGTGGATTACCTGGAAAATGGCAATGTGCTCAACTCGGTAAACTTCCCTACAGTTTCTCTGGATCGTTCGTCAGGTACCGTTGCCCGTATTACTTTCTCCAACGATAACGTCTCCGGTGTGCTTGGCCATGTATTGTCTGTTCTGGCCGACAATCAGGTTAACGTCATTGATATGGTGAACAAGAGCCGTGGTGAAACTGCTTACAGCATTATTGATGTGGCAGTGGCGCCTTCGGCAGCGGTTATCGAAGCCATTACCGCCGTTGATCACGTGATCAGCGTACGCGTTATCTGATTATGTTCAAATTGGTGTTCTTTGTACCGGACTCCCATCTGGAAGCCGTCAAGGACGCCGTGTTTGCCGCAGGAGCGGGGCGTATAGGCGACTATAGCCGCTGCTGCTGGCAAACCGCCGGCGAGGGGCAATTTTGCCCTTTGCCCGGCAGTCAGCCCTTTATTGGTCAACAAGGCTCGCTGGAACGGGTTGCCGAATACCGCGTAGAAATGGTTTGTGACGATGTTCATATTACGGCAGTCGTAAGCGCGTTAAAGCAGGCGCATCCTTATGAAGAGCCCGCTTTTGATGTGTGGCGCCTCGCCGCCCCGGAAGATTATGTGCTAAGGTTGTAAGAGTTTTTCAGCCTTGGCAGTGCAGCTCATGACCCAACAATGGCAGCGGCTAAAATCCAGACTTCTCGACCACTCGCTTTCTCCTCCTGGTCAATATCCCCGCCAGGCCTCTGTGCTGGCGTTATTCACCCGGCAGCCCGAACCTTCTCTGCTTTTTACCCTGCGTTCGCGTCATCTCACCAGCCATGCTGGCGAAGTTTCTTTTCCTGGTGGTAAATGGGAGCCGGGTGATCTTACCTTGCGAGATACCGCGCTGCGTGAAACCCGCGAAGAAATCGGCCTCGCCGCTGAATGCATCACCTTGCTGGGCGCTTGCAAACCGCGAGCAACCCGGGCTGGCGTTATCGTTACCCCTTTTGTGGGGTTGATTGATCACGCTAACGATCTGTGCCCTTGCCCTTATGAGCTGGATGCTATTTTTCAGGTGCCGCTGGTGGAATTTCACCGCGGCATTCAGGTGCGCATTGACAGTATTCCCCGCGGCAATCGTGTTTATCAGGTACCTGCCTATCAATATCAAAGCTATGAAATCTGGGGCTTCACGGCGTCACTTACCTGTGAACTGCTAGCCATGTTGCAGGCTCAGCCTGCCTCCAGCGAAATGGTTTGATACACTTTCTTTAATACTCACATTGGCTTTTATCAGGGAGGCATCGTTATGCAAAAGGTCTATGGTTTGCTGGCCGGTTTACTACTGGCTGGTTCAGCGCAGGCGGCTATTCAGTCGCAAGTTATTGAATACAAAATTGATGGTGAATCCTACACCGGTTATCTGGCTTATGATGATGCCATTACCGGCGAGCGGCCTGGTGTGCTGGTGGTGCACGAATGGTGGGGCCACACCGATTATGTTCGCAGCCGTGCCGACAAGCTGGCTGAGTTGGGTTACACCGCGCTGGCACTGGATATGTATGGCACTGGCAAGGTGGCCGACCACCCGGATGATGCACTGAAATTTATGAAGGTTGTTTCAGAAAACCAGCCGCTGGCAGAAAAACGTTTTAATGCCGCCTATGTGTTGTTGCAGGCAGATAACCATGTCGATGCCGAACGTATTGCGGCCATTGGTTACTGTTTTGGTGGCAGCACGGTACTGAATGTGGCGCGCCAAAACAGCGTTGATCTGGCGGGTGTCGTCAGTTTTCACGGCGGCCTTGCAACGCAAGCGCCCGCAGAAAAAGGGCGTTTGACAACACCGATCCTGGTGCTCAACGGCGCTGCTGACCCGATGGTACCGCCAGAGCAGGTTGCCGGCTTTGAAAGCGAAATGAAAAACGCCGGTGCAGATTACCGGCTGGTCAGCTACGAAGGTGCGGTGCACAGTTTTACCAACCCGGGCGCAAACTTGCTGGGTGAGCGTTTTAATATGCCACTGGCTTATGATGAAGTGGCAGACAAGGATTCCTGGCAGCAAATGCAGGTATTTCTCGAGCGCGTCTTTGGTCAGTAAGGTTTGATAACATCAGGCGTGTCCTTCGTTTGCGATGCGCCTGATGTTATCGGTAGTGTCTATATCAGTGGTTTATTGGGGCGTTAACGCAAAAAAATCAGCGGATTTGCAACGCTTTTGCCCGCTAGCTGACCGGAATAATGCACTGAAAAAAATAAGATTTTGTCTGCGCTTTCGCTCAACTGCTAAACTGAAATCAGACAACTCATATCGGGAGCCGTAATTCTCGCCCTTTTTTGTGGGGGCCAGTACAAGCCGGTAGCGGCATCTTTCCGATCAAGCAGCCAATAAAATTTTCACCTTCACAAATAAAGTCTGATCAGAAAAGGAGTCTGCACTATGTCCCTGGATTACAATCGAACGCTGGTTGATGTCTTTGCGGAATCATTTGGTAAATACACCGATAGCCCTGCATTTACCTGTATGGGGCAAACCCTGACGTTTGGCGAGCTGGACGAACTCTCTGCCCGTTTTGCCGCCTGGTTGCAACAATCCACATCCTTGAAGCCCGGTGATCGTATTGCCGTACAGCTGCCCAATGTTTTGCAATACCCGGTGGTTGTGTTCGGTGCGATTCGCGCCGGTTTGGTGGTGGTAAATACCAATCCGCTGTACACCTCCCACGAATTGAAGCATCAGCTGAGTGACTCGGGCGCAAAAGTGCTGGTGGTGTTGGCCAATATTGCCAAAGCCGCTTCGGAAATTATTGATCAAACATCGGTAGAACGGGTGATCGTTACCGAGATTGCTGATTTGCATTCTCCGTTAAAGCGCGTGCTGCTGAATTTTGCGGTTCGCTACATTAAAAAAATGGTGCCGGAATTTTCTTTTGCGCATCAAATAGCCTTCCGTGACACGCTTAATTATCAGGCTGACAGTTGGAAACGGGTAAATGTAGTACCCGATGATGTGGCGGTTTTACAATACACCGGCGGCACCACCGGCGTTGCCAAGGGCGCCATGCTGACGCATCGCAATCTGGTTGCCAATATGTTGCAGGTGAATGAACACATGAAAGCGGTGTTCCGGCCCAATCAGCAAACCTACATCGCGCCGCTGCCGCTGTACCATATTTATGCCTTCACGATTCATTGCACATCCGCATTGTCATTGGGCAATCACAATGTGTTGATCCCCAATCCGCGCGATATCAAAGCATTTGTTGCTACCCTGAAAAAAACACCTTTCACCTGTTTCGTCGGTTTGAACACCTTGTTCAACGCCTTGCTGCGCAATGCCGATTTTCGCCAGCTGGATTTCAGCAAGGTAGAGCTGACATCTTCCGGTGGTATGGCCCTGACTGCAGAAACCGCTAAACAATGGTCGCAACTCACCGGCAGCGCAATCAGTGAAGGCTACGGATTAACCGAAACCTCACCGGTGGTCTGCATTAACCCGCCAGGAAAAGTGCAGCTGGGCACGGTGGGTACGCCGATGCCGGAAACCGACTGCAAAGTAATTGATGAAAACGGTAAAACCTTGCCAGCGGGTGAGCCCGGGGAATTGTGTATTCGCGGGCCTCAGGTAATGAAAGGTTACTGGCAGCGCGAAGATGCTACCGCTGAAGTGCTGGATGCCGACGGCTGGTTTAAAAGTGGTGACATTGCCATCATTCAGGACGACGGGTACATCCGCATTGTTGATCGTAAAAAAGACATGATCAACGTTTCCGGCTTTAAAGTGTTCCCCAACGAAGTTGAAGATGCATTGAGCGCTCACCCGGATATCGTTGAGGTGGCGGTGGTTGGTGTGCAGGATGACGATGGCAGTGAAGTGGTTAAAGCGTTTGTGGTCAGTTCCAATCCGGATCTCACGGCCAAAGCGGTTCGCGAATTTGCCAAAACGCGTCTCACGCCTTACAAGGTTCCGCATCAGGTGGAATTCCGCAAGGAACTGCCGAAAAGTAATGTAGGTAAAGTATTGCGCCGTGAACTGAAAACCCCGGCTAAAAAATAAGAGTGATTTACTTGATTCACTACCCTGAAGCGGCTACTACAAGTAGCCGTTTTTTATTCAGGATGGATTACCTGTGCTACGGCAATCGCTGGTGATTCCTTCACCGGCCATGTACTCTCAGCAGTCGACGCCATGTGGCGTCAGTTGGAACCGAACCTGACAAAATAAATAAGGATTGTCTATGTCTTTTGAGTTTGTGGCCTTGCTGGCCGTATTCGTTGTTATTTTTATCTTTACCGCCGTGAAGAGCGTGCCGCAGGGACACAATTGGACGGTCGAGCGCTTCGGTAAATTTACCCAATTGTTAACCCCGGGTTTGCACATCATTATCCCCTTTGTCGATGCCATTGGCCGCAAGGTGATTGTGATGGAGCAGGTGCTGGATATTACCCCGCAAGAAGTGATCAGTGCGGATAACGCCATGGTGACGGCAGACGCTGTGTGCTTTTATCAGGTGCTGGATGCCGCCAAAGCCTCCTATGAAGTGAATAACCTCGCCCACGCCATGCAGAACCTGGTGATGACCAACATCCGTGCGGTGGTGGGTTCCATGGAGCTGGATGCTATGCTTTCCAATCGTGATGTGATCAATACCAGCCTGCTGATGAAGGTGGATGAAGCCACCTCACCCTGGGGTGTTAAAGTCACTCGTATCGAGATTCGTGACATCACGCCCCCCCGCGATCTGATTGATGCCATGGCTAACCAAATGAAGGCCGAGCGTGAAAAGCGCGCGCAAATTTTGCGGGCAGAAGGCGAGCGTGAAGCGGCCATTAAAGTTGCTGAGGGCGAAAAGCGCGCACAAATTCTCAAGGCTGAAGGTCTGCGGGAGTCAGCATTTCTCGAAGCAGAAGCGCGTGAGCGGGAGGCAGAAGCAGAAGCCCGTGCAACCGAGCTGGTCAGTGAGGCGATTGCCAAAGGCGACCCGCAAGCCATTAATTATTTCGTGGCACAAAAGTATGTTGATGCTTTGGGGCAAATCGCCAGCGCCAACAACAGCAAAGTGGTGCTGATGCCACTGGAGGCTTCCAGTGTGATTGGGGCGATTGGTGGTATCAGTGAATTGATCAAAGCGGCAAAGCAAAACTGATCGGGTAGGGTTCGCCAATGAATTTTATGATCGGCCTGGAGTTCTGGCATTGGCTGGCACTCGGTATATTACTTCTCATGCTGGAGATGCTGGGCATCAACGGTTTTTTGCTGGGCATTGCGGTGGCCAGTCTGACGGTTGGCGGTCTGCTGTTTTTAAACCCGGAAATGCTGTGGTATTGGCAGTGGTTGGGGTTTGCGGTGCTTTCGGTTGTCTTTACGCTGGTGTACTGGAAACGGTTTCGCCGTTTTAACCACCGTACCGATCAGCCCCAATTGAATGCCCGTACAGCGTTGCTGGTGGGGCGCAAGGTGCCTTTGTTAACGCCGGTCATCAATGGCTCCGGTAAAGTTCAAATCGGTGATGCCTTGTGGATGGTGCGCTGCACCGATGATCTTCCGCAGGGCGCAACAGTTGAAATTCTGGCCGTCGAAGATATGACGTTGGTGGTCAGGCCGGTAGCGGCTGCTGGTGAGTAACATGATGGCAGTGTTAAAAGAGAGGCAAGGGGTGTTGTGAAAAAACGGGCGCTTGTACTTTCCGGTGGCGGTGCTCGGGCCGCGTATCAAGTGGGTGTGTTGCAAGCGCTGGCGGAGTTGTTGCCAGCGGATATCAATAACCCGTTTCCCATCATTTGCGGTACGTCGGCGGGCGCCATCAATGCGGTGGCTCTGGCATCGCACCCGGGTACTTTTCGTGAAGCGGTTACCGGTTTGGCGTCTCTCTGGAAAACCCTCACCCCCGGCCATATTTTTCATGATGGCTGGGGGGATTTAAGTAAAGGCATCAGCCTGCTGGCGATGTCGCTACTCAACGAAGGGGTGGGGGGCAAGAAGCCGTTATCCCTGCTCGATAACGCCCCTCTGTGGCAGTTACTGGGCGATACCATCCATCTGGAAAATATTGAAACCGCCATCAAAAATAACCGCCTGCTGGCGGTGTCGGTTTCCGCCATGGGTTACAGCTCTGGTAAATCCATCAGTTTTTTTGAGGGCGTCCCCGAGTTGCAAGGTTGGAACCGATATCGCCGCGCCGGCGTGCCTACCCGGTTGCGGCTGGAGCATTTAATTGCTTCATCGGCAATTCCCACTATTTTTCCCTCGGTGCGTATTGATCAGGATTATTACGGTGATGGCGCTTTGCGCCAGCTGGCACCCATCAGCCCGGCATTGCATCTGGGCGCCGAATCGGTATTTGTGATTGGGGTCAGCGGGAATCGTAGCAACCGCAACTGGATCAAGAAAAAGCCGGCTCGCCACTCGCCGTCAATGGGGCAAATAGTGGGTCATTTATTTAACAGCGCGTTTATTGATGCGATGGAAGGCGATCTTGAACACATGGAGCGTCTTAACGAGCTGCTTGATTTGATTCCGCCAGAGCGCCGCGAAGAGGCCGGCCTTATTTTGCGGCCGGTAGAAAACCGGGTGATTTCACCCTCACGCTCAGTAGATTCGGTTGCCGGGCGTTGCATTCGTTACCTGCCAGGCAGCCTGCGTTTTTTTATGCGAGCCATTGGTGCTACCGCCAAAAGCGGGGGCGCGACAGCGGCGAGTTATTTGTTATTCGTTAATGAATTTATCAGTGAGCTGATGGCCATGGGGTATCAGGACACCATGTGGGAAGCGGAAGATCTCAAGGATTATTTTGCCGATATCATCGAGTCGGCAGACGCGGCAAGGCAGAAGAAATAAAAAATTACCGTGGAAAAAGCGGGGCAGTTTACTATCCACTGCCATTATCCATGGCAGTGGATAGTAAAAACAGCATCAATGACGGCGGCGGAAAAGCGGCAATGGCTGATCGACTGACGCCTGGTAATACTCGGTAAAATCGTTCAGCGATTCGAGAGCATCTTCAAGGCTGATTTCGTTATGGGTAAACTCAAAGGCATTAACGCCACAGCGTCTCAGGTAGCAAAGTTGGTCGCGCAGGAAGTAGCCGATAGCACGCAGCTCACCGGTAAAGCCAAAGCGTTCACGCAGCAGGCGCGCGGTAGAAAAACCGCGGCCGTCCATAAACAGCGGGAAGTGCACGGCAACCAGCGGCAGGCTTTTGGCGTCGTCGCCCAGCTCTGATGCCAGCTCGCCGCTATCCAGCCACACGCCGATATCGTTGCGTTGTTGCAGGGTTTCTTTTTGCGCTTGCCAGACGGTCAGCGGCACAATCACCTTGCCAGCCGGAACTTCCTGGCTGGCGGCATCCCCTTCGGGTTTTTCCAGTAGCGTCCATTCATTCGGGGTGATTACCCCGTCCTTAATGAGCTTTGGCATACACGCGCTCCTTGAATGGGGCTGCGCCGATACGGCGGTAAGTATCAATAAACAATTCTTCGTCGGTGCGGTTGCTGATAAACACATCAATCAGTTTTTGAATCACCACCGGCATATCGGCAGCGCTGAAAGATGGACCAAGCACGTCACCCAATGACGTGTCGTTGCTTGAGCTGCCGCCCAGCTGTACCTGGTAAAACTCTTCACCCTTTTTATCAACGCCGAGAATACCGATGTGGCCCACATGGTGGTGACCGCAGGCATTCATACAGCCGGAGATATTCAGGTTCAGGTCACCCAGGTCATACACATAATCGAGGTCATCAAACTGGCGCTGGATGGCTTCGGCAATAGGAATTGACTTGGCGTTGGCCAGCGAACAGAAATCACCGCCAGGGCAGCAAATAATGTCGGTCAGGGTGCCGATATTGGCAGTGGCGAAACCAAAGGTATCCGCTTTTTGCCACAAGGCGAACAGATCACTTTTGCGCACATCGGCCAGAACAATATTCTGCTCGTGGGTAGTGCGGGCTTCACCAAAGCTGAATTCATCCGCCAGGTCGGCGATGCGTTCCAATTGGGTGTCGGTAATGTCGCCCGGTGCTACACCGGTTGGCTTCAATGACAGGGTAACGGCGGCGTAACCGGGGATACGGTGACCGCGTACGTTACGGCGCAGCCATTTGGCGAAACCGACATTTTGCAGTGCCTGATCATCAACATCGGCCTGGGCCGCTTTGCCGTCCAGGGTCTGATAATCCGGTGAGGTAAAGAAGCTGCGAGCGCGCTCGATTTCTTCCCGGGTCAGGCGGGTGTAACCATCTTTCAGGTGATTCCACTCTTGTTCTACCTGAGCGGCAAACACTTCAGCGGTTACCGCTTTGACCAGGATTTTAATACGGGCTTTGTATTTGTTATCGCGACGGCCGGACTGGTTGTAAATACGCAGAATGGCTTCGAGATACGACAGTAAATGCTCTTCCGGCAGGAATTCACGGATCAGGCTGCCAATCACCGGTGTACGGCCAAGGCCGCCACCAACATAGACACGGAAACCGGTTTCGCCGGCTTCGTTCTTCAGCACTTCGAGGCCGATATCGTGTACATGAACCGCAGCGCGGTCAGAGGCAGAGCCGGTTACCGCAATTTTGAATTTGCGCGGCAGGAAGGCGAATTCAGGGTGGAAGCTGGACCACTGACGAATAATTTCACAGTAAGGGCGCGGGTCAACCTGCTCGTCTTCGGCAACGCCTGCGAACGGATCGGAGGTAGTGTTGCGGATACAGTTGCCGCTGGACTGGGTGCCGTGCATTTGCACTTCGGCCAGTTCTGCCAGGATGTCCGGCACTTCGGTCAGATCCGGCCAGTTAAACTGGATGTTCTGACGCGTGGTGACGTGACAGTAGCCTTTGTCATAGTGACGGGCGATGTGAGCCAGGCGTCTCAGCTGGGTGCTGTTAATCATGCCGTAAGGCACGTTAATGCGCAGCATGGGCGCCAAACGTTGCACGTACAGACCGTTTTGCAAACGCAGGGGCAGGAACTCCTCGGGCTTGAGGTCGCCGTCCAGGAACCGTCCGGTTTGCGCACGGAACTGGGCGATACGTTCGCGCAAAATGTTGTGATCGTATTCGTCGTAAATGTACATAGAGGTAAATACACCGTGAACTGAGAGGGTCGGGCTGTACAACGAAGCCGACCTGCAAAAAAACAGGGGCGAAGGATACACCAAATCCCCCGGTATCGCGAGAGAGTAGAGCGGTTGCGGGTGGCTCAGCTTAAGATTGGTGCTGGCGAAAAATACTCCTTTGCTGGTGAACAGGGAAAGAATCTTTGGTGCTTTGTATATCCTGTCCGGTTATATGGCGGATTTTTTTCTTGTTTCTGAATTTATACTATGCTAGGAATAGAGGGTTGTTGTTGCGTTGCCCTGTTATAGGGCATTCAAACAGTAGCGATCTTCAGGATATTTCTATAGCAGGAGTATAAAAACAATGAATGAACCAATAGAAATGAAGGATGGCGATAGTGTGGCAGATGCCGTTGCGGCGGTAGTGCTGATTCTACTATTTGTTGCGGCTTGCATCTTCTGGGTGAGCGGGCAATAAAACCTGACATTAACGGCGTTACCCCGAAGAAACCGCGCGCGCCCTTGCTGCCTCGGTTATCTGCTTTTCGGGGATACCCTGCCCACTATACTACTGTATGCATCAAACATCGTTCAGGTGCAGAATGGTTTTCACAATCACTACCATGATGATGATAAAGGCCAGGGTGAATACCAGCCCGGCAAATAAATACACGTAGATATTGCCTCCGCTAAAATCCCTTTCCCGATTGCGCTGACTTTGTACGCCGAGAGCGGCGGCCAACGTGCTGCCAAGAATCTGCCAAAAGCCCGGTTTTTCTGTGGGGTCCTTGTTGTCATTCATGACTCACCTTCCTGCGTTAAAACCTTTTATTGGCGGTGATCTGGCGCCTGCGGTATTAATTTGAGTGTAGCAGAGCCTGGTTGGCTGCAAGGGGCTTTACCGGCGGGTTTTTGTTTTGGCCGGTGAGGGCGGTATGATGGCGGTTTTCCGACTTGTCACCTTGTTCCTGTGTCTTTTACGACAGCTCCTTATATGAAAGCGCCTTATATGAAAGCTCCCCTTGCCCCGGCTACTGCTGCCCCTGCCGCTGATGAGTTGGCTGTTTTGCCGGTTTGCCATGAAGCGATTCGTATCCTGCAGCAGGAGGCGACGTTTTTATTGATTGATAAACCGGCCGGCTTGCTCAGTGTGCCGGGGCGCAACCCGCAGAATCGGGATTCTGTTGCGGTGCGCTTGCAGCAGGCGTTCGCGGGTGCCAGCATCGTGCACCGGCTGGATTTTGATACCTCCGGCGTGATGGTAATTCCGCTCACCAAAGCGGCGCTGTCATCCATCAGTAAGGCATTTCAGCAGCGGGTGGTGGAAAAGCATTACACCGCCGTGGTGGCGGGTTTGTTGCAGCAAGACAGTGGCGAGATCAACTTGCCGATTGCATCGGATGCGGAAAACCGCCCGAAATACAAAATTTGCCAGCAGACTGGCAAACCTTCCTTAACGCACTACCACGTATTGGCTCGGGATGAAAAAGCGCAAACAACCCGTGTGCTGCTAAAGCCGGTAACCGGCCGTTCGCATCAGTTGCGGTTGCACCTGTGGGCAATAGGCCACCCGATTCTCGGTTGTTCTTTTTATCACAATGACTGGTCAGCAGAGGCTGCCGACCGCTTGCTCTTGCACGCCACCGAGCTAAAATTCCCACATCCGATTAGCGGCGAAACCCTGCGTGGCTGGGCGCCGCCAGCCTTTTAAATGAGGTTTACAGCCAGCCTTTATGCCGCGCGATGCGGGCGGCATCGACCCGGTTGGTGGCGTTCAGCTTGCTGATAGATTCCGATAAATAATTTCTTACCGTGCCCTCTGACAGGCACAGCAGCGTGGCGATATCGGCGGTGGATTTGCCCTCTGCAGCCAGACGTAATGCCCGCCGCTCTTTATCGTTGAGCGGGTCACTTTCACCCAGCGCCGTCAGCGCCAGGTCGGTGTTGATAATACGTTTACCCGCCATAACGGCATGAATTGCATGAATCAATTGTTCGGACGGGTCATCCTTGAGCAAAAAACCGCTGACACCGGCATCAACGGCGCGTCGGATATAGCCGGCACGGCCAAAGGTCGTAATCAGAATAGTGCGTACCGGCAGCTGTTGTTGCTGAATCCAGCTGGCCAGTTCAATGCCGCTGCGACCGGGCATCTCGATATCGGTGAGGAGTAAATCAAAAGTTTCGGTTTTTAGCAGCCGCAAGGCATGGTCGCCGTCGCACGCCTGAACGACATCGAAACCGGCCTCCAGAGATAGCAAGGCCGCCAGTGCGCCGCGCACCATGGATTGGTCTTCGGCTAACAAAATTTTCATGAAAACTCCGCTTCTTCCTGGTGCATGGCCAGTGCCACTGCGGGCAGGATAAAGCGAAAGCAGGTGTGTTGGGCGGTATCGATGACCAGTTGTGCGCCAATGCTTTGCAGGCGCTCCTGAATGCCGCGCAAACCGTTACCGGGCTGCAGCTCTTTGATCTTGCCATTATCGCTAAACACAATTTCTGTCTGTTCGTCGGCGCTGGAGAAAGACAGTGTGCAGTGGGTGCCCTGGCTGTGGCGCAATACGTTGGTGGTGAGTTCGGTGAGGGTGAGAATGGCGATAGTTTCCGAGCGGGCGTCCAGATCGGGAATGCGGCCTTCCACCATCACCATAAAGCCGCGGGTGCGCAAGGTGTCACACAGGCGCAGAACTTCTCCTTGCAGGCCGCGGTGCTTGTAGCCGGAAACGGTTTGTCGTACCAGCCCCAACCCCTCTCTCGCCACTTTGTGCAGCGCCTTGATGTGTTCAAGTGCCTCGGCTTCGCGATGGTGTTTTAGCAGTTTTTCCGCCAGCTCTGCAGTAACGGCAATGCTGGACAGGGTGTGGCCCAGCAAGTCGTGCAAGTCTCTGGCAATACGTTCACGCTCGGCAATGGTGGCAAGGCTTTTCATTTCCTCGTTGCTTTTCAGTTCCTGCCGATGCGCTTTCATGCGCATTTGTTCCAGATAGCCCCAGGTTCCGATGGTAATAGTGCCGGCTATAATCGGTATAAAAAAATAACTGGCATGATTGCCCAGGTAGAAATAGAAGAGCGTTACCAGCAGCAGAAGCGACCCTATGGTAGGAATGAGGCGTCGCAGTGGCAGCACAAACCCCAACAGAAAGCCGGCGTAGGTAAAGAACGTACTGCTGCTGCCAGCCGATATGGGCGTGACGATAAAGCCCAGCAGGATCAACCCGATAACCGCAACTTTGAAAGCCAGCCCCCGGGGTTGCATGCAATGCCCGGCTGCCAGCAGAAACAGCAGCACAAAAATACCGTAGGCCAGTATCAAAACGCCCTGAAACGACCAGGACAGCGGCGAGTAAAAAAAGGGAACAAAATAATAAATACTGAAAATCAGCCACAGCCAGGTGCGCTCCAGAAAAAGCGGGCCATGCAGTTCTTGTGTTGCGGGTAGTCCGGTGCTGGTCGTCATAAGGGTGTTCCGGCAAGCTGCCAGTGCATTTTCCATGAAGCTATTATTGTGCGGTATGCCGGGGCGATTCGGCCAGCCGGAAATGTCATATCGCCAGCGTGACAATTGTCATCAAAATGTCATGTAAATTTTCCTGCGACAGCGCTGCAATGGATTACCGGGCGGTGTAGAATCCGCTCCCCCTGATCTGTCGAGCCTGCCTGGGCAGGGCATATAGCGGCAGTAAAGGCCATCATTTCCGGAGACGCTATGGAAAAACTTATCGAAAGATTGATCTACCGTTCACGCTGGTTGCTGGCACCTATTTATCTCGGCCTGAGCCTCGCGATTATTGCTTTGACTATCAAGTTTTTTCAGGAAGTCTTTCATCTGCTAACCCATATCTGGATTCTGAAAGAAGCCGATATGATTCTGGTGGTGTTATCAATGATTGACCTCGCCATGGTGGGCGGTTTGTTGATCATGGTGATGATGAGTGGCTACGAAAATTTTGTATCGCGTCTGGATGTGGGCGAGGGCGAAGAAAAGCTGGGTTGGTTGGGCACCATGGATTCGTCGTCCCTGAAAGCCAAAATTGCAGCTAGTATTGTGGCCATTTCTTCGATCCATTTGCTGAAGATTTTTATGGATGTGCAAAACATCAACAACGACAAATTGATGTGGTATGTGCTGATGCACCTTACCTTCGTGTTGTCGGCGTTTTTGATGGGATATCTGGATACCAAGGTGAAAGATAAAAATTGATGTTTGTTCGATCCATAAAAAAACCTGCGCCAGCTGCCTGCCGCAGGTTTTTTTATGTCTGTTATCAGCGTTGTTCCTGGCGGTTGCCGCGGTTCTCAGCTGCTGGCCGGTGGATGCGCGACTCGCGTTGGCTATGAATGCGCTGGGGCTGCTCGGCGCGTTGCCTTAAACCGCTATTGGAGGTGGCCTCCCGTTGAATATTGGGTCGTTGCGGTGCACGGGTTTCGGTCGCTGGCTGCGGTTGGCGCACCGTGGGTTCACGTTGCACCCTGGGCGGGGTTTGGCGCGACTCCTGGTTGCCCGACGAAAAATGCCGGGTTTGATTGTTGTTCTGACGAATGCGCTCCGGCTGCTGCACAGATGGTTGTGGTGTTCCTGTCTGGCGGGGTTCGCGGCGCTGCTCCCCGGGTGCTGCCTGCGGGCGCTGGTAGCCTTCCGGGCGTTGGTAGTTGGTTCCACGCTCCCGGTTACGCTGTTGCAAACGTTGCTCTATCCGTTCGGCATTGCGCAGTTCCTGTCTGCGGTCAGCGGTTGCTGACGGCCGGTTAGCGGCGTTTTGCGCACGCTGTGCGGTAGAAAAATTGCCACGGTCAGTGCGCTGCTGATAGCGCTCGTGGGTGGTTGGCCGGTTGCTGTTGAATTGCCGCTGGGTATGTTCATGGCGATAGCCTACGCCGCGACGGTGGTTCGGGTTATGCCGCCAGTGCTTCGCACCATGATAGTGGCTAATGCTGCGGCCGGAGTAAAAGTGTGGCCGCTGGTGATGGTAGCCATGGTAATCCACATAAACTACCTGACGGCGCGGCCAGTGGAAGCTGCTGAAGTAAAAGCCCGAACCAACATGAATGGCCGAGCCCCAGTAAAAGCCGCTGGAATAGTTATAGTGGGGGTGATGCCAGTAAACCGGTGGATAATCCGGCCACCACCAATTGCCGTAAACCACCCTGGTATCGTAAACCGGTACGTAAACGACCCGTTCTACGGCGGGTTCAATAACAATCACTTCCTGCTCGCGCTGCACTTGTACATGGGGCAACTGATCAAGATTGCCGGATGCCCAGGCTTTGTTACGCAGGTTTTGAATGCTGTCCATCACCCGGGCTTCATCATCCAGAAAGGCATCGCCCAGCTGCTGGGTCCAGGCAAGGTCATCGCTCATCCGCTCCAAAACTTGCGGAAACGCCACCAGCGCCTTGACGCTTGGCTCCCAATCTTCGTTTTCTACCGCTTTAACGGCAGCTTCGCCCTCAAGGTGATTGTTATCCCGGCTCCAGCGATGCGCCTGAACAATCTCCAGCGGGTAGGTCGATGCAATCAGAATGTGGGACAGCACGGTATCCGGGTAGAGTGCGATAGGCGCCAGCATCTGATCCAGCCGGGCATCGTTGGACGGCGTTGAGTACACCCGCGTATCCGCATGAGGGCTGGACGTGCAGGCGGTCAGCATAAAAAGTAACACAAGCGCAATCACTGGTTTCATGTCAGTATCTCCCGGTGTGGGCCGGTGCAAACGGGTGGGGGCGGACGGTTCACAACATAACAGCTTGTTTATAAGGCAGCGAGCCTTAACCTGACCTGAATGATGCTGTGTTTTTGACCACCAAAATCCGGATCTGTGCCCCGCTTTTGCAAAGAAAGCCATTTCGCCTCCCGGGTCTGTATTGACTAATCACACATGCCCCTGATAATGGCGACCTTTCATTATTCCGGTTGTCAGCAGGTAATAAAGCATGGTGGATGTCAGTTTTCAGCTCAAAGGCAGTGCAATTTCAGTGGTTATTCTGGCCTTGCAAACGTATGACCCCGACCGGTTAATCGACGAGCTGAAAGAAAAAATTGATCAGGCGCCGCAATTTTTTGTGAACTCGCCAGTATTGATCAGTTTTGAAAAACTTGATAATCCGGCTGCTTGCACCAGACTGTTGGAGTCTTGCGAGCCGCTGCTGCAACAGGTTCGCTCACTGACGTTGCAGCCGATCGGTTTTACCGCCGTACCGGATGCGCTGCTCGCCTCGGTACAAGCGACCGGATTGGCGATTTTATCGCGCCCCGGTGAGCGGGCTTTAAAAATGCCGGCCGCCGAAGCGCCAGCACCCAAAGTGCAGGTTGAAACCGTTATTGAAGAGCGATTGATCCAGCGTACCAGCAAGGTGATTACGCGCCCGGTCAGATCCGGTCAGCAAATATATGCAGAAGGGGCTGATTTGATTGTGCTGGCGCAGGTTAGCGAAGGCGCTGAAGTGCTGGCTGATGGCCATATCCATGTTTATGGCGCTTTGCGCGGAAGAGCACTGGCCGGTGTGAGAGGCGATCAAAGCGCTCGCATTTTTTGCCAGAACATGGAAGCCGAACTGGTTTCCATTGCAGGAAATTTTTTACTGCGGGATTCATTTTCGGCAGATGTATTAAAAAAACCGGTACAAATTTCCCTGGACGGCGAAAGCGTCATTGTCGAAAAACTGGCCGGTTGATATTGTTGTCAATTGCTTAACAAAATCATTCTATTAACAATCAAGAGGGGAGCCAATTTTGGCCAGGATAATCGTTGTTACGTCTGGAAAGGGCGGTGTAGGTAAAACCACGAGCAGCGCTGCAATCAGTACCGGCCTGGCTCAGCGTGGACACAAAACCGTGGTTATCGATTTTGATGTCGGCCTGAGAAATCTTGATTTGATCATGGGCTGTGAACGCCGAGTGGTCTATGATTTTGTTAATGTCATTAAAGGTGAAGCGACCCTCAGCCAAACCCTGATTAAAGATAAACGTACCGAAGGCTTGTTCATTCTGCCAGCCTCGCAAACCCGTGATAAAGATGCGCTTACACCGGAAGGTGTTGAAGCGGTACTGAACGAGCTTGCCAAAGATTTTGAATATATCGTTTGCGACTCACCGGCCGGTATTGAAAAAGGTGCGCAAATGGCTCTTTATTTTGCCGACATCGCGGTAGTGGTAACCAACCCGGAAGTTTCCTCGGTGCGTGACTCGGATCGTATTCTGGGTATTTTGCAAAGCAAATCCCGTCGCGCTGAACGCGGTGAGGATGCGATCAAGGAACATCTGTTGTTGACTCGTTACAATCCGGACCGGGTCGAGAAAGGTGAAATGCTCAGCGTTGCTGATGTAGAAGAAATTCTGGCAATTCCGCTACTGGGTGTCATACCGGAATCCGAAGCGGTGCTGAAGGCCTCCAACCAGGGGCAGCCGGTTATTCTGGATGCAGAAACCCAGGCGGGGCAAGCTTACAGTGATGCTGTGGATCGTTTGCTGGGCAAGGATATTCCTCACCGTTTTCTCGAAGTGCAAAAGAAAAGTTTTCTCCAGCGTCTGTTGGGAGGTAAATAGAGCGTGAGCATTTTCGATTATTTGCGCAAGAAGCGCGCCCCATCGACGGCTTCTGTCGCCAAGGAGCGATTGCAGATTATTGTCGCGCACGAGCGCAACAAGCGTAATCAACCGGATTATCTGCCGCAAATGCAGCAGGAAATTATTGATGTGATTCGTAAGTACATCAATATCAATTCCGATCAGGTAGCGGTAAAGCTGGATGATTCGGAAAACTGTTCAGTGCTTGAGCTGAACATTACGCTGCCCGAATAACCTGTCTTTAACCCGGAGGGTTTCCTGGTAAACCCTCCGGCGCTTCCTTTTTTGCCTGGCGTTCCCTGACAATGATAACAACACGTCCTGCCAACTCTGTGGTCGTTTTTGACTTTGAAACCAGTGGCCTCTCACCCGCACAGGGGCACCGCACCATTGAGGTGGGCGCGGTGTTGCTGGAAAACGGCAGGATCACCGATCGTTTCCAGGCGCTGATGAACCCCGGTATTCGCATTGACAACTTCATCGAAAATTACACCGGCATCACCAACGCCATGCTGGCAGACGCCGAACCTGCGGCGGTAGTGATGTCGCGCTTCAGCGATTTTATTGAAGGGCACAATCTGGTTGCCCACAACGCCTCCTTTGACCAGCGTTTTTTGCAGGCAGAATTGCAACGCTTGCAGCGAACCAGCCGACATGCTTTTTCCTGCTCACTACTGGCCGCACGGCGCATCTACCAAACAGCACCCGGCCACAGCCTGGCGGCACTGGTGGCGTTCAAGCAGTTACCGCAAGAGGGCGACTTTCACCGGGCGCTGGGCGATGCGCAAATGACCGCCCACCTCTGGCTGGCGCTGCTGGACGATATTCATCGCGGTTACCAGTTCAGCGATATGACCTTTGCCACCATGCAACAACTCACCACCATTCCCAAGCGCTCGGTACTGCCTTTTTTTCAGGCACTTCGTCGTCAGAAAGAGGCACAATCGCTTCCGGCAGGATAGAATCCCAACGAAACTTCATAACCTCAGGAGCGCAGGTGTATGTCAGATCATCGGATATTGCTGGGAGGCTATCCCGACTGTCAGGTTTCACTTAACTTGCCCATGGCCAATCGCCATGGTTTGATTGCCGGAGCCACTGGTACCGGCAAAACGGTCACCCTGCAAATTCTCGCCGAAGGTTTTTCCCGCGAAGGTGTGCCGGTATTTATGGCCGACATCAAAGGCGATCTCTCCGGGCTGGCGCAGCCTGGCAAACCCCACCCGAAAGTCGATGAACGTATTGCTACGATTGGCGTGCAAGGCTATCGCAGCCGGGCATTTCCCTGTGTGTTCTGGGATGTGTACGGTGAGCAGGGGCACGCGGTGCGCGCCACCATTTCGGATTTCGGCCCCTTGTTGCTGGCCAACTTTCTTGAGCTGAATGAAACGCAAACCGGCGTGCTGCATGCCGCCTTTAAAATTGCCGATGATCAGGGCATGTTGCTGCTGGATTTGAAAGACCTGCAAGCCATGCTGAACCTGATGAAAGACCAACGTGCAGATCTTGAAGGTGAATACGGCGCGATGAGCGGCTCCAGCGTCGCGGCGATTCAGCGCCGTTTGATGATGCTGGAGCAACAGGGCGCGGATCAGTTTTTTGGTGAACCGGCATTGAATCTTCAACATCTGATGCAGACCACGCTCGATGGCGCTGGCGTGGTCAATATTTTTGATGCGACAAAACTCATTCATCAACCCCGGCTCTACGCCATCTTTTTGCTCTGGCTGATCTCTGAATTGTTTGAAAACTTGCCGGAGCAGGGCGATAGCGACAAACCGAAACTGGTTTTCTTTTTCGATGAAGCCCATTTGTTGTTTAACGGTGCCCCGAAAATTCTTGTCGAAAAAATCGAGCAAGTGGTAAGGCTGATTCGCTCCAAAGGTGTAGGTATTTATTTTATTACCCAAAGCCCGTCCGATGTGCCGGACAGTGTGCTGGGGCAATTGGGCAACCGGGTGCAGCATGCCCTGCGTGCGTTTACCCCGAAAGATCAAAAAGCGGTGAAAACCGCAGCACAAACCTTTCGCGCCAACCCGGCGTTTTCTACCGAAGAAGCCATTACCAACCTGGGTACCGGTGAAGCACTGGTATCGGTATTGAACCACGATGGATCTCCCACCCCGGTAGAACGGGTTTTGATTGTTCCTCCGGAATCCTGCATCGGGCCGTTAACGGTGGAGGAGCGTGCAGCAGTCATGGCGCGCTCGCCTTATCAGGGGCTTTATGCACAGGTGATTGACCGTGAATCGGCGTATGAAATTTTGAAAGCGCGAGCTGCAAAGCAACAGGCGGTCGTGGAAAATAAAAAAGCGGAGCCGCCTGCGCCTAAAGGTCGGCCTCGCCAGAGCACTATTGAAGCCATGACCAAAAGCGCTGCCCGCACTATCGGCAGTTCGCTGGGCCGGCAAATTGTGCGTGGTATTCTCGGCTCGTTATTTGGTGGAAAGCGTTAGGGTAGATGTGTGATCACTGCACTGTACGGTAAGTGCCATTCTGTCCGTTTGGCGTTGGGATGTTTGTTCCAAAAGCGCATGAATACATTCCCTGTAGCTCCGACGAGTCATCCCTGACTCGACGGTTTTGGAACAAACATCCCAACGCCAAACTCGTATTGTGCCGGTCGGTGAGTTGTCAGCAGTATGAGCTGTCACTCAGGGTCGGCTTTTTTGAAAAGGAAATCTGCAGGAGCATGCTATGAAGTGGCGAGTTGGCGCCGGATTGTTGTTGGTATTCATTCTTTTCTTCTGGTGGCGCCATGAGCGCTTGCTGCCGGAAGATCTTATAACCGGCCATGTTGAGGCCGGTAGTGTCTATTTCCCCGCCCAAAATTGGGATACAGCCACCCGGGAATTTATCGCCTTTACCTCGTTTGGTTCACGCATTCTGCCTTATCGCTGGTTTCTCGCCCTGGAACACGCCGACGGCCAACGCTTATTGCGTGATGATGACGTATTAAGCGAGCTGGGTTTTATTACCGCGCCGGCAAGCCCATTGAACCCGGACGCGCTGCCCATAGGATTCAGCCGTGACCTCGATAACCTTGACCCGCGCGAGTGGCTGGGCCTGACTTGCGCCGCCTGCCATACCGGGCAAATACAGGTGAACGGCAAGGATGTTCGCCTCGAAGGCGGACAGGCGCTGATAGATTACACTGCGTTTGAACAGGCATTACTGGCGTCACTGCAACTGACCGCAACAGATACTGCTCGCTTCAGCCGTTTTATCAGCCGACTGGGGATGGCCGATGTGGACACCCAACCCCTGCGTGATGAGTTGCAGCAACTGATCGCCTTTTTTGAAAAGCGCTATGCCATCAATGCCGTGGAGGTGCCTTACGGTGCCGGTCGCCTGGATGCCTTCGGGCAAATTTTCAATGCCATAGCGGTGGAAGCCTTGCAGCAGCCAGAGAATATTCGCGCCCCGGATGCGCCAACCAGTTTTCCGGTGCTGTGGGATGCATCGCATATGGACGTGGTGCAATGGAATGGTTCGGCGCCCAATATAGAACCGGGGCCGCTGTTTCAGAACGCCACCACGGCATTGGCAGTGTATGGCAAGGTCAGTGTAAACGCCCATGAGCGCTTTTATCCATCCAGCATCCGGCTGGATAACCTCGGCCGGATTCAGGCGCATTTGTACCAGCTGGCCTCGCCCTTGTGGCCGACATTTGCTGCCGGTGACCTGGATGCCGAGCGGGTAGGGCGCGGGGAAGCGCTTTATCAGCAGCATTGCCTGGAGTGCCACACGCTGGTGGACAGACGCAAAGCCAACCGGCAAATAAAAGCGGTATTAACCCCGCTGGATGACATCGGTACCGACCGGCGCATGGCCGAAAACTTCGTAAACGCCAGGGTGAAAACCGGCCCGCTGGCGGGCAAAAAGCAATGGGTGCTGGTAGGTAGTGCGATGCCGGAAGAGGCTGCCACGCTGGATGTGGTTATGCACGTAACTGTCGGTGCCTTGATGAAAAACCCCTGGCAGACGTTTAAAGCGATTTGGCAGGAGTTTGCCTTTAACGCCTTGCCGCCGAGCCATGACAATCGCGTTTATAAAGGGCGGCCATTGAACGGTATCTGGAGTTCTGCTCCGTACCTGCACAATGGTTCTGTGCCTACCCTTTACGACCTGTTGCTGCCACCACAAGAGCGCCCGGTGGAGTTTTATCTGGGTAATTGGGATATGGACGTTTTTCGGGTGGGGTTGAAGGTGGATAGCGGTTCGTTTTTGTTCGATACCCGCCTGGCCGGTAACAGCAATAGCGGCCATGAATATGGTATTGAGCTTGCGCACGCTGATCGGCTGGCGTTGCTGGAATACCTGAAAAGCCTCTAGCGGCTTCCGGGTTGGCGGGCAAACTGAATGAAATTCCGGTTGCGCATGAGTTTTTTGCGTGGAAGCGGCTTTGTTGAATGATGTACAATCCACGCCTATTTTTCTACCCGTTTCCGTTAACCAGGCAGGGCCTACACCATGTTTGACAAAAGCCAGACAATCGCAGCTTTCGATCCGGACATCTGGAATGCTATCCAGGATGAAGATCGTCGTCAGGAAGATCACATTGAGCTGATCGCATCCGAAAACTACACCAGCCCGCTGGTGATTGCTGCCCAGGGCACCCAGCTGACCAACAAGTACGCCGAAGGTTATCCGGGCAAGCGTTACTACGGTGGTTGTGAGCATGTAGACGTTATTGAATCGCTGGCAATCGAGCGTGCCAAGGCCCTGTTCGGCGCAGATTACGCCAACGTTCAACCACACGCCGGTTCCCAGGCCAACCAGGCGGTTTACGCAGCACTGTGTTCTCCGGGCGATACCATTCTGGGCATGAGCCTGGCGCACGGCGGTCACCTGACTCACGGTGCCAAGGTCAGCTCTTCCGGTAAATACTACAACGCTATCCAGTACGGTCTGAACCCGGAAACCGGTTTGATCGATTACGAAGAAGTAGAGCGTCTGGCCGTTGAGCACAAGCCAAAAGTGATCGTTGCCGGTTTCTCTGCCTACTCGCAAATCGTGGATTGGCAGCGTTTCCGCGACATCGCTGACAAAGTCGGTGCTTATCTGTTTGTCGACATGGCGCACGTTGCCGGTCTGGTTGCCGCTGGCCTGTACCCCAACCCGGTGCAAATTGCTGACGTAACCACCACCACCACTCACAAAACCTTGCGCGGTCCACGCGGTGGCTTGATTCTGGCCAAAGCCAACGAAGAACTTGAGAAAAAACTCAATTCTGCGGTATTCCCGGGTGGCCAGGGCGGTCCTTTGATGCACGTTATCGCTGCCAAAGCGATCTGCTTCAAAGAAGCCATGACCCCTGAATACAAAGAATACCAGGCGCAGGTTGCCAAAAACGCCAAAGCAATGGCTAAAACCTTTATCGCTCGTGGCATCAACATTGTTTCCGGCGGTACTGAAAACCACCTGATGCTGGTTGACCTGATTGGCAAGCCGTACAGCGGTAAAGACGCTGACGAAGCACTGGGTCGTGCGCACATTACCGTGAACAAAAACGCCGTACCTAACGACCCGCGTTCTCCGTTCGTAACCTCCGGTATTCGTGTAGGTACTCCGGCCATTACGACCCGTGGTTTCGGTGAAACCGAATCGGCTGACCTGGCTAACTGGATCTGCGATATCTTTGATGCGCTGGAAGCCGGTACCGCTGACGCCGTTATTGAAACCGTGAAGGGCAAAGTATCTGCTCTGTGCAAGCGCTTCCCGGTATACGGTTAATGACAGGCGGCTGGTCGCCGGGCTTTGTCCGGTTGTTAGCCGCTGCTGTTTTTCCGTAAACGGTTACATGAAACCCGGGCTTGCCCGGGTTTTTTGCTTTCTGCCTTCGGGGTGTTAATGGCACCAGTAATTGCTGATGTAACTCCTGTCTATTGTTTTTATAAAATACGTTATAGTGCCCTCAATCCAGCGCGTTTGAGGTATGCATGTCCCAGCAGTCTGATCCGGAGAGTCCTTCTCCATCCCTTGTTTCCTCATCCGAACGACACCAGGCGCCTCCGCTTGCAGATAAAAAGACACGTTTTATTACTTACGTGATTGATTGCCTGATGCTTGGAATCATGGACTATATTCTGATCTTGCTAGTGACAATAGTGGGTGGTACCGGAGCGGTCGAAAAACTGAATAATGTTCCCGGTCTGATACTCGGTATTGCTTTAACTTTGCTGTTTTATGTCACCCAGGAATCGCTGCTGGGTAGAACCGTCGGCAAAATTATTATGGGCACCCGCGTGGTGGACTATACGGGCCGACACCCGACCTTTTCCCGTATTCTGTTGCGTACCTTTTGTCGGTTTATTCCGTTTGAACAGTTTTCTTTTCTGTTTACTGACGGGCGTGGCTGGCATGATCGTTTTTCAGGGACTTACGTCATTAACACCCGGGCTTGACCCTCCTATATTTTAATAAAATGCATTTGCGGGGGTTCCCCTGTGTATAAAAAGTACAGTGTTCCAGGTTTGATCGGTTTGTTGTTGGCGGTCGGGTTTATCGGCACCAGCCTGTCCAGCTATCTGGTATCGAAAAGTCAGGTGCGGCACACCCTGGTTGAGCAGGGGTTACCGCAGACCGGCGATACCGTTTATTCGGAAATTCAAAAAGAAATTCTCCGACCTACCTTTATTGCCTCCATGATGGCTCGCGATACGTTTTTGCGCGAGTGGATGCTGGACGGCGAAACAGACGTTACGCGAATATCCCGCTACCTGCATGAAATTACAGAAAGCTACGGCATGGTCGCCAGCTTTCTGGTGTCGGTAAAAACCGCCCATTATTATTACCCCGAAGGAATTCTCAAACAGGTCTCGCCCAACGAACCGCGCGATGTCTGGTTTTACCGTTCGCAACTGATGGATAGCCCTTACGAAATCAATATTGATGTGGATCTTTCCAATCGCGATACCGTTACTTTTTTTGTGAATCACAAAGTTTTTGATTTTAATAACAAGTTGATTGGCGTGGCCGGTGTCGGTTTAACCCTCGACAGTTTTTCCCGATTAATTGACGATGCCCAACTGCGCTTCAATCGCACTATTTATTTTGTCAATGACGAGGGCGTGGTAACCGCTGCAGACCGGGGCGAAAAAAGTGGTCAATTATCCCTGAGCGATATGACCGGTGGTGCCGATATTCAGGCGGCTATTCGCTCGCGTTCTATTATGCCGGTGCAGTTAACTTATCAGCGCGACGGGCGAGAGGTTATCGTCAGCTCCCGTTACATTCCTGAATTGAATTGGTATCTGGTGGTCGAGCAGGATGACGCCCAAGACGTGTTGCCACTGCAGCGTATTTTTTATCTCAATCTGCTGATCAGTTTAATGATCATGATTGCGGTGATGAGCAGTATTTTTTACGTCATCAACCGCTTTCGTCGCCGTCTGGAAAATGCAGCGGCAACCGATCCCATGACCGGTTTATTGAATCGCCAGGCATTCGGATTGGTATTTCGCCAGGCCGTAGCCGAGCAGGCGCGGCAGGGCGGTGACATGGCGGTGATGCTGTTGGACATTGATCATTTCAAGCAGGTTAATGACTCCTTTGGTCACGCCAGCGGCGATCAGGTTATCGCTTTTGTGGTACAGCATCTGCGACAGACGGTGCGCGAGATGGACATGATTGCCCGTTGGGGCGGCGATGAGTTTTTTATTCTGCTCAAGCAATGCAACGTGGCCCAGGCAGAAAAATTGGCAGAGAAATTATGCCGTGCCGTGGAGCGGCATCCTTTGCAAATGGACGCCGGTGACTGCTCTGTCTCGGTCAGTATCGGCGTTGCCGACTATGTGCCAGGAGAAAGTTTATCGCTGGTATTTGCTCGCGCCGACAAAGGTTTGTATGCCGCCAAAGCGTCTGGCCGTAATTGCGTGATAACCGGTGAATAAGCGCTCTTCGTTCCGTCGTAGCATAGCGTGTGCAGCAGTGCTGTTGCTGATTGGCTGTTTTTTTAACGTCAGTCAGGTTGTTGCTGATGATGAAATTGAACTCACCTGGTTGATATCGCCCCTGGAGTCAGAGCCCTTTCAGGTGGTTATCTCGGACGACCCGGCTGCGCCGCGCGGCATCATTGCCGATATTTTGCATGAAGCTCTGGCATCCACCCCGCTTACCTTGAAATTAATCGAGCGCCCCTTCAAGCGCATTCGTCGGGAGTTGCTCGAAGGGCAGTATGACAACTGGATCAGTTATGGTTCGCCGGTATGGCAGTATCAGCCGCTGCTTGAAATTGGTGAGTATGTTCAGGTGCCGTTGCTGACCTCGGATTATTGGCTGATTTCCCGCACGCAGGATGCGCGTGATCCTCATGATGACAAGGCCTTTTTCCAGCGCAAAGTCATTGTGATTAATGGCTTTGATTACCATCCGGATTTTCACCGCTGGGTGAATGCGCAGCAAATCACCCTGATTGCTGCGCCGTCTCCCCGCCATGCGTTGGCCATGCTGGAGAAAAAGCGCGGCGATTTTTTCCTGGTCGAGAACTGGCGCTATCTCTGGCATGTAAAACGCTACACCGATAATCCCTCGGCGTTTGCCGGGGTAGACGTCTCGCATATCCACCCCTCAGCCACATTGTTTTTGCTGGTTGATCGTCGTTTGCCCGCAGCGGTCCGTCAGTTGTTATATGAGCAATTGGCAGCGATGCGCCAGCAAGGGCGTCTTGAGGCGATTCTCGAAGCCTACCGCTAGCTTTCCATTCCTTCAGTCAACTCGTCAGAAGCGCTTTTTATGGTAAGATGCGCGCAATTTTGCGGATGATGAGGCCCGTACATGCACTGTCCCTTTTGTAGTGCCGAAGATACCAAAGTGATCGACTCACGGCTGGTTGCCGAAGGTGATCAGGTGCGTCGGCGTCGGGAGTGTCTATCGTGCCACGAGCGCTTCACGACCTACGAAATTGCCGAATTGGTGATGCCGCGAATCATTAAACAGGATGGTACCCGCCAACCGTTTGATGAAGAAAAATTACGCGCCGGATTGTTGCGCGCCCTGGAAAAACGTCCGGTCAGCACCGAAGACATTGAATCTTCCATTATTCAGATCAAACACTTTTTGCAAGCTACCGGCGAGCGTGAAGTGAAGTCCCTGACGGTAGGCGAAAAAGTCATGGAGCAATTGCAAAAGCTCGATGAAGTCGCTTACGTCCGCTTTGCATCGGTGTATCGCCGCTTCAAAGATCTCAACGAATTTCGCAAGGAAATTGACCGGCTTGAGCAACAACCTGACAGTAAATAACAGCGCAACCAAACCGACCGCCGAAGATGCTGCCTTTATGGCGCAAGCCTTGCGGTTGGCCGAGCGCGGTTGGTTAACCACCATGCCGAACCCGCGGGTTGGTTGTGTGCTGGTGCGCGATGGCGACGTCATCGCGCAAGGGTGGCACTACCGTGCCGGTGAGGCCCACGCCGAAGTGCACGCTTTGCGTCAGGCCGGAGAGCAAGCTCGCGGTGCTACCGCTTATGTCACGTTGGAGCCTTGTAGTCATACCGGCAAAACCGGCCCCTGTTGCGAAGCGCTGGTCGCTGCTGGCGTTGCCCGTGTGGTTTTCGCTATGGAAGATCCCAACCCTTCTGTGGCTGGCCGTGGTATCGAGCATTTGCGCCAGGCCGGTATCGCCGTCAGTGGCCCTTTGCTGGAAGACGATGCCCGGGCGCTCAACCCCGGTTTTCTAAAACGTATGGAACGCGGCTTGCCCTGGGTGCGTTGCAAGCTGGCAATGAGCCTGGATGGACGCACAGCCATGGCTGACGGCCGTTCCAAATGGGTCACCAGCCGCAAATCCCGTGAAGATGTACAGCAGTTGCGCGCAGCTTCCTGTGCCATCATCAGCGGTATCGACACGGTGCTGCTGGATAATGCCGCGCTCACGGTTCGCGCTGCGGATTTGCGTGTAGACAATGCAATGGATGCTGCAGAGAAACAACCCTTGCGGGTTGTTCTTGATTCACGGTTGCGCCTTACCCGCGATGCGGAAATTCTGCGTCAAGCTACGCCCATCTGGCTGGTGCATAATGGCGAGCCTGACAATGCGCAGCGCCTTCACGATTGGCCTGCCCATGTGCAGGTTATCGCGCTGCCGGCAGCGGATGGTCGTATTGATTTACTGGCGCTGTTAAAAGCGTTGGCGCAACAGCAGTGCAACGAGGTGCTGGTAGAGGCCGGCGCTACCCTGGCGGGCAGCTTCCTGCGTCGCGGCCTGCTGGATGAAGTGATCGTTTATATGGCACCGAAATTGCTCGGCAGCAGCGCCCGACCGCTGTTTGATTTGCCACTGGATACCATGTCGGCAGCATTACCGCTGAAAATACGCGATATCCGGGCCGTCGGCGAAGATTGGCGCATTACGGCTGTGCCTGATATGGAACACTGAGTGTTCGTGCGCTGTTGCAAATACAGCAACCCCGGTCTGTCTTTCAGGAGTTCACATGTTTACCGGAATTATTGAAGCTGTAGGTAAAGTGGTTGCCGTCACCCCGGTGAATGGCGATATTCGCCTGCGGATTGACAGCGGCAATCTGGATCTTGCCGACGTTCAGCTGGGCGATTCCATTGCCACCAACGGGGTTTGCCTTACGGTGGTGGAGTTGACGGGTAAAGGTTACTGGGCCGATGTGTCTCGCGAAACCCTCGCCAATACCACCATTCCTGACTGGAAAATCGGTTTGCCGGTCAACCTCGAAAAAGCCCTGACACCGCGCACCCGTCTGGGTGGGCATATTGTCAGTGGTCATGTCGATGGCGTGGGCGAAGTGCTGCAACGCCATGCCGATGCCCGTTCCGAACGGTTTCGCTTGCGAGCGCCGGCAACCCTGGCGAAATATATTGCTCACAAAGGTTCCATCACTATTGATGGCACAAGCCTTACCGTGAATGCGGTAGACGGCGATGTTTTTGAATTGAATATTGTGCCGCATACCCTGCAGCACACCATAATGGGACATTACACCACTGGCTCCCGTGTGAATCTGGAGGTGGATGTTCTGGCGCGTTATCTCGAGCGTTTGCTGCTCGGCGATCGCGCTGCTGAAGGACAAGCCGGCAACGGCAACCAGGGGCTGACGCTGGAATTTCTGGCGCAGCACGGCTTCCATCGCTAACCTGTTTTATTAGGCTTTTAACCGGAATTTGCTATGCAACTCAATACCATTGATGAGCTGATTGAAGATATGCGTCAGGGCAAGATGATTGTTCTGATGGACGATGAAGACCGCGAGAATGAAGGCGATCTGATTATGATCGCCGAACTGGTGCGACCGGAAGACATCAACTTCATGGTCACCCACGCGCGCGGTCTGGTGTGTTTGCCGCTGACGCGGGAAATTTGCGAGCGACTGGCGTTGCCGTTGATGGTGTCGGACAACAAGTCCCAATATTCCACCAACTTCACCGTTTCCATCGAAGCGTCTGAAGGTGTTTCTACCGGTATTTCTGCTCAGGATCGGGCCCGCACTATTCTGGCTGCGGTGAATCCGGATGCGAAGCCGTCCGATCTGGCCCAGCCCGGTCATATTTTTCCGCTGATGTCCCAGCCGGGCGGCGTTATGAGCCGTGCCGGTCATACGGAAGCCGCTTGTGATCTCGCTCGTCTGGCCGGTTTCTCACCTGCCGGTGTATTGATCGAGATTATGAATGAAGACGGTTCCATGGCGCGCCGTCCGGATCTGGAGCGTTTTGCCCGTCAGCACAACTTGAAAATCGGCACTATTGCCGATCTGATTCATTACCGTGCGGTAAAAGAAAAAACTGTTGAGTGCATTAATACCCGCACCGTGGATACACTCTACGGCGAGTTTGAATTGCGCACTTACCGCGACCAGGCGCTGGGCAACCTGCACTTTGTGATGTCAAAGGGCGATATCAAGCCTGACGAGCCAACACTGGTGCGGGTGCATGTGATGGATATCGCCCACGATATTCTTTCGCTCAAGCGCCAATCCATTGCTGGCGGTGCCTCCTGGACCTACCAGAGCGCCCTGCAACGCGTCGCTGAAGAAGGCAAGGGCGTGGTGTTGCTGATTTGCTACGACGAAACCACCCGCGATATGGAAGAAAGTATTGACTGGCTGATCGCCGGCAAGCAACAGCGCCGCAGTAA
This sequence comes from Cellvibrio polysaccharolyticus, assembly GCF_015182315.1. NCBI lineage: Bacteria > Pseudomonadati > Pseudomonadota > Gammaproteobacteria > Cellvibrionales > Cellvibrionaceae > Cellvibrio > Cellvibrio polysaccharolyticus. Next base: position 1,395,507 of record NZ_PRDL01000001.1, read on the forward strand.
TGAAGTGCTCTACAAGCAAGTCGGCACCGGCTCGCAAATTCTGCGCGATCTCGGCATTGGCAAAATGCGTGTGATGTCGGCACCGATGCGCTTTTCGGCGCTGTCCGGTTTTGATCTGGAAGTGGTGGAATATGTCAGCCCGGACGATGCTCAGGGTTAATTGACGTTTTATCAGGTTATTTTTTGAAGAGATTGGATTATGAGCAATATTCAGGTAGTTGAAGGCACCTTTACCGCCAACAAAGGCAAGTACGCGTTGATCGTCAGCCGTTGGAACAGCTTCGTCGTAGAAAGCCTGAAAGACGGCGCGCTGGATACCCTGCGTCGTCACGGCATTCCGGATGAAAACATCGTTGTTTATTACGCACCGGGTGCTTTCGAGTTTCCGTTGGTCGCGCAACGCATTGCCGCCCGCAAGGAATTTGATGCCATCATCGCGCTGGGCGCGGTGATTCGCGGCGGTACACCGCACTTCGATTATGTTGCCGGTGAGTGCACCAAAGGTTTGGCGCAAGTATCGATGAACGAAAATATCCCGGTCACTTTCGGTGTATTGACCGTCGATTCCATCGAGCAGGCGATTGAGCGCTCCGGTACCAAGGCCGGTAACAAAGGCGTTGAAGCGGCTTCGACCGCACTGGAAATGGTTTCCCTGCTGGGTCATATCTGATTATTGCCGGCAGCGGGTCGAAAAAGTATTTGATCGCGCTGCTGCCAAACCGTCAGAATACGCATTTTGCTTCCCGGACCGGATGCCGATTACGGCCTCCGGTTGTTTTTTTATTTAAGTCCATGCTCTTTTCAGGTACGCGTTAATGAACAATCCACACCAGTCCTCTGCACCCAAAGCGCCTTCTGCTGCCACTCGCCGCATGGCTCGCCATTACGGGATGCAGGCGCTGTATCAATGGCAAATGGCCGGCTCCAGCCTGAATGCTATCGAGGCAGAATTTCGCACCGATAACGACATGAAGAATGTAGATGTCGACTATTTTCATGATCTTCTTCATGGTGTGCCTGAGCATCTGAGTGAAATTGAAGCGCTGTTTCAGCCGTATCTGGTTGAACGTGCGTTGGACGAGCTGGACCCGGTAACCGAGTCGCTGCTGCGTCTGGCTTGTTACGAACTGCGTTTCCGTATTGATGTGCCTTATAAAGTAGTCATCAATGAGGCCGTTTCACTGGCCAAAAAATTTGGTGCCGAAGACAGCCATAAATTTATCAATGGCGTGTTGGACAAGGTCTCCGCACAGGTGCGGGCGCCTGAATTCAATGCCAATCGCCAGCGTTAATGTCATTTTCGCCGGTGGCTGATCAGGGGAAGGTAATGGGCGAATTTGAACTGATAAGAAAGTTTTTTCAGCGCGAACAAGCCGAAAATCCAGCTCCCGGTGTCATTCAGGGGATTGGCGACGATTGCGCCATCCTCGCCTTGCCGACCGCGCAACATCTGGCCATTTCTGTCGATACCCTGGTAGAAGGGGTGCACTTTCCGGTGGGGGCAGATCCCGAGTTGCTTGCCGAACGTGCGCTGCGCACCAACCTCAGTGATCTGGCTGCCAGTGGTGCCAGCCCTTTGTGGTTTACCCTGGCGCTTACCTTGCCGACCGTTGAAGAAGACTGGTTGCGTTTGTTCAGTCGGGGTCTGTTTGCTGCAGCCAATGAATATGGTTGTGTGCTGGTAGGCGGCGATACCACCAAAGGCCCTCTGACCGTTACCGTGCAGATTATGGGCAGTGTTGAGCCGCATCTCGCGCTGCGTCGCGACGGTGCCAGCGCCGGTGATTTTGTGCTGGTCACCAATACCATTGGTGATGGCGCTGCAGCGCTGGCTGCTATTCAGGAGCGCATTGCGCTAACTGACGAGCATCGCGCCTGGTTGCAGGAAAAATTTTACCGGCCGGTGCCGCGTCTCAAGGAATCGGCATTATTACGGGGCATCGCCAGCGCCGCGCTGGATATTTCCGATGGCTTGCTGGCTGACCTTGGCCATATTTGTCATGCCAGTGATGTCGGGGCGGTGATTGATGTGGCCAGCCTGCCGTTCTCGGCCGCCATGCAATCACTCAACGATATTGAACAGGCACGCGCCTGGGCGCTGGGCGGCGGCGATGACTACGAACTTTGTTTTACGGTATCGCCGGATGCCATGCCGGACCTCGCGCTGTTGATCGCCCGGGGCGAACTGCAAGCGACCATCGTCGGTGAGCTGGTGCCCGGTGCCGGTGTGGTTTGCGAACTGGACGGCGAACTCTATCGACCCGCTCAACAAGGCTACCAGCATTTCTCATGAGTGATTCTTCAGTAAAACCCTCGGCGAAAACTGTTTTCAGTAACCCTGACCATTTTTTTGCGTTCGGTTTTGGCAGTGGCCTCGCGCCCAAAGCGCCAGGTACTTTTGGTACGCTTGCCGCTATCCCTATCTTTTTATTGATTCAGGATTTGAGCTGGCCGCTGTATGTATTCTGGTTGGTCATCACCTTTTGTGTGGGCGTTTACTGGTGTGACCGCAGCTCGCGTGCGCTGGGTGTGCATGATCACGGTGGTATTGTCTGGGATGAAATGGTGGGCTACTGGCTGACCATGTTTCTGGCTCCGGCCGGCTGGCAGTGGATGTTGGCCGGTTTTGTTTTGTTTCGTATTTTCGATATCGTCAAACCCTGGCCTATCAATGTGATTGATCGCAAAGTGGGTGGCGGTTTCGGCATCATGGTTGATGATGTGTTGGCGGCGGTTTATGCCTGGCTGGTATTGCAAGGCTTTGCCTGGTGGCTGCTGTAAAGGATTTTTTGCGGTCAGGAGATGGCCTATGTTGCGCTGGATGATGGCGGTTTGCGTTGTGGTTTTTTCATTACAGGCCAGTGCGGTTGATGTCCGGGTACTGATGTTATCGGAACAAAAAGCCCTGTTATCGATTGATGGCAAGCAACGCATGGTTCAGGAGGGCAGCAAAACGCCGGAAGGTGTACTGCTGGTTTCTGCCAACCAGCAACGAGCGGTGATCGAGTGGCAGGGCGAGCGTAAAACCTTGCAGTTGAACCGGCAAATTGCCAGCCGTTTTAACGGCGCCGAAAAATCGCAGGTCAGTATCGCTTCCAACAAAAGCGGGCACCATGTCACACCGGGGCGTATTAACGGTTTTCCGGTAGATTTTATGGTCGATACCGGCGCCACCCTGGTGTCAATGAATTATTTGACCGCCGAGCGCCTGGGTATTGATTACCGCGCTGGTCGACCGGTAAAAATTCACACCGCCAATGGTGTGGCCGATGCATTTCGGGTGGTGCTCAACCGTGTTGCGGTGGGCACCATCGAGTTAAATCAGATTGATGGCGTTGTCAGCACCACCTCATCGCCGGAAGTTATTTTGCTGGGCAACAGTTACCTCGGCAAAGTGGACTTGCGGGTAGAGGGTGGTGTTATGTTTCTGCAACAAAAATAGTGGAACAGGTTGCAGGCTGTTTTTGCTTCAACGGTCGCCAGACGGTTCGTGCTGTTGATTGTTTATTGTTAGAGGTTTGTCTGTGACTATTCGTTTTGTAGCGTCCTCGAAATTACCCACCGCGATGGGCATGTTCACCATGCACGGTTTCGCTGATGATGAAACCGATAAAGAGCATGTGGTGTTGACCATGGGCGATCTGTCGGGTGATGAGCCGGTGTTGGCGCGCGTGCACTCCGAGTGTTTGACCGGCGATGCGCTGTTCAGTTTGCGTTGCGATTGCGGCCCGCAGTTGCAGGCCGCTATGCATAAAATCGCGCTGGAAGGTCGTGGGGTGATTTTCTATTTGCGTCAGGAAGGTCGCGGCATTGGATTGTTGAATAAAATCCGTGCTTACCATTTGCAAGACAGTGGTGCCGACACCGTTGAAGCCAATGAAGAGTTGGGTTTCGGTGCTGACATGCGCGATTACTCCATCCTCAAGCCGATGCTGGAACATTTGCAGATCCACACCCTGAAACTGCTGACCAACAATCCGCGCAAGGTAAAAGCTTTGCAGGATATGGGCATTGCTATTGCCGAGCGCCTGCCGCACCAGACTGGCCGCAATCCGCACAATGCCCATTATCTGGAGACTAAAAAAGGTAAACTCGGACATATGTTCGAATTTGTAGAAAATAACCCGCAGGACGAAAAATAACCGTCATTGATGCGATAATGCGCCCCAGGGCCGTAGTGGAAACGTGTATGACTTTAAGAATTGCCATTGCCGGTGCAGCCGGTCGTATGGGAAAAGCCCTGATTGAAGCCACCCATGCGGCTTCATTTGCTTCACTAACCGCGGCGACGGTTCGCCCCGGAAGTTCGCTGACCGGCGCCGATGCGGGTGAGTTGGCCAGTGTTGGCAAGCTGAATGTATTTTTGGTTAACGATTTGGCCGCAGTTATTGACCAGTTCGATGTGTTGATTGATTTCAGCTCTACCTCGGCCACGCTGGCCAATCTGGCGTTGTGTGCTGAACACGGCAAGCCGGTGGTGATTGGTACGACCGGTTTTAATGAACAGGAAAAAGCCGAGGTGCTCGCCTGGCAGAGCCGCATTCCTTTGTGTTTGTCTGCCAACTACAGTACCGGCGTGAATCTTTGCTTCAAGTTGCTCGATATCGCCGCTCGCGTTATGGCAGAAGATGCCGACGTGGAAGTGTACGAAGCGCACCATCGCCACAAAGTGGATGCTCCGTCGGGAACCGCTTTGCGGATGGGCGAAGTACTGGCTAATGCGCTGGGCCGCGATTTGAATAAAGTGGCGGTGTATGGCCGTGAAGGTCAAACCGGTGCGCGCGACCGCGACACCATCGGTTTTGCTACCGTACGCGGTGGCGATGTCGTGGGTGATCACACCGTGATGTTCCTGTCGGAAGGCGAGCGCGTGGAAATTACCCACAAAGCCTCCAGCCGTCAGGCATTTGCCCGTGGTGCGGTACGCGCTGCGCAGTGGTTGTCTGAACAACAGCCAGGCTTGTTTGATATGCAGGACGTACTCGGTTTGCGCGAATAAGCGGGCGGCGCAGAGTTTGATTGGCCGCCAATGAACCATGCAAGGCTTTGGCGGTCAGTAAGGCAGTTCCGATTGACTCGAATAACGGTTCAGGTTCAGTGCATGAACACTGTTCCTCCAGACAGACAGAATCGCCGGTTGGCGACTACTTGGGAAAATGCTGCATGAATAAAGATTGTTTCTGGCGCTCATTGAATCGCAGCGCATTATTGGTGTCTCTGGTTGCCGGTTCATTGGTGCTCGCCGCATGCGGTGGTAGCAGCAGTAATAAATCCTCCTCTTCCAGTAGCAGCGTTGTCTCTTCATCGTCCAGTAGCTCATCCATTGTGCCTCCGGGCAGCGGTGTGTGGCCGGAACTGAATGTGACTTCGGCTAATCCTGGCAGCCTTACCATCAAGTGGTCTGCCGTCAGTGGCGCTACCCATTACAATCTGCTGAAAAATGCAGACGGTGGCAGTGGTTACGAAACCGTTGCCGAAAACCTCACCGAAACCACCGCTACCGATTTTATCAGTGTGCATTTGCATGACTGGGTTAACGCCAGCTATCTGGTTGAAGCTTGTAATGCAGGCTCCTGCCAAACATCCACACCGGCCTTTACCGCGTCGGCGATGCTGGATTCCATTGCTTATCTCAAAGCTTCCAACACCGATGCCAACGACTGGTTTGGCTGGAGTCTGGCGCTGTCTGACGATGGCTCTACGCTCGCTGTCGGTGCGCCGGCAGAAGATAGCCGCGCAACCGGTGTTAATGGCGACCAGGCGGATAACAGCAGCCGTGCTTCCGGCGCGGTGTATGTGTTTGTGAAAGAAAATGGTTTGTGGGCGCAGCAGGCTTACATTAAGGCTTCCAATACTGAACAACCGACCGAAGATGTCACCCAATATCTGCCAAACGACCGTTTTGGTTATCGCGTAGCTTTGTCTGCTGACGGTAATCGCCTGATCGTTTCAGCCTACAACGAAGACAGTGGCGCTGCCGGTGTCAACTGTGACCAGGGCAACTTCCTGACTACTGTGACTACCAGCAGCGAAAGCTCCAAGGTTGTTCATGCTGATATCAACACTGGTGCGGTTTATGTGTTTACCCGTACCGATAGCGAGTGGGAACAGGAGGCGTATATCAAGCCTTCAAATACCTGGGCCGGGCAGAATTTTGGCCACAGCCTGGCCATTTCCGGAGACGGTAATCTGCTGGCAGTTTCCATGCCGACTGAAGCGCTTAACCTGACTGGTGTGCAAGCTACCAGCAGCGAAAGCAGTGTTTGTGTGCCGGCCAACCAGGTACCAAGCAGCATCAGTTCTACTTCGAGTAGCTCCAGCTCTTCCAGCAGCGTATCTACCAGCAGTACATCCAGCTCGAGCAGTGCGATTTTTGCTGAAAATTCCGGTGCTGTTTATATCTACGAGCGTAGCGAAGACGGACAATGGACTCAGCAGTTTTATGTGAAAGCCTCCAACACTGGCGCTGGCGATGCGTTTGGCGCAAGTGTAGCGCTGGCTCGTGATGGCTCTACGTTGGCTGTGGGTGCTACCGGTGAAGACAGCTCTGCCACCGGTATTAATGGTGCGCAAACTGATAGCACATTTGCATACCGGGCGCCGAGCGCCTATTTCGCTTCTAATTATCCCTACAATGCCGGTGCTGTGTATGTGTTCCGTCGTGCTGATAGTGGCTGGGCACAGCAAGCTTATGTAAAACCGGGTAATGTCATGCCTAATCAGGCATTTGGTGTCAGTGTGTCGCTGTCTGATAACGGTGATCGTTTGGCGGTCGGTGCGCCAGGTGATGCCAGCAGGTCTACCGGTGTTAATGGCGATGCAGCAAATTATGAAATGGTAAACGCTGCACACGACGGCAGCTGGGCTGGAATTACCGGTTACGGGGCAGCCTATATTTTCGACTTTAACGGTAGCGCCTGGGCTCAGGCGGCCTACGTCAAAGCATCCAATGCCAACGCCGATGATAACTTCGGGATGAATGTTTCCTTGTCGGCGGATGGTTCCGCACTGGCTGTTGGCACCTCTGCCGAGCAAAGTCTGGCCAAAGGTATCAATGGTAACGAAACCGAAAGATCTGGCAGTACGGTAGGTGCGGTCTATGTCTACCGCTTGGATGCAGGCAATTGGGCGCAAACTTCCTATGTGAAACCGTCCAATACCCGCGCCGGTCATCGCTTCGGAACCAGTTTGTCTCTTTCTGAAGATGGCAAAGCTATGGCGGTTGGTACCCATCGTGATGCCTCTGCGGCAACCGGTACAGGTGGCGACCAGGAAGACACATCGGCCCCTTCAGCAGGTGCGGTCTACGTTTATTGATCCTCCCCAACGGCAGCCTTCGGGCTGCCGTTTTTCTTTCCCTCCCGTATTCCTGCTGATTACTCCACGCTCTGATAACGCTCAATTAAAGTTGTTTGCATTCGATGTTTTTTTACTTTGAATAATTATAATAAAGCGCTTTATAAAATAAAGTAATTGTCGTACATTGCTGTTGTTGCTGCAGAAAGATGGTGTTTCGATTGTTATTACGAGTCGAGAAAGGTGGGCAAGGAATACATTCAGTGGAGAAAAATATGGCAGATTTATCGCAATTAAAGGCTGATGTGGATTTTATGAAATCCATGGCCGTTGAAGGAGGGCAGGTGCCGTTGAACGGTGGCTGGCCGCTTTTCCTGGCTGGTTTGATCTTTGGCGCCGCAGCTTTGGTGCATTATGTGAGTGTGTCGTTTGAGACTATTTCCGGTCTAACGACGCTGGCTATCTGGGGCGGCGCCCTGTTGGTGTATGCACTGTTCGGGATTTTGTGGGGCATAAAAAATCGTGCTGTATTGAAAGTTCAGGGAAATAAAAATCGACTGGTCGGCGCGACCTGGGGTGGGGTTGGTTTCTCAATTTTTGTTTTCAGTGTAGCGCTGGCTATTTGTTCCTGGCGTTTGCAAAATTCGGGGCTGGGAACACTGATGATGCCAATGGTGTTGGTGCTGTACGGACTGGGCTGGATTATTACGGCTGAAGTGTCTGCGCAACGCTGGATGACCTGGGTGGGAGTGGGCTGTTTTATTATCACGCCGCTGATTGCCTGGCTGTCATTACAGCCGGAACAATTGCTGGTTTACGCGCTGGCACTGGTTTGCTCTGCATTGATACCCGGATGGATCCTGATGGCCAGAGAGAAGGCTCCGCGATGAGCGAGTTATTCTCACTCGACTCGGTTGATGACGTTATTCATGGTCGTTTACGGCTGGGAATTATGGCCTACCTGCTTGGCTCGGGCGACACTGACTTCGCACAACTGAAAGCCAAAACCGCAGCGACTGATGGCAATTTGTCCGTCCAATTGCGCAAGCTTGAAGAGGCTGGATACGTCGAGATTAGCAAAGGTTTTGTCGGCAAGAAAACGGTAACCGGCGTGACCTTGACGGAGCAGGGCAGGCAAGCGTTTATTCGTTATCTGGACAACATGCAAAACCTGATTAACGAAGCAACCGGTACAGTTTAGGTCATTGTGATGCATGATTCTTACTGGCTGATGCCGGATTTATGCCGCTTGCCTATTCAGGTGAGCGGCTTTTTTCAGTATTTGCGTTACAGCCTGTCCGGCTTGGAAAAATGTTGATTGGAAAGGCGTTGAGAAATCCCGCCAAAGCAGATAAATTAATGCATATTTATCTGATATATATGGTTAAAAAGTATGCAGGATTTTTCTGTTAATGAGCACCCGCATCGGCGTTTGAATCCGTTGACCGGTGAATGGCTGCTGGTGTCGCCCCATCGCACCAGGCGTCCCTGGCAAGGGCAGCAGGAAGCCAACGCCTGGCCAAACTCGCCATCGCATGATGCCGGTTGTTACTTGTGTCCGGGCAATGAGCGGGCGGACGGTTCTCGCAATCCGGTTTATAACAGTACCTTTGTATTCACCAATGACTTTGCCGCGTTAATGCCGGAAGTACCTTCGGCTGGGGTGGTGGACGATCCTCTGTTTACCATTCATGAAGAGTCCGGCACCAGCCGGGTAATCTGTTTTTCTCCCGACCATAGCAAAACCCTGCCGTTACTTTCGGATGAAGAAATTCAAGCGGTGGTCGCTACCTGGATTGAACAATCGCGCGAGCTGGGTGCGCTCTATCCGTCGGTGCAAATTTTCGAAAATAAAGGTGCGGTGATGGGCTGCTCCAACCCGCACCCGCATGGTCAGATCTGGGCGCAATCCAGTGTGCCTACGCTGATCAGCCGTGAAGACGAGGGGCAAAAAAACTACTTTCAGCGCACTGGCTCTCCCTTGCTGCTGGACTACGCCCAAAAAGAAATCGCCAGAGCAGAGCGCCTGGTTGTTGAGAATGAAGACTGGGTAGTGGTAGTGCCGTTTTGGGCCGCCTGGCCTTACGAAACCTTGCTGTTGCCCAAAGCGCATCGTCCGAGAATGACAGATCTGTCTGCCAGCGAACAAAAAAGCCTCGGCGATATTCTGCGTAACCTGACAGCACGCTACGACAATCTTTTTGAATGTTCTTTTCCCTATTCCATGGGTTGGCACGGCGCACCTTTTGCCGTGAAGGGGCAGGCAGACAATGCCGAATACTGGCAATTGCATGCTCATTTTTACCCGCCGTTGTTGCGTAGCGCCACGGTAAAAAAATTTATGGTGGGCTATGAAATGCTGGCTGAGCCACAACGGGACTTATCACCCGAGCAGGCGGCCGAGCGTTTGCGCGCACAACATCCTGTTCATTTCCGGTTGAGGTAACTCCCTTGAGCAAATTAGATCAGCAGGCCATTCAGGATCTGTTTACGGCATTTTATGGTCAACCACCGGAGCACACGGTCAGCGCTCCCGGGCGTGTCAATTTGATTGGCGAGCACACCGACTACAACGGCGGCTTTGTATTACCTGCTGCGATTAACTACCACACCTGGATTAGCGCTGCGGCCGAAAACAGCCGCCAACTGGAAGTGGTTGCCTGGAATTTTGATAATCAACGGGTATTGATTGATCTCGACCAGCCGATGGTGGCCGACCCGGATATTCTTTGGTCCAACTATGTTCGCGGTGTGATTCAGCAATTGTTAAAACACGGGCTGCGATTGACCGGTGGCAAGCTGTACATCGCCGGTGATGTTCCGGCGGGTGCCGGTTTGAGCAGCTCGGCGTCGCTGGAGATGGCGGTAATTCGCGCACTGACCGCAATGAGCGGTGAGACGATTGACCCCACTCAGGCCGCCCTGCTGGGACAGGCCGCTGAAAACCATTTTGTAGGCTGTAACTGCGGCATTATGGATCAGCTGATTTCTGCCTGCGGTGAAGAAAACCATGCGCTGTTGATTGATTGCCATGACTTATCAACCCGTGCGGTCTCCATTCCGCAAGACTGGGAAATTCTGATTGTTCACAGCGGCGTAAAACGCGGCCTGGTGGATAGCGAATACAATCAGCGCCGGCAGCAATGCGAAGCAGCCGCGGCGACTTTTGGCGCTACCAGTTTGCGTGACGTGTCTTTAACGCAGTTGCTGGAAAAACAAGCGGATATGGACCCCCTGGCATTTCGCCGCGCTCGCCATGTGCTGACCGAAAACGCCCGCACTCTGAAAGCGGCTGAAGCCCTGGCCGCTGCGGATATCGCTGCGCTGATGCCGGTAATGGCTGAATCCCATGCTTCCATGCGTGATGATTTCAACATCACGGTGCCTGCCATTGATACGCTGGTAGACATTCTCACCCGCGCCGGCAATGGCAAGGCGGGTGCCCGTATGACCGGTGGTGGCTTCGGCGGTTGTGTGGTGGCGATTGCTCCTGCGGTAGTCATTCCTGCATTGATGCAGGCGGTAAACACTGATTATCAACGGCTCACCGGTTGCGAACCTACCTTGATTCGCGCCAAAGCCAGCGGCGGTGCTTTTCAGTAAGCAGAACCCGGGCCATTATTCATGGCAATTTCAGGTTGCGGGAAGCATATGGCGTGCACAATCCGGGTTTGACGTTAGAGCAGTTGTTCCAAAACCGTCGAGTCATGGATGACTCGTCGGAGCTGCATGGATGCATTTATGTGTTTTTGGAACAACTGCTCTAACGTCAAACGGACAGAAGTGCACCGGGTCTTTCATCTAAAAAGGTGACGGTTGTGGGGCTTAAACTCTTTCCTGAGCAGGTCTGATGATTCCTGCATTGGCTTTCCTTGTTCCAGGTCAACAATCCTTCTGTCTTTCCGGTTAAAATACTCGCCTTTTTAATGCCCGATTCGTTGTATGGTGCAGATCCTATCTGACCCAGGAGCTACCCTATGAAGCCGGTTGAAACCGAAATTATCACCCTGCTAACCCGGGATTTGCAGCCCACTCATCTCGAAGTGATCAACGAAAGCCATATGCACAGTGTGCCACCCGGCTCCGAAAGCCACTTTAAAGTCGTGCTGGTTTCCGAGCTCTTTGAAGGAAAGCGTCAGGTGGCGCGCCACCAGGCTATTTATGCCGCGTTGCGCCCGGTGTTTGAAAATGGGCTGCACGCGCTGGCGTTGCACACCCACAGCCCTGCTGAGTGGCAACAATCAGGCGTTGTGCCTGATTCGCCATCCTGCATGGGTGGCAGCAAGCATGATCAGGCACGGCATCAGTGATTAAAAACGCACCCACCATCAGGCTGACAGGCATGGTGGGCACATTAATTGTTTAAATTTCGAACAGCATCTATATAATGCTCACCCGTTAAACTGACCGGATCAAGATTGCCATTATGAGTTCTACTGTTGTTGCCGCACTCTACAAATTTGTCGCACTGCCTGACTATCAGGACATTGCCCCTGTATTGAAAGCCCACTGCGATGCTATTGGCCTCAAAGGGACGCTGTTGCTGGCGCACGAAGGTATTAATGGCACGGTAGCGGGTACGCGTGAAGCGATTGATGCGCTGGTGGCCTGGTTCGCGAAGGACGCCCGTTTTGACCATATGAGCTTTAAAGAGTCTTTTTTTGAAGGCACGCCTTTCTATCGTATGAAGGTAAAGCTCAAGAAAGAAATCGTCACCATGGGTGTAGAAGACATTGATCCGCGCCAGATCGTTGGCACCTATGTAAAACCGCAAGACTGGAATGCCCTGATCAGCGACCCGGAAGTGGTGGTGGTTGATACGCGCAATTCCTACGAGTATTCCATTGGTACTTTTGAGCGGGCGATTGATCCGGTTACCGAGACTTTTCGCGAATTTCCGGCTTACGTGGCTGAAAATCTCGACCCTGCCAGGCATAAAAAAGTGGCTATGTTTTGCACCGGTGGTATTCGCTGCGAGAAGTCGACGGCCTATCTCAAACAACAAGGTTTTGAAGAGGTTTACCACCTTGAAGGCGGCATTCTGAAATACCTCGAAGAGGTGCCGGAAGAAGAAAGCTTGTGGCGCGGTCAGTGTTTCGTTTTTGATAACCGCGTGGCAGTCAATCACAGCCTGCAAAAAGGTGATTACGATCAGTGCCACGGTTGTCGCCACCCGATTACTGAAGATGACAAACTGGCCGCTGAATATGTACCGGGGGTCAGCTGCCCGAAATGTTTCGACAAGCTGACACCGGATCAAAAATTGCGTTTTAAAGAGCGTCAGAAGCAAATTGAGTTGGCAAAACAGCGCAATGAAGTGCATATTGGCGCTTTGCCGCCGGAGCGTCAGCAACGGGCAGAAAAACAGTCAGCCACAGGCTGATATTCACATAATTACAGCCCCGCTATCCTTAACAGTAGTGAATGGCGGGGTGTTACATCATTCGAGCAGGTTGTATGAACTTTGATGACTGGGTTGCGGATGTTGCAGCAGGTACTGCGACACATAGTAGTGGTTTTGTGCTCAGGGTAGAGGGTAATCCCGCTGATCCGAGTGCGGTTGAGCCAGGCAAGTTTCCCACGGATTTAAACTTTATTGATCAGGCTCGGCTGTTGCGTTGCGGGCTGGAATTTTTGGCCAAAGCCTCAAAAACCAACGGTTATTCCTCCGGCTACAGCACCCGCGCTGATGATCCGAAAATGGCTGCTATCCGCGAGCGGGAAGCCCAGGCAAAACGTTTTGCCGAGCGTGAAGACAAGCCGCAACGCAGCGTGTTGTCATTGAAAAAGAAAGCCCCCGCCAATTCTGACAGCACTTCGTAAATAAAAAAGGCATCCAGGGATGCCTTTTTTATTTTATAACAAACCGCGTAACTGCAAATCTGTGCGGTGGTGATCCAGTTGGCGGAACATTTGTTCAAACCGCTGCCTGGCAATTTCTGTCAGGGTCATGCTGTCTTCATTGGCGGACGCCGGGATACCTATCAAACGATTCAGTTCTTCCGATACCTGGCCAATGGTATGAAAGATTTGATCGCTGGTTTCCTTGCTGCGAAATAACCGCCCCTGCATGGTCAACGTCAGATACTGATCGCACTCGTTTAACCACTCCCGGCGTTGCTCCAGAAAATTGCGAATATTGCGAATGCCGCCGCGATGCGCGGTATTCAGTCGCTCATCGTGGTAATGCTGCAAACTCTTCCGCGCATTCAACAGAAAATCAATACTGGTATTTCGGCAGTACTGGCTGTCGAGATAGGTCGGGAATTTTATATTGTGGGTTTTCATCGCCTGCTCGCGTAAACAGCTTTCATCACATGCCAGAGCGGTAGCGGACAGACAGAATAGTGCCAATAACGTCATTATTTTTTTCATGGGGGCGCCAGTCAATTATTAGAGTTTATGGAAGTATCCAACACCTGGAGTGTGATATAGATCACTTCGTAACTGACGTCAATAGCGTGTTATGAAAAAGGTCTCGATAATAACTTTTAGAGATATAAGGGGAATTTTTATTCGGATAATCTATTAATGTGTGGCGAGACGCCACACATTAATAGAAACGGGCAGGTTACAACGGCATCGGGTTTTTGGTGATGGCAACGCTGACAATATAGATAAACACCAGCAGTGCAGCAACCCAGGCAGATTTACGCACGGCAGGGGAGCGATGTTTAAACGCTACGACACCGAGGCCAATGTAAACCACCAGGGCGATCATTTTGCTCAGCAGCCAGGGATGTTCTGACGGTTTGAAGCCCAGGTAAACCGCAACGGTTACACCGGTGATCAATAAAAAGGTGTCGATTACGTGAGGCAGAATTTTTACCAGTTTCTTTTGCAGGCAGGCCGAGCCTCGCCACATCCAGATTCCGCGGACAAAAAAGCTGATAAAAGTGAGTAATGCCAGTGTCATATGCAGGTGTTTCAGCATCAGGTACATCGGGTCTTCTCCATTGCGTGGCTATTTGTAAGTCTTATAAATGTTGGCAGCTCTGCGGCTGTTAAACGCGTGCCGCCGGGGTGAAGCCGGCGGTGAATATTTTTCAAAGGATTGGTTGCGCTGGCGGGGCCTTAATGTACCGGTTTGTCGCCCGGTGTCAGGGCTTTGCCAATCAACGTTAGCATTGCTTCGTCAAAAGGCAATTGCAGGGCTGCTTTATGGCCGTTTTCCGACATCTTGTTCCAGGTTTTGCGAATGATGTCGATCAGCTTGTCTTCAGCGTGTTTGTTGGCGAAATCGGCCAGATAAAACTCCAGAAAAACCAGGCAGGCAATATCTTCCAGCGTCTGGGCGTCATTATCGCGTTTGAGATTTCTCTTTAGCAGCAGGTCAGCCACGCGAGTAATGTCGTCTTCGGCGTAGCCGTGCTCGCTCATTAATTTTCCGGTGATTTCGCCATGCAGGCGTGCCAGATCAGTGCGCCAGCGTTTGTAGCCCTGGCGATCCATCGGGTAATCGCTGCGGGGAATTTTCCAGCGGCCAATATGTTGCGCGCGCACAGCAATTTGCAGCAGTTCGTCAGCGTCCGGACGGAAGGCGGCGAGTTGTGCGCTCATGCGCTGGCCGTAAAGCCATTCATTGGCTACCGGTTTGCCCTCTACCAGGGTGGTATTGGGGTCTTCATGATTGAGTTTATCAATGGCGGAAAAGACAAGCTGCAAGCGTTGGTCAGTGTTTACCACGGGTCAATGATTCTCGGTTGAAAGCGTAGTCAGGGCTGGCAAATCCAGAATAGTAATTTCTTTTTTATCCACGGCGAGAACGCCCTGTTTTTGCAAGCGTGAAAAAATCCGGCTGACCGTTTCAATGGTCAAACCTAAAAAGTTACCCATATCGGTACGGGACATGGGCAGGTGAAATTGTGTTGCCGACAATTGGCGGCGGCTGTTACGACTGGAAATGCTCAGCAGCAGGGCGGCGATACGGGTTTCTGCACTGCTTTTACTGAGCAGAGCAATGATGTGCTGATCCTGGGTAATTTCACGGCTCAGCAATTGGAAAAAGTGTCGCTGCAAGCTGGGAATTTGCAGGCTCAGGTCTTCCATGCGGCTGAAAGGGATTTCACAAACAGAAGACGTTTCCAGCGCGATAACCGAGTTGGTGTAGCGGTTATCGGCAATACCGTCCATGCCCACCACTTCGCCCGGCAGATAAAAGCCGGTGATTTGTTCGCTGCCGCTATCACTCAGCGTGAGGGCTTTTACCGCACCGGATCGAATTGCAAACACTGATTGGAACGTGTCGTTGGCGCGGTAGAGATATTCGCCTTTTTGTAGCGGCCGGCCGCGCTGGATAATGTCATTGAGGCGATCAATGTCATCCACATGAAAAGTAATGGGCAGGCAGATCGTGTTCAGGCGGCAGTTACCGCAGGATACCCGCTTGTCATGAGGGCAGGTGGCGTTGTTTTTGGCGGGAGTACTGGTCATGGCTAAACCTGTGACAAACCAAAAAGGCTTGCTTTGAGTGAGACTACTGAGGGGAATTGTTGCAGCTTTACAATCGGGGGTAAATAGTTGATTAGGATCAATTAACCGCTGGTATGGCTGTTTGCTGCGATTCACCACCTGTTCTGTGTAAAACAGGTGGTGAAGAGTGAGATGTTTACTGAGGGTGGTCGCTGTCCAGTTGCGCGGTCAGCCATGCAATGACGTCGGCATAGTTGTCGGGCAAATGGTTTTGCAGGGCAGACAACGAGGTTTTCAGGCCGGCGCTGTTGCCGCAAAAATTGATGTGGCCCACTTTGCGCCCCGGGCGCACTTCCTTGCCATACCAGATTTGCTCGGCGCCTTGTACGGCCAGCCAGGCGGTTTGTTGTTCGGTGCCGACCAGGTTAACCATCACATTGGTGCCTTTGATCACCGGCGAGCCCAGTGGCAAACCGCTGACGCCGCGCAAATGCAACTCAAACTGGTTAATGCTGGCGCCGGCCTGGGTCCAGTGGCCGCTGTTGTGTACGCGGGGTGCCAGCTCGTTGATCATCAGGTGATCGCCGGTGCGGAAACACTCCATGGCCATCACACCCACATAATTCAGCTTGTTGAGCAGGGCAGAAAGCATGTGTTCTGCCTGTGCCTGCAAGTGAGCAAGGCGGTTCAGGGGGGCAACAGAGCCGAGCAAAATACCGTTAACGTGCAGATTCAGCGTCAATGGATAGAAAACACAGTTACCTTGCGCATCACGGGCGCCAACCAGAGACACTTCTTCATCAAAAGCGATGGCCTGTTCGGCAATCGCCTGACCATACCAGTCGCTCGGGATGGTGTCCTGTTGCGGTTGACGCAGCCAGTGTTGTCCGCGGCCATCGTAGCCACCGGTGCGGCGTTTTAACAGTACGCGCTCACCCAGACGGGTGTGCAATGCTGCTTCGGTGGTGTTTGCTTCCACCGCTTGCCAGGGAGCCGTTGCCAGGTGCAGTTCATCAATCAGGGATTTTTGGGTTTTGCGGTCGGCCAGTAACCCGAAAACATCGCGGTTGACGAAACGGGCGTGTGCGGCCAGTGCGTCAGTCGCAATCGAGGCGGGCCATTGTTCGCGCTCGGCAGTGACCAGATCGTCCGGTTGCAGCGCCGGAGCGCTGGCCGATTCGATATCTACCGGGCGAACATCCAGATTCAGGGGACGACCAGCGGTTTGCAGCATGGCGCCCAGTTGTCCGGCGCCCAGCACCCAAATAGTAGAAGAACTGCTCATGGTTTACTCAACACTCGGATCGGGATTGTCCAGTACGGCCTGGGTTTGCGCATGTCTGAATGCTTCCAGACGCTCTGCCAGTGCCGGGTCGGTTACTGCCAGAATCTGGCTGGCCAGTAAACCGGCATTGAAAGCACCGGCAACACCGATGGCCAGCGTACCCACGGCAATACCTTTGGGCATTTGCACAATGGATAACAGGCTGTCCATACCGTTCAGCGCCTTGCTTTGTACCGGCACGCCCAAGACCGGCAAGCGGGTGTGAGCGGCGATCATGCCTGGCAAATGCGCAGCACCGCCAGCGCCGGCGATAATGACCGCATAGCCCTGGTCTACCGCCTGTTCAGCGAACTCGGTGAGTTTCTGCGGAGTGCGATGGGCGGAAACCACTTCAGTGTGGTAACTCACGCCCAGCTGCTGCAGAATTTCTACCGCAGACTGCATGGTGGACCAATCACTTTTGGAGCCCATGATCACAGCGACTTTATTGCTCATAACAGATTACCTGTATGTCGGCATATCAGAAAAAAGGCGCGCATCTTACCATAAGCATGGCGCTAACCCCAGTCTCTTGCCGGTTAACCGGAGGCCTTAAACAGCGGGCTCTTTTTCGCCACCAAACGCGTGTAATAGCGAGTTGATAAAGCTCTTCAATTCCAGCGTCATGATGGAAAAATCCGCGTCGAATTGTTCGGCGTAGCTTTCCGGGTTGCGGTCGTTGGCCTGGTCGTAAATCTTGTCGTCGAACTTGACCCGTTTAATGGCCAGCTCTTCATCAATAATGCAGTGGATAGCTTCGTTCCAGCTGATAGCGACCTTGTTGGCGAACATGCCTCCATCGAGGTGACGAATGATTTCTTCGGCTTGCAGATCCAGCTTCTTGCAGCGAATAACCCGTTCGTCCTTACTGGCTTTCAGCTCGCACTCGTCACCCAACTGGATGTCCTGAGGCAATTCATCCGAACGCAGCCAATGGGTCATAACCTGTGGCGGGGCGTTTTTGGTGGTCAGCGGCAGGGTGCGCAGGCTTCCCAGCGCTTCACGCAGGGCGCTTAACATATCTTCGGCGCGCTTGGCTGAAGACGCATTGACCACAATCAGGTCATCCTGCGGGGCGATGTAGGCAAAATCCTGAGAGGTGCGGGTAAATGCACGTGGCAACAGGGAAAAGATAATTTCATCTTTCAATTCCTGACGCTCTTTGCGGCCCACTTTGCGCGATTCTGCTTCGCTGAGTGCAACCACTTTTTGTTCCAGCTGCTCGTTGATAACCGAGGCTGGCAGGATTTTTTCCTGTTTTTGCGCGCAAATCATGATGTAGCCGTTAGTGACATGCACCAGCTCGCTGCCGTGGCGTCCCAGCGGCGCAACCCAGCCGTAGCGCATCGGGTCGAGGCTGCCACAAGGGTTGAAAATAAAAGGCTCAAGCGCGCTGTGCAACTCTTCAGGCGACAGGGTCCACTTTTCGGTAAGACGGTATAAACGCAGGTTTTTAAACCACATGGCAATAGTCCGAACAACAAACAGAAGGGAAGATAATATTCGGGAAGGCGATACCCGGCACATTACTGCGCCGGGTATCCGGCTTATCAGCCAACGATGTCGAGCAACTCAACATCAAAAATCAGGGTGGAGAAAGGGCCGATAGCGGCACCGGCGCCACGCTCACCGTAGGCGAGGTTGTAAGGAACGTACAAGCGCCACTTGGAACCAACCGGCATCAATTGCAGGGCTTCAGTCCAACCGGCAATCACGCCGTTAACCGCGAAATCAATTGGCTGACCACGGTCGTAGGAAGAATCGAATACCGTGCCGTCAATCAGGGTGCCGTGGTAATGGGTTTTTACGCGAGAGGTGGCGGTAGGTTTGGCACCTTCGCCCTCGGTAATAACTTCGTACTGCAAGCCGGATGCGGTGGTGGTAATACCCGCTTTTTTAGCATTCTCGGCCAGGAAGGCTTCACCGGCACCGGCCAGTTCTTTGGCTTTGGCAGCCTGTACTTCCTGCATGCGCTGGCTGATAACACCAAAAGCAGCTTCCAGGTCAGCACGGGAAACGGTGCTTTCCTTGCCTTCCAGCGCATCAATCAGGCCGGCGGCAACGGCGCTGTTAACAACGCCTTCAAATGGATTGGCGGCGAGTTGTTCGCCCATTTGACGACCAATGCCGTAGCTGGCTTTGGCTTCCGGAGTGAGATATTGCTCAGTCATGCGTTATGTCCATTGATGGTAAAAAAGGCCGGGAAGTGTAACAGAACCGTCCCCGGCTGTTGATTCGATTGCCTCGTAAAACCGCCAACCCGGCAAAATTGATACTGCTTGAAATGCAAAGCCCCGCATCAGGCGGGGCTTTGAACGCAGAGCCGGCTCGGGGTCAGATGGCGCCGGGCGGCGGCAGTGGCGGGCCGGCTTCTTCCGGGGCGGGTGCAGCGGGTTCCGGTTCTTTTCTCTGGAACTCGTGCATAAAAATACCCCAGAAAGCGATGAAGAGTGCCGCAATCACCGGCCCCATAACAAAGCCGCTGATGCCGAACAAGGCTATACCGCCCAAAGTGGTGAGCAGGATCAGGTAATCCGGCATGCGGGTGTCGCGGCCTACCAGAATCGGGCGCAGAATATTGTCAACCAGGCCGATAACGATCGCCCCGAAGGCGATAAGAATCAGACCATTAGTGACCTGATCGGTCGCCAATAAATAGACCGCGAAAGGAATCCATACCAGCGAGGCGCCCACTGCCGGCAGTAATGACAGAAAAGCCATCAACACCCCCCACAGGATAGCCGCCTGAATATTGAGCAGCCAGAAAATCAGGCCGCCGAGGCTGCCTTGCACAATGGCGACGACCAGGTTGCCTTTAATGGTGGCCCGGGTGACTTCGGCAAATTTGGTAAACAGTTGGCGTTCGCGTGCATCGCCCAGCGGCAGTGCGCGAATCAGCAGGTTAACCAGCTTGTCGCCATCGCGCAGGAAGAAGAACGTCATATACAGCATCAGCGCGATGTTGATTAAAAAGCTGAATGCATTCTGGCCGATGCTGAAGGTGTGTTGGGCAAGAAACTTACCGCTGGCAATGGCGGCATCGCCGGCCTGGTCGGTGAGGTTATCCAGCTCGATATTAAAGCGTTCGAGGGTTTGTTCCAGCAGGGGGAAGGCAGAGCGCACCTGTTCAATGTACACCGCCGGATTAACCTCGCCGGATTGCAGTTTTTCATAGAGCGAGACACCTTCGGCAACCACCGAAGAAACAATAAATATCACCGGTAATATCACCACCAGGATGCACAGTAACAAGGTTGCCAGTGCGGTAAGGTTGCGGCGACCTTTGAATTTTCTTAGCAACCGCTGGTTCAGTGGATGAAAAATAACCGTAATGGCGCAGGCCCAGAAAACCGCTCCGAAAAAAGGTTTGAGTACCCAGAAAAAAGCGATAGTGACGAGGACGAGAAAGAGTAAAAACGCTCGAATCTCCAGTTTGTCGTGCATGAAAGTAGTACCGTTATTAAAGTAGAGTGGTGGCCGTAGCGATTGACTATACGGTATGGCAGGAGTCCTGTTAAGGCGCGATCAAATAATCTTCTTATGCCTGGCTTACCGGCGGATCACCGGCATAGCTGCTGAAACTGCAACAACTGTGGAAAATATTTTCAGGAGGGTGAAACCGGTCAGATCACCAGGTTATCCTCCACGACAGGGTATTGTCGATTGGAGTATAGTTTCCTCCCTATCGGCACGGCATAAATTTTTTAACCGCTGCTTGTGTGGGTGCAATTGCCAGCGGGTAGCTGTTGCGGCAGACCGTATCGCCAAAGGGAGAGGAATGTGCGTTCAGGCAAACGCTTTATCGGCGTGTTGACAGTGTGGTTAATCAGTAACCTGGCTTGGGCGGCGGAGCCGCGTCAGGTGGTTATTGATATCCCTACCTTTGATAACTCCGAACCTCAAAACTACTATCTGGATTTGCTGCGTTTGGCCTTGGAAGAAAGTAAGGCGCCGGACGAGGAGATTGTTTTTCGCTATGCGCGCTGGCCTTATTCCCAGGCGCGCTGGGTCTATCTGTTACAACACGATACCGGCAATCAGGTGATCTGGACGATGACCAGCAAGCACCGGGAATCGCTGTTGCTGCCGGTGCGTATTCCTTTATTTCGCGGTTTGTTTGGCAAGCGGGTTTTTATCATCCGCAAGCAGGATCAGGCGCGCTTCGACAAGATCAATACGCTGGAAGATCTCAGCCAGCTGGTGGCAGGTCAGGGGATGCATTGGCCCGATGTTGATGTGCTGCAAGCCAACAACCTGCGCGTAACCACCGCCAATCGCTCCGGCTCACTGATCAAAATGTTGAAGGCAGAGCGGTTTGACTATTATCCGCGCGCTGTTACCGAAGCCTGGCACGAGCTGTCCAGTCTGGATGATGACGAGCTGGTCGTTGAGCGGGGTTTAATGCTCGAATATCCTACCGCCGTCTACTATTTTGTCAGCCCTAAAAATACCGCGCTGGCCGAGCGTATTGAAAGCGGGTTGGTGAGCCTGATAAAAGACGGCCGGTTTGATACATTTTTTAATGAACATCCGCGGGTCAAGCAGGGGTTGGCAGAGCTGAACGCCGGGCCCCGGCGATTGATCCAGCTTGAAAACCCCGGCTTGCCGGATGTCTGGCCACCGCCGGGTGCGCGCTACTGGATAGATAAAGATGGCCCTGTGGAAGCGCGCACTGATCGTGGCGGTGTATCAAGGTAAGCTGGCAGCCCGAGTGAGTCGGGGCCAGACAGCGTTGCAAAATGAACTCGTTAAACGACGTTTTGTCCTACTCTTCATCTTTGTGCTGTGTCTTATTGTGGCGTAGCGCAACTTGTCCAAATTCTACTGTGCAAGGAATTTTGTATGACCCGTGATTCCGGTGACCGTTCTGTCAAAACCATGCTGCTGCTGGTTGCTCTGGCAGCCCTGGGGGTGATGGCTTTTTTCTATCTCAATGGCCGTGGCGAGCAGGAGCAACCCGAATTTCAGTTGCTGCCTGTTGAGCCTGAGCAAACCGGTGTACTGCCGCCCCGTACCGATCCCGCCGTGACCAATGAAGAACCTCCGGTCTATGAGCCACCGGCGCCGGTAGTGCAGGCAGAGCCGTTGCCCGGGTTGAATGAAAGTGACACCAGTGTGCTGGCCGCATTGCAAAACCTCTCTGCCCAGACGTTGGCCTTTGTCGTGCCGCAGGAAATTATCCGCAAATTCGTAAGGGCGGTGAACGCGGTTGAAGAAGGCAAGGTGGTGCATGAGTACCGTCCTATCACCTCGCCGGCGTCCGGCTTCGTTACCGAGCGGGTTTCCACCGTGGGTGTGCAGCAGCCACGCTTTTTGATCAACGCTGAAAACTACCACCGTTACGATTCGCTGGTCACGCTGGTGGCATTGCTGGATACGGATGCGCTGGCAGCTTTCTATCAGCGCTTTTACCCCTTGCTCGAAGAAGCGCATGCCGA
Organism: Cellvibrio polysaccharolyticus; assembly: GCF_015182315.1. Classification (NCBI taxonomy): domain Bacteria; kingdom Pseudomonadati; phylum Pseudomonadota; class Gammaproteobacteria; order Cellvibrionales; family Cellvibrionaceae; genus Cellvibrio; species Cellvibrio polysaccharolyticus. Next base: position 1,417,977 of record NZ_PRDL01000001.1, read on the forward strand.
GATGGGCCTGAAGAAAGGTAACTTCCATACCGTACTGGTACGAGCGATTGATCATTTGCTGGCCGCCCCGGTTATTGAGCAACCGCTTGAGCTGGTGCAGCCCAAAGTGTTCTACCAATATGCTGATGAAGAAGTAGAAGCGCTGCCCTCCACGCACAAGCTGTTATTGCGCATGGGGCCGGAAAATACCCGCAGCCTGCAAAACAGCCTGAAAGCTCTGAAAGAGCGTATTACTGAATAAGTCTTTTTGCAGCCCCGGATACCGGGGCTGTTTTCCTCCGCTTTTCCCTTCTGTTTTTATCGCAATGTCCTGCTTGATAATGCAGCCTGGCCCGGCTTCTGGTGATGACGGTGGCGGTAAATTATTTGCCATCGGATGGTCAGCATGAAATATTGTTTGACAACGTTGTCTTTGCGGCGTAACTTTGATCCTGCGATGAGATGGCTGCTCTCTCCGGTGAGTGTCATTACATTGTTTGCTGCTTGTGAATTGCACAGTAGTCAAATGGTGCGCAGCAACTACCGGTTGTTATCTTTCTATCATGGATCTCCCTTGGTTGATGTCCGTTCGGGCATCAACATTTTTCGACAGAAAACGGAGCTCTGACAACCAGACCATTACCGCCGACAATCGCGAGCAGGTTAGCTGTGTTGCAACCGCGAAACCCGACATGTCGTGAGAGGTGTGTGTTATGAATCGCTGCAAACGCTTGGTGAGACGAGGTTAACTATGGCCACAGTGCCAACACACGATGACGTTTTTTTTCTTGGCATTGATGGCGGCGGCAGCAAATGCCGTGCATCAATTTACAACACCCGGGATCAGTTATTGGGTACAGGTATTGGAGGGCCAGCCAATCCTTTTCATGGGGTGCAACGCACGCTGGACTCTATTGTGGCTGCTACCGAATTGGCGCTTGCCGATGCCGGTTTGCCGATAGAGATGAAAAGCCGCCTGATAGCCGGTGTCGGCTTGGCGGGGGTAAATTTGCCCAGTCTGTTTTCAGTGATCAACAACTGGAAGCATCCTTTTTCAAACATGTATCTGACCACCGATTTACACATTGCCTGCCTCGGTGCACATAAACAAAATGAAGGTGCGGTGCTGGTTGCCGGTACCGGTTCCTGTGGTTATTCCTGGGTGAATGGGCAAGCAACTATTTTGGGCGCGCACGGCTTTCCGTTTGGCGATCAATGCAGCGGTGCATGGATGGGCCTTGAAGCGATCAAGGCTGTATTACTGGCTTCTGACGGGCTGGGGCCGGACACAATCATTCGCGAATGGATGGAAGAAACCCTGCAAGCCAAAGGCGTTATGATCGTCGACAAAATGGCCAACGCGAAATCCAGTGATTATGCGAAGTTCGCCATTCTGGTGCTCAACGGCGCAGAGCAGCAAGATGCTGTGGCGCTGCGTATTCTTGAAGAAGGTGCGGCTTATATGAGCGACATGGCAAACATGTTGTGGCAAACCGGTGTGACGAGAATGTCATTCATCGGTGGCTTATCGCATCGTCTGGTGCCATGGCTGGAAGCATCTGTTGCCAGTCGTCTGTCCGAACCTTTGGCGCAGCCGGAATATGGCGCCGTGTTTTATGCACGCCAGCAAAGCGGTTTGTGATGTAACTGTTTTGTTGGCGTTTTTTACAAATTTTTGTCAGCAGCTTGTTATAAGTGTTGTTGAGGTTGCTTTAAAACGATTGACGATTAAACCTATCATCGCTGGTGATTCAGATATCACCAGAGAACAAATAAAAAAGTTTTTGCCGGGAAAAAAATAATTGACAGACAACCGGATCACCGGTGTCGTGCTGACCAGAGTTGGTTGATGGTGTTCAGGTTTTTTGAATGCTGTGCATGACGCCTGTAATTCGATCACCCACAGGAAACAGGTTATGGATATGGCGGTGGAACAAAACACAACCAAAGCGCAGAGCAGTGTCATCCCCATGGCAATTATTGCCATTTTGTTCTTTATTCTCGGGTTCGCTACCTGGCTTAATGGCTCGCTCATGCCTTATCTGGAATTGGTGTTGTCATTAACACCGGTGCAGGCATCGTTTATTTTATTTTCTTTTTACATCGCCGTAACGGTATTTGCGATTCCGTCTGCCTGGGTGATTCGGCGCGTCGGTTATAAAAATGGTATGGCACTGGGTATGGCCGGTATGGCAGTGGCGGCATTTATGTTTATTCCCGCCGCCAAAACCCATATGTTCAGTTTGTTTTTACTGGCGCAATTTATGATGGGTGCCAGCCAGACCTTACTGCAAACTGCGGTAAACCCCTACGTCGTAAAAATCGGCCCGGAAGCCTCAGCCGCTGCCCGCATCAGTATTATGGGGATTTTGAATAAATCCGCTGGCGTTATTGCTCCTATGGTATTTGCCGCGCTGATTCTCGGCGGTATGAAAGATTTTTCCAGCGAAACACCGACGCAGGAAGATATTAATGCTCTGGCGGACAATCTGGTGATGCCCTATATCTGCATGGGGCTGTTTATCGGGTTGCTGGCGTTGGCTGTGAAATTTGCACCGCTGCCTAAATTGGCTCTTGAAACCGAAGAGCCCAAAGTGGATGCCCAAAAAGATTCGGCGTTTAACTACCCGCATCTGGTGCTGGGTGTTGTTGCCTTGTTTTTGTATGTGGGCGTGGAAGTGATTGCCGGTGACACCATTGGCTCTTACGGCCGCAGTCTGGGCTACGAAGGTTTTGCCACGCTGACCTCCTTCACCATGTCGTTTATGGTTATTGGCTACATTCTGGGTGTGATTACTATTCCCCGCTTTATCTCCCAGCAAAAAGCCTTGTTGGCTTCGGCGGTACTGGGTGTGGTATTGAGCCTGTCGATTGTTTTTGGCAGTAACGATTCAGCCTCGATGGCCAATATTTTTCTGGTACCACTCGGTTTTCCGGCGCTACCCAATACCGTTTTCTTTCTCGCCTTGTTGGGGTTGGCGAATGCGATTGTCTGGCCGGCAATTTGGCCAATGGCGTTGCGCGACCTGGGCAGTTTTACCAGTACCGGTTCGGCCTTGTTGATTATGGCTATATCCGGCGGTGCTATTTTGCCAGTGGTGATGAACGGATTCGCGATGGTTGATGGTGTAGGGCGGCAAACGGCTTATCTGGTGATGACACCTTGCTATTTATTTATGCTGTTTTATGCAATGAAAGGGCACACCTTGACACACTGGCGCTTTTCCAAATCCTAGCGTTGGCCTGGTCAGGTGATTTTTTACGGGCGCCTTAAAGCGTCCGTTTTTTTTGCTTTTATCGATAGACGAGGTAGGTATGGTGAAGCAACGTTTTATGGCGCTGGACGTAATGAGAGGGCTGACGCTACTGCTGATGATTCTGGTGAATACACCGGGATCCTGGAGTTATGTGTATGCACCGCTACTGCACGCCGATTGGCATGGTGCCACACCTACTGACTATGTATTTCCGTTCTTTTTGTTCATGGTTGGTGCGGCGATGGTGTTCTCCGGTCGGTCATTGCGTGACCTGACTTTTACGCAGCAATTTTCCAAGATTTTTCGGCGCAGCCTGCTGATTTTTTTGATCGGTTTATTCCTTAACGCCTTTCCGTTTTCCGTAGCCTTGCAAGAGTTGCGTATTCCCGGCGTGCTGCAGCGTATTGCGCTGGCCTATTTCTTTGCCATCTGGATAGTGCTTTATCTGCCGCTCACCGGACGGCTGATTGCGGCGCTGGTATTGCTGCTGGGATATTGGCTGATATTACAGTTGTCGGCAGATCCTTACAGTCTGGAGCACTCGGTGGTGCGTCAAATAGATTTGCTGCTGCTGGGGGAAAACCATGTCTGGCGCGGTAAAGGCATCGCCTTTGACCCGGAAGGTATTCTCAGTACCTTGCCGTCCATTGTTCAGGTGTTGATCGGTTTTGAAATTACCCGTTACCTGGTCGCTGCAGAAAATAAAAACCACGCGCAAAAAATGTTGCTGGTCGCGGGTGTTGCTATGGTTGCAATCGGGTTGATCTGGCATCCCTTTTTCCCGATCAATAAATATTTGTGGACCAGTTCTTTTGTGTTGTTAACCAGCGGTGTGGCGGTGATCGTGTTGCTGGCGTTGATCCGCCTGGAGAATATTGCCGCTTTCCGCGGTGTTTTGCATGCACTTACCTTGCCGGGCAAAAACCCGCTGTTTATTTACGCCTTGTCAATTCTCTGGGCGAAAACCATGTACCTGATTCCGGTTGGTGGCCAATCGTTTTATCAGTGGCTGTTTGCGCAGCTGAGCCTGGTGTTCTCACCATTGAATGCTTCTTTGTGTTTTGCTCTGTTGAATGTGGCACTCATGTGGCTGGTGGCCTGGTGGCTGGACAGAAAGAAAATTATTATTGCGTTGTAGCGGTAAATGCTCGTTTATCAGGCCTCTTTTTCAAGAGGCCTGATTTCAAGGAGGGGTAAATAAGAGGTAGAGTCGTGGAGAGAATAGGCGCCTTGTGTGCGCGCCTCGCGGTCAATCAGTTGGTGTTTTGCTTGCCGTTAATCCAGCTGCGTAACAAGTTGAGTTGGTCATCTACCAGAATCATACTGGCCACGTAACCTTTTTTAATGGCACCCAGGGTGTGTTGCAGTCCGATCATGGCGGCCGGGTATTCGGAAGCCATGCGTGCGGCTTCACCAATGCCGATATCCAGCAGGCGCGTGGTATTACGCACTGCACTCAGCATATCCAGATCAGAACCGGCCAGCGTGCCAGCGGCAGATGCGCAACGGCCATCCTTGCTGTAAATGGTTTCTCCGTTTAAAACAAACGATTTTTCAACCGCACCTACCGTTGGCATTGCATCGGTAACCAGCACCATTTTTCCGCGAGTTTTTGCCGCAACCGCAACTTTGAGTGAGGCCGGGTGGGCATGGTAACCATCAACAATAATACCGCACCAACTGTCGCGATCTTCCAGCGCGGCGCCTACCATGCCGGGTTCGCGGCTGGTGAGTGGCGTCATGGCATTGAACAGGTGCGTAAAGCTGTTCATGCCGGCGTCCAGAGCAAGGCGGGTTTCTTCGTAATTGGCCGCACTGTGGCCACCGGCAACCACTGCACCGGTAGCGCGCAGCTGCCGGATCATTGCCGGTGTCGTCAATTCCGGCGCGAGGGTAATCAGCGTTTTGCCATTCGCGAGGGACGTTAGCAAGCGCGCTGCGTCGTCGTCGAGAATGCGAAATTTTTCAGCGTTATGAATGCCTTTGCGCAACGGGTTGAGAAAGGGGCCTTCAAGGTGAATACCCAGCACGCCGGGAACCTCTTCCTCAATAGCTTGCGCTACCGCGGCGATGGCTTTTTCTACAACCTCAAGATCATCACTGATCAGCGTTGGCAAAAACCCGGTGGTACCATATTGGCGGTGGGCATCGCCCATAATTCTCAAGGTTTCAACGGTGGGGGCGTCATTAAAAAGTACACCGCCGCCGCCATTCACCTGGGTGTCAATCAAACCTGGCAACAAACGTTGTTGTTGCAGATCGATTTTTTCCGTAACCGACGCCGGCATTTCATTGATGTGGCATACCGCGGTAATCAGCTGCCCATCAACAATAACCGCGTGATCTGTCAGCCAATGTTCGCCGGTAAAAATAACGCCATTGATCAGGGCAGTGCTCATTACACGGTCTCCGTTACTTTGCGCAGGTGAGGGGGTTGGTCCGGATTGTAACCGCGTGCAATAGAGAGCGCATTGGCCATGCGATAAAAACTTTGTACCGCCAATAGCGGTGCGATAACAGGATCTGCCTGATCTACCACCGGCAATGCACCGGGGCCCTGATAGCCTTCACTGGCTACCATCAGTTTTGCATTACGCGCCTGGAAGTCATCAATCAAGGCATCGGTGCTGACGGTGGTTTGATCCTGCTGGGAAAAAATCAGCACCGGAAAACCTTCGCCGACAATTGCCATAGGGCCGTGTTTTACTTCGGCGGCACTGAAAGCTTCGGCATGCAAACCGCAGGTTTCTTTTAATTTCAGTGCTGCCTCCTGAGCGGCGCCAAAACCTATGCCACGACCAATGACAAATAAATTGCGGGCATCGCGCAGGGTGTCAACGGCGCTTTGCCAGTCGCATTGCCAGGCTTTGCCCAGCGCTTGCGGTAATGCTTGTACGGTTTGCTGCAAGGGCTGATCGTCGGACCAGACGGCAACCAATTGCAAAATGGCAGCCAGAGTGCCGAGGTAGGATTTGGTTGCCGCCACACTTTTTTCTGCACCGGCGCGCAACGGAATAACAATATCCACCAGCGCTGCAAGAGGAGAGTCTTCCACGTTAACGAAAGCCAGGGTTAGTGCGCCCGCTTCTTTTGCCTGGGTGACGCTGGCGAGCAGGTCAGGGCTTTTTCCGGACTGGGAGATCGCGATGTAGAGCGTGCCTTCCAGGCGTTGACGGGCGCTGTAAATGGATGTCACCGACGGTGCCGCCGACGAAGTTAACAAGCCCACACGGGTTTCAAACAGGTATTTGGCATAAGTGGCTGCATGGTCTGAACTGCCGCGAGCGCAGGTGACAATCGCGTTAGGTGCGAAGGCTTTTATTCGCTCTACGGCGGCTTTTAACAGCGGCGCATTTTCAGTCAGCTGGCGGGCAACCACCGCGGCTGCATCGGCGGCTTCCTGAAACATCAGGGTCGTTTCCGGCTGAATGGCGGTGGTATCGGGTGTCGAAGACATAAGCAAATTTGCCTCTGAAGGAAGTGGTTAAGACAACGTTGTCATTGTGGACTGCTTTCCGGGGGATGTAAAGCCTTGGCTGAAGGAGTTTTAATGGGGGATTGAAACAGGCAGTAAACGAGCAGAGGTTAAGGGCGGCAGTTTTCCGGAAGGGTTATTCTTCAACCCACTCCCAACGCAACGGTTGGCCAAAGTCGTCGAGAATAATTTTCTTCTTCGGGCGCGGTTTATGAGTAGGGCGATGCGGAGCCGGTTTTTTTCGGGATTCTATCGCGGCCACTACGTCTGACACCAGCGTGCGGTCTTCGCTGGGCGGCCCTATAAATACATGGCGAAGCGGCGCCGAAGTATCTTCCCGACCGCTAATACCGCGAGGTATTTCAGCCACAGCTCCCCCTTGATGCAAAAAGGCATCAATTTGTTCCTGTAGCTCATTGCGTATTTCACGCTTGGTTTTGGTTGGCTTCATAAAAGCAATATCGGTTGCGGTGAGTCGAACAAAACGGCCTTTCGACCCTTACGGAATGTGCCGATGCCATGGCTGTACTTTGACGTGACATAAGGCAGGCCTTAAACCCTTATGGTGGATCTGTTTATCGCTATGTCGGTCAAGGCTGCATCGGCGCGCATCGTGCAGCATATCAGTGCAGCGCTTTACCGGGCAAATGAAGCCCCGGGTTGTGGTCGCTTTTCTCGCAATCAACCGCCGCTTTGGTTAGACTGCGCGGCTGTTTCTCCTATACCGACCCTGAAGTCCGGCTTGCTATCTCATGACTGACGCAACACTCAAAATCACTGAAATTTTCTATTCCTTGCAGGGCGAATCCAACACCGTAGGGTTGCCCACGGTTTTTGTGCGCCTCACCGGGTGTCCGTTGCGTTGCGGCTATTGTGATTCCGAGTACGCCTTTTATGGCGGTACTCGTATGTCCCTCGATGCCATTTGTGATGAAGTTGCCAGCCACAATCCCCGCTACATTTGTGTCACCGGTGGCGAGCCCCTGGCGCAACGCGAATGTTTGACCTTGCTCACCCGCTTGTGTGATGCCGGTTATGACGTGTCGCTGGAAACCAGTGGTGCCTTGCCGATCGATAATGTTGACCCGCGCGTTAGCCGGGTGGTTGACCTGAAAACACCGGGGTCGGATGAGGTGGCGCGCAACCGTTATGAAAACATGGCGTTGTTGACCGCCCGCGATCAGGTCAAGTTTGTGATTTGCAGCCGGGAAGATTACGAATGGGCGCGCTTCAAGGTGGATGAATATGCCCTTGTGCAGCGCGCAGGCGAAGTCTTGTTTTCACCGGCATTCGGGCAAATAACGCCGCTCTCTTTGGCAGAGTGGATTCTGGCGGATAATTTGCCGGTGCGTTTCCAATTGCAATTGCACAAATTGCTATGGAATGACGCCCCCGGACACTAACAGCGTGGCAGTCAATAAGGCGAGGTGGATATGAGTCAAAAGAAAGCCGTTATTCTGGTTTCCGGTGGTCTGGATTCCACCACGGTGCTGGCCATCGCCCGAAGCCAGGGCTATGCCTGTTACACCATCAGTTTTGATTATGGGCAGCGGCACAGGGCTGAATTGCTGGCCGCCAGTCGTACTGCCACCTTGTTGGGCAGCGTGCAGCATAAGGTGGTCACTCTGGATTTGCGCAGCATTGGCGGTTCGGCGTTAACCGATGACAGCCTCGCCGTACCGGAAGAAGAAACCGCCGGCATTCCGGTCACTTATGTACCCGCCCGTAATACGGTGTTTTTATCCATCGCGCTGGGTTGGGCCGAAGTGCTGGGCGCCAACGACATTTTTATTGGTGTTAACGCGGTAGATTTTTCCGGCTACCCGGATTGTCGCCCGGAATATATTCAGGCCTATGAAACCATGGCCAATCTGGCCACCCGTGCCGGCGTAGAAGGGCAGGCGTTACGGATACAGGCGCCGCTGATGAACATGAGCAAAGCTGAAATCGTTAAGCTGGGTTTAACGCTGGGCATTGACTATGGAACTACCGTCTCCTGCTATCAGGCGACGGAAGAGGGGCTTGCATGCGGTGTCTGTGACAGTTGCCGGTTGCGGCGTATCGGTTTTGAGCAGGCGGGTATTAAAGATCCAACCCGTTATCAGTCCGGTGCATAAGCTCGCGCTGCTCTTATGGTTTTATTTTGCTAACCAACTGTCGTCAGGCATCAAAACAGTTATTTAATAGCTGCTTTAAAAGGTAACGGACGACAGGCGGGGTAAGCTTTCTTCCTGCCGTTGTACGGGGTTTAACGCATCAGGCATTGCACCGGTGCGCTGCCGGTTGAATAGCAATTCAGGCAATTTCGACGGGCGAACAAAAAATATTCAGCTAAAAGTTTTTTTAATTTTTTTTATTCAAGCGCTTGTTTTCCTCAGAAAAATCATTAATATACGCGCCTCACTCAGGGTCGTTAGCTCAGTCGGTAGAGCAGTTGGCTTTTAACCAATTGGTCGCTGGTTCGAATCCAGCACGACCCACCACTTTTAAAAATCTTTGCCAGCAACACCCGGCGAAGACAGATTGTAGAAAAACCGGTTTACCCGGGTCGTTAGCTCAGTCGGTAGAGCAGTTGGCTTTTAACCAATTGGTCGCTGGTTCGAATCCAGCACGACCCACCACCTTCTAAAAAGGGATGCCCATGGCATCCCTTTTTTATTGCTCGTTATTTTGCAGTTGACGTCCTTCGGGCGGCCGCGCAGGCGGCATTTAAATGGCTCCCGGCTATTTTTTTATTACGCCATTCCGGCATCAAATTTTTTTGCTATACCCTGAGAATGAATCGAAGCAGTCGGCTCATGGTAGACTGTCTGCTCACAGCACGTGGTGGTGAAATCTATGGCGGCAAATAAAGTCAGTCTTGCAGACAATAATGTTGATGCAGCAGCCGAGCTGGTTCGTCAGCATCTGGCCCATGCATGGGATACCCCGGCACATACGCCGGAAGAGGAAGAAGCGCTTAAAAATCAAATCAAAGCGCTGTTAAAAAAACACAATGCGGTGTTGGTTGCGCATTACTACACCGATCCGGTGATTCAGGCGCTGGCCGAAGAAACCGGTGGCTGCGTTTCCGACTCGCTGGAGATGGCGCGCTTCGGTAAAAACCATCCCGCCGAAACGCTGGTGGTTGCCGGCGTAAAATTTATGGGCGAAACGGCAAAAATCCTCACCCCTGAAAAGCGCGTGTTGATGCCAACCCTGGAGGCGACCTGTTCGCTGGACCTGGGTTGCCCGATTGAAGAGTTCTCGGCATTTTGCGATCAACACCCTGACCGCGAAGTGGTGGTCTATGCCAACACCTCGGCTGCCGTAAAAGCGCGCGCTGATTGGGTGGTAACCTCCAGCATTGCGCTGGATGTGGTCGACTATCTGGATCGCCAGGGTAAAAAAATTCTCTGGGCGCCGGACAAGCACCTGGGCAGTTACGTGCAGCAAAAAACCGGCGCGGATGTTCTACTGTGGGACGGCGCCTGTATTGTGCATGAAGAGTTCAAGGCAAAAGGGGTGTACGACCTCAAATTGCTGTACCCGGATGCCGCAGTACTGGTGCACCCCGAGTCACCCAAAGCGGTGGTGGATCTGGCGGATGTGGTTGGTTCTACCTCGCAGCTGATCAACGCCGCGACGACCCTGCCGAACAAGGATTTTATCGTTGCCACCGATCAGGGCATTTTCTACAAGATGCAGCAGCGCAATCCGGACAAAACTTTCCATATCGCGCCCACTGCCGGTAATGGAGCAACTTGTCGCAGCTGCGCCAATTGCCCGTGGATGGCGATGAATGTACTGGAGAATCTGGTCAACGTATTTGAGCGCACCGACAACGAGATTCACGTTGATCCGGAGCTGGCGCGCCAGGCGATGATCCCGCTGCAACGCATGCTCGACTTCAAAAAGTAACTACTGTCCCGCTTCTGACTGGTGTCGCGCTTGTTTCCCGCGTCGCCTGTCAGTACCATTGCGCTTCTGTTCGTTAGAACCATTCTCTTTGCCCTTTTCCTGTCTGATGGAGTGCTCAATGATTCAAGGCAGTATGGTTGCCCTGGTAACCCCGATGAACGCCGATAATTCGCTTGATTGGAACAGTCTCCACAAGCTGGTGGATTGGCACCTTGAGCAGGGCACACATGCAATCGTTGCCGTAGGTACCACCGGTGAATCGGCAACCCTGGACGTGGATGAGCACCTTGCTGTAATCAAGCGCGTGGTTGATCAGGTTAATGGCCGCATCCCGGTTATTGCCGGTACCGGCGCCAACTCCACCAGCGAAGCGGTAGAACTCACAGAAGCCGCTAAAAATGCCGGCGCCGACGCCTGCCTGCTGGTTACTCCCTATTACAACAAGCCGACCCAGGAAGGCTTGTTTCTGCATCATCAGCACATTGCCAAAGCCGTTGCCATTCCCCAGATTCTTTACAACGTACCGGGTAGAACCGGTGTCGACATGCTGCCAGAGACTATTTTGCGTCTTGCGGCGGTGCCCAACATCGTGGCTGTTAAAGAAGCAACCGGTAAGCTGGACCGGGCACGTTTGCTGGTTGAGCAGGCACCGGAAGGCTTCGGTATTATCTCCGGTGACGATGCAACCGCCGTGGAATTGATTCTTTTAGGGGGGCATGGGGATATTTCTGTCACCGCGAATGTCGTACCACGAGCCATTGCACAGATGTGTGAGCTGGCACTGGCTGGAAAGGCGGATGAGGCACGGGCTATCAACGATAAGTTGCTGCCCCTTCATGACGCTATGTTTGTTGAGTCCAACCCGATTCCTGTCAAATGGGCGGTTGAGCAATTGGGCTTGATTCAAGCCGGTATACGCCTGCCTCTGACTCCCTTGTCAGCGCAGTATCATTCACAGGTTAAATCTGCCCTGCAGGCTGCCGGGCTGCTTTAGAGACTATTCATGACAATAATGACTGCCATAAGAAAGCCGGCGTTTTACGCCACGCTGGGATTGTTGAGTTTTTCCATGTCCGGGTGCGGTATGTTTTTCGGCGAAGAAGGCTGGTTCCGCAATCGCGGTGGTGACTACCAGAAAGCCGATAATATTGCGCCGTTAAAACTGGATGAAAATCTGGACAAGCGTGCAATGGGCGATTTGTACCCGATTCCTCCTATCAAACAATCGGACTTTGACGAAACCGGCCTGGCTTACGATGTACCCCGTCCGTTGCCAATTTCCTCCAACTTGCTGGAAGAAAGCGTAAAAATTCAGCGTCTTGGCAGTCAGACCTGGATTTTGATGAACGTTTCACCCGGCGAAGTCTGGCCGCGAGTGCGCAGTTTTCTCAATATTAACGGCCTGACCGTTAACACCGCAGATATTGGCAGCGGTGTGATTGAAACCGACTGGATTCAATTTAAAACCGACCTGACTACTCACGATCGCTATCGCATCCAGATTGATCAGGGTGTTCAGCCGGAAACCAGCGAAATTCATATTTTGCACATGAGCATCCCTAACGACGCCAAGCAGACTGCCGGTTTATCATGGCCTGCAGCATCGAGCAATCCGGAGCGTGAAAAGTGGCTGCTGGATGAACTTTCTGCAACCCTGGCAAGTGATGTTACTGAAGGCGGCACCTCGCTGCTGGCACAGACCATTGGCGGTTCAGCCAAGGCCGGTCTGGTAACGGTGCGTAACGAGCCTGTGTTAAACCTGCGTCTTGACCGCGCCCGTGCGCTGGGTACTTTGGCGCATGCGGTAAAACAGGATGGTTTTACACCTTACGAAAACAACTCGGAAACCGGTATTTTCTACGTGCAATACCGTAAGCCGGATGCTGATGGCCCTGGCTGGTTCGCCCGTAAATGGGCCGGGTTGCGCAATTCCAAAGTGGTTAGCGCCATTGCCGGTGTTTCTGAAGAAGAGCAGGTGAAAATCAGCAGCCCTTACACCCTGGAAGAAATTACGCAAAATCTGCCAACCGGTGAAGCGCTCGACGGCGCGCCTTACTCCAAGCGTGACGCTGAAAAACAACTGCCCAAAGCACCGGGTTACCTGTTGCTGGTTAGCGGTGTTGACGGCGACCTGACCGTGCGTTTGCGAGATCCTTACGGCAAGCGTATTGATCCGCGACAGGCACGTGACATGTTGACGGCTATTCGTAAAAACCTGATCTGATTTTCGCGCTATGCGCTTCGCATCTCTGGGCAGTGGCAGCCGCGGTAATGCCACATTGGTGGAATGGCCGGGTGGCACACTGCTCATAGATTGCGGTTTCAGCGTTCGCGAGGCCGAGTCGCGCTTGCAGCGCCTTGGCCAATCTCCTGCCTCACTTTCTGCCATTCTGGTAACCCACGAGCACATTGATCACATCAAAGGTGTGGCGGCATTTGCCCGTCGCTACCAACTGCCGGTGTACATGACGCCCGGCACTTGGCAAAGCCGCGATTTTGGTGTGCTGCCCGACTTGCGTCTGCTCGAAACCACCGCGCCTTTTATGATTGGCGATCTGCTGATTACGCCCATTGCTGTTCCCCATGATGCCCGTGAGCCTGTGCAGTTCATCCTTCAGCACGAGCAGCGTCGCCTTGGTCTGTTAACGGACCTCGGCAGTATTCCTCCTCACGTCGAATCTGCCTATCAAACCTGCCATGCGCTGATCCTGGAGGCGAATCACGATTCCACCATGCTCGCCTCGGGGCCTTACCCGGCATCACTCAAACGCCGTGTGGGTGGTCAGTGGGGGCATTTGAACAATCAGCAGGCAGTGGGGTTTTTACAGCGCCTGGATATCTCTCTGTTACAGCATCTGGTTATTGCGCATATCAGCCAAAAGAACAACTCGCCGGATCTGGTGCGCCAGGCGTTTTCGGGCGTAGTGGCGGCTATTGCCGAAGTCACTTACGCCTGTCAGGACGAAGGCTTTGGTTGGCTTGTGGTGCGTTAATAGCCATAATCAGTTTTTCCGCACTTAATGCCAGATTGTAGCTATATTAATAGCGGATAGGGTCGCGGTTACTGATACCATCCGCGAGCAGTGGTTTGGTGTAACAGAAGGAGAGATCAAGTGATTGAGCGTCGGCAGTACGAGCGTACCTCTGCTACGGTCAGAGTTGAAATGAGTCACCCGGGCTTTGGCACTATTGTTGGTTTTACCAAGGATATATCCGAGGGCGGGGCGCAAGTACAGGTTGAAAATCAGTACAGCCCGCCGGTTGGAACAGAGGTTCTGGTGCGTTTCAAAAAAAACATCGGCCCGATTAATCAGGAGCCGGTAAAAATGCGCGTGGTGCGCCAGTTGCGCAACACGCTGGGTTTAATGTTTCTCCGATAACCGGGCCGCTGCTTATTAGCGGCGCGTTTATTAGCTGCATTGTTTATTAATTGCGCTGTTTATTAACTGCACTGTTTGTTAACTGCACTGTTTGTTAACTGCACTGTTTGTTAACTGCACTGGGCCGGCTTTTTAAGTGCCAATGTCTGGCCTGCATAATTGCGTTGCAATTGCGTCAGGTCATTACAGGTGAGAGCCGGGTTTTCGCTTACATCAAGCTGCTCGAGTTTCAGCAGCGACAATAAAGGCGCTGCCGACTGCAAACGGTTGTTGCTCAGCAACACTATTTTCAACTGACTTAATGAAGCCAGTGCCTTCACATCGGTCAGGTCATTGCTGGTCAGATTCAGCGCCTCAATGCCGGTAAATACCTCAAGCCCCGCCAACGACTGAATGCCGGCATTACTGCAATTCAATTGCTTCAGCCCCGATGCCTGGGTGACTTGCTGATCAATAACGGATTGCTCCACACATTTGTGCAGCAATGTGTCGGCCAATTTATAATCAGTGAATAACGATGCCGGTGTATACACCACGCGTTCATTCACACTCACTGCGTAGCCGCAACCGAACAGCAAGGTTGTTAATCCTGCCGCCATCAGGCTTCCGAGCACTTTTACCGTCATAATAATTCCCGTTTTTCTGTCTGTCTGAATGAGGCAAGTATCCGTTTAATGGCATTAAATAGCCAGTAGTTGCTCGGATTGTGTACAAAAGAAAGCACGCCAATATCTACCAATTTCAGTGAAAGCTGCTTAACTTCACAATAAGCGATGGAATGTTTGTCTTTGGTCGAAAATTTTATTTTATTCAGCCAATGTTCAGCCAGCAAAACTAGAATTCGTATTTGAGTGACCTATCACCAATCGGCACTATTCCGGGTAATTTTGCACAGTGATGACACCTATAGTGTCGTTTTGGCAGTAAAATACGGTTTATTCCAGCGGCAGTAGACCCTTGGTGCCTTAGATACAAATAACGGGAGTTTTTTATGAAATTAATAATCGCATTTTTAATGAGCTTTGCTTTGATTGGTTGTACGTCGATGGACCCATACAGCGGAGATCAAAAAACCAGCAACACCACCAAAGGCGCCGGTATTGGTGCGGTCGCCGGTGCGGTAGTTGGCGCAGCGTCTTCCAGCAAGAAAGACCGCGGCAGAGGTGCTTTGACGGGCGCTTTGGTTGGTGGTGCAATTGGTGGTGGTGTAGGTAACTACATGGACCGCCAGGAAACTGCACTGCGCAATCGCTTGCAGGGTTCCGGTGTGCAGGTGCGCCGTGAAGGCAACAACCTGTATTTGATTATGCCAGGCAACATTACTTTTGCTACCGGCCGTGCAGAAATCCGTTCTGACTTCTACGAAGTATTGAACTCGGTGGGTCTGGTGTTGAAAGAGTTTAATCAAACCGCTATTCGCGTTACCGGCCACACCGACTCTACCGGTAGTGCATCTCTGAACCAGACGCTGAGTGAGCAACGTGCAGGTAGCGTAAGTTCTTATCTGATTTCCCAGGGCGTTGCCAGCAACCGTGTACAGAGCTACGGTGAAGGCCCACGTTACCCGATTGCCAGCAACGATACCGACAGTGGCCGTCAGGCAAACCGTCGTGTTGAACTGGAACTGATTCCAATCCAGTAAGGTTGCTCATCAGTAGCGATATAAAAATCGCAAACCTGAAAGCCGGTTGTGCAAGCAACCGGTTTTTTTGTGCTTGAAAAAGCGGTTTCGTTCTGTCGAAATACACGCTGTGGTAGTTCGAAAAAATTCAGGAAGTCGGCAGTATGTTTTTACCGGTTATATGTAACAGTGCAGCAGATGAATCGCTTGCGGCGGCCATTGCCGAACGTTTGCAGCAACCGCTGCATTCGCAAGTATCACTGGCAGAGTGGGCTGAAAGTGCGTTTGTATTACTGGTGGATGAAGCCGGCGTGGCCTTGCAACAAACCGGACGAAAAGCGCCGGGGCCGGTGCGCGTTGAATTTACCGAAGGTGCGGTTGATCACCGCCGAAAATTCGGTGGCGGTAAAGGGCAGATGATTGCCAAAGCGGTGGGTTTGAAGGCTGGTGTATTTCCCCATGTTCTCGATGCCACCGCCGGACTGGGGCGCGATGCCTTTGTATTGGCTTCACTGGGTTGCCCGGTTACTTTGTTGGAGCGCTCGCCGGTTGTGCAGCAGCTGTTGCTCAACGGCTTTGCTCGCGCCCGTCAATTTGCGCACATCAACGACCCGCAATTACTGGATATTCTGAGCCGGATGCGTTTGATAGAACAGGACTCCGGTATTTATTTGCAGCAGCCGGTGAGCGCACAGCAGCCCGATGTGGTGTATCTCGACCCGATGTTTCCGCAGCGCGAAAAAACGGCCGATGTGAAAAAAGAAATGAAAGTTTTTCATGACATAGTCGGTGCCGATGAAGATTCCGATGCACTGCTGGGACCCGCCTTGCAGCAAGCGCGCTGCCGGGTGGTGGTGAAACGCCCGCGCAAAGCGCCTTTTCTCGCCGGTCGTACTCCGTCTTACCAGTTGGAAGGAAAGTCCAGCCGTTACGATATTTACTCTTTGCAAAAACTGCCCGAGCGATTACCGGCGATTGTCTTCGAAAGTTGAGTGGGGAAGGTGTCACATCCTTGTGGCACCTGGGGGGAAATGGTGCAGTTTCCAGCAGGGTTACCGCACCATGGAGAAGTTGGCAGGTTAAATAATTTTCGAGTAACGAATTTCGGTAGACGGTTGTTGCAGGTAGCGATCGAAGACCATACAAATTCTGCGCACCAGCAAACGCCCGCTGTTATTCACTTGCAACCCCCTGGATGACAGCGTGATCAGCCCGTCGTCTACCATCGGCGTCAACGCAAAAAGTTCGTTGGTGAAATACAGCATGGTGTTGATATCAAAACGTTGATCAATCGCCGCAAAATCCAGCTCGCCGTGACAAATAATCTGGTTAATCACATAGCGACGCAGTTGATCGTCATCGGTCAGCTGGCAGCTTTTTTCTATGGGCAGATGGCCTTCATTAACGTGCTGCTGGTAGGCCGCCAGATCTTTGGTATTTTGAAAATACACATCATGCAGCGCACTGATGGATGAAACACCGAAAGCAAGCAGGTCGCATTCACCATGGGTTGAGTAACCCTGGAAATTGCGTTGCAGGCTGCGATCTTCCAATGCTTTGCCAAGACTGTCGCCGGGTTTGGCAAAATGATCCATCCCCAAATACAAATAGCCAGCCTCTTGTAGCAACTCGGTAGACCGGTGAAAAATCGCCAGTTTTTCCTGGGAGGATGGCAAATCTGCCTGGCGAATCATTCGCTGACTTTTAAATTTATCTGGCAAGTGTGCGTAGTTAAACAGCGACAGGCGATCCGGTGATAACTCAATAACACGGTGCAAGGTTTCCGAAAAAGACCGGGTGTTCTGAAAGGGCAGGCCGTAAATCAAATCCATAGCGATGGATTGAAATTGCTGGCGGCGCAAATCGGCTACCAGCCGGGTAACATCCTGCAGCGAATTAAAGCGGTTAACCGCTTGCTGCACTTTCAGGTCAAAATCCTGAATGCCCATGCTGACCCGATTGAAGCCCAGGTTGCGCAAATGCTGCATAGTGCTGGCACTCACCTGGCCCGGGTGAATCTCGATGCCGTACTCACCTTCGTCATTATCCAGCAGCTGAAAATACTGCCGGGTTGCCTGCATCAACAGCGTCATTTCTTCGGTGCTGATATACGTCGGTGTGCCGCCGCCCCAATGCAACTGCTTTACCGGGCGGGAGCGATCAATGTAGCGGCTTTGAATTTCCATCTCGCGAATAACGCCCTGAATATAAGGCAAGGCACGACTTTTAAGGCGGGTAACGGTCTTGTGGCAACCGCAGTAGTAACAAAGCGTGTCGCAAAAAGGAATGTGGGTGTACAGAGAAAGCGGGCGGGCTGCGGCATTACTCTGCTGCAACAGCCGTTTGATATCATCTGACGTCAGACTGCCTTTGAACTGCGGCGCTGTGGGGTAAGAGGTATAACGCGGACCGGCGAGGTCGTAACGTTTCAGTAAATCGGTATCCCACACGAGGGGGGACGATGCCAGAGATAAGGACATAAGAGTATGCAAGGTTGCTCACGGGACTGGTGAGCATCATGGCCGAATACGCCGCGGCCATTCTTGACTTGTGTCAAAAAGCCGGGTATCGGAAGGCAGCGGGTAAACAATCAGTGAAGAGATACGCCGGGTGCCATTTTTAGTGGCGCGGGCATGATGCACATGGTGCCTGGCGAGGATTTGTAGTAAATTTCGCACCGCTCTCCTTTCCTTCCCGAGTATCCTTTTTGGACATCATTACAGACGATTTCGAAGCCTTGCTGGACGATCTGGCAGAGGCGCTGGTGCGTGACGGTTACCGCATTCTGCCACTGCATTTGCCCTCCGGACTGACCGATCGGCTTTGGCAGGAGCTGCAGGATCTGCCCGACAACGAATTGAAAGTGGCCGGTATTGGCCGGCAGGATGACTTTCAGCTGAACCGGGATATTCGCCGTGACAAAATCCATTGGTTTACCGGCGAAACCGCAACCCAGCAAGATTTTCTGGACTGGATGGAACAGCTGCGTGCCGGGTTGAACCGCCGCCTGTTTTTGGGCTTGTTTGATTACGAAAGCCATTTTGCCAGCTATGGCCCGGGCGCTTTTTATAAGAAGCATCTGGATGCTTTTAAAAATCTTTCCAGCCCGCTGCAGGCCAATCGGGTGTTATCCACCGTGCTCTATCTCAACCGCGATTGGCAGCCTGGCGATGGCGGTGAACTGCTGTTATTCAATGATGACGATACCTGCTTGCTGGAAACGGTTACACCGGATTACGGCAAACTGATTATTTTTCTCAGTGAACGCTTTCCGCACGAAGTAGCGGTTGCTCGCCGTGAGCGCCAAAGCATTGCCGGCTGGTTCCGCACGCAGGGCGCGCTCTGAGTACGCTGCTACTGCGGTTGCACGGCGTCTGCTGACATCCTGGTTCCCCTTGCCTTTTTCTGAACAGTGCTTGCCCGAAAGCGGGCAGGCGCCGGGGCTGTGCTGCACCAAAATAATTCATTTGCGGCGCAGATAGCGTCTAAACTTTCTTCACATTCGGAATCTGTTACCGGTTCCCCATCCGTTCCTGCTGAATTCTTTCCTGACGTTACGCGATGGCACGTTTGTTTTTGCGCGTTATGCAATTGTGCGCTGCTGCACATATTGGCAGGCAGGCGCCTTGGCA
Source organism: Cellvibrio polysaccharolyticus (assembly GCF_015182315.1). NCBI lineage: Bacteria > Pseudomonadati > Pseudomonadota > Gammaproteobacteria > Cellvibrionales > Cellvibrionaceae > Cellvibrio > Cellvibrio polysaccharolyticus. The sequence continues at coordinate 1,437,221 of NZ_PRDL01000001.1, forward strand.
GGCGCTTTGCAAGTAATACTACACAGAGGGAAACATCAGGGAACTCTTATGCAAATAGATTGGCAGACTTACGCGCCGGGTAATTTTTATGATGAGCTGATCAGCTCACCCGGTTATCCTCGAAAAGTGGCCAGACAGCTCGCACGCCATTTGGCGGGTCTGAGTGGCGAAGAATTGCAGGAGCGCAAACACGCTGCCGAAGTTGCCATCAAAACCATGGGCATTTCGTTTACCGTTTATAGCGATGCCGGCAATATTGACCGCGCCTGGCCATTTGACATTATTCCCCGCGTTATCTCGCAAAGCGAATGGACTAAAACCTGTAACGGGCTGGTGCAGCGGCTGACTGCATTGAACTGTTTTATCAACGATATTTACAACGACCGAAAAATTATTCGCGACAAAGTTATACCGGCAGAGCTGCTGGCCGACTCGGTCAATTTTCGCCCCGAGTGCGTGGGCATGAAACCGGCGTTCGGTGTCTGGGCACATATTTGCGGTAGCGATTTGATTCGTGACAACCGCGGTGACTTTTACGTTCTTGAAGATAATTTGCGCGTGCCCTCCGGCGTTTCTTATATGCTTGAAAACCGCAAGGTTACCAAGCGCGTGTTCCCCGAGTTATTTGAAAACTACAACATCGCCCCGGTCACCGAATACCCCAATCAATTATTCGACACGCTGGTGGCTTTATCTCCCCGTGATATCGACCGGCCGGAAGTGGTGGTGCTGACGCCAGGTATTTTCAATTCGGCTTACTTTGAGCACTCTTACCTGGCCCAGCAAATGGGAGTTGAATTGGTAGAAGGGCGCGATCTGGTGGTAGAAAATGATTGCGTTTATATGCGCACTATTCACGGTTTATCGCGGGTGGATGTGATTTACCGCCGCATTGACGATTTATTTCTCGACCCGGAAATGTTCAACAAGGATTCATTAATTGGCGTGCCGGGTTTGATGCGCGCCTGGCTGAAAGGCAATGTCGCGCTGGCCAATGCACCCGGTGCCGGGGTTGCCGATGACAAGGTGATTTATACCTTTGTGCCGCAGATGATTCGTTATTATTTAGGCGAAGAACCGCTGCTGCCCAATGTGCCGAGTTATCTTTGTATTGATAAAAAGCAATGTGACCATGTGCTGGCCAACCTCGACAAACTGGTGGTTAAACCGGCCAACGAATCGGGCGGTTACGGCATGTTGATGGGGCCACAGGCCAGCAAAAAAGAGCGCGAGGAATTCGCCCGCCGTATTAAAGCCAACCCGCGCAATTACATGGCGCAACCATTAATTTCATTATCGACTGCGCCGATTGTTACCTCGAAAAATGTTGAGCCACGGCATATTGATTTGCGGCCGTTTGTATTGCAAGGCAAGGAGCATTATGTAACGCCGGGTGGCTTGACCCGTGTTGCAATGGTGAAAGGTTCTTATATCGTGAATTCGTCCCAGGGCGGTGGCAGTAAAGATACCTGGATTGTGCAGGAAGGAGACAAGTAATGTTATCCCGTGTTGCAGAGCGTATTTACTGGCTGGGGCGTTACATGGAGCGCGGCGAAAATGTGGCGCGCCTGGTTAACGTAAATTCCAATTTATTGCTCGACCTGCCGCGCGGCACCCGGCTGGGTTGGGGCGCCTTGATTGATATCAGTGGTACAGGCGAATACTTCAATCGTGACACTGACCTTGCCGACGAACGTACTGTGGTGCGTTTTATGTTGATGGACAAGGACAACCCTTCATCACTGCTGAATTCGCTCAGCTGGGCGCGGGAAAATGCGCGCATCACCCGCGAAATTATTCCCATGGAAGCCTGGGAGCTGGTGAATGATTTATACCACTTCATTAAAGATAAAAGCGCGGCGGTACTGAACCGGCGGGAGCGCTCTGCCATTCTGTTGCAAATTATCAGTCAGGTGCAGCAGTTTACCGGTTTGCTCACCGGTTGTATGACGCACAATGATGCTTACGATTTTATTCGCATCGGGCGCAATCTTGAGCGCGCCGATATGACCACGCGCATTGTAGATGCCGGCCTCGTGCACCTGCTGCCCAAAGCATCCGAGGCGGGTAGTAGTGACGATGAAATATCGCCCTACAATAATGTGATGTGGATGAGCGTGCTGCGTTCATTGAGCGGCTATCAAATGTACCGTCAGCATGTGCGCGATCGGGTGAATGCGAAAGATGTGGTGAAGTTTTTACTGCAGAATGAAAATTTCCCGCGCGCCGCCGCTCACTCCCTGCGCGAGCTTGAACAGTGTTTGAAAAAACTGCCGATGCATAAATCGGCCTTGTTGGTCGCCACGCAGGTTCATAAAAAAATGGGTGAGGCCGATGTCGGGGAGTTACTGACGAGCTCGGGCCTGCATGATTATATTGATGAAATACAAGAGGCAATTGGTCGGGTGCATGAGTGCATTACCGAAACCTGGTTTTTGCCACTGGTGCATACACCGTCGGCAGAACCCCGCCTGGCGGTGGTTTGAGCGGTTAATCCCGAATTAACTGTACATCCACTGAGACATTCAAGGTGTGCCCGTCACCACCGCCGAAAATAATACCTTTGAGGGGCGTCACATCGGTGTAATCGCGCCCCCAGGCGGTGGTGATGTGGTGGTCTCCCGCCGAGGCATTATTGGTGGGGTCAAAATCAAACCAGCCTTCACCCGGTACGTATACCGAAAACCAGGCATGCGATGCGTCGGCGCCGATAAGTTTGGCTTCGCCGGGTGGCGGCCTGGTTTCAAGATAGCCGCTCACATAGGCAGCAGCAAAGCCCGAGGCGCGCAAGCAGGCGATGGCAAGGTGGGCGAAATCCTGACAGACACCCCGGCGATGTTTCATCACGTCGGTAAGTGGCGTGGCAACATCGGAAAAGGTGGCATCGTAGGTGAAATCGCGAAATATTTTTTCTGTCAGGGCCATCACTGACGATAAAAACGGACGGCTCTCTTCCTTGTAACCCACCCCGGAATCACTTGTCGCAAAACAATCCGCTGCATAATCGGCGTATTCACTCTGAATGGGCACCATGGGCGATGCCAGCATAAATTCGCGCGCGTTCAGGTTGTCGTAATCCTGATACGTGTTCAGCCGCTGTTTGACTTGCGCGCCGGTGCTGCCGAAATCCAGCAGGTGAGACGTAGGGCGGGGCAAAATTTCAATTTTGCTGACCACCGTAATGTCCAGTTCAAGGTGTTCTTCTTCAATTGAAAACTGAATCAACCGGTTGCCGAAATAATCTTCTCGGATGCGTTGTGTGGCAATGGCCGGCGTGGTTTCTATGCTATTTTCCAACAGCGTCTGCCGGGAGGTGTTACGCGGTAGCAGGTAGGCGATGTTGTGACACTGGCTGACCGGTTGTTGATAAATATAACGGGTGCTGTGGCGAATAATGTATTTCACAAAAGCTCCTGCCATTCGCTTTGGTTAACCAGCATTTGCGGCGATGCCGAGTGATCAAAGTATTGCCGGGCAATTTCTTCTGCAATCGCGGTGATCAGAAGGTGCAATTTTTTTAGCAAGGCATCCAGCTCAGCTCGCTCGGCAAGGTTGCCGTCATCGGTAGCGGCCAACGCGGCAATATCCACCAGCTGCAAACAGGTGGAGGCTTCCAGCAGTAATTTTTTCTCCCGGGTGCGGTTGGCTGACGCGGGGAATTGCGCGAAATACAGTGAGAGCTGGGTAAATTGGTACATCAATGAACGCGGGTTATCGCCGTTCAGTAATAATAATTCCAAACAGCAGTCAGTACGCAGTCCTTCCTGTGCCATGCGCCGATACAGCGCGTGCGATTCTGCCCATTGCAGTGCAGGCTCCAGCAGCACGTCTTCGAAGCTGGTATCGGGTACTTTAACCAGCAGCGAGCGCAATACACTGATTAACTGCAAGCTTCGTTCAATACAGCGACCGGTTTGAATAAAGTACCAGTCATAACCGCGAATCATATTGTCATGCATCCAGCCGCTCAGCGCGAGCAGGCTGCTGATTAATGGCCCCAGCGCGGTGTCAGCGGCAGAAAAGGTGCCGGGCAACAAATTCCGGTTCAAATTGCCCAGCTCGTCGTGCACCGCGTTAATTACCCGGATGGCATCGCTGGAAAATTGCTCGCGCGCTTGTTCGGCGGCGTCGGTCATGGCGTGCAAATTAAACGCGATGCTGCCAATACGCTGCTGATCATTTAACAGCGAAACAATTTCCTGCTCGGCTTGCTGGCGGCCCTGAATGCTGTGATCGGTAAAACCTGGCCAGGTGCAAGTGACATGCGTGAGGGCGGACATCAGCGTGCGGTATAGCGGATCGGGCAGGGTTTCGCTGCGATTCAGTTGCAAAAAAAGCGCGCGTAACAAACGCAGGCCAGACTCTGCCCGTTCGGTATAACGCCCCAGCCAAAACAGATTTTCCAGCACCCGGCTGGGAATTTCGTGGCGGTGTTCTATCGGCGCCTGTTGAGTGCGGGTTGCCCGGGCCGCTGTTTTTTCCGGCTCGGAGGCGAGTATCCAGGTGTCTTTGGAAACCGCGCCGCGCTGGTTGGAAACCACCGGATCATTGGCGTCCAGGTTTACCCGTGTCAGGCCACCGGCCATCACCGCATAAGCATTTTCACTGGCGATGGCAAAGGTACGCAGTACGGTGGCGCGGGGTTGTATACGGCCTTCGAGCCAGGTGGGCGTGTGGGTGCAAGCAAGATATTGCTGGGCGACAAAACCGGCCGGGTTTTTCAGGATGCGGTTTTTCCAGGCTTGCAAACGCGTTGCGTCCAGCTCGGCGCCGTAGACTTCATAAAGACCCGGGCGGCGGTAGGTGGGTTTTATAAATAAGGTTTCAAGATTGTCACACATGTAGGCGAGGTCATCGGCGTTGCCACCCCACCAGGTGCGCACCGAACCCATACGCAATTCGCGGCCGAGAAAATGCCGGGCAATCGCCGGTAAATAACGCATCCAGGCGGGGTTTTCCAGCACATTGGCACCCAGCGGATTGACAATGGCCACCCGCCCCTGACGGGCCACGTCAAGCAAGCCGGGGGTGCCCAGATGGGAGCTGCCATTCAATTCAACCGGGTCGCAATAGTGATCATCAACCCGCCGCAAAATCACGTCGACCCGCTTCAGCCCCTCCAGCGATTTCAACCACACATAACCCTGTTTCACCACCAGGTCATTGCCTTGCACCAGGTTTAAACCCAGGTGATTGGCGATGAAGGCGTGTTCAAAATAGGTTTCGTTGTAGGCGCCAGGTGTTAACACCACAATGCGGGCAGGGCCGTCATTCGGGTTGAGCTCCAGCAATTTTTGGCGCAGCCGGGTGAAGAACAGCGAAATACGGTGCACATGGCTATCGCGAAACAGGCTCGGGAAAACCCGGCTCATGACGATCCTGTTTTCCAGGGCATAACCGGCGCCGGAGGGCGCCTGGGTGCGGTCGGAAAGCACCGTCATTTTGCCATCGTGATCGCGCACCAGATCGCAGCTGTGAATAATCAACTGGTGCATGCCACGGAGTTTGACCTGATCGCAGGGGCGCAGGAAGCCGGGATGGCTGAAGAGTAATTCCGGCGGAATAATGCCCTGATGAATCAAATCGCGGTTGCCGTAAATATCATCAAGAATGAAATTGAACAGCTCTGCACGCTCGATTAAGGCAGTTTCTGTTTCACTCCATTGTTCGCTGTTGATCAGTAAGGGAACCGGGTTGAGTTGCCAGGTGGCATCGGTGTCTGGCGTGTTGTAGCGCTGGTAGGTGGCACCGTCGTCGCGCAATATGCGCTGCGCTTTTTCCTGGCGTTCCTGCAGGGTGGTTTTACCCAGCGCTGTCAGGCCATCCAGCAGGTAGCGCCAGTGCGGGTGGATGGTGCCATCGGCAGCAAATGCCTCATCAGGGGCGGTGCCAACGTGCATCCGGAAGGTATCGGGCTGTAGCAGAATGTCAGAATCGTTCATAACCGGACTCATAACCAGACAAAGTCGCCGCCAGGATCAGGATAAAGCTTGGCATTTTACGCTGTTTGTTCCAGTTTTGGGGCGACAATCTCGGGTGATGCGAGCTGGTTTATGACGAGTCGGCCTTCGCCACAGACGGGTTACTTGTTTGTCTGCTCGGCCTTCCAGCTTACCGCAGGCAACTTTTGAAAGGCTTCGGCAATACGGGCATCCCAGGCGCGTTTCAGGTCGCGCAGGTATTCATCGTCTTTTTCAAAGCGGTTGTAGCGCCACTCATCCTTTGAACTCTGGTAGGTCATCAGCTCAATCGGTGGGCCAACGGTAAGGTTGGAGCGCATGGTGGAGTCCATGGAAACCAGGGCGCAGAGCGCGGCGGTATCCAGCGAGGTTTCCGGGTGCAGAATTCTGTCCAGAATCGGCTTGCCGTATTTGCTCTCGCCAATCTGTAAGTAAGGGGTGTCACTGGAGGTGGTAATGTAATTGCCTTGCGGGTAGATCATCATGATCTGCGGTTTTTCGTCGGGTAATTGGCCGCCCAGAATAAAACTGGCTTCAAAAGTGGAGGCGTTACCCTGATTGTGTTTTTGTTGTTCATTGCGGTTGAGTTCACCCAGGTACTCAGCCGCTTCGTGCAAGGTCGTCACCTGATTCAAACCGGTGGCTTGCGCTTCCTGCAGGTCTTTTTTAACTTTGGCGATCACTGCCTGGGTGGTGGCGAGGTTGCCTGCGGAAAGCACGACGAAACGCTGTTGCTGACGGTTGGTGAGTTGAAACATTTTGCTGTAAGTGCTGATCTGGTCAACACCGGCATTGGTGCGTGAATCCGAGCAAAATACCAGACCGTCATCAAGGGCAATAGCAACACAATAAGTCATCAGGCAGTACATCCGGCAACAAAAGAGGCTCAAGGGTAAAAGCTGGTTGTAGCAGGCGTCAAGGTATGAAACACGTCTTTCTGTGATGAAGATGCAAATACCGGGTATTGACAGGGCAACGGGGCTTTCGCGGCCCCGGCTTTTCCGGTATAACGCGACGCGCGTTAACAGCGCCTGAATGTGCTGAACCATCAACACGTTGTTATATTTGTTATCCGACGCAGGATCTTAACAAGGAAATCTCATGAAAAAACTGGCAGGAATTCTCATCGCTGTAGTGCTCTACACTGCGGCCTCCTGGTATGTGGGTGTCATCGGCGAAGAAAAATTTCGTCAGCAGCTGGCTGAAGCCGATGCTGTTAATCAGCTCAATGGACTGGCACTGAATATTCGCGAATACGATCGGGGCATCTTCTTTAGTAACATTAATGTCACTATGGATTATATCTATGGTGGCAGCGCAGACGGTGCGGCTTTCCATATCGACAGCCACAGCAAAGTGCAGCACGGGCCAATCCTGTTCTTGCGCGGTTTGGGAGTAGGTCTGTTTTCGTCTGCGTCCACCATTCAGGTGGTAACGCCGGATGATGATATCAACCAGTCGCTGACCAAACTCTTTGGCGAAACTATTGGTGAAGTTGTCACCCGTGGCTATTTCAACAACACCTACCGCAGTACCTGGAAAGTTGATCCGGTTAATTATGATGATGCCGAAAGTGGCGCGTCTATCAAGCTGGATGGCATGTCCTTGTCGGTAAGCGGCCGTTACACCGATCGCAACCTGGAAGCCGGGCTGGCGCTTGGCGAGTTCACCATGACTGAAAATGGCGCGCCGCTGGTGCGTGTCAGCCCGATGAACGGCCAGTTCAATGTTGAATACCTGACGGATGTGGTGTCTATTGGTAGCGGTGATTTTTCCATCGAGCAGGTTGATTTCACCGTATCCGGCGTACCGGGAACCATCGAAGGTTTCAGCATCGTTCAGAAGCAGCAAGTGGTGAATAACAAAATTGACACCAGTGTGCAGTTCTCCATTGCCCGTATTGCCGGCCCGGTAGAAATTACCGGTTTTGAATACAACATTGATATGAACCGCCTTGACCCGCAAGTGGTTGAACAATGGATGCAAATCTCCAACAGCCTGAGCACTGACGCTAACGGTGATCTGGAAGCCTGGGCCGCTAATAATGAGCAGGTGTTTTACAGCATTCTTCGTCAGGCCAAAGCCGATAACACCGATCTTGATGTTGTTATTCGTGCCAATTATCTCAACAACCTGGTTGAAGCTACCCTGGCGGTAACGCCCAACGAACTGCAAGACGGTGCACTGTTCACCCCGGAAGGCACCGTGAACTGGTTGCCGCTGTTTAACAGCACTTTGCGCGTCACGGCACCAGCGGCGGTGGTTGAGCAGTCCATGTTGATTCTGATGGTTTCCCAGTACATGGGCACCTACATTCAGAAGGAAGGCGACAATTATGTTTTCAACGCCCGTGTTGCAGACAGTCGTGTATTTGTGGGCGCTGAAGAAATTCCGCAGGAAATTGTTACGGCGTTACTGGCTGCACAAGCGGCGGGTGAAGAAGAGTACGAAGACGGTGATCACGACCACCATCACGGAGAAGATCACGATCATCAGCATGATGACGATGAAAGCTATTAATTCTGTGGTGGATATGCCGGGTAAATAACCCGGTTAATAAAAAACGGCCTGCATTGACAGGCCGTTCAGACTGCTGACAAACCCTGGATAGGCACAATGCAAGTTTGGCGTTAGGGCAGTTGTTCCAAAACTGTCGAGTCAGGGATGACTCGTCAGAGCTACAGGGAATGTATTCATGCGTTTTTGGAACAACTGCTCTAATGGCAAACGGACAGAATGGCACCTGCGGTATAGTTTTGAGAACAACGAAATTTGTCAACGATCTGGACGGCCTGCATTGCAGGCCGTTTTTTTTGGTGGGGAATTTTATATCAGCGTGCGGGCAGTTCTTCTTCGTCATCCGCTTCGAGCCTGGAGGAATCTTTCCCGGTGGTTGGCGGCTTGCCTGGCAAAGGCTGGTTCCAATGTATATCCATTTGCGGGAAGGGAATGGATATGCCGCCTTCATCGAAAGCGACTTTGATTTTTTCGGTAAGGTCAAATTTTACCGGCCAGAAATCTTCGGTTTTTACCCAGGGGCGAACTACCAGATTCACACTGTTGGCAGCCAGCTCGGACACCGCAATCACCGTAGCCGGTTGTTTTAAAACACGGGGGTCTGCAGCGATTTGATGGGCGATAATATCGCGCGCGTTTTTGATGTTGTCGTTGTAGCCAATGCTGAACACCATATCAATACGGCGAGTGGGTCGGGCATTGTAATTGGTGATATTGCCGCTGTAGATAACGCCGTTGGGCACAATCACTACCTTGTTGTCACCGGTGCGCAGCATGGTGGAGAAAATATTGATTTTTTCCACGGTACCCGAAGTGCCACCGGCTTCGACAAAATCGCCAGCTTTGAAAGGGCGGAAGATCAATAACATAAACCCGGCGGCAAAATTTTGTAATGAGTTCTGTAGCGCGAGGCCAATCGCCAGGCCTGCGGCACCCAGCATGGCAACCAGTGAGGTGGTGTTAACGCCCAGTTGATCCAGTGCTGCCACAATAACAATCAGCAGCAAAAACACTTGCAGGATAGATTGCAAAAAGCCGGTCAGGGTTGCGTCCAGACGGGTGCGCCCCAGTGCCTTGCCTACGGCTTGCGATATCCATTTGGCGGCGAGACGCCCCACCAGAAAAATCAGCAGCGCAATCAGTATGTGAATTCCCCAGGGAATAACATACTGATTGATGACATGGTTTAAACGTTCTTCCAGCAGCATAGTGACCTCAACCGTAAAAAGTCAGATGTTCAGGCAATGTTGCCTGTACTGCGCACCCGCTTGCTGCCTTTCACCGGTGAAGGCTGCTGGCGTAACCGGCGTTCGCGGATACTATTATCAATAATATTTTTCAGGGCGATTAAAAAGGCAGTCACAATAAAAGCACCCGGCGGCAAAATAGCCAGCAAAAAGCCCGGGTAATCTGCACCAAATATCTGAATTTCCCAGTGCCTTGCACTTTCACCAAACAACAAATGCATATCGGCAAACAGCGTGCCGCTGCCCAGCAATTCCCGCAGCGCACCAATCACCACCAGCACCAGACCAAAACCCAGCCCCATGCTGAAACCGTCGGCCATGGATGGCAGTAACGGGTTTTTGCTGGCGAAGGCGTCGGCTCTGCCGAGTACCGTACAGTTGGTAACAATCAGCGGGATAAAAATGCCCAGCACCTGAAACAGGTCATAAGTATAGGCACGCATCAGCAACTCGATAAAAGTGCCCATGGCGGCGATGATCATGACAAAAGCCGGTAAGCGAATCGCATCGCTGACTTGCCTGCGGATTAACGAAATAGCGGCGTTGGAGCAGGTGAGTACCAGTAGCGTAGCAATCGCCAGCCCGAGCGCATTCACTACCGAGCCACTGACTGCCAGCAGCGGACACAAGCCCAGCAATTGCACCAGTGCCGGGTTGTTATCCCACAGGCCGTGTTTGGCGATCGCCGGGTAAGTTGGCGATGGGGAAGCGGTTGGTGGCGTATCCGATGCGCTCATGGTTGTTGCCCGGTCAGAGAAGGGGGGGGGGCAGGGCTGAAAAGCAATTCCTGATATTGCTCAACAAACTCCAACACCCGTTTTACCTGATTTACCACCGCACGCGGGGTAATGGTGGCGCCGGTAAATTGATCAAACACGCCACCGTCTTTGGTAACGCCCCAGCGTTCAGTCGCCGGGTTGAGCAAGGACTTTCCATCAAAGGATAGAATCCAGTTGCCTTTTTTCAATTCAAATTTATCGCCCAGACCGGGCGTTTCATTGTGCGCAACAATCCGTACGCCAGCCACGCTCAAATCGCGATTAATACCGACGATGAGATTGATATTGCCGCTGTAACCGTCCGGCGCGATGGCCGGAATAATAATCGCAACCACCTCGCCCTGGTAGCGGGCAATATGCATATCACCGCCTTGTTTGAGCCCAAGCTGTGGCCAGGCGGATGCCGGTATCGGGCGGGTGTCGGTGAGTAAGTCGTTATCGTGCAAATGCCGGGGGATAATTTCAAACAGTGCGCTTTGGCGGGCTGCCCGTTCGGCGGCTTCGATATGATCGCGGGTACCGGCGTAGGTTAATGCCAGGCCGACAGCAATCACCAGCGCAAAAAGGCCGAGCAACACACTGTTTTTGCTGATTGATCGCAGCAGCATTAGTCTTCTTTCCTCGTTGCCGGGGTCGATTTTTTATGGCCGTAGGTGCGCGGCACTGTGTAGTAATCAATAAAAGGCGCGGCAAAGTTCATCAGCAACACTGCAAAGGCTATCGCGTCCGGGTAGTTGCCCCAGCTGCGAATGACATACACCAGCACGCCGACAGAGGCGCCGAAAATAATTCGGCCTTTATTACTTACCGCTGAGCTGACCGGGTCGGTCACGATAAAGAATGCGCCGAGCATGGTAGCGCCGGAAAACAAATGAAATAGCGGCGAGCCGTGACTCTGCGAGCTGCCGCCATCGTTGAAAAGTGCCGACATCACCACCAGGGCCAGCAACATGCTGATAGGCGCATGCCAGCGAATAATGCGCAGTGCCAGTAATAAAAAACCGCCCAGTAAAAATGCCGCATTTACCCATTCCCAACCGGCAGCTGCCCAGCTTCCCTGATTAAACACCGCTTCCTGCTGATACAGGTCATTCATCAGTAACCCGGTGTTTTGTTTCATGATGTCCAGCGGTGTGGCGGCGGTGTAACCATCCACCAGGTTGCCGCCCCATATTTGGCCAAGGCTGGCAACAATGCCTGGCACATTGGCGGCTTCGGCGAGCGGCGCGGGGGCGGCCCAACGGGTCATCTCAACCGGAAAGGAAATCAGCAAAATAACGTAAGCAACCATCGCCGGATTGAACGGGTTAAAACCCATGCCGCCGTACAGTTGTTTGGCGAGGATGATGGCGAAGAAGCAGCCGCTGAGCACCAGCCACCAGGGGCTGAGCGGTGGCAATGACAAGCCCAGCAACAAACCGGTTACCGCCGCGCTGTAGTCGGTCAAATAAAAGCGCACCGGGCGTTTGCGTAACGCCATCGCCAGCGCTTCAAAAGCGAGGCAACCGGCAATGGCCAGTAACACGTTAAGAATAACCCCGACCCCGAAAAACCAGCTTTGCACCAGTAAGCCGGGTACTGCGGCCAGCATGACCCATTGCATGACCTGCCGGGTGCTGCGCCCTTTGTGGCTGTGGGGTGATGAAATATTCAGGAGCGCCATGGTGTTAAGTCCCGTGTGGCTGATTTCAGTCGTCTGACTGTAATGTGTTCAATTTTTCTTGCAACCGCTGCAGGCTGGCTGCCAGTGCTGTTACGGTCGGCGCGCCTTTGGCCTCTGCATCCTGTAACAGGACACGGGTTTTTTCCAGACGAACGGTCAGCGTTTGTCGTTGTTCTGCGCGAATATCCGCCGGACTTTTTTCCGCCTTCTCGGCAAGGCGCTGCCGTGCTTTTTCAATCGCAGTTTCTGTAGCTTGCTGTTCTTCTATGGTGGCAACGGCATTAACACTATCGGCAGGCAGCGCTGCCAGATCTTCCCGGGTGGTAGCTATTTTTTGCTGCAACACGGCAACGCCCCGTTCAAAAGCGTCAGCGGTCGGCTCGCCGTTGGCGCGGGCGGTTGCGGCGCGCTCCTGCGCTTTTAGCAATTGCTTTTGCAGGGTTTCCAAACCGGCTTCGAGTTTTTCACGGGGGTTTCTCGCCATTTTGGCGCGCGCCCGTTCAATCGCGTCATCTGCCGGTGAAACAACGGCTTGTGCGGTTGCACCTTGCTGGCTGGCCATAAAATCAGCCAGTTTTTTTTCTGCCTCGCTCACTTTTAACGCCGCCTGTTTAATACGGGCTTGCTGCTTTTCCAATTTTTCGGCAGAAATTTCCTCGCCATACACATGCGGCACCAACGGTTTTTGTGCATGTTCGAGGGTGTTGTGCGCGGCAGCGAGAATACGTTCAAGGCGCGCGCGCTGGTCAACGCCGTTATCTGCCGCAGCCTTTGTCGAGGTGGCGGTGATAACCGGGTTGGCAGGCTCAGTCGTGTTGGTATGCAGTTCCGCTTTTTGTGCCAGTTTGAGGCGCGCTTCATCGGCGGCCTGCTTACGGGCGAGGCGTTTGGCTTCTTTGGCTGCTTCTTCCTGCTCCATACGCTGCTGGCGAAATTCAAAGCGGCGGCGCGAACGCTCGGCTTTTTCTTTCTCGGTTTCGGCTTGAATAATGCTGCCTTTGGCGGCGCGATAATATTGCACCAGCGGAATAGTGCTGGGGCAAACCCAGGAGCAGGCACCGCATTCAATGCAGTCAAATAAATGGTGCGACTTCAAACGGTCGTGATCTTCTGCCTGTGCGTACCAGAAAAGTTGCTGGGGCAACAAACTGGCCGGGCAGACATCCGCACAATAACCACAGCGAATACAGGCTTGCGCCGGTGGCGGTAAGGGCAATTCTTTTTTGCCGGCGGCGATCAGGCAGTTGGTAGTTTTGGTGACCGGTGCGCGGGTATCGGTAAGGGTAAAGCCCATCATCGGGCCGCCCACCACCAGGCGCGACAGTTGCTTCGGTTGTAATCCCTGGTGCTGCAGCAAGGTGTCTATCGGCGTGCCGATTAACACCTCGACGTTGCGCGACTGTGCCAGTGCATCGCCGGCCAGGGTTGTAATACGCGATATCAGCGGTTCATCAAAGCGCACCGCGCGCCAGGCGGCCGCTACGGTTGCCACGTTCAAACAAATTACCCCGGCATCCGCCGAGTGATGGCCGTGGGGAATTTCCCGCCCGGTTAATATCCAGGTCAGTTGTTTGGCACCGCCGGAGGGATATTTGGTGGGAAACCCGACGACCTCTACCGGCGTACCGGCGGCGGCTTTTTGCAAGGCGGCAATCGCTTCGGGTTTGTTGTCTTCTACCCCGATCACCAGCCTCGCCGGATTGTGCAGCACATAACCCAGCATCAGGGTGCCGGCAATCACCTCGTCAGCGCGCTCGCGCATCAACACATCATCCGCGGTGATGTAAGGCTCGCATTCGGCGCCATTAATTATCAGCGTATCAATCGGCGCGGTTGAACGCGGGTTGAGTTTAATGGCGGTAGGAAAACCCGCACCACCCAGCCCGGCAATACCGGCCTTGCGAATCCGTTCCAGCAAATCGGCAGGGGCCAGCGATGCGTAATCGGTAATGGGATGCCGCTCCACCCACTCATCCTGACCATCGGTTTCCAGCAGGATACAAGGCGCCAACAAACCGGACGGGTGTGCTTGCGGATAATCCTCAATCGAGCGGATATAACCTGACGTGGGCGCATGAATGTTCACGCTGAATACGCCATCGGCTTCTGCAATCAACTGGCCTTTCAGTACGCGCTGATCGGGGTTTACCAGCGCCTTGGCCGGTGCACCCATATGCTGCGCCAGCGCAATATAAAGGTAAGGCGGTAACGGCAGCTGGCCGATAGGCTCTTGCACCGAAGCCGATTTATGCTCCGGCGGGTGAATACCGCCGGGTAAGGTAAACAACGGAATGTTCATGATCAGGCGGCCTTATCATTGGTTGCGGCCGGATGACTTTTGTCCGAAGCAATCAGGGGAGCGCCGTTAGCCGGCAACTGCCAATGCCAGCTATTCAGCGTCGGTGCTACCGGAATCATATCAATACAATCTACCGGGCAAGGTTCTACACACAGATCGCAACCGGTGCATTCATCGGCAATCACGGTATGCATCTGTTTGGCCGCCCCGAGGATAGCGTCCATCGGGCAGGCCTGAATGCACTTGGTACAACCAATGCACTCGTCTTCGCGAATAAACGCGACTTTTTTAACCTCGGAAACTTCGCCGTGCTCGGCATCCAGCGGGGTGGCCGGTACGCCCAATAAATCGGCCAATGCCTGAATCGTACTCTGGCCTCCGGGCGGGCATTTATTAATGCTCTCGCCACCGGCAATCGCCTGGGCGTAAGGCTTACAACCCGGGTGACCACACTGGCCACACTGGGTTTGCGGTAGCAAACTATCAATTTGCTCCACCAAGGGGCTGCTCTCAACCCGAAAGCGCACCGACGCGAAACCGAGAATGGCACCAAATACCAGCGACAAGCCGACGAGGGTAACGAGGGCGGCCAGCAGCGGATTTTGCAAAATAAGATCGGGCATGGATAACTCTGCCGGTGATTACACCAGCCCTCCGAAACCCATAAAAGCCAGCGACATCAACCCGGCGGTGATCATACCGATGGCTGCGCCTTTAAATGGCTGTGGCACATCGGCGATGGCCAGCCGCTCGCGCATCGCTGAAAACAGCACCAGCACCACTGCAAAACCCACCGCACCCCCGAAACCGTACAAGGTCGCGTGCCAGAAGCTGTGGCTCTTATTGATGTTCAACAAGGCTACACCCAATACCGCACAGTTAACGGTGATCAACGGCAAAAACACCCCGAGAATGCGATACAGCAGCGGGCTGGTTTTCTCCATAAACATCTTGGTGAACTGCACCACGGCGGCGATCACCAGAATAAAAGAAATAGTACGCAGGTAATCCAATCCCAGCGGAATCAACAGCCAGTGGTACACCATCCAGGTTGAGATAGAAGCCAGTGTCATCACAAAGGTAGTCGCGCCCGCCATGCCAATGGCCGACTCCAGCTTGTTGGAGACGCCCATAAAAGGACACAAGCCAAGAAACTGAACGAGGACGAAGTTATTAACCAGCACACTTGCCAGCAGGATTACACCAAATTCGGTCATGCCACCTAATTACCTGAAAAAGCTGCTTTTGCGTCAAAAGCGCTGTATTTGGCTCGGAAAATCATTGAAACACACTTCGACAGCAAGATGGTGCAAAGCGTGAGCAGCGTTGAGGGGAGGGCATTATCCCGAACCGGCGGATTTGGATCAACTCCGCTGGATTTGGTAGAAGAATATGGGTGGGGTTTGCGCCCTATAAATGGCTCTGAAAGCAGGATTCTGGTGGGTTAGCTGGAGCAATGTCTGAGAAGCATGCACCTTCTGGACGTAAGCTAAAGACTTGGCGCTAAACCAGTCCAACCAACGCATCCGCTATTGAAAAAGAGATGAATACCCATAGTTGCTCCGATCTGTTCCTAATGAGTGCTCAGATAGCAAAACATTTCCAACTGGCACAATGCGAGTTTGACGTTAGGTCCTGTATTCCAAAACCGTCGAGTCAGGGACGCCTCGTCGGAGCTACAGGGAACGTATGCATGCGTTTTTGGAATACAGGACCTAACGTCAAACGGACATACGAACGCTAAGTTTGTCTTCCATCCAAAAGGAGGGCAGCGCAAAGTAGCAGAGAAGCTCGATTTTTTGTTCAAACAAGCACCCGGTAAAGAGGCTTTTTGGTTCCAGGCCTCAACCCGCCTTTATATAACGCAAAGCAACCGCCGCTGCCGAGGTACGATTCTCCACCCCGAGCTTGCGGAAAATTTGCTCCAGATGCTTATTCACCGTACGCGGGCTCATCTCCAGAATCTGGCCGATCTCCCGGTTGGTCTTGCCGTGGGCAATCCACAACAACACATCTGCCTCACGTACTGTCACCGCAAACTGATGCTTCAGCGTATCCGTCGCACCCGCAACCGCCAGGCTCTCGCTGGCGCGAAATAAATGCTCCCTCTCATCCGGAAAAGCCAAATACTCCAACTTCAACGCAATACCCTGATGCCGCAAATCAAGCTGCTGACCAAAAGCCGGCAAATGCGTCAACCACTGCCGTAAGGCCGCCTCCAACACCGTCAACTCGGTACCGGTTTGTTGCAACAGGTTATACACCTGAGGCGTAGCCCACTGCATCGCGCCGCTATCATCGGTCGCCAATAAATACTGGCCCGCGGTATCCAACGCATCTCTAATACGTTTTGCCTGGTGGGCATTGTCGAGATGCACCCGCATACGGGCAATCAACTCTTCCGGGTTAATGGGTTTGGGCATGTAATCCACACCGCCCGCTTGCAAGCCCGCAACAATATGGCCGGTATCGGTCAGGCCGGTCATAAAAATCACCGGCACATCGGCCACCGTCGGGTTTTGTTTCAACTTGCGGCAGGTTTCAAAACCATCCATGTGCGGCATGATCGCATCCAGCAAAATAATATCCGGGCGAATATTACGGGCAATCATCAACGCCTGGTTGCCCTCCAGCGCCACCAGCACCGTAAAACCCGACTCCTCCAAAACATCGTTCAACATATGAATGCTTTCGATGGCGTCATCCACAATCAGCACTACCGGTTTTTTTTGTCGGGATGTATTCATCAGAAAAGGCTCTCTTTCACTGCGTAATTTTTAATAGGGCCAGCCGGATGGGTGGGGGTGTTGGAAATCGTGTTTAACCATTGCATCAGGGTTTCAAAACAAAAACCGTTGGCCATATCGCGACAGTGCGCAATAAACGCGGCAGAGGCGACTTGGTCCGCCTCCAGTTGATCGAGGTAATCGGTCAATCCTTTTTTATGGCCAATGCTGGCCAGGGCGCGCAGTTGCACAAGAATGTCCTGATCAGGAATTTCCATGGCATCAATACAGGCAATGCCTGGCGGTGCTGGGGTGGCTGCTACCGGTTCATAGCACCAGCTCAGCTCCAGCAGGCGGCCCACTGTGTCCAGCAGCAATGGCAAGCGAACCGGTTTAACCATGTAGGCATCGTGCCATTGGGGCGGTTGGTCATCGTGATAGTGAAGATGATTATGGCCTTCGCTGGCATCTGCCGAGATCATTAAAATGGGGGACGAAAAACCGGCGAGGCGCAATTGCTCGGCACACTGCCAGCCATTGATATCGGGCATGGAAACATCCAGCAACAACAAATCCGGCCAACTGCTTTTGTCGCGGGTAAATGTTTCCAGCATCGCCAGAGGGTTGTCGGTATCTTCTATGACAAAACCGAGCGGTTCGAGCATCTCCCGCATTAACTGGCGGTGCGTTGCATCATCATCCACCGTCATAATACGGCGGCGCACGCCTTCGTAGTTATGGACGGTGCGCGTGTCGGTTGTAATCAGCGAGGGTTTACGGGGGTGCATAATGCTCGACAGCATCAATGAAACTTTAAACAAACTGCCCTTGCCCGGTTGGCTGCTGACATTGATATCGCCACCCATAATATCGGTGAGCAAGCGGGTAATCGTCAGGCCAAGGCCGGTGCCGGTTGCTGATGAGCGCGATGAAGTTACCCGCTCAAAAGGGCGGAAAATACGCTCCATATTTTCACTGGCAATGCCTTCGCCGGTATCGCGGATGGAAAATTCCGCTACCTGATTGCGGTAATGAATATTGAATTCAATACCACCCTGGGCGGTGTACTTAATAGCATTGGATAACAGGTTGATAAGAATTTGCCGCAAGCGCTTCTCATCGGTGTAAACCGATTCCGGTAAAAAATCGCTGCACTGAAATTTGAAATACAAGCCCTTGGCTTCAGCTTGCAGGCGAAACATATGCACCAGTTGATCCATCAGTACGCGAATTTGTACTTCATCGCGGTGCAAGTCCAGCCGTCCGGCTTCAATTTTTGAAATATCCAACAACCCTTCAATCAGGTCCGCCAGGTGTTCGCCGCTGCGCCGAATAACACCCAGGGCATTTTTCCGGTGCGGCGGGATGTCCGGGTCTTTTTCCAGTAACTGGGCGTAGCCCAGCACCGCGTTTAAGGGTGAACGTAACTCATGGCTGATGCCGGTCAGGTAGCGGCTTTTTGCCAGGTTGGCAGCTTCGGCTTCTTCTTTGGCGGTTTGCAGTGCACGGTCGGTTTGTTCGTGCGCCGCTATCTCTTCCGAGAGCAAGCGGTTTTGCCGCAGCGATTCTTCCTGGGCGACTACACGGCTTTCGTGTGCCAGCACAAACAGCCAGATAATAATGCCGGTGATAATAATCAGTAGAAAAAATACCTTCCACAAAGTGCCTGCCAGTAGCAAGGCACTGTCCGGGGCGCTGGTAACTGACTGAAAATAAATTAATGAAAGGAGCCCGCCGGAAATGCTGTTGATTAAAAACAGCAGCACCAGAAAATGGCCAATGCGTGAATTGAAATCCGGCTGTAACCATTGTGGCAACAGATAGTGGATCGCCCCTTTCAATTGCTCGGTATAACGCGCGCCGGGTTTGCAAAAATCCTTGCAGCGCGCATCCAGCGAACAACACAGTGAACAGATCGGGCCGTTGTAGGCCGGGCAGTGGGTAATGTCTTCCGACTCAAAGGTGTGTTCACAAATGCAGCAGGTTTGGGTTGCCGGTGCATTGGCATCATTAATCGGACGAGCCAGGTAATATTTGCCATCGGTTTTCCAGGCGATTAAGGGCGCAAACACCAGCGCAGAAAACAGCGTAATGAAGTGCGCAAATGCTTGCGCTATTTCACCCCAGGCGCCGCTATAGCAAACCAGACCGCACAACGAGGCTAATACCATAGAGCCAATACCAACCGGGTTGATATCGTATAAATGTGCGCGCCGGAACTCGATGTGTTTGGGGCTAAAACCGAGCGGTTTGTTAATCACCAGGTCGGCCACCAGCGTGCCTAGCCAGGCGACGGCAATAATGGCGTAGGTACTCAGCGTTTGTTCCAGCGCCTGGTAAACGCCAAGTTCCATTAACAGCAATGCAATGGCTACGTTAAACACCAGCCAGACTACCCGCCCGGGGTGGCTGTGGGTTAAGCGCGAGAAAAAATTGGACCAGGCGATGGAGCCGGCATAGGCATTGGTCACATTGATTTTCAGTTGGCAGAGGATGACAAAAATACCGGCCAGCGCCAGCGCCGACTCGGGCGATTGACTAACGTAGCCAAAAGCAATTTGATACATGCGCGTGGGGTCGGTAGCTTCATCGGCGGGCACACCATGATTAATAGCCAGCACCATCAAAAACGAGCCCGCGAGAATTTTCAACATGCCGGGGATAATCCAGCCTGGCCCGCCACATAAAAGTGCTATCCACCAGCGGCCTTTTTTTCCGGGTTGGGCGGGCGGTAAAAACCGTAAAAAATCGACCTGTTCGCCAATCTGGGCAATTAACGAAAATAAGACGGCGGCGGCTGCACCAAAAAACATCAACGAAAAGCCGGGTTGTTGTTTTTGTTCGGTGCCGGTAAACGATGTCCAGTCATCGACGCTGCTGATATCGCAATACAAAATGTAAGCGAAGGGCGCCAGTTGCAATACCAGCCAGAAGGGCTGTGTCCACAATTGAAAACGGGTGATAAAGGTAATGCCGTGAGTGACCAGCGGGATAACCAGCACAGAGCACAACAAGTAGCCGTACACCAAGGGCAGGTCGAACATCCATTGCAATGCCAGCGCCATAATCGCCGCTTCGAGCGCGAAAAAAATAAAGGTGAACGAGGCATAAATCAGCGAAGTGACGGTAGAACCGATGTAGCCAAAACCGGCGCCCCGGGTTAGCAGGTCAATGTCTACCCCGTAACGGGCGGCATAGTAACTGATGGGAATAGCGCTGATAAAAATCAGTAATCCCACGGCAAGAATAGCCACTACCGCATTAATGAATCCGTAATGCAAGGTGATGGACGCACCAATCGCTTCCAATGCCAAAAAAGAAATCGCCCCGGCCAACGCCGTAAACGCCACCTGGCTTGCTGACCAGCGTCGGCCGCTTTTTGCAGTAAAACGCAGCGCGTAGTCTTCCAGGGTTTCGTTAACCACCCATTGGTTGTAATTACGTCTGACCCGGAAAATAGTTTGTCTGGCTGACATGGGAAAAATCCAAAAGCAAAAGCGTTCGCAGGCATCACCTTTCCGGACAAACAGGCACCCGCTACACAACAACACTTGCCACTTGCTGTGTCATTTTGGGGCGAGTGCATCGGACGCTTGTCAGTTTGTGGTGCGCATTATTTTCCTTATGGGTTTTTCAGCTGCATCCGGCATTACGCGCCTGCGTGTAGTCAAGTTCAAATCAATCTTCGTGCCATCCCGAAATTTTTCTGCTTATGCGTTAAATGACGTAGTGGCATGGGCCATTTGTCGAATGGTTGCGCTTGCCCGGTCTGGTCAAAATGAAAACCGTGGGCACACCGGTGTCTGACGGGGAAGAGGAATCGATATAACGATCCTGCTTTTTGAATAATCCATGAGGGTAGGTTATGAGCACATCAACGATCAAACGATCCGGGCACAGCAAACTGACCAAACGATGGTTAAGCAGTTTGTGCAGCCTGGCGGCGTCCTGCGCACTGTCAGTAACGGCGATGGCTGCCGAAGTGAACACCACCGGTCTTGCGGTAACAGATACCACGGTCAAGGTAGGTATTCTGCACTCTGTTACCGGCACCATGGCGATCAGCGAAACCGGCTCGGTACAAGCGGAAAAACTGGCCATTGAACAAATCAATGCCATGGGCGGTGTGTTGGGCAGAAAGATTGAATTTATTCAGGAAGACGGCGCCAGCGATTGGCCCACCTTCGCCGAAAAATCCCGCAAGCTGTTGGTGAACGACAAGGTTGCTGCGGTGTTCGGTTGCTGGACATCTGCCTCGCGTAAAGCGGTACTGCCAATTTTTGAACAATACAACGGCATGCTTTACTACCCCACCTTCTACGAAGGTTTGGAACAATCGCCCAATGTTATCTACACCGGTCAGGAAGCTACCCAGCAAATTATTGCCGGTATTGACTGGGTGGTAAAAAACAAGGATGCGAAGACATTCTACCTGCTCGGGTCCGATTACATCTGGCCGCGAACCTCCAACAAAATTGCACGTAAACACATTGAAAAATTGGGCTTGAAAGTAGTGGGTGAAGAATATTATCCACTCGGCCATACCCAGTTCAACTCGGTCATTAACAAAATCAAACTGCGCAAGCCGGATGTGATTTACGCGATTGTGGTAGGCGGTTCCAACGTAGCCTTCTACAAACAATTGAAAGCAGCCGGTATTGATATGACCAAAGAAAGCCCGCTGGTATTGACCATCTCGGTAACCGAAGACGAAATTCTTGGCATCGGTGGCGAGAACATGGTGGGTGCTTATGCGGCGATGAAATACTTCCAGAGCCTGCCAAATGCTAATAACGAAGCGTTCGTAAAAGCCTTTAAAGAGCGTTGGGGTAACGACATCGTGATCGGCGATGTAACCCAGGCCGCTTACCTTGGCCCCTGGTTGTGGAAAGCCGCTGTTGAAAAAGCCGGCTCGTTTGATATCGACAAAGTTCGCGCAGCATCACCGGGTATTGAATTGACTACCGCACCGGAAGGCTACGTGAAAGTTCATGAAAATCATCACCTCTGGTCAAAAACCCGTATTGGTCATGCTCAGGCTGACGGTCAATACAAAGTGGTTTACGAAACAGAAGAGCTGATTGAGCCGGATCCGTTCCCAGCTGGTTATCAATAAGTTCGCTACCGGCCTTCAGATCCCTTGAAGGCCGGTGTTTTTTCTGAGTTGAAATCGCATTGTAAAGACGCATCAAGGCACGTGTTACAGGCAGCTGCACCGGGCATTGGATGTATTCGCTGATGTGCCGCTGACAGATTATTTTTTTGCAGGAGTATCCGGGATGTTTGCTGAATACAGTTCGTCGGAATTAATGTCCATTTTTGCCATGCAGGGTTTTGCCGGATTAATCCTGTTTTCTGTGTTTGTACTGATGGCGCTGGGGCTGGCCATTATTTTTGGACAAATGGGCGTTATTAACATGGCACATGGAGAATTTATGATTCTCGGTGCTTACATTACCTATCTGGTTTCCAACCTTTTCTCGCAACATTTTCCCGAGTTGTTCAGTTACTACTTTTTCATCGCCATGATTCTCGCCTTTTTTGCCACCGCGCTACTCGGCGCCCTGGTGGAATGGGGCATGATCCGTTTTTTATACCACCGCCCTTTGGACACCTTATTGGCCACCTGGGGTTTAAGCCTGATTTTGCAGCAAATTTATCGCAGTGTTTTTGGCGCGCGCGAAGTGGGCGTTACCTTGCCTGACTGGTTAATGGGCTCTTATCAATTAAGTGAAACGATTGAAATTCCGGTCAACGGTTTGTTCGTTATGTCGCTGGCCATTGCTATCTCACTGGCGGTTGCCGTGCTGATGTATCGCTCGCGCTGGGGCATTCAGGTGCGGGCAGTGGTGCAAAACCGCCCGATGGCCGGTGCGGTGGGGATTAATACGGCAAAAGTAGACCGTATGACCTTTGCCCTGGGCTGCGGTATCGCCGGTATTGCCGGTAGCGCCTTCACCATGATTGGTTCAACCGGGCCAACCTCGGGGCAGCTTTATATTGTGGATACCTTTCTGGTGGTGGTATTCGGCGGTGCAACCAGTTTGCTCGGCACTATCGCGTCTGCTTTTGGTATTTCGCAAGCGCAGTCCACCATGGAATTTTTTATCAGTGGTTCGATGGCCAAAGTATTAACGCTGTTGTTTGTGGTTATGGTGCTGATGATCAGACCGCAAGGCCTGTTCAATCTCAAAGTGCGTCGCTAGGAGGAAAGTCTGATGTTACAGCAACATTTACGTACGCTGATGGGTGGCAAAGAGTGGGTCGGCTTTTTGATTCTCGCTGTTTTGCTCATCGTGGTTCTTCCTCTGACGCTGGATATTTTCCGTCTTAATCTGGTCGGCAAATATCTTACCTGGGCTTTTGTGGCGATCGGGCTGGTGTTGTGTTGGGGTTATGGTGGCATTCTCAGTTTGGGGCAAGGCATTTTCTTCGGCATTGGCGGTTACGTCATGGCGATGTTTCTCAAACTGGAATCGTCTGATCCGGAAAGCACAAAAATTCAATCTACGCCGGGCATCCCCGACTTTATGGATTGGAACCAGCTCACCGAATTGCCCTGGTTCTGGCAACCGTTTGACAGTTTTCTGTTCACCATCATCGCCATTTTGATATTGCCTGCGTTGTTGGCTTACATCATCGGTGCCGCCATGTTCAAACGCCGCGTAGGCGGGGTGTATTTCGCCATCATCACCCAGGCCATCGCCGCCATTGCCACCATTCTTATTATTGGTCAGCAAGGTTATACCGGCGGTGTGAACGGCATTACTGATTTACGCACCTTGATGGGCATGGATATTCGTACCGATAGCGCGCGATATTTCTTTTACTTTGTATGTGTTGCCTTGCTGTTTGTGAGTCTGTTTGTTGCGCAATACATCCGTAAAAGTAAATTGGGCCGCTTGCTGGTTGCCATGCGTGATAAGGAAGACCGGGTACGTTTTTCCGGTTACGACGTTGCCAGTTTCAAAATCTTTGTGTTCTGTATGGGCGCGGTATTTGCCTCGGTGGGTGGTGCCATGTTCACCCTGCAGGTAGGTTTTATGTCGCCCACACTGGTCGGTATTGTGCCTTCCATTGAAATGGTCATCTTCTGTGCGGTTGGCGGTCGCCTCTCTATTATCGGTGCTGTATACGGTGCGCTGATTGTTAACTGGGCCAAAACCGCACTGTCAGAAAGCTTCCCGGAATTGTGGCTGCTGGCCATGGGCGCACTGTTTATTGGTGTGGTCATGGCTTTCCCTAACGGGCTGGCCGGTTTGTACAGCGCCCACATTGAACCGCGACTGCTCAAACTCTTGCCAAAGAAAAATACACCTGCTGCACCTATAGCATCACCGGTTAAAGAGGGCACTTCATCATGATGACGACTAACACCGACTTCGTATTGGCGGTTGAAGGGTTAACGGTTTCTTTTGATGGTTTCAAAGCGGTGAGCGATCTCAGTTTTTATGTCGATGAAAATGAAATTCGCGTAATTATCGGCCCCAATGGGGCTGGTAAAACCACTGTGCTGGATTTGATTTGCGGTCGTACCCGTGCCACGGAAGGCTCTATAAAATTCAAAAACCGCGAACTGACCAAACTCAAAGAGCATGACATCGTTAAAGCCGGCGTTGGCCGTAAATTTCAAAATCCATCTATCTACGGCGATTTAACCGTATTTGAAAACCTGGAGATTTCTTTTCCGCGTGGGCGCTCGGTGTGGGGTGCTTTGACTTTTAATCGCGATGCAGAAGTTATTAACAAAATCCATGAAATTGCCGAGATGATTTTTCTCAAGGATCTTCTCCATCACCAGGCCGACCTGCTCAGCCATGGACAAAAGCAGTGGCTTGAAATTGGCATGCTGCTGATTCAGGACCCGCAATTGCTGATGCTGGATGAGCCGGTGGCGGGTATGTCGGTAGGTGAGCGCCAACAAACGGCGGAGTTACTGCGCAAAATTACCAAGGGGCGCTCGGTTATTGTTATCGAGCACGATATGCAATTCGTGGCACAAATCGCTGACAAGGTAACGGTATTGCATCAGGGAAAAATTCTTGCAGAAGGTTCGGCAGAAAAAGTTAAACAAGACCCGAAGGTCATTGATGTGTACCTGGGTCATTGATTCAATAAATTGGGGCGGAACCAGTTAACCTGGAGAGGAAACCTTATTATGCTGGATGTTGCTGATTACCGTGTTGCTTACGGGCAAAGCGAAGTGATTCACGGGTTGAATTTTTCTTTAAAGCCCAACGAGATTGTGGCCATTCTCGGCCGTAATGGTATGGGAAAAACCACACTGATGAAGTCCCTGATGGGCGTTATTCCTTCCTCATCGGGTAGCGTTAAACTGGATGGTGCCGAAGTCAGTTCCATGAAAAGTTATCAACGGGTTAAGAAAGGTTTTGGGTTTGTTCCTCAGGGGCGCATGATTTTTTCCAGTATGACGGTAAAAGAAAATATCGAAACCGGCTTGACGACTACCGGTCGGCGGAATGTTCCTCGTGATCTTTACGATATGTTTCCGGTGTTACTGGAAATGCGTAATCGGCGCGGCGGTAACCTTTCCGGCGGTCAACAACAGCAGTTGGCGATTGCCCGTGCACTGGCGAGTGATCCCAAGGTGTTGTTGCTGGATGAGCCTACCGAAGGTATTCAACCGTCGATTATTCGTGAGATGGGACGAACGCTTAAACAGATTCGCGACCAGCGGGGTTTGTCGATTATCGTTTCCGAGCAGGTGTTAAGTTTTGCGCTGGATATTGCCGATCGGATTCTGGTAATCGAGAAAGGCAATATCGTTTTCGAAGAAACCCGCGATAAAGTAGACGAAGCCAAAGTGGCCTCATACCTGTCGGTATAAGAACGCTTTTGCCTTTAAATTTTCCCACCCGCAAGTTCTTTCCTGTCAGGGGGGCCAACTACACCATCAGGACCGTCTGCCGCATGGATGCGGCAGTCGAGCCCCCAGGGAAGGGTTTACGGCGAGTCCTGATGGTGTAGGTGGTTCTCTGACAATTCCCCCTTGTCACATGCTCAATGCGCTCTTGAGTATTTAGCGCATTTGAAGAAGTTTTCTTCCACCTATGTATAGCTTGTTACAGTATGAATATTACCGTGACAAGCAGACGATCCCCCAAACCATTGGACTCGCCGTGAATGCATCCATGCAGGCTCGACTGCCGCATCCCTGCGGCAGACGGTCCAATGGTTTGGGCGATCATCTGCTTACAAACATTAGTTTTCTGTGTGGAGAATAAAAGCATTTGCACTACGTCATTTAACGTAGTCACCGGGATAATTGTCGTATTGTTGCACCCCTGTCATGACCGGATACTGTGTTCCGAAGCGCTGCGATTTCTTACATCGAAAGCCAACCTCCAACCATTGCCAAAGGGTAATCAGCATGACAGAGACAATTATCAAGATTGACTTAAAAAAATCCCCTTACGAAAACGCTCAAATACACAACCGCTGGCATCCGGATATTCCCATGGCGGCAATGGTAAAACCGGGTGATGATTTTATTATTGAATGTCACGACTGGACCGGCGGGCAAATTAAAAATGATGACAGCGCCGATGACGTGCGTGATGTGGACCTCACTCAGGTTCACTTTCTTTCCGGCCCGGTAGGCGTGGAAGGCGCAGAACCTGGCGATTTGCTGGTTGTGGATATTCTGGATATCGGTACTTTTGAAGACAGCCAATGGGGCTTTAACGGTTTCTTTTCCAAAAATAACGGCGGCGGTTTTCTGACAGAACATTTTCCCAATGCGCAAAAAACCGTGTGGGATTTTAAAGGCATGTTCACCAGCTCGCGTCATATTCCCAATGTGGAATTTGCGGGCTTGATTCACCCCGGGTTGATTGGTTGTTTGCCTTCCAAAGAAATGCTGCTGGAGTGGAACAAGCGCGAGAAAGAACTTTACGACACCAATCCCGAGCGCGTACCTGCCTTGGCAACTTTGCCCTTCGCGAAAACGGCCCATATGGGAGCAATGCCGAGCGAGGCGGCGAAGGCAGCGGCGGAAGAGGGCGCGCGTACCGTGCCACCCAGAGAGCACGGCGGTAACTGCGATATTAAGGATCTGTCACGCGGTTCGAAAATCTACTTCCCGGTGTACGTGAAAGATGGTGGCCTGTCCGTTGGCGATTTGCACTTCAGCCAGGGCGATGGCGAGATTACCTTTTGCGGTGCCATCGAGATGGCCGGTTGGATTCATCTGCGTGTGAATCTGATCAAAGACGGCATGGCAAAATATGCGATTAAAAACCCGATCTTCAAACCCAGCCCGATTGCGCCGAAATATGATGATTATTTGATCTTCGAAGGCATTTCGGTGGATGAGTACGGCGAGCAGCATTATTTAGATGTTCATGTCGCCTATCGTCAGGCGTGTCTCAATGCCATCGAGTACATGACCAAATTCGGTTATACCAAAGATCAGGCCTATTCGCTGTTGGGCTGTGCGCCGGTGCAGGGGCATATCAGTGGCGTGGTGGATATCCCCAATGCCTGTGCGACCTTGTGGCTGCCCACCGATATCTTTGATTTTGATATCAACCCGTCAGCCGAGGGGCCGACTAAAAAGGTGACCAGCCAGGTTAAAGTCCCGTTGTCTTACGATAAGGAGTAAATCATCGTGCCTGTTTATGACTATAAATGTGCTGAACACGGGTTGTTTTATGAATTGGCTCCGGTCGCCGAGGCGTCGCAACCTTGTGCCTGTCCTGTTTGCGGCACCTTATCGGCAAGGATAATCATCATGGCGCCGTTCATGAATGACATGAGCGAAACCAATCGCAAGGCCCATACGCAGAATGAGAAGAGTCGACATCAGCCTGTGTTCTCAAGTACAGAAATCCGTCAGGAACAGGCCGATCGTAATAAACATGACAAGCAGGGGCGGGGTTGTTCCTGCCACGGTGACAAGCCTATTCGTAAATCGGCACTGTTTTATACGGCAGACGGCAACAAAATGTTTCCCTCAATGCGGCCATGGATGATTAGTCACTGAATAAAAAGTTCATTTTTTTGAGAATTCGGGCGCGTTTTCAGCGCCCGTTTTTTTGTGCGACCGGCATCCCAAATTTTTATTTTAGTTATAAGCAAAAAAGAATAATGCGCCAATGTGACGTTTAAAGTGCGCTTTTATATGAATTGTTTACTTGATTATTTATTTTTATTACTGTTTATATGGGTTTTATAGTTTTATTTAGCGTTATTCTATTTTTTTATAATAATTAAACGATCTACCTTTTTTCTTGTTAAATAACCTTCCTTTGCTAGCCTTCCATTTGATTATGCGTTTTTTCGAAAACGAAATCGTATCAGGGGTGTGTCATTTTATGACCTGAAGAGTTAACGCACGCACAAGGATTGATTGCTTTATCTATGATCGGCGTGTTGATCAGCTACCTGGCGCGGTACACAGTTGCGCCCTGACCGATAGCATGTCGGCTTTGATTAACGATTGGAAGGAAAAATATTATGAAGAAAGTTACTGGTGTAAAACACATATTGAGCAGTTTGGTCGCGATGAGTGTATTGGGGTCTGCGGCCGCATGGGCTGCTGAAGATCCATATCGTGGCAGTTATTTCGGTGCGCGCGCCGGTTACTCCTACAACGACAATTCCTGCGATAGCAGCGCAATCAAGTGCGATAAGGAAGAAGAGGCTTACGGCCTGTTCTACGGCTACGACTTTAGCCGTTATGTAGCACTGGAGTTGTCTGCCAACGATATCGGCGATACCCGTGCCACCTATCCGGGTGACCTGAGACTGCGTGGCGACCTGTTTGCTTCCGACCTGTCGGTGAAATTCTCCAAGCCCATCTCCGAGCGTACCCGCTTGTACGCCAAATTCGGTGCGGCTTACTGGCGTGCAGAGCTGCTTGGCGGCCCGACTAAACTTAAAGATTCAGGCTATCGTCCGTTGGCCGGTGTGGGTGTTGAGTTCCCGCTCTCCGACCGTCTGGCTGGCCGTTTTGAATATCAGTACATTGATAAAGTCGGTAACAACGACATTGGCTATGCCGACCCGCATTATGTAGGTTTGGCACTGGTCTGGAACTTCTCTTCCCGTGCAGCTCGCCCGGCACCAGAGCCGGTAGCACGTGTTGAGCCTACTCCGCAGCCGGTAGCCGAGCCACCCAGAGAAACCCGTATCGTGGTTGATGAGAACCGTCATGGTCCTCTGTTCGCCTTCGACAAGTCAGAGGTTGCCAACACTGCGTCTATTGACCCGGTTGTCGATATGCTGAAAAAGGGTCCGGAATTGCGTGTCCACGTAATCGGCCACACCGACTCGGTAGGTTCTGACACCTATAACCAGGGTCTGTCAGAGCGTCGCGCCCAGGCGGTTGCCCGTTATCTGGAAAGAAACGGCATTGCTAACAACCGTATTACGGTTTCCGGTAAAGGTGAATCCGAGCCGGTAGCAGATAACAGCACTAACGACGGCCGTGCACAAAACCGTCGTGTAGAGTTTGTTATCACCGGTGTGAAGGTTGTTGTTCAGTAAGCGGTGAGTTCAGAGTTTTTTTGATCTCAATAGAAAGCGGGCCGTGGGTCATCCACCGGCCCGCTTTTTATAAAAACAGTTATGCCGTTAGAACCAAAAATGAAAAGCAGCAATTTTTTGCGTAGAAATGGAAATTGACACGCCACCCCTTAACAAAACTTTGCAAATAGCTAAAAGCAAGTTGTAAATAGAGGCAGGCGCACAAACGGGAATTTTTTCGAATAAGAATATTTTTTATCAAGTTGCAGCCCCTTGTAAACTCAGGGCTTTTGCAGCATTAAAACACGGTTGTCTGAGGGCCAATAATGGCTTTAAGGTTAAAATATGATCGTTTTGGCGCGTAAAATTAAATATACCTGAGCCAATAATAGTATTGGACACTGCGCCATTGATTGATCTAGTATTAAACCAAGCATCAACATCATCTTGTTTGATGTGGATCAAATGGGTATCAGTAATGCGTAAGGCTCTGCTGTTAATCAAGGTTGTTTTACTGCTGACTGCGTTCATGGGTCTCAGTAATATTCATGCCGCCGAGTTCGGTAGCAAGAGCTTCCTTGCGACCTCCATTTGTGACCTCAATGCTAATACCTCCAATCAGCAATCCGGCAATGACGATGAGGAACTCACCTCGAGTGAATCCCATTTTCTGACTACCCGTTCTGCCGCGATAATTGCCGGTGACTATGCATTTGCCACCTACGGTGCAGTTGCAACACGTCCCTTCGCTCGTGCCCCACCTTCAACCCTCTGAATATCTGTTGCTTCAACCAGGTGTATTAACTTGATCAGAAGCCGGGGCTATCGCTCGTGCAGCCCAGTTTTCTATCACCCTGGTTTCACCGCTGCTGATAATTTGCAGTAGCAATTAAGACCAAAAACGCCCCGATTACGGCGTATTGGCAACATTCAGAGGTGTATTATGAAAAATTTAAACGTATTTTCTGTTGATGCAATCGATCACCTGGTTCAACCGGACGAGTTTGATGATGTAACAGCTGAGTCGTCTGCTTTGACTATTCTGACCGACTTCAGAAGCCACAGACCGCACGTTGTTGAAGCGCACATTTCTGCTTCCGAAGCTGTTGAATCCATGCTGCAGGAAAACGTAAGCCTGAAGCTGGTGGTGGATACCCACGGCGAATTTATCGGTCTGGTCAGCTACGAAGACCTGTCTGACCAAAGTATTGTGTTGATGCAAAGTGCCAACCGGGTGCGTCGTCAGGAAGTGCTGGTTGCTGACCTGATGCATTCCCGTGAATCTATCCATGCCATCAACTACGAAGATTTCAAACGTGCCAGCGTGGCCGACATCATCTACACGCTGCAACGTCATGGTCACCAGTACTATTTGGTGGTTGACCGCAATGAGCACCATATCCGTGGTGTCGTGTCTTCTGCGGAAATTTCCCGTCGTTTGCACAAACCGGTACTGGTTGAAAAAATCCCTACCGTTGTTGATATTCTGAGCGCTGTCAGAGGCTAATCGCTTATCTCCTTCTTTATTGTTTTTATCGGCGAACCCGGACGGGTTCGCCACGCCAGTTAAGTCTATCCGCTTTTTAAACCCACCCGCTCCACTCTTTAGGATGCGGGTTTTTTTGTTTTTGTACCCCGGAAAAGCACCCGCCTGATGATGAAACTTGAGGCGCCAGCGCCGCAGATTCAGCGGTTTGTCATGGTAAGGCGTGAATATAATCCGGTGGCGTTATATCGGTTATTTACGCACAGGTGTCGGCAGCAGAGATTCCTGCCAACTTGGTGTATACTTCGCCCACATTTTGTACAACAGGTAGGATATTTTGATAGGTAAATTCATTAACAAGCTTATCGGGCAAAAGCAGGAGAGCGTTCAGCCCGCCGAGCAAAAGCAGCAAAACCGGCAGGAAAACCGTTCCCGCAATAATAGACGCGGGCCAAAACCCCGTCACGAGAAAGCGGAAACCACCAGTCCTGAAGTCACCGGTGATGCGGCAAAGCCGGCTAATCGTCAGCCTCGGCCTGCCAGCAGTCGTCCGAAAGCAGCGCCAAAACCGGTTACTCCCTGGGATATTTCGATGTTTCCTGTCGAGCCGGAAGCCGGAAAAACCCGCTTTCACGATTTTGACCTTGAGCTGCCCTTAATGCAGGGTATTGCCGATCTTGGCTTTCGCTATTGCTCGCCGATTCAGGCGCAATCCTTGCCGCATGCGTTGAAAGGACGTGATGTGGTGGGTAAAGCACAAACCGGTACGGGCAAAACAGCCGCATTTTTAACGGCCATCATCGACGATTTGCTGAAAAATCCCATCACCGAGAAGCGTTATGCCGGTGAAGCCCGCGCCCTGATTATTGCGCCGACCCGCGAACTGGTTATTCAAATCGCGGAAGATGCCAAATTATTGTGCAAACACACCGGATTGGAAATTCATACGCTGGTAGGTGGTATGGATTACGCCAAGCAGCAGCGTCGCTTGCATGACAAGTATGTGGATATTCTGGTCGCTACCCCGGGCCGTTTGCTGGATTTCTGCGGCAATAAAGACGTTTATCTGGATCAACTGGAAATTCTGGTTATCGACGAAGCTGACCGTATGCTGGACATGGGCTTTATCCCCCAGGTTCGCCAGATTGTCCGCCAGGCGCCGCACAGGGAAGAACGTCAAACCCTGTTCTTCTCGGCCACCTTTACCGATGATGTTCATAACCTGGTATCGCAGTGGACTTACAACCCGATTACCGTTGAAATTCAGCCGGACAGCGTTGCAACCGATACCGTAGAGCAACATGTTTATCTGGTTTCCACCGAAGAAAAATACACGCTGCTGTATAACCTGATCCAACAGGAGCATGCCGAGAGCATGATCGTGTTTGCCAACCGCCGCGATGAGTGCCGCGATTTGCAGGAAAAACTGCAGCGCCATGGTATTGAAGCCGGTTTGTTATCCGGTGAAATTACCCAGAGCAAGCGCGTTTCCACCCTGGATGCCTTCAAGCGTGGCGATATGAAAGTGCTGGTGGCTACCGATGTGGCTGGCCGTGGTATTCATATCAGCGGTATCAGCCACGTGGTGAACTTTACCTTGCCGGAAGAACCGGAAGACTATGTTCACCGTATTGGTCGTACCGGTCGTGCCGGAAAAAGTGGTACCTCGATCAGCTTTGCCTGTGAAGACGATGCTTTCCGTCTTGAGCCGTTGGCCAAGTTGCTGGGCAAGCCGATCAAGTACGAACAGCCGCCCGAGCATTTGCTGTTGTCGCCACCGGAATTGCCGCCGGCGCCGCGCCGTCAAACCTCGCGGGGCTCCGGTGGGCCGAACAACCGGGGCAGAGGTGGCAGCCGCCCCCATTCGCGCCGTACACCGCAACGCTAGACCCGAAAAACCGCTGAAATTCAGCGGTTTTTTTTCGCCTGATGGTTGGGCCAGCCGCCTTTTATTGCAACAATTATCCCGCTTGTCCGAAATCCGGCAGGGACCTTTCGGGCATCATCTATAACTAATGATTTACACGACAATGCTGCTACACTACAGGGATTGGCCCAGTGCTCAGGAGAATGTATATGCCAGCGAACAAACGGATTCTGATTGTCGAAGACAGCGAAATGGTCTCGAAAATATTACGTCATTTGATGTTGCATCAACCCGGTTTTGATGCGGTTTTCGCCTATTCTCTCGCTGAAGCCCGCGCCTTTTGTGAAGCGGCAGAAACGCCTTTCTTCGCCGCACTGGTTGACCTCAATTTGCCCGATGCGCCCCAGGGCGAAATTGTTGATTATGTATTAGGGCAGAAAATTCCCACCATTGTTCTCACCGGCAGCTACGACGAAAAGCGCCGCGAACAATTGTTCAATAAAGGTATCGTCGATTACGTTACCAAAGAGGGTCGCTACGCCTACGCCAAGGCGGTGGGCATGCTCGAACGTCTGGTGAAAAACCAGTCGATACGTGTGCTGGTGGTGGATGATTCCGACCTTGCGCGCAAGCATTTGGCCAATTTGTTGCGCCGCCATTTATTCCCTGTAGAAGAAGCTTCGGATGCAAAAGAAGCGATTGGTATTTTGTTGGCCAACAATGACATTCGCCTGTTGGTGACGGATTACAACATGCCCGGTATGGATGGCTTTGAGCTGGTCAGAAATCTGCGCTATCAGTACGAAAAAAATGATTTGATCATGATTGGTATTTCCGGAGACAGTAATGAAGCGCTGTCGGCCAAGTTTATCAAGCATGGCGCCAATGATTTTCTGCGCAAACCCTTTCACCCGGAAGAATTCTATTGCCGGATTACCCACAACGTTGAATCATTGGAAATGATGGAGCGCATCGCATCAACGGCGCAGCGCGATCATTTAACCGGTCTTTTTCACCGCTACCATTTCTTCAATGTGGCTCGGGAAAAACACCGCATCGCCCGCGAGCAACAATCGCCGCTCACGGCAGTAGCTTTGGATATTGATAATTTCAGTGAGATTAACCGCGTGTACGGCAATGATTGCGGTGATGCGTTGTTGCAGTCATTTGCGCAATTACTGGAGCAATTTCTCGGCCGCTTTCTTCTCGCGCGCGCCGATGGTGATGCCTTTTATGCGTTATTTCCCGGGGTGGGGCGCGATAAAACGATCGCATTGATCTCCGGTATCAAACAGCGCATGCAGCAGGAACCTTTTATTTTTGATGATAAAGCAATCGCCTTTACCTTCAGTGTCGGGGTTACTGACCAACTGTTGCAAGGTGTAGAAGCTCAAATGAGCCGTGCGGTTACTTTGTCCGAGTATGCGCTCGACGCTGGCGGCGATATGACCGTGGACGACGAATCAGAGAATTGATGGCGTTGTGGCAGCGCCTTTTTGGTGGTGGTCCAGCCAGTAAAGGGTGCTGGCTGCCACCGCGACCGGCATCATAAAAATATTCAGCACCGGAACAATACTGCCCAAAATAATCAAACCGCCGAGACTGAAACTGCTCAATGGTTTTTGCCGCAACCTCGCTCGCATATCCTTAAAGGCAACCTGATGGTTGTCTGCACTGTAGTCGGTGTATTGAACGGTCATGCACCAGGCCGACCACAAGCTACTGATCAACAAGCCGCCGAAACTGCCGATCAGGGGAATAAAAAATAACGCAATAATCGCAATAAAAATCAACACACCGCGGCTGATAAAATACCAGAGTTTGACCAACTCCCGTTTGAAGGTGCGCACGATGAGGCTGGCAAGTGGTTCAGCGGGGGCGCTGTTGCCGGTTACGCGTTGTTCAATTTTTTCTGCCAGAAACCCGTAAAAGGGTGCTGCTATCAGGGTGGTTAACAGATTAAATGTATAACCGTAGACCAGCAGCGCAATCAATCCTGCGAACAACCAGAACAATAAAATCAACCAGGCTAACCAGTCGTTTTGCTCAACAGCGCTGCTGTAATAATCACTGAAGGTATTAACCGCCCAGGTGGTAAGCAAAATAAAAACAACCAGGTTGATCAGTAACGGGATAATGACGAAGCGTTTTAACCCCGGTTGTAGCAAGAGCTTTGCGCCGGAAACAAGGTACTGGAATACTTTCGCTGGATTATCCTGAAACATACATCCCCGCAGTTGCTTGATAGGTTGATGGCATTCTGCTGAGTATAAGACATTATAAAGAGGGTGAATTTTTTTGTATTCACCGAAGACGGGCGCACTGCTATTTGAAAGGCGGCGGTGTTAACGCAGGGGATTCAGTAAAGCCGGCCTGCTGGCAGTGAGTGCCAGCAGACGGATAGAACAATCAATTCACATCAAAACGGAAGCGGCCATCAACCACTTGCGGCGCCTGGCGGCGGTCACTGCCTGGCAGTTCAGCAACAAAAATACCGTCAATATAATCAATGCGCTTGTCGGCCAGTAACTCAATCGTGGTTAATTGAATGCGGCATTGACCACCGTTCGCGGATGAATATTTATCGCTGCCGACAACCTCAAGAGTGATGTGCGTAGTGGCGTTACAAGGGTAATCCACATTGGTCTGCAAATTATTGGTGTCAATAACAAGGGTCCAGCTGTCGCCTGACTGGTTGTTGCCGTTAAAAAACAAACCACGTTCATCAGCATACACGGAGGTTTCCGTGGGTGTGTGATAAAGCAAAAACAGCTGGTTATTTAACGTTCCGGCAATACCGTTATTGATTAAGGTATTGGGATTTTGTACCCAGCCTGGCAGCGACGCCCGGCTTGTCAGGTTTACACCGGTGCGGTTCCCGCGTTGAACATATTCGATATCCCGCACACTGCCATCGGCCCGGGTGAATAAAATAACGGATGCAAGGGGATGCTCTGCGCGCGGTTGTATGATCAGCTTGCCGGGTTCCCGGGTAATGGTGTCAATGCTGTCTGCAATTAGTGACAACCCGGTATTCTGTGCAAATTGAATGTCGCCATTCGGTGAAATTATCAGTTGTGACCAGTCAATTGAATCGCCCTGGTATTGCGCTGCGGGCGTGTAAGAACCTTGAAGGCAACCAATTTGAGACGCGCCAGTGGTATTTTCACAATCGTTTGCAGATGAACTTGAGGCGCTACTGACAACAGATGAACTGCTGAACAAACTACTGCTGGAACTGGAACTGGAACTGGAACTGGAACTGGAACTGGAACTGGAACTGGAACTGGAGGCAGGCGCCGGTATTGATGATTGATTGTTGCTGCCACCACCGCTACCGCCGCCGCAAGCGGTGAGCAGCAGTGTTGCTAATACCAATGTTGCAGAACCCGAAGAAGAGAAAGACATAATCAGTTACCGTTAAGCGATGAAAGTGATTGAGTAAAAGGCGTCCAGGCAAAGTGAGTGGCTACCGCTTCGTCGTAGGCCTGTTGCAAAAGTAATAAGGTCGTGCTGTCGAGTTTGTCGGCTTGCGCCAGCACGGATAAAAAAGTGCGCTCGTAATGTTCGCGAGGTTTTACCAGAACCTGAATTTCAATCCGGTCATCGGCGTTTGGCTGTGCCGGTAATAACCCCTTGATAAATCGCGTTTCACCGGCAGCAATACGGGTATCAAAACTTTCTTCCTGCAGTGATACATCCACTTGCCAGCCGATCACATCTTCCGACAATTTTTGCCGGTGGCCGGTACGGCTTACCAGCCAGAGTTCGATGTAAACCTTGGGCACCATGTAAGTCGGAAAGTGATGCCCGGCCCCGCTATTGGTAATTGCAGCCGTCACCTGGTTTTCATCGCGACTTACCTTGAATGAAAGCGCTGTGCGCACCATGTCGGGCGAATGGATGCCTTGCCATTGATGTTTGCGATCCGGCATATGGCAAGACTGGCAATGTTGTTGCTGCGACGGATATTGGCTGGCCTGCCATTGTGTCAAAGTGTCTTCGCGCAATTTACCGGCAGTACGCGGGCCATCTTCCGGAAACTGATGGCAAGTCGCACAAAAACGGCTGTCTTCAAATGCTGCTGAAACGGTAAAGCCGTTGTGGAGCAGGTTGCTGTCGGGCAACTCGTTACGCGGTTGCGGGCCAAAGCGTTGATGTTCCCGCACATGGCAAGCGGCGCATACCAGCCCCTCGTGGCCTAATTGCGGCGGTACATAAGCCGGTGGTGACGAAGCCGGCGCATTGGGCCACTGGTGTTCTATGGCCAGTAAGGCTTTTTGTTCTGCCAGGGGGGCGTGACAGTTTAAACAGCCGTTGGCTTGCTCCTGTGGCATTAACCGTAATTGCCATAGAATCCCCGGCCCCATGGTCTGGCTGTGCAAACTGTTTTTCCAGTCGGCGTATTGTTCTGTATGGCAAGCACCGCACACTTGCGGCGCGAGGGAGGCTTCAATCTCTGAAAAATGTGCTGGCGGGTTTCCTTGCGGTGGTAAAGGATGGTGCCAATGCTTTTGCAAAAACTGATCGACCGCATCACCAATGGGTGGCAGTGGTGCCGGGTGGTTAAGCGAAGGTGCCACAGGGGCGGGTGCCGGTTTTTGTACCAGCACTGCACCTGCCGCGATAGCGCCAATAATAATTAGCACACTGATGACCAGACCTGTTTTCAATATCAGGCCCGGCGTATTTTCCAGGTGAAAGTACCGCCGTCTTCCTGACGATCCAACAGCGTGTCGCCGTTAGCGGTGCACAGGTAAGTAATCGATTCCCCGGAAGACGGGTTATCAAAAACCAGTGTCAGTTCGTTGCCGCTGGTCAGCTTTTTCAAGGCTTTTTCTGCATAAATTTGCACATGCGGACAACCGTAACCTTTTACGTCCAGCAACCAGTTGTTATCGGATTGTTGTTCAAATTTGACCGTTTCTTTCAGTTTAATTGCCATAATTGTTTACCACTTTTTAAACTCAAAAATCAAAACCGCTGCGAGCCAGGCGCCAGTCAATCCAGGCTTTGATGCCTTTTACCGCAATATAGCCACCCACAATCATGCCTGCCAGGAAAATCCAGCCGCTGATATCACCGTTGGTGACGGTGGCAAAAAAGGCGCCGATATTACAGCCCATGCCAATGCGTGAACCTATCCCCATCAGTGCGCCACCCACCAGTGCCAATATTACGGTTTCGTTGTTGGGCCATTTCCATTTAAATTCGCCGGTGATATTGGCCAGGATAGCGGCGCCCAGAATAATACCGATAGACATCATCCCCGGTGCGTTTAACAACGGATTGGGTAAGCCGTTGTCGAGGCCAAAGAAAATGTTGTCCATCATTTCAACACCGAGCAATTGTAAAAACCAGCCGCCCCATTGTGCTTCCTGGGTGGTGATGTACCAGTAACCCGGGTCAAAAACGCTGTCCTGAATCGAAAGCCCGTCCAGGTAATCCATCTGCGCCAGTAATTCACCGAAGTTGAAAATATTGTAGTGATCGCGCAATTCACCGGTCACAAGCATCTGCAAACCGGCAAAAATACCCAGCCCCAAACCGGCGATTGCGGTGTTGCGCGATTGGGTAAACATGGACCATACGCCGCGTAATTCATAACCCAAACCGCTTTCATTGGTGCGGTTACGGATATAAATTTTGCGGTAATTGAAGGTGTACAGCAGCAGCAAAATAACCAGCGCCGGTAAAATCGCCACTACCAGCGCATTACCAAAAAGATAGCTCCAGAGATTGGCTGGCAGTGCGAAAAAATCTACCAGCGTAGTGCCGCTTAATTCCCACAAATAACCCGCAGTAAACTGGTCAAACCAGCCATCGGTTACGCTCAGCTCTTCCGGCATTTGCGCCTGAGCGGCGGTTTCTGTCCAGCTCGCGGGTACCAGATGGTTCAACCAGCCACCGGCGCTGGCAAGCCACGCCTGCGAAAAAGAAATGGAGAACAACACCAGTACTGACCCCAGATTACCTTCGCCGGTTTTATACAGCGAACTGGAGGCGCAGCCACCTGCAAACACCATCCCCAAACCAAACAGCAAACCGCCAATAATGATATGCCAGCCAAGCGGATGCGCATGGAAAGTATTAAAACCGGCTTGCTGAATCAGTGCAGAAATAATGGCGTAAAGTATTACCGCAATGAGTACGCCTACCGCCATGCGCGGCACACCCACCGCAAACAGATCCCGCACCGCGGACGCCATACAAAAGCGACCGTATTGTAAAAATACGCCATAGATGACACCAAACCAGGTGTAAACCAGCAAATAAACGAAGCGCTGATCTATCGAAAGATAAATCAGCGAGGTAATCACAACCAGCGTTGCAATTACCGCAGCAATTAAAAATCCCCGGCGACGGGAGGGGTGTTTGGTCGCCGGGTTAATAGCAGCCTGAGCGGGCATTGGACAAACCTTTCAATTACAAAATGAACTGGAGACCCAGGGTCGTTTGATAATTATCTTGCAGTACCGGTGTAGACGGATGCGGGTTGGCATAGTCGTATTCGCGGTGTTCAAGGGTAATTTTCAAACTCTGTCCGTTGATGTAATAGTTGGCACCAAAGGCGTTAACGCGGCGATCCAGTAATCCGCCGGGCAGCTGGTATTCAGAGCCATCGTGGCGGGCGAAAAACTGCAAACGACCAGGGCCGACCGGGTTGGGTAACAAGTAACCGGCTTTTACGTAAAAGCCTTCCAGCTCGGTGGTGGTGGGCAGCAGCGGGTCAGGGGATTTGTTGATCGCGTTACCCAGACCATAATCGAAATATGCGGCCGACAAGGTGTAGGTACCACTTTTAAAGGGGTACTCAAAAAACGCATCGGCGGTCCAGGCTTTGTAATCCTGAATGCCGGTTTTTTGATCGTAATCATCATAGGCCGCATCGGCCTGGAAATCGTAAGCAACACCAAAGGTGAGAATTTTACGAGTACCCAGATACGTGCCGCGATAACCGTAATCGTATTCCGGATCCAATGCGCTCCAGTGCAAACGGGTCGTCACGCGGGGTGATTTTTTCGGTACTACCTCGCCTTCACGGCCATCGGCAACCAATACCCGGTATTGGAATGCTGCATCGCTCAGGTTGCCCCAAATGGCGAGGCCGGTATCACGCGAGCCGGCAAAGGGGGTGTAAGAGGCATCGCCACGATCCAGTGATAAGGGCTCAAGACAGGCTTCGAGATTTTCACGGGAAAAGGTATTTTTAAAACGGCCAACAATGAAACGCAGTTCATCGGTGTAATCCAGTGTTATATAAGCATCGCGGTAATAAATTTCGCGATCGTCATTACCGGCCTTGCTGTCGTTACCGGATTCCAGCTGTGCATAAAAACCGATGTAATCATTGTACTGGCCACTGAAGGTAAGCCGGTTGCGACGCAAATAAACGTCGGTGCTGGAACCATCATGCGTGGCGGATGTGTAACTGCTGTTGGTTGCCCAGACTTGCAGTGCGTAGTTAATTTGCAGAGAGCTGTTTTCACCGAACTCAATAATCGGGCCCGCTTGACTTACAGCAGGTAACACCGCTGCCGCCGCCAAACCGGCCAGCAAGGAACGGCGAAATGAACGTGTATGTTTTTTTTTCACTTGAAAAATACCTTTATTCCAGATGTTCGAATAAACGTGGGCTGATAGTGCGCCACGTATCGGCAAGATCTTTTACTTCGCCGGCGGCGTGACAACTGCCACAGGTTTTCTCCGGCACGGTTAATGGGTTAACCACGAGATTTTTGTGAGCAATTTCCTGCTTGAGAATGCGCGGGTTACCCTGGTGACAACCGGTACAGGAATAATTCACCTTGGCGTGTTGGTGGTGCCAGGGTGCGATATCCGGCGTGCTCTCGGGCAGCGCAGCACGTTTGCCGTTGTGGCAACGAAAGCAGCTGGAGGCACCCAGGCCGCAAGCATTGGCCAGCGCTACCGGCGAAAATTGTTGCGCCTGGCTTTTTACGATATCAATGGCTTCAACGCCCCACCCGCTGTGTGCTGCGACCAGTTCATTCACCGCGTCGGACGCGGCTGTATCCGGTTGCGTGGTCGCTTGCAATAACAGCGAGCTGATGCCGATAACCGAGGTGACGGTAACCACCGCCAACCAGCCGGTTGCACTGATCAATGTCAGCTTGCCGGCATTTTTAAGATGTCGGTTTAAAATGTTAATAAGTGCTTTCACGGTTATATGCCTTAATTTTTTTGCAGAGCTTCAAGTTTTTTTGAATTGCGTTTCTGGCTCGCCATGATGTCGTTTTCAGTCAGGCCGTCTGCGCACATGCACACCGGACCGTCGCGAAAACGCAAGCGACTGCCTTTTTTCTTCGCTGGCTGATCGTCTGCTTTTTCTGCGTCCTGCTGTACCGGTTGTGCTTGTGCAGTTGTCGATGACGCAGCGTTTTCTGTTTCTGCAAAAACAGGGGCAGCCAATCCAAAAAACAGTACAACCGACATCAAACGAAGAGAGAAACACATCGTGAATGGTGGGTGATACATACTTGCCTCCGTAGCGAAGAGGGTGACGAAGCACCCTCCGTTAACGATTAACCGCCGCAGGGGTTAGGTGGCAGAACCACGCCGCCGCCATTACCGGCACTGCTGCTACTGCTACTGCTACTGGAGCCGCCGCCATTACCGGTATCCGGTGTGGTGGCTGGCGTGATGTAGGCTTTGTCTTCCGCAATAATGGCGTTGGTGTTATCGCCGTAGGGGTCAATAATACGCGGTGCGGTGTTGGTGAAATCTGCACCACGCGCGTTGATCAGCTCCGGCTTGTTGGGGAAGTAAGGGCCTGAGAGTTCATCGGTTCTCCAGGGCGAGTCAGCGGGCAAAACGGGGTTGCCATTTTTATCGAGCGCACCACCGGTCAGTGAATTCCACTCAATCATTGCCGCATCGTACAAACGGGTTGGCAGGCCGAGAATCACCGCACTGGCTACCTGGGAAACCGCAGCGCGAGCAGAGGTTTCA
The DNA here is from genome assembly GCF_015182315.1 of Cellvibrio polysaccharolyticus. NCBI lineage: Bacteria > Pseudomonadati > Pseudomonadota > Gammaproteobacteria > Cellvibrionales > Cellvibrionaceae > Cellvibrio > Cellvibrio polysaccharolyticus. The sequence continues at coordinate 1,479,224 of NZ_PRDL01000001.1, forward strand.
CACCACAAATACACCAGGTCGCCATTTTGATAGGCGTTGCCAAAACCGAGACGCTGGTAGGTGCCGTCAACAAAGCCACGGCCAAAGGCGTCGGCACCACCGGTGATGTAATTGCGCAAATCTGCTTTGCTCTTGTACAGGCCGGTTGAGGTGTCAATCAGGTTGGTCCAGTTCAACTGCACCGAACCACGTGGATGGCCCTGACGGCTGCCACCATTCTGGAAGCTGCTGTAGCGTTGTTCCTGAGTCAGGGTTTGCCCCGATTCGGTAGCTTCGCCAGCGCTGTACTGATCCAGGCTACGGCCATCCCACAGGAATACGCCGTCCTGAGTGTCGTTTTCATCGCGCAGTGGCAGCACGTTAATAACGTCTTCCAGCGTGGCTTGCAGAACGGTGTTATCCACTAACAGATCGCGAATGCTGGAAACCTGCTTGTTGATAATCGGGCTTGGCTGTACCGCAACCGCACTGGAGAAAGGTTGTGCGGTAAAGTCAGCGGCTGTCCAGTTGCTGCCAAGGTGATTGTTGCCACCGTTCAGTACCGCGAGATTTTTTTGATCAACGCCCCAGTAACGGAAGGTGTACCAGCAGCGACCCTGATCCATCGCGGCGTTGCCGCCGGTGCCTTGGGCACAAACAATCAAATCGTTTTTAACATCAATGCCGTAACGACGAATCAACTTATCGGTCGTGGGGCCGGAGATAACAATGCCGGCAATTTCGGTTACGCCATTAACGCGCGGTTCTCTCCAGTTACTTTCCAGATAAGTGAAAACCTTTTTGTTATCCGGTTTGATAAATTCATAACCGACCGGCCCACGGGTTGCCTGAATAATAACCAGCTTGCCGGTGATGCCGGCCGGGCGTTGGTTTTCCCAATCGTTAATCCAGCGCTTGAGCGTGGCACCGGTAACAAGGCCATTGACGTTATCGTCGTAGTTTTCTGCCGATTCCTGCGCGATATCCGCCGGTGTATTTACCAGCAAGGTGGGCTTTGGCTCAGGTGTAACCACCGGTGTGGTGTCTTTACTGCGTTCACCGCCACAACCGATTACTGACAGGCTCAAAGCAATGGCCAATAAGGTGGCCGATTTGCCGGGGCCGTTTTTTCCAATCAAATTTTTCATCGTGTGTGTGTTTTCCTGTTACGAATGTCTTGATGGTATGAGGAGAGCCGTAATAGAACTGCAAGCCATTCGGAGAGGGCGTTGAGCTATAAGGGTGATGTATTACGGTTGCCAATCTGACGTTTTACGGAATGAGGGGTGTTGCGGATTTTCCTTCTCTCTGCAAAAGGCGTTAATAGCTTTTGCAACTCACTCGCTCGTATTTCAACTGCATCGTTCCTGTTTTTTGTCATCGTCCTGATTTTTGTGCAGGTGTCAGTGAGCAGGTTTTTGCAGCATCTGTGCCAGAAAAGTTTTTTGTGAGCGAATGCACGGTTTTTAAAGCATATTACGCGACTTGAAGAAAATATTTTCTTTCAGAAAAAAATCATAATGTGTTGAATAAGCAGCATGAGTTGCTGCCTGGTGGTCAGTTGTTGATTAATCAACATACCTCTTGCTGAATAATAAACAATGCAGCTATAAGCTAATAACCCGAAGTTAATTACCTTCGGTTGCTGCATTTGATATATTGCATGTAGACGCAGTCAGTGAAAGATATTTTCTATCTTCACCAAAGCACTGTTCGGTGAACAAGCAGTTTGATTTTCAAACGCATTCACTCCCTTCCGGAACGGAGTCCCTGATACTGACTTTATCGAGCTCACCTTGCCACTGCTTACCAACCCTGATGATAAATCTGTCGATGCCAGAACGCTGGTTCGCGAACGCGCTACCGCGTTGGTGTTTGAAGACCCAACCTCCTGTGAGTTGCTGGCCCGCATAGAGCGACTTGCGCCCAGCGAAGCCAGTGTATTAATTACCGGCGAAACTGGCACCGGTAAAGAATTGGTGGCGAGGCATGTGCATCAATTAAGCCGCCGATCGCAGCGCCCCTTTGTGGCATTAAACTGCGGTGCGCTCACTGAATCCCTGATTGAAAGCGAGCTGTTTGGTTACGAAAAAGGCGCTTTTACCGGTGCCTTGACATCGCGCCCGGGCTGGTTTGAAGAAGCCCATGGCGGTACGCTGTTTTTGGACGAAATTGGTGATTTACCCTTTTCCATGCAAGTAAAATTATTGCGTGTGCTTCAGGAAAAAGAAGTGGTGCGGCTGGGGTCGCGGGTCAGCCATCCGGTGGATGTAAGAATTATCGCGGCAACCAACATCAATTTATTTGACGCAGTCGCTGCCGGTCACTTTCGTGCAGACCTGTTCTACCGCATCAATGTTGCTACGCTCAATCTGTTGCCCTTGCGAAAACGTCGCGGCGATATTATGCCGCTGGCACGACATTTCGTGACGCAATATTGCAAACGACTGGGGCATAACAGCGCGCAGATCAGTGAAGCCGCAGAAACCGCCCTCATGGCTCACCTATGGCCTGGCAATATTCGTGAATTGGAAAATGTCATTCATTACGGCCTGCTGGTGTGCCGGCAGGGGCGTATTCAGGCGGGTGATTTGCATCTGTCGCGCTTGCAGGTTCCTGCAGAAAATTCCATTGCCTTCGGTGCAACAGAAAGCCCTTCTATCGAATCCCGCATGGCGTCATTGCTGGCAGAATTGTTTGAAGAGCAGCGAACCGGTTTATACGATTCCCTTGAGGAAATGCTTGTAAAAACAGCCTGGCAATATTGTCATGGCAACCAGAGCCGGGCGGCAAGATTGTTGGGTATCAGCCGCAATATCTTCCGCGCCCGTCTGGCGCGCGCCGGTGTTATTGGAGTTTCCGATTCGACCAGTGAAGAAGCCTGGTTACCCAATGCGCTTTAGTGACTCAACAAATAGCTTTGAATAGCCGTTGTTTAACTGGCTTTTATTGACACTATTATTTATTCAGGACAGATGGATTATGAGTCTTTTCCCTTTATTACTACAGCCGGCAGAGTTGGCTGGCCGTTTGAACGAACCGCGATTGCTGATTCTTGATGTAGGTAAAGAAGCTATCTATCAACAAGCGCACCTGCCAGGCGCTATTTTTCTGGATTACCGGCGACTGCAAAAAGGCGTACCTCCAGCACCAGGTTTGTTGCCGGAGGCCGAAGCTATTGCGCAATTATTTTCCGATATCGGCTTGCAGGCAGATACTCACGTAGTGGCTTATGACGATGAGGGCGGCACCCGCGCTGCGCGTTTATTGTGGTTGCTGGATGCCGCCGGGCATCAGCATTACAGTTGGTTGAACGGCGGTATTCACGCGTGGCTGGATGAAGATTTGCCGATCGAAACCGAAGCGGTTTATGCCATCCCTTCGCAGGTTACTGCTGCCCAACTGGATTTGAAGCCACAAGTCGATCTTGAATATCTGCTGGCGCATTACCAGGATGAGAACCTGGTTATATGGGATGCGCGCACGGCGGAAGAATTTGCCGGAAGCCGTGTGATGGCTGCGCGTGGCGGACACATTCCGGGGGCGGTCAATTATGATTGGTCGTTGTTAATTGATCCTGCGCGAAACAATCGTCTGCTGCCGCTGGAAACTATTCAGAAACAACTGTCGGCGTTGGGTATCGACTCATCAAAAACGGTAATCACCCACTGCCAGACGCACCATCGCTCAAGTTTCAGTTGGCTGGCCGGAAAAATTCTCGGATTCAAACAAATTTTCGGCTATCCGGGTGCCTGGTCAGAGTGGGGTAATAACCCGGATACACCGGTAGCGGTAGGCAAGGATTGACTCAGCGCACTTGCCGCTGTATCCACAGTAATATCAGCCCGGCAAAAGTACCTGCAACGGCGCCCCACAGGTGCGCGTCTACCGCCACGGGTACCGGTAGCAATGCGTGTTGCGGATCGAACCAGGGGGTGTGTTCGTAAATAACCTTGCCCCAAATCACCAGCAATGCCAGCGCATTAATGGTTGGAGTTTGTGGCAGGGTTAACAGCAACCCGGCAATAATCAGTCCGTGCAGGGTGCCTGACAGACCCGCATAAAAAAACAGCTCGGGATCAAAAAACCATAAGCCGATTCCGGTTACTGCAAGGCAGGTGATCAAGGTGGCCAGGTAATGTTTCACTGCAGCATCGCGCCACAGTGCGGCATTAATGATGACCAGCGCCGCTGCATTCATCAGCAGATGATAAACCCCGTAATGAATGAACTGACTGGAGATCAATCGCCACCATTCGCCTTGGGCAATGGCATTGCGATCAAATTGTAGCAGGGGTTCGGTAATGGTTTGGAAGAGCCCGGCGAGAGCGAGCAGGGCGACCAGCAGGAGCGTCAGAATATCCATCCGGTTTAAAGTAAAAGCTGGCATGGAACATCCTGAATTTTTGTGGTCCGACTTGAAGTTTTATCAGATTTAAAATTAATCACAGTTTATTGAGAAACTCCCCTGTTTTTTCGAGGCTGTACGGTAAGCGCCTTCTGTCCGTTTGCCATCAGGATGTTTGTTCCAAAACCGCATTATGCCGGTAGGGGGGCAGCAGTCTGAGATTAAAAATCAATCAGTGGTTTATGCAAAGAGTTGCAGGGATTGCCACAGAAGGAACTGATTGATCTTGCTGGCTGCACCGTTCGAGTTTGTCATCAGGTGCCTTGCTCCAAAACCGTCGAGTCAGGGATGACTCGTCGGAGCTACAGGGATGTATTTATGCATTTTTGGAGCAAGGCACCTGATGACAAACGTACAGATGGCACCTGCTAAATATTCGGAAAAAACAAGCGAAGTTGTAAACAATCCGCATGCCGAATCGACAGATTGTTTATTCGAGGCAGGTCACTGAGCCCCGGCAGCTTCCAACGCTTGCACATAGTCATCCGACAGGCGGTGCGTTTTAATCGTTTGCAACAAGGTTTTTCCTTCCGGCCCAACCGCATTCAAATCGCGGCCAGCTTCTTTGAAAAACGTAATAAAGGTGGCGAAATTTTCACTGCGCATACCGCGGTAAGCGCGCTCCAGTAAATGGTAATCGGCGGTAATACCTTTTACCGGACCTGTATATTGCAGAAAGGTTTTGATGCGCTCGTCATCAAAATGCTCTCCCAGTACTTTCTCTTTGTCTTTACGTGTGCTCATGGATAACCGGTTCCTGTTTCTGTAGTAGCAAGCCCGCCTTTACAGGCGGGCTGTTGCACTTATCCGTTCAGCTTTTTCAGCAGAATCTCGTTCAATGTTTGCGGGTTGGCCTGGCCTTTACTGGCCTTCATTACCTGACCAACAAAGAAGCCAATCATCTTGCCGCGTTTACTCTCGTCGGCTGCGCGGTAACCTTCTACCTGCGCGGCATTATTGGCAAGCACTTCGTCAACCAGCTTTTCAATGGCACCGGTGTCGGAAACCTGTTTCAAACCTTTGGTTTCAATAATGGTATCGGCATCACCTTCGCCATTGCTGATAGCTTCGAAAACCTGCTTGGCAATCTTGCTCGACAAGGTGCCATCTTTAATGCGCACCACCAGACCTGCCAGCAATTCCGGGGTTACGGTTGATTGGCCAATGCGCTGCTCGGTGCGATTGAGGAATGCAGACAAATCAGCCATTACCCAGTTGGCAGCGAGCTTGGCTTCACCACTGATTGTTGCGGTTTTTTCAAAAAACTCAGCGGTAGCGCGATCTACTGTCAGCTGGCCAGCATCGTACTCGCTCAAACCGTAATCGCTAACAAAGCGGGCGCGTTTGGCTTCTGGCAGCTCCGGCATTTGTTGACGAACCTGTTCAATATATTCGTCATCAATAATAACCGGCAACAAGTCGGGGCAGGGGAAGTAACGGTAATCGTTGGAATCTTCCTTGCTGCGCATGGAGCGGGCTTTTTTGGTGTCCCCATTGTACAGGCGGGTTTCCTGTACGATTTTTCCGCCGCTTTCCAGCACGTCAATTTGACGCTCAACTTCCAGCTCAATGGCCTCTTCCATAAAACGGAAGCTGTTGAGGTTTTTGGTTTCGGTGCGGGTGCCCAATACTTCGGAGCCGCGTGGACGAATGGAAATATTCACGTCGAAACGCATGGAGCCCTGCGACATTTCGCCATCACAAATTTCCAGCGATGTCACAATGGAATGCAGTTTTTTAGCGAAGGCAACGGCTTCTTCGGCGCTGCGCATATCCGGTTCGGTTACCACTTCAATCAGCGGCGTGCCTGCGCGGTTCAGATCAATGCCACTCATGCCGGCAAAATCTTCGTGCAGGGATTTTCCGGCATCTTCTTCCAAATGCGCGTGGTGAATGCGAACGCGTTTGGTGCGGCCGCCTTCCAGTTCCAAATCTACATGGCCGGGACCGACAATCGGTTCTGCCAGCTGTGTGGTCTGGTAGCCTTTTGGCAAATCCGGATAGAAATAATTTTTACGCTCAAACACAGAGCGCTTGCCAATTTCTGCATTCACCGCCAAGCCAAACATGGTGGCAAAGCGAAATGCTTCGGCATTGGCAACGGGCAATGTGCCCGGCAGCGCCAAATCAATGGCGCAAGCCTGGGTGTTGGGGGCGGCACCGAAGGCAGTGCTGGCGCCGGAGAAAATTTTGGTTTTGGTGGCGAGCTGTACGTGTACTTCCAGCCCGATAACGGTTTCCCATTGCATGCTTGAATCCTCTTACTCGATACCGGGTGCTGTCAGTTGATGGAAGTTGGTCGCTTGCTGGAATTGATGGGCTGCATTCAGCAACAGGCCTTCAGCAAAATCGTTTCCAATCAATTGCAGGCCGACCGGTTTGTTATCCACCAGGCCGCAAGGAATGGACAGACCTGGCAGGCCGGCGAGGTTGGTTGCAATGGTGTAAATATCTTCAAGGTACATCGCCACCGGATCTTTGGTTTTGGAACCGAAGGCGAAGGCCGGGGATGGCGATGTCGGGCCGAGGATCACATCAACTTGCTTGAAGGCATCGACGAAGTCCTGACGAATCAGGCGGCGAACTTTTTGTGCTTTGCTGTAATAGGCATCGTAATAGCCTGCGGACAGCGCGTAGGAGCCTACCAGAATGCGGCGTTTTACTTCATCACCAAAAGCTTCCGTGCGGGAGCGCTTGTAAAGGTCGGCGAGGTCGGTCGGGTTTTCGCAGCGATAGCCGTAACGCACGCCATCAAAACGGGACAGGTTGGCAGAACACTCGGCCGGTGCGATTACATAATAAGCCGGTACCGCCAAATGGGTGTGCGGCAGGCTGACTTCGTGAATGCTGGCGCCCAGGCTTTCGTATACCTTGATGGCATCCTGCACGCGAGCCGCGGTGTCTGCATTCAGGCCTTCACCGAAATATTCACGCGGTACACCGATTTTCAAGCCTTTCAGGCTGTTATTCAGCGTGGCGGTGTAGTCGGGCACGTCGCGTTCAATGCAGGTGGAATCTTTTGCATCGTAGCTGGCCATGGTGTTCAGCAGCAGCGCGGCGTCTTCAGCGGTGCGCGTCAGCAATCCGGCCTGATCGAGGCTGGAGGCAAAAGCAATCATGCCCCAGCGGGATACGCGGCCATAAGTTGGCTTGATGCCGGTAAGGCCACACAGCGCTGCCGGCTGGCGAATAGAGCCGCCAGTATCCGAGGCAGTCGCAGCCGGTGCCAGGTGTGCAGCCACCGCAGCAGCCGAGCCACCGGAAGAACCGCCGGGCACGCAATCGGTTGCCCAGGGGTTTTTCACCGGGCCATAAAAACTGGTTTCGTTGGAGGAGCCCATGGCGAACTCGTCCATATTGGTTTTGCCGAGAGTAATGACGCCATCCGCCAGATAATTTTCAACGATAGTGGCGTTGTAAGGGGCGATGAAGTTGTCGAGCATCTTCGAGGCGCAACTGGTGCGAATACCATCGGTACAAAAAATATCCTTGTGCGCAATCGGTACGCCGCACAGCAGCGGAGCGTTACCGGCAGCAAGGCGGCGATCTGCCTCGGCGGCCTGTTGCAAGGCCAGTTCCGGGGTCGGGGTAATAAAGCTGTTGTACACCGGGTCAAGGCGCGCAATGCGGTCGAGATAATGGCGGGTCAGCTCGGTGCTGGAAAAGTCCTTGTTGCGCAGGCCTTTTACCAGTTCGGCAATAGTGAGTTGATGCATTACAAATATTCCTGGGTCATTGTCACTCCGGACGTCACAAGCGGCCGGTCGGGGTGCCGTATCGAGGGTAGTCAGTCAATAACTTGCGGGACCAGATAAAGTCCATCCTGGGTGGCCGGGGCGATGGCCTGGAAGCGCTCGCGCTGATCCGGCTCGGTGACCACATCGGCACGCAGGCGCTGGATGGCATCAAGCGGATGCGCCATCGGCGCAACGCCATCGGTATTCACGGCTTGCAGTTGATCTACCAGGGCCAGTACATCGGAGATACTCCTGGCTACTTCATCAGCAGTATTTTCTGAGATGGCGAGGCGTGCCAGCTCGGCCAGTTTTGCAATATCGGAACGATCTACAGCCATTGTCGGGTTTACTCCAAAAAAACATCGACCCCCAAACAGGTGTTAAACAGGTCGAATAACGTAAGAAAAAATCGAATCTTGCCAAATCGGGCGCTAAAGTTATCACATTTGCGCCTTGCCCTAAATCCCTCTCGTTGATAGAGTGCCAGCACCCGTGAGCGCTTCGTGAATACCTCCTCTCCAGCTGGAAAAAACAGCATGGTGAGGCACTGATATTCCAGCGGCTCCCCAGGAGAAATTTTCAGGATTTGCTGGTCGAATATGCCTGATCAGGCAACGCCCGCGACCGGCAAGTCGTAACCATATCGCTGCGTGATGATAAATCGGACGCACCGCCGTTAGTGGCGGTAGCGGTTTCTATTTTGAAAACAGCAGAAAAACAGAATATTTAAGGTCTCGTCAACATCATGTTAAAACACCTGCGTGGAGCTTTTTCCAACGACCTATCGATTGATCTCGGTACCGCCAACACCCTCATTTATGTCCGCGGCCGCGGCATTGTTCTGAACGAACCCTCTGTTGTTGCCATCCGTCATCACAATGGTCACAAAATTGTTGAGGCGGTAGGCACTGAAGCCAAGCGAATGCTGGGGCGAACGCCAGGTAACATTACCGCGATCCGCCCACTGAAAGACGGTGTTATTGCCGACTTCCAGGTGACCGAAAAAATGCTGCAACACTTTATCCGCAAAGTTCATGAAAACAGCTGGTTCAGCCCCAGCCCCCGCGTTCTGATCAGTGTTCCCTGTCTCTCTACCGAAGTTGAAAAACGTGCAATCCGTGAATCGGCCTTGGGTGCCGGTGCTCGTGAAGTGCGTTTGATTGAAGAACCCATGGCCGCGGCTATTGGCGCTGGCCTTAAAGTGGCAGAAGCCAGCGGTTCCATGGTGGTAGACATCGGTGGTGGTACCACGGAAATTGCCGTCATCTCCCTCAACGGCGTGGTTTACTCCGATTCCGTGCGTATTGGTGGTGACCGTTTTGATGAGGCGATTGTTAACTACGTGCGTCGCAACTACGGCAGCGTGATTGGTGATGCAACCGCAGAGCGTATCAAACAGGAAATCGGCTGTGCCTTTGCTGGCAGCGAAATGCGCGAAATTGATGTGCGTGGCCGTAACCTGGCAGAAGGCGTACCGCGCAGTTTTACCCTGAACAGCGACGAAATTCTGGAAGCCTTGCAAGATCCATTGGCTGGGATTGTTCAGGCGGTAAAAAGCGCGCTGGAACAATCACCGCCGGAACTGGCTTCAGACATCGCCGAAACCGGTGTGGTATTGACCGGTGGTGGCGCCCTGTTGCGCGACATTGACCGTTTGTTGTCTACCGAAACCGGTCTGCCGTTTATTGTTGCCGAAGACCCGTTGACCTGCGTAGCGCGTGGCGGCGGCATTGCGCTGGAGATGAACGACAAGCGCAATATCGATTTATTGTCATCCTGATGATAGGTTGCAGGCGCGTTTGCTGGCGCGCCTGCCACTTCTGCGGGAGTAGCCACTATTAAACCCCTGTTTACCAAAGGCGCTGCGGCTTCTTCGCGGGCGTTTTTTTTCATTCTGGTCATGATTGGCCTGATCTTTACCAGTCTGTACACCGACTGGCTTCAGCCCGTGCGCGCCACAATGAAAGAGGCGGTTGCACCTTTCTACGTGATTACCGACATCCCCCGCCAGATCAATGAATGGCGGCAAAATACCTTTTCCAGCCGTAGCGACTTGTTAATCGAGAACGAAGCGCTGCGTACCGAACTGCTGATTCATCAACGCAAACTGCAACAAATGGCTGCGCTGGCCGCTGAAAACGTGCGTCTGCGGCAGTTGATGAACGCCACCGATATGTTGCAGGACAAGGTGCTGATCGCCGAGTTGATTGGTGTATCACCCAACCCGCTCAGCCATACCGTGTGGATTAACCGCGGTCATCAACAAGGCGTATATGAAGGTCAGCCTTTGCTCGACGCCTTCGGTTTGATGGGGCAGGTGATTGAGGTTCAGGACAATACCAGCCAGGTATTGTTGATTTCCGATGTGACTCACGCGTTGCCGGTGCAGGTAAATCGCAATGGCGTGCGTGCTATTGCGGAAGGCACCGGTGACCTTAACCGTCTGCGTTTACGCCATGTTTCCAACACCACCGATATTCGCGTCGGCGATCTGGTGGTCAGCTCCGGTTTGGGCGAGCGCTTTCCGACCGGTTATCCGGTGGGCGAAGTTGACTCCATTATTCGCGATCCGGGTCAGCCCTTTGCTACGGTGATTGTTCGCCCTATGGCAAGGCTGGATCGCAGCCGTCATGTGCTACTGGTGTTTGACTCCAGGGAGGCCGGGCATTGAGTGCGGGTCGTCCCTGGGTTACCTGGGCAGTCATCGCCAGCACCTTTCTGGTGGCGATGCTGCTGAGTGTCTATCCCTTGCCGATTGGCTGGCGCTGGTGGCGCCCCGAGTTTGTGCTGATGGTGGCGATTTACTGGATTTTTGCGCAACCCTTGCGCATGTCGCTGGTGGCTTTATGTTTGCTGGGCGTGTTTCAGGATGTGCTTGAAGGCACGCCGCTCGGGCAACATGGTCTGGCACTGGTCATTGTCGCCTATATTTGTTTGCTTTCCTGGCAGCGGGTTCGGAACTATTCCTTGTGGCAACAATCTTGCTGGGTATTCGTATTAATTGCGATTTCGCAGCTTACTGACAGTTGGGTGCAGGCAATCAGCGGCATGGCGATATCCGGCCCGGAGTTTTTAATCCCGGCTTTTGCCAGCGCCTGTTTCTGGCCAGTGTGTTATCTGATCCTCGAATTTGTTCGTCGTCGTTATCAGATCATTCAATAGCCGGTCCGTTTATAAAACCGCGTAATAATCCTACGTGCAACAACAATAACTAACCTGTTCGCCTGCAGCGAAGAGTGAGGAGAGCCCGCGGTGAGTGTTGCCGTTCAGCCTGATCTTTATCTTGCATCACAATCGCCCCGCCGCAGCCAGCTGTTGGCGCAAATCGGTGTTCGCCATCAGGTCATTAGCGTCGATGTACCGGAACAGCCGGAAGCCGGTGAATCTGCTGCCGCCTATGTTGAACGGCTCGCCTTGTCCAAAGCCCGTGCAGGTTTTTCACGCGTGCAGGAAGAGTCGCTGGCGGTTTGCCCGGTAATGGGTGCAGATACCATTGTGGTCTGTGATGGCGACATCCTTGAAAAACCCCGCAATCAGCAACATGGCGCAGCCATGCTGGCCAATTTGTCCGGTCGTGTGCATCAGGTTTTTACCGCAGTTGCTTTGTGCGCGCCCGGTCAACAACAGGTCGAACGCAACATTACCGAGGTACGGTTTCGCATTTTGAGCAATGAGGAAATAACAACCTACTGGCTTACCGGGGAACCCCGTGATAAGGCCGGTGGTTATGCTATACAGGGACTGGGTGCTGTTTTTGTTGAAGAAATTCGTGGTAGCTACACCAATGTCGTCGGTCTGCCGCTGGAAACCACTCGTCAATTGTTACAAGCCTTCCGGGTGCCCTGGTGGCAAACGAATCATTGAGAATTATCCATGAGTGAAGAAATCCTCATCAACGTGTCTCCGGTAGAGACGCGGGTTGCCCTGGTGGAAAACGGGGTGGCGCAAGAGTTGTATATTGAGCGTAGCTACGGCAAAGGTTATGTGGGCAATATCTACAAGGGCAAAGTGGTGCGGGTTTTACCCGGCATGCAAGCTGCGTTTGTCGAAATTGGCCTGGAGCGCACCGGCTTTATTCACGTTGCCGATATGCTGCCGGAGTCGGTTGAAGGCGAATCCCGCCGTCACGATTTACCCGACATTCGCACCCTGGTTCGCGAAGGGCAAACCTTGCTGGTGCAGGTTGCCAAAGACCCTATCAGCACCAAAGGCGCCCGTTTAACGACTCACCTCACGCTGTCGTCACGCTATCTGGTTTACATGCCTAACAGCCTGCACATCGGTGTGTCTGCTCGTATCGAAGAAGAGCAGGAGCGCGAACGGCTGCGCCATACCCTTGAAACCGCTATTGCCGAGCAGGGCATCAAAGGCGGTTTTATCGTCAGAACCGTTGCTGAAGGCGTGAGTACCGAAGAGATTGTTGCTGATATTCCTTTCCTGCAAAAGCTCTGGTCAGACCTGAGTGCCAAGGTACCGGAAGTGGGTGTACCTTCCGTGATTCACCAGGATATGCCGCTTTACCTGCGAGCATTGCGCGATCTGGCGCGGGCTCCTATTGATAAAATCCGTGTGGATTCCCGCCTTACCTGGAAGTTGATGCAGGACTTTGCCAATAGTTACTACCCGCAGCTGGTCGAGTTGATTGATTGCTATACCGGCGAGCGTCCGTTGATGGATCTGTACGGTGTAGAGGAGGAAATCCGGCGCGCGCTGGATACCCGCGTACCGCTGAAATCCAACGGCTATTTGATCATCGAGCAAACCGAGGCGATGACCACGGTGGATGTGAATACCGGCGCTTTTGTCGGCCATCGCAACCTCGAAGAAACCATTTTTAAAACCAACATGGAAGCGGCGACCGCGATCGCCCGCCAGCTGCGCCTGCGCAATCTGGGCGGCATTATTATTCTCGACTTTATTGACATGCAGGACCCGGAGCACCAGCGCCAGGTGTTGCGTACACTGGAAAAAGCGCTGGAAAAAGACCACGCCAAAACCCGTATTACCGGTGTGTCGGAACTCGGGCTGGTAGAGATGGCTCGCAAGCGTACGCGGGAATCGCTGGGGCAAATGTTGTGCGAACCTTGCCCGGTGTGTCGCGGTCGCGGTCAGGTCAAATCTGCCGAAACCGTCTGCTACGAAATTTTCCGGGAAATTCTCCGCGAATCGCGTACCTACAACAACGACAAATTTCTGGTGCTGGCATCGCCGGTGGTGGTGGATCGTTTACTGGATGAAGAGGCAGCTTACGTGGCTGACCTGGAAGCGTTCATCGGGCGAACCATTGAATTTCAGGTGGACAATCTGTTTACCCAGGAGCAATACGACATTGTTCTGGTCTAAGCCTGCATGATTCGCACGTTCCGCTATGTGCTGCGCAAATTTTATTTTGCCAGCGCGTTATTACTGATCACTCTCGCCGCTGTGGTGCAGAGTGGTCGTATGCTCGCGCCGCTGGTCAGTGATTATCGCGATCAGCTGGCAGATTACATCGGGCAGCGGCTCAACGCCCGTGTGGTGCTGCAGGATTTGCAACTGCAATGGGACGGCATGAAACCGGTGGTCAGTCTGGCGGGATTGTCGGTCACCAGTTTTACGGACGAGTCGATAGTCGCGGTTGACGAGGCTTACTTCCGGCTGGATTTACTGCGTTCCCTGAGCCGCTGGCAACTGGCCTGGGGCAATGTAGATCTCAATGGTACCCGGCTGGTCTTTCAGCAGACCCGTGAGGGCTTCTGGCATATTCCAGGGCTCGACAGCGGCAACACCAGCGCGCAGCCGGAAAAAGCCCGCAGCGGCTTTTTGCTGGACATGCTGCTGCTGGTGGATCGCATGGAGTTCCGCCACACCCATCTTGCTTTTCATTTCTACAACGGCCAGCAGGTCGCTCTGGATTCTCCTTCACTGCTCCTCGAAAACGAACAGCAATTCCACCGTATCGAGTTGAAGGTGGATGTGGAGGGGCGGGGCGAGGCGGTGCATCTGGTTCTGGAAAGTGAGGGCGATCCCCGTGATCAGTCACGTTTTGCCCTGAACGGTTATCTGGCATTGCATGATTTTCCTACTTCCGAACCGTTTATTGCAGCCGGTGGTTTGCTGCTGGGTGATGTGACACTGGGGCGTGTCACCAGCGAAGGCGGCTTGAATGCAAAGCTGTGGTTTAACAGCCGGGCTGGCAACGAAGGTTACGACGTTCACGGCCAGTTGGATTTGCAAACGCTCTCGGTGCCTTTTTTCGACAAACACTATCGGCTTGATCATTTCAGTACCGGCATAAATGGTTACTGGTTGCGCTCGGGCGCCTGGCAAATGATGTTGCCCAATCTCAATGCGCGTTTGCAGGATACCCGTATTGAAGGGGTCAACCTGGCGATGTCCGCTGCCGGGCAGCAAGCACCGATGGTGGTGCAGCTGGATCAGTTTCCCTTGCAGGATGCGCTGGCCGGGGTTAATGAGTCAGGGCTGCTGAAAGATTCCGGTGTGCTGCAAGTGCTGAACACGCTCAACCCGCAGGGCTACCTTGATCGTATCCGTTTTGAATTGCCCCTGCGTGATCCGGCGGCCTGGCGGGTAGAGGCGATGGCAAATAATGTCAGCGTCAGTGCCTGGAACGGAGTGCCGGCACTGACTGGTGTCAATGGCTACGTGCAGGCACATCAGCGGGGCGGTTTTATCAATCTGACCGGCCGCGATGATTTCAGCATGCACTATGTGCCGACCTACAGCGAGGCGATGCATTACCAGCAGGCGCAAGGGCAAATTGCCTGGTGGTTGCAACCGGAAAACAAACAAATTTACGTTAACAGCGGTGCCATTCATCTGCGCAGTGAGCATGAAGAAGCGACCGGTTATTTATGGCTGGCCATTCCCTGGCACAATCCGGGCGCCGATCTGGATTTGTATTTGCACATAGGGGCAAAGCACCTGGCAGCAGCCGAGTATAAAAAATACGTACCGGCAACGGTGCCGCCCAACCTCAGCGAGTGGTTACAAGCCAGTATTGGTGGCGATAACCCGGGCGTTGCTAACGAAGCGGGTTTCGTGTTTCGGGGCACCTTGAACACGCCGGAAAATAACGCGCGCAGTTATCAACTTTATCTGGATCTGGAAAATGCCTCGCTCGACTACCACACCGACTGGCCGGCGCTGACCGCGCTGAAGGGCCGTTTGCTGGTTGACGATGAAACGATTGATGCCAGTGTTTTCAGCGGCAAGCTTTACGAAAGTGATCTCTCCGGCGTACACATAGCGACTCGCCCCAACCCTCACGACGAAGGCGCCTTGTTGACGGTAACGGGTGACGTTGCCGGTATCGCCAGCGATGGTTTGCGCGTGCTGCGCGAGGGTTACATGCGCGAGTTGATCGGCAGCAATATGGACAGCTGGTATTTTCAGGGCACTCACCGCACCCGGGTAGACATCGCCGTGCCTTTGCTGGCCGAAGCCAAAGGTTCCTCGCAGCAGGTGGATGTCAGTTTCGACATGCCGTTGGTGGGCATGGAAAACCTGTCGCTCTACTTGCGAGATGTGGATGGCCAAATTCGCTACAGCAGCGAAGAAGGACTTCGCAGCGATCGCCTCACCGCGTTGCTTTTTGACCAACCGGTGACCGCCACGCTGGAAACCCGGAAAGAAGACAATGCGCAGTCAACGCTTATCCATCTGGATGGCCGGGTGGATGCGGATGATCTGGCTGGTTGGGCCAGCCGTCCGGAAATTCTCTTTTTCAAAGGGCTGGTGCCTTATCAGGCCACGGTTGCTATTGCCCATCAGGGCGATGCCGCCGATTCTGATTCCGATAACCGCACGCTGGTCAGCGTCATTGCCAAAAGTAACCTTGCGGGAGCGCTGGTAGATTTACCGGAACCCTTTGCCAAACCGGTTGAGGGCGAGCGGGATTTCAGCGTTCAGCTGGATATCGGCAGCCAGCAAACGGAAGCGTTTATCGACTACCGGCTGGATGAAGTTACGCCGCTGGTACAAGCCCGTTTTATGGCCAGCAGCGGTGAAGACACCCAACTGCTGAATGCTGATGTCACTATCGCCGGAGAGGCGGTTTTGCAAGCGGAACCGCAATTCCGTGTCAGTGGTTTTGTTGAATCGGTAGATATCAATGCCTGGTTGCAGGTGCGTGATCGCTACGAAGTCTATCAACGACAAATTCAGGAGCAGCCCGGCTCCGTCACCGAAGAATTTACTGCTCTGAGCGATGCCCCCGGCATGGTCGTCGGTTTGCCTTTGCATATTGACGTGTTGCTGGGGCAGCAGGCACTTGGCCCGCTGGCGCTGGAAAATATTGCCCTCAATGCCTGGCGTCAATCCGATGCCTGGCAACTGACGTTTAATAACCCCGTTCTTAAAGGCAGTGTGCGCTTGCCGGATGCGCGCAGCATTCCTATGGCCATTGCGATTGACGAGCTGCACCTTACCCGGGAACTATTGGGCGATAGCAACCCGGCCAGTGAAGACGAGCAAGCCCCCACCATCGCCGCATCGCTGACCGACACCGCCTCACAATTTGACCCGCGCAGCTTGCCCCGTGCTGATGTGGCGGTGCAGGCGCTGTACCTTGAAGGGCATAATTACGGTGATTGGAGTTTGCAGGTTCGCCCGGACAACAGCGGTGTGATGTTCAACCGTATTCGCGGCAACCTTCGCGGTATTGCGGTTAGCGGTGTGCCCGCTACCGAGACTGCCAACATTGTTGATAGCTCGCCTTTGTCCGGGGCGCAAATTTACTGGTCTACCGGCGATGAAGGGCACCGCACCCGCTTTGTCGGCGTGCTCACGGCCACCGACATGGCGGAAGTCATGCGCGAATGGGAAAAGCCCGACATTCTCGAGTCCAGCAATGCGGTTTATCAGGTGGATCTGGAATGGCCGGGCGCACCGGGTCAGTTTTCCCTGAAAACCCTGCGTGGTGATATTGATCTGGCGTTGGAAGAAGGGCGTTTTAATCGCAGCACCGGTGCTGGCGAAGGGGTTTTGCGGTTACTGTCGCTGGTCAATTTCGATACGCTGGCACGTCGCCTGCGGCTCGATTTTTCCGATCTCTACAAAACCGGTCTGGCCTTTGACAGCATTCAGGGGCGCATCCATTTTGATAACGGCCAGTTGCAACTAACCGAACCGCTGCTGGTGGAAGGGCCGTCCAGCCGCTTGCAGTTGGCTGGCACCATTGATTTGCAGCAGGAAACTATTGATGCCCGCCTGGTAGCGGCGTTGCCGGTAGCGGGTAATCTGACTTTTCTGGCCGCACTGGCGACCGGTTTACCGGCGGCAGCGGGTATCTATCTGGTGAGTAAAATTTTTAGAAAGCAGGTGAATCAGGCGACCAGTGTTTCCTATACCATCCGTGGCAACTGGGATGATCCGGTGATGAAATTTGATCGCCTGTTCGAGAGCGAGGAAAGTCTTCGTCAGAACGTCAGTAACCGCCGTGAAGAAGAAGCCGAAGCGAGTAATAACGACTAGGCGTTATTACTCCTCACCATCCTGCAAGGTAATTTGTTCGCGAATGTAGCGAAACAGTTTGCGCGCATTGTTCGGCGCCTGATGGTTTTCCTGTTCCTGCTGCGCTGCTTTGATCAGGTGGCGCAAATGCTGAACATCCACGTCCTTGTAGCGGGTCACCAGGGTTTGAAAAACCTGCTTGTCGCCGTCAATCAATAAATCCCGGTAGCGCTCAATCTGATGTTGGCGGTGAATGTACTGGTCGCTGACGTTTTGCAGCTTATCGACTGCCGCCTGAATCTCTTCAAAATCTGCCGAGCGCATCAATTTGCCGATGTATTGCAATTGGCGACGACGCGCTTCGCGCAGCGGCATCTTGCGGGCTTCATGAATAGAACTGAGCAAATGTTCATCGAGCGGGACGGTGGCCAGTTGCTTGTCATTCATCTCAACCAGCTTCTCACCCAGCTCCTGCAGCGCCGTCATTTCACGCTTTACCTGGGACTTACTCTTGATGTAATCGTCCGGATTAATGTCGTCGTATTTATAAACCATAAATGTGCCGTAAAAAAATAGTGCTGTAAGAAAATCGCGATAATGCCTGTTGCATTCACCCGTGGGGTGAATCAGGCAAATAGAGAGGGTGTCGGGTTGGCCAACAGTCCCGGGTAAACAACGGATATGCACCGGTGTAATGGGTGCATTATAGCCATGTCGGCGTTATTTCGGGTGGGAGATTAACGGGGGAGACAACGACAATCGGGATTCAGCGCTAAAATCAGTCTTCTTCACCGAAGCGCTGTTCAATCAACTGACAGATAGCATCCATCGCTTTTTGCTCTTCCTTGCCTTCTGTCTGAATATCCAGCAGCGTGCCCTGGCCTGCCGCCAGTAGCATCAACGACATAATACTGGTGGCATCTGACCAGGCGCCGCTGTTGTCGGGTGAGTGAATGCGCACTCGCATAGCAGCATTAAACCGTGTCGCCGTACTGGTAAAACGGGCCGACGCCCGTGCATGCAGTCCGCGCTGGTTCACGATGGTGACAGTTTTATTCAGCATAATTGTCAGGCTTTCTTGTGTTTGAATATATCGCGATGCCTGACCTGAACATCGCTGAAGGTATGATCAAAATGTTTTTGCAGCCGCTCGCTCAAATAGACCGAGCGGTGCTGGCCACCGGTACAACCAATGGCAATGGTGATATAACTGCGGTTATTGGCCTGGTAGCGGGGTAACCAGCGGGTCAGATAGCGCTCGATATCATCGTACATCTCCTGAACCGCCGGTTGTTCTTCCAGAAAATCGATAACCTCGGCGTCTTTACCGGTTTGTGGCCGTAAATGCGCTTTCCAGTGTGGATTGGGCAGGCAGCGCATATCAAATACGATGTCGGCATTGACCGGCAAGCCGTGTTTGAAACCGAAGGATTCAAATAAAATCGCCATGGTAGATTCGTGGCGACCTACCACGCGCTCTTTAACCAGATCGCGCAGCTCATGCAAGTTCAGGTTGCTGGTATCCAGCACCTGATCCGCATTATCTCTCACCGGCTCCAGCAATCGCTGTTCTGTAGCGATGGCTTCGGCCAGATTGGTGTGTTTGTCACTCAGCGGATGTTTGCGCCGGGTTTCACTGAATCTTTGCACCAGCACATGGGGTTGCGCATCGAGAAAGAGCACCTGAAACGTCATGCCGGCGGTTTTCAGCGAGTCGATAACGTCGGGGAATTCCGTCAAATCTTGCCAGGCGTTGCGTACATCAATACCAATAGCAAAGCGCTGCTCATTATTTTGATGGGCCTGAATCTGGGCAATCAAGGGTGGCAGCAGGCTGATCGGTAAATTGTCTATGCAATTAAAGCCAACATCTTCCAGCACGTGCAAGGCAGTACTTTTTCCTGAACCTGACAGTCCGCTGACGATGACGAGATGCATAGTAAAATCCTGCTCGGCGTATTAAGGAAAGATCCGCTGAAATCCTGAAACGGCTCCGGTTATCCAGGGCGTGGCTCAGGATGAATAAAAAAAACGTTCAGGGCAAGCGGCAAATTCCGGTGCCGGTTAAATTATGAAACAGCCGCCTGAAAGAGAGCCTGATCACTGTCCGCCTGGCGCAAGGAATCACGAAAACCCGCGTCATTAAGCGAACGAGCCAGAGAGGATAGGGTATCAAGGTGTTCTGCATTAGCATTTTCCGGTACCAGCATAGCGAATAAAATATCCACTTTCTGGCCGTCAATTGCATCAAACTCAATAGGTTGTTTCAGAGTAATCAGGGCGCCTATCGCTTTACTGCCGCATTCCATGCGGCAATGCGGTAAGGCTATCCCGAAACCGATGCCGGTAGATCCCAGGCGTTCCCTGGCTATCAGCCGACGAAAAACTTCATCGGCATTAATAGAGGGTACGGCGCGTGCAATGGTATTGGCGAGAATTTCCAGGGTGCGTTTCTTGCTAACACCTTCAATAGCACACAGGGTGCGATCGGGCGTAATCAGTTCCGGGATTGTCATGGTTAACGATGGCTACGTAATTTTTCTTTGTGTTTAATCAGTTGGCGATCCAGTTTGTCCGCCAGTTTATCAATGGCCGCATACATATCCGCTTCTACGGCATCAGCAAATAAATCCTTACCGCTGACGTGCACCGTGGCTTCCGCTTTTTGATCGAGGTGATCAACCCCAAGGATGACATGCACAGAAGTAATTTTGTCGTGGTGGTTATCCAGCTTTTCCAGTTTGGTTTCTACGTACTGCTTAAGGGCTTCAGTGACTTCCAGGTGATGGCCATTAATCGTAATCTGCATGGATACTTCCTCTTTGTTGGCGATATCAATGGATTTTTCAATCCGTCTTTTTATCTGATTATTTACTCTTTTATTGGTTCGCATTGAACTTCAAATTTGAGAATAAATAACGTTTCCTGATCGGTGCGATTACATCAACGATTTCCGCTCGTTGGACGGCGGGATGTTTAACGACTCCCGGTATTTTGCAATAGTGCGACGGGCTACCTGAATTCCCTGCTCGGCCAGCAGGTCGGTGATTTTACTGTCGCTCAATGGTTTTTTCGCATTTTCGGCGCTGATCAGTTTTTTAATCAGTGCACGAATCGCGGTTGAAGAACACTCGCCACCACCTTCAGTGCTCACATGGCTGGAGAAAAAATACTTCAGCTCAAAAATGCCTTGCGGCGTGTGCATGAATTTTTGTGTGGTTACGCGTGAAATAGTGGACTCATGCATCTGCACAATTTCTGCGATGTCGTGCAGCACCAGCGGCTTCATGGCCTCGGCGCCGTATTCAAGAAAGCCGCGTTGTTTTTCAACAATACAGCTGGCAACTTTCAGCAGGGTTTCGTTGCGGCTCTGCAGGCTTTTTAAAAACCAGCGCGCCTCCTGAAGGTTGTCTTTCAAAAAAGTGTTGTCGCTACTGGAATCGGCGCGCTTGACCATAGAGGCATAGTTGGCGTTGATTCGCAGGCGAGGTGCGATATCCGGGTTCAGCTCGACGATCCAGCGGCCATCGCGTTTTTCAACAAACACGTCCGGTACTACATATTCGGTATCGCCACTGGCAATAATGTCACCAGGGCGGGGGTTCAACCCCTGGATGAGCAAAACTGCCTGGCCCAGTTCATTTTCCTTGAGCCGGGTTTTGCGCATCAGCTGGCGATAGTCGCGGCTGCCAAGCAGCGGCAAATAATTTTTGCAGATGGTTTTGGCGGCTTCGAGGAAGGGCGTATCCGTCGGGAATTGTTGCAGTTGCACCAGCAGGCATTCGGCAAGGTTCTGGCTGCAAACGCCGCAAGGGTCAAATTGTTGCAGGCGATGTTGAACGGCGACCACTTCGTCCAGTTCCAGCTCTTCCAGTTCGGCAGCCAGGCCTTCAAAAATATCGTCCAGAGAAACCGACAGCATGCCGCCAGGTTCAACGGCGTCGATAATGGCCAGCGCAATCAGATAATCGCGATCGGAAAATGGCGTGAGGTTCAGTTGCCACATCAGGTGGTCGTAGATGGAATCGACCGCAGCCCGACGGCTTTCGAAGTCGTTGTCATCATTTTCAAAGTTGCTGCTACCGGAGCTGGATGTCTGGTAAACGTCATCCCAGCTGGTATCTACCGGCAAGTCGGTAGGGATGGATTCATTCCATTCGCCCACGACATCACTTTCGGAAAAGCCATCGCTTTCATTGAAGCTGTCAGTTTCCCGGAAGTCACTGTCGTGATCAGAGAAGTTTTCGCTGCTGTCAGACGAAGAAGAGTGGGCATCACTCAGCGGGCGGTCACCCGGCAGGTCAGCGGCTATTTCAGCCTGGCGTGTGTAATCAAGGTCGTCTTTTTCGGCGGATTCAGGAGGGTTGTCGAAGCTGTCTTCCATCTCCAGCATCGGGTTGGAGTCGAGGGCTTCCTGTATCTCCTGTTGCAGATCCAGTGTGGAGAGCTGCAGCAGGCGAATGGCCTGTTGCAGCTGCGGAGTCATGGTCAGTTGTTGACCGAGCTTTAACTGGAGAGATTGCTTCATCGTTTAAAAAGCTGATCCTGCTTAGACGAGAACAGTGGTCGATGAAGTAGAGTTTAGACAGCCTTGATCTCGCAAGCAACAAGGCTAAGCAATGTTTGTGCCTTGTTGTGTGTTATTTGCAAAAGTCAAGGCCCTGGCGTCAAATAAATCTTCAATCAAAGGCGGAAATTCTCGCCCAGATACACCTCACGCACTTTGTTATTGGCCAAAACTGTCTCGGCAGTGCCTTCGGCGATAATGTGACCTTCACTGACGATATAGGCCGTTTCGCAGATATCGAGGGTTTCGCGCACATTGTGATCGGTAATCAATACCCCGATACCGCGATCTTTCAGGTGTCTTACGATTTGCTTGATGTCATTGACCGAGATGGGGTCAACCCCGGCAAAAGGTTCATCCAGCAAAATAAAGCGGGGCTCTGTGGCCAGGGCGCGGGCAATTTCCACCCGGCGGCGTTCGCCACCTGACAGTGCCATGCCGAGACTGTCCCGAATGTGAGTGATGTGAAATTCCTGCAGCAATGAGTCCAGTTTGGCCAGACGCTGCTTTCTGTCGAGATCGCTACGGGTTTCCAGAATTGCCATGATGTTGTCGGCTACCGACAGCTTTCGAAATACCGAAGCTTCCTGGGGTAAATAACCGATACCGGCGCGTGCACGACCATGGATGGGCAGGTGGGTTAAATCCTTGTCGTCGAGCAGTACGCGGCCGTTGTCGGCGGTAATCAACCCGGCAATCATATAAAAGCAGGTGGTTTTTCCTGCGCCGTTGGGGCCGAGCAGGCCTACAATCGTGCCGCTGCTGACAGACAGGGAGACATCAATAACGACCTTGCGCTTTTTGTAGCTTTTGGCAAGGTTACGAGCGTAAAGAGTAGCCATAAGTCCTGATCAGTTTTCCTGAATGGTTTGCGGTGGAATGATGATTTCAATGCGCTTGCGGTCTTCGCTCTCGCCGCCTGCAGCCTGCATAACCTCTTTGTTGAGGTCATAAACAATGCGGGTGCCGCTCATTGATGCACCATCCTGCTCCAGTGATGCATGTTCTTCCAGTGCCAGGCTCTGGCTGGACGGGGTGTAGGTAATGCTCTGCGCCCGGGCGCTGATGATGCCTTTGTCCGGTGTGGGCTGCTGTTGGTAGAGCGCCGGTACACCGCGTGCATTGATGGTGGAAATTCGCCGCTGCGGGTTGCCATCAAAGGTAGCGGTCACCTCGGTGGCTTCAATCCGCATCAGACCTTTGTCTTCCGTGGGTTGCAGCTGGTAGAGCACCGGTGAGCCTGTGGCGTGAATTTTGTCAATTTTCTGGGTTTCAGTATTGAAATGAAAAATGACGGTGTCGGCATTGATCGACATGCTGCCCTGGGAAAATTGCACGTCACCGGTATAGGTTGTAATGCCCTGTTTTTGATCCAGAGTGGCGCGCTCGGCCTCAATGCGGATTTCCTGCTCAATATCGGATGGCAGCGCATGAGCATGGGCGCCAATCAGGGCGCAGACCACAGCAAAAATAAAGGGGCCGGATTTACGGTGCATAAGTCCCTCGGACTTTGGATAGGAGTTCGATTCGATCTTCATTCAGCCAGGCTTGCATGCCAATGGTTTCAACGACGCCCTGAGGCGCGCGCATCTTAACAGCTTTGTCGGTTTCGGCGAATTGGTCCAGGGTGCGAATTGTCAGCAGGCTGGTGGTAACCAGAAAACTGCTGCTGTCGGCGTCCTGTTGCTCAATGCGGACATTGTTGGTGAGCGTGATCACACTGCCGTTGGCATCGCTGTGACCTTCCATGGCGCTGAGCCGCCAGGGTGTGGCATCTCTTTCTGAAAAGAAAAACATTTTTGGCTGGGTGAAGATGGTGTGATCGTCGGGGCCCGGTGCCTCGGGATTGATCTGAAAATGTTGTGCCGCGGGTGTGCTCATCCGCGAGATCAGTTTGCCATTCTGGTCAAAATCTTCGGTATCTATATCAATCATATAGGCGTGCGGAAAACGGACAACTTCTTCATTGACGGCTGGAGAAAGTAATTCCGTAGGTGATTTCTCACGCAGCACGAAAAACAGCAGGGTGGCCACTATCAGCGTAAGCCATGGCAGGGGAATGCGTAGCATGAATCAGTAAGTCCTGTTGCAGGTTATTCCGTGCCGGGTGAGTCGGGAAGATAATAGGACAGCGCCCGTTCAAAAGTGTTTTGCGCTTTCATAATCATATCGCAAGCGTCACGTACCGCGCCTTCGCCGCCCCGCAAATGACTTTGCCAGTGGGCGCGCTCGGCCACGCTGTGGTGTGCATTGGCCACGGTTAGCGCCAACCCTACCCGTGACATAACGGTCAGGTCCGGCCAGTCATCACCCATAAAAGCAATATTTTCGGGGGCTACCGGGGTTTCAAACAAGGTTTTGTCGGCAAACAGTTCCTGCAATGCATCCCATTTGTCTTCCCGGCCTTGCAGCAGAATTGTAATGCCCAGGTCACTGGCTCTGCGCCTGACCAGTTCACTTTTCCGGCCAGTGATGATACCAACCCGCACGCCGGATTTTTGCAGCATCTTGATGCCATGGCCATCCAGTGTGCAAAAAGTTTTCATTTCTTCGCCGTTGTTGCCGAAGTAGAGTTTGCCATCTGTCAGTACGCCATCGACATCAAGCATTAGCAGGCGAATCGCTTTGGCGCGTTGCTGAAGTAAATCACTCATTCTTTAATATTGCCGTTTGAAGTTAAATAATGCCGGCGCGCAGTATGTCGTTTATTTTGACCACTCCGATCAGCCGCTTTTGTTCGTTTACTACCAGCAGCACGTTAATTTTCTTCTGCTCCATCACCGCCAGCGCTTCAGCCGCCAGCGCGTTGGCGGCCACGGTGATCGGTTGCCGGTTCATGACATCGCCCACTACCGCGGTGTGGATATCGATACCGCGATCAATGCTGCGGCGCAGGTCGCCGTCGGTATAAACCCCCAGCAAGTCTGTGCTGTCATCGGCAACCGTTGTCATGCCAAAACCTTTTTCACTCATCACCATGAGGGTTTGCAGGAGCGGTGTGGTGGGTGAAACCCGGGGGATGGCGGTTTCGTCATGCATGATGTCGGCAACCCGTAACAGCAGTTTTCGACCCAGGGTGCCGCCCGGGTGGGAAAAGGCAAAATCTTCCGCGGTAAAACCCCGCGCTTCCAGCAAGGCAATAGCCAGTGCATCGCCCATCACCAGCGTTACGGTAGTGCTGGCGGTAGGTGCCAGCGCCAGGGGGCAAGCTTCACGTTCAACGCTGATATCCAGGCAGGCCTCGGCAAATTCACCTAGCGGTGAGCGAGGTTTGGCGGTGAGGGCGATAACCGGAATATTAAGGCGCTTTAATAAAGGTAGCAGAGTAACCAGTTCGTTGGAGTTACCGGAGTAGGAGATGGCGATGACCACGTCGGTTGATGTGATCATTCCCAAGTCGCCGTGGCTGGCTTCGCCGGGGTGTACAAAAAACGCCGGTGAACCGGTGCTGGCCAGGGTAGCTGCTATCTTTTTACCAATATGGCCCGATTTGCCCACGCCCATCACAATGGCGCGGCCCTTACAGTTCATCAGCATGGTGCAGGCTTTGACAAAGTGACTGTCAAAACGCGTGGCCAGTGTGGCCACAGCGGCGCTTTCGATGTTGAGGGTGCGGTGTGCCGAGCTGATGAAGTCAAATGAGGGCATGCGGAAGATCCGTAAAATGTCCGGCAAATCCAGCATTATAGCCCTATCCGGGAAGATCGCCCAAGGGGCTCACTGATTTGCCTGGCAACATCTGCTGCAAACTAATCCTGAAAGTTGCATTGAATTTAACGTTTGGCGCGTTACCGGAATGTTACAATTTGGCGCCCTATGGCTCTGTTTTGGCTCAGGTGCCTTGTTCCGAACGTGGTTGTTTCAAGCCCGGATTCTCTGGCCTTTGGCTCTGCCGGTCGGCGCGGTCATTTCAGGGCCGGGCACTTTATCGGGTGCGGTGTGTCCTAGTACACGCTGTGCAGTGCGTAATTTCACGGCATTGAAAGCCTTCGGCTTTGGGTGCGATTTATTGATAGCGATGGAAGAGGTACACGAATGAATATGGCAATGAAGCGTTTGTTGGGTGTAGTTGGCGGTTTGGCGCTGGTTTTTTCAGTAAGCGGTGCGTCCGCAGCGCCCAAAGATCCTCGTGTGCTGGTAGAGGAAGTAACCACCGAATTGTTCACCGTGGTAAAAGCCCATCCGGCAGACTCTGAAGCTTATTACACCGGTGTAGATAAGGTGCTGGATAAGGTGGTCGATTTTCGTTACATCGCCGCCGTCGTTATGGGGCGTGATGCCTGGGGCAAAGCAACCGCTGAGCAGAAAACCCGCTTTGCGGAAGTCTTCAAAAATGGCCTGGTTCGCTCTTATGCCAAGGGTATTGCCGGTTACGCAAACAGTGCCATTAAAGTAGTGGGTGTTGATCAGAATGCACAAAATGCCAAGCGGGCTGTGGTTCGGCAGGAAGTTGCCCATGAGGGTGCGGTACATCAGTTGTCCTACACCTTGCGTCAAGTGGGTGAAGATTGGCGTCTGATCAACGTGGTATTGAATGGGGTAAATCTCGGCCAGTCGTTCAGCAGCCAATTTACAGCGGCCTTGCGTAAGGAAGGCGGCGATATTGATAAAGTCATCAACAACTGGTTGTCCGAGGTCTGATCGCCAGCTTTTCTTTGCTTGATGCCCGTCTTTCCGGAATTCAGGGGTGCGCCGCAAGGCGCATTCCGGTAAGATTCCCGGCCAGTTTATTTCGTCATTTTCTGCTTTTTCCGAGAGCCATTTATGCAGTCCGAACAGATTCAGGCGCTGATCCAGCGCGCCATTCCCGATAGCCAGGTAGAAGTTGGCGTTCAGGGCAATCATATTAATCTTGTTGTTATCAGCTCCGCGTTTGCCGGTCTGTCTATTGTGAAAAAACAACAGCTGGTTTACGGCGCTCTGGCTGAGCAGTTTGCTGATGGCAGCATTCATGCGGTTGACTACATGAAGACCTTTACTCCGGAAGAGTGGCGGCAACAGCAGCAGTAACCCCGAGCTTCTCCCATTACCCGTATTGGTGGTTTTCGGCCTTAAGCCGCACTGCCGCAATCTCTTGTTATCGGACACTTGATGGACAAATTTATTATTACCGGTGGCGGCCCTTTGCAGGGAGAGCTGCGCATCTCCGGCTCAAAAAATGCCGCTTTGCCAATTCTCGCCGCCACCTTATTGGCCGATGGTATTGTTAGTCTGGGCAATGTTCCCCGTTTGAATGATATCTCGACCATGGTCGCCTTGCTCAAAACGCTGGGGCTGGCCATTGAAGTGGGTGATGAGGGCAAGGTAAGCGTTGATGCCTCTCATGTAACCTCTACCACGGCGCCTTATGATCTGGTGAAAACCATGCGCGCTTCGATTCTGGTGCTGGGACCATTGCTGGCTCGTTTTGGCGAAGCCAATGTTTCCTTTCCCGGTGGTTGTGCTATCGGCAGCCGCCCGGTTGATATTCACCTGCGTGGCCTTGAAGCCATGGGTGCGCACATCGAAATTGATGGCGGTTACATCCGCGCCAAAACCAATGGTCGCCTGAAAGGCGCACATATTTTGATGGATATCGTCACTGTGGGTGGCACCGAGAATTTGCTGATGGCGGCGGTGCTGGCAGAAGGGCGAACCATTCTGGAAAACGCTGCCCGTGAACCGGAAATTGTCGATTTGGCGCATATGCTGGTTGCGATGGGTGCGAAAATCGAAGGTATTGGCACCGCAACCTTGACCGTTGACGGCGTAACCTCGTTACGCGGTTGCGAATATGAAGTGATGCCTGACCGTATTGAAACCGGTACTTACCTGGTGGCCGCAGCAGCTACCCGTGGCAAAGTGCGTTTAACTGCCACCCGCGCTGATATTCTTGAAGCCGTGCTAATCAAGCTTGAAGAGGCTGGTGCTCATCTTGAAGTGGGTGACAACTGGATTGAGCTGGATATGCAGGGGCGTCGTCCGAAAGCGGTCAACATCCGTACCGCGCCTTACCCGGCTTTCCCTACCGACATGCAGTCCCAATTTATGGCGATGAACGCCGTTGCTGAGGGCACTGGTACGGTAACCGAAACCATTTTTGAAAACCGTCTGGTGCAAGTCAGTGAGCTGAACCGGATGGATGCGCACATTTTGCTGGAAGGTAATACCGCTATTGTAAAAGGTGTGGAGCGTTTGAAAGCCGCACCGGTAATGGCCTCCGATTTGCGTGCGTCGGCCAGTCTGGTTATTGCCGCGCTGGTGGCCGATGGCTCTACGCTGATTGACCGCATTTATCATATCGATCGCGGTTACGAGAGTATTGAGGCAAAATTCCATACGCTGGGCGCGGATATTCGTCGGGTTCGGCAATAATTTCGATGCAATGGATCAGACCATGAGTCAAGAGTTGACGATCGCGCTCACCAAAGGGCGCATTCTTGAAGAAACCCTGCCTTTACTGGCGGTAGCGGGTATTGAACCGCTGGAAGACATGAACAAAAGCCGCAAGCTGATTTTTGAAACCAATCAGCCGGATGTGCGTTTGCTGTTATTGCGCGGTGCCGATGTGACTACTTACGTACAATTTGGTGCGGCTGATATGGGGGTGTCCGGCAAGGACATGCTCATGGAGAACGGCGCCGAAGGTTTGTATGAACCGCTGGATTTGAAAATTGCCCGCTGCAAGTTAATGACCGCTGCTATCTGCAATCAACCGCCGGTACAGGGGCGTCTGCGCGTAGCCACCAAATATGTGAATATTGCTCGCCAATATTACGCATCTCGCGGGCAGCAGGCCGACATTATCAAACTCTATGGCGCAATGGAGTTGGCTCCAATCATGGCGCTGGCCGATGAAATTGTTGATATCGTCGATACCGGCAATACCTTGCGTGCCAACGGTCTTGAGCCGCGCGAGTTTATCGCCGATATCAGTTCCCGGCTTATCGTGAACAAAGCCTCCATGAAAATGAAGCACGTACCTATTCAGCGCATCATTGATGCCATTGAATCGGCAGTGAACTGAATCAATCATCCGCATAAGAAGTTTAAATGAGCTTTTTTCCGGGGTCGGCTTCATGATTGGATGAGTCAACCCTGGTTTGTCAGAGGAAATTATGTCGGTAATTACCCGTTTGGATGCAACGCAAAGCGACTTCGATGAGCGACTCGATGCTTTGCTGGCTTGGGAATCGGTCAGTGATGCCAATGTTGCGGGCGTCGTGAGTGATATTCTTCGCGAAGTAAAAGCGCGGGGCGACGATGCATTGGTGGAGTACACCAACCGTTTTGACCGCCGCCAGGTTGCTTCGGTGGATGAGCTGGTTATCAAACCCGAGCAATTGCACGCGGCTTTGCACAGTATTTCTGGCGAACAGCGCGATGCTTTGCAGGTGGCTGCCGAGCGAATTCGTCAATATCACCAGCATCAGCGACAGGAATCCTGGCAGTACACCGAGGCGGATGGCACCGTGTTGGGGCAGCAAATTACCGCCATGGAACGGGTAGGTTTGTATGTTCCGGGTGGCAAAGCTTCTTATCCTTCTTCGGTGTTGATGAATGCCATTCCTGCCAAAGTGGCCGGGGTTGAGCAGTTAACCATGGTAGTGCCGGCGCCGGATGGCGAGCTTAGCCCGATGGTATTGGCCGCTGCAGCCATTGCCGGTGTAGATCGCGTCATTACCATTGGTGGCGCCCAGGCGGTTGCCGCGCTGGCTTACGGCACTAACACTATTACTCGCGTCGACAAGATTGTCGGGCCGGGTAATATTTATGTGGCCACTGCCAAGCGCGCGGTGTTTGGTCAGGTTGCAATTGACATGATTGCCGGGCCGTCAGAAATTCTGGTGGTGTGTGATGGCAAGACTGATCCGGACTGGATCGCGATGGATTTGTTCAGTCAGGCGGAGCATGACGAGCAGGCGCAGGCCATTCTGGTCAGCCCTGATGAAGAATTTCTAAATAAGGTAGAGGCTGCTATCGAGCGACTGCTGCCTGGTTTGGAAAGAACTGCCATCGCTGCGACCTCGTTGAAAAACCGCGGTGCGCTGATCAAGGTTGCCAATATTGAGCAAGCGCTTGAGGTCAGTAACCGTATTGCGCCCGAGCATCTGGAGTTGTCGGTCGAAGACCCGCAAGCCTTGTTGCCAGCTGTTCGTCACGCCGGTGCTATCTTTATGGGGCGTTACACGCCCGAAGCGCTGGGTGATTATTGTGCAGGCCCCAATCACGTGTTGCCGACATCCGGCACCGCACGATTTTCTTCGCCGCTGGGTGTTTATGATTTTCAGAAGCGCAGTTCTATTATTCAGTGTTCGGCGCAAGGCGCATCTACGCTGGGTAAGGTTGCATCTGTGCTGGCACGCAGCGAAAGCCTTGAGGCTCACGCGCGCTCTGCGGAATATCGCATTATCGATTAGGAAAATTGATCCGCAAAATATAAAAAAGCCGCATTCAGTGCGGCTTTTTTTATGGTGAGGGCCCGGCGTGAATCAGGTTCTGGTTTTGCCGGATTCCCGCGTGCCAACAATCACATCGACTTCCAGCATTGTGTTGTAGCGAATCAGTTGTACTTTCAACGTATCGCCTGGTGGTGTATCGGCAATCAGGTTCAGTGCCTGGCGGCCATCGCCCACCGGTTGTTGGTTAAGGTGAGTTATCAAATCGCCCGGGCGAATGCCGGCAAGGTGGGCCGGGCCGCGCGGTTCAATATGTTCAACCCGCAACGCCGTACCGGTATTCAGGTTGTTGCGGGCAACAAATTCACTTTTGAAATACACAATGCTGCCAGTAAAGCCGAGGCTGCCGCGCACCACTTTGCCGTATTGGATAATGGAGTTAAGCGATTTCATGGCCATGTCGATAGGCACGGCAAAGCCAATCCCGATGGATGCACCGGTTTCATCCAGCACGGCGGTGTTGATGCCAATCAGATTGCCGTAAGCGTCAATCAGTGCGCCGCCCGAGTTGCCCGGGTTAATCGCGGCGTCGGTTTGAATAAAGTTTTCATAAAAACTGGTGCCAAGATTGTAGCGGCCGGTGGCGCTGACAATACCCTGGCTCACACTTTGGCCTACGCCATACGGGTTGCCGATGGCCAGCACTACATCGCCTACGCGCGCCCGTGACGGGTCGCCAAATGCAATGGCCGAAACGGCCTCCAGTGATATTTTAAGAACCGCGAGATCGGTTTCGTCGTCAATGCCTACGACTTGCGCATCGGTTTCCCTGCCGTCATTCAGCAATACCTGAATCTCGTCGGCACCTTCAATAATATGGTTGTTGGTAAGAATGTGCCCCTGGTCGTCAACAATAACGCCTGACCCCAGTGTGGATTGCATGCGCACTTGTTGCGGCGTATTGGCGTTGTTAAATAAATGACGATACAGCGGGTTGTCGGCCAGCGACTGGTTGCGGCGCTGCACGATTTTGGAGGTATAAATATTAACCACCGACGGCGCCGCCTTGCTTACCGCCTCGGAGTAGGAGACGGGAGCGCCAGGAATTGTGCGTGGTGAGGTGTTGTCAGTTGTGTCGGGACGTAGCTGCGGAAAAAGCAATAAGGCCAGTGTTGCGATCAATAACCCCGCAACCACCGGCCAACCGATAAACTGCAGCAAACGTTGCAGCGACATGAATTTTCTCCGACCTGTTGCCAGGTATTAGCAGTCAACAAGACGGCGGTGATGATCGTAAGTGCCCGACATTTTTCGTTACAAATGCATCAGGATTTATACTTGGTATCATCCGGATCGTATTCAGCTACACCATCGGCGGCAGGCGCTTTGATCTGATCGATGTCCTTGTCGTCATGATGGTAATCATGCAGGCCGTATTCTTCGCTCAGCGTGCCGCTGGAGCCGGCAGTCTTGGGTGCCCAGTCTCTCGGTGCTTCAAACTGTTGTTCATTGATATAGGATTTTTCGCCACCCAGCAAGTTGCCGTTGGCTGAATCCAGAATTTGTTTGCTGATGGCCGGCGTGGCCAGTTTCAGTGCGCTATTTGCCAGATGTTCGTGTACATCGCGATAGCTTTGCGTGAGGTTGTTAACCAGTTGTGAAGTTTGTGCAAAATGTTCTGCCACATCGCGCTGATAACTTTGCAATGTGCCTTCGGCGTCGTGCAGGCGCTGCTCAAGCTCCTGGCTGTATACCTGCGCTCTGAAAAGATACAGCAAAAATGCACCGAGACCACCCCCGACAATCAGGCTGATCAGGCAAGCAACAATAAGTGTACTGAATGAAACCACAAAACTCTCCTTAAGTGCTCGTTAAGCCTTAACTAAACGGAAAAATTCGAGCGAACCCCGCCATCATACTATAGCTGGTTTATGATGCGTTACGTCGTCTGCAAGTCGACAATTTTGTTCGCATAGCCTGCTGATATTGACGGGCAAGCTTCGGTATTTATAGAGAGAAAGGTTTTCACCTTTCAGATGAGCGCCTATTATACGGGCTTTTTTCGGATAGTAATCGGTGTGATTGGTTATCCTGAATGACTCGCGGGAGTGGGTGCCGGTTATGTTGCCTCTGACAGAGAAAGAACACACCTTTTTAATAGCTGGCCCGGCGGGTCAGATTGAGGTCAAGTGGCTGCGCCCTGACCCGGCGGGTATTTTCGCCAACAAGGCGTGGAGTGCAATTGTTTGTCATCCCAACCCGACCCGGGGCGGTGATATGAACAATAAAGTGGTAACCACTTTGCTGCGAACCTACCGTGATCTGGGTGTCCAGGTAGTCACATTCAATTTTCGCGGTGTTGGTAACAGCAGTGGCGAATTTGATCGTGGTGTTGGAGAGAAGGAAGATTTGCGCGCAGTGATTGCCTGGTGCCGCGCTCAATTGCAGCCTGCGGCTCTTTTGCTGGCCGGATTTTCGTTTGGGTCGTCTATTGCAGCTGCGGTGAGCCATACCTGTGACGATCTTATTCACCTGTTGCTGGTGGCGCCGCCAGTGGATCGCTATGTCTATGAAATAAATCATCGCTTCGCCGTGCCGGTGACTGTGGTTCAAGGGGGGCAGGATGAGCTGATCCCTGCGCAGCAGGTGCATGACTGGGCGGCAGGTTTGCAATCCCCGCTTCGGCTGGTGGCATACGAAAAGGCCGGGCATTTTTTTCATGGTTTTCTGACCGCTTTGAAGCGCGATGTCAGTGACGTGCTGGCCGAAACGCTGGCCTAACAAACAGTTTTCCAACGGGTGGTTTTAGTGAATTCCGGTGAAGTGACATCCCTGTCTCCGTTTGAGAGATATCAACAGGCCTTGCAGAGCCCTGATTTTCGCCATGATCCGGCGCAGGCCGAGGCAGTTGCCCATTTGCAACGGCTCTACGAAGAGCTGGTGGCTGCTTCAGCTGCTCGTGAGCCTTCGTTGCTTGGGCGTCTTTTGCGGCGCCAGATGGCCGTGCCGAATATTAAAGGTTTGTATTTTTGGGGTGGAGTAGGGCGCGGCAAAACCTGGTTGATGGACTGCTTCTACGAAAGTTTGCCGTTTCCGGAAAAAATGCGGGCGCACTTTCATCGCTTTATGCGGCGTATTCATGCTGAATTAAAACAGTTGGCGGGTCAGAAAAATCCTTTGGAGCTGGTGGCCGACACCATCGCCAAAGAGGCGCGGGTTATCTGTTTTGACGAATTTTTTGTCTCTGATATCACGGATGCGATGATTTTGGCAACGCTGCTGGACGCCTTGTTTCGCCGCGGAGTGGTATTGGTCACTACCTCCAATATTGTGCCGGATGGTCTTTACAAGGATGGCTTGCAGCGTGCACGATTCTTACCGGCCATTGAGTTGCTCAAACAGCAGACGGTTATTGTCAATGTGGATGGCGGTGTCGATTACCGGTTGCGCGCGCTGACTCAGGCGGCGCTTTATTATTCGCCTGCCGACGCTCAGGCAGAGGCCAGTTTGTCGCAGTGCTTCCATAATCTGGTGCCCAATGCCGCCAATATCCGCCATGACTGTGTGCTGGAGATTGAGGGCAGGCCCATACGGGCGAAGATGGAAGCTGATGGCGTTGTCTGGTTTGATTTTCCGGCGATTTGCGATGGCCCGCGATCGCAGAACGACTACATTGTGGTGTCCTGCGAATATCACAGCGTGCTGGTCAGTCATGTACCGGCAATGGGCCACAAGAATGAAGATATGGCGCGTCGCTTTATTAATATGGTTGACGAGTTTTATGACCGCCAGGTCAAGCTGATTCTGTCTGCTGACGTGCCTTTGGCAAATATTTACAGCGAAGGGCGGCTCTCTTTTGAGTTCCAGCGTACCGTCAGCCGCTTGCTGGAGATGCAAAGCCACGAGTATCTGGCCAGGCCGCACCGGCCCTGAACCTATATCTTTTTGGGTAGGTGGCTTGAAAGTTTTTTGGTGGTTGTGTAGTATTCGCGCTCTTTTTGGGTGGGTCACACCACATTAACAGGCAGGAATAACATGAAGACTTACGTTGCCAAACCGGAATCCGTCGTTCACGACTGGTTCGTTGTAGATGCGTCGGGTAAAACCCTCGGCCGTATCTCAGCAGAAATTGCTTCGCGCTTGCGTGGCAAACACAAGCCTGAATACACCCCGCACGTTGATACCGGCGATTATATCGTTGTAATCAATGCGGAAAAGGTGCGTGTCACTGGTAAAAAAACCACTGACAAAATTTACTATCACCACACCGGTTTTGTGGGCGGTATTAAATCTATCAGCTTTGAAAAGCTGATTCAGAAAGCACCTGAGCGTACCATCCAGATCGCCGTAAAAGGCATGTTGCCGAAAGGTCCTCTGGGTCGTGCGATGTTCAAGAAATTGAAAGTGTACGCAGGTAATGAGCATCCGCATGCTGCTCAGCAACCTCAAGTATTAGATATTTAAGGGGCTGAACATGTCTGCAACACAATTCTACGGCACAGGTCGCCGCAAGACCTCAACTGCTCGTGTGTTCATCACTGCAGGTACTGGCGTTATCACCGTAAATGATCGTCCTCTGGATGAGTATTTCGGTCGTCCGGTAGCGCGCATGGTTGTTCGCCAGGCGTTGGAAAACGTTGGTCTGGTTGACAAGTTCGACGTTAAAGTCACCGTAAGTGGTGGCGGCAGCTTCGGTCAGGCAGGCGCTATTCGTCACGGTCTGACCCGTGCACTGATGGATTACGACGAGTCTCTGCGTCCGTCTCTGCGTAAAGCCGGCTTTGTTACTCGCGACTCTCGTGAAGTTGAGCGTAAGAAAGTGGGTCTGCGTAAAGCACGTAAGAAGCCGCAGTTCTCCAAGCGTTAATGTCATTTTCCTTTCTGCTGTTGTGCAGGGAGGAATTTGCATGGAAACGCCCATGTTCTTCGAGAGCTTGGGCGTTTTTTTTTACCCGAAGTTTATAATCCATTATCTATTATGTGGATATTCTTGTAAGCGGCGCGTAATTTCTTTAAGATTGGCCGTTTTTCCAGTTAGTGCAAAACAATCAAAATCGTTGAAATTCAATGATTTACTAGCCGTCGGAAGCTGTTAGGGGAGAATCGTCATGAGTAATGACGTAGTAAATATTACACGCCGTCGGGTGCTGACTGCCGCTACCACTCTGGTAGGTGCAGTAGGTGCTGTTGGTGTGGCTGTTCCTTTTGTGGGTTCCTGGAACCCAAGCGCCAAAGCCAGAGCGGCAGGAGCTCCGGTAAAAGCCAATATCGGTAAGATTGAGCCAGGGCAGATGATCACTGTCGAATGGCGCGGAAAGCCGGTGTATATCGTTCGACGCACGCGTGAGGCTCTTGATGGCCTTGCAAAAACTGTTGATCTTGTTCGTGATCCGGAATCAACCACTCCCCAGCAACCCGATTATGCCAAAAACCAGTACCGTTCTATCAAGGACGAGTTTCTGATTCTGGTTGGTTTGTGTACCCACCTCGGTTGTGCGCCTATGTACCGTCCGGATGTGGGTGCTGTTGATCTCGGTGGCTCTGATTGGCAGGGCGGTTTCTTCTGTCCATGTCACGGTTCCAAATTCGATCTTGCCGGACGCGTATTCAAAGGCGTACCAGCTCCGATTAACCTTGAAGTGCCGAAACACATCTATGAAAGCGATAGTGTTGTAGTCATCGGCGAAGATCAGGGGGCGTAAAATGAATTGGTTAACAGGTCTCTGGAATTGGGTTGATGCCCGTCTTCCTGTGCAGCGCGCATGGGATACCCACATGGGTAAATATTACGCACCGAAGAACTTCAACTTCTGGTATTTCTTCGGTGTTCTGTCGCTGTTGGTATTGGTTAACCAGCTGGTTACCGGTATCTGGCTGACCATGAGCTACACTCCGACAGCTGAAGGCGCGTTCGCTTCAGTTGAATACATCATGCGTGATGTCGACTACGGCTGGTTGCTGCGTTACATGCACTCCACCGGTGCCTCTGCTTTCTTCGTCGTTGTTTACCTTCACATGTTCCGCGGCTTGCTGTACGGCTCTTACAAAGCGCCTCGCGAGCTGGTGTGGATTTTCGGTATGACCATTTATCTGGTGCTGATGGCAGAAGCCTTTATGGGCTACGTATTGCCATGGGGACAAATGTCCTATTGGGGCGCCCAGGTGATTGTTTCGCTGTTCGGTGCTATCCCGGTTGTCGGTGATGAACTGGTACAGTGGATTCGCGGTGACTATCTGATCTCCGGTATTACCCTGAACCGTTTCTTTGCTCTGCACGTAGTGGCCATGCCGATCGTGTTGCTGGCGCTGGTTGTGCTGCACTTGCTGGCACTGCACGAAGTGGGTTCCAACAACCCTGACGGTATCGAAATCAAAAAGAACAAAGATGAAAACGGCATCCCGCGTGATGGCGTACCTTTCCATCCGTTCTACACCGTGCATGACCTGGTGGGTATCAGCGTATTCCTGTTCGTATTCTGTTTCGTTATTTTCTTCATGCCGGAAATGGGCGGTTTCTTCCTGGAATACGCCAACTTCGAAGAAGCAAATAACCTGAAGACGCCTGAGCACATTGCGCCGGTATGGTACTTCACACCTTTCTACGCCATTTTGCGTGCTGTTAACTTTGATCTGGGCCCACTGGATTCCAAGTTCCTGGGCTTGATTGCGATGGGTGCTGCGATTGCGATTCTGTTCGTGTTGCCATGGCTCGACAAAAGCCCGGTTAAATCCATGCGTTACAAAGGCAACTTCAGCCGTATTGCGCTGCTGGTGTTTGCTGCTTCCTTCGTGATTCTGGGTTACCTCGGCGTGAAATCACCTACCGATGGCCGTACAATTCTGGCGCAAATCTGTACTGTGATTTACTTTGCCTACTTCATTGGCATGCCTTTCTGGACTGCGCGTGAAAAAACGCTGCCAGAACCAAAACGTGTACAAACCAAAGGCTTGCCGTTGTATATGACGCTGGGCGGGTTGGTGCTCTTCCTGGTGATGGTTATCCTGCCGATCAAAGCAGTAGGTGCAGAAGGTCATTTCAAGTGTGGTGCCATTGAGTGTGATGAAATGGTTCCGGATTTAACCAATCAGGAATCCTTGCAGCGCGGCGCCAAGTACTTTGTTAACTACTGCATGGGCTGTCACTCCGCACGTTTCTCACGTTACGAGCGCGTTGCTGATGACCTGGGTATCCCGCACGAGCTGATGACTGAAAACCTGATCTTTACCGATCAGCGTATCGGTGATCTGATGCAGATCAGTATGCGTCCTGCGCAGGCAAAAATGTGGTTCGGTGCTGCACCGCCTGATTTGAGCCTGGTTGCCCGTTCGCGTTCTCCGGAGTGGTTGTACACTTACCTGCGTAACTTCTACGAAGATCCGACCCGTCCGCTGGGCGTTAACAACCGGGTGTTTGCCAACGTAGGTATGCCGCACGTCATGATCGGTCTGCAAGGTCTGTTGCAGTGCGGTCCTGGTCCAAAACTGGCTCCGGGCGGCGGTGTTCTGCGTGATAACCTGGGTAACCCGGAAATTGACGAGCATTGCGGTGCACTGGTTCAGGGTTCTATCAAAGGCAGCATGAATACGGCGGAATTTGATCGTGCGGTATACGATCTGGTCAACTTCCTGGAGTATGTGGCTGAGCCTTACACGCTGGATCGTCAGCGCATTGGTATCTTCGTGCTGCTCTTCATTGGTATATTGTTCATCTTCACGTACCTGCTTAATCGCGAGTACTGGAAGGGTATTCATTAATCGTTGAATACTCGGAAACGGGCGGTTCTTACCGCCCGTTTTTGTTTGTGGCTTTCAGGGGTTAAAGATTTATGAATAACAAACGCTCTGCAATGACGCTTTATTCCGATAGCAATTCGCACGCCAGCCATCGGGTCCGGATTGTTCTGGCTGAAAAAGGCATTGCGGTCGATGTTATGGCGACATCACCTGAAAAATTGCCTGCCTTCCTGCTGGATTTAAACCCCTATAACACCCTGCCCATCTTGCTCGACCGTGACGATCTGGTTCTTTTTGAGCCGCGGGTGATTATGGAGTATCTTGATGAGCGTTTTCCGCATCCGCCGCTATTGCCGGTGTATCCGGTAGCGCGAGCGAAAAGCCGTTTGTGGATTTACCGTCTCGACAAGGAATGGGCGCCCTGGGTGGATACACTGCTGGGCAAATCGCCGCCTGCTGCGGTAGAAAAAGCGCGCAGTGAATTTAAAAGCAGCCTGGTTGCTGTTGCACCGGTATTTGCTGAAAAGCCGTTTTTTCTCAGCGACGAGTTCTCGTTGATGGATTGTTGTCTGGCGCCGATCTTGTGGCGTTTGCCGCTGATGGGCATAGAGCTGGAAAATAACGCGCACAACCGGCCATTGCTGGAGTATATGCAGCGGGTATTTGCCCGTGATACGTTTCAAGCCGGTTTGTCGGATGAAGAGCGTTTAATGCGCTCATAATGTTTTTTTATGAATTGATTAACCGGGCGCCTTTGGTGGTCCGGCTCGGGGTAATTTTTTATGTCCATGACTTCCAGTCGTCCTTATCTGGTTCGCGCACTTTATGAGTGGATTGTTGATAATGAAGTAACACCGCATATTCTGGTCGATGCGCATTACCCGGAAACCCACGTGCCACAACAGCACGTCAATAAAGATGGCCACATCATCCTGAATATTTCCCCCTCTGCCTTGCGGGATTTTTACATGGGGCCAGACTCCATCGCATTTAATGCCCGCTTTGGTGGTGTTCCCTTTGATCTGTTTATTCCTTACGGCGCGGTGCTGGGCATTTACGCCCGCGAAAATGGCCAGGGAATGATGTTTGAGGCTGAGCCGGCACCGAAGTCGCCATCCCCCAGCCCGGTTTCGCCGGCACCTGCGCCCGCTACGGTAACTGACATTGGCAGTGGCTCCAAACCGCGGAAGGGCGGCCTGCGAGTGATAAAGTAGCGCTGTGTTACCGGAATCAACAGGTGGTTTTCTGTTGATTCCGTAAAATTATTAACAGTGTTTTTTTAATTTCCTGCCTTGGGTTTTCATAACCTCTGCTTATTTGCCTCTTCTGGTCATAACAATACGATCTTTGTGGCACCTGAATAACTGACTGATACTTAAAGCGTTCCCTCATAAAAATCAGTTATCAGGAGCAAGACTATGGCCATGCTGCAACATACCGTGGGTGTGTTTATCAATCCTGACAAAGAATGGCAGCGCATTCGCGACGAGCGCCATTCTTACCTTCAAGTCTATCTGGTGCATACCCCCCTGTTGGCACTGATCCCGGTGATTGCGGCCTGGTTCGGCGTAACCCAGGTTGGCTGGAGTGTTGGCAGCGGCGGGGTGGTCAAGTTAACCTCTGAAAGTGCGCTCTGGTTGTGTATTGGTGCTTACTTTGCCCAGCTGGGTGTTATTTATGCGCTTGGCGAATACATTCACTGGATGTCGCGCAGCTTCGGGGTTTCCGGAGACAGGGCGCAGCGGCATTATGGCAGCATGGCGATGGCGGTTTATTCTGCCGCGCCGCTGATGGTTGCCGGATTGGCACTGGTTTATCCGCACTTATGGCTGGTCGCCAGTGTGTTTCTTATCGCCGGCGCCTACTCGGTTTATCTGGTTTATGAGGGCATCCCCATATTGATGAATATCCCCAAAGAACGGGGTTTTATCTATTCGAGTTCGGTAATCACCGTCGCTCTGGTGCTGGCCGTGGTGGTATTGGCGGGTACGGTTATTGTGTGGGGAATGGGGCTGGGGCCTATCTATACGCACTAATCCCGTTATCTGATACTCTGCAGCTACATGAAAAAAGCAGCCTTTGGGCTGCTTTTTTCATGTCTGTCACCCGGCGACCCTGTGTCCAGTCATGAAATTGTCATATTCTGTTTGTAACATAACCGTAAAAAAACGACACTTCGGGAATCTTTCACCGGCTGCGGTTTATCGAATGCTCCAACAGTTTTTGCGGGTTCTTATTTTATGCGGGTTTGCGGCTGGTTCATTTGCAGGGGCGCAGCCATCAGATTCGTCTGAATATCAGCCCGTGTCCGGGATTGGAGGCACCCTGAATAGCATGGGTTCCGACTCCCTGAATAATTTATTAATTCTCTGGAGCGAAGCCTTTCAGCGCTATTATCCGGCGGTCAATATACAGGTGCAGGGCACCGGTTCATCCATTGCACCCACCGCGTTGCTCGAAGGAACGGCCAATCTGGGGCCGATGAGTCGGGAAATGCGCGCCACTGAAAAAGAGATTTTTGCATCCCGCTATGGCTACTACCCAACGGCAATTCCTGTCGCTTTGGATGTGATTGCCGTTTATGTGCACAGGAACAACCCGCTGACAAAGTTAAGCATGACGCAGCTGGACGCCATTTTTTCGGTATCCCGCCGGTGTGGGCAAGCTGCTGATATTCGCTTCTGGGGTGATCTTGGTCTGGAAGGTTCCTGGGCAAAACGCGATTTTGAGCGTTACAGCCGACATACCGTCTCCGGCACTTACGGATTTTTCAAAAATACTGCACTCTGTGGTGGTGACTTTAAAGCGGATATCAATGAAATGCCGGGGTCTGCCTCGGTAGTGAATGGTGTTGCCGGTTCCATCAATGGCATTGGCTACGCCGGTATTGGATTCAAAAGTGCCGGGGTGAAGTCGCTGGCGATTGATGTAGCCGGGAAGGCACTGCTGCCCAACCGCGAAAACGCCCGGTCCGGCAGTTATCCGCTGGTGCGAACGCTCTATCTTTACGTGAATCGTCATCCCGATCATCCTTTATCGGCGTTGGAAACCGAATTTTTAAAACTGATCTTTTCACAGGAAGGTCAGGATATTATTGCGCAGGATGGTTATATTCCGTTGCCGTCAGAACAGCTGCAACAAGTGCGTCATACGCTTGGCTTTGCTGCGGAACATTAAATTCTCTGATGGATTTTATAGCGCGGTGTGGGTTGATAATTGAAGGTTCAGATCCTTTTATGCGGGTTAAACAAGCAACATCATGATGGACAGCCAATCGGAGCCGGCAGCTGCTTTACCCGATGCATCGCAGCGGGCGCGTTTGCGCCGTACCCGTTTATTGAGGGATATTCTGGCCCGCATCGGGGTTTCCCTCGCCGGGTTTGCGGTGATCGGTTCGCTGGCGCTGATTATTATCTACATGTTTTATCAGGCCGCTCCGGCTTTTCAGGCACCGGCGGTGACCGTTACCGCCCATACGGCAGCTCAGGCGGACGAGCCTGCCAGGTTGGCACTGCTTCAGCCGCGTCAATCAAGCCATGCATTGATCGTCAATGCGGCGGGTGAGGTCGATGTATTTGATCCTGTTTCGGCAAAAAAAATTCAGCAGCTGTCGTTATTGTCTGACGAGGCGCTATTAACCAGTGCGACTATGTCAGTAACAGCGGGTTCCTGGTTGGCGGCAGGGTTTGCAGATGGCTATATCCAATTGCTTCAGGTGATTCCTGCGCTGACCGCGCAACCTGGTACCACGCCGGTAAAAACGTTATTCCCGGACAAAAAAGGTTATTTGTTAGACCTGCAGGGCGCAGCGATTCATTCGCTGGCGGTGCGGGCGACCGGCGATCAACTGTTTGCGGTGGCCGCCACGCAGGACCACCGATTATTGTTGGCCGCGTTTGAACTCACCAAACAGCCCGACGAAAGTTTTACCGTCCAGGCCAGCCAGGTAATATCCCTCCCGACGTTGGAATCCGGCGCTTTGCCGCACAAGCTGCACCTGTCGCGAAACGGTGATTATGCGGTGGTGGCTGACGATCAGGGTTATTTGAATTTGCTGGATTTACGCAATTGGCAGGTACCGCAACAGGCGGCGCGGGTGAGGGCGACCAGCACCAGCATCAATGCCTTGCAAGGTTTGCCGGGGGATATATCGCTCATTACCGGCGATGCGCTCGGGCAGCTTTTGCAGTGGTTTGTGGTAACAACGCCCGAAGGCGAGATGACGCTGCAGCCGGTGCGTGAATTTGAAGCCATGCCGGGCAGCGTTACTGCGATTACTGCTGAATCGGCTCGCCGAGGCTTTCTGGTTGCGGACAACAAAGGTTATTTCGGCATTTACTATGTGTCTTCCGTGGCGGCGTTGTTGCAAAAAAAAATTCCGCTGAGTGGAAGCATCAGCCAGATTTCCATGTCGGCAGACAACCAGCGCGCTTTGTTGGCGACAGATCAGGGCGATCTGGTGCGCTTGCATATCCGCAATACCCACCCGGACGTTTCGCTCTCTTCGCTCTGGCAAAAAACACATCATGAAGGTCGTGCCTCGCCGGATTATGTCTGGCAAGCAACCTCCACCGATGATACCTACGATGCAAAAATGAGTCTGGTGCCGTTAACGGTAGGCACCTTGAAAGCCGCACTTTACGCCATGTTGTTTGCTATTCCGCTCGGTGTGATGGCTGCCATTTACACCGCTTGCTTTATGCATCCACGTCATCGTGAACGCGTAAAACCGGCTATTGAAATGATGGAAGCCTTGCCAACGGTGATTATCGGTTTTCTGGCGGGCATCTGGTTCGCGCCGGTTATTGAGCAGCATCTGGTGCTGTTTTTCACTTTGCTGGTGGTGATGCCGACGGGGTTTATTCTCTTCGGCTTTGTTTTTTCGCTACTGCCAGCCGGTTTGCACGAGCGCTTGTCCCGTGGTCGTGAAGCATTATTACTTTTGCTACCGCTGGTCGTGTTATCGCTGTTTTGTGTCGCCATTGCGCCGCTGATCGAGCAGCTGTTTTTTGCGGGCGACATGCGTATATGGTTATCGGCGCAAGGCATGGATTATCAACAACGCAATGCCCTGGTGATTGGTGTCGCGATGGGTTTCGCGATTATTCCCACCGTATTTACCTTATCCGAAGAAGCTTTGTTCAGTGTGCCCCGGCATTTATCCCAGGGTTCAATGGCGTTGGGCGCAACCGCCTGGCAAACCTTGTATTACGTGGTGCTGCCAACCGCCAGTGCCGGTATTCTTTCTGCCATTATGCTGGGCTTTGGTCGTGCCATCGGTGAAACCATGATTATTTTAATGGCTTCCAGTAACAGTCCGCTGGTCAATTTAAATCTCTTCGAAGGCTTTCGTGGTTTAACCTCAACACTGGCGGTTGAATTGCCGGAAGCGGCTTCCGGGAGCAGTCATTTCCGGGTTTTATTTATAGCGGCGTTGGTTTTATTGGTGCTGACCTTTGCGGTAAACACGATTGCGGAGTTGATTCGTCAGCGTATTCGCAAGCAGTATAAAAATCTTTAACGCAATGCAGGGTATTTTTTGAAAACGAAGATCGGCAAACGATGGTTATCCTGGTATCGCAGCGGTTCACCCTGGGTGTGGTTGAATGCCGGTGCGGTGACCCTGTGCATGCTGATGGTTTTCGGTTTGATTGCGGTCATTGCCGTGCGCGGCTTTGGTCATTTCTGGACGCCCGCATTACTGCAAGTAACCTGGACCGATGAAAGTGGCAGCGCAGAAACACTGCTGGGGCGTGTGCTTGCCAGAGAAAAAATCGCAGATCACCTCCGTACGGGTGATGGCAACAACATAAAAAATAACAAGCCAATCCAGGTGCTTCTCGGTACCGCTAACCGTGACCTCGCCAGCGACACCTATCGCTGGTTGCCGGAAGAACTGTTGCACGCAGCCACTGTACCCGCGGATGCGCTGATTATAGAGCGAAATCGTCGAGGGGATTTTTACGGTTACCCGGTCGCACTTGTGCACCAGGGCGAGGTGGTACTTGCCGCTGCCGATGAAAAATTTTCTGAAGAGCTCACAAATTATTTGCAGCGCTACCGGTTATTGCAAAAACAACTGCATGAGCTGGAAAGAAAACAACTGGCGCCGCTCAGCGAAGCCATGCAAACCTTGGCGCAGCAACAAAATGTGGTTGATAAAAACGGGGCGAATGCGTCGGCCGTTTATCGCCAGCAGGAGAGTGAAGAGCAGCATGCAGTTTTTCAACAGGAATATGATTCGCTCTACCAGCAACGGGCGCATTGGCTCGCTGAACTGTCAAAAGACGGCTTGCAGGTGCGCACCGCCAGTGGCGACGAGTTGGAAATTCCGCTGGCAGATATCCTGCGTGTAACCTGGCCGAATCGCATGTCGTTGGCCGACCGTATTACTGACTACACAGAAAAGTTTGTGCTGTTTGTTTCATCCGCACCGCGCGATGCCAATACCGCTGGCGGAATTTTTCCGGCCATATTCGGCACTGTCGTCATGGTGTTGGTGATGTCGGTACTGGTCACACCTTTTGGTGTGCTGGCCGCAATATTTTTGCACGAGTATGCCCGGCAGGGCTGGTTTGTCCGGCTGGTGCGCATCTCGGTGTATAACCTCGCCGGGGTGCCATCCATTGTGTACGGCATATTCGGTCTGGGATTTTTTGTCTATATCGTCGGTGGCAGTATTGATCGGCTCTTTTACGAATCTT
Source organism: Cellvibrio polysaccharolyticus (assembly GCF_015182315.1). Lineage (NCBI taxonomy): Bacteria > Pseudomonadati > Pseudomonadota > Gammaproteobacteria > Cellvibrionales > Cellvibrionaceae > Cellvibrio > Cellvibrio polysaccharolyticus. Next base: position 1,524,184 of record NZ_PRDL01000001.1, read on the forward strand.
CATTACCGGCGCCGGTATTTGGCACGCCCGGACTTTTTTGGGCGGCATTGACCATGGCGTTGTTAACCTTGCCGGTGGTTATTGTGTCTACCGAAGAAGGGTTGTCGCGTATCCCGGTGAGCATTCGTCACGGCAGTTTTGCACTGGGTGCTACGCGCACCGAAACTATCTGGAAAGTGGTTGTGCCGCTGGCAACACCGGCGATGATGACCGGGTTGATTCTCGCCGTGGCGCGGGCTGCTGGCGAGGTGGCACCGCTGATGCTGGTGGGTGTAGTCAAATTGGCGCCAGCCTTGCCGATTGATGGCAGTTTTCCCTATGTGCACCTGGATCGGAAAATCATGCATCTCGGCTATCATATTTATGACAGCGGTTTTCAAAGTGCCAATAGTGATGGCACTCGCTCACTGGTCTATGCCTCGTGTCTGGTGCTGCTGTTATTGATTGTAATGCTGAATATGACCGCCATTCGTATCCGTAATAATTTGCGGCGAAAATACCGCGACGCCTTGGAATAAAGTACCTTGCGCCTGATTGAATTGAAATCATCATGAAAAATGAAACCATCAAAATAGATGTTCGGGATTTGTCGTTGCACTACGGCGGTCACTGCGCGCTGGATCAGGTAAGCCTGAAAATTCCGGAGAAAAAAGTTACCGCCTTTATCGGGCCGTCCGGTTGTGGAAAATCCACCTTGCTGCGTTGTTTCAACCGCATGAATGATTTGCTGGATGACTGCCGGGTTAGTGGCGAAGTGCAAATGGATGGCGAGAATATTTATGCGGCAGGTACCGATGTTTCGGAGTTGCGTCGCAAGGTAGGGATGGTGTTTCAAAAGCCCAATCCCTTTCCGAAAACCGTGTATGAAAATGTTGCTTATGGTTTGCGTTTGCAAGGCGTAAAAAGCCGCCGTGCACTGGATATGATGATTGAACAATCGCTGCGCAGCGCAGCCTTATGGGATGAGGTGAAAGACCGGTTGCACAAAAGCGCACTGGAATTATCCGGCGGCCAGCAGCAGCGCCTGGTGATTGCCCGAGCCATAGCGATTGAGCCGGAAGTCATTTTACTGGACGAACCCGCTTCATCACTCGACCCTATTTCTACCTTGAAAATTGAAGAACTGATGTACGAATTGAAAAACCGTTACACCATTGTGATTGTTACCCACAACATGCAGCAGGCGGCGAGGGTTTCGGATTACGCTGCTTTTTTGTACATGGGCAAACTGGTGGAATACGGTGATACCGACAAACTCTTTACCAATCCGGCAAAAAAACACACTGAAGATTACATTACGGGTCGCTACGGCTAGGTGCACATTATGGTTATGGATTTATCCGGTCATACACATCATATTTCCCGTCAGTTCAATATGGAACTCGACGATATTCGCACCCATTTATCCGAGATGGGCGGCATGGCGCAGCGTCAGGTTAATGATGCGATTCAGGCACTGATTGATGCCGATCAGCAAAAAGCAGAACAGGTAGTGCAGGCTGACCGCACCGTAAATTCGATGGAAGTTTCCATCGACGAAGAGTGTTTGCGGATTCTCGCTCGCCGCCAGCCGGCGGCCAGCGATTTGCGGCTGGTGATTGCCGTTACCAAAGCGATTACCGACCTTGAGCGCATTGGCGATGAGGCCAGCAAAATTGCCCGCCAGGCGATGGCATTAAACCGTGATGGTATGGCGCCGCGCGGTTATGTTGAGGTGCGTCATATCGGCAACCATGTATCAAAAATGTTGCAGGATGCTCTCGATGCTTTTGCCCGGCTCGACATAGAAATGGCATTGAACGTGGTGCAAACCGATAAAACGGTTGATCTGGAATACAGCACCGCGATGCGCGAGATGGTCACCTTTATGATTGAAGACCCGCGCAGTATTACCCGTGTGCTCAACATCCTCTGGTCGTTGCGTGCGCTTGAACGTATCGGCGACCACGCCCGCAATCTGGCGCAGTACGTCATCTATCTGGTCAACGGTGAAGATGTTCGTCACTTTTCCGAAGACCAGCCCGACGAAGATCCCGCCCGCTGATTCCGCCTCTGCCACCTGTCGGCTGTCCGCCAGGTGGTTCTTTTACTCCTTTTCTCTCTGTGCCTATAATGCCCGGCTGTTTGTCGACTCGTTAACCAGGCCAAACCCTATGCAGGATTCCGGACGTAATCTGACTTACCAACTGGCTCACCAATTGGGTGCGGCTATTGTTCAGGGTGAATACGCCATGGACAAAGCCTTTCCTACCGAAGCCGAGTTGTCCGGTCAATTCAACATCAGCCGCAGCGTTACCCGTGAAGCGGTAAAAATGCTGACGGCCAAAGGCCTCATTGCATCGCGTCCGCGCCAGGGTATTCGGGTGATGCCCGGTTCCCATTGGAATATGTTTGATGCTGATGTGTTGTCCTGGACACTGGACGCCAGACCCTCCTTGCCACTCCTGAAAGAATTCACCCAGCTGCGCATGGCGATTGAGCCGGAAGCGGCATCACTCGCTGCCGCTTACAGCGATGACAGCGTAAAAATGGACGCAATTGCTGCCGCCCTGGCGCGTATGAAAAAAGCCGATGCCGGTGAAGACGATGCACTTGCTGCAGATATTGCTTTCCATTGCGCCATTTTGGCGGCCAGCAATAACCGTTTTTTCTTTCAATTGCGCGAGTTTATTCAGGTAGCCTTGCGGGTCAGCATTGCCAACACCAACCAGCTAAAAGGTGTGTTGAATGCAAGTTACGACGATCACAAAAAAGTTTATGATGCGATCGCCGCCGGTGATGGTGAGCGGGCGGCGGGTTACATGAAATCACTATTGGTTGAAGCACTGGATTTAATAGATCACTCGCTGAGTGAAAAATAACCGAATTAACCAACATCGATGTGTCGATGTGATTCGACGAGCGATAACCGGTTTGGCTGGCAAATGTAATGCTGGCTGACGCGGCGATGGAAAGAGTCATATGTACAATTACTCTTCACACGAAGGTTATACACCCTACCGGAGTTTGCAAAACCGGACGGTGTTTATTACCGGTGGTGCCAGCGGTATTGGTGCCTGCCTGGTAGAAGCATTTGCAAGCCAGGGCGCGCAAGTTGCTTTTGTCGATGTGGATCAGGCAGCGGCAACGGCTTTGTGTGATCAGCTGGTGGCTGACGGCTATAATCGCCCCTGGTTCACGCCGGTGGATGTCAGTTGCGTTACCGAATTGCAACAAAGTGTGTCGGCGGCGCAACAGGCGCTGGGCAATATCACCGTATTAATTAATAATGCGGCCGATGATCAGCGTTACCGCACCGATACCGTCACCGAACAGCAATGGGTGGATGGGCTGGCTGTTAATTTAACGCCGGCATTTTTCGCCGCGCAGACCGTCAAGCCCATGATGGCCGCAGCGGGTGGCGGGGCAATATTAAATATCAGTTCGGTGAATGCCCGTTTTGGCCCACCGGATATGGCCGGTTATATCACCGCCAAAGCCGGTTTGCTGGGGCTGACCAAAGCGCTGGCCACCGAGTACGGCAGCGATAATATTAGAGTCAATGCCATCTTGCCCGGTTGGGTAGCGACGGAAAAACAATTGGCGCGCTGGTTGACGCCGGAGCAGGAGGCCGCCTGGATGGATCGGGTGTGTTTGCGCAAGCGACTCGGCGCTCACGACGTTGCCAAGCTGGCACTATTTCTGGCATCGGACGATGCTGCGATGATCACTTCCCAACAACTGGTGGTTGATGGGGGGCGTTTGTAAGCCGTGCAGGACGCATCGGTGAATTTGCCTCTGGCATTCTACGGTCAGAGTTTCAGAGGTGTATCGGGCAGGACGCTCAGGGTTAAAAACAGTAGCCGGTTGGTAACGGCGTTTGTCTCTCAACGGTGGCCTGACTCCACCGCTTGTTATTGGCAAATCCGGATTATGTTGCTCCGGCTGCTGTTTATTAAGGTTGAAAAATAATAACGGCAAGGGAAATCAGATACGTCTTTGACTTCATTGTGAAATGTAATGGCCCACTTACCGCTTTAAGCGGTGGTGTAACCGATTGCAACTTCTCTGTGTTCGCCAGGCGGTATCGCTAAAAAAATACCAATTAATAACTAACGAGGAACAGATCTGTGAGCTTGAATTCACTCGATTTATCGGTACTTGTCATTTACGCGGTGGTTTTGATGTCTATCGCATGGTGGGTATCGAGAGAAAAAGACGGCCATCAAAAAAATGCCGAAGACTACTTTCTTGCCAGTAAAAGTCTGCCCTGGTGGGCGATTGGTGCGTCGCTGATTTCTGCCAATATTTCCGCCGAGCAAATTATCGGTATGTCCGGCTCCGGCTTCGCCATTGGTATGGCGATTGCGTCTTACGAGTGGATGGCAGCCATTACGCTGATCATCGTCGGTAAATACTTTTTGCCGATCTTCCTCGCCAAAGGCATCTACACCATGCCGCAATTTCTTGAGCAGCGTTACGATGCCCGGGTGCGTACCATCATGGCGGTATTCTGGCTGGGCGTTTACGTTTTCGTAAACCTGACCTCGGTACTGTGGTTGGGCGCGCTGGCAATTCGTTCCATCACCGGCATGGATATGACCCATGCGATGTTGGCGCTGGCGACTTTTGCCATGGTGTATTCGCTGTACGGCGGTATGAAGGCGGTGGCCTTGACTGACATTATCCAGGTGGTTCTGTTGATTGTTGGTGGTTTTCTGGTGTCTTACCTGGCGCTGGATAAAATTGCCGATGGTCAGGGCGCGGTGCAGGGTTTCAAAATGCTGATGGACCACGCGCCGGAAAAATTTGACATGATTCTGGATTCCTCCAATCCGCATTACATCAGCCTGCCGGGTATCTCGGTGCTGGTAGGTGGTTTGTGGGTAATGAATCTTTCTTACTGGGGTTTCAACCAATACATTATCCAGCGCGCTCTGGCTGCGAAAAACCTCAAGGAAGCGCAAAAAGGTATCGCCTTTGCTGCTTACCTCAAGCTGCTGATGCCATTGATCGTGGTGGTTCCAGGTATCGCTGCGTTTATGCTGGTTCCCGAGCTGGACAAGCCGGACCAGGCTTATGGCGAAATGATGAAGCTCTTGCCGCACGGTTTGCTGGGTATTGCCTTTGCGGCATTGGTTGCAGCGATTGCATCATCACTGGGCACCATGGCGAACAGTATTTCTACCATCTTCACCATGGATATTTACAAGCAACTGGTTAACTCCGAAGCCTCCAATCGCCGTCTGGTGAATGTAGGTCGTATCGTAGCGCTGGTTTCCATGGCGATTGCGGTGCTGGTTGCAAGACCGCTGCTGGGTCAATTGGATCAGGCATTCCAGTATATTCAGGAATTCACCGGTTTCTTTACCCCGGGTATCGTGGTCATCTTCCTGCTCGGTTTCTTCTGGAAAAAAGCAACGGCTACTTCAGCACTGGTTGCGGCGATCTCTTCCGCCGTGCTGTCTCTGCTGTTGAAACTGCTGTGGCCGGAACTACCGTTCATTGACCGCGTTGGTCTGGTATTCCTGTTGTGTGCGGCGTTTGCCATTATCGTTACCCTGATGAGCAACGGTCGTGACCAGCCTAACTCGATTGACCTCAAAGACATGAGCTTCAAAACCAGTACCGGTTTCAATATCGCCGGTATCGGTGTGATCCTGATTCTGGCAGCGCTTTACGCCAGCTGGTGGTAAATCCAATCCGGCCGCTTCGATGAAGCGGCCGCTCTGATGATGGATAGCGTGTTATGTCCCGTTTTACCTTGTTGCATGAAGTTGCCTGCCAAAACCGGCTGGGCGAAGGCGTGCAATGGAATGAGCGCGATCAGTCGGTATGGTGGACTGATATACAATCTTCCCTGATTTACCGCTTCACCCCCGCCACTGAGCAACTGACATCCTGGCCCACGCCGGAGCGTATCGGTTGTTTTGCCTTCTCTTCCTCTGATTCCCGCTTGCTGGTCGCTGCTGCTACCGGCATCGCCTGGCTGACGCTGGAAACAGGAGAGTTGGAATGGCTGGCACGTCCCGAGCAGGCTATTCGTGGCAATCGGATGAACGACGGGCGGGTGGATCGCCAGGGGCGATTCTGGGCAGGCGGTATGGTTGAAGAAAATAACGCCGCGCAACAATCGACCGCTTTATACAGTTTTGACGGCAGTGACATTCACTGCCACTTGAGCGGGCTGACAATTTCCAACGCGCTCTGCTGGAGTCGCGATGGTACGCATCTTTACCATGCTGACTCTCCCACCGGGAAAATCATGCAATACCCCTTCGATCCCGTTGCCGGGCGTATTAGCGGAGCAGGGCGGGTTTTTGTCGCGGTAGAGTTCGGGCTGGAGCCGGACGGTGCGTGTATAGACAGTGAAGATTGTCTGTGGAATGCCTTGTGGGGCAGTGGGCAGGTACGCCGCTACAGCCCCGACGGTCAGCAGCTGGCAGCGCTGGATTTACCTTTCTCCCAGCCAACCTGTGTGGCTTTCGGCGGGCCGGATCTCTCCTGGCTTATTGTCACCAGCGCCCGGCAAGGATTGGACGAAGCGGCTTTGGATCGGCAGCCCCGGGCAGGCAACTTGTTGATTTACCAGACAGATATTCGCGGCTTGCCGGAGCCGTGTTTCAAATAGGGCAATATCTATTGGACACAGCAGTCTTGCTCCCGTAGAATTCGCGGTCAGATTGTATACGGCCACAGCCGCGCCCCAAGGTCGCACTCACCAGTATCGGAGCGAGATGAAGCAGCGCGTTTCATCTCGCTTTTTTACAAGTAGCGACCGGGCTTTCACTCAATAATGCCCTCTTTAATCATGTCGGATTCCGCACGTAATTTGTTGTGTGGTTGTGTCTCTCGACCTGGAAAAAGTGAAATTGAATGAAAATTATGCGGCCATCATACCTGAGGAGGTTGACTTGACTACCGGGGATTCCCAACTGGCTTCGTTAAAAAAGCCTGCGCTGCTCGTACTCGAGGACGGCAGTATTTTTCGTGGCACCTCTATTGGTGCTGAAGGCCTATCCGTGGGTGAAGTGGTATTTAATACCGCGATGACCGGGTATCAGGAAATTCTCACTGATCCCTCCTATGCCAAACAGATTGTAACCCTCACTTATCCCCATATCGGCAACACCGGTACCACCACCGAAGACGGTGAGTGTGACAAAGTGTGGGCCGCCGGTCTGGTGATTCGCGATTTGCCGCTGTTGGCGAGCAACTTCCGCAACGAAAAAACGCTCTCTCAATTCCTCATCGACACTAACGTTGTAGGCATCGCCGACATCGATACCCGTCGCCTGACTCGCCTGCTGCGCGACAAAGGTGCTCAGAACGGCTGCATCATGGCCGGTGACATTGATGAAGCCAAAGCGCTGGCTGCGGCCAAAGCATTTGCCGGCCTCAAAGGCATGGACCTCGCTAAAGAAGTCACCACCCCGACTGCCTATCACTGGGATCAGGGCGTGTGGAAGCTGGGTGTTGGCCATACCACCTTTGCCGGTGACAAAAAATTCAAAGTGGTTGCCTACGACTACGGCGTCAAGCGCAACATCCTGCGCCTGCTGGTCGAGCGCGGCTGCGAGCTGGTGGTAGTACCGGCACAAACACCGGCCAGCGAAGTGCTGGCGATGAATCCCGATGGCATCTTCCTGTCCAACGGCCCTGGTGATCCGGAGCCTTGTACCTACGCTATTGAAGCCATCAAAACCTTCCTGGAAACCGACATTCCGGTGTTCGGCATTTGTCTTGGTCACCAATTGCTGGGTCTGGCCTCTGGTGCCAAAACCATCAAGATGAAATTCGGTCACCACGGTGGTAATCACCCGGTGCAGGATCTCGACAGCAAGCGCGTCATGATCACTGCGCAAAACCACGGTTTTGCGGTAGAAGAAAGCAGCTTGCCTGCTAACCTGGTGGCCACGCACAAATCCCTCTTTGATGGATCGCTGCAAGGGATTCATCGCACTGACAAACCAGCCTTCAGCTTCCAGGGTCACCCTGAAGCCAGCCCGGGACCACACGAGGCAGAAGCGCTGTTTGGACATTTTATTGAATTGATGCAGGCCCGTAAGGCTTAAGCGAATTATGCACGACCTTCGCGGGGTTGGCGGGTCGGGCAAGTAAAACCGTGTGCAGCAAGGATGCTGCACTCGAGCCCCCACGGACGGGTTCACGGCGAGTTTAACTTGCCCGACCCGCCAACCCCTGAACAACCGAAGATCGCACACACCGGAGCAGACATGCCAAAACGTACCGACATAAACAGTATCCTGATCCTCGGCGCTGGCCCCATCGTTATCGGCCAGGCGTGCGAGTTCGACTACTCAGGCGCACAAGCTTGTAAAGCCCTGCGTGAAGAGGGTTACCGGGTTATTCTGGTCAACTCCAACCCCGCCACTATCATGACCGATCCGGCGATGGCTGACGCCACCTACATCGAGCCGATCGAATGGCAAACCGTTGCCAAAATTATCGAAAAAGAACGCCCCGACGTTATCCTGCCGACCATGGGCGGGCAAACCGCGCTCAACTGTGCGCTGGCACTGGCAAAACACGGTGTGCTGGAAAAATACAATGTTGAATTGATTGGCGCCAAAGAAGAAGCCATCAACATGGCTGAAGACCGCAACCTCTTCGACAAAGCCATGAAGCGTATCGGCCTTGAATGTGCCCGCGCCAAAATCGTCCACACCATGGAAGAAGCCAAGGAAGTACCGAAAGAATTCGGCTTCCCGTGCATCATCCGCCCGTCTTTCACCATGGGTGGTTCCGGTGGTGGTATCGCTTACAACTGGGAAGAATTTGAAGAGATCTGTACTCGCGGTCTCGACCTCTCGCCCACCAACGAATTGTTGATTGACGAATCCCTGCTCGGCTGGAAAGAGTACGAGATGGAAGTGGTTCGTGACAAAAACGACAACTGCATTATCGTCTGCTCCATCGAAAACTTTGACCCGATGGGCGTGCACACCGGTGACTCCATCACCGTAGCACCGGCACAAACTCTTACCGATAAGGAATACCAGATCATGCGTAATGCATCGATCGCGGTATTGCGTGAAATTGGTGTAGAGACCGGCGGCTCCAACGTACAGTTTGCGGTGAATCCGGAAGACGGCCGTATGGTCGTGATCGAGATGAACCCGCGTGTATCCCGCTCTTCAGCGCTGGCTTCCAAGGCGACCGGTTTCCCGATTGCCAAAATCGCTGCCAAGCTGGCTGTGGGCTACACCCTCGATGAGCTGCAAAACGACATTACCGGCGGTGCAACCCCGGCGTCGTTTGAGCCGTCCATTGACTATGTGGTTACCAAAGTGCCGCGCTTCACCTTCGAAAAATTCGGTGATGCTGATGCCCGCCTGACCACCCAGATGAAATCTGTCGGTGAGGTGATGGCGATTGGTCGTACCTTTCAAGAGTCCTTGCAGAAAGCCTTGCGCGGTCTGGAAGTCGGTTCTGCCGGTTTTGAATCCAAAGTGGATTACACCAGCGAAGAAGGCGCGGCAAAAGTTCGTCGCGAATTGACGACAGCCGGTGCCGAGCGTATCTGGTACCTCGGCGATGCTTTCCGCATGGGGCTGAGCGTGGAAGAGGCGTTCAATTTGTCAAAAATTGATCCCTGGTTCCTGGTGCAAGTTAAAGAGTTGATTGATATCGAACAATCACTGCGCGGAAAATCGCTCAATGATTTGGATGCAGACAAACTTTTCCAGCTCAAGCGCAAAGGTTTCTCTGACAAGCGTCTGGCGTTGTTGCTGGGCACAACAGAAAAAGCTGTTCGCCATCACCGTCAGGGGCTGAACATTCGCCCGGTGTACAAGCGTGTTGATACCTGTGCGGCAGAATTTTCTACCTCGACGGCTTACATGTACTCCACTTACGAGGAAGAGTGTGAAGCCAACCCGAGTGACAAGAAAAAAATTCTGGTTATTGGTGGTGGCCCGAACCGTATCGGCCAAGGTATCGAGTTTGACTACTGCTGTGTGCACGCAGCTCTCGCCATGCGCGAAGACGGCTACGAAACCATCATGGTCAACTGTAATCCGGAAACCGTTTCTACCGATTACGACACCTCCGACCGCCTGTTCTTTGAGCCGGTAACCCTCGAAGACGTGTTGGAAATCGTCAACAAGGAAAAACCGGTCGGCGTGATCGTACAGTTCGGCGGTCAAACGCCGTTGAAACTGTCACGTGCTCTTGAAGCTGAAGGCGTGCCTATCATCGGTACCAGCCCGGACGCGATTGATAAAGCTGAAGACCGTGAGCGTTTCCAGCAAATGATTGAAAAGCTGGGCCTGCTGCAGCCGCCTAACGCCATCGTTCGCTCTTTGGAAGAAGCGCTGGTTGCTGCGGACAAAGTGGGTTATCCGCTGGTGGTTCGCCCGTCTTATGTTCTGGGTGGCCGTGCGATGGAAATCGTTTACAAAGAAGACGAGCTGCGTACCTACATGCGTACTGCGGTGCAAGTTTCTGAAGATGCGCCGGTGTTGCTGGATCACTTCCTGAATGCAGCGATTGAAGTGGATATCGATGCAGTATCGGACGGTAAACAAGTGGTTATCGGCGGTATTATGCAGCACATTGAACAATGTGGTGTGCACTCCGGTGACTCCGCCTGTTCTCTGCCGCCTTACTCCTTGCCTGCCGATGTGCAGGACGAAATGCGCGAGCAGGTCAAGAAAATGGCCATCGAACTGGGCGTTATCGGCTTGATGAACACCCAGCTGGCTTATCAGGATGGCAAGATTTACGTTATTGAAGTGAACCCGCGTGCATCGCGCACGGTGCCGTTTGTTTCCAAGTGTATCGGTGTTTCATTGGCCAAAGTGGCGGCGCGTTGTCAGGCGGGTACGTCGCTGGCAGACCAGGGCTTTACCAAAGAAATCATTCCGGATTACTTCAGCGTGAAGGAAGCGGTATTCCCGTTCAACAAATTCCCGGCAGTTGACCCGATTCTCGGCCCGGAGATGAAATCTACCGGTGAAGTGATGGGCGTGGGCGACACCTTCGGCGAAGCCTTTGGCAAGTCGCAGTTGGGTGCCAGCAACCGTATTCCAACCTCGGGTAATGTCTTTATCAGCGTTCGCGATATGGACAAGCCAGGTATTGTGAATGTGGCCCGCGATCTGATGGAGCTTGGCTTCTCGGTAGTGGCGACTCGCGGTACCGCGTCTGTGCTGCAGGCGGCCGGCCTCAATGTTCGCATTGTGAACAAGGTGCAGGAAGGGCGTCCGCATATTGTTGATATGATCAAAAACGATGAAATCGCGATGATCATCAACACCGTGGAAGGTCGTCAGGCCACTCGCGATTCATCATCCATTCGCCGTAATGCGGAAAATCATCGTGTTTACTACACAACCACGCTGGCAGCCGGTGAAGCGGTTTGTATGGCACTGAAAGGTCATGCAGACATTGAAGTGCGTAGCCTGCAGGATTTGCACAAGAGGATCAGTGCATGAGTACCAAATTTCCGATGACGGTGCTGGGCGCAGAAAAGCTGCAGCATGAACTGGAAGACCTGAAAAAAGTACAGCGTCCGCGTATCGTGCAAGCGATCGCGGAGGCGCGTGAGCACGGCGATCTGAAAGAAAATGCCGAGTATGCCGCAGCGCGTGAGCAGCAAAGTTTCTGTGAAGGCCGTATTCAGGAGATTGAAGGCAAGCTGAGTAATGCCCAGATTATTGATGTGACGAAAATTGCTCCTACCGGCAAAGTGCTGTTTGGTGTCACCGTCGCTATCATCAATATCGAAACTGATCAGGGTGTTACCTATCAGATCGTTGGTGATGACGAAGCTAACGTCAAGGAAAACAAAATCTCCGTTAACTCTCCTATTGCCCGCGCGTTGATTGGCAAGGAAGAGGGTGACGTGGTGGTGGTGAAAGCCCCCGGCGGTGAAATTGAGTATGAGATTGAATCGGTCAGGCATATTTAATTTGCCCAACCTGTTCAGCCACAAAAAAGCCGGCAATTGCCGGCTTTTTTGTGCTCGTCGCAGACTGATTGGATATCAGCCCTGACGTTGAATATTGGACAGTTTCGGGTTGGCTTTCTTGTTTTGACGATACAGGATTACCACCTTGCCAATCTCCTGCACGATTTCCAGGGCTGGCAGCTTTTGCAGCTCGGCAATCAAGGCTTTGCGTTCATCGCGGTCAGTGACAGCCAGTTTCACCTTGATAAGCTCATGGTCATCCAGCGCCCGATTCAGCTCCTGGCGAACACCTTCGCTCAATCCATTGCCGGCAATTGTCACAATAGGATTTAACTGGTGGCCAATAGTACGAAACTGTTTTTTGCGATCAGCGCTGAGGGGCATAGGGTTACCTTCAATAACAGGGAAATAGCGAATTTGCCTGCTATTGTATCCTGAAGGCCCGATGCAAGTTAATCATTTAGCGGTAATGCAGCGTCAGGCGGGTAAAAATAAGGAAGTTTCGGAACATTTCTTGCCTTGCTGTGGTCTGAATGCTGAATAAGGTGGAGAATTGTTAGTGAATTTCCTTTTTACATACCTTGTTTTATCAGGTTTTGTCCCCATTACCTTCCGTTGTGAGTAGAAAAACCTTTTTTGTGCGGCCAGCGAAGTTGGCGCAATGCCGGAAAGTTTTCAGTATTAGCTGATTTTTTAAGCCTGTATGAGTAAACTTCAAGGTGTTCTGTCTTAAATAAATGTTTGCTATCAGGCTGTTTTCAGGGTCTGAAATTGTCTTAGGTGTACCAATGAGGAAGTCTTCTTGAACGATATGACCAAGAATTTAATCCTGTGGCTAATTATTGCCGTCGTTCTTTTCAGTGTTTTCGAGGGCTTTAATCGCTCGCCTGCCAACGAAGGTCTTACTTATTCCGAGTTCGTACTCGCGGTAAAAAGCGACCGGGTAAAGAAAGTGACCTTTGACGGGTACACCAAAATAGACGGTGTCTACCAGGACAACACGCCTTTCAAATCGGTTCGTCCTTTTGTGGAAGACCCAAAATTAATGGATGACCTGCTCAACCACGGTGTGGAAGTGGTAGGTAAAGAGCAGCAAACTCCCAGCTTGTGGCATCAGCTACTGGTTGCCAGTTTCCCTATTCTTATTATTATCGCGGTCTTCCTGTTCTTCATGCGACAGATGCAGGGGGGCGCCGGTGGCCGTGGTGGCCCGATGAGCTTTGGTAAAAGCAAAGCGCGCTTGCTCGGCGAAGACCAGATCAAAACCACCTTTTCTGACGTTGCCGGTGTTGATGAGGCAAAAGAAGAAGTACAGGAACTGGTTGAGTTTCTCCGTGATCCTTCCAAATTCCAGCGTCTGGGCGGCATGATTCCCCGCGGTGTTTTGATGGTAGGTCCTCCGGGTACCGGTAAAACCTTGCTGGCAAAAGCCATTGCCGGTGAAGCCAAGGTGCCATTCTTTTCTATCTCCGGTTCCGACTTCGTAGAAATGTTCGTTGGTGTTGGTGCGTCACGTGTGCGTGACATGTTTGATCAGGCCAAAAAGCAGTCTCCCTGCATTATCTTTATCGATGAGATTGATGCGGTGGGCCGTCATCGCGGCGGCGGTCATGGCGGTGGTCATGACGAGCGCGAACAAACCCTGAACCAGTTGCTGGTTGAAATGGACGGTTTTGAAGGCAACGATGGCGTTATCATCATTGCAGCTACCAACCGTGCCGATGTTCTCGATAAAGCTTTGCTGCGCCCGGGTCGTTTTGACCGTCAGGTATATGTGGGTCTACCGGATATTCGCGGTCGTGAACAAATTCTGAAAGTACACATGCGCAAGGTTCCATTGGATGAGCGTGTGGAAGCATCCGTAATCGCCAGAGGTACACCCGGTTTCTCCGGTGCTGACCTGGCTAACCTGGTGAACGAAGCGGCACTGATGGCGGCGCGCGGTAACAAGCGTCTGGTCACCATGGATAACTTTGAGCAGGCGCGCGACAAAATCATGATGGGCGCAGAGCGCAAGAGCATGGTTATGTCGGAGAAAGAAAAGGAAATGACTGCTTACCACGAAGCGGGTCATGCCATCGTCGGTTGCGTCATGCCCGAGCATGATCCGGTGCACAAGGTCACGATCATTCCTCGCGGTCGTGCATTGGGTGTTACCCATTATTTGCCGGAAGACGACAAGCACAGCCAGAGCAAGCGCTATTTGTTAGGTCGTATTGCCTCTGTATACGGTGGCCGTATCGCCGAAGAAATGATTGCCGGCCCGGATGGTGTTTCTACCGGTGCTTCCAGCGATATCGAGTACGGTACCCGTATGGCTCGCGCCATGGTTACCCGTTGGGGCTTGTCCGACAAGTTGGGCCCCTTGTTGTACGCGGAAGATGAAAGTGGTTACCCGGGTGTGAGTTCTCCCAATTATTCCCCGGAAACCTCGCGCATTATCGATCAGGAAGTGCGTCGTATTATTGATGAGTGTTATGCCCTGGCAGAAAAAACCCTCGCTGACTACCGCGATGTGTTGGAATCCATGAAAGATGCGCTGATGGAATATGAAACCATTGATGCTGATCAGGTTTCCGATTTGATGGCTCGTCGTAAAGTGCGTCCACCGCGTGAGTGGGAAGATGACGATAATGACACCGGCAAGGCGGAGAGCATCGACAAGGAGGCTGAAAACAAACCGGCTCCTGACTCGGGTGCCAACCCTATTGGTGGTCCTGCTAACGAACACTAATCTTTAGCAAAAACGATAACCCCGGCTTGTTCCGGGGTTGTTTTTTTCAGGGTGATCATTTACAAAGCCCATCTCTTTTGCTGCCAAACAAAGTGCCCCTATCCATGCAACTCCAAGCAGGATCCCATCTGATTGATCTCTCCCGTCCGGTTGTGATGGGAATTCTGAATCTCACCCCCGACTCATTTTCCGATGGCGGTCGCTACTACCAGCAAACCGCTTTATCTATGGATCTGGTATTGCAGCGTGCGCAGCAAATGCTTGACGAAGGCGCTGTGATTATTGATGTGGGTGGCGAGTCAACGCGCCCTGGCGCTATTCAGGTGTCCGAAGCAGAAGAGCTGGATAGGGTGGTGCCGGTTGTTGAGCAGCTGGTTTCCCGTCTTGGGGCGATTGTTTCTGTTGATACCAGTTCTGCAGCGGTGATTCGTGAGTCTGCCGCTGTGGGTGCATCCATCATTAATGATGTCCGCTCATTGCAACGGCCGGGCGCACTTGAAGCTGCGGTAGCGAGTCAACTGCCGGTTTGCCTTATGCACATGAATGGTGAACCGGCTGTTATGCAAAAAGCACCGCACTACGAAAATGTCATCGAAGAGGTGCTTTCTTTTTTGCAGCAGCGGGCGGCGGTTTGCATTGCTGCGGGCATTGCCAAAGAAAAACTGATTTTTGATCCGGGCTACGGCTTCGGAAAAAATCTCGAACACAATTTAACGCTGCTGCGTTACCAGCAGCGCATTGCCGAATCGGGTTTTGCCATTCTTGCCGGCTTATCCAGAAAGTCCCTGTTAGGGCATTTACTGGGGCGGGAAGTGAGCGAGCGCCTGCCGGGCAGTCTGGCGCTAGCCGCGATTGCCGCACAAAAAGGCGCACACATTATTCGAGTTCATGATGTTGCCGCGACAGTCGATGTGCTGGCGGTTTATCATGCGGTCGATCAACAACTTTTCCATTTACATTGATGAAACGAGGGGAGTAGGGAATCTATGTCGCGAAAATATTTTGGTACCGATGGTATTCGCGGCCTCGTCGGTGAAGCGCCTATTACGCCCGATTTCATGCTGAAACTCGGCTGGGCTGCCGGCAGGGTTTTGATGGATCGCTTCGGTGGTTCCAACCTGATTCTGATTGGTAAAGATACCCGTATTTCCGGTTACATGTTTGAATCTGCCTTGCAGGCCGGTTTGATTAATGCCGGTGTTGACGTGGGGCTGTTGGGGCCTATGCCAACGCCCGGTGTGGCTTACCTTACGCGTACTTTTCAGGCGCAGGCCGGTATCGTCATCAGTGCTTCTCACAACAGCTACGTTGATAACGGTATCAAATTCTTCAGTGGCACTGGCACCAAGCTGCCGGACGAACTTGAATTGCTGATTGAAGCCGAACTTGAAAAGCCCATGATCACCGCTGAGCGTCTCGGTAAAGCGCGTCGCATTGCTGATGCCTCCGGTCGTTATATTGAATTCTGTAAAGGCACCATGCCCTGGGGTTTCAGTCTGCAAGGGCTGACCATTGTGCTGGATTGCGCCAATGGTGCTACTTACAATATGGCGCCCAGCGTATTCACCGAGCTGGGCGCACGCGTTGTGCCGATGTTTGTTGAGCCGAACGGTACCAACATCAATCGTAGTTGTGGCTCCACCAAGCCCGAAGCTTTACAGGAAAAAGTGGTCGAAGTCGGCGCTGACCTGGGTATTGCTTTTGATGGCGACGGCGACCGCGTTGTATTTGTTGACCATAAAGGCGAACTGGTGGATGGCGATGAGATTCTCTATATCATTGCGGCCTATCAAAAAGAATTTGGCGGTGGTTGCGAGGGCGTGGTCGGCACGCTGATGAGCAACTTCGGTTTCGAGCTGGGATTGAAAAATCTCGGCGTTCCTTTCTCCCGTGCCAATGTGGGTGACCGTTACGTTATCGAGCGGATGATCGAAAACGGCTGGACACTGGGCGGCGAAAATTCCGGCCATATCGTTTGCAGCAATGTGACGACAACCGGTGACGGCATTATTGCCGCACTGCAAGTGTTGCTGGCGATGACAACCATCGGCAACAAGCTGCACAAAATCAAGAAAGGTATGACCAAGCTGCCGCAGACCATGATCAACGTGCGTATGTCTCGCCGTTTGAATGTCGCGACTGACGAAACCATTCAGGCGGCAGTGGCAGAGGTGGAAGCAAAACTGGCAGGAACCGGTCGTGTATTATTGCGGCCTTCCGGTACTGAGCCGGTAGTGCGGGTGATGATCGAAGGACAGGATCGTCAACAAGTAAAAGAATTGGCACAAGAACTGGCAGCTGTTGTTGAGCGGGTTTTGAACTGATCAAAACCTGTTGCAAATTCAAGCGAAGCCGGCAGATATCAGCCCAATCAACCGAAAAACACAAAAAGTTGGGTGCCAGGCTCAAGTTGGGATTGTATGTTAATCCCAACTTGGCTATCATCAGCGCCCGCTTTGGGGGAGGTTTTGCTCTTGATTAAGGCAACAAACACAAAGCGTAAGAAGTTGGTCATCGGTAACTGGAAGATGCATGGGGATCGGCAATTTAACGCCACCTTGCTCTCCGATATCCTGACCCGATGGAATTCTGAAAATCAGGTAGAGACGGTAATTTGCCCTCCTTATCCTTATTTTCAACAAGTGATCGAACTGATCGGTGCCAGTCCGTTAGTCATGGGCGCGCAAACTATTAGCGAACATGACAGTGGTGCATTTACCGGAGAAATATCCGGACAAATGTTGTCAGACTGGCAGTGCCGCTATGTGATTGTCGGCCACAACGAACGTCGCCGTATGCAACATGAAAGCGACGCCGATGTTGCTCTGAAGTTTCTTGCGGTACAGCGCGCCGGATTAATCCCGGTGCTCTGTATCGGTGAATCACTGGAGCAGCGTGAAAGTGGTAATGCGCTGGAAGTTATCGGCGCGCAGTTAGGGCACGTTATCAATGCAGCAGGTATTGCGGCATTCGAAAATGCGGTAGTCGCTTACGAACCGGTTTGGGCAGTTGGAACCGGCAAGACGGCCACACCGGAGCAAGCCCAGGAAGTACATGCATTCATTCGTAGTCGATTGGGTTCTGTATCGCCAAGAATTTTGTACGGTGGCAGTGTAAAAGCACACAATGCCGCCCAACTGTTTCAAATGCCTGATATCGATGGCGCACTGTTAGGTGGTGCCTCGCTGGTTGCAGAAGAATTTGTGGCAATATGTAATGCAGCAAATTAATCGCAACCTGATGATTTTCAAAAGAAGTTCAGGTAACATACGCGCACTCTGAGAGAAGCGGAAAAATGGAAAAATTAGTACTCGTTATTCATGTGTTGTCAGCCTTGGCTATTATCGTGTTGATTCTTCTTCAGCAAGGTAAAGGCGCAGCTGCAGGTGCCTCTTTTGGTGCCGGTGCATCGCAAACAGTATTCGGCAGTGAAGGCAGTGGCAGTTTCTTTACTCGCGCCACCGCTATTTTTGCTGTAGTTTTTTTCTGCACCAGTTTCGGCCTGGCAATCATTGCCAAAAACAGCTCGCCACTGGCTGAAGGTATTCCTTCAGTACTGGATATTCAGAATACGCAACAAACCGATGTTCCAGTCATTGAAACACCGGCGTCCAACAGCGATGTTCCTGCTGTACAGGATGAGCAATAAGTTTTAAAGAAATGCCCAAGTGGTGGAATTGGTAGACACGCTACCTTGAGGTGGTAGTGGCGCAAGCTGTGCCGGTTCGAGTCCGGCCTTGGGTACCATAAGTAAACAAAATAGCCCGCTGATGCGGGCTTTTTTGTGCCTGTTTGTCGGCGATGGCAAACAGATCCTCGTGTGTTTTCTGCAGTCAGGCCATCATGTCATTTGAAAATCAGTATCTGCAATTACGTGATGAACGTTTGCGCACATCTACGCGGCAGTTTCTTGCGCGTGGCAAGTCGGTGGCTCGGTGTGAGCGTTGTCAGTTAGCGGCATTTGCTTGTCTTTGTCGTTGGCGGCCGCGGTTGCAGAGCCGGTTTGAATTTATTGTGTTGATGCACCGTGACGAGGTTTTCAAGCCGACCAATACCGGTCGCCTGATTGCGGATGTGTTGCCCGACCAAACACATGTTTTTTGCTGGAGCAGAACAGAGCCTGATCCGCGTTTGCTGGCGTTGTTGGCAGAGCCGGATCGTGAGTGTTTTGTGGTGTATCCGCTCGATGAAAACAGTGAGCGGCCAGTAACCGATAAAATTTCACCGTCTGAAAAGAAACAGACTTTCATTTTGCTGGATGGTACCTGGAAGCAGGGTGGTCGTATGTTCCATCTCAGTCAGTGGATGAAGCATTTGCCTTGTCTGGCGTTACCTCAGGCGTTGTTGCGGGGTTATGCGGTGCGCAAATCTCATCAGGATAATTATGTGTCTACCTTTGAGGCGGCTGCATTGAGCCTTGAGATGGCGGGCGATCAACAGAATAGTGATTTCTTTCTGGATTATTTTTCGGTGTTCAATGCGCATTATGTGGCAACACGCCAATGTGTTCCGCCGGTTCCCGGCGACGCACACCACCGTCTGGCGGCTATTGCCAGAGCATGATAAAAAAATCCCGCCATTTTTGTGGCGGGATTTTTTTATGCTATCAATGCAATTTAAGGCGAGGGCGTAGCCAGCGATTGATTTTACCGGCAAACATAATCAGCCCGGTTTTTATCACGCCGTGAATGGCGACCTGATGCATGCGATACAGCGAGATATAAACAAAGCGTGCCAGACGGCCTTCAATAAACAAACTTCCTTCACGCAAGTTCCCCATCAGGTTACCGACGGTTGAGTAGTTAGCGAGGGAGATCAGCGAGCCGTGATCCTTGTATTGATAGGTTTTCAGCGGTTTGTTATTCAGCAGAGCAACAATGTTTTGATAGCAAACGGTCGCCATTTGG
Source organism: Cellvibrio polysaccharolyticus (assembly GCF_015182315.1). Classification (NCBI taxonomy): domain Bacteria; kingdom Pseudomonadati; phylum Pseudomonadota; class Gammaproteobacteria; order Cellvibrionales; family Cellvibrionaceae; genus Cellvibrio; species Cellvibrio polysaccharolyticus. Next base: position 1,543,739 of record NZ_PRDL01000001.1, read on the forward strand.
TGGGCTGCCTGGGCGCGCGGAGGAACACGTTTGCCGTTCAGCTGCGTGTATTCGGCGCAGTCGCCAATTGCAAAAATGTGCGGGTCGCGGGTGGTTTGCAAAAACGGATTAACCACCAATTGATTGATGCGATTGGTTTCCAGCCCGCCAATGTCTTTCATAAAATCGGGCACCTTGATGCCGGCAGCCCACACCATCAAATCGGCTTCAATAATTTCGCCGCTTTTGGTGATAAAGCGCCCGGCCTCGGCAGACACTACGGATGTTTCGAGTTTGACGCTTACGCCCAATGTTGCGAGTTCTTTGTGTGCGGCGGCGGAGATGCGCTCGGGCAACGCCGGTAATATGCGCGGGCCGGCCTCAATCAGTGTTACGTGCAAATGCTCGGTGTTTACCACATTAAAACCGTAATTATGAAATTCGGTTACCGCGTGGTAAAGCTCGGCAGAAAGTTCTACGCCGGTAGCGCCGCCACCGACAATGGCAATACGCGCGGCATCATTAACTTCCGGCAGGCGTTGAATGCGCAGGAACAAGCTCATCAGTTTATTGCGGAAGCGATAGGCTTGCTTGGGGCTGTCGAGAAAAATACAATTTTCTTTTACGCCTGGCGTGTTGAAATCATTGGAGACTGATCCGAGTGCCATCACCAGATAATCGTATTCGAGATAAGTAGCGGGGAGAAATTCAACGCCTTCTTCGTCTTTCATCGGCGCCAGAATGATGTGTTTTTTATCGCGATCTATATTGATAACGGTACCGACGCGAAAGTGGAAGCCATGCGCGATAGCGTGGCCCCGGTAGCTGACGGCGTCCACACCTTCGTCCATGGTGCCCACGGCAATTTCATGCAGCAGGGGTTTCCATAAGTGGGTTGCATCCCGGTCAACCAGAATAATTTCGGCCTTTTCTTTTTTCCCCAGCTTTTTCCCCAGCTTTGTGGCCAGTTCCATGCCGCCTGCGCCGCCGCCGACTATCACAATTTTTTTCAATGCGTTTTGAGTACTCACGATACACCTCTTGCCAATAGTAAATGAGGCGGTAAGAACGTCGAGATGCTGAGGCTGAAAGCCCTGTGCAACAGCTTGGTGTCTTCGTGTTATCTGCTGCTATTGATTGCAGTTTCAGATTGTGCCCGTTGAGCAGGGCGGTGATGGCACCACATCTTTTGCGGCTTTCAGAGCGAGCCGGGTATTGATTGACCGACAATACCTGCTGTTCTGACGTTGCCCGTAAATCCGTTGTCTTGTGTGGGAAAACCGGCGTTGCTCGCCCGGTGCAAGTACGGGGTGCAAGGCACAATCGTACAAAGAGGGAGCTATAAAAAACGCCGCTAATAAGTCATTTTACCAGACAAATTCAGCGGCGCTCAGTTTAGGAGCTTTAATCTTTTCTGCAAGCAATATTGGCCGCTTGCTTATATAAATGCGTTATTTCGGTGCAGAAATAAGCGCCATTATTGTGTTAATGGCTGCCACTGTTGCGAGCGGGCACTTTCAAACAAGGCATCAATAATGCGCATATTTTGCATAGCATCGGTCAAGGGGGTTGGTGCCGGTTGATTGGCAAACACCGCGCTGGCGAGCGCATCCGCCATCTCGCGGTAATGGTCAGCCGGCGGGATAGCGATTTCCTCGCTGAGATGATCTCTGGTCAGAATAATGTGGGTGGCTGTGTCGGCTTCCGGGCTGAAAGGAACCGGAATACGAATTTTCCCCCGCTCGCCAACGGCTTCTACAAACTGGGAGCCCTCAATTTTGGTGGCGGCGGTAAAGGTGGCGGTTCCAGCCGGGAATTGCAGCAAGCCGGAAATCAGGCAATCCACTTCGTAATCTTCAAAGGGCGTGATATGGGCGAGCACTTTTTCCGGTTCCTCGCCGAATAACCAGCGCGACAGGGAGATGCAGTAGCAACCAATATCCATCAGCGCACCGCCGCCCATATCAATCTTGTTGCGAATATTATCGGGTTCATGATTGTTGTAGGAAAATTGCGAATGCACACTTTTTACTTTGCCTATAACGCCTTGTTGCACCAGCTCAAGGGCTTTTCGCCATTGGGGATGGAAGCGATACATAAACGCTTCCATGGCGATCAGATGAGGGTGGTCTTCGGCTTCATCCAGCAAGCGTTTGGCGTCATCCGTATTCAACCCGACCGGTTTTTCGCAGAGTACATGTTTACCGGCGCGTAGTGCTTTGATGGACCAGGGCACATGCAGATGGTTGGGCAGCGGGTTGTAGATTGCGTCGATATCCGGATCGGCGAGCAGGGCTTCATAGGAGGCGTAGGCTTTTTCAATGCCCAGTTCGCGGGCAGCGTTATCGGCAGATTCCTGGCTGCGCGAAGCAATGGCGGTGACTGTGCCAAAAGCAGAGGTTTGAATGGCCGGAATCACTTTGGTGCGTCCAATTATGGCGGTGCTCAGCACACCCCAGCGTAATTTTTTCATCATCGACTCCTTGTAACAATCGGGGGCGGGTTTGCCGACGGGTCGGCTATTGATTCGTTGTTAGGTTAACCGGGTCTACTGACCCTTGCGGGATTCCTGAATGTAGAAACGGGCATCCCGCGCTTGTTGATAGCAGCGGTCGAAGTTTTCCACGGTTTGCATGGTTTTGGCGGCGGTTAGCAGGCCAAAGGCTTTGGTATAGCTGACGGTGCCAGCAAAACCATCGGCTTCGGCAATACTCAGTTCATCCCAGGCGATGCCCAGTTCCTGTGCGCAATGGGAGCGCTGGAAAGTTTTTCCCGTACAGGCTGTTATAGCGGTACAACAGGCAACAATAGTCAGCAGGCGCAACATAGCGGGCATAACGATAATCTCCGTAGGGGCTTAAATAAAAACAGATCATATCGCCAAGCCTGTTCTGCTGGCCATAAGCCGCATCACGATACCGGTAATTATTTTGCAGCCTGCCAAATGGCATCAATTTGCCGGGTAATGTCGCTCAGCAGTTGCTCGCGGGGGGCATCAATATCGATATGCAGCATATCCGTCTCGTCGCGCGGAAATTCGAGGCTGTCGAATTGGCTGTCGAGCAGGTTGGGGTCCATAAAATGGTTGGTGCGATTGACCAGCCGTTGGTAGATCACGGTTTTTTCGCCGTGTAAAAACACAAACAGGGTTTGCAGGCCGGCTTCTCGCAAGGCATCCCGGTGTCTTCGTTTCAGCCCGGAAAATGCCAGTACGCAGGCACTGCCGGCGTCGCCCTGTGCTCGCAGGTGCAGTTTCAGTGCTTCTACCCAGGGCGCGCGCATATCGTCGGTCAGCGGTTTACCGCTGTTCATGTGCGCACGGGCAGCGTCGCTGTGGAAATGGTCCGCATCGAAAAACTGAAAGCCGTAATGGTCGGCAAGCAGCTCGGCAATGGTGGTCTTTCCGCTACCGGAAACCCCCATTACGATGAGCAGCGGGGTAGTTGATTGGGGATTGGAAACAGATGTCATGGTGGGGTGTTATTCATTAATAAACTGTTCCTTACATTAGCACTCACGCAAATGATAGTGCAATCATTTTGCTTGTGCTAAGGTGCTGCGTGTTTTATTCGCGAGCTGTAAAATCGCGAATTTAACTGAAAAATCGGCGAAAAAACGACTGGTAACGGTTAACAATAACAAAGAACAGAGGAGCGAACCTGTGGCTCAAACATCTGCCCCGGCGGGCAATGGCAAGATCAAACTGCGGGAAAAAATCGGGTATGGCATTGGTGATATGGGCTTCAATTTTTATTGGGCCAACATCTCTGCCTTTTTGCTGATTTTCTATACCGATGTCATGGGGTTATCGGCAGCCGCCGTGGGTACCATGATCCTGATTACTAAAATTATCGACGCATTTACCGACCCTTTGATGGGGGCAATTGCTGACCGCACCAAAACCCGCTTTGGTAAATTTCGCCCTTATTTATTATTTGCTGCGCTGCCGATGGCCGGTGCCGGCATTCTTACCTACAGTACGCCGGACCTTGATGATACCGGCAAACTGATCTGGGCTTACGCAACCTACTCGTTGATGATGCTGGTTTATACCGTGCTCAGCACTCCCTATTCGGCCTTGTCGGGGGTTATCACTGCCGACAGTCAGGAACGTACCACGCTGATCAGTTTCCGTTTTATCGCTGCCTTTACCGGTACCACCATCGTTAACTATTTCACCCTCGATATGGTGCAGTGGTTCGGCCAAGGTAATGATGAGCTGGGCTGGCAATTGACCATGGGTGTTTACGGTATCGCAGCGGCGGTGATGTTTATGATCGTGTTCTTTACTACCAAAGAACGCGTCGAACCCCCGGCGGCGCAGCAAACACCGGTTATGCAGGATATTCGCGACCTGCTGGGCAACGGCCCCTGGCTGGTGTTATTCGCACTGGCGCTGATCATTATGATCACTATTGTGATGCGCGCAGGCTCGATTGTTTATTACCTTAAATATTACGTAGAGCGACCTGAGTTAACCGGCACCTTCCTCGGCGTTTACTCCATCGCCCTGGCGCTGGGGGCAGCCTGTACACCCATTATGACGCGCTACATGGACAAGAAAAATTTGATGATCTTGCTCATGGCGGTGGCGGGCAGCCTGAGTTGCCTGATGTTCTTTGTGCCCAAAGATGCCCTCTGGATGATGTTTGTATTAAATACCCTGATCGGTTTTGCGCTGGGGCCAAAATCACCGCTGGCATTTTCCATGTACGCTGATTCTGCCGATTACACCGAATGGAAAACCGGCCGCCGCGCTACTGCGATGACCTTCTCGGCAGCGACCTTTTCGCAAAAACTGGGCGGTGCCATGGCCTCGGCGGCGATTGCCTGGACGCTGGCACTGATGGGTTACGTGGCCAATGAAGCGCAGTCGGATGCATCACAGCTGGGTATCGTTTTGCTGGTGACCATTGTGCCTGGCGTGATTGCTTTTATTGCCGCCTTCGTGATGCGCTTTTATACGTTGGACAGTGCCACGCTGGTAAAAGTGCAGCAGGAGTTGCTGGCACGAAAACTGACATCCTGATCAATTATTAAAAAAGTCTGAAGATAAGTGGCACCTTTCAAGGTGCCATTTTCTGTTTTATTGATTACCAAACGTGGAGTTGGAAACATGTTATTTCCCACTGAAGATGGTGAGCGTTACCAATTAACCAGCCCGGTGGCCATGCCCCGCGCAGCAGGGTTTTTATGGAACCGCCGCATGATGATGCAGATCACCTGCCGTGGTTATGCCGTTGCACAATTTATGCAGCCTGAGCCGGCCAAATATGCCTATGCGCCCAATCTTGAAGCCAAAACGTTTATGCAACCGGAGCAGCCGTATTACGCGCATCATCCGGGTCGCTTTTTCTATTTGAAAGACGAAGAAACCGGCGAGATTTTTTCAGCGCCCTATGAGCCTGTGCGTAAAAAACCGGAATCCTTTTTGTTTTCGGTCGGTAAAAGCGATATCGCCTGGGAAATTGTCTGGCAGGATATTCGCCTTGAAATTCGCCTCTCGTTGCCGGTTGATGATGTGGTTGAGCTCTGGCAATTCCGTATCGTCAATCAGTCTGGCCGGGCGCGTAAAATTTCGCTCTACCCTTATTTTCCCATTGGTTATATGTCATGGATGAACCAGTCAGCGGAATACCGCGCTGATGTGGGCGGGGTGGTTGCCAGTTGCGTAACGCCTTACCAGAAAGTGGCTGATTATTTCAAAAACAAAGACTTCAAAGATAAAACCTTTTTCCTGCATGACCGTCAGCCGGATGCCTGGGAAGTGCGGCAAAATGTTTTTGAAGGCGAGGGCGGTTTGCATGCGCCTGATGGCGTACAAGCGGAGCAGCTGTCTTGCGGTGAGGCGCGCTATGAAACCCCGGCAGCTATTTTGCAATACCGGCTTGAGCTGGCGGATGGCGCAGCCAATGATTACCGGTTTTTATTCGGGCCAGCATTTGACGATGGTGAAATCAAAGCGCTGTCTGCCCGTTATTTAAGCGAGCAAGGTTTTACCGCAACGCAGCAGGCTTATGCCGAGTATGTGCGTCAGGGTAAAGGTTGTTTGGGAATCAGTACGCCGGATGCCGGCTTGAATAATTTTGTTAATCACTGGTTGCCACGTCAGGTTTTTTACCATGGTGATGTTAATCGACTGACCACCGATCCGCAGACGCGCAACTATCTGCAAGACAATATGGGGATGGGCTATATTAAGCCCGAGGTTACCCGTCATGCATTTTTACTGGCGCTCAGCCAGCAGGAAGCTTCCGGCGCTATGCCGGACGGGATTCTGCTTGCCGAAGGTGCCGAGCTGAAATACATCAATCAAATTCCTCATACTGATCACTGCGTGTGGTTGCCGGTTTGCCTTAAGGCTTACCTGGATGAAACCGATGATTATGCGCTGCTGGATGAACAGGTTATTGCGGCAGAAAGCGGTGAATCTGCCAGTGTGTTTGAGCGTATATCGCAAGCCATGCAATGGTTGTTGTCCGAGCGGGATGCGCGCGGCCTTAACTACATCGCCCAGGGCGACTGGTGTGACCCGATGAATATGGTGGGTTACAAAGGGCGCGGGGTTTCCGGCTGGTTGTCGGTAGCTTCTGCCTATGCGCTTAACTTGTGGGCCGACATTTGCGAAGAAACGGGCCACAGCGATGCCGCCGAAAAATTCCGCAGCGGTGCGCAGTCACTGAATCAATCCGTGAACCGTTATCTGTGGGATGGCAACTGGTTTGCCCGTGGCATTACCGACGACGATGTGGTGTTTGGGATTGCCTGTGACAAGGAAGGCAGTATTTTCCTTAATCCGCAAAGCTGGGCGATTCTCGGCGGTGCTGCCAGTGATGAGCAGCGCGGTAAAATGCTGCAAGCGATCGAACAGCGCCTTGAAACGCCTTACGGTGTAACCATGCTGGCGCCGGCCTATACCGCCATGCGCGACGATGTGGGTCGGGTTACCCAGAAGCATCCTGGCTCGGCAGAAAACGGTTCGGTTTATAACCATGCCGCGATCTTCTACATTTACAGCCTGTACACGGTTGCTGAATCGGATAAGGCGTTTGAATTGCTGCGCAAGATGTTGCCTGGTGAGCAGGCGGATGATTATTTGCGTCGCGGTCAGCTGCCGGTCTTCATCCCCAATTATTATCGCGGTGCTTATCATCAGTACCCGGATACGGCAGGTCGTTCCAGTCAGTTGTTTAATACCGGAACCGTTTCATGGGTGTATCGCTGCCTGGTAGAAGGATTGTTCGGTTTGAAAGGCAGCCGTCGTGGTTTGGAGATTAACCCGCAATTGCCATCACATTGGCCAGAAGCACAAGTAACACGCAGTTTCCGCGGTGCCAATATCCAGGTGAATTATCGGCGCGATGCCGGTGTTAGCGAGGTGAAGGTATTGTTGGATGGCGTAGCATTGCCAGCACGCTGCATTGACAATGTTCGGCCGGGCAATGTTTATAAGGTGGAAGTTTTGTTACCGCTTTAATTGTTGCGGTGATGATGCGCTGCTTTGTAATGGAAAAAGTAGCGTTATGATGTGAAAAAGCCGATCCGGAATAACCCGGATCGGCTTTTTTATTGCGGTGTTACTGGTCGGAAGATTTGGATTCGTCGCGACGATTTTTCAGCAGCGACAGTACCACCGAGCCACCAATCAACAGGCCAACCACCGCCAGCGAAACGGCGATAGGGATCTTGTAAATATCCAGCAACAACATTTTGGTACCAATAAAAATAAGCACCAGCGCCAGGCCATATTGCAGCAAGGAGAAGCGGTCAGCCATGTTGGCGACCAGGAAATACATAGCCCGCAAACCAAGGATGGCGAAAATGTTGGAGGTCAGCAAAATAAACGGGTCGGTGGTGATGGCAAAAATCGCCGGGATGGAATCCACCGCAAAAATAATGTCTGAAAATTCTACCAGCACCAGCACAAAGAACAGCGGTGTTGCATAGCGTAAACCTTCTTTAACCACAAAAAAGCGTTCGCCATCCAGTGAAGAGGTTACGCGCATTTTGCTGCGCAGCCAGCGGATCATGCGATTGTTATCGAGGTCCGGTTCTTCGTCATTACCGCGCAACATTTTAACGCCGGTAAACAGCAGGAAGGCGCCGAATAAATAAAGAATCCAGTGGAATTGGCTGATCAGCCATACGCCGGCGAAAATCATAATGGTGCGCATGATGATTGCGCCGAACACGCCATAAATCAGTACGCGTTTTTGCAGTTCCAGGGGAATGGCAAAGTAGGAAAAAATCATCAGCCAGACAAACACGTTATCAATAGCGAGTGATTTTTCTATCAGGTAGCCGGTGATAAATTCCAGCGTTTTGGTGTTGGCGAGCTCGCGGGTAAAGGCGCTGTCGAGATACCACCAGAGACCGGCAGCAAACAGAAAAGAAACGCTGACCCAGACAATAGACCAGCTGGCGGCCTCTTTAAAAGAAACCCGGTGGCGCTTGCCGCCGCCGACCAAAAAGAGGTCGATAAACAGCATAACAATAACGATGGCGAAGAAGCTCAGCCACATCCACCAGGTGCCAATAGATTGCAGATTTGTTTCCATGATGATCAGCCTTTGCAAAAAAAGAAGTTAACCGGCAGCTGCTGGTCAGACGGGGAGTGAACAGAGGAAAAGACATGCGGGGAAAACAACGGCATAACAGATAAGTCTCCAGTGCTTGAATGATTAATAACACGCAATGCACGGACGTACCTCGGCCTTTGTCATTGCGACAAAGGTCTCGTTCACAGATGAAGGTCATCTGCCTGCGGTGCCGGAGTGTTAACTCGTGTTGACGACAATCGCAGCGGGAACTACTCCCCTTCGGTAGGTGGCAGTTTAAGTGTTTGTATTAAATAGTCAATCGTTGCTTGAGCGGTTTTTGAGGTGCGGTAATCCAGTGTGATCGGGTTACCGCGCCGGGTGTCAGGACGCTTCTTTCTTTGTGCCTTTGCTGCTTTTGGCGGCTTTGGCCGGTTGGCTCTGTTGTTTGCTTTTTACAATACTGATGTATTTGATCCATGCCTGCTCAACGGGGTTTTTCGGGGCCACCTGATTGGCTATCACCTTCAGCAGGTGTAAATCGTCGGCAGAGGGGTCGGATACGTTTTCGTCAATTAAAGCTGATATTAACATTCCATGTTTTTTAACCAGTCTTGCCTGAATGCTTGAAAGGCCTCCGGCTTCGAATCCATCGGGAAAGTTGGCAGGATCCTGAAACATTTGTTTCAGATAGTGTTCGCGCGGCAGCATAACGAAGTCTCCATTATTGATATGTGCACGAGAGTCCGGGAAGAGGCGCTCCGGTGAGGCCTGGTTTCACGGCGCATGGCGAATTTAATCTGTTTTTATTGCAGTGTATAGAGTGATGCAGAAGATGATGTGAGCTGATTGAGGTCTGTGCCGCTATTTTTGTTATTTACGGGCATAAAAAAACCGGCAGAAGCCGGTTTTTTCGAAATCGATCAAGGGATCAGGCAGCAGCCAGAGCCTTGATACGATTGTTCAGACGGCTCTTATGACGAGCTGCCTTATTTTTGTGGATCAGGCCTTTATCGGCGATACGATCAATAACGGGTACCGCTGCTGCATAGGCTGCTTTTGCAGCTTCCAGATCACCTGCTGCAATGGCGTTCACCACTTTTTTCAGGTAGGTACGCCCCATTGAGCGCAGGCTGGCGTTATGCTTGCGAGCTTTTTCGTTTTGACGCGCGCGTTTTTTAGCTTGGGGTGAGTTTGCCACCGTGGTGCTCCTATTAAAAATCTGTTCTGAAACGAGTCTGAATTCAAGGACGCGACATTATGCCGTTTCAAAGACAATTGTCAACACCGGGGTATTGTTAATTGCAGGTAAAACGACGTTCGCGATCGGGTTCGAAAGGTTGCGGGGTCTGGCGACAGCTTGGTAGAGCCTGAAACAGAAAATATCCACTACCTGGTTCGGATGCGCGCAATAATATCACGAACCCTTGCCGTCCAACCAGTCATGATCCACTTAAGGTTGATAAAACTGCCATGTTTGCAGAGGGGCGGGTGGTCCCAATCCGGTAAGAACCGCCCCGGTGTGCCTTACTGAAAGCCTCCGGGGCGTCTCACTGCGTTAAGCCAGATAACGCTGTTGCAGGTGTTGCTTGAAGTAATGGCTGTTCAGCGCTTCACCGGTTGCCTGGCGCATCAGCTCATCGGTAGACAGGGTGCTGGCCTTGCTCCATATGGCTTTGTTCAGCCACTCAAACAAGCCGCCAAGGTCGCCATTGCCAATCTTCTCTTCCAGCCCCGGCAGGTGTTGCTGCGCGGCATTGAAAAGCTGGGCGGCGTACATGGCACCTAGGGTGTAGGAGGGGAAGTAACCAAAAGCACCGCCCGCCCAGTGGATGTCCTGCATGCAGCCGATATCGTTTTTGCCAGCGGTAGACAAGCCGAGCAGGCTTTCCATTTTTTCGTTCCACAAGTCGGGAATATGCTCGGTATCAATCCCGCCTTCAATCAACTCGCGCTCGATTTCATAGCGCAAAATGACATGTGCAGGGTAGGTCACTTCGTCGGCATCGACCCGGATAAAGCCGCGTTTAACACGGGTATTCAGTTGGTATAGATTGTCGGCGCTGAACGCGGGGTCTTGCTGCCGTTGAAACGCCTCGGCTATGCGCGGTGCTATCAGACGGGTAAACGGCAGGCTGCGAGCCAGCTGCATTTCAAAAAAGAGGCTCTGCGATTCGTGAACGCCCATGGAGCGCGCTTGTCCGACCGGTAACCCCGCCAGAGTGCGGGGTAAATTTTGCTCATAGCGGGCATGGCCGGTTTCATGAATCACGCCCAACAGCGCACTCATAAAATTTTGTTCATCGTAGCGGGTGGTAATGCGCACATCTTCCGGTACGCCGCCGCAAAAGGGGTGGGTACTGGTATCAAGCCGGCCATGCTGGAAATCGAAACCCAGCAAACCCATGATGTTGAGCCCCAACTGACGTTGTTGTTCGGTCGGGAAAGGGCCTTGCGGGGTAATCACCTGCCGGGTTTTTTGTATCTCTTCGGCTTCGTCTATCAGCCCGGGTAGCCAGGTTTTTATTTCACCGAAGAGGTTATCGACTTTATGGCTGGACATACCCGGTTCATAGATATCCATCAGCGCATCGTAGCGATTCAGCCCGGCGTGTTCGGCAAAATAGCCGGCTTGTTCCCGTGCGAGACGCACCACCTCTTTCAGGTTGGTGTTGTAGCCCTGCCAATCGTTATTTTTCCGCTGTTGGCGCCAGGCGTGTTCGCAGCGGCTATTGGCAATGGAGGTTGCCTCAACCAGGTCTTGCGGCAGCAAAGTAGCATGCTGCCAGGCGCGTTTCATGGTTGCCAGGTTGGCGATATCCAGCGCATCGGTAATTTCTTCGTGGGCTTCTTCAAACCAGTCGTCCAGCTCCGGAGCGGTCAGCAGTTGGTGGCTGATGACCGACAGTTCGGCGAGCGCTTCGCCCCGTGCATTGTTACCGCCTTCCGGCATCATCGCGGCCTGATCCCAGCCACAAATAGCCGCTGCGTGTTGAATGCGTGACAAGCGTTTGAATTGTTGTTGCAGTTTAGTAAAAGCGCTCATGGGTGTTGCTCCGGTTTACCAGGGTTTTCCGCGGGTGCGTTTAACGTAGGGCAAATGAATATGCAGCGCAGCCTTGGCGACCATGTGGGCGCTGATCGGCGCTGTGATAAAAAGAAATAGCGTAATGAGCAGTTCGTGCAAGCTGAAGCCTTCGCTGTGGGTGCTGAAAAAAATCATCGAGCCAATCAAAACGCCACCAACGCCCAGCGTGGTCGCTTTGGCGGGGCCGTGCAGGCGCATGTAAAAATCCGGCAGCCGCGCCAGACCAATCGAGCCGAGCAAGGCAAACAAGCCACCGATTAAAAGAAATATAGCAGTGATAATTTCAACGATGCTGTTATCTGTCATGAGGAGATCCTATCTGTAATCAGGTTATCGTTATTCAATGATGTCGCCGCGCAAAATATATTTTGACAGCGCAACGGTACCGGCAAAGCCCATCACGGCAATCAGCAGGGCAGCTTCAAAATAAAGTGCCGACCCCTGGTATACACCGTAAATAATTAACAGGGCGATGGTGTTGATGTACATGGTGTCGAGCGCGATGATGCGGTCCGGTAGTGATGGGCCAATCACCAGTCGCCAGAGGTTTAACACGATGGCGAGACTGACCATAAACATGGCAATCGGGATAGCGGTTACGAGCATTCGAAAATCTCCTTCAAGGGGGCTTCGTAGCGGCGTTTAATATCGGTGATCGCCATTTCCACATCGCTGACATTCAGCACATGAATCAGCAGGGATTTGCGGTCATTACTGAGGTTGGCCGACACGGTGCCAGGGGCAAGGCAAATGGTGCTGGCCAGAATGGTGATCGTAAAATCATTTTGCACGTCCAGCGGCAAGGTTAAAAACGCCGGATGCAAATTCCGGGTGGGCCCGATGATGCGCAGCATCAGCACGTAATTCGCTACCAGAATGTCCACCACTACCCGTGACAGGAAGCGCATCACCACCAGCGGTTTGCGCACCGGTGTGGATTCGGGCCAGAAGGGATAGGTAATCCAGGGGATAAACCAGCCAAGAAACGCCCCCAGCACCACATGCCCGGCACTGATGTCGTTAATCAGTAATAGCCACAGGCCCCACATAAAAACGCTGAGCGCGGGGTGAGGTAATAACTTGCGCCAGCCAATGTGCACTTTTTTGGTTGCAACGCGAACTTTGGGATTCATAGTCAGTTTCCTTTCACCGGAATATGGCCGAGCACTGCCTGAATATAAGGCTGTGGATGTAACACTTGCTCTGCCAGGGCGTTGGTGTAAGCGATCACCTGGTTACCAAAAATCATCAAACCGAAGCTGAACAGAATCAGGCCAAGGATGGCGATAACCGACCAGATATCAGCTGCCGGGGCGGTGACCACATGATTTTCCATGCGCCAGAAAATGGTGCTGCCACTGCGGCTGAGTGCGGTCAGCACGGCGAGGCCGCCAAGCAGAATACCGGCCCAGATCCACGGCGTTTGCGGCCCGGTAGCAGCTTGCAAAATCAGCGCCTTGCCGACAAAGCCGCTGAGCGGCGGCATACCGATTACGCTAATGGCAGCAACAAAAAATAATCCGCCCAGTAACAGGGATTGGCGCATTTCCGGTGCACTGGTGATGCGGTCTTCAGCATCGCCGCGCTGGCGAATAATCAAATCGGTCAGCAGGAAAAGTGCCGCGCAAATCCAGGTGGAATGCAGCAGGTAGAAGATAGTTGCACTCAGTGCGGTTTCACTGTTAAGCGCAACCCCGGTGAGCAGGGTGCCTACCGAAACGATAACCAGCCAGGAAATTTGTACACGCAATTCCCGCGCGCCAAGCGCACCTATCGCACCGAGTATCAGTGTGATAAAGGCCAGTGGCCATAACCAGGGCAAAAGTATATTACTCAGCTCTCCGGCATCATTGCCAAAAATCAGCGTGTAGACCCGAATAATCGCGTAAACGCCCACCTTGGTCATGATGGCGAACAGCGCCGCCACCGGGCCGTGTGCCGATGAATAAGCCGCAGGCAACCAGAAGTAGAGGGGAAATATCGCCGCCTTCAAACCAAACACAATAAACAACAACAAGGCGGCAATGCCAATGAACGGTGCTGTATCTGCATCGGCGGCCGCTACTTTTACCGCGAGGTCGGCCATATTGAGGGTGCCGGTCAAACCATACAGGGTTGCTATCGCAATCAAAAAGATGGCAGAACCGGTGACGTTGAGTATGACGTAATGCAAACCGGCTTTGGCGCGGCGGGCGCTGCCGGCTTGCATCAGCAGGGCATAGGAAGATAACAGCAAAATTTCAAAAAAGACGAACAGATTGAACAGGTCGCCGGTCAGAAATGCGCCGTTAACACCGGTCAGCAAAAAGTGCGCGAGGCTGTGGAAATGCGGGCTGACCTGCGGCGCCTTTTCGTCGGTGGTGTAAAGCAAACTGAAGAACGCCAGGGTGCTCGATAGCAACATCATGATGGCACTCAGGCGATCCAGCACCAGCACAATACCAAAGGGCGGTGCCCAATTGCCCAGCGCATAAACAACGAATTCACCGCGGCCGGCTTTGATAATCAGCAGAACCGAAATCACCATCAGCGCGAATACGCTGAACATGCTGAGAAGGTGCGTGCGCATCCGATGCCGCTCCGGCATCAACAGCAGAATCAAACCGGTAATCAGCGGCAGTAAAATGGGAGCAATAACCAGATGACTCATCGTGGCGTTTCCTCCCGGGTGTTCTTGCCATCAATGTGGTCATTGCCCAGTTCCGAGCGCGCACGCAAGGCGAGTACCAGCATAAAGGCGGTCATGGCAAAACCGATCACAATCGCGGTTAACACCAGCGCCTGGGGAATCGGGTCGGTGTATTGGTCGCGGCTGCTGATAACGGCAGGCACGCCGGACTGCAATCGGCCCATAACAAAGATAAATAAATTGACCGCGTAAGAGAGCAGCGTCAGCCCCAGAATGACCGGGAAAGTTCTGCCCCTGAGTGCCAGATAAATACCGCAGCCGGTGAGAACTGCAATGACGATAGAGATTAAAGCTTCCATCAGTTATCTCCGGAGGAAAGTGATTTGATATGAGCGTGGCGGTTGAAGTGCGACAAACGGCCGAGGTAAGAAAGAATCACCAGCGTTGATCCCACTACCGTAACGTACACACCGATGTCAAAAATCAGCGCTGTCGCCAGCTCGAATTTGCCCACGATTGGCCAGGTGACATAGGTAAAGGCGGTGGTCAGGAAGGGATAACCAAACAACCAGCTACCAGCACCGGTGGCCGCTGCGATCAGTACGCCGATGGCGGCAACATTGCGATAACGCCAGTTGATACGCTCCTGCACCCAGTCATTGCCGGAGGCAACGTATTGCAGAATCAGCGCCACACTGGTGATAAGACCGGCGATAAAACCGCCGCCGGGCAAGTTATGGCCGCGCAGGAAAATATAGGTAGATACCATCAGTGCCAGCGGTAACAGCAGGCGCGCCAGTACCATCAACACCGGTGGTGATGGTTCTTTCGCCCACACGTGCTCGGTGCCATCCGGGTTGGGCGGTGGCGGCAAGCGGAGTTTGCGCAGCATGGCGTAAATACCCATGGCGGCGACGGTGAGTACCGTAATTTCACCCAGCGTATCGAAACCGCGGAAATCCACCAGGATGACGTTAACCACGTTGGTACCGCCACCGCCAGAAACTGCATTTGCCAGGTAATAATCAGCAATGGTTTCGTAAGGGCGGGTAAGAATGGCCCAGCAGAGCAAGCCGATGCCGGTACCAATACTGCCGGCAATCACAATGTCGCGGCTGACTTTAAGCGGGCCGGATTCATTGGGGGTGACTTGCGGTAAAAAGTAGAGCGCCAGCATCATCAGCACCACGGTGACCACTTCCACCGAAATTTGCGTCAGTGCCAGGTCGGGCGCTGAGAAGCGGATAAAGATCAGCGATACCACCAGGCCTACCACGCTGAGTAACAGCAGGGCGGCAAAGCGGTTGTGATGAATAAGCACCGTGCCCACGGCGCCGACCATCATCACGATGGCCATCACCACGCTGACGGCATCTACCGGAGCTGCTGCAACAGAGCCGGTCAGTTTGTCGATAAACAGCAGCTGGGATGCGCCCAGCACAATTACCATACCGAAAAACCATACCAGATAGCTTTGCAGCGAGCCGTTTTCAAACTTCTCGGTCAGCTGTTGCGCCAGTTGTTCGCTGCGCTGGATACGCGCCTCGAACATCACTTTTTCATCGCGTCGGTATTGTCGCTCATAGAAGGCGAACAAGCCTTTACGCTGGTAGTACAACAGCAGGCCACCGGCGAGAGCGATACAGCTCATCAACAGCGGCAGGTTGAAACCATGCCAGATGGCAATTTTATAATCGGGCATGTCGCTACCCAATACCGCAAGGCCGGCAGCATGGAGGAATGGCGCAATGGTCAGGTTGGGGAACATTCCGATCACCACGCACAGCACTACCAGAATCGCCATGGGCGCAATCATGTAGTGCGGCGGTTCATGGGGCGGGTACTTCGGCAAATCGACCGGTTTACCACCAAAAAATACTTCGTAAACAAATCGGTAAGAGTAAGCCACGGCAAAGATACCGGCAAAGGTTGCCAGCAAGGGCACCAGCCAGGTGAGGTAGCCGGAGGTGTTGAGGTTGAGTGTCTCGGAGAAGAACATCTCCTTGCTGAGAAAGCCGTTCAACAGGGGAACACCGGCCATCGCCGAGGCTGCTACCATCGCCAGCGTCGTGGTTAAGGGCATAAATTGCCACATGCCATTCAGGCGGCGCATGTCGCGAGTGCCGGTCTCGTGGTCGATAATCCCGGCCGTCATAAACAGACTGGCTTTGAAGGTGGCATGGTTAATGATGTGGAAAAGTGCCGCGATGGCCGCCAGTTGGCTATTAAGGCCAAACAACAGGGTAATCAGCCCGAGATGGCTGATGGTGGAAAAGGCCAGCAAGCCTTTGAGGTCATGTTTGAACAGTGCGGTATAAGCGCCGAACACCAGCGTAAACAGCCCCACCGACGAAACGATATAAAACCACAGGTCGGTGCCTGCCAGTGCCGGATACATCCGCGCCAGCAAAAATACCCCGGCTTTTACCATGGTAGCCGAGTGCAAATAGGCGGATACCGGAGTGGGGGCATGCATGGCGTGTGGCAGCCAGAAGTGGAACGGAAACTGCGCGGATTTGGTAAAAGCACCGATCAAAATCAGGATGAGTGCGACCGGATAGAGCTCGTGATTTTTGATCAGCTCGCCGGAGGCAAGAATCTCGGTCAGGTTAAAACTGCCAACAATTTTGCCCAGCAGCAATGCGCCACCCAGCAGCGCCAGCCCGCCGGCACCGGTAATGGTGAGCGCCATGCGAGCGCCTTTACGGGCATCTGACTGTACCGACCAATAACTGATTAACAGGAATGAGGCGAGACTGGTTAACTCCCAGAACACAATCAGCAGCAGGATATTGTTGGAGATGACAATGCCCAGCATCGCCATCATAAAAATCTGCAGCAGGGCATAGAGTTTGCCCAGTGAATCCCGGGGGGATAGGTAATAGCGGGTATAAAGAATGACCAGCAAACCGATGCCGGTAATCATCAGCCCGAACATCATGCCCAGGCCATCAAGACGTAAGCTTAAGTCCAACCCCAGCAGCGGCAGCCAGCTGTGGTCATAAATAAAAGAGCCACCTGCCAATACGGTTGGCAGATGCCAAAGTAGCAGGGCAAGTGAAATCGCCGGACCGAGGGCCGCCGAAAAGGCACATAAGGTTCTTCCGAATTTCTCGGTTGCAAGAGGCAGACAAGCACCGAGGAGAGGCAACAGGATGATCAGTATTAAGGTCATGAAGGCCACACCTGGATTGACACGGTTTTAAGTAAGACTGTTTTTAAAATGGATCGAAAATGCCAGGCCCAAACCGCAGGCCAGCAGCGCCGACATCAACAGCGAGGTTGTTCAGGTACCAGTGTGCGAAAAGAACAGCGCAATATCGGTTCGTTGTTGGTTTGCCGTGAAATGCGTGTTTTCACAGGAACAACGGATACAGAAGGCGGGTGGTGCAAGCTGGTTGATAACATGGCACTCCTTAAGCAGGCTATGGGTTTCTCTCTATTTTTCGGAGAGAAAATAACACACCCGCGGCGTAAAAAAAGTGTTTTGATTAATAATTGATCAAATAAAAACTATAGAAATATCAATACCCTGGTTAAATACCCGCACAAAAAAGCAGCACGCCCGGCAGGTCGGGTTATGGATATTTAATATAGTCCAGGAACGGAGTGGCTGAGGCGGGATTCAGGAATCGGGAGCTATGTTGCAAGCAGGGCCGCCCGAAGGCAGCCCTGTTTTGTAGCGGTCAGTACAAAAATAACCTGGAAACTAGAAGAGGTCGGTGAAGATAACGCCCAAACCGATGGTTTGTGTATGGTCGTTGTAATCAATCAGGCTTTCGCCGTAACCATTAAAGTATTTAAGGTAGCCGCGGATAGTTTGCGAGCGGCTGGAAATCGGAAAGCTCCAGCCCAGTTCTACCGCACCTTTGTTCTCACCGCGCAGGTTATTGCGCAGCATCATGCTGTAAATATTCGAGCGATGACGGTAGGCGGTGCTGAATTCAAAGTGGCCGAGAAATTTCTCGATATCCGGGTTATCGTCGCCTTTGGGGTCGCCAGGGTATTTGGCCTTGCTCTCGGGCAGGCGATACCATGGGGTTAAAGCGAACACCAGGTTGTCCTTTTCAAACACCGTATTGAACATGATCCGGTTCCAGCTGCGCGACAAGGTGCCGCTCTGGCCGTTTGACTGGTGATTAAGCACCGCTTCATTCAACACGTTGCGAAAGCCGAAAATCTCCCAGTCATTGGTGAAGCTGAGGATCAGTTCCGGCTCATGATTGGTTTCCCGGAAGGGTCTGGAAATATCGCCGTTATACACCTGCCAAAACGCGTGGTTGGTGTAGCCGAGATATAAATGACCGTTATCGCCAAAAATCCCTTCGCGTAGCAATATCTTGATGCTGAACTGGAACTCGGCCTCGGTATGTTTGAGATCTTGCAGTTGATCACCCGCTGCTGCGTAGGGCTCGCTATTGGGGTCACTTTTATAGGTGGCGGGGAGAATATAGTTGCGTTGATGTGGCGTCAGCATAAAACGGTTGCTGCGGTTGAGCGCTTCTATCGTCATGCGCTCCCGCGTTGCCTGGTTTTCAGCTCCACCATTGATGGCGTAGGGCGCGTTTTCCGGCTGCACCACTTCTTCAGTAACCTGCGCGGCAATTTTTTTCTCCAACAGTAGCGAGCAAGCTTCTTTCAGCTCGCGAACGCTCATGCTGTCCGCCGCACCAATAATGCTGGAACGAAGGCAGGCATCCAGCTCTTCGGGAGGAATGGTAACTTCAGTCGGGGTGGTTTGGGCCTGAATACAGCTGGCCACCAGTAGCAGGCCAGCGCCTGCCAGAGAATGTTTCATCATGAATGCACCGCGACATCAAAAGTATAAGTATTACCGGTATTGTAGGTATTGTGCCAGCTATGGCAAGTCGCACGACCCGACGCTGTTTGCAAAAAAACGATTCGACACCCGAGCCGGCCAGGGTGAATAATGGTGGGAATTGGCAACTTGAGGGTTTGTTCTGCAAGCCCGTGCTGTTTCTTTCGTTGTGGTTCATCGCACCGGCGTTGTTCGGCAACTGTTTCATCCAATCTGGAGGTGTGTACATGAAAATTGTTGCAATCAGTGGAAGTCTTCGCAAAGCATCGCTCAATAGCGCATTGCTGGAGGCCGCAAAAGCGTATTTTCCGGCGGATGCAGAGGTGACGATTTATCCCATTGATGACTTGC
The DNA here is from genome assembly GCF_015182315.1 of Cellvibrio polysaccharolyticus. Classification (NCBI taxonomy): domain Bacteria; kingdom Pseudomonadati; phylum Pseudomonadota; class Gammaproteobacteria; order Cellvibrionales; family Cellvibrionaceae; genus Cellvibrio; species Cellvibrio polysaccharolyticus. Next base: position 1,563,142 of record NZ_PRDL01000001.1, read on the forward strand.
CGCTCTATAACCAGGATCTGGACGGTGATACCAAACCTGAGGCGGTAGTGCGCCTTAAGAACGCGGTTACCGAGGCTGATGCCTTGCTGATCGCCACGCCGGAATACAATTACAGCATTCCCGGCGGCCTGAAAAATGCCATCGACTGGGCATCGCGTCCCGGTTTTCAATCACCTCTGGCGCACAAGCCGGTGGCGGTAATGTCGGCTTCCATGTCATTGGTGGGCGGCGCCCGTGTGCAAGCGCAACTCAAGCAGGTTTTGCTGGGGGTGTTATCCGAGGTTTATAATGCACCGGAATTTCTGGTGCCGGCAGCCCATCAAGCTTTCTCCGAGTCCGGAGAGTTGACCGATGCAGAAGTAGCTCGCAAGCTGGAGCGTTTTATCGGTGATTTCGCCCGCTCGGTTGCTGCGCGCTCAACCGTGTAAGCCGCACAGGTTATTCCCTTCTTTTATTTCAGCGTCCGGATTGTGTGAACAATCCGGCTCGTCTTTTTTGGCTCTGCTTCCTTTCGCCCGGTTTATATTCCATTTTCTGTTGCCGTTTGTTGGTTCTTGCGCGGCAGCGGAGCGCGTTGCTATAACCAATGTTAAATAGTGTTAATGGTCGTTGTGCTTGCTCAAGTCTTAAGTAAAGTACTAGTCGACAAGACTATGAGGCAGTGTTTATGACTATTTCCCGTCGTCGATTTGTTCTGGGGGCTGCCGCAATGGCAGCGGCAGCTGCGGTAAATGTTCGTGCATTTGCGGCAGCGGCTCAGGCAACCGGACTGAAAGACTATTATAAAAATGATTTCCTGATCGGCACGGCGATGAATGCCGCCACCTTTACCGACAACGATGTAGCTTTGCAGCAGTTAATTGCACGTGAGTTCAATGCAATTACCGCTGAAAATGCCATGAAGTGGGAAGTTCTACGCCCCGAACTGAACAAGTGGGACTGGGATATTTCTGACAAAATTGTCGAATTCGGCACAGAGCATGACATGCACGTTATTGGTCATACGCTGGTATGGCACAGCCAGGTTCCTGATGCGGTATTTCAGGATGACGCGGGCAAACCACTGACTCGCGAAGCCTTGCTGGCGCGTATGGAAGAACACATCAATATTGTGGTGGGGCGTTACAAAGGCCGTATTCCTACCTGGGATGTGGTGAACGAAGCGATTGAAGATGATGGTCAATGGCGAAAGAGTCACTGGTTGAATATTATCGGCCGCGACTATATTGCAAAGGCTTTCGAACTTGCGCACAAGGCAGACCCTTCGGCACATTTGATGTACAACGACTACAGCATGTTTCTGGAAAAGAAACGCCAGGGCGTGGTCGATATGGTGCGCGAACTTAAAAAACAGAAGGTGCCCATTCACGGTGTGGGTATGCAAGGGCATCTGGGAATTTCCGGGCCGGATCTGGCCGAGGTGGAAAAAAGTATTATCGCTTTTGCCAACGAAGGGGTGCGTGTGCACATCACCGAGCTGGATGTGGATGTATTGCCTTCGGTATGGGAAATAACCGGGGCAGACATTGCTACCCGTTTTGACTACAAGCCGGAGATGGACCCTTATCGCGATGGCTTGCCGGCTGAAAAAGAAGAGCAGTTGGCTGAACGTTATGAAGCGCTGTTCAAACTCTTTATTCGTCACCGCGATAAAATTGATCGCGTCAGCACCTGGGGCACCAGTGATGATGCCAGTTGGAAAAATGATTTTCCCATCAAGGGTCGCGTTAATTACCCCTTATTGTTTGACCGCAATCGTGAGCCCAAGCTGGCGTGGCATAAGGTTGCCGCTGTGCCTGCAGCGGTTAACCGCTAATCCTTATTACTCTCCGGTACGCCCGTGCCGGAGGGTTATCGCACAACCATCATGGTTTTAATGCCAGGCTGTTAATCGGCAAGGCTATAATGCTCTCTCCGTTCATTCCTCTCCACAGTTTGTCTTTCTCCTGCCTTTATCGCGCTTTGCTCGCGCAATTTTTTGTCTATCAGTCGCGGCATTTGTGTAATCATAGGTAAGAAATATTGCACAGGTGAAATTTTTCACTTAGTATCAAATGGTCTTTGATACTATATATAAGATAAATTCCAGATTTTACCTTTGACTGATTAATAAAACTCATAAAGTAAGAGGTCGATAACATGCGGGAAGGCTCTACGCGCCTCAGTCGCCAGTTCAACACGCGCCGACATTTTAAAGCATTCACTTTTCTCCTTTGTAGTATCTGGATCACACCTTACGCCATCGCAGAAGATAACCAGGCTTTGACGATTCGCTTTGATGCGCCGGCCAGTGATTGGGAGCGGGAAGGGCTGCCCATTGGGAATGGTGCAATGGGAGCTGTGGTTATTGGCGAGTTGCAACGGGATATTCTGCAATTTAATGAAAAAACCTTATGGACCGGCGGCCCCGGAGCTAAAGGGGGTTACGACTTTGGTTTGCCAGATAAGCCGCAGGTTAAAGCGCTGAAAAAAGTGCAGCAGCACTTTGAAAAAGAATCCGCCTTATCACCGGATGACGCGGCCGCTGCGCTGGGTAGAAAAATTACCGGTTACGGCGATTACCAGAGTTTTGGTCATCTGGAGTTCGATTTTAAAGCACCAAAGGACGCTACCGATTATCGTCGCGAGCTGGATTTGAATAACGCCATGGTTCGTGTCAGTTACAGCGATGAAGGTGTGCGTTATACCCGTGAATATTTTGCCAGTTACCCTGATCAGCTTATCGCGGTTCGCCTGAGTGCCGACCAGCCAGGAAAAATTACCGTCAGTACCGGTGTGGGGGTGCATGATAACCGCACCATCAAACAAACATTTGATCAATACGGGCTGGTGATTAACGGTGAGCTGAACGATAACGGCTTGCAATACCAAACCCGCGTGGCGGTTCGACATCAGGGTGGCGACATTCGCCGCGATGAAAGCGACCACCGCATTCATATCAGTAATGCCGATGAAGTGGTGCTAATGCTGACCGCCGGAACCAATTACCGTCAGGCCTATCCGCAATACCGGGGTGAACATCCGGATGCCGTGTTGGCGAGCAGAATAAAAGCCGTTGCCACTCTGGATTGGCAGAAGTTGCTGGCTCGTCATCAACAGGATTATCACGGTTTATTTAATCGCGTTGCGTTAAATATTGGCCAGCAGATGCCCGATGTCGCCACACCGGTATTGCTGGCCAATTACCCTGCAAACAATTCCGCCGCTGCCAACCGCGCGTTGGAAGCCTTGTATTTTCAATTCGGTCGCTACCTGTTAATTGCCTCGTCCCGCGCTGGTTCACTGCCCGCCAATTTGCAGGGGGTGTGGAACCATTCTGCCACGCCGCCCTGGAATGCCGATTACCATGTGAATATCAATTTGCAAATGAATTATTGGCTGGCCGATGTGACCAACTTGTCGGAAACCAATGTACCGCTCTTCGATTTTATTGATTCATTGATCGAGCCGGGTCAAGTGTCAGCGAAAAAACTGGTCGGTGCCAAAGGCTGGACGCTGTTTTTAAACACCAATATTTGGGGCTTTACCGGCGTTATTCAGTGGCCAACCGCTTTTTGGCAACCCGAAGCGGGTGCCTGGCTGGCGCAACATTATTGGGATCATTACCGGTTTACCGGTGACGAAGCTTTTTTGAAAAATCGTGCCTGGCCTGCGATAAAAGGCGCTGCAGAATTTTGGCTGGATGCGCTGGTAAAAGACAAACGCGATGGCTTGCTGGTGGTATCGCCCAGCTATTCCCCAGAGCATGGCGATTTCACTGTGGCGAGCGCCATGTCACAGCAAATTGTTTTCGATGTATTACGCAACGCGCGTGATGCAGCGAGCATTGTTGGTGACAAATCTTTTGCCAACAAGGCAAACAGCACGCTTGAAAAACTGGACCCCGGTTTGCGTATTGGCTCCTGGGGGCAATTACAGGAGTGGAAAGAAGATCTGGATGATCCGGAAAATAAACACCGTCACATCTCCCACCTGTTTGCGTTGCACCCTGGCAATCAAATCAATATTGCCACTGAGCCGCAATATCTCGAAGCGGCTAAAGTTTCCCTGAATGCACGCGGCGATGGTGGTACCGGTTGGGCGCAAGCCTGGAAAATAAATATGTGGGCGCGTTTGCATGACGGCAACCGTGCGCACAAGGTGCTTTCTGAACAGTTGCAACAGAGCACCTTGCCCAATCTCTGGGACAACCATCCGCCCTTTCAAATTGACGGTAACTTTGGTGCTACGGCGGGCATTGCCGAAATGCTGTTGCAAAGTCATAACCAGGAGTTGCACATACTGCCCGCGCTTCCCGCCAGCTGGCCGCAAGGTTCAGTACAAGGGCTTAAAGCACGAGGTAATTTAACCATTGACCTCGCCTGGCAAGAAAACCGTTTGCAACACATGACAATGGTTGCCGGGTCGTCCGGCAAGCTGCAATTACGTCTTGCATCGCCGGGTGATTACACCTTGAGTGAAGTGGAAGGCGGCAAGAAAATCACGCTGAATAACCATAATAATGTATTGGAATTCAACGCAGAACAGGGGAAATCCTACCGGTTAACTGCCAATAAAGATTGATGGGCCAGGCTGACTGACAAGCCCGAATTTTTTAGCGTTATTTATTATTAGCGACAAGGCTCTTTATTTAAAGAGCCTTCGGTTAACTATTGCTCCGATTTCAGGATTACGCATGATGCGGTCAAACATCATGAAAGGTATGGATGCCAGAGGTTTTTAAATAATAAACTGGAGAGTAACAATGAGTTCTACCCACAAAACCTTCTTTAAGAAAAAACTGACACTTGCCGTTAAGGCCGCATCCGGTTTTACCCTGATGATGGGTGCGGCGGGGCTGGCCATGCCTGCGGTTGCCCAGTCTCAAGGTGCCAATGATCAGGTTGAGGAAATTCTGGTGTCAGGTTATCGCGCCAGTGCTGCCTCGGCACTTAACATTAAAAAAGAATCTGGCCAGCTGGTAGATTCGATCGTCTCGACCGATATTGGCAAACTGCCGGATATGAACGTCGCGGAAGCCCTGCAACGTATTTCCGGTATTCAAATTACCCGGCACATGGGTGAGGGGAGCAGCGTTGCTATTCGTGGTTTAACCCACGTGCGCACCGAGTTGAATGGCCGTTCAAGTTTCACCGCCAGCAATGGGCGCGGGTTGTCATTTGAAGACGTACCCGCCGAGTTGATGGCCGGGGTAGACGTGTATAAAAACCCCAGCGCTGAATTGATTGAGGGCGGTATTGGCGGCACAGTTAATTTGCGCACCTTCAAGCCTTTCGATTTCGACGGCATGAAACTCTCTGCCAGCGTCGGCATGAATCATTACGATTTTATTGATAAGGAAAAACCGCAAATCTCCGGCCTGTTCAGTAATCGCTGGGATACCGGCATTGGTGAAATCGGTGTGCTGGTCAACCTTTCCTATCAGGAAAGTGCTTTCCGTCAGGACACGGTAGTAACAGAACCCTTCTGGTTGCGCGACGCCGGTGAGTTTGGTGGCACTGCCGGTGAAGGTATTTATTTGCCGGCGGGCAGCGGTATCAACAGCAGTTTTGGTGACCGTGAGCGTATGGGCACTGCGGTGTCCGTGCAGTGGGCGCCCAATGAGGACCTGGAATTTTACGCGCAACATATTCGTTCCGATTACGAAATGACCTTGTTCGATTATTCCTATTTCGCGTTTCTGCCTGCAGAAGACGAAGACTCACCAATGTCACCCTATGATGTAAATGATTTTACCTTCAGCAATTCCGGTGATTTTCTTACCGGTTCATTTGTTGATGTAAACATTGATTCCAATACCGGTTTGAATCGTCGTAACTCGGTTACTTCCGACACATCATTCGGTTTTAAATTTCGCCCCAACGACCAGCTGACGCTGAGCGGTGACTTGCAATATGTTGATGCAAAAACCAAAGGTGAAAATTTCATTATTTCGGTGAATGCGCTTGCCCCGGTGTTGCACATGGATTTGCGCGGTGATTATCCCGGCATGTCGGTAGCGCATAAAGCCGGTGAAGATCCTTCTACGGCTGATTTGACCAACCCTGCCAATTACAATTGGAGCTGGGTGCTTCCGCATCACGACAAAAACCGTGGCACTGAGCTGGCGGTTCGCTTTGATGGTGAATGGGAATTTCTCGATGCCGGCCCGCTGCAAGCTTTTTCGGCGGGCGTGCGTTTTACCGATCGTGAGGCGCGCAACCAGTCAATGCAGTGGTCAACCTGGACGCCGATTCGCGTGCACAGCTGGCAGTGTACCGACGGTGAAACTGGCGGCCCGTTGATGCCGGAGTGTAACCCCAATAATCTGCAGCCTGAAGACAGCACCAATGAAGGAAACTGGGGTGTGGTTTTCCCACTGGATGACCCGCGTTTCGGCGGCAATTGGAGTTCCAACCAGTTCACCGATTTTATGCGCGGCAAAAGTGATTCCTATGGTGTGACTTTGGCAGCCAGTTCGCAATTGGCCGGCAGCTTTTCTGATGAAGTGGTTCGCTACATGACGCAAAACCATTTGGACGCCGGTTCACGTCTGGATGGCATTCCCGGTTTTGGCCCTTTGCAAACCAATAATCAGGAAGAAAAAACCTCGGCTATTTACGGTATGTTGCGTTTTGCTACCGAAGTTGGCCGTTTCCCGGTCGATGGTAACCTCGGTGTTCGTATTGTAGAGACCAAAGTCAATTCATCCGGCTCGGCAGAATCCTGTGATCAGGACGGTAATAACTGTACTTACAGCCCGATCAGTTACGACAATGATTATGTGAATACCTTGCCCAGTTTGAATGTGCGTGTAACGCTGGCGGATGACATATTCTGGCGTTTCGCGGCATCCAAAGGTGTTAGTCGCCCGGGCTTTGACCTGATGGATCCGAACGTAAATTTATCAGTTTCCATTGATAGCAACACCAGTCAAATTACCGGACTTAACGCTTCTGGCGGTAACCCGGAATTGAAGCCGATGGAAGTATCACAATTTGATACCTCGCTGGAGTGGTATTTCTCTGAAAGCGGTATGGCTTACACGACCCTGTTTTATAAAGATGTGAAGAACTTTATTGCTGAAGGAACTCTGTATCAGGAAATGGTTTACACCAATCCGTTAACCAACCAGGTTGAAACCGGGCGGTTTGAATCCCAGGTACCGCTCAATGGCGATAAAGGTGAAATTCTTGGTGTGGAAGTTGGTGTTTCGGCATTCCTCGACTTCCTGCCAGGTGCCTGGTCCGGTTTGGGTTTCCAGGCGAACTACACCTATGTGGATAGCGAAGCGCCCAGTCCTTTCTCTACCGACCTTGAAGGCAATGCGATGATGGTGCCGTTGGAAGGTCTGTCAGAAAACAGTTACAACCTGGTGGGTATGTACGAATGGGGCGATTGGTCTTTCCGTTTGGCGTACAACTGGCGTGATGATTATTTGAGAACTACCTCAGGTAATGGTACGCAAAATCTGCCCATTTATAACAAGGATTTCGGCCAGTTGGATGCTTCTGTTAATTGGCACATTAACGAAAACTTCAGTTTGCGTGTTGATGGCGTTAATTTAACTGATAGCCGCACCGATACCTATCAGGGCTTTAAAAATCGCCACCGTGACAGCTTTCTCGGTGATCGTCGCTACGGTGTGACCTTGCGCATGGATTTTTAATCTTAATAGCAGTAGGTAATTTTTAAATTGCAGCCCCTGACCTTCAGGGGCTTTTTTTTAATTATTTTTTGTTTATTTCTGTAAGTGCCTGGTTTGATGAAACTTCACAAATGTAAGTGATGTAATCGGTTTCTGTTAATTGCACTTATAAATATGAAGTTGTGTAAAGCTGTATCTATTTTCGGATCATATTGGAATTCCTGTAATAGGATTCCTGTGCTGAACTCCGGCTGCGAATTGTTAGCGCAAACATTGCGTGCTTTTTTTAATGATAACTCGCATCAGCGGTCGGACAGTGGCAGGTCTCACCACATTGTCGAGTTGTTTTAAAACATAGCGACAAAAATAACGATAACCGTGGTGGGTATTTAATGGTCTGGAGGTTGTTATGCATGCTAAAAATAATTATCCGTTTGTGAAGAAAAAATTAGCAGTTGGTATTCGTATCGCCTCAGGGATTGGTTTATTGATGGGCGCGGCAGGTGTTGCACTGCCCACCATGGCACAGCAGGAAGCAGGTGTAGTAGAAGAGGTACTGGTGTCCGGGCAGCGGGGCAGTATTCAGTCGGCGCAGATGTTGAAACAAAATGCTGAGCAAATTGTGGATTCGATTGTTTCCGATGACATCGGCAAACTACCTGACCGCAGTATTACAGAAGCGATTCAGCGTATTCCCGGTGTAACCATCGAACGTTTCATGTCTATCAACGACCCGGAGCATTTCTCTGCTGAAGGTAGCGGTGTTGCCATTCGTGGTATGAAACACGTGCGCAGTGAACTGAACGGTCGCGATACTTTTTCGGCCAGTGGTGGTCGCAGTTTATCGTTTGAAGATGTGCCGGCGGAATTGATGGCGGGCGTTGATGTGTATAAAAACCCATCAGCGGATATGATTGAGGGCGGTTTGGGCGGTACAGTGAATTTGCGTACCAAAATGCCTTTTGACAATGATGACCGTACCATCGCTTTCTCGGCAAGCGCCAACTACGGAGATTTCGCGGAAGAGGTCAAACCTTCATGGTCGGCCTTGTACAGTAACCGCTGGGACACAGAAGCCGGTGAGTTCGGTTTGTTGCTGGATGTCGCTTCTTCAAAAATTACCACGCGCACCGACGGTATTTTTGTGCGTCCCTTTTTTGCACGTGATGATATTTTACCGGACGGCCAGCGCGCCTGGATTCCCAAGGGCGCCGACTGGCGTACCATGATGTTTGATCGCGAACGTCTGGGTTCTTATGCGGCTTTCCAGTGGCGGCCAAATGAAACGACGGAAACCTGGTTTACCATCTTCCGTAGCGAATACGATATGTCGTGGAAGGAAGACGCTATTTTTGTACAAAATAGCCCATGGACCACCAACCCGTCTGCCGACTCTGTGTTTGACAGCAACGGCGTTTACCAGTCAGGTACTTTCACCAACTCGGCGCCACCGGAATGGGCTCCCCAGGTTCCGGGCATTCCTTTCGGTGCTGACGTTCGTGTTTCCAATCGTGAGTCAGTCACTACCGATTATTCGGCTGGTATCAAATGGCAATCCGGTGATAATTGGGAATTCAATGCTGATATTCAGTACACCGATTCCACTACCGACTCATTGGATAATACCGTAGCGACCGGTATCAATCTCGACTCTATTGATATCGACTTGCGCGGCAGCCTGCCTTCAATTACTACCGATGCCAACCATCTGGCAGACCCGACCAATTATTACTGGGCGTTTGCCATGCCTCATATCGAGGATGCAAAAGCCGAGCAGTTTGCTTTTAAAGCGGATGCGCAATACAACGTTGATGATTCTTTTATCAAGTCCGTGAAATTCGGTGCGCGTTTTACTGATCGTGAAGCCGACAATATCAATACCGGTTATCACTGGGATGCGATTTTCCAACCGTGGATGACCACCGACTCGCAAAGCGAGCGAGATGCTGATGGCAACATCATCGTGCTCAAAGGGCTGGATGTGAATAATCTTGGCATGCCGTACATGCAGGATGGTTCGCAGATGACACTGAATCAGTTTAAAAACTTCTTCCGTGGCGATGCCAATTTGCAAGGCGTGGTGTGGGCGCCGAATGTTTCCATCGCGCGGGATTACCCGAACGGTCTGGTTAACCTTTACCGCGATGCGGCGGAATATGCCGACTCATTAGGTCATCCTTATTCGCTGTATAAAGGCGAATACAATTTGCGCAACAAACACGACCCGCAGTGGCGGAATATTCAAACCGAAAAAACCTGGTCGGCTTACGGTCTGGTGCGTTTCGGCTTTGACGATCTGGCCAAACCGATTGACGGTAACATCGGTGTGCGAGTGGTGCAGACCGATGCCAGCTCTGATGGCTTCCTGATTTATCCGGACGAAGCGCCTTTTGGTAATGGCCAGTCAGAAGCTATTTCAGCCGGCAATAAATACACCAATGTATTGCCGAGTTTGAATTTGCGGATGATGCTGACCGATCAGGTGGTTACCCGTCTGGCGTTATCCCAGGCGATTGCCCGTCCGGATTTCAGCCAGATGCAAGCCTACAAGCAATTGAATGCGACCCAGGATCAGGTGCTCAATACCTGGCGTTTAACGTCCAGTTCAAACAGCAACCCGAACTTGCGTCCGCTCAAGGCCGATCAGGTAGATGTGTCCTTTGAATGGTATTTCAACGACTCGGGCGGTATGGCCAACCTGAACTTCTTCTATAAGGATATCAGCGGCATTATTCGTAACCAGAGCGTGGAAGAGCAGTACGCAGACTTGTCCGGCGCGCAGCAAACCTATCTGGTAACCCAGCCGGTGAACGTAGGTTCGGCAAAAATCCAGGGCTTTGAAATTGGTTACAGCCAGTTCTTCGATACCTTGCCAGAGCCGTTTGATGGTCTGGGTATTCAGGCCAACTACACCTACATTGATAGCACCACCAAAATTCCGTTATCGGTAGATTCTTCCAACCCGGATCAGTTGATCGCGCCGATTGATACCGATGGTCGTATGTATGTAGGTGAGCTGCCTTATGAGGGGCTCTCCAAACATGCTTACAACCTGGTAGGTATGTTTGAAAAAGGGCCGTTGTCTATCCGTTTGGCGTGGAGCTGGCGCGATGAGTACCTGATGTCCATTGGCCCTAACGGTTTCAACGGTACCGATGGCGGCGTTGGCGTAAGTCAGGATATGGCCTGGCGACTGCCGGTTTACAGTGATGACACCGGTCAGCTGGATGGTTCGATTTTCTACCGCTTTAGCGACAGCCTGTCGCTGGGGCTTGAGATGAACAACCTGACCAACTCCGAGACACGTACCATCATGAAACAGAACAAGGATGGCGCCGGTGATCACTACGCGTCTTACTTCACCAATGATACGCGGTACGCATTAACGCTGAGAGCCAGTTTTTAACCTGGCAAATCTGCCCTGAGAGGGTTGCAGGGCAGGCGAACTTTTACCTTGTAAGGAGCACAAAGGATGGTGCTCAATGCCCGCCCGCTGTTGTTAGCACATTGGCAACAGGGGCGAATTGACTTTTTCATGTGTAGCTTTGTTAGTGTCCTTGCGCCCTGCAGATTCGCTCTGTTCGGGCGCTTTTTTTTGCCCGGACTTTTCAGGGATAGCGCAGCGGCAGGCCGCTAACAGGGCGAAAAGAGGCTTTTCAAATTTTTACCACAAGCTCAGAACCATTACCCTGTTCGTTTGTCTCAAGCAGGCAATAATTCAAACCCCATAAAAACTGATCACAGCGGATGAACCCATGATGCGATATGAGGCCGATTTTACACTGATAGAACTTCGCAACCGTCTTGGCCAGCAGGTTTCAGTGAGCGTAACTCATATGTCGACTGACACCAGAGACTATGTTTTTTTAACGGCGGCCGGTAATGCCGCTTCCAGCCTGGTGGCAAAAAATGCGGATCATTTTGCGTTTCAACTGCGTGATCACTTTTCTATTGAACCGACGCGTTTTGAATTGATTGAATTGCGTGTGGCCGGAGATGATCACTGTTTGTGGCGCTGGCGTTTTGAGTGGGTAGGTTTTACACCGCTCGCGCCGAAAGGCGAGGCGATATCGTCGGTTCAGCAGCAGCATAAATTTTTTGCCATGCTCGCTGCCCCGGAACAGCAACCGCTAGCGGCGGTGACCGGTTAAGCTGTTTAAACTGCTGTTGCTACAATGCGAAAACCCTGCCGTTGTGAGACGGCAGGGTTTTTTTATTTCCGGTAGCCCAGCAAGGCCAGCCCGAACACCGACAGAATCACCAGCGGCCAATGGCCGAAACGCATAAAGGGTGTTTGCCCGTTGGCGGCGTAAATGCTGCCGCTTAAGGTTTGGCGGGTGAAGGGTTCGCTTTCCAACTCTATTTGGCCCTTGTGATTGATCAGGGCGCTGCTGCCATTATTGGTGCTGTAAATCAGGTAACGACCGGTTTCCAGCGCTCGCATTTGGCCCATTTGCATAAACTGGTGAGGGCCAATGGATTGGCCGAACCAGCCGAGATTGCTGATGCTCAGCAGCACCTGGGTTTTTTGTGCGCTTTTTGCCAGCAGCTCCGGATAGGCCAGTTCGTAACAAATAGCCGGGGTGATGTCCGTCTGGTTAATGCGTAAATTGTGCTGCTCCCAGGGGCCGGCACTGATGATGGAGGTGGGCAAATTAAAAAAGCTGATCAAGCCGCGCAACCACTGCTCCAGCGGCACATACTCACCGAAGGGCACCAGGCGGCGTTTGTGATAAATACCCATCGCCTCGCCGAAGCCGGCAATCGAGTTGTAATAGCGCTGCTGATCGCGATCATCAAAAATAATACCGGTTACCAGCCCGGTGCCGGTTTCTGCCGCTTTGTTGTTGATCTCATTTAAAAAAGGCAACGCTTGCTGGTAAGTGAGCGGCACCGCCGCTTCCGGCCAGATGATCCAGTCATTCTCCCAGAGTTCATCGGTCATTTCGGTGAGCATATCCAGCGTTGGCTGAACATAGCTCAGCTCCCATTTAATGTCTTGTGCAATATCCGGCTGCACCATGCCCACGCGGATCGGTTCCTTATCGAGTTGCGTCCAGGAAACCTGTTGCAGCAAAGCACCGCCAGCCCACAGCAGTAACGCGGCTGTGGTGGTGAGAAAAGCACTGCGCGAACGCGCCGGTGTGTAGCTCAAATGCACCAGCACCGCGGCGGTAAATACACTCAGCAAACTCACCCCGGATACACCGAGCACCGGTGCCCAGCCTGCCAGGGGTGTATTCAAATGACCGTAACCGACATACAGCCAGGGAAAGCCGGTTAACAACCAGGAGCGGGTCCACTCTCCCAAAAACCAAAGTAATGGGAAGGCCAGTAATAACCCCTGTGGGTGACGGCTGAAAAAGCGGCCATGCAGCCAAAAGGGCAGGGCAAACACCAGCGCGACGAAGCTGACAAAGATCAGCGTCATAACCATAGCCAGCAGCGGTGGTGCGCCGCCAAATACATTAATGCTTACATACACCCAGGAAACGCCACTGCCGAACATGCCGAGGCCAAAGGTGAAACTGTATAAAAGCGCTTGCCGGGCATTGCGGTTGCGCAATACCAGCATGAGTACTGCCAGCGCCGGAATCAGAATGGGCCAGATAAAAAACGGAGCAAAACCAAGCGGAATCAGCGCACCGCCCAACAGTGTTAATAGCACCAGCTGCCAGCGCGGCGCGCTTTCAAAATAACGAATAAACCTTGAGCTCATGCGGAGAATCAATTCCATAACCGGGAGTAAAAGGCAGCAGAAGTGGTTCAGGAGCGATATTAATTGCCGGTCAGCGGGCCGACGGGCGCAAGCGCTTGAACCCGTGCATTCTGCCTGGGTGGGCATACTATAGAATAAAACCGGCAAAAAGATGGAAGCATTTCAGCAAAGCGAAACCGCTGCGTTGCTTTTATAAAACCGTCGGGGCAGGGGACGTGCAGGGATGGGCGGGTGATAGCAACACGGCGCACCCCGCCGAAGCAAGGTGCGCCGTGTAAGCCTCAGGGGTTAACCGTAAGGCGCAGCAGGTGTAACTGCCGGTTGTCCGCGTAGAGTACCCGGAACTGGAAGTGATCCAGCAGGGTGACATCGTTACGCTTTGGCAAATGGCCGAAAGACTGCATTAGCAAACCGCCGATGGTATCGAACTCGGCATCGCTGAATTCCGCTTCAAAGAACTCGTTGAATTCTTCAATCGGGGTCAGCGCCTTGACGATATAGTCAGTTTCGCTAACTTGCTTGATGTATTCGTCGCTGATGTCTTCATCGGTTTCATCTTCGATGTCACCGACAATTTCTTCGAGAATATCTTCAATGGTCAGCAGGCCGGAAATAGCACCGTACTCGTCAATCACCAACGCCATGTGGTAACGCTTTTCACGGAACTCGCGCAGCAGAATATTAACGCGCTTGCTCTCGGGAATGATGTTGGCCGGGCGCAGGATGGAGTCGAGGCAGAGGTGTTCATTCTCCTCCAGCATCAGACGCAATAAATCCTTGGCCAGCAAAATGCCGCGAATATCGTCCATCGAGTCGCCATACACCGGAAAGCGTGAGTGGCCTGACTCAATGATGCGCGGCAAATATTCCCGGGGCGAATCATCAATATGAACGGCCACAATTTGCGAGCGTGGCACCATGATTTCTCGCGCAAACAATGAAGAAACGTCCAGCGCCCCTTCAATGATGCTTAACGCTTCCTGATCCAGCAGTTGTTTGTCTGCGGCATCCTTGATGATTTCCAGTAATTCCTCGCGGGATTTGGGTTCAGCGCTGAAGGCGTGGAGCAATCTGTCCAGCCAGGATCGATCCTGTTTTTCGGGGCGATCGGAGTGGCGCTGAACGCTACTACTCGTGGGGTCTTCCGACATGGTATTTTCCTGTTAACTACGGGTCATAAAGTTTAAATATTTTCCGACGAGTAGGGCGCATCAAAGCCCAAACTCGTCAGAATGCGGGTTTCCAGTGCTTCCATTGCTTCTGCTTCATCATCATCAATATGATCAAAGCCGAGCAAGTGCAAGGTGCCGTGTACCAGCATATGTGCCCAATGGGCAGCCAGTGGCTTGTTCTGCTCAACTGCTTCGCGCTCAACAACCGGTGCACAAACCACCAGGTCGCCCAGCAGTGGCAGGTTCAGTTCTTCCGGTAAATCCGCCGGAAAAGACAATACATTGGTGGGATAGTTCTTCTCCCGGTATTGCTGATTCAGTTCCTGGCCTTCGCTTTCATCAACAATGTACAAACTGACTTCGGCATCGTCGCGGTTGAAGTCTTCAACCTGCGCCAGCGCGGCGCCAATCCACTGTTCTATCAGTGCGCTGTCGGGAATCTGCCGGCTGGTGCTGGCAACTTCGATATCCACCTGCACGTGCATCAGTCTTTCGACTCCGCGGTTTTTTCAAAGTGTTCATAGGCTTCAACAATACGTTGCACCAGCGGGTGGCGTACCACATCGCGCGAGGTGAAATGGGTAAAGCTGATGCCTTTTACCTGATCCAGCACCTCAATGGCGTGGCGCAACCCGGAGGCCTGGCCGCGTGGCAGGTCGATCTGGGTGGGGTCGCCGGTAATTACCGCGGTGGTGCCAAAACCGATACGGGTGAGGAACATTTTCATTTGTTCGCGGGTGGTATTCTGGCTCTCATCGAGAATCACGAACGAGTTGTTCAGGGTACGACCACGCATAAAAGCGAGCGGGGCAATTTCGATAATACCGCGTTCAATCAGCTTGCCGACCGGCTCAAAGCCGAGCATCTCGTAGAGTGCGTCATACAGCGGGCGCAGATAAGGGTCGACTTTCTGGGTTAAATCGCCTGGCAGAAAGCCCAGCTTTTCACCGGCTTCCACCGCCGGGCGCACCAGCAAGATACGCTCGATCTCATCTTTCAATAAGGCTTCAACCGCACAGGCTACCGCCAGATAGGTTTTACCGGTACCGGCCGGGCCAATACCGAAGTTGATATCGTTGTTGCGCACCGAGCGCACATAACGCTGCTGATTAAGGCCGCGGGGCTTGATGGTGACTTTTTTGGTCTTGATGATGACCGAGCCGCCTTCGCTGCTCTGGTCAGCATCTTCGGAGATTTCTGTGTCGCTATGATTAACCTGATCCATTAATTCCTCTATACCGGATGTTTGCAGGGCGAGATGGACTTCATCCGGCGTCAGTTCGGTTTCTGCGGTGCCTTTATACAGTTGCCTGAGCAACTGGGCTGCGGTTTCGATAACGTGACGGGCACCACTGAGGGTAAATTGATTACCGCGGTGTTGAATCACAATATTCAGGCGTTGTTCAATCTGGCGGAGATGCTGACCGAATTGCCCGCACAGGTTGGCGAGGCGTTTGCTATCGTCAGGTTCGAGCATCAAAGGTAAGGATGAAGCGTCAGAGATGGAAACGGCAGGGATATTCATTAAAAGGGTTTCAAGGCTCGTTTGGCTAAACAGGATTCAAGACTAAACCATTCCGAATGCAGGGGAAAGACTCACAACCGGTTAATTGGTTTACCGCAACCGGCGTTCAGCAACCAAAACGCTATAACAGTCAGGTTGCTGAACGGATAATTTCATCCGGTGACAAAGGCTTGCGTGGGTTTATTAAATTTTTTATCAGGATCCATTTTTTCGCATGGATTTCCAGCGCTGCAACCATTGGGCATGTTCAAAAATCACCACAATGACCAGCGAAATGGCAAAGGGGATCAACAGGTAAAAGAGGCGAAACACCAGCAGGGCGGCAATAACGTCGGCGGCATTCACTTCCGGCAGTGCCAGCAGGAACACCACTTCCAGTACGCCCAAGCCGCCCGGTGCGTGAGATACCAGCGCCGCTGAAAACGACGCCAGAAAGATACCGAGGATCAGCAAAAAGCCGGGGTTACTGGCTTCCGGCAGGGCGAAGTAGATAATTGATGCCGCCGCCACCAGCTCCAGCGGGCCGATGATCAGCTGGCGGAACACAATATAAAGGCGGGGATACTGCAACCGGAAATTGCGGATGCGAATGGATTTGAAGCGCAGGCTGCTGCCAACCACATAGAGTGCGATCAACCCCAGCATGAAGATGCCCAGCGCGTAAGACATCCACGGCGTGGCATCTTCAAAAAAGCGATTGAGCAAATGAGGTTGAAGAATCAGCACCAGACCGCCGAGCAATACCGCACCCAGAGCGAAGGTAAAAGAACAGAAGGCCACCAGCACACCCACTTCAGGGCCGCTCAGGCCTTTGGCGGAGTAAGCGCGATAACGCACCACGCCGCCGGAAAACACCGAAGCGCCAATGTTGTGTCCGATAGCGTAGGCGGTAAATGAAGCGGCGGTAATAAAGTGCCACGGCATACGTTTGCGCAAATGCATCAGCGCAACGCGGTCATAACCGGCCAGGGCAGCATAGGCCGCGAGGGTAGCCAGCGCTGCCAGCAACCAATTGGTAAGAGGAATGGCGTGCAGGCTTTCGATAATATCGTCAAAAGAGATATCGCGTAGCTGGTGATACAGCAACCAACCGGAGAAGGCGACAGCCAGCAAGCCGATAACGGGCCAGAGAAAATCCTTATTCAACTTCATCCGTGACATCCAGCCTGTCCGGATATAACCGGCGCACGACCCGCAAGGTCGGCCATAAAACGTGCAGTGAATACATGCATAACCCGAAATACCACGGTGTTTCCTTTTAGGTTGACCTGGTCAGGCGCCCGATGGAGCTGCCTGCTTGATTCCTATTCAGTGTAGCGGCGTCTGCTATCCAATGATGAACAATGTTTGTGATTGATTGCACTAAATGGCGCGCGGACAGTGCCTTAGCACCAGTCCGCGTCCAGCTCGGAAGCAATCAGAATGCCACGCAGGGAGTTGGGCAGGGCGTCTTCGATCAGTACATCGGCAAACTTGCCAATTAATGCCGGATCATCGGCGCGGAAATTTACAACGCGGTTGTTCTCGGTACGACCACAGAGTTGCCCCGGGTCTTTTCGGGAGTAACCACTGACCAGAATACGTTCAGTGTTGCCCACCATGCGACGGCTGATACCCATGGCTTGCTGGATCAGACGATCCTGCAAAATTTTAAGACGCTGTTTTTTCAACTCTTCCGGCGTGTCATCCGGCAGGTCGGCAGCGGGTGTGCCGGGGCGGGCAGAATAAACAAAGCTGAATGAGGTATCGAAGTCCATGTCGTGGATCAGTTTCATGGTCGCTTCAAAATCCGCTTCAGTTTCACCGGGGAAACCAATAATAAAGTCGGAGGAAAAACTGATATTGGGCCGGATTTTTTTCAGGCGACGTAGCTTGGATTTGTACTCCAACGCCGTATGGCCGCGCTTCATCGCCATCAAAATACGGTCTGAGCCGCTCTGCACCGGCAGGTGCAAATGACTGACCAGTTCCGGTACTTCGTTATAAACATCAATCAATGCATCGGTAAATTCCACCGGATGCGAGGTGGTGAAGCGAATGCGGTCAATGCCTTCAATGGCGGCAACGTAGGTAATCAGCTCTGCCAGATCAACACTGGTGCCATCGCTGCTTTCGCCGCGATACGCATTCACATTTTGCCCCAGCATGTTTACTTCGCGCACACCCTGGCCGGCAAGGTGAACAATTTCTGCCAGTACATCAGCAACCGGTCGGCTCACTTCAGCACCGCGGGTGTAGGGCACTACGCAGAAGGTACAGTACTTGGAGCAGCCTTCCATAATGGATACGAAAGCGCTGACACCGTCTGCATCCGGCTGTGGCAGACGGTCGAATTTTTCAATTTCCGGGAAGCTGATATCGACCACAACCACACCATTGTCGCGGCGGGTTTCCATCATCTCCGGCAGGCGGTGCATGGTTTGCGGGCCAAAAATCAGGTCAACGTAGGGCGCCCGCTCGGCAATGGCGGCACCTTCCTGGCTGGCCACACAGCCGCCAACGCCAATCACCAGATCGGGGTTTTTCTTTTTCAGGCGCTTCCAGCGGCCCAGCTCATGGAAGAGCTTTTCCTGGGCTTTTTCGCGGATTGAACAGGTATTGATCAGGATAACATCGGCATCTTCCGGGTTCTCGGTCGCCACCATGTTGTGCGATTCACCCAGCAAGTCGCGCATGCGCGAGGAGTCATACTCGTTCATCTGACAGCCGTGTGTCTTGATATAGAGTTTTTTGGCGGGTGCTTCGGTAGCGGTCATACGGGAATTACCTGATCAAAAAGCATGCAGAAACAAAAGGGGCGCATTATAACGGTCTAACGTCCTAAAACCTATAGTTTCAGCACCAGGGTTGCCAGCCGACGTCCACTCTTGCCACACTCATGGCACCAGGATCGGGGATTTTGTACAGAATCATTTGTGCCATCCAGTGGCCGAATTATTGGAAAGGATTCTCATTTGAATCTTCCCGTTTCAGGCCGCACTTTAAATAGCTGCTCACGACGATAATCTTCTGAAGATGAATCCATTATTTTTCCACGAAAAAATAACGAATCCGGGAGTTTTACACCCTCGAAGGGGGTAAAAATTGTCATCACAAGCGCCCACACGGATACACCAATTTACACCGGTAGCATCTTATGGCATTGTTGACCATAAGTCCGACAATAACCTATAACAGTCTTGCAGGTGCTTATATTATGAATAGACGTCAGGTGCTCGAATACACAGCCTGGATCACAGGTATCGCTGTTTCCGCCCCTCTGGCCAGCGCCATTCTTACCGGTTGCTCGAAACACTCCCCCGACAAAACCACAGCGGGTGATAGCTCTTCTCTTTCCGGCTTGCCGATTTTGCATTTTTTTACACCAGAGCAATTTTTGCTCGTGGCGCAACTGGCTGACATCATTTTACCGCGCACCGATAGCCCCTCTGGAACCGAGGCCAACATCCACACGCGCCTGGATGCCATGCTGGGCCAGGTATTTGATGCCGCCTATAAAACGCGTTTTAAAACACAATGGCAGGATTTGCAAAATTACCTGAATCGTAAAAAATTCGACAGCCTTAACACCGATGCACAGGTGGACTTGTTGCAATCATTGGAAACAAGCAGTCACGCTGACTTGGCCCCGGTCAAACAAGCATTCATAGAGCTTAAACAACATTTTATTGCCTATTATCTGACGGATGAAAATGTGGCCAAACAATTTCTGAATTACCTGCCCATTCCGGTGACCTACCAGCCTTGCATTTCTGTTCAAGATACTAATAACAAAGCCTGGGCACTCTAATTATGACTATCGCAACCGAATATGACGCTATTGTAATTGGCTCTGGAATTAGCGGCGGTTACGCTGCGATGGAGCTATGTACTAAAGGTTACAAAACCCTGGTGCTGGAACGTGGACGCAATATTACCCACGGAGAATATCCGACCGCACACCTGGACCCCTGGGACATGCCTTTGGAAGAACGTGTCTCGCAAGAAGAGATCGACAAACATTACTTTAAACAAAATCGCTTGAGCTGGTGGGTGCGCCAGCCGAACAAGCACTGGATCAATAAAGACGACGAATATTCTTACGATGAAGATGAGCGTTTTGACTGGATTCGTGGTCACCACGTGGGCGGCCGCTCGCTGATGTGGGGCCGTCATTGTTATCGTTTAAGTGACATTGACTTTGAGGCAAACAAAAAAGAAGGCGTTGCTATTGATTGGCCCATTCGTTACGCCGATCTTGAAGCCTGGTATGATCAGGTAGAAACCTTTGTGGGCGTCTCAGGCCAGGCTGAAGGTTTAAAACAGGTTCCGGATGGCAAGTTTATTAAGCCTTTTCCGCTAAACTGCGCCGAAGAGGTGATGCGGGAAACTATTGCCAAACAATACCCCGGCCGCGTTGTAACACCTGGCCGCGTTGCCAACTTGAGCGAGTACAAACCTGAGGTCCACAAAGGTAGGCGTGGCCAGTGTATGGCGCGTGACCGCTGTGTGCGTGGTTGTCCTTTCGGCGGTTATTTCAGCAGCGTAACCGCCACCTTGCCGGTTGCTGAGGAAACCGGCTTGCTGACACTTCGTCCTCACAGTATTGCTCAGGAAATTACGTACAACCCCGAAACAGGTAAAGCTTCCGGCGTGCGCATTATTGATGCCGAAACGGGCGAACACATTGATTTTAAAGCGCGCATTATTTTTTGTAATGCGAGTACCGTTGGTACTACCGCCATTTTGTTAAACAGCCGCTCTGAACGTTTCCCCAATGGTTTGGGTAACGACAGTGGTGAGCTTGGCCACAACCTGATGGATCACCATTATGGTATGGGTGCCAGTGGCACATTGCCTGGTCTTGAGGATAAATACTATTCGGGCCGTCGCCCCGGTGGTTTTTACATCCCCCGTTTTACAAATATCGATGATGAAACCAGGCAAAAAGATTACATTCGCGGCTTTGGTTATCAGGGGGGCGCGGTTCGTCGCAATAATATTCCAGCCGGTGTGGTGGGTAAAAATTTAAAAGATTCGATTTTTCAACCAGGTCCCTGGGCAATTTCCATGACCTGTTTTGGTGAAATGCTGCCTTACCATGAAAACCGTATGTATTTAAATTTTGACAAGCGCGATAAGCACGGTATGCCAACGATTACCTTTGATGCAAAGCTGCGTGATAACGAGCACAAACTGCGCGCTCATGGTGTGCAATGTGCCGAGGAAATGCTAAAAGCCGCTGGCTGTATTGATGTCCGTTCGTACAACAATGCGACAGCGCCTGGGGCTTGTATTCACGAAATGGGTACAGCTCGTATGGGGCATGATCCTGAAACCAGCGTGTTGAATAAGTGGAATCAAATCCACAACGTGCCAAACGTATTTATTACCGATGGTTCCTGTATGACCAGCTCTGCAACACAAAACCCGAGTATTACTTACATGGCGTTAACCGCTCGCGCCGTGGATTATGCTCACGAGCAAATACAACAAGGTAAGCTCTAAAACATATCCCCTCTGCGCCTATAAAGGGGTGGTGAGTGAAATCACCACCCCTTTCTTCAAGGCATTTATTCCAGCGATACTACAACCACAGATTTTGCTGGCAGTTGCAATGTCAGTTTGCCGTTTTGGGCATTGGCACTGTAATCAGCCGGCTTGATGGTTTCCGGTGCATCAAAGGTATTGTGGGTATCCATACGCTCGGCGGTCAGCACGCGGCCGGTCGCTTTGTTTACGGAAGTACCCTTAACCGATACATCTACCGTTTTTGCCTCACGCGGGTTGGTGTTCACCAGCGCTAACCAGGTTTTACCGTCTTTACCTTTCGCCGAGGTCACGCTAAGTGATGGCACACTTTTGCCATCGAAGGTGTAGGGCGCGGCATGGTTGATATTGACCGGCAAATAGGTTGCATCCTGGAAAGGCTTGTACAAGTGGAATGCATGGTAAGTCGGTGTCAGCAGCATTTTTTCCTTATCGGTAAGGATCATCGCCTGCAGTACGTTGATCATCTGGGCAATGTTGCTCATATGAACACGGTCAGCATGGTCATGGAAAATGTTGAAGTTCACCGCCGCCACCAGCGCATCGCGCAGGGAGTTTTGCTGATACAGGAAGCCCGGGTTGGTGCCTTCCTCAACGTCGTACCATGTGCCCCATTCATCAACATAGAAACCGATTTTTTTCTCGGGATCGTTTTTGTCCATCACCGCTTTGTTGTTGCGAATGAACTCGTCCATTTTCCAGGTGCTGACGAAGGTGGAAATCCACTGGCCTTCATCAAAGTTGAGTGCTGCACCTTTTACTTTCCAGTCTTCGGTGGGCAGGGTGTAATAGTGGAAGCTGACCGCCGCCAGTTTTTCAATCGGGTTTACGTGGGCGGTCAGGTGTTCTGCCCATGAGGTGTCAGTGGTATGCCCGCCGCTGGCAATCAGCTTCGGCATGTTATGCGAGGGTGCTTTCAGGAAAGTCGCGTAGTGGTTGTAAAGGTTGGTGTAGTACTCCGGCGTCATGTGGCCGCCGCAACCCCAGGCTTCGTTACCAATGGTGAAGTAATCAATTTTCCATGGCTTGTCGCGGCCGTTTTTACGGCGCAGTTCGGCCAGTGTAGATTTGCCTTCGCCGGTCATATATTCCAGCCACTCCGCCATTTCGCGTGGTGTGCCGGTGCCAAGGTTGCCGTTGATATACACTTCCGAGCCGAGCATTTCGGCCAATGCCATAAACTCATGGGTACCAAACGCGTTATCTTCTTCCACGCCGCCCCAGTTGGTATTCACTTTTACCGGGCGCTTGTTGCGCGGGCCAATACCGTCGCGCCAGTTATATTCATCGGCAAAACAGCCGCCTGGCCAGCGCATCAGCGGTACCTGCAAATCCTGCAGCGCTGCCAGTACGTCTTTGCGGTAGCCTTGGGTGTTTGGAATTTTTGATTTTTCCCCGACCCAGATACCTTCATAGATACCGCGCCCCAGGTGTTCAACAAACTGGCTGTAGATATTTTTGTTGATGACCGGGCCGGGCTGGTCGGCATTAATAATAATTTCGGCGTTTTGTTGGGCGGCCGCGCCGGAAGCCATGGCGGCCAGCGCCAAAGACGCCAGCGTACGCTTAACGTGCTTTTTTAGTGTCTGCATTCTAGTGATCTCGTTCCTGATTATTGTTGTGCCTGAATCAAGCGCCTGAAGGATAATATGCTTACATATAGTATTGTAAGATAAATTAACACTTGTTTACCTGAGGTAAGCCCGGGTAAACAACGAATGCTCAGGGCAAGCATTTGCAAGGGAGAAAAACGCCGCCCGGCGGTTAGTGTTGGCCGGGCGGGTTAACGCGAAATGTTTATTGCGCCAGACTGGTTTTCAGGGAATAAACCCCTTCAATATCCCGGTTGAAGCGGGTGAATTCATCGGCGTAAAAGGCCTTGAAATCTTCCAGCGTACCGTTATCAATATTTTCCTGGCGGTTGGTCGGTACCCAGTAATGAGGAACCGGCTCGCCGTCCGGCCCGGGAACACCCTCGGGCGCATTGCGCCATACCAGCAAAAAGGCAATCTGACGCGCAACCGGGTCGGCTTTCAGGTTGTTGATCATCTTCTGGTACCACTGGTTATCGTACAGCCCGGCTTCAATCTCCGGGGCGCGAATGCCCACTTCAGAAATCACCGGTATCTTGCCGCGTGACTCGGCCATGTTCACCATCAACGCCGCATTGGCGACCAGCTTGTCAAACCACGCCTGATTATCGGCAGACGGACCATAAGTATCGAAACCGATCACATCTACCCAGGCATCGCCAGGGTAGCGTTCCAGATAGTTTTCTTCGGTAGCGTCATCGAAAGCGTTGGGGGAATAGGCGTACAAAAAGTTGTGTACGCCTTTGGTGTCGCGCAGGTATTCCACGGTGTAGCGATAAAGCGCTTTGTATTCCTCCGGGGTAGATTGCTCTTCGCCCCACCAGAACCAGGAGCCGGTATTTTCGTGCAGGATGCGGAAGATAACCGGGATCAATTTTCCCTCATTATCTTTTAACTGCAGCGCCCATTCGGCAACCTCGTCGAGGTAACCGCGATACACATCATGTGCTTCGCCTCCCGGTAAAGAAGCAACCACAGCGGGGGTGCGATCCCACGAGGTGCCTACATCGGAGCCTTCCGTTTTTTGGGTGTCGGTTAACGGGTTATCCGGGTGGGTGCTGACGGTAATAATGCCGCCGCGCGCATGGGCTTTTTTTACTTGCTCAACAATATCGCCTTCTTTTTTCGGAGAAATAATCGACAAGGTATCCCAGCCATACACCGCTGCAAAATCACCCACCGCATTAAAGGTATCTGACTGGGTGCCATCGGTTGAGGTGATGGTTAAACCCTGGGTCGTTTCATGTTGATGGCCAAACAAAATGCCCTCACCGCGCTGGGCGCGCAGCCAGGCAAATAAAGAGCGGGTTTCGGCGGTTGCTTTGGTATCGCTGATTTGAATCGTCACGGCGGCCGTTTCATGGGGCGCAGCCGATGCCTGTTGATGTTCGGTAGATGACGGCGTTACAGATTCGGAGCACCCGGTTAATAGCAGGCATGAACCTGCCAGCAAACCGGTGAGACGGCGAAAGAGAATTGTCATGAAGTCCTCGTAGACCCGATAGAGCAGCAAACTGCTGATAAAAAAGAGCGTCGTTGGCCGTGGTTGTGCGGTTGCTGAAATAGCAGACGTGCCAACCCTCTTATAGCGCCATGGGAGCGAGCGGTGTTAAGCCGGTTTAAGCCAGCAAGGCCCTGGTCAGCGGTTATTTGCCAACGACATGAAATACCCGGCCAGCAGTGCTTGGCCGGGTGCAGGATTGTAACCGGTTACTTGCCGCTTTGACGATAGCGCATGCGAGTTCCGAGGGTGAGCGACAGGTGAATTTCTTCCGCAGAGAGGGGTTCGGGGAAGTAGCAGCCGGAGATTTGCGCATCGGCAATGCTGGCGCCATCCAGTTGGGTATTTCGAAAATCAATACCGCGTAAATCGGCATTGCGAAAATAAGCATCACTGAGGTCCAGACCGCTGGCCTCCAGCCCGCGCAAATCCAATCCGCGGTAATCGCCAGCGGCTAAAGCGGCGCTTTCGCCGGCCTTGATGCGTTGGTTGAATTCAGCAATATTTTCATCGCGTAATAGATGATAAAGCGCATTGTTATGTATGACGGGTCCGGACATGGCGGCCTCCGACAGAAATTCCGGTTGGGCAGGGCGGGTGGCTCGGTAACGCCCTGAAACACCGTTGCTGTATTTATGAACGGTTCGCCTGAATTGTAGACAGGCAACAACGGGCTGTCGCTTCATTTTGCAACTTTTTCTGCCAACGGAGCCTTGGGCAGCATTCGCCGCTCTGTTCATCCGATACACACCGAGGTAGACTGATACACCAGCTGCAATATAGCAGTTGCCGGTGTAATTAAGGATCTGTGCCTGTAAGGAAAGCTGGTATTACCAGCGCCCGGCGCAGCTCCGCAATGGCCGGTTTTATAATCATCAACCACGGAATCGCTGCTTGCCTCCGCTTGTCCTGACATCGTTTTGCCAGGGCTATGGCTTTAGTGGTAGAGCTTTTTCCGGTAAATAAACTTATACCGTCCTCCTGCAACCAAGCGTTGTCAGGCGGTAGCGTATATTGTGAGGAATTGAGAGAATGAGCTTTATCCATGACGATTTCCTGCTTGATACCGAGCAGGCTCGTGTGTTGTTCCATGAGTACGCCAAAGACCTTCCTATTATTGACTACCACTGTCACTTGCCGCCCGAGCAAGTCGGTAGCAACAAGCAATTCAAAAATCTCTACGAAGTCTGGTTGGCTGGCGATCACTACAAGTGGCGCGCCATGCGTTCCAACGGTGTTGATGAGCGTTATTGCACCGGTGATGCCAGCGATTGGGAAAAATTCGAGCAGTGGTCAAAAAGTGTTCCTTACACCCTGCGTAACCCGCTGTTTCATTGGACGCATCTGGAATTGCGCAAGCCGTTCGGTATTACCGACCGTCTGCTGGATGGCAACACGGCCAAAGGCATTTGGGATCAGTGTAATGAACTGCTGGCTACCCCGGAGTTTTCTGCTCGCGGTTTGATGAACCAGGCCAACGTAAAACTGGTTTGTACCACCGATGACCCGATTCATGATCTGGAGCACCACAAAGCAGTTGCCGCCGACAAAACGTTCAAAGCTGCGATGCTGCCAACCTGGCGTCCTGACCGCGCTATGGCGGTTGAAAGTGCCGAGGCTTACAACAAGTATCTGGATCGTCTGGCCGCTGTTGCCGATGTTCAGATCAGCACCTTCGATGATTTGATCAAAGCCCTGGATGTTCGTCACGATTACTTCCACGCCAATGGCTGCCGTTTGTCAGACCATGGTCTGGAAACCGTGTACGCAGCGGATTACACCGACGAAGAAATTCGCACCATCTTCAAAAAAATCCGTGGCGGCAGCGAGCTGGACGCGGTAGAAACCGAGAAATTCCAGTCTGCCATGCTGGTGCAATTTGCCCTGCAAGACCACGCCAAAGGCTGGGTGCAGCAATTCCATATTGGTGCTATTCGCAACAACAACCCGCGTCTGTTCCGCACCCTGGGCCCGGACACCGGTTTTGACTCCATTGGCGATCACAACTATGCCAAGGCACTGGCCAAATTCCTCGGCCGTCTGGATAGCGAAAACCGTCTGACCAAAACCATTATTTATAACCTGAACCCGCGCGACAACGAAATGATCGGCACCATGATCGGAAACTTCCAGGACGGCTCTGCCGCTGGCAAGATTCAGTTCGGTAGCGGTTGGTGGTTCCTCGACCAGATGGACGGCATGACCCGTCAGATCGAAGCATTGAGCCAGTTGGGTCTGTTGAGCCGCTTTGTTGGTATGCTGACTGACAGCCGCAGCTTCCTCAGCTACTCACGTCACGAATACTTCCGTCGTATTCTGTGTGCGATGCTGGGCCGTGATATGGCCAAAGGTCTGGTGCCTAACGATACCAAAATGGTGGGTAAACTGATCAGCGATGTCAGCTTCAACAATGCCAAAGAATACTTCCCGTTTGTTGTGCCTGAATAAGTTTTTCTGTTTTGCAGTTTGAATAAAAAACCCGGCAATCGCCGGGTTTTTTATTGTCATCGTTTAATAAAAGTTTTCAGTATTATTTTGCCAGGTATTTTTCCAGCTTTTGCGCAACCGATTTGGCATTTTCAAAATTTTCAATGCGCTCAACATCTTTGCCCGCTTTAACAACCAGCAATGTCGGATACTGACTTACCTTGTAACGTTGAAATTGCTGATTGTTGTTATCCAGTGTTACCGGGTAGGGGATTTTTGTCGTCTCTGCAAATTGCTTCACGTCCGATTCTGCTGTCCATAAATGCGTCACGTAAACCTTTACTGCAACAGAAGGGTTTTGCTGGTGCAGTTGCTGCATAAAATCCAGCGCCTGCTGGCAATGTTCCGACAGTTCCGGTTGCACATCTTTCATGTAATCCACGCACCAGGTGGTGGTGAAGAAAAAGATGCCGTCTTCGCGGCTGCTCTTTTGTGAGGGGCTGGCCAGTGACTCGGTCAGGCTGCTGGCAACCGGTTTGACATTTTCTCCGGCGGCCAGTTTATCCATCAGATTTACCAGCGTTTCATCATGATGATAACTGGTGTAAACCACCTCGCCCCGGGCATTGATCAGCACGTGAAAGGGCGTGCCCTGAAATGAAAAGTGACTGGCAATATTGCCGTTATTATCAAACAGCACCGGTATGCTCATGTTGTGCTGCTTTACCAGTCGGTCAACGTTGGACAATTCTTCGTTAAGGTTCAGGTTAACGGCAAACATGGCCAGTTTGCCCGGGTTGTCGCCTTGCGTCAGGCGCCGGTAATCTTCTTCCAGTTCGGGAAACTCGCGACGGCAATCAAGGCACCAGCTGGCCCAGAATTTTAAATAGACCGGCTGCTTGCCAATCACCTGGTTCAGATCGACAGGATCGCCTTTGAATGTCTCAAAGGGCGCGGCAAATTTCCAGTCAACCGTCTGGGCGGAAGCGCCCAGACAGGTAACCATCAGTACAGCCAGCGTGATAATTTTTTTCATAGCTTTTAATTTTCCGTTGATGGGAGTCAATTCGTCGCTGAGGGAAGAAAGTTAAAACCGACACCGATACGATTCCATGCATTGATCACACTAATGGTAGCAGTCAGGTTGACGATTTCCTGCTGATCAAACACCGTTTGTAAAAGACCCCATGCCGCTTCGATATCCGGCTGCTGAGGCAAGTTGGTGAGTGCTTCGGTCCAGGCCAGCGCAGCGCGTTCCCGCTCGGAGAAAAACGGCATTTCCTGCCAGGCGGGCAGTAAGTCCAGTCGCTGTTGTTTTTCACCGTCGGTGCGGGCTTCATGGGCGTGCATGCTTTGACAAAACCCGCAGCCATTCAATTGTGAGGCGCGCAGCTTCACCAAATGTACCAGCAAAGGTTCCAGGTCTTTGGCAGCATCCTGTCCTAACGCAATAAGGTGGCGGGGCAGGGCCGGTATGGATTTGTAAATGGTCGCTTGAGCAATACGTTCTTTCATAACACTGTCCTCGTGATTGAAATGCTGTGAGGCCAGTTTGCCTTGCTGTCAGGTAGCTGGATTGTATATTTGCGACAGTTTGCGCTGCTGGTATTGTCCGGGCGTCTGACCGGTAATTTTTTGAAACTGGCGGGTGAAATGTGCCTGGTCAAAAAAGCCCGCATCAAGGGCGAGGTCGGTCAAGGGTAGCGTCGGGGTTATGGTCAACCGATGGCGCGCCAGGGCGATACGTTGCAGTTCGCGCAGCTGACGAGGGGAAAAACCGGTTTCGGTGCGATAGCGGCGCTCAAAGGCGCGGCGGTTAATGCCATGGTCCAGACAGAAGTTTTCAACAGAACCTTCATAGCGGGAAAAGCCGGGCATGGTCTGTTGAATTAATCCGGTATCCGCCTGCTGTTGCCCGGCAAGTATCAGCAGCTGTGTTTCAACCTCGGCGATGCGACGCTGAAAGTGAGCCTGCGGCGAGGTAATCATCGGATAATTTTTATTATCCGGGGCAAACAGGCGATGCCACGCGGCGGGTAAATCGGGGCTGTGCGGGTCGGCATTCCCCTGTTTGCCGAGCAATTGCCAGGCTCCGCCCGGTTTGAAGCGGATGCCCATAATATCCATGGTGGAGGTGTTTTCCAGCGACCAGCGCTGGCTGTGCTGGACGAAACGAAATTCGGGTAAGGCACTGTACGAAAAACGGATATTCAGGCTGGCACCGCCATCGGCATAGAGATTAAACCCGCTGAAGCCGGAAAGTTTGTCGGCGGTAATCAGCCAGAAACACTGAATCCAGGGCGACAAGCGCGGGTGGGGTTGCGCCAGCAAAAAGCCTTTGCTCCGGAACAAACGAAATGCCGGGTTGGGCAAGGAATCTTTAGCGGGGAACACAAGGCGTGACATACAAAACCCCGGGAGCAGGTTAACCGGTCCGGACGAAGGATATTTTTCGGAGGAACCGTTTCTATGGCTTTATCATAGGCGCTTTCGGCGAAGAGCAACAGGATCGGTTACAATACCGTTTTGTCGATTATCAGGTGTACCCAACGTGTGTGCACCGGGAGAACCTCCTTGTCCATTGATATCGCTCTGGAAACCTTCCGCTTTGCTTTTTCTGTTACTGCTCCGATTTTTTTAATGATTGTGCTGGGTGTATTTCTTAAACGCCGGGCGATTATTAATGAAGGTTTTGTGCAAACCGCTTCCCGTCTGGTTTTTAATCCCGGTTTGCCCGCGCTGCTGTTTGTAAGCTGCGCAACCGCCGATCTGGAGCAGTTGGCCGATACCCGATTAACCGTCGCGATGCTGGTCAGTACCCTGATGGTATTTATTTGCAGCAGCCTGGCGGCGCCCTGGCATATTAAAAACCCGCAAGAGCGCGGCGTATTTGTACAAGGGGCATTTCGCGGCAACCTTGTCATTCTCGGCCTGGCCTTTTGTGCCAACGCGTTTGGCGAAAAAGGTGTTGCCCTGGCCTCATTGCCTGTCGCCCTGACGGTAATTATTTATAACGTGCTGTCGGTTTATACGCTGAATGCCAGTCTCAATCCGGATGCGGCAGGCTCCTGGTGGAAAACTTGCAAGGATGTGCTTCGCAATCCCTTGATTGTGGCCACCATGGCCGGTTTTGCAGTGAATATTTCCGGTATGCCCCTGCCGGTTTTTCTGCTGGACACCGCTCGTTATCTCGGCAATATGGTATTACCGCTGGCGCTGATTTGTATTGGCGGCGCATTGGATTTGCGACAGATGCGCAGGCTGGATGGTCAGGCGTTGATGGCGTCTTTCTGGAAGTTGGTGCTTACCCCGTTAATTGCCATAGCCACGGCAATGGCAGTGGGGGTAAAAGGTGATGCTATGACCGTATTATTTTTACTGGCCGCGTCACCCACTGCCACGGTCAGCTTTGTCATGGTGCAAGCCATGGGCGGAAATGCCCGCATGGCCGCCAATATTATCGTGCAAACCACCTTGTTCTCATTACTCACAGTGACGCTGGGTTTATGGCTGATTCAATGGTTTCATCTGGCGTAACCGGACGTAAAATCCGGCAGGGGTTGCCGGCAGCCACATAACCGGCAGGAATAGAGCGAGTAACCACACTGCCGGCCCCAATCACACAGGCTTCGCCTATCGTAACGCCCGGCATAATGACGCTGTTACCGCCGATCCAGCAATGGTCGCCCAGGCTCACTGGTGCGGCCAGCATAACGCCTTGCTGGCGTTGCGCAGCATCAAGCGGGTGGCTGGTAGAATAAATATGCACATTGGGGCCGAGCATAACCTCGTTGCCAATGGTGATGCCGCCACCGTCCAGTAACACGCAGTGATGGTTGGCATAAAAGTTATTGCCGAGAATAATCCGGTCGCCGTAGTCACAGAAAAAATCCGGCTCAATATAGGCCCGCGAAACCTGTTGGAATAGTTGTTGATATAACAGGTTGCGTGCTTTGGTCTGGTCGGCGCGCAGTGTATTAATTTGCTGGCATAGATGTTTGGCCCGTTTGCGAGCCTGAAACAACGAGCTTTCAAAGGCATTAAAAGACGTTAATACCGGCTTGTCGGAAACGTGCATGCTTTTTCCCGTATCGGATCGTGATGAGCATTGGACAGAAAATTGGATAGTGATAAAAGATGATGGTAACCCATTCTGTAGCAGAAATAGAAAAGCAAACCTGGCAATGGTTGAACCGCGTGGTTATCGGCCTGAATCTTTGCCCGTTTTCGGCAAAACCCACCCGGGAAAATCGGGTGCGTTTGCGTGTCTGTGAGGCGACAGCAGAGGAAGATATTCTCGTGGCGCTGGAAGAGGAAATGCATTACCTGGATGAGCATCCGGCGCAGCACGTTGAAACAACCCTGCTGGTGCTATCGCAGGGCCTTTCGGATTTCTACGACTACAATGCTTTTCTCGGTTGGGCAGAACAATTGATCAAACGCAATGGCTGGCGCGGCGTATATCAGGTAGCCAGCTTTCACCCGGATTACTGTTTTTCCGGGGCAGATGCAGACGATGTGGAAAATCTCACCAACCGCTCGCCCTGGCCAATTTTGCACCTTATTCGCGAAGCCAGTCTGGAAAAAGCGGTGGCTTTTTTTGAGAAGGTTGACGAGGTGCCTGAAGTAAACCGCAAAACCGTTGGCGATTTATCCGTTGAACAAAAACAAAATTTATTTCCGTGGCTATTCAATAAACCCTGATTCGGGTGCGGTCAGGGTTTCAGGGCAATAAACGGTTTTTTTCGGTTGGGGTAGCAGTGTTGGCAAATCATACAGCGTGTGCCATCACAGCCCCGCGCCGAACAATGTTCGCGCGCATAATAGATGATTTGCAAATGCAGCTTGTTCCAGCAGTGTTGCGGAAATAACCGCTTTAAATCTTTTTCTGTTTGCTCAACGTTTTTTCCGTTGGTTAAACCCCAGCGTTGTGCCAGGCGGTGAATATGGGTATCTACCGCAAACGCCGGTTGGTCAAATGCCTGGCTCATTACCACACTGGCGGTTTTATGCCCCACCCCGGGTAGCGACTCCAAAGCAGCAAAATCAGCCGGTACCTCGCCGTTATATTTTTCAATCAGAATTTGCGACAGCCGCGAAATCGCTTTGGATTTCTGCGGTGACAATCCGCAGGGGCGAATCACCTGCTGAATATCTTCTACCGGCACTTTCGCCATATCAAACGGGTTGTCTGCCAGTTGCCACAAGCCAGGTGTAACCTGATTCACGCGCTCATCGGTACATTGCGCTGACAATAAAACCGCAACCAGTAACGTATAGGCATCTTTGTGATCAAGCGGTATAGGCGGTTCCGGGTAAAGCGCTTGCAGGGTTTCCAGTACAAACGCTACCCGTTCTTTCTTTTTTAAATTGAGGGTTGTGGTCATAAGCTCTGAACAAAAGCGCGAATACGATGAGCCGCTTCAATGCACTCTTCCAGCGGTGCTACCAGCGCCATGCGCACTTGTTGCGCGCCCGGGTTAACGCCCTGGTGCTCGCGGGATAAAAAGCTGCCTGGCAACACCGTCACATTTTGTGCCGCAAATAATTGCCGGGCAAAATCTTCGCCGCTAATGGGTGTGCGTGGCCATAAGTAAAAACCGGCGTCAGGCCGTTCTACCTCAAGTACATCACCCAATATCGCCAGTACCGCATCAAATTTTTTACGGTAAATATCGCGGTTTTCCAGGACATGTTGCTCATCGTTCCAGGCGGCGATGCTGGCCAGCTGTACCGGTACCGACATGGCACAACCGTGGTAAGTGCGGTACAACAAAAAGGATTTCAGAATGCTGGCATCACCCGCGACAAAGCCGGAGCGCAGCCCTGGCAGATTGGAGCGTTTGGAGAGGCTGTGAAACACTACGCAGCGACTGAAGTCATCGCGACCCAGTTCGGCACAAGCTTGCAGCAAGCCGGGTGGCGGCAATTGTTCGTCGAAATAAAGTTCTGAATAACATTCATCAGATGCAATAACAAAGTCGTATTGATCGGCCAGGGCAATCAGTTTTTTGAAAACACCGGTATCTGCCACGGCACCGGTGGGATTGCCCGGTGAACAAATAAAAATAACCTGGCAGCGCTGCCAGATTTCCGGTGCCACCGCGTCAAGATCCGGCAAGTAACCGTTTTCGGCGGTGCAATTGAGAAACCAGGGTTCGGCACCGGCGAGCAGCGCAGCACCTTCGTAAATCTGGTAAAACGGGTTTGGGCTAATGACCAGCGGGTCCGGTTTTGTGCGATCAACAATGGCTTGCACAAAAGCAAACAGGGCTTCGCGCGTGCCGTTCACCGGTAAAATATGCTTGTCGGCAGATAGACTTTCGGCGTTGAGTTTAAAACGTTGCTGCGCCCATCGAGCGATGGCTTCGCGCAACTCCGGCAAACCTTTGGTCGCCGGGTACTGCGAAAATGCCGCTTGTTGATCGGTGAGTGTTTGCAGCACAAAGGCTGGTGGTTGATGCTTGGGTTCACCCACCGATAAGGCAATATGCGCAAGATGGGCGGGCGGCGTAATGCCGCTTTTCAGCTCGGCCAGTTTTTCAAAAGGGTAAGGATGAAGTTTTGCTAAATCGTTATTCATAACAGCGGCGGATTCCAACTGCAAAAAAATTAATGATTGGCTCGTTTGTCGAGTTGCTTGCAAATTTCATTTTGCAAGGACTCACAAACCGCCGGATCACTCAGCGCATCGCCTTTGTGATCGGTAATAAAAAAGACGTCTTCTACCCGCTCACCGAGGGTGGCAATACGGGCATTTTTAAGTTGCACACCAAACTGCATAAAAACCCGGCCAATGCTGGCTAATAATCCCGGGCGGTCCGGGCTGATCACTTCAAGCACGGTGTGACCGGTCATGCGATCATTACTGATGGCGGTTCGGGTTGGCATGGCGAAATATTTCAAACGGCGCGGGGTGCGGCGGGTAATGACTTCCGAGTAGTTGTCGGTCAATCGTAATTCTGCCAGCACAGCCGCCTGAATGGTTTTTAACTGCGCCGGGTTTTCTTTCAACGGCTTGCCGTTCTGATCCAGCACATAGAAGGTGTCCAGGGTATAACCGGCGCTGGAGTTGTAAATGCGCGCATCCTGAATGCTGAGATTTTGCTGGTCCAGTGCCGACGCTACCGCAGCAAACACGTTGCTGCGTTCAAGCGTGCGCACGAAAATTTGCGTAGCACCGGTTTGTTCCGACACAGACGCTTTGCGAATCAGTACCAGGTCGCTGTCATCCGGTTGGTTGACGGCAGCGGCGGTGTGCCAGGCAATATCCTGCGCGCTCTCGCGGAGAAAATATTCATCGCCCATGTCGCCCCATATTTTCCAGGTGCGTTCAGCGTTGATGCCTTTGCGCTGTAATTTGCGCAGCGCGGCCTGCTGGGTTTCTTCAATCAAATCCTGGCGGTCGATATCGTTCTCAAGGCCGCGGCGCAATGCACGGCGTGAATCGAGATACAGCTGACGCAACAAACTGGCGCGCCAGGTGTTCCACAGTTCTTTGTTGGTGCCGTTAATGTCGGCTACGGTCAAACAGTAGAGGTAATTCAAATGCGTTTGATCGCCGACCATGAGCGCGAAATCATGAATGACATCCGGGTCGGAAATATCCTGCTTTTGAGCAACCGCTGACATGTGCAGATGCTGTTCTACCAGCCAGCAGATCAGACGGGTTTCCCGTGGGGAAATGCCATGGCGGGTGCAAAATTCTTCTGCGTCCACCGCGCCGAGGATCGAGTGATCACCACCGCGACCTTTGGCAATATCGTGATAAAGCCCGGCAATGTACAGCAGCTCGATTTTCGGTAAACGGTGAAACGCGTAAGCGGCGATTGGAAAGTCCTCGCGCGCCGACGGCAGACGAAAGTTACACATGTTCTGAATAACTTTCAGGGTGTGTGCATCCACGGTGTAAATATGAAACAGGTCGTGCTGCATCTGCCCGGTAACGCGTCCGAACTCCGGCAGGTACAAGCCCAGGATGCCGTAGCGGCTCATGCGTTTAAGTTGATCAACCAGCCCGGCGGACTGTTGCATCAGCTTCATAAACAGTTGGGTATTTTGCGGGTTGCTGCGAAAGTCGGCGTCAATGAGGTTGCGGTTTTCCCGCAGGCTGCGAATGGTAACAGCGCGTACACCTTCAATATCCTGGCGTTGCGCCATCAGCACAAAAATTTCCAGCATTGCCGACGGCTGTTTTTCAAATAGCTGCGGGTCAATCGCTTCAATGTAGTTGTTGCGAATCTGAAAACGCTCATTGATAGCGACAATGCGCGCATCCGCCGGGTTGCTGAGAATTTCCTCGTGCAAATATTGCAGCAATACATCGTTAAGTTCGCGCAGTGCCATTACCGTGCGGTAATACTTGTGCATGAACTGTTCAACGGCAAGGTTTTCGCTGTTGTCGGTATAACCGAAAAATTGTGCGAGCTCGCGTTGATGGTCAAACAGCAAACGCTCTTCAGCGCGGCCGGCGACCATGTGCAGGCCGTAACGAACCCGCCATAAATATTCCTCGCCGCTGTAGAGCATGGAAAATTCTTCTTCGGTGAAGAATCCTTTACCGTGCAATTGTTTCAGCGTGCGGGTTTGGTAATAGCGTTTGGCTACCCAGGCAATAACCTGAATATCCCGCAATCCGCCCGGTGCATTTTTAATGTTGGGTTCGAGGTTGTATTCGGTATCGTTGTATTTCTGATGGCGTTGCAGCTGTTCTTCCCATTTCGCCTGGAAAAACGCTGCCGCTGACCAGATATGTTCCGGTGAGGTTTGTTGTTGCAGGGCTTCACGCAAGCTTTCATCCCCGATCAGCGTGCGTGACTCCATAATATTGGTGGCCACGGTAATATCGCTGCGGGCAATGGCTACGCATTGTTCTATGGTGCGCACGCTGTGGCCAATTTCCAGGCCGATATCCCACAGTAATGTTAAAAATTGGCCAATGGTTTCCTGGCTACTTTCCGGAAAGTCCGGCTGGTGCAGAATCAGCAAATCAATATCTGAATGGGGATGAAGCTCGCCACGCCCGTAACCGCCCACGGCTTCCAGGCTGATGCCCTCCGGCCACTCAAATTGCAGCCAGGCGTAATGCAGCATGCAATCAATAAACAGGGCGCGCTCGTAAACCAGCGTGCGAATATCTTCGCCTTCGCGAAAGCGAAGATCAAATTGGGCGCTGGCGGCGTTAATGGCATCCTTGAAGACGGTAATAACCGGTTGTTCTGTCAAAGCCCGCCGAAAACGGCTCTGATCAAAGAAAAAAAGTGGTCGTTCGAAATAGGGTACCGTCTTCCCGGTCATCATTAAAAAGACTCATCCTTACGTGCAGTTAATACTTCCACACCGGTAGCGGTAACTACCATGGTGTGTTCCCACTGGGCAGAAAGACGACCGTCTTTGGTTTCTACGGTCCAGCCATCGCTTTTCAGCTTGGTTTGAGGCTTGCCGGCGTTGATCATCGGCTCAATGGTAAAGCACATGCCTTCTTTCAATACCAGGCCGGTGCCCGGGCGGCCGTAGTGCAATATCTGCGGTTCTTCGTGGAAAACCCGGCCAATACCATGACCGCAATATTCACGTACTACCGAGTAGTAGTTGCTTTCGGCATATTGTTGAATCACATGACCGATATCACCCAGCGTGCAGCCGGGTTTGACCAGTTCAATACCTTTGTACAGGCATTCCTGGGTGACCTTGATCAGTCGTTCGGCGTGAGCCGGAGCCGTACCGACAATGAACATGGCACTGGTATCACCGTAGTATTCATCTTTGATGACGGTAACGTCGATATTGATAATGTCGCCGTTTTTCAGCACACGCTTTTCCGAAGGAATGCCGTGGCAGATCACCTGATTGATGGACGTACAAATCGACTTGGGGAAACCGTTGTAATTCAGGCAGGCAGGAATGGCTTTTTGCACATTGACGATATGCTCGTGGCAGATGCGATCCAACTCGGCGGTAGTCACACCCGGCTGAACATAAGGGCCAATTAATTCCAGCACTTCAGCGGCCAGACGGCCCGCAACGCGCATTTTCTCGATTTCTTCGGGGGTTTTGATAGAAACAGTCATGAAAAAACTCATATCCCGGTCAATGGCTATAAACGGATCATTCTAAACGATACCGGCGAATGCCGACAGGGGAAGATCCAGACAGGTTCGTCCAGGAGATTTTTTTGAGATCAATTATCAATAGTTTGTTCTGCTGCCGCTGAGGCCGGGCGGGATTAACGGTTGCGTTGCTGATATTTCATGGCGCGGGAAAGCTTGCGGGAGAGAGGGGATCACTGCGTTGAGGGCGATTTGGAGAATTGACGGTTTGTTAAAACTTGCCGGCCTTGTAAGCGAAGCCTTCAGGCCGGCAAGTTCAGGGTAAATCATCAGAATGCGTTGAGGCGTTCCAGGGTATGCACCACGCCACGCAGTTCTGCCAGGCCTTTCAGGCGTCCGCCGTAAGAATAGCCCGGGTTGATGCCGGTGCGGCCAATCTCTTCGGCAATCAGGTGGCCATGATCCGGGCGGAAGGGGATTTCCACTGCCGGCAAGCCAGCCGCCTTGCGACGCTGTTCTTCTTTTAATAGCACCTGAATCAGCGCCACCATATCGGTACCTCCGGTGAGGTGAGCGGCTTCGTAAAAAGAACCATCCGGCTCGCAGGTCACGTTACGCAAGTGGGCAAAATAAATGCGGTCGGCAAATTCACTGGCGATGGCGACCGGATCGTTATCGATACGGGAACCGTAAGAGCCGGCGCACAGGGTAATGCCGTTGGCGGGCGAGGGCACGGCGCTTATCAGGCGGCGAATGTCCTCTGCGGTGGACACCACACGGGGCAAGCCAAACAGAGAGAAGGGTGGGTCATCCGGGTGGATGCACAGGCGAATGCCCAGCTCTTCGGCGACCGGGGTGATGTCGCACAGGAACCCGATCAGGTTCTCGCGCATGGTGTCTTCACCAAGGTCGATAAACAACTGGATGGTTTGCAGGATGCTATCGCGGGTGTAAGAGCCATCGCCACCGGGCAGCCCGGCAATAATGTTGCTTTCCAGTTGTTGCTTGCGTTCGGCAGGCATGGCGGCAAAACGCTGCTCCGCCTGTTGCAGTTGTGCTTCTGTGTAGCTGAGGCGGGCATTGGGGCGTTGCAATATCAATACATCGTAAGCAATAAAATCAATCAGGTCGAAACGCAACGCCTGGCTGCCATCCGGCAGCAGGTAATTGAGATCGGTGCGAGTCCAATCCACTACCGGCATAAAGTTATAGCAAACATCGGTCAGGCCGGCAGCGGCCACATTACGCAGCGATTGTTGATAGTTGCTGATGTAATGGGCGTAGTTGCCGCTACGGGTTTTGATGTCATTGTGCAGCGGGATGCTCTCAATAACAGACCATTGCAGCCCTTGTGCTTCAATTATTTGCTTGCGCTCAATAATGCGCGGCAGGGGCCAGATGTCACCGGTGGCAATGTCATGCAGCGAGGTAACGATACCGGTCGCGCCAGCCTGAGCAATGTGCGCCAGAGGGATAGGGTCTGCCGGACCAAACCAGCGCCAGGTTTCTTTCATGTTTGTCGCCTTGAATGAGGGTGTTTGATACTAGTATACAAGATTTTGCCGCTTGCAACGACAAGCTGGAAGGATTGTTTGTGAGGCTGGGTGGTTTCTTTGTCTGGAAATCTATGGTATAAAGCGCGCCTCTTTTTAAAGGCAGTGCAGTTGTGCCTCCGTTAATAAAGAAAAAGCACAGGTAAAAACAAGGGTTTTTACCCGGTATGCCCGCATACCGTTCATTTTAATGTCACACATATACCGACACATGTAACCTGGGTGCCCTCGGGTTGGTTCATGGGGTATATGGAGGCTTAACCCGATAAAGGAAAAGATTATGGCTTCTGTAAGCATGCGCGATATGTTGTCCGCCGGTGTTCACTTCGGTCACCAGACCCGTTACTGGAACCCGAAAATGAACCGTTACATTTTCGGCGCGCGTAACAAGATTCATATTATTAACCTGGAGCACACTGTTCCTGCCTTCAATGAAGCGTTGGCGCTGGTTCAGCAAATGGCTTCCCAGAAGAAAAAAATTCTGTTTGTGGGCACCAAGCGTGCAGCACAAAAAACTATCAAAGAGCAGGCCGAGCGCGCTGGTCAGCCTTTCGTAAGTCACCGTTGGTTGGGTGGTATGTTGACCAACTACAAAACCATTCGTGCGTCTATTCGTCGCCTGAGTGACCTGACTGCACAAAGCCAGGACGGTACTTTCACCAAGCTGACCAAAAAAGAAGCGCTGATGCGCACCCGTGACATGGAGAAGCTTGAGCGCTCCATCGGTGGTATCAAGCACATGAGCGGTTTGCCGGATGCTATGTTTGTTATCGACGTAGATCACGAGCGCATTGCTATTCAGGAAGCTAACAAGCTGGGTATTCCGGTTATTGGTGTAGTAGATACCAACAGCAACCCGGACGGCGTTGATTACGTTATTCCAGGTAACGATGACGCCATTCGCGCTATCAAGCTGTACGTAAGTGCTGTGGCTGACGCTTGTCTGGAAGGTGGTCGTTCAACGGCTGCAGTACCAAACAAAGATGAGTACGTTGCTGCTGAAGGTTCTGCTGAATAAGTCAGCATAACTTCTGCCTGAGCACGTTGAAAAGGGGGCCAAAGCCCCCTTTTTCTAATCGGAATTTGACCTTAATAGGAGAAAACCATGACAGCTGTTTCTGCAACACTGGTAAAAGAACTGCGTGATCGTACCGGTCTTGGCATGATGGAGTGCAAAAAAGCACTGACCGAAGCTGGTGGCGACATTGAGTTGGCTATCGAAAACCTGCGTAAGGTTTCCGGTCTGAAAGCGGCTAAAAAAGAAGGCCGTACTGCAGCTGACGGCGTTGTAGCGGTTAAAGTGGCTAGCGACAACAGCTACGCTATCGCGGTAGAAATCAACTCTGAAACTGACTTCGTTGCTCGCGATGCCGGCTTCCTGGCATTTGTTGACACTGTTGTTGCCAAGGCTTTTGCTGACAAGCAAACCGACGTTGCTGCTTTGATGGCTGGCGAGTTGGAAGCTGCGCGTGAAGCGTTGGTGCAAAAAATTGGTGAAAAAATCAGCGTTCGTCGCATTAGCCTGATTGAAGGCGGCGTGGTTGGTGGTTATGTTCACCTGAATAGCCGTATCGCGGTACTGGTTCAGCTGGAAGGCGGTAGCGACGAAACTGCAAAAGACATCGCTATGCATGTTGCTGCAGTTAACCCGCAAGTGGTCAGCTCTGACCAGATGCCGGCTGAAGTGGTTGAGAAAGAAAAAGACATCATTCGTGCCCAGCCTGATATGGCCGGCAAGCCTGCTGAAATCGTTGAGAAGATGATTGTTGGTCGTATCAACAAGTTCCTCAAAGAAGCAAGCCTGGTTGATCAGCCGTTTGTGAAAAACCCGGAGCAAACCGTTGCTCAATTCGCCAAAGCTGCCGGTGCTACCGTGAAGAATTTTGTGCGTCTTGAAGTGGGTGAGGGCATCGAGAAAGAAGTAGTGGATTTCGCTGCTGAAGTTGCTGCCCAGGTTGCTGCGTCCAAGTCATAATTGACGGGTGCAAGCCAACCCATAAAAAAACCCCGTACCGAAAGGTGCGGGGTTTTTTTATGGGTTGCGTTTGAGGTTGGTGTTTCCTGGTGGTATTACTGGTGTTGGGCGGGTATGTGCTGCAGGTTTCAATCCGGGTGAAGGGAGGGGCTTAATGTGAGTTTTTCCCGGTAGGGGCGTCCAAAGACGGGAAATTGTGCCCTGCTTTGCAGGTGTGCATTTAACCTGGGGCGGGTGCCTACCGCCCTGATTTTTCTGGTATACTGCGCCGATTTTGTCTTGCCAGAAACCTGTCATTTAAGGAATGTTCCATGTCGAATCCTCGCGATAAAAAGTACAAGCGTATCCTGCTAAAGCTGAGTGGCGAGGAGCTGATGGGAAGTGAAGGCTTCGGTATTGACCCCAAAGTGCTGGATAAAATGGCACTGGAAATTGGTCAGCTGGTGGGTATTGGCGTCCAGGTGGGTCTGGTGATTGGCGGCGGAAACCTTTTCCGCGGTGCTGCGTTAAGCGCAGCAGGGCTGGATCGCGTAACCGGCGACCACATGGGCATGCTGGCAACGGTAATGAACGCACTGGCGATGCGCGATGCGCTGGAGCGCTCCAATATCTCTTCCCGTGTTATGTCAGCCATCCCGATGAGCGGCATTGTTGAGCATTACGACCGTCGCCGTGCGATACGATTCCTGAATTCCGGTGAAGTGGTTATTTTTGCTGCTGGCACGGGCAATCCTTTTTTTACCACCGACTCTGCAGCCTGTTTGCGCGGCATTGAAGTAGAGGCGGAAATTGTTTTGAAAGCTACCAAGGTCGACGGTGTTTACACCGCCGATCCGAAAAAAGATCCGACAGCTACCCGATACGATCGTTTGTCTTACGACGAAGTACTGGACAAAAAACTCGGTGTTATGGATTTGACGGCCATCTGCCTTTGCCGTGAGCATGATATGCCAGTGCGTGTGTTCCGCATGAACAAAGCTGGCGCATTGTTGAATATTGTGGTCGGCAGTAATGAAGGCACATTGATTGAAGAGGAAAAAATTGCATGATTAATGACATTAAAAAAGACGCAGAAAGCCGTATGAAAAAAGCGGTTGATGCGCTGGTAAACAACTTCAATAAAATTCGTACCGGACGCGCCCACCCGAGCCTGCTCGATGGCATCAATGTTTCCTATTACGGTGTAGACACGCCCTTGTCCCAGTTGGCCAACATCAACGTGGAAGATGCCCGTACGCTGGCAGTAAACCCGTGGGAGCGCAATCTGGTTCCGGAAATTGAAAAAGCCATCATGAAGGCCGACCTGGGTTTGAACCCTTCCACCAACAATGGCCTGATTCGTATTCCGCTGCCGATGTTGACCGAAGAAACCCGTAAAAACTTCATTAAGCAAGCGCGCGCAGAAGCGGAAAATGGCCGTGTAGCGGTGCGTAATGTGCGTCGCGATGTGCTCGCTGCTATCAAAACGTTGTTGAAAGACAAGGAAATTGGTGAAGACGATGATCGTCGTGGACAAGACGATATTCAGAAAATTACTGATAAATATATTGCCGAGGTGGACAAGGCGTTGGCCACCAAAGAAACCGATCTGATGGCAATCTGATCATTTATCTCCAAGTATTTGCCGGTGCCTGCCACCGGCAGATCCACTCCGCGATGTCACCGCACGTCACTTTACAATAACAGGGTTTCGGGAGTTTTGAGTGTCTATCAATAGCCTGCGTCATGTCGCTATTATCATGGACGGCAACAACCGCTGGGCGAAGCAACAGGGCTTGAGTGGTATCAGTGGTCACAAAGCGGGTGTAGAGCGCATTCGTGATGTTATGTCTGCCTGTCAGGAACTGAATGTCAGCGTACTGACCGTGTTTGCTTTCAGCAGCGAAAACTGGAAGCGGCCGGGTAAGGAAGTTGAAGCGCTGATGTCCCTGTTTTTGTTGTATCTCAAACAGGAAGCCAAAGAGCTTCGTAAAAAAAACGTGCGTTTGCGGGTTATTGGCAATCGCTCGCGCTTCAGTGCCTCCTTGCAAAAAGCCATTGCTGCAGCTGAAGAAACCACCCGTGATGGCGACACCACGCTGGTAATTGCTGCCGACTATGGTGGTCGTTGGGATATTGCCGAAGCTGCTCGCTCGCTCGCGCAGCAGGTTGCTGATGGTGAGCTTGATCCTGCATCGATTGACGAAACCTTGTTGCATTCTCAAACCCAGCTGGCAGATTTGCCACCGCTGGATCTGCTGATCAGAACCGGTGGTGAACTGCGCATCAGTAATTTTCTGTTGTGGCAGTGCGCCTACGCCGAGCTGTACTTTACTGAAAAATTCTGGCCGGATTTCAATGCGGTTGAGCTGCATAAAGCGGCTGACAGTTTTTACGATCGCCAGCGTCGTTTCGGGATGACCGGTGAGCAAGTTGAAAAGGGAATAACTCATGCTTAAACAGCGTGTCATAACGGCATTGGTGCTGGTTGCTGTTTTTCTTGCCGCCTTGTTTTTTCTGCCTGCGGTCTGGTTTGCCGGTTTCGTGGCAGCCATTATTCTGGTGGCATCCTGGGAATGGGCCAATCTTTCCGGGTTTGAATCACCGCTTTCCCGTCTGTTTTATATTCTTCTTACTGCAGCTGGTGTTGCTGCGGCTGCCGTCTATATAAATTTGTTGCCCTCGCTGGATGCTTCCGCCGTGGATAGTGGCGCGGTGTTTAATCTGCTGTTAGCGGGTTGTCTCTGGTGGGCTGTGGCTCTTTTGCTGGTTCAGGGGTATCCCTCAAGTCAGATCCTCTGGGGAAGCCGGTCGCTGCGTGCGGTGATGGGCTTGCTGGTGTTGTTGCCTGCGTGGGTCGGCTTTTCCTGGGTGCGTTTGCACCCGCAGGGCGAGTGGTTGATTCTGCTGATTGTTGCTGTGGTGGCCTGCGCTGATATCGGCGGTTATTTTACCGGTCGTCGCTGGGGGCGCAGAAAACTCAAGCCAGCAGTCAGCCCGGGTAAAACCTGGGAAGGTTTTTTTGGCGGCTTGTTTGCCAATATTATTTTTGCTGTTGCTCTGTGGTTTATCGTCGGCGGTAATTTATGGCTTTGGCTGGCCATTATTATCCCTACCAGCCTGATCTCGGTACTGGGCGATTTGCTCGAAAGTATGGTCAAGCGTCATCGCGGCATCAAAGATAGCAGCCAGCTGTTGCCCGGTCATGGTGGTGTGCTGGATCGGGCAGATAGCCTTACCGCTGCTGCCCCGGTGTTTGCTCTGGCGCTCTATGCCAGTGGAATGGGTGTTTGACGTTAATGCAGCAAGTTACAATTCTTGGTTCTACCGGTTCTATTGGGGTCAGCACGCTGGATGTGTTGTCTCGCCATCCGGAGCGCTATCAGGTATTTGCTTTAACGGCAGATCGTCAGTGGCAAGCACTGGCTGACCAGTGTCTGCGCTTTAAGCCGCGTTATGCCGTTATTAACGCCGATGATGCCTATGCACCCCTGGTAGAGCGTCTGAAGGCATCGGGCTGTACCACCGACGTGCTTTGTGGAACCGAAGCGATTGCCGCCGTTGCATCTCACGCTGATGTGCATACCGTGATGGCAGCCATTGTGGGCGCAGCGGGGCTGATGCCGACACTGGCAGCGGTCAGGACCGGCAAAAAAGTGCTGTTGGCGAATAAAGAAGCTCTGGTGATGGCGGGTGGTCTGTTTACCCGCGCGGTATTGGAGAGCGGTGCCTGTCTGTTGCCTATCGACAGTGAACACAATGCCATTTTCCAATGTCTGCCCAACCAGCAGAACAATTTCTTGCGAGACGGTGTAACCACCAGCGGTGTGCGTAAAATTTTGCTGACTGCATCCGGCGGTCCGTTTTTACATACGCCGGTTGATGCTCTGGGTGCGGTAACGCCGGAGCAGGCCTGCGCCCATCCCAATTGGCGAATGGGGCAGAAAATTTCGGTTGATTCCGCAACTATGTTGAATAAAGGGCTGGAGCTTATTGAGGCTTGCTGGTTATTTAATGTGCCTCCACAGCAGGTGGAAGTGGTTATTCACCCGCAAAGCGTCATTCATTCAATGGTTGAATATATTGATGGTTCGGTGCTG
Source organism: Cellvibrio polysaccharolyticus (assembly GCF_015182315.1). Taxonomy (NCBI): domain Bacteria; kingdom Pseudomonadati; phylum Pseudomonadota; class Gammaproteobacteria; order Cellvibrionales; family Cellvibrionaceae; genus Cellvibrio; species Cellvibrio polysaccharolyticus. The sequence goes on from NZ_PRDL01000001.1 coordinate 1,607,890, forward strand.
GCCCAGCTGGGTAATCCGGATATGCGCACACCGATTGCCCACGCGCTGGCGTGGCCGGAGCGTATTGATTCCGGTGTTTCCAGTCTTGACCTGATTGCTACGGCGAGGCTGGATTTCGCGGCGCCGGATACTGAGCGTTTTCCGTGTTTACGACTTGCCCAGCAGGCGGCAGCGCAAGGCGCTACGGCCCCTGCGATTCTCAATGCCGCCAACGAAGTTGCCGTAGCGGCATTTCTTGATCGTCGCCTTGGTTTTCGACAAATCCCTCAGGTAATCGAGCAGGTGATGGCACAGGTTGCGGTAACGGCGGCAGACAGTCTTGACGCTGTACAATGGGCTGATACTCAAGCCAGAAGTTGTGCCGGGACATTCATCGGCACATTGCAGAGGTAGTTATTGTGGCCGTCATTGAAACGATTTTATGGTTTTTGGTAGCGCTGATTGTATTGGTAGCGGTGCATGAATTTGGCCATTTTTATGTGGCGCGACTTTGCGGTGTTAAAGTGCTGCGCTTTTCCATCGGTTTTGGCAAGGTTTTGTTAAAACGGGTGGATCGCCACGGAACCGAGTTTGCATTTGCCGCCATCCCGCTGGGCGGTTATGTGCGCATGCTGGATGAGCGCGATGGCAATGTAGCGCCTGAAGATCTTCCGCACACCTTTAATCGTAAAAATTTATGGCAGCGTTCAGCAGTTATTATTGCCGGTCCGCTGGCCAATTTTATTTTGGCGTTACTACTGTTCTGGGGCTTGTTTCTGGGTGGTCAGCGAGATGCTGCGCCGGTTATTGGTTCCATCGCTCCCGGCTCTCCTGCAGCTTACGCAGGGTTGGATGTAGGGCAGGAAATCATTGAGATTGATGGTGAAGCGACGCCGACCCGTCAGGCGGTATATCAGCAATTACTGCGCCGTCTCGGTGAATCGGGTGTGATGCGGTTTACTTCACGCTACCCCGAGTCGGAGTTTCTTTATCATTCCGAAGCGCGTCTGGATGGATGGTTGCGTGGCGAGACAGATCCTGATCCGCTGGAAGGCATCGGTTTGTCGTTTTATATCCCTGAAGTCGAGGCAGTAGCGGTTGAGGTATTGCCCGATAGCGCTGCCGAGCGTGCCGGTATCAAGGCGGGTGACCGTATCCTGCATGCGGACGGTGAGCGGGTCAACAATGGCCAGGCATGGATTGATCTGGTAAAAGAGCGTGCCGGAAAAACCTTCCCGGTGGAGGTTGAGCGTAACGGGCAAGTCAGTATTCTTGCAATTACTCCGGAATCTATTGAAGACGGCGGTGTCAGTTATGGTCGGGTTGGCATGACGCTGAAACAGGCATCCTGGCCCGAAGAAATGTTAAGAGATTACCATTACTCGATTCCGGGCGCGCTGGTTGCCAGCGCTGAAAAAACCTGGGATACCACCGGTTTTGTATTTTTATCGATCAAAAAATTGCTGGTTGGGGAAATTTCTGCCAAAAACTTGAGTGGGCCTGTCAGCATTGCTAAGGTGGCGGGCTCATCGGCACAGAGCGGTTGGAAAAACTTTATCGCCTTTCTGGCGCTCCTCAGCATTTTCCTGGGGGTTTTCAATCTTTTGCCGATACCTATGCTGGACGGCGGGCACTTGTTGTTTTTTTTGATCGAGGCGATAAAAGGCAGCCCGGTATCAGAAAAGACACAGTTGGCCGGTTATCAGGTAGGTTTGTTTTTGGTGATCGGGCTGAGTTTAGTGGCACTCTATAACGATATTATGCGGCTGTAGCGTTTCATCTTCGGCTACCGACATTAATCATTACTTTCAGAACAGATAAATATGAAGCGAGTTTCGAAGCGTTTTTTCTGCGGTCTTGGCCTGTTGATGGTTACCCTGACCGGACAGGCTCAATCTGACAGTTTTCGGGTCAGTGACATTCGGGTTGAGGGGCTTCAGCGGGTTTCTGCCGGTAGCGTATTCAGTGCTTTACCTATTCGTGTTGGCGATGTGCTGACGCAAGCTGACATTCAGTCAGCAACCCGCGAACTGTTTAAAGTCGGGTATTTTGCTGATGTTTCTATCGGTCGTGATGGCGATGTGCTGGTGCTGGTGATTAAAGAGCGCCCGGCGATTAACGCGATTGAACTGAAAGGTAACAAGGTTATCAAGTCGGAAAGTCTGCTCGACAGCTTGAAGCAGAACGACCTCGCCGAAGGGCAAATTTTCCAGCGTGCTACCCTCGAAGGTATCACCCAGGCGCTGCAACGCGAATATATTGGGCAGGGTCGCTATGGCGCCAGCGTCAAAATTGACGTTGAAGACCTGCCGCGTAACCAGGTCAAGGTAAAAATTGACATTACCGAAGGCACGGTTGCCCGCATCAAAAAAATCAACGTGGTTGGTAATCAGGCGTTTAACGATGCCGAGCTGACCGACCTGTTCGAATTGAAATCTTCCGGCTGGTTGTCATGGATCAGCGGTAATGACAAATACTCCCGCGAAAAACTGAAAGGTGATCTGGAGCGTCTGGAGTCCTGGTACCTTGACCGTGGTTACCTTAATTTCAAAGTTAACTCCACTCAGGTTTCGCTGAGCCCGGATAAATCGCAGATTTTTATTACCGCCAACGTTAGCGAAGGCGAGATCTATAAAGTCAGCGAAGTGGAGTTGGCTGGGGATCCGGCGATTGACGAGGAAATTGTTCGTCGTTTGATTATGGTTCGCCCGGAGCAAAACTTCTCCCAGATTTTGATGACAACGTCATCCGAGTACATTACCCAGCGCCTGGGCAATGAAGGTTATACCTTCGCTAAAGTAGAAGGTATTCCGGAGCGGAATGATGAAGACAAAACGGTAAAAATTACTTTCTTCATCGATCCGGGCAAGCGTGCTTACGTTAACCGTATCAATTTCCGCGGCAACACCAAAACCATCGACGAAGTATTACGCCGTGAAATGCGTCAGATGGAAGGTGGTTCTGCGTCTACAGCACAAATTGAGCACTCCAAGGTTCGTCTGGAGCGTCTTGGCTTCTTCAAAGACGTTAAGGTTGATACCGTAGAAGTGCCGGGCACCACCGATCAGGTGGATGTTGATTTTACCGTTGAAGAGCAGCCTTCAGGCAGCATGAACCTGCAAATCGGTTATGCGCAATATTCCGGTATGTTGTTTTCTGCGGGTATTACTCAGAATAACTGGTTCGGTACCGGTAAGCAGGTGGGCTTTAACTTGAGCCACAGCCGCTTCCAGACCGGTTACAACTTTACCTACAACGACCCCTATTTCACCGTTGATGGTGTAAGCCGCGGCTTTAACCTCTATTACCAGAGCAGTGACTACTACTACGCCAACATCTCTGGCTATAGCACCGATGTATACGGCGGCAAGATGACATTTGGTTATCCGATCTCTGATATCGAGCGGATTGGTTTTGATATCGGTTTGCGTAGCCTTGAAGTTAAACCTAACCAAAATGCTTCTCAGGAAATTCAGCGTTCGCCAGCTTTCATTGATGGTGCCCGTTACATCGACCAGGATCAATTTGCTTACATAAATGAGTCGTTAAATTCTGGAATCGACTTTCCTGCGGGAAGCATAGAGCTTGGAACAGTAACCGAGGATATGTTCGGCGAGCCAGGCTTCCTTGATGTTTATGGTAAAACTTTCAATGATGTGCAGGCTGGTATTTACTGGGCCAAATCGACCCTCAATCGCGGTATTCTGGCAAACCGTGGTGCGTCCCAGCGCTTGTCATTTGAGGTCTCGTTACCGGGGGGGGATCTTGAGTATTACAAGTTTGATTACACTGCCCAAATGTTCCAGCCGCTAACTCGCTCTCTGACCTTGCGTTTGCACACCCGTCTTGGTTATGCAGACGCTTACGGTGATATGGACGAGTTGCCGTTCTTTGAAAATTTCTATGCCGGTGGATTTGGGTCGGTGCGTGGTTTTGAGCGTAATACCTTGGGGCCTCGTATCTCCCCATTGAGATCTGCATCTCCAGTGCAAGCTTCATGGGATGATGTTAACGGGGACGGTATTGTCCAGAGTAATGAGCGCGGCACCCAGGTTTTCCTGTTGTGTAACGATCCGAGTGCGCCACTGCCCGCCGGTGCTATTTGTGATCCGGGGCAAATCGTAGCGGTCGAGAACCAGCAAGTCTACACCGGCAGAACGCGTGGCGCCTTCGGTGGTAACGTATTGATTCAAGGTGGCGCCGAAGTGTTATTCCCGCTGCCATTCATCAAAGATCAGCGTATGCTGCAAACCACTTTCTTTGTCGATGCTGGTAATGTTTTTGATACAAACTGTGGCGCTCGCCAGCCGAATTGCTATGATGTCGATCTGTCAAAAATCGTGATGTCATCCGGCTTCGGATTGACCTGGATTTCAGGGTTCGGTCCGATGACGTTCAGCATTTCTCGCCCGATCAGGAAAGGCGATCTCGACAGAGATGAGTTCTTCCAGTTCTCACTGGGTCAGACTTTTTAATCACCGGTTGATCGGTGGGTTTAATTTTAAATAACGAGGAAAACATTGTGACTGCGATACAAAAAATCTTTGCTGCTGTGCTGTTGTGTGTATTCTCAGCAGCAAGTCTGGCACAGGGCAAGGTGGTGATTGTTGATATTCAGGCGGCTATGCTGAGCACTGAAGTGGCTCAAAAAGAGCTGGCAAAACTGGACAAAAACCCGGAATTTGCCTCGCTCAAAGCCAAGCTTGATGGCCTGGTTGCAGACATGAAAAAACTGCAAGCCTCTGCTGAAAAAGACGGCCTCACCTGGTCTGCTGATCAGCAAGCCGAACACCGTAAGAAAGTAGAATATGTTCGTGCTGACTACGAGCTGGTTGGTAAAAAACTGCAGGCTGAGCAACAAGCGGTTATGCAAAAAGTGCTGCAAGACCTGAGCGCCAAAACCCGCACCGTACTGGAGCAACTGATCGCTTCTGACAATATTGGTTTGGTGTTGAACAGTCAGGCTGCTATTCATGCAACCCCGGCTTACGACATCACCCCGAAGTTGACCGAACTGTTGAACAAAGCCAAGTAAGTCCAGGATTATACCGTTGACCAGAACCTATTCTCTGGCCCATCTGGCTCAGCACCTCGGTGCTGAGCTGGTTGGTGATCCGGATCTTGTTATTGAAGGCATTGCCAATTTGCTCACTGCCGACTCCCGGCAAATCAGCTTTCTTTCCAATGCTACCTATCAAAAATACCTCGCAGAAACCCGTGCCGGTGCAGTGATTATTGCTCCTGACCTTGCGGAAACGTTTGCTGGTAACAAATTGGTGATTGCCAACCCTTATCTGGCTTATGCAAAGCTCACTAAACTCTTCAGTCGTCCATCTTCCTTGCAAGGCATTCATCCTTCCGCGGTGATTGGCGAGCAGGTTGAGTTGGGTGAAGGCGTTGCTGTGGGTCCTAATGCCGTGATTGGTAATCGCTGTGTTATTGGTGAAGGCACCATTATTGGTCCCGGAACGGTAATTGGCGATGATTGCAAAGTGGGCAAATTTACCCGGTTTGCCGCCAATGTAACGCTTTATGAAGACGTGATTGTTGGCGATGAATGCCTTATTCACAGCTCGGCAGTGATTGGTGCGGACGGCTTCGGCTTTGCGCGCGCCAGTGACAAATCCTGGGTGAAAATTTATCAGCTGGGCCGTGTGGTCATTGGTAATCGCGTTGAAATAGGTGCAACCTCCACGGTTGACCGGGGCGCGCTTGATGATACGATCATTGGTGATGGCGTAAAAATCGACAATATCGTCCATACCGCGCACAATGTACGCATGGGCAAAAACATTGCTATTGCGGCTATGACCGGAATTTCCGGCAGCGTGGACATTGGTGATAACTCCACCTTGTCGGGCGGTGTCGGGGTGGTTGGTCATATAAGTATCGCTAACGATGTACACATTACCGGAATGAGTATGGTAAGTGCGACAATTACCGAACCTGGCTCATATTCTTCAGGAACAGTACTTGCGCCTACGCGCGAGTGGCGTAAGAATGCGGTCCGCTTCAGACAGCTCGATTCTCTTGCTAATAGAATTCGCTCGCTCGAAAAAGCATTACAAAAACACGATTTATCGTAATCTACTATTACAACGCCAATGTGGCGTATGCAGGGGTCTTCGACCATGATGGATGTCAATGAAATCCGTAAATATCTTCCTCATCGTTATCCATTTTTGTTGATAGACAGGGTTGTTGAGATAGTTGACGGCGAATCAATTATTGCTTACAAAAACATTACTGTTAATGAAGAAGTTTTCAATGGCCACTTCCCGCAGGCACCGGTATTTCCAGGTGTGATGATCATTGAAGCGATGGCTCAGGCCTCCGGTATTCTCGGCTTTAAAAGCATGAACAAAACACCGGATGATGGCTCTATCTATTTATTTGCCGGCATTGATGATGTGCGCTTCAAGCGTCAGGTTGTGCCGGGTGATCGTTTGCAGCTGGAGTCGCGTGTGATCTCCAGCAAGCGTGGTATCTGGAAGTTTGAGTGCAAGGCGACGGTTGATGGTGTTTTAGCCGCCTCCGCTACTATTTTGTGTGCTGATCGCAAAATCTGAGTATTTTGCCCGGTTGGTTTTATTGCAAGCAGGTTAACGGCAACCCGTAACCTGCTTTCTGTTTTTTGATGAGCCGTGATTTACCCTGCCAAAGGGTTGCTGGATGTTTAAACTGGCGCTTCTGCCTTAATACGGAAGCAGGTCAAACGTCCAGATACAGGTATTGAACGGTATTTATCGCGAGAATCCTATTTTGATTGATCCTCAGGCAATTATTCATCCAGATGCCAAATTGGCTCCTGATGTACAAGTAGGGCCATGGACGACCATTGGCCCCGGCGTGGAAATTGGTGCCGGTACGATTATTTCTTCCCATGTGGTGCTGAAAGGCCCAACGGTAATTGGTAAAAATAACCGTATTTTGCAGTTCTCCTCGGTAGGAGAAGATACGCCTGACCTGAAATATAAAGGCGAACCCACCCGCCTGGTGATTGGCGACAACAATATTATTCGGGAAGGCGTCACTATTCACCGCGGCACCATTCAGGATCGCCACGAAACCACAATTGGTAACGACAACCTTTTGATGGCCTACGTACACGTTGGCCACGACAGCGTGATTGGTAACCACTGTATTCTGGTTAACAACACCGCTTTGGCTGGTCATGTGCATATTGGTGACTGGGCTATTCTTTCGGGCTTCACCCTGGTGCATCAATTTTGCCGCATTGGCGCTCACAGCTTCAGCGGTATGGGAACGGCGATTGGCAAGGATGTTCCGGCCTACGTGATGGTTAACGGTAGCCCGGCAGAGGCTAAAAATATCAATGCTGAAGGCCTTCGTCGTCGCGGTTTTGAAAAAGAAGACATCGCACAGCTGACCCGTGCTTACAAACTGATTTATCGCCGTGGTTTAACGCTGGAAGAAGCCTTGAAGGAATTGCGCGATATGGCAACCGGTTGCCAGCCGCTTAATGCTCTTATTGAATCTCTGGAATCATCGACCCGCGGTATTGTCCGCTGACGGAGGCTTTGTGACGGCTCGTTTGCGCATTGGTATCGTAGTAGGGGAGGCCTCGGGAGACATTCTCGGCGCCGCTTTGATGAACAGCTTGCGTAAACGCTTTCCCGATGCCGAGTTTTGTGGCATTGGTGGTCCGCGTATGTTGGCGCTGGGTTTTGAATCGTTTTTCCCGCAGGATCGCCTGGCGGTAATGGGCCTGGTTGAGCCGCTCAAACGCTTGCCGGAACTGCTGCGTATCCGTCGTTTTCTGATTGAGCACTTCATCGAAAATCCACCGGCGGTATTTATCGGCGTGGACTCTCCCGATTTTAATCTCACTATCGAAGAAAAGCTCAAAGCGGCAGGCATTGCCACGGTGCATTATGTCAGCCCATCGGTTTGGGCCTGGCGACAAAAACGCATCGTAAAAATTGCCCGCAGTGTGGATTTGATGCTGACGCTGCTGCCGTTTGAAGCCGAGTTTTATCAAAAAAACCATGTTCCCGTTGAGTTTGTGGGTCATCATCTGGCGGATGAAATCCCCCTCGATATTGACCAGAAAGCTGCCCGCGAACAGTTTCACATCCCCGAAAATGCCAGGGTAATTGCCTTGTTACCAGGCAGCCGGCATAACGAAGTGGAGATGCTTGGAGACCTGTTTTTGCAAACGGCTTCGCTGTGCTTCAAGCGTGACCCGTCGCTGCGATTTATTATTCCCGCTGCCAACCCGGATCGCTATCGGCAGTTACATTTATTGCTCGATGACTATGCGGAGCTGCCCATTCAACTGGTGCAGGGGCAATCGCAACAGGTAATGATTGCAGCGGATGCCTTATTAATTGCCTCGGGCACTACCGCTTTGGAGGCTATGCTGTTGAAGCGCCCCATGGTGATTGCCTACCGTCTGGCGTGGATGTCATGGGCGATTCTGTCGCGCATGATAAAAACGCCGTTTGTCGGTTTACCCAATTTGCTGGCCGGTCGGTTGATGGTTCCCGAGCTGCTGCAGGACAATGCAACACCTGAAAAAATGACCAATGCGTTGATGCATTATTTTGACTTTCCGGAGCAGGCCGAAACGCTGAAGCTGGAGTTTTACCGGATGCACGAACAACTTCGTCGCGACGCCAGTGAACGTGCCGCCGATGCGGTTGCAGCGCTGGTGCGTGCACGGCAACCCATCGCGGAGATTGAACATGCATGATCTTTTTGTGCCCGCTTATCAAGGGCATTTGTTAGCCGGTGTTGATGAAGTAGGGCGTGGCCCCCTGGCGTGGGATGTGGTTACCGCGGCGGTAATTCTGGACCCGGAAAATCCGGTGGAAGGGCTTAACGATTCAAAAAAGCTGACCGAAAAACGCCGTGAATATTTGTTTGAAGAAATTCAACTGAAAGCAAAGAGCTGGTGCATTGCCCGAGCTTCTGTTGCTGAAATCGACACGTTAAATATTTTGCAGGCCAGTTTGTTGGCGATGAAGCGCGCTGTGGATGGTTTGTCGATAACGCCGGAATATGTGCTGGTTGACGGTAATAAATTGCCGAAATGGAACTATGCTTCCGAAGCCGTGGTAAAAGGCGATAGTCGGGTGGCGGCGATCAGTGCCGCGTCCATTCTGGCTAAAGTCACGCGCGATCGTGAAATGTGCGCGCTCGACAGCGACTACCCCGGTTACGGTTTTGCCGGCCACAAAGGTTACCCGACCAAAGTGCATCTGGAGGCTTTGGACAGGCTGGGCGTCAGCCCGGTGCACCGTGTGTCTTATGCACCGGTCAAATTACGCATCGCGCAATTGGAACTGCTGTAACTTCTCTCTCCCGGCGGCACGCTATGCCGCCTCATAATGTTTATAACTATGGTCGCCAATTTCGTTCATCTTCGTTTACACACTGAATTCTCGCTGGCTGACAGTCTGGTGAGAATCAAGCCGCTCGTAAAACGCGTGGCTGAACTGAACATGCCCGCCTGCGCAATCACTGATCAAACCAATTTTTATGGTCTGATCAAATTTTACAAAGCGGCGCAGGGCACCGGTATCAAACCGATTGCCGGTAGTGATTTTTTAATTGCCCCCCAGGACAGCGAAGGCAAACCGGTGTTGCTGACGCTGCTGGCGATGAACGATATCGGCTACAGAAATATTACTGAACTGATCTCCCGCGCCTGGCAGCATGGCCAGGCTCAGGGCGTTGCCTACGTGCAGCGATCCTGGGTGGGTGAGCACAGCGAGGGCGTGATCGCGCTTTCAGGCGGTAAATGGGGCGACGTGGGTATGTCGCTGCTGGCGGGTCGTGCTGCCCAGGCGCAAAGTTTATTGCAAGAGTGGATGCGGGAATTTCCTGATCGCTTTTATCTGGAGTTGCAGCGCACCGGACGCGAGAACGATGAAAACCATCTGCATCAGGTGGTTGCTCTGGCAGAACAACTGCAATGTCCGGTGGTGGCTACCAACGATGTGCGTTTTTTACGCCAGGATGAATTCGAGGTACACGAAGCACGGGTATGTATCAGCGAAGGTCGCACACTTGATGACCCCCGTCGCGAACGCCGCTACAGTGATCAACAATATTTACGCTCTGCCGAAGAGATGTGCGAGCTGTTCAGTGATATTCCCGAGGCGATCGAAAACACTCTGGCGATTGCCTGCCGTTGTAATGTCACCATCCAGATGGGCAAGTATTTTTTGCCGGAATACCCGGTGCCCGAAGGGCTGACCGAAGCCGACTTTTTTCGCAAATTGTGTGCCGAAGGTCTGGAAGATCGTCTCGAGCGAATTCTCGATAAAAACTCGGCCACCTACGCAGTGGACCGCAACGTATACGATGACCGTTTGTCCTTCGAGCTGGATATCATTATCCAGATGGGGTTCTCCGGTTACTTCCTGATCGTAATGGACTTTATTCAGTGGGCCAAAGACCACGATATCCCGGTAGGCCCGGGGCGGGGTTCGGGTGCCGGCTCGCTGGTCGCTTACGCACTGAAAATTACCGACCTTGATCCCCTGCAATACGATTTGCTGTTCGAGCGCTTTCTCAACCCGGAACGGGTTTCCATGCCCGACTTCGATATCGACTTCTGCATGGACAATCGCGACAAGGTGATTTCCTACGTAGCCGATAACTACGGACGTGATGCGGTCAGCCAGATTATTACCTTCGGTACCATGGCCGCCAAAGCGGTAGTGCGCGATGTGGCGCGGGTGCAGGGCAAGTCTTACGGGCTGGCCGATAAGCTGTCAAAAATGATTCCGCCTACGCCAGGCATGACACTGGCAGTAGCGCTGGAGCAGGAAGCAGTACTGCGCGAATTCCTCGAAATCGATGGCGACGCCCAGGAAATCTGGGATATGGCCACCCAGCTTGAAGGTCTCACCAGAAACGTCGGTAAACACGCTGGTGGTGTGGTTATTGCCCCTACCAAACTGACCGACTTTTCACCGCTCTACTGCGACGAAAGCGGCGGTGGTCTGGTTACCCAGTTTGATAAAAACGATGTGGAAGAAGCGGGGCTGGTCAAGTTTGACTTCCTCGGCTTGCGCACGCTGACCATCATCGACTGGGCGCGTTTGATGATCGACAAACAGCGCGTAAAAAAAGGCGAAGAACCGCTGGATATCAGCGCCATTCCGCTGGACGATCCAAAAACCTTTGCGTTGTTAAAACGTGCCGAAACCACCGCAGTGTTCCAGCTGGAATCCCGCGGTATGAAAGACCTGATCAAACGTCTGCAGCCGGATAACCTCGAAGATCTTATCGCTCTGGTGGCGCTGTTCCGGCCTGGGCCGCTGGAATCGGGCATGGTGGATGACTTTATCAACCGGAAGCACGGTCGTGCCCAGGTTGCCTATCCCGATGCCAATTTCCAACACATGAGCCTGAAACCGGTACTCGAGCCCACTTACGGGGTTATCGTCTATCAGGAACAGGTCATGCAGATCGCGCAGGTGCTGGCCGGTTATACGCTGGGTGGCGCTGATATGTTGCGTCGTGCCATGGGTAAGAAAAAACCCGAAGAAATGGCCAAGCAGCGGGCGGTATTTGCCGAGGGGGCTGCCTCTCAAGGGGTTGACCCGGAGCTGGCTACCCGTATTTTTGACCTGGTAGAAAAGTTCGCCGGCTACGGTTTTAACAAATCGCACTCGGCTGCCTATGCGCTGGTGTCTTATCAAACCGCCTGGCTGAAAGCGCATTACCCGGCGCACTTTATGGCAGCCACCATGTCGTCGGACATGGATAAAACCGACAAGGTGGTGACCTTCATTGAAGAATGTCGCCAGATGAAATTGCGGCTCTTGCCGCCTGATGTAAACAGCGGCGAATTCCATTTCACGGTGGATGATAAAGGCAACATTATTTACGGCTTGGGTGCCATCAAAGGGCTGGGTGAAGGGCCGGTAGAGAGTATTATTGCCGCTCGCCAGCAGGGCGGGCCATTTCTGAATCTATTTGATTTTTGTGCCCGCGTTGATCCGCGCAAAGTTAACAAACGTGCACTGGAAGCACTGATCCGCTCCGGCGCCGCAGACAATTTGATTGACGGTGCCGGTATTGATCATGACCGCGCCGCCATGTTTGCCTCTATGAATGAAGCGGTGCGAACCGCCGAACAGGCGGCGGCCAATACCAGTGCCGGCATGACGGATTTATTCGGCGATGTAATTTCCACCACCGCCGGTGATGAAGACGTTTACCGCGATTTCCGCAAAACCCGCGCCTGGACTATCAAGGAGCGGTTGCACGCTGAAAAAGAAACACTGGGCTTGTATCTCACCGGCCACCCGATTGACGAATATGAAGTGGAGCTGCCGCATCTGATTAGCTCCCGGATCGGCGATCTGAAACCGGAGAAAAACAACCAGACGTTGGCGGGCCTCGTGGTTGCCCAACGGGTGATGAAAACCAAGCGCGGCGACACCATGGCGTTTGTCACCCTCGATGACCGAACGGCGCGCATTGAAGTCGCTATTTTTGCTGATACTTACAACCAGCACCGCGAGTTGTTATCGATGGATAACATGCTGGTGATTGGCGGGCAGGTGAGTTACGACGACTTTAGCGGCATGTTAAAAATGCGTGCCGACTCGATTCGCTTATTGGCCGACGTGCGCCAGGAAAAAGCGCGGGAAGTCGCCTTGAAACTTAACGCTGGCCAGTTGATGCCTGACTTTTCCAAGCGTCTGGCCGAATCGCTGGAACCTTACCGCGATGGTAATTGTTCGATTGTTATCGACTATTCCCGTAGTGATGCCCGTGCAGAATTGAAATTGGGTGCCGCCTGGCGCATAAGGCCGGACGATGAATTACTGCAGCGCCTGCGCGACCAGTACGGCAAAGACAGCGTCCGGTTGATTTACTGACAGCTTGCGAGCGGAGGATAAACCGAATGACAGTGACCTGGTTTAATCAGGGAGTGTTGCATGTGGAGATTACCGCGCAGCTGCCGGTGCAACACCCGTTGCTCGCGATTTCTGATGCAGAGTTAAAGGATGACCTGGCGGTTGATCAGGTATTGCAAGCCATCGAAAGTAACTATCAGCAAGGTTACGAAGCAAGCGCCAGTATTGAAGAAGAGCTGAATGGTATTGTGTTCGGCGGCCGGGGTGATCCGTTGCTCAAGCCGGATGTGCTGTTGGCGGCCGTAGAAGAATTCAAGCTGCATCGTCATGGTGTACCGGTTGCCGTGGCGAGCTTTGGCCTGGTGGGCGAACCGGATATGCAATCGCTGGCGGTGAGCCTGGCAGATGCCGGGGTAGAAACCCTGCAGTTTTTTTTGCCAGCGGGCAATCCATCCGCCTATGCCCGATTGTTGCAGGTCGAACCCGCGCTTTTTAATCGCTTATGTCAGTTTATTGAAGTCTGTGTGGCGGCAAATCTGCGCGTCGAATGTTTTACCCACACTGATTTACAGCAGTCTGCAGGCGAATGCAGAGCCCTGGCACTTGCTCTGGGAGCGGTAAGCTTTGAGGTGCGGGAGCTGGCTTCAACCGCGCAGGATTGATGCGGTATAGCCGTCAAAAACTGCTTTATTGCACGGAAAATATCGCTAAAAGGATGACTAAACGGGCGCTTTCGCGTAAGGTAGCGTCCTTTCGATGATGTTGATAAAACCGGTCCCCATTCGGACTTTTTGCGTCATTGGCACCTGCTTAAAACTTCCAGGCAGTCTCACACTGCCCAGACATCGAGCCGTTACAACATATGAACCTGAACTATCTGGACTTCGAACAGCCGATTGCCGACCTTGAAGGCAAAATTGAAGAGCTGCAATTGGTAGGCAATAGCAGTGATGTGAATATTGCCGACGAAATTGGAAAACTACGCGAAAAAAGCACCAAACTGACTGAAAGCATCTATGCCAATCTCACCCCGTGGGATGTGGTAAAAGTTGCGCGTCATCCGTTGCGTCCTTACGCTTCAGATTACATTTCCCGTATTTTTACCGACTGGGATGAATTGCATGGTGATCGCCATTTTGGCGATGACAAAGCGATTATCGCCGGTGTAGGTCGTCTTGATGGCAAGCCGGTTATGGTGGTTGCCGAAGAAAAAGGGCGCAGCGTACACGACAAGGTTTACCGCAACTTTGGTATGCCAAAACCGGAAGGCTACCGTAAAGCCCTGCGCTTGATGGAGATGGCCGAGCGTTTCAAATTGCCGGTGCTGACCCTGATTGACACCCCCGGTGCTTACCCGGGTATCGACTCGGAAGAGCGTGGCATCTCTGAAGCCATTGCGCAAAACCTGGCGGTTATGTCGCGTTTGCGTACGCCGATTATCTGTACGGTAATTGGTGAAGGTTCATCCGGTGGCGCATTGGCTATTGGTGTGGGTGACCACCTGAACATGCTGCAATACTCCACCTATTTTGTAATCTCGCCGGAAGGTTGCGCCAACATTATCTGGAAAACTGTTGCCAAGGCACCGGATGCAGCCCAGGCGATGGGTGTTACCTCCAAAGTGCTGGAAGACCTGGGTATTGTGGATGAAACCATCCCCGAACCTCTGGGCGGCGCGCACCGAAACGTAGATCAAATGGCGGCCAACCTGAAGCAGCGCTTGGTTGTGCAGCTGGATCGTCTGTCCGGTGAACCACTGGATGCGTTGATTGAGCGTCGTTACAAGCGATTAATGAGTTACGGTAATTAATTTACGGTATTAATACGCTTCAAAAAAACCGCCCTCAGATTCTGTTGGCGGTTTTTTTATGCCTGTCTCTATCCGGGCAATTTCCGGCATGCCATTGAAATGGCTTCTGCCATTTTCCGGTCAATATTTTTTTGCAATAACAAGATACTGGTGGTCACAATAAACGTGTTGTTAATAAAAGAGCTGGCTATATGGGTGACGTAATTCCTTTCAAAAAACCATCGCCGTTTGAAAAACACAAAGGAAAATCCCTGTGCAAAAGCGGTTTTCATAAATGGCTTGTTGTAAAAGAAAAACAGTTTGATGTGAAGCAGGGGAAGTTGGTGACGGTGTATCGCTGTGCGCGTTGCGATGCGCAAAAAGTGGAGGCCAAATAAGCATTCGGGAGCCGAAGCTCCCGAATTTTTTGCTTAGTGGTGATGACCGCCAGCGCCGTGCGCGTGGCCATGGTTTACTTCTTCTTCGGTTGCTGCACGAATTTCAGTAATTTCCACATCAAAGGTCAAATCAACGCCGGCTAACGGGTGGTTGCCGTCAATAGTGACTTCATCATTTTCAACCGAGGTTACGGTAACAACTTGCAGGCCGTGTTCGGTTTCTGCATGAAATTCCATACCGGCTTCAATGCTGTCTACGCCGCTGAACATACTGGATGGCAATTTTTGCACCATGCTGTCATCGCGCTCACCATAGGCTTCTGCAGCTTTAACAGAAACATTCAGCTTGTCGCCTACTTTTTTGCCCAGCAATTCTTTTTCCAAACCTGGAATGATATTGCCTGCACCGTGCAGGTAAGACAGTGGCTCCTGGCCCTCTGATGAATCCAGCACTTTGCCAGAGCCGTCGGTCAGGGTGTAATGGAAGCTGGCAACGCAGTTTTCAGTAATATTCATAGTTGTAGAGCCTATTGGTAAGTTAAATCAAGCTGTTGAGTTAAAGCAAACAGCGGCGCAGGGCACCGCTTTATTTCTGAAACGATTTGATCTCTTTGCCATTCATATTCGCTTTGTTAAGCGTGATGGTATAAGTATCGCCTTTTTCTTCCTGCTGCATCCGCACCAGTAAATAGTCCCACTCTTTTGCCAGCCACGCAAAAGTGACCCGGTCACTGTTTTCGCGGCTGCGTTTCACTTTGACGGTATTGACCTTGCCGAGCGGCGTATCCAGCGTTTCTTCGCCAACGACCTCAAAGGCATATTCACGAAGCGTGTTACCGCCATCTGCGATGGTGTAAGCAAATTGGGTTTTGCCGTCCAGTAAGTCCTGTTGCAGTTGCAGCTGGTAACTGAGTTTGTCCTGGATGCGCTTTGAGGTATCCAGCGGCTTGCTGCTGCTGGCCAGATTATCCACGATTCTGCCTTCCGCCCACTCAAACGCAATGTCGGTATCCTTGTTGCGGCCTACGCCCCGTCGCTTGTAAATATAGTGCAGGGGTAATACTTGCGATTTTTCGTCATTCCACTCCAGGTAACTGACTTCATCAATACTGGCAAACCAGGATTCCGCACGGAAATTCATTTTTTGCCGGCCGTTCTCCAGTTGTTCAAGAGAATGGGTCACGGTAATTTTGAAGCCCAGCGCACTGGACACATATTGATTGTGGAAGGTGTTCGGAAGCTCCGCAGCCAGCAGTGTTGAGCTGAAGGCAAGAGCAGCTGTGGCGAATAACGAACGCAGTACCGGATTCATCAGGTAGTTCCCTTTATGGCCGAGAGGTGGTGTCAATTAGATGGCCAGATGATGGTAAAGGTTCATTATCCAGCCATACCTGGCCCTCGCTGAGACGCAGGCGAGACTCAGTAAACCATTTTACGGCGAGCGGATAAACAATGTGTTCCTGCTGCTGCACCCGTTTTGCGAGCGATTCGGCATTGTCGTCGGTAAGAACCGGGACTTTGGCCTGAATCACCGAGGGGCCGCCATCCAGCTCGGCGGTCACAAAATGAACGGTTACCCCATGCGCGGTTTCACCGGCATCCAGTGCCCGCTGGTGCGTAGCAAGCCCTTGATAAGCGGGAAGCAGGGACGGGTGAATATTCAACATGCGACCGGCATAGCGCCCGGTAAACGCCGGGGTGAGGATGCGCATAAAACCGGCCAGCACCACCAGATCCGGCTGATAAGCATCAATGCGATCGGCCAGGGCCGCATCGAAGGCGGCCCGGTCGGCAAATTGCTTGTGATCCAGCACTTCAGTGGCAATACCTGCCTGTTCGGCTCGGGTCAAACCACCCACAGCGGGGCGATTACTGATCACCGCGACGATATCTGCCGCAATCTCACCGGCGCTGACGGCATCCATCAGCGCTTGCAGGTTGGTACCACTGCCGGAAATCAATACAACAATGCGATGGCGCAATTCACTCATCAGGCAGACAGCCCCAGCAACTCAACCTGCTCTTCGTCAGCTTGTGCTTTGGCAATATGACCTACCACGAAGGCGGTTTCACCGGCTTCGGCGAGCAGTTTCAGAGCATTGTCTTTTTCGTCTGCCGGGATAACCAGAATCATGCCGGTACCGCAGTTGAAGGTACGGTACATTTCACGGGCAACCACATTGCCGCTGCGCTGCAGCCACTGGAATACCGGTGGCAGGGTCCAGCTGCTGGCGTCAATCACGGCTTTGCAGTCGTCTGGCAATACGCGAGGAATGTTTTCCAGCAAGCCGCCGCCGGTGATGTGCGACAGAGCGTTGACGCGGGATTTACGGATCAGCTCCAGAACGGGTTTGACGTAAATGCGAGTGGGGGCCATCAGGGCGTCGGCCAGAGAAACACCGCCACAATCCTGATTCAGATCGGCATTGCTAACTTCAATGATTTTACGGATCAATGAGTAGCCGTTGGAGTGCGGGCCGCTGGCGGCCAGAGCAATCAATACATCGCCAGCCTGAACCTTGCTGCCGTCGATGATTTTGGATTTCTCAACCACACCGACGCAAAAACCGGCCAGATCGTAATCTTCGCCTTCGTACATACCTGGCATTTCAGCGGTTTCCCCGCCAACCAGCGAGCAGCCAGCTTGTTCGCAGCCATCGCCAATACCCGATACCACGGCAGCAGCTACATCAACATTCAGTTTGCCGGTTGCGTAATAATCCAGGAAAAACAGCGGCTCGGCGCCGGTCACTACCAGGTCGTTAACGCACATCGCCACCAGATCGATACCGATGGTGTCATGCTTGCCAAGATTCATGGCCAGGCGCAGTTTGGTGCCTACACCATCGGTGCCGGAAACCAGAACCGGTTCGGTGTAGCCTTTGGGGATTTCGCACAGTGCGGCAAAACCGCCCAGTCCGGCCATCACTTCCGGGCGACGGGTGCGCTTCGCTACCCCTTTAATGCGTTCGACCAGCGCTTCACCGGCATCAATATCAACACCGGCGTCTTTGTAGCTGAGAGAGGGAGTAGGGGACTGTTGTTCGCTCATAAGAGAGATCCGCTTGCGAGAGGTTGGTAAAAATGGCCAGCATTCTACCAGCTTATCGCCCATCATGCCGATAGCCGAACAGACTTTGCGATGCAGATAATGCGCTCTATTGGTGAAATTTGCCCTCGGGTCGCGCGGAATTGCCTGCTACAATAGGCAATTCGAACATTTCGCAAATCCCTCACTATTGTCGGGACGGTTTTCACCGGTGCTTTTTTAGCCGCCAGCGGTTGATGCGCAGGCGGTAAACCAGGGTGGGCCAATCATTTCAGGAGCTGATTTTGGCACGATTGCTAGCAACACTGACGTTTTTACTGGTAGCAGTTCAGGTGTGTGCCGGGCAACAGGTAGACATTTACCGTGCCGAGGCGCTGGTTACTTCCCAGCAGGCCAGTGAGCGGGCTACGGCGGCGCGTGGTGGTTTGCGCGAAGTCATGATCCGGGTGTCCGGTGACCGTGCTGCTGCCGATCATCCCACCATCGCCAGTGCGATCCGCCAGGCGCAAAACTACCTGCACGAGTTCAGCTACGCATCGACCGACAAACGCATTGAAAGCGACACCGGCTCCCTGCCTGCGACCTTGTTAATCATGAAGTTTTCTCCCGCCGGTATTGAGCAGCTACTGCGCGATGCCGGTTTGCCCCTGTGGCCGGCCAACCGACCCAAGTTAATGGTATGGATAATCTCCGAAGACAACCAGGGCGCGCAGCACCGTGTGCCTGATGAGCCGGCTTTGCAGGCGATTTATGCCCAGGCGGCGGTGCGCGGTTTGCCTTTGTTATTTCCCTTGCAGGATTTTGAAGACACGATTGCCTTGCCCTCGGAATTGTTGAGTGAACTGGACGAGGACGCTATTCGCAGCGCTTCTGAACGTTACAAGCCGGATGCCATTCTTGCAGGCAAGCTGAGCCAGGCACCCGACGGACAATGGCAGTCTTCCTGGTTGCTGATGCAAAGTAATGATGTGCAGCCGGTGAATGGCAGCGGTGCCGATCTGGCTGCACAGATTTCCAGCGCCATTGATTACAGCGCCGATCAGTTTGCGCGTCAGTACGCTATTGTTCCCCGCGCCGGCAATGCTGACCCGGACGTAGTTGTGCTGCGTATTAATGATGTTGCAGATTTTGCAGACTTCAAACAGGTGCAGCGTTATTTTGAAGGCATGGCGATGGTCAAGCATTTCGAGTTGTTGCAAGCAGAAGGCAACCGCTTGACGGTGCAGTTGCAAATTGAAGGTGATTTGACGCTCTTGTCGAGTACCCTGGAACTGGGCAAAAAACTCTTTCCGGTAGCCTCTGTCTCAATCGAAACACCTTTTATGGCCGTTGCCAGTCAACCTGGTGAATTATCTGCCGACCCGGTTGCAGCGCCCTCGGCGTCTATTATTGGTTCCGGCAGTCGCGATAACCCGCTGACGTACCGGTGGGCTGACTAATGACCGGCCTTAACCGGTTTGCTGAGGATCAAGTGTCAAGGTGACCCGAATCCCGCAACAACTCTCGCTCGGCGTTATTCTTAATGACGAGGCACGGTTTGAAAATTTCTACTCCACCAAAGGCTCTGTCAATGAGCAGGCTGTAGCCTTGCTGCGACAGCAGGTGGACACCCAGGGCTACCCGTTTGTTTATTTGCAGGGCGGCCCCGGTAGCGGTCTGAGTCATTTGCTGCAAGCCGGTTGTCACTACGCACAAGCCAAAGGTTTGCATATTCAATACCTGCCGATGGCAGATTTGGTGGATTACGCCTCGGTAGAGTTGTTCGCTGATTTGGGCTATCTCGATTACCTGGCGCTGGATGACTTGCAAGCCATCGCCGGGAAAAAAGAATGGGAACAGGCGCTATTTCATTTGTACAACCTGTTACGCGATAGCGGCAAGCGATTGCTGGTGGCGGCCAACGCCAATGTGCGGGAATTGCCTTTTCAGCTGGAAGATTTACGCTCACGGTTGCAGTGGGGTCTGACCTATAAAATTCAACCGCTCAACGACACCGAAAAACAACTGGCACTGCAAGCGCGGGCGCGGGCGCGCGGGTTGGAATTGAGTGATGATGTGGCGCATTATTTATTGCAGCGCCTGCCGCGGGATGTACATCAGCTATTTTCCCGATTGCATTATCTCGATTGCGCTTCGCTGGCCGAGCAGCGCAAATTGACCATTCCTTTTGTAAAAAAAATATTATCTCTCTGAAAGCCTGTCTGTTTTTGTAAATTACCGTTAAAGGGCTGGGGCGGCCTTCGGCTCTCCTCTACCCTGAATACTTTTGATTCAGCCAATTAATAACGATAACTTTGCATCTTTATGATGCCATGGAGCTCAGGTATGACTACGCCTTTCAAACGCGGCCGATTTTTACTGCCTCTTTCCCTGATGACGCTGGCTCTGGCCGGGTGCAATAGCGGCGGCATTACCTCTGCAGCCACTTCATTATTTTCCGGTGGGCCGGAAGAAGTGGCGGACAAGATTAAAGTCAATCAGGTGGGTTACCTGCCCGGTGGCACCAAGCAGGCGGTAGTGCCGGCTGGCAAGCAAAGTCATTTTTCGGTAGTCAATACAGCAACCAACCGTGAAGTATTCCGCGGCCAACTAACACCCGCAGCCCACTGGGGGCCGTCGGACGACTCGGTACACATTGCCGACTTTACCGGTTTGAAAGCGCCGGGCGAATACCGCTTGCAGGTTGAAGGTTTAAAAGCGTCGGTGCGTTTTCGTATTGATAGTAATATTTACCAGCAACTGAATGCAGCGTCTATCAAGTCTTATTACCTCAACCGCAGCGGTATTGAATTATTGCCGCAATTTGCCGGGGAATATGCACGCCCTGCCGGTCATCCGGATACCCGGGTACTGGTGCACGCGTCAGCGGTCAGTGCGCAACGCCCCGAAGGGACGGTAATCAGCAGCCCGAAAGGATGGTATGACGCGGGCGATTACAACAAATACATTGTGAATTCCGGTATCAGCACTTACACCTTGCTCTCCGCCTACGAACATTTTCCGCAGCACTATCGCCAGCAATCGTTGAATATTCCGGAAAGCAGCAATGCCGTGCCCGATTTGTTGGACGAGGCTTACTGGAATATCGCCTGGATGTTGACCATGCAGGACCCTGCCGATGGTGGCGTCTACCATAAGCTGACCAACAAACGCTTTGACGGTGTGATCATGCCGCACGAGGCGGTGGAGCCCCGTTATGTAGTACAAAAGGGCACCGCAGCTGCGCTTAACTTTGCTGCGGTAATGGCAACCGCCAGCCGTATTTTCGCTCGCTACGATCAGCAATTTCCGGGCTTGTCCGGTGAGATGCTAATTGCTGCCGAAAAAGCCTGGCGCTGGGCTGTCGCCAATCCGAATGTTGCTTACGAACAACCGGATGATATTAAAACCGGTGCCTACGGCGACAAGCAATTTGCCGATGAATTTGCCTGGGCTGCTGCCGAGCTGTACATAGCCACGCGCAATGACAATTACTATCGCACCTTTACCCTGTCCAACCCGGCCATTGGTGTTTCTTCGTGGAGTGATGTGAGCGGTTTGCCGTGGATTTCACTGGCGCACCATGTGGATAATCTTACGCCAGCTGCTGATAAAAATTTGATCCGTCAAACTGTTATGAGCGAGGCGCGACGTTTATGGAGTCGCAGCAGTGAGTCTGCCTACCGTTTGCCGATGCAGAGCGAAGATTTTAAATGGGGCAGTAATTCGTTTGCGCTTAATCAGGCCATTATGTTGTTGCAGGGTTATCGCTTGAGTAAAGAAGCTGCTTATCTCGATGCAGCGCAATCCTTGCTGGATTATACGCTGGGTAAAAATCCGCTCAATACGTCTTACGTCACCGGTTTCGGTGAGCGTTCGCCAATGCATATTCACCACCGTCCATCCGAAGCCGATGGCATTCGCGCGCCGATTCCCGGTTTTATTTCCGGTGGCCCTAACCCGGGGCAACAGGATGCGGATGACTGTCCGGTGCCATATCCCTTTGCCGAGCCTGCCAAGTCCTGGCTGGATCACTGGTGCAGTTATGCCAGTAATGAAATTGCAATTAACTGGAACGCGCCGCTGGTTTATGTAAGTGGCGCCATTCAGGTATTAACCGCAGAATAAATAAAACTGCCGGGCAAATAAAAAAGCCGCTGTGAGAATTTCACAGCGGCTTTTTTGTTGTTGCTATGTAACAGGTTTTATCAGGGCGCTACGCAATCCACACAGGCCGCATAAACTGACTGCGGATCATTCATGGTTTCCAGTAGCTGCAGTGTTTTGGTGATTGGAGAGAAATTTTGCAAGCTCTTCAATGACGAAAACGATTGTGCCAAATCTCGCGGTACCCAGGCTTTGGCACTTTCCCCGAGAATTTGACGAATCAATACTTCTTTTGGCGAAAGCGGTTGCGTCACCAGTTGCACACTGTATTGGGTCAGCCCGGCTTTTTCTGCTGCGGCGGCAATAACATCGTTCAAATTACCCAGCTTGTCTACCAGCCCCAGCTCCAATGCGGAAATACCGCTCCACACATGGCCTTGCGCAACACGGTCAATATCTTCTGCGTCTGCATTGCGCGATTCGGCAACCAATTGAATAAAGCGCTGATAAATATTGTCGACACCGGTTTGCAAAATAGCAGCGGCCTCGGGGGATAGCTCGCGATCAATCCGCAAACTGCCCGCCAGATTGGTGGTGCCTACACCATCGGTATAAATGCCTAGCCGCGCCAGACTTTTTTCAAGCGTGGGGAATGCACCAAATACACCAATCGAACCGGTGATAGTGGCCGGTGTTGCCCAGATTTCGTCACCACCGGTTGCCATCCAGTAACCGCCGGAGGCGGCAACGCTGCCCATGGAAATATAAACCGGTTTGCCGGTGGCGCGCACAGAATTGATTTCTGCGCGAATTACTTCAGAGGCGAAAGCGCTGCCGCCGCCGCTGTCGATACGAATTACCAGCGCTTTAATGCTGTCGTCATCGCGAATACCGCGCAGCATTTCCAGAAAGGTTTCGCTACCGATAGTGCCGTCCGGCTGTCTGCCGTCAACAATATTACCGGATGCGACCAGCAGGCCAATTTTGTCCGCTGAAGGTACTTTGAAACGGTTGATGTCAGCCAGGTAACTGCGCACACCAACGCCGTTGTAGAAATCACCTTCGGCGCTGTGACCTACCTGTTCAATCAGTTGGCGATGGATGACACCGCGGCTGGCCAGCTGGTCTACCAGACCCGCTTGAACCGAAAGCGCTGCGCTATCACCGCCAGCCTGATTCAATGCCTGGCCCATGTTATTGATGTAGCCGGTAATGGCACCGCGAGGAAGGTTGCGACGGGTTTCCACGTCCCTGGTGTAAATTTCCCAGAGTTGGTTAACCAGTTCCTGATTGTGCTCGCGGGATTCATCGGACATATCGTCGCGCAGTAAAGGCTCAACGGCATCCTTGTATTTTCCGGAGCGGAAAATATGGAAGTTGACATCCAGTTTATCCAGCGCACTTTTAAAATAATTACCGTAGCGGCCATAGCCGGTCAGTAATACAGAACCCATATCATTTAAATAAATCTCGTCGGCGTAGCTGGCGAGATAATATTGGTCCTGGGTGTAGTTATCCGCAACGGCGATAATATTTTTGCCGCTGGTTTTAAAATGTTCCAGGGCCTCGCCGATCTCCTGCATTTTGCTCAAGCCGCCGCCATAGAGTTTGTCCAGTTCGAGAACAATACTGCTTACGCGTTGATCAAGCGCGGCATGATAAATGGCATCCACCACTTCGCGAACCACGGTTTCCGATTCTGCAGGGTCCTCGGATGACAGTAAAAAAGTAGCCGGATCAACATAGGTTCGTTGATCTACCAGTATGCCTGCGGGAGCGATGCGCAAAGCGAAGTTATCGGGCAATGGCATATCACCGCCAGAGCGGAAAGCCAGCACAATAACCAGAATAATCAGCAGAAATAATAAATTGAAAAACGCTACCCGCGTCCAGGTAAGAATGGACCAGAGCGTAATAAAAAAGCGTGCCACAAGGCCGCGTCGTTTGGTTGATGTAGTCACACCATTATCCTTTCACGTGAAAGAGTGGTTTTTAACGGGATTCAGCCGCTTGTTGTTGATAAAGATTCCAATACTGTAGCCAACGGCTGACCATCATGGCACTGAGAAAAATAACCGAGCTCAAGATAACCACCACCACATCGGACCAGCGAATAAAGGGCGACATGCTGTTCACAACGGACCAGGTGAAGTAGGGCAGAATCACAAAGCATACCCAACTGTAGCTGCGAAAACGCTGCCTTAACAGGCCGGGAACAAAAATTAACAAGGGCACGCACTGTACCAGCCACAGCGCAATTCCCCCGTCAATTCGAATGATATTCAGCGAAGTAAACAACAATAACAGGGCCACGAAACTGGCGGTGAAGATGGCTTTGCCCACCGTCAATTTGCGAAAAATTTTCTGGCCTTCGTCTTCAGTTAATACAATCTGACGTTGGCGGCGCGATTCACTCATAGTAATACCGGCGTTGTTAGTGGGAGTCTGATAATTTCAAAGCAAGGTGGGCGATACGTTTGCCCAGTGCCTGGCACAATTGTGTTTCGTCGGCGCTCAGGGCTGGCGGCTGGTCATTGGCGGCCAGATGCGAAGCACCGTAAGGCGTACCGCCGGTGGTGGTTTGTGACAGCGCCGTTTCACTGTAAGGAATGCCGCTGATGACCATGCCGTGGTGCAACAGGGGCAGCATCATGGAAACCAGCGTGGTTTCCTGGCCACCATGCAAAGACGCAGTGGAGGTAAATACCGCGGCCGGTTTACCAATCAGGTCGCCATTCAGCCATAGCGCGCTGGTGGTATCGAGAAAATATTTCATCGGTGCGGCCATATTGCCGAAGCGGGTTGGGCTGCCCAACGCCAGGCCGGCGCAATGGCGCAAATCATCCTG
This sequence comes from Cellvibrio polysaccharolyticus, assembly GCF_015182315.1. NCBI lineage: Bacteria > Pseudomonadati > Pseudomonadota > Gammaproteobacteria > Cellvibrionales > Cellvibrionaceae > Cellvibrio > Cellvibrio polysaccharolyticus. The sequence continues at coordinate 1,632,884 of NZ_PRDL01000001.1, forward strand.
GCTGCAATAAACCGCACCTTCATCGGGAACGGCGGGTTCAGTGGCTTCCGATACCGGTGATATGGCGGGTACGGTGCGAAGACGGGCTTCAATACCGGTAGTGCGCTCAATACCGCGGGCAATTTGCTGGGCCATCAGGCGGGTAGCCCCGTAGCGGCTGTAATAAAGAACAAGTACGTAAGGATGTATCACACAAACTCCTGTCAATCGATCAAGTTCAGCACATTTTCAGGCGGTCGGCCAATCACTGCACGATTTTTAGCAATGGCAATCGGGCGTTCGATCAGTTTGGGATGCGTCACCATCGTTTCAATCAACTGCTCTTCGCTCAGCGCTTCGTTGTGCAATTCGAGGGTTTTATAATCGGCCTCGCCTTTGCGCAATAAATTACGTGCGGGTATCTTCAGTTTTTTCAATAAAGTGCGCAGCTCGGTGGCATCCGGCGGATTGTCGATATAGAGTCTAATAACCGGTTCAATATTGTTTTTCCGCAACAGCGCCAGCGCCTCCCGGGATTTTGAACAACGCGGATTATGAAACAGGGTCATCATGCCGGGAGTTCTCCTGATAATGCATGGATTATGACGTTTTGTTGAAAGCTGCTCTGTCAGTGAGTTGTCACCGCAGCTTGTGCCAGGAGTGCAGGCATTATGTAAACGCCCGGTATTTCCTATGTGGAAATGCCATTCAACAAAAAGTGCAATAAAAGAATATGGTAAAGAGTGCAATGGTAAAGTATACCCGGTTGCGCGTGTGCTTTCAGTGGCTGTTGATGGTTGTTCACGCAGGGTTTTGTGAGTGGTATGGAGAATAAAGCAGCTATGTTAATCAATCGCCCCTTTCTGCGCTCTGCATGGAGCTTCCTTCGGCTGATTATTGAGCAGTTTTTTGAGAAAAAATGTCAGAAAAGTGCGGCATCGCTGACCTATGTCACTCTGTTCGCCATAGTGCCGTTAATGACGGTTACCTATTCCATGTTCTCCATTATTCCTGCTTTTCAGGGTGTGGGAGAACAGCTTCAAGGGCTGATTTTCGAACATTTATTACCCACCACCGGCCAGGAGCTGGTGGGATATTTACAGGACTTTTCCAACCAGGCGCGCAAGTTGACGGTAGTGGGCGTCATCTTTCTGGTGGTGTCTGCCTATTTCATGCTGGCCAATATCGAAGAAAACTTTAATGCCATCTGGGGGGTTCCGGAGGGGCGTAAAGGCATTGCCAACTTCCTGCTCTACTGGGCCATCCTGAGTCTCGGCCCGCTGTTGCTGGGCGCCGGGTTGGCAATGAGTACCTACCTCTTGTCTTTGCAGTTTTTTAATGAAGTACACGCTTCTGTCGGTATTCTTCAGCCGCTGTTTCGCATCACGCCTCTGGTGTTGTCGATTGCCGCATTTACGCTGTTGTTTGCTACCGTGCCCAATTGCAAGGTGCCGCTCACCCACGCGCTGATCGGCGGTGTAGTCACCGCACTGGTATTTGAAGTGCTGAAGATGATCTTCAGTCTGGTGGTCAGCAATTCATCTTACACGCTGATATATGGCACTTTTGCGATGGTGCCGCTGTTCCTGCTTTGGATTAATTTGATCTGGATGACGATTCTGGCCGGCGCGGTATTGGTACGCACTATCAGCACTTATCAAATTACGCTGCGCGACAAGGCTTACCCGGATTTACTGGCTGCGTTACTGATTCTGTGGAAATTTCATCAGGCGTCTATTCAGGGCTCCAGTCTCGATGACCGTCAGTTGATTAATGGCGGTATGTCCAATACGCAATGGCAGCGGCTCAATGCTGCCCTGTTAAAACACCATGTGATCACTGCCACCAGCCAGGGTGACTATGTGCTGAGCCAGGATTTGCATTACCTGACGCTGGCGCGCCTGCGGGAAATTCTCAAGTTGCCACGGCAATTGCCGGAAAGTAACAAAGAACTCCGGGATCTGCCTTGGTACCCCGAACTTGAGTATCGCCTGGGGGCGTTGGAGGAGTTTGTGGACGAGCGCTTTGATATTTCCATCGCCGCCTTGTTTGGCGAAACGCTGGATGATCAGCCGGTCAAAACACTAAGTGATCCTTCATAAAAATGTTTCTTGCGCCAAAGGGTGGTGCAATGGTTATAATTTGGGCAAATTCCTTATGATTGTTGTACCCGCTTATGTCCACTCCTTTACTGATTTGTGATGATTCATTAATGGCGCGCAAGCAGGTTGCTCGTGCGTTGCCGGATAACTGGGACGTAGCCGTCAGCTTTGCCACCAACGGTGTGGAAGGGTTACAGGCGATCCGTGAAGGCAAAGGCGAGATGGTATTGCTGGACCTCACCATGCCGGACATGGACGGTTATCAGGTGCTGGAAACCATCCGCAACGAGGGGTTGGACACCATGGTTATTATCATCTCCGGGGATATTCAGCCGGCTGCCCGGGCGCGGGTCAAACAATTGGGCGCGCTCGATTTTATTCAAAAACCGGTCAACCCTGAAAAATTGGCCAGCGTTTTATCAACCTACGGTTTGATTTAAAACCGGGTTACGAGCTATTCCCCCATGCGCTTTTCTCTGTTTGGTCAAAAACTCTCCCGTGACGCCGGCATCATTTCATTGATGGATGATCTCGGTTCGGCGTTACGGGAAAACCCTGAAATGATTTTTATGGGCGGCGGCAACCCGGCGCGAGTGCCGGCAATGGAGGCTTTCTTTGAACAAGCCTTGCACCGGGTGCTGGATGACCCTGAAGAAAAGCTGCGCCTGCTGGGTATTTATCAACCACCGGCGGGCGATAGCGCTTTGCTGGATGACCTGGCCTCCATGCTGCGTCGCGAATACGGCTGGCAAATTACCCGCGACCATATAGCGCTGGCCAACGGCAGCCAATCGGCTTTTTTTGTCTTGTTTAATTTGTTTGGTGGCACCGATGCCGAAGGCAATTTTCTTCGCATCCAGCTACCTATGACGCCGGAATACCTCGGTTATAACGAACAGGGGATCGAAGAAAAACTTTTTATCAGTTCCCGTCCTGAAATTGAATTGCTGGACAATCAATTTTTTAAATATCACGTCGACTTCAAACAGCTCGAAGTGCACCCCGATGCCGGTGCGCTTTGTGTTTCGCGCCCGACCAATCCCACCGGTAATGTTATTTCCGATCAGGAGTTGGATGGTTTGCAAGTGTTGGCCGCCCGGCAGCAAATACCGCTGATCGTAGACGGCGCCTACGGCACGCCTTTTCCCAATATTATGTTTGTTGATGCCGCTGCCAGCTGGAACGAAAACATGATTTTGGTGTTGAGCCTTTCCAAACTGGGTTTGCCCGGCGCGCGCACCGGCATCGTCATTGCGCGTCCGGATATTATTCAGGCGTTTGCCCGCGCCAATACCATTGTCAGCCTGGCGCCGGGAAATATGGGTGCAGCATTCATGAAACAATTGATTGCAGGTGATCAATTGCTTTCGCTTTCTCGCAATACCGTACAGCCTTTTTATCAAGCCCGTATGCAACAAGCAGTGAGTATTTTCAAGACAGCTTTGGCCGGCCTGCCATACCGATTACATCAGCCCGAAGGGGCAATTTTTTTATGGCTTTGGTTTGAAGGCTTGCCGATAGATAGCGATGCGTTATATCAGCGTTTGAAGCAGCGAGGGGTGTTGGTGGTATCGGGGCATCATTTTTTCCCCGGACTGGAGCAGCCATGGTCGCACCGGCAACAATGTATTCGTATCACCTATTGTCAGGACAACGAAAAATTGGTGGCCGGTGCAAACATTATTGCGCAGGAAGTACAAAAAGCGTTTCAGGGATAAATAGACAAACAGAATAAAGGGCAGGGTGCTTTAGTGGCTTACACTGCCCAATCGCCAGAACCAGCGGGTAGGGGCTTTGCACAATTGGTTCATGTAGTTGCTCTTGTGCGACTCGCTGGTAAACCAGAAATAATCCTGTTTACTTTTGGGTTTCAACCACTGGTTGACCGGGGTGATTTTTTCAATGCGCAGCCGCGGCAAACCGAGTTTACGGTCAGCGTTAAACTGTTGGTTCCATTGCACCAAAATGTCGCGTTTTGAGGTGGCTATAGCCAGCTCTTCAGATGAAGCCTGAACAATGCGGTTGGCTAAAAAGCCAATAACCGGTTCGGTTTTTTCATCGTTTTCAAAAAAAATCCCGTCACCCGAGACTATGATTTGGTAGTACATATTTTTACTCAACAAGTAGACCTTGTCTTTACATAATAGCGTGGAATGTTGATATCCGCTGTGGCCGCCGGAAAAAATACCAACAACATTAAAATATTTTGACGCTATTCCCATTCCCCATCCGTGCGGGCCTCATAGATGGGCTCGGTAGCGGGTAATTTTTTGAACAATTTGTTGAAGTGCTGCTGCACTCTGGCCAGATTGGTCAATGACATACCGCTGGAAAAGCCAAACCATACATATAAACCGTTGAGGTCGCGAAACATCGCAGGCAGGTATTTGGGGCCAATTACGACGCCTTCAAGGTAGCGCTCATATAAAAGCGGCAGATCGTCCAGTGTGACCTTGCCGAGAAACAGCATCGGAATGATTTCCGGCACACCGGATTGAATGGCGCTGCGAATAAAATTGACGTTTTCAACAAACCCTTTGACATAAGAAATATCTTTGGTGAAAACCGAACCGCCGGCCAGTGTGCCGCCCCGAAAGACGCGCTGCGTAACCCGGTAGCTGTCATGCTCGCTAATCCCTCGCTCCAGAAAATATTGATAGACCTCACAAAAATCTGCCCCTTGTTCCGCAAGATCAACCGCGACTACCCGGTCACTGATGCGCCGTGCGCGCTGCGGAAAGGAACTGAACGTCAGGGTTTCCATTAAAACCGCCATGCCTTCCTGAATGGCGGTAATGCGCGGCGATCCGACACTCAGCCAGGTTGCCCAGGGCTGCTGGCGTCCGTTGAGGGTGGTGCCGATATGAACCCAGCCTTCGTGAACCTCCAGGACTTGTAAGTCCAGTTCGGAAAAGAAGGCGCGACGGTTGACCTTGATGCAGTCGCCCCCGGCCGCGGCGTCTGAAACAATATTGTCACTGATTTCGACCCGCACGGCGCCCGGTGCAAAATACTGGTTCATGCGCTGTTGCAGAATATCTACCGCTTGCTGGGCATCAATGTGCTGGTTGTAAGGTCGATTGAGGTGCTCCACCGCAGGCAACGAAAAAATATGACAAAGCCGTTCTCCCATTTGCCGCAGGGTTTTTCTATCACCGCGAATCCGGTCGCTGGCCGAGCCATAAAGCAAGCGGCTGAAATGGCCAAATTGCGGTGTACCGCGGGCGCGCAGCAGCTCGATGACGATTTGATATTGTTCAATGGTGACATGCAAAATCTGGCCGAGCGCATCGCCCCGCCCCAGCTGCCGTTTTACATCCTGCTTTAATTCGCCCAGTGCCAGGTAAAGCTGATCCGGGTCAAAATTGAATTTGTATTGCTGGTAAAAATCTTTATCGAGCGCCGGTAATTTTTTACCTTTGGCAGCCCGGAAATCGGCTTCCAGCTCGGCGGGCCACTTAATGGCATCGAGAATACGAATGGGCTTTTGTAATAACACCAGGCGTGTTGAGAGTGCTTTCAGGCGTTCAAGGTAAGCTTGTTGACTCATATTGATTTTCCGAAAGGTGCCAGCTCACCCGCCTGCCTGGCAGGGATAAACTCGCCGGTTCATTCGTTTTACCACCACCGCAACCCGGCGTTGATAAGGTATCTATTTTTTATAGCAGCCAGTGAGTGACGCTGCGCAAAATAACTGCCATAAAATGGTGCAAGATGTTCTGCTGCTATTGCTGTGCGCGCCAGCGGCAGACAGGGCGCGCATAGTAACAGCAGCTTGCCGGAAAGGTTAATCTTATGGGGCTTGTTGTGTCCTTGCTGTCGCGAGATACTGTGCCGATCATCACGCGGATCTGTCATTGATTACAAGGCAGCCATGATTTTCACGGGATCATGGCGGTGAGGTAGGGCATGGGTTATCTTGCGCTGGAAAAATTGCATCAGTTGTATGACGGCTATCGCCGTCCGGTTCGAATCAGTGGTAATGAGTATTTGTTGTTGCAGGAGGAAGGCAGGGTATATCTGCTGTTAAATCGCTGTCCGCACCAACAGGCACCTTTGCAGCAGGCCAGTATTTCCAATGGCCAGTTGCGCTGCCCCCGGCACGGTATGGTTTTTGATCTGCTCAGTGGTCGACCGGTGACTGCCAACGGGTGTGCCGCGCTGACCTTTCTGCCTCTGGTTTACGACGGTAATACGCTGGGGGTGGATGTATAGCGGCACAATAAACGGGTTAAAATGACGGAATGGCTGAACCTGAAGGAGTCAGGTACAAATTATGTACAAACTACTCATTATAAAAATGCTGGGCGTGATATTTATTGCGATGGTCGGCGTGCACTATCTGTTGTATCTCAAAACCGGCCGGATGCCGGATAATCCGCTTGGCAATTTTTCGCTGGATAGCGTGAGCTTGCCCAAGGTTAATCTACCGTTTATTTCCAGTGAGTCCGGGGCTGGTGGAACCAGTTTGTCGGACAAGCCGGTATATACCTGGCGGGATGAAAACGGTGTGCTGCATTTTTCCGAATCGGCGCCCGAGGGGGGCAACGCCAGTCAGTTTCATAGTGACAAGCCGGTTAACATTGTTCCCGCGGTTAACGTTCCGCCCCGTCAGGATGGCGTGGTTGCTCCCCGAGCGGGTCGCACGGTAGAGTCCGAGGGTGCTTCGGCTATTGATAAGGCGCTCGATGCCCGTGACCTGTTGGAGCAGCGTCAGGCGGAGCAGCAAAAAGTCCTCGATCGGTTATAAAGCATTCCGGTTAACCGCCATCTTCTGTATAAAATCCCGAAAGCCAGCCGTCAGGCGGTTCTACACGCCCGGTTGATCAGGTATAATCGCCCGTTTTTTGGTCTGGCAGAAGGGTTTTGGCCTTTTGTCAGCTGTTGGCGCACGATGTTCGCTCCTGTGAAACTCTTCATTCGGGTTGAGGATGAGTGCGGTTGGTCTTTCGGGTAGTCTTTTTCGGGTTTTAAACATGCCTATTTATGAATATCAGTGCCAGTCTTGTAATCATGAATTGGAAGCATTGCAAAAAATTGCCGATGCACCGCTGGTAGAGTGTCCCGCTTGTGGCCAGGCTAGCCTGCAGAAGAAAATTTCCGCAGCCGGGTTCCGCCTGAAAGGCGGTGGTTGGTATGAAACCGACTTTAAATCCGGCAGTAAAAAAAATCTGGCAGGAGATAGCAGCGCGCCTTCAAGCGGTAGTAAATCCGCCGACAAGCCTGCCTCCGGTGGCCAGGCCTAATTTTTGAACATCGACGACATGACGGGAAAAACCTATGCGCAGTGAATACTGTGGCGTTTTGAATGCCTCATTTATTGATCAGGAAGTAACACTTTGCGGTTGGGTTGACCGCCGCCGCGACCATGGTGGCGTCATCTTTATTGATTTGCGCGACCGCGATGGTGTTGTGCAAGTGGTATTTGACCCGGATGCCAAAGAAAACTTTGCCCTCGCTGACAAGGTGCGTGGCGAATACGTATTGCAGGTAACCGGTAAAGTGCGCGCGCGCGCCGCAGCTGCTGTTAATCCGAACATGAACACCGGTGAAATTGAGGTGTACGGAACGGCGCTGACCATTCTCAACGAAGCCGAAACCATTCCTTTCCCGCTGGATTCCTACGCCAACGTGGGAGAAGACATTCGCTTGAAGTATCGCTTCCTCGACCTGCGTCGTCAGGACATGCAGAAAGCTTTGCGCTTCCGCTCCAAAGTGACCAGTGCGATTCGCAACTACCTGGACACTAACGGCTTTCTGGATATTGAAACCCCTATCCTGACTCGTGCAACACCGGAAGGTGCTCGCGATTATCTGGTGCCATCACGTACCCACGATGGTAAATTTTTCGCCTTGCCGCAATCGCCGCAGTTGTTCAAGCAATTGCTGATGGTGTCCGGTTTTGACCGTTACTATCAAATCGCCAAATGTTTCCGCGACGAAGATCTGCGAGCAGACCGTCAGCCGGAATTTACCCAAATCGATATTGAAACCTCCTTTATGTCCCAGGAGCAAATCATGTCGATCACCGAAGGCATGATCAGAGAGGTTTTCAAAGACCTGAAAGGCGTTGAGTTCGGCGAGTTACCGCGCATGCCTTTCTCTGAAGCAATTACCAAATACGGTTCTGATAAGCCGGATCTACGTATTCCGCTGCAATTGGTAGACATCAAGGATCTGGTTACCGAGGTGGATTTCAAAGTATTCGCCGGCCCGGCCAATGATCCGAAATCCCGCGTTACTGCCTTGAAAGTGCCTGGCGGCAACGACAAACTGACCCGTAAGCAAATCGACGAGTACACCAAATTTGTCGGTATTTACGGTGCAAAAGGTTTGGCGTATATCAAGGTAAACGACAAGTCTGACCTGGAAGAAGGTTTGCAATCTCCGATTGTTAAAAACCTGCCATTGCCGGTTCGTGCAGCCATCCTCGAACGTGTTAACGCTGAAAACGGCGACCTGATTTTCTTCGGTGCTGACCGTCATAAAGTGGTTACCGAAGCGCTGGGCGCACTGCGTTGCAAGCTGGGTGCAGATCTTGATTTGTACACTGCTGAGTGGGCACCGTTGTGGGTGGTTGATTTCCCGATGTTTGAAGAAGACGACAAGGGTAACTGGAGTGCCTTGCACCACCCGTTCACCGCGCCGTCCTGTTCACCGGAAGAGCTTTCAGCCAATCCGGGAGCTGCTTTGTCGCAAGCCTATGATCTGGTATTGAACGGTACTGAACTGGGTGGTGGTTCTGTGCGTATCCATACCAGCTCCATGCAACAAACCGTATTCGGTTTGCTGGGTATTGAAGAAGACGAGCAGCGCGAGAAATTCGGCTTCCTGCTGGATGCACTGAAATACGGTGCACCGCCGCACGGTGGTTTGGCGTTTGGTCTGGACCGTCTGATTATGTTGATGACCGGCGCTGCGTCAATTCGTGATGTTATCGCTTTCCCGAAAACCCAGAGTGCTGCCTGTGTTATGACAGATGCACCGGGGATTGTAGACGAACTGCAATTGCGTGAATTGCACATTCGTTTGCGCAAAAAAGAGCAGGCAGCAGCGGCACAAGCTGCTGAATAATTGCTAATACCGGATTGTCCGTAAGGTTGGCCAAGTGCCGGCTTTACGCTTGATGGCAGCGGACAATTCTCATCCACCCGCGAACTGCTCCGGCAAGCGCGGGTGATTTGTTTTCAGCCTCTCTGCTTGATTGAGCGGTGCGGGCGCAGGTCTGGAGGTTGTAACATGGCCGGTCATTCCAAATGGGCAAATATCAGACACCGTAAAGGTCGTCAGGATGCCAAGCGCGGTAAAATATTTACTAAAATTATTCGTGAGCTCACCGTAGCCGCCAAAGGCGGTGCTAACCCGGCCGATAACCCGCGGTTGCGTGCAGCGGTGGATAAAGCGCTCAGTGAAAACATGAAGCGCGATACCATTGATAAAGCAATTTCCCGTGGTGCCGGTACCAACGAAGCCGACAATTACGAAGAGCTTACCTACGAAGGTTATGGTGCGGGCGGTGTAGCATTTATTGTTGAATGCATGACGGACAACCGCAATCGTACCGTTGGCGATGTGCGCCATGCGTTTACCAAGCGCGGTGGTAATCTCGGAACTGACGGCTCTGTCTCCTATTTGTTTACCCGTCAGGGACAAATCAGTTTTGAAGCCGGCGTTGATGAAGATGCGATTATCGAAGCAGCGCTGGAAGCCGGTGCCGACGATGTCGTTACCAACGATGATGGTTCGATTGAAGTGATGACCGCCTTCGAAGCTTACCTGACGGTGAAGGATGCATTGCTCGCTGCCGGTTTTACCCCGGCCAATGCGGAAATCACCATGGTGCCTTCCATTTCTGTGCCGCTCGATAAGGACGGCGCAGAAAAAATTCTTGGCCTGGTAGATATGCTGGAAGATCTGGATGATGTGCAAAATGTGTACACCAATGCTGATATTCCCGACGAGGTTATGGAACAACTGCAATAATTATATCGGCGTTGTTGCCGGCGTAATTGATGTGCTGCAGGCGGTGACCCGGTTTTCCGCTCTGCAGCGCTGAATTGATTTTTCTTTTTTGTGGCTGCCAAAAACTGCCTCACTTCATGGAACGCTTTTGCGCTATGCCAAGTTCACTGTACCCCAAGGGTAATAACCTGTGACGCTGATTTTGGGTATTGACCCCGGGTCACGCAAAACCGGCTTTGGTATTATTCAAGCCATCAGTGGCCAGGTGCACTATGTGACCAGCGGTGTAATCCGCATTCCCGACGGTGAATTGGCAGGGCGGTTGAAAGTTATTTTTGACGGGCTGACGACCATTATTACGCAGTATTCGCCGGATGAAATGGCCATTGAGCAAGTTTTTATGGCCCGTAACGCCGCATCGGCGTTAAAGCTGGGGCAGGCGAGAGGGGCAGCGATTGTTGCCGCTGCTGTTCGCGAGTTGCCGGTGGCTGAATATGAAGCGCGCAAAGTAAAACAATCGGTGGTGGGCAATGGCGCTGCCGATAAATCCCAGGTGCAACACATGGTGAAGACGCTTCTGCGTTTGCCCGGTGTGCCACAGGAGGATGCGGCCGATGCGCTGGCGGTCGCGCTCTGCCATGCCAATACCCGTCAGCATCTTATCAAGTTGTCCGGCTCCAGTAGTTTCCGTCGCGGTCGCGTTGTCTGACCGGTTCCTGAATTCCCGATTTATTTGTTAGTCTTACGATAATTTTGAATCGGCAGACTTGCCTGCCTGTTCGTCAGAGCCAAAGGTGTATCAATGATAGGTTTATTGCGTGGCAAACTGCTGGAAAAGTCGCCGCCTGATTTATTGCTGGACGTAAATGGTGTGGGCTACGAAGTTCAGGCACCGATGACGACCTTTTATTCATTGCCGGGTATTGGCGGTGAAGTAACGCTCTACACGCATCTTTCCATCAGCGAGAATTTGCATCAGCTGTTTGGTTTTATTCGCGTGCGAGATCGGTCTTTGTTTCGTACGCTGATCAAAGTGAATGGTGTAGGGCCGAAGCTGGCTATCTCCATTTTATCCGGTATGGAAGCGGACGATATTGCCCGCTGCGTGCGCGATAACAACACCGTGGCACTGACCAAAGTGCCGGGTATCGGCAAAAAAACCGCCGAGCGTCTGGTGGTGGAATTAAAAGATCGCTTGAAGAATTGGGATTTACCGCATGCTGCGCTAGCATCAAGCGGTGATACCTTGCCATTGGCCGTCACTGACGATGCGTATGTTGAGGCTGAAAGTGCTCTTATTGCCCTGGGCTACAAACCGGTTGACGCCAGCAAAATGATCGCCAAAGCGCTTCATTTGCAGCCTGAAGCCACCAGTGAAGAATTGATTCGTCTGGCCTTGAAGAGCATGGCTCCCGTTTAATCCCTTTATGAAAAGCTGACCATGATAGAAACGGATCGCCTCATAGCACCCACTGCCAGAGATCGCGAAGATCATCTGGATCGTACCGTGCGACCCAAAAGCCTTGCTGATTACGTCGGGCAGCCGGTGGTGCGCGAGCAGATGGAAATATTTATCGGGGCTGCCAAAAAGCGTCGTGAAGCGCTCGATCACACGCTGGTATTCGGGCCACCTGGTCTCGGTAAAACCACCCTGGCGAATATTATTGCCAACGAAATGGGCGTGTCTTTAAAAAGTACCTCCGGCCCGGTGTTGGAAAAAGCCGGTGACCTTGCGGCGCTGATGACCAATCTCGAGCCGGGTGACGTGCTGTTCATCGACGAAATTCATCGATTGAGTCCCGTTGTTGAGGAAATACTCTATCCGGCCATGGAAGATTTTCAGCTGGATATTATGATTGGTGAGGGTCCGGCGGCTCGCTCCATTAAATTGGATCTGCCGCCTTTTACGTTGGTGGGTGCAACCACCCGAGCCGGTCTGCTCACCTCGCCGCTGCGTGATCGCTTTGGTATTGTGCAGCGGCTGGAGTTTTATAACGTGGCTGACCTTACCCATATTGTTGCGCGCTCGGCATCCTTGCTGGGTGTCGATATGGAGCCGCGCGGCGCCGAAGAAATCGCCCGCCGTGCTCGCGGAACACCGCGCATCGCCAACCGATTATTGCGCCGGGTGCGTGATTATGCCGATATTAAAGGCAATGGTCAGGTGACGGCAGATATTGCAGACAAGGCACTGAATATGCTGAATGTGGATGAGCGCGGTTTCGACCATATGGATCGGCGTTTACTGATGGCGTTAATGCACAACTTTGACGGTGGGCCGGTCGGGGTTGAAAGTCTGGCGGCAGCAATCAGTGAAGACCGTGGCACCATTGAAGATGTTATTGAGCCTTACCTGATTCAGCAGGGGTTTATGTCGCGTACACCGCGTGGTCGGATGCTGACGCAAAATGCCTATCTGCATTTTGGCATTGCCATGCCGAAGCGATTACAGGAAAGCGGGGAGTAGCCGGTAAAGCGGCGGGATGTTATGAGTAATGTTTTTTCAATAAATGTTCGTGTGTACATTGAGGATACCGATGCCGGAGGCATTGTTTATTACGTTAACTATTTAAAATTTATGGAGCGTTCCCGTACAGAATTTTTGCGCAACCTGGGGTATGATAAGCCGGCTATTCTGGACGAAAACATGCTCCTTGTTGTTCACTCGGCCAATGTCCAGTATCGCCGCCCGGCCCGCCTTGATGATTCTCTCGAAATCACTGCTGAAGTAGTCAAACTGGCCCGATCTTATGTTGAGTTCAGGCAGCAGGTGTTACGGGGGAACGAATTATTGTGTGACGGTCTAATCCGCATCGCCTGTGTCAACGGGATAACAATGAAACCCTGTGCGATACCTTCTGCCATGCACCAACACATCAACCATCAGATAACCCATCAATAAGAGTCTGTTACTGTTATGTCGGAAACTGAAAATACCCTGTCCATCTGGAGCCTGATTGCCGAAGCCAGTTTTCTGGTGCAAATGGTCATGCTTATTTTGTTGATGGCCTCGGTCGTCTCCTGGATCATGATTTTTCAGCGCGGCATTTATCACCGCAAAGCTACTGCAGCGCTGTCCTCCTTCGAAAAACAATTCTGGTCAGGCATTGATCTGAACCAGCTGTTCCGTCAGGGCAATGGCCGCACGGATATCGAAGGTATCGAAAATATATTCCGTGCCGGCTTCAAGGAATTTACCCGCTTGCGTCAGCAAACCGGTGTAGACCCGGATGCGGTAATGGAAGGTTCACAGCGCGCCATGCGGGTCGCGCTGGCCCGTGAAGGGGAAAAACTGGAAACCGGTTTGCCATTTCTTGCCAGTGTGGCATCGGTAAGCCCGTATATCGGCCTGTTTGGTACCGTGTGGGGGATTATGAATTCATTCCGCGGTCTCGCCAATGTTCACCAAACCACGCTGGCTACGGTGGCGCCAGGTATTTCCGAAGCGTTGATCGCGACGGCAATTGGTCTGTTTGCGGCGATTCCTGCGGTGTTGGCTTACAACCGTTATTCTGCCCGCGCAGAAGCACTGATGAATAATTATCAGACCTTTGCGGAAGAATTCTCGGCCATCCTTCACCGTCAGGTACACAGCAAGTAATTGTGCTTGCAGGAGTCAATGCCATGTCAGCGTTTGGACCAAAGATAAAAAAGAAGCCGATGGCTGAAATCAATGTGGTGCCCTACATTGACGTCATGCTGGTGCTGTTGATCGTATTCATGGTGGCCGCACCTATGATGACCCAGGGCGTGAAGGTTGAACTGCCTCAGGCAGCATCCGAGCCCATCGAGTCGGAAGATGACGAGCCGATCACCGTTTCCATCAAAAAAGATGGCAGCTATTACATAACACTGGGCGGGAACCCTGAAGAGGCCCGGTCACTCGTAGATATCAAGGACCTCGTCAGCAAAGTACTGCGGCAGTCGCCAAAAACCCAGGTTCTGGTGCAGGGCGATCATGCGGTTGACTACGGCGCCGTCGTATCACTGATGAGTGAATTGCAGAGTGCCGGTGCGCCCTCTGTAGGTCTTGTCACCGAACCTCCCCGCTAGGCAGCTTATGAAGTTTGAGCGTTTTCTCAATTTGCCGGTTTTATTAAGTGTCGGGATGCATTCGATACTAATGGCGGTAATAATCATTAACTGGACTCCTGCCAAACCGGAACAGGAGGAGCAGCCTCCGCATTTTGTGAAGGCTACTCTGGTAGATATGCAGCCGAAGGCTATTGCGGCACCGCAGCAACCCAAGCCCCAGGTGCTGGAAGCCCAGCGTCGACAGGAGCAGGAGCGGCGTCGCCAGGAAGAGCAAAAACGCCAGCAGGCCGAAGCTCAAAAGCGTCAGCAGGAACAGCAGCAGCGTGAAGAAAAGGCGAAAGCCGAGGCTCAGCAGCAGCAAAAAGTAAAAGAAGAGCAAGCGCGTCAGGCTGCGGCGAAAACCAAAGCCGAGCAAGAGAAAAAAGCCGAGGCAGCAAAGCAGGCAAAGGCGAAAGCTGAGCAGCAGAAAAAAGCTGAGCAGGAGCGTCAGGCCAAAGCCGAGCAGGAGCGTAAAAATCGCGAGCAGCAACAGCGCGAAGAGGCTGAGCGGCGTGAAGCAGCGTTGCAAAAAGAGCAGCAGCATTTAAGTGATCGCAGTGATTCGGTAAACACGCAAACCTGGGAAGGGTTGATTCGTGAGCAGGTTACCGAAAACTGGAGCCGACCACCGGGTGCCCGTAATGGTATTACGGTTGTGCTGGAAGTAAACATGGTGCCAACCGGGCAAGTAATGAATGTCCGGGTGGTCAAAAGTAGCGGAGACATTCCGTTTGACCGCTCTGCAGAGCAGGCGGTTAAGCGCGTTGGACAATTTCAGGGTATACGTGAAATGCCTAACGATGTTTTCGAACGTTATTTCAGAGTTTTTCAACTTACCTTTAGACCGGAGGATTTACGCCAGTGAGACATGTTCTGTTGCTATTGGTGTTACTTGTATCAAGTGTTGCGCAGGCGCAGCTGAATATTCAAATCACCAGGGGTACGGATAATCCTACCCGGATTGCCGTTGTTCCTTTTGCCGCGCAAGGTTTGTCACTGTCTGAAGATATCAGTCAGATTGTTGCCAAGGACCTTGAGTTTACCGGTCAATTTGCCGCTATTCCCCGTACCGATATGCTTTCTCTGCCCTCCCGTGAGGCAGATGTGCACTACCGTGACTGGGCTGCGATCAAAAGTGAGTACCTGGTAATCGGTTCTGTTGAGCAACGTGGCGGGCGCTACTACGCCAGCTATGAATTGTTTGATGTGCTGGCACAGAAAAAAGTGCTGGCCCGTATCACCGTTGATGGTGCGGAAAATCAGCTGCGCGATATGGCGCACCACATCAGTAACAAGGTGTATGAAACCATTACCGGTATTCGCGGTATTTTCACCACCAAAATTATTTATGTTGAAGCGTTCAAGCAGGGCAACAAACACCGTTATCGTTTGATGCTGGCAGACTTTGATGGTGCGCGTCCGCAAATGTTGCGTGATTCACCCGAGCCGCTTCTTTCACCGGTATGGTCTCCTGATGGTCGTCGCGTGGCTTATGTTTCTTTCGAAACAACCCGCCCTGCTATTTTTATTCAGGAAATTACTACCGGTCGCCGCGAGCAAATTACCAACTTCCGCGGTTTGAACGGTGCACCGGCATGGTCGCCTGATGGAAAAAAACTGGCCATGGCGTTATCAAAAGATGGCAACCCGGAAATTTACGTAATGGATTTGGCCAGTCGCCAGCTGTCGCGTATGACCAATCATTTTATGATTGATCACGAACCATCCTGGAGCACTGACGGCACCGGAATTTATTTTACGTCTGACCGCGGTGGAAGACCCCAAATCTATAAAGTAAATGTTGCAAGTTTGCAGGTTGAACGTGTAACCTTCGACGGCGAGTATAACGCTCGCGGTCGCGTTTCTCCTGATGGTGATAACCTGGTTACCGTGCATCGAAATGGTGGTACTTACATGATCGCTGCGCTCAATTTGAAAACCGGTCGTACACGCATTTTGACAGAGACAGACCACGATGAATCGCCTAGTATAGCGCCTAATGGTGCTATGTTGATGTACGCGACAAGCTCTGGTGGAAAAGGGGTGTTGGGTGCGGTATCTCTGGATGCACGCACGCGAGTTCTGCTGCCATCAAAGCAGGGTGATGTGCGGGAACCTGCATGGTCGCCATTTTTTGACTAGACTAGTTTTACCTTTACAAATAAATCAACAACTTGAATGGAGTTACACACATGATTACCAAGGCATTGAAACAAGGTTTGACCCTCGCCGTTGTTATGGCTTTCCTGGTTGGTTGTTCCAGCAGCAGCAACAAGGGTGATGCAAACACTCAGTCCACCGGTTCTTCAGCTTCTTCTGAATCAGTAGGTTCTTCTTCTACTGAACAGCGTCTGGAAACCGTTGTTTACTTCGGTTTTGACCAGTCCACACTGACCCCTGAGTCACGTGCACTGTTGTTGGCTCACGCCGAGCGTCTGAAAGGCGGTTCTACCTCCGTACGTCTGGAAGGTCATGCGGATGAGCGTGGCTCACGTGAATACAACATGGCTCTGGGTGAGCGTCGTGCTAACTCAGTGCGTGATTTCCTGGTAGTTCAAGGTGTTAGCGCTTCCAACCTGGAAGTTGTTAGCTACGGCGAAGAGCGTCCAGCTGTTAGCGGTTCAGGCGAAGCTAACTGGTCTCTGAACCGTCGCGTAGAAATCAAGTACTAAGAGTCGATCTCCATGTATAAGCACCTGCTTGCTGTAGCTCTTATTGCTATAGCTACATCTTCGCAGGCGCAGGTACGGGTTGTTGAATCCTCACCCCAGAGCGGTCGCTCCGGGGTGGGGACACTCCCCCTTGAACCTGCCGGCGGCGCTCAGACCGATGTTTTCTCCGAAATTCAGGCTCTCAAGTTTGAAATTGCAAACTTGCGTGGACTGGTAGAAGAGCAAGCTTACGAGCTGTCACGTCTCAAACAGCTGCAAACTGATGGCTACGTTGATCTTGATTCACGTATCAGTGCACTCAGTGGCAATGCTGCTCCAGCCAGTGGTTCGGCCGGTACAAATCCGGTAACTCCGCCAAGAGCGTCTTCTTCCTCTATTCCCGCCTCTGCTCCGGTTCAGGTTGCTTTACCGCCTGCCAATGCCAGTGATGCGGAAGTGTATACAGCCGCTTATGATTTGTTGCGTCAGCGTGAATACGATGCAGCGATCGTTTCCCTCAAGGATTATCTTGAGCGTTTTCCCTCCGGGTCTTACGCAGGCAATAGCTACTATTGGTTGGGTGAAATTTACCTGTTGAAGGAAAACCTGGGTGATGCGCAAGACTGGTTCTCGCGATTACTGGAAAAATTCCCAAACGATCGAAAAGTGCCTGACACCCAGTTCAAGCTGGGCAAGGTTTATCATTTGCAGGGTAATAATACCGAAGCTCGCAGAATGCTGAATCAGGCTGCCAGTGGTAATAGTGATGCCGCCCGATTGGCGCGTCAGTATTTGCAGGATAACTTGCAGTAAATATCAGTTCAGGTGCAGTAGATATATTAAAGGCCGCATAGTGTTTGCGGCCTTTTTGCTTTCGGAACACTCCAAAAATTCCCTGCGAGCATCCTTGTTTCGTTGCTCGCAGGGAATTTTCAGACTATTTATTTTATTCTTATTTATATAGGAGTGGGGCCGGTCATAATGACCGGCCCCATAGTCTTACATTTCCATGATGAGGTTTGGCGACCGCTTGTGTCGTTAAGGCATCCTGCCTTCCTCTTCTGCCCGGGCGCCGTCTTCCTGAATCCATGGCACCTGATCACTCCTGTGATTCCATATCGGGCAGATTATCCCTTTAATCATCCTGATTAATGTGCTTCCCTATCACTTCCCTGTGTTGGTCATTTTCATGCAAAGGACCTTTGTCAGCCAGTCGCTAATGTCACTTCTTTTTGTAGGAAATTGACCTTTTTTGACGTATTAATTAACCGACTCACACCTGCTTTAAAATCTTATAGCAGGGGTGATAGGCCTTGCCGGGTAGCTTCATACGGTTTTGTGCTGCGAAAGAGGCCAGCAGTTCGTCAACCGGTTGCATGATTTCGATATCGCCATCCAGTTCAAATACACCAAACTCTTCAATTGCCCTAATGCCTTCTTCCTTGACATTACCCGCGACGATGCCGGAGAAGGCACGGCGCAAGTTGGCTGCCAGTAAGTGGTCCGGTTGTGTTTTATGCAGTGCCAGATTCTTCATGTTTTCGTGGGTCGGCATGAAAGGCTGTTGGAAGTCTTCGTTGATGCGCAGTTGCCAATTGAAATAGTAGGCATCGTCAGTATGTTTGCGGAATTCGCGAACCTGGCGGATACCGGCGACCATTTCGCGAGCGACGGTGTCCGGCTCGTCAATAATAATGCGATACAAACGTTGGGCTTTTTCGCCGAGTGTTTGACCAATGAATTCATGAATCCGCAGGAAGTAATCTGCGGAATTTTTCGGGCCGGTAAAAATAAGCGGGAAGGGGATATCGCTATTTTCCGGGTGCAGCAGTATGCCTAAAATATAAAGAATTTCTTCTGCAGTGCCGGCGCCGCCAGGGAACACAATAATACCGTGGCCGGTTCTGACAAACGCTTCAAGACGTTTTTCAATGTCCGGCATAATAGTCAGTTGGTTGACGATAGGGTTGGGGGCTTCTGCGGCAATAATTCCCGGCTCGGTAATACCGATGTAGCGGCCGCCCGGGATGCGCTGTTTGGCGTGACCAATGGTGGCACCTTTCATCGGCCCTTTCATTGCGCCCGGGCCGCAGCCGGTGCAAATATCCAGACCGCGCAACCCGAGTTGATAGCCCACCTCTTTGGTGTAGTCATATTCGCCGCGGCTGATCGAGTGTCCGCCCCAGCAAACCACCAGATTGGGATCAAGGCCTGGTACCAGCATGCCGGCATTTCTCAGCATTTGAAAAACGGCGTCAGTGAGCCCCTTGGTGGTAACCAGGTCAAACTTGCCGCTGCTCTGCAATTCACCGCTGGCGTAGATGACATCGCGCAATACCGTGAACAAATGTTCGCTGATACCTTTGATCATTTTTCCGTCAACGAAGGCGCTGGCAGGGGCATTTTTAATGGCGAGTTTGATACCGCGTTCTTCCTGTACCAAACCAATGCTGAAATCCGGGTAGCGTTCCAGCAATTCCTTACCGTCATCCAGGTAATTGCCGCAGTTCAATACTGCCAGCGAACAGCTACGAAACAGGTGGTAAAGCCCGCTTTGGCTGGCATCCAGTAATTTTGCGATTTCCATTTTGGAGAGAATATTTAACGGGCCTTGCGGAGAAATAATTCCGTCGTGCGTCTCGTATTTTCCTGGTTCATGGTGCGTAGAAACGTAGGGGTTACTCAGGCTGTTATCCATCATAAAAACTATCCGGCTCAATCGTTGTTTGGCAAGAATACGGTAATTGTTAATATGAGTGTAGCGCTGTGGCGTTAATAATGTGCGACTTTGGATGTTTGCCTGTCGTTGTGAGGTGGTGTTTCGGCAGGCATGTTTTATTCGTTACTATTTATAGTTAATGGTTTGTTGTGGATGTTTTTTGTGCTGCCTTGCTCTTCTGCCGGGTGTCCGGCTCATTAAACGTTACAATGATTTTTTTGATGCGGATGTTGTTATGAATGATCTGGAATTTATTGAAGTAGAACCGGCCAGCCCGGCAGATGCCGCGGTTATCTGGTTGCACGGGCTTGGCTCTAACGGTCATGATTTTGTTCCGGTGGTGCCTGAGTTGGGGTTGCCCGCCGACTTGCCGGTTCGTTTTATTTTCCCTCATGCGCCCGAGTTGCCGGTAACGGTAAATGGTGGCTATGTGATGCCGGCCTGGTATGACATTTACGAGCTGTCGCTTGACCGTCGTATCGACACGCAACAGCTGGAGCGGTCAGCGGCTGCTGTTGAAAAACTGATTGATCGTGAAATAGCCCGTGGTATTCCTGCGGAGCGAATCGTATTGGCAGGTTTTTCCCAGGGCGGTGCCGTGGTGTACCAGGCAGCGCTGGCGAGTGAAAAAAAGCTGGCGGGTTTGCTGGTTTTATCGAGCTACTATGCGACCGGAAAAACCATTCAGTTGAATCCGTTGAATAAAACCTTGCCGATCTTAATTCAGCACGGTGTTCAGGATCCGGTAGTGCCGGAAGTATTGGGACAGACGGCTACACAGCAATTAACCGCGTTGGGGTACAGCGTGCAGTATCAGCAATACCCTATGCAGCACACCGTGTGCGGGTCGCAAATCCTGGCCATTGGTCAGTGGTTGCAGAAGATTCTCCCGGTGAAGTCCTGATCTATGTGTAGCCATGCAACCGCTGCGTATTTCCTTGCGTGATTTGCAGCGGTTGAATGCTTTGCCGATACAACCATAAAAAATACTGCTATATCTGACGATCCAGTTCTCCGGTATCGAGAAACGGAGACGCGTCAATATCCTGAGCATTCATCATATGTGCAATGCGTTGCAGCGATGCCAGAATCATCGACTGCTCCCAATCCGGTAATCCATTAAAACGATTGACGAACTCCTGTTGCAGCGCGGTAGGTGCGCTTTTCAACAGTGTCTGACCTGCCGCCGTCAGGTGCACATGCACCTTGCGTTTATCCTGCTCTGACCGCTGGCGATACACCAGCTCCCGCTTTTCAAGACGATCCAGAATGGTCGTCACCGTTGCCTGACTCAGGCTTACCTCCTGCGCCAATTTACTAATGATGGCGTTCTCCTGCCGATGAATCGCCTGCATCAGCAATAGCTGCGGCGCTGTCACGCTGGCGGTTTTGATGAGCTGGCGCGAATGCAGATCGGTGGCGCGAATTACCCGGCGCAAGGCGATAAGCACTTCTTCTGTTTTGCTCATAAGATCTTTTCCATCTCCGGTGTAAACAGTGAATTATAGATTTTTGACACAGTTCTTGTCTTGCGACTCTCGAATTGCGTCTATTATTGTTTAGTGTACAATGTATTTTTTTATGATTACTAAGCTGTTTTATGTAATAAATGTGTAAAAATGCTTATGCATCTAAATAAAAAGGGTAATTTGTATGGTTATGCTTCAGGAAGCCCCGGCGGCTTCACAGGCAATACGGGCAAACAAGGTCAGTTTGCGTAAACCGGTCTCGGATGATGGTTTGTCTCTTCACAGGCTGGTCGCTGCCAGCCCCCCGCTCGATCCCAACTCCCTGTATTGCAACCTGTTGCAATGCACGCATTTTGCGGATACCGCTATCGCTGCCGAAGCGGCGGGTCATCTGGTCGGGTTTATCTCCGGCTATCGATTACCTGACTCGCCCGAGGTGCTCTTTGTCTGGCAAGTGGTGGTTGACGCCAACTGCAGAGGACAGGGGCTTGCCGGCCGAATGTTAAGCCAGCTGGTAACGCAACAATCTTCCCTGCGCTTCATTGAAACCACCATTAACCCGGGCAACCAGCCTTCCTGGCGACTATTTGAAGCGCTGGCCGCTGATCTTGGTGCGCCGCTGGAAACCCGCACGCTGTTTGCGCGTGACAGGCATTTTGGTGGCGAACATGCCGATGAAATTCTGGTGCGTATTGGTCCTCTAGCTTCCTGAACCCGATGAAATTATTCGCTCGGCATTGATTATCAACGCCGATATGGCAGCGTTTTATGCTGCTTTAACAAGGAGATTAACAATGAAAATTTTTAATGAACTTGAGTCTGCAGTACAAAGTTATGCCCGTTCGTTCCCGGTCGTATTCAACAAAGCCAAAGGCAGTTACTTGTACGATGAGCAGGGCAATGCCTGGTTGGACTTTCTGGCGGGTGCCGGATCACTGAATTACGGCCACAACAACCCGGTATTGAAGCAGGCTTTGCTGGATTACATCGAGCAGGACGGCATCACTCACGGTCTGGATATGCACACCGATGCCAAAGCTGAATTTTTGCATACCTTTCGCGACCACATTTTGCAGCCGCGCGATATGAATTATCGCCTGCAATTTACCGGCCCTACTGGCACCAATGCGGTAGAGGCTGCGTTGAAAATCGCCCGTAAAGTCACTGGCCGCTCCACCATTATTTCTTTTACCAACGCTTTTCATGGTGTATCCCTCGGCGCAGTAGCGGCCACCGGTAATCAGCATCACCGCGGCGGTGCCGGTGTTGAGCTGAACGGTGTGGTACGTATGCCTTTCTGTGGCTACCACGGCAAAGATGCCGACACCTTGCGCATGATGGAAAAACTGATTGTTGACCCGTCCAGCGGTATTGATTTGCCAGCGGCCGTTATTGTTGAAGCGGTGCAGGGTGAAGGCGGTTTGAACGTCGCCGAGAAACAATGGCTGCAAGGTTTGGAAAAGCTCTGTAAACAACACGAAATTTTATTGATCGTGGATGACATTCAGGCCGGTTGTGGCCGTACCGGTACCTTTTTCAGTTTCGAACATGCCGGCATTAAGCCGGACATTATCACCTTGTCGAAATCGCTCAGCGGTTACGGTTTGCCTATGGCGCTGGTGCTGTTGAAGCCTGAGCTTGACCAGTGGTTGCCAGGTGAGCACAACGGCACCTTCCGTGGTAACAATCACGCGTTTGTAACCGCCAGTGCTGCGATTAAAGAATATTGGAGCGATGAGACGTTTACCAAAGAAATCGCGGAAAAGTCGGCGATGGTGACGGCGCATTTCAAAAAAATCAGTGATCGTTACGGGGTAACCCATTTGCGCACCAAAGGTCGCGGCTTGATGCAGGGCCTGGAATGCCGCAACGGTGATATCGCAGAAAAAATCAGCCGTCAGGCATTTGAGCGTGGCCTGATTATCGAAACCGCGGGTAACCGGGGTCAGGTTGTTAAATGTTTCTGCCCGCTCACGATTACCAAAGAAGAGTTGAGCAAAGGTTTGAAAATTCTTGAAGACAGTATTGTCGAAGTATTTGCCGAGTTGTCGCTGGGCAAAACCGGTTGATCCATTTGCCGTGTTTATAAACTCAAATGAACCGATAATTTTATAGACCTGGTGGTTTTAATGAGCCGGGTCATGCAGAAAAGGTGAATTATGCTGGTAAGAAATTTACAGGATGCAACCCAAAGCGAGCGCCGGGTTGTATCCGAAGGTTGGGAAAGTACGCGTCTGTTGCTGGCTAACGACAAGGTAGGCTTTTCTTTCAACATTACTACCATTTACAAAGATGCAGAGTTGCATTTGCATTACAAAAATCATTACGAAGCGGTTTACTGTATTCGTGGCGAAGGCAGCATTGAAGATATCAAAAGCGGCAAAATACACCCGATTCAGGCTGGCACGCTGTATGTATTGGATCAACATGACCAACATATCCTGCGGGCGAAAGAAGAAATGATCATGGCGTGTGTTTTTAATCCGCCATTGCACGGCAAGGAAGTGCACGGGCCGGATGGTGCTTATGCCCTTGAAGCAGAAAGTGTTGCGGATTAATCGAAGCTGCCGGATCTTTTTGCGGTAATCATCGCTTTTTGTAAATAAGCGATGATGGTAGTCAGTGCTGCTTGCCCGTAGTCGTGGAGTAATGAGCGTCTTCGTTGCATCACCGTAAAAGCAACAGGCACTCGCTTGAAAATCAAGTCAGGTTACGGATGCTGCGATCCGTAACCTGATTTTTTTTGCAGAATTTTTTTCAGTCGGTTTGCGTTATTGTTTGTATCAATAAAGCCCGGGTAAGCCTGCGCATCCCTTTTCAGTCGCCATTTTTCAAGATTATCCTGCCAGAATCTTCTCAATAGTCTGCAATTCTTCTGTTGAAAACTTCAGGTTGTCCAGCGCTTTTACCGAGTCTTCAATTTGGGCAACACGGCTGGCGCCAATCACCGAACTGGTAACTGCAGGGTGGTTCAATACCCACGCCAGTGACATTTGTGCCAGTGTTTGCTGACGGGATTGCGCTACATCATTCAGCGCGGCTACCTTGGCCAGCTTTTCCGGGGTGATGTCTTTGTTGCCGAGGTAAATTTGTTCCTGACGAGCGGCGCGGGAATTTTCCGGGATGCCCTTGAGGTATTTATCGGTCAGCAGGCCCTGAGCGAGCGGAGAAAACACAATGGCTCCCACGCCTTCTTCCTGCAGTACATCGGTAAGGCCACCTTCAATCCAGCGGTCAAACAGGTTGTAGCGCGGTTGGTGAATCAGCAGCGGCGTACCGAGGGATTTCAAAATCGCAGCGGCTTCACGGGTTTTCCCGGCGCTGTAGTTGGAAATACCGGCGTACAAAGCGCGACCGGAGCGAACAATGTAGTCCAGCGCCTGCATGGTTTCTTCCAGCGGGGTTTCCGGGTCCATGCAGTGCGAATAAAAAATATCGAAATATTCCAGGCCGGTACGCTTCAGGCTTTGGTCGCAGCTCGCCACCAGATACTTGCGTGAACCGCCAATACCGTAAGGGCCGGGCCACATGTCGTAACCGGCTTTGCTGGAAACAATCAGTTCATCGCGGTAGCCCTGAAAGTCGCGCTTGAAGATTTGGCCAAAAGTGGTTTCTGCCGACCCGAAAGGCGGGCCGTAATTATTGGCCAGGTCGAAATGGTTAATACCGAGATCGAAAGCTTTGCGCAACATGGCACCGGCGTTGGCGAGTGAATCAACGCCGCCAAAATTTTGCCACAGGCCGAGAGACAGGCGGGGCAAACGCAGGCCGCTTTTGCCGCAGCGTGCATAAGGCGTACGCTGATAGCGCTCGGGGTGGGCGACATAGACCGGATTGGGTTCGTGAGTGATCATGTAAACCTTCTGATTACGAGTGGATGCCAGAAAAAGCCGTGTGGGCGTAACGGCTTATCTTACCGTATATTGCCGGTTCGCTTGTCTATCAAGAATTGTTAACTGTGAGGCAGCAGGCGGGTCGAAAAATAACCAAAATGCAAGGTGAACCATGGAATGCGCAAATTTCATGTATTTATCATCGACAGATGCCTCAGGTTTCTGCATTATTTGCGACTCTGTCCGGCTGCAGAATGTCCCCGAATCGGCTATAACTGATACAGCTTGCCGTTACCCTCAAGGCGCGTAGAATGCGCATTTTTCCTGACCCGATATTGCCGGTATTACACCGGTCGATACGCACGTAATATTGATGGAGTATCCATGAAATTTCGCTTTCCCATAGTCATCATCGATGAGGATTTTCGCTCGGAAAATACCTCCGGGTTGGGTATCCGCGCACTGGCGGATGCGATAGGGCAGGAGGGCATGGAAGTGTTAGGGGTAACCAGCTACGGTGATCTGTCGCAATTTGCACAGCAGCAATCCCGTGCCTCGGCATTTATTTTGTCGATTGACGATGAGGAATTCGGTGGCGGTTCCCGTGAAGAAACCGATGTCGCCCTGAAATCGCTGCGCGCTTTCGTTGAGGAAATTCGCTACAAAAATGCGGATATCCCTATCTATTTGTACGGTGAGACGCGCACATCGCGCCACATCCCTAACGATATTTTGCGCGAACTGCACGGCTTCATTCATATGTTTGAAGATACGCCGGAGTTTGTAGCGCGCCATATTATTCGCGAAGCCAAATCCTATCTGGACGGTTTGTCGCCACCGTTTTTCCGTGCACTGGTTGACTACGCCAAAGACGGTTCCTATTCCTGGCACTGCCCCGGTCACTCCGGCGGCGTGGCGTTTTTGAAATCACCCATCGGCCAAATGTTCCACCAGTTCTTTGGTGAAAACATGCTGCGTGCCGACGTGTGTAATGCGGTAGAAGAGCTTGGCCAGTTGTTGGATCACACCGGGCCGGTAGCGGCATCCGAGCGCAATGCGGCGCGTATTTTCAACGCTGACCACTGCTACTTTGTCACCAACGGTACTTCCACTTCCAACAAAATGGTCTGGCACTCCACCGTTGCGCCGGGCGATATCGTGGTGGTTGACCGTAACTGCCACAAATCTATTTTGCACTCGATTATTATGTGTGGCGCGATCCCGGTATTTTTGATGCCGACGCGTAACCATCTTGGCATTATTGGCCCGATCCCACTGGAAGAATTTACCCCGGAAAGCATCGCTCGCAAGATCGAGAACAATCCGTTTGCCCGCGAAGCGGCCAATAAAAAACCCCGTATTCTGACCATCACCCAATCCACTTACGACGGTGTGGTTTACAACGTGGGCCTGTTGCAGGAAATGCTGGACGGCAAGATTGATACCTTGCATTTCGATGAGGCCTGGCTGCCGCACGCGACTTTCCACGAGTTCTACAAAGACATGCATGCGATTGGCAAAAACCGTCCGCGTGCCAAAGAGTCGATGATCTTCTCCACCCAATCTACGCACAAACTGCTGGCCGGTCTTTCCCAGGCATCGCAGATTCTGGTGCGTGAGTCAGAGAGCGTGAAGCTGGATCAGGATGCTTTCAATGAAGCCTATTTGATGCACACCTCAACGTCACCGCAATATTCCATTATTGCCTCCTGTGACGTGGCGGCGGCCATGATGGAAGCGCCCGGTGGTAAAGCGCTGGTAGAAGAATCCATTCTGGAAGCACTGGATTTCCGTCGCTCGATGAAAAAAGTTGATGAAGAGTGGGGCCAGGATTGGTGGTTCCAGGTGTGGGGCCCGGACACCTTTGCCGAAGAAGGCATTGGCACCCGTGATGACTGGATGATCCGTGCTGAAGATACCTGGCATGGCTTCGGTAATCTGGCTCCCGACTTCAACATGTTGGACCCGATCAAGGCGACCATCATCAACCCCGGTTTGTCACTGGATGGTCAGTTTGGCGAGAGCGGTATTCCGGCCTCTATCGTCACTAAATATCTGGCAGAAAACGGCGTTATTGTTGAGAAGTGCGGTCTTTACTCCTTCTTCATCATGTTTACTATCGGTATCACCAAAGGCCGTTGGAACACCTTGTTGACTGCCTTGCAGCAATTCAAGGATGACTACGACAAGAACCAGCCAATGTGGCGCATCATGCCGGACTTTGTAAAAGCCAACCCACGCTATGAGCGTTATGGCTTGCGCGATCTCTGCCAGGAAATTCACGATTTCTACAAGCTTTATGATGTGGCCCGTCTGACCACCGAGATGTACTTGTCCGATATGCAACCGGCTATGAAGCCTTCCGATGCGTTCGCCAAAATGGCGCACCGTGAAATTGAGCGGGTGGCCATCGAAAATCTGGAAGGGCGCATCACGTCCATTTTGCTGACGCCATACCCGCCAGGTATTCCGTTGCTGATTCCGGGTGAGCGTTTCAATAAAACCATTGTGGATTATCTGAAATTTGCCCGTGATTTCAACGAACGCTTCCCCGGCTTCGAAACCGATGTACACGGTCTGGTGAAGCGTGAAGTTAACGGCAAGCGCGATTACTTTGTGGATTGCGTAAAGCAGTAAATTCCTCGTCAGCGTTAATAGGGTAATCAAACAAGGCCGGAGCAAAATCCTTTGCTCCGGCCTTGTTACTTTTAAGGCGTCAATCTCCGATTGCCATTCCCGGAACAGCTCGCCATACTGCGCCCCGGTTCAATGTTTTTGATCAATTTTCGGGAGAATTTGTATGTCTATCGGCACTAATAGCGTGGTGAGCTTTCATTACCGTCTCAGTGAAACCGGCGGCGAATTGTTGGAAAGCTCGTATGATGCTGAGCCGACGCTTTACCTGCACGGCCACAACAATCTGTTGCCCGCATTGGAAAAAGCGTTTGAGGGCAGAGCTGCCGGTGAGCGTTTTGAAACCGAATTGTCTCCGGAAGATGGCTATGGCCACCGTAAAGACGGCGCCACCCAGCGCATTCCGGTAAAACACCTGCTGGACTACGCGAAACTGAAAAACCGCCTCAAGCCAGGTATGAAAGTGGCGGTGAATACCCAGCATGGTCCGTGGGAAGCGATTGTATTAAAAGTGGGCAAATTCAACGTAGATATCGACAGCAACCACCCGCTGGCGGGTAAGCAACTGACCTTTGATATCGAAATTCTGGAAGTACGTGATGCCACCGCCGATGAGCTGGCGCACGGACATGCCCATGGCGTGGGTGGTCATCACCACGATTGATGTCGGCGGCGGTGTCTGCACGGGCACCGCATCTGCCCCGCGTTCAGCTTTTTCCTCCCGGTTCTGTTTTTCTGATTAATGGTTGACTCCGCTGCACAATAGCTTTTGCTGTGACGGGTTTACCGCACTTTCTGGCTGCGGCGTTAACCGCCACACGACCCCTCGCCAAACAAACTGCTATGATATTAAGACGACAAGCGGTTACGTTCTTTTCGCAATCAGACAGCAGGTTATTATGTTTTCATTGGCAACCGGCAACAAAGCCCTTTTCCTTTCCCGTAGCAGATTATTGGTCGCAGCGCTGCTTCTCGGCCTGTTTAGCGCGCTTTGTCAGGCAGAGCCTGACGACGATCTCGCCTACAACCTCAGATACACCGTGGAACTGCAACCGGAAAAAAATCGCGCCTGGGTGGTGATCCGCATTGATCGCAGCCATTTACTGCGGGCGATGAATTTCGATGCGCGCCCGGAGATGTACTCCAACTTTAAAGCCAACGGCAAATTTGAAATTCGTGATGGTCGCGCCTACTGGGAGCTGCCCGAAGAAGATGCACGGCTGACTTTTTACACAAAAATTACCCGCGAGCGTGATCCGGGGCGTTACGACGCCCGCATGACCGATGACTGGGCTATTTTCCGTGGCGACAATATTATTCCGGCTGCGCAAACCAGTGAAGTGCCGGGCGCACACGCCATTGCAACGCTGCGTTTTCAGCTGCCAGATGATTGGAGCGTAGAAACCGGCTGGCCGCGCAAACGCGGTAATACCTTCCGTATTGATAACCCCGAGCGCTTGTATGACCGCCCGGTGGGCTGGATGATTGCCGGTAAACTGGGCACGCGCCGCACTCAGGTGGGCAATACCAGCGTAGCGGTGAGTGCACCTGTGGGCGAAAAACTGCGCCGCATGGACGCCCTGACATTCCTCACGTTTGTTTGGCCGCAGGTGCAAAAAGCCTTTGGCCAATCACCGGATAAATTGCTGATTGTTGGCGCTGGCGATCCTATGTGGCGGGGCGGTTTGTCTGCGTCCAATTCTCTGTTCCTGCACGCTGACCGGCCCCTGGTCAGTGAAAATGGTACCAGTCCACTGGTGCATGAAATCGTCCATATGGTGACGCGCATCAGTGGCGAAAAGAGCAAGGATCACAGTGAAGACTGGCTGGCAGAAGGGATTGCCGAGTTTTACTCCTTTGAACTTATCTTCCGTGCCGGAGCCATGACTCCGGATCGTCGTGATCAAATTATCAAGCGATTGAAAAAGTGGAGTGCGGATGTTGACCTGCTGCGTCAACCGCGTTCACATGGCCCGATAACCGCCGGTGCGGTGGTGTTGCTGGACGAGCTGGATAAGGAAATTCGCAGTAAAACCTCGGATAAGGCCAATATCGATGATCTGGTACGCTTGCTGATACCGATTCGCAAGGTGTCTTTCGAGGAGTTTGTGAAAGCTGCAGAAACCGTTGCAGGCGGCAAACTGAAAACCCTGGATACGCCGTTGTTACGCTTGCCGCAATAAAAGCGGCATCCTCAACAGCTGATAAAAAAAGCCGGGCATCCATTGCGATGCCCGGCTTTTTTTACAGAAATAGGCAGGGTTTTAAAAAGACCTACTGTGGAGTTTCTTCGCTTTGCTCTTCGCAGCGGAATAGTACGGTGGTGTCTTCCGGCGGCGCAGTATGGTCAAGAATCAGGTTGGTCAATACACCTTCTTTGCCTTTGGTCAGCCATTGAATGCCTTCGTCGGCCTGGATACCGTTTTCCGACGCGTAACGGGCGCCCGAAGCGCTGATAACCTGATAGAGCGAATAGGTTTTGTCGTTGATGGTTAAAATGGCAGCGCCAGCTTCGGTTCGGTTGTCATACTGCACTTGAATACTTTCGCCGTTGTCGCAATCGTAAGTAACGGCAGTAATATCGGTGCTGTCATGGCCATGATTCTGATGACCTTCATGACCTTCATGACCTTCATGACCTTCATGACCTTCATGGCGGGGCTGGGCTGTGGATGTGACGGCTTCATTGGCCGCTGGCACATCGGGGTTGCCTCGTTCACAAGCGCTTAAAAACAGGGTGCTGGTGATCAGTAAAGGCAGCAATGCTTTCATAGGTGAAATCCTCCGGACTCAAATCTGTATCGCCGATGGGGCAATCAGACACCGGGCACGAGGCCCGGTTCCGGTGAGTATACGCCTGTTACCTGAAATATCAGTTATCTGGATTCCACTTCCATAATGTCACGCTCGCGCGCCAGAATGTCGGCTGCCTCGTCGGGCGAAACCTTATTGCGCGGGGTGAGCAGGCTGATCAGGATACCGGCCGCAAAGGCACCACCCATGGCCGGGATAATCGGATTACCCCAATAGGTCATCAACGATGGGCTCAACATGACGCCGCCGGAAATAAGCGAACCGCCCATCAGTGAAGCAATGGCACCTTGCCAGGTGTAGCGCTGCCAGAAACGCCCCAGTACGCCACAGGCGCACATGCCCGACATAATGGTGGCAATCATCCCGGTGATATAGACAATGATATCGTCGGAAATAAATGCCAACAGCATCGACACGCCAATAATTGCCACCAGCCCGATGCGTGAATAGCGCACCATATTTTGTTCCGCTGGCACCCGACCTGTGAAAAGGATGTAAATATCACGCAGCAAAATTGCCACCCCGGCAATCGCATCCGAGCTGGCACTGGACATGGTGGCCGACAGACCAGCGATCAGTACAATTACGCCCACCGTGAGTGGTAACACTTCCATGGCCAGAAATGGAAAGGAAAAATTTCGGTTTTCCAAATCCGGATTCATCGCATACGCGGCCATACCAATGAGCGCCGGAATAAATGAAAAGAACAAATATAAACTGCCGGACAGTGCGAAGGAATTGCGTGCTGCTTTTACGCTGCTCGCTGAATAAATTCGCTGGCGAAACGACGGTGTTGCCATCACCCCGACCATAATCACGGCCACCAGTGACAAGGCGTGAATAGCGCCGATTTTTTCTATACCGAGAAAAGACAAATTTTCCCGTGGCTGGTCAGACATTAAACTTTCCCAGCCACCGGCGAGATAAACCGACATGGCGGCCATCAGAATAAATCCAAAAAATAACACCACGACCTGAATGGCATCGGTCCAGACCACCGCCCGGTAACCACCGATGACGATATAAATACTGAAGCCGGCGGCGATCAATAATTTGGCGATAGTGGGGTCAACCCCGGCGATCCACGCCAGGTACATGCCGCCGCCGAGAATGTGCGCGCCCAGCCAGCCAATGCAGGCCAACAAAATGAGCACGCCCACCAGATTTTTAACATAGCGATTGGCGCCCACGTACCAGGACAACTCTTCGCTCATGGTCATAAAGCGTTGTGCCCGTACCGGTGCAAACCACCAGGCGGTTAATAAAATACCCAGTGCGCCACCAATGCCATAAAGCGTTCCTGCCCAGCCGTTGCTGTAGGCAAAACCTACTGCACCAATAGAAGAGCCTGTGCCGACCATGGTGGCCAGGGTTGTGGCCAGTGTCAGCATCATTGGCAGGCTGCGCCCGGCCAGCAAAAAATCTTCCCCGCCGCGTTGTTGACGCGAAACAAACCAGCCCAGCCACACCAGAAATGCAATGTAAATAACAAATGCGCTGACAAATACAGAGGTGTTCATAGAATTTTTATGCACTCATTAATTTTTTTAGTCGCACCCTGAAAATGGCCAGCTGATGCCAGCGGCTCAGCTGCCCCGTTATCGGGTGTCAGCCTTTGAAACAAACCACTCCGACTTCAACTTTACAGTCCACCACCAGATCGCAAACCGAGCAAATTCGCGCGGGCGGATGTGCCCCGAATACGTCCTTGAATACTTTATTAAAAGACTGGAAGTAACGGGCATCGGTAAGAATCACCGTAACGTGAACCACATGTTCAAGATCATAACCGGCTTCACGCATAATGCTCAGGCAATTATCTATCGCCAGGCGTGACTGTTCTACCACGCTGCCTTCTACCACTTCGCCATCTTTCATCGGGGTCTGGCCGGAAACATACAACCAGCCGCCGGCTTCTACGGCGCGCGAAAAGGGCAGGTGTTGCCCTCCGGTGCCGGTACCGCCTTCGGCTCCGTAACGTTTAATACTCATGGTGTCTCCTGATAAGTTATTCAAAAAAATATGAAAATAATAGTTAGTTTTTGCGATATAAAAATTGCCCGGCGCGGGCTTCCAGCGGTTGCTGGTCGCTAAAGCTCAATACGCCATTCACCCACACTTTTTCGATGCCCTCGGCGGCTTGCACCGGCTTTTCCCAGGTGGCGGTGTCGCGAATGGTTTGCGCATTGAAAAGCACCAGGTCGGCGTGATAACCGTTGGCAATCAGGCCACGTTTTTCAAGTTGAAAGCGTGATGCCGACAAGCCGGTCATTTTATGAATGGCGGTGGCGATGGAAAACAACCCGCGTTGGCGGGCGTAGTGGCCAATCACCCGGGGAAATGCGCCCCATAACCGGGGATGTGGATGCGGGTCGTTGGGCAAGCCATCCGAGCCGATCATGGTGTGTGGCCAGGCGAGAATATTTTCGACATCGTCATCGTGCATACAATGATAAACCGCACCGGCCGGCATTAATTTTTTAGCAGTTTCTTCCAGTGATAATTGCCAATCGCTGGCGATATCGGCCAGCATGTTTCCGCTTTGTTCCGGGTGCGGGGTAGACCAGGTGATAAAAATATCGTTGTCTGCGGTGACCTGTTTCAAATCCAGTGTGCTGGAGCTGGCGGTATAAGGGTAGCAATCACAGGCAATGGGATGTGCTGTCGACGCGCGCTGGAGGTGTTGCAATATTTCGCCACTGCGGCCCCAGTTGCCGGCACCGGCGCATTTCAAATGCGATACTACCAACGGCACCTTGCCGTGTTTGGCGGTGGCAAACGCTTCGTCCATAGCTTCAAGAATGCCATCAAACTCGGTTCGTAAATGCGAGGTGTAAATGCCACCGGTGTTGGCCATTTCGCTGACCAGAGTAACAATTTCTGCGGTGCTGGCCGCATTGGCGCTGCCATAGGCGAGGCCTGAGCTTAACCCCAGGGCACCTTGTTGCAGCGCCTGCCGCAGTTGTTGCCGCATCTCATTGATTTCTTCATCGGTTGCGGTACGCAACAAATCATCCATCACATTATTGCGCAGTGTGGTGTGACCAACCAGCGCAGCGACGTTGACGTTGGGGCGGGCCAACTCAACGGCGCGGGCGTAAGCGGTAAAGGTGGGGTAGCGAAAATCTTTTTGTTCACCCAGTAAATTCATCGGATCGGGCGGGGCAGTTTTCAGACGGGCGCCCGCGGCACTGATGCCACAGTTACCGGTAATCACGGTGGTAACACCCTGACTGATTTTGGCAAACATGTGCGGCGCTTTAATGACGTTGGTATCGTCGTGGGTGTGTACGTCGATAAAACCCGGTGCGAGGAATAGACCCTCACCATCAATAGCGTGAGTGGCCGGGGGAGCGCTGCCTTCCGGCAACAGCGTTAGCATGCCATCGCGGATGGCGACTTCCGCGTTAAACGGAGCACTGTTGCTGCCATCAATAATGGTGGCGTTGCAGATGAGCGTGTCGTAAATCATGTTGCCCCTTGAACACAGGGCAACCGATCAGTCGCCCAGTGGTAAACGGTCGTTACCGTGTTTATGGTTGTCGAGGTGCAGCTTGAGGCGGCGTAATTTTTCCCGGCTTTTACGCTTGTGACGAATTGCCACCTCGGTTGCCAGTACATCAATAGCTGCCAGCAGCACATAGCGCGAAGCGCTGGGTTTAAAAATATAATCTGTCTCAATCGGCGCGATAGGAATCACCAGATCGCAGCTTTCTGCCAGCGGCGTGTCCAGCGGTGTAATCGTTACCGCTTTGGCACCGTATTCCCGGGCGATATTGACCGCATCGGTTACATCCGGGCTAAAACCCCCCAGCGATAGCGCCAGAACCACATCATTGGGCTCAATGGCAGCTGCTGCCATGCGCATCAACATCGGATCGTTGTAAGCGGTGGCTGCCAGCCCCAGTCTGAACAGCCGATGCTGACACTCTTGCGCCATGATGGTAGAGCCGCCTCCCACGCCAAAAATTAATACCTGTCGGGCGTTACTGATCAGGTCGGCAGCCGGTTCAATAATCTCCGTGGTAATCAGGTTGGCATTAAAATCCAGCGCTGATTTGATGGCTTCGTACACACCGTGAATGCCGGTGGGTTCAATCGTCACCTCGGAAATAAAACGCTGCCCTACCGCCAGCGATTGCGCCAGGCGTAATTTCAGGTGGCGAACATCTTTGCAATCCAGCACTTTGGCAAAGCGGGTAACCGTGGCTTCGCTAACTTCGGCCCGTTTTGCCAGAGTGTTGATGCTGGCGTGGGCGGCAAAATTCAAATCCTCCAGAATCAGGCGGGCGATTTTTTTCTCGGCCTCGCTGAATTGATCCTGCAGCTTGCTGATTCTTGAAACAATATCGATGTCGTTAGCCACAGCGCATTCCCATGTGGATGGTCGAACAGTTCATCAACCTGCAAATGCAAATTGATACCGAAAGCCATTCTACCGCCGGGGTTGCTGCTTTAACACCGTCTATGATTTACCTTGCAGACGATGACGGGTGATTATCGCTATGTTTTTAAATAACATTTAATGTGTTATTTTGTTGGTACTTTATTTCATTTGTTGGCGTTAAGCAATGGATGGCTGGTAAATTTCCAGGGCGGTTCGCCAGTGTTCAGGTTCCGCGGCCAAGGCGCTTGTCAGAACTTTGTATTTCAAGAGATGTAGCAATGCAAAATCGAAAAGATGTGGTGAAAGGGATGGGCGAAGCCATGCTCAAGGGGCCGGCCAACCTGTTGCGAGAAGACATCAGTTTGCCAGCGGTGGTGTTGTATCAAAGTCGTTTGCAAAACAACCTTCACTGGATGCGCGATTTTGCCGCACATTATCAGGTGGCGCTCGCGCCGCACGGAAAAACCACCATGGCTCCGGCGTTATTTGCCCGGCAGTTGCAAGCGGGTGCCTGGGGCATAACGCTGGCCACTGCGGTGCAGTGCGTCCATGCCTGGCAGCATGGCGTAAGACGGATTCTGATGGCCAATCAATTGGTGGGGCGGCAGAACATGTTGATCATCTCCCGTCTTTTAACGAACCCGGATACCGATTTTTATTGCCTGCTGGATTGCGAAGAAAATCTGCAACAACTGGAGCAGTTTTTTACCGCGCAACAGCAACAGATCAAGGTTTTGATTGAAGTCGGTATCGCCGGTGGTCGCTGTGGTTTACGCACTCGCGAGGCGGTCATCGCGCTGGCAGAAAAAGTGCAGCAATGTCATGCGGTCAAGCTGGCCGGCATTGAAACCTATGAAGGCGTTATTCACGGTGAAGATGCGGTGGCTCAGGTCAACGCCCATTTGCTGCGGGTAAAGGATATGTGCCAAACGTTAATCACCCGAGGTTTGTTTCACACCGATAGCGTTATCCTCAGTGGTGCAGGTTCTGCCTGGTACGATCTGGTGGCTGAGCGTTTTGCCGAGGATCTTCCTGCATCCATACTGCCGGTTATCCGGCCAGGTTGTTACCTGGTGCATGACCACGGTTTGTGCGACTGCGGTCAGCAAAAAATTATGGCGCGTTCTTCGGTTGCTCGCGCCATGGGCTACGACCTGCAAAGCGCGATGGAAATCTGGGCTTATGTGCAATCCATTCCGGAGCCTGGTGTAGCGGTTATTGGCATGGGCAAGCGCGATGTGGCGTTTGATGCAGGCTTACCCTTGCCGCTGCTGCATTACCGTCCAGGTGAGGAGGCACCACTGGCTATTCAGGAGGAATGGCAAGTAGCATCCATGATGGATCAACATGCCAAACTGGTATTTCCGGCCGGCAGTGATTTACGGGTTGGCGATATGATTGCTTTTGGTACATCGCACCCGTGCCTCACCTTTGATAAATGGCGGCGGATGAATGTGATTTCTGACCGTTATGATGTGGTTGAAGAAATTGAAACTTTTTTTCAATAATTTTTTGCACACAGTTTTTTGAATAAAAAATTGTATAAAAATCGGCTTTGAAATCATGGTTGGCCGCGAGCCGGCATGAGCAGGAAATCACTATGAAACTGATGACATGGATCACCGCTTGTGTGCTCTGGTGCGGCGCAACCAGCGCCTCAGCGCTTGAAGACAAACTCTTGCCGTTAATGCCATGGCCTCAATCTGTTGAACAGCAGGAGGGCTTTTTTGCGTTGGATGCAGAATGGCATTATCAGGTTGAAGGTATTGCTTCGCTACGCATGGACAAAGCTTTGCAACGGTTTTCCGAGCGGGTTTCGCGTATTACCGGAAACCCATTTACCGTGCAGGCATTGCCATCATCCCGCCGTAAATCATCACCGCAACTGACCGTGCAGCTGGTATCCGACGATGCCGATAACAGGGTCACCTCACCGGGCATTGACGAATCCTACGCGCTTACCGTTACCACTACCGGCATTGTGCTTCACGCTGAGACGGTTCAGGGGGCGATGCACGGGCTGGAAACGCTGTCCCAACTGGTGCAGCAAAATAATGGTGGCTGGGGCATTCCGGCGGTGACCATTCAGGACGCCCCGCGGTTTATCTGGCGCGGCGCCTTGCTGGATGTGTCGCGGCATTTTATGTCGCTGGAGGCGTTGAAGCGCCAGATTGATGGCATGGCAGCGGCAAAGCTGAATATCTTTCACTGGCATATCACCGATGACCAGGGTTGGCGAATGGAATCCCGCCGCTATCCCCGTTTGCACCAGCAGGCATCCGGTGGGCAATATTTTACTCAGGAACAAATACGCGAGTTGGTGGCTTACGCCTGGGATCGTGGTATTCATGTGCTGCCGGAAATTGATATGCCGGGTCACGTCAGTGCGCTGGCCATCGCCTATCCCGAGCTGATGTCGGCTCCCGGCCCTTATGCGCCGGAAGATCGTTGGGGCGTGTTGAAGCCATTGCTGAACCCGGCGAATGATGAGGTGTATACCTTTATTGAAAATTTGTTGGGCGAGGTTAAAACACTTTTCCCGTTTGACTACATCCATATTGGCGGTGATGAAGTTGACCCTGAGCATTGGCAAAACAATACCGCCATTCGCGATTTTATGCAGCAAAAGCAACTGGCCGATACGCACGCCCTGCAGGCATATTTCAATCGCCGTGTGTCCGACATTCTTACCGGCTTGCAAAAAAAGATGATCGGTTGGGATGAAATTTTGCACCAGGATTTGCCGCGCGATATCGTTATTCAATCCTGGCAAGGGCAGGACGCGTTGGGCAATGCGGTAAACCAGGGCTTTCAGGGAATTCTCTCAACCGGCTTTTATCTCGATCAACCGCAAACGTCTGCTTACCATTATCGCAATGAACCGGTGCCGCAGGCCTTGATTCTGGATCAGAATATTCACCCCGGTGAAAACTGGCAAAGTTGGCAGTTTTTCTTGCCGCGCAAACGCGGGTCTGCCATCCAGGGTTCTTTCACGCTTATTGAAAGTGAAAAAGGCGAGTGGCGTGGCTACATGGATTTTGCCGGCAAAGCCCGCCGCGAATTAAAAAACCCGCGTTTTGTGCATGGCGTATTGCGCTTCGAGCTGGATACCTGGATGGGGCCCATCAGCTCGCGGTTATTGCTGCAAAACAAAACACTGGGCGGTGCCGTCATCGTTGGTAATGCTCCTTATGTGGCGTCCGGCAAACAAATCGCCGGTTCTACGCTGGATGCAACCACGCCGCCGGCGGGCATCTTGCCGGTGGTGGTTGAAGAAGAGCAGGTCGTCAATATTCTGGGGGGTGAGCTGGCGTTGTGGGCGGAAATGATTAATGAGTCAGTGCTCGATTTGCGTTTGTGGCCGCGCGGTTTTGTGGTTGGCGAGCGCTTATGGTCGGCGCAGGAAAAACGCGATGAAGATCATTTGTACCACCGCTTGAATAGAATTTCCGATTGGTCTGCTATCGCTATCGGTTTGCAGCATTTGCAACAACAGGAGCAGGGGTTGAAAAATCTCGGCATCGAAGAAATACAACCCACCCGGATCTTATCGCAAGCCATAGAGCAGGCGCAGTATTACCATCGCCATCATGAAAAATCGGCGCATGCCACTTACTCCCGTAAAGATCCGTTGAATCTTTTTGTAGATACGCTGCCGGCAGAAAGCCTGACCCTGTATCAACTGCAACGTGCCATTGATTACTGGCTGCCGCGCCGTGACGATGCGGAGGCACTGCGGGTGATTCGTAGTCTGCTGGAATCCTGGGTAGCCAATTACCCGGCAGTACTGGCAACCGCCGGTGAAAAACAGCCGCTGATAAAAGAGCTGGCACAACAGGTACAAATGGTAAGCCGTTTGGGTTTGCATTTGCTGGATCGTATTGCGCAACAACAGCCGCTCACCGAAGGCGAGGTGCGTGAAGCTCAGGCAATCCTTACCGACGCCATGCGCATGCGCGAGGAGGTGGTGGTGTCGGTGGCTTTCCCGGTGGAATCCCTGCTTGATGCAGCCAGGTAATCCGTTCATCATTCCGCCTTTTGCGAGAAGAGCCTTATGACCATTCAACGAATCAACCCGGAGCCGCGCTGGTCCGATGTCACTATCTACAAGGGCATCGCGCATTTTGTCGAGGTGCCGGAAGACACCAGAGTGGGTGCCGAAGGCCAAATCAAACAGGTATTAGCCTTGGCCGAACAGCGCCTTGCGCTAATGGGCAGCGATAAAACCCGTTTGCTCTCCACCACAATTTACCTCACCGACCGCCAAAACGTTGAAGTCATGAACCGTTTGTGGGAAGCCTGGCTGCCCGCAGGTTGTGCGCCTTCACGTGCTTGTGTAAAAGTTGAGTTGTTGAATCCGGATATGCTGATTGAAATGGCTTTCGTGGCGGTGTGTGAATAACTTTTTTACGGTTTAACGCATTGCGGTTATTTATCACGTGCCTTCGTCTGCAAACGATGGTGCACGTGAATTCCCCTGTTTTCAGATTGTTGTCCAACCCGATCTTTCCATTCTCTTTCCCTTGCGGTTCTTGCCACGATGATGGTTGCGGCAGGTTTTCATATGATCAATCTCAGTGTGATCAACGAGAAGAAAGAACAAACCCTGCCGTTTCTTATGAGCCTGCCAATTCGGCCTGTTGATTACGCCATGGTGATTGTCAATTTGATTTTGAAGAAGGAAGGTAAATTTTCCTGGGAAGTGGGGGGCCGGTCAATCAACCGAAACCCCCAGTTCGCGAAGGTATAAAGATGCCCTTATCATGCCACCTCGTTCAAAAACTGCGTTCATCGCGGGAGAGCGGGTTAGTTGCTCAATGCTTGCCAGCTGCGTGTCGTGAAATTGGCGATCCTTGAGAAATTCGTTCTTATCGTCCTCATTCCAGAGCACGGAATAGTAGTCCGTGCTCTCATGGTCTCTTTTTATCGCGCCAGTGAGTTGGCGTTGAAAATTGAGGCCGTAGGTATCACGCGGTTCACCTTTAAAAATCACTTCTTCAAAAGTGCTGCACCCTTGTGTCTCCGCCGCTGCCGTTACGTCGATCAAAGCATCCAGCCGCTTGAGGTTGCAGGGTAAATTTTCCAGCGACACCGGATGCCCCGCAGGTAGCTTCAGTTGGCGCAACTTCAGAAACTGATGCCAATTAACGCGCGACACAAACGGGTCTTCTGAAGCGGTTACCTGCAAACTTATAAGAGAGGATGGCTCAATTTGTGAGATGTCGATCTTGTTAAAGCCGCCGATATCCAGATGTTCCAGAGCCTCCAATTTGGGTAGACGGAACACAAATTCCGGGTCGTTTTCCTTATGAGAGCGAAGGCGCAGGTTTTTAAGCGCTGGCATCTTCCCGATAACCTCTCAAATTGGTGTGCGGCCGTATACCTCTACATCCAACTTCTCAACTTTCTCCAGATCCAGGGCGCGGTAACCGCGGCTTGCGGTGAACAGCTTTGGTAAGGCGTCATTATTATAAAGTTTGGCGGTCAGGCTGCTGTTGGTCTGGTTCATTGAGTCGCCAGTCACCGCTCTGGTTAACCGGAATTCTGCCGTGATGCGAGGTTTGAAATCGCGTTGTTCCCCGTACATCAGGCAGCGCAGCGTCAAGTTATCAGTAGCGGTGAGCAGGCTGTCATCCGGGCAAAGGCTGTTACCCATATCGAGAAATTTTACCTGCGCTCCAATAGGCGTTGATAAGTAGCTGGTGGTGAGATGAGTCACCGAGGGTAATTTCTCGAAAGCTTGTTTATCAAAGCAAGTCAGTTGCAGGTTGGTCAACTTTTCAAAGCCGTCTCCTTTGAACAATTCTTTTCCGCAATCGTAAATGTTGCCAGCACTCTTGCTCCGAAACTCTCGAAGATCAGCATAACAAGATGCCTGTAATGGCATGGGTGATCCCGCCAGTTCCAGGACTTCAATCGTTGTTGAAGCCGGGCATTCCTCATTGATGATCTTAAATAGCCTGGCCTTCTTCAACTTCGGAAAATACCTGAGTAGCGGAACGTCGCTATAGCCCTGGTGGATCAATTCTTCCAGGTCAGCAAATTTGTGTTCAAGGAGCGTTTCATTCGTGACTGGCAGCAGTAGTGAATGATCGAGATCCAGCTTTTGCAGCGATTGAATATCACTCAGGGCGTTAAGGGACACGCCGTTGCTCTTAATGTACATATGGCCAATATGGCTACCCGCCAATTGCAAGAGGTCAACATTTTCTCCGGTGAGGGATAGCTCTTCCAGCGGATTATCTGCCAACCAGGCCAGGTCAATATCCTCGCCTTGAAGAGACACACGCTTTAAGTTGGGCAGCGCCGCCAATAGCTGAAGCGAAGCGCTCTTTTCCAGAGGCAGCTTCACGGAGACAAGTTGTTGAAGCGCCTCTATACCCTCTAATTGGATAATCTGCCAGTCACAGGCGAGCGACTTGATATCCTCAAGCGTGGCTTTGGGGTTGAAGACGATTGCTTTCACCATTGCCAAGGAAACACATTTTCCGAGGTTCGGATCTCTAAAGCGGATACCCGTCAGTGGCTCGGTAAAAACGTTACTCCGGAATTGGATCGGTTGCTCTCCGATGGGAGATACGGTGTAGAGATTAAGACGGTTTTCAGGGAAATAGGTGGCGTCAATAAAAGAGTAGGCGTCGGTATCCCCTTCAGTAAATATCCTGATGAGATCCGTCAGATTGCCAGCAGCGGATACCCATTGATAGCTCCCGGGATCAAACACCAAATATTCAGATCCCGTAAAAATAATGACTTGTTTCGTGTCCAATTGGTAGGCGGAGAAATTTTCCGGTTGTGGGGCATCCTCGTCATCACAATAACGATAACAATAATCGAAATAAGGGTAGGGGCTGGTGCTGCGCAGTACATTTCCATCCGCGTCGTAATCAATAACCGACACATTTTCATTACCGGGATGGCCTGGTTCGTAAAAAAATACAAATGCGCGAAGGCTATCGTCAGTGAGGGTATAGAAAATTTTTCTGATATCGTGGGTTGATACCAGTTGTGCTATTTCTTCCGGTTGCAAGCTAAGCAGACGATGCTGTTGCAACCACTGTTCATCGGGTGCGGACGCAGTATAGGGCGTGAAGCGTTGCGTATCGGGTGCTGCCAGGTAGAGGTCTCCTTCGACCAGAACCGCATGCGAGAAGCTGCCATTGACGAGGCTGCGCGGCAAGATTTCATCACCCCAACCGGCCATCAGTCGGGCGGAAAGCGGAGAAAACCCATACCAGCCATTTTTGGCGGTGATGTGGCGCGGGTCCAGGGTTATTGGATTATCCCGGTTGGAGCTGCTTCGTAATTGCAATTGCAGCGCCGTACCGCCGTGAATGCTGCGTAGGGGAAATGCCGCCGTATCGACAGTAAGATGATAATGAACCTTGCCGCTAACGGTTTTTTCACTTTGCACTGCGACCACACCCGATGCGAGAGTATCTACAACATCCTGGCTCAACCCTGATTCAAGCAGAGCGTTGCTATCTTCAAGCGCGACCTTCAGCGGAGTGCCGGAGACGGTAAAGCCCACTTCCCAGTACGCTTGCTTGCCTCTTATGCGGGTCTGGCTGGTGTCAGCTGCGTCTATCAGTGCTACCTGCAAAGCCAGGCGTATGCCATCAATAGCTGCCTCGTTGTTGACTTCAAATTGCAGGTGGAGCACGCCGAACTCAATCCAGCCATCGAACTGGCCGACGATGGACGGCGCATCATGTTGCTCGTCTTCAGGTTGTTGTACTAAAGGTATCGGCCACTGGTATTGAATGTCTATCGGGGTGAGTGTTAATTGATGGTTATCAATGTTGTAGAAGTAACGTCCGGCGGTTTGAAGACGTTGACCGGATACTGAAACGAAATCAGCCGGTTTAAAGAGTTCCTCAATGTAACTTTCCGCATCACCGCCATCGTTTTTTGCGTAGTCGCTGTAGGTTAGCTGGATCTCGTAGGGGGCTATAAATTTGCCTTGATGTGTGTGAGGCCTTCCTGCATTGCAAGCCATGTAGGAATCTGTTTGCGAGTGCAGTCTGTCTCTGACAAACGACAGCGATGCAGCTCCGCAGGCGCTGCCTTGCCAGCCCTCGATAGGCCGGCTTATCCATGTTTCAGGATCAAACGAGGATAATTCGCCAAACGCGTATTCGCCATTCCCGGAATAAGAAAAGAGGAATTTATTTTGGTAGGTCAAAATTTGTGGGGAGCGGGCAGCGTTGGGCGTCGCGATGCGATAGGTCTTTTGCTTCTGCAAATCCAGTAGCAGAAACTCGGATGCGTAGTGGATTGTTGACTCGCCCGAACCCGTGGGAGTGAAGGCGATAAAACGCTCTGATTGCGTAATTTGGGGTGAAGAAATGCTCAGAGAACCGCTTTCATTCAAATAGTTGCCTACTGTTTTTTTGTCATTGATGGTGATGACAATACCCGCATCGCTTTGTTGAATTTGAACAGCGGCAGAAACATCGTTTGCATAAAAGCCATGGCGGGGATTGCTGCAATCCGTGTCCAGGTCAGCAGCCATGCGGTAAATTTGAGGGAGCACCACGTCTTCTGCCTTGGCCGACATCTTGTGCTCCACGATACAACCGGTGTCGGCAAGGTTAAGCAATTGCGACGACTGATCTTCATCTGGCAGCCGCACAAAGGTGGCTGACGGGTGGCCGTATTCTCTTTTCTTTTCCCAAAGTGCAGTGCCCCGCTGGTCGGGAAAAGTGATGCTAAGGCGGTTCGGATGCGGGGTTGGCTCAATGCGAATGTCGCGTGGTTGAAGCTGTTGGCCGGGCTTCACTGAATGATCAAGCTGCCCCAGATTATTCTCGCCCCGGCAGGCAACTTGCTCGTCCGAGGCGAGGCACAGGTGGTGGGCGCCAAGAGCTACCGCTTTGGCCCCCGTCAACATGACATGAAGTGAGCCTTCCGGCCAGCAAGTCAGATAATCCGGCTTGCTTAGACCGCAGCCATTTCCGTTCACATCCAGCGAAAAGGTAGTGGTTTTTAGCGGCCGGAAAACGTAATTTGAGTCGCCCAGGTACTGACATTGGGTACTGTATGCGCCTTGCGCGCAGATCTGCCCGTCACCTACGACAACTTTCTGCGGCTTGACGACAGTCAGAGCATGGGACAAGGGAGTCGGGTGTGGCAGAAGGTGAAGCGTGTTTTCTTCTGCAAAGCGGACACAGCTGACTTGCTCTGCACCGATTGCGCACAGAACGTCCTTGCCGATTGAAAAGTCGGTCAGATTGGATAATGCGAGTGACTCTTTCTGAAAGAATGTTTCCCGGATAGCACCCCAGCAAACCGGTCGCCCCTGGTCGAGGGCACAGGCACTGTCACCCCGGTGGCTGATAGCAATATGAACAGGATCAATCAGCGGCGGCGGAGTTAATGGTATTGAATCGGTACCGCCCCAACAGATAACCGCCTTTTGATCAATGGCACAGCTCAAGTTGCCACCGGCAGCGATGTACGTAGGGTGCCCAAGCTTCGGCGCTTGCGCCTGTCCAAAAGTATTGTCGCCCCAGCAATGCACCTCGTCGTTACGTAACAGACAGGTGTGGTAATACCCCGCTGCCAACTGCGGGAGAGAGTCTGACTCGGCATGAGCAGGCATGGTGACGCTTGGGTAGCAGAGAAGAAACAACAGTAATGCACGCATTAAAATTCCTTTTCGCGTGAAAGATTAAATAACACTCGTCTGAGGCGTGGGCCGCTCATAGTATGGCGGAGTGCTCGCATTCGATGCAGCTTTATGACGCCTGGAACTCAGGCAATATGAAAAATTTTATAATTATCATCGGCCATTTCAAGTGCCATGGCTGGCGGCAAAACGGCGCGAAATCCCGAACGCTCGGGGATTTCGCGCGGGATTGCTTTAAAGCACCCGTTGCCCCGGTTTTGCGCCGTCGTGGGGTTCCAGCAAGTAAATTTCCTTATCGCCCGGGCCGGCGGCCAGCACCATGCCTTCGCTGACGCCGAATTTCATTTTGCGGGGTTTGAGGTTGGCAACCATGACGGTGAGTTTGCCGACCAGTTGTTCCGGTTGATACGCACTTTTAATGCCTGAAAATACATTGCGGGTTTCGCTGCCG
Source organism: Cellvibrio polysaccharolyticus (assembly GCF_015182315.1). NCBI lineage: Bacteria > Pseudomonadati > Pseudomonadota > Gammaproteobacteria > Cellvibrionales > Cellvibrionaceae > Cellvibrio > Cellvibrio polysaccharolyticus. The sequence continues at coordinate 1,677,590 of NZ_PRDL01000001.1, forward strand.
ATATCCAGGGTCAAGCGCAACAATTTGTCGGAACCTTCGACATGTTCGGCATTAACAATTTTGGCAATGCGTAAATCCACTTTGGCGAAATCGTTGAAATCAATTTCTGCCGCAATCGGTTCTTCCTGGCTGGTTGCTTCCGATGGCGCCGCTGCTGCTGGTGCCAATGCCGCCAGTGCTTCTTTGCCGGCTTCAATCATCGCATCGACCTTGTCTTTTTCCACGCGTGACAGCAGCGGGGTGAAGGCATTAATGCTTTCGCCACCGCGGAAGGTCAGCGGTTGGCTCCATTGCAGGGTTTCACCGAGGAAGGCTTCGGCATCGGCAGTCAGCTGCGGCAGCACCGGCTTTAACCAGGTGAGCAGCGCACGGAACATATTGATGCCCAGTGTGCATACATCTTGCGTTTGTTGTTCCTGACCTGGTTGCTTCGCCAGCTTCCAGGGTTCCTGGGTAGCAATGTATTCGTTAGCGGCATCCGCCAGCGCCATAATTTCGCGGATCGCTTTACCAAAATCCCGCGCTTCGTAATGCGCGGCAATCGTTTCGCTGCTATCAACAAAACGCTGCCACAGCGCGCTGTCCGCTACGGTTGTGGAAAGCACACCGCCGGCATTGTTAATAAATTTGGCGGTGCGGCTGGCGATGTTGACTACCTTGCCCACCAGATCGCTGTTAACGCGCTGGATGAAATCGTCCAGATTCAAATCCAGATCATCCACATTGCTGGTCAGCTTGGCGGCAAAGTAATAGCGTAAATATTCCGGATTCAGGTGATCCAGATAAGTGCGGGCATTAATAAACGTGCCGCGCGACTTGCTCATCTTTTTGCCGTTCACGGTGAGAAAGCCGTGTACGCACAATTTGGTGGGGGTGCGCAATTTGGCGGAGTGCAACATGGCCGGCCAGAAGAGCGCATGGAAATTAACGATGTCCTTGCCGATAAAGTGATACACCTCGGCATCGGAATCCGGCTTCCAGTAATCTTCCCAATTAATGCCGTGACGGTCACCGTAGTTTTTCAAACTGGCGATGTAGCCGATGGGGGCGTCCAGCCATACATAAAAATATTTGCCCGGCTGATCGGGAATTTCAAAACCGAAGTAGGGTGCATCGCGGGAAATGTCCCATTCCTGCAAACCGGCATCCAGCCATTCAGCCATTTTGTTGGCAACTTCATCTTGCAAATGACCGGCACGGGTCCAGGTTTTCAGAAAGTCACTGAAGGCGGGCAAGGTAAAGAAAAAATGTTCAGAGTCTTTGGCAACCGGCGTCGCACCGGAAATTGCCGAGCGCGGGTCAATCAAATCGGTGGGCGAATAGGTAGCGCCGCAAGCTTCGCAGTTATCGCCATACTGATCAGGCGTTTTACATTTCGGGCAGGTGCCTTTGATGTAACGGTCGGCGAGGAAAAGATTTTTTTCGGGGTCGTAAGCCTGGGTGATAAAACGGCTGGCAATATGGCCGTTGTCACGCAAGCGCTTGTAAATCATGGTGGAGAGTTCGCGGTTTTCTTCACTGTGGGTAGAGTGATAGTTATCAAACGCGATACCAAAAGCGGCAAAGTCTTTTTCGTGCTCGGCTTTGACGTTGGCAATTTGCTGTTCCGGGGTCAGCCCCAGTTGCTCTGCTTTTAACATGATGGCGGTGCCGTGGGCATCGTCTGCACACACATAAATACAGTTGGCGCCGCGCAATTTTTGAAAGCGCACCCAGATATCGGTCTGGATATATTCCACCAGGTGGCCCAAATGGATCGAGCCATTGGCGTAGGGCAAAGCACTGGTAACAAGGATTTTTCTTTCCTGAGTCATAAGCATCCCGGGTTGGTACCGAAAGTTGAAAACGAAGGGAGGTCAGGCGTTGCCGATGCTGCTATCAAGCGGCTATTAAACGTGGGGCACTGCCATGAATGGGCGCTACTATAGCATTTTTACTGGCAGGGTTCAGCGGCCTTATCCAGCCCGGCCAGCCATTGGCGCATGCCGGTTACCTGCCGTTTGATGACCGCCGGGTCGCGGTAAGCGTGGGCGAGAAGTGCCGCACCTTGCAACATGCAAAGCAGTTGTTCCGCCAGTTTGCTGGCCATTTCAGCGGGGAAGTGCCGCAAAAACTGGGTCTGTAGCCATTGCTGGATCATCTCCAGAAGATGGCGTGGTTCCTGCTGCAAAGGTGCGTTGTCTTTTGCCAGCTCATTATTGAGCGTGCCAATCACGCAGCCCCAGCTTGCCAGCTCGGTGGCTGATTCTTCATAGGCTTGCAACGCTTTGCCGATAATTTCCTGATAATCGCCACTCTCATCAGCCCAGCCATTGAGCTGCTCGCCCAGTTCGGTTTCGATAATGGAGGTTGTGCCGCTGAGCAGGTTGGATTTGCTGGGGAAATAATAAGACAGGTGTCCTTTTAATACGCCAGCCTCTTCGGCGACATCGCTGATGGAGGTAGCAAAAAAACCTTTGCGGTGAAACAGCTTTCTGGCTGCCAATAAAATGCGACAGCGGGGTTGTTCGCTGCTGATATCTGTCATGACAATTCTCCGGACAACGGGTGCGCAACTACTGACAGGGCATGACAGTTGGCTATGGATAATGATTGGCGTCTGCCTGCATTTGGTCGCTCGTCAAATTCTACTTGGACGATCGACCAAAAACAAATAGTATACTTTTTCGTCAGGTGCGCCCCTGCCCGCAGGTCTCATCAGACCGCTATATCGGGTCAACACTTTATGACAATTGTGACTCTCCAAAGCTTGTCAGCCTATGTAACAATTTCAAAATTCGCGGCCAGTATTTGCCGTGCAGATTTTTCTTTATCCACTGGATGGTTGTTTTATGACTAGATTGAAATCCATCGGTATTGCGGTACTGATTTTGATGGTAATTTTGGCGATATTGGCTGCCATTAAAGGAGAGCAGATTTACCGTCTGGCGACAGGTGCCGAAGAGTTTTTTGCGGTACCGCCGGAATCGGTGAGCAGCTACAGAGTTGCCCGCCAGGCATGGCCGAATGAATTTACGGCGGTAGGTACCGTAGAGGCTCATGAAGGTATCACCATCAATGCTGAAGTTGCCGGCAAAGTGCAGCGCATTTTGTTTCAGTCCGGTGAGTTTGTAGAAGCAGGCACACTGCTGGTTGAGCAGGAATCCGGTAACGAAAAAGCCCAGCTTGATGCCGCCGAAGCACGGTCAAAGCTGGCTGACGCCAACTTCCAGCGGCTGAAGTCGCTGCGCGCGTCCAACACCATTTCCCAAAGTGAGTTGGATGCGGCTTCGCAACAATTGCAGTCCTCTCGCGCTGATACAGAAGATTTGAAAACGACCCTGAAAAAGAAACAGATCCGCGCCCCGTTCAGCGGTCGTCTCGGTATTCGTCAGGTCGATCTGGGTAAAGACCTGCAAGTCGGTTCACCAATTGTTTCCCTGCAAGCGACTGATCGTATTCGCGTCAACTTCCCGGTGCCGCAACAATGGTTGGTGCGTATGACCAATGGCCAGCCGGTTTCAGTGCGCGCCGGTGACGGTTCTGAGAAAACCTTTGACGGTGTGATTACCGCCATCGGTGCCGAGATCAATTCGGCTACCCGTAATGCCACCGTGCAGTCTTCCCTGGAAAATCCGGAAAACCGTTTGATTCCGGGTATGGCGGTTGAAACTATCGTGACCATATCAGACCCCATTGAATCGCTGGTGGTGCCGCTCACTGCTGTGATTCACGCACCTTATGGCGACACCGTATTTGTGATTGAAGACGATGCAGAAAAAGGCGGTTTGAAGGCGCGTCAGCAATTCGTAAAACTGGGTAAATCACGCGGCGATTTTATCCAGATTCTGGATGGCCTTACCGAGCAGGATGACGTAGTCAGCGCAGGCGCTTTCAAGCTCTACAACGGCCAGGCGATTGTGATATCCGACACCCCGGCACTGGACTATCAACTGCAACCCGAACCGGAAGACAGTTGATCATTTTCGTAAACCCGTACGGTGATCAATCACCATCAGGATTAACCGTGTTCAACAGGACACACACTGCGGAATAGTGTATGAATTTTACGGATATTTTTATCAGGCGACCGGTCGTCGCCATTGTGGTGAGCTTGCTGATTTTGCTGGCCGGTTTTCAGGCCGCCTCCAACCTGAGTGTGCGCCAATACCCGCGCAGCGATATCGCCGTGATCACCATCAACACCGTGTATGTCGGGGCTAACGCTGAACTGATTCGCGGCTTTGTTACCACGCCGATTGAGCGGGCAATTGCCTCCGCCGAAGGGATTGATTACATCGCTTCCGAAAGCACCATGAGCATGTCTACCGTTCGTGCGCATTTGCGTTTGAACTATGACCCGCTCAAAGCGATGACCGAGATTAGCGCCAAGGTTAATCAGGTGCGCAGTAATCTGCCGCCGGAAGCCGAAATTCCTTCCATCAGTATTGAAGGGCCGGATAGCCAGTTTGCCTCGGCTTACATTACGTTTAATTCCGATATTCTCGAACCCAACCAGATTACCGAGTTCCTTACCCGCTCGGTACAGCCGCGCCTTACCGCGGTGGCCGGTGTGCAAAAAGCCGATGTGCTCGGTGGCCGCACCTTTGCCATGCGTATCTGGTTAAAGCCGGAACAAATGGCAGCGCTGAATATTTCGCCGCTGCAAATTCGCCAGGCGTTGGCCAGCAACAACGTTCAGGCCGCCATCGGGCAAACGCGCGGCCATTACACCCAGGTTAACCTGAGTGCCGATACCGATTTACGCCGCGTTGATGACTTTAAACAACTGGTTATTCGCGATACCGGTGAAGGTGTGATTCGCCTGCAAGACGTTGCCGATGTTGTATTGGGCGCAGAAGACTACAACACCGAGGTAAATTACTCAGGCCAGACGGCAGTATTCATGGGCATCTGGGTAGCGCCCACAGCAAACTCGCTGGATGTAATGAGGGCTGTTACCCAGGAGATGGAGGCTATCAAAGCTGAATTGCCCACCGGTTTAAGCGGCGCCATCGCTTACGATGCAACGGAGTATATTGATGCGGCCATTCATGAAGTTATCCGTACCTTAACGGAAACCTTATTGATTATTGTAGTCGTTATTTTTCTGTTCCTCGGGTTCAGCCGTTCGGTATTGATTCCGGTTATTGCCATTCCCTTATCGCTGGTGGGCGCGCTATTTATTATGCAGGTATGCGGTTTCTCGCTAAACCTGTTAACGCTACTATCCATTGTGTTGAGCGTGGGGCTGGTCATCGATGATGCCATCGTAATGGTGGAAAATATCGAGCGTCATATTGAAGAAGGTAAAAAGCCTTTCGAAGCATCGATTATCGCCGCGCGCGAATTGGGCGGCCCGATCATCGCCATGACCGTCACCATGATTTCCGTGTATGTTCCTATCGGTATTATTGGTGGTTTGACGGGTACGCTATTCCGTGAATTTGCCATTACCCTGGCCGGCGCAGTAACTATTTCGGCGGTGGTTGCGCTTACGCTCTCGCCAATGCTGGGTTCACGTTTTTTGAAAGCCCACAAAAGCTACTCGGCACCACTCGCCAAACCGTTTGAACGCTTTCAGAATTTTTACAACCGAAAATTGAATGCAACGCTGGAAAATCGAGCCGGTGTGTATGTGCTCTGGGTTTGCATCGCCATGCTGGCAGCGGTGATGTACATGGGCTCCAACAAGGAGCTGGCACCGGTTGAAGATCAGGGTGTTATTTTTAACATTATCGACTCACCGGCAAACGCCACGGTAGATCAGTCGGCGTTTTATGGCCGCATGTTAAACAAAGCCATTATGGATCTGCCGCAAACCGACTTTACCTTCCAGGTAACTTTTCCTACCGGTGGTTTCGCCGGTATGGTGTTGAAACCCTGGGATCAACGCGACGACAGTATTTTCGATGTACTACCGGACGTAAAACGTGTGACCGGCGAGATCTCAGGCATCCGGGTTATTCCTATTACACCTGCGCCTTTGCCTGGCGGTGGTGATTTCCCGGTGGAGTTTGTGATTGCTTCCACCGATGAAAGCAGGGACATTTACGAAGTAGCGAAAAAACTCGAAAAAGTCATGCTGGATAGCGGCATGTTTCCTTTCGTGTTGCTGGACATGAAAGTTGACCAACCGGAGTACCGGCTGGCGATTGACCGTGAAAAAGTCGCTGACCTCGGGCTGGATTTGCAAACTGTTACTTATGATCTGGGTACTTTGCTGGGCGGCGGTTACGTCAATCGCTTCAATATGTCGGGTCAGAGTTACAAAGTCATTCCGCAAGTCAAACGCACTGGTCGTTTAACCCCGGATGATCTTGAAAAACTCTACATCACCGGCCCGGAAGGTCAGTTGATTCGCCTGGATCAAATCGCCAGTATTTCGCACAGCACCGTGCCGCGCTCCATCAACCGTATGCAGCAATTGAACGCGGTAAAAATCAGTGCCGTTACTATGCAGCCGCTGGGCACTGCACTGAACTTTATGGAAACCGAAGCGCGCAAAATTATGCCGCGCAGTTACAGCATTGATTACACTGGTGAATCCCGTCAGTTAATTCGGGAAGGTAATGCTTTCCTGCCAGCCTTCACATTGGCGTTGGCGATGATCTTCCTGGTGCTGGCCGCGCAGTACAACAGCTTCCGCGACCCTATTGTGATCCTCGCCGGTTCAGTGCCATTGGCGGTATTTGGTGCGCTGATTTTTACCTTCCTGAAAATGCCGGCACCCATGCCTCACTTTACCGACCACTTCACCACCACGTTGAATATCTATTCGCAGGTCGGGTTGGTAACGTTGATGGGGTTGATTGCACGTAACGGTATTCTGGTGGTGGAGTTTGCTAACCGGATGCAGTTACAAGGCATGAATAAAATTGATGCGGTGCGCGAAGCCTCTATTATCCGTTTGCGCCCGGTAATGATGACCAGCGTTTCGACTGTTGCCGGTCACGCGCCCTTGATTTTTGCCTCGGGCCCGGGTGCAGAAGCGCGTAACGCAATTGGTCTGGTACTGGTCTTCGGTATGGCAATTGGTACTATCTTTACGTTATTTATTCTGCCGTCGGTTTATGTGTTGCTGGCGAAAGATCACCAGAAAGATGCGCAGCGTCTTGCTGATCTGGAGGCGGGTGTTTAAAGCGAAGTACTGAAAGGTTCTCCAGTTAGTGAAGGTCTCAGGCGGGCACACTGTGAGTTTGGCGTCAGGATTTAGTGTTCCAAAACTGTTAGTCAGGGCGCCCGGCCAGGGATGACTCGTCAGAGCTACAGGGAATGTATTTATGCGTTTTTGGAACACTAAATCCTGATGACGAACGTACGGTTAATGATTGTCGCGCTAATAAAGCGTAAGTAACTCGACAATAAAAAAGGACAGCTCAGGCTGTCCTTTTTTATTCAAAGTACACTTTTTCCCCTACTTTATTAATTTCCCAGCAACGACAAATCAAATCGCTTGCCTGACAAATATTCATCAATCACTTCCAATGTCATCGGGCTCCGCAACTCCGGCAAGCGCGCTACAATTTCTTCCCGGCTCAACCATACTGCCTCAATAATTCCGTTATCCAGTGCTCTGTCCGGGTGTTGGGCAATCGCTGTTGCTGCGAAAGTAACACGCAGATAGGTAATGCCATTGGTCGGCGCTTCATAGAGCCGCACGCTGACCACCGCTTCGGGTTTTACATCCCAGCCGGTTTCCTCCAATGTCTCGCGGATAGCGGCTTCGATCAGCGTTTCGTTGGCTTCCAGGTGCCCGGCGGGCTGGTTGTAGACTTTTTTTCCTTCGGCTTCTTCATAAACCAGCAAAAAGCGCCCGTCGCGTTCAACAATGGTGGCAACGGTAACGTGGGGTGCCCAACTCATAAAATTCCTCAACGTAAAAATTGCAATGCAACAGGGTAGGGCAAGGCGCTATTTCGGGGAAGTGCGCGGTGCTTTTTTCTGAATGATCAGCGGCTTTTTCGCCGGCGCGGGTGCCGGCGTTTTTTTCGCAGCAGCGGGGCGTGGCGGCTTTTTAGGGCCGTCATTACGGCGTGCCTCGCCGCTGCGCGGTTTACCGGCAGGGCGTTGTGGTCGTGCGGCGGCGGCACCCTTGGGCAGGCTCAGGGTTTCTATCTGGTACTTGCCCGGTTCAATATCGTCAATGGTCCAGTTGCCGATGCGAACCCGCACCAGCCGCAGAGTAGGGTGGCCCACAGCGGCCGTCATGCGGCGCACCTGGCGGTTGCGGCCTTCGCTAATGGATATTTCCAGCCATTGGGTAGGGATGGTTTTGCGTTCGCGGATGGGCACTTCCCGCTCCCACAAACGCGGTGCCGGTATCAGACGCACTTTGGCGGGCAGGGTCATGCCATCATTCAGCTCAACGCCCTGGCCAAGCTTGCTCAGCGCATAGCTGGTGGGCGCACCTTCTACCTGTACCCAGTAGGTTTTTTCCATCTTGTTGGCCGGGTGGGCAATGTGGTGCTGCACCTGGCCGTCATCGGTCAGTAACAACAGCCCTTCAGAATCATGGTCGAGCCGGCCTGCCGGGTAAAAGCCGGGCAGCTTGATATAAGCGGACAAGGTTGGACGGTTTTCCTTGTCGGTAAATTGCGACAGGACGCCATAAGGTTTGTTAAAGAGAATAATTTTTGCCATTTTTCCAGTAAATTCAGTCGGTTGGGTAAAAGAAGCCACCATTACGCATTGTTTCACGAATGCGAAAACTTTACATCACTGTTATACTCCGCGCGGTTTCCCGAGCGTGTCCCGATGCGAAAACCATGATTTCGGGAGGTTTTCAGCTTGCGGAAGTATTTCTTGACCCCTCTGTCCCCAGGGTGCGTGCGGCACTGAGTTGGCGTGGCGCGCTTTGTATTGCTCTTTAGCATGCGTTAATGGAGTTAAAGTAAAAATGACCGATTCAAAAATTATCTACACCGAAACAGACGAAGCCCCCGCGTTAGCCACTCACTCCCTGCTCCCTATTGTTAAAGCTTTTACCCGCTCTTCAGGCATCCAGGTTGAGACGCGTGATATTTCCCTGTCGGGTCGTATTATTGCCAGTTTCCCGGAGCAACTGACGGCCGAGCAGCGTATTGGTGACCATCTGGCAGAGCTCGGTGAGCTGGCCAATCGTCCTGAAGCCAACATCATTAAATTGCCTAACATCAGTGCTTCTGTTCCGCAATTGAAAGCAGCGATCAAAGAGCTGCAAGCGCAGGGTTACAAGCTGCCGGATTACCCGGAAGAGCCGAAGAACGATGCCGAGAAAGAAGCCAAATCCCGCTACGACAAAATCAAAGGCAGCGCGGTAAACCCGGTACTGCGTGAAGGTAACTCTGACCGTCGTGCACCCCTGTCTGTCAAAAATTACGCTCGTAAAAACCCGCACAAAATGGGCGCCTGGGCGGCTGATTCAGCATCTCACGTTGCCAATATGACCCAAGGCGATTTCTACGGTAGCGAAAAATCGGTATTGATCTCCGAAGCCGGTTCGCTGCGTATTGAACTGGTGGGTAAAGACGGCACTAGCAAAGTACTGAAAGAAAAAACCGCTGTTCTGGCTGGCGAAATTGTTGATGCATCGGTATTGAGCAAAAATGCTCTGCGTACTTTTATTGCTGCTGAAATTGAAGATGCCAAGCAAAAAGGTGTGCTTTTTTCTGTGCACCTGAAAGCCACCATGATGAAAGTGTCTGACCCGATTATCTTCGGTCACGTTGTGTCTGTGTTCTACGCCGAGGCGTTGGCCAAGCACGAGAAGACCCTGAAAGATCTGGGTGTGGATCTGAATAACGGCCTTGGCGACCTTTACGCCAAAATCAAAACCCTGCCGGCTGACAAGCAAGCTGAAATTGAAGCTGACATCAAAGCGATTTACGCCACCCGTCCGGCGCTGGCTATGGTGAATTCTGACAAGGGTATTACCAACCTGCACGTGCCAAGCGATGTAATCGTTGATGCGTCCATGCCTGCGATGATTCGTGATTCCGGCAAAATGTGGAATACCGAAGGCAAGCTGCAAGACACCAAAGCCATTATCCCGGATCGTTGCTACGCCGGTGTTTATCAGACTGTGATTGAAGACTGTAAAAAGCACGGTGCGTTCAATCCGTCTACCATGGGTAGCGTGCCTAACGTTGGCCTGATGGCTCAGAAAGCAGAAGAATACGGTTCGCACGACAAGACTTTCGAAATTCCTTTCGATGGTAGCGTTCGTGTTGTTGATGCCAGCGGAAAAGTATTGCTCGAACAAACCGTTGAAGCGGGTGACATCTGGCGTGCCTGCCAGGTTAAAGACGCGCCGATTCAGGATTGGGTGAAGCTGGCCGTTAATCGTGCCCGTGCTTCTTCTACTCCGGCGGTATTCTGGCTGGACTCTGCCCGTGCTCACGACGCGCAGCTGATCAAAAAAGTAGAAACCTACCTGAAAGACCATGACACCAGCGGCCTGGAAATCTACATCAAGTCACCGGTGGAAGCGACTCAGTACACCCTGGATCGTATCCGCGAAGGTAAAGACACCATTTCCGTAACCGGTAACGTATTGCGCGACTATCTGACTGACCTGTTCCCGATCATGGAACTGGGCACCAGCGCCAAAATGTTGTCCATCGTGCCGTTGATGAATGGCGGTGGTTTGTTTGAAACCGGTGCTGGCGGTTCTGCGCCCAAGCACGTTCAGCAGTTTGTGGAAGAAGGCCATCTGCGTTGGGACTCTCTGGGTGAGTTCCTGGCTTTGTCTGAATCACTGGATCATTTGGGAGCTACGGCTGGCAATGCCAAAGCCAAAGTGTTCGCCAAAACCCTCGATCAGGCCAATGGCAAGTTCCTCGATACCAACAAATCACCAGGCCGCAAAGCCGGTGAGCTGGATAACCGTGGCAGCCATTTCTATCTGGCTGTTTACTGGGCAGAAGCGTTGGCAGCACAAAATGACGATGCCGAGCTGAAAGCCAAGTTCACCCCGGTGGCCAAAGTACTGACTGAAAATGAAGAGAAGATTGTTGGTGAGCTGAAAGCAGCTTCCGGCAAGCCGGTAGACATCGGCGGTTACTACCGTCCTGATGAAGCCTTGCTGGCGAAAGCCATGCGTCCAAGCGCTACGTTCAATGCAGCCCTGGCTGACATCAAGTAACCGATTTGAGTCGCATTAAAAAAACCGATCGTGAAAGCGATCGGTTTTTTTGTTTTTAAGGAATGTGTTTTGACGGGGATATAAATAGTTATATTTATATTTCTTTAAACTCTTATGTCCGGCATTGAAATCCTCCGGAGTGCTCCCCATCTCAGTGTTATGGAAAAGAATCAGGCAACCTCGGTTTTTTCGCGATAGCCATCCTGAAAATTATCCGATGATACGGGTGCGATGTTCACCGCATGTAGTCCTTTATCTCCCTGTGTGATCTCAAAAGAAACCGGCTGACCCGCCTTAAGGGTTTTGTAACCGTCCATATGAATAGCGGAGTAGTGTGCAAACAGGTCTTCTTCGCCCTCATCTGCAACGATGAAGCCATAACCCTTTGCATTGTTGAACCATTTGACAGTACCTGTAGGCATGATGAAATCCTTCTGCCTTGGTGTAAGAGCTGATGAAAGCACTCCCACACCTTTTCGTTATTATTTTCCAGAGAAAATCTCTGAGGTGAAGTTTGGGAATTTGAGTTGTAATGCGTATGGCAGGGTGCCATGGGATGAATTACAAACTCGTGCTGCCGGATATTTGAGCAGCATGGGATTTTTATCGGGAAATGACAGCCCTGTCAAGAGTTGCAGGGTTTCGATACGGGATTAGTGACCGGTTCGACAATAGGTTAGAATGGAAAAAATTTTCAGACACCAACGGCGCATTATGGGATATTCGGAAAAGTTTCAGCTAACCTTAGGAAAAGAAGATCATCTGGCCGACAGGGATTCGGACGGTGGACTGGCAACGCTTGAAGCTCGCCCGAAGCTCAAACGGCCTTCACTTTACAAGGTCATTATGTTGAATGATGACTACACACCAATGGAGTTTGTAGTAGAGATTCTTGAGAGTTTCTTTGCGATGTCACGCGAAAAAGCAACCGATACCATGTTGGCGGTGCATTATCAGGGCCGTGCAGTTTGTGGCATCTACAGTCGTGACGTAGCCGAAACCAAAGCAGCTCAGGTTAATCGCTACGCCAGGGAAAATGAGCATCCGCTGTTATGTGAGGTCGAAGTAATAGAGGATGAAGAAAGGTAAAAGGCGTTTCCTGCTCTTACCCGTTTAGTTGCCAGCCGCAAGAGGTGAACCCGATGTTAAGTAAAGATTTGGAAATTACCTTAAATCTCGCCTTTAAAGGTGCTCGCTCCAAACGCCACGAATTTATGACAGTGGAGCATTTGCTGTTGGCTCTGGTAGACAATGATTCAGCGGCAAACGTGCTGAAAGCCTGTGGTGCCGATCTGAATTCGTTGCGCAAGGAACTGGTGGAATTTGTTGACTCCACCACACCACTGATTCCCGAAGATGATTCCGAGCGTGAAACCCAGCCGACACTTGGCTTTCAGCGGGTTTTGCAGCGCGCGGTTTTCCATGTGCAGTCTTCCGGCAAGCAGGAAGTGACCGGTGCTAATGTGTTGGTCGCGATCTTCAGCGAGCAGGAAAGCCAGGCCGTTTATTATCTCAAGCAACAAAGTGTTGCCCGCATCGACGTGGTCAATTTTATTACCCACGGTATTCACAAGGTTTCCGGCCAGGCTGAACACGGCCACGAGCCGGGTCAATCTCACGAACAATCTGAAGAAGACGCTATTACCGGCGAATCCGGCGGGCAAACCGCGCTGGAAAGCTATGCCAGTAATCTGAACGAACTGGCCATGCAGGGTCGTATTGATCCGCTGGTGGGCCGTGAATTTGAAGTTGAACGCGTCTGCCAGATCCTGGCACGTCGCCGCAAAAACAACCCGCTGCTGGTGGGTGAGTCCGGGGTGGGTAAAACCGCTATTGCCGAAGGTCTGGCCAAACGCATTGTCGATGGCGAAGTGCCGGATGCGCTGGTAGATAGCGTTGTCTATTCACTCGATATGGGGGCTCTGCTGGCCGGCACCAAATACCGTGGCGACTTTGAAAAACGTTTCAAAGGGTTGCTGGGGGAGCTGAAAAAGCAGAAAAAATCGATTCTCTTTGTGGATGAAATTCACACCATTATCGGTGCTGGCGCGGCCTCCGGTGGCGTGATGGACGCATCCAATTTGCTCAAGCCGTTGCTGTCATCCGGTGAAATTCGCTGCATGGGCTCAACCACTTACCAGGAATACCGCGGCATTTTTGATAAGGACAGAGCCTTGTCCCGCCGTTTCCAGAAAGTGGATGTGGACGAGCCATCGGTAGAAGAAACCTATCAAATTCTGAAAGGTTTGAAGAGCCGCTTTGAGCAGCACCACAATTTACGTTACACCGACCCGGCTTTGCGGGCGGCGGCAGAACTGGCCGAGCGTTATATCACTGACCGCTTCCTGCCCGATAAAGCCATTGATGTGATTGACGAAGCGGGCGCTTACCAACAGTTGCAACCGGTCAGCAAGCGCAAGAAAACGATCGGTGTGGTGGATGTAGAAAACGTGGTTGCAAAAATCGCCCGCATTCCCCCGAAAAGCGTTTCTTCTTCGGACAAGGAACAGCTGCGCAAGCTGGATACCAATCTGAAGATGACCGTGTTTGGTCAGGATGAAGCCATTGTCACTCTGGCAACGGCGATCAAGCTGTCCCGTGCCGGTTTGAGCTCTGCAGACAAGCCTATCGGTTCCTTCCTGTTCGCCGGCCCGACCGGTGTCGGTAAAACCGAGGTGTGCCGTCAGCTGGCCAAATGCATGGGCGTTGATCTGGTGCGTTTTGATATGTCCGAATACATGGAGCGCCACACCGTATCGCGTTTGATTGGTGCGCCTCCGGGGTATGTCGGCTTTGATCAGGGTGGTTTGTTGACCGATGCCATTACCAAACAGCCGCATTGTGTGCTGTTGCTAGATGAGATCGAGAAAGCGCACCCGGAAGTGTTCAACCTGTTGTTGCAGGTAATGGATCACGGCACGCTGACCGATAACAACGGGCGCAAGGCCGATTTCCGCAACGTTATTTTGATCATGACCACCAACGCCGGTGCCGAACTGATGAGCCGCCCTTCCATCGGGTTTACCCATCAGGATCATGCTACCGACGGTATGGAAGCGATCAAAAAGATGTTTACGCCGGAGTTCCGTAACCGTCTGGACGCCATTGTGCAATTTGCACCACTGACCCTGTCGGTCATCAAGACCGTGGTCGACAAGTTCCTGATGGAGCTGCAAACCCAGCTGGACGAGAAGCGTGTAACGCTTGAGATCAGCGAGGAAGCGCGTGAGTGGTTGGCAATTAACGGTTACGACGAAAAAATGGGTGCCCGTCCGATGGCAAGGCTGATTCAGGAAAAACTTAAAAAGCCCATGGCAGAGGAAATTCTGTTTGGCTCGCTGTCCAACGGTGGCGGTACTGTGTCGGTAGATGTTGATCCTTACAAGGACCAGCTTTCCATCGAAATCAGCACCCGGCAATCCTTGCAGCCGGCATAAACCGAACCAACAACAAAAGCCGCTTTAGCGGCTTTTGTTGTTTATGGAATAAGGAAAACCTGATTCCCGGGCAATGCCGGGGCTGACAGGATCAGCGTGCGCGGTAAGTAATGCGACCTTTGCTCAGGTCGTAGGGGGTCATTTCTACTTTTACTTTGTCGCCCGTCAGAATGCGGATGTAGTTTTTGCGCATTTTTCCGGAGATGTGAGCAGTAACAATGTGGCCGTTTTCCAGCTTCACACGAAAGGTGGTATTTGGCAGGGTATCAACTACTTCGCCTTCGAATTCAATATTGTCTTCTTTTGCCATGCGGCAGCGTCCTCGTTTCCTGATCGGATAGGATAAAAAATAGGTGCGAATTGTGCCTGAGTTTGTAGCCATAGCCAAGCGAAATGCATGGAAAAGCCTTTAATTTGGTAAGGTCATGGCAGAAAGCGCGTCAGATTGGCAAAACCGGGCGAATTTTTCCGGAAAACGGTGATGTCTCCAACACTATCGCAAAAGCACCCAGCGGCGGTTTACCAGTAATTCAATAGCGCGGTATTGAATTTTGTACTGCATTTTCTGGCAACCCTTCACCCAATAGCCCAGATAAACGTAGGGCAGGGCGGCCTGCTTCGCCTGTTCAATCTGGCTGAGAATGGAAAAAACACCCAGGCTGCGCTTCTCCAGTTCAGGCTCGAAGAAGGTATAGACTGCCGATAAGCCATCTTCCAGTCGATCACAGACCGCGACGCCAATCAAACGCTGTTCAAGACGAAATTCCAGGTAATGGCTCACCCCCCATTCGCTGGTTAAAAAGGCGTTATATTGCGCTTCCGAGGGCGGATACATATCGCCATCGCGATGGCGCAACTGGATGTAGCGCTCATAAAGGCGGTAGTGTTCCTCAGTGCGGATGGAAGTAACTGTATGGCACGTAATATCCTGGTTGCGTTGCCAACAGCGGCGCTGGCTGCGGTTGGGGGCAAAGCCCATCACCGGAATGCGGCAGGAAATACAGGCCTGACAAGCGCTGCAGTGGGGGCGGTAGAGATGGGCGCCGGAGCGACGAAAGCCCATGCGGGACAGCTCGCTGTAAACCTGGCTGTTAATTTCGGCCTCCGGATCGACAAATACGGTGGTTGCCTCCCGGTTTTCGAGATAACTGCATGGGTGTGGCTGAGTAGCGAAAAGACGCAAGTGGGAAAGGTCGGTCATATCAATACCAGCGTACTGCCAACTCCTGCATATCAGTGCAAAACTTCAAACTCTTCCCCGAAAACGGTGTGGGGCTAATTCAGTGTAACAGGCGCTGGCCGAATCATCCAAAATCCGCGGCCAGGCTTTAATTGCCGCACATTTCCTGCGCCCGCCAGTGACCTTGTGGCGCAAGAGACGCTTGGGGTACATAGGTCTGCAGCAGTTTCTGAAAGTCCCTGCGGGGAATTTCCATGGCGCCAAGGCTTAACAAATGGTCGTTCACTACCTGACAATCAACCACGGCAAATTGCCACTGCGCCAGCTGTGACATCAGCGTTGCAAAAGCAATTTTCGATGCATTGCTAACCCGGCTGAACATGGATTCGCCAAAAAATACCTGTCCCAGTGCAATGCCGTACAAACCGCCTGCCAGTTGATCATCCTGCCAAACTTCTACCGAGTGGGCATGCCCCTGGTGATGCAGCCGCGTGTAGGCCTCAATAATGTCGTCGCTGATCCAGGTGGCCGGGCGCTCCGGCGTGGCTGCAGCACATTCGCGCATAACGGCTGAAAATTGCTGATCAAAAGTAATACGAAAATGATTTTTGCGTAATAGTTTGCGCAAACTTTGCGAGGGTTGAAATTCGGCCGGAAAAATGACCGTGCGCGGGTCCGGGCTCCACCAAAGAACCGGTTCGCCAGGATTGTACCAGGGGAAAATACCGCGATGGTAAGCCGCCAGCAAACGTTGGCTGGAAAGGTCGCCACCGGCAGCCAGCAGACCATCGGGCTCGGTCAAGGCCATCTCGACAGGCGGGAATAACAAATTGTCAGGTGAAAGCCACGGAATCATGCGCAAACAGGCGTAGTGATGAATAGCATCGAAGCTTATCAGGGATTGATTTTGGTCGTGAAAGATTTTTTCAGAAGCGGAAACAGTTCGTAATAACCCGGCCTTCGGCAAGGTAGTATTTCGAAAAGGTAAGGGTTGGTGTCAAGCAGATAAAAATAACAGACAGAAATAAGGTCGATAACCTTGCGATTATCGACCCGGTGTAGCCTGTTAATTATCCAGATATTTCTCGGCGTCCAGCGCGGCCATACAGCCGGCACCGGCAGAGGTAATTGCCTGGCGGTAAATATGATCGGCTACGTCGCCAGCGGCAAAAACGCCCGGAACATTGGTAGATGTAGCACCGCCTTCCAGACCGCTTTTGATTTTGATGTAGCCATCTTTCATATCCAGCTGGCCTTCAAAAATATCGGTGTTGGGCTTGTGGCCGATAGCGATGAACACACCGGCAACGTCGATCGCTTGCTCTGTGCCATCGGTGGTGCTTTTCAGGCGCAAGCCGGTAACACCGCTGTCATCACCCAGTACTTCTTCCAGTTGATGATTCCAGATCACTTTAATGTTGCCGCTTTCTACTTTGGCAAACAATTTGTCTTGCAAAATTTTCTCGGACTTCAGTTTGTCGCGACGGTGAATCAACGTTACTTCGGCGGCAATGTTGGACAAATAGAGCGCTTCTTCAACCGCAGTATTACCACCGCCCACCACGGCAACTTTCTGGTCGCGGTAGAAGAAACCGTCACAGGTCGCACAGGCGCTTACGCCCTTGCCCATAAAGTTTTCTTCGGATGGCAAACCGAGGTATTGTGCGGATGCACCGGTTGCAATAATCAGCGCGTCACAGGTGTAGGTATTGGTGCCGATCAATTTGAACGGACGCTCGGTAAGGCGTGTTTCATGAATGTGATCGAACAGGATTTCAGTATTGAAACGCTCGGCGTGTTGCTGCATTTGCACCATCAGATCCGGACCCTGCAAATCATGTACGCCGCCCGGCCAGTTTTCCACTTCGGTGGTGGTGGTCAATTGACCGCCTTGCTGCATACCGGTAATAACAACCGGCTTCAAATTGGCGCGCGCTGCGTAAATGGCGGCGGTGTAACCGGCAGGGCCGGAACCGAGAATAATCAAACGATGGTGTTGAACGTCGCTCATATCGATAATCCTTAAACACATGAAATTAAAAGGGTCAGGCTTTCGATACCGAAAACAGGCTGTACCTGGCCGCGCTGAATTTTCCGGCATAATAAGTGAATAGTGAGAGCTGCGCAAAATTGTATGCGGCTATACATCACATTGGGGAAAGCTATAGGGACAAGTTTCTACACGACACCGGGCAAATATAGGATACTGTATCCTCTTGCAGCACCAGTAATGGCAAAACCTCTGACAGCCATTACAATAGGTCTTTTATCTCAACCGGCAGGTTATTCTGTGGATCGGGTGACTGCAACCCGCCATATCCGCAGTAAACTGTCCGGAAATACCCCAAGCACTGAGCGCTTGCGGGTGTGTTAACTCAGGATAAGCGTTTTGAAATCAAGTAATGCCCAAGTCTCCCGCCGCAAAGCCGCCCCCCAGGTGAATGAGCCCGGCCCTCTGGTACGGATATTACGGGAAGGTTTACTGATCGGTCTGGCGGTCATCTGCCTGTATTTGTTGCTGGCCATGTTCAGCTATGACGTTGCCGACCCCGGCTGGTCGCGCACCGGTGACAATCATCAGATTCACAATCTGGGTGGTCCTTTTGGCGCCTGGCTGTCAGACATTTTCTTTTCTTTATTCGGCTATCTCGCCTATTTATTTCCGGTTTTGCTGGCCTGGCGCACCTGGCGGTTATTCCGTGACCGCGCACACCGTGACGATATTGACTGGCTGTTAATTGCTCTGCGCAGCGTCGGCTTGATTCTGGTGATGGTGGCAGGCACCGGTCTGGCGGCCATGCATTACAGCGGCGGTGAATCGGTATTGCCTTACTCCAATGGCGGGTTGATGGGCGGTGCCATTTCCGATCTGGTGGATGGCGCTTTCAGCTACATCGGTGGCACCTTGATGCTGCTGGCCATTTTCCTGTTTGGTTTGACCATTTTTACCGACCTCTCCTGGTTTGCGGTGATGGACGAGCTGGGCCGCCTGGTGTTGTTGGGGCTGGAAAAAGCGCAGGCAAAACTCTTGTCTTACCGCCGTGAAAAACATGAATTGAAACTGGCCGAAGAAGCGCAGCAACACCGCCGTGAGGTGGCTGCCCGCCATGTAAAAGAAGAGGCCAAGCGTATTCCGCCGGTAATTACCGAGCCACCGAAAAAAGCCACGCCCAGCCCACGGGTGCAGAAAGAACGGCAGGTTTCCATTTTTGAAACTATTGACCCGGCGGTGGTGGGCGATTTGCCTGCACTGAGTTTGCTCGACCCGGCTGATAGAAAAAGTGACAAAGGTTATTCCAGAGAGTCGCTGGAAGCGATGTCCAAGTTGCTTGAAATCAAATTGAAAGATTTTGGTATTGATATCGAAGTGGTTTCGGTGCAGCCCGGGCCGGTAGTTACCCGCTTTGAAATCCAGCCGGCGCCTGGCATTAAGGCCAGCCGTATTTCCGGCTTGGCCAAAGACCTGGCGCGTTCGCTGGCGGTAGTCAGTGTGCGTGTGGTTGAGGTTATTCCGGGCAAATCGGTCATGGGGATCGAAATTCCCAATGCGCACCGCGAAATTGTCCGTCTGAGCCAGGTCATCTCTTCTGAAGTTTATGAAAATGCCAAGTCGCCGTTGACCATGGCGCTCGGCCATGACATCGCCGGTGAGCCGATTGTGGCTGATCTGGCGCGGATGCCGCACTTGCTGGTGGCGGGTACTACCGGTTCCGGTAAATCGGTGGGCGTTAACGTCATGTTGCTGAGCCTGCTCTACAAATCATCCCCCAAAGAAGTGCGGTTGATGCTGGTAGACCCGAAAATGCTTGAGCTTTCCGTGTACGAAGGTATTCCGCATTTGTTGACGCCGGTTATTACCGACATGAAAGATGCCGCCAACGGCTTGCGTTGGTGTGTGGGCGAGATGGAGCGCCGCTACAAATTGATGGCGGCATTGGGAGTGCGTAACCTCGCCGGTTTCAATCGCAAAATTGAAGATGCCGAAAAAGCCGGGCAGCCCATTGCTGACCCGACCTTCAAACCCGAAGATCATTACGAAGCCGGTGAAGACGTTGCTACCGCACCGAATCTCTCCACACTGCCAGCCATTGTGGTCGTGATCGACGAATTTGCTGACATGATGATGATTGTTGGCAAGAAAGTGGAACAACTGATTGCCCGTATTGCCCAAAAGGCGAGGGCAGCGGGTATCCATTTGATTCTTGCCACCCAGCGTCCGTCGGTAGATGTTATTACCGGTTTGATCAAGGCAAACGTACCTACCCGTATGGCGTTTCAGGTTTCTTCCAAAATTGACTCGCGTACCATCCTCGACCAGGGCGGTGCCGAGCAATTGCTGGGGCATGGTGACATGCTTTATTTGCCACCGGGCACCAGTGTGCCGGTGCGGGTGCATGGCGCTTTTGTTGACGACCACGAAGTGCACAAGGTGGTGGCTGACTGGAAACGCCGTGGCGAGCCGGATTACATTGACGGCATTACCGATGAAAGCAACAACAGCATTCCTGTACCCGGTATGGCCAGTGAAGGTGGCGAAGACGGCGATAATGAATCCGACGCGCTTTACGACGAAGCTGTAGCCTTTGTGATTGAATCCCGCAAAGCATCCATATCGTCGGTGCAGCGCAAATTGAGAATCGGCTACAACCGGGCGGCACGCCTGATTGAAACCATGGAATCTGCCGGCGTAGTATCTGCTGCCGGCCATAATGGCAACCGTGAAGTACTGGTGCCAGGTGGGCGATCCTGATCGCCCGATTACAAAACAACCTGAACAGGATGAAACATCCATGATTAAAAAACTTGCCGGTTTATTGCTGTTGTTGCCGGTATTGGCGATCAGCAGTGTGGCAATCGCGTCAGATCAGCAAAGTGCAGCGGAGCTGCGCAAATTGCTGGATCAGACCACCACGCTGAAAGGTGAGTTCGTGCAAACCCTGTTTGACGGGCAGGGCAAGGTGCAGGAAGAAAGCTCCGGTGATTTTGTGCTCAAGCGCCCGGGTAAATTTTACTGGAATACCAGGCAGCCTTATGAGCAGTTGCTGGTGTCCGATCAGGAAAGCATTTGGTTATACGACCCGGATCTGGAGCAAGTTACCGTGCGCTCGGCGCAGGATGATCTGCAACAAACACCGGCCTTATTGCTCAGTGAAGACGTGAACACCTTGCGTGAACATTTCGCGATCACTCAGCAGGCGGTGGATGCCAGTCGTGAAGAGTTTTTGTTAACGCCAACGCGCAAAGACGGTTTATTCCAGACGTTGACGCTGGTTTTTACCGGTGAAGCGAAGGCGCGCAAACTCAGTGAATTTCATATTCTTGACAACCTCGGCCAGCTGACCCGTTTTGTCTTCCAGAAATCGGTAGCTAACGAAACCGTGAGCGATTCCATTTTCCAATTCACACCGCCCGATGGTGTTGATGTACTTTACGATTAATGACTGACGACCTCTTCGGCAGCAAGGCTGTCGGCTATCAACCCCTGGCGGCGCGCATGCGGCCACGGAATCTTGATGAATATATCGGGCAGGAACATTTGCTTGGCCCCGGCAAGCCGCTGCGTGAAGCGGTGGCCCGGGGCCAACTGCATTCGATGATCCTGTGGGGGCCGCCAGGCGTGGGCAAAACCTCGCTGGCCCGTTTATTTGCCGACCAGGCAGACGCCCGTTTTGAAAGTCTTTCTGCAGTTCTCTCCGGTGTAAAAGAAATTCGTGCTGCGGTATTGGCGGCTGAGCAGGCGCGCGGCCGTAATGGTCGTAAAACCATTTTGTTTGTCGATGAAGTCCATCGCTTTAACAAATCCCAGCAGGACGCTTTTTTACCTTTTGTGGAAGACGGCACGTTTATTTTTATTGGTGCCACCACCGAAAACCCCTCCTTTGAATTGAACAACGCCTTGCTCTCGCGGTGTCGTGTTTACGTGCTTCGCGGCCTCACCAATGAGCATCTGGTGGATGTGTTGCAGCAGGCGCTGGATGACCACGAGCGTGGTATTACCGGTTCGGTGGGTGCTGCTGCCGATATCCTGCAAACTCTCGCCAGTGCCGCCGATGGCGATGCGCGAAAAGCACTGAACTTGTTGGAAATTGCTGTTGATCTGGCTGATGAGCAAGACGGCAAGCTGGTGATTAATGAAAGTGTGCTGGCCGAAGTGCTGAGCAGCGATGTGCGCCGTTTTGATAAAGGCGGCGACCTGTTTTACGAGCAAATTTCGGCTTTGCATAAATCGGTGCGCGGCTCCTCGGCCGATGGTGCGCTCTACTGGTTGGCAAGAATGCTGGACGGCGGTTGCGATCCTCTGTACATCGCCCGTCGCGTGGTGCGTATGGCCAGCGAAGACATCGGCAATGCCGATCCGCGAGCCTTGACGCTGTGTTTGAATGCCTGGGATGTACAGGAGCGACTGGGTAGCCCGGAAGGTGAACTGGCCATTGCCCAGGCCGTGGCTTACCTGGCGGCAGCGCCGAAAAGCAATGCGGTTTACAGCGCTTTTAATCAAATACGGGCTGATGTACGTGTGCAACCGGCCTATGACGTGCCTATGCATTTGCGCAACGCGCCCACCAAATTAATGAAAAGCATGGATTACGGGGCAGAATACCGCTACGCCCATGATGAGCCGGGCGGTTATGCCGCCGGGGAAAATTACCTGCCGGAAGACATTGCAGATAAGCGTTACTACTTTCCGGTTGATCGCGGGCTTGAATTGAAAATGCGTGAAAAATTCGCGCACCTGCAACATCTGGATCAACAAAGTCCCTGGCGGCGTTACCGCAAATGAGTTGGCTTGCTGTCGCGTTGGGCGGGGCTGCCGGTTCGCTGTTGCGCTATGCCATTGGCCTCGGTTTTCCTTTTGCCGGTCATCGTTTTCCCTGGTCAACCTTTGCTATTAATGTCGCTGGCAGTTTTTTAATCGGGTTGGCCTGGGTGCTGATTGTTGAAAAAGCGGCCGGGTGGCCGGAAGCGCGTTTGTGGGTTATGACCGGCTTTTTAGGCGGTTTTACCACCTTCTCCAGCTTTTCGCTGGAAGCTCTCCTACTCTGGCAAAACGGCCATGCGTCTTTGGCGCTGGGTTATTTGCTGGGCAGTTTACTGGCGGGCATGATGGCCATTGTGCTGGCGGTCTGGCTGGCCCGGCAGCTGTGGCTGTAAGTGGCTTGACGGTTGTAATGCCGGAATAGTCAGGCTATTGTGCACCACCGGATTTTTTAGTGCTTTCACGACAATTGCCGTGAGCGACCCTTCGATAATTTTTACCGTTAAAGTGTATTCAGATCATGCTCGATTCAAAAGCCCTCCGAAATAACCCTGAAGTGGTTGCCGCCGCGCTGGCAAAGCGTGGCTATGTACTGGATGTAGCGCGCATCAAATCCCTTGAGGAAGAACGCAAGGCGATCCAGATTCGCACCGAAAACCTGCAGCAGGAACGCAACTCCCGCGCTAAAAGTATTGGTCAGGCCAAAGCGCGTGGTGAAGACATTGCGCCTTTGTTGCAGCAGGTTGATCAGCTGAAAAGCGACCTTACCGAAGCCGAAGCTGCGCTGGAAAATATTCAGGGCGTATTCAATGAACTGCTGGCCGGTATTCCCAATATTCCCGCCGACGATGTGCCTGAAGGTCGCGACGAAAACGACAACGTGGAAGTCCGCCGCTGGGGCACACCCCGTGAGTTCGATTTTCCTTTGCTGGATCACGTGGATCTGGGTGAAAAGCTGGGCGGTCTGGATTTTGATACCGCCAGTAAAATTACCAGTGCGCGCTTTGCGGTATTGCGCAAAGGCGTTGCCCGTTTGCACCGTGCGCTGGCGCAATTCATGCTGGACACCCACACCGGCGAACACGGTTATGAAGAAGCCAACGTCCCCTTTATTGTGAACGGCAGTTCGCTGTTCGGCACCGGCCAGTTGCCCAAGTTTGAAGAAGATTTATTCAAACTGACGGACGAGCGCAATTTCTATTTGATTCCTACCGCAGAAGTGCCGCTCACCAACCTGGTGCGCGATGCCTTGCTGGAAAGCGCTGTGGAATTACCCTTGAGCTTCGTGGCGCACACGCCCTGTTTCCGCAGTGAGGCGGGCAGCCATGGTCGCGATACCCGCGGCCTGATTCGTCAGCACCAGTTTGAGAAAGTTGAGCTGGTACACATTGTTCGTCCGGAAGAGTCGAACGCAACCCTGGAGTCGCTGACCGGTCACGCTGAAGCCATTTTGCAAAAACTCGGTTTGCCGTACCGCACCGTTTTATTGTGTGGCGGCGACATGGGCTTTTCGGCGATTAAAACCTACGACATCGAGGTTTGGGTGCCGTCGCAAGACAAATACCGCGAAATTTCATCTTGCAGTAATACCGGTGATTTCCAGGCGCGTCGTTTGATGGCCCGCTATCGCAACCCGGAAACCGGCAAGCCGGAGCTGGTACACACCTTGAACGGGTCCGGTCTGGCGGTGGGCAGAACCCTGTTGGCAGTGCTGGAAAACTACCAGCAAGCTGATGGCAGCGTGACCATTCCGGAAGTATTGCGTCCTTATATGGGCGGTCTGGAACGCCTGGATCCTGTGGCGTAACAAGCACTTTCAAAAAGCCGAAGTAGATACTACTTCGGCTCAGGTTGTTAACAAAGTGCCTAATTTTTCCGGCCTGTACGGCAAGTGCCATTCTGTCCGTTTGTCATTAGGATGTTTGTTCCAAAAACGCATGAATACGTCCCTGTAGCTCTGACGAGTCATCCCTGACTCGACAGTTTTGGAACAAACATCCTAACGCCAAACTCGCATTGTGCCGGTATGGGGTTTGTCAGCAGCCTGAGCCGAAGTAGTATCTACTTCGACTTTTGACAAAGCTCCTTACTTTTTGGCGCTGTCCATAAGTGCCATTCTGTACGTTTTTCGTCAGGATGGCACTCATCTGCTCCATCGAAAACCGGGAGCGCTTGCTGGCAATTAACTTGTTTTCCATCTCAGGCTGTCTCATTGTCACGTCTTTACGCGAGTGTTTTTGACCTATGGATTATTTCCCCATCTTTCTCGATTTGAAACAACAGCGCTGCCTGCTGATAGGTGGTGGGGAAGTGGCCAGTCGAAAAGGGCGAATGTTGTCCAAAGCCGGTGCCGTGCTGCGGGTTGTCGCTCATGATGTTTCGCCGGAACTGGTTGAGTTGGTGAATGCCTCGGGTGGTGAAATCGCATTGCGCGATTACCGCAATGAAGACATCGACGGTTGTGTGCTGGTGATTGCCGCCACCGACGACGAAGCGCTGAACGCCCGCGTGTCTGCCGATGCGCGGGCGCGTTTTATTCCGGTCAATGTGGTGGATGACCCGGCGAAATGTTCTTACATTACCCCGGCGATTGTCGACCGTTCGCCCTTGGTGATTGCTATTTCCAGTGGCGGTGAGGCGCCTGTGCTGGCGCGGTTGGTGCGAGCAAAGTTGGAAACCCTGATTCCTGCAGCCTATGGTCGACTGGCCGGTTTGGCAAGCCATTGGCGCGAGCGGGTCAAGCAGCGTTTTGAATCCGGCGATCAGCGCCGCCGCTTTTGGGAAAAAATTCTCCAGGGGCCGGCTGCCGAAATGGCGTTGAGCGGTCGCCTGGATGCCGCCGGCGCGCTGCTGGAAAAAACGCTTTACGAAGATGCTGGCGACCTCAATAGCGGGGAAGTTTATCTGGTCGGTGGCGGGCCGGGTGATCCGGAGCTGCTTACCTTGAAAGCGCTACGCCTGATGCAGCAAGCCGATGTAGTGCTTTATGACCGGCTGGTTTCCGATGCGGTGATGGAACTGGTGCGACGGGATGCCGAACGTATTTATGTGGGCAAGCGCCGCCATGAACACAGCATGCCGCAGGAAAACATCAACCAGTTGCTGGTTACTCTGGCGCAACAAGGTAAGCGGGTTTTGCGGCTGAAAGGCGGCGATCCGTTTATTTTTGGTCGCGGCGGGGAAGAAATCGAGCTGCTCTCTGAAAACCACATTCCCTTTCAGGTGGTGCCCGGCATTACTGCTGCGTCCGGTTGTTCTGCTTATGCCGGTATTCCTTTAACGCACCGCGATTATGCGCAGTCTGTTCGCTTTGTTACTGGTCATCTGAAGTCTGACAATCCCAATTTGCACTGGCCGGAGTTGGCAGAAAAAAGCCAGACACTGGTGTTCTATATGGGCTTGCCCGGTCTGGCGGATATTTGCCAAACGCTGATTCGCCATGGCCGAGAGCCGTCAACACCGGTAGCACTGGTAGAGAAGGGCACCCTGCCGGAACAGCGGGTGTTGGTGGGTGATCTGACCACCATTGTGGACATCGTTGCTCGGCAGGAAGTCAGGGCGCCCACCTTGTTTATTGTGGGAGATGTCGTGCGCTTGCACAGCAAGCTGAACTGGTTTGCTCCGGAATCACAAAGCGTAAGTTAAGGCCTTAACTGATAGCTTCATCACAAAAGCGGCAACTTCTGGTTATGAAATAACCGCATTGGCCGATACATCATGAGTAAGGGTGTCAAAACCTTATCCGTTCGTGGCGCGAGTGCTGCGAAACCATGATGGAGTGATGCAATGACCTATCTCGGCCCTATATCCACCTTACCGCCTTCTGCGACCTTGCCGCCGCCAACCAATCCCGGTGCGCGACCACAAACCACTGCCATCGAGCGCAGTGCTGATGCTACTCATGGTCAGCCAGCCTTTGTTGAGCGTCGACGCGGCCAGCGCCGTCGCCAGCAACAATCCCCCATGCTCGACACCCGCCAGGGGCGGGATCGTCGTAAAGCCTCTACGCCGCCGATTATTGATATCGAGGTTTAAGGCTTATTCTGTCAGGCAAGCCGGGTCGAACACATACTCATCATTGAGCCAGCCGCAGATTTCTTCAGCACCTTGCTCTGGCCAGCTCTCGGCAATTTGCCGGTATTTGCGTTGCAGCGCTTTTTTATCCGCGTCGCTTAGCCCTTTAAGCCCTTGCTGCTGGAATTTTTCCGCGTCGTTTATCAGTGCCGTTGCGAAATCGGTAGGGTACAACTCCCGGCAGGATTGAATAAATGTCTGTTCCGGGTTGTATTGCCGTGGTTGCCGAAATGCCTGGGGCACGCTGAACAAGGCTGTCCGGGATAACATTGGCTGATTCATCGGATTGGCGCAGTAACCGCTAATCAGTTCCGGCAACCGGGCGTGGCCGGCAGGAACGGCGCCCAGATGCAAAAAACCGGATTTTACGGCACCGTCATTGACAGGGTAGTTGTCCCATAAAAAGGGTTTTCGGCCGAAGGCGGCGCTAATCTCCAGCAGTGAATCCTCCGGGTACGCTAGCGAACACACCTTGGGACCCGTCCAGAAAAACTCAATGCGGCGGTCAATGCCGCGTCCCAAATCCTGCCAGTAGTTGTCGGGCATGGCGCCAAACACTTTTTCAAGCACCGGATCGGTGGAATAGTAGGTGGGGCAGAAAATAAACTGTTTGGCGTTACTCAGTTCGGCGATGGTTTCTACCCAGCGGATTTGTTGCTCTGCCAGTTGTGGCCAGTCGCCGCGCATGTCATCAAACAGAATGCAAAGAATATCCGGCGACAGCTCGTTCAGCTCTGCCAATTTGTTGCGCAAGTGCTGACGGTTCTGGCTGATTGGCGCTTGATAAATGTCCAGCGGCGTTAATCCAATACCAAAGCGCAAGTCGAGGTTGCGGTGATGTTCGCGCAGGGTTTCCAGCGGGCGACGAATCTCGGCCGGCCAGGCGCTCTGCCATTGGCGGCGTAAATAAACGTCATCTTTTGGCGCATAAATGTAAAAGTCATAGCCATTGCTGGCGAGAAAATCGGCCATTTGGCGCCGTTCCTGCCAGCTCCAGCTGCGCCCAAAGAAGCCTTCAATAATGCCGGGCGGCGGTATTGTTGAGGGTGCGGAATCCGGGGATTTGATCATGCTGCTATCGTCAGTTTGCGTATGTTGAATCGGGGGCATTACTTTAGCGGCTTTTTCGCCGTAGATGATAATTTTTCCACGGCGATTCAGGGGCTTCGCTCGCCGTTGCGAATTGACACAGCAAGGGCATCTGCCTATGATAGCCGCCTTTTTGAGCCGCAAAAAAAATATGCCGTTCCAGCAACCGACGGCACCTCTGAACTGGTCATTTTTCGACACGCAAACCTGAGCTATCAGGCCGTTTCAAACGATGTAAATGACTTTTTCGTGCAATGTGTTCAACAGTACCGTACAGCAGGGCGAAGATCCTTCGGCGGTGATGTTGTCAAAGCAGTTGAGACGACAGGAATCAACCTATGAAGACTTATTGTTCTGCGTATTACTACGGGGTGCTCAATGGCTAACCGTACCGATCTGAAATCCTGGCAAAATCTTGCCAAACACGCCGAAACCCTGAAAAGCCGCCATATCAGGGATCTCTTTAAAGAAGACGATTCCCGCTTTGAAAAATTCTCCATCGAACTGCCGCACCTGCTGTTCGATTTCTCCAAGAACCTGATTACCGACGAAACCAAAGCCGCCTTGCTGGCATTGGCCCGTGAAGTTGACGTTGAAGGCTGGCGCAGCAAAATGTTTGCCGCCGAGCACATCAACCACACCGAAGACCGCGCTGTCATGCACGTTGCCCTGCGCGATCGCTCGGACAAGCCGATTGTGATTGACGGCGAAGATGCTCGCCCGGCCGTAGCCGCCGAGCTGGAGCGGATGCGCAAGCTGTCTGAAAAACTGCGCTCCGGTGGTTGGGTCGGTTTTACCGGCAAGCAAATTACTGACATCGTCAGCATCGGTATTGGCGGTTCCAACCTGGGTCCGCTGATGGTGACCGAAGCTTTGTCCGCTTACAGCGACAAGCGTTTCAACATGCATTACGTTTCCAACGTTGATGGCGTACAAATCGCTGACGTGCTGGAAAAATTGAACCCGGAAACCACGTTGTTTGTGATTTCCTCAAAAACCTTCACCACCCTTGAAACCATGACCAACGCCCGCACTGCCGAGCAGTGGTTCCTCAAGGCGGCAGGTGATCGCAGCGCTATTGCGGCACACTTTGTTGCGGTATCTACCAACCGCAAGCTGGTAACCGAATTCGGCATTGCTGAAGAAAATATCTTCGACATGTGGGATTGGGTTGGCGGTCGCTTTTCCCTGTGGTCTGCGATTGGCTTGCCGATTGTGTTGTCTCTCGGTTATGAGCAATTTGAAGCCCTGTTGCAGGGTGCCTATGAGATGGATCAACACTTCCAGAATGCCCCGCTGGAGCAAAATGCACCGGTGTTGATGGCGCTGGTGGGTGTCTGGAACAGCAACTTCCTCGGTTATTCCGCTCAGGCGCTGTTGCCTTACGATCAGTGCTTGCACCGTTTCCCGGCTTACATGCAGCAGGCCGAGATGGAAAGTAACGGCAAATCGGTCAACTGGGCCGGTGAGCGCCTGAACTACCGCAGTGTGCCCCTGATCTGGGGTGAAGTGGGTATCAATGGTCAGCATGCGTTCTATCAAATGCTGCACCAGGGTACCGATATTATTCCGGCAGACTTTATTGGTTCGGTCGAGAGCAACATTGATGTTCCCGGTCACCACGATGCACTGATGGCCAACTTCTTTGCCCAGACCCAGGCGTTGATGCAAGGTAGTGACGAGCAGCAGGTTCGCGCCGAACTGACCGCCAAAGGCTTGTCTGAAGAGCGTATCGCGGCACTGATTCCGCAGAAAGTTCATCGCGGTAACCGTCCTACCAACACCTTGTTGTTGCAAAAGGTTGATGCCCGTACCCTGGGTGCTCTGATTGCGCTCTATGAACACAAAATTTTTGTTCAGGGCATTATCTGGGAAATCTATTCGTTTGATCAGTGGGGTGTTGAACTGGGCAAAGTATTGGCTACCGGTATCCAGCGCGAATTGGCGCCGGAAGCGGCGGTCGGTACCGGCCATGATGCTTCAACCCGTAATCTGTTAAACTTTTACAAAAAAGCACGAAGTAAACAGCAGTAATCTCGGCTGTTGGGAGTGAGAGAGCACCGGGACGATTCGAAGGCAATGTATCTTCGAGTGCCCGGTAGCAAAAAATCGCCAAGAAACAGGTTCTATCTGGCGTTCAGTTACCGGTTTGGCATATTGGCTTGCAGAAATTAACCGTTTGTAAGGGTTTTGCAGGCGCCATGAAACCGGTTTAGCAGTTGTTGTCCCCGGAGAAGAAAAGGGATGCAACTCTGTAATTGACCGCTTTTTGTTCCTTCTTATTGCAGCGTTCGGGGTCGCTACCTGCCGCTGCGTTCCGTGGCAGCCCAAAAAACGAGAAATGGTATCCAAATGACCGACCCCAGACTTGTTGAAATTACTGATCGGATTATCGAAAGAAGCCGTGCAACCCGTGCGGCCTATCTGGAAAAAGTCGCACGGATGCAAAGCAAAGGCCCGGCGCGCAAGCGTTTGGCTTGTGGCAACCTGGCACACGGTTTTGCCGCCTGCGGCCCATCCGACAAAGAAGCTTTGGCAGAAGGTGATGCACCTAATCTGGGTGTGGTATCCGCTTACAACGAAATGTTGTCAGCGCATGTGCCTTACGGCACTTACATGGAGCCGATTCGTCAGGCTGCCCACGAAGCGGGTATGACCGCGCAGTTTGCCGGTGGTGTTCCGGCCATGTGCGACGGTGTTACGCAAGGGCGTGACGGCATGGATCTGTCGCTGTTCAGCCGCGATGTTATTGCCATGTCTACCGCAATCGCCCTGTCGCATGACATGTTTGACGGCGTTATGTGCCTCGGCGTGTGTGACAAAATTGTTCCGGGTTTGTTGATTGGTGCGCTGTCATTCGGTCAATTGCCCACCATTTTTATTCCCGCTGGCCCGATGACGCCGGGCTTGCCGAATGCTGAAAAAGTTCGCGTTCGTCAGTTGTTTGCTGAAGGCAAAGTAGGGCGCAAGGAGCTGCTGGCGGCAGAAAGTGCTTCCTATCACAGCGCCGGTACCTGTACTTTCTACGGCACCGCCAACAGCAACCAGATGTTGATGGAAATCATGGGGCTGCATTTACCGGGCAGCTCATTTGTTAACCCGGAAACCCAGTTGCGGGAAGTGCTGACGCGCGAAGCAGTAAAGCAGCTGGCCAAAATTACCACCGCGGGCGGTAACTACACCTCGCTGGCCGATATCGTTGATGAAAAAGTGATTGTCAACGGCGTCATCGGTTTGATGGCAACCGGTGGTTCTACCAACCACGCCATCCATATTATGGCGATTGCCCGCGCTGCCGGCGTAAATTTGAATTGGCAGGATCTTTCAGACTTGTCTGATATAATCCCGCTGATGTGT
This sequence comes from Cellvibrio polysaccharolyticus, assembly GCF_015182315.1. Taxonomy (NCBI): domain Bacteria; kingdom Pseudomonadati; phylum Pseudomonadota; class Gammaproteobacteria; order Cellvibrionales; family Cellvibrionaceae; genus Cellvibrio; species Cellvibrio polysaccharolyticus. The sequence goes on from NZ_PRDL01000001.1 coordinate 1,708,588, forward strand.
CGCATTTATCCTAATGGTCTTGCCGACATTAACCGTTTCCAGGCGGTGGGTGGTATGGGTTATCTTATGCGCGAACTGCGCAAGGTCGGCCTGCTGCACGATGATGTTAAAACCGTGATGGGCGAGGGCGGTTTGACGCCTTACACCAAAGAGCCTTTCCTGGATAACGGTGAGCTGGTGTGGCGTGATGCCCCCGCTGAAAGTCTGGACGACGCGGTATTGCGCCCGGCGCACGCACCATTCAGCCCCGAAGGTGGCATGAAATTATTGAAAGGCAACCTGGGTCGTTCGGTGATCAAGGTTTCTGCGGTAAAACCGCAATATCGCAAAATAAAAGCACCTGCGGTGGTTTTTGAAACCCAGGAAGATCTGCAAGCAGCTTTCAAGCGTGGTGAGCTGGATAAGGACTTGATCGCTGTGGTTCGCTTCCAGGGGCCAAAAGCCTGTGGTATGCCTGAGCTGCATAAATTGACCCCGTCTCTGGGTGTTCTCCAGGATCGTGGCTTCAAGGTGGCGCTGGTAACAGACGGACGTATGTCCGGTGCATCCGGCAAGGTGCCGGCGGCCATTCACCTGACACCCGAAGCGCTGGATAATGGCCCGATCGGTTTGATCCGTGACGGTGACATGATTGAATTGGATGCTGAAAACGGCAGTTTGGTGTTACTGGTCAGCGATGAAGAGCTGCAAGGTCGCCAGCACGCTGCTGTAGATTTATCAGCCAGCCATCAAGGTATGGGGCGCGAGCTGTTCGCACCGTTCCGCGCCTCTGTTGGCCAGGCTGAAGAAGGAGCAACGGTTTTTAATTGGTAATGGTTTCGCTGAACCCGCCGCTGGCGGGTTTTGATGAAGAGGGATAACCCGGTGCGGTGTTTATACACGAATATTGACCGGGTACATCCGACTGACATCATCAAGGTAATAGAATACTCAGTGAGACAGATTGATCGGGATAGCGACTACAGGATAACCCCTCATGCTCGAAGCTTTTGATTTTGTAATTTTTGGTGGTGCCGGTGATCTTGCATTGCGCAAATTGGTACCGGCTTTTTACCGCGCCTACCGCAATGGCGAATTGCCCAAAGGCACTCGCATCATTCCAACCTGTCGTAATACCGATGTTGTTCGCGACTACAAAAACAAGGTTCGTGAAGCCGCGCAAAAGCATTTGCGTGCGGATGAATTTGTCGATGCAGACTGGCAAGCATTTGAAGAATATATTTTCCCGATCTTTCTCGACATTGCCAAAAAAGACGAGAAGTGGGACGAAATGGGTGCTCTGCTGAACGGCAGCGGCAATGCCCAGCGCGTTTTCTATCTCTCTACTCCGCCTTCTGTTTTCAGCGTATGCAGTAAGCATTTGTCCGAAACCGGTTTGATCACGCCGACCTCACGTGTGGTTGTCGAAAAACCGCTGGGTTATGACTCAGCCAGTGCTGAAGAAATCAACAGCCAGATTGCCGAATATTTTGACGAAAGCTGTATTTTCCGTATTGACCATTACCTCGGTAAGGAAACGGTACAAAACCTGCTGGCGCTGCGCTTTGCCAATGGTATGTTCGAGCACCTGTGGGATGCCAAGACCATTGATCATGTGCAAATTACCATTGCCGAAACCGTGGGTCTGGAAGGTCGTGCCAGTTTCTATAATGACGCCGGTGCAATGCGCGATATGGTGCAAAACCATATTCTGCAATTATTGTGTCTGGTGGCGATGGAATCTCCAAACCGCCTGACCGCTGATCGTGTTCGTGCAGAAAAATTGAAAGTATTGGAAAACCTGCGTCCGTTGACCGGCAACAGCGTGAAAATCAATACCGTTCGCGGTCAGTTTGCGGCCGGCGAAATCAATGGCAAGCCGGTACCTGCTTACCAGGAAGAGTTGGGCTCAACCAGCTCGACCGAAACCTACGTTGCTATTCGTGCGCACATCGACAATTCCCGTTGGGCCAACGTGCCGTTTTATCTGCGCACCGGCAAGCGTATGAAGCAGCGTTTTGCTGAAATTGTTATTCAATACAAAGATGTTGCTCACCGTGTGTATCCGGAAGCCGCCGGAAAAACAGTTCCCAACCGTCTGGTTATCCGTTTGCAGCCGGAAGAGAACATCAAGATCGTAATGACTACCCGCAATTTGGAAAAACAGGAAACCGAACTGCGTCCGGTAGTACTGAATTTCAACTTTGCTGATACCTACAAAGACTTCCAGAGCGATGCTTACAAGCGTTTGATGCTGGATGCTGCCAAGAACGATGCCAGCCTGTTTATTCACCGTGCCGAAGTAGCGGCGGCGTGGGGCTGGGTTGATCCGATTATTGAAGCCTGGGCGCGCCCTGAAAATAACCCGCACTTCTACCGTGCCGGTGGCTGGGGCCCGCAAGCGGCTGATGAACTGATTCAGTCTGATGGCCGCAACTGGTTTGTAGTTGATGAGCTGGCCGCAGAAGGTGATTCGGATGATCGTTGAGAGATTATTCAAAAGCCGTGAAGAAATGATCGCGGCAGTGCGCGAAGATTGTCTTACTGCTTTGCAGCAAGCCATTGAAGAGCGCGGTGAAGCAACCTTTCTGTTATCCGGTGGCAGTTCGCCAGAGCCGGTTTACAAAAGTTTGAGCGAAGTTGATATCGACTGGTCTTCTGTTTACGTGGGACTGGTCGACGAGCGCTGGGTTGATTTCAACCACGATAAAAGCAATGAAGCGTTTATCGCCCGCACCTTGCTGCAAAACAAAGCGGCCAGTGCCAATCTGATCGGTATGAAAAATTCTGCAGAAACTGCTGCAGAAGGTTTGGCCGATTGCGAAAGTGCTTATCAGCAATTGGCGCAACCGTTTGATGTCACAATTTTGGGAATGGGGCCGGATGGCCACACCGCTTCTTTCTTTCCGCATGCGCATGGTCTGGAAGCGGCGTTGAATCCCGAATCAAAAAAACTCTGTGCCGCGATTATCGCCAAACAAAGCGAAGTGACCGGTACGGCAACAGAGCGTATGACATTAACGCTCAACGGTTTGCTGCAGTCCCGTCATCTGATGTTGTTGATTACGGGCGAAGAAAAGTTGAAGGTTTTCCGTGAAGCCCAGGCGGGCAACGACGTTGCTGCAGTTCCGGTTCGCGCTGTTATTCAGCAGGAGCAGGTTCCGCTGATTGTTTATTGGGCTCCGTGATTTATTTTTCACAAGATAATGAGGGTTACAAAGTGGGTTTAGCCGTTAACGAAATTGTCAAAGTAGCACCCGTAATACCCGTAATGGTCGTAGAGAGAATTGAAGATGCTGTGCCGCTGGCTCGCGCACTCTACAACGGTGGTTTGAAAGTATTGGAAATCACCCTGCGTACGCCGTGTGCGCTGGATGCGATCACCGCAATGGTTGAAGCACTGCCTGCCGATGCGGTCATTGGCGCTGGCACCATCATCACGCCTCAGGATCTTGAAAAAGCGGTTAAAGCCGGTTCTACCTTTCTGGTAAGCCCGGGCACCACACCGGCACTGATTGAAGCGGCAAAAGCCTCTTCAATTCCTTTGTTGCCGGGTGTCGCTACACCGACCGAAGCGATGCGTTTGCTGGTAGAAGGTTTTACTCACCAGAAATTTTTCCCGGCTGAAGCCGCTGGTGGTATTCCGATGCTGAAGTCTATTGGTGGTCCCTTGCCACAAATTACTTTCTGCCCGACTGGCGGTATTGATTTGGCCAAAGCGCCCAGCTACCTCGCACTGCCCAACGTGGCCTGCGTGGGTGGAACCTGGATGGCGCCGAAAGAATTGATGAAGGCAGGCAAGTGGGACGAGATTGAAAAGCTCGCTCGTGAAGCTGCAAGTTTGCCACGTTAATTAATTTGTTTTTAAAGCCCGCCTCCGGCGGGCTAACCTTTTTTTACAGGAGATGAGAATGACCATCAGAGTAGCAATTAACGGTTACGGACGTATTGGCCGCAACGTATTACGCGCTTTATACGAATCCGGCAAGCGTGAAAAAATTCAGATCGTTGGTATTAACGATTTGGGTGATGCGCAGCTGAATGCCCACCTGACCAAATACGACTCTACTCACGGTATGTTTGCCGGTGATGTTTCTGTTGATGGCGACAAAATGATTGTGAACGGTGATGAAATTCGCATCACTGCGGAGCGCAATCCGGAAAACCTGCCGTGGGGCGAATTGAAGGTTGATGTTGTGTACGAATGTACCGGTATCTTCACTTCAAAAGAAAAAGCGTCTGCCCACATTAAAGCCGGTGCGAAAAAAGTCATTATTTCTGCGCCGGGTACCGACGTGGATGCAACCGTAGTATTCGGTGTAAACGACACCGTACTGAAAGCGAGCGATACTGTTATCTCCAACGCTTCCTGTACTACCAACTGTCTGGCGCCGATTGCCAAAGTATTGAACGACAACTTCGGTATCGTTCAGGGTTCCATGACCACCATTCACGCTTACACCAACGACCAGGTGCTGTCTGACGTATTCCACAAAGACATCTACCGTGCGCGTTCTGCTACCCAGTCCATGATTCCTACCACTACCGGTGCTGCCAAAGCAGTAGGCCTGGTATTGCCGGAATTGAAAGGCAAACTGGACGGTATTTCTGTTCGCGTTCCTACCATCAACGTATCTCTGGTTGACCTGAACGTACTGGTAGAAAAAGACGTTTCTGTAGAAGCGGTGAACGCTGCCATGAAAAAAGCGGCCGAGCAGGAAATGCCGGGCGTACTGGCTTATGTTGACGTGCCGTTGGTGTCGGTTGACTTCAACCACAACGCTCACTCTTCCAACTACGACTCACTGCAGACCAAAGTGTACGGCAAGTGGGTAAAAGTTCTGTCCTGGTATGACAACGAGTGGGGCTTCTCCAACCGTATGCTGGACAACACCATCGCTTTGATTGAAGCCAAATAATTAAGGGAACGGATAACAACATGTTAAGACGTACCAAAATCGTCAGTACTTTAGGTCCGGCATCGGAATCCTATGAAGTATTGGAGAATCTGATTCTTGCCGGTGTGAACGTCGTTCGTTTGAACTTTTCTCACGGTTCACCGGAAGATCACCGTCGTCGTGCCGAAATGGTGCGTGAAATCTCCAAAAAGCACGGCTTGTTTGTTGCTGTTCTGGGTGATTTGCAAGGGCCAAAAATTCGTATCGCACGTTTTGCCCAAGGGAAAATTTATCTCAACATTGGTGATAAATTTGTTCTCGATGCATCTCTCGAGCGTGACGCCGGTAATCAGCAACAGGTCGGTATCGACTACAAAGAGCTGCCAACCGATTGTAAAACCGGTGACATGCTGTTGCTGGATGACGGCCGTGTAGTACTTCAGGTGGAAAGCATTGAAGGCACTCGCATCAACACCATTACCCGTGTTGCCGGCCCACTGTCCAACAACAAAGGCATCAACCGTCAGGGCGGTGGTCTCACTGCACCGGCGTTGACTGAAAAAGATCTGGCTGACATCAAAACCGCAGCCGAGATTGACGTAGACTACCTGGCGGTATCTTTTCCGCGTAGCGCTGCCGATATGAACCAGGCGCGCGCTTTGCTGGAAGCGGCCGGTGGTCGTGCCGGTCTGGTTTCCAAAATCGAGCGTGCGGAAGCGGTTGCTGACGACGAGACGCTGGACGAAATCATCCGTGCCAGTGACGCTGTCATGGTTGCTCGTGGTGACCTCGGTGTGGAAATCGGTGATGCGGCATTGATCGGTGTACAGAAGCGTATTATCGAACGCTCACGTGCCCTGAACAAAGTGGTTATTACCGCTACCCAGATGATGGAATCCATGATCAACAGCCCGCTGCCGACTCGTGCAGAGGTGTTTGATGTGGCCAACGCCGTACTGGATGGTACCGATGCCGTTATGCTGTCTGCAGAAACTGCAGCCGGTAGCTTCCCGGTGCAAACCGTTGAAGCGATGGTGCGTATCATCAAGGGTGCCGAACAACATCCGACAGCGAGCTTCAGTCGCTATCGGATGGATGAGAAGTTCTCTTCGATTGCGGAAACCATTGCTCTGGCAGTGATGTACACCGCAAACCACCTCGGTGGTGTTAAAGCGATTATTGCTTTGACCGAGTCCGGCAGCACGCCGTTGCTGATGTCCCGTGTGGGTTCGCAATTGCCTATTTTTGCGTTCTCCCGTCACTTCAGCACCCAGAGCAAAGTGGCTTTGTACCGCGGTGTTCAACCGGTTCCGTTTGATACCACCAGCGTTCCTGGCGCTGAAGACTATCTGCGTGCCATTGATATCCTCAAGCAAAACGGTGTGCTGGTAGACGGCGATCTGGTGATCCTGTCCAGCGGTGATACCAACCTGCTTGGCGGTACCAACACATTGAAGATTTTGCGCGTTGGTGACAAAATCTGATTATCGACTTTGTGTTGATAAAAAACGGCAGCCTGGCTGCCGTTTTTTTTGCGCGCAAAATTTGTAGTTAAACCACCCCGGAGATAATGACATGAAAATCGTGATAGCAGGATTCATGGCCTTGCTGGCTTGCGGTGCGCAGGCATTGGAAATTCGTGATCAATGGCAACAGGGTGCAACCATTCGCGGCCAGGTTGAACCAGGTAGCAAAGTGGAATTTCTCGGCCGCGATGTACGGGTCGCCAAAGGCGGCCAATTTGTGGTGGGTGTCGGTCGCGATTTTCCGTCGAAAGCAGAGCTGACGGTGGTCGCACCTGGCGGCGAGCGCAAAGTGCACACCTTTAATGTTGCTGCCCGCAAATACAATATTCAGGAAATTACCGGGGTTCCGCAAAGTACGGTAACGCCGTCACCGGAGCAGGTGGAGCGCAGCCGCCGCGAAGCGGAGCTGGTTTCTGCCGCCCGTAAAAAAGATCTGGCTACGCCCTGGTTTACCTCGGATTTTGCCTGGCCGGTAGTGGGCCGTATCAGTGGCGTTTACGGCAGTCAGCGGGTTTATAACGGCCAGCCAGGCAACCCGCATTTCGGCATCGACATTGCCGCACCGACCGGTACCAAAGTGCTGGCACCAACCGCCGGGTTGGTAACCCTGGTGCATGCCGATATGTTTTTCTCCGGCGGTACGCTGATTGTTGACCACGGTCATGGTTTGTCTTCCACCTTTATTCACCTCAGCAAAATTCTGGTGAAAGAGGGCGATCAGATCACCAAAGGGCAGGTGATTGCAGAAGTGGGAGCAACCGGTCGTGCTACCGGGCCACACCTGGACTGGCGCATCAACTGGTTTGATCAGCGCCTCGATCCCTCTCTGGTCGTTGGCCCCATGCCCAAATCGGCCAAGTAACTATTGCTCCATCAGTGGTGCTTTACCTACCGCTGATGCCAGTGAATAACCGGGGGTAAAGACTGTTGGCAGCCCAGGAGACAGCATGGGCGGCTCAGTGTAAGATATCGCCCCTTCAATATGACCTCGGATCAGGGAATACCTGCCATGATCGACAAAAAATTGCTCAGCATTCTTGTATGTCCTGTCAGCCACGCACCCCTCGAGTATCGTGAAGCACAACAGGAGCTGGTGTGTTACGCCAGCGGTCTGGCTTACCCGGTTCGCGATGGCATTCCGGTGATGCTGGAAAGCGAAGCCCGACAAATAACGCTGGCTGAAAAAGAGCAGCAACACTGATTTTAGTTTTGGTAACCGTGACGGACCCTTTATGAAGAGCGCAGAAATACGCGACGCCTACCTGAAGTTTTTTGAGAGCAAAGGCCACACCATTGTGCCCAGCAGCTCCCTGATTCCTGGCAATGACCCGACTTTGTTATTTACCAACGCCGGTATGGTGCAGTTCAAGGATGTTTTCCTTGGTGCTGATAAACGCCCTTACACCCGTGCGGTCAGTTCGCAGCGTTGCGTGCGTGCCGGTGGCAAGCATAACGATTTGGAAAACGTGGGTTACACCGCCCGTCACCACACATTCTTTGAAATGCTGGGTAACTTCAGCTTTGGCGATTACTTCAAGCGCGATGCGATCCTTTACGCCTGGGAGTTTTTAACCTCGAAAGACTGGTTGAACATTCCTGGCGAAAAACTCTGGGTAACGGTTTACGCCTCGGACGATGAAGCCTACGACATCTGGCAAAAAGAAGTGGGTGTGCCTGCCGACCGCATTATTCGTATCGGTGACAACAAAGGCGCGCCTTACGCGTCGGATAACTTCTGGGCGATGGGTGACACAGGTCCGTGCGGCCCTTGCACCGAAATTTTCTACGATCACGGTGCCGATATCTGGGGTGGCCCACCTGGCTCGCCGGAAGAAGACGGCGACCGTTATATCGAAATCTGGAACAACGTGTTCATGCAGTTCAACCGCACGCCAGACGGTGTACTGCACAACCTCCCTGCGCCATCCGTGGATACCGGTATGGGGCTGGAACGTATTTCTGCCGTGATGCAGCACGTTCATTCCAACTATGAAATTGATTTGTTCCAGCATTTGTTGGCCGCTGCTGCTGAAGCCACCGGCACCCAGGACACTGAAAACAAATCCCTGCGTGTTATCGCCGACCATATTCGCTCCTGTGCCTTCCTGGTCAGTGACGGCGTGACGCCATCCAATGAAGGTCGCGGTTATGTACTGCGCCGTATCATTCGTCGTGCTATTCGCCACGGTAATCAGCTGGGCCAGAAAAAACCGTTCTTCCATACGCTGGTAAAAGCTCTCGCTGAAGTGATGGGTGAAGCCTACCCGGAGCTGGTAAAAAACCGTGCCCATATCGAGCGCGTATTGCTGCAGGAAGAAGAGCAATTCGAGAAAACCCTCGATAAAGGCATGCTGGTGCTGGAAGAAGCGCTGGCGAAACTGCAAGGCAAGGTGATTCCCGGTCAGGTTGCTTTTACCTTGCATGATACCTATGGTTTCCCGCTGGATTTGACCAATGACATCGCCCGCGAGCGCGATTTGACCATTGATAACGAAGGTTACGAAAAAGCCATGGACGAGCAGCGCAACCGTGCGCGCGCTGCGGGTGCCTTCAAGGTGGATTACACCGCTGCCGGGCTGGATTTCTCGGCCACCGAGTTCCTCGGTTACAACTCGCTCGCCGAAACCGGAAAGATTATTGCGCTGCTTAAAGGCGGTGCCGGTGTTGATCGTCTCAACGAAGGTGACGAGGGCGTGGTGGTTCTGGATCGCTCCCCTTTCTACGCCGAATCCGGTGGTCAGGTGGGCGATACCGGTTATTTCACGACCGGTTACAGCCGTTTTGAAGTACGTGACTGCCACAAGCAAAACGGTGTGCACCTGCATATTGTTCACGGCCTGAAAGGCTCGCTGAGTGTCGGCGATGTGGTCAATGCTGATGTTGATAGTGGTCTGCGTCAGGCGACCATTCTTAATCACTCGGCTACACATTTACTTCACGCTGCCTTGCGTAAAATCCTTGGCGAACACGTTGCCCAGAAAGGTTCTCTGGTGGATTCAGAGCGTCTGCGTTTTGACTTCTCCCATTTTGAAGCGATTACTGCCGAGCAACTGAAAAGTATTGAAAGCCTGGTGAATGATCACATCCGGGCCAACAGCCCGATCATTACCGAAGATTGCAGCATGGACGAAGCCAAGGTGAAGGGTGCCATGGCCTTGTTTGGCGAAAAATACGGTGATCGTGTGCGCGTGTTGACGATGGGCCACGGCTTCTCCATTGAGCTGTGTGGCGGTACGCACGCCTCCCGCACCGGTGATATCGGTTTGTTCCGCATCGTGTCGGAATCGGGTGTAGCGGCCGGTGTACGCCGTATTGAAGCGATTACCGGCAAAAAAGCGCTGGGTCTATTCGATAACCTCGACAATTTGCTGGATCACGCTGTTCGCGCCCTGAAAACCACGCGCGAGAATCTGCCGGAAAAACTGGAATTACTGGTACAGCAAAACAAAAAACTGGAAAAAGACCTGGCGACGCTGAAAACCCGTCTGGCAACTGCCGGTAGTGGTGACGTATTAAGCCAGGCGAAAAAAGTCGGTGATGTCAGTGTGCTGGCCATCAACCTTGAAGGTGCCGATGCCAAATCACTGCGCGATTCGGTTGATCAGTTCAAAAACAAACTGGGCTCTGCTGTGGTGTTACTGGCTGCGGTAGAAGATGGCAAGGTTTCGCTGGTTGCCGGTGTTACCCAGGACATTACCAGCCGTTTCAAAGCGGGCGACCTGATGCGTCATGTTGCCGAGCAGCTTGAAGGCAAGGGCGGTGGCCGTCCGGATATGGCGCAAGGTGGTGGCACCCGCGTTGATCTGTTGGACGAGGCGCTGGCGTCTGTATTGCCGTGGGTAGAGCAGCAGGGCAGTTAATCGGCCTGGTTTTAATGCGATTTGGTTGTGCTACAAATAGCTGTTTATCGCCGAAATGGCAGTAATTTTGCGTAATTAAGTAATAAACGTGAAAGAACAGCTGTTTTCGGCAATCAAACCCCGGTTCCGGTTAACTTTTGCTTCAAAGTGTTGTTTAATTAGCCGCCGTTTTTTGTGACGCAGTTGTTAAATAGCGCCATTTATTCAAATATCAGTGAGGGATAGGCCCGCAATGAGCTTATTTGTGCAGAAGTACGGTGGAACCTCTGTAGGTTCTATTGAACGTATCGAAGGCGTCGCCGATAGAGTTGCCTCATTTCGTGCCCAAGGGCACGATCTGGTGGTGGTATTGTCTGCGATGAGTGGTGAAACCAACCGTTTGATTGGTTTGGCCCAACAAATTCAGGAGACTCCGGATCCGCGTGAGATGGACGTGCTGGTATCTACCGGCGAGCAGGTAACCATTGCGTTACTGAGTATGGCGTTGAAAAAACGCGGTATTGATGCTCGTTCCTACACCGGTGGTCAGGTTCGTATTCTTACCGATAACTCCCACACCAAAGCCCGTATTCAGGCGATTGATGACGCCAACATGCGTGCTGATCTGGCTGCTGGCCGTGTGGTTGTAGTGGCCGGTTTCCAGGGTGTAGACGAGCACGGCAACATTACTACGCTGGGGCGTGGTGGCTCGGATACCACCGGTGTTGCGCTGGCTGCCGCCTTGAAAGCCGACGAATGTCAGATTTATACCGACGTGGATGGTGTGTATACCACCGATCCGCGTGTGGTTGAGCGCGCTCGCCGCCTCGACAAAATTACCTTTGAAGAAATGCTGGAAATGGCCAGTCTGGGCTCCAAGGTACTGCAAATTCGCTCGGTTGAATTCGCAGGCAAATACAACGTTCCTTTACGTGTATTGTCCAGCTTCAAAGAAGGCCAAGGCACTCTGATCACCCTCGATGAGGAAAATAACACCATGGAACAACCTATCGTTTCCGGAATTGCGTTTAACCGCGATGAAGCTAAAGTAACTGTTGCCGGTATTCCGGATACTCCCGGCGTAGCCGCTAAAATTCTGGCTCCGGTGGGCGCTGCCAATATCGAAGTGGACGTTATTGTTCAAAACGTATCGGCAGACAACACCACGGATCTGACTTTCACCGTTAACAAGGGTGATATGAAGAAAGCCGTTGGCGTGCTCGAAAGCGTTGGTAAAGATCTGGGCGCTCGCGAAATCCGTAGCGACGACAAAGTTGCCAAAGTTTCTATCGTTGGTGTTGGCATGCGTTCACACGCGGGTGTTGCTTCCCGTATGTTCACCGCTCTGGCTGCTGACGGTATCAATATTCAAATGATCACCACATCCGAGATCAAAATCTCTGTGATCATTGAAGAGCGTTTTCTGGAACTGGCAGTGCGCACCTTGCACACTGCCTTCGGCTTGGATGCTGAACCGACCGAGAGTCACACAAAAGGCTAATGAATGACCCGGAGCACATCCGGGTTTTCAATATCAGCAGATAAGTGTGTACCACGTCGAAAAATGTTTGGGGGATTCTTCCCTTTCGTGAAAAGTAGTCAATACTTTATAGCAAGGGTTTACCGTGCCCTGGTCATGAATAGGGGTTGATTTTTGAGCAGCATGATACAGGTTTAAAACTGCTCTACAGGATGAGTTAAGGAGATTAGAGATGTTAATTTTGACCCGTCGTATTGGCGAAACCTTGATGGTTGGTGACGAAGTAACTGTCACCGTATTAGGCGTTAAGGGGAATCAGGTACGTATTGGTGTTAACGCACCAAAAGACATTGCAGTACACCGCGAAGAGATTTATCAGCGTATTCAACGTGAGAAGCAAAATCAGGACGACCAGGATTAATTAGCCGTCACTGATTGACTGTTCTGCTCGCGGCGATCATTCGCCGCGCAGTGAGAACAAAAAACCAACAAAAATAATAGCCGTACCTTTTTCGTCTCTGTTGTTATCCTGTTTTGTTCTGCCCAACACCTGTATCACTAAAAAATTTACTAATAAATTGCTTACAAGTCTTTGATTTTTTATGAAATATGGTATTATGCCGCACCTGACGAGATGAGACGTTATTGCCAAGGCAGTACAATCAGAAAGTCAGTGATTTGTTAAATCAAATCATAGGTGAGGTGGCCGAGTGGCCGAAGGCGCTCCCCTGCTAAGGGAGTATACCCTTTAAACGGTATCGAGGGTTCGACTCCCTCCCTCACCGCCATTATTACAAAACCCCGATCAGGAAACTGTTCGGGGTTTTTTATTACCTGTCATTTTCTTCTGCCCGCTATTTTCATTGCGCTCCTTTTTCGAATACAGCGCAGAGCTATAAGGTGCCTCATAGCCCGTTTAGTGTAGTCGCGGCACAGAGAAGGGATGTGCGGGCAAGCGGCTATCAGCGGCTCTGATAAGGCGTCTCGGTAATGCGCTGAATGTTATTCAGGCGTTCAGGTGGCGCTTCAACCTTGGATGGGTAGGGCGCATTGAAGAAAGGTTGTAAATGCGTCTGATCGAGGAATGCGGAGTCGCTTAAAGGGGATCCGTTGTGCGGTATCTTGCCGTTGGCGGAGTGTGGCAAGCGAGTCTTTCTATTGACCGTGCTGGGCGGTAAATCCTGAAGGCAAAACCAAAGGGTTGCTGAATAAAAAAAGCCCGCTGCGTTGCCAAAAACTGACAAGACAGCGGGCTGTTATTACTTTTATAAAAACACCTCAAGAGCAGAGGTGTCCGGGTCTAAAGAACAATCCCGTTAAAGAAATTTACAGTGACTGAATTTTCTGGATTTGCTCGCGCAGTTTTTCCAGTGATGCTTTATTTTCGGTAAGGATGCCGCGTTCTTTCTCTACCACGTCGGCTGGCGCCTTATCGACGAAAGCAGCGTTGGACAATTTACCTTCCAGCTTCTGAATATTCTGTTCCAGTTTGCCGGCTTCTTTGGTCAAGCGCGCGATTTCTGCGTCTTTATCAATAAAGCCTGCCATCGGAATCAGAATTTCCATTTGGCCTACCAGCGCGGTGGCTGACATAGGTTCTTCATCGCCCGCATTCAGCACGGTGATGCTTTCCAGTGATGCCAGTTTTTTCAGGAATTGCTGATAGTTGTTAATACGAACAATATCGTTGGCATCGCCATTTTTTACCAGTACGGTCAAATCTTTGGCTGGAGAAATATTCATCTCGCCGCGAATGTTACGCACGCCAAGAATAACCGCTTGCAGCCAGGCAACATCGTTCAACGCGTCCTGATCAATCTTGCTGTCATCGGCTACCGGGTATTTCGCCAGCATAATAGTATCGCCGCTAGCACCGGCCAGCGGTTTGATTTTCTGCCAGATTTCTTCGGTAATAAACGGCATCAGCGGATGTGCCAGACGCAGAATCGCTTCCAATACGCGAATCAATGTACGGCGGGTGCCGACCTTGAGTGCCTCGCTGGCCGTTTTGTCCCACAGTACCGGTTTGGACAGTTCCAGATACCAGTCGCAGTATTCGTTCCACACAAATTCGTAAATAGCTTGCGCGGCAAGATCCAGCCGATAGGTGAGTAGCGCTTCGGTAACGGTTTTCTCAGCTTGTTGCAGCTTGCTGATAATCCAGCGGTCGGCCACCGACAGTTCGAAAGCAGAACCGTTCTGGCCGCAATCCTGCTCTTCGCACTGCATTAATACGTAACGGGTTGCGTTCCAGATTTTGTTACAGAAATTCCGATAGCCTTCAACGCGACCCATATCGAATTTGATATCGCGACCGGTAGATGCCAGCGAGCAGAAAGTGAAACGCAAGGCATCGGTACCGTAAGCCTGAATGCCTTCCGGAAATTCCTTGCGGGTTTGCTTTTCAATTTTTGCGGCGTCTTTCGGGTTCATCAAACCGAAGGTGCGTTTTTGCACCAGGGTTTCCAAATCAATACCGTCGATAATATCCAGCGGGTCGAGCACGTTGCCTTTGGACTTGGACATTTTCTGTCCCTGACCATCGCGCACCAGACCGTGTACATAAACAGTTTCAAACGGAATGGCGGCATTGCCGTTGTTATCTTTCACCAAATGCATGGTGAGCATAATCATCCGGGCAACCCAGAAGAAAATAATATCGAAGCCGGTTACCAATACATTGGTCGGATGGAATTTTTTCAAAAATTCATTTTGTTCCGGCCAGCCCAGGGTTGAGAAGGTCCAGAGCCCTGACGAGAACCAGGTATCGAGTACGTCTTCATCCTGGCGCAGCGATACGTCGTTACCCAGTTGATGCTTCTCGCGTACTTCGGCTTCATTACGGCCTACGTAAACATTACCGGCATTGTCGTACCAGGCCGGAATGCGGTGACCCCACCACAGCTGACGGCTGATGCACCAGTCCTGAATGTCGCGCATCCAGGAGAAGTACATGTTTTCATATTGCTTTGGCACGAACTGAATGCGGCCATCTTCAACAGCGGCAATAGCCGGTTCGGCCAGCGGCTTGGTGCTGACGTACCATTGGTCGGTCAACCAGGGTTCAACCACCACACCGGAGCGATCACCGCGTGGGACTTTTAAGGCGTGGTCATCAATTTTTTCCAGCAGATCGCCCGTTTCAAAAGCAGCAACAATCAATTTACGCGCTTCGTAACGATCAAGGTTGGCGTACTCTGCTGGCAGCGTGCGGTCCAGCTCGCTATTGACGGAGCCATCCAGATTGAACACCTGGGCTTCGGCAAGAATGGCAGCATTTTTGTCGAGCACGTTGATCAACGGCAGGTTGTGACGCTTGCCGACTTCGTAGTCGTTAAAGTCGTGCGCCGGGGTAATTTTTACGCAGCCGGTACCGAATTCGCGATCGACATAATCGTCAGCCACGATAGGAATGCGGCGGCCTACCAGCGGCAGGTCAATGAATTTTCCGATCAGGGCTTTGTAGCGTTCGTCTTCCGGGTGCACCGCCACGGCGCTGTCGCCCAGCATGGTTTCCGGACGTGTAGTAGCAACGACCAGGTAATTTTTACCGTCGGCAGTCGTTGCACCGTCAGCCAGCGGGTAGCGCAAATTCCACAGGAAGCCTTTTTCATCGTGATTTTCCACTTCCAGATCGGAAATGGCGGTGTGCAGTTTCGGATCCCAGTTAACCAGGCGCTTGCCGCGGTAGATCAAACCATCTTCGTGCAGGCGAACAAAGGCTTCCTGTACGGCGGTAGACAAACCCTCGTCCATGGTAAAGCGCTCGCGGCTCCAATCCACCGATGAACCCAGGCGACGAATCTGGCGAGTGATGGTGCCACCGGATTCGGCTTTCCATTCCCACACTTTGTTAAGGAAGGCGTCGCGGCCCAGGTCGTGACGGGTTACTCCTTCTGCGCCCAAACGGCGCTCAACCACCATTTGGGTAGCGATACCGGCATGGTCGGTACCCATTTGCCACAGGGTGTCTTTTCCGGACATGCGCTGGAAGCGAATCAAGGCGTCCATCACCGCGTTGTTGAAACCGTGGCCCATGTGCAGGCTACCGGTAACGTTGGGTGGTGGAATCACGATGCAGTAGGGATCACCCTCGCCAGAGGGTTTGAAATAACCCTTTTCTTCCCAGGTTTGATACCACTGTTTTTCGATGGAGTGAGGCTGGTAGGTTTTTTCCATGGAGTTGTCGGACCCTGAAAGGTTGCCGCGTCAAACAGCAAAAAAATAAAAGAAAATCAATGCCTGAACGCTTGATAAAGAAAGGCAGGAATTATACAGATTCCGACCGGCTGCGCCTAATCTTGCAGGCGGTAGCCGGTCAGTAAATCAGAAGTTGCAGATAGCGGTAGACAGGAATGTCAGGTAGACAGTAATTACATCCGGGTAGAAGTTATACCTGGAGAGAAATTATACCTGGACAGCAATTACAAACAGGCAGGCACTACCGGTGCCAGCTTTTGTTGCAGCAGTTGCCACACGCGGGTGGCGGCAATGCCGGTCATACAGGGCGGGGTGTCGGTGCTGTTTTCCGGCAGAAAACGGCAGCTGCGCTTGTGGCAGGGCATGCAATCCAGCACCGGTTGCATCAACACGTTACTGGTGTGCTCGCCAATCAAACCCACTTTGGTGGGCGAGGTGGCACCATAAAGTGCCAGCGTCGGAGTTTCCAGCGCGCCGGCAAGGTGCGAAAAGCCGGTATCCAGACCAATAACACCGGCAGCTTCAACCAGCATGCCGGCGATGGTGGTGATGGATAGTCGACCATCCGGACGGGTGGCAGCGGGACAGGCGCTGATAATTTCGTCAGCAATGGCGCGTTCGCTGTCACTGCCCCAAATAATTTCTACCGCAAAACCGGCGGCGGTTACGGTGTTGGCCAACTCAATCCAATGCGCAGTGGCCCAGAGTTTGGTCACCCAGCTGGTGCCAATAATGAAAATCAGCTTGGCCGGGTTTTTGGCGATGTGGGCAAAATTCTGGTTAATACCAAAGTTGATCGCCGCATCCGGTTGATAATCAAACACGCTGGCCAGCAAACGGCGACTGCGTTCAACCGCGTGCTGTTCTTTGCTAACGGCAAAGGTGCGTTTGTAGAAGATATTTGAAACGGGCTCGCGAGCGGAATTGCGGTCGTAACCGGCGCGCACTTTGCTATTTGCACAACGCGCCACCAGGGCACTTTTCAGCAAACCTTGAGCATCCACCACCAAATCATATTGCTCTGCGCGCACGTCTTTGCGCCAGGTTTTGAATTCCTGCCAGGCGGCTTTATCCCGCTTTTTTACCCATTGCCGCAAACGGATGGGAATAACCCGGCGAATGGCCGGATGCCAGGCGGCAATTTCTGCAAAACTTTCTTCCACCACCCAATCAATAATCACATCCGGGCGGTGTTTGCGTAAGTCGGTAATGGCAGGGAATGTATGAAAAATATCACCCATGGATGACATTTTAACCAACAGAATTTTCATCAAATACCGGGCCGCATGTGCAGAAAATCAACATGCCCGATCGTGAATAATCGGGCGGGTAGCTGTTACAACAGAATTACTGGTAATCCTTGTAGGATTTTTCTTCGATCAACTCCGAGCCAAACGCCAGGTTGATGTCTTTTTTGGTGGTAGCGCGTTTGTCGTTGGTGACGTAAACAGCGCGTGCCAATTCAATAAATTTGGGGCCAAAATCTTTGGCAAATTCGCAATCGCGAATATCGTCTTCAATCACCCACAATTCCTGGTTGATAGACTTCAGGGTTTGTTTCAGTGGCGCCAGGCGGGTTTTACCTTCGGCGTCGAGCAGGGTTTCTACTTTTGCATTGAGCACGTTCAGTTCGTGGCGAACGTTTTTCAACTTTTCTGCATCGGAAATATTGTCAGATTTGATTTCCAGAATGGTGATCTTGTCAATCAATTCGCCGAGGGAGATAGGGGCTTCGATAAGCATGAGAATGTCCTGTGTGGGTAATGGGGGCAATATTACCAAACTTACCGCCTCTTTCACCAATGCAACCCTGGTTGACGCTTAAGATCCGGCAGGGTTGTGCAATAAGCCACAATGTTCAAATTTAATCATTTTTACTCATATTTGGTCATGCAGGGTGAATTCTGTGATAAGTTTGCCCGTTCACAGCGGTTTGTCGGCATCCTGAACCGTTCATTTCGGGCAACAATAAGAGAGCTCTTATGAATCGACGTGACTTTTTGATCAAAACGGCCCTGGCCGCATCCATTCCTGCCGCTATGTCGGCTTCCGGACAAAGTTTTCCTGCGCTGGCATCGGCTGGCCACACCACGGCAGTAGCGCGCCAGCCCGGCCAATTGAGTTGGCTGGACGGCCACGAACCTGCGGCTAAGACCGGCCACACCTGGGGGCATCCCTGGCCGACAGGGCAGTTGAAGGCGGGGCAGAGCCTGCGGTTATTAAATAGCAGTGGTGAACGAGTGCCGGTACAAACCTGGCCAACCGCTTACTGGCCGGATGGCAGTATTAAATGGACCGGGCATGCGGTGCCCGCCAATATTGCACTGGGCGAACAATTCAAACTCGAAAAAGGCAATGGCCCTGCACCTCGCGCGCCGGTTAAAGTTCGCCAAACCGCTACGGCCATTTCTGTTGATAACGGCATCTTTACCTGTGTGGTGAATAAACAAGGTAAACACATTGTTGAGCGTCTGGAGCGCAATAAAAAAATCATTGCGCAGCATGCCCGCCTGGTCGGTTTGCGCCAGGACAAGCCGGTAAATGAACCGGAATCACCCGCGCGCGTGGAATCTTTCGAATCCAGTATTGAACGTATATCCGTGGAGCAGGAAGGGCCGGTCAGGGCGGTATTGAAGCTGGAAGGAAAGCATCGCACCACCAGCGGTCGTGAATGGTTGCCGTTCAGTTTGCGTTTGTATATTTATGCGGGCGGTGAGTCTTTACAAATCAGCCACACCTTTATTTATGACGGTGATGATCAGCAGGATTTCATCAAAGGCCTTGGTTTACAGTTTGATGTTATTCAGCACGATGAATTTTATAACCGCCATGTACGTTTTGTGGGCGAGCAGGGTGGTTTGTGGGGCGAGTCGCCGCAGGGCATAACCGGTTTGCGTCGCGACCCCGGCAAAGCAGTGCGCGATGCACAAGTGGCCGGTATTGCCACGCCGCCATTAAAAGAATGGGATGAACGCGTCAGCAGCCGTTTGCATTGGGTGCCAGTGTGGAATGACTACACCTTATCGCAGCTGACGGCGAATGGCTTTGGTATTAAAAAGCGTACCAAACCCGGCCATGCCTGGATTGATGCTGACCAGGGGCGGCGCTCGAATGGTGTTGCGTTTCTTGGCGGAGTATCGGGCGGTATTCTTTTTGGTATGCGTGATTTCTGGCAATTGCATCCGGTGCAAATTGATATCCGTAACGCCGGTGCCGATGTGGCTCAGGCAACGCTGTGGTTCTGGTCGCCGGAAGCCGAAGCCATGGACGTGCGCTTTTATCACGATGGACTGGGGCAGGAAACCTACGAACAGCAACTCGACGCACTGAATATTACTTACGAAGATTACGAACCGGGTTTTGGCAGCGCCTACGGTGTTGCTCGCACCACCAATATGAGTTTGTTTGTGTTGGCCGCAACACCTTCCCGCGAGCAAACCATTGCCATGGCAGACACCATTGCCACACCGCCGCGGATTATTGCCGCACCGGCAGATTATCTGGCAGCGGGCGTGTTTGGTGGTTTATGGAGCTTGCCGGATCGCACCTCACCGGAAAAACGCGCGATTGAAGAACGTCTGGATTGGCAAATCGAGTTCTATCACCGCCAGGTGGATCAACGTCACTGGTACGGCTTCTGGAATTACGGCGATGTGATGCACGCCTACGACGAAGATCGTCATGTATGGCGCTATGACATTGGTGGCTACGCCTGGGATAACTCGGAGTTATCGCCGGACTTGTGGTTGTGGTATTCCTTTTTGCGCACCGGTGATGCCAATACCTTCCGCCTTGCCGAAAATATGACCCGCCACAATCGCGATGTGGACATGTACCACGCCGGTCGCTTTAAAGGTTTGGGTACACGGCACAATGTGCAGCATTGGGGGTGCAGTGCCAAACAACTGCGCATCAGCACCGCTGCTTACCGTCGCTTCCATTACTACATTACCGCTGATGAACGCACTGGCGATGTATTGAATGAAGTGATTCATGCCGACAGAGCATTGGCAACGCTGGATGCAACCCGCAAAGTGGCCGCGCCCAGCCCGATACCCGGCAAAGCAAAAATTGGCGTGGGTACAGATTGGGGCTCGGCAGCCGCCAACTGGCTGACAGCCTGGGAGCGCACCGGTAGTGATGAATACAAACACTACCTGGAAAAATCCATGCGTGTCATCGGCGAGCATCCGCTCGGATTTTTTGCCGGTGGTTTTGGCTACGATGCGGATACCAAAACCCTGCATCCGTTCCCGGTAGAAAAGCCTTCCATTTCCCATCTCAGTTCCGTGTTCGGTTTAATCGAAGTCTGTACCGAGCTGAACCAGTTACTGGATGTGCCTGAATTCAAAGCCGCCTGGTTGCGTTATGGTCGACTCTACAATGCCAGCCGCGAAGAACAACGTGCAGAGCTGGGTGCGGAATTCAATAACAATCTCGTTGTTGCCCACTCACGCCTCACGGCTTATGTGGCGCAACAAGAGGGCGATAACGCATTGGCCAAACGTGCCTGGACAGAATTTTCCAGGGAGTGGGGCGGCAATCGTAAGATCGCGTTCGATGAAATCAAAGGGCCGGATGTATTAAACCCGATTGATGAAGCTGCGTGGGTATCTACCAATGATGCGGCGCAGTGGGGGTTGGCGGCGATTCAAAATTTGGCGTTGGTGCCGGAAGCGTTGTAAGTCTTGGAAAAAGCCGGCCTGGGTTCAGGCTGGCTTCAATCGGATAATACGGTTTTTTTGAAGATAAAAATCCGTGCCATTCTGCCCGTTTGTCATTAGGCTGTATGCTCCAAAAACGCATAAATACATCCCTGTAGCTCCTTCGAGTCGTCCCTGACTCGACGGTTTTGGAACATACAGCCTAACGCCAAACTCATATTGTGCTGACCTGAAATTTGTCAGCATTCAGTACCGACCTGATTCCAGGTCGGTTTCTTTTTAACATCAATAGGTAATACTTGCCTCCGGATCCGTATTTACGATACTGCCATCCTGCATCGTTAACTTGAACATATACCAGTAGGTGGTTCCGGGTTCGAGGTCGTTGCTATCAGTCAGTTCGCCTTCTTCGGGCGCGCTGGCAAGAACGCGGGTTCTGCCGTTCGCCTGGTTGCGAGTATTGCGGTAAACCTCTACCACCCGAATAGGTTGCGCAAAATCTTCCAGTTTCCAGCTCAAATGAATACCTTCCGGCACCCGTGAACTGACCAGATGCGTTTGCGGTTGGAGTACGGTTGCTATGTAAGCCGGTTCTGAAATTACCACATCATTGATAACGGCATTATCAATGGCTACCCAGTAATAATATTTCTCTCCGGCAGTTGCAGTCGCATCCTGCCAGGTCAGGCTGTTGACAGCTGGCGCAGCAATAACCTGGCTGGCTGCGAAGTCCGCCGGTGTATTCGCATCGGCAACTTGTTGGCGATAAATCGTAATGCTGCGAATATCCATATTTGCTGCACGCCAAGCCAGCTCCACCGGTACGCGATTATTGAGAATGTTGACGTTCAGTTGGGGAATGTTGCTTACCGTCAGTTTCGTTTTGGATGGGCTGTTATCAAAATTTACATTGCCCCGCAGTGGCTTGATTTCCACCCAATAGAAATAATCCACATCAACTACTACATTAGTGTCCACCCATTGATGCTGACCGGGTTGCAAAGTAGCAACGAGCGTTTTGCTGGCTGAATCATTCACGGTGCTGCGAAAAATTTTTGCAGATTTGAATGCGGTCTGGTGAACATGCAATTGCACGGTAATTTTTTCGTGATCACCCCGCGCTATTGCTTTTATCCAGGGTTCGCTTGCCGGCGTATAAACTCCGTAATCCGGAATATTATTAGCGCTTGCGCCCAGGTTGAAATCCGGATGGGGTGGCTGGTTGTAACCCACGTTTTGCCAGGCGATAGCAACGCGATATTGCGGATTTTGCATCAAAGTCGGGATGGCATAGTTGGTGGGAATGGTGGTAGAAAAAATCATCAACTCAGTGCTGTCTGCATTGGCCCAGACCACTTCTTCTCGCCAGTCGCCAAAAATATCTGCCGACAAGGAGGGGGTTGCTTTGGTGCCGTTGTTGGAAACCGCATTGAATAAAGCGCCTTCCAGAATCGGCACCGATTGTTCATTCTGATAATCCCACTTAAAAATAGTGGTTCCGTCCAGTAATTCCCGCAGCAAATCGCCATCCCACCAGATCGCAAAATTGGTTTGTGACGGGCGGTTTTCAGAAATGACTTCGCCATTCGCAGCTACAAGGCCACCGCGGGTTGCCCAGTTTTCATTGCCGGGAAAACGCGGGTCGATATCAGCACTTAAACCCCTGCCAACATCAGCACCGTTACTGGGGCGACTCCAGAGAATTTCGCCGGTGGCGGCATCGTGCAACTCCACCCCGTATTCAATGCCGTCCTGTGTGTAGCTGGCTGCAGATTCATGCACCATATACACTTCAAGCCCGGGACGCTGCGGGTCGATGTCGCTGACATGCAGTGCGTCACCATGACCAAGGCCGGTGCTGTAAAGCGCATGGCCGTTATCATCAATCACTGCCGCGCCGTAAATAATTTCGTCGCGACCATCGCCGTCTACATCGGCCACGCTGACACTGTGTGCGCCCTGGCCAAAAACAATTTCATCACCATTGCCGTTGTTGGTATCAAATACCCAGCGCTGGCTGAATTGCCCGTTAACCCAATCGTAAGCTGCCACAACCGCACGGGTGTAATAGCCTCGCGCCATAAACAGGCTGGGGCTTTCTCCATCAAAATAGGCTACACCAGCGAGGAAGCGATCAACGCGGTTGCCGTAGGTATCGCCCCAGCTTCCCACATTACCGCGTGGCGGAATATAGTCGATGGTGTCCAGTGCTTCGCCGGAAAGCCCGTCAAACATGGTGAGGTATTCCGGGCCGTTGAGAACATAGCCGGCAGAATTGCGGTGATCCGCCTGAGCGTTACCGATAATATTACCTCGTCCATCGACAGTGCCATCTGCGGTTTTAATAGCAATTTCTGCACGGCCATCACCATCAAAGTCGTAGGCTATAAATTGCGTGTAGTGCGCACCGGCACGGATATTTTTACCCAGATCAATTCGCCAGAGTTGCTGACCTTCCAGCGTATAAGCATCTATGTAAACGTTGCCGGTGTGGCCACTTTGCGAATTATCTTTAGCGTTGCTCGGGTCCCATTTGACAATAATTTCGTACTGCCCATCACCATCAAGGTCCGCCACCGTTGCGTCATTGGCGCTGTAGGTATAGGGCACTCCCAAAATAGAATCGCCAGCGGGTTTATTCAGGGGAATGGAGAGATAAGGTTGCGACCAGGCTTTTGCGGTGCGGTTGGTTGCATCAGGAATCAGTTTTTCACCCACGGCCATTACCTGATAAGTATCCCAGGCTTTGCCATCACTATCGGTAAAGAACGTGGAGGATTTTATTGCCTGTGGCGTTATTTTTTTACCATTGCGATAAATGTGAAAGCCTTTACTGGTATCGTCTTTTTGCAACAAACGCCAGCTGA
Organism: Cellvibrio polysaccharolyticus; assembly: GCF_015182315.1. Lineage (NCBI taxonomy): Bacteria > Pseudomonadati > Pseudomonadota > Gammaproteobacteria > Cellvibrionales > Cellvibrionaceae > Cellvibrio > Cellvibrio polysaccharolyticus. Next base: position 1,732,041 of record NZ_PRDL01000001.1, read on the forward strand.
TTGCATTGCCTTTATTTACAGGAATGACCACCAGCCCGCGATCCAGATCTTCAACCCGCTTGCCGGATACGCAGTTCTGTTGAAGTTTTTGTAATCCCGGTGGCAATGCATTGCCAGAGCGATCGTTGATGGTTTTGCAGTAACCTGGCTGGTTGCTTTTTGCTGCAAAAGAGGGAAGGGCAGCACAGGTTAATAAGGGAATCAGCGCAACGCCCAACCAACGGGCTTTCCATGCTGATTGCGGTATCGCTTTCGAGGTCGATCGATGAACTTCATAGGTAGTTTTCATTATCAATTATACTCCCTGAACAGTTGAGGTTAGTTTTTACATAACAGTGTTACTTCCAACAGATTGACGACAACAACAATGAAATAAAAAATCCCCGACGAATTGCCGGGGATTGTTGAAGGCCTGATTAGAAATATGTCAGGCAGATCCTACTCCAGACAATAATTACATTCTGTAGCTTAATCCGATCGCATATTCGCGACCAGTCCAGTCATAGCTTGACATCCGGCCAGGGCCTGAATTGGTTGAACGAACTTCTCCAGTTAAGTTTTTTCCATCAATGTAAACTTTCAGATTGTCATTAACGCTATAGTTGAATTTCGCATCCAGATAGCCTGCGTCATCTACATACAACGGGTTACCTGATCTATCAGCTGCACTTTGCAGAAAACTGTCACGATAGTTGTAGGCCACACGAGCACTCCATCTATCCGTTTCATAGAAGACAGTGATGTTATAACTGTTTTCAGATTGTCCCGGGAAGGGAAGTTCTGCCCCTGTCAATTGGTCAAACAGGCCAACGTCTTTGGAATCCATCCATGTATAATTGACGCTGCTACCAAAACCATCAAATGGTGCAGGAAGCATAGTGAAAATAGTGCTTGCTTGTAACTCGATGCCCTGTGTTTTTGCGCCCCCACCGTTAACTTTTTGTCGAACATCCCATTGACGATTATCTCCAAAGAAATCTGTATTGAACTGTGTATCAGGATCTAATGGCCAACTGGTAATATCTTTGGTAAACCATGCTGCAGAGAGCACAGAATCTTCATTTGGATACCAGGTTAACGCTATATCCATTTGCTTGGCACGGAAGGGGTCGAGATACGGATTACCCGCCGTACAAACGTTTGCTGTTCCATCGATAATGCTTTGCTGATCGCGGTAGATAGTGCAGTTGGCGTTGATGTTGATATCAAGAATTCGGGGTTGCGCCATGACTTTTGCGATACCGAAAAACAACTCCAACTCATCTGGGATCAGACCTAATGTCAAGTTCAGGCTTGGCAGTACATCGTCATAATCATTTTTAAGAGTGTCTCTCCCGGTATATTGCTCTGCGTGATTTTGTGCTTCAATAGGCGCAGTAAAACCACCTGTATTAGGATTGATCATGGGGTTTCCATTTTCATCCAGTTCATTAACCATTACCCGGATACGTACATCTCCATTGGCATCACTCTCGGTGCGCACATAGCGGACACCTGTATTGCCTTTTAATGGCAAGCCAAAGAGGCTGGTTTCGAAGTTACCCTGTATATAAAATGCGTTAGAGCTTAAATCCACGTCGAAGTTGCCGGATTGCACATTCAGGTCAGCACGCGTGGTGTTATCTGCGCTAACAGCTCTCAGGTCAGCAAGGAAAGAGGGATTGTTAACTGCTTGCCAGGAATTTAATGTAGGAACATCAAGGCTGTAGTTGTTGAAAAATTTCGGTGTTTTAGTTGTATTTCCCTGAAGTAGAGCGATCTGATCATCCATTGTCCACGTGTAACCTTCGCCTCCGCCGACATTTCGATTGATGTCGTAACGCCAATTCCAATTGGCGAACATTTGTTTGGTGTATTGGTAACCAGTCTGGAATTTAGTGAAGAAGCCGGATTCAGGTGTAAACACAAAATCCAATTTCCCCATATCTTCTTGGGTTTCATCTCTTGATGGTCGATAATTGAAGGAGGAGCCACCTGTGTAACTAGCCGGACTGTTGATATCAAATTTATTGGATTTATCCGTAGGGTCACTGACATTGTGAATGTAGGCATTACTTAAATCTATATGTGGCAACCCGCTGCCATCAAGCGTAAATTGTATATCAGTTACACCGCTGGCCCATGCTGTAGTGCCTCGTTGGTCATAATCCTGGTCTGCTGTAGATCGAGCAAGTAGACCTATCAGCTGAATGTTATCGCGTTTCAATTCGAAGCCGGTTTCAAACATGTCATTCTTTTGCATCCATTCCTGCTGGATAACTCGGTTACCTACCCGAGCACCCGGGCTGCTTCTGAAAGAAACGACATTTTTTCGGTCATCCACAACTACACTTTCAGGGTTGACCCTGGCGGCTGACTCGGTTTCAAACTGCAGGTTAATATCATGAGCATCTTTATCTCGTTCGTTAAAGGTATAACCTGCGTGCACTGACAAATCATCAGTAACGGCAAATTGCACCATGGCATTAGCACTCAAACGTTTTTCTGATCGCTCCCATATAGCATAGCGGGGCAAATAGGGAGAAAACTCTGACCATTGTCTCGTGCATTCATTCCGATCTGCTGCTACAGAGAAGCTTGAAGCACAGTCGGATTTATTAGCAATATTGGAAAATTTTGGATTCTGACTGATGGTGGTTTTTTGTGGGTCGTTATCGTAATCGTCAAAGCGTTGCCACTCTGTATTACGAACCGCATGCATCATTGTGGTTTTGTCTGATGCAGTGACATTTAGCAACACACCCAGGCGATCATTAATTTTTCTTACGCCGGTGATATTAAACTTCGGCATTACATCACCGATCAGGTCATTATATTGCCCTTCAGCGGATACCGAGAAATAGTGATCGTCAAACTCGTTGGGTTTGCGGGTGTTAACCTGAATGGTGCCACCAATCCCACCTTCAGTCAGGCGTGCTTCAGAACCTTTAATTACATCAAGTGATTTGACCAGCTCGGATGCCATGGATCGGAAGTCGATCTCTCTGCTACCTGCATTACCCATCGCACCTACACTGTTAACTTCTACACGCAGCAGGTCGGGAGATACACCACGTACGCTGACAAGGGAGCCTTCTCCACCATCTCCCGCTCGGGATATTTGCACACCCGGAATACGCGATAGCGCTTCTGCAATATTTTTATCCGGGAATTCGCCGATATCTTCTGCAACCAATGAGTCACTCATGGTTACCGATTCTTTTTTTCTGTCCAGCGCGCTGCGCTGACTGAAACGAATACCGGAAACAATAATTTCTTCAACGCCTTCGCCGTTTTGCGCATTGCTGGAAGTGGTTGTTTCCTGTGCGAAGGTCGAGGCAGTGGGAATCAGAGTTAAACCGGCGGCAGCCATAAGAATGGATGCAACACCAACCGCTAATTTCTTGCGTGAAAAAGGAATGGAGGTGCAGTGCACGCTTCCTGCGTGGGATGATTTGAAGTAAGTCATTTATCGCCTCTGATAAGCAGATTGCATTAGTTATTAGTAAGGACAAGGCGAATACTATTATCATAATTTTGCAACGTCAATCATATTTAGTCACTGCTAGTCACAATCATTCATTTTGTATTTTTTCAGTATTTATCGTGATGAGTGCAAAAAATCCGCTGTTATTTACTGGTTAAAAACGCGCAGGCTGCGCCAAATAAAGGCTGTGAGGAAATTTTCGATTTGCGTAAATCATAAAAAATGCCGCTTTTTTATGATTATTATTTCTATTTTTTGTCGTTTAAATTTCCTTTTATTTTTAAAAATTAGATGTCACCTTATTATTTTTTGAGGTGTATTTGTCACATTTATCATGGGTTGAATGAAATATTCAGGTAAATTCGTTGGACTTAATCAATCATATTTGCTCATAATTGATCATTTGCTTGTGGCCGGAGTTTTTTACAGCAAGCCGCTGCCAAAGGCTGCATCCGGTTCTTGTGTGTGAGCCATTTTTATCAAAAATCTCTATCAGGATTGGTAAGTCTTATGAAACCTTTATTTGGCCTGCGCGCCCATGATTTTGGAACCCGTTCTGCTGAAACATTGGCGCCCGCCATTGCTTCGTCAGGGGCTGCCTGTGTGCAGTTGGCGTTGGCGAAAGCGCTGCCGGGCGAGCGTTTAATGCCGGCTGATTTTGGAGAAGAGGGTTTGCGACAGGTGCGCCAGGCATTTGACGATAATCATTTGTCTATTGCGGTGTTGGGTTGTTACATCGATATGGTGACGCCCGATTTAAACGAGCGTGAATTTTCATTACAGCGTTTTGAAGCGCACCTGGCCGCCGCCGCCGCTCTTGGCTGTCGCATTGTGGGTACCGAAACCGGTTCGCCGGTTCCGTATCTGAATCAGCCGGGTGGTCGCGAGACTGGATTTCGCACCGCTGTAGAATCGCTGCGCCGCCTGGTAAAGGCGGCTGAAAAGCATAAGATTTTTATCGGTGTAGAAGCCGTAGCGGAATTCCACGCGCTGTCTTCTGTAGAGCATGTGAAATGTATTATTGAGGAGTTTGCATCACCGGCACTGGGTATTATTTTTGATCCGGTTAATCTGGTGCCGACCTCCGGTATTGATGATATCGATATTTTTCTCGACGAGTGCTTCGCTGCATTTGGTGAGCACATTGTCGCGGTACATGCTAAAGATTATCGAATGATTAATAGTGAAACCGGTTTAAAAAAATCCGATGCCTTGCCGGCCGGCTTGGGTGAAATGGACTGGGAAGGGGTGTTTCGACGTTTGATTAAAGCTGGTAAGTATCAGGTACCGATTTTGCTGGAAGAGGCTGGCCCTGCGGATGCGCCGCAAGCATTCGTGCGTATGCAGGCAGCGTGGGACAGCGCTGTCGCTAATCCCTGATAGGGTATATGAGGCTCTTAACGCTATTTGAACAATGAAGGGAATCCAAATAGCGTTAAGAGTGTTTCTATTTACATTTTATAGGTCAAACCGATCGCGTATTCACGTCCGGCCCAATCGTAGCTGGAAATACGTCCCACGCCGGTATTGGTGGTTTTGACTTCACTGGTTAAATTGCGACCATCGGCGTGAAATTTCAGTTGCGGTGTAATGTTGTAACTGAATTTCGCATCCAGATAGCCGGCATCATCCACAAAAATCGGGTTGCCCGAGTGGCCCGCCGCACCGGCCAGATATTGGCTGCGGTAGTTGTAGGCTACGCGAATACTCCAATCATGGGTTTCGTAAAACGCCGTCAGGTTGTAACTGTTTTTGGATTGTGAAGGAAACGGCAGTTCCTGGCCGGTGAGTTGATTGAACAGCCCCACATCATCGGCTTCCATGTAGGTGTAATTCACCGCGCCACCCAAACCATCAAAGGGGGCGGGCAGGTGAGTGAAGGTGGTCGAGGCCTGTAACTCGATACCCTGAATTTTTACACCGCTGCCATTGAGTTTTTGCCGAACGTCCCACACCCGTCCGTCCCCAAAGAAATCCACACCGAAGTTGGTGTCGCGATCAATAATCCAGCTGGTGACATCTTTGGCAAAATACGCGCCCGAAACAATAGAGTTTTCATCCGGGTACCAATGCAGCGCTATATCAAACTGGGTTGCGCGGTAAGGGTCCAGATCCGGGTTGCCACCGGCACAGATATTCGCCTGCTGATCAATTTGCGCCTGAATGTTTTTATAAATAGTGCAATCTGCGTTTACATTGATATCGACCATTCTTGGCCGAGCCATCACTTTGGCGGCACCCACATAAAGTTCCAGTTTTTCCGGAATCAATCCCAGGGTCAGGTTGATGCTGGGCAGCACATCGGTGTAATCGGATTTAACGGTTTTACGTCCGCTATAAATGTCCGGGTCATTGGTGGATGGCACACCACCGGCGTAGCCACCGGTTTCTTCGTTAATCAGCGGGTTACCATTTTCATCCAGCCGGTCAACCAGTACACGAATACGCACATCACCGTTGGCAGCGGTATCGGTTTTTACCACACGCACACCCACATTCCCGGTGAGGAGCAGGGCACCCAAAGTTGTTTCAATATTGGCCTGGGTGTAAAACGCGGTGCCATTGACTTCAATGTCGTAATTGCCTTGCTCGCTGGTGAGATCGGCGCGGGTAGAATAATCACCGGACAGTGCTTGTAAATCGCGAACAAGGCCCGCAGGTTCTACCGCAGGGTAGTAGCGAATACTGTCTACCGGCAGGTTATAGCTTTTGAAAAAAGCCGGTGAGGTTTTCAGGTTGCCATTGATCAGGTTTACGTGGTCTTCCAGTGTCCACACGCTGCCCGCATAAGTGCCACCCACATCACGAATAATTTCATGGCGGAAAGACGCATTGGCAAAAGACTGTTCAGTGCGCTGTGCACCAAAGCGGAAGGCGCTGAAAATAGTGGAATCCGGAATGTAGGTAACGTCCAGCTTTGCCATCAACTCTTCGCTTTCATCCACGCTCGGTGTGTAGAGCGAGTTGACGCGTGATTTGTAGCTGGTGGGGTCATAGGGATCAAAGGCTTCATAGGTATTGGTAAGCCGGAAGTTGGCATTGCTGAAATCCACTACTGGCAAGCCGCCTTTGTGCTGGGTTACGCGAATGCCCTGCACGTTGTCTGCAGAAATCGTTGCATCGCGTGCATCAATATCCTGATCGGTGGTAGAGCGCGCAAGCAAGCCGGTAACGTTGAGTGATTCGGTATTAAATTCAAAGCCGGTTTCAAACTGGGACGTGGTTTGGTCCCAATTAAAATCCAGCGAGCGGTTGGAAACCGAACCGGCGCGAGTGGAAAAATCAATTACGTTATGATTTTCATCAACAACGGCAGTGGCAGCGTCAATACGCGCTTTGGATTGGGTGGCAATTTGCAGGTTTAAATCCAGCGCACGCTTGTCACGATTATTCCAGGTGTAACCCAGGTGCGTGGAAAGGTTGTCATTCACCTGATATTGCACCATGGCATTGGCGCTCAGACGCTTCTCTTCGCGCTCACGAATCGCGTAGCGGGGGATGCGCGGTGAATAGTCATACCACTGGGCTTCACAGAGCGCGGTGTTGCCACTTGAGGCGCAATCGGCTTTGTTGAGAATATCGGCATAGTCCACATTGACGGTGGTTTTATCCGGAGATTTATCGTAATCCTCTACACGCACCCAATCAGAGTTTTGCAGTGAGTGAATAACGGTGCTTTTATCCGAGCCGGTTATGTTGATCAATACACCCAGGTCATCGTTGATTTTTCGTACACCGGTAAAATTGAATTTCGGCATTACCTCGCCCAGCACATCGTTGTACTGACCTTCTGCCGACACCGACAGAAAATGATCATCAAATTCGTTAGGCTTGCGTGTGTTCACCTGAATGGTGCCACCAATACCGCCTTCGGTAAGCCGTGCTTCAGAGCCTTTAATCACGTCCAGCGATTTCACCAACTCGGAAGCCATATCCCGAAAGTCAACGCCACGGCTGCCGCCCATGCCCAGCGCACCGACGTTGTTTACTTCCACGCGCAACAAATCCGGATCAACGCCACGAATACTGACCGATGAGCCTTCGCCGTTATCGCGTTCCAATTGAATGCCCGGAATACGTTGTAATGCTTCAGCAATATTTTTATCCGGAAACGCACCTATATCTTCGGCCACTAGGGAGTCGGTAATCGTGCCGGCTTCTTTTTTACGATCCAGCGCGCTGCGCTGGCTGAAGCGAATACCGGATACCACCACTTCTTCAAGGTTATCGCCGTGCAGTACTACGGCATTGCTTGCGCTGGATGAACTGGCGGCTTGCTGTGCGTAGGCAGTACTCGCCAGAGTTACCGATGCTGTTGCAATAACAACAGATGTTATTTGAGCCAGAGTTTTGCGGGAAAAAGGGAGAAACAAATTTCGTAAATTATGATTGGGGACGTACAACATTTATCGCCTCAAGGTGATTGGTTTTGTGAGAGAGGCGAATACTAATGAACTATTTTTTTCATGGCCAAGCATATTCAATCATATTCTTATGCATTTCATTCATAAGTGGACGTAAAAATTTTATTTGATTAACGTCAAACAATAATTTAAAAAAAGCCGCTACGATCTAACGACGGTAGCGGCAAACGGACTGCTTTTTTTTAAACACCGGAGTGTTTATTTCCCGACAGAATTTTTCCCCCAAAGCTTTTCATAAGGCCAGCCGGAAAGGTCTTCAACCACTTTACGGCTATGCTCGCTGGAAGGTTCGGTGGCACCGGTTTTCAGGTGAGCAATTTCCTGCATTAACAATTCGTGCGTGTCTTTGTTCAGTTTGAATTTTCCCGCTACCCAAAAACCGAACAGCAGCAAAATAAGCGGGCCGACTACCATGGCGAACACAATCGTATTAATGGCTTCGGTGGATTGCGTTGTGCTGCCGGAGGTAAAACCGCCCCATTCCAACACAATGCCGACCGCCATAACGGCAACGGCTTGCGCGGCTTTACGTATAAATGTCATCACCCCGGCGAAGCTGCCTTCGCGGCGCTTGGCGGTTACAATTTGATCGACATCGGGAATATAGTTGTACACATTCCAGGGAATGTAATTCAGCGCACCACGACCCAGCCCCGCCAGTACTACCGCGCCAAGCAACCAATACATGGATGGCAGTTCAGAGAACATCAGGAAAAGCGTGAGCAGGGCGGAGATACCCAGCAGATAAAAAATAACGGCGATGCGGTAGGTAAATGCCGGGCCAATGCGAATTACCAGGGTGATGGCCAACATGACCGCGATTAATTGTGCGATATAGGTATTGGCAATCAACGAAGACGCAATAGCAACCGAGCCGCCCAGTGCAAACACAATAAAATAAGTAAAGGCCGCGTTAAAAATATCCTGGCTGATATAACCGCCGAGATACATCCCCAGGTGCAAACGGAAAGCACGAATACGCAGAGTGGAACCGAGGTTTACAAATACCATTTTCAGAGACGCAAACGCGCTGGTTTTGGGTTTATCCGGTACATCCGGTTCTTCAACCGGTTCGCGCTCCCAGGTAAAGAAGTAGGTGATGGCCACCACGCACATAAAGGTAACCGCAAAAATACCACCCATGATTAAAAAGGTCGTTGCGTTCTCATCACCACCCACGTAGTTAACAATCCAGGCAGGCAAAATGCCGGCGAAGATGGCAGAAATTTGACCCACCAGAATACGTGCACCGGCAAATTTTGCTTTCTTGGTGTAGTCATCGGTCATTTCTGCGGCAAGCGTTTCGTAAGGGATCAGTACCGAGGCATACACCAATTCAAAAAACACGAACGTCAGCAGGTAATACCAATAATGCTGCCCGCTCACCCACATAAAAGCGAAGCTGGGCAAGAGAGGAATGGCGGCTAATAAAAAGAAACGGCGACGGCCAAAGCGGCGGCCAATGCGCGTTTTGCCCAGGTTGTCGGAAATATGGCCAATAAGCGGGCTGGCCACGGCATCGAGAATGCGCGCAATGGCGAAAATTGAAGCAGCCTCTACGGCAGACAAACCACAAAAGGTGGTGTAGAAAAAAATTAGCCAACCGCTGATCACGGCCATGGAACCAGCGCCTAATACATCACAAAGACCATAGGCTACATAATTACGGGGTTTTATCTCGCGCTTTATCATGGTTGATGCTCATTATTGTTGTAACTTGTTATCGGGCGTCCAGAGAACCTCTGAAGATAAATGTGTTTGCACCGGCCGGTTATTCTAATGAGTCAGTGCTTACGCGTTGTTCGGTGTTTGAAAAAAGCCCTGTGCTGCACGCAGCAGCAACAGGGAAGCTGAAACGACTACAGGGGTTAAATATAACGGTTCATAAATTCCACCAGGGCAAGGATCGCCATGGACTGTCCGTAAGGCATGGAGGTTAAGGGAATATCACGGTAGCCTTGCAGATCATCAAATACCGGCGTACCAAACGAAACCTGTTGCAGCTCGCCATCGGCACTGATATTTGCCAGCACGGCTTTAATCGCTTTGGTGGCCATCGGCTCATACTTCGCATCCAGATAACCTTTGCGCACGGCTTTCAAAATACCGTAAGCAAAACCGGCTGCTGCCGAGGCCTCCAGATAAGAAGATGTATCGTTGATCAAGGTATGCCACAAGCCCCCTTCATCCTGATACTGCTCCAGCGCTTTTACCTGGGCTTCCAGGGTTTCAATCAGGAACAGGCGCAAACCATCTTCCGGCGGCAAGTCCAGCAACTCAATAAATTCCGGAATCGCAATCGTCACCCAGCAATTACCGCGAGCCCACAAGGCATCGGCAAAGTTATGACGGCCATCGAACGTCCAGCCATGGAACCACAAACCGGTTTTACGATCCGCCAGATATTTAATGTGCAACATAAACTGGCGCTTGGCTTCTTCAACATAAGCCGGGCGATCCAGTAACAGGCCGATCTTGGCCAAGGGCAACACGCACATCATCAGGGTGTCATCCCAGATTTGCTGGTAATTCACCGAGTTGAAAACAATATGTTGCAAGCCGCCTTCTTCGGTGCGCGGCATTTCGTTCATCACCCACTCTGCCCACACATCCAGATACGGCAAATAACTCCGTGTGCCAAGACGTTCGGCCAGGTAGGCGAGGGTAAGGAAAGGAGAAACGGTATTCACGTTTTTGGTCGGGGTGCCTGCTTCAAAACGGTTCTTGAACCAGTCTTGCATAATCTGCAGCGGCTTTTCGTCACCGGTAATGTCCCACAGTTTCAGCAAACCGTAGAGGCCTATACCGTGAGTCCATTCCCAGTCATTCCAGCCTTTGGTGTCAATAACGCGGCCATCATCCAGACGCAGCAAAAATTCGCCACTGGTGTCTTTGATGTTGACGAGATTATCGATCAGATTTTCGATTGTGCGCGTTAATTCGGAGCGCTGAATGCCTTGTACTGTAGCAACCATAGAATACTCACAACATATTATTGGTTTATAAAAAGAAGATTGGTTCTGCCTGACCTGCTCGCTCCCGCAGTGAATGTGGCGGGAAAGGTTCGTTCGGGCATGTCGTGGAGTTGATCCTACCAGTGAATCTTCATTGTGTCGATCATATTCAATCACAACTAGTCATTATGATTCAAGCATGATATAAACGTGATTGAAAATCTTTACGTTTCTGTCATTAAAATCCTTGTTTTGCGTCTGGTTATGGAGTTTTTACCCGGAAATTTGGAAAGAGAAATGTATTACGCACGTGAGTAGAGGCATCTCTATCAGGTTTCAGACGAGTGGGAAAACCTCACCTCCGGCATGGCGCGAGTTTGGCATCCGAACAGGTATTCCAAAACCGTCGAGTCAGGGATGACTCGTCGGAGCCACAGGGATGTGTTTATGCGTTTTTGGAATACCTGTTCGGATGCCAAACGGACAGAGGAGCGCCGGTTTTTTTAAAAACTCACAGCACATATCCATCGCAATAAAGTACCTCAGGGTTGATAGACAAGAACAATAATTGAAGAGAGTGTAGTTATGGTATTTCGAGTTTTTTCCAACAGCTTCCGTTTGCTTCGCTGGTACCTTGCCTTATTACTGGTTTCCCTCCCGGTTCACGCGGCGGAAATACAAATATTTATTGCCGGCGACTCCACCGCAGCCACCTACAGCGCCCCCGACCAACAAGGCTGGGGCGCATTACTCGGGGACTACATCGACCCGCAAAAAGCCACTGTACACAACCTCGCCCGCGGTGGCCGTAGCAGTCGCACCTTTATTAGCGAAGGCTCATGGCAAAGCCTGATTGATCAGGTAAAGCCGGGTGACATCGTCATCATCCAATTCGGCCACAACGACGCCAGTAAAATAAACGACGACAGTCGGGCGCGGGGCACCTTACCCGGTATAGGTGACGAATCCGTCACTATTGATAACCTGCTAACCCGCCAAACAGAAACGGTATACACCTTCGGTCACTACCTGCGCAAAATGGCCAACGACGTATTGGCCAAAAAAGCAACGCCGGTGCTCATGTCGCTCACCCAAAGCAACAACTGGCAAAACGGCAGCCTGCTGCGCAATGGCAGTTACGGACGCTGGGCTTACGAACTGGCACTGGAATTAAACGTTCCTTTTGTTGACCTAAACAATCTGGTGGCTGATCGCCTTGAAGCGCTCGGGGCAGAAAAAGTCGCTGCCTTCTATCCCAAAGACAACACCCACTTTAATCCCGACGGCGCAAGAATTCATACCGAAACTGCACTGTCCGCTTTCAAAGGCCTGCGGCCGGATATGTTTACCGGCCTGCTCAATGAAAAAGGGCAAGCACTAAAAAAAGATGACCTTAGCTGGCTGCGCTTGCCCATACCGGCCAATGCCAACTTGCGTTCGGTATTTCTAATAGGCGACTCCACCGTGCGTAATGGTGCCGGTGATGGCGCCAATGGGGAGTGGGGATGGGGTGATTTTCTGCTGCCACATCTGGATGCAAAAAAGGTCAACGTGGTCAACCGTGCCGTCGGTGGTTTGAGCAGCCGCACTTTTTATACCGGCGACTACTGGAAACGCGCTCTGAATATGATGCGCTCCGGTGATGTGCTGGTCATGCAATTCGGGCACAACGATGCTGCCCCCATCAACGACGACAGCCGCGCACGAGGCACACTGAAAGGCACCGCAAATAATGAAGAGCAGATTGATAACCTGCTGACCGGCAAACCGGAAACGGTTTACAGCTACGGCGGCTATTTGCGTCGTTTTATCGGCGAGGCCAAAGCGCGTGGCATTACGGTGGTTGTCTGCTCATCCATCCCGCGCAACGTCTGGAAAAATAAACAGATTGTGCGTGCTGAAAACTCCTACCCGCAGTGGGCAAAAGAAGTGGCACTGCAAAGTGGCAGCGCTTTTATTGATCTTCACCACCTGATTGCACACGAATACGATCAGTTGGGTGCGAAAAAAGTGGAAGCGCTGTTTGCCGATGAGCGCACCCACACCAGCAAGGCCGGTGCAGAGCTGAATGCAGCTATTGTAGCGAAATCATTGAAGCCTCTTTTGGGCCTCTGACAACGAAGCGATCCGCTTTATTTTATACCAAGCGAGTCATTTCATTTTATGGAGCATGAACAATGACGTTTACTTTTACTAAAAAGCGCCTGCCGCTTTTTGCTGCGCTCGCAGCCACCCTGGCGGCAGGTTTGACAGCCTGCGCACCGGTAGAAAAAAGCACTGGCAACGAAACAACCGCTGCGCGACAAATGGAGTTTCTGGATGCCGGGCTCATCGCGGTACCGGCAGAAAACGGCGTGCTGGTATCCTGGCGCAAACGGTATGACGATGCCGATAATCAACTTATTGATATCTACCGTGATGGTAAAAAAATTACCGCGCAACCCTTAATCGGTAAAACGTCATTTTTCGATACCCGTGGTGGTGCAGGTGCAAATTATGAGATACGTGCTGGCCAGAAAAAGCTGGCAAATACCAACGCCTGGCAGCAACCCTTTTTATCCATTCCTATCACCCCGCCAGCAGACGGTGTAACACCGGACGGAAAAAGCTATTCCTACACCGCAAACGATGTCAGCGTGGGGGATCTGGATGGTGACGGCCAATACGAAATCATCCTGAAATGGGACCCGACCAACGCCAAAGACAACGCTTTTGGCGGTTATACCGGCAATGTTTTTATCGACGCCTACACGCTGGAAGGTGACCGTCTGTGGCGAATTGACCTGGGTAAAAATATTCGCGCCGGTGCCCACTACACACAATTTATGGTGTACGACTTTGATGGTGATGGTCGCGCTGAAATCGCCATGAAAACCGCCGATGGTACGGTAGATGGCAAAGGGCAGGTTATTGGTGATGCCACCGCTGATTGGGTAAGTCACGGTGGGGAAACCGAAGTACGCGATCGTACCGGTTCGCTGGTAACACCCGATGGCCGTTTACTGGGCCAATTACAGGGGCGCATTCTTTCCGGGCCGGAATATTTTTCAGTCTTTGATGGCAGAACCGGCGCGGCACTCGACACTGTACCTTATATTCCTCAGCGCGCACCGGGTAATGACAACCCGACGATAGATGAGATGAAAAGTATCTGGGGCGATGGCTACGGCAACCGCTCCGAGCGCTATCTGGCCGGCGTCGCTTATCTGGATGGTGAACGCCCCAGCGTGATTATGGCGCGTGGCTATTACGCACGCTCCGTTATCGCCGCCTATGATTTTCGCGATGGAAAAATTTCCACCCGTTGGGTATTTGACTCTGCTGCACCGGGAATATCCAAAGACTATTCCGGGCAGGGCAACCATCAACTTTCTGTAGCGGATATTGATGGCGATGGTAAAGACGAAATCATTTACGGCTCCATAGCGATTGACCACGATGGTTCACCCAAATGGACCACCGCTCTGCGTCATGGCGATGCCATGCACGTATCCAACCTTGACCCCACCCGTCCCGGTTTGGAATCCTTCGGTGTGTATGAGGATATTCGTGGTAATGGTGGTATAGGTTCGGCATTGATCAGTCTGGAGGATGGCAGAATCCTCTGGAGCAAACCGGCTGACAAGGATACCGGTCGTGGCGTTGCGGTAGATATTGACCCACGTCATCCGGGTGCAGAAGTATGGGCAGCCAATTCTGAAAAATTATTCAATATTAAAGGTGAAGAAATTGCACCGGTTCGCCCCAGGCAAATGAATTTCGCCGTCTGGTGGGACGGTGATTTGTTGCGTGAATTGCTCGACGGTAACACCATTTACAAATGGGATTGGAATAATAATGTTGCGGTTCCATTGATGGTGGCCGAAGGCGCAACATCCAATAACGGCACCAAAGCGACTCCGGCATTGTCCGCTGATATTTTCGGTGACTGGCGCGAAGAGGTAATTTTACGTGCAGAAGATAATCGCTCGCTGCGTATTTATTCCACTGCGATTCCTACCGATTATGCCTTCACAACCTTGATGCACGATCCGCAGTACCGCCTTGCGGTGGCCTGGCAGAACACCGCTTACAACCAGCCACCACACCCGGGGTTTTATTTGGGGGAAGGGATGGAGAAGCCTGAAAAGCCGGTTTTGAAAATTATTAAAGCAGACTAATTTTGGGTTATTCGAAAACGCTTAGGTGTCAGGGATGACTCGTCGGAGCTACATGGATGTATTTATGCGTTTTTGGAACCTTTATCCTGTCAGCAAACGTATGATGAAAAACAGAGATTGCGGGTTTTATTTATAGTATTCGCCAGTCTGTCCGCTTTCCCTTACGTTATTTGTTTCAAAATCGCATGAATACTTCCCTGTAGCTCTATCGAGTCATCCCTGACTCGACAGTTTTGAAACAAATAACGTAAGGAAAAGCTGCTTTTGTACGCATAGGAAATTTTCTAAAAGCTTTAAATCACCGCTGAGGCCGACCACCAGAGTCGGCCTTTTTAGAAAAACTACAGCGGATATTTTGGCGCATCTACCATCGGGTCGAAAGCCAGTTCCTTCACCGCGGCGTGTTCGGCATTGCGACGATCATACTCGCGAATCTGATCGGGTGTAGCATTAACCGGGTGCGGTGTTATCACGATATCGCTGGCGTGATACTCAAACGCTGGCGGGGTTTTTACCGGCTTGGGCAAATTGCTAACCGGATCATTCAACTTCGCCATCTCAAGCCCTGCCAAAATATAACCACCCGACGAATAAAGTGTTGTTGCCTCGCGTCGTGTCGGCACCGGTTGATCGCCGGCAGTCTGTACCTGGCCAAGAATACCATTAGGTAAAATATACTGGTTAAGCCCGTTCCAGCCTTTCAGTGCATGCGGCAAATAGGTTTTGCGATCGAGAATGCCGTGGTTGATGCCGAACGCCAGTGCGTAAGTAAAAAATGCTGTGCCAGAGGTTTCTGCTTCCGGGTAGGCTTCCAAATCCAGCAAACTGGCTCGCCATAAACCATCCGGTTGTTGCAAGGTTATCAAACGAGCAACCATCTCCTGAAACAAGGCGACATATTTAGGCCGCGACGGATAATCCGCAGGCATGGATTCCAGAATACGAGCTATACCCGCAACCACCCAGCCCTGGCCTCGCGACCAGAAAATTTGCTGGTTGTTGGCAGAGCGGCGCTCGATAAAGCGTTCGTCGCGAGCGAAGAGATGTTCTTTTTTATCGTAAAGGCGGTCGTAAACTCGCCAGAACTGTACATCCATCGCATCAATATATTTTGCATCGCCGGTAATAGCAGACATTTGCGTCAGCACCGGTGGTGCCATAAACAGGGCATCGCACCACCACCAAACGAGGCGTTTTGGTGCTGGCGTTAATGTCAGGTAGGGCAATGTGTAATCAAGCCGCTGCTGCAATGGCATGAGTACACCGGGCAAACCGGTGTGAAGATAAATGGACTGGTACAAGTCACCAATCGCCTGGTCGTCGGCATTGATTAAATTAACCGGGGCGCTATTGCCCTGATGGGCATAGTTGAAACGTTTGGCAACCGCGAGGTTGTAATCGAGAACTTCCGGCACGTTGGCGGCTTCAACCAGTTTGGCGGTGCCCACGAAAAAGGTGGCAGAAATCCAGTTGGTGTTGATGCCACGTTTTCCCGGGCCGGGGTTTTGTTCTACGTCTTTGAGGCGATTAACTTCGGCCAGCGCCAGTTTTTCTACCGCGTCCATCACCTGCTTTTTATCCGGAATGGCAGTTTGGGCAGTGGCTGTGGTCGCTTGTGGCGAAGTTGCCGCATGAACATGTAGCGGTGAGATTGCACCGCCCAGCGATAGCATAATTATTAAACCCGACAGCTTTTTTAGACGCATAAAATCCACCTGTTATGTTATAGGTTGGTAAACGGGATATTTCACAAAACTACGGCATAGGTATGAATTGGTCCGTGCATATTGGAGCGGAATACGAGGTATTTATTATCGGGAGAGAATTGAATATTGGGTTCGACACGGTAATCGTGCTGGCTCATATCCACCAGCCTGGTACTTTTCAGTTTGCCTGGTCGAATCAGTTCTGCTGCATTGGGTGCGCTGACAGCGATGTCTTCGATAATTTGCGGTTCAAAAAGGTAGAGATATTTTCCGTCTTCAGCACGGGCAACCATTTCATGGTCGCCACCATCACCGGCCAGCAGTTTTCCATCTTGCGATATTTGAAAGTGTACCGACCATTCGTTGCGCTCCATGTGGTACCAGATGCGCTTGCCAGTTTCCAGGTGGTAGGTCGCCAGCCAGAAATCTTCACCGCGTGGTGTTTGCAGGTCGTAATAAATCGTTTTTCCGTCAAAGGAAAAAAACTCATGGCCGGCGATTTCCATGTTCATTCGTCGGGTATGAATGCTTTGTTTGTTACTGCCATCGGTGCGAATGGTCCAGATTCTATCCACCATATGCCAGGGGCCTTCATGGCAGTACATCAGCTGCTGCGGGTCGGTGGGCGAAAATTGAACGTGGTTTAACCAGTCAGTGGATTGGGTAACAACCTTGCGCTCACCGGTTTCGATGTTGATGGTGAAAATTTCCATGGGAATATTTTGTGCCAGCCGGTCAGCCATGCGCAGCTCTTTGGCATCGGCAAAACTGAGCGGTTTTCCATCCTTGCCTATGGCATTGTAACCGCCGTCGGTGTTAGCGACTTGTTTGCCGGGTTGCAGTGCAAACAGACGCGTGGCATAAGCACCGGCCATCAGTGTGTCGTCGGCATTGACGGTGGTAATGAATCCTTTTTCGAAGATGCCGATAAATTTTTCCTTGCCGCTGGGGATATCAATAGCGTAGTACTCAATATTATCGAACAGGTTGTTATTGTCTTTCTCCCGCGGTTCGCCAATCGTTTTTCTCGCGTAACACACCGCTTTGCTGCGAGATACCATAATGACTTCATACTTGCCTTTGGCCAGCAAGGTGTTTTTTTGCTGTTGGAAATCATATAAACCAATACCGGATGGCGTATTCATCACCATGTAGCGGCCATCATGGGTAAAGGCGTTGTCATGGAAATAGAGCGAGCGGGAGTTATCTTCTTCGGAAAGGCGAAGGATTTTTTTACCGCTAATCGGGTCAGTCCACCGGGTCGGGATAACAGATGGTTTTCCGGTTTCCGGTGTAGTGGGTTTTGATGTGCCAGTTTCTGAAGCCGCCAGGGTCTTATTGCCCAGCATTAAAGCAGCACTGCCAATAGCAGAAGAAATTAATAGCTGTCGTCTTTTCAGGGAAGGGTTTTTATGCATAAAATTTTCCTGTCAGTCGAAGTGTATGTTTGTCAGGTCAGAAGCTATTTTTAAGTTAGAGAGTTGCCGTAGCCAATAACCACGGTAGAACCCACTAAAAAGGCCAGCCCGGTAAAAACATAGGCCAGTGTCTTTTTGCTGGAGCCTTTCCACTCGCTTAAGGCAAAGCCCCACAATGATGAAAAAATAATGATGGATGCCATGTGCAGGGTCCAGGAGGAAAAACCGTATTCTCCCATCTGACTTTCGCCCATGACATAAAAGAAGAATTGAAAATACCAGGTAACTCCGGCGATAGCACACCACAACAGATTCCAGCCACTGCTGGCGACCCGGTTGGCTTTGCTATCCTGGCGGGGTTTTAATATTTCACGCGCGGTTTTGTTTCTGCGAATTAAATAAGCGCACCAGATAAGGTTGGTAATGGTGCCGCCAATCAGCACAATACAAATAACGGGCAAGCCTTTAAACAACTGATGGGTGCCAGCGGCGGCTGACAGTTCGGCAATGGGCGCTCCGGCAGCGATGCCAAAGGCAAAGCAGGAAGACATCAGCCCGCAAAAAAGGGCAATCCAGAGTCCCTTTTTCAGATCAAATTCAGCAATATTTTTTTGGCGTTCTTCCGGAGAGCTTTCTTTTTCTTTGTTGATGCCACCAGCGCCGACAATGGCAATACCAATAAGACACATCACCAGCCCGAGCATGACGATTTTCCCGTGAGTGGTCGGTAAAACCTCGGTAAAAAAAGTGCCTTGTACTATCGGCGGTACGATGGTGCCGAAAAAAGCACACAATCCCAGCGCAACCGCCATGCCTAATGACAAACCCAGGTAACGCATGGTCAAACCGAACGTCAGGCCGCCCATACCCCACAAAAGACCATAAAACACGCACAGTAAAAGCGTTTCGCTATTCGCTGCGGCGATAACGCCGAATAAATTTTCGGTGCGAAAAAATGCAAAAATCCAGGGCGCCAGCACCCAGGAAAACAACCCGCCAATCAGCCAGTAAATTTCCCATGACCAGCCACGCACTTTGCGAAAAGGCACATAAAAACTGGCTGAAGCCAAACCGCCGAGCCAATGAAATAAAACACCTAATAATGGATTTGACATAGAAGACGACTCATCATGGTTTTTATTTGAAGAAACTGTTTTTTATGTTCACTGCGCGATCCCTGAAGAGTGATTAAAAACCTGTACCGGAGGACATAATCGGGTGTTAAGCCAATTTTGAGCAAAGCAATAGCGACCAACCCTGTGTAGCGGTTAGTGGATGTAAGCGTTGAGGGAGAAAAAAGCTGCCGGATGTATCCGGCAGCCAAAGACCCAGGGTTGAAACAGTTTTAGAAGCGAGCAGTTACGCCCACGGTGAAGGTGCGGCCAATACGGGTTTCGAACAAAGTATCCTGGCGCACACTGTCGATATACAAGGTATTGCGTTCATCCGTGAGGTTTTGTGCTTCAAGAATCAGCGTGACATTGCTGGTCAGGTTGTAAGACGCAGAGGCATCGACGAACAAGGTTGATTTGTTGCCCAGTACGTCACTGTCGTTACCGCCAGATGGAATGGAACGCAAATAACCGGAGCGGTAGCTACCTGTGGTACGGATGCTGAAATCGTCTTTTTCGTAGTAAAGCGTGGCGCTGGCGGCATCCTTGGACAAACCGATCAAATCGTTGGTTGTAGTCAGGGTGGGTACGCCATTGGCACTCTGCAACACATAATTAATGTCAGAGGTTACGTGGGTGTAGTTTGCCAGCAGGCCAAAGTCTTGCCAGAAACCCGGCAGGAAAGTGAACGGCAACTGCATGTTCAATTCAACACCTTTCAGCGGACCGCCCGGGGTGTTGGTAGAACGCATTACCGTAAACAAATCCGCAGGTGTTGCAGAAGAACCTTCCAGCAAGGTGTTAGGCAGGCCGAGTTCAGAGTAGGGCACCAGACTTGAGATAGACTGAATGTAGGTATCAATATCTTTTTCGAAGTAAGCAACTGATGCCAGCGCACCTTCGTTGAAATACCACTCCAGAGAAGCGTCGTAGGTTTTTGCACGAATCGCTTCGAGGAACGGGTTACCAATGCTGCCGGTACGAGTAGTCGCGTTCACAGAACCGCTCGGAATCAGTACGCCGAGGTCAGGACGTGAAATCACTTCTGCAAAAGACAAACGGGCAAGCAGCGACGGGTTGATTTCAATAACCACGTTGGCAGATGGCAACAGGTCATCATAAGTACGATCTACCGCAACCGGTAAGGCAACCGTCGGGTATTTGGAGCCGGCGGGTGCAGCAGTGGGCACGAAGCCTACGCTGTGCTGATCGGTTTCTACATAACGAACGCCCACATCACCACGAATCGGCATGGCCAGATCTTCGAAGCGGAATTCAGTCATCAGGTAAGCGCTGTTGATGGTTTCCTTAACCTCGGGAGACTGAGCACCACACTCGGCGCCGCACCATTCGAAATCGTTAAAGCCAACCGCTTGTTTCCATTTTTCGTGATCAACACCCACATAATTGCCCAGGGTATTGGAGCCCAGTTTGTCATTTACGCCTTTAACAATACGGGTAAAGTCACTGACGCTTACGCCAGCCGGCAGATTGCGAGTGGCGGTGTAGGAAGGAGCCAGTTGTTGGGTACGAACTTTGTAATCACTTACACGGTGCTGCGCACCAAATTTGATTTTAAATGCGTCGGTTGCCTGCCATCCGAAATTTACACCGGCGGTGGTATTTTCAGTGGTGCGGCTTGAACTGCCGATATTCCAGTTGCCCAATACTGTACCGTCAGACAAGCCGGCGGCGTATTGGAAATTGTTCGGGTTGGCGACATCAATACCGTAACTCAAAATTGGAATGTTGCCACCGTTACGGAAATCAATGGAGTAGTTGTCGGTATCGACCGCATCCAGGTTTACGGTTAAACGCTCAAGGTTTTCCAGTTCGGATTTTGAACGGCCAATCAAACCGGTCACTTCAAAGGTATCGCTGAACTGATGAGAGAAACTCAGGTTGATTTGTTCAACGGTGGTGGTGAATCTGTCTACCAGGCTTTCAGAGCGCAAATCCACACCATCAAACAAACCGTATACCAGCGAACCGTTGGCATTTACTTCCAGCTCTTTGATAGACATCATCGGCTGGCCGTTGTTGTTGGCGTTACGGGCGAGTGACAGTGCATCAATATAGTTATCGCGACGTACCACATCGTAGCGGGAGAAAAGGCCATCGAGCGCAACGTTGGTGCGATCGGTAGGTTGCCATTCCAGTGTCACGCTACCGCCGCTACGCTCGGCATCCTGTTCGGAGTTCAGGTAACGCGGAATACGCGGCATAAATACACCACCGCCAGGCTGACCGGAAACACCGGTAAGTGAGCGCCACAAATCATAGGCTTCAGCACTGCCGGTACGCGGGTTGCCGGTGCTACAGTTCAATTCATCTGCGCCTTTTGCGGCATTGTTGGCTGGAACCTGAGTGCCGGTATAACCAACCGGAGAACAAAAACCGCCGTTTACATAACCTGGTAAAATGTTTACTGCAGAGTAACCCACTTCACGAATATTACGTTCGGAGTGAGCGACAGAAACCAGTACGCCGATGGTGTCATCAGCAAATTTTTTGGCAATCAAACCGGAAATACGCGGGTCGGTTGATTCGCTGATTTCGTTATACACACCACGCAAGGTACCGGTTGCGGTAAATTCGTCTTTGAAAGAAAGTGGTCTTGGCGCTTTGATGTCTACGGTAGCACCCAGCGAGCCTTCTTCTACATCGGCGCTGGGGGTTTTACGTACGGTAAGATCAGAGAAAATTTCAGAAGGGAAAACGTTAAAGTCAAAGCCGCGGCCACTGTTGCCCGCGCCGTAAATGTCAGATGAACCGGTTTGTGAAGCGCCTTCCATGCCATTGATTCGCACACGCGTAAAGGTGGAGCCGAGACCGCGCACGGAAATATTTTTACCTTCGCCGCCGTCCCCGCGCGACAGTGCTACACCGGGAATCCGCTGCATGGATTCAGCCAGGTTGGAATCAGGGAATTTACCAATATCTTCGGAAACAATACTGTCGATGGCTGCTGTGTTTTCACGTTTCTGGTTCAACGCTGTGTTCAGCGATGCCCGGAAACCGGTGACCACCACTTCTTCAACGCTATCGCTCGCCGAAGTTGTTTGAGCCTGAACAGAAGTACCGCTGATAGCAACCGCCGTCAGGATAGACCAGGCAAGCGGATTGATTCTGAATGATGCGTGTTTCATGGTGGATCCTTTATTAGATTGAGCTAATTATTATTGGAACGCTTTGATCAAACGACGGAATGAGGAAATTTCCGCGTTTTGAAAAGACTAATACAACCCGAAAAAGAAAACAATCATTTGCAATCATAATTGTTCTTAATTTGTCACTCAGGGTCATTTTCAATCCGATAAGGAATAAGCCGAGCCTGGTAACCGACAGTCTTTTCACTGTCGGTTATATATGCCGCTTAACAATCAGTTGCCATCGGGGCGGTGGTTGGAAATTTGCGGGCTGGGGGCGAGCGTAAATTGTTCTACCGGGTCAGGTTTGGCCGGATCATAATCGGGCAAGCCCGCTACCAGACTGGCTGCAAGAGGCAAGTGATTGCTGCGAATGCCAGCTACCACGCACTTCGCCAACTGGTAAGCGCCGTAGTTATTGTGATGGGTTGCGTCCCGTCCGTTGTCGTTAAAGGCAAGCGGCGCCCTGGCCACGCCCAGCGCTTCGTAGAGGGATACACTCATCCGATCAAGATCAATCAAAGCTACCGCTTCGCTCCCTGCCAAATCCCTTATCGCTTGCGGGTAAGCACCGTGGCTGTTAAGGATTTTCCCGTGCTTATCAAAGGTGCGGCGTTGCATGGAGGTAATCAGCACCGGCGTGGCGCCGCGCAGCCGGGCTTCGGCAATCAACGCGCTTAAATAAGCCGGGTAGGTGGTTTGTGCATCCGCCCAGGTTTGCGGCCAGTTTTGTTTCTGGTCGTTGTGGCCGAATTGAATAAACAGATAATCGCCGGCTTTTAAGGTTTCCAGCACCTTGGCCAGTCGCAAGCCGGACATAAACGACTTGATGGTTTCACCCGATTCGGCATGGTTGGCGATGGCTACATCACCCCCGAAAAAGCGCGGCAACATTTGCCCCCAGCTCGCCGCCGGTTCGTAACCCTGATCGGTTACGGTGGAATCGCCGATCAGATACACAGTAGGCACCTCGACTTTTTCCAGAGTCACTGCGCGCACCTGTGGCGCGCTGCCGTTAAATTCCAGCGTTAACTTGTCGTCCCAGTGCAAGGCATATTGCTCCCGCTCTTTTACCGCTACCCGGGTGCCGCCCGGTGCATTCTTTTCTGGCGGGGTTAAGGCCGGGGTGCGCACATTCACGACAAAACTGCGGGTTAATTGCTCTCCGGCGCGGGTTGTTACATTTTCCAGGTACAAGCGCCGCGATTCGGCTTTGACGGTATTGGCAGAGGGCAGCGTGTGGTGCCCCAGTTCAAGGGTCACCCGATAATTGCCTTCGGGTACTCGCACAGAAAAATAAAAAGGCTTGCCGTTTTGTTCGGGACTGGTGTTCAAATCAAAACCGTAGCCGCGCGCGGCGGTGTAGTTATCGGCGGCAGTTAGCGTCAAAACACCGGGCGACGTTTCACCGGGTAAAAAGCGGAATTGCTGCGGTTGGGTAAAGTCTGTCAGTAACGGGGTATTTGCCATGGATGGTTGATCGTCGGTTTGGCGGTTGTGGTGGCTGCAAGCGGTGTTGAGTGCGGCGAGCAACAGCAGTGCGGCTGACCAAAGCCGCCGGGAAGAATGTGTCATGGACGGGTTCTCTGCATAAATAATAAACACAAGAAAGAGGCATTTATTGTTAGTGGCCTATGTGTCTGTTGTATGTCATATTTCTTTCAATATCAATCATGATTTGTCAAATTCAAAAATTAATGCTTGATGAAGATGATTAAATTTGGCGTAATAGGGGCCAATACTGATAAATAACAGCTTCGTTTTTGCCGGTTTATTGGCTCGGAAAAACGGATTTTTACACCGCGAGAGCAGCTCGTTGCATAGCGGCTGATACCTCCACGTTATTGATAATAAAGATAATTTTTCACGCAATATACGAAAACACAGTAATAACACTATAAGGCGAGATAACGTAAATGATCACAACACGACGAGACACCATCAAATTGATGGCTTCTGCAGCCGGGCTTACCGCTGCCGCTCCCTATATCAGTGCCAACACCGCCAGCCTGGCTACTGGCAGCGCCACCCGGTCGGCAGTGCCTTATCAAATGAAAAAACTCGTGCATGGTGTTTGTTATTACCCGGAGCTTTGGCCGGAAGAAGATATTGATCGCGATATTGCTGAAATGACCAAGCTCGGCATCAATATGATTCGCATTGGTGAGTTCAGCTGGTCCAGCATTGAACCGCGCGAAGGTGAAATTTCTACTGCGTTTTTCCGCAAGGTGCTCGACAGATTTCACGCCGCCGGTATTTCAGTGGTGTTCTGTACGCCGACCCCGACACCGCCTATCTGGTTAACCCACGGCCATCCGGATCGCTTATTCGTTAATGCAGATGGCGATCGTCTGGTGCACGGCTCGCGTCAGCACGTCAGTTACGAACACCCGGCGGTTCGCACGGCCTGTTACCGCATCGTGGAAGAGATCGCCAAAACTCTCGGTGATCACCCGTCGATCATTGCCTGGCAAATTGATAATGAAATCAAATGTCACGTCGCGGAAGATTTCAGCCCGGGCGCGATTGTCGCCTGGCATAAATGGCTGAAAAATCGTTACGGCACCATCGAGCGTTTAAATGAAGAATGGAGCACGCATATCTGGAGTACCTGGTACCAATCGTTTGAACAGGTACCGGCACCGCTGAAAACACCGTTTCTGCACAGCGCATCACTGAGTACGGCCTACCGCTTGTTCAACCGCGAAAGCATTGCCGAATTTGTTGACCAGCAATCGGAAATTATTCGCCGCTATTCCAAAGCGCCCATTACGCACAACACCAACCCGGCATTTTCGGTAAACCACGAGCGGTTGTTTAAAAATCTGGACTTTGCCTCTTACGATGCCTATCCCTCCAGTACGCAATGGCACTCGCTGGTATTTCGCAGCGACATGTATCGTGCCGCAAAACCGGGCCGTCCTTTCTGGTTAATGGAAACCAGCGTCAGTCACAACGGCTGGCTGGGCACCCACAGCCCTATGCACCCGGACGGTTACCTGATGGCAGAAACCGTACTGGTATACGGCCTGGGTGGCGAAGCGGTGTGTTACTGGTTATGGCGGCAACAACGCGCCGGTTCTGAAATCAGCCACAGTGCGGTACTGAGCAGCTGGTACAAACCCACCACCGGTTACTCCCAGGTGCAACAGGTAGAAGCTGCGCGCAAACAACTGGAACCTTTTTTAATTGAAAGCGAACCACAGGTACCGGAAATTGCCGTTACCTGGTCAGACCACGCCCGCGCCATGATTGAAACCGAACCCATGGACAAGGACGAAAATTTCCCCGCGACCTACCAGGCATTAATCCAGCAATGGCAGGAATTGATATTAGGGTTGGGCTATCACCGCGATGTGCGTTTTGAAGGCGCCAGCCTTGAAGGGCTGAAAGTACTGGTTACACCGGCCATGCCGTTTGTCAGCGAAGAATTTTTGCAACGGGTGATTACTTTTGTGCAGAACGGCGGCATCTGGCTGGTTGGGCCTGGCACCGGTACCCGTGATCGTGAACACACCGTACCCTTAAATGCTGGCCTGGGGCTTTTGGATTCAGTTGCCGGTGTAGAAACCCAATTCGTATTTCCATTAACCGGCACCGATATTACCGGAACCGCAGCGAACAAAACGCTGAATTTTACCGGCTGGTGCGCTGCGGTTAAACCCGCCCATGCCGACACCCGTGTACTTGGCACCATCAACTCTCCGCTGATGCCAGACACCGCGTTTCTTACCGAACGTCGTTTGGGTAAAGGCAAGGTCGTATTATTATCCGCGCATCCCACCGGCGCAGAAGGCAAAGCTTTTGTTGAAAACCTGATTAAAGGCTACGCCAAAGAAGCGCAAATGGCAGCGCCCTTTGAAGTCAGTGCCGGCACTGTGGTATGCCCGCGTGTTGACCGCGAAGGCAAACCTTTATGGGTGGTTATCAATATGGACGGTGCAAGCGGCCGCCTGAAATTACCGGGCAAAACACTGGATGCGATCAGTGGTAAAACGATCGGTTCTACCCTTAACCTGAAAGAGTATGAGTGGCGGGTTTTAAAACCGGGTGTGTAATGCGTTTAAAGTTTCCAAAGCCTGCATCACTTTGTGAGGCAGGCTCAGTTTGCTGACAAACCCCATACAGGCACAATGCGAGTTTGGCGTTAGGATGTTGGTTCCAAACTGTCGAGTCATGGACGACCGCCATGGATGGCGGAAGTTAGAGCACCGCAGGAGCAGTTGCCGTTGACTCGTCGGAGCTACAGGGACCGTATGCATGCGATTTTGGAAGAGCGGTTCTGCTGACAAACGGACATAGTGGCACCGATTCAAGACCATCCGCATAGTTTATGCTTTTGCCAGCTGGTTCTTACAGGAAATAGATGATGGAAAAAATTGCTTTTGTAATGCAGCTTAAACCCGGCTTTGAAGCCGAGTATAAAAAGCGCCACGACGAACTCTGGCCGGATATAGCTGCTGAATTAAAAAAAGCCGGCGTATCCGACTACTCCATTTTTTTGCACCCGCAAACCTTGCAACTGTTTGCCGTATTAAAACGCACCGATAATCACACCATGGACGGGCTGCCAGCCACCGCCGCGGTAAAAAGATGGTGGGCATTTATGGCAGACATCATGGAAACCCACCCGGATAACAGCCCGGTGGAAGCAGCGCTACTACCGGTATTTCATTTCGAATAACCACTGCACAACACCAGCGCGTTGCCCGGCAAAAGGGCGGGCAGATAACCATAAAAACTCGCAAACCTGACGGCGACCTGCCGGTCGTCGTTGCTTATCAGAGAACATATGCCTATGTCCCCGACATCCCTTCCCGGTGCCATCCGCAATAGCATCACTTCTCAACGTAACACAAGGGTTGCGTCTGCCCCCAACCGATACTGGCATCGGGTATTTGCCATTATGGTTTTTCTCTCGCTCTTTATGCTGCCGCACCTTCAAGCCCGGGCCGCCGACAGCTGGGTTGCCAGCCACGAACGGGCCGGAGACTTTCCGCTGGTCAGTAAAAAAGTCGCCGCGCCCATTGTATTTTCAGGTGACGATTTTACGGTAGTAAACCTTGCCGCCAAAGACCTTGTTGCCGATGTTGAGCGGGTAACCGGTAAAAAACCGGCTCTGAAAAATAGTTTAAAAGATCTGCAAGCCCCTGCCGTGGTGGTGGGTACTCTGGGTAAAAGTGCGCTGATTGATCAACTGGTTGCCGCTGGCAAACTGGATGTTTCCAACCTGCGCGGCGCCTGGGAAAGTTTTTTGATTACCACGGTAGATAACCCGCAACCGGGTTTGGCCAAAATACTGGTCATTGCTGGCAGTGACCGCCGGGGTACTGCTTTTGGTATTTATGAACTCTCGCAGGCCATCGGCGTTTCTCCCTGGTACTGGTGGGCAGACGTAGCGCCGGAAAAACGCACCGCTTTATTTGTAAAAGCTGGCACACATCGTTTTGGCCCCCCTTCGGTAAAATATCGCGGCATCTTTATCAATGATGAAGGCTGGGGAATTCACCGCTGGGCGGCCAACACCTTTGAAGCCGAAAATGGCGGCATTGGCCCGAAAACCTACCGGAAAGTTTTCGAATTAATGCTGCGCCTTAAAGCAAACACCTTATGGCCAGCCATGCATCCGGTAACCAAACCTTTCAACTTTTTTCCGGAAAATGCGCAACTGGCAGATGACTACGCCATCGTAATGGGCTCTTCCCATGCCGAACCTATGTTGCGCAATAACGTCGGCGAATGGTCATTACCGCATGATCAATACAATTATGTGGATCACCGTGAAAAGGTGTCGGGTTATTGGGAAGAGCGGATGAAAAGTAACGGCCGCTACGAAAACATTTATACCATCGGTATGCGCGGTATACACGACTCGCTGATGCAAGGCCCGGAAAATGATGCAGAGCGTATTGATTTATTACATACCATTTTTAACGACCAGCGCGCCTTGATTAATAAATACAGCGAAGCACCGGCAGAGCAAGTGCCACAAATGTTTTGTGCTTATAAGGAAGTTCTGGGGCTGTACCGCCAGGGGCTGCAAGTTCCGGATGACGTTACCATCGTCTGGCCCGATGACAACTTCGGCTACATGCGCAATTTTGCCAATGCCGAAGAGCGCAACCGCTCTGGCGGTTTCGGGGTTTATTACCACATCTCCTACCTGGGCGCGCCCATGGCGTATTTGTGGTTAAACACCGTACCGCCGGCATTAATCTGGCAGGAAATGTCCAAGTCTTATGAGATGGGCGCCGACAGAATGTGGATTGTCAACGTGGGCGATATCAAGCCCGGTGAAGTGGGTATTGAATTGTTCCTGCAAATGGCATGGGACATCAACCGCTGGCAAGGCGACAACATTGATACTTTTCTGACGGATTGGGCGCAGCGTGAATTCGGTGCAGCCAATGCACAGGAAATCGCTCACATCATGAAAAGTTATTATCAATTGAACTACCAACGCAAACCCGAGCATTTGCAATGGTGGTTACCCCGTACAGAGCCTCGCCTCAGCCTCTTAAGCGACACTGAATCCGCTGAGCGCATTCAAGCTTTCAGCCGTCTGCGCTTGCAGGCAGAACACCTCTATCAAAAAATTCCGGCAACGCAGCGCGATGCTTTTTTCCAGCTGGTTGGTTATCCGGTGATTGGCTCGGCCTGGGCGAATTTGCGCTTTCTGGAAGGGGAACGGGGTAACAGCGAAGCCGCTCACGCTGCCGATGCGCGCTTGCAACAGGAAACTGCCCGCTGGAATACGTCTCTTGCCAAAGGAAAATGGAAAGACTTTATGGCAACCGAACCCGCTGATGCCTTGTGGGACAAGTACCGCCTTACCGGTTGGACAATGCCCTCCGATGCGCTGCTGGCTGCAAAAAAACAGGCAAAGCCTGCCACCGCAGGGAAGCATTCTTTTGCCATTGAAGCAGAAGACTTCAATCGCAAAACTGACCGCTCGGGTGTTGCCTGGCAAATTATCCCTGATCTAGGAAAAACCGGCAGCGGCTCGGTGGCTTTATTTCCGGTAGCGCGCCATGACTTTGCCGAAAATCAACTGGCCGAAAAATCGCCCTATCTTGAATACGAGGTGAGTTTTGCGAAAACCGGGCAATTTACGCTGCATGTTCATCTTATTCCCACCCATCCGCTCAGCGGCACGTTGTTACGTTTTGCGGTTGGCTTGAATAACGATGCGCCTGAAGGGGTTGCTCTTGATGTACAGGACGGTAGCCCGGCGTGGGCGCAGGGTGTTTTGAATGCGACCCGTATTGCAACCAGCACCTTAAATGTAACCCGCACCGGCAAGCAGACACTGAAAATTTACGGTGTTGATGCCGGTGTTGTGCTGGACAAAATAGTGGTGGATATTGACGGTATTCCGGATAACTATCTCGGCCTGTCTGTCAGAGAGAAACCGGAAGCTGATTCTTCAACCCTCAAAGCCTTGTAAATATTTTAATTAACACCTGAAACAGTGAATCCAAGATGAAAGCAGTGCTGGATATCGGTAAAACCAATGTCAAACTCCAACTGGTCAATAGCGTTGGCAACATTCATGAGAGCTTTTCCCGCAAAAATATTCCCTTGCAGGATGGACCTTATCCGCACGCGGATGTAGCAGGCATTTGGCAATGGCTATTGGCAACCCTGAGCAAAGTTTCTGCGGAAAATACGCAGGAAAAAATTACCGATATTATTATCACCACCCACGGTGCTACGGCGGCGTTGGTAGACACAGCAGCACCAGATGGCAGCGATGGACTGGTGTTGCCGATCCTCGATTATGAATATGTAAACATCAACCAGTGTGATACGCCCTACAATGCGGTGCGCCCGTTATTTTCTGAAACCCTTTCACCATCACTGCCCGCCGGTTTGAACCTCGGTCGGCAAATTTTCTGGTTGCAACAATCATTTCCTGAAGCCTTCAACCGCGCTACGCAATTATTAATGTACCCGCAATACTGGGGTTGGCGGCTTACTGGAAATCTCGCCGGTGAAGTGACCTCACTGGGTTGCCACACAGATATGTGGTCGCCGGAGCACAACCGCTGGTCGAGCCTGGTAGATAAGTGTCAGTGGCAGGCGCTGATGCCACCGATGAAATTTGCCGGTGATGTGTTGGGTAATATCACTGCCGAATTGGCACAACAAACCGGCCTTGCGGCAAACTGCAAAGTCTATACAGGTTTACACGATAGCAACGCCAGCTACCTGCGTTATTTGCAAAATAACCAGACAGAAAAGGGCGAATTTACTGTGGTCTCTACCGGCACCTGGACTATCTTGATGCAGTCCGGTGGCGAACTGGCAGGCCTCAACAGCGAACGCGATATGCTGGCCAACTGCGATATCTATGGCAACCCGGTAGCTTGCGCCCGTTTTATGGGCGGGCGTGAATATGCGGTGATTTGCGAAAAACTCGGTGGTGATGCCGCCACGCCAGTCACCGGTGAACATATCCAGGCTGCGTTAAATAACCTCTGGATGGTCACTCCGGATTTCAGTGAAGGCAATGGGCCTTTCGGTGGGCGAACCCCTCAACTGCTTACGCCGCTGCCAGCTTCTTCAGCGGGTGCTATCGCAACTCTCTATTGCGCCCTGATGATTGATCAGCGGCTGGATGACTTGCAGGCGAAAGGGCCGGTTTACATTGAAGGTGCTTTTTTGAAGAACCTGCTGTTGTGCCAACTGGTAGCGCAGCTGCGCGGCCAGCAGCCGGTTTATCTGTCTGCCGACGATACCGGCACGGTGCAGGGCGCCTTGTTACTGACCGGGCAACAGCAGAAAGTCGAATTCAGCCTCTCATTGGAAGCCTGTGAACCCGGAAGATTTACCGGGTTGGCAGCTTACCAGCAGCATTGGCGCAGCCTTTTATAAGTGAGCGGTTAGCGGAAGGCAGTATTGCCGGTTATTTGGATGATTCGATCATGATTTGGTCATTATGATTGATAATGATTGAAAACCTGCGTATCATCGCGCTATCTTGAGGCGTTACTCATTTATCACTTAATCCTTTTCAGGCTGGGGAAAACAGAATGCTGGAAAAACAGCGTCAACAATTAATTTTGGATTTCCTCGACGAAGCAAAATTTGCCAGCGTTCGGGTTCTCTGTGACCAACTCAACTCGTCTGAAGCGACTATTCGTCGGGATTTAAACAAGCTGGCCACCGTTGGCAAGATCAAAAAAATCCGTGGCGGTGCTGAAGCTATTCAATCAGCCGCGCCACCGGCAGCGAAAATTTCCGGTAAATCCTTCTGGATCGACAAAGAGAAAAATGTTGATACCAAACGTATGATTGCCAAGCGCGCTGCCGAGCTCTGCGACGATGGAGAATCGGTCATTATTAATGGCGGTTCTTCAACCTTTATGATGGCGGAATTTTTACAAGATCGCCGCATGAATATTCTTACCAACTCCTTCGTGTTAGCGCACGAATTGTTGGAAAGCAGCCAGAACCAAATTACTCTGCCGGGCGGTGAGGTATATCGCAAGCAAAGTATTATTCTCAGCTCTTTTGAAAATGACACGACGCAAAATTATCACGGCAGCAAAATGTTTATGGGCTGTCCTGGTATCAGTGAAGTCGGTGTTATGGAAACTGACCCGCTGTTGATTCTGGCTGAACAAAAATTACGTAAGCGTGCCGATAAATTAATTGTATTGGCCGACAGCACCAAAATCGGCTTGAAAGGCAACCTTATTTTCAGCCCGTTAACCGGTGTCGATATTGTTATCACCGACAGCAATGCCAATAGAGAGACTCTGAAGTATTTTGAGAGTCAGGGCGTTGAAGTCATTGTTGTTGATGCGTGCGATTAACAACGCAGGGTTTGGCACCGTTTTTTTGAGTAAATTTTCTGTCAGTTAAAAAGTTAGCGCTTATCAATGCCCGCAACAGCGTAGTTTGTTGCGGGCTTTTTTATGTGAGCAAATAAAAATAATTATCATTAAATTTTTCACCGCGTTACCCGGTATCCCCACCGCGAGCACCTCATTACCCTTTTTGCTGATAATGTTATTTTTTCGCCAGGTTGCGGGAAGGAAAGAGTCTGTTGATTAAAATGCGCCCGGTTTTTATAAGAAGGAAGCGCAAAAATTTCGTTTATAAATAACCAATTTATCAGTCGGGCAGGGTGGTTTTCATATGATTGAAATAAACCCTCACATCGGACTTAATATGATTGAAAATGATTGTAAATGCTTCTGAATGTGTTTATATTGACTATATTGTTGGTTTCGCTACTCCGAACCGATCAAGTTGTATCTACTACACATCATAGGAATCCTGAATGTCTTACCAACCCGATGAATATAAACATGTTAAATACCTATGGGACGATAAGGTCGCGGATAAGCTGGACCCGGTTGAGAACCTGGTTTACCGTTCCAACAAGCTCGGAGAAGATCAACGCATCACTAATACCGGCGGTGGCAATACCTCTGCCAAACTGATTGAAAAAGACCCTTTAACCGGCGAACAGGTTGAAGTTTTGTGGGTGAAGGGTTCCGGTGGCGATTTGCGCACCTCCAAAAAAGAAAACTTCTCTTCTTTATACAGCGGCAAACTGCACGCGCTGGATAAGGTGTACCAGAACTATCCGGACAAGGGCTACAAGTCTGCCGGTGAAGACCGCATGGTGGGTATGTTTACCCACTGCAACTTCTGTCTCAATCCTCGCGCTTCTTCCATCGACACGCCGCTGCATTCCATGATTGCAGAAAAGCACGTTGACCATTTGCACCCGAACGCGGTTATCTCCGTTGCATCCTGTAAAGATCAGGAAAAGCTGACGCAGGAAATCTGGGGTGGCAAACTGGCTTACGTGCCCTGGATGCGTCCGGGTTGGGAAGCCGCCAAAGTCTGTGAAGACACCTACGAAAAAAATCCGGATATCTGGGGTATTTTGCTGGGCCAGCACGGCCACACCAACTGGGCTTCAGAAAGTAAATCCTGTTACGAAACTTCACTCTGGGTTATTGAAACCGCCGCCCGCTATATTGAGCAACACGATAAAGGTGATGCGACTTTCGGCGGCCAGAAATACCGGAGTTTGAGTGACTCTGCCCGTGATGAACTGCTGCGTGCGTTCTTGCCGGTAGCGCGTGGCCTCATCTCTGAAAAAGTAAAATTTATCGGCACCTTGCAAACTGACGAAACCACCTTGCGTTTTGTTAACAGTGTGGATGCACAGCGCCTTGCGGAACTGGGCACGTCCTGCCCGGATCATTTCCTGCGCACCAAAATCAAACCTCTGTATGTTAATTTTGACCCGCAGCAGGACAACCTTGAAACCTTGATCAGCCGTTTCAAAGAAGGTTTGCAGCAATACCGTGCGGATTACACTGCCTATTATGAAAGCTGCAAACGCGCTGACTCGCCAGCCATGCGCGACCCAAGCCCGACGGTGGTGTTGATTCCTGGCGTAGGTATGATTGCCTGGGGTAAAAACAAAAGTGAATCCCGCGTTACTGCCGAATTTTACAACTGCGCCATTGAAGTGATGCGCGGCGCGGAAGCGATTTCCGAATACACCGCCTTGCCGGTTCAGGAAGCGTTTGATATCGAATACTGGGCGCTGGAAGAAGCCAAGCTGCAACGTATGCCGAAAGAAGCCACCCTTGCCCGCAACGTGGTTGTGGTGGTGGGTGCCGGTGATGGTATCGGCAAAGCCGTAGCGCATCGCGTTGCTAAAGAAGGCGCGCATGTGGTGTGTGCTGACTTGAAATTGGAAACCGCTGAAAAAACTGCTGCTGAATTAACAGCGGTTTACGGTCAGGGTATCGGTGTTGCCGGTAGCGGAATTTCCAGCTGTGGCCCGGCCATTGCGCTGCAGGTCGATATCACTAACCGTAAAAGCGTGCAGGAGATGTTCACGCAAGTCATTTTTGCCTACGGTGGTATTGATAATGTGATCGTAACCGCCGGTGTGTTCCTCGCCGAAGGTGCCGACGCTGAGCAGAATGACAAGATTTTTGATATCAGTTTTGGTGTTAACGTCAAAGGCGGTTACATCGTAGCCTCTGAAGCACAGGGCATCTGGAACAAACAGAATTTGAACGGTGCCATGGTATTAACCACCAGCGTCAATGCGGCGGTCTCCAAAAAAGGCTCGCTGGCCTACGACACCAGCAAAGCGGCGGCCAACCACCTGGTGCGCGAACTGGCAGTGACTCTGTCGCCGCTGGTTAATGTTAACGCACTGGCACCGGCTACGGTGGTGCAGGGCAGCAACATGTTCCCGCGTGACCGCGTCATTTCTTCGCTGGCAAAATACGATATTGCGTTTGATGAGAGCGAGAGCACTGAATCACTGCGCAGTAAACTGGCAAACTTCTACGCGCAACGTACCTTGACCAAAAAGCCCATTACGCCGGATGACCAGGCAGAAGCTGCTTACCTGTTAATCTCCGGGCAATTGAGCAAAACCACCGGCCAGGTCATCAGTGTTGATGGCGGATTACACGAAGCTTTCCTGCGTTAAGCATGAATAACGATAAGAGAAGATGACAATGACAAAAATTGATTCCGCTTTTGTTAAAGCGCAAAACGAAAAAGAAGCCGCTTTTTTGCAGCGCGATTTTGACGCGCTGGGTGAAAAGCTGTCGCGTGATGGCATTGATATTGAAGCGCTGACCAAAGCCGCCAGCGATTTCCAGATAGCCGTGCCCTCCTGGGGCACCGGCACCGGTGGTACACGCTTTGCGCGTTTCCCCGGTATTGGCGAGCCGCGCAACATTTTTGAAAAGCTCGAAGACTGTGCCGTTATCAACGAATTGTCCGGTTGTACTGACAGCGTATCGCCGCATTTCCCGTGGGACAAGGTTGACGATTTCACCGAGCTGAAACAGCGCTCTGACAGCTATGGTTTGAAATGGGTATCGGCTAACTCCAATACCTTTCAGGATCAACCCGGTCAGGTTGCTTCGTTCAAATACGGCAGCTTGAGCAACACCGAAAAAGCCTCGCGTGATGCAGCCATCCAGCACAATATTGATTGCATCCAGTGGGGCGAGCAACTGGGCACCAAAAGCCTCACCATTTGGGTAGGCGATGGTTCCAACCACCCTGGCCAGCAGCATTTCCAGCGCGCCTTTGAACGTTACCTCGACAGCGCCGCGGAAATTTACAAAGCATTGCCAGCTGATTGGGAAATGCACCTTGAACACAAAATGTTTGAGCCGGCCTTTTACTCAACAATCATTCAGGACTGGGGCAGCAACATTCTCGCTGCTATGCAACTGGGGCCAAAATGTAAATCGCTGGTTGACTTGGGGCACCATGCGCCCAACACCAATATTGAAATGATTGTTGCGCGTTTGATCCAGTTTAAAAAACTGGGCGGCTTCCACTTCAATGACAGCAAATACGGCGATGACGATCTGGACAGCGGTTCAATCCAGCCTTACCGTCAGTTCCTGATTTTCAACGAACTGGTGGATGCGGCTTACCGCAAAGAGCCGGAGTTTGATCCTGCGTACATGCTGGACCAATCACACAATGTGACTGACCCGATTGAAAGCCTGGTGAATTCTGCGATTGAAGTGCAGCGTTCTTATATCAAAGCCTTGTTGGTAAACCGCGAAGCACTCTACGGTTATCAGGATGCCAACGACGCGATGATGGCATCAACCGAATTGAAGAAAGGTTTCAACACCGACGTGTCGCCCATTCTGGCGATGGCGCGCTACCGCAAAGGTGCTGCCATCAGCCCGATTCCGACTTACCGTGCCTCCAATTACCGCAAGAACGTTGACAAGGTTCGCCCACGCGATCCCAAAGCAACTGGCTCCGGTATTATCTAAATAGAAAAAGCGCCGCAAGGCGCTTTTTTTCTGTCTTTAAAAAAGGTCGGTAAGGTCGTGTCCCCAAACCGGTCGCTCTATTATTTTCAATCAGGACGGCCTGGTTTTTGGATGGCTTAATGTTCCTCCATCGCCAATAAAAAACGGGCCACTTCGCTAATGGAACGGCTTTGTTTCATGGCTATCTGTTGCAGCAGGCGGTGGGCCTGATCTTCGGTAATATTTCGCTGCCGTATCAATACTGCTTTCGCTTTGGCAATGCGTTTTCCTTCTACCAACGCATTTTTGGTGGTTGCCAATTCACTTTCAGTTTGCTGCAAGCGGCAGGCCTGCTGGTAGAGCATTTCAATCATGGTGCGACCAATGTGCGGGCTAATCGCATCGTCGTGGTAATGCCGCACCGGTTGTTTATCTTCATGAGGCAACACATCGACAGTGGTGCCCATCACCACAAAAAAACTGTTGTGAGCATCTGCGCTCGGCAAACTTTGCGCTTCGGGCACATGTGTGCACTGTTGCTGTAAGACTTCAATGAGATAATCTTCAATTTCTTTCAGTGCATTCATCCGCTGGCTGGCGAGCTGAAACCAGCGTTCGCCGGTGTGCTCTGCAAAGTGTGTGTCGCTGTGGCTGGTACAAGCCTGGCGGCGCAAACTTTCAAACTTGCCGTAATCCGGCAACTGGCTGATGTGCTCACAAAGCTGTTGCGCATGCAGGTCAGCAAACCCGGCAAAGACTTCCAGTGTTTTCTCCTGTGCTTCTATCAAATGTTGCCATTGTCTGCTTTGTGCCGCGCTGATGCTGCTGCCGGCAAAGGCACCGGTGCCGGTGGCACGCTCCTGACCGGACAATTCCTTGCATTGCATAATATTAACCAGGGCTATCAAGGTCCGGGCCATGGCGGGTTCGGCGGCAATATCGGCGATCTCGAACACCACACACAACAGCGTATGCACAATACGGCTATAGCGATGAATCACCTCGACGGTAGACAGCTGGCGGCGGTTAATCTGTTCGCGAATAACGATAAGGTTTTCCAACGACTCCAGGGCTGCTGCCAGTTGCAGCAATAACCGATGGCTGAGCTGGCTGCGTTCCACATGAGCAGGCGAGGGCAGTGCGCGCATAAAGCCAAGGGTAAAATGCCCGGTTTCTGCGATCATGGCTTCGCGCAAATGACAGTGTTGCTCGCTGTTGTTCGCCACATACAGATTGGATGCGCCGCGTTCGCTTTGAATGGCATGAATCAGGTTTGATGCCGCCTTGATCAACTGGCTCTGATCTACAAAGGCGTCGCGAATGGCGCACTCCAGCTGGCGTGCTGCCGCGATAAAGTCACTGGCACGGGGAGTCGATGGTTTTGGCATAGTAATCCGTTCTGCTGTCTCTTACCTGTTTAAAGCAAGCCTTGTACCATCTGCTGAAAATGCTTTTATCTTACCGGCGCGGGTGCATACCATTTACCGCCAGGCACTACCGACATAGCGTTGAAAGTGCTCCCTGACGGATTTTTCTTTCGTAACGGTTATCGCTGGCACCGGCATCGATCATCCGCCGGTAATGGAAAGTCGAATCCCGCTGGTTCTTTTACCCGATTATGATCACTTATAACGCATGCCATGCATCATGGTGGAGCACAAGTTTATAGTTTCGGTATTTAAAAAACGGGCGAAAAAATTTTAACTATTAAAAACGCCAGCGTTAGCGCGGCTTTTTCTGATTTGGCACGAAGCTGGCATAGAGCCAGTTGTAAAAAAATTCAGACCAGTCGTCCAATGGGGGGCGACGGGTTCCAGCAAAGACGCTTACCGGCCTTCAGTGCCGGTAGGCGTTTTTTTTTGCCTGATGGGAGATAACACCATGTCGAACTCTTTATCCAACTACAAAAAAACTGCAAAAAAACGACTCGTCACCTGGTTTGCAACGGTCGCGATTGCAATCACCGGCCTGCCGGTAAATGCCGATGCACCGGAAAAAGAAGACTTGAAACTCGGCTTTATTAAATTGACTGACATGGTCGCCCTGGCGATTGCCCACGAAAAAGGTTACTTCGAAGACGAAGGGCTTTACGTTCAGCTCGAAGCCCAGGCCAATTGGAAAGTACTTTACGATCGCGTTGCCAGTGGTGAACTGGACGGCGCACATATGCTGGCACCGATGCCGCTGGGTGCAGCAACAGGCATCACCGGCAGCGCCGATATTATTACGCCTTTCACGCTGTCTTATAACGGTGCCGCTATCACGGTATCCAACGCCGTTTGGGCTGAAATGAAAAAAACCTTACCGGTAGGGCCAGACAATAAACCGGTGCATCCTGTCAGTGCCACAGCACTTAAACCGGTGCTGGAAACCTGGAAAACCGCCGGTAAATCTTTCAACCTCGGCATGACATTTCCGGTCGGTACGCACAATTATATGTTGCGCTACTGGCTTGCCGCCGGTGGTATTCATCCCGGTTTTTATGCGCCGGAAAAAGGTGAGAACAACGGCTACATCAATGCTGACGCCTTGCTTTCGGTAGTGCCGCCACCGCAAATGGTGCCAACCATGGAAGCCGGTACTACCGTGGGTTATTGCGTGGGCGAACCGTGGAATCAGCAAGCGGTTTCTACCGGGCTGGGTGTTCCGGTTGTTACCAGCGAAAATTTATGGGCGGGCGGCGCCGACAAAGTGTTTGGCATTACCCGCAGCTTTGCCGAGAAAAACCCCAACACCACTTTGCGTATGGTGAAAGCGTTAATTCGCGCGTCCCATTGGCTGGATGACAACAACAATGCCAACCGTATGGAAGCGGTAAAAATTATTGCTCGCCCCGCTTACGTTGGTGCTAACGAACAGGTCATCGCCAACAGCATGACCGGCACTTTTGAATTTGAAAAAGGTGACAAGCGACCGGTGCCGGATTTCAACACCTTCTTTCGCGGCCAATACGGCATTCCTTACTACTCCGATGCCATCTGGTGGATGACGCAAATGCGCCGCTGGGGGCACATCAGCGAACACAAACCCGACAGCTGGTATATGGAAACAGCCCGTCAGGCATTTCGCCCTGATATCTATGTCGCGGCTGCAAAAGCCTTGATTGCCGACGGCACCATGGATGCAAAAGATTTTCCGGATCTCGATGCAATCACCTTTATCAAACCGCCACAAAAAAGCCCGCTCGATGGTATCGAGTACGACAGCACCAACCCCAATGCCTATATCGACAGCTTTGCTATCGGTTTGAAAGGCGAACAAAAACCCTGAGTGTTTAGGCAATAGTGCAGCGCTTATGGCGCTGCTTGTAAAAACGGATCTTCGTTAATTAATCATTTTTTGCTTCAAGGAGCCTACATCATGTTCGCATCATTGCAACTGCCCGGCTGGCTCGAGCCTTACGTCAAACTGGTGCGTGGTCAGCAGGCGGCAGTACAACTGAACATTATTGTTCGCCAGATTGGTTTGCCGATGCTGGGCATCCTTCTGTTTTTGTTTTTTTGGCAAGCCGCTGCACCTCAGGTGCAAACCAGTCTGGGGCAATTACCCGGCCCGGTTCAGGTATGGCAGGCCGCCAAAGGTTTGCACCAGGATTACCGTGACGATAAAGAACGCGAAGCGGCTTTTTATCAACGTCAGGAGGATCGCATTGCCACCTTGCTGGCAAAAAATCCCGAGGCGATGCCACCGGCAATTCGTAATTACAACGGCAACCCCACCTTTTATGCGCAAATTATAACCAGCCTGAAAACAGTGATGAGCGGCTTTGCGCTGGCTTCACTGGTGGCGATTCCGTTTGGTATTGCCATCGGTTTAAGCGGCGCTTTGTACAGTGCGGTCAATCCGTTGATTCAAATATTCAAACCGGTCTCGCCACTCGCCTGGTTGCCGCTGGTCACGCTGGTCGTTGCATCGGTTTATCAAACACCGCACCCGATGGTACCGCGCTCGTTTATTACCTCACTGGTAACTGTCGCGCTGTGTTGTTTATGGCCCACGGTTATTAACACGGCGGTGGGTGTAGCTACGGTCAGCCCGGACCTGAATAACGTTAGCCGGGTGTTGCGTTTGAATGCCTTTGCACATGTTCGAAAAATTGTTTTACCGGCATCGGTACCGATGATTTTCACCGGCCTGCGTTTATCGCTCGGTGTTGCCTGGATGGTATTGATTGCTGCGGAAATGCTCTCGCAAAACCCCGGCCTGGGTAAATTCATCTGGGACGAATTTCAAAACGGCAATGCGCAATCGCTCAGCCGCATCATGGTGGCAGTCATTACTATCGGTTTTATCGGTTATTTGCTGGATCAGTTAATGCTGCTGATACAACGCCGTGTTTCATGGGACAAAAAATCGGTCACCCGCTAGGTCGTTTTGCAGATTGGAGAAATATTCATGAAAACATTACTGGAACTTACCCAGGTGGGTATCGAATTCAAAACGGAGCGCGGTGCGTTTCGTGCCCTTGAAAACGTCAATTTGAAAATCAGCCAGGGCGAATACGTTTCGCTGATCGGCCACTCCGGCTGCGGTAAATCCACGGTGCTGAATATTGTCGCCGGGCTTTTACAAGCCACTGAAGGCGGTGTGGTGCTGGATGGCAAAGAAGTTAACGAGCCTGGCCCGGAAAGGGCGGTGGTATTTCAAAACCATTCTCTGCTGCCCTGGTTAACCGCTTATGAAAATGTCGAGCTTGCGGTGAAAACTGTATTCAACGGCAAAAAAAGCAAAGCTGAAATGCGCGAGTGGATTGAACACAACCTTGCTTTGGTGCACAT
This sequence comes from Cellvibrio polysaccharolyticus, assembly GCF_015182315.1. Lineage (NCBI taxonomy): Bacteria > Pseudomonadati > Pseudomonadota > Gammaproteobacteria > Cellvibrionales > Cellvibrionaceae > Cellvibrio > Cellvibrio polysaccharolyticus. The sequence continues at coordinate 1,772,992 of NZ_PRDL01000001.1, forward strand.
GACCCACGCACTGCACAAACGCCCGGATGAAATTTCCGGCGGTATGAAACAGCGTGTCGGTATTGCCAGAGCATTGGCGATGGAGCCGCAAGTATTGTTAATGGATGAACCCTTCGGTGCACTGGACGCCTTAACCCGCGCACACCTGCAAGACTCGCTAATGGAAATTCAGCGGGCGCTGAACAACACCGTCATCATGATTACCCACGACGTGGATGAGGCGGTACTGCTATCTGACCGCATCGTGATGATGACCAACGGCCCGGCGGCCACCATCGGTGAAATTTTAAAAATTGATCTGCCCCGCCCGCGGGATCGCCTCGCGCTGGCCGACGACCCTCGCTACAACCACCTGCGCCAGGAAGTGCTGCGTTTTCTCTACGAAAAACAGCGCAAGCCGGAGCTGGTCAACGGCTGAAACAGGTTGCGTGGGTATTAACAATTGACGTTGTGATTCAAGGGCGTCTCTGGTTTTTAACGTCGCGATAGCCGCGCGGGTTATTTCCAGCGGTTCCCAGGGCATTTATCAGAAAGGAATAAACATGAAAGTCTGTAACAAAAATTTCCCGTTATTGTGGTTGGCTCCGGTGCTGGCAAGCACCATGTTTTCTGCACAAACCTCCGCAAGCGAAAATTTCTTTGAAGCACTCTCGTCGGGTAAAGTCAGCGGCAGTTTGCGTTTGCGCAGTGAAACGGTAGATGACTCGGTGAACAAAGATGCGCACGCCGCCACCTTAAGAACCCGGCTTGGTTACACCACCGCAGACTACCAGGGGTTTTCCGGTACCTTGGAGTTTGATAACACCAGTGTCTTTGCCGGGCAGGATCGCTACGCACCGGAAACGCCGGGTTATGCCGTTGTTGCTGACCCGCGCGTGTCTGAACTGAACCAGGCATTTGTTCGTTATCAATCCGCATTTGGCGTGGCTGCGCAGCTGGGGCGGCAGCGTATTGTGCTGGACAACCAACGGTTTATCGGCGCAGTGGGCTGGCGCCAGGACGACCAGACTTTTGACGCGCTGCACACGCGTTATCAACACAACAATCTCACGTTCACTTACGCCTACGTTGACAAAGTTAACGGCATAACTCCGGCGTTTGATGCGGATGTGAGCCACCATCTTGCCAACATCAATTATCTGTGGACGCCTGCGCTAAACAGCACCGCTTATCTTTATCGGTTGAACGATGACAAAGACACCCTGAGCGCCGATAAAAACTCACGCACCGCCGGTGTACGTTTGAGCGGGAAAACCGCAGCCGGTGCCGCAACCATTCAATACACCGGGGAATTCGCACAGCAGAGCGCCCGGGATTTCGAGGCGGATTACTGGTTGGCCGAGCTGGGCATAACTCTGGGCAACTACAACCTGACGCTGGGTTATGAAAATCTGGGCAGCGATAAGGGCGCTTACGGCTTTCAAACGCCGCTTGCCACCAAACACGCCTTTAACGGCTGGGTGGATAAATTCCTCAATACACCGGTTACCGGCCTGCAAGATATTTACCTGCGGGGTGGCCTGATCCTGGGGGATATAAACCTCGCGCTGGCCTATCACCGTTTTGCTGCCGACTACGGCAGTGCCGATTATGGCGATGAGTTCAATGCGATGGCGCAGTGGAAACTTAACAAGAACATCACTACCGGCCTGAAATATGCGAATTATCAAGCGGACAATTTCAGTGCAGATACTGACAAGTTCTGGGTATGGGCCGAGCTGACTTTCTAACCCCGCGCAGCAATAGCAATTCGCCTTATTTGGGCAGCCACAGGGACGTGGCAGCTGAGGGATTTACATCCGTAACTCACTGTTCGATGGCTGCTCCGCCGTATGTCAGACCTCAAGTATCCAATGGCACGTTAAGGCGATGCGGCAACGTGTTGCTAACCTTCCAGATTATTAGCCCTCCCTATACTGGCACCCCTCAAGTGAGAGGGTTTTCAGTCAATTCAATTCTCATCTGATTCAATCTGCTTGAAAATCAGCAATGATTGACCATTTTTGTGATTGTTATTAATTTAAAAAGATTGAATATGATTGAAATTTGGCGAAATTTACTCTATTTTGTGCAGGCTGATCGGAGATGTCACGGGTTCTTGTGTCCTGCAAGGGTAAGCAGGCCGCTATAGCAATCAACCCCTGTGCCCGGTCATGCAGTCAGTCATTTATTCCTGAAAATCTCCTGAAACAATAAAGAGCCAAATCATGACGAGCCTCCGAAACCTGGTTCAACCTGGTGTTGTAACCGGCAGCGACTTGCAAGCGGTATACGCCGATGCCAAAGCCAATAACTACGCGATTCCTGCAGTGAATGTTATTGGCACCAACTCCATTAATGCCGCACTGGAAGCCGCAAAAATTGCGGGTTCGCCGGTTATCATCCAGGTTTCCCACGGCGGCGCCAGCTTTTTTACCGGCAAGGGGCTTAAGTTTACCGGTCAGGAAGCTGCCGTGCTGGGCGCTACGGCGGCTGCAAAATACGTGCATTTGGTGGCGGGTTTTTACGGTGTTCCGGTTATTTTGCATACCGACCATGCGGCAAAAAAATTGTTGCCATGGATTGATGGTTTGCTCGAAGCAGGGCAGGCGCATCTTGAACAAACCGGTAAACCGCTTTTCAGCTCGCACATGATCGACCTTTCAGAAGAACCGCTGGAAGAAAATATCGCCATCAGCGTGCGCTACCTGCGCGAGTTGAAAGCGCTGGGTATGGGGCTGGAAATTGAACTGGGTTGCACCGGTGGTGAAGAAGACGGCGTGGATAACAGCCATATGGACAAGTCAGCGCTTTACACCCAGCCAGCCGATGTGGCTTACGCCTGGCAGCAGTTATCCGCCATCAGTAATGCGTTTACCATCGCCGCTTCGTTTGGCAATGTGCACGGCGTTTACAACCCCGGTAACGTGCAGCTGCGCCCCGGTATTCTGCGCGATTCGCAAACTTATGTGAGCCAGCAATTCAACCTGCCGCACAACGCGCTGGATTTTGTATTCCACGGCGGCTCCGGTTCGGCGGCCAGCGAAATCGCCGAAGCCATTCAATACGGCGTGGTGAAAATGAACATCGATACCGATACCCAATGGAGTTTTTGGCAGGGCGTGCTCAACCATTACCAGCAAAACAGCCAGCGTTTGCAGAGCCAACTGGGTAATGAAAAAGGTGCAGATGCACCGAACAAAAAATTCTACGATCCGCGGGTCTGGTTGCGCGAAGCCGAAGAATCCATGACGGCGCGTTTGCTGGAATCTTTCACGCAGTTGAACTGCATCGGTCGATACAAGGCAGGCGAATGAGCAAGTTTCTGAGCACTTTGCAACAGGATATTAGCGAGCCGCATTTAGCCTCGCTGGTTTGCGCGATTCTGGATATTACGGCGGTTATTGCCGAGCGCGTCAGTCACGGTGCGCTGGGTGATACGCTGGGTGCAACCACTCAGGAAAATGTGCAGGGTGAAGTGCAAAAAAATCTGGACGTCATTGCTAACGATTTACTGGTAAGCACTTTACTTTCGCACAGCGCGGTGCGGGCGATTGCGTCTGAAGAAGAGCAGCACACCGTTGCAGGCACTGCTGGCGCGCCCTATATCGTTGCCTTTGATCCGCTGGATGGTAGCAACAATATTGATATCAACGCACAAATTGGCACCATCTTCACTATTTTGAAAGCGCGTGATGATGTGCCGGATGCGAGCGACGAGCAGTTTTTTCAAACCGGTAGCCAGCAGGTGTGCGCCGGTTATGTGCTGTATGGCCCTTACACGACATTGGTTATTACCACCGGTAAAAGGGTTCATGAGGCAACGCTGGATAGAAGTGCAGAGGAATTTATTCTGTCCAAATCACCGGTAGTGTTACCGGCGGGTGTACGCGATTTTTCTGCAAATATGGCCAATCTGTTTTACTGGGCACCCAAAATGCAGCAGTACATGACTTCGCTGATTCAACCCGCGCCAGCGAGTGAGCGTTTTAATATGCGTTGGCAGGGGGCGATGGTGGGGGACGTGCACCGCATTTTGACGCGCGGCGGGGCTTTTATTTATCCATCCGATTCCAAAGACCCGGCACAACCGGCGAAGCTGCGTTTGTTGTATGAGGCGTTTCCGATGGCGATGCTGGTAGAGGCGGCGGGTGGTTGCGGTTATAGTGAAACACAACCTTTGCTGGAGATGACGCTTACCAGTTTGCACCAGAGAACGCCGGTTTTTCTGGGGGATAAGAAGTTGGTTGAGGATTGTTTTAAGGCGGCTTCCTAATTCAGTCACTACTTGTGGTTGTTAAGTAGAGACTGGTTCGCTCGTATGTGAGGATGGAAGGCGGGATATGTGCCGCTCTGTACGTTTGCCGTCAGGGGCTGCGTTCCAAAAACGCATAAACCCATCCCTGGGGCTCCGACGAGTCAACGGCAACTGCTCCTGCGTTGCCCTAACTTCCGCCATCCATGGCGGGCGTCCATGACTCGACGGTTTTGGAACGCAGCCCCTGACACCAAACTCGCATTGTGCCAGTATCAGCATTACAGTATTTTGAGCCGGTTGATGACCGGCTTTTATTTTTTTCGATCTATAAAAATAAAACGGAGTGATATCTCAATGCCTTTTTATTCCCGTATTTTTCGTCGGATTCTGTGCGTAGCTATGGCAGCTTTTCTGGTTGCGAGCTGCGTATCCAATAAATCAAAAACCGAAAGTAAGAACGGCTATATTTTTACCTATTTCACCAAAAATGGTGAGGACGGTTTGCACTTGGCGGCGAGTAGGGATGGTTATAACTGGCAAAAAATAGAGCGCCCAAAAGATTTCTGGTTGCCGAAAATTGGCAACTCCAAACTGATGCGCGACCCGTCAGTGGTGAAAGGACCAGATGGTACTTACCATATGGTGTGGACTTCGGGCTGGAATGAAAACAACATTGGTTACGCATCCACCAAAGATTTTATTAGCTGGAGTGAACAGCAGGAAATTCCGGTGATGGCGCACGAGCCGACGGTTCGTAACAGTTGGGCACCAGAAGTGGTGTACGATGAAAAGATCGGCAATTTCGTTATCTTCTGGTCGTCCACCATTCCTGGTCGCTTTCCGGAAACCGATGGTGCATCGGAAGAAGGTTACAATCACCGCTTGTATTACACCACAACCAAAGACTTCAAAACCTTTACGCCCACCGCATTATTCTACAACCCCGGTTTCAGCGTAATTGACGCGACTTTTCTTACGTTTAACGACCAACTCTATTTAATCGTAAAAGATGAAACCCGTTTCCCGCCGAAAAAATATTTACAAATCGCCGTAGCCCACAGCAAAACCGGCCCGTTTGAAAAGCTCAGCGACCCGATAACCCCGGAAGGCTTCTGGGTAGAAGGCCCAACCGCCGTGCAAATCGGCGACGCAGCCATCATCTACTACGACGCCTACATGACCCGCCGCTACGGCGCCCTGCGCTCAACCGACATGAAAACCTGGGAAGACATCTCCGAGCAAATGCACTTCCCGGACGAAAACACCCCAATCCGTATGCGGCATGGTACGGTGATTGAGGCTTCAAAAAGTATCTTGGAAAAGCTTGGTTTGAATGGAAGCCGCTAGGAAATTTCAAAGTGGCCTCATTCGCATTAACCACATTGACCAAACCCACGAATGTGAAGCGTACATTTTAATGCGCCTGCGTGGGCGTTACGATGCATTATTCGCCGTAAAAGAAGGCAACAGTCACCGCTACCTCAGTGCAGACCGCAACAACTACACCGGCGTGGTCGCCTACTGGAATAACGTACCCAGCGGCAAGCGGCAAGCGGCAAGCGGCAAGCGGCAAGCGGCAAAAGGTAACGGTGGGCAGTACAGCAAAAGCGCGAGAGCTGGGCGAAATCTACCAAGCGCAAGCCACGCTGCAGAATCTGAACTGAACGCCTGCAACGGGCAAAAATCAACTTCATCGTAAACCTCGCCCGTGCAGATTTAAATCTGTCACCAGAGCAGCCATTAAAGCTGCAAGGTTACAAGCCGGACATAGATAATCAGGCGTGGATAATCGTGAGGGTAGTCCACCATCTCAATGATGGTGGATTGGTGAGCGCAGTGGATTCGGAGTTGAAAATATAGCTATTGTAGCGATCTAATATTAAATTGCTTCTTTACTGCTTCGATAATTACCGGATTTTGACTGTTCGTGAACTCTATATTTTTGAAGAAGTTAAATTCTTGAATAAATTTTATCAAGGGGTCATCTAGCCTTGTTAGGCAAGTGTACAAAACTAGTAGTCTTTCTGACATGCACAATGTTTCCGATAGTAGATCAAGATAAAAATCCTTATCAATATTATTGTTCGCCTGTTTTATGTATTTAATTATGAAAAATATTTTTCCTACGTGTTGAGGAATTATCCCCAGTTTTACCGGATCTTCAAGGCACTCTAATATTTTTTTATAAAAGTCTTCTTCGCTTGTGGCTGATTTAATAAAACTATGGGATTTTTCTGTAATTTCTTCCAGTGCCCTTTGTCCCTCCATGTCTATTTCTTCTTTCTCTAAATTCCTAATCGCCTCTTTGGTATAATATTCATTAAGGTTAAAGTCGATTAAGCTTTTTCTTAATATATCCAAAAGTGAAAAAAATGTGGACTCAAAATTCTGTTTTTCCCATAGTAGTGCCTGAGATTCTAGGGTTTTGGTTGTTTTTTGAAGTTCCGAGGATTGTATTTTAATTGTAAATAATAGTGCTAAAAAAGCACAAAGTCCGATTATCGGGTTAAGGATTCCTCCGAAATAATCTCCGAATGCTCCCCAATCTTCATGGTTTGGCGAGGGGGTTGTCCCGAAATTAATTAAATATTGCCAGATCAGAATAATAATTGCCGCTATGATAATGCATGTTGCAACTAGAAAAGATCCCATCACTCTCTGGTTAATTTTGTTTTCTTGTTTTTTGTCTTTTTTTAAAATATGCACGGCAAGATATGCTCACTAAAAAATATGCGGTTATTAATGAAAAAGTTATTATAGAAAAATTAATATATTTATTCTCAACGCCAATTATTTTGACAAGGTTTATATAGTGGTCCGATATTGTATTTTCGTTGATTTGAGATATAAGAATAATTAGCAATATTAAATATAAGGTCAATAGAAAGAGATTTATTAGGCCTATCCTTAGCGTTAGTTGTTTGTGGGCGATAAAAAGTTCTTGGTCTATGTCTCCGGATGTGAGAATTGACTTTTTGTATTTTTTGTGATGAAAGGAGTTTTTTATTTCTTCCGATATTTGACCTAGTGAGTCCACTGTGTAAATTATTATCACCATCATTAGTGCTGTATACATAATAATAGGCAGTGAAAGATTCAGCTTTTCAGCGCCAGTTGTAATTCTTGTTGCTGCTCCAATTAATGGTAAAAATAATAGTTTTAGTCCAATATCTGAAACTATTTTATTAATTTTTTCTATGAAGGCTATTTTTTTCTCTGATAAGTCACTAATGAATTTAGAAAAGCTGAATTCATTAAGATAAAGGTCAAGACCATTGTTGTAGTCTCTCCTTAATTCATCAATATGATTAAGCAAGTGAGAAAATTTTTCGGAGTCTTTGTTTATGTGTTTTGTTATTTCCACTATGGATTTCTTTAATATTTGTGATTTTTCTTTTTTGTGAGTAACTGCTGTTTCATTTGGTGCTTCAATATCTCTGATTAAGTCATTTATTTTAGTATTATCGATTTCCAGCTCTCTACTGGTATAAATCGTATCAAATTCTATTCGCTTTTCGCCAAATATCACTATTTTTTTTGTGTTTTCTATTGAACATTCACTATTGTAGTCACAGAAACCGCCATCCTTATTTGTGACAGTTTCAATAAGTTTCACTATTGAATTGTAAGTTTCTATTTGTGGCTTATTAGTATTTTCAGAGCTCAAATAGTCAATCTCTGAAATATAGTAAAAATCAGGAATTGATATTTTGTTGTTATTGAGGAAGTTATCTATAGAGTAGTAAATATAGCCAGCTCCATAAATAGAGACGGATTCAAATCTAAATGAAGCTGCTTTTCCTAAAGTGATGTTGCTATTTGATATCGACTTTGCTCTAATTATTTTTCCTTCGGTTTCAATCTCTTCAATTATTTTTTGTTCGCATGACTCTTCTATTTCCTTGTTCAGGTTTTCTATGTCATAAATTAATGATTCGGTAATTTCAACATTAAATGAAATATCGGATATAGATTGGAAGCTGGATTTTTTTCCATATTTTCTATAAAAATCAATTACTTTAAGGATTGGTTGTTTCATTTTTTTTCAGATCCAGTGTTCTTTCAAAATCTTCGGGAACATTTCTAATTGTAATTGTCTTTGCATCTTTATCGTATGTAATTGTCTTCCCTTCATACAAGTCGTGATCAAAGCTTAAAGACCATTTTTTTGAACGGTATTCGTATCTTTTCAGTTTTCTTAATGTTGTAGGATCTGCTTCAAAAACATCGCTACACATAATGTTGTTATCATTTATATGTATTATTAAGGCCTCGCTGTTGGTCGGGTCAACCAATTCCGATATCGCACTTAGGTAAACTGGTTTGTTCGACTTTCGCTGCGATACACAGTAACCCAAAATCTGAGATTCTATATTTCTTCTAGTTTCTGTATCGTAGTTGATGCTTGACATGTAGTCTCTAACCGCTTCAATCATTTCATTTGTTGACTGGGCAGGAGGAATATAATCTTTGCATCCAATAAAATTTAGAAAATATTCGGAAATTCTTTGCGCAGTTCCTCGAATAAAGCTGATATAAGGGTCTTCTGGTGTGGGTTTTGTGAATTCAGTAATGTTAATTTTCACTGCATATCTCATTGTGTCAATATGAATCGCCCCGACTTTTTCGGAGGCGGTTTAATTTGAGTCATGCTACATGAGCCAACTCGGTTTGTTGATAAAAAAATTCCTCGAACTCCTTTGGCGGCACATAACCCAACGCACTGTGAAGCCGACGGTTATTAAACCATTCAACCCATACAAGTGTCGCCATCTCCACAGCATCAAGATTTTTCCACGGTGCGCTCTTATGGATAACCTCGGTTTTGTAGAGTCCATTAATCGTTTCAGCTAAGGCGTTATCGTAAGAATCGCCCACGCTCCCAACCGACGCATTAAATCCTGCCTCAGCAAGGCGTTCGGTGTAGCTGATGGATAAATATTGGCTGCCCCTGTCACTGTGATGAATCACGCCACGCGGTTTTCCTCTTGCCCACAATGCCTGCTCCAATGCATCCAGAATTAAATCCGCCTGCATTGTCGTCATCGCTCGCCAACCAACAATGCGACGTGAAAATACATCGATTACAAAGGCGACATAGACAAAGCCTGACCAGGTGGCGACGTAAGTAATGTCGGCAACCCAAAGTTGATTTGGCTTGTCCGCTTTAAAGTGACGGTTAACCAGATCTTGCGGGCAATGTGCCTTGTGATCGGGGATCGTTGTTTTACACTTTTTGCCACGACGCACACCTTCAATACCCAATTGACGCATGAGCCGCTCAACGGTACAACGAGCCACATCAAACCCCTCTCTACGCAGTTGTTTCCAGATTTTTCGCGCACCATAATTGCGATTACTCTCAGTCCAAACACGCTGTATTTCAACGACTAAACGCTCATCCTGCTGAATTCGCCGCGCCCGCAACTCGGGTGTTTTCTCCAATTGCTTGTGCCGATAATACGTTGATGGTGCAATCTGTAACTGCTGACAAATCGGCTCGACACCAAAAACACTTTTATGGGCATCAACAAAGTGGATTAGAGTTTCGGTTTGCGGTCGAGCTCCGCCTGGGCAAAAAAAGCCGAGGCTAAACGCAGGATTTCATTCGCACGTTTGAGTTCACGGTTCTCGCGCTCCAAGGCTTTAACTCGCTCGGATTCGGTAACGTTTGCAGTGTCGGGAGCGGCGCTATTGGATTCGATTCGGTTTATCCATGCACGGAGTGTTTCAGGTGTACAGCCAATCTTGCCGGCAACAGAAGTGATCGCCGCCCAGCGCGAGCTGTGATCTTGTTCGGTGGTGAGCACAAGCCTTACAGCTCGTTCACGCGTTTCAGGTGAATATCCGGGTCTCTTTTTCATAGGTTAATTCTCTCAAGAAAGTTAGCCTCCGACAAACCCGGAGCGATTCAATATCCATTGCTTCCAAATCTTCTAAGACAAAATTATTAATATTAAATACTGTCTTTTTACTTAAAAGAAGGATCATGAAACTATCATCATAATGCATAAAAACAACAATTCCTCCTGTTGCTTTAATGATGTTGGTTGCAGCATTTACTAGATAATCCATTGCTTTTTCGGTGAGTTCAATGAAGGATTTAGAGTCTTTATTTTCTAATGATAGATAATTATTTAGTAGGATTTGCAAAGGATAGGCATTGGTGTTTGGATCAAAATTTCCCAAAGCCTTAGGTCTTCGCTTATAGGATTTGTCTGTTGATGCTATAAATCTCTGAAGAATAGAAGAGTTTTTGTCGAATTCACCTTTTGGATTAATTATTTTTTTTGCATTTTTATCATCTATTTTTTTATCTAGTTCGTGCGCTATTACGTGATGAATGTTCAAGAAAATATCCTCTTTTAGATTGATTGCAATTAATTTTTTTGTTTTATTTCCGATTTTTACAAAAATCACTTTGTTGTTTTTTATATTTCAATGGTGGTTTTTCTTCGGCCACCGATGCTCGTTGTTGCTCTGCAAAGAGTGCTTCACATTCTTTTGTCGTGGCTTCGCCTGTCGAGTTGTTGATGTATTTGACGGAGTGATGCTGAGGCCCCCAAATTTGCATGACGCAGGAGCTGTTGACTTGCCGTTGTGCTAGCTGTTCGGATATGTTTTCTCTAAATAACTCCCAGGTGGAGCCATCTTTACTTGTATAGAACGAATAAGTTTCCTGATGAGCACAACTAGTGAGAAACACGGATAGGCAAAGAGTGGTAAGAATTGAGCGTCTCATACAATTTCCTTATTGATACTGAACTTTCTTGTAGATGTTACTTAGTTTGTTCCGGTTTTTGTGTCCGGTTTCTGTACCGCACCGGCCATGTTTTCGAAGTTGTTCACCAAGGCAGCACTTCGAGGTGCCAGACCTTCTGATAAAGGTACAGTCCTGTTTCCTGTGATCACATACAACACGTCAACACCCGCTCCAGCAATGGCTGCTAAATAAGTAGCATCCGGGCTGAGATCACCTTTTTCGTAGTTAAATTGGGCAGTTTTGCTCACTCCAGCGGTAGCGCCGAAGTCTGCTTGATTAGACCCCAAACGTTCTCTTTCCGCCCTTGAGCGGTCTCCAATGTTCAACAAACGGCTCCTTTTTTAAGTTGACGTTCACATTTGTTGAGTTAACGTGATTGTGTGTTCAACATTTAAGGAACTTTAAGCCATGGCACGAAAAACCGCTACCCCGCGAGGGCGCCAACGCATCCAAGTGATGGTGACCTTACCCCCGGAACTCCGTAAACGTGTTGAACAGCTGGGCAAGGCCGAAAAGCGCAGCATGACCAGCATTTGCCGCCGCATGGTGGTGGATGCGCTGGAGCGTATAGAACCCCCTAAAACTACCCGCCCAAAAGGAGCGCGCATATGAATCAGCACTGCATTAGGCTAGGTGCTTATCTCAATTGGTGGGCGGGGCGAGCCTTGGTTTGCTCTTTCTGAAGTACAGCAAATTATGACGCACACAAATGAACGGGTAACGAAAGGTTGCCAGGCTGGCCATGCAATAGAGTAGATGCCGATTGATATAACGCTGTGGGGGGAGTTCTAGAAATTCGAGACAATAAAAAAGGGGCCTTTCGGCCCCTTTTTCTATGGTGTTCAGTTGTTCTTGTTCACCATTTTTGTTCAGTTCTTGTTCGGTAAGTGTTTGCTAACCGTACAAGCCTTTAAAATTGGTGGAGCTTAGCGGGATCGAACCGCTGACCTCAACACTGCCAGTGTTGCGCTCTCCCAGCTGAGCTAAAGCCCCAAGTCTTGCTTTTCACTTCGTCCTGAAGTGGGGCGCATTTTATCAATAACGCCGGGGGTGTCAAGCAGAAATTCACATTTGTTGCTGATTTTCTGCTTTTCTTCCTTTTTCCAATTCCTTTTATAAATCAATTGGTTAACTATTGAGCATCCGCTGGTTCAGCGCCCAGTTGCAGGTAGGTCTTTTCCAGGGCTTTTTGTTTGTTCTTGCCAAAACCGCCCAGGGCGTTGATGGCGTGGCGCAAACGGGCGCGGCTCATGTCCGGGCCGATAATTTCCATGGAGTCGACCACCGAGAAAGAGGCGGTGGTGCCGGCGATGGATACAAACACCGGTGCCAGGGCGTCTTTTACCTTAATGGACATTTGGTCGGCGAGCAGTTTGAGTTCACCGAATATGGCATCGCGGTTCCAGAAGCGCAGGGCTTCCAGGCGCCACAAGGCGTATTGCAGGAATTCTTTTTGCTGTTCTATATCCAGCTTGTTGCCGCTGAAGTTGGCTTCGGTCAACGGCAACATGCCGGAGAAGAGGAAGCTGGCCAGCGGTGCAAAGTCGCTCAGGGTGTTCATGCGCGGCTGGGCGTGCGGCAGAATTTGCAGCAGGTTTTCTTTATTGAAAGCCCAATCGTGCAGGCGGGTGGCCAGCTGCTCGGTGTTGAGGTCTTCACGAATCCACATGCCGTTTAACCAGTTCAGCTTGTCCACATCAAAGATGGGGCCGCCGAGGGATACACGGTTGAGGTCAAAGTGCGCCTGCATTTCCGGCAGCGAGAATTTTTCGCGCTCGTCCGGCATGGACCAGCCCATGCGGCCCAAGTAGTTGAGCATGGCTTCGGGCAGGTAACCGGCGTTGCGGTAGTAAAGAATGCTGGTGGGGTTTTTGCGCTTGCTGAGTTTGGATTTGTCCGGGTTGCGCAGCAATGGCAAGTGGCAGAGCACCGGCGCTTGCCAGCCGAAGTATTCGTACAGTTTGAGGTGCTTGGGCGCGGAGTTGATCCACTCTTCACCACGAATTACGTGGGTGATTTCCATCAGGTGATCGTCTACCACGTTGGCGAGGTGGTAAGTCGGCATGCCATCGGCTTTCAGCAGTACCTGCATATCCACTTGCGACCATTCGATTTCGATCTTGCCGCGCAGCATATCGTCGATTTCGCATACGCCTTCGGTGGGCAATTTCATGCGAATAACGTAAGGCTCGCCAGCGTCGAGGCGGCGTTGTACTTCTTCAGCAGAAAGTTTCAGGCCGCGACCGTCGTAAATCTGGGCCTCGCCGCGTGCGGCTTGTTCGCGACGCATTTCGTCCAGCTCTTCGGAGGTGGCGAAGCAATAAAAGGCGTGGCCTTTTTCTACCAGCTCCAGCGCGTATTTGCCGTAGATGTCCATACGCTCGCTTTGGCGGTAAGGGCCATTGGGGCCGCCAACATCCGGGCCTTCATCCCACTCGATACCTAACCAGCGCAGGCTGTCGAGAATCGCTTGTTCCGATTCCGGTGTGCTGCGGGTTTGGTCGGTGTCTTCAATACGCAGTAAAAACTGGCCGCCGTACTGACGGGCAAAGCAGAGATTGAACAGGGCAATATAGGCGGTGCCTACGTGCGGATCGCCGGTGGGAGAGGGCGCAATGCGTGTGCGTACAGTCATGAAGAGTAACCCGTCTTTCAGGAATGGTGGACGAAAAGACGGGCATTATACGTCAGGTTGCGAGGCTGTTGATAATCGTCCGGTTATTCGTTGCCGAGGGATTCATCCCAAAAGGAGGCTTCAATTTTATGGCCGTCCGGGTCGAGTACAAAACCGCCGTAATAAGCGTCGCCATACATCGGGCGCGGGCCGGGGGCGCCGTCATCAATACCGCCTGCTTTCAGCGCTGCAGCATGAAAGGCATTTACCTGTTCCTTGCTGGTGGCGAAGAAGCCGATGTGAAAGCCGTTGCCGATGCTGGCCGGTTGTTCGTTATGGGGAACCTGTACCCAGAATTCCGGGTAGAGTTTGCCGTAAGCTGTTGCACCCGGATGCTCCAGAATGCGTTTGGCGCCCAGTGTTGCCATCACCGCGTCGTAAAAGGCCTGCGCGCGCGGGTAATCATTGGTGCCAATGGATATATGGGATACAACGCTCGGGTTTTCATCGCTCATGGTGCTGCTCCTTATTAATAGCTGTGTTGTTAACGGCGGTGTTAATGACTTTGCGTCAATGGCGGCGGGTAGTGCCAGGCTTCAGTGTAGCTATGGCCGCGACAGCCTGTGTCAGCAGGGTCTCATCATGGCTCCTTAATTTTTGCGCATTTATTCCTTACACTCGGTTAATGAGACCGATTACCACCCACGAATAGCCCTGAGTTGTCATGCAAAAACTTTCCCTCACAACCAAACTCGCGCTGGTGCTAAGCGCATTGTCGCTGGCGCTGATTCTGACGATTTTGATGGTGATCAAAACCAGCTTTGATAAGGGTTTTGACCGCTACATCAATCGCAGTATCGCGGTGCGGATGGAAGCGCTGGCCGAGCATCTGGCGAATAACGCCGAGGTGGTGCCAGCGCTACTGCAAAATCGCCGTAACTGGGACCGCTATTTGCGCGGCTATTACCGCGATCTTGCCGGTGATCATGAGCCGGGCAATGAGCCACAGCCCGAGGCGCGTCACGGTAAAGAGGGCGATCCGTTTGGCCCTGGCGGTCGCCGTTATGTGTGGTTATTGAATGCCGAAGCGATGCCAGGAAGACACGGCGCTGTGCCGCCGCCGGAAATGTTGCGCACCCGCCCGGTGATTGTTAACCGTGAAGTGATGGGGCACATCGCCTGGCTACCGGTGAAAGCGCGCGATAATGCCCTGGATGCCTTGTTTGCTGCGCACCAGCACCGCCTGTTTGCCTGGATCGCCTTTTTTGCCGTACTCGGCAGCTGTTTGTTGGCCTGGCCGCTATCCCGTTTTCTGGTAAACCCGATCCGCCGTTTGTCCAAAGCCATGCATGCCTTGATGCAGCGGGATTATCAGCAGCGGGTACCGATTGAGTCGCGCGATGAGCTGGGTGTTCTCGCCAGCGACTTCAACCTGATGGCGCAAACCCTCGAAGAACATGACGCGCAACAGCGCCAATGGTTGGCGGATATTTCCCACGAATTGCGCACGCCGCTGGGCGTATTAAAAGGCGAGCTGGAAGCGATTGAAGACGGCGTCATGGTGCTGGACGATTCCCGTGTGCGCTCGCTGTCTGAAGAAGTTAACCAGCTGGCGCGGCTGGTGGACGATTTGCATCAACTGGCGGTTACGCAGATGTCCCATTTGCGTTATCAGTTTGAAACGGTGGATCTCGCTGCGTTTATGCAGCAATTGTCTTACCGGTTGGAGTCGATGATGCAGCAGGCCGGTTTGCAGTGGCATTTACACGCCGGTGAAACGCCGTTGCTGGTGCGCGCCGATAGTCAGCGGCTGGAACAACTGGTAATGAATCTGGTGCAAAATTCCATTCGTTACACCAGCGCCGGTGGGCAGGTAAAAGTGCAAGTGGTGGTAGACAACGGCATCACCCTGATTTGGGAAGACTCCGAGCCGGGCATTGACGAGCAGGATCTTGAACACTTGTTCGATCGCTTTTATCGCGTGGAAAACAGCCGGCAACGTTCGTTGGGCGGCAGCGGTTTGGGTTTATTTATTGTGGCCAATATTGCCGAGGCACACGGTGTAAAACCGCGAGCCGAATCATCGCCCCTCGGTGGCTTGAAATTGATATTCCGTTTTGCGCCGGTGAATTAACGGCAAAGATGTTTACGTGACCGGTAAGCCAATATCATCAGTTGAGTAAAATCATGACGCATATTTTGATTGTGGAAGACGAACCGAAACTCGCGCACCTTATCGAGCAGTATCTGGCGCGCGAAGCCTACGAGTTTACGCACATTGCTGACGGTAGCGAGGTGATGCCCTGGTTTAACCAGAACAAAACCGATCTTATCCTGCTGGATTTAAACCTGCCAGGCAAAGACGGCCTTACCCTGTGTCGGGAAATTCGCGCTAAAAATAATATCCCTATCATTATGACTACGGCGCGGGTGGATGAACTCGACCGCTTGCTTGGCCTGGAGTTGGGCGCTGATGATTATCTGTGCAAACCCTACAGCCCGCGTGAACTGGTGGCGCGGGTAAAAGCGGTTTTGCGGCGCGTGCAGCAACCGCAAGATGCGGTGCCGACCAACTTGCCGGTGTTTAATGAAGATCAACTCAGCGTAACCATTAATGGTTCTTTACTCTCCTTAACCTCGGTGGAATATGCGCTGTTAAAACGCCTCGCCGAGCACCCCGGGCGAATCTATTCCCGTGACCAGTTGATGGACAGCATTTACAACGACCACCGCGTAGTGAATGACCGCACCATTGATAGTCACATAAAAAAACTGCGCCGCAAACTCGAAGCGGTGGATTCGGATGGCGATTGGATTCAGTCGGTTTATGGTGCAGGTTATCGTTTGAAAAACACCTGACAGGTCACTGAAAAACTATCTGCGTTGCAGCAGCTGCGTTAAAACCAGGTTCAAAATGCTCATTTATATTTTATAAACTCCGCTTTTTCACCTGGTTTTGCCTTGCATCGGCTGCCTCGAAAACGTTTTTCAGCAACCTGCCAGGAGCCTCTGAAAAATTACCTGTGTTGTTATCATGGCGTCGCCTCAGGTGCTTGCTTCTGGTAAAAACAGGCTGCTTTTCCGGTTCCTTATTTCGTCCCTGGTTATTGCTCAATTTCGCGTTAATCTAAACTCGTTAACTACCACGGGAGTGATGAAATGAAAAAGTTATTGATTGTTTCCCTGATTGCACTGGGTTTGAGTTCAGCGGCTTTTGCACAGGATCACCCTGCGCGTCATGCCGGCCATGATAACCAGCGTTTGATCAAAGCCCTGGAAATTACCGATGACCAGTTACCACTGGTGCAAGGTATTCTGGAGGAATACAACGAGAGACGCCGTGAGTTGATGGAGCAGCAGCGCGAGCAGTTTGACCGCATCAACCTGGAGCAAAAAGAAGCCTTGTCCGGTGTGCTGACCGCCGAGCAGTTGGAGAAACTGGACAATCTGAAGAAGCCCCGCAAAGGTAACTGGCGGGATGGCAAGCGCCCTTATTCGGAGCGCGATAAACCTGCCGATCAGCAGTGATTGTTTGCAACCACCGTTTTACCGATAAAAATGGCAGCAGAAATGCTGCCATTTTGTTCGTTTGTCATTAGGATGCTTGTTCCAAAAACGCATAAATACATCCTTGTAGCTCCGACGAGTCAACGGCAACTGCTCCTGCGTTACTCTAACTTCCGCCATCCATGGCGGTCGTCCCTGACTCGACGGTTTTCGAACAAGCATCCTAACGCCAAACTCGCCTTGTGCCCCTATTGGGTTTTGCCATCGTCTAAATGGTAGTAGAAATGCTGCCATACTTGTATTCAACGTTTGGATTTGTAAAAAATGTGCCGTTTTGATCGGATTTGAGGTAAGTTTCGCAGCATCTCTAATAATCCAAAAAAGCGGTGATTCTGCATGCGTATATCCAAACTGACACTCCTTGCCTCCCTTGTATTAGCTTCTGTCTGTCAGGCCGATTCTCCTGCCGCCAAGGCGAGCGATAAAGATTGGATCCAGCTGTTTAACGGCAAGGATCTGAGTGACTGGACGATTAAAATTGCCGGTTACGAAGCCAACGACAACGCCTTTAATACTTTCCGTGTGAACGATGGTGTACTGCAAGTGCGCTACGACGAATACGAAAAGTTCGAGAATCAGTTTGGTCATATTTTCTCCAATCACGGCCCTTTTTCGCATTACATTATTCAGGTGGAATACCGTTTTGTGGGCGATCAGGTGAAAGATGGCCCGGCTTGGGCGCAGCGCAATAACGGCATCATGTATCACACCCAATCGGCTGACAGCATGACCTTCACCCAGTGGTTCCCCACCAGTATGGAGTACCAATTGCTGGGTGGTAACGGCACTGAAGAGCGCACCACCGGCAACCTGTGTACCCCGGACACCAAAGTGGTGATTGATGGCAAATTGCGTGAAGACCACTGTATTGTTTCTACCAGTGATACCTTTCACGGCGACCAATGGGTAACGGCAGAGCTGGAAGTGCATGGCAGTAAAGTGGCTATACACCGCATCAATGGCAAAAAAGTGATGGAGTACAACGACCTGCAACTGGATGACGGCACCCCGCTTGAGGGTGGTTTTATCGCACTTCAGGGCGAGACACACCCCACCGATTTCCGCAGTGTCCGGTTGCTGAATCTGAAAGGTTGTATGGATAGTAAAGCGAAGAACTATCAGGCCTGGTATGTAGCTGACGATAAAAACAGCTGCAAATACTGATTGGATAGCGCTAAAAAAGCTGGCCGGTATGCACCGCGCCAGCTTTTTTTGTTTCTGCGTAAAGTGGTTGGCAATTGTTCCGTCAGGGCCAACTTGCCATGTGCCGGGTTATTATTTTTTCAGTGTCGACATGTCAATCACAAAACGGTACTTCACATCGCTTTTCAGCATCCGTTCGTAAGCGTCGTTAATGTTTTGCATGTCGATGGTTTCGATATCCGAGGTAATGCCGTGTTTGCCGCAGAAATCGAGCAGTTCCTGGGTTTCTGCTATACCACCAATCAGTGAGCCGGCAACCGATTTACGCCCGAGCACCAGCGGCGCCGAGTTGAGAAAAGGATCCAGGGGGCCGAGGTATCCTACCAGCACCAGAGTGCCACTGATATTCAAGGTGGGCAGGTAGGGGTTGAGGTCGTGAACGTAAGGTACGGTATCAATAATCAGGTCAAATTGGCCGCGTACCGATAACATTTGTTGCTCATCGCCGGAGAGTACAACGTGATCGGCGCCCAGCCGACGCGCATCGTCTTCTTTACCGGGTGAGCGGGTAAACAGGGTAACTTCTGCCCCCAGCGCTTTGGCCAGCTTCAAGCCCATGTGGCCGAGCCCGCCCAAACCGATCACCGCCACTTTGCTGTGTGAACCCACCTTCCAATGCCGCAACGGCGACCAGGTGGTAATACCGGCGCATAACAAGGGTGCAGCACCTGCCAGATCCAAACCTTCAGGCATATTCAGCACAAATTTTTCCGATACTACAATTTGTTCCGAGTAGCCGCCGTAGGTCAGCGTTTGATCCTGGCGGTCGCGGGCGTTGTAGGTGAGGGTAGGGAACTCCTCGCAATATTGTTCATGCCCTTGCTGGCAGGGCTGACAATGCTGGCAGGAATCTACCATGCAACCCACGCCGACATGATCCCCGGCTTTGAAGCGGCTGACCTTGCTGCCAACGCTGAGCACCTTGCCAATAATCTCGTGCCCCGGTACTGCTGGGTAAACCGTGTCATGCCAATCATTGCGAGCGGTGTGCAAATCCGAATGGCACACGCCGCAATACAATATCTCAATCACCACATCGTCGGTTCTGGTGGCACGGCGGTTGAAATGAAAGGGCGCCAGCGAGGCGGTGGCAGATGGTGCGGCGTAACCCAATATAGTGGTGGTCATAGAGCTGTCCTCAACAAATAGATGGGAAGTAGAGTCAGGTTAGCGCAATGCTTAACCTCTTGTTCGACCGGGTCGGTGATTGTAGAGTCGGTCGGCGAGTTTGATAAGTCAGGATAATTGGCATTCGCTAATGAATTTAGCTCATAAATAGCCCGGGCAGATTTTCTGCGCTGAAAACCGCTGGTGGACGCTGGCCAGGTTGCGCACAAATGGCTGCTCAGATTTTACCGGACGCTGTATTGAAAAGTTTGGTAAGGGCTATTTTTTCGGGCATCGCGACTGGTATAACCTCTGAATAATTTACTAATGCTTGCTTATCCATGAGAGATATTCATTAATGCCGCCCGAAAACCTGAATGATCTGCTCGCCTTTCTGGCCGTGGCCCGGGCGCGCAGTTTTACCAAAGCGGCAGCGCAGCTCGGCGTATCCCAGTCGGCCTTAAGCCATACGCTACGCGGCCTTGAAACCCGCTTGGGCATTCGCCTGTTAACGCGCACCACACGCAGTGTTTCCCCTACCGAGGCGGGGCAGCGTCTTATGCTGTCCATTGGCCCGCGGCTGGATGAAATTGAAGGTGAGCTGGCGGCGCTGAGCGAGTTTCGGGAAAGGCCGGCAGGTACTATTCGTATCAACGCCGCCGAACACGCCGCCACCAGGGTATTGTGGCCCACGCTGGAAAAGTTTCTGCCGGACTACCCGGATATCAAAGTGGAAGTGAGTGTTGAATACGGCATGATCGATATTGTTGCCCAGCAATATGACATGGGTGTTCGGTTGGGTGATCAGGTGGCGAAAGATATGATTGCGGTGCGCATCGCCCCGGATATGCGCATGGTGGTGGTCGCCACCCCCGGTTATTTTGAGCGCTATCCGGTGCCGGAAACGCCTCGCGATTTAACCATCCATAACTGCATTAACCTGCGCCTCAGCACCCACGGCGGGCTTTATGCCTGGGAGTTTGAAAAAGACGGCCAACCGCTCAATGTAAAAGTGGAAGGGCAACTGGTATTCAACGGTAGCGCACCGGTGCTCAGAGCGGCGCTTGCCGGTATGGGGTTGGCCTGTGTGCCGGAGGATCTGGTCATAGAGCATATTGCTGCAGGGCACCTGGTACAGGTGCTGGATGACTGGTGCCAGCCGTTTCCCGGCTACCATATTTATTACCCGAGCCGCCGCCAATCGTCACCGGCCTTTAAATTGCTGGTAGACGCATTGCGTTACCAGACACCGGAAGCGACTCCGTAAAGACAAGGCTGGTATTTGAGCGCTGCGGGTGCGAAGCTTGCCTGGCAAAGGTCGCCGGGAGGTGTAGGGATCATGATATAAGTTGTTAAAAACCCCGCTGTAGCGGTGTTTCAGCGTATGATAAAACATCAACTTTTACAGCAATTGCTGATTATAAAAATACCAACGGCTACTTGAAATGCAGCAATTTTACAAACGTGCACTGGTGATACTGGTTTTATTGATCATTGCCAGCGCGATTGGCGCTTATGTTTGTGTACAGCGCGCTTTCCCTGAAATGTTCCTCTTGCCCGCAGAAGAAGACAGCGTACTCTGGCTCTCTGACCTGAGAACTGACAGCCGGGATGACGGTGGCGATTCTACCATTCATCTGGTTGATGACCGGTTCAGCCTGAACTTCAAATTCTTTGTTACCGAAACGGCTGCCTATCCGTTTTCGTCGATCAGCCTTCTGTTTAAAGACGCAGCCGGTGAGGAAAGCCTTACCGATCTTTCCCGTTATGAAGAGCTGACGTTTAACGTCAGGTGTGCGCCGAATAACGTGCTCTCTTTTTCGCTCTATACCTTTGATGAACATACCTCGGTTACCGGTAAATATTTAACTTACCGCGGGCCTATCGGTTTCTTCTCCTGCAAAAACGAATGGGCGCAAGTGCGCATGGATTTAACCCGGCTGGACACACCCCAGTGGTGGTTCGATATGTTCGGGCAGGAGCTTTCGCGCAAAGGGTATAACTTGCAAAAAGTGGCCGGGCTTACCTTTGCCTCGACCTTTCAAAGCCCGAAAAATACCGAATCCGAAGTCATCATCAGCAATATAAAAATCGCTGGCGAGCAGTGGAGTTATATTTACGCGCTGTGCGTTTTTCTGGCATTGATCTGGCTGGGCTTTGTTATCTGGCTGATGCGCCAGCACACCCGCTTTTTGATAAAAGACCTCGAAGAAAAAGTACAGCGTGACCGCCCGCTGGTGGCTTATCAGCAGCTGTCGGTTGAGCCGCACCGCGAAAAAGAACGTGCACAAGTACTGAGCTTTATGGCTACCGAATATTCCAACTCCGAGTTGAATCTGGAGTCAATGGTTACAAAGCTGGGCGTCAGTCGCACCAAAATAAACGATATCCTGAAAAGCGAAATGGGATACACCTTCACCACCTACCTGAACAAATTGCGTTTGGCCGAAGCCGCCCGGCTGATTGCCGAAAAAGATGTCAACGTTTCCGAAATTGCCTATTTGGTGGGGTACAACAACGTTTCCTATTTCAACAAGCTGTTTAAAGAAGAATACGGCTGCACGCCAAAAGTATTTAAAAACCTCTGCGGTTCTAAAAAATAGCGTTGGCAACAACAAGCTTCCTATTCTTTTCTGTAACGGGCTGTGAATCTGATAACGCAGGATATAAAAAGAAAAAAGCGGCACACTTTCATGTGCCGCCTTGTCAGGATTTAGAAGTTTGCACGAAGCGTTAAGGCATAGCGGGTATCGTTTACGAAGAAAGACGCGTAACGATCACCGGCACCTATTTGTTTCATAATGGTACGAGTTTCTGAATTGGTAATGTTGTTCACTTCAAGACCAAGAGAGAAGTTGTCGTTGATATTATAGAAAATAGATCCATCCAGTTGCCCTGAATCATCACTCCAGATTGGCAAGCGATAATAGGTACCGTTACTTTCGTTAACGCCGCCATTGTCGCCATCGTAGCCGTTAGCACCAATCGCCATCAGGTACTCACTGCGCCAGCTCCAGGCGAGCCGTACAGACACAGGCCCTTTTTCGTACATACCGATAATGTTGTAAGCATTTTTGGATAAGCCTTCATAAGGTTGCTTGCCAGGGAAGGGCGTACCATCTGTGTCGACAGCGCTACGAGTAGCACCTTCGTTGTCTGCGTCGGCAGCATCAGGAATATTGGTGCTGCTGTCGATGTAGGTGTAGTTTACTTGCAAACCAAGGCCATCCCACGGGGCTGGTAACATATCAAAGAACTGGTTATACCCGAGTTCAAAGCCGTTAATCTTGGCGCTTCCCACGTTTTCCGGACGAGTGACGTTGTAGTCCCAGCCATTATAGGTTTCGCGAACTACTGAATCGCGAATAATGCCTGTCAAGCTCTTATGGAAGAGTGTTCCATAAATCATGCCGCCCTTATCATCAAAATACCATTCCGCAGACACATCGAATTGATCGGCTTCAATAGGTTTCAGGTAGGGGTTTTTAGCAGTGGACGATAAACGAACTTCAGATGCAGGAATATTGCTTTCAGCATTTTGTCCGTCTCTGAAGGAAGCTTCGAGATTTCTGAAAGATTTCAACTGACTGAAATCCGGTCTGGAAATCGCTTGTGAAGCGGCAAAACGTAAAAACACATCATCGCGTAACTGCATACGCAAGTTCAAACTGGGAAGAACATTGGTGTAGGAGTTTTCTGCACTCAGGAATTCGCTGGGTGCGTTAAAGGGTTTTTCTTCCGCCTGGTTAAGCGTGAAGTCTGGGTAAACCAGGAAACCGTCGGCAGTCATTTCGGTTCTTACAACGCGAACACCGATGTTACCATCGATGGGTTTGGCAAGGTCAGCAAAACCAAAACGGGCAACCGCGTGAACGGCATAGGTGTTTTCTTCCTGCCGATTTGACCAATCCGGGTCATTTTTATCCCGTAAGGTGAAATCATCACAACAGATGTAATTGGGCGATGCTGCGCCATGCAAATCCTGGAAGGATTTGGGGTATCCGAGCGCGAGGTCCAAAGAAGGTGCCCAGACAACGCCGTTCATGTTTCCCTTTCCTTTAAAGAAATTGGGATATTGATTCAGATTCAGCAGGTGATATTCGCTCTCCTGAATTTTCGGCAGCGGTTGATCCGGGTCCAGCTTCCAGCCTTTCATCCAGGGCTGATAGATACCTTGCCAGTTATAAGCGGTATCAATGTTGTCGGCTGTGCGATCAGTAGCGCGCGCACCAAATTTAATAGATCTAAGAAATGAGTCTTCAATGGTGTACTCACCATCGATTCTGAAAGCGATCTGTTCGGCTTCACTTTCTTCAATGTGAGGCATGGTAAATGCCCAGTAATAATTGCCAGGATCTGCCAGATAGCTTGCGTCACTGGTGATTTTTGGCATACGTCCGGTGAGGTCAAGATCAAGATAGGGCAAATCAATCGCCGTTGCTACGGTTGAGTCCAGAGAATCAGTGGTCGATTTTGTATATTGTAAATCGGTACTGAAAGACCATTTATCCGAGGCTTGCCACTTCACGCCACCGGAAAAATCGGTCGTTTTAGATTCTCTGGTGGACGCACGAATGTCGGCACCGTATGACATACCATCGTTTGCTGTGTCATATAAGCGACCGGACCGAAAAACACCATTTTCAAATACGGCATTGTCACTACCCAGGGTCCATGGGTCGTTGTTTACGAAGATGGCATCTTCATTCCATTGCATGTCATAGGAGCTTCTGAACGCAGTCAGGTAAACTTCGGTGGTATCACTTGGCCGCCATTGAAAGGCGCCATAGGTACCCAGTCTTTCGCGCTGATATTCCATGGTGCGCCAGTCAGCACCCTTCGGAAGCCACATTTTCTGGCCTTCCACGATATCTGTTCTGGCAAACATGGCGCGGTTAAAAATACCATCGGTGCGGGTGGCAAGATCGGAATAGGCTACGTCCAGCAAGATTCCCATTTCACCGGCGTTGGTATCCCAGCGGTTGCTGTAGAGTGCCGAGAAAGACGGTTTGGTTTCCTCGATAAAGTCACCGTAGTTGGCACTGGCGGACAAGCCGATTTTTTGACCGTCCAATTCCAGTGGCATTTTGGTACGCAGGTTGACTGTTCCGCCCAGACCACCTTCAATCATGTCGGCCGACGGGTTTTTGTAAACATCGACACCGGCCA
Source organism: Cellvibrio polysaccharolyticus (assembly GCF_015182315.1). Taxonomy (NCBI): domain Bacteria; kingdom Pseudomonadati; phylum Pseudomonadota; class Gammaproteobacteria; order Cellvibrionales; family Cellvibrionaceae; genus Cellvibrio; species Cellvibrio polysaccharolyticus. The sequence continues at coordinate 1,797,652 of NZ_PRDL01000001.1, forward strand.
TCAGTTCAGCAGGTACGTCTTCAAAAGAAAGGCTGCGGCCACCACTGGCTGAGAAGCTGTCGCGACCATTCAGCTCACTGCGCACGTGGCGCATGCCACGCACCGCTACGCCGCTTCCTTCGGCAGAAAAGTGTTCCGGATCACCGATCGAAATGAAACGTTCGATGGTCACACCGGAGATACGCTGAATAGCTTCGGTAATACTGCGATCTGGCAGTTTGCCGATGTCGTCAGACACAATCGAGTCAACGATTTGCTCGGCGTTTTGTTTAAGCAGCTGCGCAGACTGAACGCTGCCGCGCTGGCCGGATACGATGATTTCTTCAATGCCGGCGCCTTCCTGGGCGTACACCGAGTTGCCAAAGCCCAGCGCTCCTACCGCGAAGGAAAGGGTAGAAGCAGACCGGATCAGCCTTGCCAGGGTTTTTCGGGTGAATTTTTTGTTGTGATGATGTGTCATGGAGACGCTCCTAATATTATTGCTTTTATCGCTGGCCGCTCATTTCTCGGATTGATAGTGAGGCGGCATCAGGATGCTGTTGTCGTAACCTGCGGTTGAGGTTTACGGTTGAATCAGTGTTGTTTTGGTCAGGGCATCCAGTGCCTGCTGGTCAAAAACCCGGTTGGTTTTGCGATCAAAAATGCCGGAGCCGAAATTATCCAGCGCACCGCTATCCCAGTAGAAAGGTAATAAACCGTTGGCGATGGCGGTTTTGGTTACGTAGCCAAGGTAGTAAGCGCGTGATGCCAGATGTCGCTCCAGCGATTCACCGGTAAGGTCATCGCGGCGCATGGCTGCGAATTCGCCCAGCACTACCGGAATCCCCTGATCAACAAACCGGGTCTTCATTTGAGCGAACAAATCATCAACGGTGCTTTCTTCACCCCAGGTGGGGTTGCGCTCCGTATCCGTGGTGGAGTGAAAACCTTCACCCCAGTAATAAAACTGCTTGCCCCAGGATTCATCGGTTCTCATCAGGGTGAAATTGAAGGGGGTGTAAAAGTGCACTTCAAACATCAGTCGCTCAGCAATGGTGTCTTCAGGCATACCGGTCCACAGTTGCTGGCTTAATTCGATATCGGTTTTCGGGCCTTGCACGATAAGCACCCGGTAGGCGTTCTTGCCGCCGGTGGCGCGCACGGCATCAACAAAGGTCTGGTGGTAGGCGCGCAAAACATCCATATGTTCTGCCTTTTCCACATCCGGCTCGTTGGCGCTGGCGAACATCAGGCGCTCATCAAAATCGCGTAAATGGGTGGCAATTTGCTCCCAGAAGGCTTTTTGTTTCGCGTTGATTTCCGTCTGTTTGGCGGTATTGATATTGTTTTCCAGCCAGCCGCCATCCCAATGAATGTTCACCATCACGTACATATCATTGTCGATACAGTGTTGAACGACCTGTTTGACCCGGTTCAGCCATGCCGGGTCGATGGCTGCTGTTTGCTGGTTCGCGTACTGATTCCAGGAAACCGGTATCCGGATCGCATTGAAGCCATTGGCCTTAACCAATTGAATCAGTTCGTTGCTGGCTTGCGGGTTGCCCCAGGCGGTTTCACCGCCGATGGCCTCGAGCGTATTACCAATGTTCCAGCCCACCTTGATGGCATCGGCAATCTGTATGGCGTTCCGGGTCATACCGGTACTGTCCGGCGCCAGCGGGTGGCTGTTGTAATCCGGGTAAATACCGGCGGCTGCAACACTGGATGACGATGACGAAATAACCGGAGCGGCGCTGGATGCGCTGCTGGCTGTGGACGATGGAACATCAGGTGACGGCGATTTACTGCCACTGCTACCACAGGCGGTCAGCAGCAATAGCAGACCCGACAACAGAGCCGGAAGAATAATTCTCATGAATGCCTCGGTTATTTTTATCTTTATTAGTGTGCCGCTGCCAGCTGGTGGCGGGGGCTTATTGTCTGATGGACAATTTAAGGTGGGCGAATGCGGGGAATGTATCGTTTTAAGGTGAATTCCTGCCAAAAATTGAATAGTTAAAATAATTTTGATTTTTTTGTTAGTTTTGGGGCGTGTTTTTGAAGCCTTGGCGGAGATTTGTGATTGTTTTTTGAGCTGTTGATGTTTTTCTAATGATGAGCCAAACAAGGTATGGATCAGATTTTCATTCGCCAATTTCAGACGGAACACCGCCCACAAAAAAGCCCGGTCAGCTTTCACTGCCGGGCTTTCGTATTTCAATCAGGAACTTATTCCTCGTATTCACCTTTGAGGGTGCTCAGATAAGCAACCAGATCACGGATCTGTTCGCGGCTGAGCAAGTAACCCATCGGTGGCATACCGGACACAGAGGTTTCAACATCGGCTACATCCACACGGTTGATCACGTGGGTTTTATCACCCGCGGTAATCGTCATAGTGGTTTTGGTTTCCGCATCGAAAGTACCTTCAATACGATCACCGTTTTTCAGCACCGCGGTAATACGACCGAAACCGGGCGCAATACGTGCAGCCGGGTCAACCAGCGCTTCCAGCAATTGTTCGCGGGAAATGACGTTGGCGATGTTGGTCAGTTCCGGGCCAACCAGGTTGCCGCGTTTGCCCACGATATGACAGCGCACACACTGAGCCGCATTGTCGAAGCGGAAGAGGGTGCGACCGGCTATCGCATCGCCGCCGTACAGCGACTCGCGGTATACATCGACCGGCTCATCCTTGTTTTTGCTGCTCTGGTAAGTTTCCAGCAGGGCTTTCACATCGGCGGCTTCAATTTTCTCGGCGGCGCTAACCAGTTCCAGTTGCACTTCCGGCGCGATATTGCCATCAATCAATTTCTGCAATTGTTTGGCGAATACGGCGTAGGCTTCCGGCGCTTTAACGTTGGCCAATGACAGATAAGCGGCTTGTTGTTCGCCGGTTGAACCGTCTTGTAACAACAGGTCATGCATTTCCACGGTCTGGGTTACTGGCAAGTCCAGCTCCGGCACCATCGCCAGGGCGGCCATACGTACCGCTTGGTCTTTATCTTTCAGCGCCGAGAACACCACTTCACCCATGTCGGCGTAGTTCTGACCGTTGAGCGTGGTCAGCGCGGCAATACGGACTACCGGCGCCGGGTCGCTGGCCAGGGCTTTCAACAGCGCATCGTTAACGCTGCGAATGTCCAGCGAGCCAACCGCAAGAATCGTGGCTTCACGCACCGCCGCTTCCTTGTCGCCAATCAATTTGGCGAAAACCGAGGTCAGTGCCTGACGAGCGTCTTCTACATTATGTGAAACCACACCGCGATGCTGGCCGGTAATGCGGTCAAACGCAGAGGATTCGTGCCAAATGCCGACCACACTCAGTGCTTCTGCACGCAGTTTGCTGTCTACGCCAGCTTTCTGTGCAAAATTCACCAGACGTTGTACGTTTTCTGAACCTTCGCCGTAGAGGTTGGCGTTGATCAGACGGCGCAACAGCGGCTCGTTAGTGAATTTGGTGGTATCCAACAGTTCTGCCAGGGCGGGCAGAGCCGGGGTAATAAAGTTGTCATCACTGATGGCGCGCGCGGCGTTGGTGACGACGAACTCGCTCTTGTCGTTAAGGAACTGTGCCACCGCCGGGCTTTCCAGACGTTTCAGGGCAACTACCGCTGCCACACGAACCGCTTCTGAGGAATGGGAAACCAGCGCTGCCAGGGCTTCTTCATCACCAATACGTTCCAGCGCGATAGCACCGGCATGGCGCAGGTACACGTCTTTATCGTTGTTGGCTTCCAGCATGGCAATAATCGGTTGCACCGCAGCATCTGCATTGATGCGACCCAGAGCCTGGGTGGCCAGCAGTTGCACGCGCAGATCCTTGTCTTTCAACAGCGGGATGATTTGTTCGGCAACGCTATCAATATTGGAGTCACCCAATACACGGGCAGCCTGGGCACGAATTTCGCTGTCCGAATCTTGCAGCAGTGCTACCAGCGCCGTGGCATTGCTGGCATCTTTACGAGCCAGTTGGCCAATCCCCCACATGGCGTGGATACGGGCCAATTGGTGTTCGTCTTCAGCGGCAACTTTTTGCAATTGAGCAATATCACCACGCTTGACCAGTTCAAACTGGGATTTTTGACGCACACGCATATCGTCGTGGCGCAACAGTTCGGTCAGCAGCTCAACGGAGTGTTCGGCAAACGATTCCGCCAAACGTTTTTGGGTGTCTTGTCTGGCTTCATTACCGGCGGCGTCCGGGGTATCCAGCTTCCAGATGCGACCTTTTTGTTTAAGGCCCCAACCTTCAATCCAGTCGCTCATGTAGAGCGCGCCGTCCGGACCAAAGTCGATGCCGGTGGTCAGTGCACCACGGAAAACCTGCTGGTCAGTGGCCAATTTGAAAGATGCGCCTTGCGGCTCAAGGGTGAAAGCATTAACGCCGGAGCGCGGTGCAGAACCCACAAACTCAACCACGAAGAAGTGGTCTTTCCATTTTTCGCTGAACGCAGTACCCGGGTTGTAAGCCATACCGGCCGGGCCGGAGTGATAAGGGGCGATAGGCGGCAGAATGTGCGCTGCCTGACCGTCAAAGCGCGGCGTGTAGTAGTTTTCGTCCATCCACACTTTGTAGGTGTTGTTTTTCGGGTCTTTATATTTGCCCAGCTGCCAGTTGGTGCGCCAGCCGGAATCGGAACCGTCAATCAAATACACCAGGCGCTCGTACTCGCCCACATGGTCACCGTCGTTATCCACGCTGATCATGTTGCCGTGTTTGTCGAAAGAGAATTCATGCACGTTACGCACGCCAGCGGCAAACACTTCAAAGCCGGAACCATCCAGTTCGCTACGAACCACAACACCCTGATTGGAGTATTGCCATTTTTTGCCGTCCTGATCGGTAACGTTGGTGCCCACATCGCCCATGCTGTAATAAATACGACCATCCGGGCCCAGGGTAATACCGGACAAACCATGGCCGCTAAAACCGATATGTACGGCAAAGCCGTGGGCAATGGAGGTTTTGCTATCGGCGATGCCGTCACCATCGGTGTCTTTTACTCGCCAGGCATCCGGTGCAACCGTCAGGAAAACTTCATCCAGATCGTTGTGATAAAAAACGCCGCCCAGTACATCGGTCACTTCGGTGTTGAAGTCACGCAGGTAAACCTGAGCCCGGTCTGCGGTGCCGCTGCCGGTGGTATCTTCCAGCAACAGGACTTCTTCTTTATTAACGGCCAGATCGCGCCAATCGTGGCTGCCGTCTTTATTGCGATCCGGGATAAATTTGTTCTGGTCACTTTTTTCCGGTGCCAGTTCGGTATGCAGGAAGTTTCGGCGATCTTCCACGGTTTTGAAGGTCATGGAAGGCTGTTCCCATGCCGGATAACCGCGAATATCAAATTCGGAATTATTGCTGCGGAACGTGTTGGCAACCCAGATTCGGCCTTTGTCATCCACATTCAGCGCTACGGTATCCCCGAGCAGCTTTTCTGACGCCCACAAGGTAGCTTGCATATCGTCCGGCATGGTCATGCTGATTTGCTGCATGATCTGCTTGGCGGTGCGTTCGGCTTCGGCGTCACTGACCTGCCGAACCTCAAGTTCGGGCTTGGCGGCGCTGGAAGTTTGCGCTACGTCAGAAGAGGTTGTGGATGCTGCGGGAGGGGTGTTGTCCTGGGAGCAACCGCTCAGCACGGTCAGGGAAATAATCAGAGCCAGTGCAGAACGGTGGCCCTGTAAAACGCCGGTAAGGAAATTTTTTTTCATGTCCAACTCACGATCGTTATGGTTATTTGAAGCTGCCTTCGCAGGCCATCAAGTGTCGGTGCGAATTATAGGCGAGCAGCGATCCGCTGAAATCAACTTTGACCTATATAGACATTACTTAACACTCCGATTATTTTTTCAGGAAGCGCTGAAAAATAGCACAGCTTCGCTATTTTCAATCCGCTCACCAGGGCTTTTTATTCAAACTGGTATACAAGTTTGCTGTCGGTATTTTTTATCAGGACGACAGGCGGGTCAAGCGATTTAAAGTTGGCCGCAGGTTAAATTATCGTCAAATTCCGGTGGCTGCCGCGCAGGAAATTTCGGCGAGGCGGTTACAGCGTCTTCTTTCCGTTGTTTTGATCAGCCGTGATTGAAATGTCGGTCGGGACGCAGACGCATTTTGTATGTTATTGATTTTTCAGAATAGTTTTTAGCGATTTGCAGCCTTTTGATGAGCCGGGAATGGAGCCGAAAAGGCTTTACTTGTGTGTAACAGGGAGTATATAGTGAATCCGCTGGCAAACATGCAGCATTATTTATGGTTACATCGTTGTTCTAGCAGTACGACTATTAGTACCTCGTTTTGTTCTTCATAAGTAAGTGTGATCAGTCAGCATAAGCCAAATGGCACATAATTTATTAACACGCTTGAGAGCAAAGAGGTTCTTATGTCCAGAAGTACTGGTACTGTTAAGTGGTTCAACGAATCCAAAGGTTTCGGTTTTATTGAGAGCGAAGGTGGTCAGGACGTATTCGTTCACTACAGCGCTATCAGCGGTTCAGGTTTCAAAACCCTGGCCGAAGGCCAACGCGTTGAGTTCGACGTTAAGCCAGGTCAAAAAGGCCCACAAGCTGAGAACGTGATTGGTCTGTAAGGACCCCGTTAACACAGCTTGACCCAACAAAGCCGCTTTTAGCGGCTTTGTTTTTTGTGCTCGGGATGAGCCGCTATCGCATAACCGCAGGGATACATCAGTTTTACTGACATGCGTCCCCTTGCCGGAATCTTACCTTCTGTCATTTGGCGCCGGTTGATTGCCGTAAATGACCTGGAGGTAATTACCTTGCCCGAATACGTTACATCTGCTTCTGCCCACGTGCGCTCCCGGCACGGCATTCTCATGCTTAACAACCGCCACCGCCTTATCCGCGATATTCAGAAAAACAATCCTTTCCCCGGTCTGCATGGTCATCAGGTTTGGCAATCCAGTTTTATGATTATGGATTACCTCGAAAACAATCCTATAGCTGCCAATCAGGATATTCTCGACCTCGGTTGTGGCTGGGGGTTGCTGGGTATTTTTTGTGCAAAACATTTTGCGGCGCGTGTTACCGGCATTGATGCAGACGAGCATGTGTTCCCTTATTTACACACTCACGCCGAAGTGAACAATGTCACCCTGGCGACCGATCACCGTCGTTTCGATCAAATATCGGAAGATCAGCTGCTGACCTCCGACATGCTGGTCGGTGGTGATATTTGTTTCTGGGATGAGATGGTAGGCGCACTGCAAAACCTGATTCAGCGGGCGCTGATGTCGGGCGTACAAAAAATAATCATTGCCGATCCGGGGCGCCAAACCTTCAGACGGTTGGCCGACTATTGTGCCCGTCATTATGGCGGCGAGCTGTTGCCCTGGCGTTTGGAAGGCAAGCAACGTCACTCGGGTTATTTATTGATCATACAAAATCCCTGGTTTGTGACCGGGTCTCGATAGCAACAGGGAACTGTTGTTATTTGGGCAATGCTGGTAGTCTTTTCAATTCTTTTCTTTTATATTTCTTCCTGCTAGTTGTTCGGTTATTCCATTTGCTTGCGCTGTGCTGGCATTGGATTTTTTCGTAATTAACACCGGTAATTAATATGAAGAAAATACTGCTTTTGGCTTTCGCTTTCTGTTTTTTTTCGTCGGTATCGCATGCGCAAACTGCTACCGACAAATCATTGGATGAACTTTTTTCTCTCACCGATATGGATAAGTTGGTGGACAGTGCTTATGGCCAAATGGACAGCATGTTTGCTCAAATGGCCGGACAAATGGATCTTAACGAAGCACAAAAACCGATCATGGAGAAATTCTTCAAAAAATACACCGCGCTGGTACGTGAAGAGCTGTCCTGGCAACAATTGAAAGCGCCAATGAATGAGGCTTACCGCACCGTATTTACCGAGCCTGAAGTGCGCGAATTAATTGAATTCTATCAGTCACCTTTGGGGAAAAAATTACTCGAAAAAATGCCGGAGCTGATGCAAGCCTCCATGGTGTTGGTGCAGGAATCCATGAAAGATATGATGCCCAAATTGCAGGCGCTGCAACAGGAACTGCAACAGGAACTTGAAGCTGCCAAATAAGTGGTAGCAACTTCAAAAAAACCGCACTACCTTTCGGTAAGTGCGGTTTTTTTATTCTGTGGGGGTGATTTTTAATTGATACAACAGCGGCCACATTTTTCCGGTTACCCATAAGGTTTGTTGTTGCTCATCCCAGGCGATACCGTTTAATACTCGCTCGCTGCCGGGCGGTGTATGCCGGGTTGCGATTTCGCTTAAATCCAGGCTGCCCTCAACATTTCCGCTCACCGGATCAATAATAACAATGCGCGGCTGATGCCAGATATTGGCCCATATTTTCCCGTTAATAAATTCCAGTTCGTTCAGTTGATTGACCGGTTTGCCTTGCTCGGTAACCTGCACACTGTTAATGACTTTGAAATCTTTTTGCTGATGAAAATAAATGCGATCACTGCCATCGGTGCGTATCAGGGTTTTCCCGTGGTGGGTTAGTCCCCAGCCTTGCCCCGCGTAAGGCAGCGTTTGCTCCAGGGCAAATGTTTCGCGGTTAAAAATGAGCAATGCCTGTTCCTGCCAAGTCAGTAAATACAGTTTGTCATTCAGCAGCGTTAGCCCTTCGGCAAAATACTTATCGTCAATTTTTTGCGCCTTTGCCCAACCGGCTTGCTGCCGATTGCGTTCCGCAAATGAAGGTTTTACCGGGTAGCGCACCAGCAGCGAGCGGCCATACAAACCGCTGCTTTCATAAAAATAGCCGTTATCGATCAGTAGCCCCTGAGTAAAAAGGGCCGGGTCGTGTAGCCGGGTGCTGACAATTTCATACTGATAATGCGTTACCGGGTTGTTGGCCTGTACACCGGTAAACAAGGCAGTGCCCGTGAAGACTATCAATAGGCTAATGAGGCGAGTAAAAGAAAACACAGGTACTCCAACAGAGGTGTCAGCCGGGCTGCCGCTGCATCATCGGCGGTGAAAACAGATTTGGCATGTTAACAATCGCTGCCTGACTTGCCCATCCCGTGATGAATCGGGTGTTGGATGCTTGCGTGCGGGTTTATTGTTTTGCAGGCTTCTCAGGTGTGCGCGGGAGTAGTTGGCGCTTTAACGCTTTGGTCATGCCTATTGTTCGGGAGCCTGCTAATATCGGCATCTGGCCGGATAGCGGCTGCAATCGGGATAGATATTGAGCATGTTAACCGTTAAAAAAATGCGCTCCTTCGTGGGATTAACCTTCCTCGGGGGATTTATGGTGGTGTTGCCACTGGTGATTTTTGTGTTGTTGTTGTACTGGTTGCTGGGGCTGTTGCGCTCCATCATTCGCCCGATGAGCGATTGGCTGACCACCTGGACAGCGATGGCTCATTTCGCGGCAGATCTGCTGGTGATCGGGCTGCTGCTGAGTCTGTTTTTTGTGATCGGTTTGCTGGTGCGCACCCGTATGGGCAGCTGGGCGCGTGAACTGATGGATCATTGGCTGGGCAAACTGGCACCAGGCTACAGCACCATTCGTGAAGTGGTGATGCAGTTGATCGGCGGGGAGGGCAATACCTCACTGTTGAATGGGCAGGTATGCCGGGCGTATTTGATGGGGCGGGTGCATGGCGTATCGGTCACCGGGATTATTACCGAAAACCACGCGAACGGGGATTACACCGTTTACGTTCCTACCGCGCCGATTCCTACCTCCGGTTTTGTTTACCACCTGAGCGCAGATTGCGTGGATATCTTGCCGCATGTTGGCGTAGAAGCAGCGATGCGCACCGTTATTGCTTGCGGCAGCGGATCGCGCATTTTGTCAGAGATTCCCGAGGTGGCACCATCACCCAACCGTGATCAGGTGTAACGGCGCCGCAGGATGTGAGGGCAGGTTCAGGATTCTTCTGTAGCCGGGTTTTCCCGGCTTTCGACATAGGCAACGGCCATGGCTACGGCCTGCTTGATGCGATTATCAATGTCCTGCATTTCTGATGACGACAAAAAGAAAGTCATATCAACATTATGACGAATGTATTTTGCCGGTAGCTGATTGAGGGCGATGCAGGCAACGTCAGCAAGGTAGCTGCGCTCCTGTCGTGCGCGCGGGTGTTGCGAGATGATCAGTTGCAGCACCGGCTGTTCATAATAATTACGAATGAAGTCATCATCGATATCATCGCTCATGCTGCGGTACCCATTGTTATTTCGAATCATAAAGTTTCCTTCCAGTGGCCGGCGGAACAGCATTATCAACGTCGGGACACCCGAATGAAGTCCTGTTCAGGTGATACTAACCGTTTACTGTAGCAGTTTTTGCCGACGAGGTGCTGTGTCGGTTAAACACGTTTTCGCATTAAGTTGCGAATAATGAAGCGGCCAGGATGCAAGGCGCGAGCCAGTTGCTTGTCGACCGGCAAGGGCTCGTTGTTGATCTGGCAGGCAAGCAGCTCTGCACACAAGGGCGTGTAAGCCAGCCCGCGCGAGCCGTGGCCAACATTGACGAATAGCCCCGGCCAATATTTACCGGGCGTGGCTATTTCGGTTTTTGCATCTTTGCGCAGCAGGGAATAGTCATGCAGAAAGGCATCGTATTGCGGTAACTGCCCGACCATGGGCAAATAATCCGGGGTAGCTGCGCGAAAGCAAACACGACCACCGCTTATCTGCGTGCTCTCAACCCGGTGCTCTGGCCCCAATAAGGTATTGAGGTTATTAAGGTTGTGTTGATGATCTTCCGCACGAATTTCCCGGTCGTCGTCATTGAGTGAAAAGGTTGCGCCGGCACAATGTGTTGCTGGCGTACCGGTTGCCGGAGAAAAATAACCCTCGGCACAAATCACCCGCTGCACGCCACGGGTGCGTTCGGTTGCTGACAGCCAGGTGGTTTGTCCGCGAATAGATTTCATGGGTAGATGCTGACTTTGCGAAAAGAGCGATGCTTCGTGCGCATTGGCAATGATGGCGACATTGGCCTGATGCAGCTGGCCGCTGCTATCCCGCGCTTGCCATCCATCAATATATTGGCTGAGTTCAATGATATTGGTGGAGGTTAACGTGCGAACGTTCGGGTGCGATGTCAGTAGTTCACACAGCCGTTGTGGCGCTATCCAGCCAGCATTCGGAAAGTGCAGGCCGCCATGTTGCAGCGCGATGCCGGCAAGCTGTGAGGCTTGCTGTTGATCTACAAACTGCACCAGCGCCGGGTAATTACCGAACAGCGGTTTCAGACTGTCTTGCCAGCGTTGTTCGTTGTCGTCGCTGGCCAGTTGCAGCACACCGCAGGCGCTGCCTATCGATTCGTCCTGCCAAAAGGGCGCGTAATAACGCAGCGCATATTGCAGACAACTCAAATTAAATAACGCCTGGGTTTCCAATTTGGGGGAAAGACGGGCGTAAACAATGCCTTGCAGATTGCCGGAAGCGCCGTTGGCGATGTGAGGGTCGCGCTCCAGCAAAGTAACCTGCCAGCCGCGACAGGCCAGCGCATAAGCCGTATGGCACCCGGCCAGCCCGCCACCGATCACCAGAGCGCTACGTTGGCTGAAGGTTTCCGGTTGATGGGTGAGGCTCCAGCCTGGCTCGGCAGGCAAGGGCGGCAAATCGGCAACGGGCACATCACTGGCAAGGGGTTCCGCTGATGGCGCTGCAACTACCGCTTTGACCATCTCACGTTTGCGGCCAAAGCCGGGCACTTTTTTAACCTTGAAACCGGCGCCGCGTAAACCGCGTTTCACAATGCCGGCGGCGCTGAAGGTGGCAGCAGTGGTAGCCGTTCCGCTGAGCCGTAGAATTGCGGCAAAAAGCGCGTCGGTCCACATTTCCGGGTTTTTTGCCGGGGCAAAACCGTCCAGAAACCAGGCATCAATAACCGCCTGCTGATGGTGCAGCTGGCGGCTAGTCAGCTGGCAAAACATGTCGGCGGCATCGCCGATCATCAAGGTCAATTGAACCTTGCCTTCGTCAAACAGCACGCGGTGAAAACCGGCATGTAAAAAGGCCGGGTATTGCGCAATCAGGTTGTCGGCAAGGTCGCTCAGTTCCGGCCACAGCGAGAGGCTTTTTTTCAAATCAGCCGGGGAGAGCGGGTATTTTTCGGCGCTGATAAAGTGCAGGCGCGCCGTCGGGTTGGCGGTTTGTCGCCATAGCTGCCAGGCGGCGAGAAAGTTCAGGCCCGAGCCGAAGCCGGTTTCACCAATACTGAAAACGTCATGCGCGCCCAGCCCGCCAAATCGCTCGGGCAACTGGTTGTGCTGCAAAAAAACGTGGCGGGTTTCTTCCAGCCCGTTCAGTTTGGAAAAGTAAACATCGCCAAATTGACGGGAAACCGGTTGGCCTTCTTCATCCCACTGTAACTCTGCTGGTCGGGTCGGGTCTGACATTTATAAACCGAATTCCTGCAGCACTTGCTGGCACCATTCCTGGATGCGGTCTTCGCTCAGCGCGAATTCATTTTCTTCATCCAGTGCCAGGCCGACAAAACAGCTTTTATCGGCTGTCAGTGCTTTGGATTCTTCGAACTGGTAACCGGCTGCTGGCCAGTATCCGCACGGAATGGCGCCGAGGTTAAGCAGTTTGCTGTGCAAGTAGCCCATGGCATCGAGAAACCATTCCGGGTAACCCACCTGATCACCAAGGCCGAAAATAGCCACTTTTCGACCTTTGAAATTGACCTCATCCAGCTCATCCCAGATTTCTTCCCAATCTTCCTGTAATTCGCCGTAGTCCCAGGTGGGAATGCCAAAAATCAGGTAATCGTAGAATTCAGCGCTGACAACCGGGGTGTCGGTAATGTTGAAAATATCGGTACGGGCTTCACCCAGCACAGCGCGTATTTTTTCAGCGGCCATTTCGGTGTAGCAGGTGGAGCTGCCATAAAACAGGCCGATTTGTGCATGGCTCATAACAGTGTCACCCATTCTTCCAGCCATGCCAGCGCCAGCGCTTCCGGGTCTTCACCTTCGGAGGCATCAATCACCAGCGGTTCGCCAATGCGCACCGCGCCCAAGTCGGCAAATGCCGCATCCAGCGCTGCGCCGCCTTCATTGAAGGTGGTGTAGCAGCTGTCACCCAGATTGATGCACCCATAGCGGCGGCCAGCGATGGCGGGGTAGCTGCGAGTGAGTTCAAGATATAAAGGCTGGATATCGTCCGGCAAATCACCGGAGCCGGTGTTGGAGGTGCAAATAAGGATGATTTCGTTCGGGTTGCGCAGCAGGGCAGCAGCGTCCGGGCGCAAATTGACTTCGGCGGTGTATCCCAACGCTTGCAGTCGCTGTGCGACCACCTCGGCAACCCCTTCAGCGGTGCCCGACATAGTGCCCGTAAAAATCTGTATTGACGTCATCATGCTGCTCCTGCGCTAAAAAAACACCGCGCATGATAGAGGGTTTGGGGCAGATAACAAACTGCCCGAATGCGGTATTGCCAAGCTAGCTTGATCCCGGATAGCCGAGTTGGCGCCAGGCCTCATACACCATGACGGCTACCGCGTTGGACAGGTTCATACTGCGGCTACCCGCCTGCATGGGAATGCGCAACACCTGATCTTGCGGTAAGGACTCGCGAATGCTGGCCGGCAGGCCCCGGGTTTCCGGGCCAAATACCAGGTAATCACCGGCCACAAAGGCTGCATCACTATGGGCTTTGTGGCCCTTGGTGCTTAACGCAAAAAGTCGCTGCGGGCGGCAACTTTCCAAAAAGGCGTCCCAGTTTTGATGGCGGCTCAGGGTTTGCCATTCGGCATAATCGAGGCCGGCGCGGGTGAGTTTTTTGTCATCCATCTCGAAACCGAGCGGTTCAATCAAATGCAGCTGACAGCCGGTATTGGCGGCGAGGCGGATGATATTGCCGGTGTTGGGAGGAATTTCCGGCTCAAATAGCACGATATTTAACATGGTCATCAGTTTCCGGAGATGCGTCGGATAGTGAAGCGGTAAAATATCGACTGTTCTTCGAAAATGCCAGTGTTCCCCTCGCAGTGGTCGTGGAATCCGGCAATAATGGCAGCCTTAATCCGATTGCAGGAGTTGCGCTGACCGATGGATATGACCATTACCACCCCCAGCCTGTTGTTCCCGGCAATTTCCTTACTGTTATTGGCCTACACCAACCGTTTTGTGGTGTTAACCAATGTCATTCGTCAGCTCAGCAGTAGTGACGACGCCATTTCCCGGGATGTAGTACGGCGGCAGATCGATAACCTGCGCCGACGGGTGCAAATTATCCGCGCGATGCAGGCTTTTGGCGTGCTCTCGTTTGTGTTTTGTACCTTGTCGATGTTTGCCCTGTTGCTGCAATGGTTAATGCCGGGCCAGTGGTTATTTGCCACCAGTTTGATTTTGCTGGTGATCTCCCTGTTGTGTTCGTTTTACGAGGTTCACATTTCTACCAATGCGATCAATATCGAATTGGAAAAATTTGACCAGCACCGCAAAACGAAATAATCACCCCGCCCATGGTGCGGCGGGATGATTCATGACAGACTTTGCGCCGTATTTTTGTGTGGAAACCGCCGTGATAATTCCTTTTGAACAATTGTCTTCAGATGCCCTGCAAGGCCTGATTGAAGATTTTGTAACCCGTGATGGCACCGACTACGGCATGGAAGAAATCCCGCTCGATGAACGCGTTGAGCGGGTAAGGCGCCAGTTGAAGCAAGGCACAGTGGTGATTGTGTTTGATACGGCAACAGAGTCGGTAACCTTGCTCACCCGTCAGGACTACGACCAGCTCACCCGTCATGGCATTTGAACTGACCAACCGCTGTGCCGCGCCGATAGCGCGCTTTCTCTTCGCCCATGGTGCCGGTGCGCCATGTGATAGTGACTTTATGAATAGCCTCAGCGATTTGCTGGTGGCGCGTCATATCGAGGTGGTTCGTTTTGAATTTGCCTACATGGCACAGCGGCGTATCGACGGCATTAAACGCCCGCCCGCCCGTGAGCCGGTATTAACGGCGCAATGGCAAGACATGATCAACCGCTATCGTCATACCGAACCGGAGCTACCTTTATTTATCGGGGGGAAATCCATGGGCGGACGTATGGCGAGTCTGGTCGCTGATGCGGCGGTTGTTAGCGGCCTGATTTGTCTGGGTTATCCTTTTCATCCGCAACGCAAGCCCGACGTGCTTCGCGTTGCGCATCTCGCGCAGCTGGCTACGCCAACCTTGATTGTGCAGGGCACGCGTGATGCGCTGGGTAATCGCGACGAGGTCGGTGATTACCGGTTATCGCCTGCCATCCGGTTACACTGGCTTGAAGATGGCGATCACGATCTGGCGCCGCGGGTAAAATCCGGTTTTACCCATCAACAACATTGGGTGTCTGCTGCTGACGCCATTGAAATATTTATTCGGGAAAAGTTGAGGAATTCGTGAACCATTTATTTTTACATTGCCGTCCCGGATTTGAAAAAGAATGCGCGGCTGAAATTACCGACCTGGCCAACGATGCCGGATTTTTTGGTTACAGCAAAACCCGCGATAACGCCGCTTTTGTTGAGTTTATTACACATGAGCCGGACGGCGCCTTGCAATTGATACAACAATTGCCGTTCCGGCAGATGATTTTTACCCGGCAGTGGTTTGCTGGCCCCGGGCGTGTCACTGACTTGCCAGTGACGGATCGCCTTACGCCGTTACTGGCCGTCGTTGAAAGTTTTCCGCCGGCGGGCGCATTGATTGTAGAAACGCCGGATACCAATGACGGAAAAGAACTGGGTGCGCTGGGTAAAAAATTTGCGGTGCCTTTCACCAAAGCGTTACAGACGCGCAAAAAATTGATTAATCGCTCTGCCTGGCAATTGCATCTGGTTTTTTTGTCGGGTACAGAAGCTTGTGTGGGGGTGAGCCCTGTTGCCAATAGTTCACAATGGGTGATGGGCATTCCGCGTTTGCGTATGCCTTCCAGTGCTCCCAGCCGTGCCACGCTCAAACTGGAAGAAGCCTGGCATCACTTTGTGCCGGCACAGGAGTGGGACGATCGTCTGGCGCTGAGCATGAAGGCAGTCGATCTGGGGGCAGCACCCGGCGGTTGGACCTGGCAATTGGTAAAGCGGGGCATGTTTGTAGACGCTATTGATAATGGCCCTATGGATAAAGCCTTGATGGACAGCGGACAGGTGAATCACATACTGGCGGACGGTTTTGTTTATGAGCCGAAAAAACCGGTAGATTGGCTGGTGTGCGATATCGTCGACAAACCGGCTCGGGTCGCGGGGATGATTTCGCGTTGGGTTACCAAAGGTTGGTGCCGCGAGGTGGTGTTCAACCTGAAGTTGCCGATGAAACAGCGTTATGCAGAAGTTAAAAAGTGCGAAGAGCGGTTGATGGCAGAGATGGAATCGGCAGGCATTCGTGCGACCATCAACTTCAAGCAGTTGTACCATGACCGCGAAGAAGTTACCGGACATTTGCGCGTGCTGTCGCCTTCACGCTTCGGCCAGTGATCCCCTGTTTGGATAGATTGTTTTGACACATTGTTCTGGCTCATTGTTCTGACAAATGAGCCGAATGATAAGCGGGTTCGCAATCAATGCAGCAGCGATAAAGCGGTCAATCATGCAGTTGTCGGCGGGGCATATTGAAGCAATAAATCACTCGGAAAAGCGGTAGATGCCTCGGCATCGCTGCTTTGCTAGTGGTATGCCACCTGATCAAATGCGGCGTTCTCAAGAATCCATTCGGCAACCCCGGCCCACACTTCAATCAAATCCCGCAGTATGTGGAAGTGGCTGGGTGGCATGTCTTTTTTCAGCAAGGCATCCCGTGCAATCTCATTCAAATTACCAACTACTTGAATAATATTGAGGGTTCCGAGCAGTTCAATCAGATCGGGCGTAAATACCACATCGTTTATAGAATGCGAATTATGCTCCTGATCGCGAATTTTCAGCTCGGTCAGGGCGTTTTTGATCAAAAATGCCAGTAGCGGGTTATGATTGCGCAGGAGCCTGAAGGTAAACTCCATTGTCTGGTGATTCAGTACGTTAACGGGCTCACTGGCCTCAAACATCGAGTGCCGGGACATCTGCCATATTCCTCTAAACGTTGGTTGATTTGTCTGTTATTTGCTCTTTCTACAATTGTAGCAAGCTATTTCACTAATTGGTTTTTTTTATAAATGATGTTGAGTTATGAGCAAATCCGTTGATAAAACCCTTGATACCTCCGGCCTGCTTTGCCCTGAGCCGGTGATGATGTTGCACAAAGCGGTGCGCGAGATTCAGGGCGGGCAAGTCATTGAAGTGATTGCCACTGACCCGTCCACCACCCGCGACATCCCCAAATTTTGCACCTTTCTTGGCCATGAACTGCTCAGTCAGGAAGAGATTGGCAATACCTGGGTTTATCGCATCCGGAAAAAAGAAGGGTGATTCCGCTCGCAAGCAGCTAGCTGAAACCGGCCATAAAAAAAGCCACCGACCGCGAGGTCAATGGCTTTCCGGGTTGAGTGATAGCTCAATATAGCGTTTCAGCCGTGAAAACTCAGACGCCGTCTACCAGCATGGAGATGGCTGCCAGAGCTTCCGGGTCTTCTGCCTTGATCTTGTTGGCAATTTGATGTTGGAAGAAATAGCGAAAGTTGTCATTGGTTTGTGCCGCGTACAAACAATCATCACCCGGCAATACCGGTGTACTGATGACCTTGGTATGGTCGGTCAGCATGCCGTAAATCTTGCCGCTGTTTAACAAGCGCCAGCTGATCACTTCCATCAGTGACAGACGGTTGGTTGTTGGTGTGGCCAGCACGGCGTGGGTGCCAATGGTGTCCGGCAATTCCTGCACAATATCGTCTTCGTGTTCACATTGCAGTTCGTAATATTCGGCAGCGGTTTCCAGTTCAATGACCTTGTGAATCGGGGCTTCGAAAAACACGTCATCAATACCCTGATCGTAATAGCCTTCCCAGTGACCGTTTAACGGATCACAGATATCCGGACAGGGCACGATATCGTTCAACCAGGGAACCAGGCCCACCACCTCGCCGTTGGCTTTCAAGCCCCAGCAGAGAATTTTCAGGCTGAACAGTTTGTCGGAGCTGGCATCGTTGGAGTAGAGCATTTCAAGGCCGTCAAGCTCGGGAGCAAGGCGAATAAAGCGCTCATCATGAAGTTGCGAGAAGGTTTTGCCCGTGAAAAGGTCCACTACGTTATCCGTATTGTGGCCTTGATTTGAGGTCTTCATAATACCACCCCCTTGGATGAGGCAGAAACGAGCTGAAAGCTCCGGAAACGGCGATTTGGCATCCGCCATTACTTATAAAGTATATCGTAATGGCCGAAACCACAACTCTGGCGCCGAAATAATTACAATAACGTCGATTACTGCCGGACGCAGCTGCAACCGACGTTGAGACCACTTTATTTGAGAAATGTTATGAAAATTGTTGCCGATGAAAATATCCCGCTGGTGGATGCGTTTTTTGAAGGAGTGGGGCAGGTAGTGAAACGTCCTGGGCGCCAGCTCTCGGCGGCGGATGTCAACGCTGCTGATGCGCTGCTGGTGCGCTCGGTTACACTCGTCAACGCTACCTTGTTGGCGAATGCGCCCTCGGTTTCTTTTGTTGGTACTTGCACCATCGGCATTGATCATCTGGATACCGATTATTTTCAGGAGAACCATATTACCTGGTCCAGTGCGCCTGGCTGCAATGCCTTGTCCGTGGTGGAATATGTTTACGCGGCTTTATGTCATCTTGATGTGAATTGGCAGGGTAAGAAGTTTGGCATTATCGGTTGCGGCAATGTGGGCGGTCTTTTATATCGCCGCTTGAAAGCGCAGGGGATGGATTGCTATTGCTACGATCCTTTATTGACCGCAGAACAAAACCCGGATTTATATGATCTGGACACGGTATTGTCCTGCGACATCATCAGTATGCACACGCCTTTGACCAAAACCGGTGCGCATCCCAGTTTTCATTTGATCGGTGCAGCGCAGCTGGCGCGCTTGAAACCCGGTACGGTTTTGCTGAACTGTGGCCGCGGCCCGGTGATTGATAACCAGGCGCTGCTGGAATTTTTGCAACAACCTAATGACGTGCGTGTAGTGCTCGATGTGTGGGAGCCGGAACCGGTTATCTGCCGTGCGCTGCAGGAAAAAGTGAAAATTGGCACACCGCATATTGCCGGCTACAGTTACGACGGCAAACTGAACGGCACCGAGATGATTTATCAGGCGCTGTGTCGTCACCTGAAAAAAGATCCGGAAGTCACGCTCAAGCAGCTGGTTCCTCCGTTGGCCGATAACCGCCGGGTATTTGCCGACGGTGATAGCTGGGCAGCGCTGAAACAATTAATTGCCAGTATTTACAACATTGCCGCTGATGACGCCGCCATGCGTGCACTTGCTCAAACAGCGGGTGCGGATGATGAGGTGTTTGGTCGCGGGTTTGATAATTTGCGCAAGCAATACCCGGTACGCCGTGAATTCCATAATTACCTTGTTGAATGCCCGGACAACTCGCACGTTGTGTCCTGGTTGAACTCGCTGGGTTTTAACACCGTCACCCGCGAGAGCAAGTAGCGATATGAGCAGGCAAGTTATTATTGATCAGGTGCAGGCATTTCTCGCAGCACAAAACCCTGCCGATCCTCAGGTTGATAGCCGCCGTTTATTCCACGGTCGCGGGCAGTGTTTTGCGGGTCTTGAATTTATCTGTGTGGATTATTTTCAACCGGTCATTTTAATGACCTGTTTTCGCGAGCCACCGGCAGGGTTTGTTGAAGCGCTGAGCAATGGGCTGCAACCGCTGGTGCAGCCGGGCTTGTTCGATACCCTGGTGGTACAACATCGCTATCAGCAAGGCGCGCCCGCTGACGTTCTGTTTGGTGAACTGCCCGGGCAACCGCTGGCAAACCGCCAGGGGCTGCAATTTTTACTGTCGCTGTCGTCCCGACAAAACACCGGCTTTTTTCTCGATATGGAGCCGGGCAGGGCGTGGCTGGCGCAACATGCGCACGGTAAGCGAATTCTTAATTTATTTGCCTACACCTGTGCTTTTTCCGTAGTTGCGGTGGCCGCCGGTGCCAGCCGGGTGGTCAATGTGGACATGAGCCGCAGCGCCCTGGAAACCGGCCGACGCAATCATCAGGTCAACGATCTGCCGGGTGAGCGCAGTGAGTTTATGACTGAAAACATCCTCAAATCCTGGGGTCGTATTCGCCGTAAAGGGCCCTATGATCTGGTGATTATTGATCCGCCGTCTTACCAGCCGGGCAGTTTTGTAGCGCTGAAAGATTATGTGCGAGTGATTCGACGGATTCCCGAGCTGATGCCGGATGGCGGGTTGGTGCTGGCGTGTTTGAATGCGCCGGAAGTGGGCACGGCTTTTCTGGAATCGGCTTTTGCCGAGGCTTGTCCGGGCAGTGAGCTGATCACGCGCCTTGAACCTTCTGCGGATTTTCCGGACGTAGATGCCGAGCAACAACTGAAATTGCTGGTGTTTCAATACCAGCCTTTGCCGATCAGTTCAGCAGCGGATGAGCCAGAATTGTCTGCACCGCTTCTTCAATAAGGCGGGATGACTGGCTATTTAGCGCGGTTCTGAGCCATTCAATATGGGTCAGTGAAACGTCTGGCAGGGCAGTGTCGGTGTTGGTATCGGTGGAAAAATGCCGGTCTGACGCGGCTACCGCCAGCGTCACGGGCGAAAACAGAATAACCAACGCCTTGCGGGAAAGGGTGGTTTGATCCAACGCTTCCTGGCGGATGGTCGTGGCATAACGGATAAGCCCGGTTTCTGCCAGCCATAGCATGGTGCTGAAGCAAGATTGAAAACGTGCTGACGGCAGCCCGAATTCATCCGGTGTATTCGGGCCGCTGATATCGTCGGCGTAGAGAATAATCGTATTCGGGAAGTGGTTGTACAACTGAACCAGAATACGTGCGGTGTCGCGGTAAAAATCGGTCATGTGCAAATCAGCCATTTTTACCGGACACCTTTCGCTCGGGTTTGTACTCAGGCTTGAGTATAGCGTTCAAGGAAGTAACCCAGGCGTTCAATCGCGCGCGTCAGGTCATCTTTCCTCGGCAGGAAAACAATCCGGAAGTGATCGCAATTCGGCCAGTTAAACGCTGAGCCCTGAACCAGCAGGATTTTTTCCTGAATCAGAAAGTCGAGCACCATTTGCTCGTCATTTTTGATTTTGTGGCGGTTAAGATCAATTTTCGGAAACAGATACATAGCGCCTTTCGGCTTGACGCAGGAAACGCCAGGCAACTGGGCAATTGCGTCCACAGCGGCATCGCGCTGCTCGCGCAAACGGCCACCTTTCACAATCAGCTCGTTGATGCTCTGGTAGCCGCCCAATGCCGTTTGCACCGCATACATGGCTGGCACGTTGGCACACAGCCGCATGGACGACAGCATTTCGATGCCTTCAATGTAGCTTTTTGCATAATGCTTGGCTCCGCTGATCACCATCCAGCCGGAACGGAAACCCGCCAGCCGATAGGCTTTGGACAGGCCGTTGAAACTGACACACAGCACGTCCTGAGCGAGCCGGGCCATGGGTACGAACTCGGCGTCGTCATACAAAATTTTGCTGTAAATTTCGTCAGAGAAAATAATCAGGTTGTGGCGGCGCGCCACCTCTACGATTTGCTCCAGTAATGCCTGGCTGTAAACCGCACCGGTCGGGTTGTTGGGGTTGATAACCACAATACCGCGGGTATTGCTGGTGATCTTTTTCTCAATATCGGCAATGTCCGGGAACCAATCTGCCTCTTCATCACACAGATAGTGAACGGCTTTGCCGCCGGCCAGATTTACCGCGGCAGTCCACAGCGGGTAGTCGGGCGCAGGCACGAGAATTTCGTCGCTGTCGTTGAGCAGCGCTTGCATGGCCATGACGATCAGTTCGCTGGCGCCATTGCCCAGAAAAATATCGTTAATATCCACGCCGGGGATTTGCAGGCGCTGGCATTCCTGCATAATGGCTTTACGGGCAGCAAACAGGCCGCGTGACGCGGTATAACCTTCGGCATCGGGAAGGTTGCGAATCACGTCCTGGATAATTTCGTCGGGGGCGGCAAAACCGAAGGGCGCAGGGTTACCAATATTAAGTTTCAGGATGCGTTGACCTTCTTCTTCAAGACGGTAAGCATGCTGGAGAACCGGGCCGCGAATGTCATAGCAAACACCGGCAAGCTTGTCGGATTTCTTAATGGTGTTCATTTGCAGTAAGATGCCTTTATACCTGAATAAAGCTTGGAATCATCAAGGTTCGCAGGCGGTTGTGTCAAGGAGTTCATCATGTCTGATCAAGAAAAGTTTGGCGATGAATACTGGCGTCGCACGCTGACGCCAGAGCAATATCGCATCTGTCGCCAGAAGGGCACAGAAGCGCCTTTTACCGGAGAATACTGGCAGGTTTTTGCCGATGGTATTTACCGCTGCCGCTGTTGTGGCGAGCCATTATTTGATGCCGATACCAAATTTGATGCGGGCTGCGGATGGCCAAGTTTTTCCGCGCCGATTGCAGAAGAAAATATTCAGGAAGAATTTGATAGCAGTTACGGTATGCGCCGCACCGAGGTGTTATGCAAAAAATGTGGTGGTCATCTGGGGCATGTCTTTCCCGATGGGCCAGCTCCCACAGGGTTGCGATATTGCATCAATTCGGCATCCGTTGTTTTGAAAGACAAGCCGGCGTCCTGAACCCATGGTGCAAAGTAAAACGGGAGCTGTTTGGCAGCTCCCGTTTTTTTGATCAATCGTAAATCTGTTTCTTTTTCCAATTTTCCTCTCCGGCAAAACTCTCCCATTCCTTACTGGCGGGCTCCTGTTCCGGTTGTTCAACCGGTGGTGGGCTGGATGTTTGCTTTTCCAGGGCTTCGATGCGCTGGCTGATTTTCTCAATAAATTTATCGTACTGATTATTGCCGTTTTCGGCTTCCATGGATTTTTTCGCCTGCAGCAGGTGATGAATCGCCAGCCGGGGTTTGCCCAGTTGCTGCGCCTGACGCGCCTGCAAGGTAAGGGCATCGACCGTAATTTGTAAAATCAGACGTTTTACCTGGTCATTGAGTACGGCGGCTTGTACCGGATTGATCTGTTTGGACGCTTCCTGGGAAACAATAAACCGATGCAATTCCTGTAATTGCTGACGAACTTCTTTAATCTGTTCCAGACTTTCGAGTTTGACGCGCTGTTGTGGCGCAGACTGCTTCAGCGTCGCCAGCTCGGCGTTGTAAAGGGCAAGGTCTGCTTTATGCGTACTGTTCTCCGGCTCAAGGCGCACCAGTTCTTCGCTGGTGGTGATCAGTGCGCGGTAAACCAGTGCGCCCAGCTCAGAGGGTAAAAACCCTGGCGGGTAGCCACCGGTCATATGTTTGAAATTGCGTTCACGGGTTTTGAGTGCGGTAACCAGGCGCTGTCGCTGCACTTTACGCTGTTGCAGGTTATAGGAGATAAACCGGTAGCTGACCATCAGTACCAGCAGAGCGATGATGCCCGAGATAATGTATAGCGACATAGTTATATTCTTGCGCGATGCAGTAGGTGAGCGGCGGTTATTGAATCGAGTATAGCACCAATCATGATGTTGAGTTTGGCGACTTGCAAGACCATATTGATTAATTAATCGCAGATTTGCTCATTGTTCGTACGTAAAAGGCGGCTTCTCTAAGTTCTTGTTTCCAAAGTTATAAATATTTTACAAAAGTGTTGACAGCCTATCGGATGAACCCTAAAATGCGCCCCACTTCAAGCGAGTAACGAAGTTTGAAGGTTCCGGGTCCCCTTCGTCTAGTGGCCTAGGACACCGCCCTTTCACGGCGGTAACAGGGGTTCGACTCCCCTAGGGGATGCCATGCGGGAATAGCTCAGTTGGTAGAGCACGACCTTGCCAAGGTCGGGGTCGCGAGTTCGAGTCTCGTTTCCCGCTCCAATTTTTTGGGTCCGGAAGTAGTAAAAGTTAGTGTGCATTATCCTGTGTCCCCTTCGTCTAGTGGCCTAGGACACCGCCCTTTCACGGCGGTAACAGGGGTTCGACTCCCCTAGGGGATGCCACTGCGGGAATAGCTCAGTTGGTAGAGCACGACCTTGCCAAGGTCGGGGTCGCGAGTTCGAGTCTCGTTTCCCGCTCCAAATTGTGATTTGTTAATTTCATTGAAATTTGCAAATTGATAAAAAAGCCGAAAGATTATGTCTTTCGGCTTTTTTTTGCGTGTTCGCTCCTGAAATAAGTTTACATCTTGGAGATCTATTTTGGAAAAGATTATCTCTTCGGTATTAAGCGAACCCAGCGTGATTATTTCCTTGTCTTTAATTTGATCTTGTCGATCAAATCGAGATGATGCTCTGTTACAATTTTCTACGATAATGTGGATCAAATGCAGTACGAAGGAGGCGCTGGAAAGAGTGACGGATAACATTGGATCAAACACTATTCATGAAGCGACAGCTGCAGCGCTAGGCTTTTATTTTCAGAGCCAGTTTGCGTTACTGACGCTCATTTCGCAGACGGCCAGTGAGGCCGCTGTAGCGGTCGAGCGTTTGGACGATGTTGAGCTAAAGGTCGATGGGCAACACCTGTTGTATCAGCTCAAGCACTCTATCCAGAGTAATCCTCCTCCTGTTACTCTCGCATCCGTGGCGTTCTGGAAAACCATCAAGGTGTGGATCGACGTCCTACCTCTTGTTTCCCTCGCGGATACCACATTCCACCTTGTTTCAGTTGGCAAAGTGCCAGTTGATTCACCGCTAGCGGCTCTGTGCGATCCGAACAGCGACCGCGAAGCCCTGCTGCTGGCGATGGAAGAAGAGGCAGATCGAGTAATCGCCGAGCGAACTAAAGCGAAGGCGTCGGGCGCCAGGCTTCCGCATTCTGCTAGGGCACCTGGGTGCGATGCTTTTCTTAAGCTTGACCTCAGCGCCAGGTTGAGCATGCTGCGCCGAATGATTATTCAGCAGGACAGCAAGACCATTGGGCAGATACCTGCTGAGATTGCCAAGCGGTTGCATATCATTCCTCGCCCACAACGGCAGCAGGCAGCGGAGCGCCTGTTGCAATGGTGGGATCAGCAAGTCGTATTCAGCTTCTGTGATAAGCGTGAACGAGTCATTCAGCGTAGCGAAATGGAGCAGAAAATATGCTCCATCATCTCGGATCTGGAGGATGGAACGCTGGTCGCCGAATTTGCAAACTTTTCGCAACCTGAGGGTTACGAGCCCGATGGAATGCTGACTCGCCAAATCGAGCTTGTGAACGGAAGGCCTTCGGATATCGCAAAGGCCATCCGCGCACAGTGGCGAGCCAAAGAGCAGCGATCCAGTTGGATCAACAATAATCCGCAAATGCGCTCGACAATCGCGAGCTACGACAGCGTGCTCACCGAGCGCTGGTCTGATCGCCATACCCAGATGGTGGAGGATTGTGCTGACGTTGAACAGGCTCAGGTTGAAGCAAGGGGGCTAGAGCTTCTGCGCTGGACTCATGAGCTCGCGCCAAATCAAGTCGAACCTATCGCTCATGGCTGGAGTGCGCATTACTACATACAAGGCACTTACCAGGTGCTTGCAATCGATCTTCACGTGGGCTGGCACGCAGACTACCTGAAGCTTCTCAAGGATTAGAGCAATGAGGATTGCCCACGACATCTTTGCCGAAACCAATCCGGCTTATTGCGCTTGTCTGCTGGCCACTTTCGTCCGAGCTTATCGCACCCGAAGTGGGTCAGTGCCAGACATCACATTGTGCTACGCCGCTCTGCCTTTGGCGCTGTCTGGAGACTTGGCTCCAACGTTCGAGCGCACCAATCGCAAGACCGGATTATTGGAGTGGCTGCGTCGCAGTCCCGTTATTCATATTTGTCTCGCTGATCGGGTGAATGGGTCGTTGGACATCGTTACGGAGGCGATCAGGTTTGCCTGTTTCAGCAAGCTATTGGCAATTAATACAGAGGGCAAAGTAGCCCTTGGCACCTCATCTGTACCTAGGCTTCTCAAGGTACAGCTCACGCAAGACACTCAGAACATTTTCGACAACATCGACCACCTTGGTCATTGGTTTGCCTTGGCGGGCTCAACAAGGACGGTATTCAACCTGATGGGGCTCGAGCTATGAACCGCTGGAATATTTCAAGCATCTTCTTCCTGGGCGAGGGCGGTCGCGTTCGTGTTCTCGACTTGAAGCTTGGCGAGGTAAACATCATCACCGGTGCGTCGGGAACTGGTAAGTCGACTCTGATCAAAGCCATCGACTATTGCTTGGGATCGAAGGTGTGTGAGCTTGCTGCTCATGTGAAACGCCATAGTATCGCTGTGGGCGTAAAATGGGTGCTAGGTGATGCGCAGATGATCGCAGGCCGGGTCATTCCACCTCTGGGACAAGACACCAGTACCAAGATGTTTATCAGCAGCGGGCGTAATCTCCCAATCCCAACGTCGTTGAAGGAGTTTGAAGGCGCAACAACCCTTCAGGCGGGCAAATTTTTTATCGAACGAGCGTTTGGGATCGGCGGGGTAACAGATGCTTCGGATGAAAGCGCCGCCCGAAGATGGCGACCGACAGTGCGCCATGCAACGGCTTACATGTTTGTCCCCAAAGACGTGATCTACAACGAGACCGCTCTACTTCATGGTTTGGATCAGGCCGACGAAGCACCGGCCATTATTGAGACGATGCCTTACTTCCTCGGGGTAGTTACTCAAGACACAGTGATTCAGGAGCGTCGTCTACGTGATCTGCGCAAGCGGCTTGATCGGGAGGAGCGTCAGCTTCGGGCTCGCCAAGCAGAAGATAGCGATTACAAAAAGCATGCAATGCGCTTGCTGATGGATGCCCATCGTTGTGGTTTGTGCGACCTTCCACCCGATGATTCTTCAGAAACTGATCTTCAGGGCGCGTTATTTAGGGTCAAGCGGCTGAAGATCGGCAGGGGGCAGAACCCGAACGAGAGCGAACTTTCTAGTCTCCACACACAGCGGCGCAGCCTGCTCAGCGATATCGAAAATGCGAGGCGCAGCTCGCGAGCGACACAAGCGGCGCTCCAGGAAATGTCGGGGTTTGAGGGTGTGGTACGGCGGCAATATGAGAAGCTGAAAATTGCAGAGCATCTTCAGCTAGTGGCTCGCACTTGCCCTCTGTGTGAAGCGCCTAGCGAGCGTGGGGTCGCTGCCGTCCAAGCCATCCGCCAATCAATTGACATCGTCCGCTCTGAAGGCATAGCTGTTGAGAATGTACGACCTCGTCTTGTGGAACACGAGAGCTCACTGCAGCTGGAGCTCACGAGGCTCAATGACAAGCTCAAGGGTGTCGATGAGCGCATAAAAACCTGGATCAGGCAAAGCGGCGAAGCCAAAGAAATGGATGACCTTGCTCAGTATCACGCGCACCTGATGGGCAAGGTTTCGCAGTTCTTGGAAATGAACCCGGCGACGCCGCTTCCTGGTCCTGATTTGGACGTCCTGCGCGGGCAGATTGAGGGGCTAGAGGCGCTTATTGATAACGACGCAAAGCAAGTGCTCCTCACTCGCGCCGAACGAAAAATTTCGCAATACCTGTCTGAGGCATTCGCTTCGTTGCCCACGGTCGAGCCATGCATTGAGGCCGATTTGGAATTCTCCTCCAAACCGCCGGCCATCGCAATTATCGAGAAGGGGACTGAAGCAGTATTGCGGTTACCCGATGCTGGATCGGATGAAAACTACTTGGCTATCCACATAGCGCTATCTTTCGCCCTACAGAAGTATCTCGGGAAAATCAATGCACCGGTACCGGGCTTTCTGGTATTCGATCAGATCAGCCGGCCTTACTACCCCCAGCGCGGGGAAGACGAGGATAGTATTGGAGAAAATGAAGAAGTCCTTGCAATGCGTCGGCATCTTGACTTCTTGTTCAAGGCTACCTCTGATCAAAAAGGCCTGCAGGTTCTGCTGATTGAGCATGCGTATTTTGGCGATGATCCCCGATATGTGACGGCTACCCGTATGAGGTGGAACAAGCTCTCTGGGGATGCCTTGATTCCTTTGGATTGGCCGAAGAGAGAGGGGAGTGGATGACTCGGTCAACTCCTTTGGTCTGCTTATTCCTGGCTTCAGAAAAGCATGTAATGCTTGTTAAGGGTAATGGGGTAACGAAAAGCCGTGTTGTTCAGCGAGCTCAGAATGAATACTTAAACATGCTTTAAGTGCAGCACCTACAGTACGGAGATTGGTTGCACGATCGTGATAGGCAACCTTTCCAGTTCGCTCAGCCAAATGCGAGGCGCCTATGAGTATTTTTATCTGAAAGAGGCTACTAACCCGATGGCCTTGTGCACCGAAGAAGAAATCACCCGCATGGTTCATGCGTTTTACGCCCGCGTGCGTAAGGATGAGCAGCTTGCGCCTGTCTTCAATGCGCATATTGATGATTGGGACCATCATCTTGAGCATCTTTCCACATTCTGGTCATCGCTGTTGCTGCGCACCGGTCGTTTCAACGGTACGCCTATGCCCAGGCATATTGCGCTGCCAGGATTGACAGCGGAATTGTTTCAGCGATGGCTGGCATTGTTTGAAGAAACAACCGCCGAGCAACCGAATCAGGCCATGGCAAAAGAAGCCAATGCCATGGCACAGCGCGTGGCGCAAAGTTTATGGTACGGCTACCAGTTAACACATAACCCCGGTGCAACACCTACCGAAGTCAATTCCTGACGGGCTTCGAACGGTTATTCGCCTTGGCCGGTTTCAGGGTTTGAATTTTTTTGCTGCAATGCTGGTAATTGGCGCTGGTACTTGAATGCCAAAAATTTCCGCGAAGTCCTGCGCCGGTATGGGTTTGCCAAACAGGTAACCTTGCCCCTCCTCGCAACCAAAATCCCGTAAGCATTTGTATTGCGCGTCTTTCTCGACGCCTTCGGCTATGGTTTCGAGGCCAAAGCTGCGCGCCATGTCGAGAATGGCGCTTACCACCGAAGCATCCCGGGTGGATTCGTGCAAACTCTGGACAAAGGAGCGATCAATTTTGAGGCGGCTTAACGGGTATTGTTTTAACAAACTCAATGACGCATAACCGGTTCCAAAATCATCAAAGGCGATACCAACGCCGAGTGCACGCAAGCGTTGCAATGCATCCAGAATCACGTCGTCATGATCCAGCACAATGTTTTCAGTGATTTCCAATTCCAGTGCTTCAGCGGGCAGGCCATGCCGTTTCAAGGCGGCGTCTACCTCTTCAACAATATCGTTGACTCGAAATTGGGCGCCGAACAGGTTAACACCGATGCGGAAATCATCGGCGCCGTATCGGCGCCACAGCGCGGCCTGAGCACAGGCTTCATCAAGTACCCAGGCGCCAACCACGGCGGCCAGGGGGCCACCTTCCAGTGCTGGTAAAAATGCTGCCGGGGAGAGTAGCCCGCGTTGCGGGTGTCGCCATCGAATCAACGCTTCTGCGCCCGCCAGCGAGCAATCTGATAAGCGGATTTGCGGTTGATAGAAAAGTACGAATTCCCCATCGCTAACAGCGCGGTGCAGTTCAATGTTGTAAAGACGGCGGGCGGCGGCTTCCATGCGCAGGGAGCGCACAAAAACAAATGCCTGGCCGCGACCCAGGTGTTTGGCTTTAAAGAGGGCGAGGTCGGCATCACCAATCAATTCCAGCGCTTCCTGGGCATGAGTCGGCGCAACGGCAACGCCACAACTGGCAGCTACTCTGACTTCCTGGCCATCAATCACAATCGGCTCTGCGATACTGGCTATCACGCGTCGGGCCAGCTCCACCGCTTTTTCAGGGTCGGCAACTTCCGGTAGCAAAATCGCAAATTCGTCGCCTCCGATACGGGCGACTGTGTCTGCAGGGGCGGTGATAAGCGTGAGACGGTGGGCAACCTCCTGCAAAATAGCATCACCTACACTGTGACCCAGGGTGTCATTGACGTCCTTGAAACCGTCCAGATCAATCATCAACACCGCCATGGGGGCAGGGCGTAACAGGGTTTCTTCAGCATGGCGATAAAGGCTGACGCGGTTGGCCAGGCCGGTGAGTATGTCGGTATTTGCCAGCCATTCGAGTTCTTCTTCCTTGCGGCGGCGTGCGGTCATATCCTGTACGTGGGCATTGAAGGTGAGGCGACCTTTCTCCCGCCAGCAAAACAGTGAAAGACCCAGCAGAAATTCCTTACCGTCTTTACGCAACCCGCGTACCCCCTTGGGCATGGTCAGGCCTTCCATGCTGCCTGCTGCTGCGGCACGGTTAATCAGGTCAATGACGGTTTCCCGGTCAGGTTCAGCGACCAGGGTCGCAACAGAGCGGCCAGCGCCTTCGGCCAGGTGATAACCATAGAGGAAGGCGGCAGCATCGTTCCAGGCGATGATAAGACCTTGCTCATCGAACCAGACCACGGCGGTCGGCGAGTTGCGGGCAAATTCTTCGAAGGGGCGGCGGGCTTGTTCCGTGGAGATTTCAATACGGCGCAGTTCCAGCCGATCGGCGGCCATTTTGGCGAGCTCTTTCAGCTTCTGGCGGTCTTCGGTGGAAAAATCATCGTGGGGCTTACCATCAATGATGCACAGTGCCCCGAGCGGGTGCCCTTCCGGGGATAGCAGTGGTACCCCGGCATAAAAGCGCAGGTTGGCGGCGCCGGTGACAAGCGGGTTGTCATGGAAGCGTTTATCCAGCGTGGTATCCGGCACTACCAGCACTTCATCCTGGGTGATGGCGTGGGCGCAAAAGGACACATCGCGGCGCAGATCCACTTCCGCTTCATCAATGCCAATACTGGCGGCAAGAAATACATAGTCAGTGCCAATCATATTGACGGCGGCAACGGGCATGCCAAACATATGTACAGCAATCTGAACCACCGGGTCCAGACTTGGAAGCGGGCGATCACTGTCGAGTCCATACTGCGACAGGGCTTTAAGCCTCTCCTTCTCTATAGCCAATACAGGTGGGCACTTCATGTGCTCTTTCCTCCAGGGTAGCGCTGCCTGCAGGTGGCCCTTCCATAGAGCCTCGCTATCGGCAGGAATACATAAAAACTTACCTTTGAATAGTGTCAGTACGGTCACAAACCCTCTTCCAGCATAGCAGCAGTTTTCCAATTGGCACGGCGTAAATACGAATAACTTCCGGCGTTTGCGTCTTAAGTGATCAGGACAAAATGTCGCCTGACTGTCATAATCCCCGACCTCTTAATTTTGTTTACCGGTATTCGGCTTATGCCCAGGTTGCAACGGAAATTGCTGCTCATCTTTATGGCAGCTTTACTGATTTCAGTGGTGTTGGCAGCAATGATTGCTGTCAACTTTCGCATTGAGCGTGAATACCGCGCTATGGCCAGAGAAAGTGCCGGGCGCTTGCAAGTGATTACCTCCCTGACTTCCGCGTTGTATCAGGCCGAGTCCAGTCACCGCGCTTTTGCCGCCAGCGGTGCCAGTGTGTTTGAAGGTGAGCTGCGTGTGCTTCATCAATTGCTGGATGAACATCTGGTGAGCCTGGGCAATGTGAGTTTTGTTACCCGCGAGGACGAATCGCTGGCGAAAGCCGTTGCCGATCAGGTAAGGCGCCGTAAAGAACAGATGTCCATGCTGGCCGCCGTGCGTCGTGAACGGGGCGCCGAAGCGGCTGCTCAATTTATTGGTGACGGTTCCGGCAAGCAATTGACCGATGCGGTCCGAGCCTCGGTGGATGCCTTGCATGCATCCGAGTCGGCGCGGTTACATCAGCAAGATGAAATATCCACGCTGCATGCGCAGCGGCTTGGTTATTGGCTGGTTACCGGCGTGGGCGTCATTTTATTGCTGCTGGGCGGTGCTTTTGCCATCGTCCGGCGCGAGTTAAAACGCAACACCGACCTGGTCGGGCAGCTGCGCCACCATACCCATGAAATTACCATCATTAATCAGCTGACCAGCAGTTTGCAGTCGTGCCAGGCGCGGGAAGAAACCGCAGAAGTTCTGAAGCACTTTTTAACTCTGTTATTTCCGTCGGCGAGTGGTGGCTTGTACATGATGCATGCCTCCCGCAATCTGCTGTCGTTAATGGTCTCCTGGGGTAAGGACAACAACGGTGCGGTGTTGATTGACCGTATCAAACCGTCGGAATGCTGGGGGCTTCGTCTCGGACGGTCTCACGCCCAGGGGGCAGAGCTGAGCGGGATGCGCTGCAATCACCTTGAAACGGGCGATGCTAATACCTTATGTGTTCCCTTGATGGCGCAAAGCGACATAGTGGCGATGCTTCATATCCGTCTTGGCAATTCCGATCAAATCGCTGACACCCGCCATTTGGCGGAGCTATTGGCTTCACATACCGCATCGGCATTGGCGGGTATTATGCTGAGGGAAGCCTTGCACCGGCAGAGCATCAGAGATCCGCTCACCGGGTTGTTTAATCGTCGCTATCTGGAAGAAAGTATCGAGCGTGAAATATTGCGCGCCCACCGCAACAGCCAGTCGCTGGCGTTTGTCATGCTCGACATTGACCATTTCAAACGCTTCAACGATGAGTTTGGCCATCAGGCTGGCGATTTATTGCTCAAGGAATTTGCCGGGTTTTTGCAGCAATCTTTACGTGGCGAAGATATTGGTTGTCGTTACGGCGGCGAGGAATTTTTACTCTTGTTGCCGGGCGCTACCGCCGCAGAAGCCGAACAAAAGGCCGAGCAAATTCGTAACAGCTTATTGCGTCTGGTGGTGGACTTTCAGGGGCGCCGTCTCCCGTCGGTGACCTCATCCTTCGGCGTGGCAGCCTATCCGGAGCATGGTGAAGATTGGGAAAGCCTTATTGGCCTTGCCGATGGCGCACTCTACAAAGCAAAAGCGGAGGGGCGTAACCGGGTGGTGGTGGCGAATCAGCGCTGATTGGAAACTCTCCCGACCTGGGGTTTCGGTCGGGAGAGCAAATTTGTAAGGGTATGGTATGGGCTATCAATGCAGGCTAAAAATTCTCGCCCGCTCATCTTCGTAATTAAAAACTGCATCATTCTCAATAGCTTCCTGGCGGCGTTCATCGAGCTGCTGGAACTTTTGAATTTCTTCATCGGGCATGTAATGCAGACAATCTCCGCCAAAAAACCACAACAAATCCCGCGGTAAAACCGGCATTAAATGCGGATAACTCGCCACAATTTTGCATATCAATTGTTGGCCATCAGCGAGAAAGTTCGTCTCGCCATGCTGTTGAGTCAGTAGGGTGATGTTTTCGACAAAGCTGGCATCTTCTTCGGCAGGAAACTCATCGCTGAAAGGTGGTTGAACTTTGATCAAGGCGACAAGGTTTTCGAGCAGGCGCAGGTGAAAAGCGCTGTATTGGGTGTCATGCGTATTCGACATTTTTAAACCGGGTTCCTGGGGGATAATCAGATAGAATAGCCGTCTGTAATACATGATCGGTCATTTGGGTATCGCAATATGATAGCAGCACTCTCTATCAGGAATCTTGAAAAAGTCTATGGATCAGGACATAGGGCACTCAAGGGGATTTCTCTGGAGGTTCAGCCCGGTGATTTTTACGCTGTGCTCGGCCCCAACGGCGCCGGCAAATCAACCACCATTGGTATTATCAGTTCTCTGGTGAGAAAAACCGCAGGAACGGTTGAAATTTTTGGCAAAGATATCGATAAGGATTTTTCAGAAGCCAAGCAGTTTCTCGGCATAGTGCCGCAGGAATTCAATTTCAGCATGTTTGAAAAAGTAGAAGATATCCTGCTGCAGCAGGCCGGCTACTATGGTCTGGCACGACAGGATGCCAAAGGGCGTGTTGAAAAATACCTCAAAGCACTTGGTCTGTGGGATAAGCGCCGGTCACCGGCCCGTACGCTGTCGGGCGGTATGAAGCGCCGCCTGATGATTGCCCGCGCCCTTATTCACGACCCCAAATTGCTGATTCTGGACGAACCGACAGCCGGTGTGGATATTGAGTTGCGTCGTTCCATGTGGGATTTTCTGCGCGACATTAACGAGCAGGGCACCACCATTATTTTGACCACCCATTATCTGGAAGAGGCCGAGAGCCTTTGTCGCAATGTAGCGATTATTGATAACGGCGAAATTGTTCAAAATACCAGCATCAAAAAATTGCTACAGCAGCTCAACAAAGAAGTTTTTATTCTCGATACCAAAGCGCCCGTTACAGCGGTGCCGGAGGTGGACGGTTACGCCATTCAGCGGGTAGACGAACATACGCTCGAAGTGATTGTGGAGCGCGGGCAAACCCTTAACCGGGTTTTCTCTGCACTGGAATCACAACACATCGATATCGTCAGCATGCGCAATAAATCCAACCGTCTGGAAGAGCTGTTCGTATCAATGGTCGGTCAGAATGCTAAAGAGGGGAGACCCAACGAATGACATTGCAACAACAGTGGGTCGCTTTCTGCAGTATTTTCCGTAAAGAGGTGAACCGGTTTACCCGTATCTGGATTCAAACCCTGTTACCGCCGGTTATCACCATGACCTTGTATTTCGTTATTTTTGGTCAGTTGATCGGCAGTCGCATCGGCGATATGGGCGGCTTCAGCTATGCCCAGTTTGTAGCGCCGGGCCTGATTATGATGGCGGTGTTAACCAACTCCTATTCCAACGTGGTGTCTTCTTTTTTCAGCGCAAAGTTTCAGCGCAGCATTGAAGAGGTGCTGGTATCACCCACACCGGATTGCGTTATTCTCGCCGGTTACGTATTGGGCGGGGTGGCCCGGGGGTTGATGATCGGGGTACTGGTTACGGTGCTGGCGTTGTTGTTCACGTCGTTATCGGTGCACAG
Organism: Cellvibrio polysaccharolyticus; assembly: GCF_015182315.1. NCBI lineage: Bacteria > Pseudomonadati > Pseudomonadota > Gammaproteobacteria > Cellvibrionales > Cellvibrionaceae > Cellvibrio > Cellvibrio polysaccharolyticus. The sequence continues at coordinate 1,832,318 of NZ_PRDL01000001.1, forward strand.
CTGGTTTGTTACCATTTCCTTTGTGGTCATGACGTCGGTATTTTTTGCCTTGGCCGGTTTTATCAATGCGGTTTACGCCAACAGTTTTGACGATATTTCTATCGTGCCCACCTTCGTGCTAACGCCACTTACCTATTTTGGCGGGGTGTTTTATTCCACCAGCATGTTGCCGGGTTTCTGGCAAACCCTGTCGCACTTCAATCCGATTTTTCATATGGTGAATGCGTTTCGCTATGGCATTCTCGGGGTGTCTGATACCAACGTCACAGTGGCGTTTATCGGTTTGAGTCTTGGCATTCTGGTATTGTTTGCCGTCAGTTTGTATCAGCTGAAACATGGCAAGCGCTTGCGCGCCTGATCAGGAGATTAAAAATTATGTCGCACACTATACAAGACAGTCCGCTCGGGCAAAGCTCGGCTTATATTTCCAGCTATACCCCGGCGCTGCTGTTCCCGATTGCGCGCGCCCAGTCACGCGTACACCTCAATTTGACCGACACGGCGCTGCCATTTTACGGCAATGATCTGTGGACCGGGTACGAATTGTCCTGGCTTGATCGCGGCGGCAAACCGCAGGTAGCGATTGCCGAGTTTTCAATACCGGCTAACAGCCCGAATATTATTGAATCCAAGTCTTTCAAGTTGTATTTGAATTCGTTTAATCAAACGGTGTGTGAATCCTGGAAGCAGGTTATCGAGTTGTTAACCCGCGATTTGAGTGAGGCGGCCGGTGCTGAGGTGGGTGTTTCGCTGTTTTCTCTGGAGGCGTTTTCTGAAAAAGCGTTGCAGATGTTGCAAGGAAGCTTGCTGGATGCGCAAGAGCTGACAGTCTCTCATTATCACCCTGAACCTGCGCTACTAACCACCACAGCAACGCCGGTGGCGGATGAACAGGTTTACAGCCATTTATTGAAAACCAACTGTCCGGTCACTGGCCAGCCGGATTGGGCCAGTATTCAGATTCAATATTCCGGTCAGACGATTGACCCTGCCGGTTTGTTGGCTTACATCATTTCCTTTCGCGAGCATCAGGATTTTCATGAGCACTGTGTGGAGAGGATTTTTTGTGACATTCTTGAGCGCTGCAAGCCACAGTCATTAACCGTGTATGCCCGTTACACGCGTCGCGGCGGGCTGGATATTAATCCTTTTCGCAGCACTGAAGCGGTGGCGGCGCTATCCCTGCGTCTGGTTCGTCAGTAATTTTTACGCAGATACAAAAAAGCCGTTAGCCTGTTGCCTGGCTAACGGCTTTTTTGTATCCGGTCAGTTTGCCTGGCCGAAGATGATTCTGCGCTTTATATAATGACTTTTTCTTTCAGCTTGTTGGCTGCTGTTTCCAAAAAGTCGATGACCTTTTCCTTGTCGTAATTACGAATTTTGTCGATATCCATATGCAGCGAAAACCCCTCGGTGCGGTCTTCAAAAAACGTCTGGCTTTTGCCCAAATCCCTGCGAAAATCGGCCACCTGGTAAACGCGAACCGGCTGGGTGAAGCCTTTTACCTGAATTTCCCCCTTGTCGCGACACATAATAGCATCGCGCACCAGTGACCAGGTTTCGTGGGAAATCAAAATTTCGTCCGGTTCGGCGGCAGATTCAAGGCGGCTCGCCAGGTTAACCTGAGTGCCCAGCACCGTGTAGTTTAAATGGCTGGAGGTACCGAAGGTGCCGACCGTACAAAAACCCGTATTAATTCCCATGCGGATTTGCAGCGGGTTTTTAATGCCTTGGCTGTACCATTCTGCTCGTAAACTCCGCATTTTTTTCTTCATGGCAATGGCCATGGAAACGCAGTGCAAACAATCCGCTTTAACGCCCTGGCTGTTGGAGTCACCAAACAGCACCATGATCGCGTCGCCCATAAACTTATCAATGGTGCCGCCATATTGCGCCACGATACGGGACATTTCGGTGAGATAATGATTCAGCAATTCGGTGAGTGCTTCGGCTTCCATCTCTTCAGAAAGCTCACTGAAATTTTTAATATCCGAAAAAAACACGGTGATTTTTTTGCGCTCGGCTTGCAGCGCTTCGTCCTTGCCCTCGTTGATGGCTTTCCATACGGTGGGCGGTAAATAGCGGGACAGTTTGTAGGCGCGGATTTTGTGCCATTTTTGTTCATTTTCCAGCTGTTGCCGCACCAGCGAGAGCTTGCGAAAACGTTGGTTCATATAAACGGCATAAATAAGAAAATAGGTGATGATGCCAATTAAACTGGCAGCACTGATTTCTATACTGCTGCTTAAAATCAGTTTCGGTTGATAAATAATCAGCGCGATAATAATGCCCACCGCAAAAGCTGCGTTATCTTCCAGCCATTTGCGCACTCCACCACTGAGCAGCGCGTTAAACTGAATAATGGTAAGAAACATAATGCAGGGCAGTAAACTGAAGTTGGTCAGGCTAACCACCACACCCAGAAACGCGGCGTCACAATAGGACAGCCAGCGGGTGACTTTGGACAGGGTTTCGCCAGAGAGCTTACGGGTAAAGTGGTAGGTGCAGTAAGCGTAGGTCAACAGCAAAATAATGGTGGCGGCATGGATATAATTAACATCACTCCAGGTCAGGGTAGAGGCCAGAGTCCCTGCGGCCGCGAAGCAAACAATTGCACGAAAGTAGTATTGCTGCAGCGGGGAGTCCGTTTGCGGCTCGGTCAAGGGGAGCGCACTTATCATGATGCCATGGGCCTGTTGATGGTAATCCATTATTAAATGTGTGACAGACTGCACATTAGACGCGTTTTGTTATGAAAAGTCTATGTGCTTCAATGATTTGAAGACGTGTTAATTTGGGGGCTCCGGGCAGGGGCCTTTTTAATAAATATCGGCATTTCCGGGTTTTGTTAATGACGGTTTTTATCCGTCCCCGGTTGTTATTGCCTCCGCGTAGTAAAGGTGAAATATGAATGCAATAGAGGTGCTGACCCGGCGGGTATCCATCTCAAGGCTGGCGGCGCCGGCACCGGACGAAAGCCAGCGACAGGTGATATTCGCCGCAGCCCTGCGTGCCGCAGATCATGGCCAGATGCGGCCGTGGCGCTTTCTGGTTGTAGAAGGGAATGGTTTGCATCAGCTGGGAGAGGTTTACGCCAGCGCTGCGGCGCAGGAAGATCCGGAATTACCGGAGGCCAAGCGGGAAAAATTCCGAAGCATGCCACTGCGGGCGCCAATGGTCATTGTGGCCATCGCGTGTACTCAGGCCAACGTCAAGGTTCCGGAAATAGAGCAGGTGATTTCTGCCGGGGCGGCGGTGCAAAATATGTTGAACGCCGCTTACGCGTTGAATGTGGGGGCTTTTTGGCGAAGTGGTGATATGGCTTACAGCCCGGCGGTTAAAAAATCGCTCAATTTATCGGAAAGTGAACAGATTGTTGGATATTTGTACCTTGGCACTCCAACAACCTCACCGGAGCCTCATAAGCCGCTGGAAATAACGCAATTTTTTCACCCATGGCCTGCAAAATAGCATTGCGTTTATGTAAACCGTTGTGTACATTAGCGACCCTTCGAAAGGGGCAGTGAAGCTGAATTTCGAAGCCAAATTTTTCGCTTAACAGCGACAAAATTTGTACACGGTGAGGTGTCCGAGTGGCCGAAGGAGCACGCCTGGAAAGTGTGTATATCGCAAGGTATCGAGGGTTCGACTCCCTCTCTCACCGCCACATATATCAAAAAAGCCCTGATTATTCAGGGCTTTTTTGTATCTGCATTATTTTACTCCTCAATTATTTTTATTTCGCATACTCATTAGCCAGCCGCTCTTGCTGTCAGGTTGGATAAGTAGACGTTGTCCGGTTCAAGGCCGCGACTTTCATGTACAGCACTTAGCCAGTGTTGCGTGGTAACGACGGCGGCGAAATTGGAATGAAATACCGTGCTGAATACGCGATGTATTTCTTCCGCGCTCGCTTTTCCTGCCGCGTTTTCATAAGGCAAAGCGCCTGTTGCATCGGAAAGAAATTCTACTTTGAAGCCCTCATGGGCGGCATGAAAAATGGTAGACGCATTGCAGTTGTGCGTCATATAACCAACCACCGTCAATGTGTCGATGTCTCTGGCGGACAGCCACTGCGCAAGATCCGTTCCTGCAAATACATCCGCCAGGGGTTTGTTGATATGGTGATCCGGCTGAATGGCAGCAATGGCCGGATGTAATTGCCATGACTGCGAGCCCTTCGCAAATATTGGCGAACCCTCGGGCGCATCATGCTGCACAACCACCACGGGTACACCGGCTGCCTGTGCTGTTTCAATGGCCTTCAGGATATTGGGCAGTGAGATATCGACGGGCGGATATTCAATGGGCAGGTTGCCGGTAAAATATTCGTTTTGCACATCGATAACAATAAGGGCACGACGAGGGCTTGTGGGCATGATGATCTCCGGAAGTTGAGTGCGAGGGAGGATTCCCCGAGTCATCCATTTTTGTGTACTTTAAACCGCGATCATAGTGGCCCGAAGGTCAGTCTTCGATATAATCGGGCCATGCATACACTTACTTCCCAATTACGCCCTATTCAGATCGCCGTCGTAGCCTTCGATGGCATTACGCCTTTTCACTTATCGGTGCCCAGCCTGGTTTTTGGTGCCCGCCTCGCCGATGGCGAAGAGGCCGCCTTCGAAGTAACCATTTGCGCCCTCGATAAAGACCCGTTGCGTACCTCGGCAGGGTTTATGATTTCAACCGGAAATGATCTTTCTGTTTTAAATACGGCCGATATCGTCATCATGCCCAGTTGGCACGAAGACTACCGTAGTGCTCCCGTTCCTTTATTGGATGCCTTGCGCGCAGCGAGCCAGCGGGGCGCAAGCCTGGTGGGGCTGTGCCTGGGCGCGTTTCCATTGGCCGAAGCGGGGCTTCTTAATGGTAAAAGCGCCACTACCCATTGGTTGGCTACCGACGAACTGGCCCGGCGCTATCCTGCCGTAACGGTTATACAGGAAGTGCTTTATGTGGATCAGGGTAATGTGCTTACCTCGGGCGGTGTTGCGGCGGGGCTCGATTGTTGCCTTTATATGTTGCGGCAATTGATCGGTGTTGAAACCGCTAACAAAATTGCCCGAAGGCTTCTGGTGGCGCCTCACAGAGATGGCGGGCAAGCCCAGTTTATTGAGCGTCCTCTGCCGGTTTCAAGTAGTGATAGTCGATTTTCGGAGGTGCTGGAATGGGTGTGTCACCGTCTTGATCAGGTGCACACTATTGATTCACTTGCCGAGCGTGCGGCCATGAGCCGTCGAAATTTCACGCGTCATTTTCGCCGGGTCACCGGTACGTCATTCAAACAATGGCTGCTAAATCAGCGGCTTTCGCACGCGCAAGGGATGCTTGAAGGCACCGACGCGTCTATCGACGTGGTCGCGCAACAAGCAGGATTCGGGACAGCGGTTTCTTTGCGGCAGCATTTCAAGGCCTCCCTGCATACCTCGCCTTCGATCTATCGCAAGCTTTTCCGGGACGCTCCGGTGGCCAGACCTGATGAGATTGCGCAGCTGCCTGATACCGAAAGGGCCAATTCAGCGGGTGCCAGGTCTTCCTGATCAGTCAGGCCCATCTGCATAAGCAGCATCTGCTTCAGCCGGGCAGCTGGTTCGTTAGAGGGCAGGGAATTTCAAATTTTTGTCGTTTTGCTATCCGGCTTTTTTAATAATAGGGCGTGCAAGCAGGAGTGGTTTAACGCTCTGCCTGGGAAGTAAGGAAAGGGTGTGCGGCTGCTATTGAGTGAGGTGGAGAGGGTTTTTTGAGCAATCCGTGCAAAGAATGCCCATATTGTTTTGAATAACCTATTTAATTGATTTTAAAGAAAATACGGCCACAAATAATTGCGTTTATTTGGATTTACTACTTGACGGGCTATGCGCTACTCCATAAAATGCGCGCCTCAACAACGCACTCGTAGCTCAGCTGGATAGAGTACTCGGCTACGAACCGAGCGGTCGGAGGTTCGAATCCTCCCGAGTGCGCCATTTTTTAAATGGGATATGTTGATACACAAGTTTACCCACGCACTCGTAGCTCAGCTGGATAGAGTACTCGGCTACGAACCGAGCGGTCGGAGGTTCGAATCCTCCCGAGTGCGCCATACAAGAAAAGGCCTTAGCGGAAACGCTAAGGCCTTTTTATTTGTTCGCGATAAATCTTCGTAAAAAACTCTACCTTTCTTGCCCGGGCAGTAACTTCCGACCCTGTAAAAACCCTCTTTGCCATCCTGTTGGCGCCTGATCAGCTGCGGCCTTTGTTGTATTCAGTCCTTAAATAATCCGCCAGAAAATCGAATGCATGCTTCCGGCGGTTGCACAGGATTAAGGTTGAGGGGGGCTCAAGCCAGGGTATCTTGCAGGTGCTGGCGGATTTCTTCCGGTTCGCGCTTGCGCTTGATGGCCTCAAAAAAATCCCCGGCTTCGCTGTAGTGCAGGCGTAAGTAAGCCAGCCACTGTTTGATGCGGTTGCCGCTATTTTTCCCTTCATAAAAAGGCAGGGTCTGGTCAAAGTAATTCAACAGCATGCGGCAGATATCCAGCCATTGCAGCGGTTGGTAGATTTCCTTATTGAGATCGGCCTTGATCTGGCGAGCCAGATCCGGACAGGCCAGCAGGCCCCGGCCAATCATAATGTCAGTGCTGCCGGATTGTTCGCGGCAGCGATAATAGTCAGCCAGCGACCAGACTTCCCCATTGGCAATCACCGGAATGGTCAGGTGTTTACGGATGTCGGCTATGTATTCCCAATAGGCGGGCGGGCGGTAACCATCGGCTTTGGAGCGGGCATGCACTGCCAGCTCATCCGCACCGGCCTCGGCAACGGCGCGGGCGTTATCCAGATAAGAAGAGCGATCATCAAAGCCGAGGCGGATCTTGGCTGACAGGGGGATGTGAGTCGGCAATGCCTCACGTACCGCTTTAACAATGTTGTAAACCCGATCCGGCTGTTTCAGCAAGCAAGCACCGCCCTCGCTGCGGTTAACGGTTTTTGCAGGGCAGCCAAAGTTGATGTCAATGGCATCGGCACCGGCTTTTATCGCTTCCACCGCATTAATCGCCATGGAGGCCGGATTGCCGCCCAGCAGCTGCACCTTGACCGGAATACCGGTGGGGGTTTTGCAGCCATGCAGTATTTCCGGTGCCAGGCGGTGGAATACCTTGGCAGGCATTACCTGATCGTTTACCCGGATAAACTCGGTTACACATTGATCAATGCCGCCAATGCGGGTTAATAGCGCACGGACATGTTGGTCAACAACGCCCTCCATAGGGGCCAGAATAATTCGCATGGTGTAAAAGCCTGGAGCGGGTGGGGTGGGTTGCGCAGAAAGCCGGAAATTCTACGCGCTTCCCGGGGTAAGTAACACAATGCGGTGGTATTTTTCGCACTGCGGCAGCTGCGCCGGGAAATATCACAGCTTGCCGGGGCGTTTGTCCGTATACTGCCGGGTATGATTGGTTGCCCGATAAGCCGGGCAATAGCCGCTTTTTACAGACGCACCGGTTCGGCAGGTGCAGGATTGAGGAAGGTTTTCTGTGGCAGAACAGAGTTTTGAGTTATTGATTGAGCCAGCATCGTTGCAGCGCGTTTTAACCGAGCAGGGGCTATCCCAGCCAACGCCGGTTCAGTTGCAGGCTATTCCGGCTGTACTCGCCGGCAAAAACCTGCTGGTCAGTGCAAAAACCGGTAGTGGTAAAACCGTTGCCTTTTTGCTGCCTGCGATCCAGCAATTGCTGGAAAACAAACCGCGCCAGCCGTTTGGCGCGCGCTTGCTGATCCTGACGCCGACGCGAGAGCTGGCGCGACAAATCCTCAAAATTGCCCAGGATTTCACCCGTTACAACGATTTGAGCGTCGGCATGATTGCCGGTGGTGAAGAGTTGAAATACCAGAAATCCATGCTGCGTAAAGACCCCGAAATTATCGTGGCAACGCCCGGCCGCCTGGCTGAGCACATTGCGCATCGTTCGGTAGACTTTTCGGGCCTGGAAGTGTTGGTGCTGGATGAGGCCGACCGCATGCTGGATATGGGGCAGGGCGAAGACGTTCTGAATATCGTAACCGCGTGTAATGAAGACCGCCAAAACCTGTTGTTCTCGGCTACGCTCGAATTGACCGGTCTGAAGCACCTGGTCAAACAGTTGATGCACGAACAGCCCTATGAGCGGCTGGAAATTGCCGAAGCGCCCAACCGGATTCAGCAGCAATTTATCCTGTCTGACGACGTCAAGCACAAAGAAAAACTGCTGGTTGCCTTACTGGCGCAAAGCAAAGACGCCAAGGTGGTGGTATTTACCAACACCAAACTCAAGGCGGGCCAGCTGGATGGTTTGCTTCGCTACAATAAATACCGCGTCAGTGCCTTGCATGGCGATATGACTCAGGATGAGCGCAAGCGTTCGCTGGATTTTTTCCGTCAACAGAAAACCCAGGTACTGGTCGCCACCGATGTGGCAGCGCGCGGGTTGGATATTGATGATATCGAATTGGTGATCAACTTTGATATGGCGCACAGCGGTGATGAATACACGCACCGTATTGGCCGTACTGGCCGCGCCGGTCGTGAAGGTCGCGCTGTGTCTCTGGTTACGGCGGTTGACTGGAACCTGATGAGTAGCATCGAGCGCTACTTGAAAGTGCGCTTTGAAAAAACCCAGGTGCCCGGTCTGGTAGCGAGCTACCAGGGCCCGGCCAAACTCAAATCCTCCGGTAAAGCCGCCGGCGTTAAAAAGAAAAAGCCCGGTGCCTCGGCATCGTCTGGCGGCGGTAGTAAAAAGCCGTTGGAAAAAGCCAAGGTGCGTGACCGCGATAAGAAAAATATCGGCAAGCGTCGCACTGCGGTGGATGGTGCTGCTCCGCGCCCGGAAAATTCTGCTCCGGTTATCGATGGTTTTGCACCACTCAAGCGCAAAGCCGTTCGCGACCCGGGCGATGACGCCTGATAAGTGTGCGCGTTTTCTCACGCCGATTTTTTAGTTGAAATAATTTATTAATCAGTAACAAATCGGCGTTGACCGCTATTTTTTTTGGGCATATATTTCAAGCAAGCTGCTGAAGAGTGACAGGTTCATTTGCAGTGCTGTTCAGCAGTTTGATACCGGCGATATTATTTTTATAAGGCACAAAACTTTTTCTCCGGTTTGGTGCCATAATAATGTCACACCGGCTTGTTAAAAATAACAAACCGGTAGTTGCACGGTGGGGTGGCTTTGGCAGGCCGATACATTCATACGACAACGTGGAGTTAAAAGAAGTTTTCCTGACCTGTTTACGTCAATTCGGAAGTTAAGCAGCTCGCGCAAATGCCGGTGATTATCAGCTCCGGATGTTTACCCGATTTTCGCGACGCGTTATTTTTTCCAACCAGAAGGGGATAACCACCCATGGCGAAACGATCTCATGCTAGACGTAGTACTTCTCAGGGTTACGCGGAAGATGGCAATTACAGGGGCTCAAGGCACAAATCTTCCAGACGACACCGAAACGACGACAACATCGTCGAAATCAATTCCCGCTCACAACAGATTGAAACTGCTTACTCTCCTCCTCGCTCTCCCCAGCCCCTTCGGGCAAAAAACCAGGCTCAGCAAGATTACATCAACGCTATTCGTCATCACGCGTTAACCTTTGGTATTGGCCCTGCGGGTACCGGAAAAAGTTATTGCGCCGGCGCACTGGCGGCTGAAGCGCTGGAATCGGGTCGTATTGAACGCATTATTCTCACGCGGCCGGCGGTAGAAACCGGTGAAAATCTCGGTTTTCTTCCTGGCGATCTGGATCAGAAATTCTCCGTTTATATTGATGCCTTCCGCGATATTCTCAATGAACGTCTCGGGGCCGGAACGGTAGATTACTGTTTGCGCCATGGCCGTATTGTAGCTGCGCCGCTCGCCTTTATGCGCGGTAAAACCTTCAACAGCAAAACCTTTGTGATTCTCGACGAAGCGCAAAACACCAGCGTTGCGCAGATGAAAATGTTTCTGACGCGTATCGGGGAAGACTGCAAGGTGGTTATTAACGGAGACATTGAGCAAAGTGATATTCGGGGGCCAAATGGTTTGGCGGATGCAATTCAGCGTCTGGATAAACTGGCCAGCGTGCACATTCACGAATTTGCCAGAGAGGATATTGTCCGCAGTGGTCTGGTGCGGGATATTATTGATCGCTACGAATTAAATTAGCGGTTTGCCTGAGCACCGCAGCTGCCAGGTTGCGGTGTTTTCTGTTGCTATTCCTTTTCATGCCATGCATGCTTCGCGTTTTCCCTTCTCTATTTTTTCTATTGCCTTATGCATTTTATTTGCCCCCTTTGCCATTGCGGCCTTGTTGAAAATACCTCCGGTGTCAGTTGTGCTTCCGGTCATCATTTTGATCGCGCCAAAGAGGGTTATCTCAATTTGCTGCCGGTGCAGCACAAAAACTCCCTTGCGCCCGGCGATGCCAAGGCGCAGCTGGTAGCGCGTCGGCAATTTTTAAATGCCGGTTTTTTTTCCGGCTTGTTGCCAGACTTGCAAACGCTGGTGCCGGCGTCGACGCAACGGCTGTTGGATATCGGCTGTGGTGAAGGTTATTTCACCCATGCACTGGCAGGCCTGTTGCCTAAAGACGCGAGCGTTTACGGTATTGATATTGCGCGCGATGGTGTGCGCATGGCGGCCAAAGCTTACGGTGAATCCTACGCGGTGGCATCGGCTTATGCGTTGCCGCTGGCAACCGCCAGTATGGACGTCATCACTCGAATTTATGCGCCTTCGGATGCCTCGGAATTAAAACGTGTGTTAGCGCCGGGCGGTCGGGTAATTGTCGTTACGCCCGCCGAAGAACATTTACTGGGGTTGCGTCAGCGCATTTATAAGGTTGTTCGGCCACATCCGGAGCCGGGTTTGCTGGAAGGATTTACCTCCGTAGAGCAACAGCGCGCCTCATTCCCCTTGAATATTCCCGCCGGCGAACTCTCCGCCGCCTTGTTAAAAATGACGCCTTTTGCCTGGAAGATGGATGAGTCACTGCAACAGCAGTTGATAGCAACCGGTATTCAGGATAGCGCTGATTTTTATATCACTGTGTATGTTGGCGAATCTGCCCAATGAAACCGCTGCGAGTGATGGCTCGATTAACCTGTAAAAAGTTGTAAATTATTCTGACAGTTTATTTCGTAGTCGTTTAAATGCTGGCGCTTTATTCTTCGTAGTTATAAGAAATATCGTGTAATACCAATTCTGTTGTATGAATTTTTAAATTTGCGATAGAATTCACATTAATAACAGTACACCGTCAACTCGCGTATTCCCAAGGAGAGTTAGCGGTGGTGTCAGGGAATTGCACAGCAACCGGTATTACACACTTTTCTCCAAAGGATATTGCGCATGAATCACAGATCTTCGGCTGGTTCTTTAGGTGCCAGGTTATCAACCTTATTTATGGTGATAGTCGCTGGTGGAAGTATGGCCGCGCAAGCACAAAAGCCGCCGGCCAGTTCAGTCACTGAAGCCGTGTTGCAGGCTATTGAATACAACCCTGATGTACAGGCCAGCTATCATGCTTTTCGTGCTTCGGCGCATGATGTCACCATCGCCCGTGCCGGCTGGTTGCCAACGGTTGATGTAAACGCCGCCGCCGGTACCGCCAATCGTGAATATGACGGTCGTGCCAGTTACGATACCGGCTATGCAGAAGTCTCCTTGAGCCAATCCCTTTTTAACGGTTTTCGCACCACCGGTGAAATTGAACATTTCAGCAGTGCCCGTCAGGTACGCTATTACGAATTGTTGAATCAGATTGAAGATACTGCCCTGGAAACCGTACGCAGTTTTGAAGATGTAGTGCGCACCCGCGAGCTGGTTTCTCTTGCCAGAGCCAACTACGCCAAACACCGTGAAGTACTCGGTCAAATTGAAGAGCGCGTGGGTTCCGGTGTAGGTCGCCGGGTTGACCTGGAGCAGGTCGGTGGCCGTTTGGCTCTGGCAGAATCCAATTTATTGACGGAAGCTTCCAACTTGCATGATGCCACCGCACGTTACTTGCGCGCAGTGGGTACCTTGCCTGCCGAGCAGTTGCAAGTGGTAGAACTGGCCGAAGACAAATGGTTGCCCGCCGACATCAGTGCCGCATTGAATCTGGCCTACCAGGGCAATGCCGGTTTTCATGCGGCGATTAAAAATATTTCTGCTGCCCAGGCCACTGTAAAAATCGAGCGCTCCGGTTATTTGCCAAAAGCCGAGCTGCGTGCCCGTCAAAATATTACCCGCAACAACAACGGTTTTGATGATCGTGTTGATCGCAACCGTTACGGCGAAGAAGGTGTTGTTGAATTGGCGCTGAGCTACAACCTGTACAGCGGCGGTGCCAACCGTGCTGCGGTGCGTCGTTCGCTGGAGGAAGTCAACCAGGCTAAAGATGTGCGTGATCAGGTGTGCGTTGATTTACGACAAACCACCCAGGTTGCCTTTAACGATACCCTGCGCATCCGTGAGCAATTGCAATCCCTTGAGCAACACCGTCTGGCCAGTGATAAGGTTCGTCATGCGTACAGCGAGCAATTCAATATTGGCCAAAGAACCTTGCTGGATTTGCTGGATGCTGAAAATGAATTCTTCCAATCAAGCCGTGCCGCTATCAACGCCAGCAGCGACCTGACTATCGCTCAGGCAAGAACGCTGGCTGCAATGGGCAAACTGTTACCGGCGCTGTCGATTGTGCGTGAAGGCCTGAATCTTTTGGGTAACGCCAACATCAACCAATTGCAGGTAGATGCAGCAACGGCCTGCCCGAGTGATGCACCGATTGCATTGCGTCGCGACGATTTGATTTCTACTACCGTGCCAATTAGCAGTGATGCCCTGTTTGCGGTTAACAGTTCTGATTTGAACCCGGGTTCTACCGGTAACCTTGATCGCCTGTTGCAGCAAATTCGTGAAACCCCGAAAGTAGTGGAAATTCGCGTGACCGGTCATACCGATGCTTCCGGTAGCGATCAGATCAATCAGCCATTGTCTCGCGCTCGCGCTCAAAAAGTGCGTGACTATCTGGTACTGAACGGCCTGGAGTTATCCAATATTATTGTGGAAGGTTTTGGCTCCAGTCGTCCGATTGCGGATAACGCCACTGAAGCGGGTCGTGCGTCCAATCGTCGCGTCGATATTACCGTGGTTAGCCAACGTTAATAATTGCTTTACGCCCGCGGGTCTGGTCGGTTGTGGTTTGTGCCGTCAGACCCGCGGGCGCTTGTGATAAGATCCTTCGCTTTCCTGTGATCGCATAACACCAAAGGGTTGTACCTGATGTCGACTTCCGAATCTGTGGCCGTTCCTTCAGCTGACGAGACATCGACATCTGCCAAACTCCCTCCTTCTGATGATCTGGTTAATTGTTTATTGCTGGTTGCCGATGCGCACGGCATTAAAACCACCCGCGAAACCTTGCTTGCCGGTCTGCCGCTGGTAGATCAAACACTTTCTCCCTCTTTATTTGACCGCGCTGCGGTGCGCGCGGGAATGACCTCCAGCCAAACCAAACGCCTGCTTGTTCATCTCAACCCGTCGCTGTTCCCGGTGATTTTGTTGTTGAAGAACAATCGCGCCTGTTTGCTGACCGGTATCGATAGCGAGCAAGGTGTAGCGCAGCTGGTGTATCCCGAATTGGGAAAAGCTGGCGTTTCTCTATCTCTTGACGAGTTGCAACGCGATTACACCGGCCATGCTATTTATGTGCGCCCGGAGCAACGTTTCGATGCCCGCGTGGCCGATGTGCCAAAAAATCGCGAAGGGCACTGGTTCTGGTCAGTCATTGCCGCACACCGTCGTTTGTACCGCGATGTATTGCTGGCCGCCTTGCTGATCAACATGTTCGCCCTGGCGATGCCGTTGTTTGTAATGAATGTTTATGACCGCGTTGTGCCCAACCATGCAACTGACACCTTATGGATGCTATCGCTGGGCATTATCCTGGTGCTTTGTGCCGATGCAGTGTTGCGCAGTATGCGCGGCTGGTTTATTGATATCGCGGCCAGCAGGACGGACGTTACCTTGTCCGCCGTTATTATGGAGCGCGTGCTCGGCATGAAGTTGGCGGAGCGACCGGCCTCGGTGGGTTCGTTTGCTTCAGGCTTGCAAGGTTTTGAATCCATCCGCAGTTTTATTGGTTCCGCTACTGTGGTGGCGTTTATTGATTTGCCCTTCGTGTTGCTGTTTTTACTGGTCATCGGGCTGATTTCCTGGGTGCTGGTGATTCCGGTCATCATCGGGGTCATTGGCGTGTTGCTCTATACCGCCGCGGTGCAACACAAGATGCATGCACTGTCCATGAGCAGTATGGAAGCCGGGGCGCAGCGCAACGCCATTCTGGTAGAAAGTTTAAGCGGTCTGGAAACCCTGAAAACCCTCGGGGCCGAAGGTCGTATGCAGTTGATGTGGGAAAGAGCAACCTTGTTTCTTTCACGCATTTCGGTGCGTATACGGATGCTGTCCTGCTCGGTTACCGCCGGCACCGGTTGGGCGCAGCAAACCGTTGCGGTGCTGGTCATTATTGTTGGTGTCTATCAAATTATTGATGGCAACCTCACCCAGGGCGGCTTGATTGCTGTGTATATGTTGTCGTCCCGGGTGATGGCGCCGGTCGGGCAAACCGCCGGGTTGTTAATGCAATACCACCAGGCTGCGACAGCGTTAGGTGCGTTGGATCAGGTGATGCAAAAACCGGTAGAAAGACCGGCCAGCGCGCAGTGGATCAGCCGTCCACGTCTCTCCGGCGGTATTGAATTCAAGCAGGTTACGTTTAAATACCCGAATGACTCCCGCGAAATTCTCCGTGATGTGTCTTTCAAAATACAACCGGGCGAGCGCATCGCGGTGCTGGGGCGCAACGGCTCCGGTAAAACGACGCTGCAAAAATTGATGGCCGGTTTATATACCCCGGCTTCGGGGGCGGTATTGCTCGACGGTATCGATATTCGCCAGCTCGACCCCGCCGAATTGCGCCGCAATATGGGTTATGTCTCGCAGGATGTGAATCTGTTTTTCGGTTCCCTGCGTGACAATATTGTGATGTCCAACCCGGCGGTAAGCGATGAGCGTCTGCTGGAAGTGGTTCGTCAAAGTGGTTTGGTCGATTTTGTGAACAGTCATCCCGCCGGTCTGGCGATGCCGGTGGGTGAGCGCGGTGAGCTGTTGTCGGGTGGCCAACGTCAAAGCGTTACCATTGCCCGCGCGCTGTTAAATGATCCGCCGATTTTTCTGCTCGATGAGCCATCGGGCGCTATGGATCATTCCACCGAAGAAGATTTCAAGCGCACTATGAAAAATGTATCGGCCGGTAAAACCATGCTGGTGGTGACCCACAGAACCTCACTGCTGGAATTGGCCGAGCGTATTATTGTGATTGATGCCGGAAAAATTGTTGCCGATGGCCCGCGTGATCAGGTGGTCGAGGCGCTACGTCAGGGACGCATCGGGAGGGCTTCCTGATGGTTACCCGTGAGAAACGTTTTTTTGACAAGCTCGGTGTGTACTTATATCGCTTTGGTGCACCGGCCAGCCGCTGGATTGATCGTTTATATGGCCGCTGGTTAAAGCAACCGGTGCAACAGCAGGATTGGGTAAGCGATGCCGATTGGGCGCAGCTTGAACAGGAACCCTTGCGAGCCCGCGCGTTACTCTACGGTATGCTTCTGGTGGTTGTGCTGCTGGTTATCTGGTCTGCTTTTGCCAAACTTGACGAAGTCGCCCGCGGCGAGGGTAAGGTCATTCCATCGCGTCAGTTGCAGGTTATTCAGTCGTTTGATGGTGGTGTGGTAAACGAAATTCTTGTTCAGGAAGGGCAGGTTGTTGAAGAAGGGCAGCTGCTGCTGCGTATCGATCCCACCCGTTTTATTTCTACCTTTCGTGAAAATCGCGCCCAGTATTTATCATTGCAAGCCAAGGCGCTGCGTCTGCAAGCATTAACCTCGGATACACCGCTGGTGTTTCCGGATGATCTGCAGCAGGAATCGCCGGAAATTACTGGCGAAGAATCCCGCTTGTACCAGGCGGCGCTGCGCGAGCTGGAAGAACAGCTTTCTATTTCCAATACCCAGTTGCAACAGCGCGCAGAAGAACTTAACGAAGTTCGCGCCAAAGTGGTACAGGCAACCCGTGCCCTTGAACTGGCCAGCAAAGAACTGGCGGTTACTCGCCCTTTATTGGCCAGCGGCGCGATTTCCGAAGTGGAAATTTTGCGGTTGGAGCGCGATGTATCGGGCACCGATGGCGAGTTAAAACAAAGCAAGGCGCAGCTGTCCCGTATTCAGGCGGCCGTGGCAGAAGCGGAAGGCAAGTTACGTGAAGTTCGTTTAAGTGTGCAAAGCAAATGGCGAACGGATCTTGCTGAAACATTGGGCAAACTTTCCAGTTTGTCCGAAAGCAGCACCGGCCTTGCGGATCGTATCAAATACGCCGAAATCCGCGCGCCGGTGCGTGGCACCATCCAGCGGTTATTTACCAACACCGTGGGTGGCGTGGTACAGCCGGGTCGCGAAGTGCTGGAAATGGTACCGCTTGACGATCAGCTATTGATTGAAGCAAAAATTTCGCCCAAGGACATTGCATTTTTGCATCCGGGGCAGCCTGCGATCGTAAAATTTACCGCTTACGATTTTGTGGTGTACGGTGGGCTGCAAGGCACACTTGAGCATATCAGCGCCGACACGATTACGGATGAGCGTGAAAATACCTTTTACCTGGTGCGGGTGCGAACGGATCGCGCCGGCTTCGACCCGGCGCTGCCTATTATGCCGGGCATGATGACCCAGGTAGATATTCTGACTGGCAAGAAAACCGTGCTGTCATATATGTTAAAGCCGGTGTTACGAGCCAAACAAAATGCGCTGACGGAACGGTAAGGCGATGAAACATATTTTTCTGACGGACAACCATCTTGTATCCCCGCGCTGGGCTCAGGCATTTGCCAGCATAAACACAGTGAGCGAGTTGCCCGCTGACTGGCAAGGTGCTGCTGCCAGGCCTGACGTTTACTGGTGGTGCCTGTTTGACCATGATGCCGGGCAGAGCCAGGTTGAGCGTTTGTTGCGCCATTCCGCTCAGGTGATCGCACTGACCCGCCAGGAAAATATTGTTGAAGCCCGGTTGGCCATTTCATGGGGCGCGCGCGGTTATCTACATTACCTGGCGGTGCCATCCCAACTGTTACAGGTTGCCGACGTGGTTCATGCGGGCGGTTTGTGGGTGGGTCCGGAGTTGATGCGCGAGCTGGTCCGCACACCTGCACCTGTGGTTGAGAAGGTGAAAGGAACCTCTCTTGCTACCTTGACGCCGCGGGAGCGCTCAGTGGCCGACGCCGTGGCTGCCGGTCACACCAATAAGGAAATCGCCAGAGCGCTGGATATCACCGAAAGAACCGTTAAAGCCCACCTGAGTGCGGTGTTTGAAAAGCTCCATATTCGTGATCGTCTGCAACTCGCCCTCGCTATCAATCATTCCTCCAATCCCGTCTGACGACGGGATTTTTTCCTGCCGTCGCTCCGGCACCTCAATTTTCCTTCTGTCATTTTTTTTGCCTTTCCCTGGCCTTTGGTTCAATACAAAGCGCGAACAGTCTTGCTATATTGTGTGACAGTGGTCACACAATTGCTGTGACAAATATTGGTTACAGGTTTTCCTACAAAAGGGTTCATTTATGGCAAATTCCGTAGCAACTGTCGCTTTCATTGAAGGAAAAGTGTGGGCAAAGTCGGCGGATGGCAGCATGCGACTTCTGGCTCAGGGCGATGTATTGAATGCAGACGAGGTCGTGATTACGGCCGAAGGCGCACGCGTTGAACTGGACTTCGGTGATGGCCAAGCTGTAGCTCTCGCCGGAGGGCAGGAAGTTGGCCTTGGCCCGGATTTGTGGGAAGTCAGTGTAACCGACCGTAATGAAGCCGAAATTGTTGACGAAACCGTCGAGCAGGTACTTGCGCTGTTGGAGCAGGACGGCGACCTGCTGGAAGAATTGGAAGAAACCGCTGCCGGCGGTAATGACGCCGGTGCCGGTGGTGGTAACAGTTTTGTACAGGTGGATCGTGCCAGTCTGGATAGCCCGATTGACCCGTCCTACGCCTTCGGTGAAGTTTTCCGGGCAACCGGCACGGGCACTTTGATTGCTGAAGGTGTCAATCAGGCGCCTGAAGCAGAAAATCAGTTAATCAGCTCCCCGGAAGATACGCCGGTGAGTGGACGTATTATCGCTACCGACCTGGAAAACGACACGCTTACCTGGTCTTTGCTCACCCCGCCGCAGAACGGCACCCTGACATTAAATCCGCAAACCGGTGAGTTTATCTATACGCCGAACCCGGATTTTAATGGTGCTGACAGCTTTGTCGTGGTGATCAGTGACCCTCGTGGTAATTCCACCACCGCGCGGGTTGACCTCGATATCACCCCGGTTAACGATGCTCCCACATCCCAGGATTTGACGCTGGTTACACCGGAAGATACCCCCATCAGTGGTCGCGTTGATGCGCAAGACCCGGACGGTGATCCGCTGACCTGGGTAATCCAGAACCCGCCCACCAACGGTACGGTGGTAATCGATCCGAATACCGGTGAATTTGTTTACACGCCCAACCCTGATTACAACGGCGGCGACAGCTTTGTGGTAATTATCAGCGATGGCAACGGTGGCACTACCACCAGCACCGTTGTGATTGAAGTGACGCCGGTCAATGACGCGCCCGAGTCAAATAATCAGAATTTGACGACTCCGCAGGACACCCCGATTGATGGCCAGATTATCGCCACCGACCGCGATGGTGACGAACTGAATTACGGCGTGAATAACCCGCCAACCAACGGCACAGTAACGCTGAACCCGGTTACCGGTGAATTCACCTACACGCCCAATCCCGGCTACAACGGTGGTGACAGTTTTGTGGTCATCATCAGCGATGGCAACGGCGGTACTACTACCAGCACGGTTACTATCGGTGTAACGCCAGTGGCTGAACCACCCGTGGTTGAGCCACCGGTTGTTGAACCTCCGATCGTGGTCATCAATACACCGCCCGTCACCAACAACCTGAATTTGACGACACCGGAAGATACTCCGGTCAGCGGCCGGGTAACGGCCTCCGATGTCGACGGGGACAGATTGACCTTTACGGTTAGTGGTGGCCCTGCAAACGGTTCAATTACTTTCTTTAACCCGGCACTGGGTTCATTTGTTTATCAACCGGGCCCTGGCTACACCGGTAGCGATCAATTTACGGTAACTGTCAGTGACGGACGTGGTGGATTCGCCGTGGCTGTAGTGACTATAGGTGTTACGCCTGACACAGTCGTTCCTCCGGTCAATCAAAACCCGATCGCTGATGACCAGAGCCTGACCACCGACGAAAACCAGCCAGTCGATGGCACCATTGCCGCAACCGACCCGGATGGCGACACATTGGGCTACACACTCACCGGTCAACCGTCGAACGGTACCGTAACCGTGAACCCGACCACCGGTGAATTTACCTACACCCCGAACACCGGCTACACCGGTAGCGACAGCTTTATTGTCACCGTCTCTGACGGCAAAGGCGGTACTGACACGGCGACGGTCACCATTGGTGTGATTCCGGAAGTGGTCGTACCGCCGGTCAATCAAAACCCGGTTGCTGATGATCAGAGCCTGACCACCGATGAAAACCAGCCGGTCGATGGCACCATTGCCGCAACCGACCCGGATGGCGACACATTGGGCTACACGCTCACCGGTCAACCGTCGAACGGTACCGTAACCGTGAACCCGACCACCGGTGAATTCACCTACACCCCGAACACCGGCTACACCGGCAACGACAGTTTTGTGGTGACCGTCTCCGATGGTAAAGGCGGCACTGACACCGCCACCGTCACCATCGGTGTGACGCCTGGCAACGAACCACCTGTAGCAGTTAACGATCCGGCAGGTTCTCCTTACAGTGTTGCTTTGGGAACCGTTGCAGCAGGTGCCTCCAATGCTGCGGCTTCCTGGAAAGTGGCCGATAGCTCCGGAACCGGTGTGAAAGTGACGGCCTATAATGCCGACGGCAGCTCCGGTAAATTGATTTTCGATGGTTGGAAAATGGGTGTGGACGGGACTCCTCGCACCGTGCCAGCCTGGGCTAAAGAAGAACCCAGACAGATTGAGTACGATATTACGACGGGCAAATCCGAGTCTGTGGTTATTCAGCTCAATGGTAATGTCACCACCGCGACATTTGGTGTTGCCAACCTGATCCACAATGAACAAGGTGGTGCCGAACAAGGTGTCTGGACGGCGTATTACAAAGGCAATCTGGTCGCCAGCGAGTCTTTCCATTTTGTTGGAAAATCGGCAGGAGATGTAACGATTAATACCGGTGGAAAAGTGTTCGACAGTGTCCGTTTCAGTGCACTTGATAACCTCGGTAATACCGGCGCCGGTGATGGTAGCGGTTACTACCTGACCAGCTTCTCGGCATCCGGTTCGGCCGTTGCCAATAACGATTACACCGTTGATAAACAAGGTAAGCTGACCGTAGATGTTAATAAAGGCTTGCTGGTTAATGACAGTGATCCGGATGGCGATGCGCTGGTTGTTAGCCAGATAAATGGTCAGGCAGTTAACAATGGCTCAACGGTAACACTTGCCAGCGGAGCATTACTGACCATCAATAGCGATGGCAGCTTCAGTTACGATGTCAATGGTAAGTTCTCCAATCTGGCTGCTGGCACACTGGCTACCGATTCATTTACTTATGAAGTATCGGATGGCAAAGGCGGTTATGCTGAAGCTGTGGCAACCGTTACTATTATCGGTACTGGCCCTGGGGTGCCCGATGCGGTTGCCCAAAGCCCAAGTGCTTTATGGGGTGCTGAGACGCTTGTATGGTCATTGGATAACAAAAATGTCCTTGATAAACCTGAAAAGAACGTCTTGAGCAGCTCAAACATCGAGGAAAATGCTTCTTTACAATTGTCGGATATGTTGCAGGATGAAAAAACAGATGCCCTCACCAGTTACTTGCAGGATGCGAATTCTGAAGTTGATGGCAACCCTGTCGGAGATTATCAGCGTGGTGAAGATTCGAGTAAAACAGATCAGACGATCGCCTTGCAAAATAGTAATCTGAATACCCATCAGGACGTGATTCAGCAGTTGACTTCGGGTAGTAATCTGATTGATTGATGCTGATCTGAAAAGGGGGAAGCCAATTAAAATTTAGAATCTATAAGGAAAACGGCGAGCATGGCTCGCCGTTTTGATATGAGGAAGATGTATGTATATTCGACGTGGAACAGACAACAGGATTGTTGCGATCAGTAAAGTTGCTACAGAGGGTTTTGATGAGCAGGTAGCGGAAGATAATACAGAGCTGTACGCTTTTCTGCAGGATGCAAAATCTTCCCGCCAACAAACACTGGAAACATCAGACTTGCACATGGTACGGGTGTTGGAAGATGTTATTAATTTATTGATTGAACGAAATGTCATTCGTTTTACGGACTTGCCATCGGCTGCGCAAGGCAAGTTACTGTCGCGGCGGGCGTTGCGTGAAGCGGTCAATCTGCTCGATGATGAGGATGATAATATCCCTCTGTAAATGCAGAAAACTGCCGGATGCCCGGTGGCATCCGCTGCGTCGTAGCACAATGATATTGCTCACTTTACCGGCGAAAGTGACTTTCAAAAATGGTATCCAAACGCAGAACAATAAGCTTGCTGCGTATTAAACCCCCGGGCCTGTTACACCATCCAACCCGAGACGGCCCAATTCGGCAATTTCATCACC
This sequence comes from Cellvibrio polysaccharolyticus, assembly GCF_015182315.1. Taxonomy (NCBI): domain Bacteria; kingdom Pseudomonadati; phylum Pseudomonadota; class Gammaproteobacteria; order Cellvibrionales; family Cellvibrionaceae; genus Cellvibrio; species Cellvibrio polysaccharolyticus. The sequence continues at coordinate 1,854,075 of NZ_PRDL01000001.1, forward strand.
GCTCATTACTCCCTCGGCAATCACCACCATCCCCAACGAATGGCCAATGGCGGTCATGCCTTTTACCAAGCCCTGATTGGCTGGGCTCTGGTGAATATTACGAATCAGAGAACCGTCGATTTTCAGATAATCCAGCCCAATATTTTGTAACTCTTCAATGCGGGTAAACTCCATACCCGCGTGCTCCAAACCGACATGACATCCGGCCTGGCGCAATGCGGTACTGAAATGGCGGAATTCGTCCGGGCAACGTATCGCCGCAGACTCGGGGAACTCAAGCCATAACCAGCGGCAGGATTCAGTCTGCTTTTGCAGTAATTGAAGAACATTTTCCCGGAAGTGGCTGCTTTTCAGGGCATCAATAGAAATGTTGATTGCCAGCGGTATGGGTTCATCGGCCAGCGTTTTCAACGCTTCCTTAACCACCTCAAGATCCAGCGTAGGCATCAAACCCAGGCGCGATGCCCATGGCACAAAATAACCGGCAGGTTGCAAATGCTGATCAAGAAATATCCGTGCCGGCGCTTCAAAATGTAAGGATGCGCCTGTTAGCGTTTTAACCGGAAAACGAGCCAGTTGCAGATGGTGATTCTCGAAGGCATCTTCCAATAATTGACGCCATTCATTAACACTGTGTCGTTGGTGTGAAGTGTTTTCGTCGCTACTCAGGTAAATAACCGCGTGGTTGCCTCTCGCTTCGGCGCGTGCAAGGGCGCCATCCAGTTTATGCATTAATGCGCGGCGGTTTTCTCCACTTTTGTAATGTCCCCAGGCGAGCGGGGCGGAGATGGTTTTCAGCTGGTTTTCCTGAAAGAAAATTTGCAGGTGCGCCGACAACGCTTCTCCCAGATTATCAGCGGCAGCAGTATCTGCCACCACAACGGCGAAGTCGCTACCATTCAAGCGTCCGATGATGCTGTAGGAAAAAGGTTCGCTCCAATCCAACAGGCTGCGCGCCATTTTTTTCAAGGCTGCGTCCGTTTTATCCCGCCCCATGGCATTGTTCAATTCGACCAGATTGATAATGCGTAACATCGCAATGACGCCTTCACCGGCATCCTCACGGGTTAGTTGGCTATCCAGCAGATTGAAAAAATGCTGCCGGTTGTAAAGGCCGGTCACCGTATCCTGTTGCGATTCGCGGCGCAGAATTTCCAATTGGCGGGTTTCTTTTTCCAGCATGACTTTTACGCTGCCGGACAAGGTGTTCATGGCTCTTACCAGACGGCGAAACTCGTAAGTACGTGGCTCGCGCGTGGTGATAAAGCGACGGTTGCCGATCGCTTCAGCCTGATTAACCGCAATATCCAACGGCCGGGAAATGGTTTTTAAAATCCATGTGCCCAATAACCCGCTACCGATGGCCGCAACCAAAAACCATGTCAGTAAATTGATCACGTTGTTCCACAAACTCTGTACGGCAAAGTCTGCGCGACTTTCAACTTGTAGGGTGCCCAGCTGTTGCCAGCCATCCTGCACCTGGGCGATGCCAGGGTTTACGTCAATATCCGCAAAACGGGCGAAGCTGGCAGGCACCTTCGGAATGACCTTGTCAGTGGCCAGTTTTTCAATCATCACTTCCCCATTCGGAGCGGTGAGCGCGATACGGCGGTAGTGGCCGGTATCAAATTGGGCGGAAATCAGCAGCTCCAGCGTCACCGGATCTTTGTCCAGTTGCGACATGGACAAGGCCAGCGAGGTCGCGTTGTCCATATTTTTAAGTTGCAGTTGTTCCTGCAGATACACTTTGGCGGAAAACAGACTGATAAAAAAACTGCCCCCCAGCGCCAACAGCAGCAGAACAATAATACCGAGCCAGAGTTGTTTGATCAGTGACATGGCTTGTCTCCCCACGAAAAAACACCAGGCGCTACAGGGTGACGCCAGCACGTGTACTTATTGATGAACCTGTTATTCATAAAAACCTTCTTCCTGCATGCGGCTGAGCAGATCGCGCCAGCGCGATAATCTGGCGGTCGGATCGGCCTGGGACTGCGGGTTGTTACCCACCCATAATCCGACACTGTTAAAACTGAAAACCGGTTTTAAATCCGGACGCTGGCTGGCAGACAAAATACGCGGCAGCAAATTATCGAGAATCAGCGGCATGGATTCCGGCGTTTGGTAATAACCAAGCACCATGTGTGCCTGGGATACCCGACTGTTCACGCCGCCAATAGTTGCACGGACATAAATAAGGCGCAGACGTTCGTTAGGTATGCCCAACTTGACCAGCGAGATGTATTTGGCAATGGTGTAATCTTCGCAATCACCGGCGCGGCTGCCCATGGTTTCCAGCGGTGTAGCCCAGTAATCCGATTGGCCCCACAAGTCGATATCATCGCTGTAGCGGATATTGCGGTTAAAAAAAGCATTGATTTGCTCCAGCTGTTGTCGCTCATCGGCAGCTTCCTGTTCCAGCATCAGGCGATTCCAGGCTTGCAAGAGCGCCACGCCATCATCACCAAAGCGCTTTTGCATGGTTTGGCGGGATTTGTCAGAAAGAAAATCGGCTGACGAGAGAAAGGCGCAGCATAAAAGCAGGGCGGCCAACAGCAGCCTTGGGGCAACGCCGGAAAACCACCCGAATATCATGGCAGCACCCAACCGTTGGCGGAAAGTTCGCCCGGTGCAAAGGTAAAGCCTGTTACGAATGGTTTGTTCATAGGAAGGGTGGTGGAACTCCGGTTTCCCCTGGTTTTTTTGTGCGGCAGATAACAGCCTGCAAGCGGCAAAGTATAGCCAGTCGCGAAAATCCTTGCAGAACTATAAATCCTTACAGAATCGTTTGAGCATAGGCTGCTAGAATATAGCCCGTTTCAACATCATAAAAGAGTAGAGAACCGAGTGGCCAGGGTTTACAGCAGCGAACATCCCCATACATGGGTAAAACAACAGATTGCACGATTGCTGGAGTCGCCGCTGTCGAGCCGGTGTTTTGTGTTGCAGGTTGTCCACCGGCAAACCTATCTGTCGCCGGAGACGGCTATTTCCTTGTTGGCCCCGGTGGTGCTGGAGAAAACCGGCAACACCGTGCAAATATTCGCAGCAATTTTGCCCGATACCGACTCTGCGCGTGAATCCCTTACGGCTCTGGCATCTACCCCGCGGGATTTTGAAAATTTTGCCACTGAACACCACTTGCCCTGGCTGAATTTGCAGGCTCCTCTCAACCTCAAACCGGTTTTTATTGCCAAACCCTGGGGCAGGGAAGTCTGGTACACCGGCATTGAAGTTCGTGGGCAGTCGCTGATTGAAGCGCAGGGCCAGGTTATTCCTTTACCCTGGTTGTTGGCGGTGTTCCCGTTTGTGCTGGCTAATGAAGAGCTACAACAGGTTGCTGATGATCTGATTCTGCTGAAAATCCTCGATCCTTTGCCTGATGACGTGTACGGCGATCTTTATTTTGAAGTGCATGACGAAAAGCGCGAAGTTTACGTCGTTACTGCGGTAGACGAGAACGCCTGGCCGGCCGGTTATGGCGCTATCCGTCTTGGTTTTGATCAGGAAAAACGTCAATCCTGCCAGGATGATGAGGCTTTTCGCCGTGCCTATCTCCAATCGGTGCAGCGGTACCGTGAGGTGCGGGTAGCGATAGATGAACAATTTGACCAGCGCCGTGTAGCCGAAGGCCTGGCGCTGCTGCAACCGGTATCCGCCGATACCCTTAAACGCTGGCAAGACGAGTTGCCCGCCGGGCTGCAAGAGCAGGAAAAAAGCTTGCGCCAGCAGATGGACGCCTTTACCGCGTTACAGCCCCTGAAAGTTGGCGATGTGGTAAAAATTCCCTGCGGTGTTCCCCATGCCTTGCAGCACGGGGTTCGCACGGTAGAGTTTCAAACGCCCGTCTATGAGCGCAACATTCTCTCCTTTGCGCAAAAAGTGTTAACCCAAACGGCATGGGATACCGAAAAAGCCCTGCCTGGCGTATCACTGGATCAGCCGGATAGTCTTCAGCTCGATGTGTTGCAGCAGCAGCCGGGGAAATATACCCTGGAGCAAGTTGCGGCTTTTGATGACTTTGTGGTGCAGCGCCTTACCTTGTTGGCCGGGCAAACCTTTGATTGGTTAAATGATGGCCGCTACGCCCTGTTATTGTTGATTCAGGGAAAACTTGCTTTACAATCCGCTGCCTGGAGTCAGCACCTGGATGCTGCCGACGCCATCAATCCGGCCTCGCTGGTTCCCGCCACCCTGAGCCGTTTGCACCTGCGTGCGTCAGCGGGTGATGCCATCATTCTGCTGGCTCGTCCGGTTGATTCTGCACCTCTACTCCGGAATAGCTAACCCTCATGTTTCGTGCTTCACGCTTTGTTTTTTCCGTTGCTGCCATGCTATCGCGCCGTGGCAGCCTGCTACTGGTTGCCGGTTGTTTATTGGCCAATATCTGTTCGGCTCGGCCGCTGATGTGGCAAGTTGAAAAGCCTGGCGTATCGGGCGAAGTTTATTTGTTTGGTTCATTGCATTACGGTTTGCCGGATTTTTATCCGCTGCCCGATTATGTCATGCAGGCCTATGAGGCGGCTGACGCGCTGGTGGTCGAGCTGGATGTAGACACCCTTGAGCAAACGGATGTAGCACAGTTGATGACGGGGCTCGGCTATTGGCCGCCTGCCAATAAAGCCAATCAACAACCGCTTAAAAACCTGATAGGAAAAAAACAGTGGAATTTACTGGCTGACAAAGCCGCCGACCAGGGGGTGGACGCGGAGCGTTTTAAAAATACCCGCCCCTGGCTGGTTTCCATGCAATTGGTCAGTGGTCAGCTACGACAAACCCGCTTTGCTGCCACCCAGGGGATTGATCGCTACTTTATTGGTTTGGCGCGCGAACAAAAGCCGATTTTGCAACTGGAAACCTTCGAACAGCAGATTCGTACGTTCAGCGATATCAGCGAAACGCATCAGGTTGCGCTGTTGGCCAGTACTTTAAAAGATTACGAAAAAGCTCCCGAGATGCTGGAAAAACTGGCGACGTCCTGGCAGCAGGGCAATGTCGATCAACTGGAAAAGCATATTTTTACGGCATTCCACGGTTCTGATGTCGGTGAAGTGTTGTATGAACGAGTGTTTACCGGCCGCAACGAACAAATGGCCGCTTACATTGCCAACAAACTGGCAGCTCCGCAGCGTTATTTTGTTGTCACCGGAATTGGTCATATGTTGGGTGATGACGGGCTGGTGTGTTTGCTACAGCGGGATGGCTATCGGATACAGCAATACCCGCCTACTGAAACGCCACTGTGTCCTGACGTTTAATGGTGCGCTCAAAAGTGCTATAATCGCGGCCCTTTTTAACGCCTTTGCGGTTTTGTCGAAAGGTGGTGCGGAGTTTTTATGTCTTCTTTCTATGAAATCCGGGAGCTACCGGATGGTGATGTGGTTTTACTACGCTCTGATGATGAGGGCGAGCCGCTGGTGAAAATCCGTTTTTCTGCCGAATCCCTGGCATTTCTCGGAGACGGGCGCTTTGAAGTAGCCAAAGCTATGATTGAGGCGGGTATGGATGCTGCCAGCGAATTGGCAGAGCGCTATCAGGACGAACGCGACGACTTTGGCGTTGACTTAATGGATGACGCAACCACTCATATGCTGCATTGATTGCCCGCTTTTATCTTCCTGTCTCTCGCGGATCAGAATGCCCTGACACTGACCGCTATTGGCAGCATGTTCCAGTTCTGCAAATTCCCTGTCATTTAATTTTCCCGGCGATGCTATCACGGTATGGCTGTTGCCTCTCGCCAGTGCTTCCCAGGTAATCCATAAGGCTTGTTGATCATCTGTGCAGTGAATAATGCGCAGGTTGCGTGTATTCACGCCGAATTTTTCCAGTAATTGCCGAGTGATATTGGTGGAGGTTACCCAGCTGATCCAGCGCCCGGCGCTGTTGTGGCTCAACCAGGCAATCATGGGCAGCAACAGTGCTGCCTGATCCGGCGCATGGCGGGTTAATACCAGTTCGGTAACGCTACCGGTAGCGGTGTTGCTACCGGTTTCTGACGCAGGTGAAGGCAAATTGCGAAGTGCATTAGTCACGGCGAATTACTCCAACACTCAAACCTTCAATGGCAAATTCGGCATCACGAAGATCCACTTCGATGACATTGAAATCGGGGTTTTCCGGCCACAATTCCACAATAGAGCGGTTACCTACGCGCTTGTAACGTTTAACGGTGACTTCATCACCAATGCGCGCTACCACTACCTGGCCGTTGCGCGCCTGATCGGTGCGGTGCACCGCCAACAGATCGCCATCCATAATGCCGATGTCTTTCATACTCATGCCGCTGACTCGCAGCAGATAATCAGCATTGGGAGAGAAAAAGCCGGTAGGAATGTTGCAGTAATCTTCGATATGTTCCTGCGCCAGAATAGGGCTACCGGCTGCTACGCGACCGACCAGCGGAATGCCCTGGCGGAGGTTGTCCGGCAGGCGGATACCGCGAGAGGCGCCCGGAATAATTTCAATGGCGCCTTTACGTGCAAGTGCTTTGATATGTTCTTCGGCCGCGTTGGCCGATTTGTAACCCAGTTTGCGCGCAATTTCAGCCCGGGTTGGCGGGTATCCGGTGGCTTCGGCATAACTTCTGATCAGTTGTAAAACCTGTTCCTGGCGTGCAGTCAGATTGTACATGGCGTGCTCCCAAAATCTGTTTATTTATACAGTGGTTGTGATTATATACAGTATTGGGATTGCTGCAAGCCTGTTTTTTCGCCAGTTTACCGGCTGCCTTTCAGTAGCACCGCATCCAGCATACGGGTGCTCAAAATGCGTTTTAAAAACCCCATCAAATAAGTAGGGAAGGTGACGTAATAGCGGGCTTTGGGATTTTCTGCTTCCAGCGCATGCTTCAGGCGGAGGTAAACCGCTTCCGGCCCTTGTGTGAATCGCGATGCGGCGCCTTCTTTATTAAGCCGTTCCAGTGTTTGCCGGTATTGATCGGCAAAGCGGCTGCTGCCGACATCAATATTGCTATGGAGTGCCTCAAGGCCATTGGCGCGAAACCGGCTGAGAATAGGGCCGGGTTCAATCAGGCTGATATGGATGGGTGAGTCGTGCAGTTCAAGGCGCAGTGTGTCAGTCAGCCCCTCAATAGCAAATTTACTGGCGTTGTAGGCGCCGCGAAATGGCATGGCGGCGAAGCCCAATACCGAGCTGTTTTGCACCACACGGCCATAACCCTGGGCGTGCATTACCGGCAGTATCAGGTTGGTCAGCTCATGCCAGCCAAATACATTGGTTTCAAATTGTTGCCGTAATACATCACGGCTCAAATCTTCTACCGCGCCGGGTTGGCCGTAGGCGCCGTTGTTAAACAAGGCATAAAGTTGCCCGCCAGTGATTTTCAGGGTTTCCTTAACGGCGCGTTGAATACTGGCAGAATCCGCGAGATCCATTTGCACGCAGGTCAGCCCCTCGGCTTGCAACCTGGATACATCTGACAGTTTTCGACAGCTGGCGATAACGGTGTAGCCTTCCTGCTTCAATCGGGTTGCGCAGTAATGACCAATGCCACTGGAGGCACCGGTAACCAAAACGGTTTTAACGGGGTTCATGCAATGTTCCCTGGGTTATCAGTTATTGGGCGTAGCTTATCCGTCAAGCATGCAGCTGCTTTGCGCAGATTAAAGCCAACGCATTCACATTTCTGCTGCAAAGCGCTTTGAGGCGTCATGGAGGTGATTAAAATAGCGCGTTTTTCCAATGAATAACTACTGTTTTGATGGAGCCAGACATGTCGGACGCCGTTCCTCCCCAATCATCCTCAGCGGAGCGTACCATTCCTCTGGTACAGAAGAAAAAATTATTGGAAGTGGGTGAAATATCCAATTTGAGTTTCTGGATTGGCCATTGCTTCATGCTGCTGGCCACGGTGCTGGGTGTTTATCTGGCCGGTCAGCAGGGTTTGCGACAAGCCGTTGAGTTTGAACAAATCCAGAGTGATAAAAATAATTACTACCTGCGTCAATCACTGCACGATGAACTTAACGATAACCTGCAACTGATTCGTGAATATACTGAAAAATTATCCGGCGTGAGTATTAGCTCTGCTCGTAGTCAGAATCTTACGCTGGATAAATTTGTCTGGGACACCATGCGTTATTCACCCGCCACACTGGAAACACCGTCCGAGTTGCTGGGCGAAAGCCGGAAATTTTACCGTGATGTTAATGACGCTTACGAAAAAATTCGTAACGGTTATTTTCATTACCCGGAGCAGGGCGGCAAAGTGTTACTGGAAGTGGTTGCGCACATGGAAGCTAATGTATTGCCGCGTTTTCAGGAAAATCTTTCCGGTATTAAAGCGGTTCTGGATAAGAAAAAGGTAGCCCTGTAAATGAGCGCTGTATTGAATTGTCCGCACTGCGGAAATGTTTCGATGGAATTGCGTGAATTGCATGGTCATGAATTGCAAACCTGTCCGCAGTGTCATGGTTTGTGGTGTGATGATGGCGATTTATCGACAGCGATTCGCAATAAAAATGGCATGAGCGATGCCTATTGTATCAAGCAAGGTTTCGGTGAAACCCTTGATGGTCATCATTATGAATGCCATCGTTGTCATGTGCCGATGAAACAGGTGCATTTATTAAAAGACTACCACGTGACCCTGGATACCTGCCCGACCTGTAGTGGAATCTGGGTGGATGGTGACGAAGTGTCGATGGTGCTGGCTGCGCCGAAGTTGCAGGATGCCCTTGAGCAGCTCAACGCTAAAGTGAATACCAAAAGCTGGCTGTTTCAGTTTTTGACGCGTATGCCCCGTGAATACAACATCAAGCCGCACCGTAAACCCTGGATGACCTGGTCGCTGCTGCTTATTAATACCTTGATCTTTTTTGCCTATGGTTTCGATGAGGTATCAACCGACTGGGTGTACACATGGTTTGCGGTGGATTCCGAACCGCTATTGCGCGGCGAACATTTATGGTCGTTACTCAGCTACCAGTTTTTGCATGGCGGAATTATCCATTTGGTGGGGAATTTATATTTCCTCTGGATTATTGGTGACAACCTTGAGGATGCGCTGGGCCCCTGGAAGTATCTCGCGGCTTATCTGTTCTGTGGCGTTATCGCGGCGCTGGTTGAGTTGCTGGCGTCGCAGGTGTCCCGTGGCGAATTATTAATGGTGGGTGCCAGCGGCTCCGTTGCCGGTTTATTCGGTATGTATTTAATCTGGTTTCGCCACGCCAGTATCACCTTTATGTTTGTGGTATGGCAGAAAAAACTGAAACCTGTCTGGTATTTTGCTATTTGGGCAGGGATCAATATTTTCGGATTGATGAGCGAAGATTTATCCGTAGCCTATTGGGCTCATCTGGGTGGCTTGGCGGCTGGTTTGCTGGTCGGTGTCATCTGGAAAGAAAAAGTGCTTGCGCATAATCCGCTTATTCAAATGCTACAGCGACCGGAAGCACGGATTATTCGTTAACAGGCTGTATCCTTTTCCCTCATACATGCGTTGATATAACATCGAGCGAGCACCGTTCGAGTTTGGCGTTGGGAAGTTTGTTCCAAAACCGTCAAGTCAGGGACGCCCGCCATGGATGGCGGAAGTTAGTGCAATGCAGGAGCAATTGCCGTTGACTCGAGGGAGCTATATGGGTGGAGTACGCACATAGCAAAACATGTTTTGCGCGCACGGAACGACAATCATCTGCGATGATTGACCGGCTCCGCTTGCGGATATTTATGCGCTTTTGGAACAAACTTCACAATGACAAACGGCCATAATGGCACAAGGTTCAGATAGATTGCGCAGAGGCTTTCAGTTTATGCTGAGACAGGTGTAACCTTCACAATCCTTCCTTTCTCACTATCAATCAACAAATAAATATTGCCATCCGGGCCTTCCACCACGTGGCGGATGCGTTCTCCGAGTTCCTCAAATAAGGTTTCTGCCTCTACCACTTTGTCGCCGTCCAGGCGCACTCGTTGCACATTGCGAGCAGCCAGGGCGGATACCAGCAAATCACCTTTCCATGCTGCGAATGCATCGCCTTTATAAATCGCCATACCGGAAGGTGCGATAGAAGGAGTCCAACCCAGCAGCGGTTGTTGTGTGCCTTCATAGTCTTTAAAGGGTGTTACGCGCGCACCGGTGTAATCCAACCCGGCGGTCGCAATCGGCCACCCATAATTTGCACCGGCGATAATACGGTTAAGCTCGTCACCGCCGCGAGGGCCGTGCTCGTGGGTTAGCAAACGCTTGTTGTCGGCATCGTAAACAATGCCTTGCACATTGCGATGGCCGTAACTGTAAATTTCCGGGGCAACACCGGCACGATCAACAAAAGGGTTGTTGGCAGGCACCGAGCCGTCTGCATTCAGGCGCACAATTTTGCCGAAGTGATTGTCGAGGCGTTGTGCTTCTTCGCGATAATCAAAGCCATCGCCCAGCGTTAAAATCAATGTGCCATCGGCCAGCCACGCCATGCGCGCACCATAATGCGCGGCGCCGCCACTGCGTGCCGGTTGGCTGCGAAAAATTTCCTGGAGGTTTTCCAGTCGATGCCCGGCCAGTGTGGCGGTAGCAAGGCAGGCATGGTTCGCCGCCAGGGTGCCGCAGGAATAGGACAGATAAATCCGTTGGCTTTGTTCAAAGTCCGGAGCGAGCAAAATTTCTTTCAGGCCGCCCTGGCCTTTGGCGAGCACGTCGGGAACACCGCCAATCGGGTCTGCATGCAAACGCCCGTCGGCATCTACCACACGCAAGCGGCCCGGTTTTTCAGTGACCAGCGCCCGCCCATCGGGCAAAAATGTCATCGACCAGGGAAAGGCGAGACCATCTACCCAGGTTGCTGTTTGATACGGGCGATCGTTGGCCCGGGTTTCTGCGGGTAGCAAAAAAGAGGCAGTTGCCAACAGTAAAACCGGTATTACCGGCTGCACGCCGGGTAAGCGGTTGTTGCTGTGGTAAAGCCGTGAGAACAACCAGCCGCCCAGTGCTGCGGTTGCCAGTAACGCCAAGGTGCCGCCGCCACTGCGTGTAGCTGCAATCAAGGTGGGCATGGGGGCAACCATATCCGTCACTTTAAAAGCTACCCATAAACCTGCCGCAGCGGCCAACGCACTTAATGCGGCTTTGTGGCGGGGAACGAGAGGGCGCACCAGTAATAACGCAACTAATAAAGATGGCAGCAAACCCGCTGCAAGAATGCCCAGGTAAGCGGGAGCAAAGCCGACGATGTCTTGCAGGGTTGTTTGCAGGCGTAACCCGAAGGAAATTGGCGCGCCCAAACGCTGTAATTCCAGCAGGTTAAATTGGGTTTGAACAATGGTGCCCAGTAGCCCGGCTACCACCAGTGCTACCAGAAAACAGCCTGTGAAACGCAAAAAACTCTGCATGCGAACCCCTCTATGTTGATGAACAACGTTAGATGATGAAAAAGTTGAATTGTACTCATCATTATAGAAGCCGCTACCCATTCGCAACCTCCACGCACTCAATGACTATCGCGGTGCTTTCATGCCGGGATCACGCCGCTGTTCTACCGCCAAACGCTTTCTCTTTCACTCGATGATCGCCTTATAAAGCGGTGTGTGCATTGGCAACCACCGGAGCCGCCAGCGACAGCATTTGCCGCAAATGCCGGGTTTCATCGACCGGGCTTCGGCCGAACAAACGTTTAAATTCCCGGCTGAACTGCGAAGCGCTTTCGTAGCCCACTTGTTCAGATGCAGTGGCAGCATTCAGGCCTTTGCGGATCATGATCAGCCGCGCCTGGTGCAAGCGAATGGTTTTTATGTATTGGATGGGCGAGGTGTGGGTAACATTTTTAAAATGTGCGTGAAAAGCAGGCACACTCAAATTGGCTTCTTTCGCCAGACTGGTTACATCCAGTTGGCCGGCGTAATGATGGTGAATGCGATGCAGTACTTTGGCGATGCGACCAAAATTGCCACCTTGTTCCAGGGCGGCGCGCAGTCTGCCGCCCTGGCTGCCGGTTAACACCCGATAAGTAATTTCCCGAAAAATGGATGGGCCAAGCAATTTGGCTTCGGTGGGTGAGCACAATGCTTCCAGCAGCCGCAGGGTTGCTTCTTCCAGTTTGGTTTCCATCGCGGTGGCATAAAGTGTGGCCGGTTGTTCGGGCGCATCGTTTGATACCGACTGTGCCAGCTCGGCGGTGGTAGCCGGGTCGATACGCAGCACAAGGCCCAGCAAGGGTTCTTCTTCACTGGCTTCGGTTTCGATGGTGAGAGGCAAGGGCACCGACAACACCAGATACTGTTGCGGATCGTATACGTACATCTTGCCGCCATGAAAACCGCGCTTTCGCCCCTGCACCATAATCACAATGCCGGGTTCATAGAGTGCCTGCGCGCACGACATGGGTTGATCGGCTCGCATAAACATCACGCCATCAAGCAGCGATTGGGTATAGCCCTCGCGCGGCGCAAGTTCGCGGAGCAAGCGGATCATCCGTGCCTGTGTCGAGTTTGTCGCTGTAATCATTGATGTGTCGGTTTGAGTCATGTGCGTTTCTGCCGCCTGTGAGTAACAGGCACTATAAAAACATAATTTCCACCGGTTTTGCATCGCTCGAATAGGATTAGGCAAACACCGAAGACGAACGGGTCTTAGCCTGGTGGGTGCAAATTTTTATGATGGCTGCTGTTACCCACCCTCTTCAGGACGCAACATCATGAATAAAATTTCTCAAAGCAAAGTGATTTTACTGACCGGCGCCAGCAGTGGTATTGGCGAAGCGGTTGCCCGTTATCTAGCAGCGCAAGGCCATCGGCTGGTTATTGGTGCCCGGCGTACCGATCGTTTGGAAAGTCTCGCGCAAGCCATTCGTCAGCAAGGCGGTACCGTCGATTTCCAGACGCTGGATGTTACCCGCCAGGATGATGTAAAAGCTTTTGCAGATTTTGCCCTGGCCATTCACGGCCGTATTGATGTCATTATCAATAATGCCGGCGTGATGCCGCTGTCTCCTATGTCTGCTTTAAAAGTAAGCGAGTGGGATCAGATGGTCGACGTCAATATTCGCGGTGTGCTGTATGGCATTGCGGCGGTGCTACCCACCATGCAAGCGCAGCAGAGCGGGCAGGTGATTAACGTGTCATCGATTGGTGGGCTTTATGTTATGCCAACGGCTGCGGTGTATTGTGCAACCAAGTTTGCGGTGCGTGCAATTTCCGATGGTTTGCGTCAGGAAAACCAGCACATCCGCGTCACCTGTGTTTACCCTGGCGTGGTTGAATCCGAGTTGGCTCATACCATTACCCACGCCGATACCGCCGAAATTATTGATGCGTTTCGTAAAGTGGCTTTAAAACCGGAAGCCATTGCAGCGGCGATTGCGCATGTCATTAATCAGCCGGACGATGTCAACACCAGTGACATTGTTATCCGCCCCACCGCCAGCCCGGCGTGAACCCGGTGTAAAAAAGATCAGACCGATTCGCTCTATAGCGAATCGGTTTTTTGTTTTTTAGTTTGGATACTATGTGTCACATAGTCATTTTTTGAAAGATATTTGCTATATCTTTTTTAAAAATTATTTCCAAACTGAATTCATAAATTCAATTTATTTGTCTGATGTTTGATAAATGTGAATCCGATTACATAAAGCCATTATTTTTTTGTGGACTAATTTTTATTTATTTGTAAAATCCCCCGAAATACTGAAGCGTTTCACAAAGCTTCGAGATTCTGTTGCTGGACTAAAAAAATAGATTTTACTAAACCGTATAGTCAGAGCGTTGATATCTTTCTGAAATCAATAAGCCGATCGTAGTTTGTCGCTTTATTCCTCCGTCGGAAAGACGTTGTTATCAATTTCAATTGAATGATCACTGTTGAAATCAGCACGGCGTGCTGGTTTTGCTCATGCGTTGCATTTTTAAAATTTCAATTTTTGGGTTTTCCTGGATAGAAAATAATACAAACGATAGAGCTACCGGATTAGCTGATGAAAATTTTAAAAAGACTGACCCATTTCCCGATCTTTGTTGCCTGCGCTGCTGGCTATCAGTTTGCGTTGGCGCGAAATTCTTTATTTGCCCATCGTATAGCAACAAACTCCACCCATTCCCTCTATCGCATAGCGTCTTTTTTTGATGGTGTTTTGTCACACGGTTTTCATCTGCCCGTGATAAATCCTGCCGTCAGTTGGATAAAGCTCAGGTTATCTCTCAGGAATTTATTGACTCACAGTCCTGATGTTGCCAGGGAACCAGGTTTTTAAAGCCGGAAGGAAACGCCTTCAGGTTTTGCCGAATTGTCGATGTCGATGTCGATGTCGGTCGGCGAGTGCGATTGTGATGATTGCAGTTTTTTGATGGAACATTGCCGGGTAATGCCGGTGTTTACTAAAAAAAGAGGAAGATACCATGAGTAGAATTTCCGTCCCCCCGCTAACAACCGTGCAGCGAAGGAAAAAGGCAAGCCGATGTTTATCGCTGGCGGGTCTTGTTCTGGTGACAGCCGCCACATTTTCGTCCCAGGTGCAGGCCGGGTGTGAATATGTGATTACCAATCAATGGAATGACGGCTTTACCGCCAACATCCGTATTACCAATACCGGCACCACGCCGATAAACGGTTGGAATGTCAGTTGGCAATACAGTGGCGATAATCGCCTCACCAGTTACTGGAATGCCAATTACAGTGGTGATAACCCTTATTCGGCATCCAACCTTGGCTGGAATGGCAACATTCAACCCAATCAAAGTGTTGAGGTGGGTTTTCAGGGAACCAAAGGCAGTGCGTCTGCTGAAGTTGTGCAAGTTACCGGTGATGTGTGTGGCGAATCTGCCAGTTCTTCGTCGGTTAGCAGTTCCAGTTCTTCTGCTGGCAATCAGGCCGCCTGGGATCTTGATGGCACGGCTTCCTATTTAAATTTTGTGACCACCAAAAATACCCATAACGTAGAGCTGCACCATTTTACCGCGCTGAGCGGTTCAATTGGTAATGACGGTGTTGCGCGCGTTTCTATTGATCTTAATACCGTGAAAACCGGTGTTAACCTTCGCGACCAACGCGTTCGCGATTTCCTGTTTGAAACGGTTTATTACCCCTCGGCGACGATTACCGTCAATGTGCCTGCCACCGTATTGAATACGCTGGCAGTGGGCCAAACCGCCCAAACCAATGTCAGCGCTGACGTGGATTTGCATGGCGTCACCAAAACGGTAAGCGCTCTGGTGTCGGTACAACGGCTTTCCGATTCGCGCATTCTGGTGCAAAGCATGGCACCGGTATTAACGCGCGCTACCGATTTCAACCTCACAGCTGGCGTAGAAGTGCTGCGTAACCTTGTCAATCTGAGCTCGATCAGTGCGGCGGTTCCGGTAGATTTCACGTTTGTCTTTGACGCCCGCTAACAGGAGGCTTGGGAATCTATCATGAAAAAATTATTCAAAACCTCAATCGCCTTTATGGGCCTGGCTTTAGGCTCTCTGATTTCTGCTGGCGCTGCGGCGCAACATGTTTGTAGCGTGTCTTACACGGCGGTCGCCAACTGGGGCAGTGGTGGGCAGGCTCAGGTCATTGTTGAAAATAAGGGCGCCGCACTCAGCAGTTGGGAAGTGTGCTGGGCTTTTAATGGCAACGAAGTGATCAGCCAACTGTGGGACGGTGTACATACCGCTAACGGCAAAAATATTTGCGTAAAAAATGCACCTTACAACGGTAATTTACCGGCGAATGAAATTGTCCAATTCGGGTTCAATTTAAGCAATCCGGGAACGCAGCTGCCCGCTGAATTTACCTTGAACGGTGTTAATTGCGGTGGCAGTGCTGGTCAATCCTCCAGCGTTGCCAGCAGCACACCGGCGAGTTCAGGCAGTTCCAGCAGCGCGCCTGCTCCCGCAACTGCTGCACGCTGGTTGTTGGAAGCTGAAAAATCCAGTTTCCATTTTGTAACCGTAAAAAATATTGATAACGCAGAAAGCCATACCTTTACGCAGTTGCAAGGTACGGTCAGTGCCGCCGGTAATGCCACACTGACGATTCCGTTAGCAACGGTTTCTACCGGTTTTGCGATTCGCAATACCCGTATGCAAAATCTGCTGTTTGAATCCGGTTATTTGCCCAATTTGCATTTCACCACGCAACTGGATCTGGCTGCGATTGATGCCATGCCCGTGGGCGGTATCAGTCAGCAAACGTTGGCCGGTAATTTGATTCTGCATGCGATTAACAAGCCGATCAGTTTTGAAGTGACGCTGATCAAGCACACCAATAACAGTGTCAGCTTCTCACCGCGCCGCCCGATTGTTATCAATAGTGTTGATTTCGAATTGAATGCCGGTGTTGAAGCGCTGCGTTTGGCTGCCAGTCTGAGTTCAATTGGTGAAAAAACACCGATTTATTTCAAGATGTTTTTAACCCGCGATAATCCCACTGGCATCGCCGCCATTACCTTGCCTGCGGCTCCCGAAGCGCCAGTTGGTCTAACCGGTAATCTGGTGCAGGACGTTGGTTCTGCTGAGTTGATCTGGTCAAATTTGAATGCAGATGAAACCGGCCTGCTGGTTCGTCGTAAAGGTGCAGATGGCCGCTGGACAACGCAAAGCAATCTCGCTGCCAATACGTCAATTTTCAGCGAAACCCTGCCGGCTGTTTTCGGTAACTACGATTATAAAGTTATCAGCTACCGCGACAGCGTTCCGTCTGTTGCCAGCAACGCCGTTGCGCTGGTGTATGAAGACACTTCCGGTAACACCAGCAGCTCGTCCAGCGAAGGCAGTGCCTCAAGTGTTGAAAGTTCGGCAAGCTCGGTATCGTCAACCTCCAGTTCATCCTCGGAAGATAACGGCCCGATCACCGGCGATGCCACCAGTGGTGCGGCCTTGTGGAGCACCCGCGGTTGCGTGTTCTGTCATGGTGTTGATGGTGAGCGCAATGCATCCGGCACACCGGCGGCTACACCCTTGAACCCCAACCGTTCGGTATACCGTCACAGCCAGGATAATCAGGATCTGATCCTCAGAGACTTTATTTCCAGGTGGATGCCGCAAAGTAATCCGGGCAGCTGTACGGGTCAATGCGCCGCTGACCTCGAAGCCTTTATCCATACCTGGCGCCGTCCGTCCGATGGTATTCCGGATAATCCGGTTTCCTATTTCAGCTGTCCGGCACCGGGCGCCAGTTATGGTCAGCGTACCTTGCGTTTGTTAACCAAAAACGAATACCAGCGCTCTGTGCAGGATCTGGTTGGCTACACGCAAGATGTTGTCTCCCGCTTGCCGGATGACTTCATCGCGGGCACCTTCATGAACAACAATACCCTGATGGTAGATAGGACGCGCTACACCAGTTATATCGCCACCGCGGAACGTATTGCCGAAGATGTCGCGACCCGTTGGAACGATGTGCTTGCCTGTTCGCCAGATAGTAACTGTGCAACAAAACTGGTAGACGATCTGGCCCCGAAAATTTTCCGTCGTCCACTGACTGCTGATGAACGTGCTGACTATTTGGCAGTCGCGCTGGGTACAGATGATGGTCGTACTACAGCAGAAGGTATGGAAGTGGCACTGGCTGCGATGTTGTCATCACCGCAATTTTTGTATCGTTCCGAGTTGGGTGAAGCCAGTGGTGGTGCATTCAAATTGAATGGCTACGAAATGGCAACCTTCATCAGCTACACCTTTACCGGAACCACGCCAGGCGATGATTTGCTGGCCGCGGCCGGGCGCGGTGAGCTGGATACGGCTTTCGGTGTGCGTCAACATGCATCGATGTTGCTGGAGTCTACCCACACCAAATCCCTGTTGGGTGAATTTGTGAACCGCTGGCTGGGTACCGAGCAGTTGGAAATTAAAGAAAAATCCGGCGTGGCAAACTTCCCGGTATTGGCGCAAGACATGAAGCAGGAGCTTGGCAAAAACTTTGCTCACGCCATGCTGGCGCATGACACCAATTTTGCATCGGTTTTCAACCCGCATTACACCCATGTTAACCAGCGGTTGGCCAGCTTGTACGGCATTCCTTTCATGGCTGGTAGTGCCGATGCGCAAGGCTTCGCGCGCGTCAGTACCTCCGAGCGCGGCGGTATTCTTACCAGCGGTGCATTTATGTCCCGC
Source organism: Cellvibrio polysaccharolyticus (assembly GCF_015182315.1). Lineage (NCBI taxonomy): Bacteria > Pseudomonadati > Pseudomonadota > Gammaproteobacteria > Cellvibrionales > Cellvibrionaceae > Cellvibrio > Cellvibrio polysaccharolyticus. The sequence continues at coordinate 1,872,120 of NZ_PRDL01000001.1, forward strand.
TACGCGACTGCCGACGATGCCAACATGGTTACCCGTTCGGTTGCAGTTCGCCGTCGAATCATGTGTCAGGACATTCCCGAGCCACCGTCCGGTGTCAGTCTTGACCGGGAAGCGCTGGCTGCCCGCGACAGAGAGTTCTTCGAAAATCCGCACACCACACAGCGCATGATCTTCGACCGCATTACTTCGGGCACCAGCTGCTCGAATTGTCACGGCGAAATTATCAACCCGCTGGGCGGTTCAATGGAGAACTTCGATGCTCTGGGACGCTTGCGCGCCGTTGATTTGAAAGGCAACCCGATTGATGCCGTAGGTACTTTCTTCTCACCGTTCCCGCAACTGCAATTCCTGAACGATCCGGACCGTGTCATTCATTCGCCTGCGATTCAATTTGATGGCGCGAACGAACTGGCGCAAACCATGGTTGAAGATCCGATGGTTTCCGGTCTGGCGCAAAGTTGTCTGGCAACACAATTTGTCAGCTACAGCTCCGGTATCAACTCCATCTTCCTGATTGATTCACCACGGGATGTTGGCTATGCCCGCATCAGTAAAGCCGAAGAGGAGGCGTATCGTTGTGATGTCGCTAACCTCGTAGACGTACTCAATATGAACGGCCCACGCGCCATGCTGGAAGAAATTCCTGCATTGGATTCTGTGATGTACCGGCAAGAGTGGGCGCGCTAAGCGCGCCCCTCGCAACGTCCTGTTAAAGAATTGGAGTCAATAACATGAGATATAAAAATTGTTTCGACAAAGAGCGTCGGGATTTTTTCAGAGTGATTTCCCACGCGGGCATCTCGGCCGGTCTGATTAAAGCATCCAGCATTCTGGCTGGCGTTATGCTGGCGCGCACTGCAGAAGCCCAGTCCGGAACGCCTAACAAACACTGCCTGGTTTTTTCGGGCGGCGGTTGTCATCCGGATAAATGGTTTCCAACCGGGGCAAGCTTGCCGGTTCAGTCTGCGCCCTTGCAGCGCCACTACAACCATTTTGCCATGCTGCGTAATGCATCGCTGAGTGGAGCAGGGCACGGTGTGATGTTTCACCGTTTTAACAACGGCAGTTGGTCCGATGACAGCTTTGACGTAAACCTCGGCAAAACCATCGGTGCCAATTATCCGGTGCGCTGCCTCAACGTGGGCACTACCGCTGAATCGGCGCTGAGCCGTGAAGGCTATAACGGCCGACCACTTATCACCAGCCCGCAGGCAGCGCTCGACGTATTGTTTGCCGGTGGTTCGGGTGGCTCTGGCGGTGGTAATGGTGGTGACGGCGGGCTGGCACCGCGCCAGTCAGTGGTAGATTTGCACTACGCTGCTATCAGCGGTCTGCGTACCAAACTGGGGCAACACGAAAAAGAAAAACTCGACAGCCACTTCACGGCTATTCGTGAAATTGAAACGGCTATTGATAGTGGCGGTGGCAATCCTGGCGGTTCCTGCCCGCAGCCGCCAGGTGCGGTGGTGGCCGGTTTTGACACGCACGCCAAGCTGCATGCTGACATAGTGACGCTGGCGCTGAGTTGTAACCTGACTGCTTCAGTATCACTGGCCTTCGGAACGGATGCGCACACCCACTTCCTGGATGCACTGGGTCGTGAGTCGCATCAGTCGCACCACAATCAGGGCAACCTGCCGTTGCACTACACGGAAGATATTGTGTACATGCAAGGCTTGACGGCGTATCTGTACGATAAGCTGATTGAGCGCGGTTTGATGAGTTCCACCATTATCACTCAGGTGTCTGACATGGGCGATGCCGACTCCCACGGCAACAGCAACGTGCCTATGCTGGTGGCAGGAGCGGGCATTACCGGTGGTCGCGTGCTGGATATCGGCGGCAAAACCCAGTCCGAGCTTTATCAAACTATTGGCCTGAAACTCCGCGCCGATCAAAGCCCGGCAGGCGGCAGCTACCGCAACTGGTCAACCTCCACCATCGCCAACCTGTAAAACCGTTAATAGCGTTTTCAGGTTGTAATAAAAAACCACCCCCTGGCTGAAACCAGGGGGTGGTTTTTTTTGGCTATCGAAAACAGTTGTAATACGAAATCCAACATTACTCGCTGCCCCATTGTTTTCAGGGGGATGGTGCTGTTATAAGAATGACGAGGCTGATAGTGAGCTTCAGGTCTAATCGCAGCTTTTGAACGTTGATGATTGTTGACGTTTTTTGCGCTTGGCAAATTTCTATTCAAGATAACTTCTATGGAGAATATTAGTGGAATACCTTTTTTCTTATGGCACATTGCAGTTAAAAAGCGTACAGATCGCCAACTTTGGTCGGGAGTTGAAAGGGGCGGCAGATAAGCTTCCCGGCTATGTGGTAGAGCAGGTAGAAATTACCGATCCGCGCGTGCTGGCAGAGAGCGGGCAGAAGTATCACCCGATACTGAAATATACCGGTAACTCTCGTGATCAAGTCGCAGGAACCGTTTTTGAGGTAACTACCCATGATCTTGAAAAAGCCGATGCTTACGAGGTGGATGATTACAAGCGAGTTGCTGAAAGTTTGCTGTCTGGCAAGCGCTGTTGGGTTTACGTTTCTGTGGCCTGACCGGTGCCAGTGTTTTCAGGGTGGCTGACGAATAATATTCCTGTTCGTACTCAGAACATATTGATCACGGCAATGTCTACTTCATCATTCAAAACCTGACTACAAGGGATTGGTATATGAAGTATCCGGGCATTGTTTTCGCTTGTTTGCTCTTAAGTTCACACAGCTTCGCTAAAAGTGGTGATTTTGGTGTGGAGGTGGATGTTTCCACCGTGGGTCTTTTGCCTCCCAGGTTGGAGACTGTAACGGTTGCCACGGTAAAACCTGGCTCATCAGCCGCGAAGCAGGGCATCCAGCCCGGCGATAAAGTTGTGAGCATTGACGGCTGTGAAATTCCCGGCTGTTCTGCCTTCAAAGCCAAAAAGAAAATGAATAAAAAACCGGGCGAAACTGCAACCTTTGAAGTAATTAATCAGGATGGCGAAGCCGTCAGTATCATCCTCACTGCAGAATAGCGGTAAAGAGCAGCCCGCTGGCCTTACTCTATCCCTGGTCAAAGGCTGTTAAAGGAGTAACCATGAAAAAAGCGGTGTGGGGCGGTTGTCTGCTTTTTTTCATTTTTGTCATCGTCGGAGCAGGCTTTCAGCGGCATGCTTTGGCTTGTGAAATTTTGCCATTATTAGATTACTCCCGATTGAATGGTCATGTTTTTATTGGCGCTGACCACAAGCCTGCATCTACCGAAAATATTGAGGATCTGTTGCAGGCTGCATCTTTGCGTATTGAACGTATGTACGGGGAGCCGCATTCCCGGCCGCGCATCCTGATTGCCGGGAGTGTTGAGGCGGCAGAACGGTGGGGGGCTAATGACACTGCCACCATGCATCGCCTGCCATGGCGCACTTGTATTATTCTCGGCCCTGAAGGGGAAAATATTGATGTGCTTGCGCATGAGTGGCTGCATGCAGAAATCCAGCAGCGTGTCGGCTTCTGGCGTTTTTTGAGAGAAATGCCTGTATGGTTTGATGAGGGCGCTGCTCTTACCGTGGATTATCGGGAGCCGTTATTGCCAGAAAATATTGCCCTGTCCGATGAGGAGGTGAGCCAGGTTCGCAGTTTAGTGAGCGGCGCAGATTTTTTTAGTGACAATGTTCTGGAAAATTATCAGGCCGCTCGCCTCGCGGTTATCCCGTTGATTAATGCCAATACTTTTTATGCTGATCTGGAGCGTATTGCTGCCGGGGAAAATTTCTCTGACGTTTTTTCGGCGCGCAGTAATTAATTTTTACTGCTGATCAGGCTAATTCCTTTCATTTAAAATGCTCGCCGGGAAAATGAACCAATAATCACGGCTTCAGTCTGAGGAAAACTCCCCCTGCCGGTATTGGAAAATGTTGCCAGCGCTTGATCGCAAGGATATTGATTTTGCTGCGCCGCCGATTGAATTCGAAAGAGCGACGGTCACGAAAAGTCATGGACTATGGCTGGCTGTTGTTGCTTCATGTGCAATGCACTTTTTGCTGGTACTTATTATACCGCTGGTATCATCTCCTCCCGTTCCTCGTCAGACACCATTGAAAACACCTCCGCGCACTGTTCATGTGACTTTTTCTCAGGTGGTGCCGCAAAAAGAAGTTGCCACTATTGAAGTTCCGGATGTTTCTGTGTCGTCACCAGTCATTGTTAACGAGCCGGAAGTTGAAGCAAATAATGTTTCGTCTGGATCAGCGGTGCCTGAGGTCGCTTCGGAAAGTCATCCTGTAAAAACTGCTCTCTCTCCTGCTGTGACTGAGCCGATTGCTGATGAGAGCAATGCTCGGTCAAGGCGCTATCGTCCCTCATCCTCGCAGCAAATGTCCGAAATTTCAGCCAGCCAACACAGTGGATCGGCTTATTCACATTCGTCAGTTATTGAAAAAAATGTTTTTCATCCGAAGTTGCGCTCGCAACTAAAGGCGTTGCAGCAACAGCCAGCGTTAGCGCGGGTTGAAGATTCCCGGCTGGATATGTATTCCACCGGCATTGGCTCTGATCGATTAAAAACAAAGGGCGGTGGTTGTTTGGAGGTGGCTGACCGAGGGCGAGATAGCGGGCCACGCAATTGGTATATGACCAGGTGCGCTGAAAAATCAGAAAGTGAAAATATGATGGATCGGGTTAATGAGGCAGTCAATGAGCGCTTTAATCGCTCTCGTTAAAATGACCGACTGATTTTTGAATGGTTTGAAATGTGACGAGCAGATATTTTTGTCGCGAATATCGATACCCATAAAAAACGGGTCTTTGGTAGATGCTGCCGGTAAACCGGCAGTAAAACCAAAGACCCGTTTTGCGATCAGTCAGCGCAAAGCGCCCGGCTGAATCAGATTGCTACAGTTTGAATTTCTACCGCAGCAATGCGCTTGCCTTCGTCAGCAGCGCGTTGATAGCTTTCGATCTCATTAAAGTTGAGATAGCGATAAACATCAGCAGACATGCTGTCGAGTTTTTCTGCGTACTGAATGTACTCATCAAAGTTCGGCAGTTTACCCAGAATCGCCGCTACCGCTGCGAGTTCGGCAGAGGCAAGGTATACATCAGCGCCAGTACCCAAACGGTTCGGGAAGTTACGGGTAGAGGTAGACACCACGGTTGAGTTCGGGGCTACACGCGCCTGGTTACCCATACACAGTGAGCAGCCTGGCATTTCGGTGCGAGCACCTTTTACGCCGAAGATGCTGTAGTAACCTTCTTCCATCAACTGGTGCTCGTCCATTTTGGTGGGCGGGGCAATCCAGAGGCGGGTGGAAAGTTCATTTTTGGTAGAGTTGAGCAGTTTACCGGCAGCGCGGAAGTGACCGATGTTGGTCATGCACGAACCGATAAATACTTCATCAATTTTGGCGCCGGCAACTTCAGACAATACTTTTACATCGTCCGGGTCGTTCGGGCAGGCCAGAATGGGTTCTTTGATGTCGGCCAGGTCAATGTCGATAACAGCAGCGTATTCGGCATCGGCATCGGCTTCCATCAATTCAGGATTGGCCAGCCACTCTTCCATCTTCTGAGCACGACGCTCCAGAGTGCGAACATCGCCGTAGCCTTGTTCGATCATCCAGCGCAGCATGGTGATGTTGGAGTTGAGGTATTCGGCAATCGGCGCTTTGTCCAGTTTGATGGTACAACCGGCAGCAGAACGCTCGGCAGACGCATCGGAAATTTCAAATGCCTGTTCAACTTTCAGGTTGGACAGACCTTCTACTTCCAGAATACGGCCGGAGAAAATGTTCTTCTTGCCTTTTTTCTCAACGGTCAACAAACCCGCTTTGATGGCGTACAAAGGAATCGCATTCACCAGGTCACGCAGGGTGATGCCCGGTTGCATGTCGCCTTTGAAGCGAACCAGTACCGATTCCGGCATGTCCAGCGGCATAACACCGGTAGCGGCAGCAAACGCCACCAGACCGGAACCGGCCGGGAAGGAGATACCAATCGGGAAACGGGTGTGCGAGTCACCACCGGTACCTACGGTGTCCGGCAACAACATGCGGTTCAGCCAGCTGTGAATTACACCATCGCCCGGACGCAGTGAAACACCGCCACGGGTCATGATGAAGTCAGGCAGGGTGTGCTGGGTTTCGATGTCTACCGGCTTTGGATAAGCCGCGGTGTGACAGAAAGACTGCATGGTCAGGTCAGCAGAGAAGCCAAGGCACGCCAGGTCTTTCAGTTCATCACGGGTCATCGGGCCGGTGGTGTCCTGTGAACCGACGGTGGTCATGTAAGGCTCGCAGTAAGTACCCGGACGAATACCGGTTACGCCACAGGCTTTACCAACCATTTTTTGCGCCAGGGTGTAACCCTTGCCGGTATCAACCGGAGATTCCGGCAGACGGAACAGGGTAGAGGCGGGCAGGCCGAGAGAAGCGCGTGCCTTGGTGGTCAAACCGCGACCTACGATCAGCGGAATACGACCGCCAGCCTGAACTTCGTCCAGCAGTACGTCGGATTTCAGCGCGAATTCGGAAATGACAGCGCCGGTTTCGGCGTTGAGGATTTTGCCTTCATAAGGACGGATATCAATCACGTCGCCCATATTCAGGTCATCTACCGGAGCTTCAAAAACCAGTGCGCCGGCATCTTCCATGGTGTTGTAGAAAATCGGCGCGACTTTGCTGCCGATACACACACCACCGGTGCGCTTGTTGGGTACGCCCGGAATGTCGTCACCGATGTACCAGAGTACCGAGTTGGTACCGGATTTACGGGAAGAACCGGTACCTACCACGTCACCCACAAATGCCAGCGGGTAACCTTTGGTTTTCAGGGCTTCGATTTGTTTGATCGGGCCGATGGTGCCCGGCTCGTCCGGGGTCAGGCCTTCACGTTCCATTTTGAACATGGCCAGGGCGTGCAACGGAATGTCAGGACGTGACCAGGCATCCGGCGCTGGCGACAAGTCATCGGTATTGGTTTCACCGGTCACTTTGAATACGGTCAGTTTGGTGCTTTCCGGTACTTTCGGGCGCTTGGTAAACCACTCGCCGTCTGCCCAGGATTGCAATACGCCTTGCGCGGCAGCGTTGCCGGCTTTGGCTTTCTCTTCCACATCATGGAAGGCATCAAACATCAGCAGGGTATGCTTGAGCTGTTCGGCTGCAAGCGGAGCCAGCTCAGCATTATCCAGCAGGTTCACCAGGGTTTCGATGTTGTAACCACCCAGCATCATACCGAGCAGTTTGATGGCCAGAGGTTTGTCGATGAGGGGAGATTGGGCTTCGTCTTTGAGGATTGCGCTCAGAAAAGCAGCTTTTACATAGGCTGCTTCGTCAACACCTGGCGGAACGCGGTTGGTGATCAGGTCAAGCAGGGTTTCTGCTTCATTGGCAGGTGGGTTTTTTAATAATTCTACCAGTCCGGCGACTTGTTCGGCGTTTAGCGGTTTAGGCGGTACACCTTCTTCAGCGCGTTCTGCGACATGTTTACGATAGGCTTCAAGCACGGTTTATTTCCTCTGATTTGTGAGTTTACTCCCTTGGCAGGATCTCTGCGTCGGGAGACTATCCATGACCGACATGGATGAAATTGAACACTCTGGCAAGAGCGAACAATCGGGCGCAAATTATACATGAAAGCCTTTGTTCTGTTAACTTTTCGCGACGCGGTTGATGGTTCGAGCCGGTAATAGAAAAGAGTTTTTGCGGCGGGGCTGTGCTATGTTTTCATTTTTTCAGAGCGAGCCCAGGGTAACCGGTGATCCGTTGCCCGCCATTCAGGAGACCAGCATGACAAAAACGCGGATTTTTTCAGCGCTAACACCTATTGCAACCCTACTTTTGGCAGGCGGCCTGGTTGCCTGCAGTGAGTCAGCGCCACCGGAAGCGGTTACCGCTTCCAGCCTGTCTTCCGAAACGGCATTTTTAACCGCGCCCGAAGAGCAGGTACTGGATAAAGCCCAATGGAGCTGCCCGTCTACCGGTGGCACCGCGCCCAAAGGCCGGTTGATTGCGGACCGGGTTGATGCCGCCGACTCCACCCGTGATGAGCCCGGCTTGTACGAAGGCCCGGTATGGTTGAATGGCGCCCTGTATTTTTCCGACTTCACCTTCGCAGACGGTTTTCCCTCCCGTATTCAGCGCCTGGTGGATAACGCCACCATGGACACCGTGATAGAAGACAGCGGCAGTAATGGCTTGGCGGTAGATGCCGACGGTTTTATTATCGGCGCGGTGCACAGCACCAAATCACTGACCCGCTTTAACCTGACTACCGGCGAACGCTCCAACATTGCCGGTATCTACCAGGAAAATGCCTTTAACTCACCGAATGACCTTACCGAAGCCCACGATGGCAGCGTGTATTTCACCGACCCGGATTTCCAACGTTCGGCAGCGCCAGGCGGCCAGGATAAAACCCGTGTCTACCGCGTCAGTGCCAGCGGCGAAGTGAGTGTGGTCGATGAAACCATCGCCAACCCGAACGGCATTGCCTTGTCTCCGGCGCAAGATGTGCTTTATGTGGCGGGCGGTGGCGAAAACGGTTTCCTGAGAGCCTATCCGATTGCCGACGGCGTACCGGGAGAAGGTAAAAACCTGGTCGATAATGTACGTGTGCCCGACGGGTTGGCCATTGATTGCCTGGGTAATATTTACGTTACCGAGCATCTGGCACAGCAAGCGCGGGTGTTTTCTCCTGACGGTGAAGAATTGGCAACCATTAAAGTGGATGCCAACATCACCAATGCCGCTTTCGGTGGCCCGGAGCGTAAAACCCTGTACCTGACCGGTGCCGGTTCGGTGTGGAAGCTGGAGCTGGACGTAGCCGGTTTCCCTTACTAATTCGCGTTGGCAGAGCCGGTGTTGCAAAAGCCCGGCTACTGATGCGTTTGCGGTATTAACCATGGAGCGGTTTTTGTTTGTTTTGAGCTGACGCCCATTGCGGCGTCAGTTCACTTTGGTGAGCTGTTAAACCCCATGTCTTTATTTAAACCCGTTAAAACACCGTGTGTGGGTATTTGCTCCACGGGCATTGGCGACAGTGTCTGCCGTGGCTGCAAGCGATTTGCCCATGAGGTGATTGACTGGAACTTGTACTCGCACGACCAGAAATTGCTGATCGCCCGCCGGCTGGAAAGCTTCCTGTCGCAAATTGTCCGTAATCACATTGAAATTCTTGATGAGCGTTTGTTGCTTGAACAAATCCGCTATCAGCAAATCCAGTTCAAACCTGAGCAACCAGCCTATTGCTGGGTGTTTGATTTATTACGCGCCGGTGCCAGCCAGATTCATGATTTGGGCGTTTTCGGCCTTTGTTTGCAACCGGCCAGCCATCATTTATCGCTCAAGCAAATCAGCCAGCTCATTGATCAGGATTATTACGCCTTATCGCTGGCGCACTACGAGCGTTACATTGAACCGGGTTTACCGCCCAAAACCTGAGTGCCCATTATTTGCCAGCAGGGCGCGAAAATAGCCGCACAAAGGCTATGGACTCTGTGTAAACTTCGCACCGTTTCTGTGGCCGCCTGCTGGCTCTTATCTCCTGACGGATTGATCCTGACCTTACCATGAACGAACTGAACGAAATTCTTGAGTTTTTACATTGTGAAACCCCGGATGCCTGGATTGAGGCAGCGGTAGCCAACCAGGCGTTGTTGCTGCTCGACCACGCCAACTGCGAAAAGAAGGCCGCTTCTACCGCCTTGACGCTGATGTACCGTTACGTGGGCGACTTTGACATGATGCATAAGATGTCGCGGTTGGCGCGTGAAGAGTTGCGTCATTACGAGCAGGTGATGGACATCATGCAAAAGCGTGGTGTGCCTTATGACCAGATTACGCCTTGCCGTTATGCGTCCGAGTTGCGCAAACCGGTACGCACCCATGAACCGGCTCGTTATATTGATACGCTGATTGTGGGGGCGATTATTGAAGCGCGTTCCTGCGAGCGTTTTGCCAAATTGGCGCCGCATTTGGATGAGGATTTGCAGAGGTTTTATCTGTCCTTGTTGAAGTCCGAGGCGCGTCACTATCAGGATTATTTGCTGCTGGCCAGCCGTGCGGCAGAGGGTGAGGATATTGGCGAGCGCGTGCAGCTTTTTCTTGCGCTGGAAAAAACACTTATCGAAAGCCCGGATACCGAATTCCGTTTTCATTCCGGTGTTCCGCAGGAGGCGTGAGTTTTTTCAGGCGCTATAGAAGCTGTCTATTTCGGTATCGTTCCTGAGCGGGTGCATTCTGTCCGTTTGTCACCACTTTTCTTTTTCCAAAAGCGCATAGATACGTCCGTGTAGCTCCCTCGAGTCATCCCTGACTCGACGGTTTTGGAAAAAGAAAACTGGAGACAAACTCGCTTTGTGCCTGCGGGGCGTCCTTTCTTTTCTTGCAAGCCGGGTACCTTATTTAAATCCTTTTGTCTTTTGCGTAACGTCGGTTGTCTGTATTGATAACTGAGACGCCCGTCCCATTTCAGTGTGTGCCACTTTTCCTCTCCCTCGTCTCACTTTTGTTTCCCGCGCAAAGGGACTTCTCAACTATTTGTTTGTCAACGCTATTTTACTTTTCCTCCACTGACGTGCTTTGGCGCGGTTCACTTTTGTTCTGCTGGGTATCGGGACGACTTGCGGGTAAAACGGGTTCATTCTGACTGACGGTAATCCGGAGATCTGGACGCTCATATTCCCGGTTGCTCATGGAGCGAGTAACAACGAGCGGGATGAATTTTCGGAAGCGCTTTTAATAATAAAACCGGGTTAACCCCTGAAGCTCCGGTGCAGTTGTTGTCGTTGTGGAGAAGTCGGCGCCGTTTCCTTGCGGTGTTGAACACAACAGAGATCGTTGGTTTTCAGCGGTTCCTGCTCTTGAGGAACGCGTCATGCGAATAATAAAATTGAATTACCGTGTTGTTGCTCGTGCCACCGCTCTGCTTTTTGCACTCTTTGTTGCACTGGGGGTGATAGCGCCATCTGCTTACGCTGCTTGCAGTAATGGGTGTATTTCTACGCTTAACAGTTCTACCTTGCGCGCCGAAGTCAGTCGGGGTGATGTGGTGGACATTCACTACCGTATTAATAACGGCCCGCAAATGAATTACCGGATGCAGGTTGCTGCCGGCAGGTGGCATTACGATATTGCCGGCTTGAGTGGCGGTGATGTGGTCAGCATCAGTTTCACCGTTATTACCGCGGGTGTAGGGGAGAATATTAGCTGGCAGAATTATTCGCTGGGCGCTGTTTCGTCATCCAGCAGTGCAGCCTCAAGCCAGCCGGCCAGCAGTGTGTCCAGCCAGTCATCACAGTCCTCGAGTGCGGCGAGCAGCACGCCGGTGTCCATCAATGTGGTGCCCTTGTATAACGCTACAACCCCGCTGGAAGGCGCTATTCAATTTGATCGCGGTGATGCGTTGGTAACACGTATTTCAGACCGGGGGCGGGATCGTCATGCCAAGGAAAGCCAATTTCAGGCTTACGACCATTTTCTGAGTTTTTACTGGGAAGACCGCACCGCTGCTATCGAGATTGTGGATTACGTGGCCAAGGGTGGTGATTCCATTCGCATGAATGTACGTACCGAATTTCGCCTTAACGATACCGAAGCGGAAAACCGCTGGTTTTATCGCGGCGTGGGTACCGTGGCCGAATACTATGACAATGGCACCATGGAAGTGGTGGATGACCTGAATTACTACAAGGAACGCAGCTGGAACGCACGGGAAAACCGCCCGATTCAGGTGGGCGATAAGCTTGAATTCGAGCTGAGCCAATTTCTCGATCCCGGCGTGCCTAACGGGCGTGCTGCCTATTACGGTACTACCTACCTTTATATCGTTGGTGAAGGGTTGGTGCCCTGGGATATTTTGCCCGGCACTTTCGGGCCGTTAAACGGCACCAAAGACTCGGTAAAAATTCCGGAAAAAGCCTGGCTTGGCGGTAAAACCACGCTGCCTTATATGCACTCCAACGAGCCGGATAATCACTTTATTCAAATGGCGACCAATCTCGGTTATGAAAACGGCCAGCCGTTTGTGTTGGGGCGCCGGGTGCATCACACGTCTTTCGTTAGCGGTTTGCACGATGAACACGCCGAGAACGGTGTATTTAACGCGCTGGTCGGTTTGACCGGTTCCCATTTTGTGAATGACCGCTGCGCCAGTTGTCACGTGCGCAATGGCCGGGCAGCACCTGCACCCGTTGGTCAGCCGTTAAATCAGTGGGTGTTCCGTGTGGCCGATGTAACCGGCGCGCCCGATCCGGATATTGGCCGTTATTTACAGCCGCAAACCACCGGCGGTGCTACCAGTGAAGGTACGGTTGCCATTCAGTCGTGGAACGAGTCCGGTGGCTTGCGCTCGCCCGAGTATCAATTCAATGGCGTAACGCCGGTGTTGTTTTCTGCACGTATTGCACCGCAGTTGGTGGGCATGGGTTTGCTGGAAGCGGTAGCGGAAGAAACCATTCTGGCTATGGAAGATCCGGATGATCTGAATAATGATGGTATTTCCGGTCGCGCCAATCGGGTGATTGATCCGGAAACCGGCGAAACCCGTCTCGGGCGTTTTGGCTGGAAAGCCGGTACTTCCAGTGTGCGCCACCAAATTGCCGCCGCGTTTAACAACGATATGGGCGTAATGACCAGCGTATTTCCCAACCCGGATTGCGGTGCCAACCAGACCGATTGCGCCACCGGTGCCGGGCAGCTGGACGATGAGCACCTGGAAAACCTGGTGAAATATGTATCGCTGTTGGGGGTGCGCCCACAGCGTGACATTACCAACGCCGCCGTGGTTCGCGGCGAAGCACAGTTTGCCGCTATCGGTTGTGTGGCTTGTCATACCCCGACCTTGCAAACCAGTGCTTACCATCCGCTGGCCGAGTTGCGCGATCAAACCATTCACCCTTACACCGATATGTTGCTGCACGATATGGGACCGGGTTTGGCAGACAACCTGGGTGAAGGCCAGGCTTCCGGTTCCGAATGGCGTACCGCGCCTCTGTGGGGGTTGGGTTTGTCAGCCTGTGTTACCGGTGGCGTAACCAATCCGATTGGCGGGCAGGGCAATGAAGTGTGTACGCCGGTGCACAGTTATTTGCACGATGGTCGCGCCCGCAGTATTGATGAAGCCATTCGCTGGCATGGCGGTGAAGCGCAAGGTGCAAACACTCGTTACCAGGCGCTGAGTAATTCGCAACAACAAGACCTGCTGCGTTTTCTCGAATCACTCTGATTTATCCGGAAGTTTGTCATAAGCATTGCCGCTTATGACACGAAAGGGCGGTTTTCTGCCTCGCAATGCGGGATGGAAAACCGCCCTTTGTGGTTGATAGCCGGTAAATAGTTGCGCGGGTTGTGGTGATAACTGTGCGTGAGCTAACGAAAAAACAGCAAACTCGCGTTTGCAGGCGCCAGCACCCGGCAAGGTCATTTTTTCCCGCTACACTGAATATGAAGTCGGTGAGATTTGAAGGAGTCGGCAAGGCCGATAACGATTTTCCCTATCTCCGGCATAAGCATGTTTTGTAGAAGGCGTTGTTACGCAGCGTCTTTTCCAGAGCATGAGTCATCAAGACAAAAGTCATCAAGGTACAGGAGAAACAAATATGACATTAACCGGACTGCTGATTTTTCTGCTTATTGGTGCAATTGCCGGCTGGCTGGCGGGAACCCTGGTAAAGGGTGGTGGCTTCGGCCTCGCTGGTAACATCGTGGTGGGTATCGTCGGTGCTTTTATCGGCGGCTTTTTATTCAGCGCGATGGGTGTCGCGACCGTAAGTCTGGTCGGGCAAATTATTAGTGCCACTATTGGTGCTGTGGTACTGCTGATTATCATCAGAGCTATCAAACGGGCTTAACCCGAAGCTCGATAGTAGCAGTAAAAACGCCCGGGGCCAGTCGCCCCGGGCGTTTTGTATGGCGGGTTAGCAATGTGTGTAACAAAAATAATCCTTTGATGATAAATTCCCTTGTCCGACATATTGCCAGCACTGCAGATCTCTGAAAAACTGCGTGCAATTGAATGTTTGTGATTTTACAAACCAAAGCTGTGACGCGTTCCTGACCACCTGCACCCTGGAGGTGAATCAGCGGATCTGTTTGCGGGATGATGTAGTGTTTAAATAAGGATAAAAATCCCGATGGTAGATGTATCGTCCGAGAATCTGATGATTGCCTTTGCGGTAACCATAGCGGCTGGATTGGCCACCGTATTGGGAAGTGTGCTGGTATTTTTTTCAAAAACCCCCAACCCCCGCATCCTCGCCTTCGGGCTCGCCTTCGCCGGCGGTGCCATGGTGTATGTGTCGCTGACCGAAATTCTGACCAAATCTACCGATGCCTTTTCTGCCGGCTACGGTGATTCAATGGGCTTTGCGCTGGGCACCCTGGCGTTTCTCGGCGGGGTTTTTCTGATTGTTATCATTGACCATTTTATTCCCAACCCCCACGAAAGCCTGGATGTCGATGACCCGCTGTTTCGTCACAACAACCGCGAATACATCAAGCGGGTTGGTTTATTAACCGCTATCGCCATTACCGCCCACAATTTTCCGGAAGGTCTGGCCACTTTTTTCGCCATGCTGGAAAGCCCGTCACTCGGTTTGCCGCTCGCACTGGCCATCGCTATTCATAATATTCCGGAAGGTATTTCCATCGCGGTGCCGGTGTATTTCGCAACGAACAGCAGAATGTGGGCTTGTGTGGCCGCTTTGTTATCCGGCCTTGCTGAACCGGTGGGGGCAGCGGTGGGTTATTTTATTCTGGCTCCGTTTTTGTCAGATGCGGTGTTCGGGGCGGTGTTCGGGATTATTGCCGGTGTGATGGTGTTTTTGGCTTTGGACGAACTGCTCCCTGCCGCCAAACGCCACGCCAAAGGCCACGAAACCGTTTACGGTCTGGTGAGTGGTATGTCGGTGATGGCGTTGAGTCTGGTGTTATTTAACTTTTAACTCTCCGTAAAAGCCATCCTCACACCCGTGAGGATGGCTCTTCCACTTCAATAAACTTCTGTTTCAGCAACGGGAAATATAACGCGGTGCGAATTTCCCGGTTTTCCATATCGGCAAAACAGCGGCGGTATCGCGCCAGTTGCGGGCGATAGGCTTCGGTTTCCTGCGTAATAAACTCTTCCATGCTTTGCCCCGCAACCGGTTCGCTGGTTTTGTAATCAATAATCCAGCGAATGTCGCCATCGACAAAAGTGCGGTCAACGATGGACTCGCGCAGTTGATTGGCTTGCCAATATTGCAGCGGCATTTCACAGGCGCTTTCGCTATGTTGTGGGTCGAGCAACCAACGGCCTTTTTCATCCTGCAAGGTTTCGCGAAAGGCGCGCTCAATTTTATTCAGCGCCTGCTCCAGCCAGGTATGTTGCCAGCCCTGCGATTGCAATTGCAGTTGCCACCAGCGGCGTTGCTGCGCAATGTAAGCCTGCATATCGTCAGTGGCGAGCAGGCTCAGTTGCTGTTGTTCGGTAATGCGTTGCAAGGCACGGTGCAGCACGGTGCCGCTGTGACGCGCCAGCCGGTTGATCATGGAATCGGCTTCGGGGGTGTTGTTGTCTTCCTCATCCTCCGCAAACTCGTGACCCCGATAAGCATCCAGCAGAGTAACGTCTTGCAGCGCCGGGCGTTGCCACTGCGCCGGCAAGCGCAAAATATGGGTAAGGCTGCTATCCGGCGTGCTGCTGCGTGAGTGGCGGGTTGCTTCCGGTATTTCCAGTCCCTCTTTTACCATCGGCCAAATGGCGGCCAGCAGCGCCGTTTTACCCGGTGCGCTCCACTCTTCATTTTTTTGTGCAACGCAGGCCAGCAAATACAAACGGTTGATGGCGCGGGTGCAACCCACATAGAGCAAACGGGTGGCTTCGTAGCGTTGTTGCAAATCCTTTTCCTGCCGCATAAAAGCGTACAGCGGGCCGGTTTGTTCACCGGTGGCTGCCAGCGGGCCGAGTAACAGTTGGCTTTCACCTTCGGGGCTGATGCGTTCCTGCCACAACAACAGTTGTTTGTCGTCGTTGCGGGTGCGGCGATCAAGGCCGGGAATAATCACCGTATCGAATTCCAGACCTTTCGATTTGTGAATGGTCATCACCTGCAAACGCGGGTTGGCATCCGAGCGGGGTTCGGCGTAAAGGTTGTCGATCGCACTGGTGAAGGCATCCCAGTCGCGAATGCTGCCTGCCTGCTGATAGCGGTCGAGCAGCGAAAAATAGCCGGGAATGTTGTTCATATCATCCGGGTCGGTCAGGCACGCCGGGCCGCCGAGCGCCAGCCATACGCCTTCCACCCATTGCCGCAAGGGTTTGCGCTGGCGGTTGGTAATGGCCGGTTGCAACACGTTATGCAGCCGTTCCAGGGCGGTTTGCCCGGCGGCAGAAAGGCCGGTAATGCTGTGGTAGTTCAGCAGTTGCTGATAAATGAGCGGGAAATCCTGGTCGCGCAGGCGCGGGCTGGCATCGGCGTTGACCAGCCGGTGCAGATCATAAAGATCAAGCCCGCACCAGGGGGCTCGCAATATAGCTAGCCAGGCAATGCGATCACTGGGGTCGAGCAGGGCGCGGGTCAGCGAAATCAAATCGACAATTGCCATACGGCTGGAGAGGCGATCAATCTCTGTCGCCATCCAGGTTAACCCGGCGGCACTCAGCGCCGGTAATATCCGCTGCAAGTGGCTGCGGGTACGCACCAGAATGGCAACACTACCGGTGGTTTCTGTCAGCGCTTGTGCGGCCAGCCGGGCCACAGTGTGCGCTTCCTGTTCTTGCGCGCGAAAGCGCACCAGGCTGCTGTTTTCGTCTTCATCGTCTTTGTCTGCCTCATAGGGGCAGGCATACACAGTGACCGCCGGGTTGTCCTTTTCCGCTTTGGCCGCAATCGACGGCGAATAACTCACCGCGCCACGGGTAATGTCATTGGTAGCAGGAAAGGCTTTGGTGAATGTATCGTTAACCCAGCGCACCACGCCGGTTTGCGAACGAAAGTTGACGGTCAGGTCAATGGCTTCCAGCGCTACCGAGCCAATACCTTGCTGCCGTGCGCCGAGAAATAAACCCACATTGGCGTTACGAAATCCGTAACAGGACTGCATACCATCGCCGACGATAAATAGCGTTCGGCCATCGCCGTTTTGCCAACCGGCGGTAAGCCGCTCAAGCAGTTGCAATTGCGGGCTGGCGGTATCCTGAAATTCGTCCACCAGAATGTGACGAATACGGTAATCCAGTTGCAGGGCAATGTCGCCTGGGGCATCTTCATCGCCCAGCGCGGTGAGGGCTGCGCGGGTTATTTCGGTAAAGTCGGTGGCACCCAATTGGCGAAACACCAATTTCAATTGGGCAGCGAGTACCGGTAGCAGGCGGGTGAGGCTGTCCAGCAGTTGCCATTCATCATCGCGATAGCTGGCTGGGGGTAATTGTCGAATGCCGTGTAACAAGGCTTCGAGGTCTTCATCTTCTTCACGCAACTGCGCTACCAGTTGCTGAAAATCGTCTTTCAAGGCCTTGCCGTTAGCGCCGGCAGGAAATCCTTCGTTTTTGGTCAGGCGTTGCCGAAAGGTACCGGCAGTGGTGAGCAGCAGCTCGGCCAGCTGGCGCCATTGCAAGGCGTGATCGGCACTGAGTGGCGGCAGGGCGGACATGCCAACCAGATGTTCAATGCCCCACGGGAAAATGGCTTTACCGGAAGGCTCCTGCTGCAAATTGAACCCGGCGCGATCGGCAACCGTACACAGGGCGGGCGAATGTAAGCGCAGTTTGCTGTGCACCAGCGTCAGGTGTTCAAGAACTACATCTTGCAATACCTGCTGCAGATACTCGCGCGCTTCTTCGTGGCGCGCCTGCAATAAAATATCCAACCATTGTTCGCGGCGGGCGAGCAGTGCCACCAGCAGATTTTCAATCGCTGGCAGGTGGTTATCCAGATGCATCAGCAGGCGGGTTAAATCATCCTGCAAGCCCAGATCAGGATTTTCCAGCAGTGCCAGCAGTTCGCGTACTGCAAGGCGATACGCCTTGTCGGCATTATCCAGCGTTTCCGGTTGCGCCCCTATGCCGCTGGCGAGTGGTAATTGCCGGGTAATCGACCGGCACAAGCTGTCGATGGTTTGCACCCGCAAGCGCTGCGGGTTGCTCAACAGGTTCCAGTTTTTTTCGGCGTCCCGTTGCATCACCGCCTTGGCCAGCTGCCAGGTCAGCTTGCCGTGCGGACTGTCGGGTTCTGCTTCGAGGCTCGCCCACAAGGCTTGCAGAATTCGCTCCTGCATCTCGCCAGCTGCTTTGCGGGTGAAGGTAATGGCGAGGATTTCTTCCGGGTCTTCACAGGTGGTGAGCAAACGCAGCACCCGCTGGGTGAGCAGCCCGGTTTTACCGGAACCGGCAGGTGCAGATACCGCGAAGGAGCGGGTCGGGTCGAGCGCCGCTTGTCGGGTGGCAATATCCGGTGGCGAGTCAGGTGCGAAAGCGGCGTGTTCGATCATGAAAGTCCTGGCAATCTGGAGGTGCTGTGGCGGTATAGGTAAAGGCGGGAGTTTGGCATATTTGCCGGGATGACAGAACCGGCTTTGTTGTTTGGGAGATCGGCTATCCCCCTTAAGCCGGTTCAGACACGCTGTGAATCCGTCTCTGCAGGTTCGACTGTCGCATCCTTGCGGCAGATGGTCTGTACCGGCTTTGTTGTTTGGGAGATCGGCTATCCCCCTTAAGCCGGTTCAGACACGCTGTGAATCCGTCTCTGGAGGTTCGACTGTCGCATCCTTGCGGCAGATGGTCTGTACCGGCTTTGTTGTTTGGGAGATCGGCTATCCCCGTTAAGCCGGTTCAGACACGCCGTGAATCCGTCCCTGGAGGCTCGACTGCCGCATCCCTGCGGCAGACGGTCTGTACCGACTTAACGGGGACAGCCCTGAAACATTCGATTGGTGTTACAAAGTTAGTCTTTTCGAGCGGCAAGAGGCTTGAATAACTGTCAAAGCTGCATGATACGAGTTTGGCCTCAGATGCCCTGTTCCAAAACCGTCGAGTCAGGGATGACTCGTCGGAGCCACATGGATGTGTTCATGCGTTTTTGGAACAGGGCATCTGAGGCCAAACGGCCAAGGGGCACAATTACAAAGTTTGCAACGTGGTATACACCTGACCGAAACTTATTTAAGGCAATTTCACTTTAAAAATGGTGTAGGGATACTCGGTGCCGTCTTCGCCCTTGTTCCATTGCGGGTCTTTCTGCAATTGCGCACAGGAAAAGTATAAATAACCATCACTGCCAATCCCCAGCGAGTCCGGCCAGATCAGGCGCGAATCCTGTACCAGTGTGCGCAAATCACCTTCCGGAGTGAAATATTTAATGCTGTAATCCATGGATGAGGTAAGAAAAATATTGCCTTTTTTATCCGCAACCAAACCATGAGTTACTACGGTTTTACCCACATCCTCTACGTGTTCGGCAAGCGCTTCATCATTCAATGACGTATCAGCCAGATAGCGGGTTTCGATGCGGTAAAGATTCAGTTTGTTAATCGGTTTGAAATAAAAATAACGGTTATCGTGAGTCAGCGCGATGCCGTTGATATTGGAACGGAAAGGCGTGCCTTCGCGGTTGCGCATATCCTGACCGTTGTAACTAAGAACCAGGCTTTCATCGGCTTGGGTAGCCGGATGGCCTTTCAGCAAGGTGCGGGTTTTACCGGTTTCCAGATTCAACACCACAATGGCGCTTTGCCCCGGGTCTGAAAAATACGCGAGATTTTTTTCGGTATCCACGCGCACATCGTTAAGCCCGGACGCTACCTTGTCGAGATCTTCAAAGTGATAAACCCTTTCAACCTTATTATTTGCCAGATTGATTTTTACCAGTTTGAAATAGCCTTCCTGTTTTTCGCCATCGTTACCGAAAATGGAACCGCCGGAGGGTTTTGAATCGAGCACCCAGAGGTTGTCTTTGGCATCAACGTACAAATCCTGAACGCTGACAAAACGTTGGGTATCATCACCCTCCTTTTTATTCCATTCGGCATCGGGATAAATATTTTGCTTTCCGTCAATAATTTCTACCAGCGCATGCTCGTAATTATTTTCCCGGCGTGGGAATGAAACAAACAGGCGGTTGTCTGACGACACGCTGACGCCAATGGCTCTTAATTTTCCGAGGTCTGCCACCGGAATCAGCTTGTCGCTGTGAAAGCGGGTGGCATCATCACTTTGTGCCATCGCATGACAGGTGAATAACAGGGCTATGCAGCCAACAAGGCGTTTGATCATCCGTTGCTCCTTTGATATGCGGGATTTTTCACTGTATCAGTGTGTATCGGTTAAATTTCAAGCCTTTTTAAGGTAGTGCATTTTTTCGGTGTCTGCAGGCGTGTGAGAGCCAGGCCACACTGTTCTTGTTACGAGTTTTGTTATTATGGCGCACAAGCGTCATGGTTTTTGCATGATACCGAGCTGCCGGATAGTGCAGCATTTTTGAGAGCAGGTTATGAAATATCGGGTGTTATTGTTAGTCATCACGGGATTGTGGCTGAGTGGCTGCTCATCATTTTTTGGAAATCATGCCGGTAAGAACACGGTGTCAAGCAGTCTGGTGCAGTATCTCTATCCGGATGAAGAAAGCCGTAAGGCAATATCGGAAAGCATTCCGCATTTACAGTTGCCGGTTAAAGTGGGTATTGCTTTTATTCCTCCTACCGGTGGGGCTTACGGGTCGGTGCTCGACAGTAAAACCCAAATGGATTTGCTGGAAAAAGTTCGCAGCTCATTCAAGGAATACGAATATATTGACCGGATAGAAATTATTCCGGCCACTTATCTTGCGCAAGGCAAGGGGTTCGATACGCTGGATCAGCTGGCGAGACTTTACGATGTAGATATTATGGCGCTGGTGTCTTATGACCAGATGGCCCGCAGTTACGAAAATAATGCGGCGCTGTTGTATTGGACCATCGTAGGTATGTACGTTATTCCCGGTAACGACAACAGTGTACAAACCTTTGTTGATACCGCGGTGTTTGATGTGGCCAGCCGGAAGATGTTATTTCGCGCTCCCGGTTTGAGCAAAACCGAGCGCAGTTCAACCGCTGTCGGCGCAGAGAAGAATATGCATCGCCAGTCGCTACAAGGCTTTGAGTTGGCGGTGGATGATATGGTGGTGAATTTGAACAGTGAGCTGGACAGATTCAAAACGCGGGTTAAAGAAGAGAAGGTCGCCAGTGTTGAGTACCGCAATCGCAGCTACGGCGGCGGTGCGCTGGGTGGTGTTGTTTGTGCAGGTCTGTTATTGCTGGCCTTTGCTCGTCGTGGCTCACTCCGGAGCTAATTCAGCTATTTGCAAAAACGGCCGTGATGGCCGTTTCAGATGAATAACAAACGGACACAGGGCTACGGATGCACCGTCCATTTCACCAGCTTTAATACCACCGGCCGTACCGCCATGACGCAGATAAACGCCGATGGCATGGCCAGTGTGTAAGCGCGCAAAACCTGCACAAAATAACCCTCCACAAAACCCTGATTGATGGCAGTAATAATCAGGCACATCAGAAACGCCATAATCCCGGCCATATAGAAAGCAAAAGCTACCGGCATCAAGCGAGTGTGCAATTTGAATCCGGTTCTGCGTGTTTGGGTGTTGGTGGTCATCATGATTTCCCTCGGTTGGCTCATGTGCGATCAGTTTAAGGCCGCCAGAATTTGGCAGTAGAGGCCTTGGGGCTGAATCAGTATTAAGCTAAACTTTTGAATATAACTATTTATTCGGAAGCTAAGCTATGGACACTTTGCGTGGTATTGAAAGCTTCGTTAAGGCGGTAGAAACCGGCAGCATTGCCGGCGCGGCGCGGGTCCTCGGCATCAGTGCCGCGGCGGCCAGTCAGAATATTGCGCGGCTGGAAGCCTGGTTGGGGGTGAGATTATTAACCCGTACCACGCGCAGCCTGGCGCTTACCGATAGCGGCACCGTGTATTTTGAGCAGGTAAAGCATGTTGTTCGCGACCTTGAGTTGGCGCATTCGGCGGTGACCGAATACCACGGCGAACCGCAAGGGCGCCTGCGTATTGCCTCCAGTGCGGCGTTTGGCCGGCATGTGTTGGCGCCGCGATTACCCGCTTTTCAAAAACGCTACCCGCGGCTGGCAATTGAGTTGATTACCACCGACCGCAGCGTAGATCACATTACCGAACAGGTGGATATCAGTATTCGCATTCGCGAACAGCTGGAAGACGGGCTGGTTGCGCGTCGTATTGCCCGGGTGCCATCCATCTTCTGCGCCGCGCCGGATTACCTGGCGCGCGCCGGTGTGCCGCAAACCCCGGAAGATTTGCAGCATCACGATTGTCTGGTTTTTCGGGTGGCGGCAGATGGCCGTTTGTTGCGCTGGTTTTTTCTGCGCGACGGGGTGCGGTTTGATGCCCAGGTTAAAGTCGCGATGGTCAGCGACGATATTGATGTATTAACCCGTGCTGCGGTGGCGGGCGGTGGCGTTACCCGCATTGCCGATTTTATCGCCCGCCCCTGGCTGGATTCCGGCGCTCTGGTGGCATTGTTTGCCGAGCGGCAAACCGCGCAAGCCGAAGTGGAGCCGCTGGATTTTTATGTGTGTGTTCGCGACCGTTATGAACTGACACCCAAAGTACGCCATTTTATTGATTACCTTGTTGAATCCTTGCCGGAGCAATGGCGTACCTGAGGTGGTTTATCTTCCCGTTAGTGAACGGCGCTTTTGGAGAAAATGTTAATGATGACAACCCCGGTGATAATAAAACCCAGCCCGATTATTGCCGGAATATCGAGGCGTTGTTTGAATAAAAATAATCCGATAATAGAAATTAAAACAATGCCCAAACCGCTCCACAGGGCGTAAGCAATGCCCACTGGAATATGACGTAAAGTAAGCGATAGAAAATAAAAAGCGCCTAAATAGCCGATCACCATAATGGTGGTAGGCAGTGGCTTGGTAAATTGTGCAGAGGCTTGCAACGCGCTGGTGGCTACCACTTCAAACAAAATAGCAACCAGCAGTGGCCAATAAAGTGCTAATAAATGCATAACAAAAACTCCCGTTGTGTTTTGCAATTATCAACGGTTATTTAGCACTTTGCACCGGGCTGAGAAAAAATATAAATCTTGACGCAAGCAGTCTGCTCTGAGCACCTGTAATAAAAATCAGTGTCGGTTGCGAGGCAGTTGTTGAATCATGGCGCGCAGTAAACCGCTTTTGGTAAAACCACCAACCACCAGATCAACCGCTACCAACAAAGCAATCCAATAACACCAGGGGCTGAAAAAATATCCACACACAATACCGATAATCACCAGCAGCCCGGCAGCCACTTTTACCTGGTCGCCGGTGCTCATGTGGTGAGAGGCATTTTTTTCTACCGGCAATCCGGCTTGCTTCCAGGCGTTGATGCCACCATCGAGAATATAAATGTCGTTTTGCGCACTTTGTTCAAGGCGATTGGCGTACAGCCGTGCGCGGTGGCCAGTTTGGCAATTGAAAATAATGGCGGAGTCGGCGGGAATATCCAGAGATTCGGGTTCAAGCAACGCCAGTGGCACCGAGCGCGCTTGAGGAATGTGTTCTTTATTGAATTCAGAAGGGCGGCGGATATCAATCAATACCGCACCGTTCAACAACATCTGTTCTGTTTGGCCTGGTGTTAGCAAGCTGATGGTCATAAAACATCTCCCGGGACAAGCGAATAAAAAAATGGATTACGCAGATGTTCAGGTTGATGGTGTGCCAGATGAGCTCCTTTGTATGACATCGCACTCATTGAGATAGATGCTTATAGTGAAATGAGTATAGTCCAGCGATTGTTCCGGCATAGCCCGGCGGTGTTGGTTTATGCCGCGCCGGGCAATTTTTGCGGGCAAGCTCACCACCGGTGTGTGCGTGGTACGGGTTAACCCGCTGCCAGATTACTTCGGGCGATTCCAGGGCATTAACATCAGCAGACGCGCCATACCACAGAATCCGCTGATGCCGGCAAATAACAAACCGGCCCCGACAAATCCGGATAACCAGAAGAACGCGGGCGACAGCGTAAAGCCCAGCAACACGCCCAGTAGCGTCAGGCTGCCAGCAATAATTTGTACCTGACGCATCAATTCCAACGGCTGGCCCGCTACTTTTCGGGTCGGCAGCCCGGCCTGTTTCCAGGCATCCAGGCCGCCTTCCAGCAGGTAAACATCGCTGCTAATACCGCTCGCCAGATGCGCGGCATTCTGGCGGGTGCGTTGGCCGGATTTGCAGTGAAAAATAATCTTGCGTGTCGCGGCTTCCGGTAACTGATCAGGTTGCCAGCGCGATAAAGGCGCAGAGCGGGCGTTGGCGATATGTTCCCGGGCGTACTCGTCCGGCTCGCGAATATCAACCAGGAGTGCGCCCTCAGCAAGCCATTGCTGCGCGGTAAGCGGTTTAACGTCGATAACAGCCATGGTTGCACCGTAAGGTAATGGGTGGAGTGGATCGCCTTTTTGCAATAGTCCGGCGATGTATGCGAGCTGTTGAAACGGGTTGCGCCAACCGATAATGGCACAGAGAATGGTGGTTAATTTAGAATTGTCTAAAATAAATAACAAGTTGTTTATAGTAAAGTTTGTTGACGCGACAACCCTCGCAGATACGGCTCCGTTATTGACTGGCCAGCAGGTATTTTATGAGCACAGATGTAAAACCTCATATTCGCGATTTTTTTCACGAACCGGACAATACCGTCAGTTATCTGGTGGCTGATCCGCAAACCCGACAAGCGGTGGTGATTGATCCGGTGCTGGATTTTGATGCCGCGTCCGGTGAGGTTCACTGGTCGTGGGCTGAAAAGATTCTTGATTGCGCCATCCGCGAAGACTGGAACATTGTACGGGTGCTCGAAACCCATGCCCATGCCGACCATCTTTCTGCCGCGCCCTGGTTCCGTGAAAAAACCGGCGCCCGCATTGGTATTGGCGAACATATCGCCAAAGTACAGCGAATCTTCAAGCCGGTATTTAATCTGAGTGAATTATCGGGCAAGGGTGAGGAGTTCGACGATCTGTTTACCGATGGCCAGCAATTTTCGGTTGGCAATTTATCCTTCCGGGTCATGCACACGCCTGGGCATACGCCAGCCTGCATTTGTTATTGCGTGGCCGATGCGGTGTTCACCGGCGATACCTTGTTTATGCCAGATTACGGCACCGCCCGTGCCGATTTTCCGGGGGGTGATGCTGCAACTCTTTATCAATCCATTCAAAAAATACTGGCGCTGCCTGACGAGACACGGCTGTTTCTCTGTCACGACTACAAAGCGCCGGGGCGGGATAAATTTATCTGGCAATCTACCGTAGCGGAGCAAAAAAAATACAATATTCATGTGCATGAAGGCATTGATGAAAAAGCGTTTGTGGCGATGCGTGAACGGCGCGATGCAACCCTTGCCGCACCCACTTTGTTGCTGTCGTCCATTCAGGTCAATATTCAGGCCGGTGAGTTGCCAGAAGCGGATGAAGCGGGCGTGCGTTATTTAAAGCTGCCTTTGAAGTTTAAAAACTGAAGTGCTTTTAATGTGATGGCTTTAATCAACAATGTTGGTAACCCACCCTGGCTTTTTTACTTGCGGTTGCATCATTCGGTTTTTTCCCGCTTTAACAATTCTGCTTTACGGGCAATGCCCCAGCGGTAACCGGAAAGTTGGCCATCCGTGCGAATTACCCGATGGCAGGGAATCGCGATAGCCAGTTTATTGGCGGCGCAGGCGAGAGCAACGGCTCTGGCTGCCGAGGGGGATTCAATCATGGCAGCGATCTCCGTGTAGCTGGCGGTTGTGCCCGGTGGAATTTTTTGTAGCGCCTGCCAGACGCGTTGCTGGAATGCGGTGCCCTGAATATCCAGCGGGAGATCCACCGGCCTGGCCGGGTTTTCTACCAGGCCGGCTACCAGCGCCACCGTTGTTTCAAACGCTTTGTCGCCACCCATCAATTCCGCACGGGCAAAATGCTTTTGCAAATCCTCCAGCAAGGTGTGCGGGTCGTCGCCCAGTAAAATGGCACAAATACCTTGCTCGCTTTGCGCCACCAAAAGATGGCCGAGTGAGGTTTCTCCCAGCGCAAAACGGATGGTTTGTTTTTCACCGCCTTTGCGAAATACCGCCGGTGTCATGCCGAGAAATTCTCCTGCTTTTTGATAGGCAGCGCTGTCTGAATTAAAGCCCGCATTGTAAATCGCCTCGGTGACAGATTCCTGTTGGCGTAACCGGGCGTGCACGTTTTTCCAGCGCAGTTGCTCGGCATAAGCGCGCGGTGTTACGCCGGTTACCGTTTTAAAAACCCGGTGAAAATACCACTGGCTCAAACCGGCGGCTTGTGCCAGTGAGGCAAGGTCGGGCGCTACTTCGGCGTTGGCCAGCGTTTCACAAGCGTTGGTAACGAGTTGGCGATGCAGGGCGGTTATGGCGGAGGGGTGTTGTGCGGCGCGTTTGCTCGGGCGATAGCCCGCGGCTTCCGCCTCGGCCGCAGAGTTGAAAAATTCAATATTGGCTGCATTGGGTAAACGGCTGCCGCTGCCGGGCAAGGCGTAAACGCCGGTGGTTTTTACCCCGTAGACAAAGGCAGGGTCATAGTCGCTGTTGCGGTCCTGCAAGGCTTGCCAGCGCGGGTCTGCGGTAACGTCAATAAATGCAGATGGCTTTTTCATAAGGCTTTGGATCCTGCAGCTACAGCGGGGAAGAGGCCGGTTTCGGGCAAACGCCATAAATACCAGGCGGCAATGCTTCGCCAGGGGCTTAAATTGTCACCTTGCGGGTAAAGCTGGCGGGGTGTGAGCGGCTGCGGCAGCTGTTTTAATCGCCGGTAACCTTCGCGCACGCCGTAATCACTCACCGGCCAGATATCCATGCGCTCCAGACAATCCATCAAAATCATTTCAACGGTCCAGCGTCCAATGCCTTTCAGGCTGGTCAGCTGCTGAATCAGCGGTTCGCTTTGCATTGCCCGGGCTTCTTCCAGTGAAGGTATATCACCGCTGAGCGCGGCGGCAGCAATGGTGCGCAGGGTGGTGCGTTTGCTGGTGGAGAAACCGCATGCTTGCAAGGCTGCGTCATCCAGCGCCAGCAGTTGTGCCGGTTGCGGAAATGGCTGCTCGGGAAACTGCCGCAACAAACGGCCAAGAATGGCATCGCCCGCTCTGGCATGCAGTTGCTGATAAGCCACCGCACGTACCAGCGCCTCCCAGGGTTGTCGCTGCGGGTGGGTTTGCAGGGTGCAGGCGCCCACCGCCGTCACCAGCCGTTGCCAGTCCTCATCAACCTGAGTCAGAAAAGCTTCAGCCACTTTCAACGGGTTGCTTGTCATGGGTTCCGCAAAGTCTCCGGTTGTGTAATCTATAGTCAACAATATCGTCAGCCAATAAAATGGTCGAACATCAATGCTATCTCGGGGCCGTGCAGAATTTTTGCCGACCTATGGCATTGTAGGTCGAATGCCGGGCGCAATCCTCCGGTTGCTTGCGGTCAAATTCGTGCAGGCGAACCGTCTCATAGGTAACCGTGGCAGAAATGGCTCGCATTTATCGAAAACCCACCTCAATAGTGCTATAACAGCCGACATTGGAAGTAGAAGGAGAGGCGTTAATGGCACACGGTCGAGAGATACCTGCGAATCTTATGGCTCGCTGGCAAAAGATTCTGGAAAACCTGATTCGACTGTCTCTGGCTGACCGGGTGCGCTTGCTGCGAGCCAAGGGGCGCAGCTTGTACATTTTGCTGGATACTGCCAACCCGCATAATTCCCACAGCCCCTCTAACAGCAGCGATTCCAGCTGGCAGGTGGTTGACGCCGGTGACCCCGCTTCCGAGGTGCAGCGCGACCTCGCCACGGTGCAAATGGGTGAGTCTGCCAACGCCGGTGCGACCCATGCTACCTATATTGGCTTGCCACTGATGTTGCCTAATGGCGATCTGTTCGGGGTGCTGGATATTTCCAACCGGCAGGGGCGCCAATATTCGCCAGCCGAGCAGGATTTACTCTCTATCTATCGTGACAGTATTGAAGATCAGCTGGCGATTGTTTGTGTAGACAATCTGGATCTGGCCAGCCTGTCATCGACCCGCTCGCGCGTAGAAGAAGACTTGCGCGTCAGCGAAGAGCGGTTCCGACTGTTGGTGGAATACGCCCCGGATGATTTTTTCCTCCACGATGAAAAAGGCTATTTTCTGGATGTCAGCGAGCGCACCTGCCAAAACCTCGGATATACCCGCGCAGAGCTGCTCAGCATGCACCTGTCCGATATCAGCGCCGATGTGGAATACGAGCAATTGCAGGCGGTGTGGAGTTCTACCGAGCCGGGTTGTGCCGTATGCCTTACCGCTTCGCATGTGCGCAAGGATGGCAGCAAATTTCCGGTAGAAATACAAATTGCCTGCCATCTTATTCAGCAGAAAAAACTCTTTCTTTGCATGGTTCACGATATTTCCGAACAGGTAGCAGCGAAAAAGCGTTTGCAATCGACCAATACCGAATTGGAAAAGCGGGTCAGGGAGCGTACTGCCCAGCTGGATGAAACCATGCAGCTGCTGCAGGCCGTGCTGGACAGCGCCTCGGATGCCATTACCCTCAGCGACCCGGACGGTTATCTGCAAATCGTTAATAAGGCGGCGGAACATTATTTTGATAAACCGGCTGCCGAGCTGGTTGGGCGCGTCAGTCACTCGTTGTTTGACGAAGACAACAACCAGGCGATTCATCTGCACGAAAAACAGGTTCTCGCCAGTGGTGAAGCGTCTTCCCTTGAAGAAGTGCTGCCCTGTGCAGAGAGCGAAGCAATTTACCTCACCACACGTAGCCCCCGTGTTGACGATAAAGGCAACGTCATCGGCCTGGTCAGTATCTCGCGTGACATTACCCGCCGCAAAATCATGGAAAATATCTTTCATGTTGAACAGGAACGCCTTGCCCTGGCCACAGAAGCCGGTCACCTCGGCGTATGGGATTACGACTACGATACCCGCCAGCTGATTTGCAACCATAAATGGCATGACATCACCGGCGTGCCCCTCACGGTTGTTTCACCGCTGGAAGGTTTGCGCCAGCAAGTGCATCCGGACGATATAGACATTGCCGTCAGACAATTTGCCGCGGTAGTTGATGATCTGGATCACGAAATCAATACCCGTTTTCGCATTCTTCACCCGGACGGACAAGTACGCTGGGTGGAAACCATTGGCCGGTTGGTTGAAAACGAAAGCCTGTCATCGCGGCGTTTATTGGGCGTGATAAAAGACATCACCCTGCAACGCGAAGCCGAACAACAACTGCAACAAAGTTATGAGTTTCTTCGGCAAGCAGAGCGTATTGCCCGCATTGGCTCCTGGACCTATCAACTTGCCGATGGTTATTTTGGTACTTCGGAAATGATGCGCGCACTGATCGGTATAGAGGGCGATAGTCCGCCGTTAACCATCGACAGTTTGCAGCAGTTGATGACGCCGGACAGCTTTAAAAAAGTCAGCAAAGCCTTCGCGCAATGTATTAAATCCGGTGAGTCTTTTACGCTTTACGCGGATCATTTTCGCATCGACGGCAGCGAGTTCGCCGCGCATGTACGCGGCCAGGCAGTCAGAAATGAAGCCGGAGAAATTGTTGCATTGGCCGGTACCGTGCAGGATATCAGCGAACGTGAAGAAGCGCGGGCGCAACTTGAAGCACTGGCCGACAACGTGCCCAACAGTGCTATTTATCGCTTTGGTCAGGATGCCGACGAGGAATATCGCTTTGCTTATTTGAGCGCGGGAATTGTCCAGTTAAGTGGCATTTCGGCAGAAGCTATCATGGCCGATAAACGTGCGTTTCTGGCGGTGATTCATAAAGACGATATTTATGATTATCTGAGCACCATTGATCATGCGCTGTCCAACCGGATTCAATTTGACCACGCGTTTCGCATCCATAACCCGGAAGGCGGCATTTCCTGGATGTACAGCAGAGCCGTGCCGCGCCTGAAGCCGAGCGGCCGTTACGAATGGAACGGCATTATTCGTGATATCACCGACGAGCGCGCCGCTGCAGAAGTGCTTAACGAAGCAAAATCTGCCGCCGAAGCCGCCGGGCGGGCGAAAAGCGATTTCCTCGCCACCATGAGCCATGAAATTCGTACGCCGATGAACAGCATTATCGGCATGACGCGGTTGATGTTGCAGGCAGACCCTGATGAAAAGCAGCGCAACTATCTGCAAAAAGTGGATGCATCGGCAAAAAATTTGCTGACCATTATCAACGATATTCTGGACTTCTCGAAAATTGAAGCGGGCAATCTCGAATTGGAACATGTCGATTTTTCCATCGACAGTGTGCTCGAAATGGTTTCCAACGCAACCGCCTTGCGCGCCGAAGAAAAGGGTCTGGAAATTATTTATGCCATGGATGCCAGCGTACCGCGTTTCATTAATGGTGACCCTTTGCGCTTGTCGCAAATTCTGATTAACCTGGTGGGTAATGCCATCAAGTTTACTCAGGAAGGCGAAATTCTTATCAGCGCCTATTGCCAGGAAAAACAATTACATTTTACCGTGAGTGATACCGGTATCGGCCTTGATACGGCACAAATGGAAGGGTTGTTCCGCCCCTTCACCCAGGCGGATTCGCGCACCTCGCGTCGTTACGGCGGCACCGGCCTCGGGCTTTCTATCTGTAAACAGCTGGTAGAAAAAATGGGTGGAAAAATCGGTGTAGAAAGCCAGCCTGGCGCCGGTTCGCAGTTTTATTTCCACTGCCAGTTTGATGCCGCTGACGATGGACTGGCTGAAAACTCGTCATTACACAGTTTGCGCGGCAAGCGGGTATTGATTGTTGACGACAACGCCTCGGCGCGGGCGATTCTTGCCGATCTGGTCAGCAGCTTTGGTATTGCTGTCAGCACCGTCGAATCCGGTGCGGAAGCGATTGAGTTGTTGCATAACGCCTCTGATGACGCGCAGGATTTTGATATTGTATTAATGGACTGGCAAATGCCAGGTATGGATGGTTTGCAAGCAGCGGAATATATTCGCGCCGATCATCGCCTGAAAAAAATACCGGCCATGTTAATGGTTACCGCCTACGCCAAAGAAGAAGTGCTGGAGCGGGTGAACGAATTAAAGTTGCAAGGCTTGCTGATCAAACCGGTTACGGAATCCATGATGTTCAATGCGATTCAACATGCCTTGTCGCCGGTTTCCTATCACCGCAATCCGGTCGTTTCTCCCTCGTCTTTCAGCCCCATTATGCCCACCTCGCTGCAAGGCAAACGTATTCTGGTGGTGGATGATAACGCCCTCAACCGCGAAGTAGCCGGCGACTTTTTATTGTTGGCCAAAGCGGTGGTGGATACCGCAGACAGCGGCAACCGCGCGCTGGAAAAATTACGGCAGCAGGATTACGACGCAGTATTGATGGACATCCATATGCCCGACATGGACGGCCTCGAAGCGACCCGTAAAATTCGCGCCAACCCGCGTTGGCATTCGCTGCCGGTTATTGCGCTCACGGCACAGGCCCGCAGCGAAGACCAGGAAGCTACGCTGGAAGCGGGTATGAATGCGCACCTCACCAAACCGATTGATGAGCACGCCTTGTATCGAACCCTGGATGAAATTTTTACCGGTAAAGAGCATGCGGCAACCGGCGTTGAGTTTGCAGCACCGGTGCTAACCTTTACTTCATCCAGCGTTACGGAAAGCAGTTTTTCTACCCACCGGCCACTGCTGGATCTTGACGAAGCCTTGAAAAGAGTAGGTGGGCAGCCGGCACGATTGCAGCGGCTGTTGCAAAATTTCAAAGAAGAATTTTCCGATTTGCCGGAACTGTTGACCGCTGCAAGCGATAAAGACGATGCCGATGCGGTAGCTTTTCAGAGTCATCGTTTAAAAGGTGTATTGGGTTATTTAACCCGTCACACGCTGGTGGATCTGGCTGGAAAAATTGAAACCAATGCGCGTAACGGCGAGGTAGATAAAGCGCTGGTTGTCACCATGGTGGATCAATTGCAGCAATTGTTGCCACTGGTGGCGCAAGCGCTGGCGGCTTTGCAGCAATCGGAATTGCAGCCGTCGGCAAACCGGCATCCCGCCGCTGAGCAACTGATCGAGCAAATAAAACCCCTGCTGGAGCGTGCCGATTACGCGGTGGTGGCGTTGCTGGAACAACTGGCGGCAATTCCTGATATGCAGCCTTTTAACGAAGAAATTCACACCATATCCCGCGCTTTTGATGCACTGGATATTGATATTGCCAAAGAAAAACTGGTGCAACTTGAGCAAGCGTTATCCGCTCCAGGTAAGGAAATCCATTAATGAATACCACGTTACCGACCATCCTGATTGTGGATGACGAAACAGCCAACCGTCATTTGCTGGCGGATTTGCTCAAGGATGAATGTCGGATACTAATGGCAAAAGACGGTGCCTCGGCGCTGCAACGCGTCCGTGAAGAAAATATCAGCCTGGTGTTGCTGGATGCGTCGATGCCGGAGATGGATGGCTACGAAGTATTACGGCGTTTAAAAGCCGATGAAAAAACCGCTGATCTCAGCGTTATTTTTGTTACCGGCCAAACCGATGAAGAAGACGAGGAGCGGGGTTTATTACTCGGCGCGGTTGATTACATTGCCAAACCGATTCGCCCTTTGCTGGTAAAAGCCCGTGTCAGAAATCACCTTAAATTTGCGCGGCAACGGGAGTTGCTGGAACAACTTTCCATGCAGGATGGTTTGACCGGCATCGCCAACCGCCGTTGTTTTGATCAGGCACTGGAACGCGCCTGGTTACACAGCAAACGCAGTGGCGACACGCTGGCGCTGGCGATGATCGACGTTGATCATTTCAAAGCCTACAACGATCAATACGGCCACGCCGCCGGCGACGAAGCCCTGAAACAGGTGGCCTTTGTTTTATCCTCGGCGATGAAGCGCCCTTACGATCTTGCGGCACGTTACGGCGGTGAGGAATTTGTGTTGCTGCTGCCTGGTATTGATCAGGTGCACGCGGTGCTTGAACAATTGCGTACCGCTATCATGGCGCTCGATATTGCCCACAGCCAATCTACGGCGGCCGATGTGCTGACCATCAGTTGCGGTGCTCTGGTGAAATCTGCCAGCGATGGTGTCGCGCTGGCCGAGCTGTTACAGCGCGCCGATGCCGCCTTGTATGAAGCAAAACATCAGGGGCGCAACCGGGTGGTTATCGGCCAGTTGTAAACCCGCCGCGCCGGTACTAAATCACTTCATTTGGTGCCGGTCGCACCGCCCAAGGACGACAGTTTTTTTCAGCAAATGGCCCGATTACCAGGATTTATTACCAGCCCGGGGGTATCATATCGGCCACTGCACGTCGTTTTCCTTTTTAATGCACGGTTGGTCATGAATACGTCCTCTTCTGTTCCCGATAATCTTTCCGATTTTCCTGTTGATACCGCCAACGCGGCCGGCGTTCTGCGTATTGATCTCGCGGCGCTGCGCCATAATTATCAATGGTTAAAAGAGTCAGTTGCTGCCGAAACCGTGTGTGCAGTGGTTAAAGCAGATGCCTACGGGCTGGGTGCGCCGAAGGTGGTTTCAACGCTTTACCAGGCCGGATGCCGGAATTTTTTTGTGGCACACCTGGATGAGGCGCGGGTTTTGCTGCCGCTGGTGCCGGACGATGCTTCATTTTTCGTATTAAACGGCCTTGCTCCCGGTTCCGAGCCTGCCTGTGCAGCCACCGGAAGAGTGGTGCCGGTGTGTAATTCTCCCGAACAATTTTCAACCTGGCTGGCCGAGGCCGAGCGGCTTAAACGCCGTTTGTCGGTGGTGCTGCAGGTTGATACCGGCATGTCCCGGCTGGGTTTTTCGCTGGATCAGCTGGAAACGCTGGCGCAAGAGGGACGGTGGAAATCCCGTTTGAATATCCGCCTGGTGATGAGTCATCTGGCGTGTGCCGATGAGCCGGAGCACGGTTTGAATGAACTGCAACTGGCGCGCTTTCGTAGCATTGTTTCGCTTTTTCCGGGTGCTGCTGCGTCCTTGTCCAATTCGGCGGGCTGTTTGCTGGATAATGAATTTCACCAACAATGGGTTCGCCCTGGGATTGCGCTGTATGGCGTCAATCCCACTTCTGTGCAAAGTGATCCGTTCAAACCGGTGGCGTCACTCCATGCGCGGGTGATTCAGGTTCATACAGTGGATAGTGAAGCCACCATTGGTTATGGCGCCACAGCAACCGCCGAAAAACCATTACGGCTGGCAACCATTGCCGCCGGTTACGCAGACGGCTGGCCACGGCATCTCAGTAATCGCGGTGCCGCTTACTGGCAATCCTATCGTCTGCCGATTGTGGGCCGCGTGTCGATGGATTTAACCATCGTCGATATTTCCGCGTTACCGGAATCCGCATTGCAGCGCGGTGACTGGGTAGAGCTCATCGGGCCGCATCAGACAGTCGCTCAGGTAGCCGCCGATGCCGATACCATCCCCTATGAAATTCTCACCCAGTTGGGCAAACGCTACTACCGCTATAGCGTGGGGTAATCGGTGTAGCCTTTTTCTCCGCCGCCGTAAAAAGTCGTTTGATCGAGTGTATTTAATGCGGCATCTTTTTTGAATCTTTCGACCAGATCCGGGTTGGCAATAAAGAGTTGGCCAAACGCGACGGCATCGGCTTTTTCAGCTTGCAGCGCCTGTTCCGCCAGGGCTTTGTTGTAGCCGTTATTGACCAGCCAGCCACCGCGCCCGCCGTTATCGCGGTAGTGGTGGCGCAATGCTTCGTAATCAAAAGCCTTGTCACCTTGCTGGTAATCACGCGGGCCACCGGTTGCGCCTTCAATAATATGTACATATGCCAGATCGTATTTGGCGAGTTGCTCTACCACATAATTAAATAAAGCTTGCGGTTGGTCATCGTGCGCATCGTTGGCGGGTGTCACCGGTGATAGACGAATGCCGGTTACCGCCGCGCCAATTTCAGCGGTGATGGCATTGAGTACTTCGAACAAAAAGCGGGCGCGGTTTTCAATAGAACCGCCGTACTCATCGGTGCGTTTATTGCTGCCGGAGCGCAAAAACTGGTCAATCAAATAGCCATTGGCTGCATGCAATTCCACGCCGTCAAAACCGGCATCAATCGCCGCCCGTGCTGCCTTTCGATAATCTTCAAGAATGCCGGGTAACTCTGCAATTTCCAGTGCGCGTGGTTCGGAGGTTTCGGCAAAGGTGCCGCTGCCGTCTTCATTGATAAGGTAGGTTTTCGCCTTGGCGCGAATGGCAGACGGCGCTACCGGAGCCTGACCTTGTGGTTGCAATGTCGTGTGGGAAATACGGCCTACGTGCCACAACTGAACAACAATTTTTCCGCTCGCCTGGTGCACGGCATCATTCACTTTTTTCCAGCTGGCCAATTGTTCCTGATCATAAAGCCCCGGCACGTCTGCGTAACCCTGGCCCTGATGGGAAATGGCGGTAGCTTCGGTAATTAATAATCCGGCGCTGGCCCGTTGCTGATAATAGGTAGCAGCAATAGCTTGGGGTACGGCGCGGGGTGAGCGGTTTCGGGTGAGGGGAGCCATCACAATACGATTGGCCAACTGAATATCACCAAAACTGATCGGATCAAATAACTGTGTCATACAGACTCCTGAATGGTGTTGCAAAAAAGCTGCGGGTTTATGGATTTTCCAACGAACCTGCAGCGCAATGATCAGCGTATTCACCTTGCCCACTTTGTTTGCGGAAAGTAAACAAGGTGACGGCCAAACCTATTAATGCAATCAGCGCTGCTGCCAGTGGTACCTGCACCAGCTCCAGCCCCTGATCAATCACCAGGCCACCTACCCAGGCGCCCAGTGCGTTACCAATATTAAAAGCCCAAATGTTCATGGTAGACACCAGATTGGGAGCTGCTTTACCAAAATGCACCACGCTGACCTGCAGTGCCGGCACTGCTGCGAAGGTTACCAATGCCCACAAAAACAAGGTGATTTCTGCCGGTACCAACGACTGGCTGCTCCAGCTGAAAATAGCAGAGGTAGCGGCAATACCAACAAAGGACAATGCCAGTGTAGTGCCAAGATTCCAGTCTGCCATACGGCCGCCGATGAGATTACCGATAGTCAGGCCTAGGCCAATTAAAAAAAGCGACCAGGTAACGCCTTGCGGAGAAACGCCAGTAACGTCGCGCAACAAAGGTGCAATGTAGGTGAACACGGTAAACATTGCCGCGGCAAACAACACCGTGGTTAATAATGCCAGCCAGATGCCGGCACCTTTTAATGCCAGGAATTCCTGCTTCATGCTGACGTGAGTTTCTTTTTCAGCAGGTGCTGGTAGAAAACGAATCAGCCCGATCAGCGTGATAATGCCAATCAGCGTTACTGCGATAAAAGTCGACTGCCAGCCACTGACCTGGCCGAGCGCGGTGCCGAGTGGTACACCCAGCACATTGGCCAGCGTTAAACCGGTAAACATTAACGCCACCGCGCGCGCCCTTTGGTCCGGCGCTACCAGCGTGGCGGCGACCACAGAGCCAATACCAAAAAATGCACCGTGACACAGTGCAGTGACTACGCGGGCAAACATTAATAAACCGTAATTTGCAGCAATAGCGCAGAGAAAATTACCGAGAATAAAAACGCCCATTAAAATAATCAGTGCTTTGCGGCGCGATAGATGTCCGGTGGCCATCGCCATAAACGGCGCGCCTATAGCGACGGCAAGCGCGTAGCCGGTAACCAGCCAACCAGCGGCGGGGATGGAGACATCGAGGTCGCTTGCCACTTCAGGCAGCAAACCCATGATGACAAATTCAGTGGTGCCAATAGCGAAGGCACTTAATGCCAGAACAAGCAAAGGGAGCGGTATGCGCATGATAAAACTCGTGATAAATCGCAATCCATTCCTGTTGCTATTGCGATGAAAAAATCATGACCGATTCCTGTCGGCATCGTAGGGGGTGTGCCTGTTGGTTTTACAGCGTGTGCAAATGTTTGAGAAAAGCCGCGATGTTGTTTTCATCGCGTTTGTAAAAAACCCATTGGCCAACTTTACGCGAACTTATCAAGCCGGCGCGTTGCAGTATGGCGAGGTGGGACGACACCGTAGATTGTGAAAGCCCGCAGCGTTCAAACATGCCGGCGCAAACGCCCAGCTCAAGCGGATGATCCTGGTCGGCGAAATGCTTCTGTGGTTCTTTTAACCAGGCGAGCATGTCCCGACGGGTAGGGTGCGCCAGGGCTTTGTGAATTTCGTCGGTATCAATGGGTGGCATAAAAATCCATGCGAGTTGTATATCGGAATTTATCGAATTATATATCGTAAAAATTCGATATATGAAATACCAAAATCATATAACCCGCATAAGTCGGGGTTATATGACGGTCAGGGAGCTATAGATTTCAGGAGAGACTAATCAATTCTCAAGCGTTTGGCGTGAGGAATATCTACCGGTTGATGGCTGACAATAATCAGAATGCCAGCTTGTTGCCGACGCAATAAGGCTGCAACAACTTGATCACGGCTAATCGGGTCCAGCCCGGCAAAAGGCTCGTCGAGTAACAATATCGAGCGTTCTGCCAACAGCAAACGCGCCAGTGCCAGCCGGCGCGCCTGGCCACCGGAAAGGCGAACACCATATTCACCGGTGGTGGTTTTCAACCCGTCGGGTTGCGCACGCGCCCAGTCACCCAGCGCGACATCATCCAGCACCTGCCACAGCTCTTCTTCCGTTGCGCGGGGTTTGGCAATCAGCAAATTCTGTTTCAAAGTCAGGTCGAAGGTATCAATTTGCTGTCCGAGCAAGCCGATGGTGTGGCTGGTATTCCAGTGATGCAAAGCTTGTCCGTTCAGTATCAGGCTGCCACTACTCAGCGGTAATTGCCCGCTCAACGCCTGCAATAAAGTGGATTTGCCGCTGCCGGACGGGCCTTCAATAATCAGCACCTCGCCATTTTGCAGGCTGAAATGCACATCGCAAGGGCCTTGCAGCGCGCCGGGTAACATCGCAGCGAGAGCGTCAGCCTGCCAATGCAACGGCGTTGCTGGCACCGGTTTGGTGTTGTGTTCAGCCGGGGCTGCGGAATGCGTTAACGCATTAAGCCGGTCGCGGGCGGCCTGGCTGAAGCCCAGTGCGATAAAGCTGTTGCACAGCGGTGCGAGCACTTCGTTCATCGCCAGCAACGCCAAACCTGCGGCCAACGCCCAGGGCACGGTTAATTCACCGGCAGCAATCAATAGCAGGCTTTGCCAGAGCAGCGCCAGCATGGTGAGTGCCAGCAGCCATTGCTGTACGCAGACCGTTAGACTGCCAAGGCCTTGTTGTTGGAATTGCTGTTGCTGCCAGGCCTGATCGGTGCGGGTAAATTGTTGCTGTTGTGCTGACCATTGCCGCCATAGCAGCAGAGGTGTCATCAGCATCAAGGGTTCAATCAATTGTTCACGGCGCTGTTCTGATAAAGCGCTTTCCTGTTTTGCCAGACGCACACCGCGAAAGAATGTCAGTAAGGGTAATATCAGCCAGGCAAGAATTAGCCCGGGTGCGGTGATGGCCGCCAGCGCGGGTGACAGCGCGTGGTAGAAAAACAGCACAATCAGCGTAAGCACCGTTGCCCAGCACCAGGGAGCGATGACCCGCAACGGGAAATTATCCAGCTGATCAATATCGGCGACCAACCGGTGCAAGGTGCGCGCCGAAGTGGTGGTATCGCGGGTACTGACGTTTTGTTTGATGCTTGCCAGGGCGTTAAACAGCTTGCAGCGTAAATCCTGCAACAAGCCCAGCGCGGCATGGTGCGATGCCAGCCGTTCGGCATAACGGCCACCGGTGCGAACCACCGCCGCCAGCCGAATTAACGCCGAAGGGCGGAAGATATCAAAAGAGTGAGCGGCAGCAGCACCGCTAAGACCGGCCACGGCAGCAGCGGTGATAAACCAGCCGGAAATACTCAGCAAGCTCACTACCGCAATGAGGGTTAATACGCCCAGCGAAAGTGCCAGCAACCAGCTGCCCAGGCGGGTTTTGATCAAATCACGCAAGCGAATCATACACTGGCCTCCGCGGGCGCTGCCGGTTGTATATGCACGCTGCGATCCAGCCAGTGGATGTCCTGCTGGTGGCTGATTAACAGTAGTGTTTTGCCACGGGACACCGCTTCCAGCAATTGATGCAAGCGGCTGGCAGTGTCCGGGTCGAGATGTTCTGTGGGTTCATCGAGTAGCCATAAAGGCGCGTCTCTCAGTAGCAATTGCGCCAGCGATAGCCGCTGTAGCTGACCACCGGACAAGCCTTTACCGCGTTCGCCCAGTGGCGTTTGTAATTGCAGCGGCAGCTGTTCAATCAATGGCCAGAGTTCCACCTGCTGCAATACCGTGATCAACGCCGCGTCGTCTGCATCGGGTGCAGCAAGGCGCAAATTATCGGCAATGGTGCCTCGTTGAATACTGGCTTGCTGAGCGAGATAACCTATTTGCTGATGCCAGTCATCCCGGCTGAGTTGGCGCAATTCGTCGTTATTGATACCAATGCTGCCCTGGTAATCGGCAAAGCCGAGCAGCGTATCCAGCAGTGTCGATTTACCGCTGCCACTCGGGCCCTGAATCAAAACCCGTTCGCCGGGCGCAAGGTGCAGCGAGAAGTCTGCCAGGCGCAAGCGACCATCTGCCGCTCGCACACTGAGCTGGTGAATATCCACTGCGGGTGGTGCAACCAGATGAATGGATTGATGGCCAGGATGCTGCCAGAACTCGGTATTCAGCAGCGGCTGTAACTCGGCCACAGCACCTTCGGCCTGGGCTTTGGCGTGATAGTCGCTGCCAAGTTGGCGCAGCGGCGCATAAAACTCGGGTGCCAACAGCAGAATAAATAAAGCGCCCATGTAAGGCACCGGAATAACGTCTACCGACCAGGGTAGTTGGCCAACCAGCCCAAGACCGAGGTAGAGCGCCACCAGCGCAATGGCGAGGGCGGTAAAAAATTCCAGTACGGCGGTAGACAAAAAAGCCATCTGCAACACTTTCATGGTGCGCTCGCGGTATTGTTGCGAGGCGTCGGCAATGCTGCCTTCTGCCAGTGCGGTGGCATTCACTTGTTGCAAGGTAGTCATGCCGCGAATGAAATCGAGAAACCGGCCACTGAGCCTGGCCAGCGCGGCAAACTGGTTGCGATTGGCCTGCGCCGCCGCATTGCCGAGCATGATCATAAACAGCGGCACCATCGGTGCGGTAATCAATAGCAGTGCCGCTGCCAGCCAGCTGTACCAGGCAGTGGCAATCAACAAAATAACCGGGCTGATAACCACGAGATAGCGTTGTACGTAATAACGGCTGATGTAGCCATCCAGGGCATCGACTTGTTCCAGCACCTGGCTGCCCAGGGCGCCGTCAGAACCGAGTTGCTGACGCGCCGGGCCGGCAGCTGCCAGTTTGCCCAGCAGTTGCTGGCGCAGCTGGTGGCGAACCCGCAGGCTGGCAGTTTGCGAGAGTCGTTCGCGCACGTATTGCAGCAGCGGCCGCACCGCAAAACAGAGAATCAACCAGGGCAAAACAGCCAGCAGGCTTTGGGTGCTAATGCGGCTGGCATTGTCCAGGTATTGATGCAGCCAACCGGCGAACAAATGGGCGAGCAACCAACTTTGCAGCACGAAAAAAACCGCACTGAGTGCGGCGCAGAGCAAGGCTATTTTTAGCAGCGAAGCCTGCGGTGCCAGCAGCGCTTTGAGGCGGGCATTGATTTGCTGTTGCGGGGTTTCACTCATCGAATCGTTCGTCTTCACCATCGTAAACCTTTTAATACCGCAGCATTGCATTAAGAAATGACGCAGTTGCGCAAATTAGAACAGAGACGGAGTTTCTTTTAACAACCACTGATGAATAGCATCTTTTTCGAGACAGCGGTTGAGTGGCCGCAGCGCTTCGCTGTAGCGGTCGGCATCAATATTTTTAAACTCAACACGGGCATCGCCCTGTTTGAATTCTTCGGCCAGATGGGTGAGGGCGCTTTGCCAGAGTTGTAAGGTTTCCGGCCAGGATTGCGCCGGTGGTGCAATACCCGGGTGTTGCAAGGCTTCAATACCGAGCCCCGCCCAACCGCGCCCTTTGGCATTTAATTGTGCAAAAGCAATAGCATCGACGGCTTCGTTATTGCTGATGGCGTACAGCGGCAGCTGCGGCTCGTCCGGGCGATCGCCCAGCCAGCTGGATACTTTCGAGCTGCCGGTTTTGTAGTCAATCACCAGCCGTTGCCCTGCGCCGAGTTCGTCAATACGGTCAATACGCAAATTCAACATCAACCCGGCAAAGGTTACGGTGCGGGATTCTTCAATCGCCACCACCCGAAACGGTGGCCGTTCCTTTTCATCTTCCAGCCAGGCGCCGATCAATTTCACCAGCCGTTGTTGCTCCAGCGCCGCATAACGATCACCGATGTTGCGCCGCTGTTTAAGCGGTTGCATGGCGGTGCTGACGGCGGTGTTGATTTGTTGCGTCAGTTGCTCGGCTTCTATTTCTTGCAGGCGGTTGCTGTCACCGATTTCTTTCCAGATAAATGCCAGCGCATCGTGTAACAGGGTGCCGCGCTCCATGGCAGAAAAACCGATCACCGGTGGCTCGGGCCAGCGCGCACCCAGGCGCAATTGGGCAAAAGCGTGAAACGGGCAGGCGGCTTGCAATCTCAGCAACGAGCTGCCGCCGCGAACAAGTTCGTCGCTGCCCAGCGGCGGGCCAAAGCGGCTGTCGTGAAGTTGCAGTTGCGCGCTGCCTTGCAATTGTTGCCGGTTGAAGGCGGTGGCGCTGCTGCTGGCGTTGCCAATAAGCTGTTCAATAGCCACCTGCGGTATTTCTTCAATCAATGCGCTGGTGCGCAACTCGCCAATATCATCGTGCGCCGGTGAGCTGAAAATAATCGTTTTCGCACACTGCCGGTAATGGCGGGTGAGGCGGCTGGCGTATTGAAATTCGCGCTCGGCACTGGCGTGCGGCATCTGCAACTCGCGCTGCATGCTGATCGGCAAAAACGGGTTGGGCGCCGGTGCCGGTGGCCACTGGCGGTGGTGCAGCCCGGTCATCCAGCAATAATCAAAGTGCAAGCCATCGCCTTCCAGCGCGCCAAGAATCTGAATAGGGGAATCCGGTGTTTGCGCCTGAAACGGTGTTTTGGAAGCCTGCCGGAATAAGCGGGTCAAGGCTTGTTGCGCCGATAACAGCTCATTTTGCCCGGTGTGGTTGCTATCCAGCGTGGCAAATTGTTCCAGCAAACGATACCACTGATTGAGTTGCTGGTATTCCTGGCTGTCCGGACGGCGTTCGCCGGGCCAACCCAGCTGCGCCAGTTGGTCGGCAAACCATTGTGACCATTGCAAAGCGCTGCCCCGTGCCGGTTGGTGGCGGCGGTTTTCGTAAAATTGATTGAGCGCATTCAACAAACGAATGCCGCTGCTTTCGTCCGGCAGGCCGCGCTGCTGCCATTGTTCACATAACCGGGTGGCGTGGTAGCGCAAGTCGCTGCTGCTGATAAAAAACTGGCCGCTATCGCGCAGCCGATGCACCAGACTGCCGCGAAACAGCCGTTCGCTGTCGCTATTGCCAAAAAACGGCGAGAGCAGCAAATCGCACAGTGGCTCCACCTCCTGCTGCGAGCGGTTCAGGCCGAGCAAATTCAGTGCGCAGTGAATTAACGGGGTAGAAGCCAGCGGTGTACCGGCAGAAAAGTTGAAGGGCGCGGTACGGCGCGGTTGCTCGGGCAAGCCTGCCATCGGTTCAAACACTTCGCCAAAAATGCGCTCCATTTTGTCGCGAATCTGGCCAAGGTTGGGCACGATAATACCGATGCTGGCATCGGGCGACGCCAGCAGAATATCGCGGCTCCAGAGTGCCGCCGCAAGTATTTCCTGTTCTTCGTTAACCACCGTGGTTCGCTGGCACTCGCCCTGTGGCAAGGGCAACTCAACAGTATGCTGTGTGGTTGCTGCGGCGTTAAGGATGCGGCTTTCCAGCGGTAACAAGGCATCAAAGCCGAGCAAATGAACAACCGGTTGCACCGGCAAATGCTCCTGCCAGGCGTCGGCGATGCGCTGCCAGGCGCTTTCCCGGGTAATCCAGCCACGTTCGGCCATGGCGCTGCGGAAGAGCTGTAACCACTGGTAAAAAGACTGGCTGTTGGCGCTCAGGGTAAACGCATCGACTTTTTCCGGGTTGAGCTGGTCATCGTCCAGGCACCAGCGTTCCAGTTGCGTGAGTGCGGTATCGGCGCTTTGGGCGAGAGGTTCGGCGAGCAACAATTCCAGGTCGGGCGCATCGGCAATAACCTTTTCCCACAGCCACACGCGTTGGTCGTCACTGGCAATAATCGCGGCGGTAGATTCCAGCTCTTTATCCTGCAAAATCTGCCACGCCTGCTGCAACCACTGCGACAGGGTAAAAATATCCGGGGTCTTCCACACCTTAACGCCTTGCTGGCGTTGATGCTGGCCATAGGCGCGTAACAGGTGGTTGCGTAAACGGTTATTAGCAGTGATGACCGGCTCGCCCCGCGCAAGCGCCGGTAGCAGAGGGGAGATATCGAGCAGACTGGAAACCATGCAGCAAACCTTGAGCAACGCGAAAGCGCCAAGGGTAACTTTCTGACACGGCTTTCACAACCGCGCGCAGGGGCGTATCAGCACACCGCCAGAGGAATATCCAGAATAGCGGTCTGCGGCAAGCCAAAACGGGCGAGGGCGGGGCGCAATTGTTCCACTTCTGCGGTGCTTTTGGTGAAAAAGGCCTGATGTTCGGGTAGTGCGGTGCTGGCATCGGGTGACAGTTGGGGCAGTAAACTTTGCACCCGTCTGGCGATGGCATCGCCGGAGTCAATCAGCGTGACGCTGGCGCCCAGCTGCCGGGAGATTTCTTCCGCCAGCAAGGGAAAATGGGTGCAGGCCAGCACCAGTGTGTCCATTTGTGCCATGGCCGGGTGCTGGTAAAACGGCTCGAGCACCGCGCGGATAGCCTCGTCACTCACCGTTTCGCCGCGTAGCTTTTGTTCGGCCAGCCATACCAGTTCGCTGCTGCCGACTGAAATAACGGTGCTATCGGCGGCGTAATCAGCAATTAGTTGACGGGTATAAGGGCGAACTACGGTAGCGGGTGTGGCGAGCAGGCCAATCACCCGCGAGCGGGAAAACTGTGCCGCCGGTTTGATGGCAGGCACTACCCCGACCACCGGCAAGGAAAAGCGGCTGCGAATCACCGGTAATGCCAGGGTGCTGGCCGTATTGCAAGCGATGACCAGCAAATCCGGCTGAATGCGGGCGATGGCGTAATCCATCACCTCGGTGACACGGGCAATCAGCTCCGCTTCGGTTTTGGTGCCGTAAGGGAAGGCGGCGTTGTCTGACAGGTAAAAACGCTCGCAGCCCGGCACCCGGTTGGTGATGGCCTGCAAAATACTGAGGCCGCCGACACCGGAATCAAACACCAGAATACGGGGATGGGAAAAGGGTTGAGCTATCATCGGTAAAACCTGTCACCGGGTAAGGTAAAACGTCAGCAGTGCAAAAAACTGTTGCGCAGTGTAGCTTGAACCGCTTGGCCCCGACAGTCCTGCCGCTGTTAATTGTGTAGAATAGCCGTTTGTCTTTTTGCCGGGCCGTTGCCCGCCACCACGGGTAATAACATGCCGTTAACCGACAACCTTGTAGTGATTTTTGCCGTGCTGATCGCCGTAATAGCCGGGCTGTGCCTGGGCGTTTTTCTAGCCTCCCGCATGGCGCGCAGCAAACTGGCCGATGCCCTGCAAC
This sequence comes from Cellvibrio polysaccharolyticus, assembly GCF_015182315.1. NCBI lineage: Bacteria > Pseudomonadati > Pseudomonadota > Gammaproteobacteria > Cellvibrionales > Cellvibrionaceae > Cellvibrio > Cellvibrio polysaccharolyticus. The sequence continues at coordinate 1,916,827 of NZ_PRDL01000001.1, forward strand.
TGGAAAAGCAACAGGCCGAGATTCAGCTGCAAAACCTGCGGCACGAAAGCGGCTTGAAAGAAACCCGCTTTATGCTGGAGCAGCAACAGCTGAAAGAGCAGGCCCAGCAGCTGCGTGATCAACAGGAGCAACAGCAGCTGGCGCAGCAGCAACTGCAACAGCAATTGCGCGAAAGCCAGCAACTGCTCAACCGCGAAAGCCAAACCCTGGCGACCGCCCAGGAGCGCAACCGTCAGTTGGAAAGCCTGCCCGTGCAACTGGCCGAGCGGGACCAACAGCTTGCCCGGGTGCAATCCGAATCGGCTGCCTTAAAAGCCGGCCTTGACCAGGAGCGCCGCAATTTTGAGCAACAATTGCAACTGCTACAAAATGCCCGTGAAGAATTGAAGCGGGAGTTTGAAAACCTCGCCAACCGCATCTTTGAAAACAAACATCAACAATTTTCTGCCAACAGCAAATCTCTGCTGGAAACCACCCTTGACCCGATCAAAAATCAATTGGGTGAATTCCGCCGCAAGGTAGAAGAGGTTTACGAAAAAGAAAACCTTGGCCGTAATTTGCTGGCGCAGCAAGTGGTTGAGTTGCAAAAGCAGGCGCACAAAATTGGTGAAGATGCGGTAAACCTTGCCCAGGCGTTAAAAGGCAACAGCAAAACCCAGGGCAACTGGGGCGAAGTGGTGCTGGAGCGCCTGCTGGAACAATCCGGTTTGCAAAAAGGCCGTGAGTACGAAACGCAAAAAAGCTTTGTTACCGAAGATGGTCGCCGGCAAATGCCGGACGTGATCATCCGCCTGCCGGAAAACAAAGATATTATTATCGACTCAAAAGTGTCGCTGGTTGATTACGAAAAATTCTGCAACAGTGAAGATGAAACCGAACGCCAGCTGTTGCTGGGCGCGCATGTGCAGTCGCTGCGCAATCATATTCGTCAGCTGAGCATCAAGGATTACGAGAAACTGGACGGCGTGCGTGCGCTGGACTTCGTGTTTATCTTCGTGCCCATCGAAGCTGCGTTTTTAATGGCCTTGCAAAAAGAGCCGGGCCTGTACCGCGAAGCCTATGATCGTCATATTATTCTGGTCAGCCCGACAACCTTATTGGCGACATTGCGCACGGTAGAAAACATTTGGCGCTATGAAAACCAGAATAAAAATGCCGAAGTGATCGCGGAAAGAGCCGGTGCTTTGCATGATCAGTTTGTACTGCTGCTATCATCATTGGACGGTATAGGAACGCAGTTGGATAAAGCGCGGGACAGCTACGATAAGGCGCGCAAGCAGTTGCACAGTGGCCGTGGCAATCTGGTTCGCCGGGTGGAGGAGTTGCGCAAGTTGGGCGCGAAGACCAAAAAAGTGATTCCCCGCGAGCTGGTAGAGCAGGCGGATGATGCACCGGAAAGCAGCTTGCTGGAATTGACGGAAGCATCCGGGACGGATTCGCTGGTTTCGGACGAGTAATTTTTTAAGCGGCTGAATAACTGTTATATGTTTCCTGTGATATGGCAACTTCATTCCGCCCGCTCGCCATCCGGATATAGGTTCCAAAAGCGCATGAATATCCGCAAGCGGAGCCGGCCAATCCTCACAGAGGATTGTCGTTCCGTGCGCGCAAAACATGTTTTGCTATATGCGCACTCCACCCATGTAGCTCCATCGAGTCATCCCTGACTCGACGGTTTTGGAACCAATGACCGGATGACCAGCTCACATTCGTGCCGTGTTTAAGAGTTTTCGTGATTTTTGCTGGCGAATACTTTTGGTCAAATCATGTTTAATTAAACATTTGAAATTGGATACAGAATGAATACTTTGCAAATACTGACATTGATTGGCGGGCTGATTATTTTGGTGTTATCGGTTATCGCCATTGTGCTGCGCCGAAAAGTGCGGGAAATGGAAAAGCGTCGCGCCGCGCAGGATGCGGAGCAACAAGCGGAAGCGGCTGCGCGGCGGCAAAAGGTCAATCAAAGCATTCAAATTATTGCCCGCTCTTTGGGGCAAGATGAACGCCTCACTCATACCGAAGCCAGTATTCGCATCAGCGGTTTGCTGGATAGCCTGAGCGTACCTCAACAAACCCAGCAAGAGTTTTCGGCCTTTTACCAGCTGACCAATGCCACTGCCCATATCCCTTACCTGGAAGAGTGGAAACAATTGGACTCCAAGCGTAAACGCGAGCTTGAGCATGAACGGGAAGTGCAAGAAGGTATTTATCGCGAATTCGTTGAAGATGCAGCCAAGCGCATTATTGGCCGTGAGTTTTAAACATTATTTTTTAGTGGCTGTTTTTACATGTTTCGTATTCGTTTGATGCAGGTAACGGATATTCCTGCTGTATTGGTGATTCAGGCGCAGGCTTATGTGGATGAGATATTGGAGAGCGCCGAGGTAATTGCGGCGCGTTTGCATAGTGCGCCGCAAACTGCCTGGGTGGCAGAAACCGATGCAGGTGTACAAGCCTATCTGGTCACTTATCCTTCCCGTTTGGGCGCCTTGACCGCCTGGGGTGAAAACTTTCAGTGCGCGCAAGATGCTGACTGCCTTTACCTGCACGATCTGGCAGTGGCTGGCGCCGCGGGTGGCGGCGGTTTGGGGCGGGCACTCATTGTGGCCGCAACGCAGTATGCAGAAGAGAGCGGCTACCGTTTTTCTTCGCTTATTTCAGTGCAGGGTTCAGTGGGGTTCTGGCAGCGCCGGGGTTACGGTGTTGTAGAAAACCTGAGTCAGGCGCAGCAGCGGTTGCTGGCAACCTACACCGGGCCTGCTTATTACATGAGTAAAACCCTTGCGGTGAGAGAGGCGGTTGTTGAAAGCATTTGCTAAAAAATAGTAGCTACCGGTGTTAACCCGTAGCTTTTTTATTAGCACTGCCTTGAACAACCGTTAAGGTTTCTCAAAGCATCAGACGCATGACCCGATGCATGCCGATTTCCGGTACATCAAAAGGCTCGCTGACAATGTCAAAACCGGCTGCTTCGTAAAAACCCAGCGCATTTTCTCTCGCTTTGCACCAGATAGTGCTGCCGCCAGCTTGCTGACAATGGTTTATCGCGGTTTGCAAAATCGCTTTGCCAACACCTTGCCCGCGCACTTCTGGTGTGGTCGCCATACCGCGTAAAAGCCATTCTCCCTCTTTTCGGTTGCCATCCAGGGCCCGATGCACCAGCGTAGCAATACCGCATAAATCCTTATTCGAAAAAGCACCCACGTGCAAGGTGTCTGCATCGTCGTCGCCTTCGTAAACCAGTTCTTCGGGTTGTTGATGCGGGCGTAAAATACGGGCGCGTAATACGCGGGTTTGTACGGCGGAAATGGCGGATATAGTGATGGACATGACAAGGTATCTCGAAAGTTTTCCCTATCATAGCAAAGCCCGGCAGCCGATGTGGTGCCGGGCCTGGTATCGTGTTACTGCGGCGTATTAACCTGAACAACGTAGCAATGCATGGCAGAAATTTTCAAACCGCCTTGGTGGCTCAAGGTGTATATATCACAAAAAGCCCAGGTTTCTTCCTTGCCGTCTTTGCGGGTGGTCATAGTGCCATCGGCTACGGCCTGGTTGCCGTCCACCAGAATGCTGTTAATTAACAAGGTGGCCGGTTCGTGGTTTTCCATGTCCGCCATCATGTTACGAAACCCCGCTTTTCCGATGGTATCGGGGGAGCCCGGCATTTTCCAAACCATGTTGTCGGTTATCTGATCAACCAGAAAATTCAGGTCATTACGGGCAAAGCCCTCATTGAATTTCGTAATAAAATTTTTAATGTCATTCCGGTTCAGGTGTGCGTCCGTTTTTTGTTCGCCGCTGTGTTCTACGTAATTTTTAAAACTGTCGAGAATCGCCTGCCAACCCTGTTGCTGTTCTTCGAGGGAGTGTTCATTCTCCGCCTGGAATTCGGTAACAATGCGGGTGGTGTCCGGGGTGGTTTGTATAAAATGCACAACGGCGGTGCGGCCATCGTCCATGCTGTAAGCCAGGTGTTTTTCGGTGTCTACCCTGGTGTAAATACCGCTGAAATCGAAACTGAAACTGCCATCTCTGGCGGCCATGGTGTGTTTGAAGCGACCACCAATACGCAGGTCATTTTCTGACGCAGGGCAGTGCCAGTCGGGTGATGCCTGGTTCCATTGTTGAATGGCTTGCGGGTCATTAAACGCCTGCCATACCTGAGCGGAAGGCGCTTTGATGGTGGCGGTTACGGTAAGAGTATCGGTCATCATTATCTCCTTGCTGTGAATGTTTACTGGCACTGGTTTACCGCGCCGCTGATCATCCAGGGTGTGCCGTATTTATCCTGTAACATGCCAAAACGTTTTGCCCAGAACTGCTCTTGCATTGGCATATGGATTTCACCGCCTTCGCTCAGCTGTTCAAAAATACGCTCGGCATCAGCCACCTCATCTATTTGGATGAACACGTAAATACCTTGCGGTTTATCAAACCAGTCCGGTGGCGTGTCAGAAGCCATCAGCATGGCATCACCAATCGACATTTGCGCATGCATTACCCGGTCGTGCCAGGCCGGGTTGATCTCATCGCCGGGGGGCGCATCGCCGTATTTCTGTATTCCCAGAATCTTGCCACCAAATACTTTGGCATAAAACTCGAAAGCCTCCTGACAATTACCATCGAAATTCAAGTACGGGTAAATCTTCATCGCGTTACTCCTTCACAGATTAACAAGTGTCAACACATTGAAAACGGAGGGCGGCCAAATGGCAGCCTGACCTGAAATTCACTGTTCCGATCAGTTCCAGTTAATAGTCGATGCAGAAATTAAGAAATCGACAACACCGAAAAATTAATCTGTTTGCAGTTCCCGAACCGGGCGAATTTCAATGCTGCCCACCCGCGCTGGCGGAATGCCAGCGGCTTTACGAATGGCGTGGTTAAGGTCTTTTGCCTCAATCAAATAGAAACCGGCGAGTTGCTCTTTGGTTTCGGCAAAGGGGCCGTCTGTAATCAGCAGTTCGTTGTTGCGTACTCTTACTGTGGTCGCCGTTCTGACCGGCTCCAGGGCTTCTCCGGCTACCAGAACGCCGGATTCATGCAAAGCGGTGGCGTAAGCCATGCACTCACTGTCTTGTGGACTGTCCGGCAAACTGTGGAGTTCATTTTCATTGGCGTAGACAAGGCAAAGGTATTTCATAAGGGTTTCCTTAACGATAGCTGGCTGGAAGCTGTCTCAAAATTTTTTAATGGTTCATGAGACGCTTTCCAGATAGTCGATGGCAGACCGCCGAAATCGACAGGATGTTGAAAAATTATTATCTGACACAGGGTGTGCGCCATTCTGTCCGTTTGTGCCGGGTCGTCAGGTGTGTGTTACAAGGCGCGTAACTGCGCCTGTAAAAACGCTTTTTCCGCCTCCCGGTCACTTAAATTCAGTGCTTTACCATAATCGGCTTTGGCGGCATCGGTATTACCGCACTGTCGGTAGAGTTTTGCCCGTGCCGCATAGGCGTAATGATAGTTGGCCAATTCACGTTCAATCAGCGGCGTAATCAGGTCAATTCCCGCTTGTGCGCCCTCGTGCATCGCCACGGCGATGGCGCGATTCAAAGCAATAACCGGCGACGGATAACGATTCAGCAACAAGGTATAGATACCGCTGATTTCGTGCCAGTCGGTATCCTGTGCGCTGGCGGCTTCGGCATGTAGTGCGGCGATAGCGGCTTGCAGGCTGTAAAAACCGGGGTTTCCGGCAGCCCATGCCTCTTGAACACGGCTCACGCCTTCGCCAATCAGTTCGGCGTTCCACAGGCTGCGATCCTGATCTTCCAGCAATATCAGATCACCATTTTCAGTGACGCGGGTAGCGCGTCGGGATTCCTGCAATAACATCAGCGCCAGCAAGCCATTGATTTCATCATCCGTGTGTAATTCATGGAGTAAACGGGTTAGTCGAATCGCTTCGCTGGCAAGGTCGGGAGTGCCTGCTGCAGCGGGCAAAAGCGAGGAATAGCCTTCGTTAAATACCAGATAAATAACTTGCAGCACCGACTGCAAACGCTCGGCAAAAATCGTCTGGTCGGGGATTTCATAAGGGATATTGGCGGTGCGAATTTTCTGCCGCGCTCGCACAATGCGTTGCGCCAGAGTGGAAGGCGTCACCAAAAACGTTCTGGCAATCGCTTCGGTGGTCAGGCCGCAAACTTCGCGCAAGGTGAGTGCGACACGCGCCTCTTTGGACAGCGCCGGGTGGCAGCAGGTAAAGATCAGCCGCAGGCGGTCGTCTTCAATAAAACCGGTGGGTTCCGCAAAATTTTCTGCATCGCTCAACAGTTCCTGCTGTTCCAGCCAGGCGGTTTCGCGTGCTTGCAAGCGGGAGCGCTTGCGCAATAGATCAATCGCTTTAAAGCGACCGGTAGACACCAGCCAGGAATAGGGGTTGGCCGGAATGCCGGCTTGCGGCCATTGGTGCCAGGCGGCGGTAAAAGCCTCCTGCATGGCATCTTCGGCGAGGTCAAAGTCGCCGAGCAGGCGAATAAGCGTGGCAAGAACCCGCCGGGATTCCTGCTGATAGAAGGCATTTAACGATTGCTGATCGAACCTGTCCGGCATGAATAATCCTGCTGGCGTTGACTGTTATGGTTATTGGCTGTGTTTGCAATACTGACAATCGGCGATATTATCCGCCGTCTCCCGGATCTGCGAGCAGTATTGCTGCTTCTGGCGGTCTTAACTGTGAAGAAATGCAGGAAACTGGCAATGAAACAACTGATTCTCGGCGGCGCCCGCTCCGGCAAAAGCGCACTGGCGCAAACCACCGCTGTACAACTGGCGGATGCCCGAAAAGAACGCGGGCAGGACACACAACTTATTTACCTCGCCACCTGCGATAACAGCGCCGCCGACAACGAAATGCAAACACGCATCGCCCGCCACAAAGCTGAACGCGACGAACGTTGGACGCTGGTAGAAGCCGATGCAGATCTGGCGACAACACTAAAATCCATCGCCAACGACAACACGATAATTCTGGTGGATTGCCTGACACTCTGGCTAACCCGGTGTTTATTGCTAGATGAAGACTTGTCAAAAGCCCTCATTTTTTGGCAACAACAAAAAGAAGCTTTATTAGCAGCAGTGAAATCATTACCCGGCGAAATTCTATTTATCAGCAATGAAGTCGGGCAGGGCGTAATACCGATGGGCGCACTAAGCCGCACATTCGTAGACGAAGCCGGCTTTCTGCACCAGGCATTAGCCAGCCAATGTGATCGCGTTGTTTTTACCGTGGCTGGGTTGCCGATGGTGTTGAAAGGGTAAAGCAATACTTAACAATTTCAGCAGGAAAACCAGAGCAGATTCCAGAAAACATCCACACCTGTCACTTCTTATTTGCTGTGCTAACAGCTTGTATTCTTTACTTTTTGCGTATGACGGCAGGCGCTATATCAACTATGGTTTTTATTAATCCGCCATCGAGGTGTGTCGCCCAAGGCGGCAAGGATCAGCATGATGTGGAAGCATCCGTCATTTTGTTAACACCTCTGATTTAATGTTGCCCGAAAAATGAGGACCCTATGATATCGCAACTGATATTGGTTGTTGCGCTTGCCCTTGTTCATGCCAATGCTGCCAAATTGCTGCAATTGAAGGATATCCCCCGCAGTGGCGCCTTGTCATTTGCGGGCGGTGTTTCTGTCGCTTACGTTTTTATTCTTATTTTTCCCGAATTGGTAGAAGCTCAGGAAGCCATCAGTGATCATGGCATGCTGGCTTACCTTGAATACCATGCGTACCTGGTTGCTCTCGTAGGGCTAACCGCTTTTTACGGCCTTGAGCGTTGTGTAAAACATTCCCGGGGCGCTCAGAATCAAAAAAACGAAGAACCCGATAAGGCCGCTGGCCTTGGCGTATTTTGGTTACACATTGTTTCGTTCGCGCTCTACAACTCGTTGATAGGCTACCTGCTTGTTTACCGCGAAGGTGAAATTTTTGAGTTGAGCTTGTTTGTACTGGCTATGGGCTTTCATTTTTTAGTAAATGACAATGGGCTAATCAAACTTCAACGCAGTGCCTATCTGCACCACGGTCGCTGGATACTGTCTGCAGCGGTTCTGTGGGGCTGGGGTATTGGCCAGTTTGTTAAAGTTAGCGAAGCAACAACCAGTCTTCTATTCGCATTTCTGGCCGGCGGTATTATTCTCAATGTGCTGAAAGAAGAATTGCCGGGAGATCGCCAGAGCCGGTTCATGCCATTCGCTGTTGGCGCTGGCGTGTATGCCACGTTACTGTTATTGATAGCAGGCTAGCTGTTTATCTTGTGACACTCTAAGCGACGGTCGGCCGCGACGAACGCTGGACACTGGTAGAAGCCGACGCGAACCTGGCAGCAACACTAAAATCCATCGCTAACGACAACAACATAATTCTGGTGGACTGCCTGACACTCTGGCTAACCCGATGTTTGCTGGTAGACGAAGACTTATCAAAAGCCCTCATTTTTTGGCAGCAACAAAAAGAAGCTTTATTGGCGGTAGTGAAATCATTACCGGGTGAAATTATATTTATCAGCAATGAAGTCGGGCAGGGAGTAATACCAATGGGCGCACTAAGCCGCACCTTCGTCGATGAAGCCGGCTTTCTGCACCAGGCATTAGCCAGCCAATGTGATCGTGTTGTTTTTACGGTGGCGGGGTTGCCGATGGTGTTGAAGGGGTAGGATGGATTTTGGAAATTACCAATTATTAGCGAAGTATTTCATCAAAGCTTAAGTTGTGTAGCATCTAACTATTGCCTTTTTTGTAAGTTTGAATTCATCTGAATGCTAATGCGCGGTAAAAGTAGGCTCTCTAACTATACAGAGTGTCTACAGTTGCTGGGTAATTCGGCCGGCTAACGTCGTGGTAACGGGAGCGCAGCGTAGTCTGCGTCCCGTTGAGTACCGTGTTAAACATTGCTGTTAATCCAACTTTATTGCTGCTTTCGGAATTAACTCAACAACTGACCTTGTGGTATTTGATTGTTGGGAGTCAGATTTAATAAAACCGGTGTCTTGCGGTGAAAAAATACAAGCTGCCGCATGGCTAAGAACAATATCCTTACTTTCTTCAGAAACAGCCGAATTGGTTATGGCTGTATAGGTCATTAGTGCATTTTGCCTATGTTTATTAACAATGGCGCTATGCTTATGAGATAGAAAGTTTTTAGCCGAAAGAAATAGCATATAAGATATAACAAAAAAAATCAGTACTTTACTTGTTACAAGCTGTATAGATTGAATAGTACCTTCGGGTTGCAGCCATGACCATTTATGAAAAAATATACTTAAAAATGCATAGGCTCCCAAACCCCAAGCCAATTTAGTAGTTCGGCTGCGCCATGTTTCTGCTAGTTCCTCATGCACATCTGCTTCATCTTTAAAATAAATTGCCTGCTGTGAAACACCTTGCTCTGCTGCAACTCTTCTAACATCTGCAAGAACATTTTGTGCTTGTTCTTGATGTTCAGTTAACTGCTCAGTTATTTCTAAAGCTTCGTCTTTTACGTTTTGAAGCATTGCCCGAGCTTCATTTTCCATTCTCTGAAAATCAACAGATTTGCTTGTTCCATATGATATAAATGGGAATAATTTTTGAAATGCGGGAGCGTATGCGTTGGTAACTTGTTGGATTAATTGATCTCTTGGCTGGGTAGGGTTTTGGTTTTGTACGGTGGTTGGGTCAAAATCTAAAACCTGCTGAAACCTATTAAAATCAGCATCGGCTTGCTGTTTGATTTCAGAAAGTATTTTCTCTGGGAAATCATCCAGCGTCGAAAGGCCTAGCTGATTATAGAGTCTGATTAGTTTTGAGGCTGGAGCCACGATAGCAGAGAAATCAAAATTTCTTCCCAGCTCTTCCTCTCTGGCAAGACTTTTCGGGTCAAATGCCTGCATCCGGGATAGTGATTCTTGTGTTTCTTCCAATTGACTCATTTTTTCTCCTTACTCGGACAAGATATTTAGCACCGCGATAAGCTGTGCTTCTTAAATTGCATTTTTTCCATAAAATGGAGCGAAGCAGAATGGCAAAAATGCAATTTAAAAACCACCCGTTTGATTGCCTCGTATGATCGATTTTCAGCAGTTTTACCTCAACTGCCAAAAGCGATAAGGTGAAGCCCATACCTGCGCCAAGGAGTATTCAATAAGGTAGCCCGATTAAAGAATGGGAAATCAGGTTATCCCGTTAACAAGCATGGGCGCCTTGCTGACTCTACTTTTAACTCGAACAGTCGAATGGGCTTCGAGCCTGGGCAGCACCACCCGAATGTAGCAAGGGTGCGTTATGAAAACAACTACCAACGCCAGCATTAATCGCAGTGAGCCCCATGTCGGTATCGACATTGGCAAAAGTACGCTAGACCTCTGCATTTACGAGGTCGATATTTATCATCAATTTCCTAACAACAGCGAAGGCATAAAGGCTTTGGCCAAAATGCTCGCTTTCTAAAAACTCACCCGCATTCTGGTCGAGGCAACAGATGGAAGTTTTGGTTGAAGCGAGTGGCCGGTGATTGTGGTGCAACCTGTTCAAGTGCGTCAGTTTGCCAATGCACAAAATCTGAAAGCCAAAACCGATAAACTGGATGCGCACCTGATTACTCAATTTGGTGCAGTACTCAGGCCAGAGATTCGCCCTTTAAACTCTAAAAAAGTTCGTTATAACAGGGATTTATTGGCCCGCAAGCGCCAGCTGAATTAGTGCCGAGTGCAAGAACTCAATCGCCAGCAAAAAGCGCTAGAAATCATACACGATTTATCAAAGTGCTCAATAAAGAAATCGAATGGGTTAACAGCTGCAGGGCAAAGCGGTTGCAGAGGTGAGCGAATGGCAATGCCCCCATGAAATCCTTAACTCTATACCTGGCATTGGCGATGGCGTGATCTTTACCCTGCTGGGTGAGCTGTCTGAACTGGACAATCTATCCAGCCGTAAAATCAGCGCAATGTGTGGTTTGGCACCATTCAATCGGGACAGTGGAGCAATGAAAAGCAGGTGTCGTATCAACGGTGGCCGAGCACCAATTCGAACCGTGCTGTATATGGCCATGCTAAGCGCCATTCAGTGCAACAAAGTCATTAAAGCCTTTTACCAAAACCTAGTCGCGCAGGGTAAGCACAATAAAGTCGCGCTTACCGCCTGCATGCGAAAGATAATGGCCATATTGAATGCAATGGTGCGCGATAATTGCGAGTGGCAAGTAACTAAATTTGCGTTGCAGGTATTGATTTTTTACCATAGTCGCTTGTTAGGCATTTTACGGCTGATTGGTAGGTAAATACCAATTACCTTTATTGTTCACGAAATCATTTAACTGAGCTTGGTTGATTGGAATATTCGGGTCAAGTCTTTGAACAAAGCTAAGACTATTAAGTGTTATTCGTGGCCTAGAATATTCTTTGTCCTCTATAAAAACCTCCATACCTAACATATAGAGCGATACATCGGTGTATGCTTCCCCTTTAGAGGCATAATATGACTTTATAATAATAGGTATGTCGCCATTGCTAAATTTTACGACCCCGCTCTCTGGTTGGACATGCTTCAACGTAAGCTCTTGTAACTCGTGCATAACAGACCCCATGTGCCAAAACTTACCTGATGAATCGATCGGAGCTGAATACTCATGAATTAAAGGCGGAAAGAAAACTTCACCTTTGAGAAAATAGCTTTCGTTACTAGCTGAAGCAACATATACGCTTTTTCCTTCATCTTTAAAGGTGCCTTTTAAGATCAAGTATCTCTCTTGTTTGAACTCTAAAACACTGAGTTGATGTGCCTGATGCGCAAAGACTAAACTTAAGATAGACATCGCCACAGCTATCATAGAGCCTATAAAAGCCGATATCGGATTTTCAATTAACTTTTTGAGTGAGTTCATGAACACTGCTCCGGCCTAACATCTTGATAACGCGCATGCGCGTTATCAGCCCTTAAAATTATTTTAAAAGCAAAGCCTGACTATTTGAATGGCCTGTGCTTTAACCCTTTTCCTAACCCAGCATTGGGCGAAAAACGTGTATGCACGTTATCCTGTTTGGCGTTGCTCGTTATCATTCTTGTTCAACCAGGCAAGTTGTTGACTATAAAGTGGTTTTTGTAGAAAGCAATATGGATAACGTGCTTTTATGGGGAGATAAACGTGCAGGGATTAGGCGGGAGTTTTAATACACTGTGTAAACATGCAGTTTTTGATTCGCTTGTTACGGAGTCGGTTATTTGAAGATAGAAATACAAAGCCTGATGGGGTCAGACTCAATCTGTTTGCTGGTCTCAAGTTGGCACAATGCGAGTTTGTCGTTAGCCTGGCAGGGAAGTCCAACCTTCGGTCTCACGTGTAATTTCCTCATCAAGAGTCAGAGCATGAAGTTCAGGGTTATCGGGATGGCGCTGGCCGCTGGTCAGGCAGGGCCGTGGCTGGCTGCGAAGGCCGCGAGCGGATGGTGCTGGAGCATTTCCCGTTCGGCCGCATTCAGCAGTGCATGGCAATCGGCCAGAGCCGGATACGGTGGAAATCCGGGCAGGTCGCACAGAAAACCGCGCTCCAGGTAGTGCGGAATCTTGATGAATTCATCGATCACCCGCCGGCGAAACTCGTCATGGGTGAACCAGTTGTCCGTAGAGACCCCGAAGTAATTGACACCCCAGCAGGACAGGCGCAGCCCTGGCCAATGCTTTTCGAGCGTCATGGCGTAGCGCCGGGTCGAGCAAATCTTGCCGATCGCCAGGACACTGCCGATGGACGACGGGCTGACCGATTCGCGCAATTTCGCCAGCCCGAGGATGACGTTTTCTCCGGTATTGGTCGCGGCGTGCTCCAGGATCATGGCAGAGGCCGGCATGCCGAGCTGACGCAGCCGGGCGCCGATGATGTAGGCCTCGGTCTCGGCCTGGCCCGCGGTGGCGCCACCGGAAATGAGCAGCTTGGCGAACATGCCCCGACGCCACAGACCGTAGGCTTCGTCGCAAAACTCCTCCACCCCGTGGCGGGTGCCGAACAGGAAGCCGATATCGCATGTGGCCAAGGGCACGCCTGGCATGACGTGCCGGCCAATCTGCTGTAACGACGATGTATTCATGGGCAAATTCCGAAAGTGCATGTTCCCGTATCGTTACCGGTCATGCGGCGACGACCCGGTTTCCTATTGAGAGTTACGATAAATTTCAAAAGTGCATTTGGCACTAACTTTCCTGAACGTTGCGTTAAACCGCTAAACATTCATAACGCCTCAATAACGGGCAGCAGTTTTGCTGCGTCCGGCGCCGAAGGCGCGAAGTTGATTGATTTGTTATGTAGCTTTAATAACACGTTCAATTGTATCCCTGCCTAAAAAACCATAATTCAATTCGACCCACTTAATAGATTGACGATATCGCTTACCACCTTCCTGCTGTTTTCCAATGATTTGGAAAGAATTGTTATTTAGTATTGCCTCATAAATAGAGGCATCGCTCTGAGATTTAGCTGTTGATATAAAGTATGCGTCGACTGCCCTAGCACATCTTATAAGCATTGTAATTAAGGTCGTAACATCTTTTAGTGTATATTTATTTTTTTCGAAGTTATCCAAGGCAAGATTTATATCAAAATGATGAAAATCATCGAATATTTGTTGTGATCTTTCGGCCAAATACTGTTTAGATGATTTCGAGATACAAGCATTTGATGAGTTTGCATGAACTACTTTATTTCGCCAGTGACAGAGTAGCTCCGTCAAAATTATCCATTCTTTTTCAACATTTGGAATCCCTGTTAAGAAGTCTGAAGCTCTATCCGCTTTCGAAATATTTTGTTTGGGTGACTCATTAAAGTTTTTTCCAGTCCCTAACCAAAAGTTATCTTTGCTTATCTTTGATAGATATTCGAAAAAGCTTTCGACTGAGTAAACAATCGAAGATTTTATTGCAAACCGCCTAGCATTAATGCTTGAGCTAGTAACATTTCCGGGCTTCCAAGAAATATTCAACTCTTTTGGAGGGGCAGTTTCTTGTGTTAATTGCGAGAGAGAAACTGCGATCGTGTTCATGCAGTGAACGCTATGTCCTATGTCATCCAGGAATACTTTTAAATATGTTGTTTCGGACATACAGAGCCTATAGTGGTGGCATTGTCAGGATTCGAACCTGCATTTCCGGCTTTAAATAAGAACTTTTAGTAACCGATGTCTTACCGTTAGACGATGATGCCAATTTGATTTTAACCTTATTTAGACGCTTGGCTAGGGGGGGCTCTAGCTCAGGCTACATAGTATCTTGATAACGCGCATGCGCGTTTTACTGCCTGGCGGTGCTCGTTATCATTCTTATCCAAACAGGCAAGTTGCTGACTATAAAGTGGTTTTTATAGAAAGCAAGATGGATAACGTGCATTTATGAGTAGATAAACGAGCAAGGTTTGGGTGGGAGTTTTAATGCACTGTATAAATACGCAGATTTTGATTCGCTTGTTACGGGGTCGGTTATTTGAGAATGGGAATACAAAGCCTGATGGGGCCAGGCTCAATCTGTTAGCAGGTCTCAAATTGGCTCAGACGGACGGAATGCTTACTAACCAACCCCAAAGTTGAGGTTGGTTAATAGTGTGTGACTTGATAGATATCAGACCTTCCGCTTTTTCAAAATAACTCCACACTCCAAATGGTGCGTATAAGGAAACTGATCAAACACCGCGAAAGCACTTATATCGTGGGTTTGGGTGATGGTTTCCAGGTTGGCTTTGAGAGTGGTCGGGTTGCAGGAGATGTAGATAATATTGTCAAAACGCTGGGTTACCGATGTGGTGTAAGGGTCCATACCGGCGCGGGGCGGGTCTACAAAAATAGTACTGAAATTGTAGTCGTCCAGGTTGACGTGGGCGAGGCGGTTGAAGGCGCGTACTTTGTCCAGTGCTTGCACAAACTCTTCGCTCGACATGCGGCCAATGGCGATGTTCTCCACCTTGTTCAATTCAATATTAAACAGCGCGGAATTCACTGAGGGCTTGGATAACTCGGTGGCCATCACTTTATTGAAATTGGTAGACAAGGGCAGGGTGAAGTTGCCGTTGCCGCAATACAATTCCAGCAAGTCGCCGCCGTGGTCGCGGCTGTGGTTTACCGCCCAGTTGAGCATTTTTTCGCACACAACCGCATTGGGTTGGGTAAAGCCGGATTCAATTTGCTGGTACTGCCAGGTTTTGCCAGCCACCTGCATGGTTTCTACTACGTAATCGCGAGACGCCGCCACTTTTTGCCCACGGCTGCGGCCAATAATCAGCAAACCAATTTCCTGGCTGAGTGCTTGTGCCGTGGCAAGCCAGTTGTCATCCAGTTGTTTGTGGTAAACCAGCGTTACCATGGCTTCGCCACTTTGTGTGGTGAGAAATTCTACCTGGTAAATTTTCTTGCGCAGAATCTCGCTGTTGTTCAGTGCATCGCGCAGCAAGGTCATTTTTTCATTGAGCAACTGCGAGCCGATGGGGAAGTCGGTTACGTCGTAAGGCGTCTTGGCTTTGTCATTGGCGAACATCACGTAGTTAACGATGTCGCCTTTGTGCCACATACGAAACTCTGCACGCATGCGGAAGTGGCTTACCGGCGATTCAAATACTTCGATATCGGGCAGGGCAAAAGCAGAAAAGTCCTCGCGTAGCAGCTGGATTTTTTGCTGGAGTTGTTGCGGGTAAAGGCTGGTATCTAACGTAGTATTTGACATGTAGTAACAACTTCAAATCGATGTATAAGACAGGCCGGTGTCGGGTTGAGTGTGTGACCCGGCTTCAAAACCGCCAATGATAACGTAATCCCGGCGGCGGGTGTTTTCTGCGGATGGTCGCGCCGGGTTATTCCCGTGGGATCGGCAGGCTGATACTGAACAGGGCGCCTTTACCGGGGCTGCTTTCCACGCTGATTTTGCCTTTATGGTGTTCAGAAATGATAAACCAGGACACCGACAAGCCCAGCCCGGTGCCTTTGCCGACATCTTTGGTGGTGTAGAACGGCTCGAAGATGTGCTTTTTGATCTCGTCGGACATGCCTGGGCCGTTGTCTTCTACTTCTATTATCACCTCGTGCTCGTCGGGGTAGGCGCGTACGACCAGTTTGGGCGCTTCAGGCATGCTGGCTGCCGCTTCGGTCATTGCATGGCGGGCGTTGCTGATCAGGTTGAGCAGTACTTGCTGCAACTCGGCGCTGCTGCCGAACACCTTGGGCAGGTCTGGTGCGATTTCTTTTATAACGGTAAGCGCCTGCTTTTTCGAGCTGCTACTGCTGATGCCCAGCTCGATGCTGTGGTCAATCACGTTGTTCAAATCAATAAGGCCTGCCACCCGCTGGCTGGCGTGGGAAAATTCCAGCATGTTTTTCACGATGTGCGCCGAGCGTTCGCCGGCCTGTTTAATGTCGTCAAGGAATTGCTTGATGCCGCGTTTTTCCAGATAGGTTTGCAGCACTTCCAGATCCAGCCCTAAGGTATCTGCCAGTTGGCGGTTGCGCTCAAAGCCGGGGCGCAAGCGGCGGGTGACGTTTTGCAGGTTTTGCAAGATGGTGCCGAGCGGGTTGTTGATCTCATGAGCGATACCCGCTGCCAGTTCGCCGAGCGACAGCATTTTTTCATTTTGAATAATCATGTGCTCAATTTTGACTTTGGCGGTTACGTCATCCAGCCGTATCACCGCGCCGGTGCCTTCTGCCACTGGTAGCGGGTAAATGGTCATGTCGGTGTAGCGTGCTTCGCTGCCAAAGCCTTCACGCACGTTTTCCTTGCGCCAAAGGCGGCCCGACGCCAGCGTTTGCTGAATCAGTAACGGGGTGATGAGGCTTTCCGGGTAAAGCTGGCAAATGGACTGCCCCATGGCTTGCCGGGCAGTAACGCCGGTGTTGAGTTCTGCCTCGCGGTTCCAGTGGGTGACCTTGCCGGTGTTTTCTACGCCGATGATCACCGAGGGCATGGCATTGAGGATGCTGTACAAATAGGCCTTGGTATTGCGCAGCAGATCCACAGTTTTCTCGTGGTTGGCGATTTCCTCGGCCAGCCGGTGGTTGCTGCTTTCCAAGCTGGCGGTGCGCTCCTGAATACGCTGCTCCAGTTCTTTATGCGATTCTCGCAGCGCTTCGCGGGTGCGGTTGTTGTTCACCCGGCTGCGTTGTAGCCCCATGATCAGCAGGCTTTGCAGTGCGAGTAATAAACTGATGATGATCCACAGCACATAGCGGGTAGGGGCGTCATCCTCTGTTGCGGTGTCTGCCAGCGCCGGGTGCGAGCATAAGACCAGTACGGCCAGCAGCGCCTTCATGCTTATAAAGCGACGCATTAACGCCCGAGCAGGGTGGCCGGGTGAGTGACGGGCAGAGGTGAATAGCGCAAGCAGCACAGGAAGCTCCGAAAAATGGAAATATTCAAACAGGTGCGCATTGTAGCTCGCGTTGCGAATGCGCTCAAAAGTTCGTCGTGATGTGCAAAACACGGTCGATTTGATCATCAAAAAGCCTTTAAAAAACAATATGTTAGTTTTTTTAAAAAGATTGCCGAAAAAGGTTTGACAAGGTTTTTGAAATCGGTAGAATGCGCACCACTCGACGGGCGGTTAGCTCAGTTGGTAGAGCAATGCCCTTACAAGGCATGGGTCACAAGTTCGAGTCTTGTACCGCCCACCACATTTTTTATGTGGAGTTTGTTGAGTAATGCGGACCGGTAGTTCAGTTGGTTAGAATGCCGGCCTGTCACGCCGGAGGTCGCGGGTTCGAGCCCCGTCCGGTCCGCCACTTAATAGAAGCCCCCAACTTCGGTTGGGGGTTTTTTATTTTTTTGCCGCAAAATTCGTCTCTCCGCCATTTTCTGCTTGCAATCTTCCCTGGTTTTCCTTTAGTTTCGAAATTCCTGCCGTGCTCGCAACAAAATTGTCATAGTTTTTGCTTAGTATTTAAGCACTGGACGGCTGGCGGGAAAGGAAAACCCGGCAGGAAGGGAATCCTTTCGTTCTTTCGCTGTCTTTATACCCGCGGCTACAGCGAAGGCATTCAAGCAATAACATAAGCCGTATTTACTTTTTATTTAATTACCATGAGGACCCCTGTTATGCAGGACTACATTGAAGAACTACTCGCAACCGGCTACGACGAAGCCGATGATGAACTGACCGAGGATTATTCCGAGGTTTAACCGGGCAGGGTGTTTTGCCCGGTTTTGTTTCACTTTTTGAACACTTGCAACATTTGAAGGCATTACGCCGTTAGCTTTACCCTCTGACAGCCTCCTTTCTTACTGCATTTTCAGACTGACCCTCCCGTTACTTGCTGCTAAATTGCCGATTTGATCACGGCAGTTTGTTTGACTTGCTCTCATAATTTCAGGTATTGCGTCACACCACGCTAACACCGGTTTTTCAGGGTAAGGATGTACCATGCAGACGTTTTCCTCCGAGCAGTTGGATGCGGTTTTTCTATGGGAGGGGGATACCATTGTTCGCGACCTGTTGTGGCCGGAATTTGAAGCCATTCTCGATGGTTTTATTCCGGTCAACGAGTATGCAGGTCGTCTCGCCAAAGCTGTTTTCGTCCGCGTTGATTCCCGTCTTCACATTACTGCTGCCGTATTCTTTGTGCTTGAGGTTGATGCCGATGGCATGGTGAGCCGCCGTTGGAATGTGCCTTTATTTCGTCTGGTTGAACAGGCGGCCAAAGGGCCGGATCTTGGCGCAGGGCCGATTCGCCTGGCGTGCTTCAGCCAATGCCCTATTGAATGGCAGCGCAATAATTTGTGGGACCCGCACATGGAGCCCGGCAACAACAGCTTTGCGCTGTTGCGCAAACGGGTTGCGGCGAATACTCCCGGTTTTGTTTTTCGCGCTCTCACGGAGCCGGAAGACGAGGAGCCGGTGGCAGTTTCCGACGATGCACAGCAGGCCTGGCGGCAATCTGTTAAAGAGAGTTATTTTCGGGCCTTTCGTATCCGTCTGGCACGGGTAATCCGCGAGCAGCGGCTGCGTATCGCAACCCTCACCAATGAGCATAAAAATGTGCTTCGTCTGCGGCAGCAACAACATCAGCAGCGACTTGCGGAGCATCAACAGGTCATTGCTGAAAACGCCTCGCAACTGCAAGCATTGCAACAGCAAAACCAATTGTTGAATCAGCAATTGCAAGAGGCTGCTTCGCGTTTCGAATTGCTTGAGCAGCGCTTTGGCGAACAACAGGATGCGGCGCAAGCACTGGTAAATAATGCTGAGGTGCCGGAAAACCACGATGAGATAGCCCACCAAAGCGCAGCGCTGCAGGTGCTGCAAGAGCGGCTGGATCATCGCGAGATGGAGTTGTTCTACCGGCAGCAGCAGGAAAATAATCTTAACGATGAAATTGCGCACATGCGCGATGAAAATGCCCGCTTGCTGGAGCAGGGGGGCGATTATCTTTTACCGCGTTTACAGCAAGCCGGTTTGCGCTTTGTTTCCATTCAGCCCGGGGTTGGCACTATTGAGCTGGCGCTGGCAGACCTTCCGTTATTACTGGATAACCCCCAGCAGCTGGTGTCGCGCTTTGCCGGCGTTAATGAAACTGTGTATCGCGCCTGGCTGGGGCATTATCAGCAGCCTTGTTGTCAGCACCGCGATGCCCAGGGGCATTTTTGTGGCCAAACGATTTTGCGCACTGAGGTTCCGGTTGATTTTATCCTGGGTGAAAGCGACCGTTGTGAGTTGCATCAGCCCCGTGCCACCATCTGCCACGGATAAATAGAGTCGGGAGTTATTGGGTTGAATTCTTGTGACGAAACAGAGCTGCTCGCTTTATTGCAGCAACGCGCTGCTGCGGTGCCTATGCAACCTGTGGTTTTGCCCGCGCTGGCGCGTGTTGGCGTTGAGTTAATGGTTCGCCGCGATGATTTGATTGATCAACGAATGAGCGGCAACAAATTTTATAAACTGTTCTGGAATTTACAGCGGGCAAAGGCTGCCGGTGTTCGGCAAATTGCCAGCTTTGGTGGTGCCTGGTCGAATCATTTATACGCCTTGGCGGCAGTGGGTCAGGCGTCCGGGTTAAAAACCCTGGGCGTTATTCGTGGTGACCGGCCAGCCGTGTTAAGCGATACCTTGCGCGATGTTGAAGCCATGGGCATGAGGCTGTGTTTTGTTGCGCGGGAAACCTATCGCCAGTTAACACGGCAAGCGGATCAGCAAACTGCTTTTCAGTCGTGGCTCGCCGGGCGTTACGGGGATGTATGGCTGATACCGGAAGGCGGTGCCAATAGTGATGGTGCTCGCGGTGCAATGGCCATTGGTCAGGCTATTGAGCAGCAGTTGCAGGGGCATTATGACCAGGTGTGGGTGGCCACTGCCACCGGCACTACGCTCGCCGGGCTGGCAGCGGGTTTGCCGGCCGGAAAAATTGCCGGTGGCATTTCGGTGCTTAAAGGGCAGGGCAGTATGAGTGCGGATATTGAACGGCTCTACCGCCAGCAGCTCGGCGCCCGGCATTTGCTGCAAGCTGGTCGTTGGCGGTTGGTGAGCGGTTTTCATGGTGGTGGTTATGCGCGAAAACTGCCGGCGACGTTACAAAAGTTTCAACAGGATTTCGAAGCGCAGCATGAAATTTTGCTGGACCCGGTGTACACCCTGAAATTATTTTTTGCTATCTCCAGTCTGGCGCAAGCCGGATATTGGCGGCGCGGCACCCGGGTGGTGGTTGTGCATTCCGGCGGGCTGCAAGGTCGGCGGGGTTTTTCCCAGGCATTGCCCGAGGCTATCTTTTCAGCTGCGTCAGCTTGCAGCGGTGGTCAGCAAGGGGCGGTGCCCGGCCAGTGATCGGGCACCAGACAATGCCTTTTGTATTCATACCAGCGGTCATTTGAAGGCTGCATTTCTGCCAGCATCACCGGAAAGTGATGTTGTTCCGCGTCAACCAACCCTCGCCATAAATCAACTTTGTTTTGTGTTTCTGTGGCGGCTGCTGTGGCCGGTGCCAGCCAGTGCGCTTTTGGTAAAAATATAAAACGACTGTCAGGCGCTGCGCGTAAAAAATGTTCGGCATACCACCATTGCCCCCGTAAATGATGCGCGTGGGCGTGTTGCGGCGGCGCTATATTGCCTTCGGCCGGATAGAAAAAATAGCCTTTAATAATGCAGCGTGCCGGGGCGGGTGACAGGCTTGGGCAGGTTTGCCGGAGTAGTGCGCTGCCTGCATCGGTGTTGCCGAGTTGCAGTTGGTGTTGTGCCAAATGCTGAAATTTTCCGGCGGCGCTGTCGCGGCTGTCCGGCCCTGGCCATGCGCGCCAGTCGCCGGGAAAAGATTCCCGCGCTGGCACACCAAGATAAAATTTCACCGCAATTTCCAGTGGCAGGTAGTGGTCGCCACGCTGCAGGATAAAATCAAACGCGCCTGCGGTTTGCCGCCCTTTATTCAGCGGCTGATAAACCGGCAAATTATGCGCAAGCAGCGTGCAATCTCCGTTAAATAACGGCGCATGCATTAAAAGAAATTGCCATAAAGCTTCGAAGTAAAGCCCGAGGCGATGGGGTTGCCGGGCGAGATATTCGTGCAGGGCATCCGGTGTCTGATCCAGCTGCAGCAGCCATTGCCAGAGACTTTCTTTATTTTCCGGAACCGGGAGTTGAGGCAGTTCTGGCAAGTTTTCCAGCAGTGGCGGGCTGAGCGCTGCCCAGGCGAGATCGCGAGTTGCCCGGTGTTGCAGCATTTGCAGTTGCGTGAGCCATGTCCCTTCCAAGCCGGTCTATTCCACTGTATGTTGTCGTTGATGCGGCTATAATGCCGGTTTTGTGCGGTGTCCTGATGGAAAAAATATGACACATTTCAACACGGTTGGACTTATTGGTCACCTCAATAATGAGCGTGCGACCTATTCCATCAAACGCCTGATTCGTTTTCTTCAGAAGGCTGACAAACGCTTTGTGCTGGAAGATAAAACCGCCCGGCTGCTGACTGACCCGGCACTGCTCAATAGTGCCCATCAGGTGGTAGAAATGGAAGCGCTGGGTAATATTTGCGATTTGGTGATTGTGGTGGGTGGCGACGGCAGTTTGTTGCGTGGCGCCCGTGCTTTGGCTCGCTTCAATGTGCCTTTGCTGGGCATTAATCGCGGCCGCCTCGGCTTTTTAACGGACATTACCCCGGAAGATATCGAGCAGAAAGTGGGCGAAGTTCTTTCCGGTCAATACACCTCTGATCAACGTTTTTTGCTGGATATGGCGGTAGTGCGCGGCCAGGAAGTGGTTGCCACGGGCGACGCCCTTAACGATGTGGTGCTGCACCCTGGCCAGTTTATCCATATGCTCGAATACGAGCTGTATGTGGATGAACATTTTGTAACCAGCCAGCGTTCTGACGGGATGATCGTCTCTACCCCGACCGGCTCAACGGCTTACGCCCTGAGCGGCGGCGGCCCCATTATGCATCCCAAGCTGGATGCCATTGTGCTGGTGCCGATGAATCCGCATACACTGAGCAGCCGGCCGATGGTGGTATCCGGGGACAGTATTATCAAAATTGTGGTGGGTGCTCATAGCGCCGCCCAGCCGCTGGTAACCTGCGATGGCCAGAGTCACGCGGGCGTGGAGGCGGGTGATGAAATCCATATTCGTAAAAAACTGCATCGTTTGACGCTGATTCATCCCCTGAACCATAACTTTTATGAGCGGTGCCGTTCAAAACTGGGATGGGGCACTCAACTACTAAACTCCTGATATGTTTGCACTTCGAGCTTTATTTTCCGATTTGATTTTACGTCCTGTCGAAGGTTACGACCTTATTGGCGATGTTCACGGGTGCGCCGAAACTCTCGCGCGGTTGCTTGAAAAGCTGGGCTACAGCAAGCAGCTCGGGGTTTATCAGCATCCACGCCGCATTGCTATTTTCCTCGGCGATATCATTGACCGTGGCCCGCGGGTGCGTGAGGCGCTGCATCTGGTGCACGATATGGTGATGCGGCGCTCGGCGATGATCGTGATTGGTAATCACGAGTTCAATGCCATGACCTGGGCGCGCATTAACGAAAACGGCGAATATTTACGGCCGCACACCCCGCGCAATACCCGTCAGTTGGAAGCCACGTTGGAGCAGTTCGCCAACTATTCCGATGAATGGCAGTATTTTCTGCGCTGGTTTGAAGAAATTCCCTTGTTTATGGAAATACCGGCGCGGGACAATTTCAGTGCCTTCCGGGTAGTACATGCCTGCTGGGATCCCCGCTTGATTGAGCATCATCAAGCCAATTACGGCGATGGTCACTTTGATGAGGCGTTTATTTGCGCTTCCGTGGTGCC
The DNA here is from genome assembly GCF_015182315.1 of Cellvibrio polysaccharolyticus. NCBI lineage: Bacteria > Pseudomonadati > Pseudomonadota > Gammaproteobacteria > Cellvibrionales > Cellvibrionaceae > Cellvibrio > Cellvibrio polysaccharolyticus. The sequence continues at coordinate 1,940,068 of NZ_PRDL01000001.1, forward strand.
GGGTAATGACGCCTGGTACACCCGACAGCGACTGACCAGCGGTATTGATATCCCCATGCCGCAGGGTATGAGCATGGTTTCCAGTGATGGCCTGCGTCGATCTTCCTTCCGCACCAAATTTTGGGCGACCAACCCGCAAACCTACGGCGAAGTGCTGTTCCAGCCCGACCCCTTACCCGAATCCCTGGCGCGCACCCCGATTTCTGCTGACCACCGCCTGCAAATGGTGCACTATGACAAGCACCAACCACCGCTTTTTATCGGTCATTACTGGCTCAAGGGCAAGCCGGAACCCATAACGCACAATCTGGCCTGTCTGGATTACAGTGCGGTCAAATACGGTCGGCTGGTGGCTTACCGCATGGATGGTGAGGCGCGTTTGTCGATGGATAAATTTGTCTGGGAAAATGTTGATCCCTGATGTGTTGTTGAAAACAGGATATTGCTCGTGAATTGGATAGAAGTGCGGCGCCTGCCGCTTGATCAGAACCTGGCAGCCCTGAGTCGTTTTTTGCAGGCGCGTGGCCTGCATCATCGCATTACCGAAGAACGCGGTGAGCAAGTGGTTGCGGTGCAAGACCCGGCAGCGGTAGAGCCGCTGGGGCGAATGATTGACGAATTTCTCGGTGGCGGCATTGAGCTGCCCGAAGAAGCGCCGGTTGTAACCACTGGCCGATCCGACACCATTCAGCCATGGGAAACCCCTATGACGCTGTTGTTTATTATTCTCAGCGTAATCGGCTGCCTGGTTGTTGAAACCGCTGCCGGTCGTGAATGGCTGCCCTGGTTTACCTTTCAGTCGTTCAGCCGTTATGAGTTTGTGCCGATTTCCGAAGGCATTTTTGCCGGTGAAATCTGGCGGCTGGTAACGCCGGCGTTTTTGCATTTCGGCTTCTTTCATTTGCTGTTCAACAGTCTCTGGTTGTGGGATTTGGGGCGTCGCCTCGAGTTTGGCCTGGGGCGCTGGCATTACGTCGCTTTTGTGCTGGGCACTGCCGCTGCTTCCAACGTCAGCCAATATATGTGGAGCGGCTCGGCCATGTTTGGTGGTATGTCCGGCGTAGTTTTTGCGCTGGTCGGGTTTATCTGGGTGCGCCAGCGGTTTGACAAGCATCCGCTGTATGCGGTGCCCAAAGCGATTATTGGATTTATGCTGGTTTGGCTGGTGGTGTGTATGACCGGCCTGGTGGATTATTTTATTGGTGGATCGGTAGCCAACGCTGCACACGTGGGCGGTCTGGTTGCCGGTATGCTGTGGGCGTATGTCGTTACGCCACGCAATCGCACGAGGTAAAACAATGAATTTTCAGGATATGCTGAACGGCCTGACGCCGGATATTTACCAGCGTTTGAAGCTGGCCGTGGAGTTGGGAAAATGGCCGGATGGCAAGCGTTTGACCGCTGAACAGCGCGAGTTGTGTATGCAGGCGATGATTGCCTGGGAGCATAAAAATTTGCCACCCGAGCAGCACACCGGCTATATAGAACCGGAGCCGCACACCCATTGCGGCACTGATGATCACGACGATCATCACGAACCCAAACCGCTGAAGTGGTTGTAAGCGCCGGATAGCATTGCCCGGTTTTACAGTTTTCCCGCGACCTGTTCGCGATACTTTTTACGGATTTACTCAGACTTATGTCCAGTGCAAGCCAGCCGCAACCGATTTTACTTGCCAACTACACCGTGCCTTCCTATTTGGTTTTAAAAACCGATTTGACTTTTGATCTGCACGACGACCAAACCCGGGTAACCGCGTTGTTGACCTTGCAGCGTAACCCGCAGGCGGTGACTGATGTTGATTCGCTGGTGCTGCATGGCAGTGAGTTGGAGCTGGAATCTATCGCGCTGGATGATCGCGTATTAACGGCCGCCGAGTATCAGGTAGACGGTGAGAGCCTGACCCTGACCGGTTTGCCATCGCAACTAACCTTGCGCATTGTTACCCGCATCAAACCGCACCTGAATACCTCGCTGGAAGGTTTGTATCAGTCTCGCGGTTTGTATTGCACCCAATGCGAAGCCGAAGGTTTCCGCAAGATTACCTACTACCCGGATCGACCGGATGTAATGAGTGAATTTACCACGCGCATTACCGCCGACCGCCAGCGTTATCCGGTTCTGCTATCCAACGGCAACCTGGTAGAGCAGGGCGAGTTGGACGGCGGACGGCATTTTGCGGTATGGCACGATCCGTTTAAAAAACCGGCATATTTATTTGCACTGGTGGCCGGTGATTTGTCGTTTATTGAAAACCATTTTGTCACCCGCTCCGGGCGCGATGTGACTTTGCGCATTTATGTGGAGGCAAAAGACCTCGACAAATGCGACCATGCCATGGACTCGCTGAAAAATTCCATGCATTGGGACGAAGAAGTCTACGGCCGCGAATACGATCTCGACATTTTTATGATCGTTGCCGTAGATGATTTCAATATGGGCGCGATGGAAAACAAGGGGCTGAATATTTTCAACACCTCTTGCGTGCTGGCCAAACCCGAAACCACGACGGATGTTGGTTTTCAGCGGGTAGAAGCGGTAGTGGCCCACGAATATTTTCACAACTGGAGCGGCAACCGCGTTACCTGTCGCGACTGGTTCCAGTTGAGTTTGAAAGAAGGTTTTACGGTATACCGCGATGCAGAGTTTTCTGCCGATATGGGCTCGCGCACGGTAAAACGGATTGAAGATGTTGCGCTGTTGCGCACGCTGCAATTTGCCGAAGATGGCGGTCCTATGGCGCATGCGGTCAGACCCGCGTCCTACATTGAAATATCCAACTTTTACACGCTGACCATTTACGAAAAAGGCGCCGAGCTGGTGCGTATGCTGGCAACCTTGTTAGGCCCGGAAAAATTTCGTGAAGGCAGCGATTTGTATTTTGATCGTCACGATGGCCAGGCGGTAACTACCGACGATTTTGTGCAGGCCATGGCGGATGTTTCCGGTCGTGATCTTGGCCAATTCAAACGCTGGTACAGCCAGGCGGGTACACCGCGTATAGAAGTATCCGATCATTACGATGAAGATGCGCTGGAATACAGCCTGACCTTCCGCCAAAGCTGCCCGCCCACGCCGGAAAACACCAACAAGCAGCCGTTCCATATTCCGGTAAAAACCGGTTTGTTGGGCACCGCCGGTGATTTGCCGTTGCGACTCAAAGATCACCCGGTCGATACCGAAACCTCTGACAATACCTCTATCGTGCTTGAGTTGACCGAAGCCGAGCAGACTTTTGTATTTCAGCAAGTGCATGAAAAGCCGGTACCTTCAGTGCTGCGTGGTTTCTCCGCGCCGGTGAAATTGCATTACTCCTGGCAGCGCGAGGATCTTATTACCTTGATGAGCCGCGACAGTGACGGTTTTAATCGTTGGGAAGCAAGCCAGCAATTAGCGTTGCGGGTATTGCACGATCTGATGCAGGAAGCGTCACTGGCCACCGTTTCTGCTGCTACCGAAGAAGCTATTGCGGCATTGATTGACGCGCTCCAAAGCGTGGTACAGGACGAAACACTGGACCCGGCCATGGTGGCTTACATGCTCACCTTGCCGACCGAAGCCTACATCAGTGAGCTGGCCACAGTGATTGATGTAGACGCGATCCACCAGGCTCGCCAATACTTGCAAGGCCGTATTGCTCATGCGCTCAAATCGGCGTTTGTATCTATCTACCAGCGCTACGATCATCAGCAAGCTTACCGTGCCGATGCCCGTGGTATTGCCGATCGCAGTTTGAAAAATACAGCGCTGCATTATTTGAGCTTGCTGGACGACGAAAGCTGGATTGAAACCTGTTACGAACAATACCGCGCTGCCAGCAATATGACCGATGCCATGGCAGCATTGACGCGGCTGGTGAACACCGATAATCCGCTGGCGGCTACCCTGGCTGAAAATGCGCTGGATAATTTCTACCAGCGCTGGCAGCAGGAGCCCTTGGTAGTTAACCAATGGTTTTCTGTTCAGGCCGGTTGCAACTTGCCGGATACCCTGGCGCAGGTTAAGAAATTACAAAAACACCCGGCATTCGATAGCCGTAACCCCAATAAAATTCGTGCCTTGATTGGCGTGTTCTGTAATAACAATGCGGTAAATTTCCATCGCCTTGACGAACAGCAACAAGGGCAGGGCTATCGTTTCCTGGCGGATGAAATTATTCGCCTCAACAAACAAAACCCGCAAATTGCTGCACGCTTGCTCACGCCGCTGACCAAATGGCGCAAGTACGACGAAACCCGTCAGCAGTTGATGAAAGCCGAGCTGCAACGCATTTTGCAGGAAGAGCTTTCCCGCGATGTTTATGAAGTGGTCAGTAAAAGCCTTGCCGAAGCCTGAGCTGAAAAAACAGCCCGGTTATAAGTGCGGTTGCTGAGGTTTTTCATCGCCGGGTCGTAATCGCGGGTTTTCAGCAGGGTGTCGTGGTTGCGTATTAATATGAAATGGCCGGTATTTTCCGAGAAAATGCCGGCTTTTTTGCGGTTGCAGTCACTGTGGTGAGCAAAGACGCTTGCGACAGTGGCAGATTGTTATACATTTACTTCAGGTTCATTCAGGCAGGTTCTGATTCTTATTATGCAGTTTTTATTTTCCCGTTACCTGATGCTGGTTACGCTGGCGTCACTTCCTTTTATGGCGCAGCAGACGTTTGCCCAGTCGGCAGACGCCTCAACTGACGACCTTGCAACTGAAACTTCCGAGGCGCCTTCATCCGATGCGGCTGTGGTGGAAGCGCCGGTGCTGCTTGCCGAATCTACTACCGAGGAGATGGATCCGCAGCGAGAACCGTCTGAAGCGCTGAATCAACCGGAGCAACCCGTTGCCGTATCTTCGATCAGCAGCGCGGCACATTCTTCCGTTGTTGCGGTGAGTGCGCCTGTCTCTTCAGTGGCGGTTTCCAGCGAAGCCAGCAGCAGTGTTGCGGCGGAAATTGCTGCCAGTAGCGAATCCTCAGCGTTTCCCAGAGCAGAAAACATCGATTTAAAAGAAGTGGTTCGATCTCCGGAAGAAGCTGGCGAATCCTCATCCAGCAGCTCCAGCGTTGCGGTTGTAAATGAAGTGGTGGCTGCATCGTCGGCATCCTCAGCAACCGGTCAGTCAAAAGTGATTCTTGGCGTTGAAGTGGCGCCTGGTACGGCAGCGCGTCTGGTATGGACGCCGGATACGGTGGTAGCCGGTCTTGCCGAGCAGACGCCCGTATTGGTAGTGAATGGTCGCCAAAGCGGCCCGACCTTATGTTTAACCGGCGCGGTGCACGGCGATGAACTTAACGGCATCGAGATGATCCGCCGCGTGCTTTATCAACTGGATCCGGAAAAACTCACCGGTACTGTGATTGGTGTGCCGGTCGTCAACCTGATGGGTTTTCGTCGCAATTCCCGTTACCTGCCGGATCGTCGCGATCTCAACCGCTATTTCCCCGGCAACACCCGTGGCAGTTCTGCCTCGCGCATTGCGCACTCGTTTTTTACCAATATCATCAGCCAGTGTAATGCGTTGGTAGATATTCACACAGGTTCGTTTCACCGCACCAACCTGACCCAGTTACGTGCTGATTTATCCAACGAAAGTGTTGCGGCGCTGGCACAAAGTTTTGGCAATATTGCAGTGCTGAACAGCCGTGGCAATGCCGGTTCGTTGCGTTCTGCGGCGGTGCGCGCCGGTATTCCTTCGGTCACCGTAGAAGCAGGCGAGCCGATGCGGATGCAAGGCGATATTGTTGAAGAAGGTACGCGTGCTATTGAAACGTTGATGGCAAAAATGAATATGTATGGTCGTCAAAACAAATGGCAGCGCAGTGCACCGGTGTATTACAAGTCTGTTTGGGTGCGTGCTAACCAGAGCGGCATTCTGTTTTCCCGCGCCCCCCTGGGCAAGCGCGTGAACAAAGGCGAAGTGTTGGGCACCGTGACCGACCCGATTACTAACGCCAAAAGCGATGTCGTTTCGCCGTATCAGGGCAGAATTTTAGGTATGGCGCTTGATCAGGTGGTGTTGCCCGGTTTTGCTGCTTACCACATTGGTATTCAAACCCCGGAAGCCATCCTGATTGAAGAGGGCTTGCTGGATGAAGAAGACGGTGATGACGTACAACGAACGCCTTCCCAGGATACGGTTAACGATCTTGATGCCCTGACGCGGCCGCAGGATATGGATGACGAGGAATAGAGGTAATAAGTGAGCTTGATGCAAAACTGATAATGCTATTTTGATGAAATTAATGAGTCCCAGGCGCTTGCCTGAGACTCTATTTTTATAGTTTGGCTAAAATCAATTTAGCTAAATTTTAATGTTCGAGTGGACTTTAAGTAGTGACGAAGCTACTCGGAAAAATGCAGTAATGCTTCGTTATGATCGAATACTTGCCAATTTTGGGACTCGGGTTTTTTGCCAAGGTGAACGCCTATTCCGTATTCAGGCCAGGCTGCATCAAACAGAATGTCTTGCCCGCTGCCGGAAGATTGGAGTGTATGAGCTACTAGCGGTGCAACGGAAATTCTGTTTTTGGCTAAATTCAGAATACCTTGCAATGCGGGATCTGCATATTTGCTGGCAGATGCCCAAGATCTTTCCAACAGTAAGCCTTGTTCTTTTCTGAGCATATTAATGGTGGACATATCTTTGTGTTTTATTGTCATATGACCGTGAAAAGGCTCCTTTCTATGGCAGTCTAGGCAAAGCACCATTAAATTCTTAGCAGAATTATCATTTTTCACTCCATTTACGTGATGTGTATGAAGCAATTTCCTTGCCGTCACAAGGCACACTTTGCACTCCTGGCAAGTGAAGTCGGCAGATTCTCTGAAGTGAAGTGAGACTTTCTCCCAATCTTCTGTATATCCATAGATAGCATTTTCAGGTTTTGCTTTTGGCAGGAATGAAAAAAGAGAGCTGTATGTTGAAAAGAACTCCAAAGGATTAAATTTTTCAACTATCACGTTTCTTTGTGGAGCAGTTAATTTGCTGGCATTCTGGTAATTAAGTTGGCTGATGCAGTTCTTGCATACATTTAATTTGGCTTTATCTTTAATGGGTGAACCGCTCTTTGATGTTCCAAATATATCAAACTCCCCCGATGTATTATTCGTAACATGGTAGCGTTCAAATCTATTTCTAGCTCTCATATCTTTTAGGGTTCTGCAGTCGAATACGTGAAATTTATTTCCGAGTGCCGAATTTTTCAGCGCATCATCAATTTTGAATCCGTGATCTGAGATAAAAAGAATTACCTGACGTCCTTTGACACTCAATAGCCCCTGTGTGGACGATATTTGATCCAGAGTAATTTCGATACTGCTGGAGCTTAATTGCGTGTCGAAATCAATGTCTGTGTCTTGCCATATACTATCAAGGTCGACTTCTCTTTTTCGAGCTCCCATTCGTTCGACGTTTGTCCACAGTTGGGTTAAATCTACGGTGAGTTTCATTCTGTTGCCTCCAGGATCCTTTTAATCTGTATTTCGGCATTCGTTACTACACGGAAACTCACTCTTCGGGACTTTACAGAGTCCTCGATATTTTTTTCATCCAGTATCAGTTTTGAAGATGAAAAGCCTACTGCAGCAAATTTGCTTTTAATCCAGTCTTTATGTGCTGCACTTGTTTCCAGATCATGGACGAAACTCAGTACAGATCTTGTTCTTCCTTGTGACAAATCCATATAGTGAAAATAAGCATCGCGTTCTGAAGAGTTGCTGTTCCATTGGCTGCTTGTATGGCCCTCAATTCTTACCTCATTGATAGAGCTTTTATATTGCTCCAATACACTCATGTATCTCGGAAAAAAATCAGTCAATAAGTGTTTGTACTGGTCGCTCAGGTGGGATTCACCTACTTTGAATAATACATCTGGAGACTTGAAGGTAAATGTGAGCGTATCTTCATCAATGTCTGCATTCCATTTGTTGAGATCCGGCTCAAATTCCTTTTTCAGGTCTTGATATATCGCGACCTGATTTTCCTGATATGCGACGGCTACTTGCTTGATCTTGTCTCGCTCGATAAAAGCATGTCGCATCAGTGTTATTGCAATGAATAAAAAAACAATCATTAAGCAAGACATCAAATCACTAACGGATAGCCAGTGTGAATCGTCTTCCTGATGTGTTTCGTTTTTGAAGATTTCCATATTTTTTTCTACTGGATTTGTTTTCTGACAACATCATTCATTTTGGTCACTAATTGACTATAGTCATTAGTGAATTGTCCACTTATAGAGGCAAGCGCGTTCGCCATATGTTGAATAACTTTGGTTATTTCCTCTCCAAGTGTTTTGTCAATCATTTCAACCTGCTTGTTGATGGACTCGCCTGTGTTGGAAAGGGCATTCTCTATGGTCTTTTCCAGACCCGCAAAAACTTTTTCGGATGACTTGATGTGTTCTTGAGCACTCGACTCTATACTTTTGGATAGGTTTTCACGCATTTTTTCCAAATCTTTGTTGAATGCTTTGCTTATGTTGTCTGATCCTTCAATCAATTCGCTTGACGCCAGTTTAAAGTTGTTATTCAGGGATTTTCCTCCTTCCAGTAACTCAGCTAGAAGATTTCGCATGTGTGTATCAATGTCTGATATGGCTGCGTTCAGATGTTCCTTAATTTCTTCTGTAGATGTTGCTGTTGCAGAGGCTGAGTTAATAAGAGCTGCTCGTGTTTGATCAACTGCATCCCGGTATTGATCTGCACTTTCAGTTATTCCTCTAGCCAGTTCAGTGCTCGCAGTTTGTGCGCCCTGGATGGCCATTTGTACTTGCGCTTTTATTTCCGGGACAGCTTCTACGGCTTTATCCCGAACATCTTTAAACGCAACCAAATGACGATCCAGCTCTGAGATTTGATGTTGATTTACTTCAATTACCTCTTTGAGTTCTTTCATTGAGGCAGGTATGGATTTGGTTTCTTCACTTATGGTTACTACGGAAGCCTTTGTGAGAGTAATTGCCTCTACACCTTGGTTATATTGCAGCATCATTTCCGCTAGCTGGTGCTTATAGTTTTCTTGCCAGTTTACGAGTTCCCTAACCGCACTATTGAGCTCTTTGAAATTTTGCCCAAACTGTTCTATTAAATTGTTATTAAAATCTTGAATTACCTGCTTTAAAGCCTCAATAACCTGTTCGGTTGCAGATTTTGAAAGCATATCAGCAAAGTCCTGAAATTTAATCCAAAGCTTATCTTCGAATAAATGGAAAGATTCACTGTTTGAAATGATGTTTTTAGAAATACCACCTAATTTTTCATTGCTTAAAATAATTTGCTCATGCATTTTTTTATGGTTCTCTCCTGCGTCAGCCCGTAAAATTTTTAGCTGACTCATAAGGCTTGATTCGTCATTGTCCCCTATGATTTTTTTCAATGATATGATTGCTTCTGCTTGCTGTTGCATTACTAAAAAGAAATCTTTAGTAGATATATTGTCGGGAGTTTCTGTGTCGCCTATTTTCTTGTTTCCCCATTTGGATGACAGTAGAGATTTGAAAATTATAGACAGGGTCATGCCCACGAGACTGGTGATGAACGCAGTTTTTAATCCACCCAGCAGCATTGAAATGCTGCCATCAATATTATTAGGGTCAAAGCCTAGCAGGCCGACGATGATTCCAGCAAAAGTGCCCAAAATTCCAATAGAAGTTAAAAGGGTTGGTGTATACAGTACAAATGAACTCGCTTCGCCAGATCTTTTAAAAAGGACTGAGACAAGAAAAACCGCGATCATTATCCAGATGAATGCCTCAGTCAAAAAGTTCGCTGTGGCGTTTTGAAGGATTTCTTCAAGAAACGGTGCCAAAATCATATATTTATCCGTAATTTAGGAGCTATTTTGTTAAAAGCGAGGACTTATACGCCATAAGCTCGTTGGCGTCCATTGCAACATATTACATGGTGATTTTGGTTGAAAAATGATCTTTGATCGTGGCTCGAAGCTTGGATCGCAGGCTTTAAATATCAGGATTGAAGTTTCTGAGCCCAAGCCAGGGTGAAGGAAGATCGGGAAGGGGAGCTGCCAGAGTAGTGAGTTTAAAGTCACATCGTGCGAGTGGCATGAATTGGGATGGCCATCACCTGACTATCGAGGGCTTAATTGTTTTTGCGAAATTATTTTTCGGCGAGGCTTAATTCAATTATCTGCAAGCTGCAATATAGCTTGCCACTCTTGTTCGCTCACCGGTTGAATGGATAAACGCGCCTGTTTTAGCAGCACCATATTTTCCAAAACGGTTTGCTGTTTAATTAGCGATAACGGGATAACTTGCTTGAACTGACTGGTCAGTTTGATATCCACCGCCACCCAGCGCGGTAAGTCCGGCGTGGCTTTGCTATCAAAGTAGGGGCTTTGCGGATCAAATTGGGTGGGGTCCGGGTAAGCGGCTTTTACGACTTCGGCAATACCCACCACGCCCGGTTGTTTGCAGTGGCTGTGGTAGATAAAAACCGCATCACCTTTGGCCACCTGGTCGCGCAAAAAATTGCGCGCCTGATAATTGCGAATGCCATCCCAGCGGCCGGTTTTTTTCGGTTGCGCTGCCAGATGCTCAATACCGAACACATCCGGTTCTGCCTTGAATAACCAATATTGCATGGTTGAATTACCTGTAATCAATCAGGCCAGTTGATTCCACACGCTAAGGCGCTCAACGGTTTCCTGGTCAACCTGCTCCAGCACAATGCGACGCTTGTCTGCATCAACGCTGTTGACCATCACATAGACTTTTTCATCCAGTCGATATTGTTTGCCATCCAGCGTGAGGCTGAAGCGGCGCGGGTCAAACGTGGGCTTGATGCCGGCATCTTTATCGGCCAGCTGCACATAACCTTCCACACCGATATCATCCAGCCGCGCAGAGAAACCATGGGCATTAATCTGGGTGATGATGCCGGTGTGCACGCTGCCCGCATGTTGGGCAACGTATTGGCAGCAAAGCCACAATTCCAGTTGGCGGCACGCCTGACGGCCCAGCGCGATTTGTTCTTGCAGTTTTTCTATCAGGGTGTCTTCTTTTGCGAGTGGTGGAAGGCCCTGCAAAATGCGTTTGATGGCAATGTGATTGAAAAAATCGTTGTAGCGACGAATCGGCGAGGTCATGGTGGCATAGGCTTCAAAGCCCAGACCGAAATGGTGCGGACACTCAAAAGACAGCGCGCCCGCTTGCAGCATCCGTTGTAGTACCGCTTGCAGCGGAGCATTGAGATCCTGCTGATCAAGATTCAAGCGCAAGGTGCGCAACAGGCGTTGGAAGTTTGCCAGTTGCGTTAAATCGCCGATATAAAAGTCAGGTTTGTCTTCTTTTACAAGGCTGACAACATCATCAACCCGCTCCGGGCGGAAACCGATATGGCTGGAAAAAATGCCGTAACCGGGATTGCGTTTAAACAGCAGCCCCGCAGAAATATTGGTTGCCAGCATGGCTTCTTCAACCAGCTTGTGAGCAAGGTTGCGCTGGCGTTTTTCAACGCGTTCGATTTTTTTCTGATCATTAAGCTGATAAAAGTAATCGGGCTTTTCTTCCATTACCAGCGCGTGGGTTGTGCGGTAGTCGCCGCGCACCTGGGCAAAGCGATGCAGCTCGCGCAGCATTTGATGTGTCTCTGCCGGTGCGTCGATGGCTTCGCTGTTGCCTTCAAGAAATTCGTGAACGTTCTGGTAGCTGAGCTTGAAGTGCGAACGAATCAGCGCTTCCTGGAAAGAAAAATCGTTCAGTTCGCCGTTGGCATCAATGTCCATCTGACAGATCAGAGCCGGGCGATTTTGCTCAGGTACCAGCGAAAACGTGTCGTGCGCCAGTTCAACTGGCAGCATGGAAATGGAATAGCCGAGCAGATAAACGGTGTTGGCTCTTTCCCGTGCGGCAAGTTCCAGCGGGCTGCCGGCAGCGATATAACGGGTGGGGTCGGCAATCGCTACGGTCAGGCGCCAGCCGGATTGCAGCGCTTCGATATGAATGGCGTCATCCATATCACGGGTATTTTCTGCATCAATAGTAACGAATGGCAAATGGGTCAGGTCAGCAAGGTCGGCCAGCTGTTGCGCGGCATTACCCTGAATGTCGCGCGCCTGCTGCAGAGCAGCATCGCTCCATTCCGCCGGTAATTGATGGCGGGCGGCAATGTAACGGCTCTCGATGCCGGCATCTTCAGGCTTTCCGAGGTTGCTGATAACTTTAATTTGCGCCTTGCCCTGGTTGTGAAACGGGTGACGGCCAATTTCGCAGAGCAGGTAGTCACCCTCTTTGGAGAGTTGACGCTCTTGCGGAGGAATAAATAACCAGCGGGTGAACATGGGCAAATCCGGCTCGGCGAAATGCGCATTACCTTTCAGTACATGGCGGCCGGTAAAACGTTTCATCGGGCTGTGCAACAGCTTTTCAAGACGGGCCTCAAGTTGGCCTTTTTTGTTGGTGATAACTTCTATTTCCACCCGGTCATCGGGTAGTACGCGCAGCATCTGCTCGGGGTCGACAAAAGCCTCGCGGCCGTCGTCCAGTTTGATAAAACCAAAGCGTTTGGTAGTAGTGCGAACTACACCCTGAGCGATATCTTTACTCGATTGCAGATTGGTTTTCAGTTGTGAGAGTTGTTGCAGCGCGTCGTTATTCAGCATGAAAAGAAACTTTAAGTCGATGAATGGTCAGGGCGCGATCATAACAGGAAAAGCAAACCGCCGTCCCGACTGTGTTTTCCGGTGTCGGGCTGCGCACTGCCGCAATTTTTTAAACAGTGGCCTGAACACGCCCGTGGAGCATGGCTTATGCTGTTATCAGGCGTTGCATACAGCTCACTGAAATTGAGAGGAAATTCCTATGTCAGTAACCGTTAACCCGTTGTTATGGCGAGATCAACTTTACATCAATGGCCAATGGCGCGCCGCCGCCAGCGGTGCCCGATTTGCGGTCGATAATCCCTCTACCGGCGACACTCTTGCCGAGGTGGCCGACGCCTCAGCCGATGATGCTGTAGCCGCGGTAGAAGCTGCCGCTGCGGCCTTGCCCGGCTGGCAAGCGCTCACCGCGAAAAAACGCAGCCAATTGCTGCGAGGCTGGTTTGATCTGGTTATGCAGCATCAGGAGGATCTGGCGCGGATTCTGACCCTGGAGCAAGGTAAACCCTTGAAAGAAGCGGCCGGTGAAATTGCTTACGGGGCCAGCTACATCGAATGGTTTGCCGAGGAGGCCAAGCGTATTTACGGGGATGTAATAGCACCACCGGCGGCGGATAAACGTATCGTTACGCTGAAACAGGGGGTTGGGGTGGTAACCGCTATAACCCCATGGAATTTCCCAAATGCCATGCTGGCGCGTAAGATTGCGCCCGCGCTGGCCGCCGGTTGTACGCTGGTTGCCAAACCGGCGGCCCAAACGCCGCTTTCCGCTCTGGCCCTGGCGGCGCTGGCTGAAGAGGCGGGCATTCCTGCCGGGGTGATTAATATCGTTACCGGGACGGATGCCGCTGCCATTGGCGAGGTATTGACCACGCACCCGCTGGTGCGCAAGGTCACCTTTACCGGTTCTACCGCCGTGGGCAAAAAGCTCATCGCGCAAACTGCCGATAGCGTTAAAAAAGTCACCATGGAGCTGGGCGGTAATGCGCCTTTCATTGTATTTGACGATGCTGATCTTGATGCGGCGGTGGACGGCGCGGTCGTTTCGAAGTTTCGTAATGCCGGCCAGACCTGTGTATGCGCCAACCGTTTTTATGTTCACGCGAGTGTGTATGATGCCTTCGCCAAAAAATTGCAGGTTGCTACAGAGGCGCTTCGAGTAGGTGATGGCTTGCAACAGGACGTTACCCTGGGCCCGCTGATTAACGAAGCCGCGGTGAAGAAAGTTGAAGACCTGGTAGCGGATGCGGTTGCGCGAGGCGCAAAAATCGTCACTGGTGGACAGCGTCTGTCATCCGGGTCGCTGTTTTATTTGCCAACGCTACTGGTTGATGTACCACCAGACGCTCGCCTGGCGGCTGAAGAAATTTTTGGCCCGGTGGCCGCCCTGATTCGTTTTACCAATGAAGCCGAGGTGGCCGAATGGGCTAACGCCTCTGAATTTGGCCTGGCCGCCTACTTTTACACGCAGAATCAAGCCCGTATCTGGCGTTTTTCAGAGCGGTTGGAAACTGGCATGGTGGCCGTTAACGATGGTGCCCTGTCCAATGAAATGGCGCCTTTCGGCGGCATCAAGCAATCCGGCATGGGGCGCGAAGGCTCCCGATACGGCATCAATGATTATCTCAACATCAAGTATCTCGCCATTGGCGGTATACATCCGGACTAGATTGTCGGCGTTACTGTTAAAGAGCAGGGCTTGATCCGTACGAGAAAACGGCCATCCACAGGGTGGCCGTTTTGCAAAACAGGGTGATAACAATGGCGTATTTCTTGCGTTGTCACCCGGTTAACAGGGATGGTGTCAGTTTTTTGTCGCCTCGTTCGAGCAACCCAAACAACTCGAACGATAAGCCCGGGCACCGTCAGCGCTTCAGGAAACAAGCTCTTACTTTTATCCCTTTGCGGATGTCTTTAACAGGAATACAACAATGACAAACTGGTATCAGAATCTCGGATTTCGCTGGAAGTTAACCCTCCCACTGGTTCTGTTGGTAGTTCTTTTTATCTACGTTGGATTGTATGCGGTGCGTTCCAGCCAGACGCTGGCAAGCCATGCCGAAGTGGTGGCAGGAACCAATCTCCCCGAAATCGAATTGTTGCTGCAGGCCGATCGCGACCTGTATCAGGCGCTGTCAGCCGAGCGTGCACTGTTAACCGGCCAGTGGACTGACGAAGAGTGGAAAGCGCTGGAACTTGAACACGCTGAGAACGTTGAGCAAAGCCGTGATCGGGTTATGCAGTCGTTTGCCTTGTCGGACACCGCTACCGCGGCTGAACGGGAAGAGTTTTTGCGTCTGCTGGATGCCTGGGTGAAATACTCATCCGGTCTGGTTCAGCAGGCAGCCACCGCAGGCGAGGGCGTGGATACCTCGAACCTTACCGATGAAGAAGCCCTGTTTGCTGACGAAATTGTGCTGCGTTCCGACCTGTTGGAGCAGTCATTTAATGAAGGTTACGCCACCTTTACCAACCTGCGTAACTTCATTGATCAGGTGGGCGACCGCCGCATGAATCACATCGAACGCCTTACCCAAACCATCAACGATGACAGCCAGCGTATTACCCGCCAGCTGATTCTTTGTGTGGTAGCGGGCACGCTGGTCATTATGCTGGCCGCCTGGTTGTTGCCGCTGCTGGTGACGGTGCCCTTGAAGACCATCAGTGGCCGTATTCGCAATATCGCGGAAGGCGATGGCGACCTGACCATTCGCATCAACATTGACCGTCAGGATGAACTGGGCGAGCTGGCCGGTAACGTCAACCTCTTTATGGAAAAGCTGCAAAAGCTGATTGGCGAGATTCGCTCCAATAGTGAAGAAGTGTCGGGTGCGGCGGAATTTCTGTTAACCGTGTCGGGTAGCAGTGAACAAGCCGCTGATGAACAGTGCCAGGCCATTACCATGGTAGTTGCGGCGGTGAACGAGCTGACGGTGGCTATCCAGGAAGTGGCGCGCAACACCGGCGATACGGCGCAAAGTGCCCGCGAAGCCAATACCACTACCGAGATGGGCCAGACCCGTATTCGCACCGCTGTAGATCGCGTCAAACATTTGTCAGCGCACATTACTACGACGGCGGACATCATGGTGCGCCTGGAGCAGGAAGCCAGGCAGGTTACCTCGGTAATTGATGTGATTCGCGGTGTGGCCGAGCAAACCAACTTGCTGGCATTAAACGCGGCGATTGAGGCAGCGCGTGCCGGTGAGTCAGGGCGTGGATTCGCGGTAGTAGCGGACGAAGTGCGTACCCTCGCCAGCCGCACCCAGCAGTCCACCACCGATATTCAGGGCATGTTGAGCCAATTGCAGGCCGGTGTACAAAAAGCCGTAGAAGCGATGAATGCCAGCGCCAGTATGACTGACGATGCGGTTGTTGCTGCCAATGAAGCCGGTGAATCCCTTGCCGGTATCGCCGCCGCGGTGCAAAACATCACCAATATGTCGATCCAGATCGCAACGGCGGCGGAAGAGCAAAGTTCGGTAACCGCCGAGATTGACAAGAATCTGGTAGGCATCAACCAGCTGGCCACGTCTACCTCGGGCGATGCCGGTAAAACGGCAAGCGCCAGTCAGCAGCTTAACCAGCTCTCGGTTGGCTTGCGTCAGCTGCTGGGCAGTTTCCGCATATGAGTCGGTACCTGCCACGGTTACAGGCAGCCTGGCATAACCTCGTATTAGTGGGGATGCCAGGGGCGGGTAAAAGTACTCTGGGCGTGTTGTTGGCTAAAGAGTTGGCGCTGGGTTTTGTTGATACCGATTTGTTGATTCAAACCGATGTGGGCAAGACCTTGCAGCAGATTGTCGACACTGAGGGCTATCTGGCCCTTCGCGAGCATGAGTCGCGGGTGCTGGCCAATTTGGCTCTCTCGGACAGCGTTATCGCCACCGGCGGCAGCGCTGTGTACAGCGAGCAGGCAATGACGGCTCTGCGCGCGCGGGGGCTTGTTGTGTATCTGGATGTGTCACTGCCAGCGCTACGCAGCCGTATTACCAACTACGATCAGCGCGGTATTGCGCGGAGGCCCGATCAGAGCTTTGAAGATCTGTATGAAGAGCGCAAGGCGCTTTATCTGAAATGGGCTGACACGGTGATTTTCTGTGAGGGTAAATCGCCGGATGATGTTGTCCGTGACGTGCTGGCAGCGGTGGCGGTTTAATTTCCGTTAAAGAAATGCGCTAGTGATCGACTATGCTTGAAACCCTGACAGCTGCCGCGTGTGATTACCGGCGGCTGTCAGTTTGGCAGGCTTAACGCTAAACGATTCGATTAAACGCTGATGGCTTGATAAACCGGTAGCCATCAGAGCGGAAGGCGGGTAGTGTATTTGACTTGCCGCAACGCAAAAGACGAACTGATATTGGCGATATGGGGCAGGCGCATTAATGAGTGGCGCAGCAGTTGCTCATAAGCCGCCACGCTTTCCACAACCACCCGCAATAAATAATCCCGATCGCCGCTCATGGCATAGCACTCGACGATTTCCGGGGTATCGCTCAATGCTGCTTCAAATTCATCCAGCGCCGGTTGTTCATGGGTTTTAAGGTTCACGTACACATGCACCGTTACGCCCAGGTTCAGCATGTCCGCATCCAGCAAGGTAACCTTGCCGCGAATAATGCCTTCCGCTTCGAGGCGCTTCAGGCGTCGCCAACAGGGGGTGTGTGACAAGCCAATCAAATTGCCCAGATCCGCCATGGAGTAATCTCCATTTTCCTGCAGGGCGCGCAGAATTTTACGATCGTATTCATCAAGCTCAACAGCATTCGTCATTGATAATTATCCTGCTAATGTCCGAAGTTGTAGTCGGTATCATCCCTTAAATGGCGGGTATGAGAAAAAAGTATGTCGCCATTGTATGCTTTGAGAGGGCAGTGAGCAATTGTTGAGACGCCATTCACGCGGTTTTTTGGTTGCGTTACCACCGGCTTCCGGTCTTGCCTGAATGACAGAATGGCCTTGCACGGGAGCCGTTCGAAAAATCTATTTATTATTCAAAATCAAATAGTTGTGTATCACCTTGCCAGCTTCCCGGAGCGCATATTGTGATTGCTGCCAGGGACGTGTATCGTAACGCCTTTTTTACCAGTCGTATGTGCCAAGACAGGTTTGCATGTGTTTAGCGGCTGGAGAGACAGTGAGGACAGACCATAATGAGAGTTATTTTGTTGGGCGCACCCGGAGCAGGAAAGGGTACACAAGCGCAGTTGATCATGGAAAAGTTTGGCATTCCGCAAATTTCCACCGGTGATATGCTGCGCGCGGCTGTTAAAGCCGGTACTCCGCTCGGATTGCAGGCCAAAGATATTATGGCCTCAGGTGGTCTGGTATCCGATGATTTGATCATCGCCCTGGTTAAAGAGCGCATTACCGCTGCTGATTGTGCCAACGGATTCCTGTTTGACGGTTTCCCGCGCACTATCCCGCAAGCGGAAGCCTTGCAGGAAGCCGGTGTTCATATTGACCATGTGATCGAAATTGACGTGGCTGACGAAGAGATCGTTGCCCGTCTGAGCGGTCGTCGTGTGCACGAAGCCTCAGGTCGTATTTATCACGTTATCCATAATGCCCCCAGGCGTGAAGGCCTGGATGACGTAACCGGTGAGCCGCTGGTTCAACGTCCTGATGATTCCGAAGCAACCGTACGCAAGCGTTTGGGTGTTTACCACGAGCAAACCAAACCGCTGGTTAATTTTTACCAGAGTATGGCTACCGCCGGTGATAAAAATGCACCGCGCTACACCCGTATTGATGGCGTTGGCAGTGTTGATGCCATTCGCCAGCAGCTGTTGACCGTATTGGGTTAAACGCTAAAAAAATTGCCGGTTTAAACGCCGGCAATTTTTTATCCGCTAATGCCCGGATATTCCCCGAATTACTTTTCTCTTCCTGTTATTGCACTGGCAGCCTGATGTTTCAGGATAAAGCCTGCCCCTGAATGGTTATAACCAGCTGGCGCGAGCCGCCATGATTGCGATGTTCACCCAGATAAATTCCCTGCCATGTACCCAGGTTTAATCTACCCCGGGTAATCGGTATCACCACACTGCAACCCAGCGTACTGCTTTTGATATGCGCCGGCATATCGTCATCGCCTTCGTAGTCATGACGATAATAAGGCGCGGCCTCGGGTATAAATTTGTTGAAATGGGTTTCCATATCCTGACGCACGGTGGGGTCGGCATTTTCGTTAATGGTTAATGACGCCGAGGTGTGCTGAATAAATACATGCAACAAACCGATATCAATATTGGCAAGCTCGGGCAGCGCCTGTACCACGTCGTCGGTGATCAGATGAAAGCCGCGAGTTTTTGCTTTCAGCGTTATTTTCTTTTGAATCCACATAATTTTATATCATCAAGGGTGGGCTGCTACTCGGAGGTGTCGCTGGCCGGTTCGGTTTCTGCCGGGGCGGTGCCAACATCCTGCGGACATATGCCATCGCTGAATCCTGTTACGCGTTGGTCGGTACACGCCGAGCAGCCATTGGAAAACGTGTAGGTTTCCCAGCTGGGGCAGGGCGTTGTTACGCAGCGCACGCCGGTATCAATAAACCCGCATACCGGTTGATAATCGGGCGTGCAGGCTGCCGGTCTTTCTTCCGGGCAGCGCACGGCAGGCTGATTATCTGCCGCAACCGGGGCCAGGGGTTCCGACGCCCGGCTGTCGCCGGATTGACAGGCTGATAACAGCACTACTGTGGTGATTAACAGAATCATTCGGCAGGATGCGACAGACATAAAAGCCTCTTCGAAAAATCAGCTAATAAAACTCAGATTTGTTTGGGGGTGAGCGCTGCAGATTCAAACTCAATGCCCGACCAGCCATGGCGTATAAAATTTCTGATGTTGCCGTGGTCGCTGCCTTGCGGATTTTTCAATACATCTTCGCGGTAAAAATCGCCAAAACAATAGAGTGTTTCCTGCTCGGAAAGCGCATGTATTTTCGCAAATGAAAAAACCTTGCATGAGCCTTCGTTTTGTCCGGCGGCATTGCTGATCTCGCCATTGCGAAATGCCGTAGGGATGTAATCGAAATTACTCTGGATGGTGTCAATCGTATGATTAAAGCTGACGGTTTCCGGGGCTGTGCGAAGTTTGGTCAAAAAAATCGATAATTCCATAAAATACTGACTCATCTAATCGTAAAAGGTGAACTGCTATGGTGCATTTTTTGTGTGGTTTTGTCTTTCGCGGGCAGGCGGGAAATCCCCTTGTGAAGCCATTATTCCTGCAAACTTGTGTGATAGTATAGCCTCGTTTCTCACCGACTCCGAAGGGTTACTGCTGTGAAAAAACGTCCTATCTATATTCCCTTTGCC
Source organism: Cellvibrio polysaccharolyticus (assembly GCF_015182315.1). Taxonomy (NCBI): domain Bacteria; kingdom Pseudomonadati; phylum Pseudomonadota; class Gammaproteobacteria; order Cellvibrionales; family Cellvibrionaceae; genus Cellvibrio; species Cellvibrio polysaccharolyticus. The sequence continues at coordinate 1,959,981 of NZ_PRDL01000001.1, forward strand.
GGCCCCGCATTGCTGGAGGCGCCTCTGCTGAATAAAGGCAGCGCGTTCAGCGAATACGAGCGTCAGCAATTCAACCTTGAAGGGTTGTTGCCTTACAATATTGAAACCATCGAAGAGCAGGCAGCCAGGGCGTACCAGCAGTTGTGTGCGTTTCAAACCGATATCGACAAACATATTTATCTGCGCAATATTCAGGATACCAATGAAACCCTTTACTTCCGCCTGGTAACTGATCATTTGCAAGAAGTCATGCCGCTGATTTACACCCCGACCGTGGGGCAGGCGTGTCAGCAATTTTCGAAAATTTATCGTCGCAAGCGCGGTCTGTTTGTCTCCTGGCCGGATCGTGATCGCATCGAAGATATGCTGCAAAATGCGACCAAACAAAATGTGAAAGTCATCGTTGTCACCGATGGCGAACGCATTCTCGGGTTGGGCGATCAGGGCATTGGCGGCATGGGTATTCCTATCGGCAAGCTCGCCTTGTACACCGCTTGCGGCGGCATCAGCCCGGCCTACACTTTGCCCATTACGCTGGATCTTGGTTGTAATAACCCCGAGTTGATTGATGATCCCATGTACATGGGCTGGCGTCATCCGCGTATCAGCGGTGAAGAATATTATGAATTCGTAGACACCTTTATTCAGGCGGTGAAGCGCCGCTGGCCGCATGTGCTGCTGCAATTTGAAGACTTCTCGCAAACCCATGCCAACCCGCTACTGGCGCGCTATCGCGATGAACTTTGCTGCTTCAACGATGACATTCAGGGCACTGCCGCCGTGGCATTGGGAACTCTCCTGTCAGCGTGTATGGCCAAAGGCGAACGGCTGCGTGATCAACGCATTGTCTTTGCCGGTGCCGGTTCAGCCGGATGCGGTATTGCCGAGCAATTGATTGCGCAAATGCGCGATGAAGGATTGACGGATGCAGAAGCGCGGCAGCGAATTTTTCTATTAAACCGCTCCGGGCTTGTCACCAGCAGCACGCCGGAGCTGCTGTCTTTTCAGCAGGTATTAAGTGTTCCCGACGAACTGCTGCAAGGTTGGCAGCGGGATGAAAATAACACCTCTGGCGCTTTCGATTTGCTGGATGTGGTGAACAATGTGCGGCCCACCGTATTGGTCGGGGTGTCGGCACAGGCCGGTTTGTTCACGCAAAAAATTATCCAGAATATGCAGCGCCATTGTGAGCGCCCGATTGTATTGCCGCTTTCCAACCCCACCTCAAAAGTTGAGGCTTTTCCGGCAGATATTTTGCGCTGGACGGATGGTAAGGCCATGGTCGCTACCGGCAGCCCGTTTTTACCGGTTGAGATTGAAGGGCAACAAATTGCTATTGCCCAATGTAATAACAGTTATATTTTCCCGGGCGTAGGGCTCGGGGTTATTGCTGCCAAAGCTACCCGTATTACCGATGGTATGATGATGGCCGCCAGTCGTGCGCTGGCAGCGGCATCACCGGTGGCACAAACCGGCAGCGGCGCGTTGCTGCCTGCGTTGGGCGATATCCGTGCAGTAAGCAAGGTTATTGCCAAAGCCGTGTTTTTACAGGCGGTTTCCGATGGCGTGGCAATGCCGGTACCGGAGGACGTTATTGATAACGCCATTGAAGCCAATTTCTGGCAGCCGGAATACCGCAACTACCGACGCACATCGTTTTAATACAATACGCTTCGCGGGGCCGCGACTTTCAGTTACCTAAAACAGGGTGAGGTCGCAACCCGCGATGTGATCGCCTTCGCTACAAAATGCAACAGACGCGCACAACCCGGCGTGAAAAAATGGAATGGGTTGCAGTAATTGGTTCTCGGGTGTTGTCTCAAAGAGCCTTTGCAGCTTTTCAGTATACGGAGATAAAGCTATACATTTCTTTACCTCAGCAGGTTTCCGGATGTCGGATTTACGTGGCAGTATGACGGCCACTTTAACGCTGGTGTTTTTATGAGCAGGCGGGAGTTTTTTAAAAACAGTGAATGGCAGCAGATATTGACGACGTTTCTGGAGTCATCCGGGCGTCCGCCATTCACCATGAATTTTTATCAGCTCGACGGTTATATAAAAGCATTAACGCTCTTATCGGATTGTTGCGATGATAAGTGGTTTCCGCTGATATTCGGTGATCAGTCACCGGCATGGCGGGATGAGCAAGAAGCATTGCAGATTCGCGAAGGTATACAAACGCTGGTCGACTTTCACCGACAGCAATTACAACAGGATTGTTGTGACTTGCCACTGGATGTGGATTATTCGCCGAATCGTGAGGAGCGAATGGATCTTGAGCAATGGGCAAGAGGATTTTTGCAAGGCTATAGTTTTCAGGATGATCAATGGAGCAGTTTGTTGGAATTTGCGCCGGGGATAAGGGTTGATGGAAATTTAACAACCGAATCACTGGCCGATGAAATGGACGCTGTGCTATACATTGTATCAACTGTTGCAGATGCTGATTTTGCTGTGGTTCAAGGGGTTCCGGAAGCTGAACTCGATAGCATTTTCAGACGATTGCCTGTTGCCCTGGTTAGCCTTGGTCAATCAGTCAAACAACGCATCACGCTGCAACCCCGTATTGATACAGTCACCGGCATTGTTTGAGCGGTTTGTCTGTGGTCTTCGCATTGATTCCATAGCTCCTTTGTCAGGAGCAAGCCGTTTTCGACGCTGCTTTTATTAATCTGATGACTGAAACTAATTGACTGGTCACGGTAAAGGACTAAATGATGGATTTTTTATCTGCACAAAAATATTTATCGGGTAAACCACAGGCGCGGGAAAATTTTCCTTTCGGCCCGGAAGTAGCGGTTTACAAGGTATGTCATAAAATGTTCGCTACGCTGACGGTAGAATCGGGGTTGCCCCGGGTCAATCTCAAGTGCGATCCCGATGAAGCGCTGGCGCTGCGCGACAAGTATCCGGCCGTTCAGCCGGGTCATCACATGAACAAGAAGCATTGGAATACCGTCTATCTGGATGGCAGCATCAACAGCGCTGACATTGAGCGTATGATCGATAATTCCTATGATCTGGTGGTAAATAATTTGCCGACCGACGAGCGGGTCAAGCTGCTCGGAAAGTAAGTATTTGGTGTAGTAACGATTTGATGTAACGGAGAGTGTTGGATGGGGACTGTTTTAATAACCGGTGCTGCAGGTGGTATCGGTCTGGAGTTAACCCGGCATTACTTGCGTGGCGGCCATCAGGTGTTTGCGGTATGCCGTAAGGCAACTGCCGAGCTGAACGCCAGTGGTGCAACGGTTATTGCCAATATTGATGTCATTGACGAGCAAAGTTACAGCGCGTTAACGCAGTCCCTCTCCGGCATCGAACTGGATATCCTGATCAATAATGCCGGCGTTTTTGGAGACAATACGCTGGGGTCAATTGACTACGAAAATATTGAATATCAATTTAAAGTTAATGCTGTTGCACCTTTGCGGGTAACTGAAGCATTGCTTTCTTCCTTGAAGCCCGGTTCCAAAATTGCCATGATTACCAGCCGCATGGGTTCCATTGCTGACAATGGTTCCGGTGCCTATTACGGTTATCGCATGAGCAAGGCCGCACTCAATGCTGCCGGTGTGTCACTGGCGCGTGATCTGGCCGGAAAAGGTATCGCGGTAGGTTTATTTCACCCGGGTTTTGTACAAACCCGTATGGTGGGTTTTGCCGGGGATATTTCTCCGGAGCTGTCCGCTCAGCGGCTCGCGCAACGCATCGAAGCGCTCTCCTTGCAAAATACCGGCGGGTTCTGGCATTCAAGTGGTGATAAGCTACCCTGGTAGCAGACTTTCTTACGGGTCTTGCAATCAGGTTACAGGTACAGCAATAAGGCTTGCTTAAGGCAAGGGAAAGTGATGTCACTGAAGCGACGCAACAACTATGACCGAGAATCTTGTTTTTCCTCCGGAAAGTGAAGCAGCGGAAATTGCTACTGCTGACGATATCGGTTTGCGTTTGAAATGCATTCGTGAGCGCAATGGCCTGTCGCAACGCGAGCTGGCCAAGCGCGCCGGCATCACCAACAGCAACATCTCCATGATTGAGCAGGGGCTGGTCAGCCCATCGGTCAATTCGCTGGCTCGGGTGCTTGGCGGAATTCCCATGACACTCGCACAATTTTTTGCCTGCAATCCACTCGATATCGGGCAGGTGGTTTATCGTGCTGACCATCTCGCCGCAACGGCTGTTATTCTGGCTAACGGTATCACCCGAACAACGGTTGCAACCGACAAGTTGGATCGGCAGCTGACCTTGCAAAAAATGTCTTTTCTTCCTGAAACGGATACGGGCAGACAGTTGCTGCACACCGACACCGAGTTGAGCGGAACAGTGGTTTTTGGTTCGCTGGAGTTAACTGCCGGTACGCTGGTGCAGCAATTATTTGCTGGCGATGCGTTCTATTTAACGGCGGGTCAACCTTACCGATTGCGCAATCTTTCTACCGCTCATGCAGAAGTCGTTATCACTACGCCTTCGGGCAGCAAAACCTGCTGAATCTTTTCTGACACATTATTATCCTTTCTGCATTTTCAAGCTTGCTACCTCTTTTTCCCCGGCGCAATTCGTGGCACTGTAAACCCACGGTACCTGAATGCGGCGCCGTCGGTATGCAATAGCGACTTCCGTAACGATTATTGCTGATAAAAACAACGAGATAGCGGTGTTCTGTTGTTCGGCTGCTACACTGATAGCTGTCCCGAACTTATTCACAAGAGACCTGTGCTTATGTTTCAAGGAAAAGCCATTTCCCTCACCCGGCTAGCGTCGGGTATTGTTGAACTCATCATTGATCTCAAAGATGAGTCAGTTAACAAATTCAATTTACTCACGGTATCCGAGCTTTCCAAAGCGCTGGATATTCTGGAGCAAACCTCCGACATCAAGGGCTTGCTTGTCACCAGCGGCAAGGATGTATTTGTCGTGGGGGCAGATATCAGCGAGTTTGGTGCGGCTTTCGCAGCCGGCCCTGAGGGGGTCATCAATCACCTCGCCACCAACAACCGCAATTACAACCGGCTGGAAGATTTACCTTTTCCTTCCGTTGTTGCCGTTAACGGTTATGCACTGGGTGGCGGTTTTGAATTGTGTCTGGCTTGCGATTACCGCGTGGCCAGCAGCAAAGCCAAAGTGGGCTTGCCGGAAACCAAACTGGGCATTATTCCGGGGTGGGGCGGCACGGTTCGCTTGCCGCGCCTGGCCGGGCTTGAAACCGCTGTGGAGTGGATTGCTTCCGGTAAGGAAAACAGCGCCGCCGATGCGCTGACTGCCCGCGTAGTAGACGGTGTGGTTGAGCCGGAGGTGTTGCGAGATGCGGCGCTGGCTACCTTGCAATTGGCCATTGATGGCAAATTCGATTACAAGGCGCGCCGGCAACAAAAAACGTCTCCGCTGCAGTTGAATTTCATTGAATCGATGATGGCTTTTGAAACCTCAAAGGCCTTCGTTGGTGCTCAGGCCGGTCGTAATTATCCGGCGCCGGTGGCCGCTATTAAAGCGATGCAAAAAGCGGCGGATAAATCCCGTGATGAAGCGCTGCAAATTGAAGCCGAAGCGTTTGCCAAAATGGCACAGACGCCAATCGCCCCGGCGTTGGTGGGTATTTTTCTTAATGACCAGTTACTGGCAAAAAAAGCCAAAAGCTGGGAGAAAAAATCCGACAAAAAAATTGAACGCGCGGCCGTGTTGGGCGCGGGCATCATGGGCGGCGGTATTGCCTATCAGTCGGCGAGCCGCGGTGTTCCATTGCGTATGAAAGACGTTGCCCGAAAGGGGTTGGATGTCGGTTTGGCTGAGGCCAACAAACTCCTTACCAAACGCGTTGAACGCAAAAAAATGACGCCATCGGAAATGGGCGATGTGTTAAATCGCATTGAACCGATGCTGAGTTACGACGGCTTTGATGATACCGATATCGTGGTAGAAGCCGTTGTTGAAAACCCTGAAGTAAAACGTAAAGTGTTGGCCGAAGTTGAGCAGGCGGTTAATGCCGACACTGTTTTAACCTCCAACACCTCAACCATTTCCATTTCCTGGTTGGCCGAAGCTTTGCAGCGGCCGGAAAATTTCTGCGGCATGCATTTTTTCAACCCGGTGCCGGTAATGCCGCTGGTAGAAGTCATTCGTGGTGAAAAAACCTCTGATCGTGCTATCGCCAGAACCGTGGCCTACGCCAATGCGATGGGTAAAAAGCCGATCGTGGTAAAAGATTGCCCGGGCTTTCTGGTGAACCGCGTTTTGTTTCCTTATTTTGCCGGTTTCTCGCTGCTGGTTCGCGATGGTATGGATTATCAGCGTATCGACAAGGTGATGGAAACCTGGGGTTGGCCCATGGGGCCTGCGTATCTGTTGGACGTTGTAGGGCTTGATACCGCTGTACACGCTGAAAAAGTGATGGCCAAAGGCTTCCCGGATCGCATGCAGCGCGACTACCAATCGGCCATTGAAGCGTTGTACGAAGCAGAGCGTCTCGGTCAGAAAAATGGCAAGGGTTTCTACGATTACCAGACAGACAAAAAAGGTAAGCCGGAAAAAGTTGCCAGCGACGTGGCGGTAAAACAGGTGCAAGGTGTTGTGCAGGGCGATGCAAACGATATCAGTGATGAAGATATTATCGCGCGCCTGATGGTTCCTATGGCAACCGAATTGATGCGCTGCCTGGAAGAGGGGATTGTTGAATCGCCGGCTGAGGCGGACATGGCGCTGGTGTACGGTATTGGTTTCCCGCCGTTCCGCGGCGGTGTTTTGCGCTGGATTGATACCATCGGTCTGGCAACCTTTGCTGACATGGCAAAAAAATTCGAGTCGCTCGGTGCGCTGTACACACCGCCGGCCAGTTTTGCTGACCAGCTGACCAACAACAAAAAGTTTTACGGCTAAAGGAGACGCACAGTGAGTTTACATCCAAGAGATGCCGTGATTGTCGATTACGCTCGCAGCGCCATGGGGCGCTCCAAAAATGGTTGCTTCCGCCACGTGCGTGCCGATGATATATCGGCTGCCATTATTAAAGGCTTGCTGGCGCGCAATGAGGGGCTTGACCCTGCCACCATTGACGACCTGTTATGGGGTTGCGTGATGCAACGCGAAGAGCAGGGTTTTAATATTGCGCGCAATATTTTGTTACTGACCGGCTTGCCGCATACCATCCCCGCGCAAACGATCAACCGCTTGTGCGGTTCTTCGATGTCGGCACTGCACATAGCGACCGCCAATATCCGTGCCGGGCTGGGTGATGTTTATTTGATTGGTGGCGTTGAGCACATGGGGCATTTGCCCATGTACGAATCCATCAACCCCAATCCGTTAACCGGCCTGAGTGTTGCCAAAGCCGCCGGTAATATGGGTATGACAGCAGAATATCTGGCGCTGTTACACGGCGTTACTCGCCAGCAAATGGATGAGTTTGGGGCGCGCTCTCATCAGTTGGCGGCCAAGGCGCGTGCTGATGGCAGTTTTGCCCGGGAAATTATTCCGGTGGCCGGCCACGACAACCAGGGTATTCCCATTCTGGTGGAGCACGATGAAACCATTCGACCGGATACCACTGTAGAAGCGCTTTCAAAACTGCCGCCGGTGTTTGATCCTAAAAATGGCCAGGTAACGGCTGGTACTTCGTCGCAAGTGTCTGATGGTGCTTCGGTTATGTTGGTGATGTCTGCCGAGCGCGCTCAGGCATTGGGTTTGAAGCCAATCGCCAAAATTACTTCGTTAGGCCTGGCCGGTGTTGACCCGTCGATCATGGGTTATGGCCCGGTGCCGGCCACCGAAAAAGCACTAAAAACTGCCGGTTTGACGATTGATGACATTCAGGCGGTTGAGTTGAATGAGGCGTTTGCTGCCCAGGCCATTCCGGTGTTGAAGGATTTGAAATTGCTTGAGCACATGGATTCCAAAGTCAATTTGCATGGCGGTGCCATTGCGCTGGGTCATCCGTTTGGTTGCTCCGGTGTGCGCATTACCGGCTCGTTACTGACGGTGATGGAACAGCGCGATTTAACTCTCGGTATATCCACCATGTGTATCGGACTGGGGCAGGGTATTACGACGGTGTTGGAACGCTTATAACATCAAGCGGCAGATGTAAAAATGCCCCGGCGTGCTGAAAACACGCCGGGGCATTTTTTATTGCGGAAGCAAATTTTACAGGTTGATACCCAGTTTCTGCAGGGTATTGGAATCTGCAAAACCGTCGGCAATCATACCGTGTTTCTGTTGGTATTCACCGAGCGCACGGCGTGTGGCAGGGCCGAAAATACCATCGGGTTCGCCCACATCAATATCGGCTTTCGCCAGTTTAAGTTGTAAATCCAGCACTTGCTGGCGGCTCAGGCGAGGTGCGTCCGTTGCCGGTTGTTGAATCAATTTCCCGCCGCCGGTGATACGGTCAGCCAGATGGCCGACGGCAATGGCGTAATACTCTGAACGGTTCCATTTCATGATCACGCGGAAATTATCGTAAACCAGAAAGGCAGGGCCCTGATAACCGGCGGGCACCAGCAAGGAAGCGGTGAGATCATCCGCTGCTGACAATACATCACCTTTGGCCTGTTTAACCCCGGCATCACGCCATTCGGTCAGTGTGCGGCTCTGGTTCAAACCTGCTTCAAGGAAGTCGAAATCGAGCGGTAATGACACTTCGCGGCCCCAGCGGCTGCCTTTTTCCCAACCAAGGCTGCGCAGGAAGTTTGCCGCCGATGCCATGGCATCGGGGATGCTGTTCCAGAGGTCGCGCTTGCCATCGCCATCGTAATCCACCGCATGGCGTAAAAAGGCCGAGGGCATAAATTGTACGTGGCCCATGGCACCCGCCCAGGAGCCCTCCATCTTATCGGGGCTGATAGCGCCTTCATCAATAATTTTCAGGGCGCTCATCAACTCGCCGGTGAAGTAATCGCTACGACGCGGATCACAAGCCAGTGTAGCCAGCGAATCGAGTACTGACATCTTGCCGAAGAAGCTGCCGTAGTTGGTTTCCAGCCCCCAGAAAGCGACCAGATATTGCGAGGGTACGCCATATTCCTTGCTGATTTGTTCCAGCAAGGCCTGATGTTTTTGCAGCAATGCGCGGCCTTTGTCTACCCGGTCCTGAGTGACGCGGCGATTCAAATAATCGGCAAAGGAGGTGGTGAATTCCGGCTGCTGACGATCCAGCTCAATGACCCGGGCAGAGTATTTAACCTTTGCCAGGGTGTTTTCAATGGTGGATTTGGAAATTTCATTTTCGTTTGCGGTAGCAATCAAAGTGTTCAGGCATTGATCAAAGTTGCCTGTTTCCTCTGGCGCCTGAGCGAAGCTGTGCATCGCCAGACCGAGTAAAAGGGCACCACTGATACACTTTATTTTTTGACTCATAACAACTCCAACAGCTGGTCCTGCACGGTTTCAGGCAGGGTTTACCAAAAAGGCCTGGCGATATTTTAACAGACGATACTCAAATACAGAGGAAACTTCCTGTGACGCCAGCAATTGTCGATATTCCGGCAGACACGCTATGTGGCGATTGGCCGCTGGTGATGGGGAAATCAGCACGTCAGTAGACAAACTATTTGCAGGATAGTGCCTTAAAAAAGTGCGCCAGACAAACCGGCTGGTAAAGACAATACGATCAATTCCGGCACTCAGGCAATGTTCAATGGATTCACTATTAATAGCAAGAATATGCAGGTTGCTATCCGAGCAATTATTGTGGGTACGTATAACCTGACCGGCAATATCGGTGAGCGCCAGGCCATGCTGGTCACATAAGGCTTCTTGCTGGGTGCGGTTACTGGCCGGTTGCTGGAACACGGCTGACAACAGTGGCCAGAAGAAATTTTTGCCACTACCTCCGTAAAACCACGAGCCGTAGTCTTCGCCGTTAAAGCAGGGAAAACTCCCCATAATCAGTGTTTTCGCTCCAACCGGTGAATAATGTCCAAAAGGGTGTTGTTCAACCATCGTATAACAATCCGCTGCTGGGCTGTATGTAAAACGAGGGTGGTACACCGGAATGGGTAGAGCGATTGCGCCATTCGGCCCTGAACCGGCTGAAACCGCAGCGTGTCGCGATTTAGCCGTTCAAGGTTTGATACCACCAGCGCGTCCTTGAATACTGCCTGAAAAATCTGATGGAAATTATAGTAACTCCGACAGATTCCCCTGAGATCTGCTGCACGGTTTCAGGTCGCGGGAAATATCTATGGCACCGGATTCATTAAAGAGGCCGCCGTGCTGCTGGTAAATTGAACAAAACGGCTCACTCGCCGGGGTTTATGGCTGGGTGCCCCCGGCATCTTCTATTTCGGTTTCTGCCCGGCTGGCGCGCACCGCTTCACCAAATGCCTGGAGCAGCGCCGGGAAGCGCGGATCATTCATCAATTGCCAATAGGCTTTTTGTTCAATCAGACGCTGAAACTCCGCGTCTTTCATAATGGCTTGAACCTGCGGGTCCTGGTAGAGTTTTTCCATGCCCCGGTTTGCATCCACCATCAGATTGGCCAGTGCTTTATCCGGCGGGCTGTTTTTATCGGTGAGCCCGGATTGTTGCAGCAATATTTGCAAATCCGGATGGTCGGCAATTTGCTGAAACAGCGGGTCGGCCATAATTTGTTCGGTATCACCTTCTCTCACCATGGCCGATAACTGTGGATCGGCGATAAAAGCTTTCAGCTCCGGCATTTGCGCCACATTGGCGAGCCGTTTGCCATTGTCGACCGGCGAATGCAAAAAACCTTCGGCAAATAATGCCGCATCCGGCTGCACCAGATTGATCAGCCGTGCTCCGGTTTTACTGACCAGCTCGCGTGACAGCTGCGCCAGCGGCGAGTCCGGGGTTTCCGCAGTTTTGCGAAAGTCCTGAAACAGTGTCCAGCCATAGACCAGCAAAATGCCCACCAACGCGCCGATAACGGCACCGGTGAGTAACCCGGCCAGGCGTGACAAGGCGCTCAGCTTGCCAGCAGTACGGGTGTGCTGATCGAGCAGGGAAAACAACAAGGTTACTACCATGCTGACCGGAATAAAAATCAGCAAACCGGCCACTGGATAAACCGCCATACCATGCAATGAGGTGTTTTCCCGAAGGTAATTCGCCAGGGGTGCAATAAACAGGAAGGTGGCTGCGTAGGCTGCCAGCAAACTGCAAAGCTGCGATAAAACGCGAATGAAACCTTTCCAATAACCCTGAAGTGCAAATAGCACTATGCAGCCGGACAGCAATATAAAAGACAGAGACATGATGTTATTTAATACCTGGAACGCCTTGCAGGCAGGTGCGGCAATATAAGCTGGGCGTGGTGAACCGGCAAGCTGCGGTGCTAGTGATAAAGCCTTCAAATGACGCCTGGCCACTGAGGCTGCAGTAAGGCAAATATCGCGGGGTTAGCTCAATAATTGGCGATATCTGCCATATTTCCGGTTTTTTGCTTATCAATGTGGCCGGAAAAGCGCTTTTATTGATTGACCAGGTAAATTACTCAAGTATTCTCCGCGCTCGCCGAAACACCTGACTCAATCAATTGCTCCATAAGGATCGATGGAACACCGGAGATGCCCCATGAATCAACCCCGCTCCCGTATTGCCTGGCAACTGGCGACGGCCCTTGCCGTTATGCTGGTGCTGCTAATCAGCCTCAGCACTATCCTCGCCTTGCGCTCTCTGAGCAACGCCAATCTGGTTACCCGCGAAGAACACCTCGGCAGTGAAGCGCGGCTGCTGGCAGACCAGCTGGGTACTTTTCATGACGGTTTGCGCGAAAGCACCCAGCGGTTGGCTGGACTGTTCGAGCGGCGTTTTAGCACGGGTCTTTATGTGGCTCCGGATGAGCGTGTCACCGTCGGTTCCCGGCAGGCGCCGGTTCTCTATTTAAATAACACAGCCTTAAACAACGACTTTACCGAAGTGGATGAGTTTCGCCAGTTAACCGCCGGTGTGGCGACTATTTTTGTGCGTGATGGCGATGACTTTATCCGCGTTACTACATCGGTGCCCACGCAGGATGGCGGTCGCGCTATCGGCACTGTGCTTGATCGGCAACACAACGCCTATGCGCGGTTGCGGGCGGGTGAAAGCTACGTGGGGCGGGCGCTGTTATTTGAGCGCTTTTACATGACCCAGTACACGCCGGTGCGCGATGCAACGGGCCATGTATTTGCGGTGCTCTTCGTGGGTTTCGATTACACCGATGCGCAGCAAGCACAGTTTGCCAATTTGCAGCGTTTTCGCATTGGCAGCACCGGTTCGCTGGCTTTGCTTGACGAGCAGGGCAAATGGCTGGTGCCGCCTTACGCCGCGCGGCAGCCGGAGCAATTGATTGCGAACCTGTCCCCGGTGCTGGGCGCGCCGGGTAAAGGCGGTTTCTGGAGTGACGGGGAGCAGCGCTTTTACAGTGTCGCCATGCCGTTTGCCGGTGGCCCCTGGACGGTGTTGGCGAGCATGCCCGAGGCAGAAATTCAGGCAGTAACCTGGCGGGTCGGTAGCCAACTGGCCATCGGCAGCGTGATAACTCTGATTATCGCGGTCATTGCGGTGATCTGGCTGTTGCGCCGCAAGCTGCGCCCCCTGGGCGACCTGGTGCGTCAGGCGCAAGCGCTGGGCGCCGGTGATCTCGGTGTGCGTCTTGAGGTCGGCAGTAACGATGAGATTGGTGAGTTATCGCGCAGCTTTAATCAGATGAGCGAAGCCCTGTCGAGCATGGTCGAGCGCATTCGGGATGCCGCACGACACGTCAGCCAGCGAGCCGAGGCGCTGTCCGGCTTATCTCGCGGTGCCTATGCGGGTATTGAGCAACAATCCGGTGAGATCGGCAGCATGGCAGGAGCGGTTGAAGAGTTTAGCGCTACTTCCAAAGGCATTGCTGACAATATGCGTAGCACCGAGCGGATGGCTCATCAAAACGCGCAGCAAACCCGCATTGGCCGTGCCTCCATGGACGAAGCCTCCAATGCACTGGAGCAAATTTCCCAATCGCTGAATGCCACCTCTGAAGTGGTTGACGGGCTGGGGCAGCGTTCCCAGGAAATTGGCGGCATCCTCAGTGTGATTACCTCGATCGCCGAACAGACCAACTTGCTTGCGCTCAACGCGGCTATTGAGGCAGCTCGTGCCGGGGAACAAGGCCGCGGCTTCGCGGTGGTTGCCGATGAAGTGCGCAGCCTGGCGGGTCGTACTCGTGAAGCCACCACCGAAATTTCCAGCATGATCAGCAGTATTCAAGGCGAAACCGGCAGTGCCATCAGCACCATGGAACAAGGCCGTCAATTGATGCAAAACGGTCTGGAGCTGAATGCCAGAGTTGCCGAAGCCTTGAGCCGCATTGCCGAGCAAACCAGCGCCGCTGGCGATCAGTTTGCCGCTATCACCACTGCCACCAGCGAGCAGAGCAGCACTGCAACGGTACTCAGCAGCAACTTGCAAAGCATCGCCCAGGCCAATGGCGAGCAGCACGAAGTGATTGCCAACCTGGCGCACACCTCGAAGGAACTGGAAGCGTTGGCGGCTGATCTGCATCGCGAAGTTGAACGTTTTCGTTAACCCGTTGCTGCAACCCCAATAAAAAAAACCGGCGTCCAGGGGCGCCGGTCATTTTGCGTTTTTAATGTAATGATTGGTTATTGCAAGACTGGTGAAAATTTACCAGCTTTATTTAAGAGAGCGCATTGACAAATCAGGTACCGATAATACCGCCATCGTTTTTAGTCACAATCACGGTTGCCGAGCGAGGGCGACTGGTGCCGCCGCCTGGCCAATGGCTGGTGAAATTGCCTGGTGTAGAACGATCACCCGGGTGCTGAATATTAACAAACATGGTTTTCAGGTCCGGTGTGGTATGAACGCCGGTCACTTCACAATCCATCGGGCCAATCAGGAAGCGTCGCACTTCTTTCGTTACCGGATCGGCAGCGAGCATTTGGTTGTTACCAAACGGGCCGGCATTTTGTTGTGAACCGCTCATGTCCGTTTGAATCCACAGCACGCCACGCGGGTCGATCCACAAACCATCCGGGCTGGCAAAATGGTTGGCTTCCGTCAGGGTTACATCACCGGTGCTGGTACCCACATCGCCGCCTAACAGGAAAATATCCCACTCGAAGGTGTGATCGGCCTGCTCGCGCCAGCGAATAATATGACCGGTAGTATTGTTGGTGCGCGGGTTGGCGGCGTCAGTGGTGCTACGGCCGCTGTTGTTGGTGAGGGTGAAATACACTTCACCGGTTTGCGGGTGCACTGTGCCCCACTCAGGGCGGTCCATTTTGGTGGCGCCTTGAATATCGGCAGCAAGGCGGGTATTGATCAATACATCGGCCTGGTCGGCAAAGGTCACACCGGCGGCTGCGGCTTTTGCCACAAAACCGGAATCGTTAATGTCGAGCGGCAGCCATTCACCTTTCCCGGTTTCATCGAAACGGGCCACGTAGAGTACGCCGTGGTTCAACAAGTGACCGCCCGCGGTTGCCGCGTGGTAATTATCCGCAGACACAAATTTGTAGATGTATTCGTAAGTGGCGTCATCACCGGAGTAACAAACCACCGGTTCACCTTCTACCGCCGGTGCAAACACCACGCCTTCGTGACCAAAGCGGCCTAATGAGGTACGTTTTTGCGGTTTGCTTTCCGGTCTGAACGGATCAATTTCTACCATCCAGCCAAAGGTGTTCGGTTCGTTGCGGTAATCCTGATGGGCGTGATCGCCTTTGGTGGACGCATCAAAACGTACGTAAACATCTTCACCGGATTCAGCGTGCTCCCAGGAGTAACGGCCGTTGCTTGACGGTACGCCGTAACGGGCGTGTTCGCGCGGACGGGTTGTATCTTTGTTAACAAAATAACCGGCCCAGTTTTCTTCGGCAGCCAGATAAGTATTCCACGGCGTGAGGCCGCTACCGCAGTTGTTCAAGGTGCCGCGTGTTTCGGTACCGGACGGGCTGTATTTGGTCGCCATTTTGGCGGAACCCATCGCCGGGCCGCGAATTTCCATCGGCGTAGCGCCGGTAATGCGACGGTTGAACACACTGCCTTCTACCACGCGCCATTCACCGCTGGTGCGTTTAATATGAATAACGCTAACGCCGTGGGTCGCAACTTCTTTATGCACTTCATCCGTCGGGCGTTTGCCATTGACCAGGCTTGGGCCATTGGCGTGCAACACATCCGGATCGAAGTATTCGTGGTTCATTACCAGCAAACCTTCTTCGGAATTATTACCGCCTACATTGGCATCCATCGCCAAAAAGAAAATACCATCGTGGTGGCTGCCCACCTGTTGTTCCTGCTCAATACCGGTGTTGCTGCCGTTGTCGGCAAAGGGTGGCAGGCTGCCAGTCAGCGGCGTGCCCCAGGGAACAAATGCGGTGGCTGTGTAACCGGCAGGCACCTGAATGCTATCACCACGACCGGCTGCAAGACCGGTAAAGCCCAGCAACACTTCCGGCGCGGCGCTGGATGAACTGCTGGAGCTGGAAACGCTGCTGCTTGAAGAACTTGAGCTGTTTTTGTTGCTGCTGCTTGAACCGCAAGCGACCAGACCGGCGCCAATAAAAGCGGCAACAGCGGTGTGCACACTGCCTTTCAAAAATGAACGGCGTTGCAGTTGGCGAGCTTCCAGCACGGAAGCAAAAGTGCGGTTTTCAGAGAAGTTGGACAGTGGTTCTTCTCCGCTGTTATCAACGACCAGCGGGCTATTTTTGTCGACCATCGAAAGTGTCTCCATGCAAAACGGTTGCGTTGTTGGAATGGTTAGCCCACGCAGTAAACGTTAGATGTATGACAGTTTCGGGACAGTTAGGGGAAAGTTTTATGAGTGATTACGGAATGTGATCAAGGCAGCAAAAATGTTTTATCGCGGAAATTTTAACTGACTCTGTTTTTGAAAAAATAAATACATTTTTACTGTTGCAGCCATCGGCAAGCGAACCGCAAGTGCTTGCCGTGGCATAGTGAAAACCTTTTCAGGAACGATTATCGAGTCAGGAAAAATTACCGAGCGCCCAGCCAGGCGCCGGTACTGGTAGCTAACAAACCGATAATTAACCAGCTGCTCAACGCCTCACCCAGAATTAAAGAAGAGCCCAACCCTGCGATTGCCGGTACCAGCGCCATGCAGGAACCCAGGCGGGCAGGGCCGAGCCGTGTCATCGCCGCCATGTAAAAAACCATGGCTACCACCGCCACAATCACACCGTGATAAATACCTTGCAAGGCAATGTCTTTAAAGGGAACAAGCAGAATCGCTTTGGGCAACAATAAAATATAAACCGGCAGGTAAAGAATCGCCGCCAGCAGTGCACCGCCAATCGCCATTTCCCAGGGATCGAAGCCGGAGCGTTTTGCCAGAATGGTGTAAATGGCCCAGAGCACTGACGATAAAATTAATAGCAAATCGCCGGGCAAGGTATTTTCACTGCGCGAAAAAATATCCAGTCCTAAAAAAATCAAACCTATAGCAATCACCGGCAATGCCATGCGTAAACTGCTGCGTAGCGGTTCGCGTAAAATTAACAAGGCAAACAGCGGCACAAAAAAAGGCAGCAAACCGGAAATCAATACCGCCCCATGCGCCGCCGGTGCGTAGCGAAACGCGCTGTACACCACCAGCGAATAGGCCAGCCCGCCGGTAAGCGCCAGTGCCAGCATTTTTCTGTTAAATAAGGGAACCCGTTTCCAGAATAACCACAAGGGCAATAACACGGTGGCGGCCACACCAAAGCGCAGCGCGGTAATATCAAACGGATTTAAATCGCTGGTGCCACCCAGACGAGCAACCAGCACAAAACCTGACCAGATTAAAATGGTACCGGCGGCGAAAAAATAGCCGCTACGAGAAGAGGGAGACTGCATGAAAAACTCCGGGGAACAGCAGGGACCAGCCTGATAGAAGATTGCTCGGGTAAAAGGCTGGCGGGACTGGCCGAATAAGTATCTGCCAATTGGTTACAGGCTTCAAGCTCCAACGAAAATCGTATGGCTTGAGGTTGTTGTTGCCAGTTGTGTATTGCAGCCGGAATCGGGGAATGGATGAATCTGATGCGGGCTGGTTGCTTTTTGAGCAGGAATGTTGGTTGCCTTTGAATTACCGGTTGCTTCCAGTTTAGCTGCTCAAATGTATCGGGATAGCCGCCCTGAGACAGCGCTCACCCTCCACTATAGCTTCAACCCCTTGAATTCAGGGGCTGCTATCCCGTAGGCTTGGCGTCTTTGTGCCGTATCTACAGGAATTACTCGGAATGTCCGGAGTTAAAGAGATCGTACTTACCTTCAGCTGCAAGGACTCGAAAGGTCTGGTTGCGGCTGTTGCTACCTTGTTTGCAACCCTGGGTTTCAACATCAAGGAATCTTCCCAGTTTGAAGACGAAAACAGCCAGCGCTTCTTTATGCGCACGGTTTTTGAGTGCCCACCGGGTTATGCGCTGGGGCAGATTCGCCAGTTGTTCAAGCCGCTGGGTGAGCAGTATCAGATGGATTGGAATATTTTTGATACCCACGACAAGCCGAAAATATTGATTGCTGTCTCCCAGTGGGGACATTGCCTGAACAACCTGCTCAACAGCTGGCGAAATGGCACGCTACCGGTAGATATTGTCGGGGTGGTTTCCAACCATGAAGTGATGCGCGATCTGGTAGATTGGTACAAGTTGCCGTTTCATTATTTACCGGTAACCGCTGCTACTAAAAAAGAGCAGGAAGGGCAAATTTTTCAGCTGATTGAAAACTATCAAGCCGATTGCCTGGTACTGGCGCGCTACATGCAAATTCTGTCGGATGACCTCTGCCGCAAACTGAATGGTCGGGCTATTAATATTCACCATTCCTTTTTGCCCGGTTTCAAAGGCGCCAAGCCCTATCACCAGGCTTACGATCGTGGCGTGAAACTGATTGGTGCCACCGCGCACTATGTCACGGCAGATCTCGACGAAGGGCCCATTATTGAACAGGCCGTTGAGCGTGTTTCGCATATCAACTCGCCGGATGATATGGCAGAAATCGGGCGGGATATTGAAGCCGTGGTACTGAACCGCGCGCTGCGTTGGCATGCAGAACACCGTGTGCTGCTGAACGGTAGTAAAACGGTGGTTTTTTCACGCTAGATTGTTAAATATTGTTGGATGCCCGGCAAGAGCATCGTGCCGGGCATTTTTTTGCAGGTTCCTGTTTCGTCATTTTTATAAGAAAGGTCTTCCATGGCAAAGCTGATTTTCAGATTGAGTAACGTACCGGAAGATGAGGCTATCGATGTAAGACGATTGCTGGAAGAAAATAATATTCCCTATTACGAAACCGATGCAGGATTCTGGCGTGTTGGCGTGGACGCCTTATGGCTGTCGGACGACAGTCAATATGAACAGGTTAAAGCCTTGCTGGAGACGTATCAAAAGTCCCGCACCGCCGAACAGCAGCAACGTTATCAGCAGCAGGTAGCTGACGGCGAAGCCGAAACGTTTGTTGGCCGCAACGCCAGAAAACCTATCCGTTTTATTTTGCTCGCAATAGCAATTCTCTTTGTGTTGAGTTTCACCTTGTTACCTTTTATGGCTTTTTTGTCGTAATTTTTATTAGCACTATTACCAATAATGGTAACCATGATGAGGGTGACGCCAATTTTTTATGGTGTTATCCGGTGTTATTGATCTCTGCTTTTTCCTTCCCTATAGTCCATTGAATAATTCCTCAGAGCCAGGCTTGCAGACCTTTCGGCTCTTTCTCTTTGTTGTCTGATTTTTTCAAAAAAATAATGGCCGTTATAGCGGCTTTTTCTCTGTCTTTCATAACGTAAAAGGATGTTGGTTATGTATACGTGCGTGCGCTGGCCTCGACCCCTGACTCTGCGATTCATCTTCTTAACGCTATTTATATTACTGACCACCGCCTGCCATTCTCCCGATGTAGCCATTGAACCTGCGGGAAAAGTGCATGCTTTACAGGCGGTGGCAACCGCAACGCCTTGTAACCTGCCGGCTGTACCGCCTGCGGCCAGCAGCAGTTTGGCGGCATTTTCCCATTACTCCTGGCAACAATTTACCGCCCTTAATTGGCCTGCTCAGGCGGGAGTGCGCGGACAGCCCGATTGCAGCAAAAAAATCGGTGATGCCGGTGTTCGAGTGTGGGAAACCTATAAAACGACCGATCAACTGTTTTTACCGGACGCCGCCAACCCCGGCCCCTGGTCTGCCGGAGAAATTACCGCGTTTGATTTGAAGTATCGCGCCAAAGCCAATGATGCATTGCCGGTTGAAGAGTCGATTCGGCAAGCCGTGGGCGGTTGGCTTATCGATCAATACCGCAATCCTACCTATTACTCCATCTCGGTGAACCAGAACAGTTATGACTATGTGGTAAGCCAGGGGTTTTATGACCAGAACCGGGTAGCCAATGCAGCGCACATTCGTTTTCCGGACAATGCGCTGGAGGTAAAAGCAGCATGGCGTATTCTGACGCCCTCGGATGATAGCAGCCGCTATCACACCATGAACGCGATGGTGACCCGCTACGACGACCAGGGCAATCCGTCTGGCAAAGAACAACAAAAAGTGGGGTTGGTGGGGTTTCATATTGTTCGCAAGGCTGACAATTTTCCGCAATGGATATGGGCAACCTTTGAACATGTGGATAACACGCCGGACAAGTCCGGGCAGTTTGCCTCTTATTACAACCCGCACTGCAGTGGAAACTATTGCACACCCAATCAGTCGCCCGTTGCTAACAAGCAACCTTTTGATGAACCCAATCAGTTAACCCGTGTAACCGCCATTGATTCGGAAGTTGCCGCCATTAATCAGCAGTGGCAGCAACAATTTGAAGGCACGCCTTTCGCTTATTACCAACTGGTTTCTCCGCAGTGGCCGGAAGACCCGCTTGATCCGGGCAATCCGCAAGGCACGCCTACGCCCGGTGTGGTTGCCAATACCGTGATGGAAAGTTACATACAGCCCACCAGTAGCTGTATGGATTGTCATAGCACCGCGCGGGTGCCGGGTAACCGGGTTAAATCGGATTACAGTTTTATATTTCTGTTTGCCCAACCGGTCAGTAGCAACCCACAGCAAGGAGCGCAGTAATGAGTTATCTCAATGGACCACGTATCAATTTCTGGGGCGGTGGCAGCACCAATGTGGATACAGCCAACAACGAGCAATACGATGAAGACCGGCAACAACCGATCGTTGATCTGATCAATACCACGGTGACGGAAAGTATGACCGATGAGCAGGTTATTAACTTCCTGCGCTCTCCGGCTACCGCCAACGGGAACCCTTACTTTGTTAAAGGCGGTTGGAATTTTTACGGTGATCATCAATTTGCTTTTATGAAAAACAACGTTTCTTCTGCCGGTATACCCGGCGCTGTGTCTACCGAAGGTTCGTTGATTGACTTGCCGGTGTACCTGTTGGGTAGCCTTGACCCAGTGAGTGGCGATGGCCCTTATGGCGGGCCGGTCATGGTGGATCTTGATCCGACCAGCAGTGTTACTACACAGATTTACGCCGGTGGCTTAATGGTGGGCAATCCGGATAAGCCTGCATTATTAATTCAGGGCAGGGCGGTATGCCATTCACGCATGTTAGGGCTTCGTTACCTGGGTATTAAAGGGCCCTATGCAACGCCGGGTTCCATTTCGGCAAATGGCACTTTTCAATTGGCATTTAACCGGGCAGATATCGTCAGTTACGATGCTACTAATCCAATTTTACGGCAGATATTGGATAACCCGCGCACGCAAGGGATTATGGTGCGTTTTTCAATGTTTCAATTTTTTCCTGGCAAAGATACCGCAACACTTCAAAAAAATTACGCAGAAAACCGTAACGATGCCAACCCGTCGCTGGGCAGAATTATTGGCTCTATTGGCGCCTGGTATGAAGGTGAACTGGCAACCGAGTTAAACGGCCGTCACCTTGAAAACAAGCAGCTGCCCGGTGCACAGGGTGTGGCCAGCTATAACCCCGTCTTGCAAATGTTAAGTATGGATCTGATCAGTGCCTTGCCCGGCTCTGCTATCCGGCAAAATGGCAGTGATAACACCTTGCCGCCGGAGCCGAACATTGATTACGGCAATATTCATATTGTTGCCGGTGCTACGCCGGTGGCCAGTGTGGCTTCTTTACCTGACGATTATTATTTATACGGTGGCATTTATGATGTTGCTGTCGGGGCAGAATCAAGCGGGCTTATACAAAACAACCCGTTAACCCTGACCAGTGATGCCGGCAATTTATTGATTCAGGAACAGCCGGTTCGTATTACCAGTGACCAACGCAATGTGTATTGTGATCCGGCTGCCGAAACCATTAGGGTACGGTTGGGTGTGAGATACCTTGGCGGCCCACTAAGGCAGCCCACCATTCTGACTTTATCCAACGCCGCACCCGGTAGCCTGCCTGATGGTAACTTTCTTCAATACCCGCCGGTGGTAACGGTGCCTGCGGGTAAAAGTTATGTTGAATTTACGATTCAGACCAATGCAAGCAAAGACGGTTTTTCGCAGCTGAATATTGCGGCAAACTGTTCAGCTGGAAACTTCATTTCCTTCCGAAAATACCCCTTGCATGATTTTTCTGCGGTTATTAAAAGTGGCAATATTCCCTGGTCATTGGTCTATCAGGAGTGCCTGCGTTTTTATTATGTCTTGTTTCCGGCAATGTCAAAACGCATTCCTTTGAACGATGAGGCTACCCTGCAGGCGGTGGGCGGCGAGCTATTAAAGCGTCTGTCAGATGCCTATCGGGACACCACTTTATATATGCCGCTGACCCGCTCGATGTCACCTGGCAAGGTGGCTTTGCTGCGTGCCTTTATTGAAAAAGATCAGGCCAGTTGACTTTTTAAGGGCAGGGCAGGTTTTTTCATACGGCAATTGACAGCGGTGTTATTGGCGGTCAACAATCCTGACCGGTTTGGCTGATGTCAATCTGTTTGCCAATCCTTAATGGAGCCCGGTTTTCATGCGCCAGCGCGAAAACCGGGGCGTCAGGGGCGTTGTATCAATAAGGAAAAACCGTGCAATCTGTTATTCAGGCCAGAGCTTTTTTTGAGACACTTCTACAACAAAAAGAAATGCCTTTAAGCGAAGTGCTAACATTTTTTAAAAGAAAAAATGGCCGCATTGATGCCGCGTGGGCCGATCAGTTTATCTTGAGAATACATAACGGTGGTGCGCTGGCCCTGGTTGATGACCAGGGTCAGGCCTCTGCCTATTCCGCTGATGCCTTGAAAACCCCCGAGCGTTACTCGCTGGTTTTGAAAAATGCCGCCGTGTTGGACGAGGGGCGAGACGGCGGATATCTTGCATTGGGCGTGCCTGATTTTCCTGTTGAGGATCACCCGCCGGAAATTCACTGCACCCTGGAATATCATTCGCTGCTGCGTGTAGTTGGCGAGAAGCAGGGCGCCGAGCGACTGGCGGAGCGGGTCAGAGCTTTCAGCCATTTTTTTGCCTGGCAGTTATCTATCAAAAACTTATCCGTCGCTGCCAGCTTTTTCTCTCGCGAAACGCCTAAAAAATATGATGAACTTGTACTCGCCCAAAAGCTGCAGGAGTTGGAAGCCATCTATGGTGAATTTTCCTATTTTGATCGGGTAAGTGTTTATACCCTTTATCATGGTAACGGCAGCAATAAGAAACTGTTTCGGGAAATGTCTCTGCCAAAAGGCGTAAGTCGGGACGCGCGGCGGGGAGAGTCTGAATTTTATCTGGTGGCGATGCACTCTCCCGGCGGCACCATGATCGATGCAGTCAGAATAGCATTGGATATTATTGAAGAAGAGGGTGTGCTCAGGATTCTCAATATTGAGTGGTATGTGGAATAGTTTTCAATAGTTACAATAAAAAAGGGCATAAAATTTTTATGCCCTGTAAAGAATAGGTAAATATCTCCCAGGTTTTTTATTCGCTAATGAGCTCTTTTACCAGAGTGCCTGATGGCGAAAGATCGCTGGCTGACCAGTTTCCCGTCGGGCTGGCGCCCGGACGCAAGGCGGCGGTTCCCTCTACTTTGGGTGTGATGCTCCAGTTAACCCAGCTGATACCCCGTGCATTTAAGAAGTTAATCCATTCCCGGGTTTGTTGTTCGCAAACCTGACCGTCACCGGTCGCGTCGGCAGTTCCCCATTCGGTAGAAAATATCAGTGCGCCTTGGGCTCTCGCCTGGTCAACCTTGTCACGCAACCATTGGCCGTGTGTGCAGGCATAAAAGTGCATGGCGTAGCCGACATTGGGGAAGGTGACCGGATTGGCTGCAGCGTCGGTTACATCCTGACTCCAGGTGGCGGTGCCGACAATAACCAGGCTGTCCGGAGCATGTTGGCGGATAACCGGAATGACATCCTGAGCGTAGGGGCGAATTGCATTATTCCAATTAACGCCGCCACCGTTTGGCTCGTTGGCAATTTCATAAATAATATTGGGAATATTGCCATAACGGCTGGCGACTTCATCAAAAAATACTTTAGCTTGTTGCTGGTAAGTTTGTGGATTGCCATCACTGAGAATATGCCAATCTACCAGTACATAAATATCCAGCTCGATAGCCGCCTCAACAATTTCGAACACCTTGTATTTCACCGAGGGGTTACTGATGTAACCATCGCTGGAGGTGTACATGGCGGCGCGAATCACGTTAATGCCCCAGTCGTCCCTTAACCAGCGAATGCTGTCGATGTTCATAAATTCACCGTACCACTGCAGCCCGTGTGAACTCATGCCGCGTAATTGAACCGGCTGATTGTGCCGGTTTAGTAATTGGCTGCCGCTGGCGCGCAGGTGTCCGTGTTCGCTAACAAAGCCGCCCGCTGTTGCCCCGCCGGATGACTGGCTGCTTTGATGGCTGGAGAGGCTGCTGTTTGAACTACTGGATGACGAATAAACGGATGACACAGAAACAACACTGGAGCTGTAGCTTGATTGCGATGAAACGCTGCTTTGTTGTGAATTGCTATGGCAAATATTGCCTTCTACT
This sequence comes from Cellvibrio polysaccharolyticus, assembly GCF_015182315.1. Lineage (NCBI taxonomy): Bacteria > Pseudomonadati > Pseudomonadota > Gammaproteobacteria > Cellvibrionales > Cellvibrionaceae > Cellvibrio > Cellvibrio polysaccharolyticus. The sequence continues at coordinate 1,983,903 of NZ_PRDL01000001.1, forward strand.
GCTGGCTGTTCGGCGGCGCCACCATTTTTATTCACCTGGAATCCGAATTCCACATGCGTGCCTGGCGTGATGTTGCCGTTCCACGCCAAATTACTGGCTTGGAATGGATTACTGCCGGTGAAATTGGCATTCCAGCCATTGGTCATTTGGTTGTTCTGGTAATGCCAGGAAACATTCCAGCCGTTGATGGTTTGCGCCGAATTATTGGTAATACGAATATTGGCGGTGTAACCGGTGCTCCATTCGTTGGAAATACTATAGGTGCAGTCGGCAGTTTGTGCGTGCGCAAAAGGTGTGGCAATTAGCCCTGCAAGCAGCCAAAGCGCGGGCGTAATCAATGCATATCGACGTGCTGAATTTATCATGTTTTTTCTCCATGGCTCTGTGCGCTTTTGTCAAAGAGCGAGCCTTCAGTCATGAGTTTTGTGTAACAAAAAAACGGAAACCAGCGGCGAAGTGCCGCTGGTTGTTTTCATCCCTGAAGCTGACTTTCCTTGTACACGGAAGCCGCGTTATTGCAGTGGCGGGTAAGCATTTTGCAGCAGAATATCAAAGGCTTCATGGAACCAGCGACCGGCATGAGGTGCGCCTGGAATGGCACCGGTCAGCGTTCCATTCACGGTAGTGAAGGTGGGGTCACAGAAACGGTCAAACCCTTTGGCCGGATCAACCGGATCAATAATCCCGGCGGATGCAACACCATCAGACTCACCCGGTGGTTTCACCCACACGTAAGCATCAATACCTGGCTCCGGCGCTACGGTTGGGCGTTCGCCAATACCGCCATACTGATTACACCAGTTACCGCGATGTACACGGCCATCGACTTTGGAGTTGTTCACGAACACATCGAGAATATTGCTGGTTGATGCAACGGTAGGACGGTTGGGGCCGCCCCAGCCATTACGTGAGGTATCTACCAGCATGCCAATGGTGCTCGGGAAGCCCAACTGGATCATGCGGTTGCGCCAGGCTTGTACAAAGCTCACTTCACTGAAATGGTAATTCCACTCGTAGAAGGTTGCCGAGCGCACCGGGTTGCCGCCACCTGGCATGGTGCTGTTGACCAGTGAGTCGAGGAACGGCTCGCGCAGCGGTGTGTAACCGGCGGTGTTGGACACAAAACCGGCAATGCTATCGACGCCTTTTTCTGCACCTTTAATGGCATTGGCAATCAGCGTTGATGCCTGGGTGAAGTTGTTCTCCCAGCCCAACCAGCCGGAGTGGCCGATATCAATATAGCTGTAGACGTTTGGCAATTTACCCAGCTCTGTCAGGGTGTGACGGGTACCATCAACGTATCCACCTGGGCCCGCTGCTTCCTGACATACCGGGTTGGAAATGTTGGTCACCAGATTCGGTAGGGAATCCGGCTCAATAATCGCAATGATACGAATATCGCGGTAGTCCGGATCTGAAAGGATGTCGACGATCGGTGCGATGTACTCATTTTTATAACGGTTGAAACCGTCTTCTCTGATGAGCAATTCACCGTTGGATGCCAGCGCATGGCAATCGCGGTTGGGCAAATCATAAATAACCACCTGGAACAGGTTGGCGCCCTGATCCAGCGCTGCATCCAGATGCTCGCGAAGGCCCAGTTGTGATGGATCTTGTGGCGCAATCGCGCCAATGCGATCCATCCATACCGCTGTGCTCACATCAGCAATAGCGGCGCCGCCAGAGGCGAGTGCATTTGCTGCCCAGTCCTGGTTGATATACCAGTTAGCGCCCACAAAGGGGTTGTCCATGCGATCACTCCAGTCGCCGGGATTGCCTGGTGTGCTGCTGGAAGATGCACTGCTTACCGAGCTTTGCGAACTCACTGAACTTTCCGAGCTGGCCGAGCTGGCCGAGCTTTCCGAACTCACCGAACTTTCTGAACTGACAGAGCTTTCGGAGCTTACAGAACTTTCTGAACTGCTTGAGCTTGATGAAGCGCTGGAAACAGGCGTGCTGCTAACGCTGCTGGAACTTTGCGCGCTGCCGCATACATTCCCCGTTACCGTCGGAATTTCAGCAGTGCCGGTTGGTTTTATTCCCTGAAAACCGAACTCGGCGGTCTGGCCCGGTTGAATGGTTCCGTTCCAGCCCAGGTTGGTTGCGTTGTAAGGATTACTGCCGGTGACATTGGCATTCCAGCTGTTGGTCACCTGGGTGGCGGTGTTGTATTGCCAGCCTACCTGCCAGTTGTTAATGGCGGTGGTGCCGGTGTTGGTAATACGCACCAACCCCGTAAAACCGCTACCCCACTCATTACTGACCAGATACTGACAATTGGCTGACTGTGCCAGGACGGCCGGGGAGGCCGCCATCAGTCCGAGGCTTAGCAATGCTGCCAGGCCGAGCCCATGCTTTTGTTGAACGATCATGGTAATTCTCCTTATTTTTTTGATAAAGCCGACAAAGGTTGTCGACCCTGATAAGCGCTCCCAAGCCTCTCTTCATGACAAAGCCCGCTCAGCCTGAGCTGTTTTTTCCGGTGTCATTCCTCCCTGAATTGCGAGCGCAGAGTGGGGAACGTCATGCTCCCCCGGGTTGTTATTCCACACACAATCCCGTTTTCGTTGTGTCGCCCTCTGGCGGCGCAAGGAGAACCGGACTGCAGAAAGTACCCCGCCTGCTGGCGGGGTCGAAGCCGGGCATTGCGCCCGGAAAAAACGATGACTGCGAACTTGTTTGGGTAAGGCAACCTGCTGCCGCATTGGCTAAAACGGGCTCCGGCGTGTTTTTCATCGGTGTTACCGCTAAAAGTCATTGCGAGTGCTCTTGGTGTTTTTGAAAGACAGCGCTGTCATTTTTTGTTGTTTTAAAGGGGTATATTTAATTTCTCTGTAAATTTTTCAAGGGGTTTTTCGAGCTTCAGTTATTTCGTTTTTTTTAAAATAATGATTTTTTCGTATTTATTTTTATAAAAATGTTTTTCTCGTCGGAGAAATGTTTTCCAAATTAATCCCGGTTGCGTTTCAAGCTAATTTAAATTTTTTTGAAAAACAAATTAAATTAATGTCTTTTATTTTTGGTGAGAAGTAGAGCACATTTTTCTGGTGATTTAATTTTTTAGATTTGTTGCTTATTGGTAACTATTTTCTGTGTTTTATTTTTTAATAAAAATTTTATAAATTTTACTTTTGTTTTTTCTAAAAGATTTGAATATTAAATAGCTATATTGAAATGAAAACCTATTTCCAAAGTGAATTCAGTTGTTGCGATTTTTGTTTTTTAAGTTCGCTAGTAAAATTGGGTAATTGGGGTTTTTAAGCGTTTTATTTTTTATGCTTTACTTTGTTGTGATGTGTTTTTTATTGGTAAAAATTGATCTTGTCGCAGGAATGGATTTTTTTCGAGTTTTACGTCGTGTTGCAATTCATGGGTAAATGCTTTGAAGTGTGTCGGAAGATTTTATTGGCTAAATAACATTCGAGTCTGGTTGTTTTTATCCTGAACCGGAATATGGCTGTAAGTTTTGGCTAAAAAGTAGTTGTTTGAAAATAATGGCTTAAAGTGAATTATTAAAACCCTTTCCCTCGTGTGAAAATCTGATTTACGTAAGATTCTGTTGTTTTGTTTCATCGGGATCTTGCACTCCACCCTGCATTGAAAAAAATATTGGTAAGGAGTCTGGTATGAGAATCAAAAAACTGGCGCTCACAATGACAGCGCTGTCTATCTCTGCGGCAACTCTCGGGCACGGTTTGATTTCCGAGCCGCCTTCACGCAATTGGCTTTGTGGCGCCACCACAAAACCCCATGAAGCTTCACCCACCTCGGCCTGTGGCCAGGCCTTTGCGGGCGATATGAATGGTGGCTATCAATTTATGAGTGTGCTTACCCACGATGTGGGTCGAAAAGGGGTAACGCCTTTGCCAACCCATGTGTGTGGTTTTGATAGCGAAACCTGGAATGGTGGTGCCACGCCCTGGGATAAAGCCATCGATTGGCCAACCAATGCCATGACGGCTGGCCCCAAAACCATTACCTGGGATATTTCCTGGGGGCCACATTACGATGACACAGAAGAATTCCGTTACTGGATTACCAAGCCGGATTTTCAATTTCAGGTGGGGCAGGCCTTAACCTGGAATGATTTTGAAACAGAAGCCTTCTGCGTTATTAATTACGATGATAAAAATCCCACTGCCAATCCCAATGCCATTCCGGATAAAGGCAACGCTTTATTTCACACCGTTTGTGATATTCCGCAGCGTACCGGGCGCCATGTTATTTATGCCGAGTGGGGGCGGAATCAGTGGACTTACGAGCGCTTTCACGGCTGTATAGATGCCTCATTCAGCGGCGGTAGTGAGCCCAACCCTGTGGTTGCCAATATCAGTGCGACACCATCCGGTAACAGTTTTACCGGCGCGGGAACTGTTGCCTTAAGTGCTGCTGCGTCCACCGGCAACAATCTCGTTTATCAGTGGAGTATTGATGCGGTTAATCCGGCACTGTACAGCTTGTCGAGTACTACCGCCGCCAATACCACATTAACGCTTGCCAATCCGCAAGCCGAAAGCGCGGTAACGGTTCGCTTATTGGCCTCATCGGGCGGATCTGTCAGCAATGCTGCTTTCACGATCACGCACTCTCCCGATGTTGCTGGTAATTGGGCTGATCTGGGGGCACTCACACCCATTGCTCGTACCCTGGAAGCGGGAGACAAAGTCAATTTGCGTTTTGTGCGCCAAAACGGACAGGACGTGTATGTTCCATCGACTCCGCTGGATATTAACGCGGCGAATCAGGGAGCCGCTGAGTGGACGTATGCGTTGGCTCAGGCGGTCAATCTCGCCGCAGCGGATGTGCAGGTGGGGGCGCTGGATAGCAATGACAATGTTAATCCGGTGCAAAGTGCCACGGGTAATCGTATTTATGCCCAGCTGCCCTCTGATTACGCCAACGTGTATTTGAATATTCAGCAAGGCAGCAGCAGTTCTTCCTCCAGCAGTACCTCGTCAGCCTCCAGTGCCAGCTCGGTTGTGCCATCTCCTGGCGGCAACTGTGAGTACATTATTAGTAATGAATGGAACACCGGTTTTACCGCGACCATTCGTATCACCAATAAGGGTACAACGGCCATCAATGGCTGGACGGTGAATTGGGCGTATGCCGATCAATCCCGCGTCAGCAACGCCTGGAATGTGAATTTTTCCGGTGAGAATCCTTACGCTGCCAGTAACCTGGGGTGGAATGCCGCTATTCAACCGGGTGACAGTGTGGAATTCGGCTTCCAGGGCACCAAAGGCGCTGGCTCGGCAAGCACACCGGTCGTTACCGGTAATGTTTGCGGCTCATAATTAAGGCGTTTTCAAAATATCTTTTTTTATAAAGCAACAACAGGGATGTTGTAACGGAATATTCGCCAGCCCGAATATTCCGTTTTTTCAATAATAACCTTATCAATTTTCGCTTTTAAAAATTTTTACATGGCGGAGTTTTTATGAATATAAAAAATACCTTATCAACCTTGCTACTCGGTTTTTCGGTTGCGTCTCTTGGCTGGGCACAAACATCGGTGCCTTATCAATGGGACAGTGTGGCTATTGGCGGTGGTGGTTTTGTGTCGGCCATTGTGCCAAGTAAAACCGAGCCGGATTTGATTTATGCACGTACCGATGTCGGTGGCGCTTATCGTTGGGATGCCAGTAATGCGCGCTGGATTCCACTCACTGATTGGGTATCGGAAGAAGAGACCGGTTTTCTTGGCATTGAGTCTATCGCTACCGACCCACAGCAACCGAATCGGGTATATATGTTGGCGGGTATCAGTTATTTCAATAACGGTAAAACCGCCATTCTCCGCTCAACGGATTACGGACAAAATTTTTCAGTGCTGGATGTTACCAGCCAGTTTCGTGCTCACGGTAATGGCATGGGCAGACAAACCGGTGAAAAATTACAAGTCGACCCGCTCAACAGTCAAATTTTATATGCAGGAACACGCTGGAACGGTTTATTTAAAAGTACCAATTATGGTTCAACCTGGACTCGTTTGAACGGTTTGAATATTACAACCACACCGAATGAAAACGGAATCAGTTTTGTTGTGCTTGATGCATCTTCGTCCAGCGGCAGCCAAACGCAAACCTTGTATGTAGGGGTTTCCCGTTTTACCAGCCACGGTGCCAACCTATTTAAAAGCACCGACGGCGGCGCTACGTTTACCGCAATTACCGATGCGCCAACACAGAATATGCCGCAACGTGCTGTATTGGCGAGCGATGGTAATCTTTACGTGACTTATGCCGATGGCGCTGGACCACATGGACATTGGGCGGTGCCTGAACCCATGGAAGCAGGGCAGGTGTGGCGTTACAACACCGCCACCGGCGCCTGGACAAATATCACGCCGGCCGGTTTTACCCGTGGTTTTGGGGGCATCAGTATTGACCCGGCCAATCCGGCACGGTTGGTGTTAAGCACCATCAACACCTGGATGCAGCAATACGACGCGGCGTATGGCGACCGCATTTTAATTTCAACCAACCGCGGTGCCAGTTGGACTGATGTTATTGATCGCGGTTTTGCCATGAACAATAACGGTATTCCCTGGATTAATGGCCATGCGATCCACTGGACCGGCTCCATTGAATTTGACCCATTCAACGCCGGGCGGGTGTGGGTGTCATCCGGCAATGGTATTTTTAAAACAGAAAATATTAACAACACGCTGACCACCTGGGATTTCACCGTAAAAGGTCTGGAAGAAACGGTGCCGCTTGGTTTGGTCAGTGTTCCCGGTGGTCCGCTGGTTTCTGTGATTGGTGACTACGACGGATTCCGTCATACCGATGTACGCAGTTACGGACAAATTCATCAGCCCCGCATGGGCACTTCAACCGGCATTGCCGTAGCGGCGCAGAATCCGAATATTCTGGTGCGTGCCGGTGGCGGTGATAATCCGGGTATGTACTACTCCACCGATATGGCGCTGAGCTGGACTCGCACTGCCACAATGAATGGCACCAATGGCCAGGTAGCGCTATCGGCCGATGGTGCGGTGTTGCTGCACAGCCCGGAGAACAGTTCCACCAGCTACCGCTCTACCAACGTTGGTGGCAGTTGGAGCGTCGTGTCAGGGCTCACTGCCAACAATGCATTTCCGGTGGCAGACCCCATCAACTCACAACGTTTTTATGCCTACGACAATGGCCGTTTACTGGCGAGTAGCAATGGCGGCGTTTCTTTTTCTCAGGTGGGTACGCTGGCTTCCGGTGGCTCCAATGTTATTCGTGCGGCACCTGGTCGCGAGGGTGATATCTGGGTTGCACTTCACGGCGGCGGCCTGGCGCGCTCTGTGAATGGTGGTGTCAGTTTTACCACTATTTCCGGCGTGTCACATGCCGGGGCAGTCGGTTTTGGCAAGGAAGCGCCAGGCGCGAGTTATCCCGCTGTCTATCTATGGGGCACAGTGGCGGGAGTGAAAGGTGTATACCGTTCAACCGACACAGGTGCCAGTTGGATGCGCGTAAATGACAACGATCACGAATATGGCGGCCCGGGTAATGGCCGTTTTGTCATGGGCGACCTGAATATTTTCGGTCGTGTTTACATGAGCACAGCCGGACGCGGCATTGCATTTGGTGAGCCTGCGGCTGGCGGTAGCAGCAGTTCGGTTTCATCGGTTAGCAGCCTGCCGGTGGTATCCAGCAGTAGTGTGAGCAGTGTCAGCTCTGCCATTGTCAGCAGCCATTCCAGTTCAACGTCCAGTGTCGCCAGCGGTTCGGGCAGTTGCCAATATGTCGTCACCAATGATTGGGGGAGTGGATTCAACGCCGCTATACGCATTACCAATAATGGCAGCCAACCCGTCTCCGGCTGGCAGGTCAGCTGGCAGTTTGCTGATGCCACACGTATCAGCCACAGCTGGAATGGCGAGTTGTCTGGTAACAATCCTTACACACTGACGCCGCTATCCTGGAATGCCACCATTCAACCGGGTACAACGCTGGAAGTTGGTCTGCAAGGCACAAAACCCGGCGGAGCGGCGAACATTCCCGTATTAACCGGCACCTTGTGCCAGTAAGTAGAGGTTCAATAAAGCGGTAAAAATCGACTCCAGTGGCCTGTTTAAAGGGTAACAACGTCAACCGTGCACAATGCGAATTTGGCGTCGGAGCATTATTTCAAAATGAGCAAGCCATGGACGGTTTGTGCAAGCTAAAGGGATTTTATTAATGTGTTTTGAAGTAACCCCTGCTGTAGTCGAGGTATTGTTTAATAACGGGAACCGGCTCTTGTGGCCGGTTTTTTATTGCAGTAAGGTTCATCTCCTTCTTTTTAGCTAATACCTTGGCACCGTCAGGAAAAAAATAAATGAAGCTCTCACTGGCAAGTCTTTTTTTAATAACGTCTATTCCGCTCATGGCTTTCGCCGATGAACCGGTAAAAAAATTATCCCTCAGCAGTGAGTCATTAACGCTTACCCTGACGCCGAATATTGGCGGTCGGGTGTTGTCTGTAGCGCGAAATGGCCAGAACAATATATTAAAAGTTGGCGATGCGGTTCAGCAGCAGCCAGCGCCGCATGTTCATGCCGGCGCAGACAATATTGCTTATCTGGGCCATGAAATATGGGTAGGCCCGCAATCTGCCTGGTGGGTGCACCAGTCGGTGAACCCGGCGCGTGCAGCAAAAAAAGCCGTGTGGCCGCCTGACCCCTGGCTGGGGCAGGGAACCGACACCGTGATAAAGCACTCGGCACAGCGTATTGAACTGGAAAGTCAGCCAAGCCCGGTGTCCGGTTTGCAGTTGCGAAAACGTTGGCAACTGATAGAGGGCTTGCCTGACTCCATTTTGCTGGAGGCTGAAGCCGTTAATACGCGCGATGAACCGGTGGCCTGGGATTTATGGTTTAACACCCGTTTGCATCCGCAAGCACGCGCCTATGTTCCGGTCGCTAATAAAGAGCAGGCGCGTTTTCAGCACATCACTGATGAACAGCATGCACCGCTGGATTACCAATGGCATGGCAGCTTTCTAACGCTCAATCTCACCACGCCGGAAGCACCGGCGCAGGCGCGCCGCGGGAAAGTTTTTATTCAACCGGATGCCGGCTGGATGGCGGGTTTCTACGGCGAGCAGGTGCTGATCATTCATTTTCCTCTGCAACCTGAAGCGCGGATTCATCCGGAGCAGGGGCAGATAGAACTCTACCTGGAATATTTTCCGGGCGATGCCAGCGCCGGTTTACTGGAGATGGAAGTGCATGCGCCTTACGAAAAACTCGCCCCTGGCCAACGCATGTCGGCCACCGAAATCTGGACCTTGCTGCCTTACCTGGGGCAAGCCACTGCTGCCGAAGAAACCGCCTTTTTACGGGAGCAAATTCCGTTGTTGGAGCAGCGCTTGAATAAGGCGGGCGTTGCCATCAAATAATACTCAGGGTTTGGCTTGAGCGTTTTGGTCATGCCATAACAAACGGAGAACAGCACGTTTATTGATAAGTTGACGCGCCGGGCTTCTGCGCCAGCGAGGGCTTTGGCTTTACCGCGGCAAATGCCGGATAATGGCTCATTTTCTCAGGGTTTAACATCATGAGCGGTGAGAACTTCTGGTACAGCAAACCGGCCAGGCCACTGTGTGAAGCCAGCTTGCAACAGGCGATGGCGCGCCAGCAGCAGCTGACCAAGCCTTTGGGCGCTTTGGGGCAGCTGGAATCCCTGGCGGTGCATATTGCCGGGTTACAAGCGAGTGAAACTCCGCATATTGGCAAGGCGACGATTGATATTTTCGCTGCTGATCACGGCATCGCGGTAGAAGGTGTTTCTGCGTATCCGCAGGCGGTGACGGCGGAAATGATTCGCAATTTTGCCCGCGGCGGTGCGGCGATATCGGTGTTGGCCCGCGAGCAGGGTTTGCCGCTGGCGGTGCACAACCTCGGCACCGTCGCTGACCCCGAAGATTTACCCGGTGTAACGCAATATCACCTCGGCAAAGGCACCGCCAACTTTTTGCATGCACCAGCCATGACCAGCGAGGGTTTGCAACGGGCGTTGGCAGTCGGGCAGCAGGTGGCATCAGAGCGCGCTGCGGAAGATGTCGATCTTGCCATTGCCGGTGAAATGGGCATTGCTAACACCACCTCGGCAAGTGCCTTGGCCTGCGCCTTATCGGGTTTTCCGGCGGCGATCCTGGTCGGGCCGGGTACTGGCCTGAATGCAGACGGTATCAGCCGTAAAATCACCGTCGTGGAGCAGGCGCTGGCCTTTCATCAGCTGGCGAATCAATCACCTTTGGCGCAATTACAAGCCGTTGGCGGTTTTGAAATCGCTGCTATCACCGGGTTTTTTATCAGTTGCGCACAACAGGGTATTGTTGTGCTGGTAGATGGTTTTATCTGTTCGGTCGCGGCGCTGCTCGCCATGCGCATCAACCCGTCGGTTCGTCCCTGGTTGCTGCTATCCCACCTTTCTGCCGAACCCGGGCACAGTATTGTTGCGGAAGCTTTTATGTTTAAACCGCTGCTCAATCTGGGGCTTCGCCTCGGCGAAGGTTCCGGGGCGGCACTCGCTTTACCGCTGGTTAAACATGCCTGCCAATTACATACCGGCATGGCCACTTTTGCGGAGGCGGCCGTATCCACCGCTGCCAACGGCTCGCTGTCATGAGCGAAACCTTCTCAAGTACTACCATTGATTTATTCCGCCACGGTGAAGCCGAGGGCGGAAAAATTTTTCGTGGCAGTACCGACTCGTCTTTATCTGCTGCCGGGTTTGAGCAGATGACTAACACCATTGGTGTAAACCCGCCGCGCTGGGACGCTATTATCAGTTCGCCCTTAAGTCGTTGCAGTGACTTTGCCAAAACCCTGTCTATTCAATACGACGTGCCTTTGTACCTGCACAGCGATTTTCGCGAAATTAATTTCGGTGAGTGGGAAGGGCAGCTGGTGAGTGACGTCTATGAGGAGAACGCCACAGCGGTAGAAAATTTCTGGCTCGACCCGCTTTCCTCGCCGCCGCCGGGCGCAGAAACGATGAAAAACTTCCAGCAACGGGTCATCGCCGGTTGGGAACCCTTGCTAACAGAAATGCGTGGCAAACATATTTTGCTGGTGACCCACGGCGGTGTGGTGCGGATGATTCTGGCACATATTCTGGCGATGCCATTGCGACCTTTATCGCGCATCGCTGTGCCCGAAGCGGCCTTGTCACGCGTACAAGTTTTCCATGAAGCCAACAAACCCGACTGGCCACAAGTCATCTTTATGAACGGGGTTTATCCCTGATGGCTTCAATCATGAAGGCGATTATTATCGCTTTTTTATTTTTGACCCGCTTCCCTATGCCGCGCATCGAAAATATATCAGCGGCTGATAACGGGCGCTCTCTGGGCGCGTTTCCGTTAGTTGGCCTGGTTATCGGTTTATTACTCGCGGCGATTGCCTGGCTGGGGCATTTTTTATTACCACCCATCGCCCTGGCCGCGCTGATACTGGTGGTGTGGGTATTTATAACCGGTGGCCTGCATCTGGATGGTCTTGCTGACAGTGCTGATGCCTGGCTTGGCGGTTACGGCAACCGGGAACGCACCCTCGAAATAATGAAAGATCCACGGTGCGGCTCCGCGGCGGTAATGACCGTCAGCTGTTTACTGATATTCAAATTTTCGTTGCTGGTGGCTTTGCTGGAAACCCACAGCGCGTGGTGGCTGGTATTACCGCCCTTGCTGGGCCGTTGTGCATCAGTGGTATTGATGATGATAACGCCCTACGCCCGAGCCAGCGGCCTGGGAGCCGACTTTAATAGCGCCATGCCGCGCAAAAGCTTGTGGCTAATCATTTCTGGTGTTGCGATAATGTGCGCCTTATTTCTGCCGTGGATTTTTACATTGGCAGTGACTTTGTGTGTTATCCCAACATTTTTCGGGTTGCGTCAATTGATGATCAGCCGCCTCAATGGCACCACCGGTGATACCGCCGGTGCCTTGCTGGAAATTATCGAGGCCGCGGTATTGTTTGGGCTAACCATGGGTTTTTATCAAACCTTGACAGGTTTTTAACAGAGGAAAGCATCATGACCATCAGTTCCGAAGCCGATGTGATAGCGCTGAAAAAAATTGGTGCTATTGTTTCGCGCACCTTGCAAGCCATGCTGGATGCCATCGAGCCAGGTATGACCACCCGTGAGCTGGATGCCATTGGTGCAGCCCTGTTGAAAAAATACGAAGCCAACTCCGCGCCGTTTGTTACCTACAATTTTCCCGGCGCTACCTGCATCAGCGTTAACGAAGAAGCCGCTCATGGTATTCCCGGTGACCGCGTGATTCAGCCGGGTGATGTGGTCAACGTGGATGTATCCGCTGAACTCGGCGGTTATTTTGCAGATACCGGCGGCACACGTGTAGTACCTCCGGTGACTGAAGTGAAAGAGCGGTTATGCCGCGCTACCCTGGCCGCATTGGAAAATGCCATGCAATACGCCCGCGCGGGTAAACCACTCAACGGTATTGGCCGGGCTATTGAGCAAACCGCACAAAGCTGGCAATTCAGAATTATTGAAAATCTTGGCAGCCACGGCATTGGCCGCTCACTGCACGAAGAACCGGGTCATATTGCCGGTTATTACGATCGTAAGGACAAGCGCGTTTTGAAAGAGGGCATGGTAATTACCATCGAACCTTTCCTGTCAACGAAAAGCCGATTGGTGCATGAGCAGGCTGATGGTTGGACGTTGTCCGGAGTACCGGGAAATTTATCCGCCCAATTTGAACACACCATGATTATCACCAAAGGCCGGCCGATTATTACCACCTTGCATTAATAAAAAATGGCAACCATGGGTTGCCATTTTTTATGGTCCGGTTTAACCGGCGGGGCGAATAAATCGGTTAAACACCTTTCACCATCTGCATCACACTACCGGCACTCAATGAGCTGGCCTGTTGTTGAATTTGTGGCGCGTACTGGTTCTGCAAACCGCTACCGCGTTGTTTCAGTTCAGCAAACGTCTGCTTCAACAGGGCCGTATTCATTTGGCGGCCACCGGCATAATAACGTTTTGCCAAATGCCCCAGCGCATAAGTAGTGGCAAACGAAAAAGCCGCGCCGGTTGCTGCACTACCCAAGCCGCGACCCAAACCTCCGGCAACTTTGCCCAGCAAACCACCCATCAGTTTGCGCCCGAATTGTTCAATGTACTGCGAGGTTAAACCCACGCCGGCGGCAGTAATAAATTCCTTGATGTGCCCCTGATCCAGGTTAACGCCGTAGGCCTGACCAACGCGATACACCAGGCGAATTTGCAGCGGAATAATTGCCATGGTCGCCCACGACTGTGGCAGCAACTCCAGCGCACCGGCAAGAATCGCGCCTTTAAGAATACGGGAATCCAGCTCGGCCTCAGGAATTTGCAAGGCCAGCCCGGCGGGTGCGGTAGCAGCGGTGTTAGCACCGGCCGCCGGTTGCGCATAAGCGGTATTGGCGGTTTGTGTGTAAGGTTGGTTGTTCGCTTGTTGTTGCGTCTGATTATAAATCGGGTTGATCACATCGTTGGGCAACGGCATGGCTGCCAGCGCATCGGCATGTTGCTGGCTGTCGGCAGCGGCGGCAGCAGCCGTTTGAGCCGATGCGGTGTCCAACTTCAGCGCATGGTGCAGCTGCTGCAAAAAGACCTTTTCTTCCGGGCTTTGAATACCGTCTGCATCGCACACACAAACGGCCATTTCATAAGCAAGTTGCCGCGCACCCAGGTCATCACCCAGTGCCTGGCTGGCGCTGGCCAGATCAACACGTTTCAGTAACACGGCCTGATAAAGACGGGGCAATTCGGGCATACCACCTTCACCGGCCAGTGAGTCGGCCAGGGTGCGAATTTGTTCCCGTTCATCGTCGTGCTTGTGTCCATCGGCAAAGGCGGCCAGTAAAGCGATGGTCAGAATGCCCTGGTTTTGCCGGGCTTCATTCGGTTGGCTTGCGGTGTACGGGGTTGTCATACGGGAGTCTTCCCTTGAATTAGCTGTTTGAGAAAAAAAGCCGAGCACTATGGCAGTTGTTTGTTGCAGAAATATGACAGCGTGGCGGGTTGCCCGGGTCAATTTTTGCGCTGAATTTATGGCAGGTATTTTCGGCCCCGCAGGGCGGAAAACTTGCCGGGCATTATGACCACAAGGTTGCCATTTTGTTTCTGTTGCAACGCATTGTCTGCTGCTGTTTGGCTGATTACAATAGCGGCTTCGGTGCTCGCCAGGAGTGCCTTTTGTACCGTCGGATCAGCGCATGATTGTTCGCTCACAAAAGCCCACACTGTTTACCTTGTTATTTGCCATCCGCGGCACCATTGTTCCGGTTATCTGGAAAAAAGTTCTCTTTACTGTGCTGGTCAGTTCCTTTGTGGTCGCCACTCACGGCCAGCTGCTGGACTACAAAATTGCGCTCACGGCCACGCCGTTTACCTTATGGGGTTTGACCCTCGCAATCTTCCTTGCCTTTCGCAATACCACTGCTTATCAGCGCTTTTGGGAAGCACGTACCTTGTGGGGCGACTTGTTGATTGTTTGCCGCAATATCATTCGGCAAATGCTCACCTTTATGCCGGCGCTTGGCCGGGAGCAGCGCCTGGCGCTTGCCCAACAGTTGCTTGCTTTTGCCTACAGCCTGAAAGATCAACTGCGCGAAGCACCTATGTCTGCGGAATTGAAAACGCTTGCGGGTGATGAACCTGTGTGTACAGAAAAGCGGTTGCTGAATTTTTCCCGCGCCTTGCTTGGCACCGCAAAAGAGCAGCAGGTCAGTGATATTTTACGGTCACAATTGGATGAACAATGTTCACGCTTGTCAGCCGTGCAGGGCGGTTGCGAACGTATTAAATCTACCCCGGTTCCTTACTCCTACATTCTTATGCTGCACCGCACGGTGCATATCTATTGTTTTTTATTGCCATTTTGTCTTGTTGATAGCCTGGGTTGGTTCACGCCCTTTGCAGTGTGCATTCTCGCCTATACCTTTTTTGGCCTCGATGCGCTGGGCGATCAAATTACCGATCCATTTGATGTGGAAGCGAATGATTTACCCTTGAACGCACTGTGCCGCAGCATTGAAATTTCGGTTTTGGACATGCTCGACGAGCCAACCCCGCAACCGGTTAACGCCATCAATGATGTGTTGTTGTAGCCCGCTATTATTCGCTGCGGTGTGCACAAACTTTACATGGTGTATTTACATTCCTGAACATTCCTCACGTTAATTTGCATGCCATTCCTGCTACCATGAAATTGCCGTGGTTGTGTCCGTTTTTTTCGGGCCGCCTTATTAAATCAACAAAATAGAAATTGCCCTGATACCAGCCTGTCCGTTTATGGATAGGCCTGTTCACGTCAGGAGCAGATTGATCGGAGACGTTTATGTTGCAGGATAATCAACAATCTTACGGATTGGTTACGCGGGTTTTTCACTGGGGAATGGCGGTGCTGGTTTTTTGGCAGCTGCTGAAGTTCGGCGATGACATTGCAGACGGTGAGCATTGGGTGGCTAAAACACTGGTGCCTTACCACGGTTCTATCGGGTTGGTATTAATGGCGCTGGTTATTTTGCGCTTGTTATGGGTGTTTACCCAGCGCAATGTGCGTCGCCAACAAACCTCTGCCGGTATCATGGCGAAGCTGGGACACTATGCGCTTTACCTGTTGCTGGTGTTGGTGCCGCTGAGCGCAATCTGTTTAATGCTGGGGCGCGGTTTTGGTTTGAAAGCATTCGGTTATCAGCTGGTAGAGCGCGGTTCAACCAAAAGTGAATTATTAGCCGCTCTGGGCAGTTGGCATGCCACATTGGCAACCCTGCTGGCGATTATGATTCTCGGCCACATAGGTTTTGCCTTGTGGCATCACTTTGTAAAACGCGATGGCAGCATGAAAAAAGTCTGGTAAATTTCTTTGTCGGGTGGGTCAACCGGTTGTGCCGGTTTGACCAGCCTGAAAACCGTTCTTCACTCTCTGCCAATATCGGCAAATTTCCCTTCCGTCAGTTTGCACAAATCGTCCGGTGCCAATTCAATTTCAAGGCCGCGTTTGCCGGCACTGACAAACACCGTGTCAAAATATTGTGCGGATTCATCAACAAAGGTTCGCAGCGCTTTTTTTTGCCCCAATGGGCTAACGCCGCCCAATACATAACCGGTTACTTTTTCAACCAGTTGCTTGTCTGCCATGACAACTTTCTTCTCGCCAGCCGCTTTGGCTATTTTTTTCAAATCCAGAGTGCCGGAAACCGGCACCACACCGGTAATCAATTCCTTACTGTCAGTCATCACCACCAGGGTTTTAAAAACCTGCTCTGTGCTGACCCCGAGTTTTTGTGCAGCCTCTTCACCATAAGATTCTGCTGCCGGGTCGTGATGGTATTGATGAATGTGGTGTTCAACCTGGTGTTTTTGCGCGAGGAGAATTGCGGGAGTCATAATATCCGACGTGTCCAAAGCCAGTGCGAAGGGCTTTTATCATAAAACATCGCAGAAACAGACGCCAGTTTTCGCAGTAATCCGGGTGGCTCACCAGCGAGCCGCCCGGGTGAATAAACAACATTCCATCGCGCAAACGTCTCTTTTTAATCAGGCGTGATTGAAGTGACTCAAAAATGCCGGACAAATCACATCCTCGCTCATGCATTGATAATTTGTCGCCTCTGACTAATAAATAAGCATATTTTACTGGGGCTTTTCCAGGATTCTTGCTATACCTGAATTCTGATACTAAAAAACAACAAAATATCAGGTAAGTAAATAGCCGGTAATACACACAAACTGTCGTCAAAACAATGAAAACACGCGTGCAGTGTCATCGAGTCATTTATTTAGCAGAGTATTCAGGTCATGCAGAAAAGTGTTCCTCAGCCCACCGGGTATGCGTTCGTTGACGACTACCGGCGCGTCCGCGAATTGACTCTCAGCCTGACGGCGGGCTTCTCTGAAGAAGATATGATGTTGCAGTCCATGCCGGAAGCCAGTCCGGTGAAATGGCATCTCGCCCATACCACCTGGTTTTTTGAAAATTTTTTATTACAGCGATTTTTTACCGGCTATCGTTGTTTTTCAACTGCTTACAATTATTTATTCAATTCCTACTACGATGCGGTAGGTAAGCGAACGCCACGTCACCAGCGCGGGCTTTTATCCCGCCCGTCACTTTCCGAAGTATTGGCCTATCGTGATCATGTTGATAATGCCATGGTGCATTTGCTGGAAGATGCCGATACGCGCATCGCCCGATTAACCTGCGTTGGTTTGCACCATGAGATGCAGCACCAGGAATTGATTCTCACTGACCTCAAACACGCGCTCTTTCAAAACCCTTACGCGTTTACCAGCATTGCAACCACATCCTTACCACCTCAACCGCCGCTGAAGCCCGCAACCTTTATTGAGGTGGCGGGCGGCATCGCTCGGATTGGCAGCAGCGATAAAGAAAATTTTTCTTACGACTGCGAGCAGCCATCACACCGGGTATTGCTGAATGACTTCGCCATCGCAAGCGCACCGGTGAGCAACGGCGAGTGGTTGCAGTTTATGGACGATGGTGGCTACCAAAAGTCGGAACTTTGGCTTTCCGATGGTTGGTCGCATTGTGTGGCAGAACACTGGAGTGCGCCGCTTTACTGGCAAAAGCAGGAAGACCATTGGCAGCAAATGACCTTGCAGGGGTTTATTACGGTTGATCCGCAGGCACCGGTTTGCCATATCAGTTTTTATGAGGCTGACGCTTTCGCTCGCTGGGCCGGGCGCCGCCTCCCCACCGAATTTGAATGGGAGCGCGTTGCTGCGGCAGAACCGGTTGCCGGTAATTTTCTTGAAAATGGTCACTGGCATCCCGTCGCCGGGCATAACAAAAGAACATTTCGGCAAATTTATGGCGATGTATGGGAGTGGACCAATAGCAGCTTTTTACCCTATCCGGGGTTTAAAGCAGAGCAGGGCGCACTGGCCGAGTACAACGGTAAATTTATGATGAATCAGATGGTGTTGCGGGGCGGCTCCTGTGTGACACCGGTTCACCAGATGCGCGCCAGTTATCGAAATTTTTTCTATCCTCACCAGCGTTGGCAATTCAGCGGTTTGCGGTTGGCCGGATAACAGACAGGGTTGTCTGTGGCTAACAGGCAACGAAATAGCACAGCATATGGACTTATCAGAGGCGAATGTTATGTTGAACTACTCTTCTGCAGTAACCGCTGTTGTACCTTCGGTTGCGGTACCCGATAACCTGTTTTTGCAAGATGTTTTACAAGGCCTTGGCGAACCCCAAAAGCGGCTCTCGCCCAAGTATTTTTACGATGCCGAAGGCTCCCATCTTTTTAATCAAATCTGTGAGCTTGAAGAGTATTATCCTTACCGTACCGAGCTTGCCATGTTGCCGGGTGTTGCCGCAGATTTGCGGGAATTTTTTGCCGGTCACCAGCAAAAAGGCCTCGGTGTTGTCGAGTTCGGGGCAGGGTCTTTACATAAAATACGCTTGTTGATTGACGGTATCCCTTTTTTAAATCGCTATATTCCGGTCGATATTTGCGGTGAACATTTACGCATGGCTTCGCAGGGTTTAAGCCGCCGCTATCCCCAGGTGAAAGTAACGCCCATTGAGGCAGATTTTACCGGTTACGTCACTTTGCCCGAGCGCAGTACCCGGCTGCTGGGGTTTTTTCCGGGGTCAACGATTGGTAATATGTTGCCGGATGAAGCCATCCATTTTATGCACCATATGCGCGACAGCATGGGTATGGGCAGCCATCTGCTTATTGGCGTGGACACCAAAAAAGACACACGCATTTTGCATTGGGCCTACAACGATCAGGCCGGTATTACCGCGCGGTTTAACAAAAATATCCTTAAACGTATCAACCGCGAACTCGACGGAAATTTTGATATTGGCTGCTTCAAACACGAAGCCTGGTATAACAAATCCCTCGGGCGTATTGAAATGCATTTGCGCAGCAAGGTGGCGCAAACCGTAACTGTGGCCGGGGAGCATTTTTTCTTCTGTGAAGATGAAACCATCCACACCGAAAATTCCTACAAATATCACCCGGAAGAGTTTGCCAGATTGGCGGCTATGTCTGGCTGGGGAACGGTAAAACGTTGGGCCGCAGCGGATGATATGTTTTCGATGTTTTTGCTAACGGCGCGTTAGTCACGCTGGTTGGTATACTTGAAAAACATTGACGAGATTACGGATCGTTTTTTGGTGGAAGAGTCAGTGCCATTCTGTAGGTTTGTCATCAAGCTGTTTGTTCCAAAAATGCATGAATACATCCTTGTAGCTCTGACGAGTCAACGGAAACCGCTCCTGCATTGCTCTAACTTCCGCCATCCATGGCGGGCGTCCCTGACTCGACAGTTTTGGAACAAACCGCTTGATGCCAAACTCGCATTGTGCCCGCCTGAAAGTTTCTCATCCAGGTGGTATTGAATAAACGTCCGGTTATTTGCTTTCTGACCAAATAGTCTTTCAGTTATCTAATGTTAACCGCATTCCCTGATTTGATAACATCTCGCTTGAGGTTGTTGCCATTGATGGTGAAAGAGTGTGTTTGCTGTTCACCAAGACCATGTACTGTCATAGTATAAGTGCCGTCACTCAACGGAATGCTGTAAGCGCCGCTGGAAAATACTTCATAGAAATTATTATTGATCTGGATGGAGGTGTTACTCAAACCTTCGCCAACATCATAAAAATTATTGCCATTTCTATCTTCGTAAACAACGCCGGTCAAAAACCGATTGGTGCCGGTGCGAGCAAAAACTTCCGTGAGCATGGAAGATAAAAATCTCCCGCCATTCTGATAAGCGTAATAGCCTTGCAGTTGGCCTACACCGACTTCACGAAAATTGTTACTGAGAATATTGCTGCGATGACCCGCTGACTTGAATAAACCCTCATGCTGTTCAAACGCATATTGAGTCAGGTTAATGGTGTTGCCAGAAGCCCCGGCCAATGCAATATTTTCCCCGGTAGCCCAGGAGCCGGTCAGGCTGTAACCGCTGTTGCGAATGCGATCGGTCACGCTGCTGTTATTAATGCCGGTGTGAGAAAAGACATTATTATCCAGTAGCCATTGCGAGTGATCCCGCGCCGCGCTTTGCAAACGGGTGTTGAGGGCCAGCGGTGGTTTTGCCTCTGCGGAAATCGGCGTGCCGGTTATACCCTCATTTAAATTGATACCATAGCGAGCAGCTTCTTGCAGCGGATTGGCTCTGGCCCGGTTAATCAATTCAATCACCAACACCTCCTGGGCGGTGGGGGCCAGTGCACTTTGTAACGCGGTGGGGATTGCAGAAACTTCGCTGCTCGGATTGCTCTCAACATTGGCGCGATTGGCGGTTACCACGAAGTACAACGGTTTGCCATTTTGTAGCCCGCTCAAGGTGTAAGGCGAGCTGACATTTTCTATCCGTCGGCCTTCATCAAAAGCGGCAATATTGGCCGGAATAATTCCGCTCTCTGCGGCAACATAGGCGTTATAGCTGGTAGCACCTTGCACGTTGTTCCATCGCAAGGTCACACTGCCTTGAGCCGCGGTGGCCGAAAGCCCGGCAGGCGCAGTGGTTGCAGCTGCCGAACTGCTATTGGATGAAGCTTGTGACCTTGACGAAGCCTGAGAAGATGGTGCCGCCGAAGACACCGCCAGGCTGGAAGAACTGTTGGAAGAAACCGATTGAAGGGACGATGACAGTGAAGAGGCCGGCGTTGATATAACTGATGAGGTGTTAATCGGGCTGCTGCTGGCGGGAGGCGATGAATTGTTGTCGCTGCTGCCACCACAGGCGGTAAGCAATAGCAGAAGAGGGGCGAGCGACAGGTATCTGGTCATGGGGATAATCCGCGAAAATAAAACAGATTTTACGCGTTATCATCGGTGCAATCTGTGAGAAAGGCCGGAAAAGCCATGCGTTTGCATCACATTTTGGGGGTATCCATCGCCGGCAAAAACTCCAGCAAACGCCGGATTCGCTCGTTGGAGAGCTGCCGATAATCGGGATAGGGCGACACAATGAGCGGCTGCCCGGGTAAAGAGGCAAACCAGCTGTCGTGCCATACCAGCCCGGGTATGGCCAGGCTGGTGGCGTAAGTTTTGCCAAAAATAATATGCCAGCAGTTGGCAGAAAAATCCGGCGGGCTGAAAAGTAATGTTGCGCCTTTTCCATTTTGAAAAAGCCATTCATCCCGATACGCCTGCCAGGAAACCGGAAGACCGCTGTGGCCATTTTGATGATGCCAGTCAAATACCAGTTTGGCGCAAACGTTGAATGCTTTTCGCCAATGGTTGCTGGTATTGGCCACAATGTGGGCAATTTCGCCGGGCGCGAGCGGTTGCAGATGGTTCAGGGCAGGGTAATGATCCAGCGGCGGACGGTTGGCGATATAAAAACGCAGCGGCGCATTAGCGCAACCCAATCCCTGAAGGGGTTGCGCCATTTGTGCTGAATGTTTTCCAGTAGAGGCCATTACTTTTTTGCCACGACCAGCGCTTATACCGCGATGGATTGCGGTGTGGTTTCCTTGTTTTTTTGCTCAACCAGCCAGGCTTCGAGAGAGGCAGGTGGTAGTGGCTTGGAAAACAGAAAGCCCTGCGCCGCGTGATAACCCTGTTTCTGCAAAATCGAATACTGGCCGTCTTTTTCAATGCCTTCTGCGATTACGGTCAGCTGTAAACTTTCACCGATACAGAGCGCGGCATAACTCAGTGCTTTGGAGGCTTCATCGTGTTCGATGTCATCGACAAAACTCTTGTCCAGCTTCAATTCGCTAACCGGTAATTTTCTTAAATAATTAAGGCTGGAATAACCCGAGCCAAAATCATCCATCGACAAGCGCGAACCGTTTTCATGAATTTCCAACAGCGTTTTCATGGTGGATGGATTGGTGTCCAGTAATACGTTTTCGGTAATCTCCAGCGTCAAATCTTTCGGTGACAATGAATTTTCTGCGAGCGTATTCATGATCATTTGTGGCAAATGCAAATTGTGGAAGTTGGTGGGTGACAGGTTCACCGACACCATAGGAACATTCAAGCCGCGCTTGCGCCAATCGCCCAGTTGTTTACAGGCTTCGTGCAGCGCCCAATGCCCCAGTTCGCCAATCAGTCCGCATTCCTCGGCAAGCGGAATAAAACGCGCCGGAGAAATTTCGCCAAACACCGGGTGATACCAGCGTGCCAGCGCTTCTACGCCATAAATCTGCTCGGTTTTCATATCAATTTGCGGCTGGTAATGCAGCATTAATTGATTGTGTGCCAGCGCTTCACGCAGGGCGGCTTCGAGCGCTAATCGCTCCTGGGCGACCACGTTCATTTCGTTACTGAAAAAGCTGAAACGCCCGCGCCCCTGGGTTTTTGCCTGGTACATGGCAATGTCGGCGCGGTGCAGCAGCGTTTCCATGTCGTGACCGTTGTCGGGAAACAGGCTGATGCCGATGCTGGCGGATGGCGTTATTTGGGTGCCATCAATATTGCACCCGTTGAATAAATCGGCTTGCAGGGTTTCAATAATGTCGGTGATCTGATTGGCGTCGCATTGCGGCAGCACCAGCACAAATTCATCACCGGAGAGGCGCCCGACAATATCCGAGCGACGGCGATTATTGGTGAGACGGGTCGAAACTGTTTTTAATAACTCATCGCCAGCGTTATGGCCAAGGGAATCATTAACCTGTTTGAAACGATCCAGATCAATAAATAATACCGCCAGTTTTTCCTTGTTGCGCATCGCGTTGGCAATGGCCTGGTCTGCTTTGGCGTGCAACAGGCTGCGGTTGGCCAGGCCGGTAAGGCTGTCGTAAAACGCCAGCTTGCGAATTTGCGCTTTCGATGCTTCCCGGTCCAATGCCAATGCACATAAATTAACGCTGAGCTCTATAAGGCGACGGTGAAACGGGTCGGGTTGCTGCTGGCGATTGCGATAATAAAAGGCAAAGGTGCCAACCACTTTACCGGTGGTGGTTTTGATGGGCACCGACCAGCAGGATTTTACATTTAACGGTTGCGCCAAATGCGCGTAATCGCGCCACAACGGATCCGTTGCAATATCTTCAACCCACACATCTTTGCCGGTAAAAGCTGCTGTGCCGCAAGAGCCTACCATCGGGCCAATTTCCAGCCCTTCCAGCGCATCGCAATAGGCTTTTGGCAAGCCCGGTGCTGCCAGGGGGCGCAAGCATTTGTTTTCATCAATGGCCAGGATGGAAGGAATAACTTCCGGTGCGATGCGTTCTACTTCGGTACAAATTTTTGCCATAATCTCGGAAAGCGGGGTTTCGTACACCATGGCTTCCAGCACTTTATGCTGTAGCACTTCGTGCATTTTCGGTTCGGTAATGTCTGTCATTACACAGCAGGCGTGGGTGAGGATTGCCTGCTCATCCATAATGGGATTGACATGAATCGCGCTCCACGAGCGCTCGCCGGTTTTACTTTGGGTCAGCTTTTCAAAATGCTGCGACTTTCCTGCAAGTAATGCCTGGTGCATTGCCGAGGTATCGGCGGGTGTTGCATCCGGCAGGAGTAATTGGTTCGATGGTTTGCCCAATACCTCCGCCGGGGTGTAACCAAAAATACGGGTAAAGGCAGCGTTGACGTAGATGATGTTCCAGTCAGCATCGGTAAGCAGCACCGCATTACCGGTTTCATCGGCAACCAGCGACAGCAGTTTGACCCGCTCATTTTGCTGGCTTTCTTTTTTCACCCGCTCGGTGATGTCGGATGAAAATTTAATAATTTTTACCAGTTGACCGTTGAGGTCATACACCGGGTTGTAGGTCGCTTCCAGCCAGATTCGCTCACCGGCTTTATTTTTGCGTTCGCACAAGCCGCTGTAAAACTGCCCCTGGCGTAATCGACTCCAGAGCGTTTTGTAGCTGATATGGGTCACGTCATCGGTAAAGCAAAAAAAGGTATGGCTCTTGCCGATGACTTCATTGCGGGTGTAACCGAAGCTGCGCAAAAAGTTGTCATTCACATCCAGCAGCGTACCTTCCAGTGAAAATTCGGCGATTTTCATGGAGCGATCCAGCGCTTGCAGTTTCATGTTCTGCTCGTTGGCAGCCACTTTGGTGGCGGTAATATCGCTGGCAAATTTGATGATCTTGATGCGCTGGCCGCTGGCATCAGTGATCGGCGTATAGGAAGCTTCAAGCCAGATAGGGTAGCCGTTGCTGTGCTTGCGACAGAACTGACCGGAAAGGGTGCTGACCTGGTTTTGGTTGCGCCAAAAATCGCGGTACTCGTCGGAGCTGGCGTGGTGCTCGTGGTGAAAGCGGGTGTAATGCCATCCCTGAATTTGCTCGAGCTGGTATCCGAAAATGCTCAGATAATTGTGGTTCGCGTGTATCAGGTTTCCTGCCGTGGAAAACTCTGCGATAGCCAGCGCCTGATCCAGCGCCTCGAGAATATGCGGAGCATTGTCATTCGGGATCGTCATGTACTTTTCCTTCAGGCTGGCCAACCTGATGTATGTTGAAAAAAGCGTCAACGCCAATATACCCAAAGTCGGCCTGAATAACGACGGGAATTTACCGGAATATGACCTTAAAGCCACAAAATGGCACGTATCAACGTTTTTTTGGCAGTTTTTAGGCTGGATATACTCAGCCCCTCAAGGTGCCGCATCTATCCGTAAACCTGTACCTGAAGACAAACTTCGGCGAAAAAAGGGCTGCAACCCCTAGCCGCTGTACTGATAAACTGTTGCCCATCGATTCTGGTTTGCTTTCATGAGGAATGGTTATGAAACCTGATACCGCTGTAGTGCTGGGTACACCTTTTTCTGTCACCGCCAAGCGGGTTTTATTGCTGGGTTCGGGTGAGTTGGGTAAGGAAGTCGCCATTGAACTCAAACGCCTTGGTTGCGAAGTGATCGCCGCCGATCGCTACGCCAATGCACCGGCAATGCAGGTGGCTGACCGCAGTGTTGTTATTTCGATGCTGGACGGCAATGCGTTAAGGGCATTGGTAGAGCGTGAAAAGCCCGCATTGATTGTGCCGGAAATTGAAGCCATCGCTACCGCCACGCTGCTGGAGCTGGAAGAAGAAGGCTATCGGGTTATTCCCAGCGCCCGAGCGGCGCATTTGACTATGAACCGGGAAGGCATCCGCCGTCTGGCGGCAGAGGAGCTGGGGTTGAATACCTCGCCGTATCGTTTTGCGGATGACAAAGCCGCTTACCTGGCAGCGATTGAGGAGATAGGTTTGCCCTGCGTGGTGAAGCCCATCATGTCGTCATCCGGCAAAGGGCAAAGCCTGGTGCGCTCCGGTGCCGATATTGATGCCGCCTGGCAATATGCCCAGGAGGGCGGCCGTGCCGGTGGCGGGCGCATTATCGTTGAAGGCTTTATTGACTTCGACTATGAAATTACCCTGCTGACGGTGTGCTCTGTGTCGGGAACCTTGTTTTGCGCCCCGATTGGCCATCGCCAGGAAAAAGGCGATTACCGCGAATCCTGGCAGCCGCAAGCGATGTCGCTGGTGGCCCTGGCCAGCGCTCAGGATTACGCCGCCAGAGTCACCGAAGCACTGGGTGGCTACGGTTTGTTCGGAGTGGAATTATTTGTGAAAGGCGATGAGGTGTGGTTCAGCGAAGTATCTCCACGCCCGCACGATACCGGTATGGTGACCTTGATTTCGCAAAACCTGTCGGAGTTTGCCCTGCATGCCCGCGCCATTCTCGGGTTGCCCATTCCGGCCATTCGTCAGCATGCGCCCTCCGCATCGGCAGTATTGCTGGTTGCCGGTGAATCATCTTCCATGAGTTTCGGCAATCTGGCAGAAGCCTTGAAAGAAGAAGACACCGACCTGCGCCTGTTCGGTAAACCCGAAGTGCACGGCGAGCGGCGCCTGGGTGTAGCACTGGCATCGGCAGACGATGTTACGGAAGCCAAACGTAAAGCGCTGGCGGTGATTGCAGCGATTAAAGTCAGTCTGTAAGCGAAACCCTGCACGGCGCGCTTTGTTGCGCCTGACAAAAAAGCCCTTGTCGATAACAATCGGCAAGGGCTTTTTATTGGTGTGCAGGAAAAATTATTGTGGATGACGAGCCAGTTTGTCGTTCAACCCGGGCGCGGAACGAACAAGGTCTGAAATCAGCGCATCCTGTCTGCCAGGCAAACTGACCGGTGACCCCACCGGGCCTTTTGAGGCGCGTGCTGCCGAGGCGACGGGCGGACAGTTTCTGAATACATCGTAATACAGGGCAGCATTCAGACGGCTTTCATCAAACGAACCCAATGACTCGCTAAAATCATCCGCTACCTTGCAACCTTTAATATGCGCCTGGCTGGGAAGAAAGATGCTATTGGTCGGGATAAATCCGTCACTGTAATCGCCAAAACCTTTGCTGTTTTCGCCGCGGAATTGCGTGGTGAAATAAGAGGTACCGCAGTTGTCAATCATGTAGGCGCCGTAGGGTTTTCCGCAGGTGGTATCGCCGATGAGTGTTACGCGCACCCCGGCACCGGCCAGCGCATTGATGATGGATTCGGAGGCAGAGCAGGTACCGGCACCGGTGATGATGGTGACTTCGGACAGATCCAGCGTTGGCAAGGCAATGCCCGGTTCTACGGAAAAGCCGAGCGTGGTCTTGTGAAAGCCCACCGGCACCAGCGCCTCACCGGTTACCGGGTTAATGGCGGTGTGTTTGTCATTAAAGATCATTTTTTCAAACACTTTCCCCTCGGAAAAAACGCCGGAAATCATGTAGGAAAGCTGACTGGCGATATCCAGATAACCACCGCCGTTGTAACGCACATCCAGAATCAACTTATCAATATTGCGCTCTTTCAGCCATTTGATGCTTTCCATCAACTCGTACTCGGCGTGAGCATGGTGGGTGTTGAACAACAGATAACCGTACAAGGTTCTGGAGCCTGCCACCTGGTGAAGCCGGGCTTCATGCACTGCATATAAATCATTGTCTGAAGCGGTGAGGGTGATGGTTTTCAGTTGGTTGTCCAGGGTTTCAAAACGGAAAACATGGCTGGCGTCGCGTTGCGACGGGTACAAGGCGGTCATCAACCGGGAAACTTCAGTAGAGCTCAGTGTCGCCAGCGCAATATCATCCACACGCTGCAGTTTCATACCGCGCGTTATGCCCGCATTAAAAGCCACCGAATAGGGCTCAACCAGCGCCACGACCATATCGCCCCGGTCGTTTTCCCAGCTGATACCGTAACCGTAAATAACGCCTTGTTCGGTGTTGGATTGCAGTACGTCAGTGGGTTGTGACCAGTGAAACTTGTCTTTTTCATTGCCGCCGGGTGTCAGTTCTGCGGTTTTCAACTGCTGAAAGTAGGTTTCTACATTGCTGTAGGCGGCGGGGTTAACGTCTTCAATTTCGTTGTACCACAAATAAAGGTCATGGCTGACCGCGCGCAGGAAGTTGTTCTCATCAATATAACTGCCCTGGCTATCCCGGTAGGCGTTACCGGTTACCGGGTTCACACCGGTGCGCGGTGCGGCACACTTGTCGGCGTAATGACTTTCGGAATGAAACACGCCTGCCTGCCATACCTGCGGATCTGCCGGTGTGCTTGAACTGCTGGAAAAGCTGCTTGCCGAGCTGAGGCTGGAGGAGCTGCTCGACACTACATTATTGGCACTTGAGCTGGATTGCGCTGTTGTCGCCGGGCGATCCGAACCGCTGTTGCCGCCGCCTCCACCGCCACAAGCGGTCAGGAAAGCAGCAATGACGAGCATGGATGCCGCCAGTCGAGAAGAGGAGAAGTGATTCATGAAAGATTCCTTGGCCAGTACAGCCATTGCACAATCCGGGTGAGTAAATTTTTGAAGGCAGAATTCGATAATAATTGCTTTTTCATGTCAAGAAAAACATAGGAATATTACCTGGATATGTCTATATCGAATTAATTGACGTGAATATTGCACCCCCGATTGGCCTGTTTAGAGATGTTTTATTCTGCTGAATATTTCGCAAAGTCTGTTGGTAAATAGCAACTATGCTTGTAGGGCGCGATTTGTGATTGATCATATCGTTTGATAGTCTAAAAAAACATTCATCCTGATTTTGGGGAAAAATATGTCCGCCAAACCCGGTAACAGCCGCTTTACGCCGGTTATTTCTCTTCCTGTTTTTGCTCCTGCGGTTATTGTTGCCATCCTGCTCGTTGTGGGAACTATCAGTGACCCGGAGTTGGCGGGTAGCCTGTTCGCTGACATGCTTGCCTTTGTAACATTGCAGTTCGGTTGGTTTTATATGCTCGCGGTGGCGAGTTTTTTAATGTTCCTGGTGGTGATTGCTTTTTCCCGCTGGGGCCATATCAAACTGGGGCCGGATCATTCTGACCCGCAGTACAGTTTTCCGGTTTGGTTCGCCATGTTGTTTGCTGCCGGTTACGGCATCGCGCTGTTATTTTTCGGTGTTGCTGAACCGGTGCTACATTACGCTTCACCGCCGGAAGGCGCGCCGCAAACGGTGGATGCCGCAAGTCAGGCGATGCAAATTGCATTTTTCCACTGGGGTTTTCATATCTGGGCAATTTACGGCATCGTTGGCCTGGTGCTCGCCTATTTTTCTTTTCGCCATGGTTTGCCGTTATCCATGCGCTCTGCACTCTATCCAATGATTGGTGATCGCATTTATGGCCCCATCGGTCACGTGATTGATGTTTTTGCCATTCTCGGCACCTTGTTCGGTGTTTCTACCACGCTGGGTTTATCGGTAACTCAAATCAATGCCGGTTTGAATTATCTCTGGCCGGAAATTCCCATGAGTGTGCAGGTGCAGGTTGGCGCTACGGTGGTGATCACCGCGATGACCGCGGCCTCGGTAGTGGCGGGGCTTGATAAGGGCATCAAGCGGTTGTCCATCCTGAATATGGTGTTGGCGATTTCGCTGATGGTGTTTATTTTTGTGGCTGGCCCGACCCGTTTTATTCTGGAAACCTTTCTGCAAAATACCGGCAGTTATCTGAGCAATATTGTTGAGCGCACCTTTAATCTTCAAGCCTACAGCCGGTCTGACTGGATAGGAAACTGGACGCTGTTTATCTTCGGCTGGACTATCGCCTGGGCGCCTTTTGTCGGGTTGTTTATTGCGCGAATCAGCCGTGGCAGAACCATTCGGCAATTTGTACTCGGCGTAATGCTGGTGCCTACTATTTTTACTTTTATGTGGTTTTCTATTTTTGGCGATACTGCACTGCATCTGATTATGATGGAAGGCTACACCACGCTGATCACCGATGTGCAGGATAACCATGCCATCGCGCTGTTCAAACTCTATGAACATTTCCCTTTTACCCGCGTAGTTTCCATTGCCACGGTATTTCTGATCATGGTGTTTTTTGTTACCTCGGCAGATTCGGGTGCATTGGTGGCAGATGCCCTGGCGTCGGGCGGTGCAACCGTTACGCCGGCATGGCAGCGTTTTTTCTGGGCGGCACTGCTCGGTGTTGTGGCATCAACCCTGTTAATCGCCGGTGGTTTGCAAGCGCTGCAAGCAATGACCATCGTCAGCGCCTTGCCCTTCGCGGTTATTATGATGATCGGTATGGTGGGGTTGTGGCGGGCTTTGGTGATTGAAGGTTACCGTGAAGACAGTTTGCAGTCGTCTTCGCAGCCGACCCGAAAATTTGGCCAGGGGCCGGGTGCATGGCAGCGTCGTTTAACCGGGCTGATTACTTACCCGTCATTGGTGCAGGTAGAAAACTTTATTAAAGGTGCCTGTTACGATGCGCTGGTGCAAGTACGACAGGAGCTGGTGAAAAAACAGTGGCCTGCCGATGTAGTCCTTGAAACCGACCCGGTGTTGCGCACCTATATCACCATTGCTGACGAAGAGAGTCTGGATTTTATGTATGAAGTCCGGTTGGTGGGTTATCCGCGTCCCGATTTCATTCCCGGAACCGATGCCAGCGAAGGTAGCGAGTACTTCCGTGCAGAAGTGTTTTTACGCAGGGGCGGGCAGTCTTACGATATCTACGGGTTTGATCGGCAGGAATTGATTAATGATGTGCTGGATCAACTGGAAAAATATTTCCATTTCCGCCATTTATCGCCGGAGAGTTTGCCGTGGAATGTTGCCGCTCACGATGAAATGTTGCATCCGGTTGTGGATGCCGATGAAAAGCCTGACCCGGCCGCCGAGGGTGACGATAAAAAATAAGTGCTGAAACTCCCCTTCGCAATAGCGGGTTTGTCGCTGAGTGCGCAAACCCGCTATTGCTATTGAGCAATGACTGACCGCTCAATCCATCCCGGTTATTATTTCTCTTTGTGAACTGCTTACAAGCTCGCACAGATGACGCTTGTTGCTGTTAAGAGTATTCTTTGCGCTTGCCGTTGGTGGGATTGCTGGCGCGCGAGGGCTATTTAACAGAGTGTCAGGAAGCAGTTTATTTATGCGCGCTACGGGTATTTTTATCGTGATAAGCGGATTAATTTCCGGCTATCTGCTGTCATGGGTGTTGCCCAACGAATGGAGTTGGGAGAATAATTGGCTGGAAAATATACAGCTATTGATTCTGTTATCAGGATTTTTATTTTCAATTTACCGCTATGGCGGCGAGCTGAATAATCGCGTCGCCCGTTTGTGGCTGGTTGCCATTCCTTTATGGTTTATTTTATTCAGCAGGGAATTGAGTTGGGGCGCGGTATTCTTTGAGCCGCTGTTTTTTGACTCAATAACCGGGCCGACTTTCTCTTCTTCCGAGCAGGTTCCCTGGAAGCCGCTGGTGTCACCGGTGTTGGCCGTTTTGTTATTGTTTTCACTCATCCTGTTTATAAAGGGAAACCTGTATCAGCTGCTTGCCGAACAATGGCGTCAGGGTGACTTTCCGCTGATCGAAATGTTGCTGTGTCTCACCGGTGTTTTTTTAGCCAATGAAGCAGAAGGCCACGGTCTGTTTGGTTTCGCCAATCTGGGGCGAGGGGAGCTGCAACTGATGGAGGAGTGGTCAGAGGTGTGGGCTTATGCCGCACTGTTACTGGCTCAATGGCATTTCTTCAAAAAACTTGAAGCCGCAGCTTGATGCGGCTTCGCCTGGCCAATCATCAAATGGCAATGTCGTGGTAAAGCGGAACCAGCGATAACTGCGACATCTGCTCCATATAGGATTTAACGCCCTGGGGTATTTTTACGCCGCGGGTAATACTGAGTGAGCGCAGGGCGGCAAACAGATGAAAATCGTCTTCCGATAATTCACCGTTGCAGGCCGATGGGCTTTTGATCAGTTTGTCCAGTTCCAGCAGATATTGTTCGGTAATGCGAATTAACGCCTCGCTGCTCTCCATTAATAGCTGGAAGTTGCCGAACATGGCTTCCTTGTTCTCGGTGAAATAGCGGCGCGCTTCGCGGGTAGAAAACTCGGCCAGGTCGGCCTGGGCAAAGCGCGGTACTGCCAGACCGTAAATCGCCTCCCCGGTTTTTTCCAGCCATTGGGTAATCGCCGGGTTGCGCTCGCCGGTTAATAGCTTTGGCGTTTTCGATTGGTCGATGAAATGAATAATGTCGAGGCTCTCGGGCAGATAGTTGCCGGGCTCGATTTCCAGAATCGGTGTCATTTTTTTGCCGATCATACTCACCGGCGTTGCTTCATCATCGTTAAGTACAAATTCTACCGTGACAGGGACTTTTTTCAGGCCAAAGATCATGCGAGCCTTTACGCAAAAAGGGCAGTGATCGTATACGTACAGCTTCATGGTCTCTCCTGAATCAAAAATCCTATGTTAACCCGCGGGCAGGGAGCTGTCATGGTGCCTTTCGACGCTTTTCGGCGGCGTCATCCTGCCCGGTGCTGAGCAACGATTATTTTTCATTTGTGTTACGAAAAGAAATCTTTGCTGCGGTTCAAACGTTTTTTTGTTACCATTCTTCCTCTTTTTTCGCGACCGAGCGGGTCGTGATGTTGCACTCCCCCGGAAAACACTGAATGAACTCCCCTGATTTGACTCACCTGGATTCTGTTGAAGCCGGGTCGCTTCCTGTTTCCAACACCTTACCTTTACTGGCTCTGGGCGTTGGCAGTTTTGCCATTGGCACCGGCGAGTTTGTCATTATGGGCCTGCTGCCCGACGTGGCGACCGATCTGAATATCACGATTCCCCAGGCGGGCCATACCATCAGTGCTTATGCACTGGGCGTGGTTATCGGTGCACCCTTGCTGGCGGTGCTGGGCGCTCGCTGGCCGCGTCGCGCCATGTTAATGGCATTGATGGCGTTATTCGGGCTGGCAAACTTCGCCAGCGCCATTGCCCCTGATTACATCACCATGTTGTTTATGCGTTTATTGAGCGGCTTTCCGCACGGTACTTTTTTTGGTATCGCAGCATTGGTAGCGGCTTCGCTGGTGCCTCGTAACAAACGCGCCCAGGCGGTGGCTCTGGCCATGCTGGGGCTGTCGCTGGCAACCCTGTTTGGTGTGCCGCTGGCTACCGGCCTTGGCCAATGGCTTGGCTGGCGCTCTGCGTTTGTATTGGTAGGGCTGGTCGCCATGCTTTCAGTATTACTGATCTGGCGCTGGGTGCCGAACTCCCGCCCGGATCAATCGATCAGCCCGCTGGCGGAGCTGGGCGCTTTGAAAAACAAACAGGTGTGGTTGACGCTGGGCATTGGTGCTATCGGTTTTGGCGGTATGTTTGCGGTGTTCAGTTACATCAAGCCGACCATGATGTCGGTTTCCGGTTTAACAGAAAGCGGTGTACCGCTGGTGCTGGCATTGTTCGGTGCGGGGATGGTGGCGGGTAATTTACTCGGCGCCCGGCTGGCTGATAAATCGCTGATGAACACGATTGGCGGCAGTTTGTTGTGGTCTGCGCTGGTGTTGCTGATGTTCGTTTTCACCGCCTCCAATCTTTATCTGGCCAGTTTCAACGTGTTTCTTATTGGTACGGTGGTCGCTATTGGCCCGGCTTTGCAAATCCGGTTGATGGACGTTGCCGGTGATGCACAAACCCTGGCCGCCGCGTTAAACCATTCCGCCTTTAACTTCGCCAATGCGGCAGGTGCACTGCTGGGCGGCATGGCGATTGATGCCGGTTATGGTTGGACTTCTACTGCATGGGTGGGTGTTGCTTTGTCACTGGCCGGTTTGCTGATTTTCTTCTGGGCCAAAGCCGATGCCGAGCGCGACGAAGAATCCGGTTCCCCGGAGTGCTGTCAGGGTGCTTGAGAATTTTATCCCATAAAAAACTGCCAATTGGTGGGCTTCGTGTTTTCTGCGGGGTTTGAGTTATAACGTGAGTGCCACTCTGTCCGTTTGTCGTCAGGAGGCTTGTTCCAAAAACGCATGAATACGTCCATGTAGCTCCGACGAGTCATCCCTGACTCGACGGTTTTGAAACAAGCCTCCTGACGCCAAACTCGCAGGGTGCCGAAGTGAAATTAGTAATCAATAAAAAACCCGCCAATCGGCGGGTTTTTATTGTTCGATAAATTTTATGCTGCTGATAAAGTGACTGGTCAGAAACTCTCTATTCAGAAAGTCTCTGTTCAGAAACTGATTATCGATAAAGTGACTATTTATAAAGTGACTATCGATAAAGGGATTTCAGCGATTCCGGTGTGCGTTTTTGCTGGCGCTTTTCTTTCTTGCAGGCATAAATCTGCTGTATCAATAACCCGCTGTCCCACTCACTGTTCCCGCCTGGGCTGTAAAGTACCTGATCCAGTTTCAGCAACTGTGCTTTCAGTTCCTGATTATCTGTTTGCGCGGCAATGGCCGATAAACTGTGCAAATCATCGCGCTCCCAATGTAACTGCGCCCAGTGTAATACCGCTTTTTTCAAGGCTTGCAAGTCACCCTCGGCACTGGCGCGTTTCAGGTCTGCCCAGGCAGCATTGCCGGATGCTTGCGCCGATAGTAGCGGTGCCACAGCATGACGGTTTCTGCCACGCCACCACAAACCGGCAAAAAGCAGCGTGGTGAAGCTGGCCAGCATTGCCCAGGCCAATAGCCACACCGGTGATTGCTGCCATCCACCGCGAGCCGCTTCAGGCTCTGCCGTTGGCGGATGAGGAATAAATTCCAGCGTATCTTCTACCAGGCTGCCACTTGAAGAACTTTGTAAGGCGATATCGTGTTCAACCACGACTTTCTTTTCCGGCAGGGTAGCCTTGCGCACCGAATTGCTGGTGGTGTCCCACCATTCAACTTCGACCGCAGGCAGTGTAAATGCGCCGCCCCGATTAGGAACAATCGCCAGGGTTTCAACCCGCTTGCCGACAACACCTTTGGTGGTATTTTGATCTTCGTTTTGCGCCTGGTCCGGGTAAAACGTCAAACTATCAACCGATGGCTGAATAATCGGCGCAATTTGTCCGGCGGTTAAACCTTCAGCATTGATGGTAATGCTGCGCGTAACAGGTTCACCGATTTTCAGTTGTTCGGTGCTGGCACTCCAGTGCTCGGACAGGGTGACATTGGCGGCGGGTAACCAGGGTTTACCGGCAAAAGATGACGGGATTGTTTTAATCGTCAGGTTTTGTTCTTCGGTGCGCAAACGCAATAAATTACTGCTGCGGTTACTGCGCATTTGTCCCCACATATCCCGTTGGGCGCTACCGGCGGTGACGTTGTAATGCAGCGAAGGAATCACCAGCGCGCCACTGGTTTGCGGAAAGATAGCGTAGCGGGTTTCCACCACCGCATGGGCGCGACCATTGAGGTTGGTCTGGTATTGTTTTTCATCCAGCGACGTTACCACCGCATCGGTCAGCGCCAGCGGTTGCAATTCGATATTGCTTAGCGGCACCGCCGTAAACAAACGGATGGTAACGATGATTTGTTCCTGCACATAAGCGGTATCTTTATCCGTTTCTATTTCCACAAATACCGATTGTCCGGTGCTTTGTGCGGACTGGTTTTGCGCCTCAACCCTGATGGTGATGGGCTGGCTGCTGATATCGTCGAGGGTCAGGGCAGGGATGGTGAATTGCCCGCTGCGCTTCGGTGCCAGGGCAATGTGCCAGTCTGTGTAGGAAGCCATGCGGCCGTTGATAATTTGCATCTGATTGCTTTGCTGGGTATTCACAATTTCAAAATCTTCCAGCAACGGTTCCAGGTCCGGGCCGGAACGGCTCTGGCCTGAATAGCGCAGCGACAGGGTAAAAGTTTCCTGAATGCTCAACGTATCGCGGTCTACGCTGGCCGTTAATGTGTCGGCCTGGCTATTGGCAGACACCAGCAGCAGGGCGGTTAGCAGTGACAACAATGTCAGTGGTTTTTGCCAGAACATCTTAAACATACACAATGACTCGTGTTATCCATGTGTGAAAGTAAATGGGTTTACCAGCGCTCTTCATCTGCTGAGCCGGGCACCTGCCAGTTGTTGCGCAAACGTTGCTGTTGCTGCTGGTGATACTGGTAGCGAAATTTATTACGCAATAAGCCGCTCGGATCATCCGGTACCCGGCGCAACCATTGTTCCAGCGCCTGCTTTTGCTCATCGGTTAAATCGCTTTCTTCACCGGCAGCAGCTTCCATTTCGCGGTTCTCTGCATCGGCTTCTGCTTCACCTTCTTCAGGCTGGGCGGGTTGTTCCTCTTCTTCGCTATTGGCGCTGCTGCTTTGTTGCTGGTCAGCTTCGGCATTATCGCTTTGCTCATCCTGCGTATCATGGTTGGCATCAGACGATTGTTGGTCGTTGTTGCTGTCCTGATTTTGTTCGCTGTCTTGTTGATCCTGCTGTTGATCATCCTGGGACTGATCATCGGAATTGCCGTCAGAGGAGGAGTTTTCGTTTTCTCCATCCTGTTGCTGATCATCGTTTTGATCCTGGTTTTGCTGGTCCTGATCCTGGTTTTGTTGCTGATCAAGCAACTGTTGCACCAGCTCTCGGTTGGCGGCGGCCTCGGGAAATTCCGGCTGGCGTTTCAGCGCTTCATCGTAAGCCTTGATACTTTCATCCAGCTTGCCGGCTTTTGCCAGGGCATTGCCGCGATTAAAGTGAGCGCTGGCAGTATCGCTACCGGCAAAACCTTCAGCGGCGGCTTCATATTGTCCGGCGCGATATTGCGCACTGGCTCGCCAGTCCGGGTTGGCAAAGGTTTCGGCAGCGGTTTCTGCATCGCCCTGTTGCAGTTCCTGCTGGGCCTGCTGGTCTTTGGTTTGCCATAAATCACTCCAGCCAAACGCCTGGCTCTCCGGCACATAGAGCAGTGAGGCTGGCACGCATAAAATGGCCAGCACCACCCCGCGGCGGAAGCAGTAGAGCACCAGCGGCAGCAATAAAAACACCAACCAGTAACCCCGCTCGTACCAGCCATCAAATTCCGCATCCAGCGCCGAGTGTTCGTCGCTGGCATTGGGGTTATTGTTGAGTACACGGTTGATATCGCGGTTATCGCTGGTCAGCACACTGAATTGACCATTGTTTTGCGACGCCAGGCGAGACAGTTCAGAAGTATCCAGGCGCGTAGTGACAATATTGTTCTGGTTGTCGCGCACAAAACTGCCGCGACCACTGGGAATAGGGGCTGGCGATTCACCGCCCACACCCAGCACTGACAGGCTGTAGCTGGTAGCTTGCAGTTGCTGGCGAATGGTGTCGAAGGCCGAGCTGGCCACGCCATCGGTAATCAGCAGCAGATGTCCCTGAGCATTGCCACTATCTCTCAACAGCTGAATAGCGGTTTCAATAGCCGATTCCGTGTTGCTGCCGGGCAGCGGCATCACATCCGGTTGCAGTGCGCCGAGCAAGCTGTTGATCGTGGCCGTGTCATCAGTCAGCGGTGTAACCACGTGCGCATCACCGGCGTAGACGACCAATGCGGTAAGCCCATCGCGGCGCTCACGCAAAATATCCGCGATTTTCAAGCGGGCGCGAATCAGTCGCGATGGTTTGATATCTTCGGTCATCATGGAGGGCGACAAGTCCATCACCAGCACCAGTGCGTCATCATTTTTTTGCACCGGCAGCGGGCGTTGTTCCCATACCGGCCCGGCCAGTGCCAGCACCGCCAGCGTCCAGGCCGCCAGCAGCACAGCGAGATGCCAGCGGCGAATGCTGCCGGATTCGCCATCAACCAGAAAGGGCAATAATTCCGGCGCAATTAACTGGTTCCACTGCCGCGCCTGATGTTTCTGTTTCCAGAGCCAGATCACCAGCAATAACACCGGCACCAGCGCCAATAACCATAAGGGGCGTAGAAACTGAAAATTGCCGGCCAGGGCGGCCATCAGGTCATTCATCGTGCGGCCTCCCCGTTGTTGGCGGTA
The DNA here is from genome assembly GCF_015182315.1 of Cellvibrio polysaccharolyticus. NCBI lineage: Bacteria > Pseudomonadati > Pseudomonadota > Gammaproteobacteria > Cellvibrionales > Cellvibrionaceae > Cellvibrio > Cellvibrio polysaccharolyticus. The sequence goes on from NZ_PRDL01000001.1 coordinate 2,021,049, forward strand.
TCACGACCTTGCCAGGCGTGGGCCAACGCAAATAACAGGCTGAGAATTAACGCCACTGACAGCGGCCAGAAGAAGAGTGCACGCACCGGGCGGAAAGTCCGGCTGTCCTGTTCTACCGGCTCAAGACGATCCAGCTCTTTATGAATGGCATCCAGCTCTTCGAGGTTGCGGGCGCGGAAATATTGCCCGCCGGTTGCGCTGGCAACTGCTCGCATGGTGTCTTCATCCAGATCTTCAGACGGGTTGATGCGGCGATTGCCAAAAATACCCGGCACCACCATTTCGTCGGCACCGAAGCCGATGGTGTAGATTTTAATGTTTTCGTGTTTGGCCAGGTCGGCAGCGCGTTGCGGGGTCAGTTCGCCAGAGGTGCTGGCACCATCCGTTAACAACACCAGCACACGGCTATTATCCGGGCGGCTGCGCAGACGTTTTACGGCGAGACCGATCGCATCGCCAATGGCGGTTTGTTCACCGGCAAAACCGATTTGCGCCTCTTGCAGTAAAACCCCCACGGTGTGGCGGTCATAGGTGAGCGGTGCCTGCAAATACGCCTGGCTACCAAACAGGATCAAACCCAACCGATCGCTTCGGCGGCCTTCGACGAAATTGCCGACCACCAGTTTGATGGCGGTGAGGCGATTAATAGCGCGCCCCTGTAGCTGCATATCTTCAATTTGCATACTGCCGGAAATGTCTACTGCCAACAGCAAATCACGACCGCTGCCCTGAATGCTGACCGGCTCCCCCAGCCACTGCGGATTGGCGGCGGCGAGTAATGCGCTCAGCCAAATAGTCCATAAGGCGAGATAGCGCAGCGGGCGAATACGGGTTTTGCGGCCTTCTTCCTCCTGCAGTGCCATGGCTTGCTGAAAGAAAGGCACGCGCAGCGCAACTTCTTCCTGCTTTTTCGGGCGAACCCAATACATCAGCAGGGGCAGCGGAGCCAGCCATAGCAACCAGCTAAATTGAAACTCAAGCATGTTCGCCCCCTGACTTTTTCAGGGTTTTACCCGGTAGCGATTGCCATTGATTGCGGTGCTTGCGAATCCAGGTTTCGGCGAGATTGCGCAGTTCGTTGAAGTCGATAGCAGGGGTTTTTTGGTAAGGGCCGGTTAACAGGGCTTTGCCGCTGCCGTTAAAAAATCCGCCGCCGGTTTCCGGGCAGTAATGATCCAGCCAGGCAAGCCAGGCTTCACCTTTGATATCAACCGGAAATTGTGTGGGGTGGGCGGTGAGAGCGGTGCGGCGTAACAGCACACTATAGGCTTGCAGCAGTTTTGCCGGCTCGGCGGCCAGTGCATCCAGCGCGAAGAGTTCGGCCAGTGCTTGCTGGCGATAGTGGTTGCGCAGGGTTTTGCGGCGGCGATAAAAAATAGCGGTGGCTAGCAATGCCAGCAGTAATATCAACAGCGCCCACCAGCCGGGCGCCAATGGCCACCAGCCTATCGCGTCCGGTAGCAAAATATCGTGCAGTTGAGCCAATGGATCGGCAGGAGCTTGCATGCAAATCAGTTCCGGTGATGTTTCTTTTTGGGCGCCAGCGCGGAATAACTTTCCCGCAGCAGCCCCTGAATATCGTCTGCGGTGGAGTAAGACAGCATGGGCACTTGCAACCGCTTGCAGCGCTTCACCAGCTCGGCAAGACGCTGTTCATAATTGGCTTGCCACGCTTGCTGGAATGCCCGGTCGTTGGCGGGCAATACACAGCGCTGCTGGCCATTACTGATGGTCAGTGCAACGTTGCTGCTCAGCTGGCGTTCCAGCGGATCAAATACGTGCATCAGGGTGACTTCAGTGTGGCGCGACAACTCGAAAAGTTGCTGTTCGCAGGCATCGTCAAAATCGTGAAAATCGCTACAAATAAACAGCGCGCTGCCAGGTTTGGCAATGCGCCGCAAATCGGTAAGTATCTCCGCCAGCGACAGGGTTGACGCGCTTGCCACCGGTGTTGTCAGCTGTCGATTGAAGCTGATCAAATGCTGTAAAAGCTCCAGCACCGCATGTTTGCTGCGGCGCGGGCGAATGTCGTGTTGCGCTGTGTCGCCAAACACCAGCCCGCCAACCCGATCCGAATTGTGCAGTGCGGCCCAGGCCAGCGTGGTGGCAATACTGGCGGCCGTTACCGATTTGAAACACAGGCGGCTGCCGAAAAACATGGTGGCGCGTTGGTCGGCAATGATTAACAGCGGGCGTTCACGTTCTTCGTGAAAAACTTTGGTGTGCGGCACCTGGGTGCGAGCGGTCACCCGCCAGTCGATGGTGCGGATATCATCACCCGGCTGGTAGAGCCGCACTTCTTCAAAATCAATGCCGCGTCCGCGCATACGGGTGCGCTCGCCGCCGGTAAGCAGGCTGCGCGCCGGGCGCCTTGCCGAGAGCTTCAAATCCTGCGCTGCAAAACGCAGGCGCAATAAATCGGCGAGCTCGCAGTAAGCGCCGCGCAGGTTGAGATTGTGCAACGGGTTATTGGCAATCATGCAGGTTAAACAACCGGTACGCTGGCGAGTAACTGGTTGATGGCCTGTTGCGCTGTTACGCCGCTGGCTTCCGCTTCAAAACTCAAAATCAGGCGGTGGCGCAAGCAGTCATGAATAACCGCCTGAACATCGTCCGGGCTGACAAAGTCCTTGCCGGCAAGCCAGGCGTGTGCACGGGCACAGCGATCCAGCGCAATGGTAGCGCGCGGGCTGGCGCCGTATTCAATCAACGTGGCCAGCTCTTCGTTGTATTCGCCAGGGCGGCGGGTGGCGTTGATCAGTTGAACAATATATTCCTCAACTGCATCGGCCATATGTAATGACAGGATTTCTTTTCTGGCTTCCAGCAAGGTTTGCTGGCTCACCTTGATCGGTAATTCGGGCGCAATAGCGGCGGCCTCGTTACGGGCGATATGCAGAATGCGGCGCTCGGCGTGCACGTCCGGATAATCCACCACAACGTGCAACAGGAAACGATCCAGCTGCGCTTCGGGCAGCGGGTAAGTGCCTTCCTGTTCAATCGGGTTCTGGGTTGCCATCACCATAAACAGCGGCGGCAAGGGGTAGGTTTTGCTGCCGACACTCACCTGACGTTCGGCCATGGCTTCGAGCAGTGCCGATTGCACTTTGGCCGGGGCGCGGTTGATTTCATCCGCCAGCACCAGATTGTGGAAAATAGGGCCAACCTGAAATTCAAAAGAACCGTTTTCCGGCCGGTAGATATCGGTGCCGGTAACATCGGAGGGCAGCAGGTCGGGGGTGAACTGGATGCGGTGGAAATCACCTTCCACGGCTTGCGACAGGGTTTTGATGGCTTTGGTCTTGGCCAGACCCGGTGCGCCCTCAACCAGCAGGTGGCCGTCAGCGAGCAGCGCAATCAGCAGCCGCTGTACCAGATGTTCCTGGCCGATAATCTGGTCGTTCAGCCATTGGCTGATGGTTTGAATCTGTTGATGGGTGTCCATGTTCAATGCATACCTTGATCATCGATGGGTGCAATCTGCAGCATCGTCAGGAAACATACAGGCATCAGGTGTTGCAAAATCCCTGCGCTTCCCGCGGTGTTTTGCCGAAGAGTGCATAGCCCCGGTTATTCTTCATTTCCGGTCAAAACATCAGCAGTCGGTATTGACCGCTGGCATAATGGCGCGCTCGATAGACTCGGGATAGTGGCGTCAGTTCCGTGATTTTTCAACCGCCGCACCGGAAATTTTCATCGGGGAAGCGTTTTAATTCCCGTAAAAAGCACCGGTTTTACTATTCCGAACGAGCGGGTTTGATTTCAGGATCTCAATAATGAACGCCGTAATTTTAAACATCACTATCACGCCGGACGAATACCAGCGCATGTACATGGGTGCTGCCCGCGAAGTTGTCGCCACCAGCGTAGATGGCAGACGCATCCGTTTTCCGGCGATGATTCTTCGCCCCTGGGTTACGCACAATGGTATTCGGGGCCGATTCCGCATCGTTTTCGATGAAAATAACCGTTTCCAAAAGATTGAAAAAATCGACGGGGGACGGTGAATCCAGTATCCTTGCGGCAATTTTTTTGCCACTGATGGCTGCCACCGATTGCAGATTGACGAGCCTTTGCCATGTACGCCTATATTCGAAAAGCCCTGTTTCTTCTTGATGCCGAAGTCTCCCACGAATTCAGCCTGGATATGCTGGGCGCAGCCGGGCGGTTGAAGCTGCTCGGACTCTTTGCTTGCGACATACCGGACCATCCGGTGGAAGTCATGGGGTTGCGTTTCCCCAACCCGGTTGGCCTCGCGGCCGGTCTGGATAAAAACGGTGATTATTTTAATGCACTGGGGCAACTGGGTTTCGGCTTTGTTGAAATTGGTACGGTTACGCCAAGGCCGCAACCGGGCAATTTGCAGCCGCGCCTGTTCCGTATTCCGGAGCGTGAAGCCATCATCAACCGTATGGGCTTTAACAACAAAGGTGTTGATCACCTTGTGGCTCAGGTAGAAAAGCGTAATTACCCGGGTATTCTCGGTATCAACATCGGCAAAAATGCCACCACGCCGGTTGAGCAGGCGGTGGATGATTATCTGATCGGCATGCAGAAAGTCTACGCCCATGCTGACTACATTACCGTCAACGTTTCCTCTCCCAACACCCCCGGGTTACGCACCCTGCAATTTGGCGATTCACTGAACCAACTGCTGGCTTCACTCAAGGCAGAACAGTTGCGCCTGCAAGCGCTGCATCAGCGCTACGTACCGGTAGCGGTAAAAATTGCACCGGACATGGATGACAATGCCATTGTTGAAGTCGCGCGCGCACTGCGCAATGAAGGCATGGACGGCGTTATTGCCACCAACACTACCATCGGCCGCGAAGGCGTTGAAGGTTTGCCCAATAGCGAAGAAGGCGGTGGTCTGAGTGGCTTGCCAGTGCGAGACAAAAGCACCCGCGTTATTCAGGCGTTGCATGCAGAATTGGGCACGTCGCTGCCGATTATCGGGGTGGGCGGTATTTTTGATGGGGAAAGTGCTGCGGAGAAAATTCGCGCCGGTGCCAGTCTGGTGCAGGTTTATAGCGGGTTTATTTACCGTGGGCCATCCATCGTCAAGGATATTGCTGAAACGCTTGCTCTTTTGCCGCGTTAAATACGTTAGGGCCCGCGTGACGCGGGCCTGACTGTCTCAAAAGAGATTCGGAAGTGCCTCGGGAAAGCGACGGGCTCGCATGGTGTGGTGTAAGGGAGATATCCCCGGTGATCCGGCGGATTCCCTAATGGGGCTGGGACTGTAGCTGGTATTGGCTGAGTTTTTGAACCTGGGCGGCACGGTTCAGGCCATCCCATTGATCAATTCGTGATTCGCGCCATCCGTTGAGCCATTGGTGGCGTGCCGTGCCATTTTCATGAGGACACAAACTTCTTGAACGGCCTGCGATAGCTGCTTGATACCCTTTAGTAAAAGCGCGTTCTGTTTGGTCACGTTTTTGACGTTTCATCAGTGATTGCACCTCTGTATTGCGGTTATTGAGCGGTTAAAAGACGTTATTAAAGTTGTTGCAGTGTGTTGCTTTCCCTCCGTTGTGTTTAAAAAATGAACCGTTGAAAATTTACCATACCTATGGCTTCAAAAAAATGGTGTGCGTTGCGTCACAAAAGGTTGGCCAATCAGAAAATTGGCACTGGTGTAAACTCAGCTAATTAACGCACCTGTCTTAATGGACGAAGTCATCTCGCTAAAGTTCATTGAACACGAGATAAAAATATTCGCCAGGCTTCGATTGCCCATAATCAGATCGACGTCAAAACCCTGATATAGCGTCAACGGCATACTGTTATGCTGCTGCCCACTGAGAAATCCGGAAAATTCCATGAGCTTTGAAACCACTGAAAATGTCTATTTCGCCACTTGCCCCAAAGGTTTGGAAGGGCTGCTTGCCACAGAATTGCAGCAATTGGGCGGAACGTCAATTCGCGAAACCATTGCCGGTGTTTATTTTGAAGCCACGCTGAGCATCGCCTACCGGGTTTGTCTGTGGTCACGTCTGGCCAACAAGGTATTGTTGCCGCTGGGCAATTTTCAGGTAAAAAGCCAGGAAGACCTCTACGAAGGCGTCAGAGCTATGCCCTGGCATGAGCATCTCAGCCCTACGGGTTCGTTGCTAGTCGATTTTGTGGGTACCAATGATGCCATTCGTAATACCCAGTTTGGTGCGGTAAAGGTCAAGGATGCGATTGTTGACTTATTGCGCGAATTCAGCGGCGGTGAGCGACCCTCAGTGGCCAAACGAGACCCGGATTTACGCGTCAATGCGCGTCTGAGTAAAGACAAGGCGATCATCAGTATCGACCTGTCAGGCGAAAGCCTGCATCGCCGTGGCTACCGGTTGAAGCAGGGTAGCGCACCGCTGAAAGAAAACCTCGCGGCAGGCATTTTGCTGCGCGCCGGCTGGCCGGAAGTCGCTGCCAAAGGCGGTGCATTACTCGACCCTATGTGTGGCTCGGGTACCTTGTTGATTGAAGCCGCCTTGATGGCCGCCGATATTGCGCCAGGCCTGCTGCGGGTCAGCTTCGGTTTTGAACGCTGGTTGAACCACAGTAAAGACGTTTGGCAAGACGTGCGCGATGAAGCCCTTGCCCGTAAAGAGGCCGGTTTGGCCGGTGCCTTACCGGAAATTCGCGGCTACGACGCCGACGTACGGGTAATTCGTGCGGCGGAAGAAAATATTGTCAGTGCCGAGCTGGATCATTGGCTGCGGGTTTCCCGCAAAGAGCTGGCCGAATTTAAAAAGCCCACTCATACCGCGCTGGAATTTGGCCTGGTGATCTCCAACCCGCCCTACGGCGAGCGATTGGGTGAAGTGGAATCGTTGAAAATTCTATACGCGCACCTCGGTGAACGTTTGCGCAATGAGTTTCAGGGATGGCAGGCCGCGGTGTTTACCGGCAACCCGGAGCTCGGCAAACAAATGGGTTTGCGTTCGGATAAAAAGTACAAATTTTTCAACGGCACCATCGCCAGCGAGTTGCTGTTGTTCTCCATCGATAGCGTTGCGTTTGTGCAAAGCCGCGTCGCTCAGGACGCACGCTTTGGGGCGGACGTTGAAGAACGGCAAAAAGCCGAAGAACAAATTGCCGTGGAAAACCGCGAGCAACAGGCAGCGGATTTATCCAACGGTGCGCGCATGCTGGTGAACCGTCTGCAAAAAAACTTCAAGCAGCTGGACAAATGGGCGCGCAAAAATGACATCCGCTGTTACCGTTTGTACGATGCGGATATGCCGGAATACGCGGCAGCCATTGATATCTATCGCGGCATGGCCGAGCGCGGTCGCGAAGAGCAACTTTATGTACATGTACAGGAATACGCTGCGCCGAAATCTGTAGATGAAGACCGCGCTGCCCAGCGCTTTGCCGAGATTGAGGCGGCGGTTCCTTTTGCGTTGGAGGTGCCTGCGTCCCGTATCAGCTACAAGCAGCGTCGTCGCAATAAAGGCACGTCCCAATATGAAAAAGTCAGTGAGCGCCCGCAAGGCGATTTGATTACCGTGGTGGAAGGTTCCTCCCGTTTGCAAATCAACTTGTGGCAGTACCTGGACACCGGTTTGTTTCTCGATCATCGTCCGGTGCGGGATTTGATCGCCAGTAAAGCCCGCGATCAACGCTTTCTGAATTTGTTTTGTTATACCGCTACCGCCAGCGTGCGCGCCGCGATGGCCGGTGCAAAATTTACCGTCAGTGTGGATATGTCCAACACCTATTTGAATTGGGCACGGCGCAATTTTGCGCTTAACGGTCTGAGCGAAGCTCGCAACCGGCTTGAGCAGGCTGACTGTTTGCGCTGGCTGGAAGAGAATACTCAGCAGTTTGATCTGATTTTGCTCGACCCGCCGAGCTTTTCCAACTCAAAACGTATGGAAGATGTGCTGGATATTCAGCGTGATCACGTGGCTTTAATTCATAACGCCATGCGCGCCTTATCAGAAGGTGGCACCCTGATATTTTCCAACAACCTGCGTAGCTTCAAGCTGGATAACGATGCCTTGTCGGCTTATGAAATAAAAGATATTACGGCGCAAACGATTGACCAGGATTTTCAGCGCAACACAAAAATTCACCAGTGCTGGTTGATTACCCACTGATTGGCGCGCTACAGCTGCCCCGCTGAAAACCGGGTATTCATTCAGCTGGCATTCAGTCGCTACTGTCACAATGCAGCAACCACCCGATATTGTGGTTGCTGCTTTCTCTCAGGAAAAAACAGTAATGACAAGTTTCCAGGGTTATAAGATGCTCGAAGGGTGGTTGGCGAAGCCGGAATTATTTATGACGGAGCAAGTCTGAAATTTACCAGATTTTAAACTATCATTTTTTTGTCAGACTGTTTTTTAATCGATGTTGTTGTTCTCGCAATTATTATTTTCTCAAGAGTTATTTTGTGCTGTATCGGAATGTTCGCTCAGGCGGTAAATAGTGTTTGGGTAATTGCATGTGACGCTGTGTAATTTTTTACAGCAAATTACAAATTACCCGCCACCTGACCATTATAGTGACGGCTTTCCCGCTTCGGGAATTACCGTTAATCGGTTGGTATTGATCAAGGACTTTTCTATGAAGCCTGTAATTTTTTTCTGTATTGCCTTCTTTGCTTCCTCACTGGCTATTGCCTCGCCACTGCCAGACAAGCCCCATATCTACATTGAGGGCTCTGCAGAAATAGAAGTTATTCCCAACCAGATGACCATCAGCCTCGGGCTGAGTGCCGAAAATGAGGACGTTGGTGCGGCCAAGCAGGACGTTGACAAACGCTCTACCAGCCTGCTGGCAACACTGAAATCGCTCGCTATTGAGTCCCGCGATATTGCCACCACCGCCTTGCAGGTTACCCCGGTGTACGATTACGTAGAAGGCAAACAGGTGCCGCGTGGCAGCCGGGTTTATCGCCAGGTGGAGGTGACCTTGCGCAACCTGGAAAATTACGGTCCGCTGATGCAAGCGCTGGTGGATGCCGAGCTGTCCAACACCGTTGATACGCGCCTGGCCGTTACCGATGAAAAAGCCGTTAGCGATGAAGCGCTGGTGAAAGCACTGGAAGATGCCCGTGCAAGAGCAACCAATCTGGTAACGTCACAAGGTAAAAAACTGGGTGATGTTTATTCCATTTCCGAATTCGATCTGCGCCGGGAAGAGACTTATTTTCTGACCCCCAATCGCGAAGTGTATGGCAATGCCGCCAGTGTGAGTGCGACGGCTGACCGGTTGATGAAATCCGGAGAGCCTTTCGAGCCGGGCGTGATTCGTGCAAAAGCCAAAGTGTATGTTGTTTATTTGATCAAATGATTTTTCCGGCCGGTTAATCCCGGCCGCTTTTTCCGCATTAGAACAAACGATAATCCCGCTGATCCAGTAAATCCATTCCGCATTCCAGCTCGCTGATCCAATCCAGAAATTGATGCACCATCTTTTCCCCGCAAAATGCACGTCCGTGTTGCGGAACGATCATCCCCGGATTTAATTGCCGGATCATATTTGCCCACAAACGACACACTTTATTGCCTCCCATGTAGCGCTTGTGAAAGCCCAGCATGGAAGGAATGTGCGCAGCAAAATCCGTTACCGGTTCGGCATCATCCACCAGCGAAGCGCCCATATCGCCGGAAAATAAAATATTGCTGACCGGGTCGTAGAAGTGCAGGTTTCCAACCGAATGTAAAAAATGCGCGGGCAAGGCTTTGATGGACGTTTTCCCCAGTGGAATTTCCTGCCCGGCATCGGGCACCGCAATCATGCGGTCGGTGGTGTTTTGTCCTTGTAATTGACTGAGGTAACCCGCCGATAAGTGCGGTAAAAAACGCGCCCAGAGTTTCGAGCAAACCACCCGGCAACCGGTGTGCAAAAACCATTTATCGAGCGAGGCGATGATATCCGGGTCCTGGTGAGAGGCGAACACGTAGGTTAATTTTTTAAGCGGAATATAATCGCTAACGGCCAGCGCCAACGGCATATAGGTGAGGTCGCCGCCCGGGTCGAGCAGGGCGTGTTGGTCGTGATCAATAATCAGAAATTGGTTGGCCTGAACACCATCACCACTGACCAGCTGATCAAAACAGAGTACTTTGTGTGTGCCATTATCAAACAGCGTGCGAGCCTTGCTTGCCATTATCTATTTCCTGAACAGATTGTATTCAGGTGTCTTTATAGGGGGTTGCTGGCAGAGGTGTGCTGATTTATATCAACCGGGTGTCAGTTGCAAGGCAAAAAACGGGCAGGGAATATTGCTGCAGAAAAAGCGCTCCGTGGTTTCCGGGGAATCCACGGAGTGAGCGATTTACGCCTTGGCGCGGGATTTGTACTCGCCAGTGCGGGTATCGATAGAAATCAGATCGCCGATTTCTACGAAAGCAGATACTTGCAACTCGGTACCGTTGTTCAGACGTGCAGTCTTCATAACTTTACCGGAAGTGTCACCGCGAACAGCCGGTTCGGTGTAGGAAATTTCACGAACGATGGTGTTTGGCGGAGTGATGGAGATAACGCGACCATCGTAGAATACCGCTTCACAAACGTCTTGCATGCCGTCTTCAATGTAAGGAAGCAGGTCGCCCAGGTCTTCTTTATTGAGTTCGTACTGCTCGTAATCACTATCCACGAACACGTACGACGGATCGCCGTAGTAGGAGTAAGTTACTTCTTTACGGTCGAGAACGATGTCTTCGAATTTATCGTCCGCTTTGTAAACAGTTTCTGTGGCCAGATTGTTCAGCAGGTTTTTCAGCTTCATTTTAACAATCGCCGAGTTACGGCCGGATTTGCTAAAGTCTGCCTTCTGAATCACCCAAGGTGAGCCGTCGATGCTGATCACATGACCAGCGCGCAGTTCTTGTGCTGTCTTCATGGTAGTTCCCAAATGAGGAGGTTAAAATCGGCGGCTACTATATCGTTTTTTCACAAAATTGCACCAGTTTTGCAGCTACATTCCCCAAAGAATTGAGCTCTGTGGCGTGTTTTCGGACGGTATCCATCCATTGCTCGCGTTTTTCCAGGCAGTTGGCCCAACTGGCGCCGCAATCGCCCCCGATATTCCATTGCTGCCACAGTTCGCGAAGTGCTGCGCCAAATGCTGCATCGGCGTGAATAAGTTGCCTGGTCATGAAGGCGTCGAGCTTTACCAGATGTGCTTCTTCCTGTTGCGGGTAGATGTGCCACACCAGCGGTTTTTCCGCCCAGATGCCACGCACCAGCGAATCTTCACCGCGCACAAAATTGATATCGCAGCACCAGAGCAAATGGTCGTAGTCGGTCTGGGATAAAAACGGAATGGCCAGCAGCGTCAGCGAGCCCAGCACGATGGGGTTGCCGATGGTCAGCGGCTGCTCAAGAAGCGGTTGTAAGGCCAGCAGCGCTTTGCCCTCAGGCACAATAACCGTGATGGCTTGCCCGGCCTGTTGCCAGGCGCCGAGCAAACTTGCCAGCGCCGGGTTTTCATAACAAAACAGTGATATCAGCAGGTTTTCGCTGGCGTGTTGCGGCAGGCCAATAGCGTGGAGAAATGCCGTTTTTTGCGGATGGAATACCGCCTTGCGATCACCGAGGTTGCTCTCGCGTATCAAACCGCCGGTTTTTGCGTTAAAGCCCGGAAAGAAAAAGGTTTTCTTCATGCCCGAGTCGGGCGCAATAGAAGCCAGCAGGTGGCAGTCGTCTACCCAGTCTTCGGCGCTTAAATACTCCAGATTGATCCACACTGGCGCAGTTGTCTGGCCGCGCATCGCCTGGCGGTAGCCCTCTGGCAGCTCACAGGCAAACGCCTCAATAACTACCTCGGCCGGTTCGATGCCGGTATAGCTTTCCGGCCAGGGTCGTATCTCCACGCTTTCAAAGAAAGGCATTTCTGCCAGTCGCGCCGACGGGCAAATCCGTTCAAAGGCGGCAAGGTCATCAACAAACAAACGGATCTCTCGCCCGTATTCGCAGGCCAGCTGTCTGGCCAGGCGCCAGCAGACGCCGATATCACCATAGTTATCGATAACCTGACAAAAAATGTCCCAGCGGCGGCGGGTTAGTGATGACATAGTTAGCCTTTGATGAATGGCGCGGATGGCCTGCACCCTTTAAATCCGCGCAGTGTAGCAGAGCGGCCCGGTCGCTGACGAAGTGTCAACGGACGCGGGACAGTGGTGTACAATCGGCGTTTTTGCAACCCGTATAACCAGGTGTGATATGGCATCGTTACAGGATCAATTACTGAAAGCCGGTCTGATCGACAAAAAGCAGGCCAAACAAGTGAATAAGGAAAAGCGCAAGCAGGATAACGTCGCCCGGCGTTCAGCCGATGGCCCGGTAGATGAGGTCAAGGTTCAGGCCGAGCTGACTCGCCAGCAAAAAGTTGAGCGCGATCGCGAGTTGAATCGCAAGCGCGACGAAGAGCTGCAACAAAAAGCCGTTGCCGCCCAAATTCGTCAATTGATTGAAAACCACCGTCAGCCCAAAGGCGATGGCGAGCAGGAATTCCATTTTACGGATAGCAAATTCATCAAAAAAATCCGCGTGTCCGGGCTGGTGTTGCAGCAGATCAACCGCGGTCAACTGGTGGTGGCTCGCCTTGGCGATAACTACGAACTGGTACCGAAAGTCGTTGCTGATAAGATTGCCCAGCGTGACGAAAAAGCCATCATCCCGCTGGCAAAACCGGTAGAAACGTCAGTGGACGAGGACGATCCTTATAAGGATTACGTTATTCCAGACGATTTGATGTGGTAAATGCCATGCTGAAAAATCCCATCACGGCAATATTGCGTAGCAAAGCATCCACCGGTATCAAGTGGATTGCCTTCAGTTTGATGGTGGTATTGGTCAGTGCCATGCCATCCATGTTGTACGCTTTGTTTGGCCCGGGTGATGGCAGCTCGATGACCCTGACGCTGATCTTTGCGGTCGGTGCATTGCTCGGGCATATCGGATTCTTAATCGGGTTGTTATTACTGTTGCGCGATGCGTTTTTCAACAAAAAATAAAATTCAGCCGGTGCTGCTTTAACGCGTCACCGGCTGAATTGATATGATTACTCGCCGAGAAAACCACCGGACTGGTGATTCCAGAATTGGGCGTAAAGCCCGCCTTGCTGGAGAAGCTGCTGGTGCGTTCCCTGTTCTACAATCTCACCTTTATCCAGCACAATCAGACGATCCAGTGCGGCAATCGTTGACAGCCGATGCGCAATGGCGATGACGGTTTTGCCTGACATTAACGATGCCAGGTTGCTCTGGATAATGGTTTCCACTTCCGAATCCAGCGCCGAGGTGGCTTCGTCCATAATCAGGATCGGGGCATTCTTGATCAGCACGCGCGCAATCGCGATACGTTGCCGCTGACCGCCGGATAATTTCACGCCGCGTTCTCCCACTTGAGCATCGTAACCGGTGCGGCCCTGGTTATCGCTCAGCCCCATAATAAAGTCGTGAGCCTCTGCCTGTTTGGCGGCGCGGATCATGTCTTCTTCGGTAGCGTCCGGTTTGCCGTACATCAGGTTATCCCGCACCGAGCGATGCAGCAGCGAGGTATCCTGCGTGACCATGCCGATGTGCGCGCGTAAACTCTCCTGGGTGACTTTGGCAATGTTGGTTCCATTGACCTGAATTTCGCCGGATTCAATATCGTAAAAGCGCATCAACAAGTTCACCAGGGTGGATTTGCCTGAACCGGAACGACCTACCAGGCCAATTTTTTCACCGGGTTTGATGTCCAGAGAAAAGTTGCCGATCACGCCGCTGCCTTTGCCGTAATGGAAGTCGATATTTTTAAAAGCGATGCTGGCATCGCCTTCCGGTAACTTGCTGGCGCCGGGTTGATCCTGCACCTGGCGGGGCAGGGACAGCGTATTCATACCATCGCGGGCGGTGCCGATATTTTCAAACAGACCGGACACTTCCCACATAATCCATTGCGCCATGCTGTTGAGGCGCAATACCAGACCAATCGCAATCGCGATAGCGCCGGTGGTAATTGCCGCATTTTGCCAAAGCCAGATTGACAGCGCCGCCACCGAAAAAATCAGCAATACATTCACCACCCACACGCTGGTGCTGAGTTGCGTGACCAGACGCATTTGCGGATGCACGGTGTGCAGAAAACGCTCCATACCTTCACGGGCATAATGCGCTTCGCGTTGTGAATGGGAAAACAGTTTTACCGTCGACATATTGGTGTAGGTGTCTACCAGCCGGCCGGTCATATCGGAACGGGCGTCAGCCTGCAGTGTGGAAATGCGTTCCAGGCGAGGCAGAAAATAATAAAGCAAACCACCATAGAGCACGAACCAGCCCACCAGTGGTAAAGCGAGGCGGTAGTCCAGGCTGGCGATCAATACCACCATGCTGGTGAGGTAAACCAGTACATAGAGCAGTACGTCCAGCAGTTTCATTACGGTTTCGCGCACCGCCAGTGCGGTTTGCATAACCTTGGTTGCCACGCGCCCGGCAAATTCATTCTGATAAAAACCCATGCTCTGGCCGAGCAAATAACGATGCGCCTGCCAGCGAACCATCATCGGGAAATTGCCCAGCAAGGTTTGGTGAATAAGGGCAGAGTGAAGAAACACGGTAAGCGGCAGGGCGATTAGCAGCCCCAGCCCGACCAGCAAAAATTGCAGCCCGGAAGATTCCAGCAGGGTTTCCGGCGTGTGCTCGTTGAGTACGTCCACGAGGTTGCCGAGAAAGCCGAACAGTGATACTTCCATGATGGCAATCAGCGCGGTTAATACTGCAACCATGGCCAGATAAGCTTCACTGCCTCGCGCATAGTGACGGCAAAAGCCGAACAGGGTGCGTGGCGGTTGCGTGGGTTCTTCAGCCGGGAAGGGCTTGAGTAATTTTTCAAAAAAACTGAACATAGGATATGGTCATTGGTAAAAGCGGATGAAAAGAATCGGCACGGCGCTGTGCCTTGAAAATCACGAGCGAGTTTCTGTCTGAATAATGATCAAAAATAGTGCTGCAGTTTAACACGTTCTATTTGTCAAAAATAAAAACCTGGCCTTGAGCGGGGTTTTTTACGCTTTAAGGGTGTTACCAAAGCGTATAACAACAATTTGCGGGGAATCTTTATGCGTGCTTTTCTCATTGCCTTTGGTGCCGGATGTTTTGGCGGTCTGTTTTACTGCGTGGCTTTGTGGCTATCGGGAAAATACGGCATAACCCAGGCGTTCGGGGTCAATCTTTACGGTTCCATTGCACCGCAGTGGATGTATCCGCGCATTGTCTGGGGCGGATTATGGGGGCTGCTGTTTCTGTTGCCCATGTTGACCAGCACCGTGCTTGCCCGCAGCTTTGTCATCAGTTTAATTCCGACCTTTGTGCAGTTATTTATCATTTACCCGTTCTATGCCGGCAAAGGTTTTGGCGGTATGCAGCTGGGTGTTTTGACGCCGTTACTGGTGTGGTTCTTTTTCTGGATGTGGGCTCTGGCTACAGCGATTTTGTTGCGCGTCAGCCGTTAATGAATGGCAGACGGTTGCAGCAGTAATGGAAAAAAGGTGAACATTCTATTGTGCAATACAATGTTCACCATCAGGGTATTCAGGAGGCGAGCACGCCATCGCGGTAATCGCGAATAGCCTGTTCAATTTCATCCGATGTGTTCATCACAAAAGGTCCGTACTGCGCAATAGGTTCCCGAATCGGTTTGCCTGCGATTAACAGAAAACGCGCTTCGCTATCGCCACTGGTTACCTGCACCGTATCGCCATCGTACAAAAGCCCGGCGTTTCCTGCGGCCAGAGGTTTGTTCTTTTCACCAATGGTGATGTTGCCCTGGTAGACGTAAATAAACGCATGATGCCCTTGCGGCACACGCTGTTGCTGAGCGGTGTTGGCAGGGAGGTGCCAATCACGATAAACCGGCTCGGTAGACAAGCCATCAATAGGGCCGGTAACGGTTTGTTCCGCGGTGACCAGCGACCCGGCAATCACCTTTGCTCGCGCGCCATTGGCCAGGGTAATAACCGGTATGGATGCGGAAGGGATGTCCCGGTAAGACGCTGGCTTCATTTTTTCTGCCGCTGGCAAGTTGATCCACAATTGAAAGCCGCGCATCGCGCCTTCTTCCTGTTGTGGCATTTCCGAGTGAATAATGCCGCGCCCGGCTGTCATCCACTGCACATCACCGCTGCGAAGATCGCCACGATTGCCCATGTGATCTTCATGGAGCATGTGACCTTCGAGCATGTAAGTGACAGTTTCAAAGCCACGGTGCGGATGAGACGGGAAACCGGCGATATAGTCATCGGCATTCTCCGAGTTAAATTCATCCAGCATCAGAAAAGGATCAAAACGACCGTGCGGAGTCTGGCCCAGCGTCCGCTTGATTCGCACGCCGGCACCGTCGCTGGTGGCTTGCCCCGGGATAATTTGCTGAAGTTCACGTTGCATGGTGTTGATCTCCTGATGAGGGTGGAGTAACGCATAGCCGGCGCTATATTAAACATTGGCTGGCGATGCCGCTAAAGGTGGTCGCCACCGATGTCAGGGATAAAAAAACAGGCACTTCACACAGACAACAAACTTGCCTGAAGTGCCTGTTAAAAACATCAGGCAAACAGGGCTTCGATTTCGCTGCTGGCACTGGTCACCGCTTTGGCCACACTTTCTTCACCCAATGCCAGACCTTCGGCATAAATATTGGTGATGTTGTTATAGCCAACAAATTTCAGGAAGGTATCTACCAGCCAGTCTGCAGGGCCGCCGGCGTAGTGGCCGCCACGGGTAGAAACCACATAAACAGGCACGTTGGGCAGTAAACCTTCAGGGCCGTTGCTGGTGTAACGGAAGGTGACTCCGGCACGGGCAATATGGTCAAACCAGGCTTTCAGGGTTGAAGGGATGCCGAAGTTATAGAGCGGAATACCTATCACAATGGCATCCGCCTGACGCAATTCATTAATCAATTCATCGGAGTAATCCACCACGGCCTGTTGTTCCGCGGTGCGCTGTTCTTCCGGGGTAAACAGCGCTTGCAGGCGGGCGCCATCCAAATGGGGTGAATGGCTGCTGAGGTCGCGCACTACTACCTTGCCTTGCGGGTTGGCGGCTTTCCAGCGCGCTACAAAGCTGTTGGTCAGGGTAGTGGAGTGGCTGTTATCGCCGGTGATACTGCTGGTAATTTGCAATAAAGTGGTCATTGGTTTTGCTCCGTGTGGGGTGGCATGAGCGCCATGGAGCTATTAAACAATCTGCTGAGTGAATGATAAATAGTAAAAAATAGCGAGATATGATCTAATTTTTGAATCATTCAGAGGTAAGATATGATCCCCAACAATGGCAATCCGGTCTCCGAGCCGCGCGTTACTCTCGAACAATGGCGAGCGTTGCTGGCGGTCATCGAGTCCGGCGGCTACGCACGGGCGGCAGAGTTATTGAACAAAAGCCAGTCGTCTATCTCCTACGCCATTAACCAGTTGGAAACCACCCTGGGCGTAGCCGCCTTTGAGATTCAGGGGCGCAAGGCGGTAGCTACCCCGGCGGGAGAGTTGTTATACCGCCGTGCCAAACTGCTGCTCGAACAGGCGGAGCGGCTGGAAAAATCCGCCGAGTGTCTGGCGGTTCGGGTTGAGCCGGTGATTCGTATTGCCGCCGATCTGATCATCCCTCCCACGCGGGTTCTCAGTTGTCTTGCCTTACTGGCAGAAGAATTCCCCGATACCCGCGTTGAACTCTATGAAACCGTATTGAGCGGAACGGAAGATGCGCTGCTGCAGCGGCAGGTTGACCTCGCCATCGGTACGCGCGTGCCGGTGGGCTTTATTGGCGAGAAGCTGGTCAGTGTGTTGATGATGGGCGTTTCCAGTGTGAATCATCCCTTGCAGCATCTTGGCCGCCCGATCAACTTTGAAGACATGCGTCAGCATCGGCAGATTATCGTTCGTGATTCCGGGCAACATCGCCGCCGCAGCGAAGGCTGGCAGGAGGCGGAGCAACGCTGGACGGTCGGCCATGTGAAAACATCCCTCGATGCCATTCGCATGGGGTTGGGTTACGGCTCGATACCGGACGCCTATGTGCGTGATGATATCGCTGCCGGTCGGCTGGCTTACTTGCCGGTTGAAGCCGGGGCAGAGCGGTTGGTGACGGCTTATCTGACCTACGCTGACCGGGATTTTGCCGGCCCGGCGACCCGTCGGCTGGGTGAGATTCTGAAGAAAGAGTTACCTGCCACTTGTGGTATGCGCTGTCCGGATGCAGAAGATTTTTAGCGGTTGAATTTGTCGTTGTTGCTTTCAACGCTATGGCAATCTGCCAAGGCGGGCTGTCGGGTTGGGGAGATTTTCGCTACAATAGTCAATCTTCCCTCCACACCCTTGCCGGTGTGCTCATCATGCAGGCAGTCCGTATGACATTTGAGCAATTCGAAAGCTTTTCTCTGGTTTTTGGTATTGGTGCACTGGTCCTTTTTATGGGGTTCATCGTTTGGGATCTCGCAAAAAAATCCAAGGCGGGCCGGTTTGGCTCCTTTATCCTGTTTTTTGCACTGGGTCTTGGCGTGTTGGGCTTCATCATCAAAACAGTTCTTGTTGAACTGATCGACAAATAATTTTTTCCCGTTAGCGGGCGGAAATCAATATGTTCCAGTTTTTTGTTCCTGCGACCAAGGTGCAGAAAGATCGTCAGTTCATGCGTGACACTGACGCCAGGGTAGCCAAGTACAGCCGCCGTGGTTTGATTCTGAACTTCATTGTTTTCGTCCTCTGCCTCGCCTTTGGCGATTTTTTTGAGCGCGAATTTACTCTCTCGGTAATTCTGGTTGTCGGCTTGCTGCTGGTAACGCTGCTTCGTAATTACTACCTGTTCCGTTTTGATACCCTTTACGCCCGTGCGCCGGCGCGCTGGCGCAACCAATATTTTGTGGCTTCCTGTCTCGGTGCTGCCTGGTGGAGCATTATCCTCGTCAGTTTGACCTGGACCCAGGGCATGCACGATGAAACCCTGGTGATGTGGTTATACACGGTGGTGTTTTATTCCAGCGTTGCCAACGTGTTTGCGCCTTACCATCGCTTCCTCAGTATTTATTTGTTTATCGGCATGATCCCTGCCTCCATCACCGCCTTTTTTCTGGGCGAAGTGCATGGTTATTTGTACGGTTTTATCATGCTGATCTTTTACCTGATGCTGATTCACCAGGCGAAAGTGACCGCAGCGTCTTACTGGGAGCGGCTTGAAGCCACCTGGTTTTTGCAAGAGCATGCGCGTGGCCTTGAACACGACCAGAAAAATTCCCGCGAAGCGATCGAATTGAAAGACGAATTTCTGGTGAATCTCGGCCAGGAGTTTCGCTCATCACTCAGCGATATTCTCGGCACACTCACGTTGGTTGACGACGCGCAGCTCACCGAACGCCAGCGCGAGCTGTTGAGCATGGCGAGCAAGGCGGCAGAGCGTCAGCTGGATCTGGTTAATAACGTGGTGGACTTCTCACGCATTACTACCCAGTCATTGACGCTGGAATATGTCGACTTTGATTTGCGCCGTGTTCTGGAAAAACTGGTGCAGGATTTCGCACTGGATGCCCATCAGCAGGGGGTTGAACTTTACTACCATTTCGACCCGGATCTGCCCAGCCGGGTGCGTGGCGATCTGTCCAGACTTGGGCAGATTTTAAACACGCTGGTCAGCCACGCGCTGAAAAATGCCACCATTGATCACGTCTTTATTGAAGCCGGTTTCAATACATTACTGGATAGAGATGACATTGGTCAGCTGCAAATCGTTATCAGCGACAGCGAGCGAAAAAACACCACTATTGATGACGAATTCGATGAAATTGATACCCAGGCGGAGAACAAGAATCCGGGTATCGGTTTGTCGATTTGTAAAGGTTTGGCCGCTTGTATGGACGGCAGTGTTAACGTGCTGGATGACAAACAGCGCGGTAACCGCATTTTCCTCAATATCAAATTACAAGTGTTGTTGCATGAAGAAAAGCGCTTTGGCGCCGAACAAAAATTACGTGGCAAACGCGGTTTGTTAGTGGATTTTCCGGAAAGTGTTGCCTTGGCGCTCAGTGAGGAAATCAGCAGTTGGGGCATGACCACCTACACTCACAGTGGTTATGATCTGGTATTGGAAAAAATTGAAGATCTGACCCGCGAAGCTCCGCTGGATGTCATTCTTTTGTACACCCACCTCAATAGTTTGAATGGTTTGGGCTTATCTCGCGATATTATTCAGGTGCCGCAATTTGCCGGTATTAAACAAATTATCGCGCTGAGTATGTTGCAAAGTGATACCGCCGTGGCCCGTGCGCACTTGCAAAACTGGCCACAGGTTTCCTTTATTGAAAAGCCGATTATGCGCAGGCGGTTGTACGATGCCTTGCTGAGCCGGGTGCTGAACCTCGATGTGGAAGATGGTGAGCATGTGCAGGTGGCACGCGAGCTGAATGCGCTGGCCAGCCAGCCGAAAATCTTGTTAATTGAATCCCATCGGGTTGATCAGATGGTAATTTCAGCGATGCTGAAAAAGATGGGTTATTTCGTGCAGCTTGCCTCCAGCGCTACCGAGGCGGTGGAAATTCTGGAGAAAGAAAAATTCAATCTGGTATTAATGGACTTTGACGCCCAGCTGCATGCGAGTGTGGCCGCTGTACAAAAAATCCGCACCGCTGAGCGCGCCAACCACGTTACCCGACCTTTACCCATCGTCGCCATTTCCGGCGGCAACCTTGACGATAGCTATGTGCACTACCTGGATGGCATGGATGATCAGCTCACCAAACCCATTCGCTACGATGAGCTGTCTGCCTGTGTGACGCGCTGGCTTCAGTCTTCCGGTAGCAGCTTGTAGTTTCTCCCGTTCGGTTCTGCAACGCCCCGTTAATGTTTGGCATTAACGGGGCGTTTTCGTTTCCAAACCCGCAACTTCTTTGTATACAAGTGTAAATCGCAATGCGCGTTCAGGGCTTCGTTGTTAGACTTTGGCGAAGCTTGTTTGGTCTACTGCTCATTGCCCTAATAAATTAATAAAAGGACACGCCATGTCATTGCTGAATCTCTCTTCCCGTTACCGGCAATCCCTGCTGACACTGTCAATAACCTGTGCCTTGGCCAGTGTGGCTGCCTGTGCATCTACCGACCGCAGCGCGGATGCCAAAACCCCGCACCAGGCTGAATTCCAGTTGTTTGAGAGCGATCTGCGCGGTGCCCATATGCTGGTATTCAGCAAAACTGCGGGCTGGCGTCATGACTCCATTCCCGCCGGCATTGAAGCCATGAAAAAGCTGGCCGACCAATACGGTTTTACCGTTGAGGCCACCGAAGATGCCTCGGTATTTACCGACGAAAATCTCAAGCGCTTTAATACCCTGGTCTTCGTCAATACCACCGGCGACATCCTGAACGAAGCCCAGGAAATTGCCATGGAACGCTTTATTCAGGCGGGCGGTGGTTTTGCCGGTATTCACGCAGCGGCTGACACTGAAACCGGTGGCGAGTGGTATTGGTATCGTCGTCTGGTGGGCGGTGTTTTCAAAAGTCACCCCGGCGAGCCGGACAATGTGCAGCATGCCCACCTGCAAGTGCTGAACCCCGAGCATCCGGCAACCCGGGATGTACCTCGCGCCTTTGACCTGACTGACGAATGGTACGACTATCTTGAGCTGTATCCCTACCGCCGTGATCTGCTGACGCTGGATGAAAACAGCTATATTGGCGGCCTGCATGGCCATCATCACCCGATCAGCTGGTATCACCAGTTTGATGGCGGCCGGGCTTTCTATACCGGCCTGGGCCATACCTCGGAAATGTTCTCCGAGCCGCATTTTACAAAGCTGCTGGTGCGCGGTTTGCGTTACGCCACCGGCGGTTCACCGAAGCTGGATTACAGCAAAGCCCGTGCGACCGCTGAGCAAGTGGTACAAACCCGTGTTAATTCCGATTTGAAACAGCCGGTTGCGCTGGACTTTTTGCCCGATGGCCAGTTGCTTGTTGCCGAGGGCGCGGGTGCTATCAAGCAATTGAATGCGAGCGGCGAGGGCGGTTCTGTTATTGCCACACTTCCCGTGAGTCAGCAATCACCGCTGGGGCATGGTTTGCGCGGGTTGGCAGTCAGCCCGGATTTTGCAAAAGACCAGCGGGTGTATGTGAGTTATTTACAGGCCGGTTCGAACAATCAACCGGCATTGATTGTTTCCCATTTTACGCTCGCTTCCGGCCAGCTGTCGGCCGCCTCTGAAAAACGCGTCATTGAAATCCCGTTTGATAACCGCTGTTGTCATGTCGGCGGTGATCTGGCCTTTGATGACAAGGGGCATTTATTTATTGCCACCGGTGATAACACCGCTCTTGATAAAGCCGGTTTTAACCTGATTGAACAGGACGGAAAAAACAACGCTGACAGTGCGCTGCGTACCTCGGGCAATACCGCCGATTTACGCGGTAAGGTGCTGCGCATTATTCCTGGCGCAGACGGCGGTTACAGCATTCCGGAAGGCAATTTGTATGGCCAATCCGCTACTACGCTGCCAGAAATTTACGCCATGGGCGTGCGTGACCCGGCTGGCCTTGAGGTAGATGCGGTGGGTGGCGCTTTGTATATCGCCGATCGCGGGCCGTCAGCCACTGCTGATGATGCAGCGCGTGGCCCGCGGGGTTATGACGAAGTCACCCGGGTGAATGAACCAGCCAATCTGGGCTGGCCATTTATGGCGGGCAATAATATGCCTTACGTGAATTTTAACGCCACCCGAAACGACAAGCTGCGCCGTTTTAATCCGCGCCTGCCGGAAAATATTCTGGTAGAAAAAGGCCTGGCGGCAGAAAAAATACTAACCCCGGCAAAATCTGCACTGGTGTGGTACGGCTCGGACAAAAACCGTTTGTTTCCGGATTTCGGTGAAGGTGAGCGCGCCGTGTTAGTGGCAGGCGTTTATCAACAACCGGCGTCGGCCGCGCCTACCGCCTTGCCTGCTTATTACAATGACAAGCTGGTGGTGCTGGATGCGAAACGCGGTTGGGTGCAGGCAGTTACTCAGGATGAGTTTGCGCGCGTCATAAAAATTGAAAATCTGTTACCGGCGGGCGCATTAAAAGCGGCGACAGCGGCCAAATTTTCTCCGTCCGGTGAGTTGTATGTTTTGCAGCAAAATAATGGCGCAGGTGAACTGGTAAAAATCGGCGTAAAACGCTAATAGTGAAAAGGAGAGCTGGGCGGTAGTTTTGCTGCCCAGCTCTTCTTTTTTGTCGTAACGTTTCAAATTTTTCCGGTTCACGCTTCCGAAGTATTTTTCTTGACTGCTGAATCGGGAATTACTTTCGCGCTGTGTGCCAGTGTTACCGCCCAAAATACCAGCGCCAGCAGACTGGTTAACGCACCCAGTAAACAGACCCCTTGCCAACCGAAGTGTGCATAAGTGGCTGTAGTTGCGATGGCTCCCAATCCGCTACCGACTGCATAAAACATCATGTAAACCCCGACAAGGCGGCTGTGTGCTTCTGGTCGGGTGCGAAAAATTAAACTTTGGTTGGTAACGTGCAACGCCTGACCGCCCAGGTCGAGCAGCACTATGCCGATCACCAGCGCCCACAGCGACCACTCCATTAAGGATAACGGCCACCATGCCAGCACAAGTATTACCAGTGCTGCAGCACTGGTGCGTTGGGCGTGGCCTTTGTCGGCCCAGCTTCCGGCTCGCGCAGCAGCGAGAGCGCCAACCACACCCGCCAGACCAAAAGCGCCGATAAGGGTATGAGAAAAATGGTAGGGCGGAGCGCTCAACGGCAGTACCAGCGCGCTCCAGAAAATATTGAAAGCGGCAAACATCAACAAGGCCAGTATGCCTCGCACTTGTAACACTTTTTCCTGCCTGAGTAAGGTGAGCATCGAAATGACCAGCATCGGATAGCTGTTTGTTGATGCTGAGGTGGATAAAGTTGGCAGTTTTCGCCAAAGTGGTAAGGCAACCGCGAGCATCAATAAAGCTGCAGCAAAGTAGACGCCTCGCCACCCTGCGAGGTCGCTAATGCTTCCGGCAAAAACTCTTGCCAACAGTAATCCAATAAATACGCCGGCCTGGGCAGTTCCCACGATTCGTCCCTGTTCATGAGGCGCGGCGGCGCTGGCTGCGTAAGCAATCAAACCTTGCGTCATCGCCGTACCCAGCAATCCCACCGCCAGCATGCCTATTAGCAGCGCAGTTGCAGAGGTTGCTGCTGCCACCGTAAGTAGCGCCGCCACCAGCGCGAGAAGTTGTACCAGCATCAGCTTGCGACGGTCGACTCTATCACCCAGTGGTACCAGTAATAGTAATGCTAACGCGCAGCCAACCTGAGTAGCGGTAATTACGCCGCCTACCGCCGTAAGGCTGATGGCAAAGTCGGTGGCCAGTGCATCCAGCAACGGCTGGGCGTAGTAGACATTGGCAACGCTCAGGCCGCTGGCGATGGCAAATAGCAAAACCAGGCTGTGAGGCATGTCGGAGGTGAGCGGAGATATATTTTTCATGTGTGCGGGTATCTGGGGAGTTACAGGTGTGTTCATAATTGGCATTCATTAATTCCAGTTTTAAAATGAAACCAGTTGAATGTTAAATTTTCCGGTTTTAAAATGCAACCGGATTATTGTTGGTGCCGTTTCCCTGGAGGTCTTATGCCACAACATAAAATAACTGAGGGTGAGCCTTGTCCTGTTGCGCGCTCCGTTAATCTGGTGGGTGATCGCTGGTCTTTACTGATTGTGCGCGATGCCTTTGATGGCACCCGTCGCTTTAGCGATTTTCAGCGCGGCCTGGGGATGGCCCGTAATATTTTGTCGGATCGGCTGCGCAAGCTGGTTGAGGCGGGAATTTTTGAAACCCGGGACGCATCGGATGGCACGGCTTATCAGGAATATGTGCTTACAGCGCGCGGTGAAAGTCTGTTCCCCGTGGTGGTCGCATTGCGCCAGTGGGGCGAACAGCATTTATTTAATACCGGTGAGCGACATTCAGTATTGATTGATAAACAAACAGGAGAGCCGCTTTCACTGATGCGGCCTGTAGGAAGAGATGGAAAAATTTTGAAAGCTTCAGCTACTCAGGTGCAGAAAATCACCTGGTAATTGATAAACGATAGAGAAATCAGCTCGCTTTAGAAGGGGTTTGCAAGCAGCGCTATTTCAATTATTCAAAATAAAAAACCCGCAGATCGATTTTCGGTCTGCGGGTTTTCGTTTAAAAATAGCGAATTTTTATTCGAAGTATGCCCAGATAGGACAGTGATCTGATGGCTTGTCCATAGCGCGAATATCGTAATCAATACCGGTATCGACACAGCGGCTTTGTAAGCTCGCAGTGGTGAGGATCAGGTCGATACGCAGCCCGCGGCGCGGGTTATCTTCAAAGCCCCGGCTGCGGTAATCAAACCAGCTGAACAGCTCGTGGTTATCCGGTTGGTGCTCGCGAAAAGTATCTTTCAAGCCCCATGCCAGTAAAGTGTTCAGCCACTCGCGTTCTTCCGGCAAGAAGCTGCATTTGCCGGTGCGCAACCAGCGCTTGCGATTGTCTTCGCCAATGCCAATGTCACAATCCTGATGGGAAATATTCACGTCGCCCATAATGATCAGTTGTTGGTCGGGTGAAAATGCCGTGGTGATGTAAGCTTGCAGATCTTCGTAATACTTCTTTTTGGCAGGAAATTTCAGGGGGTGGTCGCGACTTTCTCCCTGCGGGAAATAGCCGTTCAATACGACAACTTCGCCACCGAGCGGTGACTCAAAACGTCCGCCAATAAAGCGCTTCTGCGCATCGTCCTGATCGGTAGGAAAGCCTTTAATAACTTCCTTGAACGGATGGCGGGACAGCAGGGCGACGCCGTAATGGGTTTTTTGTCCGTGAAATTCCACGTGATAGCCCAGCTTTTCGATAGCCTCCAGAGGGAAGTCCGGGTCATTGACCTTGGTTTCCTGAAGGCCGATAAAATCGGGGTTGTGGCGTTCAATAATGGCTTCCAGCTGATGTACGCGTTGGCGGATGCTATTGATATTGAAAGAAACAGTTTTCATGCGTGACTCGGGGAAATAATTGCGGTGTAAAACAAACCGGCCGACGAGAGGTCGGCCGGTCATGAGCGGTTATCAGAAGTTGGCAACCCGTGCCGGTTGGTCTTCTTTTTTCAGTTCAGTAATAAAGCTTGCCAGAACCTGGCCGGCTTCCTGAAGGAAAGGATCTTTGGCGGGATCAATTTTGCGTGCCTCAGCGCTTTGTGCTTCGGCTTCTTCCTCTTCATCACCTTCTTTAATTTCTTCGTAAGATTTATACACTTCCAAACCTTTGGCAGTGCGGCGCTGATTTTCGATTTTCAGAGCCTGCTGTTCAAATTTTTCCTGCTCGGCGCGGCGAGTGGATTCTCTCAGGGAAATAAATTTCCGGCTGTTAGCTTCTTCGGCTATCGCCATTTGAGCGCGCAGAAAAATAAAGTCAGGGTCGGTTTTCAAGCGCTCGTTATGACTTTTGTTGATCTCGGGCAGCAGCGCCTGGATGTCAAAATATTTGTCATGCGGTACTGCGTGAATATGATCCCATGGCAACGCATTACGGTTCAGGGTTGAGCTCTCGCCAACTTTTTCAGTATCAATCAGGCTGGGCAGTTCTACGTCCGGAATGACACCGCGATGCTGGGTGCTGTCACCGGAAATACGGTAAAACTTGGATTCAGTAATTTTCATGTCGCCATGCGGCAGCGACATGATAGATTGCACCGAACCTTTACCAAAGGACTGGGTGCCGATAATCAGTCCGCGACCATAATCCTGAATGGCACCGGCAAAAATTTCTGATGCCGACGCACTGAGGCGGTCAATCAACACCACAATCGGGCCGCGATACATGGCCGGCGAGAAAGAGCGGTAGTTGCGTGAAATAACACCGTTGGCGTGGCGAATTTGTACCACGGGGCCCGGATCGATAAACAGGTCGGTGAGTGATGCGGCTTCTTGCAGTGAGCCACCGCCGTTTGCACGCAAGTCAACAATAATGCCTTCGACGTTTTCCTTGCTCATTTCTGCAATCAGATTGAATACATCGCGGGTGGTGCTTTTGTAATTCGGGTCGCGGTTGCGATAGGCTTCAAAGTCCATGTAAAAGGTAGGAATATTAATAACGCCTACTTTATAAACGTGTTGACCATCGCTGACATCGAAGACGTGTTTGCGCGCAGCCTGTTCTTCCAGTTTCACCGTCTCACGTTTAATGCTGATTACTTTGCTCGGGCCGTCGTTGGCAGGCAGTACTTCGAGTTTCACGATAGTGCCTTTTTTGCCACGCACCAGATCAACCACTTCATCCAGTCGCCAGCCGACTACGTCAACCATTTCACCTTCAGTGCCCTGGCCGATAGCAATAATCCGGTCGGTCGGTTTCAGTTCACCTTGTTTGTCTGCCGGGCCAGCGGGTACCAGACGCATCACTTTGGTGTATTCGTCTTCGCCCTGCAGTACTGCACCAATACCTTCCAGCGACAGCGCCATATTGATGTTGAAGTTTTCAGAGGTGCGCGGCGATAAATAATTGGTGTGCGGATCGTACAGCATGGTGAGGGAGTTCATCATGATGCTGTAGGCTTCTTCCGCATCCTGTTTTTGCATGCGGCGTAACTGATTGCTGTAACGTTTGAACAGCGTAGTGCGACTCTCTTCCAGAGTTTTACCGTTGAGAATCATGCCCAGCAGGTTGGCTTTGATGCGCTTTTGCCATAAAGCGTCTGCGGCCTTTTCATTGGCAGGCCACTCGGCTTCTTCCCAATCTACCGGGATGGACTCATCCACATCGAAGTCATATTTCACTTCGGTGTCTTCCAATTGCGCTGCGACAATTTCCAGGCGATGGGTCATGCGCTCATTAAAGCGATTGTAAATTTCAAAGGTTTTATCGAGCTTTCCTTTTTTGAGATCGTCATCAAAGCTGTGACGGTATTTCTCAAAGGCGTCGATATCCGACTTGAGGAAGAAGTTTTTGGTGGGGTCGAGTGCTTTTAAATAATCATCGAGAAAACGTGATGAAAGATCGTCATTAAACTCCTGGGTACGGTAGTGCTTGGTGTCCAGTTGTTTGACAATTTCTATCGTCGTTTTTGCCTGCTCCGGTGTGTATTTCAGCGGGGTGGGCTTCTCTGCATGACTGGCAGAAACGCTTAGCAATAAACTGAGCACCAGAGAAAAGGTCAGGTGTTTTGATAACGCGATATGCATAAACGGGGTCTCATGATCGGGAACAGCGATAAACAGGCCCGTGAGTGGGCGGGACGCCAAAATCCCACAGTAGAATCAAGGCCATAAGCTAAGGTGTAGCGAGGCGTTGTTAAGTCGTTGCTACTATAGCCTGATGTCTTGAAGGAGGCCAGCCTGGCGACTTGCAGGCACTGCCAAATAAGAGTTGCAACGACAGGGCTGTAGACCACGGGGCAGGGTATTGGTGCCAGTAGAAATATGACCAAAGCATTATTTTTTGCTGATCGGTTAAAAAATCGGCTATACCAATAAGATTCTCCGGTTCCAGCCGAAAATGCCGGTCAATTACTGACATCTATTGTCAGCTTGCTTCTATAGGATGCCGCCTGTTTTTACGGGGCGACGCGGCCCATCAGCTGGAGGCGGGCAGTCGAAGTGTGGGGCTGTGTTGCAGCATGCAGAAGTAGCTGTCGATCATGGAGTCTGCCAGCGCTTCCAGGTCAAAACTTCCCGGTAAAAACAACCAGTTACTGAGTAACCCGGTGATCAGCGCCCATTTAGCGATGGCCGCCTGGCGAGTGTCGAGATTGGCGGGTAACTGACCATATTTAACGGCGCGCTGCAGGCAGTCGTCAAAGTGGGTGACGTATTCGAGGCAGGCCGTTTGGCGGCGGGACTCCTGGTGACGGGTTTCTTCACTCAACTCACAGCGGTGGATAAGGATGGAGAGCACCCGACGACGGCGAGGATTTCTCACGCTTTCCTTGATGATATGAATGGAAAAATCTCGCAATTTACCCAGCGGGTTGGGCTCTTCCCGATCGCTGAATGCGTCTGACAGGGTTTCAAACGGCAAGCGAATGCGATCGGCGATAGCGTCCAGCAATTCACTCTTGTTTTTAAAGTGCCAATACACTGCGCCGCGCGACAGGTTGGCGGCGGTGGCGACGTCCATAAGGGATGAGGCAGCAAATCCTTTTTCATAAAAGACTTTCTCGGCGGCATCCAGCAGCTGGTTGCGGGTCTCGAGAGCTTCTTCTTTGGTTTTACGTGCCATATTCTTTCTCAAATAAACATACAGTTGTGAATGTATATGTCGATAATGTACATAAAAAACTTTTTCAGTCAATTTATTTTGCTATTGGGAATGCTGATTTTCGTTAATATTTGCAAGGTTGAGCGTCATATTGAGGATTTATTATTTTTTTGTTGAAAATGAACGATCGTTCAGTATAAATTAACAAACATTCTTGAGTGTATGTAAGTGGCGTGTGACTACATACGACTAACGGATTTTTTCAAAAAAAGGGGTACACCATGTTGTTACGCATCAAACACCTAACGCTTACGGCTTTGGGCGTAATTTGTATATCCACATTAACTGCTTGTGGCTCGAAAGAACCGGCAACCGCTACGGGTGCCGGTGGTCCACCGCCTGCTGTTGAGGTAGGCGTTATTACTCTGGAAGCTTCCGATGTGGCGTTGACGGCAGAACTGCCGGGTCGCACCACGGCGTTTCGTAAAGCTGAAGTTCGTCCGCAAGTGACCGGTATTATTGAAAAGCGCCTGTTTGAAGAAGGCAGCGAAGTAGAAGCCGGTCAGCAGCTGTATCAGATTGATTCCGCTACTTATCGCGCCGCCCTCGCTACGGCACGTGCTGAACTGGCCCGTGGCGAAGCTAACCTGGCCGCTGCCAAAGCGCGTGAAGCCCGCTATAAAGATCTGGCTGCCGCCAAAGCTATCAGTCAGCAGGAATACGACGATGCGCTCGCCAACCTTGGCCAGTCTACCGCCAGTATTGCCGCCGCCCGTGCTGCTATCGAAACCGCTCAAATCAACCTCAAGTACACCGAAGTGCGCGCGCCGATCAGCGGTGTGATTGGCAAGTCTTCTGTTACCGAAGGTGCGCTGGTTTCTTCCGGTCAAAGTGAAGTGCTGGCCACTATCCAGCAGCTGGATCCTATCTATATCGACGTATCCCAATCTGCCGAAAACCTGTTGCGCCTGAAGCGTCAAATGCAGTCAGGCCATATTTCTGCGCTGGAAGCCGCCAAAGTGAATCTGATTCTGGATGACGGCACCACCTACGAACACGAAGGCACCTTGCAGTTTTCCGAAGTGGGTGTGAGCGAGTCCACCGGTACCGTAACCCTGCGTGCGCTGTTTGATAATCCGGACAGATTCCTGTTGCCAGGTATGTTTGTGCGCACCGTGGTGCAGGAAGGTTCACGTGGCAATTCGGTATTGGCGCCGCAGCAAGGCATCATCCGCGACCGCACCGGTGCTGCCACGGCTTTTGTTGTGAACAGCAACAACGAAGTGGAATTGCGTCAGGTAAAAACAGGTCGTTCAGTGGGCCACAACTGGGTGATTGAAGACGGTTTGCAAGTCGGAGACCGTTTGATTCTGGAAGGCCTGCAAAAAATCAGACCGGGCGCACCGGTTACCGTAGTTCCTGCCAAGCTCGCTGAAACCAGCAACTAAGGAGTCATTCCGCATGGCAAAGTTTTTTATTGATCGCCCGGTTTTTGCCTGGGTAATCTCACTCATGATCATGCTGGCGGGGTTGCTGTCGATTTTTCGATTGCCAATCGCCCAGTATCCCGATATTGCGCCGCCTTCGGTCAGTATCACCGCCAGCTATCCTGGCGCTTCTGCAGAAACCGTACAAAACACCGTCATCCAGTTGATTGAGCAGGGAATGACCGGTATTGATAACGTTCAATACATGTCTTCCACCAGCGAATCATCCGGTCGCGGTGAAGTTGTAATGACTTTTCTTGCCGGTACCGACCCTGACATCGCTCAGGTTCAGGTGCAGAACAAGTTGCAGACAGTAGTGCCTTTGCTGCCGCAACCGGTTCAGCAGCAGGGCATTCGCGTTACCAAATCATCTGCCGGCTTCCTGATGGTTATCGGCTTTGTGTCATCTGATGGCCGTATGGATAAATACGACCTGGCTGACTATGTGGCTGCCAACGTGGTGGATCAGTTGAGCCGTGTCAATGGTGTGGGTCAAACCACGCTGTTTGGTTCGCAGTACGCGATGCGTGTGTGGCTGGATGCTGATCGCCTGGCGACTTACAACCTGACCACCATGGATGTGACTAACGCTATTCGCACCCAGAACGCGCAGATTGCAGCGGGTGAACTGGGCGGTGCGCCGTCTGTTCCCGGCCAACAAATCACGTCTACTATCGTGGTGCAAACCAGCCTGGAAACTCCGGAAGAATTTAAAAATATTCTGCTGCGGGTAAATCCGGATGGTTCCAGCGTTCGCCTGGGTGATGTAGCACGGGTGGAACTGGGTGGTGAAAACTATCAATTCGAAACGGAATACAACCGCAAGCCAGCTGCCGGTATGGCCATTAACCTCGCATCTGGCGCTAACGCTCTGGATACCGCCAACGCGGTGCGTAAACGTATTGGTGAACTGGAAGAGTTTTTCCCTGAGGGGATGGAAATTGTTTATCCCTATGACA
The DNA here is from genome assembly GCF_015182315.1 of Cellvibrio polysaccharolyticus. Taxonomy (NCBI): domain Bacteria; kingdom Pseudomonadati; phylum Pseudomonadota; class Gammaproteobacteria; order Cellvibrionales; family Cellvibrionaceae; genus Cellvibrio; species Cellvibrio polysaccharolyticus. The sequence continues at coordinate 2,052,664 of NZ_PRDL01000001.1, forward strand.
CTACACCGTTTGTAAAACTCTCGATCAATGCGGTAATTAAAACACTGATCGAAGCGATCATCCTGGTGTTCTGCGTGATGTATTTGTTCTTGCAGAACTTCCGCGCTACCTTGATTCCGACCATTGCTGTGCCGGTAGTATTGCTGGGAACCTTCGGTATTCTCTCGGTATTTGGCTACTCCATTAATACCTTGACGATGTTTGCGATGGTACTTGCCATCGGGCTATTGGTGGACGATGCGATTGTGGTGGTGGAAAACGTCGAGCGGGTGATGGACGAAGACGGTTTGCCGCCCAGGGAGGCAACGCGAAAATCCATGGGCCAGATTACCGGTGCATTGATCGGTATCGCGCTGGTGCTGTCAGCGGTATTCGTACCCATGGCGTTCTTCGGCGGTTCTACCGGTGTGATTTATCGTCAATTCTCTATCACCATTGTGTCGGCGATGTTGCTATCGGTTGTTGTAGCTTTGACGCTGACACCAGCACTGTGTGCCACCATGCTGAAGCCGGTAAAACACGGTCACTACGAGAAAAAAGGCTTCTTTGGCTGGTTTAACCGTAACTTCAACCGCGCTGCGGATAAATACCAGAGCGGTGTGGGTTCGATGATCGCTCGTACCGGTCGCTGGATGTTGATTTACGGTTTGATTGTACTGATTCTGGCGTTCCTGTTTACTCGCTTGCCCACCGCGTTTTTACCCGATGAAGATCAGGGCATTATGTTCACCCAGATTGGCTTGCCGGTGGGTGCTACCAAAGAACGTACTATCGAAACCGTAAATGAAGTGGCGGAGTACTACTTGAACGAAGAAAGCGCTAACGTTCGTTCTGTGTTCAGCGTAGTGGGCTTCAGCTTCAGTGGTCGCGGTCAGAATAACGGTATGGCGTTCGTAGGCTTGCAAGACTGGAGCGACAGAACTGGCGATGGCCAGGATGTACAAAGCCTCGCCATGCGTTCGATGGGGCACTTCTCGCAAATTAAAGAAGCGATGGTATTTGCCTTCGCACCGCCTGCCATTGTAGAGCTGGGTACATCATCCGGGTTTAATTTGCAGCTGCAGGATCTTGGTGGGCTGGGTCACGATGCAATGATGAATGCACGTAACCAGTTGCTTGGATTGGCTGCCGGTGACGCCCGACTGGTCGGTATTCGCCCCAATGGCCAGGAAGATACGCCGCAATACAAGCTGGATGTTGACCACGAAAAAGTGGCCGCACTCGGCGTGAGTATTGCCGACGTTAACAACATCTTCTCTACCGCCTGGGCATCGGCGTATGTGAATGACTTCGTCGACAACGGTCGTGTGAAGAAAGTGTACGTTCAGGGCGAGCCGCAATTCCGTATGTTGCCGGAAGATGTAGGCAAGTGGTATGTGCGCAATAGCGCTGGTGAAATGGTGCCTTTCTCTGCATTTACCTCCGGTCACTGGATTTATGGTTCGCCACGCCTTGAGCGTTATAACGGTGTGCCATCCATGAACATCCTCGGGCAGGGCGCGCCTGGCGTAAGCTCCGGTGATGCGATGCTGGCGATGGAAGGTCTGGTTGCGCAATTGCCGGAAGGCGTGGGTTATCAGTGGACGGGTATGTCGCTCCAGGAACGTCAATCCGGTAATCAGGCACCTATGTTGTACGCCTTGTCGATTCTGGTGGTGTTCCTGTGTCTGGCGGCGCTGTATGAAAGCTGGTCGGTGCCGTTGGCGGTGATGCTGGTGGTGCCCCTCGGTGTTATTGGTGCGGTGCTGTTTGCCATGGGTCGCGGTATGTCGAATGACGTTTATTTCCAGGTGGGGCTGCTAACGACCATCGGTCTTGCTTGTAAGAACGCCATCCTGATTGTGGAATTTGCCAAGGCGTTGCATGAGCAGGGCAAGGATTTGCTGACCGCTACTATGGAAGCTGTGCGTATGCGTTTGCGTCCGATCATCATGACCTCGCTGGCCTTTATGTTGGGTGTACTGCCACTGGTTATCGCTACCGGTGCCGGTTCCGGCAGTCAGAACGCCATTGGTACCGGTGTATTCGGCGGCATGTTCTCGGCAACTGTTCTGGCTATTTATTTCGTGCCGGTGTTCTTTGTGGTGGTGTTCAAACTGGCGCAACGCTGGTTCCCGAATACCGTAAAACCCCACGGAGATGCAGCACAACCAGGAGCGCATTCATGAAATTGATGTTAACGCCTTTATTGTGTGCAAGCAGTTTGCTGGTGCTGACGGCTTGTACCATGGCACCCCATTATGAGCGTCCGGCATCGCCGGTCGCTGCTGTGACCTCCGCTGAGCAGCAAAACGCTGCTACGGCGGCAGACCTTGCCTGGCGGGAGTTTTACCACAACGATCAGGTGCAAAAACTGATCGTTCTGGCCCTGGAAAACAACCGCGATTTGCGCGTTGCTGCATTGACCGTTGAGCAGGTGCGGGCGCAGTACCGCATTCAACGGGCGCAATTATTGCCAACCCTTAATGCAACGACGGGCGGAACCCGCCAGCGCATTCCGGCTGCTTTGTCAGAAACGGGTAACAGCTACATCGCCCAGCAATACAATGTGGGCGTGGGTATCTCCTCTTACGAGGTGGATTTATTTGGCCGTGTGCAAAGTTTGCGTCAAGGCGCGCTTGAGCAATATCTCGCCTCTGATGAAGCGCGTAAAAGTGCCCACATCAGTTTGATTGCTGAAGTTGCCGATGCCTACTTTACCTGGGTAGCCAATGCTGAATTGTTAGTGCTGGCCGAAAATACCCTGGCAGCGCGTGAATCTTCTTACGATATGGTGAAAACCCGTGTGGATGCCGGTTTGGCTTCCGAGCTGGATTTAAGCCAGGCGGCAACCGCGTTGCACACCACGCAAATCGAAGAAGCGCTGTACGAGCGCCAGCTGTCAGAAAGTTATTCGACGCTGGAAACGCTGGTAGGTATGCCGTTGAATTCGGAAGAACTGAAAGCCCATTGGAACAGCGATTCCATGCTGGCTGAATTTCCGGAAGTGATTAATTCGGAAGTGCTGTTGCAACGTCCGGATATTTTGCAGGCGGAGCATACCCTGCGTGCGGCTAACGCCAATATCGGTGCAGCTCGCGCTGCGTTTTTCCCGCGTATTGCCTTGACTGCAAGCTACGGTAATGCCAGCCCGGAATTCGACAACCTGTTTGACAGCGGCACTCGCAACTGGGTTTTCTCCCCGCAATTAACGCTGCCAATTTTTGCATGGGGTGCTAACGCCGCTAACCTGGACGTGGCCAACCTGCAAAAAGACATCAACATCGCCCGCTACGAAAAAGCCATTCAAAATGCTTTTAAAGAAGTGCGTGATGGCTTGCAGGCGCAATCAACGTTGAGTGTGCAACTGAAAGCGCAGCAGGATCTGGTATCCGCCACTGGCCGCAGTTACGAGTTGGCCAACCTGCGTTATGAGCGTGGCGTAGACAGTTATCTGGATGTGCTTGACTCCCAACGCAACTACAACAGCGCGCAGCAAAATCTGATTACTACCCGTCTTAACCAGGCGCGTAATCAGTTAACACTGTACAAAGCGCTGGGTGGCGGCTTACTGGAATCACCTTCCGTTCAGTAATCCATCTCCCGGAAAAGGCCGCCTGAAGGATTCGGGCGGCATCTTTTTATCTGCAAGGACTCATGACATTTGTCATAAAGTGGAGTGAATCGTAATGTTCATGCTGTGTAAAAAAGGCTTTGCGGTCGCCGGTGCCGGGCAAGTCTTGTGAGTAAGCGCGATGCCATTCTGGTAGCCACGTTAAAATTGCTGGCTGGCAAAGGCTTTCATGGTTTTTCTATCAAGCAGGTTGCTGACCTGGCCGGGGTTGCTACGGGTACGGTCTATTTATATTTCCGCGACCGTGAACATCTGATTGAAGAATTGCACGAAGCTACCATTACCCGCGTTATTGCCGAGCTTTCTGACGGACATGATTTTTCCCTCGCGCCTTTTGAGCAGTACCAGCGTATTTGCCTGCGTATCTGGCAATTATTTATGCGCGAGCCGGATATGTTATTGAGCAAGTTGCAATTCGATCATTTGCCCTGTGAAGTGATTCGCCAGTCCGAGGGGCAATCTCTAAAAGCGGATAGCCCTTTATGGCTGTTGTTTGATGAATGCAAGGCGCAGGGCATTCTCAAGCCCTTGCCCAACGAGGTGCTGTTTGCCCTCGGCCTTGAACCCTGTTTTGCCCTTGCGTTAAAGCACACCCTGGGTATTTTCCCGGTCGATGCATCCACCCTGGAGGCGGTTATTCAGGCCACATGGGATGGCATCTGCCTGCGCTCATCGCGTTAAGCTTCTGAAATCAGGAGGTTTTTTTGGATCTTTTGGCAGATTTTCTGGTATTTTCGGTGTGTGTTTTCAGTAGCGTAATCATCCTGTCAGCTGCAGGTCTTTATGGTATGCTGCGCGCGCTTGAGAGATGACTATTGCCTTGCAAACCGCTCATGTTGACTGGCGTTTTTAGTGAGGTATCTCGCGGCAATCTGCGGTAACACCTGCCTTTTTCAGGCAGATTTCAGTATTTTTGAAGAGTGCATCCATGGCCCTTAAACCTGTTTACAAAGTTATTTTCCTGAACCAGGGGCAAGTTTACGAAATTTTCGCCTGCGCTATTTATCAGAGCGAAATGTACGGTTTTATTGAAGTAGAAGAATTTGTTTTTGGTGAGCGCAGTCAGTTACTGGTTGATCCGGCTGAAGAGCGTTTGAAAAACGAATTTGCCGGTGTTAAACGCTCCTATATTCCGCTGCATTCCATCGTCAGAATTGACGAGGTCGAAAAAGAAGGACCGGCGAAAATCAGCGAGTTCAAAGGCGACAAAATTGCTCAATTCCCGTTCGGTGGTATGACGCCAAGACCGGGTCAGGAATAAGCAACGCTTCTCAGGGCCGTTCGCCTTCGAGCGGTCTCTATTGCAAAAGGCGACTGAGGTCGCCTTTTTTGTGCCTGTTATTTCTGCTAACCGGAGTTCGCTGTCCGTCACGTGTAACTGCAACTGTCAACCTGTCGCCCGCTTCTGTATTCTGGACTCACTTATACCGGCAGTCGAGATGCGCAACGGCGATGGAAAGATGTTTTCTGGTGATTGATCAGGGCGGGCAAAGCTCCCGGGTTGCCCTTTACCGCGAAAGTGGCGAGCAGCTCTGCCTGTTTAGCCAGCCGGTGCAAACCCGCCATCTGGCGGTCACCGCCGCCCAGGTAACGCATATAGAACAAATAGCGCATACCAAACAAGTAACGCACATCGAGCAGGATGCCGGAGAAATTCTGGCCGGTATTCGCCTGGCGTTGGCATCGCTGGAAAACTGGTTGGAAGATCGTGCCTTCAGGGTAATCGCCGCCGGTTATGCGGGGCAGGGGTCATCCTGTTTGTGTTGGGACAAGTACACCGGTGAACCCCTTTCTCCCGTGTTCAGCTGGCAGGATTGTCGGGCAGAAGATGTCATCCATGCGCTTGCTCTTACCGACGAGGAGGTTTGTTCCCGTACCGGCTTGCGCAAGTCACCGCACTACGGTGCCAGCAAAATGCGCTGGGCGCTGGATAATCTGGAACCGGTTGCGCGAGCAGCCGCTGAGCAGCGTTTAATGATTGGCCCGGTGGTCAGTTATATCTTGCAACAACTGTGTGGCTCACCGGCCGTGATTGATCCCGGTCACGCCCAGCGTACCCTGTTATGGAATATCCATTCGCAGCAGTGGGACGCCGATTTGTTACAAGCCTTTCAACTGCAACCGCAATGGTTGCCCGCGCTTTTGCCGCACCTCGCGGCGTTTGGCAATGTCCCACTGGCGGGCAGGTCAGTGCCCGTTGGTGCGGTGATGCGTGATCAGGGCGCCTCGCTTTTTGCCCGCGGCAAACCGGATTCCACGGCCTGTTACATTAATCTGGGTACTGGCGCTTTTTTACAGGTATTCTCGCAGGTGCCACATGCCCCTGAAGGTTTACTTGCCAGCCCGATTTTGCTGGGCGATACCGCCAGCTCACGCTCTCTTTATGCAACCGAAGCTACCGTTAACGGCGCCGCTTCGGCATTGCCCTGGTTGTCTGCCGAGTGCGGTTTTCCGGTAACGCCTGCGGATATTGAGCGAGCGCTTGAGCAATCGCCGCAAAAACCCTGTTTTTTATTAAATGCCCAGGGCGGTTTGAGTGCGCCTTACTGGCGAACCGATCTGCAATCGCGTTTTAGCGACGGGCTGGAGGCGACTGAAAAAATTCTCGCCTGGGCAGAAAGTATTCTTTTCCAGTTACTGGTGAATTTATTACTGATTCGTCAGCAATGGGATGTGCGTGTGATTTATATCAGTGGCGGGTTGAGCCATGCGGATGGTCTTTGCCAGCGGCTGGCGAATCTCTCGGGTTTGGCCGTGGTTCGGCATGAAAATGCGGATGCTACACTGCAAGGTATGGCGTATGTTACTGCAGGGCAGCCCGACGCCTGGCAGTTTTCCGGTGCCTCTACGCAGTTTTTGCCAGCAGCGGACGATGCCTTGCACGCGCGTTTTTCACAATGGCAGAGCGCTATGCAGCAGTGGCTGCGTTAAGTTGACAGCCGGTTGGGCCGGTAAGATTTAACCACAGGAGATTCGGATGCATTATGACCTCGTTGTCGTGGGCGCAGGAATACAGGGCGCAGGGGTAGCCCAGGCAGCAGCAGCGGCCGGTTATTCGGTGTTAGTGATAGAGCAGGACGGAATCGCCGCGGCGACCTCCAGTAAATCTTCAAAATTGATTCACGGCGGTTTGCGTTATCTGGAAAGCGGGCAATTGGGGCTGGTTCGCGAAAGCCTGCGCGAGCGGGCCATTTTACTGAAAATTGCCCCGGATCTGGTGTGCTTGCAACCGCTGCATATACCGGTCTACGAACATTCGACGCGCCCGTCCTGGAAAATTCGCCTCGGCCTTTCGCTCTATGCCTTGCTCGGCGGCTTGCGCCAGGCTAACCGGTTTTCATCCTTGCCAGCCGAACAATGGCGGCAGTTGTCGGGGTTGAAGCAGGAAGGGCTCACCGCCGTGTATCAATATTACGAAGCCCAAACCGATGATGCCGCCTTGACGCGTGCGGTGCTGGCATCGGCGGTGTCATTGGGCGCTGAAACGCTGATTCCTGCCCGCTTCGTTGCCGCCGAACGCCGTGCCGGCTCCTGTCTGGTTCACATTGAAAATCAGGGCGCGCAACAAACTCTGGAAGCCCGTGCCCTGATCAATTGTGCCGGCCCCTGGGCCAACCAGGTGATCAATGGCGTGCAACCGGCGATGTCGACTTCACCGGTAGAGCTGGTGCAAGGCAGCCACTTGTTGTTGCCGCCATTATTGAAACAGTATTTTTATCTCGAATCGCCCAGCGATCAGCGAGCGATTTTTGTATTGCCCTGGCAGGGGCAATTACTGGTTGGCACCACGGAAACACCGCATCACCAGGCGCCTGAGCTGTCGCATTGTCTGGCTAGCGAGCAGGCGTATTTACTGGAAACCCTGGCGTTTTATTTTCCGGCGCTGGATTTGACCTCGGTACCAGTCAACAGCTTTGCCGGGCTGCGGGTGTTGCCACGCAGCGAGAAGTCGGCTTTTTCCCGCTCGCGGGAGGTTTTAATCTCGGTAGATGATGAGCAACGGCCGATGGTGTTGTCGGTGATGGGCGGCAAGCTGACGACTTACCGCGCGACGGCCCTGCAAGTGATGAAACGCCTCAAAGGCGTGTTGCCCAAGCGCACCCCCAAGGCCAATACCGCCTCGCTACCACTGGGTTGAGCAACCTGAACCGGGGTAGTTTGCCGCCGTATTCGGAGATTCCTCCATCAATTTGATCAAAGCCTGTTTTCGTAGGCTTCATGCGGCGCTAGAATAGCGCCGTTTTTTCCCGTCTCCTTCCGAATATTCGCGCACTGCGCTGAGGATTCACAGTGAATTTTACCGGTTCCCATATTCTCTCCATTGAACAATTTGAACGAGCAGATATTCAGCGCGTATTTGACGTGGCTGATGCCATGGAACCCTATGCGCTGCGGCGCCGGGTGACCCGCGTGCTCGAAGGTGCAATTTTGGGGAATATGTTTTTTGAACCCAGTACCCGCACCCGCGTCAGTTTTGGCTCGGCGTTTAACCTGCTGGGCGGCGATGTGCGCGAAACTACCGGTTTCGAAAGCTCCTCCATCACCAAAGGTGAGTCGCTGTACGATACCGCGCGGGTATTGTCCGGTTATAGCGATGTGATTTGTATGCGCCATCCGGCCGCCGGTTCAGTGGCCGAGTTTGCTCAGGCGAGCCGTGTGCCGGTGATTAACGGCGGTGATGGTGCCAATGAGCACCCGACTCAGGCGTTGCTGGATTTGTACACCATCCGCAAGGAGCTGCGCTCCAAAGGCCGCACCCTCGACGGGCTGCGAATCGCCATGATTGGTGACCTCAAACATGGCCGGACGGTGCACTCGCTGTGTAAATTGCTGTGCCTGTTTGATCGCGTGCAGGTTACGCTGGTTTCGCCGCAAGAGCTGTCGATGCCGGAGTACCTGGTAGAAGGCTTGCGCAACGCCGGTCATCAGGTGGTCGTTACCGACAACCTGCAAACCAGTATTTCCAGGATTGATATTGCCTACTCAACCCGTATTCAGGAAGAGCGCTTCACCAGCAAGAACGAAGCTGACCTCTACCGTGGCCGCTTCCGTTTGAATCAAAGTATTTACACTGAATATTGCGAACCCAACACCGTGATTATGCATCCTTTGCCACGCGATTCGCGTCAGGAAGCCAATGAGCTGGATAACGATTTGAATGCCAACCCGAACCTGGCGATTTTCCGCCAGACGGACAACGGCGTGCTGGTGCGTATGGCGCTGTTTGCGCTGGTGCTGGACGTGGTTGATCAGGTAGAAAAATATTCCCGCGACGTGCGCTGGTACAACGCCTTGCGCAATCAGGTATAAACGCTGTTTCAATGCCGGCCTGAACACAGGCCGGCATCTCTCTTCACGTTTTATCCGCGCCGGATTTCTGCGTCTCAGGCCAGTAATTCCTGCGCCTTTTCCAGTAAATCTGCATTGTCTTCCTGCCGTGGAATCATCCGCACGTTGAGTGATGGCAAGTGCGAGTCAAAGTCATTCATTATTTCATCCACCGACAATAGCAAAGGCGTTAGCGCCAGCTCCGGTGAGCGTTTCAGGTGTCTTAAAAACAGGCAATCGTACTTTTTGGCAATGCGGTGATCAATAATCACCAGGTCAGGCTGAATGGTACGGGTAATTTCTACCGCTTCGAGCACATTGTCGGTGGTCAGCAAATTGAAGTGGGAGCCGAACAGCAAGCTGATGTTATCCAGCTGCTCGGGAATGGTTTCTGCCACCAGAATCGTGTGATGGCTGGCAATCTCGCTGATGATGTTTTGATTGCGGCCGCTGCGTTTGGCTTGATACAAGGCCTTATCCGCCGAGCGAATCAGTTGCTCCAGGGAGAACCCGGCGGTTCTCTCACAACTGGAGCCACCAATGCTGACAGTCACCACCGGCAGGGTGGGGGATACCAGATGCTCCAGTTGCAGCGACTGGACTTTTTCCACGATGGCATTGGCGACGGTAGTCATGCCGTTCCGGTCGGTATCCGGCAGCACGACAATAAATTCTTCACCGCCGTAACGCCCCAGCAAATCAGCCGGGCGCTGCAGGCAGCTTTTAATCGCTTCGGTAACTTTGATCAGACAGCTGTCACCCGCCGGGTGGCCATAATGGTCGTTGTAGAGTTTGAAATGATCCACGTCGATCATCAGCGCGCCGAGCGGCAATTGCTGGCGGGCAGAAATCAGCCATTGCTGGCGAGCCTTTTCAGTGAATGTGCGGCGGTTGAAGACGTGGGTGAGGCTGTCCAGCTGGCTGAGGGCTTCCAGTTCCTGGTTCAAGCGGTTCAACTGGTCGCGCATGCTGGTAATGCGTTCCATGGCCCGTATTTTGGCCTGAATAATAATAGAGCTGACCGGTTTGATCAGGTAATCATCACCACCGGCTTCAATGCCTTCGCGGTAGTTTTCGTCGTCGTTAAGGCCGGTGACAAAAATAATGGGAATCCAATGCTCGCCCAGCCATTCGCGAATCAGACGGGTGGTTTCAAAGCCGTTCAAGCCTGGCATCTCCACATCCATGATCACCATATCGATGCCGGTGTCTTCCAGCATCTGCAGGGCTTCCTCGCCGCTACGGGCAAGTACCGGGGTGTGGCCGGCGGCGCTGATGTACTGACTCATGGCATGGCGCAATGTTGCGCTATCTTCAACCAGCAATATATTCATACGAAAGCCGAAATTCCCTATGACCTGTCATTGTTATCTGCCAACGAGGGGATTGCCCTCTGGCCCTGTCAGAACGGTTTTGTCGTCTTGATCAACAGTGTAGGTCAGCAATGATTTGCGCGCCAGTGGCATTTGGCACAAAAATCCCTATCAGCGTGATAGTGGAATTTTAAGGCGCTTTTCGGTATGTTGTGCGGCTATTTTGATGCGCCTCCGCGCCCGGCAATCCTCTGGCTGTACTGCCCCTTCTGTTAATAGTGAAGTGACCTCATAGATGACCGATTTTGACAATATTCGCCCTTATGACGATGCCGAAGTGCGTGAAGTACTGGACCGTATCCTCGCCGATCCTGAATTGGCCAACGCTATCTCAAAACTGAAGTTTCCCCGGTTACACCGTTATATGGGATGGTTGTTACGGCCACTGGTGCGGCGGGTGCTGAATCGTCAATTGTCCCAGGTTCACACCGTGGCAGATTTCCAGCACGTGGTTGAACGCTATATGAGTGGCATGATCGGCAACACCACTACCGCGTTGACCATCTCCGGCCTTGACCAGCTGGACCCCAAAGGTGCCTATCTGTTTATTAGCAACCACCGGGATATCACCATGGACCCGGCGTTCGTTAACTGGAGCCTCTACCACAGCGAAGCCAACACGTTGCGTATCGCCATTGGCGACAACCTGCTAACCAAGCCCTATGTCTCTGACCTGATGCGCTTGAACAAGAGCTTTATTGTCAATCGCTCCGCCAAGGCTCCCCGGGAGAAGTTCAAAGCGGCGCGCCAGCTCTCCGCTTATATCCATCATTCCATCGTTAACGATGCGCACAATATCTGGATCGCCCAGCGCGAAGGCCGGGCCAAAGACGGCAAGGACAAAACCAATTCGGCAGTGGTTGGCATGTTGACCCTGAACAAGCCAAAAACCATGGATTTCAATGAATATGTCCATGCATTGAACATTGTGCCGGTTTCTATCTCTTATGAGTACGACCCCTGCGATGCCGCCAAAGCCCGCGAGCTTTACCAGCAAAAGACCACCGGCAGCTATCAGAAAGAAGAGCATGAAGATGTAAAAAGCATCGCCGCCGGTATTACCGGTCAAAAGGGCCATGTGCATGTCGCCTTTGGTGAAGTATTAAAAGGGCATTATGCAGATGATGATGACGTGGTGCGGGAAATCGACCGCCAGGTGATCGCCAACTATGTCTTGCACAGTAGCAATTGTTTTGCCTGGCAAATGCTTGGTCATGAGGCAAAAGGCCTGCGTTACTCTGACCGGCAAATTCCTTTTGATGCCGATAAACTCCCCGAAGCCAAAGCCGCGTTTGAAGCGAGAATGGCGGCCATACCGGATGCCTGGCGCGATATCGCCCTGGCGATGTACGCCAACCCGGTACTCAGCCAGCAATCATTACAGGTAGAGAATGCATCCTGACCGTTTACGTCTGATTTCCCCCGCCCGCCATGCGACTGATAACAGGCCGCCGGTGTGGTGTTTATGCTGACAGATCAACTGAAACAACAGATCCAGTCCAGCTACAGCAAGTTTCTTGAAAGTAAGGGCATGAAAGCCCGTTACGGTCAAAAAATGATGATTGCTGAAATTGCCCGTACTATCGGCAACATTGAGCTGGATGACGAAAACCACCGCGTGGGCGGTGGCCATGTGTGCGTGGTAGAAGCGGGAACCGGCACCGGCAAAACGGTGGCCTATTTGCTCCCGGCTATTGCCATCGCCAAAGCCATGGGCAAAAAACTGGTTGTCTCCACGGCCACCGTGGCCTTGCAGGAACAGATTGTTAATAAGGATCTTCCCGAACTACGCCAGCACAGCGGCTTGGCTTTTAACTTCACCCTGGCGAAAGGTCGTGGCCGTTATTTATGCCTGTCGAAACTGGACAACCTGCTCAGCGAATACGAGAGTGGGCTGAACCCCACCCGAGCCTTATACGAAGACGAGATGCCCGGTGTCACGGCACAAAGCGTCAACTTGTATCAGTCGATGGTAGAAGCTCTGGCTTCCAATAAATGGAATGGCGAGCGCGATACCTGGCCCAAGGCGCTGGAGCAAAGCGAATGGCAGGTAATCACTACCGACCATCGCCAGTGCACCGGACGGCGCTGTTCCAATGTTTCTGTGTGCAGCTTTTTCAAAGCGCGCGACTCGCTTAACAGTGTGGATTGTATTGTCACCAACCACGACCTGGTGCTGGCCGATCTGGCCCTGGGGGGCGGCGCTATTCTGCCGGCACCGGCCGATACTATTTATGTCTTCGACGAAGGCCATCATCTGCCGCAAAAAGCGCTCTCGCATTTTGCCCACCACAGCCGCTTGTTATCGACCGGCAAATGGCTGGATCAATGCAATAAAAACCTCGGTGCCATGCTCGGGCATATCAGCGGGGCAGGGAACCTGGATCGCTTCGCCGAGCAGTTGCCCGCGGCATTGATGGATTGCAAACGGCATCTCGATTATTTATGGCCGCAGTTCGAGGCGCTGGCGCAGGAGATTTCTCTTGCCGAGCGCCAAAACCATTACCGTTTTCCGGGCGGCGCTGTGCCGTCCGGCATTCTTATGCAATGCGTTGAATTGCACCGCAGCTTTTCCCGGTTGAGCGAGCTGTTGGGGAAAATGGCCAATGAAGTGTCCGAGGCGATGGAAGATGCGCATTGCCCGGTGCCGAAAATAGATCTTGAAAATCACTACCCGGTGATCGGCTTGTGGCAAGCCCGCGCCGAAGCCAACACCGAGTTGTGGGCCAGTTACGCCACACCGGATGCCGCCGGAAGTGTTCCCCGGGCGCGCTGGTTAACCCCGGTAGACAACGCCGGCTCGATGGATATCGAAGTCTGTTCCAGCCCCATTCTTGCCGCAAAAACGCTGGAATACGGTCTGTGGAATCATTGCTGCGGCGCGATAGTTACCTCGGCAACCCTGACCGCGTTGGGAAATTTCAATCGCTTTCAAATGCGCGCCGGTACGCCTGCCGATGGCAACTACCGGGTAGTGCCCAGCCCCTTTGATTTCTCCCGAGCGACGCTGGAAATACCGGCCTGGGCAATTGATGCCACCGCCGCCGAGGCGCATACCAAATCGCTGCTGGATAATTTACCTGACCTGATGAAAGGTGATGATGCGACCCTGGTGCTCTTTTCGTCCCGTCGGCAAATGCAGGATGTATTTGATGGTATGCCAGCCTCACTACGCGGCTACATTCAAATTCAGGGCGATCAATCCCGTCAGGAAATTCTTACCAACCACCGTAAAAAAATTGATGATGGCGAGCGCAGTATTATTTTTGGGCTGGCGAGTTTTTCCGAAGGGGTAGACTTGCCCGGCAATTATTGCCGCCACGTTATTATTGCCAAGCTGCCTTTTTCGGTACCGGATGATCCCATCGAGGCGGCCTTGTCTGAATGGGTGGAATCCCGTGGTGGCAATCCGTTTATGGAAATTGCCGTGCCGGATGCATCGCTAAAACTGGTGCAGGCCTGCGGACGGCTACTGCGCTCCGAAAGCGACAGCGGCCGCATCACCTTGCTGGACCGTCGGCTGGTCAGCAAACGCTACGGTAAAGCGATCCTCGATTCGCTGCCGCCGTTTGCCCGGTCGATCCAGTAGCTCCCGGTAGCGGTTGTATTTTGACTCTCCGGTCGAGAGCTACCGCTTTAATTATTCGCTGTTATTTGAAGCATGGCAGCCCCTGTTTACTACCAACTTTCGGGAGACTTTAACCATGGGTCAACATATTGCCCTGGCAGAAATCCTCATGGATATTGAAAAAGAGCTGCGCGAATTGCAGTTGTGGTCTGATGAAGTGCCGTCTCCTGAGGCCTTGGCCAGTCAGCAGCCTTTTGCAGTGGACACCCTCAGCTTTCAGGAGTGGTTACAGTTTATCTTTCTGCCACGGTTTTACGCGATGATTGAAGCCAAAGCGCCCTTGCCTGCGGTGTGTGGCGTAGCGCCCATGGCAGAGCAGGTTTTTCAGGGAGTTAATCTCTATACTTCCCCATTAATTGCCCACTTGCAGCGTATTGATGTGTTGTTGACCGGTGCTGTTCAAAAAGCAGACTAATTAATACTGTTTGGTCTACACTGATTGCTGGGGGACATTCAGCATGGAAACGGACTTGGGAGTGCCCTATGGGTATGTCTATTTGGAAGAAAGCTGCGTCTTACGATGATGTTGTTGCTGAACTTAACAGCCGTTTGCAAGATACTGCAAACGATCTCTTCGCTATTGAAAATAACACCGCTTATATCAGTTTTGATCCGCAGGGCCACATCCTCGATGTCAACGATCTTTTTCTCGGTGTGGTCAATTACACGCGGGAAGAAGTGCTGGGCAAGCACCATCGCATCTTCTGCGATCAGTCGCTGATTCAAACGGCAGAGTATAAAAAGTTCTGGGACGATCTTTCCTCGGGCAAAGGCTTTAGCGGAATTTTCGAGCGCCTGCGACACGATGGCAGCGTGGTTTTTTTGTCCGCCAATTATTTCCCTGTCCGCAACAACAGCAACCGGGTAGTAAAAATCATCAAAATCGCCCGGGATGTCACTGAATCCCAACTGGCACTCAAAACCAAAAACTCGGTACTTGAAGCGCTGGACAAATCGCTGGCGGTTATCGAATTTACGCCCGGTGGCGACATCCTGTCAGCCAACGATAATTTTTTGGTCACTATGGGCTACTCGCCAGCACAAATTGCCGGGCAGCATCACCGGATATTTTGTGAACCCGATTTTTACCGTGATCAGCCGGATTTTTGGGCGCGGCTGCAAAGCGGCGAACATTTCTCCGGGCGCTTTAAACGAAAAAATAGCAGTGGCGGCACCGTGTGGCTGGAGGCCACCTATAACCCGATTTTTGATGAAAAAGGCAAGGTTTGTAAGGTCGTTAAATTTGCGTCGGATATTTCCGAACGGGTAAATACCGCTATCACCGCCGTGCACATGGCGGCCAGCACCTCGGAACAGACCTCGCAAATAACCACCAACGCGGTGGCTGTACTTAATGAAGCGATTCAAACGTCCCACCATATTGCCGACCAGGTTAAGGAAGCTTCTGCCATCGGTGCTGATTTGATCTCGCAGTCAGGCAATATCAATGAAATTGTCACCACCATTCGCAGCATCGCCGAGCAAACCAATTTGCTGGCGTTAAACGCGGCAATTGAGGCGGCAAGAGCGGGTGAGTCGGGGCGGGGGTTTTCGGTCGTTGCCGATGAGGTAAGAAAGCTTGCCGCTGATACCGCAAGAGCAACCGCAGAAATTACCAAAGTGGTGCAAAGTAATACCGCATTGATTAATCAGATTGATGCAAAGCTCAACGCGATTACCGGTATCGCGCTGCATGGCGAAGACAGCATTGGCGAAGTGGCTCATGGCCTGGCAGATGTTCGCAATGGCGTTAATCAATTTGTCAGAATGGTTGAGGTGATGAAGCCCTGATGTTGCGCGTTGTTGCTGTTTGATAAAATTTATGTGGCAGCGTCAGCAATAAGTGTCAGGTGATTTTTTAATGATTTCCGCACCAATAAAAACGCCAGTCAGTAATACTGACTGGCGTTTTTATTTGAAGCAAAAAATATAATTACATTTTTTCCATCACTTCAATGCCCAGCAAATCCAGGCCTTGTTGCAAGGTGCGAGCGACCAGATGACACAAGCGCAAGCGGCTGTTACGAAGCTCCGGGCTGACATCGGATTTCAAAATAGGGCAGGCTTCATAGAAACTCATGTACAAACTGGCAACATCGTACAAATAAGTGCAGAGCAAATGCGGCAAGGCTTCCCGCGCAACCTGATCCAGCGTTTCACCAAATTGCAGTAAACGAATCGCCAGCACTTTTTCCTGAAGTGTGCCAATGCTGATATCGCCGCTCAGGCTTGCCGGGTCAATTTCTGCTTTACGGAAAATACTTTGTACGCGGGTGTAAGCGTATTGCAGATAGGGTGCTGTGTTGCCTTCAAAACTGAGCATGCTGTCCCAGTTGAATAAGTAATCGTTGGTGCGGGTTTTACTCAAGTCGGCGTATTTAACCGCACCAATACCCACTTTGCGGGCGATGGCTTTAATTTCTTCGGCGCCCAGCTCGCTATTTTTTTCACTGACCACTGCGGTGGCACGTTCAATAGCTTCTTCCAGCAGTTCTGCCAGTTTTACCGTACCGCCGGTGCGGGTTTTGAACGGCTTGCCGTCGGAGCCCATCATGGTGCCAAACGCCAGGTGTTCCAGGCTGACAGTGTTGTCCACATAACCGGCTTTGCGGGCAATGGTGAAAACCTGCTGCATGTGCAGCGACTGGCGCGCATCAATAAAATACATAATGCGATTGGCCTTGAGAGCCTCTACACGGTATTTCAGTGCCGCAAGGTCGGTGGTGGCATACAAAAAGCCGCCGCCCTGTTTGCGAATAATAACCGGAGACGGGTTGCCTTCCTTGTCGGCCAGTTCCTGCAGAAAAACAACCTGCGCACCGTCGTTTTCAGCGGCGAGATTTTTTTGCTGCAAATCAGTTACCAGCGGTGCCAGTTCCTCGTTGTAAAAACTTTCGCCGCGCACATCGTCATCGGTCAGGGTGACGTTGAGTTGCTGGTAAATTTCGCTGCTATGGTGCAGTGACACTTCCTTGAACTGCTGCCAGAGCGCCAGAATAGCCGGGTCACCGGATTGCAGGCGTACCACATAGTTACGTGCCTTATCGGCAAAGGCTGCATCGTCATCAAAGTGTTTTTTGGCTTGCTGGTAAAACACTTCAAGATCTTTCAAAGCCATGCCGGCTTCGCGGTCGGCACCGAGTTGTTCTTCCAGCTCGGCAATCAGCATGCCGAATTGGGTGCCCCAGTCGCCCACGTGATTCTGGCGAATAACGCGGTTGCCCTGATGCTCAAGCAGGCGCGCCAGTGCATCACCAATGATGGTAGAGCGCAGGTGTCCTACGTGCATTTCCTTGGCGAGGTTGGGGCCGGAATAATCAATCACCACCGTTTGCGGTTGAGCAGCCGTTGCCAGCCCCATGCGATCATCGCGCTCTGCCACGGCTACCTGCTGGCCAAGCCAGTCGGGGTCGAGGTCGATGTTAATAAAACCCGGGCCGGCTATTTCAATTTTTTCCGCAATACCTTGCAGGTCGAGTTGCTCAACAATACGTGCCGCCAGCTCGCGCGGATTGGTGCCCAGCGCTTTGGCTGCACCCATGGCGCCATTCGCCTGATAGTCGCCAAAACCGGCTTTTTTGCCCGGTGCAATCAGCGCCGGCAGATGATCAGGAACGCCACAGGCATGCATGGCTTTAAGTACACGTTCGTTGAGTAATTCGCGAATATTCATAGGAAACAACATCGGGTCAGAAAAGAAAGTTGCTGATTGTACCTGTGGCAGGCTTTGGCTGCCAGATTTGACTGGATTACCGGCGATATCCAGCACCCTCCGGTTGCCTGGCTATACTTTCGTGAATCATACGGAGGTTGGGTTATGCATCCCTTTTTAAAAGATTTTCAGGTCAGCAGTGAGCGCATCGCGGTGTCACTGAAGGGCGGTGTTTTGCAATTGGTCTTGAATCGGCCCGAGCGCCGAAATGCGCTGTCGCTGGATATGTACAGCTGTTTGGCGGATGCCCTGATTCATGCGAAAAACAGCAGTGATGTGCGCGTGATTGTGCTGCGCAGCGAGGGCGATACCTTCACCAGTGGTAATGATCTGAAAGATTTTATGAATGAACCGGAAATTCATGAAGCGCATCCGGTGGTGCGGTTTATGCGAGCGCTGGCCCACAGCGAACAACCGGTGGTGGCTCTGGTGCAGGGCGCTGCAGTAGGTATAGGCGCAACCATGTTATTGCACTGCGATCTGGTATACCTCGCCGACGATGCCTGGCTGCAATTACCGTTTATTGATCTGGGGCTATCGCCCGAATATGCATCCAGTTATCTATTGCCGCGATTTTTAGGGCATGTGCGCGCCGCCGAATTGTTGTTGTTTGGTGAGCGCATCAGTGCCGAAGAAGCCGAGCATTGGGGCATCGTCAATGCCGTCTGGCCTGGGTCAAAACTGCTGGCTTCGGGCCTTGAAAAAGCCGCCCGGTTGGCGGCCAAGCCACCCAAAGCACTGGCGCGCAGTAAAGCTTTGCTGAAACTGAGCCAGAACAACGGTGTTGATCTGGCTATCGCCGCCGAATTTATGGGCTTTGCCGAAGGGCTGCAGTCGGCAGAATGTCGTGAAGCGATCAGCGCTTTTTTTGAAAAACGCGCGCCCGATTTTTCCAACGCTTCCTGAGCCAACCTTAAAGGAGGATTTCATGGCTGAACTGAATTTTGCTGAAAAACGGGTGCTGGTTGTCGGCGGCACCAGCGGTATCAACCGGGGGATCGCCGAAGCGTTCGCCCGCGAAGGTGCCCGTGTGGCGGTGGTCAGCCGCAAGCAAGCAAAAGTGGACGATACCCTGGCGGCTTTGCGTAAAGCCGGAGCTTCGGCGGTTCACGGCTTTGCGGCCGATGTGCGCGATGCCGCCGCACTGGCCGAGGGCGTTGCAGAGCTTCATAAACTCTGGGGTGAGCTGGATGTGGTGGTGTCAGGCGCTGCCGGTAATTTTCCGGCGCTGGCCAGCACCATGTCTGCCAATGCGTTCAAATCGGTTATTGATATTGATTTGCTGGGTACTTTTCATGTGATGAAAGCGGTTTATCCCTTTTTGAAAAAGCCGGGCGCGTCGATTATTAATATATCGGCGCCGCAGGCCGTATTGCCGATGCTGGCTCAATCCCATGTGAGCGCTGCCAAAGCCGGTGTCGATATGATTACCCGCTCGCTGGCGGTGGAGTGGGGCGGGGAGGGCATTCGTCTTAATTCGATTATCCCGGGCCCGATTGATGGCACTGAAGGCATGGCGCGGCTGGCGCCCGGCGACCATTTACGCAAGGCGGTGGTTGATTCTGTGCCGTTGGGCAGAATGGGGTCACCGCAAGATATCGCCAATGCCTGTCTTTTTCTGGCGTCGGACCTGGCGGCCTATATCACCGGTGCAATACTGCCCGTCGATGGCGGTTGGGTGCAGGGCGGTGTTGCTGTAGTGGGCTCGACGCTGGGCGATGTCATTGAGAAAAGTCAGCGCGATAGCGCGTCTATTTCAGATTGATGGCTCTGATGGGACTTTTTGGTTTGGGGTGTTAACGAGGTGCAGGCTGTTAAAAAGCCTCAAGCCATTGCAGGGCAAGTTCGTCATCAGGACGCTTGTTCCAAAACTGTCGAGTCAGGGACGACTCGTCAGAGCTACAGGGAATGTATCCATGCGTTTTTGGAGCAAGCGTCCTGATGTCTGACGAACAAGTGGCACTTAATGCGTCAGCAAAAATTCAACCAGGGCTTTCTGGGCGTGCAAGCGGTTTTCCGCTTCTTCCCAGACAATAGCCTCCGGGTTATCCAGCAGCTCTGCACTGACTTCCTTGCCGCGATAGGCTGGCAGGCAATGCATAAACAGCGCGCCCTTGTTGGCGTGGCTCATCAGTTCACTGTTAACCTGATACGCACCAAATACTTGTTCACGCTCTTTCTTCTGGTCTTCCTGGCCCATTGACGCCCAGGTATCGGTTACCACCAGGTCAGCACCGGCAACCGCATCGCGGGGGTTGGCACTGAGTTTTATACGGTGACGATAATTTTCAACATGCTCTGCCCGTGGTGTAAAACCTTTCGGGCAGGCGATGCGCAATTCAAAGTTGCACAATTCGGCGGCCTGAATATAGGTTTGACACATATTGTTGCCATCACCCACCCACGCAACCACTTTGCCGTCCAGCGAACCGCGCTGCTCAACAAATGTCTGGATATCGGCCAGCAATTGGCAGGGATGATAGTCATCGGTGAGGCCGTTGATGACCGGCACGATAGAATTATCGGCAAAGCGCTGGATGGTGGAATGCGCGAAGGTACGAATCATGACGATATCGACCATGCGGGAAATGCAGCGCGCAGAATCTTCGATGGTTTCGCCACGGCCCAGTTGGGAATCCTTGTTGGACAGAAAAATAGCGTGTCCACCGGCTTGAGCCATACCTGACTCAAAGGAAATCCGCGTACGGGTAGAGGATTTCTCAAAGATCATGCCGAGCACTTTATTTTTCAGTAGCTCGGTAGACTGTCCTTTGCGTTGCAAAGACTTGAGTTCGATCGCACGCTGGATGATCTGATGCAGTTCATCGCGTGATACGTCGTTAAGCGTTAAAAAGTGTCTCGGTGCCTTTGGGGGTACCATAATTGCCTACTCTTCTACAGGATCTGCCGTCCATCGGGCACGGACAGACCCTTCATTACAGTGCGGGATGAAGACCTCCCGCACCTTGTTTAAAACTCCGTCACCAGTTCGACCACTTTCGTGATCAGCTCCTCGACTTCTTCATCGGTTAAAATAAAGGTCGGCAGCAAGCGAACAACATTGCCGGAAGTTACGTTAATTAAAATGCCTTTACTGCGTCCTTTTTCAACAAGGTCAGCACAAGGCGCGTTCAGTTCGATGCCCAGCAGCAAGCCGCAGCCACGTACATCGACCACTTTGCTGTTGCCGGCAAATGCGGTTTTAAAAGCAGATAATAATTTCTCGCCCAGCGCTTTTACGCGCGCGGCGTAATTGCCTTCGATCAGGGTTTCCATCACGGCAATACTGGCGCTACAGGCCAGCGGATTACCGCCAAAGGTGGTGCCGTGGTTGCCCGGCTGCAGTACTTCGGAAGCCTTGCCCCGCGCCAAACAGGCACCAATAGGTACACCGTTGCCCAGACCCTTGGCCGTAGTGACCACATCCGGTTTGATGTTGTTGTTCTGATAGGCGAAGTAAGCGCCGGTACGGCAGTTGCCCGTCTGGATCTCGTCCAGCATCAGCAGCCACTCATTCCGGTCACACAGATCACGTAATTGATTGAGGTAATCTGCCGCAGGAATACGAATACCGCCTTCGCCCTGAATCGGCTCGACCAGAATCGCCACAATATTGGCGTGTTCGCTGGCGGCTGCTTTTATCGCGTCCACGTCGTCATAGGGCACTCTTACAAAACCTTCAACCAGCGGCTCAAAGCCGATTTGTACCTTGGCGTTGCCGGTTGCACTCAATGTCGCCAGGGTCCGGCCGTGAAAGCTGCCTGACATAACAATGATGGTGGGATTTTTTACGCCTTTATCGTTGCCGTATTTACGGGCAATTTTAATCGCGGCTTCGTTGGCCTCGGCGCCGGAATTGGAGAAAAACACTCTGTCCATACCGGACTGGTCAATCAGCAAATCGGCGAGGTGTTGTTGCTGGGGAATGTTGTACAGGTTGGACACGTGCAGCAAGGTCGCTGCCTGTTCGCTGATCGCGGCGGTAATAGCCGGGTGCGAGTAACCCAGACCACAGACGGCGATACCGGCAATGGCATCCAGATAGCTGTTGCCGTTTTGATCCCACACACGGCTGCCTTCGCCTCTCACCAAAGTGAGCGATCTGCTGCCGTACGTGTTCATCAATGTGGTCATGACAATCTCCAAAAACAAAACCGCCAAAGCCTGTGTGAAAACAGACCGTCAACTCTTGGGAGGCGGGGATAAACCAGAGAGTTCGATTAACAGCATGCTGTAAAAACTGCTGTTGTTGAAAGCTGAGATGTCAATAGTATAAGTAAATGCGCGGCTTGGCAAATGGCGCCAAAAAGCGCGCAGTTGCTGGCTATGGCGGTAGTTTAAGGTCGCCGATATTGTGACATTTGTGTGACGTGAGGCTAAACTCAGCTACACCCGGCGGCTGCCGGAGAGAATTTCCCCGGCAGGATGCCGCTCCACTTCATCAAGGAAGAACGATGATATCTGCACCATTTCCCCTCGTGAAACACCTGTCTCTGTTGGTTTGCGCGCTGCTGTTTTGCTGTTCGGGTTTGGCCAATACGCCGGATTTGCTGCTGGCCAATCAATACCATTCACACATTGTGCTGAGCGATTACCGGGTCAGCGAGAAGTTTGATGGTGTGCGCGCTTACTGGAATGGCCAGGCATTAGTGTCGCGTCAAGGCAACCGTTTTGCCGTGCCCGCCTGGTTTGTCGAGGACTTTCCCGATCAGCCGCTGGACGGTGAGTTGTGGCTGGGGCGCGAAGCTTTTGATGAATTGTCGGGTATTGTTCGCCGTAGTCAGCCCCATGAAGGCTGGCGGCGGGTGCGGTTTATGGTGTTTGATTTGCCGGACAGTAGCGATATTTTCGACAGCCGTTTGCAACAATTAAAGGCTTTGGTAGAACAGAGCGGTTCCCCGTTTCTCACTGTTGTCGAGCACCTGCCAGCTACCACTCACAAAGCACTTATGCGACAACTGGATGCCATCGTCGCGGCTGGCGGTGAAGGGTTGATGTTGCGTAAAGCCGACTCGCTGTATCGGGGTGGTCGGTCGGGTGATTTGTTAAAAGTGAAAAAGCGCGACGATGCCGAGGCCAAAGTGATCGGGCATATTCCCGGCAAAGGAAAATACACCGGGCAGATGGGCGCTTTACTGGTGGAGATGCCGGATGGGCGACGCTTCCGGCTGGGTACCGGTTTTACCGATGCGGTGCGGGCTTCGCCGCCAGCGCCCGGCAGCTGGGTAACCTTTACTTATCAGGGGTTGACCAGCAAAGGCTTGCCGCGGTTTGCCAGTTTCTGGCGCGAGCGGCCGGAGTCGGATTTGCCGGAAGCGTTAATGTCGGCGCCATAGGCCAGCGCTCGCCGGTTTTTTTTCTGACCGCTTTCTGAAAAATACAAAAAACCTGCCTGCCTTCGTCACCTTATTGCTAAGCTCCCGGCACCATTCATTTTTTTGCAAAACGGGAGTTTTATGTTGCGATATGCCCTTACCGGGATTGTCCTCGCCGGAACCGGTGGCACAGTAGCAAATGCAGCGGAGTCTCTGGAAACCTTGCTGGTCGTCGGCGAGCCTCCGGTTCTTAAAAATGTACCGGGTGAATACCTGCTTGACCGCGACTGGATTCCGCCATCCTCCCTGAAAGACAGCGCGTCGCTGCTGGAGCATTTGCCCGGCGTGCAGGCGGACAGCCGTTCCAATTACGCCCAGGACACCCGCATCACCTTGCGCGGTTTTGGCGCCCGCTCGGCGTTTGGGGTGCGCGGCATTGATCTGCGCGTTGACGGTGTGCCGGTATCGACGCCGGACGGGCAGGGGCAACTCTCTTCGGTGATGCTGGATGCAGTATCGAATGTGCAAGTACTGCGCGGCCCATTGGCGGCGCTTTACGGCAATGCCTCCGGTGGCGTGATCTTGTTGCAAACGGAAGCGCCGCAGGAAAATTCGCTGGGCCTGGGGCTGGTAACCGGCTCTGATGGCCTCGCCAAACAGCAGGTCGATGCCCAGTGGCGGCAGCAAAAGCTGGGTGTAAAAGTCAGCGCCTCCGCCATGGAGCTCGACGGCATGCGTGCCCATTCGGCAGCCGAGCGGCAACATCTTCACACCGCCGTGCACTACCGTGCGGATAATCAGGTAGAAACTATTTTTCGCTTTGACGCCAGCCGCGACCCGCGCCTCGATGATCCGCTCGGGCTTACGCCAGAGGAGTGGGATCGCGACCCTTATCAAATCAACGCCATGGCCGAGCGTTTTGATACCCATAAAACCATTGAGCACCAGCAAACATCCCTTACCGTTCGGCAGGCCACTGGTGCCCGGCGCTGGCAGGCTTCGGTATGGCACAGCGACCGCGAGATGACCCAGCTGCTCGGCTTTGCTGGCGATGCCATTACCTCGGCGGGCGGCATCGTAGATTTGCAGCGTGAAGTGCTGGGCGCATCGGGGCGTTTCTCGCGGGATGACACGCTGGGTTCAACCACACTAACCACCACGTTCGGTGCTGAATGGTCGCAAATGGACGACCGCCGCCGTGGCTATGTGAATGCGCAAGGTCAGCAGGGCGATTTGCGCCGCAATGAAAGCGGGCAAGTGGACAGTGCGGATGGCTACGGCTTATTGCAGTGGCAAGTGCTGGACACGGTGATGTTGACGGGTGGTTTCCGCTACAGCGATATCGATTTCAAAGTGGATGATTATTTCATTGTGCCGGGTAACCCGGATGACAGCGGTGCAATGGCATTTCGCGAATGGTCATCGGCGCTGGCGGCACAGTGGCAATGGCACCCGAACTGGCAAAGCTATCTCAGTTATGGCGCCGGTTTTGAAACACCCACGCTCACCGAAGCGGCCTACCGGGCAGATGCGACCGGCTTGAATACCGATTTGAAAGCCTCGGATATTCGCCAGCAGGAAGGCGGTCTTCGCTATGAGCGCGACGGCCTGCATCTCTCGGCAGCCATTTTCAATATCGAAACGACCGATGACATAGTCGTAGACCGCTCGGTTGATGGCAGAACCCTGTATCGCAATGCGGCAGCAACCCGTCGCGACGGCGTGGAATTTGCCGGTCAATGGACGCCCTCGGCCTATTGGGGTGTTTCCCTGACGATGAATTGGCTTGATGCACAATTTGATGCGGGTGAGTGGCGGGGCAAGCAACTGCCCGGGGTGGCCAGACAAAACCACAGCGCCAGCCTGATTGTTCGGCCATGGCTTGATTCCGGGGTATCGGTCAATGTCATGCTGCGGCACCGTTCGCGGGTAGCGGTCGATGACGCCAACAGTGATTTTGCCCCTACGGCCACCACCGCCGATGTGGCGCTCGCCTGGGATCACGCCCGTGGCCCCTGGCAATTCCGCAGTTGGGTGAATCTGGCCAATCTCAGTGATGAAGTCTACGTTGGCTCGGTCATTGTTAATCAGAGCAACCGGCGCGCCTTTGAATCGGCTGCTGGCCGTTCGGTCAGCGCTGGCGTCAATCTGGGTTATCGCTGGTAAATCACTTCAAATCGCCACAATAGATGGCTTCGCACAGGGAGTGTGCGGAAATAATACTGGCAGTTAACTTCTTCTTTTTTATATACTCCGGCCTCCGCGCTACGGCTCACTGCCGTCAGGGCGCTCATCTGAAACCCCTGTGTTTCGCAAATTTCATCAAGTGGCCTTTGGTAGGGGTCACCACTGAGAAGGATATAGCATGCCTGTTATTACTCTCCCCGATGGTTCCAAACGCGAATTTGACCGCCCCGTCTCCGTCTATGAAGTTGCCGCCGATATCGGTGCTGGCCTGGCCAAAGCGACCATTGCTGGCCGCGTAAACGGTCAGCGTGTGGATGCACACGATTTGATTACCGAAGACGCCGAGCTGGTCATCTTTACCGCTAAAGATGAAGACGGCCTGGAAATTATTCGTCACTCCTGTGCGCACCTGTTGGGGCATGCCATCAAGCAGATGTGGCCTGACGTCAAAATGGCGATTGGCCCAACCATCGAAAACGGCTTCTACTACGATGTTGATCTCGAGCACACGCTGACCGATGACGACATTGTTGCGCTTGAACAGCGCATGCTGGAATTGGCCAAAACCGAATACAGTGTGGTGAAGAAGAACGTTTCCTGGCAGGAAGCGCACGATACCTTTGCTGCGCGCAACGAACCCTACAAGCTGGAAATTCTCGAGCGCGATGTACCGCGCGATGCAACGCCCGGCTTGTATCATCACGAAGAATACGTTGACATGTGTCGCGGCCCTCACGTGCCGAACATGCGTTTCTGCCTGAATTTCAAATTGATGCGTGTTTCCGGTGCTTACTGGCGCGGCGACTCTGACAACAAAATGTTGCAGCGCATCTACGGCACCGCTTTCCCGGACAAAAAACAGCTGGCTGCACATTTGCAAATGCTGGAAGAGGCGGTCAAGCGTGACCACCGCAAGCTGGGTAAAAAATTCAATTTCTTCCACTTGCAGGACGAAGCACCGGGTATGGTGTTCTGGCATCCGCGCGGCTGGTCGATCTATTCAACGCTGGAAGCCTACATGCGCGAATTACAGCGCAACAATGGCTACAGCGAAGTAAAAACTCCGCAGGTTGTTGATCGTGTGCTGTGGGAAAAATCCGGTCACTGGGATAAATTCCGTGCCGGTATGTTTACCGTTGCCTCTGAAGATCGTGATTTTGCCATCAAACCGATGAACTGCCCGTGTCACGTACAGGTATTCAATCAGGGGCTGAAAAGCTACCGTGAATTGCCGCTGCGTCTGGCTGAATTCGGCGCTTGTCACCGCAATGAGCCCTCCGGCACGCTGCAGGGCTTGATGCGGGTGCGCGGCTTTGTACAGGACGACGGCCACATTTTCTGTACCGAAGCGCAAATTCAGCACGAGGTATCTACTTTTACCGATCTGCTGTTCAAGGTTTACGCCGACTTTGGCTTTAGCGACATCATTATTCGCATCTCTACTCGCCCTGAACAGCGCGTGGGTAGCGACGAAGTATGGGATAAAGCTGAAAAATCCCTGATGGATGCGCTGGCCGCCAAAGGTCTGGCCTATGAACTCTTGCCTGGCGAAGGTGCGTTTTACGGTCCGAAGATCGAATTCTCGCTGCGTGACTGCATTGGCCGTATCTGGCAGTGCGGCACAATTCAGGTCGATTTTTCCATGCCGGGACGTCTTGATGCGCAATATGTGGCAGAAGATGGCTCACGTCAGGTGCCGGTTATGCTGCACCGTGCTATCCTCGGTTCCTTCGAACGCTTTATCGGTATACTGATCGAGCATTACGAAGGTGCTTTTCCGGCGTGGCTTGCGCCGGAGCAGGTAGCGGTGCTCAATATCACCGATAATCAGGCGGAATTTGTTCGTAAAGTTGAAAAAACCTTGCGTGATCAGGGCTTCCGGGCAATTTCGGACTTGAGAAACGAGAAGATCGGCTTTAAAATCCGCGAGCACACACTTCAGCGAGTCCCGTATTTACTCGTGGTTGGCGACAAAGAGGTTGAAAATCAATCTGTTGCAGTTCGTACACGAGATGGAAGCGATTTGGGTGTCATGAGCCTCGATGCATTTGCCGACCTTTTGCGTGGCGATATCGCCAAAAAAGGTCGCCAGTAGCATCCTGGCTTTTTTATTTAACGAATTGGAGATACAACTATCAAACGAGATAACGCTGGCGCAGGCAAGGGCAACCCCAAGAAGCCTCGGATCAATGATCAAATCGAAGCAAAAGAAGTTCGTTTAATTGATGCAGAAGGTGAACAGGTTGGTATCGTTCCCCTTTCCGACGCTCTGGCAAGAGCCCAGGCCGCGACTTTGGATCTGGTAGAGATTGTTGCTGACAGTGACCCGGTAGTCTGTAAAATTATGGATTACGGCAAACATCTGTTTGAAATCAAGAAGACTAAAACTGCTGCCAAAAAGAAACAAAAGCAGCAGCAAATTAAAGAAATGAAGTTTCGCCCAGGGACGGAAGATGGAGATTATCAGGTCAAACTACGCGCCTTGATACGTTTCCTTGAAAATGGGGACAAAGGCAAGGTTACCTTGAAGTTCCGCGGTCGCGAACTGGCTCACCAGGAGCTGGGGATGGAGATGATGCAACGTATCGAAAAAGATCTTGCAGAGCTCGGCGTCGTGGAGCAATCGGCTAAAATGGAAGGCCGTCAGTTAACCATGGTCATTGCCCCGAAAAAGAAAAAGTAACCGGGCTTTTAGCTGCCTCAGGCTACTTACAGAAGACACCGCCGCTTGTTGTAGTTTGGCAAGCGGAAAGGGGTGTCTCGTTTTAATCAATCAATGCGGAGTTATTCCCCATGGCAACTAAAGCTAAAGTACACAGTGGCGCCTCCAAGCGCTTCAAGAAGACTGGCGCTGGCTACAAGTTCAAACACGCCAACAAGAGCCACATCCTCACCAAAATGACTACCAAGCGTAAGCGTCACTTGCGCGGCACCAGCATTATTCATGCTAATGATGTTGCCAGCATTGATCGTATGTTCCGCGCTAACTAATTCGGGTCATCGAATAGCGGTTTTTATTTTTTTAAGAGGATAAGGTTATGGCCCGTGTTAAACGTGGTGTAGAGGCGCGTCGTCGTCACAAGAAAGTTTTAAAAGCTGCGAAAGGTTACTACGGTGCACGTTCACGTGTATTCCGCGTTGCCAAGCAAGCTGTTATCAAAGCTGGTCAGTATGCGTACCGCGACCGTCGTGTTAAAAAGCGTAACTTCCGCGCTCTGTGGATTACCCGTATTAACGCGCAGTCCCGTTCAGAAGGCTTGTCTTACAGCCAGCTGATCGCCGGCTTGAAAAAAGCGAACATCGTGTTGGATCGCCGTGTATTGGCTGATCTGGCTGTATACGATAAAGCAGCGTTTGCTGCAGTTGTTGAGAAGGCTAAATCAGCTCTGGCTGCTTAATCGTCCAACGACTGTCCGATCTGTCGGGTATTTCCCCCGACAGGAGGATTTGATCGCGATGAAAGGGAAGGGGCTGTTTCAGTTCCTTCCCTTTTTTCTATTTGCAATATGGCAAATTGTACGCAGGTGCTGTTTGTCAGCAGGATCTTGTCTGCCGGGATTATTGAGCAGCCGCTGGCCGCAACCTGGTGTCTTACCGATAAAATATTTTGGATTAGCCGATGAATAATCTGGTTGCGCTCACTGAAGAAGCGCTCAAATTGGTTGCCGAGGCGCAGGATCTGGCCGCTCTGGATAACGTGCGTGTCGAATACCTGGGCAAGAAAGGCAGCATTACCTCGCAGATGAAAAATCTGGGACAACTTTCCGCAGAAGAGCGTCCGGCTGCCGGTGCTGAAATCAATAAAGCGCGTGACACCGTTCAGGACGCTATCCAGACTCGCAAGCAGGCGCTGGAAACCGATGCCATCAATGCCAAGCTCGCTGGCGAAGTGATTGATGTCAGCTTGCCGGGGCGTGGTCAGCATACCGGTGGTTTGCACCCGGTAACCCGCACCTTGCAGCGCATAGAGGCTATCTTCAAAGCCGTCGGTTACACCGTTGAAACCGGCCCTGAAATTGAAGACGATTATCACAACTTTGAAGCGCTGAATATTCCATCGCACCACCCGGCGCGTGCCATGCACGACACCTTTTACGTGGACGATACGCACGTACTGCGTACGCATACGTCGCCGGTGCAAGTGCGCACTATGGAAAATCGCGAACCGCCGATCCGTATTATTTGTCCGGGGCGTGTTTATCGCTGCGATTTCGACGCCACCCACTCACCGATGTTCCATCAGGTAGAAGGTCTGGTGGTCGATAAGAACATCAGCTTCGCCGATTTGAAAGGCACCGTAGACCAGTTTTTGAAGGCATTCTTCGAGACTGACGTAGCGGTGCGCTTCCGCCCCTCTTATTTCCCGTTCACCGAGCCTTCGGCGGAAATGGATATCCAGTGCACCCAATGTCGCGGTAAAGGTTGCCGTATGTGCAAAAACACCGGCTGGCTGGAAGTCGGCGGTTGCGGCATGGTGCATCCCAACGTATTCAAGGCCAGTGGCGTCGATCCCGAGGTGTATACCGGTTTCGCCTTTGGCATGGGGGTAGAGCGTCTGGCGATGTTGCGTTACGGCGTAAACGACCTGCGCCTTTTCTTTGAAAATGATCTGCGCTTCCTGAAGCAATTTTAACGGCGGCGCCTGGCAAAGAAGCATTCGGGAGCGTCGGGCATCAGGACGTTGTTGATGCTCGCGAGGTGCAAGGCACCCGCCCGGGTGACGGATACACCTGCTGAATTTAACAGTCAATGTCGGGTAACACTGCCCGACCTGTGGAATGAATAGATTATGAAGATCAGTGAATCCTGGTTGCGTGAATGGGTTAGTCCTGCACTTTCTACCGACGAGCTGGTGGCCCAGCTGACCATGGCCGGTTTGGAGATTGATGCGGTAGAAAAAGTTGCCGGTGATTTCAGTGGCGTTATTGTCGGTGAGATTGTTGGGATTGAGCAGCATCCGGATGCCGATAAGCTGCGTGTGTGTCAGGTAGCCGGTTTGCCGGAAGGCCCGGTGCAGGTGGTATGCGGTGCGGCCAATGCCCGTATCGGTATCAAAATTCCTTTTGCAACGCTTGGCGCCAAATTGCCGGGCGATTTCAATATCAAGAAAGCCAAGCTGCGCGGTGTTGAGTCGTTTGGCATGCTGTGTGGCCAAACCGAGCTGGAAGCCGGTGATGATGACAGCGGTTTGTGGGAGCTTGCCGCCGATGCGCCGGTGGGCACCGATATTCGTGAATACCTTCAGCTGAATGATCACTTGCTCGAAGTGGATCTCACGCCTAACCGCAGCGACTGCCTCAGCGTTAAAGGTCTGGCGCGTGAAACCGGTGTGCTTAATCGTCAGGCGGTTACCGAGCCGGCAATTGCGCCTGTTGCCGCTACCATCAGCGATACCTTTCCGGTAACGCTTGCCGCCGAGGCTGCCTGTAGCCGTTATGTGGGCCGTGTTATCCGCAATATTGATATTTCCCGCCCAACGCCGGCATGGCTGAAGCAAAAGCTTGAGCGCGCCGGTTTGCGCTCTATCGATGCCGTGGTAGATGTTACCAATTACGTATTGCTGGAACTGGGTCAGCCGATGCATGCGTTTGATCTGGATGCCTTGACGCAGGGCATTCAGGTTCGTCTGGCTGCTGCCGGTGAAAGCCTGGTGCTGCTCGACGGTCAGGAAGTCAAACTGAACCCGGATACGCTGGTTATTGCTGACGCCTCCGGCCCGCTGGCCATCGCCGGTGTTATGGGTGGTAAAGACAGCGCAGTAGGTGAGAGCACCCGTGCCATCTTCCTCGAAAGTGCTTTCTTTAACCCCTTGGCGGTTGCCGGTCGTGCGCGCTCTTATGGCTTGCATACTGACTCCTCACATCGTTTTGAGCGTGGTGTCGATTACCAGCTGCAGGCGGATGCTATTGAGCGGGCTACCGCCTTGCTGCTGGAGGTTGTCGGTGGTGAAGCCGGCCCGCTGGTTGAAGTTACCAACGAATTTTTGCCAGAAAGCCGCGAAGTGGTACTGCGTAAGGCGCGTATTGTTTCCGGCTTGAGTCTGGAGATGGATGATGCCGAGGTGGTGGATATTCTGTCGCGCCTGGGCTTGAAGCTGCTCAATACCACCAGTGAAGGCTGGTCGTTTGAAGTACCGTCCTACCGTTTTGATATTTCCATTGAAGCTGATCTGCTGGAAGAGCTGGCACGTGTATACGGCTATAACCGTCTGCCCACCAGAAGCCTGGCCGCGCCCATGTCTATTGGCGAGCATCCGGAAATTCAGCTGGGTTTACCGGCGCTGCGCAGTCAGCTGGTGGCTCGCGGTTATCAGGAAGCCATTACCTACAGTTTCATCGAACCTGAGCTGGCAAGGCTGTTTCAGCCGGCGCTGGAGCCGGTGCTGCTGCGTAATCCTATCAGTGCCGATATGGCAGCGATGCGCACCAGCTTGTTGCCGGGGCTGGTTACCGTATTGCGTAACAATTTGAATCGTCAGCAAAACCGTGTGCGTTTGTTTGAAAGTGGGCTACGCTTTATTCCATCTGATAGCGGAGTTGAACAAGAGGCCGTATTGGCCGGTGTGATCTACGGTGATCGCCTGCCAGAAGGCTGGAGCAATGTGGCCGAGGCGGTAGATTTCTTTGATTTGAAAGGCGACATTGAATCTTTACTGGCACTGACCGGGCGAACCAATGCTTTCGCCATTCGTGCAGGTTCCCATCCGGCACTGCATCCCGGTCAAACCGGTGTGTTGTATCACGATGGTGAAGCGAAGGGCGTGATTGGTGCATTGCACCCGGCCATTCAGCAGCAACTGGATATCCCGAAAGCGGTGTTCCTTTTCGAAGTGCAGTTGTCGGCGTTGCTCGAAGCGCGAATTCCTGCGTTTGACTCCTTGTCACGTTTCCCTGAAGTGAGAAGGGATCTGGCATTGCTCACCGATCGCGCCTTGCCGGTTGAGACCCTGCTCGAAGCGGTGAAAAGTCAGGCGGGTGAGTCTCTGGTCGACTTAAAGGTTTTTGACGTTTATACCGGCAAAGGTATTGATACACATAGAAAAAGTATCGCGCTGGGCTTGACCTTTCAACATTCATCACGCACTCTTGCTGAAGACGAGATTAACGCCTCCATTGAAGCGGTTACCCGGCATCTGGAGGAAAATTTTGCCATCACCCTCAGGTAGAGATGAACAATTATGTCGGATGGTGCTCTGACTAAAGCAGATCTGGCCGAGAAGCTCTATGAAGATCTCGGCCTTAATAAGCGCGAAGCCAAGGAGTTGGTGGAACTTTTCTTTGAAGAGATTCGCGGTGCACTTGAAACCAACGAGCAGGTCAAATTATCCGGATTCGGTAATTTTGACCTGCGCGATAAAAGCCAGCGTCCTGGACGTAACCCGAAGACCGGCGAAGAAATTCCTATCAGCGCCCGGCGCGTGGTGACATTTCGTCCCGGCCAGAAATTGAAAGCCCGAGTAGAAGCCTATGCTGGAACCAAGCCATAATGACGAATTGCCGGTTATTCCGGGAAAGCGCTATTTCACAATTGGTGAGGTGAGCGAACTGTGTGCGGTAAAGCCGCACGTGTTGCGCTACTGGGAGCAGGAATTTCCGCAGTTAAAACCCGTCAAACGCCGCGGTAATCGCCGTTATTATCAGCGTCAGGATGTAATGACCATCCGTCAAATCCGTTCCTTGCTTTACGATCAGGGTTTCACCATTGGTGGGGCTCGTTTGCAAATGAGCAATGAAAATACCGTGGATGATGGCGGCAAGCTGGATCAAATGCTGCACCAGATGATTGGTGAGCTGGAGCAACTGCTGGAGTTGCTCGACAGCAAATAAGTAAAAATATTATTTGGTGTTTAACTTGCAATAAACGCTATTTATTGTATTATGCCGATCCCTCGCGAAGGCAGCAGTTTTCGCAAAGCAGTAAGTAAATTGTTCGGAGCGTAGCGCAGCCAGGTAGCGCACCATACTGGGGGTGTGGGGGTCGTGGGTTCGAATCCCGCCGTTCCGACCATAATTTTTAAAAAAGGGCTTTATCCAAAGCCCTTTTTTATTGCCTGAAATTCCTCTGCGCTTTCTCCCAATCGTTTCCGTTTTTAATTTTTGCGGCGTTTTTAATTGCAGCAAAAATCTCGAAAGATCTTCCTCTCAATTAATTTTTTCAAATCAACTTGTGCGAGTGATAAGCCTGCATTCATTTTGAATGGGGCCGGGCGTTCGTGAGCTTTTGTGTAGACACTTTCATTTTCTCCCTTGATAGTTAATTAATTTTAGTATGTCAGCAGGCTGGCCAGAATCGCCATCCACGATATTGCTGTTGATGACGGTAACTGGCCACTGGAAGCGGTGGATATATGCTTTCTTAGGGCGATCGTTTGGTGTGTGCGAATAGAGGGCTGGCTGTCATCTGGTATGGCTGCTATGTGTATTTCGGTAGGCTATTTCAGGACTTGCCGGCCAAATCGCTGCCGGGATTGGTTGGTGTAATGGTAAATTTGTTCAATTGCGGTTATCACCAAAAATTTTTAAAAGGGGGGCCTGTTAACCCTCAGTGAGGGATAACAATCATTTGGTTTCACGTGTATATGGTTGGCGGATCAATACATCATTGATTGTTTGTGTATCTACAAGGTCATTATCGTTTATAAATGAATCCACATTTTCTTCTAACTTTTTTATGCGTTTTTCAATATGGGGCATAATGTCAGTTAAATTTGCTTGAACTCCGCCTACTGTTAAGCAGATAAAAAATGTTCGATCATTTGGGGTGGCTTCTATTCTTGGCCATTCAAGGGATGGCTCGGTTTGTAAGGTGCCCGGCCTAATTGTGCAATAAAATGCTTTGACAGGTTGGAACTCTTCAATTGTAATCCATGTTAAGTAGCCGAGCCCTGAGGTGCCATTTGCAAGAATCCGATCTGCTGTTCCATTGCAATGATCAGCAATATCTCGTATTTTCTTGAAGTTTTTTGTTACGTCTTCCAGTCTGGGCTCTTTGCTTAACGGGTTTTTTACCATGTCAGGAAAGTTTTGGTATAACAGTCGGAATTTATCTACAGCATCTACAAATGCCCAAGCATCCAGAAATACATAAGGTGTAGCATTTTGCAGCTCATCAGAACTAGGCGGATATAACGCTAGATCTGTAATGCAACTACGGAGCCTCGTATAAGCTAATGTAATGATTTCTGCAGAATGCCGAAGGCCATCAAGGAAAATAGCTTGTTTGGGATTGCACGCTGATGGGATTCGCCTCAAACTGGAGCTTTTTGAAAGCATATTAACTATTTTTTTTGACTAGAGATGTGTGGGTAATCTTTTCTTAAATTACCTCTTGGAATAACTCTATTTTGGATTATATCTGCTATGGCGAGCAGCTTATTTTTAGAGTCAGTAAAGAACAGCATTAATTTTGAGTTGGAGTGTTTGAAGCAGTTATTATAGATTTCATTCGTTCCGCCAATAATGAAATAAAAGTGTAGTCCAAGAATAAAAAAATCGTGTTGTCTGCTGTTTTTTATTTTCCTCACGCGTGGTAACGAAATTAATTTATGCACCCTGTTCTGGCCTGAAGGGTTGATTTCTATTATCACCTTTACATTCTTTAGGTTGTCGACCCCAAGTAGGAAATCCTCAAAGTTTTTCTGGTACACACCCAGTGATGATCTATAGTTACCAATTTCATCCTTAGGCCATACATTTGCTCGCCATAGAATACTGATTCCAAAATAGATTAATGTACTGCGGACAGATTCGGGTAGATTGTCCCCATTATATGCATCGGGTATTAGTGTTGGTATGTCTCTGAGCATATCCAGGAGGGGGAAGCCGGATTCTGTTTTCCATAATCGGCCCATCTGTGACTCACCTTTTTTACTAAATAAATCCTCGCATTCATTGCATAAAAGATTACAAACAAACTGTTTAGAAGAATAAAATGCGTCTTTTGTATTTGAGTCAAAAACTATAGGCGTTTCATTCGGCTCGCCAAGATGCTTATAAGCAGACCGGGGAATTAAGTGACTTCTGACTAAAGTCAAAACCTCTTTGGCGCAGAGTTTGCAATTATCCATTGATTGGCATCTCTAATAGCAAACATAAAAATTACAACTTCCAGTGGAGTTTAGCAATTCCGAAATCTCGTATAGTATTTTTTGATCATTATCTATTTTTTAATAGTTGGTGCAATATTTGTTGATAATTTGGTTTGGGCAAGATTGTTGATGCTGGCCAGGGGGTATCTACAAATGGACTTCCCAGAATTCAAGTGTCGCGCTCAACCTATCAGAGCTAGGTAATATTGCTCTCCTGCCGCTTTTTTATCCGGGGCGAGCTTTCCCCGAAGAGGTATTTTGTGTTCGTCAGGCGCCACAATATGGTTATCTGTAGATAAGCTCTCGATGAGGCTGTCTAAAAAACAGCCATTTTGATCAATAATAAACAGTAGTCGTTTTTACGTATTTTCTGTGGCGTGAGTTAATGAAAGTGCTACTATTGCCCTTTCTTATCTGTTCAGGCTGCGGCCTTAAACAATAACAAGAGGTTAACTGTGACTAAACAATTAATGATTTACGACAACATCCAGCCACTGTCTGACAAGCACCTGGGTTGGTCTGTTAATGTACAAAATTTCAACTTTGTAAAAGAGCAGAATTCTGTGCCTTTGCTGGCGACAGAAATTCCATTTGCCGCTTCTGAATAT
Source organism: Cellvibrio polysaccharolyticus (assembly GCF_015182315.1). Lineage (NCBI taxonomy): Bacteria > Pseudomonadati > Pseudomonadota > Gammaproteobacteria > Cellvibrionales > Cellvibrionaceae > Cellvibrio > Cellvibrio polysaccharolyticus. Next base: position 2,088,515 of record NZ_PRDL01000001.1, read on the forward strand.
CCGGTTATTTTTTCCGCTACCTCAACGCCCGGTGAATACCTGCCGCTGGCTGTGCTGGGTTTGAAAGCTGGCCAGAATTTGTTTGTTGACGGCAATGGCCGTTCCGAATTTCGTTATGTTCCTGCATTTATTCGTCGCTATCCGTTCGTGCTGGCCGGTGACCCGGGTGCAGAAACGCTGGCAGTGTGTGTTGATGAAGACAGCGAAGCGGTTCACAAAGACGGTTCAAGCGGCAAGCGCCTGTTTGAAGAAGGTGGCGAACAAACCCAGCACCTGAAAGACGTTATTGAATTCCTGAAGGACTATCAGTTCCGCGCCGAGATGACCAAATCTTTCTGCGCCCGTTTGCATGAGCTGGATCTGCTTGAGCCAATGCAAGCCAACATCACTTTCAAAGATCATGAAGAATCCAATCTGAATCTGACCGGTTTCTTCGTGGTGAAGCGTGAAAAACTGAAAGCAATTTCTGATGAAGCTGCATTGGAATTATTCAAGAAAGATGGTCTTGAATTAATTTATGCACACTTGCAATCACTGAATAATTTGAATTCACTGATTACAAAAATGTCCGAGCGTTTGGCTCAGGATAAAAAAGGCGCGTAATTAATTTTACGGCAATAAAAAAGGCTCCTTTGGGAGCCTTTTTTATTGCATGAAATTTAGTAATTTAGTGGGTGAGGCGATTGCTTCTGCGTTTCGCGGTTACCTTTTTAATCTGTCGCTCGGCGGTAAGGAATGCTTCTCTGACGGCAATATGGATCGATTCGTCATCCTGGGTAATAGCCAGGGGTTTGCCTTGTATATCCAACTCAATGGAAGCGCGGAATTGCTTGCCTTTGTGTTTGTGGTTGTGAGGAGAGTCAAGTATCACCCGGCTGTAAACAATCTGGTCATTAAAGCGGGTTAGCTTCTCTACCTTTTTGTTAATAACTTCATTGAGTGCGGCGGACGAGTCCAGATCACGATAAATAACGTCGACTGCAGGCTTCATGTATTACCTCCTTAACGTTTGTAAAAAAGCTGTAAAAAATGTGGGTTATCATGCTTCCCTTTTTTTGCAGCCCTCGTTATCTATATTGGTGTTTCTAAAAAAAATAGCAAGGTCTTTTTTTAATGATCAAGCATGATTTTTTTAAAAATCAATAGATTGGTGTGCCAGATTTTTCCGGGGAACAGGCCGCTTGGCAATGCGGAAAGGCTTTGGCTCTGCGGCTTGAGGAGGAAGTTGAACTGCGGTTGGCAGCTGTGGCTATATATCTATATCGTATTAAGTAGCTTTCTTAATAAAAATAAAATCTATAGCAACTTTTTTGAAAATTATTAACGCTCCTGCTCTTGAAAAGCTTCCGGTCATCCTCATCTCATAGGTACGGTTGCTCAAATGAGAGCCGTTAACTGCCGGATCGAATGATCGGCTTTTTGTATATTGCTCGAATGAGGATATAGCGTTATGCGTAATTTTGATTTTTCTCCATTTTATCGTTCTACCATCGGTTTTGATCGATTGGCCAGTTTGCTGGATAACATCACCAACAATGAGTCGAGCCAGCCTGGCTATCCACCGTACAATATTGAACTGACGGGCGAAGACCGTTATCGAATTACCATGGCTGTCGCCGGATTTGATGCGACAGAAATTAATATCGAAGCCAACCAGAATGCATTGCAGATTTCCGGCAATAAGGCAGCAGATACCAAAGAACGTACCTATCTGCATCAGGGCATTGCGGCACGCAGTTTTGAGCGGCGATTCCAGTTGGCCGACCATGTGCAGGTTGAGGCTGCACATTATGAAAATGGCCTGTTGCACATTGATTTGCAGCGCATAGTGCCCGAGGCGATGAAGCCGCGCCAGATTCCTATCGGGGTGAATACAAAAGCGATAGAGGGTGCGGTGGAGCCAACCCGCTCCTGATTTTTCTGATACCACGCCAACAACGCGAAAGCCCATAGCTCCGGTTATGGGCTTTCGTTGTTTTTGGAGCTGAATAATTTGCCCCGTACGGTTTTCCGGTAAGCGGCCGGGGTGACTGAAAAAGTTTTTTTGAACAGGTGGTTAAAGTGGCTGCTATCCTGGTAGCCGACCTTGTCGGCAACTTCCGATATAGCTAGGTTGCTGGTTTTCAGCAGGTCGCGGGCGATATGGATTCGAATTTCCTGCAGGTACTCAATAGGTGTTTGTCCGGTCGCACCTCTGAAGCGCCGGTTCAGCGTGCGAATACTCATGCCAAAGCGCTGGGCAATCTGCCCCAGGGTTATTTCCCGTGCATAATTATCCTGCATCCATATTTGAATCTGGATGATGTCCTCATCCGGATGGCGGTTGTGAATTTCCTCAAAAAAAACACTGTTTTCGTAAGATTGGCGTATCTCATGGGAAAAGTGCCGCTCCACATGGCTGGCTGCCGGTTTTCCGAATAGCCGCTGAATAAAATATACCGTCAGGTCTGCCAGCGAGTTGATGGATGCCGAACAATAAAGATTGCCTGCCTGGGTAATGAAATGCTGCCGTTTAAGATGAACGGCGGGGTAGTGCAGCTGAAACTGGTCGAAATAATGCCAGTGTGTGGTGGCGGCTTTACCATCCAGCAGGCCGGCTTCGGCGAGAAAGCAGCAACCGGTGCCCACCGCGCTGATAATGCTGCCGTTATGATGCTGCTGTTTAAGCCACTCCAGGGTTTTGCCGTGCTTTTGCAGTATCGGGCGCGGGTTTCTCCAGAGTCCCGGTATGTAAATAACATCATGTTTTGCGTTGTCCTCCAGGGTGAGTGTTGCTGGCCAGATCATCCCGGTGCGGCTGGTGATTGGCGTGCTCTCCTGTGCAATGGTCTGAATAACAATGTGACGATGCTGTTCCATGGCGCGTGCGTTTACATAGCTTTCGGCAGCCAGGAGCATTTCCATGGGGAGTGTGTTGCTGGTAGTCAGCATATTTTCGCAAAGCAGAAAACTGACATGGACAGGGTTGCCTGTTGCGCTCATAAAAACACCTTTTGGCCTGATTGCCATTAAGAATGGCTATTTTGCCCATGAAAAGGGTGGCTTGCCAGCCTACACTGCGCGCATTGAAGTAAAAATCTCTCCGGAGTCATATTCATGTCACAAACTTCTGCTGCACCTCTGCCGGTTATTGTTGGATTCGGCGGTTTCAGCGCGGCCGGGCGCAGTTCCGGTCATCAATCCTACCGCCGCATGATCCTGGAAAGTCTCGAGCCGCAAGAGCGCGAAAAAACCATTGTCGCTCTGGCGGTGATGATGGGGCTGGTAACGGCTCAGGAGCATGAGGGCGGCGTTATTTACAGCTCGCCCGAGCATCCGCAATTAACACCCGCTCAGGTGGTGGAAAATTTTTCCGCCGAGGTGCTGGATGGCACCCTGGTTCGCCGTATTGAGAAAACATTTTTCGATGTAGATGCCTGCCATTGGCAGAAAAATGCCGAGCTTTCCAATGGTGATGCGCCGCTGGTTTTTGAATTGTCCCGTCGTGACCTCCCGGAGCCGGTGCCTGCCAGTTGGCAGGTGGAAACCCTGGAAAGTGGCCGCCTGCGAGTAACGGTGGCGGGTGCTGTGTCGGTCAAGCTGGATAGCTACCGCGATATGCCGGTTAAATCGGCTGGCCAGCTTCCCAGAGGCTTTGATCCTGCAGCACTCTATAACGCCCACTTTCATCCGCGTGCTTTGCAATTGGCGGTTATTGGGGCCTCGGATGCGGTGCGCTCCATTGGTATCGACTGGCAGGTTATCAGTGATACGGTGCGTCCGGATGAAGTTGCTGTGTATGCCAGTAATGTTATGAGCCAGATGGATGAAAACGGTTTTGGCGGTTTGCTGCAATCCCGGTTGAAGGGCGGGCGTGTCAGCACCAAGCAATGCCCGCTGGGGCTTAACTCGATGCCAGCTGACTTTATCAACGCCTATATTCTGGGCAGTGTGGGGCATACCGGTGCTATCGCCGGTGCCTGCGCTTCGTTTCTCTATAACGTGCGGGCCGCGGTAGAAGATATCGTGGCGGGTCGTTGCCGTGTTGCTGTGGTCGGTAACGCGGAAGCGCCAATACTGCCGGAAATTATTGATGGTTATGCGACCATGGGTGCGCTGGCCAGCGAAGAAAAATTGAAAAAGCTGGATGAGGTGGAAGAGGTTGATCCGCGCCGCACCAGTCGTCCTTTCGGCGAAAACTGCGGCTTCACTATTGCCGAGTCTTCGCAATACATTGTGTTGATGGACGATGCACTGGCCTTGGAGCTGGGCGCTGATATCCATGGCGCCATCAGCGATGTTTTTATCAACGCTGACGGTTTTAAAAAATCCATCTCTGCGCCTGGCCCGGGTAACTATGTGACCATGGCCAAAGCCGTTGCTGCCGCTCGCGCCATTGTGGGTGACGAGGTGGTGAAGCATCGCTCGTTTATTCAGGCGCACGGTTCCAGTACGCCACAAAATCGCGTCACTGAATCGCATATTTTTGATCGGGTGGCAGAGGTGTTTGGCATAGAGCAGTGGCCGGTTGCTGCGGTCAAGGCTTATGTAGGGCACTCGCTGGCGGTAGCCAGTGGCGAGCAGCTGGTTTCTACCCTGGGCGTATTCCGGTACGGGGTGCTGCCTGGTATCAAAACCATTGATCGGGTTGCAAGCGATGTGCATGCAGATCGCTTGCAAATACCGGTAACTGATCTCGATCGTCGTGAAAACCCGCTGGAAGTGGCTTTTTTGAACTCCAAAGGTTTTGGCGGCAATAATGCAACCGCTTGTGTGCTGGCACCCACCGTGGTGGAGCGCATGCTGGCGCGCCGCTACTCCGGGCAACAGCTGGCGGAATACCATGCAAAGCGTGCCAGGGTGCGTGAGCAGGTAGAGTCTTACTTGCAGCGGGCTGATCAGGGGCAGTTTGACACCATCTATCAATTCGGTGACCGGTTGATCGATGAAAGTGCTATCCGCATTGAAACAGATGCCTTCTGGATGCCCGGTTTCGAGCGCCCGATTGCGCTGGATTTACCCAATCGTTTCAAAGATATGGTGTAGTTTTTCGGCGGTTAGCAGCAAGGCTATACAAAACATTGCCTTTGACTTAGAATACCGCGCCTTTCGTATGCACATGTACGGATAACCCTTTTAACACCGTGGATTCTTCCCGTGGGAAGAAACACTTACATTTTAAATACAGGAAGAAAACCTCAATGGTAACTATTCGTCTGTCACGTGGCGGTTCCAAAGCTCGTCCTTTTTATCACCTGACTGTAACCAACAGCCGTAGCGCCCGTAACGGCCGCTTCATCGAGCGTATTGGTTTCTTCAACCCGGTTGCCCGTGGTCAGGAAGAAAGCCTGCGTGTTAACCAGGAGCGTCTGCAACACTGGGTTTCCCAGGGTGCACAGCTGAGCGAGCGCGTTGCGCAACTGGTTAAACAAAGCCAGAAAGCTGCCTGATTCCGAGCGTCCGATGTCTACGAGCCAACCACTGGATCTTATTAATGTCGGACGCATCACGGCGGTTTTCGGTATTAAAGGCTGGGTGAAAATTCACTCGTCTACCGAGATCACCGAAGATCTGTTCAGCTTTACGCCCTGGTGGTTGAAAACTGCCCATGGCGTTAAAAAAATTGAAATTGACGATTATCGTGTCCATGGCAATGCGTTTGTCGCGCATATAAAGGGTGTAGATGATCGCGATGTTGCCGCCACCTATACCGGCGTCGACATTGCTGTAGAGCGTGATTTTCTGCCAGAACTGGATGACGGTGAATACTACTGGAGCCAGCTGGAAGGATTAACGGTTTTCAGCGAGCAGAATGGTCAGCGCATTTGTCTTGGTCAGGTAGCCAGATTACTGGAAACCGGTGCCAACGATGTGTTGGTGGTTGCGCCGAATGAGGCCAGCCTTGACCAGCGTGAGCGGTGGGTTCCCTATGTGCCCGGGCAGTTTGTTTTATCGGTTGACTTGTCTGCCGGTGAAATGATTGTTGATTGGGATCCGGAGTTTTAATTGTCGCAGGACAATGATGCAACGGAACAATCGGGGGCGGATATAACGCGCAGCTTGCCTGGAGAGGCGAACTCTTTGAAAATAGCGGTAATTACGCTGTTTCCGGAGATGTTCTCCGCCATTACTGAGCATGGTATTACAGCGCGGGCGGTGAAACATTCGCTGGTGCAAATACGCTGCTGGAACCCGAGGTCTTTCACCTCTGATCGCCACAGTACGGTTGATGATCGCCCTTACGGCGGTGGTCCCGGTATGGTGATGATGGTGCAGCCGTTGCGTGATGCAGTGCAGGAAGCAAAACAGTGGGCGGGTGAGCAGGCCACTGTGATTTACTTGTCCCCTCAGGGGCGAACGCTGGATCAGGCCGGTGCAACCAGTCTGGTCGGCTATCAGAATATGATTTTGATAGCCGGGCGTTACGAAGGCATTGACGAGCGGTTACTACAAACGGTTGTCGATGAAGAATGGTCGGTTGGCGACTACGTATTAAGTGGTGGCGAGCTGCCGGCGATGGTGTTGATTGATGCAGTAACCCGATTACTGCCGGGCGCACTGAATCATGCACAATCTGCCGAGCAGGATTCGTTTACCAATGGATTGCTTGATTGTCCGCACTACACGCGTCCTGAAGAATTTGAGGGTTTGCGTGTGCCCGAAGTACTTTTGTCGGGCAATCATGAGCATATTCGACGCTGGCGCCTGAAACAGGCGCTAGGCCGAACCTGGCTGAAAAGGCCGGATTTATTGCAAGCAATAGAACTCACCGAGGAGCAGCGGGTGCTGCTGACGGATTATCGTCGCGACCTTGAAAACGACAAACTCTAGCTGTGAAGCTATAGACTCCCAGGAGTATATCAATGAGCAAGAACCCTATTATTCAGGCATTGGAAGATGCACAACTGAAAACGGAAGTTACCGAATTTTCTCCAGGTGACACCGTTGTTGTTCAAGTAAAAGTAAAAGAAGGTGGTCGTGAGCGTCTGCAGGCGTTCGAAGGGGTTGTTATCGCAAAACGCAACCGTGGTCTGAACTCTGCTTTCACCGTGCGTAAAATTTCTCACGGTGTTGGTGTTGAGCGTACTTTCCAGGTTCACAGCCCGCAAATCGCTGCTGTGCAACTGAAGCGTCGCGGTGACGTTCGTCAAGCCAAACTGTACTATCTGCGTGACCTGACTGGTAAAGCAGCTCGTATCAAGGAAAAACTGTCCTGATATCAGAGCAGTTTGCCTGTTTGAATTAAAAAAACCGGAACGGGAAACTGTTCCGGTTTTTTTATGGTCACAGGGCGGTGAGTATTCGTGTGTTGCTGTGCAAGCCTTGAAGTGGTTTGCGGTTATTTTTCATGCCTGACTGCCGGTAATTATTTTTCAATAAAAATCGGTAACGGTTGCGCCTTCGCATATACTCGGCATTTTTCTACTTGATCAACGCTATGGATAAAGGTGCGGTACTCTCCGAGGTCAATGGTCGGGAAATTGATCGCTACATTGATGCGCTCTGGTTGGAAAAAGGGCTGGGGGCGCATACTCAGGCATCCTATCGTAACGATCTCAAATCTTTTGCGTTATGGCTGGATGGGCAGTCGCTGGTGTTGCTGAAGGTGACGGCTGCGGACATCCTTGGCTACCTTTCCCATCGTCATGAGCAAGGTTTTTCCGGCCGTTCTACCGCGCGGTTTTTATCCTGTATTCGGGGTTTTTACCGCTATCAGATTCGCGAAGAGCGCATTCAGGATAATCCGGTGGCGTTGGTACAGAATCCGCGCCTGGGCAGACATTTGCCCGACACGCTAAGCGAGCAGGACGTTGAAAATCTGTTGCTGGCACCCCTGCTGGATGATCCGGTAGGGCTGCGGGACAGGGCAATGTTGGAGTTATTGTATGCCTGCGGCCTGCGCGTCAGTGAGCTGGTAGGGCTGACCATGCAGCAAATCAACCTGCGGCAGAATGTGGTGCGCATTGTGGGCAAGGGTAATAAAGAACGTCTTGTGCCTATGGGCGAGGAGGCGGCCGCCTGGATACAGCGCTATCTGCGTGAATCGAGGCCAATACTGTTGCATAATAATCCGGATGAGATAGTCTTCCCCAGTACGCGCGGACAGGGCATGACCCGCCAGACTTTCTGGTACCGCATCAAGCATTGGGCCGGTGTTGCCGGTATTAGCAAACCGCTTTCGCCGCACACCTTGCGACACGCGTTTGCAACGCATTTGCTTAACCATGGGGCAAATCTTCGGGTGGTACAATTACTGCTGGGCCACACAGATTTGTCGACAACACAAATTTACACGCATGTTGCTCTTGCCCGAATGAAAGAACAGCATGCAGAACATCACCCGCGTGGGTAATGTGAACAGCGCGACGACAGTGAACTGTTGAAGCGGTATGACTACGGTGGAAAACTCTATGTTAAAAAAATGCCTTGCCATGCTGACCTTTGCTGCAGCCGGTTTGTCTGTTGCTCATGGCAGTATCGCTGCCGGTTCACTGGTTTCCAAAAAAACACCGGAGGCTGTCATTCTTGAGCGCCTGCAACAGGCCCGTCCGGAAATTACCTTTGGTCAGCCGCGTCCGTCGCCCATCCCCGGTTTGTATCAGGTACAAGTGCCTGGTGGCCCGGTGCTTTACGTTAATGAAACCGGTGATAAATTTATTGCCGGTGAAATTTTTTCTATCGATGCCGACGGTTTTTCCCGCGTTGAAGATCCTTATATTCTTGAAGAGCGCAAGCGTCTGCTGGCCTCGGTAAAAGCCGATCAGTCCATCACCTTCAAACCGAAGGGTGAAACAAAAGCCGTTGTTTACGTGTTTACCGACATCGACTGTGGTTATTGCCGCTTGTTGCATCGTCAAATTCATACCTACAACGATAATGGCAAAGAAATGCCGGGCTACAACGACCTGGGTATCGAAATCCGTTATCTTGCTTACCCTCGCTCGGGTATTCCCAGCCAGTCTGCTGATAAATTGATCACCGCCTGGTGTTCAAAAGATCCGGCTAAAACCCTGACGTCTTACAAAAATCAGGAATCTGTACCCATTGCCTTGTGCGATAGCAACCCGGTTGCTGCTGATTTTGCACTGGGTGGCGAAGTGGGTGTAAACGGCACGCCGGCACTCTGGTTCCCTGACGGGAAACTGCTGCCAGGTTATCTGCCACCTGCGGATCTGGCCAAAGCGCTGGGTATTTAATCCCTTCATCCTTTAAACCATCGCCGGGCGGATTGACACTGTTCAATCTGCTCAGTAATGTTGCTGGCCTTTTTGGGCTAACTTCTGACGCTATTGCAATTGTGAGGAATTGATGTTGAAACCGGTAAATGTAGGTATTTGCGGTCTTGGTACCGTAGCCAGTGGCACTGTGAACATTTTGTTGCGCAACGCCGCCATTATTAATGCCCGTGCCGGTAGTGAACTTCAGATTATTCACATTGGTGCGCGCCGCGATAATGCCCGTTGTGACACCGCCGGTCTGCGCGTTTCCCGCGATATTTTTGAAGTGGTTGATAACGCTGAAGTCGACATAGTTGTCGAGCTGATTGGCGGCACCACTGTGGCTAAAGATCTGGTATTGAAAGCGATTGCCAACGGCAAGCATGTGGTCACCGCCAACAAAGCCTTGATTGCACATCATGGTAACGAAATTTTTGCCGCTGCCCGTGAAAAGGGCGTCACTGTCGCGTTTGAAGCGGCGGTAGCAGGTGGTATTCCTATTATTAAAGCCTTGCGTGAAGGCCTGGCTGCCAACCGCATTGAGTGGCTGGCTGGCATCATCAATGGCACCGGCAACTTTATCCTCACCGAAATGCGCGATAAAGGCCGTGCCTTTGACGACGTGTTGAAAGAAGCCCAGGCGCTGGGTTACGCCGAGGCTGACCCGACTTTTGACGTAGAAGGGATTGATGCAGCGCACAAGCTGGTAATTCTGGCTTCACTGGCTTTCGGTATTCCGCTGGATATTAAAAAAGTATTTACCGAAGGCATCACCCGCATTGCCCCCGAAGATGTGGTTTACGCCGAGGAGCTGGGTTACCGCATCAAGCACCTGGGCATTGCCCGTCGTGTTGAAAAAGGTATCGAGTTGCGCGTGCATCCGACCCTTATCCCGGAAAAGCGTCTGATTGCTAATGTTGATGGTGTGATGAATGCCATCGTTGTGAAGGGCGATGCGGTTGGCCCAACCCTGTATTACGGCCCGGGCGCAGGTGCAGAACCTACCGGTTCCTCGGTTGTTGCTGACATCATCGATGTAGCACGCACCTTGAGCGCCAGCCCTGAAAATCGCGTGCCTTATTTGGGTTTTGGTGATGATTTTGTCACCGAACAACCGATTCTGCCTATCGATGAGATAGAAACCGCTTATTATTTGCGCATGTCAGTAGAAGACAAGCCAGGTGTAATGTCGAAAGTGGCGACCATTCTGAGCGATTCCGGCATCAGTATTGAAGCACTGATTCAGAAAGAAGCGAAAGATGGCGAGCTGTTTGTTCCGTTAATCCTGTTGACCAACATCGTCCAGGAAAAACGACTCGAAGCGGCTCTGCGTGAAATTGAAGCGCTGGAATCCATTGTCGCTCCGGTTATGCGTATTCGTCTGGAATCGTTGAAGTAATTTTGAGTGTAGTGCCGGCCCCTTACGGTTTGGCACTACAACACTCCATCACCTATTACATTGAGCAGGAAACAGCGTGAAATATATCAGCACCCGCGGACAGGCTCCCGCACTGAGTTTTGAAGATGTTGTATTAACCGGTCTGGCGCCGGATGGCGGTTTGTATGTACCGGAAACCATTCCTTCTTTCTCAAAAGAAGAAATTGCTTCATGGGCCGGCTTGCCGTATCAGGAATTGGCCTTCAAGGTAATGCAGCCTTTTATTGCCGGTGCCCTGAGCGATGATGAATTCAAAAAAATCATCAACGATGCTTACAGCACTTTCCGTCATGACGGCATTGCACCGCTGGTGCAAACCGCGCACAACGAGTGGATTCTGGAATTGTTCCAGGGCCCAACCCTGGCATTTAAAGATTTCGCGCTGCAATTTCTCGGTCACTTGCTTGATCACCTGTTGAAAAAGCGCAACCAGAAAGTGGTGGTGATGGGCGCAACCTCCGGTGATACCGGTTCAGCGGCTATCGAAGGTTGCCGCCGTTGCGACAATATCGATATTTTTATCATGCACCCGCACAACCGTGTGTCCAACGTTCAGCGCCGCCAGATGACTACCGTCATTGCCGCCAACGTACACAACATTGCGCTGGAAGGTAATTTCGACGATTGCCAGAACATGGTGAAAGCCAGCTTTGGTGATCAATCGTTCCTGCCGCAGGGGCGTCAACTGGTTGCGGTTAACTCCATCAACTGGGCGCGCATCATGGCGCAGATCGTTTACTACTTCTATGCCGGTTTGGCATTGGGTGCTCCGCACCGCGACGTGGCCTTCTCTGTACCAACCGGTAACTTCGGCGATATTTTTGCCGGTTATCTGGCGAAGAAGATGGGCTTGCCGATTGATCAGCTGGTGATTGCGACCAACAGCAACGATATTTTGCACCGTTGCATCAGCAGCAATGACCACAGCAAAAACCAGTTGCAACATACCTTGTCGCCGAGCATGGACATTATGGTATCGAGCAACTTTGAGCGTATGTTGTTTGACTTGTACGATCGCGACGGCAATGCCATTCGTCAATTGATGGACGATTTCAAATCCGGTTCCATGACGCTGGCAGAATCAGCGCTGTCCCGTGCCCGCGAGTTGTTTACCAGCTATGGCGTTAGCGATGACGTGACCATTGATGTGATTCGCGAAGTATTTGAGCGCACGGAATATCTGTTGGATCCGCACACCGCCATTGGTGTAGAAGCTGCGCGTAAAACCCGCCGCCGTCAGGATATTCCCATGATCTGTCTGGCTACTGCGCATCCGGCGAAATTCCCGGAAGCGGTTCGTAAAGCCGGTCAGGCAGAAGATCCTGCGTTGCCGCACCATATGCAGGACTTGTTTGAACGCGAAGAGAAATTCTCCGTTCTGCCGCAAGATCTCGCCAGCGTGCAACAATTCATCGCGAGCAATGTGCGCGCCTGATTTATTGCTGGCCGGGTTTGTTATTTGAAAAACGCTGCTCCGGTGTCGTGCCGGGCAGCGTTTTTTTATGGTCGAATTATTGTTGATGGAAAGTTATGAAAAAAATTATTCGCCGCCGTCCACTGGTTAATGCAGCGCCGCTGAGTGCAGATATGCCGCTCCTTCTGCAACGTGTTTATCAGGCGCGAGGCGTAACGGATAAAACTCAACTCACCAATCAATTGTCGCTGTTGCAAAAGCCGCAGTTCAAAGGCATGAGCGAAGCGGTAAATATTATTGCCGATGCCATTGTCGCTCAGGCGAGAGTGATGGTTATTGGTGACTTCGACGCGGATGGTGCCACCAGTTCTGCATTGGCGGTGCTCGCGTTGCGCGCCATGGGCTTGCAGCAGGTGGAATTTCTGGTGCCCAACCGGTTTGAGTTCGGTTACGGCCTTACCCCGGAAATTGTCGCGGTTGCGGCCGAATCCCATCCGGATTTAATTATTACGGTAGACAATGGTATCGCCAGCGTTGAGGGCGTTAATGCTGCCAAAGAGCTGGGCATTGCCGTGGTGGTTACCGATCACCATTTGCCCGGCCCGGTATTGCCCGACGCCGATGCCCTGGTTAACCCCAATCAACCAGGGTGCAATTTTCCCAGCAAAAACCTCGCCGGTGTCGGCGTTATCTTTTATGTGATGAGTGCGTTGCGCGCCGAGCTGCGACAAATGGGCTGGTTTGAAGAGAGTGGTATTGCTGAACCGAATATGGCTTCTTTTCTCGACCTGGTGGCGCTCGGCACGGTCGCTGACGTAGTGCCGTTGGACCATAACAACCGCATTCTGGTCGCGCAGGGTTTGCAGCGCATGCGCGCCGGTTTTGCCCGCCCCGGCATTAAAGCGTTGCTGGAAGTGGCGGGGCGACAGGCGGATAAACTGGTTGCCAGTGATCTCGGTTTTATTGTTGGCCCGCGGTTGAATGCCGCGGGGCGGCTGGATGATATGTCATTGGGGATTCAATGTTTGCTCACCGATGATGAACATCTCGCTAAAGAAATGGCGATGGAGCTGGATGGTCTGAACCGTGACCGCAAAGCTATTGAAAGCGGTATGCAGCAGGAAGCGTTGAAAATGTTGCAACAGCTGGAAGACAAGGACGCGTCCAGTTTGGCCTGGGGGTTGTGTTTGTTTGACGACTGTTGGCACCAGGGCGTTATCGGTATTCTCGCGTCGCGCCTGAAAGATCGCTACCACCGTCCGGTGATTATTTTTGCTGATGCAGGCGATGGTCTTATAAAAGGTTCGGCACGCTCGGTGCCGGGTTTGCATATTCGTGATGCGCTGGATGCGGTTGCCGCCAAACATTCCGGTTTGCTGCAAAAATTTGGCGGTCATGCCATGGCCGCTGGTATGACGCTAAACCGTGAAAACTTTGATGCCTTTTCCAAAGCCTTTGACGAAGAAGTACGTCGGCATCTGGATGAAGATGATTTAACTGCGGTTCTGGTGAGTGATGGTGATTTGCAGCCGGGTGATTTTAATTTGAATATTGCCAGCCAGCTGCGCGAAGCTGGCCCCTGGGGGCAACATTTTCCAGAGCCATTGTTTGATGGTGAGTTTTTTATTTTGCAACAGCGCCTCGTGGGCGAGAAACATTTAAAGTTGGTGTTATCGCCGGATGCGCAAGGCCAGCAACGGCTGGATGCGATTGCCTTCAATATTGATAGAGCAATTTGGCCGGCGCCGATGATTAAAAAAGCCAGGCTGGCGTATCGTCTGGACGTGAACACCTTTCGTGGTCAACAAACTGTGCAGTTGATGGTGGAATATATTGAGGCGTTGGCAGAGTAGGGCGGTGATGGAGAGCATGGTCGTCTGACGTGCGTATTGCAAAAAATACATGACACCTCTTTGTGGAATCGATTGTAACACCGATTGTAGCGCCGACGAGTCACCCCGGACTCATCGGTTTTGGTGCGCGCGGCCTGATACCAAACTCACAAGATGCCCGATGAGGGGCGTAGCAGCAGGAAGAATCAGTAGCTACTGATCTCCATTATCAATCCAGCATTTTTTTCAGCGCTGGCCAAATATTTTCCAGCATGGCCGGTTGTGCCGCTGCCACCGGATGAATGCCATCCTGTTGCATCAATGAAGCATCGGTCGCTACATTTTCAAGAAAAAAATCTACCAGCGGCAAGCTATGTTTTTTTGCCAGCTTGCCATAGGTATTGTGAAATTGTTCGGTGTAGCGTTTGCCGTAGTTTGGCGGAATGTGCATGCCTAACAACAAAACCTCTGCGGAGGCGTCGCGGCTTTTTTCAATAATGCTATTCAGCTGCCGCTCCATAATGTTAACCGGATGACCGCGCAAGCCGTCGTTACCGCCCAGTTCCAATACCACAATCACCGGTTGATGATGTTCGAGTAAGGCGGGCAGTCTTGCCAGTCCGCCGCCAGCCGTTTCGCCGCTGACGCTCGCGTTGACGACCTGATAATCGTAGCCTTCATCCTTGACGCGCTTTTCAAGCAAGCTGACCCAGCCCTCGCGAATATCAATACCGTAACCGGCACTCAGACTGTCGCCCAACACCAGGATCACAGGGCTGTTGGCGTGTGCCTGAAAGGGCAGCAATAACAGCAGTAAAAAACAGCAGCGGCGTAACCAATGGCGTGGTGATAAATAAGGCTTCAAGGTTAAATCCTGTCTTGATGTGTTGGCTTGGGAGCTACAGTGGCAGAACACCCCGGAACGCTTGCAGTAAAGAAGTGTCAACAAGCGTTCATGGTTAAACAGGGCGAACAGACCCTGATATATTACCCGAAACGGGCATCAAATTTTCTGAACAAATGACAAGGGCGTGTGGTATGTCTCAGGCAGCAATGGTTGAAGCGAAACAGGTAGGCAAGCGGGTAAAAACTGTCGAAGGTGAACTGACCATCCTGAAAGACATATCTCTCACCATAGCACAAGGTGAAACGGTCGCCATCACCGGTTCCTCCGGTTCGGGTAAATCCACTCTGCTGGGTATTCTCGCCGGGCTTGATCTGCCCGACAGTGGCGAGGTGGTGCTGAATGGAAAAATTCTGACCCGTCTGGACGAAGAAGGCCGGGCAGCGGTGCGGGCACAAAATATCGGTTTTATTTTCCAATCTTTTCAACTGCTGCCCGGGCTCACGGCTCTGGAAAATGTTTTATTGCCACTGGAGCTGCATGGCGTTGATAACGCGAAGACGCTTGCCCTGCAATTTCTTGACCGCGTGGGTCTGGCGCAGCGCGTGCAGCATTATCCCAAACAGTTGTCCGGTGGCGAGCAGCAGCGGGTTGCCATTGCGCGGGCTTTTGCCAGCCGCCCGCGAATATTATTTGCCGATGAACCTACCGGCAACCTGGATAGCACCACCGGTGCCAAAATTGCTGACTTGCTGTTTGATCTTAACCGCGACCAGGGCACCACATTGATTCTTATCACCCACGAAGAACGTCTGGCAGAGCGCTGTCAGCGACGTATCGTGCTCAGCGCTGGCGAAATTGTCTGAGCCAGATGACACCAAAGGAGACGGGTTGATATGTTGGCAATAAAATTATTATGGCGAAACTGGCGCAGTGGCGAAGTACGTTTGCTGGCAGCAGCGCTGGTTATTGCGGTTGCGGTGGTCAGCAGCATTGCAATTTTTACCGATCGACTGGATCGCACGCTGGTGCGCGAAAGCAATATGTTGCTTGGTGCCGACTCGCTGGTGCGCAGCTCGCATCCGGTTGATACGGCGTGGCATGCGCTCGCCGACAACCGTGCGGTGCAACACAGTGATGCGGTAGTTTTTTCTTCCATGGTGCACGCTGGCGACCATATGCATCTGGCGTCTGTAAAAGCGGTGCTGCCAGAGTATCCGCTACGCGGCGCGCTTGAAATCAGCGACAAACCTTTTGCCGTAAAAGCGCAGGATATCCGTATCGCTGAAGCAGCGCCGCCGCCGGGCGAGGTATGGGTGGATTCCCGCCTGTTTCCGCTGCTGAATATTGAAGCCGGTGATGATATTTCTATTGGCGAGCGCGATTTTCGGGTGACCCGGGTTTTGATCCGCGAGCCGGATAGCGGCAACCCCTTCAGTTTTATGGGCGCCAGAGTGCTGATGAATCTCGATGACCTCGCTTCAACCGGTGTGGTGCAGCCCGGTAGCCGGGTGGAATATCAGTGGCTACTTGCCGGTGATACTTCTGCGGTCAATGCGTTGCTGGAGAACATCAAACCCTTGCTCAGTGAGCACCAACGCATTGTCGACGCCGGTTCGGCCAATCGTGGCCTCGGTAGAACCTTAAATACCGGTAAACAATTTTTAATGTTGTCTGCGGTCATTGGTGTGCTGTTGGCGGGTGTTGCCATTGCTTTGGCTGCGCAGCAATTTTCCCGGCGGCATATTGATCAGGTCGCTTTGTTAAAAAGCCTCGGCATGTCAGCGCGTCGGGTGAGGGCGATCTATGGCCAACAGCTTTTATTATTGGCGGCGCTGGCGGCTATTCCCGGTTTGCTGATTGGCGAGCTGGTGCAGCAAAGCGTGGCGGCAGGTTTGCAACAGGCTTACAACGTAGCGCTGGTGCCTCCGGGTTTTTATCCTTACTGGATCAGCTTTGTCAGCGGTTTGATTTGTCTGGTGTGTTTTGCTTTGCCTGCGCTGTGGTTTTTGCCCACCATTCCGCCGATTCGTATTTTGCGTCGCGATCTTGAAGTGCAATCGGCGAGCACCGGTTGGCGTGTCGGTATGGCGGCATTGGCGGTGCTGGTGTTGATCTTGCTATTCAGCCGCGATTACTGGCTGGCCGCCAGTGTCAGCGCCGGGCTGGTGGGCATTGTGATTGTGGCGATCGTGATTTCGCTGTTAATGCTGGCGCTTGGCCGCAAGATGACCGCCCGGCGTGGCAGTATCTGGCGCATTGCCATTGGCACCATGCAACGCCATAAAGAACAAACCCTGATTCAGCTGGTGGTTTTCGCCACCGCATTGATGTTGCTGCTGGTGCTGGTCATTGTGCGCACCTCCATGCTGCAGGAGTGGCAAACCCAACTGCCGGAAAATACTCCCAATCATTTTCTGGTTAACGTAGCCCCTTACGATGTGGAGCCTATTCAGCAGGCTATTGATCAGCGGCAATATGCGCGTGAGCAGTTGTATCCTATGGTGCGCGGTCGCCTGGTAGAAGTGAATGGCGAATCTGTTACCGACGAGCAACGCCGCAGCCGCGATGTTTTTACCCGCGAAGCCAACCTCACCTGGACGGATACGCTGGGCGACGATAACCGCGTAGTGGCAGGGCAATGGTGGGACAGCTGGCAAGCAACGCAGGAAGGTTTGCCAGGCGTTTCGGTTGAAGTGGAAATGGCGCAGGGCGCCGGTTTGAAGCTCGGCGACCGCCTGACTTTTTCGCTCGGTGGATTAACCATGGAGGCAGAGATTGCCAGCTTCCGCAGTCTCGACTGGCGCTCCATGAAACCCAATTTCTTTTTTATCTTTGAACCGGGCGCACTGGAAAGCTATTCGCCAACCTTTATTACCAGTTTGTTTTTACCCGCCGAAGACAAGGCGTTTATTAATGACCTGCTGCGCGACTATCCCACCATGCTGGTGATTGAGCTGGACCGCATCATGGCGCAGATTCGCTCGGTGGTGCAGCATGTCAGCGATGGTGTGCAACTGGTGTTATGGCTCATTCTTGTCGCCAGCGCTCTGGTGTTGATGGCAGCAGTAAATAGCAGCCTCGACAGCCGCAAGCAGGAAGCGGGTTTGCTACGCGCTTTGGGTAGCCCCGGGCGCATTATGGTCGGCAGTGTGTGGGCAGAATTTTCACTGATCGGTTTTCTCGCCGGTTTGATTGCGGTGCTCGGCGCAGAGATTTTGCTGCTGAGTTTGCAACATTACGTGCTGGAAATTCCGGTCAGCCCGCATTACATTTTCTGGCTGATCAGCCCGGTAGTAGGCGCTTTACTGGTAGGCTCGTTGGGTGCATGGAGCTGCCGCAGCGTTGTTAAAACGCCGCCGGGAATTGTGTTGCGAGAGGCGAGCTGAGTACAATAGCCATCCGGAGCAGACGCAAGGGTAAATCCGACAGCTGATCGGATAGTGTATTGACCAAAGCCAGCGTCTGCCCACCATCGAATTTTCTGGCAGTTAAAATTTTCTGCCAAATCCGTAAATTTTTACTCTTCCTGTAAGAGCCCGGCGACGATTACTGCAATGATTGTCGCCGGGCTTTACGCTTTTCTATCGTGCGTATTGTGAGGTTTTCATGCGCAGTGAACCCAAAAGTCGTGTGCTCGACAAAGGCCTCTGGGGCATGAGTGCACCCATGCTGATCGATCAGGCGGTGATTTACACCATCCCTTTGCTGGATATGTTCTTTCTGAGCTTCGTATCTGACAAAGCGGCTGCCGCAGTGGGCGCTATAACGCCACTGATTTTTGTCGCCAACGCTTTATTATTCATCACCGCCTTTGCCGGTGCTGGCGTGGCCAGTCAACGCATTGGCACCAACGATTATCAAAACGCCAACGCGACGATTGTTGTATATGCCTGCGTGGTATTTGTGCTCGGCATTGTAGCGGCACTGGCGTTGATTTTCGGCGGCCCCTGGGTGGCATCACAGATGCCGCTATCTGATGACGTTGAACAATATGCGCATGAGTACCTGGGCATTATTGGTTGGCTGGTGATGTTGTGGGGTTGCCGTACCATTTACCAAACCATTTTCAATATTTATGGTGAACCGAAATGGAATTCAATCAGCAATATTATTTTCTTCGTTTGTAATTTGATAGGTAACTGCGTCGCTATTTTCGGCTTTATGGGTATTCCGCCATCCGGTGTTAAAGGCGTTGCGCTGGCCGGCGTTATCTCGGCATTTATTACTTTTATGTTTGTTATGCTGGTGGCACATTTCCGTTTGCGCATTCGCTTGCCGGTGAAATATGCGTTTAGCAATTTTGGCCGTTTGTTAAAGCCGGTCGGCCGTATCGCCGCACCGTCTATTCTTGAGCCCATGTCGTTTCAGGGCAACATGATGGCCTTGAACTGGATCGCCGCCCAGGTGAGTATTTTAACCTTGACGGTAAAGGTGTATGCCTACAATACCTTTCTATTTTGTTTGATGATTTCTATCGCGCTCAGTATGGCAACCGAAGCTATTATTGCGCAGCGGGTAGGGCGCAAGGAATTTGATCTTGCCGATTTGCAGTTGCGGCAAAGCCTCAAGGTGGCTTTTATTGGCACCAGTGTGTTGGCCTTGTTGTGGTGGTTGTTCAATCAGCAAGTGCTGGGTTTGTTCAGTAATGATCCGGAAGTGCTGGCGTTGGGTGCATGGGTGTTTTTCTGGGCAATGTTATCCGAGCCCGGTCGCACCGCCAACATTGTATTGGGCAGCGCCTTGCGCTCAACGGGCGATGCTACTTTTACCTCGCTAACGAGCATCGCGGTAATCTGGCTGTTCTCCGTACCGCTCGCCTACGTGCTGGCCATCCCTTTTGAAATGGGCATATACGGTTTGTTGATCGCCGCGATCGCCGATGAGATGGTCAGAGCTGCCATCAAGTGGTGGCGATGGAAACAGCGTAAATGGGAGCTGTACGGTGTCGCCGTTTGGGAAGCAAAACAGAAGAAGCGTCTGGAAAGCTGAGGTTAATCGGTCAGTCATTTGCCGGGTTAACCGCGCCCACTCGAAAAATCCCTGCCAGCGTTAACTGACAGGGATTTTTTTCATAGCAACGCTAACCAAACCAGGGTTGACAGGCCAATCAACGGCATACCGGTAGCGGGTATCCAGGCAAGTTTGAAGCGTGGAAACTGTCGCCATACCAGACAGGAAAAAAACACCAGCGGCAATAGCACCGGGTAAATGTAGCGGAAGTCGGTGTTGCAGGATAAGGGGACTTTAATGCGGTAGGCGAGCAATAACAGGAACGGCAGAATCAGCGCAAACACCCACGGCAAGTTTCGCATAAACGCACGCTTCCATTGTCCGCCGTTCAACAAGGTATTACGCTGAACCGCATAAATCACTATGCCGCTCAGCATCATCAGCAATAAAACGCCGTTGACCAGCCCCCAGATTTCCATGCCCTTGCCATAAAAAAAGAATTCTGCGGTAAGGGCGGATCGCCATACAAAATTCCAGAAATATTGTCGACCATACTGGTCTTCCCAGGTGCTGATAAACGGCTTTTCAATAAAGGTAGCCAGATCAAATAGTAAATAATTGGCCGGCTGGTTGGCGACTTTTAACCCCGGGTGAATGGTATCGCTGACGTTGGATAACAGCCAGTCATTGGAAGTACCTTGCACATAATGCCAAACGTTATCGCCAAAGTTGGCGACCAGCGTCAAACTGAAAATCAACCCTGGAATCAGAATGTAATGTCGAATGGTTTTTATGGCGTTGACGTTGCGTTGGCGGCGCAGCCATAAGTGCACAATGCGCACTAATAACAAAACACCAATAACACCCCACACTGCCAGAGCGTTGGATTTACTGAGCAGGGCGAGGCTGGCCCACAGGCAAGCCCAGGTTAAATCCGGTGTTGCTTTTGCTCGCCACCAGCGCAAGCAGTAGAAAAAGGCGAGTGCATAAAAGGCGTAGATGGCCAGGTCATTGCCAATACGAATGCTGTGAATAATACCGGACGGCCAGAGGCACAACGCCAGGCTGGCGATTATCAATGCCAGCGTTGATTTGCGTAGCGCCAATCGTAACGTTGCCAGGCTGGCAACTAAAAAAATCGTCCATAACCAGAGTGCCAGTAACTGCCCCCAGTAATCGCCATGCAAGGGCGCCAACGGCAATACCGATTTGCTGATTGCGCCTATCAGATAGTAAGCCGGTGGTTGGTGATATTCCCAGCCATCGCCGGGCGGCGGCGTTACTTTATGCTCAATCAAATATTCAATATAGTCACGATGCCCGCCGCCTTCGTACACATCAAAGGTTCTGGTTGACGGCGATGTATGAGACAAATAAACCAGCGACGCTATCAGGCTGACGGCCAGTAACAGCGTTTGCCCTCGGCTGATGGGCAGATGTCTTATTAACGCGAAAGCCATCATCGCCAGTGCCAGCGCCACTGAAATCGATGCGGTGATGTTGGCGTCCGGTAAGGGGCGGATATCAAGGCCAGCCGGGTTGCTGTTATTCAGTACCCGAACTACCAGGGTGTTTTCCTGCCCGGTTTTTAATTGCGGCAGCTTGAGCGCAATACCGCGGGTGTAATCACGTAACTGCTGCGGAGAAAACTCCTGCAGGGAAATGGCCTCGCCATTCAGACTAACCGACAGCAATTGATCATCCGGAATAATCTGCACGCTTCTTGAGGCCAGCGCTGCCGGTGAGATGCTTACCTCAACGCTATACTCGCCAATAATATTGCGCTTCAGCGGTAGTGAAATCACTTCGCTGGCGCCGCCATTGATGGAAAGTCTGGCGTTATCGAGAGTTATGTCCCGCAAGGTGGCAATTTGCATCAGCGCAAAAAGACTGAGTAGCACCAGTGCGAAAGTGATCCACCAGGGGCGGTATTTCATTAATTTCATAAAATGACTGTCCGTGCTTCTATATGTTATGCGGATTATCAAGGTTGTTCAGGGTTGCTGCCATTCCTGAACGTAATCACCGGGTTAACCCAGTCGACATGTCCGGCACTGATGCTTTTCAGGGCATTGGCCCGCAAACTTAGTCGACGAATCCCCCGGATATCCACTTCAACCGGTTGCAGGTTTTTCTCCGACCCATAATGAACCGGTGAGCGCCAGAGTTCCTTCTCATCGCCCCACACCTGAAAGCTGACCTGGGCTGTTTCAACTTCGTTATCTACGCCGGCAATAAAGGTGAGGTGGGTTGCGCCTCGTGGTAACTCAAAGTCAATGACGGAATTAACGTGAGTGCCGAATCCGGTAGCATAACGTTTTCCTCCCACACTCAACGGGTTGCCGTTAATACTTTTATTAATTTGCAGGTGCCCGTAATCCTGCTTTTGAAACACCGGCGTGTACTCGGTGAGCAGCTTTTGATTGTCTGACAAGGCCGCAACATGCGTGTAACTGCGCTGATAAAGGAGGTGCGCGCTCCAGCTGAGAGCGATAACCAAAACCCAGGCAGACAACCAGGGCAGTGTTGCCACCTTCTCAAACAGGTTGGAGATTACCTTCCTTGCATTTCGGGGCAACAAGCATTCGAGAATAATGTAAAGGCAGGTGGCCAACATTAACCAGGAAATAACCGGCCACATATGCGACGTTTTTATACCCAGCGTCATTAACAAATTAAATGTGGAAATAAAAGTAAGCGCCAGCGGCACAAGCAGACGCCCCGGTGTTATCGCGCAATAGGCAAGAGACATAATGACCGCCGGGATGATGTAACGCTCATGCATGGCCGGTAAAAAAGTAAAAAAGGCGGTAGCGCAAGCGATGGCATAAAAGAGCAAACGACTGGCAGCAGCTTGTGTTTCTTTCGGAAATTTTCCCGTGGCTAATAAATAAACCGCATGCAGAAACAGGCTGATAATGGTGATGGCGAAGCAAATCATCCCGAAACGGCGCGCGGTAAAAAGTGGTGCCCAAAAAGAATCCGGTGATATACCAAATAGAACCAGGGTGTCCGGCGTGGCATTGCCGGTGAGCAAAATCCAGATATTGGCCGCGCCCATAGTAGTGCGGCCGTATTGATTAAGCACCTCAATGTAAGCCAGCTCAAAAGCCCGTATGCCATTGCCCGTCACGAGGGCGGGGAGGAATGCCAATGGAATTAATAGCAGGCTGAGCAATCCACCTTTCAGATGCGTTTTCCAGTGGCGCAAAAAAACAATTCCCATCACCGGCGAGAAAGAAATCATCTGGAATTTGATCAGCAAAGACGTGCAGTAAAGCGGAAAAGCCCAGATGCGCCAGCGCTCATGACAGCTGATTAAAATCGCCGCCAGAGCGGGTACTACGGGTATAACATCAATCTGACCCCACACCGGGCCATCCAGTAGCAGCGCCGGGTTAAACGCCGTAAGGGCCATGGCAAGGTGGAAATGTGTGCGGCTGACGGCGTAGCGCTTGAGCAGTTGGTAAATAATGGCGATAAGCAGCAGGTGTGCCAACAGCACCGGTATTTGCGTGGTAAATTTTAAAAACGGACTGATTTCAAAAGGCATTTGCAAAAACGTATACATTTTTGCGGTCAGCCAAAGCCAGTGCACGTAGCCGGGCGGATAGTTACCATTGAATTGGCCATAGCCATGGGTGCCCAGCTGCCTTACCCAGTCCTTCCAAAAACCCAGATCGCCGCCATGCCCATCAAAAAACATCATCAGCAAATTCAGTAATATCGCACCACTGATGTACCAATGAAAAAGGGTGGAGACATTTCTTTCAGAATGAGCGTGAGGCAGCATTGGCTCTTTCAAAAAAATCTGCCCGGTGCTCTCTGCGGAGGGAGTTGTTTTTATCATTGTCGCGAGCCTGTTACGCCGTTTAATAGACATCCCGGTTAACTGTCTGTTTGTCATTGGAGCGCCGTCTCACAGTGGCGCTCCCTCTCACGGGGTTGATCATAAATCGGATTTATTGTTTTCTTTTTTAACAATGTCGCTAATGTGATATTTGGGACGGCGCTTAACTTCTTCGTAAATTTTTGATAAATATTCGCCGATAATGCCCATGCATAATAATTGCACGCTGCCGATAAAGAGCAGTGGCAACAGTGTTGAGGCCCAGCCTGGCATGGCATCGTCCGAGAAAAATCTGACGGCCAATACCCATACCATCAAAAAGAAAGATACAAAACCGGATAGCAAACCCAGCACCGTGATCATTCTTAATGGCATGGTTGAAAAAGCGGTAATGCCTTTCCAGGCAAAGGACAGCATTTTGCGCAGCGGGTATTTGCTTTCGCCGGCCTCTCGCGCCTGACGTTCGTATTCAACAACCGATGATTTGAAACCTATCTCGCGAACGATGCCGCGCAGAAAAAGGTTGGACTCGTCGTACTGTTGAAGTGTATCCAGAGCGCGGCGCGACAGCAGGCGAAAGTCGGCGTGGTTGAAGACCAGATCGACGCCCATTTTTTTCATGACGTGATAGTAGCCTTCGGCGGTGAAACGCTTGAAAAAGGTATCGGTATGGCGCGCAGATCGCACGCCGTAAACGACTTCGTTACCTTTTAAATACTCATCCACCATATATTCGATATTCTTCGGATCATCCTGCAAGTCCGCGTCGATACTGACAATAATATCTTCGGTGGTGGTGCAAAGACCTGCGTAAAGGGCATTTTGATGGCCTTTGTTACGCGAGAGTTTGATAGCGACCACTTCATCATAAGCCGCCGCAGCTTGTTCGAGTTGTGCCCAGGTAGCATCTTTACTGCCGTCATCGACAAAATAAATACGTGATGCGCTGCTGATTTTTTGTTTGGCTTCCAGGTCGGACAAGAGTGCCAACAACACCGACAGGGTTTTTGGCAGAACTTCTTCTTCGTTGTAGCAAGGCACTACTACCGCCAAAGAGGGTTGATTGATGGTCATCGTTAACTCCGATATATCCATATTTTATGTAATAAAAAGTTGATGCCCAGGGTAATGATCGTCGCGCCAATTTGGGCAATCAGATAGTGGGGCACCAGCGGCAGTAATAACGCGAAGGTGCCGGAGTTGATGAGCAAGCCCAACGAGGCCACCACGACGAATTTTCCTGCCGTTTCTGCATGGGATTTGGAGCTGTTAAAGGTAAAGTAATAATTCATCAGATAATTGAAAACGGCGGACAAGGCAAATGACAGCGCCGACGACAAAACCGCATGCAGATGAAAAAGCTCTACGAAGGCAAACAACAGTGCAAATTGCAGCAGGGTGGCGCTGCCGCCGACCAGAATAAATCGTATTAAATGATTCAGCATAAATTACCGGGCTAAACAGCGGTCTCCGCGATTGGTTATTGTTGATTCTTTCGCGTCTTGTAAGAAGATGTACCAGACCCGGCTGGTCAGTATGAGCAATACTCCAAGCTGGCAGAGCATACCGTAAAACGTGCTGAATGTTAATTTCAATCATCCTTCTGATACAGCGTTTTGCCGGGCAATTGATCAGCCGGCTTTCAGGCTTTTTGATGATCTGCCAGAGCACTCGAGCCTCCATTTAACCGGCGTTCTGCAGGGTTGTTGCCGCAAAAACAGAGGCGATAAGAATTCTCCATTAAGGCGGTTAATACCAAAGATGTCCGGATACCATTTTGTATGAAGTTGTAACGCCTGACTTTTAGTATATTTTCTGGTTGTTTTTTGAGCGAATCTTGCGCGGTATTTACCCTAGAAAGTGGTGTTTTGAGTCGGGGCGGCAAGTCATGTAGAATGCGCGGCTGCCTGACTCCTGTTTGCCGGAGTCTGAATTTTTCGACCTTTCTGGTTAAATGACTACCCTATGGAAATCAACCCGCTATTAAATACCCTGAAAGACCTCGCCGAGCGCACCCGTGTGCTTAGGGGGTATCTTTGACTACGATGTCAAAAAAGAACGTTTGACAGAAGTAGAGCTGGAACTTGCCGAATCCAATGTCTGGGACAACCCGGAGCGTGCGCAGGCCCTGGGCCGTGAGCGTTCTTTATTGGAAGGCGTGGTAAAAACCATTGATGACCTGGTAACCGGCGTTGCCGACTGCGGCGAACTGCTGGATATGGCGGTTGAAGAAAACGACCAGTCCAGTGTTGATGATGTATCCGCTGAAATCGGTCGTCTTGAAGGCCAGCTGGAACAGCTGGAATTCCGCCGCATGTTTTCCGGTGAAATGGACGCCAACAACGCCTATCTGGATATTCAGTCGGGTTCCGGTGGTACTGAAGCCCAGGATTGGGCCGAAATCGTACTGCGCATGTATTTGCGCTGGGGTGAAGCCAAGGGTTTCAAAACCGTTCTCGAAGAAGTTTCCGAAGGTGACGTGGCCGGTATTAAAAGCGCCACTATCCGCTACGAAGGCGAATACGCCTTTGGCTGGTTGCGTACCGAAACCGGTGTGCACCGTCTGGTGCGCAAATCACCGTTTGACTCCGGCAACCGCCGTCATACCTCGTTCTGTTCG
Source organism: Cellvibrio polysaccharolyticus (assembly GCF_015182315.1). NCBI lineage: Bacteria > Pseudomonadati > Pseudomonadota > Gammaproteobacteria > Cellvibrionales > Cellvibrionaceae > Cellvibrio > Cellvibrio polysaccharolyticus. The sequence goes on from NZ_PRDL01000001.1 coordinate 2,114,663, forward strand.
GTGTTTGTCGCCCCGGAAATTGATGACAACATTGAAATTGACATCAACCCGTCCGACTTGCGTATTGATACCTACCGCGCCAGCGGCGCCGGTGGTCAGCACATCAACAAAACCGACTCGGCGGTGCGGATTACCCACTTGCCGACCGGTATTGTCGTGCAGTGTCAAAACGAACGTTCCCAGCACGCCAACCGCGACAAAGCCTACAAGATGCTGCGGGCGCGGATGTATGAGCAGGAAATGCTCAAGCGCAATGCTGAAAAGCAAGTTATGGAAGACAACAAAGCCGATATTGGCTGGGGCAGCCAGATTCGCTCTTATGTGCTGGACGATTCCCGCATCAAGGATTTGCGTACCGGTGTGCAAACCAGTAACTGCCAGTCCGTGCTGGACGGCGCGCTGGATCAGTTTATCGTCGAGAGCCTCAAAGCAGGCCTGTAATCTGTCGGCAATGCGCCGAATTTACTTTTTATTAACCGCTATTGTCAGTGAGCATTATGAGCAACGAAACTTCTTTAACGCAGGATGAAAACAAATTAATCGCCGAGCGACGCAGCAAGCTGGCCGCGATTCGTGAAAAGGGAAACGCGTTTCCCAATGATTTTCGTCGTGCTGACAAGAGTATCGATTTGCAAAATGCCTTTGGTGAAAAAACCAAAGAAGAGCTGGAAGCGTTGGGTCATCAGGTCAGCGTTGCCGGCCGTATTATGGCTAAACGCGGTCCCTTCCTGGTATTGCAGGACGGTGTAGGCAGCATTCAGTTGTACGCAGACAAAGCCGCGCAGGAAGTGATTCGTGATAGTTGGGGTCTGTGGGATATCGGCGATATCGTCGGCGTAACCGGCGCGCTGCACAAATCCGGCAAAGGTGACTTGTACGTAAACCTTGAGCAATTCCAATTGCTGACCAAATCCCTGCGCCCGCTGCCGGACAAGTACCATGGTCTGAGTGACCAGGAAATTCGTTACCGTCAGCGTTATGTTGACCTGATTGTGAACCCGGAAGTGCGTGACACTTTCCGCATGCGCTCCAAATGCATCAACTTTATCCGTCAATACATGATTGATCATGACTTTATGGAAGTTGAAACCCCGATGCTGCACGTTATTCCTGGCGGTGCCTCGGCGCGTCCTTTCGTGACACACCACAATGCGCTGGATATGGAAATGTATCTGCGTATTGCGCCGGAATTGTATTTGAAGCGCCTGGTGGTTGGTGGTTTTGAGCGGGTGTTCGAAATTAACCGTAACTTCCGTAACGAAGGTGTTTCAACCCGTCACAACCCTGAATTCACCATGATGGAATTCTACCAGGCCTATGCCGATTACCGCGATTTGATGGATCTGACAGAAGATCTGTTGAGAAAGCTGTGTATCGAATTGACCGGCAACCCCGTATTGAAATATCAGGAAAGTGAATACGATTTCGGCAAGCCATTCGTGCGTCTTTCCATGTTTGATTCCATCCTGCATTACAACCAGGGCGTAACCGCTGAGCAAATCAGCAGCGTGGAAGGTGCTACCCAGGTTGCTGAGCGTCTTGGTCTGAAAATCAAAGCCGGCACGCCGCTGGGCAAAATCCACACCGAAATTTTTGAAGAAACTGTTGAGCACAAGCTGGATCAACCGACCTTCATTACCGAATACCCGACCGAAGTATCGCCGCTGGCGCGTCGTAATGACAACAACCCGGCAGTGACCGATCGCTTTGAGTTTTTCATCGGCGGCCGTGAGCTGGCTAACGGCTTCTCCGAGTTGAATGATGCGGAAGATCAGGCAGAGCGTTTCCTGGATCAGGTAAAAGCCAAAGACGGCGGTGACGACGAAGCCATGTATTACGATGCCGATTTTGTGCGCGCGCTGGAATACGGTTTGCCGCCAACCGCCGGGCAGGGCATTGGTATCGACCGTCTGGTGATGTTGTTTGCCAACGCGCCGTCTATTCGCGACGTGCTGTTGTTCCCGCACATGCGTCCGGAATAAGTCCGGCCTTGGTTATGAAAAGGCGCCATTGTTATGGCGCCTTTTTAATTTTCGGGATCACACAAAGCGGGCTTGATCAGCCACAAAATATTGCAGTTCGGAAGGAAGCTGGTAGACCACCGGTCGGCGAGTTTCCGGGCACTGAAACGCCAGTCGCCAGGCCAGCAGTTGCAGATCGCTTTTAATGTTGCTGCCGTACAAGCGGTCACCCACAATGGGAAAACCCGCCTGGGATAAATGTTTGCGAATCTGGTGCTTGCGGCCCGTTTCAATTTTTACCAGCAGCAGGGTGGTTTGCCCCGTTGGGTCGTAATTAAACGGCGACACGCGGGTAATCGCGACCTTGCCGTCAATCGGTTGGTCCAGTGTGACCAGCGCCGGTTGAAGAGGAAATTGGCCCTCGACACGGGTCTGGTATTGCTTATCCAGATCGCGCGATTGAAACAGCGCAGAAAGTTGTGCCGCCGCCGCAGGCGTGTGCGCAATCAACATCAAACCGGCGGCATCGCCATCGAGACGGTGCACCAGGAAACAGGGCCGACGCGGCGGTTGCAATTCGGCGTAACGCAACAGGCTGCAATGGTCGCCCCATTGCGAACCTTGTGAAAGCAGCCCGTGCGGTTTGTACCAAACGCTGTAGGTTTTGTGCATGGCAAGTAATACCGGTGCTTCCGGTGCGCGTGCCAATACCTGGGCGTCGTAAAAAATTTGTACCAGAGTGCCTTCATCCAGAGGTTGCGTAGCGCGACGCAGCCGCAAGGTTTTTTGTTTGCGCTTCCACCACACGGCGCCTTTATTCATGGCGTCTTTAATACGTTGTTTGGAAAGGCCGGTAGTCGCCAGCAAGTCCAGCGCTGTTTGCCCGGTGTGCGTTGCGTGTAAATTGGCAATGATCGGTTTATTGATGTCGGTCATGAAATGATTCAATCGAAAGGAAAACTATTGTGGCCGAAAAAGCGACCATTTATAAAGCGAATATTACGCTCTCCGATACGGATCGGCACTATTATGACGATTTGAATCTCACCCTGGCCTTGCACCCCTCGGAAACCTTCGAGCGGATGGTGGTGCGTTTGCTGGCGTTTTGTTTTAACGCAACGGCACGACCGGTATTTAATAAGGGGTTGTCATCCCCGGAAGAGCCGGAATTGTGGTGCAAGTCCGATGATGGCCGCATCCTTAACTGGATCGAAGTAGGGCAACCGTCGGTAGATCGCCTGAAAAAAGCCTCCAGCCAATCGGTGGCGGTAGAAGTGTTTGCCTATGGCCGTGGTATGGATATCTGGTGGCAGCAACAACGCGATGCCATTTCGGCCATGCCCAAAGTCACCATGCATTATTTCGCTGCTGAAGAATTGCAAGCGCTGGTGGCGCTGGTAGAAAAAAACATGCAATGGGCGGTTACCATTTCCGAGTCGCTGGTGTACGTATCTTCCGGAGACGCTACGGTGAGTATTTCACTGCTGGAAATGCCCTGAGCGGGGCACCATATTTAACCTCTATTTCTGATATTTTCATTGTTCGGGCAGGACCTCTGTTATGCAAAAAATCGCTGAAATTACCCTCGATAACGCACAGTCATTATTAATCGATGAATCTTTCAACCGCCTGGTGGTTGTCGATTTCTGGGCTGACTGGTGCGCGCCTTGCAAGGCGCTGATGCCGATTCTGGAAAAATTGGCTAATGAATATCAAGGCGCTTTTCTGTTGGCGAAGGTTAATGCCGATGAGCAAAACATGATCTCCGGCCAGTTCGGGGTGAGAAGTTTGCCAACCGTTATCCTGATAAAAGACGGTCAGCCGATTGATGGATTTGCCGGTGCAAAATCGGAAGTTGAGGTGCGGGAGCTGTTACAAAAATACCTGCCCAAAGCCTGGGAGGCCACCTTGCAAGAGGCAGAAGCGTTAATCTCTGCTAATGACTATCAGGGCGCTTTACCTTTATTACGAAAGGTTTACGAAGAATCTTCCCACATGGCGGGAATCGCCTGCCTGTTAGCGCAAACATTGATTGAGCTTAAGCGCATCGACGAAGCAAAAGCGCTGCTCGATACCATCAAATTTGCCGAGCGTGATGCCTTGTACGAACAGGTGCTGGCGCAACTGGATCTTGCACAGCAGGCGCAGAAAACACCCGAGCTTGCGGCTCTGGAGCAAGCTTATGCTGCCGATCCGGCCAATTTGTCGCTGGCTTATCAATTGGCGTTGCAGTGTCATCAGGAAAGTGAGCACCGCCAGGCGCTGTCGTTGTTGCTCGATATTTTGAAAAAAGAGCGCAATTTTTCCGAGGGCGGAGCGAAAAAAAGTTATATGGATATCCTTGCAGCGCTGGGTAAAGCAGACCCTTTGGCCATTGAATTTCAACGTAAATTATTTACATTGCTTTACTAGGTGCCGGTTGGCCGCCTTTCCTGAAAACCGTTACACTCTTTAACACATATGAAATGCGGGTATTAAGTTTTAACGTGGGTGATATCAAAAAAAAGTGTGTGGACGAGTGCAACCGAGGTTCCCAATGGTGAAGGCAAAATGCTGGCTCCTGGGGGTTTTAATAGCGGGGTTGGTGACAGGGTGCGATCAATCAGGATTGGAGTTGTCTGTGTCGCACAACACGGCTACCCCGCCTGCGTTCGTGATGCAGCAAGGTAATGATTTTGTTGTTGAGCACGGTGCTATCCAGCTTGGTTTGAAGCCGTTGATCGGCGGACGTGTGGCGTCGCTCAAATACAACGGCCACGAATTAATGAAAACCCAGGACCCGGCCCGCAATGTTTTGTGGGGCGGCGTATTCTGGAGTAGCCCGCAAAGTGATTGGGGCTGGCCACCCATCGAAGCACACGACAGCAAACCCTATAAAGTTACAGTAGATGCCGACTCGCTGCTCTTCGCCAGCCAGACAGACCCCCGTACCGGTTTCAAAATCAGCAAGCGTTTCAGTGTTATTCCCGGCTCCGAAGCCCTGCGGTTTCACTACCGCATTTACAACCACTCCCAGGAAACCCGCTCAATAGCCCCGTGGGAAATCACCCGTCTCAAGCCCGGTGGTATTACGCTTTACCCGAAAGGCGAAGAGGGTTACCAGAGCGGTATCTTCTATTTATTGCCGGTGGTTGAGCGTGATGGCATCGTCTGGCAAAAGTACAACATGCAAAACCTGCAAAAAGACCATCACAAATTGATGGCCGATGGCAGCGAAGGTTGGCTGGCCTACGTCAATGAAGGCTATCTGATCATCAAGCAATTCGAGGATGTTCCGGTTGCCAAAACCGCGCCAGGCGAAGGCGAAATTGAATTATTCGTCGGTGCTGAGCGAAGCTCAATGGAGTTGCAACAACAGGGCCCATTAACCTCGCTGAAAGCAGGGGAATATCTGGAGTGGGATGTCGTCTGGCACGTTCACAAAGTGCCCGAAGGGATACCGCTCAAAGAGGGTAGCGAAGCGCTGGTCAGTTACATCCGCGACCAGGTTGCCAAAACAGCATTGAAACCCTGATACAAACCCCATAAAAAAACCCGCACAGTAACTGGCGGGTTTTTTTATGGGCGCTACCTTGAGAATCGTTTTACTGAATCAATCAAAGGTGCGGTTGCCCAGGCTGTTTTTGATGGTATCGCGCATCTTGCGCAGGGTGCGCTCGGTGGTTTCCCAGTCGATACAGGCATCGGTTACCGATACGCCGTATTTCAGTTGCGACAGGTCAGCAGGAATGCTCTGGCTGCCAGCACCGATGTTGCTTTCTACCATCAGGCCAACAATAGACTTGTTGCCTTCCTGAATCTGATTCGCCACGTTTTCCATCACCAGCGTTTGCAGCTCATGATTTTTGTTGGAGTTGGCGTGGCTGCAATCGACCATGATGTTAGGAATCAGCTTCGCCTTTTGCAGCTCCTGCTCACACAGCGCTACGCTCACCGAGTCGTAGTTCGGCTTGCCGTTACCACCGCGCAATACCACGTGGCCATAAGCGTTGCCGCGGGTATGAACAATAGAAACCTGGCCAGCGGTGTTAATACCCAGAAAGCGGTGTGGCTTGGATACAGACTGCAACGCGTTGATGGCTACGGTCAAACCGCCGTCGGTACCATTTTTGAAGCCGACCGCCGATGAAAGGCCACTGGCCATTTCGCGGTGGGTTTGCGACTCGGTAGTGCGTGCGCCAATGGCAGACCAGCTGATTAAATCCTGCAGGTATTGCGGAGAAATCGGATCCAACGCTTCGGTTGCCGTAGGCAAGCCCAGCTCGGCGATATCAATGAGCAATTTACGACCAATGTGCAAGCCTTCCTGAATCTTGAAAGAATCGTTCAGGTAGGGGTCGTTGATCAGGCCTTTCCAGCCAACCGTGGTGCGTGGCTTTTCAAAGTAAACGCGCATAATGACGTAGATGGTATCGCTGACTTCTTCCGCCAGTTTCTTCAGTCGCCCGGCATAATCTTTGGCTGCATCCACGTCGTGGATGGAGCAAGGGCCAATCACCACAAAAATGCGTGGATCCTTGCGATCAAGAATATTGCGTACGGTTTCGCGACCTTCAGTTACTACCTTGCGGGCGGTTTCTGTCAGGGGCAGCGCTGTTTTCAACGCGTCAGGAGAGATAAGCAACTCCTGGGAAACCACGTTCAGATCGTCTACTTGAGCATCAGTCATTACTGTTTTCCATAAAAAAGGCAATTTCGCCGCTATTCTACTGAAAAATCCGGCTGTTGGGGGGAGGTTTTTCGCAATGGCGGAGATAGTAATGGCCAATCGGAAGACTTTCCAGAGGCTGTTGCTCAAACCGGCAGGGTTGGTTGCCGGGTGATTCGTTTCGGGTTTATGAAGCGGCCAGGTTGAGGTAATGCTTTCCGGTAAAGTGGATGCGCTGCTGCCCCATTCAGCCAATTTGAGCGGTAGCCATTTCCAAACTGGTAATTCGGCATGTAGAGGCGAGCAGGTTAAGGCCAGGGGCACGACACTGACGGCGGTTTGCAATCGCTCTTTCAAAAACAAAATTCCGTCCGGTTTTTCTTCGTTAACGCATCATTGCCCACCGTTAAAAATCAGCGCCGTGTTTGAAAATAGTCAGGTTGCTAACGTCGTTGCTGTGTGGAAATCATCGGCAGTTTTTTGCCCGACTTTTTCAGCGGGCTAAATGAGGCCGCCTGCGGCAAGCATAAATTTTCAGGGCAGCAAAACGCCGTTTTATGTGTGCCCGGTGGTATTAATGGAAAAAAAATAGAAATAGATAGCACTATTTTTAGTAATTTCCATAACCAACGGGATTTATTTAAAAGCTGTGCTATGTTTTTTGTTGTCGGTGCTGTATTACTTTTAATGACTACGGAGCAATAAACATGGCTAAAGTCGACAACGCAGTAGTGAATCCAAAAAAACAATCCACTGGAACACAAAAAACCGCCCGTTCATCAGGACGTGTATCCACGCGTTCGACAGTCGCTTCATCCTCTGCCAGACCTGTCCCGAAAAAAAGTGCTGCCAAATCGGCAACCCGTTCAACCAGTAAAGCCACAACGCGTACCGCTGCAAAACCACGCGCTGCGGGTAAGATCACTGACCCCGGTGTGTTAAAAGCACAGTCGTTGGTAGATAGTTTGCAAAAGGATGTCGCTGCGCATACCCGTGCCTTGTCCGCATCCAAAAAGAATGTTGCCAAAACCAAAACCCGCTCTACCAAATCAGCCAGTGCGGCCGATCGTAAAGAAGCCAGAAACGCTTCGATTTCTCATGATAAGTTGAGTGCCACTGCCAAAACGACACGCAGCAAATTGAGTGAAGCTCGCCTGGCGCTGACCAAAAGCAAAGCCCTGCATTCGGCCAAAAGTGCTGAGGAATCTGCCAAGCAAAAACTTCAGGAATTGCATGAAAAACTGAGTGCTCGTGCTGACGCCGATCTGGAAAAAGCGCGCAGAGCTTTTGAAACCAAATGGAAAAAACTGCGTACAGCAGCAGACTCCAAAAAAATCAAAGCAGCGACTAAAAAGCTGTCGGCAAAAACCAAAGCCGCACAGAAAAAATCCAGTAGCCAGTTGGCGCAACTGGAGAAAAAGCTGGCCGGTGGTTCTACCACCAAAACCCGTCAAAGTCGTAAGACGGACACCGCAGCAAAACCTCGTAAAGCCGCTACCGCAACACGCAAGTCTGCCGGGCGCAAGCCTTCACGTCGTACCGCGTCCTGATTTTTCAGCGCGGTCGTCGTTAATTAACCTTTAGCGCCGTTTAACCACGGCGCTAAAGGTTTTTGTTTTTCGGCCATTCATAACCAAACCGTCTTGCGGTGTCAGCCGTACAAGATATCGGTGTTTTGACCCGTTGGAATCTGGCAAAATACCGGCTCATTTTCCAATATCCGATAGTTATGTCTCTGATTCTCGCTCTCGATTCGTCTTCTGATGCCTGTTCCGTTGCTTTAAATGACAACGGCAAGCTTACCTCCCTGTTTGAGCACGCCGCCAAAAGCCATACCCAACGGCTGTTGCCGATGGTAGACGAAGTGCTGGCCACTACCGGTTATCAGCTGTCTGACCTTGACGCGATTGCCTTTGGCCGTGGCCCTGGCTCTTTTACCGGTTTGCGAATTTGCCTGGGCATTGTTCAGGGACTGGCGTTTGGAGCCAATTTGCCCGTTATCCCGGTATCAACACTGGAAAGCATGGCCTACGCCTGGTTTGCCGGGCAGGGCAGTAGCAGCGCTGGCAAGCCATTGCTGGTTGCCCTGGATGCCCGCATGAATGAGGTTTACTGGTCGCTGTATCAATACAAATCGGGCAGCTGTGAGCCGCAAGCACTGGTTCCGGAAGCGGTAATGTCGCCAGCGGATGTTGTTCAACAGGTTCAGGCCTTGAACCTTGCGGCGCTGTCAGCTATCGGGCCGGGTTGGCACTATCCGGAGTTGGCCGTATTACCGGCAGGCAACCCTTCGTTAACCTGTCTTCCCGATGCCGCTGCCATGGCGGTACTGGCCGCTGAAAAATTTCGTCGCGGTGAACAGCTGCCGGTGATGGAAGCCGAACCCGTCTATTTACGCAATGAAGTGTCCTGGCAAAAACGCCAGCGTATCCGCCAATAATTTACTGATTTTCAGGTAGCTGATTATGTCTGCATCCCATACTTCTGTAGCGTCTTTTAACCAGCAGTTGCTTCAATTTCTTGAGAGTTCTCCCACCGCGTATCACGCTACCGGTTCTCTGTTGGCCATTTTGCTGGATGCCGGTTTTGAGCGTTTATACGAAGGCGATGCCTGGCAACTGCAGCCAGGCAAGCGCTATGTGCTTACACGTAACGACTCGTCGCTGATTGCTTTCGTCTATGGCGCAGGTAATTTGACAGAGCAGGGCATTCGCATGGTCGGTGCGCACACGGACAGCCCCTGTTTGAAAGTTAAACCGCGCCCCGAGTTGTTAAGAATGGGTTACGCGCAACTGGGTGTGGAAGTGTATGGCGGCGCGCTGCTGGCGCCCTGGTTTGACCGCGATTTATCCATGGCAGGCAAGGTTTCTTTTCGCAATCGCAGCGGCAAATTGCAGCACGCCTTGATCAATGTAAAAAAGCCGGTAGTAACGATTCCCAGCCTCGCGATACACCTGGACCGCGGTGTCAATGACAATCGCAGTATTAACGCCCAGCGCGATATCGTTCCTTTATGGCTGCAACTGCCGGAAGGTGAAGACAAAGCGCCGGCTTTTCGTCAGCAGCTATTGCAACAACTGCAGCAGGAATATCCGGAGGTGGATGCCGAGGAAATTCTCGATTATGAAATCAGCCTCTACGACACCCAGCCGCCAGCAATAGTCGGGCAGCGGGAGCAATTTATTGCCAGTGCGCGACTGGACAACCTGCTAAGTTGTTTTATCGGTTTGCAAGCCCTGTTGCAGGCCGACGGCAGCCAATCGACCTTATTGATTTGTACCGATCACGAAGAGGTGGGCAGTGCCTCCTGCTGTGGCGCCAAAGGTCCGTTGCTGCAAAATTTTCTGGAGCGTTTGCTGCCGGAGAATGAAACCCGCACCCGGGTCATCGAGCAGTCGATGATGATCTCTGCTGACAATGCTCATGGCATTCACCCGAACTTTCCCGATCGTCACGATGAAAACCACGGCCCGTTACTCAATCGCGGCCCGGTTATCAAAATCAACGCTAACCAGCGCTACGCCAGCACCAGTGATGGCAGCGCCTTGTTTCGCTTGTTGTGTCAGCAAGTGGATGTGCCGGTGCAGAATTTTGTGGCTCGCACCGACATGGGCTGCGGCAGCACAATCGGCCCGGTCATCGCCTCCGAAGTGGGTGTGCGCACCCTGGATGTGGGCGTGCCCACCTTTGCCATGCACTCCATTCGGGAGCTGGCTGGCACTCAGGATGGCTGGTACCTCTACCGGGTCATGGGCGCGTTTTACGCCTATAGCGGCTCGCTGACCAGCCAATTACTGGGCGAACAACGCTAACGACCCAACGGTTCGCAAATCCTGCCGTTGCCTGTATTATGTGCCGCTTTATTCTATTGATTTGAGTCTATAAGAAGCGAACCATGAGCAAGCAACGGATTCTTACCGGCATTACCACCACAGGCACCCCGCACCTCGGCAACTATGTCGGCGCTATTCGCCCGGCCATTCAAATGAGCCAAAGCGCCAACGCCGAGTCATTCTTTTTTCTGGCCAATTTTCACGCGCTAATCAAATGTCACGACCCGGCACAGGTAGATCAATCCACCCGCGAAATCGCCGCCACCTGGCTGGCGCTGGGGCTGGATACCGACAACGCGGTTTTTTATCGCCAATCTGACGTACCGGAAATTCCCCAGCTCTCCTGGATTCTTACCTGCGTTGCCGCCAAAGGTTTAATGAACCGTGCCCACGCCTACAAAGCCTCCGTAGATGCCAACCGTGAAGCCGGTGAAGACCCGGATTACGGCGTGACCATGGGTTTATACAGCTACCCGGTGTTAATGGCCGCTGACATTCTCATGTTCAATGCCACCCAGGTACCTGTTGGCAAAGACCAGATTCAACACATCGAAATGGCACGGGATATTGCAGGGCGTTTCAACCATATTTTCGGCGAGCGTTTCGCGTTGCCGGAAGCAAAAGTGGATGACAATGTCGCGGTGCTGCAAGGTTTGGACGGCCGCAAAATGAGTAAGAGCTACGGCAACACCATCCCGTTATTTTTACCGGAAAAACAACTCAAAAAATCCATCAATAAAATTGTCACCAATTTATTGGAACCGGGAGAAGCGAAAGACCCGGACAGCTCAACGGTATTCCAAATCTGGCAAGCCTTTGCCACCGAACAACAAACCGCTGAAATGCGCCAGGCATTTCTCGATGGCATTGCCTGGGGCGAAGCCAAAAAACAATTATTTGAATTGATCAACGGACAAATCGCCGAAGCACGCGAGCGCTACAACGACTTGCTCTCCCGCCCCTCGGACATCGAAGACATATTGCAAGCCGGCGCTAAAAAAGCCAGAGCACACAGCGAACCCATGCTGGAAGCTGTGCGTGAAGCCGTGGGAATTCGCACCATCAAATAATCCGGCTCTGCCGGTTGTTTTACCGAAAAACGCGCAGCGCTCACATGAGGCTGCGCGTTTTTTATGGTGTTGATTTTGATGACGGCGCTGGTATGCTTGGAAAACATTGGATTGCACAGGGGTGGACAGGTGCATTACTTATCCGGTGTTAATCGGGAGTCAGGTTGCCTTTAAATAGTCGGGCGATTTGTCTTTCCAGACAATACAAAGGATCTGAACAACAATGGACGATATCGCAGCATCCGATCTTAAAAGCATTCTCCATTCCAAGCGGGCCAATATCTATTACCTGCAACATTGCCGCATTCTTGTAAATGGTGGGCGTGTTGAATATGTCACTGACGAAGGTAAGCGATCCCTCTATTGGAATATCCCCATCGCAAATACTACCTCGCTGTTGCTGGGTACCGAAACCTCTATTACTCAGGCTGCCATGAGAGAGCTGGCTAAAGCCGGTGTTTTGGTGGGCTTTTGTGGAGGAGGCGGTACACCGTTATTTACGGCCAACGAAGTCGATTTTGACGTTGCCTGGTTTTCTCCCCAAAGTGAATACCGTCCTACGGAATATCTGCAAGCCTGGGTTAAGTTCTGGTTCGATGACAATTTGCGCCTGGCTGCCGCGAAAGCGCTGCAATTGGCGCGGCTATCTCGTCTGAAAACAGAATGGGCAAAACGAGCCCTGACAGACGCCGGCTTCTCGGTGGATTTGGCGCGTCTGGAAAGTTTGGTGGCAAACAGTGCTATGCGAATTGCAGCGATTCCCGATGTAACTATGTTGCTGACTGAAGAGGCCAGGCTCAGTAAAGCCTTATTTAAATTGGCGGTAGACACAGTTAGCTACGGCGACTTCACTCGTGCCAAGCGGGGCGCAGGATCAGATCCAGCCAATCGCTTTCTGGATCATGGCAATTATCTGGCTTATGGCCTGGGTGCTACAGCCACCTGGGTTTTGGGGTTGCCCCATGGCCTGGCCGTGTTGCACGGTAAAACCCGGCGTGGCGGTTTGGTTTTTGATGCGGCTGACTTGGTGAAAGACGCCGTTATTTTACCGCAAGCATTCTTATCAGCGATGCGTGGCGATGAGGAACAGCAATTTCGACAGAATTGTATTGAAGCCTTAACCCGCAGTGAATCGCTGGATTTTATGATTGACACGCTAAAGGACATTGCCACCACGACCGCAGCAAAAGTGGGTGCAATCCAATGAATGTATTGCTGGTGTCCCAATGCAGCAAGCGCGCATTAACCGAAACGCGGCGCATTCTGGATCAGTTTGCCGAACGGCGCGGCGATCGCACCTGGCAAACAGCCATCACCACAGATGGTTTGAATACATTGCGGAAATTATTGCGCAAAACCGCACGAAAAAACACCGCCGTTGCCTGCCACTGGATTCGCGGAAAAGACTACAGCGAGCTTATGTGGGTTGTAGGAGATGCCCGCCAATTTAATACCCAGGGTGCCGTACCCACCAACACCACCGAAAGAAACGTGCTGCGCGCGGGTGATGAAAATAATTGGCATACATTGGAAGCCATTAAATTATTTTCGCAATTGGCAGCCTTGCTGCACGATCTGGGCAAAGCCAGTATTGCCTTTCAGGAGCGGTTAGCGGGGCAGCGGCGGGAAAAAAATCTCTATCGACACGAATGGGTATCGCTGCGGTTGTTTCAGGCGTTCGTGGGATCAGATGATGACAACGTCTGGCTAACGCGTCTCACAGAGTCGGAGACTTTTAACGAGCAGGATTGGCTTGCTCCGGAGCGCTACCAGTGCGATGGCATCAACGCCGCCAACTCAAACCCTTTTACTGCCTTGCCGCCCCTGGCAAAAGTTATTGGCTGGTTAGTCGTTACTCATCATCGTTTGCCGGTGGTGCCGGTAATGGAAAATGGGGTTCAACGATGGCTGGGCGCGCGGGCGGATGAGTTCTCCCGGAGCTATTTGGAGAATCCTTTAAACAATATCGACCACCGCTGGAACGAAGTATTTCGCCCTGCGGAACTGGCTGAATGCAGAGCTTATTGGCAGTTTGCCAGCAGGCTGCCGGTGATGCATAAAACCTGGCAAAAACAAGCGGCCCGGTTAGCCAAACGCCTGCTGGAGTTACAGCGACTGAATACAGGCGAATGGCTGGATAACCCCTATGTTATGCACCTGTCACGCCTCTGTCTTATGCTATCCGATCACCACTATTCTGGCCTGGTGTTCGCGCAAGATGGCAAACCTGTTAGCGAGCGGCACGGCTTTTTGGTAAGCGATGACAAACTGTTTGCCAATACAACTTCGCAGAGTCGCCGCAATCAAACATTAACCGAGCATTTGCTGGGCGTGGCTAACGGCGCAGGCGCCATTGCACATGCGCTGCCCGGGTTTGAAAATTTCCTGCCTCGTCTGGCAAACCACCGGGGGCTACGTAAACGCAGCGGTAACTCCCGCTTTGCCTGGCAGGATAAAGCCTTCGATAAAGCAATAACCATGCGTGAGCGAGCGCGAGAGCAAGGGGCTTTTATCATTAATATGGCCTCTACCGGTTGTGGCAAAACCCTGGCGAATGCTCGCATCCTTTATGCGTTATCAGAACCTCAGTTAGGGATGCGCGCTACCTATGCATTAGGTTTACGCACACTCACATTGCAAACCGGCCGCAGCTATCGCAACGATTTGCATTTGGATGAAGACGAGCTGGCTATTTTAGTCGGCGGTTCAGCCAACCGAACGTTGTTTGAATATTATGAAGCGCAGGCGGAGCAAACCGGATCAGCTTCTATTCAGTCACTGATCGAAGAAGACAGCCATGTGCTTTATGAAGGTAATAGTGCTGACCATCCGTTGCTCTCCCGCGCTTTGGCGAATGCCGATATTCGTAAACTCATTTCTGCACCCATGCTGGTATGTACGGTTGATCATCTGGTGCCCGCTACAGAGTCGCAGCGTGCCGGGCGACAAATTGCCCCGATGTTACGCCTGATGAGCAGCGATTTAATTCTCGATGAGCTGGATGATTATGACCTGAATGATTTGCCCGCACTCACTCGGCTGGTGCACTGGGCAGGGCTGCTGGGTGCTCGAATTGTATTGTCATCGGCAACCCTGCCACCGGCGTTGCTGCAAGGTATGTTTATGGCTTATCGCGCAGGTCGGCAGCAGTATGCAAAAAACCGTACCGGCAGCGGAGGTGCTGCACCGGAAGTATTGGATGTTCCCTGTTTGTGGGTTGATGAATTTAACGCTCAGGAGACAAGTGTCGCCGAGCCTGACAGTTTTGCCGAACAGCACGAAAAATTTGTAGCGCGGCGGGTGCGTGAGTTATCGCAGGCCGAGCCGTTGCGACGGGCAGAAATACTCCCTCTCGCGATTCAAAGCCGGCAGCGTGAGCAGGTTTATGTCGAATTCGCCAGGGTCATTCGTGAAGGTTGTCTGCGCTTGCACCGCGCCCATGCCGAGGCTGACCCGATAACCGGCAAACAGGTGAGTTTTGGCATTGTTCGCATGGCCAATATCGAACCGCTAATAGCCGTGGCAAAAGCGCTCTATAGCGTAAGCGCGCCGGAAAATACCCGGATTCATTTGTGTGTGTATCACTCGCGCTTTCCACTGGTGCAGCGTTCGGCTATCGAAAACCTTCTGGATAACACTTTTAATCGCCGGGACGATAAAGGTGAGGCGGTTTACCAACAGCCGGAAATACGCCAGCTGTTGGATAGTACACCTGAGCAACACCATATTTTTATGGTGCTCGCATCGCCGGTTTGTGAGGTAGGGCGCGATTGGGATGCTGATTGGGCGCTCGCCGAGCCTTCGTCCATGCGCTCGTTGATTCAATTGGCTGGCCGTGTGCAACGCCACCGCCGCAAGGCACCTATCGAACCCAATATGCTGTTGCTGGATGCCCCCGTTAATTACTTTTTACTGCGCAACGAGGGTAAACCGGTTTACCGCCAACCGGGTTTTGAAAAAGGTGCGCCCGGCGGTGATTTTTATCTGAACAGCCACTGGTTGCATGAGCTATTACAAGCAGATGACTACCAGGTTCTGAGCGCTATTCCGCGCGTATTGCCAAGGCCGGAGAGTGCGAGAAATCCAAAAGGTAACCTGGTAGATTTGGAGCACGCTCGCATGACAATCAGCATGCTCCCACGCCCTGTGCAGGCTGCAACATCACGCCGTCGCACGTCGTTGTTCCGGCTGGAGCAAGACGAAGCCGCACCCGCCTGGCAATATCCCCGGTCAATGCTCACAGCCGCTTTGTCACAACAACAACCTTTCCGCGATTCAGCAGCAACCCGAACGGACACGCTGGTATTTAAACCTGACGACGATGAAGAGCGGCTTTTGCTTTATCGCGTAGAGGATGATCCTTCTGCGCGTGGCCAAAAACTTTACGCATTGGTTGATGCAAGCAAGCGCCACCATCTGCCTCTGGAACCCGCTCAAGGCATAAGTCCCTGGGCGGATTTTGACTTGATGGCACTGTTAGAAACTCATGCAGAAGTATTGGATATTTCTTTAGACAGTTGCGCGCAAAAAATGGCAACGGTAGAGGTTTTACAGAGTGATCAGGGCTGGTACTGGCATCCCTGGTTGGGGTTCGGTAAAAAACATTAGCAACGAACAAGGAGAGCAGTTGATGATAAAGCGATGTAGTAACCATAAAAGCAATAACAGGAGGGATTCAACATGACAGTATTAACGGAAAGAGCGAAACAATTTCGCTCGGCTATTGCTGCATTTATCGAAGAAAGGCGGGATGCCAAGCTGAAGGGTAATGACAGCGATAACGAAGCCGCTGTTAAATATGAATATGCCATTTGGTTGGCTGATGCCGCACGGCGGGTGAGTCAAATTCAGGCCGTTACCCATGTGCTCAAGGCGACCCACCCGGATGCCCGGGGAAGCAGTTTACATGTGGTGCCTGCTACATTGCCGCCACATGCTGAAATTGGTAGCCATTTACTGGGTGATTTTTTTGCAGAAGATGTTGTCGGTAATGCGGCAGCGCTTGATGTCTTTAAATTTCTCAAAACAGAAGTTGAGGGCAAGCGGCTACTGGAGTGGATGCAAGCTGCCGATGCTGATTTGCAACAGGCTTTATCGGATGATACTGAAACAGCCAAAGTCTGGATGCAGGCTTTTAGCAATTTGGTAAGAGAAGAAAATACCTTTTCTTCTCATGAAATGGCCAAGCAAGTTTACTGGCTGACAGGCGAAGAGCCAGCTGATGATGGCGAGTACCACCTGTTACAACCGATGTTCTCCAGTGCATTGGCTCATGTGGTGCATGCTGATATTCAGGATGTGCGCTTCGGTGAAGCCAATAAAATTGCCCGTCAGGCGCGCCGCGTTAAAGCCCCGCACGATACGATCTATCGAAATTATCGAGATTTAGCGGTTCGCAAACTGGGTGGTACCAAGCCGCAAAATATCTCCCAGCTGAATAGCGAACGAGGCGGTGTGAATTATCTGCTGGCCTCGCTGCCTCCTCATTGGACTGATAACAAGCGCATCAAAATTTTGTATGTGGATTCTGTGCTGAGCGCTTTCCGCTGGTTTGACGAAGTGCCGGATTTACTCAAAGCTCTGGCCGAACTGTTGTTATCCGACCCCGATAAAATCAAAGAAACCCGCGAAAAACGTGAAGCACTGGAGCAGGGGTTGGGACAGCAGCTTGCTTTGTTTGGGCAAAGCATTGGTCTGAGCCAGGAGCCTGGCTGGACGCGCAACCCCGCCTGCCAATTACCGCAATGTGAAAAACTCTGGCTGGATCCGGAACGTATCCAATTGCCTGTTCGAGAAAGTCATCTAACTGACGATGAGGCGTTTAACTCCGCCTACACCTGGGGCGATTGGCCAGACGAGGTGGCCAGCTGCTTTGCCAATTGGTTAAACGAATATCTGCGCAATAAGGGCCTGGTTGCAGTGGGTGATGTTGAGTACAAGCACTGGGCGAAACAGGCTGTAGTAGATGGCGTGAATTGGCCAGTTGTCCGGCAACGCCGTGCGACAGGAGGTGGGCGATGAATTGCACTTCCGGATCACATTTGTTGGTGTTTCCAAGGTTGCGTGTGCAAAACGCTAACGCTATTTCCAGCCCATTAACCCATGGCTTCCCATCAATGACGGCTTTTTTAGGTGTGATGTGGGCATTGGAGCGCAAGCTGCAACAGGCAGGGCTGGATTTACCGATGAACGCTATAGGTGTGGTATGTCACGACCATCAGGAGCAGGTGACAGAAGGAGGTTTTGTAAAAACCTTTCGTCTCACCCGCAACCCGGTAGACAAGGCAGGCAAAACAGCAGCCATTGTTGAGGAGGGTCGCATCCATTTGGAAGTTAGCCTGGTGATCTCTATCAATACGGAGAGTTGGCGCGAGGAATATCTGGTTCAGGTAGCCGAAACACTGGCATCCATGCGCATAGCGGGCGGCACGATTCATCCGCAAGCAAAATCCTGGTTACACCGTTATCAGCCAAAGGTTGTTGATTTGTCGGGCGATGAGGCCAGCAGGTTAAAAAAATTCCGCGAACTGAGCCGTAGCCTGTTGCCAGGTTTCACGCTGGTTGCCCGGGATGACTTGCTCGATAAACGTTTATCTCAATTACAAACCGAAAATCCGAATGCCACTCGCCTTGATGCCTGGTTATCGCTGTCGCGTGTTGATTGGCATTATCAGGCGGATGCAGAAAACGGCAAAGGCAAATGGCAGCCCAATCACACCAGCCCGGGTTGGATAGTGCCGATTCCTGTTGGCTATGGTGCGTTGGGTGAGGTTCACGAACCGGGCACTGTTGCCAATGCCCGTGACAACACCACGCCATTTCGTTTTGTAGAGAGTCTTTATTCAGTTGGCCAATGGCTATCTCCTCATAGGCTGCATGCTGCAGAGCAACTGCTTTGGTATGCCGATAGCCAACCGGAAAATGGCATCTACCGTTGCCGTAACGATTACGAAAATTCCCTGACAAGTACGCAAAACTCTTTTTAAATTAAGGAAAATTACCATGGCTAATGAATTGAAAACTGCTTCTGTATTGGCTTTTGAACGCAAACTGGATGTATCTGATGCGCTACTTTTTTCCGGTGGCTGGGATACACGTGAAAGCAGCAACTGGCAGCCGGTTGTTATTCGCGAAAAATCCGTGCGCGGCACCATTTCCAACCGGTTGAAAACCAAAGATCAGGATCCTGCGAAACTGGATGCGGCCATAGAAAACCCCAACCTGCAAACAGTTGATGTCGCAACCTTACCGGCAGACGCGGATACTTTAAAAGTGCAATTCACTGTGCGGGTGCTTAATGGCGTTGGTGAGCCTTCTGCCTGCAACGAAGCGGCTTACCGCGAAAAACTCCTGGCGACAGTAAAACACTATGTACAAAATGTCGGCCTGGGAGAGCTGGCAAAGCGCTATGCCGCCAACCTGGCGAATGGTCGCTTTTTGTGGCGCAACCGTATCGGTGCGGAGCAGGTCGAAGTACATGTGGCGCGCTTGCAAGCGGGTAAAGCGGAATCTGCCTGGACGTTTAATGCCTTATCCCATTCTTTACGCGAGCTCGCCGCACCTGTAGCCGAAGCGGATAATCTTCAAGCCCTTGCCAGTCTTGTGGAAGCGGGGTTATCGGGTGCGGGACATGTTTTGTTGCAAGTAACGGCTTTTGTCCGTGTCGGCGCAGGGCAAGAAGTGTTTCCATCACAAGAGTTGATTCTGGATAAAGGCAGCAGCAAAAAAAGTAAAACGCTGTACCACGTTTCCGACATCGCAGCCATCCACTCGCAAAAAATTGGCAACGCACTGCGCACTATTGACACCTGGTATCCGGAGTCATCTGAAAACGGCCCTATTGCCATAGAACCCTACGGCTCGGTAACCACACAGGGTAGGGCATATCGTCAGCCAAAAGAAAAAACGGATTTTTACAACTTGCTCGACGGTTGGGTATTAAAAGATAAAGTGCCTGATGTTGAACAACAGCACTTTGTCATCGCCACCTTGATTCGGGGTGGTGTATTTGGTGATGCGGGGTAAGGTCATGACAAGTCACTACATCGACCTTCGGGTAGTGCCAGACCCGGAAACCGGCGCACCACAATTACTGGGCATTTTATTCGGCAAGTTGCACCAGGCATTGGTGCAACTGCGGATAGACAACATAGGGGCAAGTTTTCCCGGGTACAGCAACAATCCGCGGGGGCTTGGAAACCTGCTGCGTTTGCACGGTAGCGAAACAGACTTGAAAAGTCTGTTGCAGCAAGACTGGCTCAAAGGTATTCGTGACCATGTACGCATGACGGAGATTACACCGGTACCGCAAAGCGCCAGGCATTGTGTAGTAACGCGCAGGCAATTTAAAACCAGCGCTGATCGCCTGCGCCGCCGTCGCATGAAACGTCATGGAGAAACTGCAGAGCAAGCCGCACTAGCCATCCCTGGCACCGTGGAGCGAAAGCCGGATCTGCCCTATCTGAACTTGAACAGCGCAAGCACCAGCCAAACATTTTGTTTGTTTATTGAACAAAAAATTAAGCCGGAACCGGCGCCGGGCAAGTTCAACAGTTACGGATTAAGCCAAAACGTCACGGTTCCAATGTTTTAACCCTTTTTTAAGGCAAATTATTACGCCCTTAAAAATCAACAACTTAGCCGGACTCCCTAAAAAAGGGACTATCCGGCTTTTTTGCTGAATGCTCTTTAACAATCATATACTTACCTGAGATACACTCTAGTTCGCTGCCGCACAGGCAGCTAAGAAATTCGTGGCCCTGCTTTGTGGGGCTTGCCAGTAGTTCGCTGCCGCACAGGCAGCTAAGAAAGGGTTAACGTTTCCTGAAACTTACGACCACAGGTTCGCTGCCGCACAGGCAGCTAAGAAAATGCGAATTTACCTAAACTTGGCTAGGCGCGAGTTCGCTGCCGCACAGGCAGCTAAGAAATCGGCAACTGGCGATCAGGGTGCTGCCTCGGCGTTCGCTGCCGCACAGGCAGCTAAGAAAAGGTAAAGACAAAAGAACGTATCTCGCTTCTTGTTCGCTGCCGCACAGGCAGCTAAGAAACAGCTTTTCTGAACCTCAGCATCACTGGTGACGTTCGCTGCCGCACAGGCAGCTAAGAAATTGCTGCCAGTGCGGCGTCCGTCATTGCGATGGTTCGCTGCCGCACAGGCAGCTAAGAAATACACCGGCAATTAATATCGCTTTATTGAATAGTTCGCTGCCGCACAGGCAGCTAAGAAACGATGCATTCGAACGCTTAACGATGCAGACCGGTTCGCTGCCGCACAGGCAGCTAAGAAATACGCGGTTGATAGGTTCGGTAAACTTGTGGAGTTCGCTGCCGCACAGGCAGCTAAGAAAATAACCCGCCACTTTTAGACAATCGTGGCTTCGTTCGCTGCCGCACAGGCAGCTAAGAAAAAGTCGATGCCGGATGCGTCAAGCACGATCATGTTCGCTGCCGCACAGGCAGCTAAGAAATAACCGGTTCTCCGTATCGCGGAACAACGCCAGTTCGCTGCCGCACAGGCAGCTAAGAAATTGAAGAAGCATTTTTTAACGGGTGTTTCGTAGTTCGCTGCCGCACAGGCAGCTAAGAAAAGCAGCGGCTCCACGTGGTAATGGGTCGCCAAGTTCGCTGCCGCACAGGCAGCTAAGAAATGCGACAAGTACGGCAGTTCTTTTTCTTGTGCGTTCGCTGCCGCACAGGCAGCTAAGAAATTTAAAGTCACCGGATATGGCTGCACTAATTTGTTCGCTGCCGCACAGGCAGCTAAGAAAAAGAATTTTTGCGGCCTGGCCCATCTTGATGTGTTCGCTGCCGCACAGGCAGCTAAGAAATTTCAAAGGTGATCTGATTCTGGTGTCGGAGTGTTCGCTGCCGCACAGGCAGCTAAGAAAAACATTTGCAGCATTACCTTTTATCGCGCGGTGTTCGCTGCCGCACAGGCAGCTAAGAAAAACTTCTCAATCATCATGCGTGAATTTGAGAGGTTCGCTGCCGCACAGGCAGCTAAGAAAAGTGCGCGATCAGCAACCGACAGCTGAACCCAGTTCGCTGCCGCACAGGCAGCTAAGAAAAAACCGTAACCGCAAAAAGACATACAAACCCCGTTCGCTGCCGCACAGGCAGCTAAGAAACCGATACGGGAAATCACGAATAGATAGGTGATGTTCGCTGCCGCACAGGCAGCTAAGAAAAAGGGTTTCAAGATCCGCGCCACGGGCCCCAAGTTCGCTGCCGCACAGGCAGCTAAGAAAAACTGCCAGCGGGTACAGTTGGCTCTCACCAAGTTCGCTGCCGCACAGGCAGCTAAGAAAGTGATGTGCGTATGTTCGTGGGTGACCCGTCATGTTCGCTGCCGCACAGGCAGCTAAGAAAATGCTGGAAGCGTTATCGGTGGTGTCCTTAACGTTCGCTGCCGCACAGGCAGCTAAGAAAAGTTGCCGAAGCCGCACCCTGATCGCCAGTTGGTTCGCTGCCGCACAGGCAGCTAAGAAATCCATCAAGTGGTGAATTTCTTTTCAATTCCCGTTCGCTGCCGCACAGGCAGCTAAGAAAAAAGAGGCGTGGCTCAACATGCTGGAATGGAAGTTCGCTGCCGCACAGGCAGCTAAGAAAATGCTCACCGGCATGGGCGCGCGTGAACAACCGTTCGCTGCCGCACAGGCAGCTAAGAAAGTTGCCGATGCCATCGGGTACTGCTGGTCAAAGTTCGCTGCCGCACAGGCAGCTAAGAAATGCCGCCAGCAGGCATACACGGGCGCGCTCGCGTTCGCTGCCGCACAGGCAGCTAAGAAAAGGCTGGTACTCAACATCAACAACGTCGGCAGGTTCGCTGCCGCACAGGCAGCTAAGAAAATAAAGCTGTTATATTCCGTGCCTCTCCAAAGGTTCGCTGCCGCACAGGCAGCTAAGAAATCGTTGGCGCCAACGCACCGGTGCAAGCCAACGTTCGCTGCCGCACAGGCAGCTAAGAAATCTAGCACCCCGAAACCGCGCTGCTTCCTGTTGTTCGCTGCCGCACAGGCAGCTAAGAAAAAGAAGCCTACAGCGCACATAACAATCGTAAGGTTCGCTGCCGCACAGGCAGCTAAGAAAGAGCGCGACAAGCAAATTTACGACATGGGCTTGTTCGCTGCCGCACAGGCAGCTAAGAAAACGTAAACCGCTGGGAATTCCGGTGATTTTAGGTTCGCTGCCGCACAGGCAGCTAAGAAAAATCGCGATCGAGGTTGAGACGCCATCTGGTCGTTCGCTGCCGCACAGGCAGCTAAGAAATAACGTACAAACCAACATCGTCTTCACGCATTGTTCGCTGCCGCACAGGCAGCTAAGAAAGAAGCCAAGGCAGAAGCGCAAGCCAAAGCTGAGTTCGCTGCCGCACAGGCAGCTAAGAAATGAGTTGGTTGTATCGAGTTGTGCGGGGGGCGGTTCGCTGCCGCACAGGCAGCTAAGAAATGGAAGTTTTTGCCTCGGGAGAGATTGATGTAGTTCGCTGCCGCACAGGCAGCTAAGAAAGAATTTTCCAAACGAGCCAGGCTGTTGGTCGTGTTCGCTGCCGCACAGGCAGCTAAGAAAGCCATGTATGCCACACGCGCCGCTGAAAAACTGTTCGCTGCCGCACAGGCAGCTAAGAAATCTGGCAGAGCAGCGCCGCAATGAGCTTTTCGGTTCGCTGCCGCACAGGCAGCTAAGAAAAAAGCAGGAGGAAAAAACAAAGACAAGATAGTTCGCTGCCGCACAGGTAGTTTGGAAAACGGCTGTGCTCGTTTGGCTCTTTATTTTCTCCCAAGGAAAAACACCGGCTCGGGCCGGTGTTTTAGGTTTTATTCCATGGTAGTTGTTGTCGCCGCAGGCGGTATTTCGTAGGGGGTTATTTGAACTACGATGCCGAGTAGCGGGTGGTCGATGTAGTGCAGTTCGCCCTGGCGGATGCGGCGTTCATCGTCCAGTAAAACAATGCGCTGGGGCAAGTAGGGCTCTACGACTTCGACTGGGCCGGTGCTGTTTGGTATTCGGGGTGTGTCGCTGGCAAGCCAGTTGTTGTCATTGCCGAACATCGGGGTAAGTTCTGTTTCGGTTTGCAGTTCGGTGCGCAGCTGTATGGGCGTTTTCGGCAGCGCTGGCCATTCGCCAGGTTCCTGGCCGTAGTTGGGTTCAAAACGGCTTAGCCACAAGCGCGTGTTTATTTGCAGTAACTGCGGCAAGCTGAAGCTGATGCTGCCTTCGAGTTCGGTGTGCTGGCCGTAAGCTGAGCCGCCTTGAATAAAAATGGCCGGTGCATTTCTTGCGCTGGCATTAATCGGTTGGCGCCAGCTTTGATGGAAGAGTACCTGATACCCGCCCTGGCGTTGCAGCGCTGTTGCTTGCCGCGAAAGTTTGCGTTCACTGGCGGGCAACAGATAGTAGGGTTCGCGTTCGATATCCGGTTTGGTAACGGTTGTAGATGCGGCCAGGCTGTTTTCTGTTGCGCCGTTTTCATCGCCGGAGGCTGTAGTGACTGATGCCGGTAATTGCTCCGGGTCTTTCAGTTCGATCAGGGTGTGCGGGTATCCGGGTTTGATATTGGTTGGCCATTGTTCCTGCTGATCAGGCGCCTGCCGGGAAAATGCCAATACTTCGACCTGAAACCAGCGTTGTTGAGCCGCTGCGGTTTGGCTGAGCAACGCTGTGGCAATCGCCAGGGTGCAGAGGAGTTGGCTGCGGCGGCTTGTCCGATGTGAATGAGCGTGTGTCATGGTCGGCTGGTTTCCCCTGGGGTTAATCGATCCAATAAATCACTGACAATTTTCAGGCGCTGTTCATGGCTTTCCATGGCCAGCGTAAATTTCAAATGGCTGGCGCCTTCCAGTTTAAACACATGTGGTTGGGTTTGTACCAGTTTAACAATGGTAAGCGGGTCAACGCGGGTTTCGGTTGAAAATTCCAGGCGGCCACCGCGCGGGTTGGCTTCAATTTTTACGATGCCGAGCCCGTCTGCTTTGAGCTTCAGTTGGGTAACGCGGAACAGGTTTTTGGTTTGATCCGGCAACAGGCCAAAGCGGTCAATCATTTCCACCTGCAAGTCACGCAGCGCTTCTTCGCTGGGCGCGCTGGCTAAACGTTTGTACATCACCAGGCGAGTGTGTACATCGGGTAAATAATCGGATGGAATTAATGCCGGCAGGCGCAAGTTAACATCGGTAATGCCTTCCTGCGATAAGTCAGCGCTGAGTTGTTTGCCCTGGCGAATAGCTTTAACCGCGCGATCCAGCATGTCCATGTACAGCGAGAAGCCGATGGTTTGAATTTGGCCGCTTTGTTCTTCGCCGAGCAGTTCACCGGCGCCGCGAATTTCCATGTCGTAAGTAGCGAGGGTGAAGCCTGCGCCCAGGTCTTCGGCGCTGGTGATGGCTTCGAGGCGTTTTACGGCATCGGCGGTCATGGAGCGTTTGTCGGGCGTTAATAAATAGGCGTAGGCCTGGTGATGCGAACGACCTACACGACCGCGTAACTGGTGTAATTGCGCCAGGCCAAATTTATCGGCACGGTCGATAACAATGGTGTTGGCGCTGGGGATGTCAATGCCGGTTTCAATAATGGTGGTGCACACCATAATATTAAAACGCTTGTGATAAAAATCGGACATTACCCGTTCCAGATCACGCTCGCGCATTTGTCCGTGGCCAATAACAACCCGCGCTTCGGGAATTTGTTCTTGTAATTCGCGTGCGGTTTTCTCAATGGTTTTGACTTCATTGTGCAGGTAATACACCTGGCCGCCGCGGAGAATTTCCCGAAGAATCGCTTCTTTAATAACGGTTTCATCGTACTGTCGTACAAATGTTTTTACCGATAAACGGCGGGCAGGTGGTGTGGCGATAATAGACAAATCGCGCATGCCTGCCATCGACATGTTCAGGGTGCGCGGAATGGGCGTTGCGGTGAGTGTGAGAATATCAATTTCTGCCCGCAGCGCTTTCATTTGTTCTTTTTGACGAACGCCAAAGCGGTGTTCTTCGTCAATAATCAACAAGCCCAGATTTTTGTAGCGAATATCCGGCTGCAATAATTTGTGGGTGCCTACAACGATGTCAACTTTGCCGTCTGCCAAGCGCTCTTGTACGGCTTCAACTTCTTTGGCCGTACGGAAGCGTGACATCACTTCAATGGTGATCGGCCATTCAGCAAAACGGTCTTTCAATGATTCGTAATGTTGTTGGGCGAGCAGCGTGGTGGGCGCGAGAATGGCTACCTGTTTGCCGCCGTGGCTGGCAATAAAGGCGGCGCGCATGGCCACTTCGGTTTTGCCAAAACCTACGTCACCGCATACCAGCCGATCCATTGGTTTTGCTGAAAGCATGTCGGCCATCACCGCTTCAATGGCGCGCTGCTGATCCGGTGTTTCTTCAAACGGGAATGCACTGGCGAATTGCTGATAAGCCAGTTTTGGGTCGTCAAAAGCAAAGCCTTTGCGTGCGGCGCGGCGTGCGTAAACTTCCAGCAGTTCTGCGGCGGTATCGCGAATTTGTTCAGCGGCTTTGCGTTTTGCTTTTTGCCAGTTTTCATTGCCAAGGCGGTGCAGCGGTGCGAGGTCTTCATCGGCACCGCTGAAACGGCTGATCAGGTGCAGGTTGGTAACCGGTACATAGAGCTTGGCTTCGTCAGCGTATTCCAGCGTTAAAAATTCACTGGTTTGATCATCAATGGTGATGGTTTCCAAACCGCGATAGCGACCCACACCGTGATCAATATGCACAACCGGGGCGCCGATTTTTAATTCGGTGAGATTTTTAACAACCAGGTCGGCGTTGTCTTGCGTTTGTTTGCGGCGGCGCTGTTGTTGAATGCGTTCGCCAAATAATTGCGCTTCTGAAATAACCGCCAGCGCCGGTTGGGATTGCACAAGGCCTTGTTCCAGCGGGGCAATGGCAATGGCGATTTTGTCGTTGCTGTCGAGGAACGATTGCCAACCGTCAATAGATTTTGGCGAGATGCGAATGCGGCCGAGTAATTCCAATAGCGTTTCCCGCCGGCCGGCAGAGTCGGCACAGAAAAGTACGCGCCCGGAAAAATTTAATAAAAAAGCTTCCAGCGCATTCAGCGGATTTTCCTGTTGCGCTCGGATTGGCAGTTGCGGCGGTGGTTCGCTGGCAAAGTTGCTGTTGCCGGCTTTTTCTTCCAGCGAGCCGCTTTGTAAAAAGGTGCGCGGGTAGGGCTTTAGTTGAACGAAGAGTTCATCAATGGTGAGAAAGATATCTTTGGGCGGCAGGATAGGGCGCTGCGGATCAACACGGCGGTTTTCATAACGGCGGTAGAGTTCTGCCCAGTGGTTTTCCGCGGCTTTTTCAAAATCACCAACGCTGTAAATTTGTGTATTGTCGGGAATGTAGTCAAACAAGGTGCTGCAGGATTCAAAAAATAACGGCAGATAATATTCGATACCCGGTGGGGAAATGCCATCGCTAACGTCCTGGTAAACCGGGCAGGCGCGATGGTTGACATCGAAGCGCTCGTGCCACTGCAATTTGAAGCGGTTGATGCCAGCGCGATCCAGCGGAAATTCTTTGGCGGGCAATAATTCAATGCGCTCGACTTTGGTAATGGTGAGCTGGTTTTCCGGATCAAAGGTGCGCAGGGTTTCCACTTCGTCATCGAACAGGTCGATACGATAAGGCAACGGGCTGCCCATCGGGAAGATATCAATCAGCGAACCACGTACGGCAAATTCACCGTGTTCATACACGGTATCCACGCAGTGGTAACCGGCTTTTTCGAGGTTGGAGCGCATGTCATTAATAGCAATGCGCTGGCCGGTGGCTACCATCAGGCTGTTGCCGGTGAGGTAGCTCTGCGGCATCAATCGCTGGAGCAGGGTGGTTATTGGCACCACCAGAATGGCGTGCTCGGTAAGCGGCAGCCGATATAACGTACTGAGGCGCTCGGAGATGATATCCTGATGCGGCGAAATCGTATCGTAGGGCAGGGTTTCCCAGTCAGCCAGGTGCATGACGTCGGGTTGCGATGGCCCGGCGCAGAAAAAATGCAACTCGCTTTCCAGTTGCAGCGCGCTGCTGGTGTCGGCGGTGATGATCAGGCTTAACCCCTTGTGCAGCCGCGCGGCGTTGGCAATTGCCAGAGCCGTTGCGCTGCCATGTAGTTGACCCCAGTATTGGCGGTTGCCCGGTTTGCTTGAAAGTGGTGGTGCCAGAAGCGGTTGCAAGCTCATAACGATCTGATAACGATTCCCGAAAAGCCCATATTGTAGCGTTAATCCTGAGAATTGGGCTCTTTTGATGCGGATGCCAGACGTAAGTGGTTGTTTTTATCAATTATCTTCATAAATAAAAGCGACGCACTCTGGTCATTGGCGGCTACCCTCTCTATAATTGCGGCGTTTTATTCCCGGGTCATTAGTGCGTCCGCTTCTTTTATCAGATGTAAAGTGAACGTCTTGTTCCTTGCGGTGCATTCGGGTCCGGTGTGGTGGCGAAAAACAGCAGGATTTTCCCTCCATGCATGGACTGGGCGCGAATTCCATTTTTTATCCTTTACGTATGGGTATCAATCTTTTCAGGAAGATTGGCTATGGCGCGCCTGTAATTTCCTGGTCATAACGATGTCTGGTATTACCAGGCTAACTTTATCCAACGAGTGATTAGGCAGAGACGTATGATAAAGATTCGTCGGGGATTGGATTTACCTATATCCGGTGCTCCCGAGCAAGCCATCCATGATGGTGCCAAGGTCCGCTCTGTTGCTGTTATCGGTTTCGATTACCACGGTATGAAACCGACCATGGCAGTACAGGCAGGGGACCGGGTCAAGCTCGGGCAATTATTGTTTACGGACAAAAAAATTGAAGGTGTGCGTTTTACTGCGCCGGCAGCAGGTGTCGTTTCCGCGATCAATCGTGGCGAAGGGCGCGTATTGCAGTCCGTAGTGATTGATCTGGATGGTGATGAGGCAGAAACCTTCGCCAGCTATAACCCTTCACAGTTGTCAGAACTGTCTTATGAAGACGTTCGTGACAATCTTAATAATGCCGGTCTTTGGGCTGCCTTGCGCACCCGGCCTTTCAGCAAGTCTCCGGCACTGGACAGTCGTCCACATTCCATCTTTATTACTGCCATGGATACCAATCCGCTGGCGGCCAATCCTGAACTGATCATTCGTGAACACGCTGACGATTTCGCCAATGGCGTTACCGTATTAAGCCGTTTGACCGAAGGCAAGACCTATCTGTGCAAGGCTGCAGGCGCTGATATCCCTGCACCGGCCAATAGCAATGTTGTGGTGAGCGAGTTTGGTGGTGTGCACCCGGCAGGCAATGCTGGCACCCATATTCATTTCCTTGACCCGGTCAGCATTAGCCGTACTGTCTGGACCATTGGTTATCAGGACGTTATTGCCGTCGGTAAACTGTTTACCACCGGTCGCCTGTACAACGGTCGCGTTATTGCTCTGGCTGGCCCTCAGGTTGAGCGGCCACGTTTGCTGCGCACCTTGTTGGGGGCTGATTTACAGCAATTGACGGCCGGTGAGTTGAAAGCAGGTGAAAACCGTGTGGTTTCCGGATCGGTATTTGGTGGCCGTACCACCCGTGGCCCGCTGGCCTATCTGGGTCGCTTCCACAATCAGGTATCGGTGTTGCTGGAAGGTCGCGATCGCCCGCTGCTGCACTATGTGCGCCCCGGTTTCGATTTCTTCTCGGTAATGGGGATTTACATCTCCAAACTCTTCCCTGGCAAAAAATACAATTTCACAACCACTACCTTTGGTAGTGAGCGTGCCATGGTACCGGTTGGTTCTTACGAAAAAGTAATGCCGCTGGACATTTTGCCTACCCACTTATTGCGCTCCCTGATCGTTAGCGATACCGAGACTGCCCAGAAACTGGGTTGCCTTGAGCTTGACGAAGAAGATCTGGCGCTTTGTACCTTTGTTTGCCCTGGTAAGTACGAATACGGTCCTATCCTGCGCGACAACCTTACTCTTATTGAGAAGGAGGGCTAATCATGAGATTTTTGCGTAATTACCTCGACAAAATCGAACCGAATTTTCATAAAGGCGGCAAACACGAGAAGTGGTATGCCTTGTATGAAGCGGTTGATACGGTGTTTTATCGCCCGGCTGACGTGACCAAAACCACGTCGCATGTGCGTGATGGCCTCGACCTGAAGCGTATTATGATCACTGTGTGGTTATGTACCTTCCCGGCGATGTTCTACGGTATGTACAACCTGGGCTTCCAGGCCAACAGCCTGATGGCTGACATGGGGATTGCCGCTGTTGAAGGCTGGCGTGGTGGTTTGATCGAGCTGTTCGCCGGTTACAGTGCTGCCAGCGTGTGGGATTGCTTCTGGCACGGCGCGGTTTACTTCCTCCCTTTATATGCCGTGGTTTTTATTGTCGGTGGTTTCTGGGAAGTGTTGTTCGCCATGGTGCGTGGCCACGAAGTTAACGAAGGTTTCTTTGTTACCTCGGTACTGTTTGCCCTGATTTGCCCGCCGGATCTGCCGTTGTGGCAAGCCGCTCTGGGTATCAGCTTCGGTGTGGTTATCGGTAAGGAAATATTTGGCGGTACCGGCAAAAACTTCCTTAACCCGGCGTTGACCGGTCGTGCATTCCTGTTCTTTGCTTATCCTGGCGATATTTCCGGTGATGGCGTATGGACCAGCGTTGATGGCTACTCAGGTGCTACAGCATTGTCTGTTGCTGCTCAGGAAGGCCTGCAAAGCCTGCAATCACAACTGACCTGGTTGGACGCCTTTTTTGGCAATATGCACGGTTCTGTGGGTGAAGTGTCTACCCTGGCGATTTTGCTGGGCGGCGCGGTACTGCTGGTTATGGGCATTGCCTCAACCCGCATTGTTATCGGCGTAATGGCCGGTATGATGTTAACCTCCTTTATCTTCAATGCTATCGGTTCAGACACCAACCTGATGTTTGCTTTGCCATGGTACTGGCACCTCGTTGTGGGTGGTTTTGCCTTCGGTATGATGTTCATGGCCACTGACCCTGTGTCTGCCGCCATGACCAGCAGCGGCAAGCTGTGGTTCGGTTTCCTGATCGGCTTTATGGTTGTGATCATTCGTGTGGTCAACCCGGCATTCCCGGAAGGTATGATGCTGGCTATCCTGTTCGCAAACCTGTTTGCGCCCTTGATTGACCACGTTGTAGTACAAGCAAACATCAAGCGGAGGTTGGCACGTGGCTAGTAATGAATCCTTCAAGAAAGTTGTCATCGTTACGCTGGCATTGTGTTTTGTCTGTTCGGTGATTGTTTCTTCGGCCGCGGTGCTGTTGAAGCCGATGCAAATCAGCAACAAAGCGCTGGACTTCAAGCGCAACGTGCTGAGCATTGCCGACATTAATGAGCCAGGTAAAAGCGTTGAGCAGATTTACCAGGAGCGTGTTCAGGCGCGTGTGGTTGATCTGGAAACCGGTAAATTTACCGATGAAATCAATGCTGAGACCTTTGATCAGGCAAAAGCGGCAAAAGATCCGGCTTACTCAATTTCACTGAATAGAGAAGATGATATTGCCAAGCTTAACCGTCGTGAAAACTACTCTGTGGTGTATCTGATTCAGGACGAAGCAGGCAACCTGGAAAAAATCATACTGCCGGTTCGTGGTAAAGGTCTCTGGTCTACCATGTCAGGTTTGATGGTTCTGGAGTCTGACCTGAATACGGTAGCCGGTTTTGGCTTCTATGAGCACGGTGAAACCCCCGGTCTGGGTGGCGAAGTCGATAATCCGGACTGGAAAGCGCAGTGGCCAGGCAAAGAGGTTTATGATGACCAGGGCAGACCGGTTCTGCGTGTGATCAAAGGCCATGTTGATGCCGGTTCTGCAGATGCAATTCATCAGGTTGATGGTATTTCCGGTGCAACCCTGACGGCGAACGGCGTTCGTAATCTGGTGCAATTCTGGCTGGGAGATAAAGGCTTCAAGCCATTCCTGACCAACCTTAAAGAAGGGGAGGCGTAAATCATGAAAATGAAAGAGCTTTTATTTGATCCCGTTTTTAAAAATAACCCGATTGCTCTGCAAATCCTGGGTATCTGCTCCGCATTGGCGGTAACCAACAATTTAACCATTACGCTGGTAATGTGTATTTCGTTGACGCTGGTAACCGCGTTTTCCAACTTCTTTGTGTCTATCGTGCGTAACCATATCCCGGGCAGCATTCGTATGATTGCCCAGTTGATCATTATTGCCTCGCTGGTAATTGTGGTTGACCAGGTGTTGAAAGCGGTTGCCTATGATGTAAGCAAGCAGTTGTCGGTGTTTGTGGGTTTGATTATGACCAACTGTATCGTTATGGGCCGCGCTGAAGCCTTTGCGATGAAGAACCCGCCGATTCCGAGCTTCCTTGACGGTTTGGGTAACGGTATTGGCTATAGCGCCATGCTGGTTGCTTTGGCTATTGTGCGTGAACTGTTCGGTTCCGGCTCTCTGTTGGGCTTTGAAATTCTGCCACTGGTTACCAATGGTGGCTGGTACGTACCCAATGGCCTGCTGTTGCTGCCACCGAGTGCGTTCTTCCTGATCGGTTTGTTCATCTGGGCGTTGCGTGCCGTGAAGAAAGACCAGGTTGAAGTGGTAGATTTCAAGATTGCGCCTAATACCAAGCCGCAGGAGGCCTGATCGTGGAACATTATTTAAGCCTGTTTATTCGCTCGATTTTTATCGAGAACATGGCGCTGGCGTTCTTCCTGGGGATGTGCACCTTTCTGGCCATCTCCAAGAAAATCACCTCGGCGTTCGGTTTGGCCATTGCTGTAGTGTTTGTTCAGGTCATAACCGTGCCCTTGAACAACCTGCTGTACACCTATGTGCTGGCTGAAGGCGCTCTGGCTTGGGCCGGTTTGCCTGACGTTGACCTGAGCTTTCTGTCTCTGGTGGTATTTATCGGTGTTATTGCAGCACTGATTCAGATCATTGAGATGGTTCTCGATAAATACGTACCTTCGCTGTACAACACGCTGGGCGTTTATTTGCCGCTGATTGCGGTTCACTGTGCAATCTTCGGTGGCACCTTGTTCATGGTAGAGCGTGATTACAACTTTACCGAGAGTGTGGTGTACGGTGCAGGTTCCGGTTTGAGTTGGGGTCTTGCTGTAGTAGCGCTGGCGGGTATCCGTGAAAAAATGAAATACAGCGATGTACCGGACGGTTTGCGCGGTCTGGGTATTACCTTTATCACAGTGGGTCTGATGTCTCTCGGCTTTATGTCGTTTGGCGGCATTGATCTGTAGTCAGCGGAGTAACTTTGTAGCATGAATATAGAAATTATTCTTGGCGTCAGCATGTTCACCGCCATCATACTTGCGCTGGTGTTTGTAATTCTGGCTGCGCGTGCAAAATTGGTGAGCGCGGGTGATGTGACTATTAACATCAACCACGAAAAATCAATCACTGTAGCCGCAGGTGGAAAACTGCTGCAAACACTGGCAAATAATGGTGTATTTCTGGCGTCTGCGTGTGGCGGCGGCGGTACCTGTGCCCAGTGTAAGTGTATTGTGATGTCCGGTGGTGGCTCCATGCTGCCTACCGAAGAGACTCACTTCAACAAGCGTCAGGCCCGTGAAGGCTGGCGTTTGTCCTGCCAGACTCCGGTCAAGCAGGATATGGAAATTGAAGTACCGGAAGACGTGTTTGGTGTTAAGCAGTGGGAATGTACTGTTGAATCCAACCCTAACGTTGCTACCTTCATTAAAGAGCTGACCTTGCGTTTGCCGGAAGGTGAAAACGTTAACTTCCGTGCCGGTGGTTATGTGCAGCTGGAATGCCCGGCTTATCATGTGAAGTTCAAGGACTTCGACATTGAGCCGCAATACCGTGGTGACTGGGAACACTTCAAGTTCTTTGATATGGAGTCCAAAGTGGACGAGCCGGTTATCCGTGCTTACTCCATGGCGAACTACCCGGAAGAGAGAGGTATTGTTAAATTCAATATCCGTATCGCAACACCGCCACCGCGTACTCAGGGTTTGCCACCAGGGAAAATGTCTTCCTACGTGTTCAGCCTGAAGCCGGGTGACAAGATCACTGTGTATGGTCCTTTTGGTGAGTTCTTCGCCAAAGACACCAAAGCCGAGATGGTCTTCATTGGTGGTGGTGCCGGTATGGCGCCGATGCGTTCGCACATTTTCGATCAGCTGAAGCGTTTGAACTCACCGCGTAAAATGTCTTTTTGGTACGGTGCCCGTTCTTTGAAAGAATTGTTCTACAAAGAAGAGTACGACCAACTGGCAACTGATTTCAGTAACTTCCAGTGGCACGTGGCGATGTCTGACCCGCAGCCGGAAGATAACTGGACAGGTCCTACCGGGTTTATTCATAACGTATTGTTTGAAAACTACCTGAAGGATCACCCGGCGCCGGAAGATTGTGAGTTCTACATGTGTGGACCTCCAATGATGAACGCGGCGGTTATCAAGATGTTAAAGAGCCTCGGTGTAGAAGACGAAAATATTTTGTTGGACGATTTCGGTGGCTAATCAAAGCGTGATGAAAATTTTTATTCACACTTGCAAAACGAGGTCAGCGCTGCTGACCTCGTTTTTGTTTTTATGTCTTCTGCAAATTGGCTGCGCCAGGACTGATGAACCCGCAAGCTTCAAATTATCGGGGCAAACGATGGGTACGACTTACCACATCACTGTGGTAAGCGATGGCGGCAGCAAATTTCCTGTCAGCGAAGAAGCGCTACATGAGCAGGTTGATAATGAGCTGCGTTTTATTAACCAGACCATGTCAACGTATATTCCCGATTCGGAATTGATGCTCTTTAACGCCGCGCCAGTAGGGGAGTTGATCGCTGTTTCCCAGCCTCTTCGCGAGGTGTTTGAGCTGAGTGATTTCATCAGCCGCGAAAGCGGTGGCACCTTCGATGTAACTGTTGGGCCGCTGGTGAATTTGTGGGGCTTCGGCCCGGACAAGCATGAAGATGAAGTGCCGGATGCTGCGGTAATTGAGGAGCTTAAAGCGCGCCTGGGTTATGCAAATCTCGATTTGAGTGAAGCCGGTGCGGTTCGTAAGCAGGGTGACGTTAAAGTCGACTTGTCTGCAATCGCCAAAGGCTATGGTGTAGATCGCGTGGCTTCTGTGATTGAAAAAGCCGGCATTCAACACTATATGGTAGAGATAGGCGGAGAAATTCGCACCCGTGGCCACAGCCCTCGCAATACCCCCTGGGTGATTGCCATTGAGCGGCCTTCTACGGTAGATCAGGAGGTTTTTACCACGGTTCGCCTTGAACAGGCGGGTATGGCGACTTCCGGTGATTACCGCAATTACTTTGAGAAAGACGGTAAACGCTTCTCTCATACGATCAATCCGGTGACGGGTTATCCCATTGAACACAATCTGGCGTCAGTTACCGTTATTGCGCCCACTGCCGCTGAAGCGGATGGCTGGGCTACGGCGATTATTGTGGCCGGCGTCGAAAAAGGCCTGGAAATGGCCGAAAAGCAGAAATTAGCTGTTTATATGATTGTCAAAGAAAACGAAGGCTTTGCCGAGCGCTTTTCCAGCGAGTTTTCAAAATTTAAACAACCGTGAAAAAGAGGTAAAAGTTATGGCTACGGTATTGGTTGCTCTGGTTGTCATGTTGATTTTCGTCGGTTTGATGTCTATCGGCGTTATTTTCGGGCGCAAGCCTCTCAAGGGCTCTTGTGGCGGTATGGGCGCGGCGCTGGGTGAAAAAGATTATGTGTGTGATCTCTGCGGTGACGATGAAAGCAAATGTGAAGAAATCAACGCTGTAAAAACATCCACTGAAGAAAAAAGCGCTTTGGCGTATGAAGTAACTCAAAACAATAAAAAGTAATACTGGTTGGTATCGGCAAAAAATACAGGTAGTTGTTTCGGTCAAACGGGGGTAAGAATGGCTGACCATGTTTATGATGTACTGGTTATTGGATCCGGCCCCGCCGGAGAAAGCGCGGCAATAGCCGCATCGAAAGCAAATTTGAGAGTAGGGGTTGTAGAAAACAGGCCTTTGGTGGGGGGCGCTTGTGCGCACAAGGGAACCATCCCGTCAAAATCGTTGCGGCATGTTATTCGACAAATTATTCACTACAAAAACAGTACGCTGTTCCGGGAGATTGGGGACAGCCGTCGCCTTACTTATCCCCGGATTTTAAAATCAGCCCGTCAGGTAATCCCCAAACAGGTTGAGTTGCACACCAATTTTTATGTGCGCAATCGCATCAATTTGCACATTGGTCAGGCGTCATTTATTGATGCCAATACGGTGAGTGTCAGTGTGGTAGACGGCGCTCGTGAAACCTTCACCGCCACCAATATTGTTATCGCCACCGGTTCATCGCCTTATCATCCTGCGGATGTGGATTTTAATCATCCGCGCATATACGACAGCGACACCATTCTGGATATGCAACACACGCCACGGCACATCATTATTTATGGTGCCGGTGTCATTGGTTGCGAGTATGCGTCGATGTTTTCCGGCATGGGCATGGTGGTTGATCTGATTAACAACCGCGATCGTTTGTTGTCATTTCTTGATGACGAAATTTCCGATGCCTTGAGCTATCACTTGCGTGACAGCGGTGTGACGGTTCGCCACAGCGAAGAATACGCACAAATTGAAGCCAATCAGCACAGCGTGACCCTGCACTTGAAATCGGGCAAGCGACTCAAAGCCGACGCGATTCTCTGGTGTAATGGCCGCAGTGGTAATACAGATTTATTGAATCTGGAGGCGATTGGTTTGCAGGCTGACTACCGTGGCAACCTTGAAGTAGACAAGCGCTACCGCACAGCGGTCGACAATATTTATGCGGTAGGTGATGTGATTGGCTGGCCGAGTCTGGCGAGTGCCTCGTTCGGGCAGGGGCGCGCGGTTTCCAGCATTATCGCCGGTGTAGAAATTCCGCCGGTGGATGATGTGCCGACCGGTATTTATACGCTGCCCGAAATCAGTTCTATCGGTAAAACCGAAAATGAATTAACCGCTGCAAAAGTGCCTTACGAAGTAGGGCGTGCTTTCTTTAAAAATACCGCGCGTGGTCAAATCAGTGGTGATGACGTTGGTATGCTAAAGCTGCTCTTTCATGTCGACACCTTGCAAATTTTAGGTGTGCATTGTTTCGGTGGTGAAGCCGCAGAGATTGTTCATATTGGTCAGGCCATTATGCAACAGCCGGGGGAAGGGAATAATATTGGTTACTTTCTCAATAATACTTTCAATTATCCCACCATGGCTGAGGCATATCGCATTGCCGCGCTGGATGGTATGAATCGCATTAACCGGTTGTAAGTTTTACCGCTGTTCATCTCTCGATCCCTCAATGTTTTGCATTGGGGGATTTTTATTTTGGTGCGGTAAATTTGCCGTGTGTTTTTCCTGTGTAAGATATCTCGCACAGGCTTTGCAGTGATTATTGACTGTTCATCTGCATCCTGATTTGCAAAGCTCCCTCTGACGCTGTTGGATGTATCAGCGTTTTCTCACTCAAAACATTAAAGGGATATTTATGAAGACATTGTCTGCTATTTTTGTTGCCATTCTTATTTTGATTGCCTCTCCTGCATTTGCCACTGACGATAATACGGCTACCGAATCCTTCGCTGCGCAGCTCGCCGTCAACATCAATTCTGCTGATGTCGAAACCCTGACCCAGTTGAAAGGTGTTGGCGAAAAGAAGGCTGCCGATATTGTTGCCTGGCGCGATGCCAATGGTACATTTACGTCGGTTGAGCAACTGCTGGAAGTGCGCGGCATTGGCCCGGCAATTCTTGAGTCCAATCGCGATCGCATTCAGCTCTGAGTAACCGGTTGGTATCAGGTCTTGTGGTGACGCAAGGCCTGACTTTATTACCGCTGTAGCTCCGGATGAAAAGACTAATCTTGCGGGTGATATGAATAAAGCCTGCAGTAACCGACCTTTCTTCGGAAGATTTCACCGCCTGCATGTGACTTTGTTTTCACTTTTTCTCTTTTCCTGACAATTTTTAGAAAAGCCTTTTTTTACTCAACTACACTTTAAAAATCAGCCGGTTAGCAGGTGCTGCGTGTTAAAATGCCGCATTTGATATCGGAACAGACCCAGGTCGGGAAAACCTCTCTTATTGTCTTTAAGACATTGTGGCTGTGGTGGCCGGTGTTTCTTCAAGCATGTTTACCACCCTCTCAACCTGCCGGACCAACAGATAGCCTTGTTTGTCCCGGTCTTTTCTGTCTCCGATAAACGCTGTTTCAACCCAACCGGCCCCGGGAGAATTTTATGAGCAATGCCAGCGACTCGCCTATTGTGGTGGCGATGGATTATGACAATATTGATGATTGTCTTGCGTTGGCCAGACGGCTGGCGCCTGAGCAGTGCCGACTAAAGGTCGGAAAAGAGTTGTTCACCAGTGCCGGCCCACTGGTTGTAGAAAAGCTGCACAACCTCGGTTTCGAGGTTTTTTTGGATCTCAAATTTCACGATATTCCCAACACCACTGCCAAAGCCGTAAAAGCGGCGGCTAACCTGGGTGTTTGGATGGTGAATGTTCATGCATCCGGTGGTGAGCGCATGATGTCTGCCGCTCGCGATGCGCTTGAAGGTGTAGCAGGAAAACGTCCGCTGCTGATTGCCGTGACCGTACTGACCAGTATGGACGAGGCGGATCTCAAACAAGTAGGTATTGCTACCTCGGCGGAAGAACAGGTGTTGCGTCTGGCGCGTCTGACCCATGCCAGCGGTCTTGATGGGGTGGTATGTTCTGCTCGCGAAGCTTCAATACTGCGCGCAGCAACCAATGACAACTTCTGTCTGGTGACTCCGGGTATCCGCTTACCCGACAGTCCCGCCGATGACCAGCGCCGCACACTGACGCCGCCGGTGGCGATAGCAGAAGGCAGCAGTTATCTGGTGATCGGACGCCCGATTACCCGTTCTGCAGATCCGGTCGCTACCTGCGCGGAAATTCTGAAAAGCTTGTCAGTCGGGCGGTAATTGCTCGTCATTGTGTAACCGCCTACTGAAAGGGTAAAAAAAATTGTCCGCATCTTCAATTAACACAGGCCTGGCTGCCAACACCGTTATCACCGTCGACGGCCCCAGCGGCGCAGGGAAGGGAACACTGAGCTATCTGTTAGCTCGAAAAACCGGTTTTCATTTGCTCGATAGCGGTGCGCTTTACCGTTTGGTAGCGCTTGCATCCTTGCAAGCCAATGCGGATCTGCAAGATCAGCCGGCGATCGAAAAAATTGCCGAAACCTTGAATGTTGTTTTTGATACATCTTCGGAGCCGGTCAGGGTTATGTTGAACAGTCAGGATGCAACCCTGGCCATCCGGGAAGAAAAAACCGGCATGACCGCCTCCATTGTTGCGGCCTACCCGGGTGTTCGTGCCGCTTTGTTAACACGGCAACGCGCTTTTGCATTGGCACCGGGTTTGATTGCTGACGGGCGTGATATGGGTACCTGCGTTTTCCCCAATGCAGATCTCAAATTTTTTCTCACCGCCAGTGCCGAGGCACGCGCTGAGCGTCGGTACCGTCAATTAATTGCCAAAGGTGAAAGTGTCGACAAAGCAGCATTGGTAAAAGATATTCAGGAGCGTGACGAGCGTGATAGCAACCGTAGCGTTTCACCTTTGAAGCCTGCGGCGGATGCTATTTTCATCGATAGCACCGAGATGACGATTGATGAGGTGCTGAATCTGATGCTGAGCAAGGCTCAACCTTTAATTTCACGCAGCGCACAATGAGTGGCTGTCTGCAAATCGTCAAAAATCTGTATTATGCTGTCATGAAATGTGGCAGCTGCATCATACTGCCGGCAAATTGTCCGGTACATTCTTGCTAACGACCAGAACGGAAACTCTTTATGAAATTGACATGTTTTAAGGCCTACGATATTCGCGGAAAGCTCGGCACCGAGCTGAATGAAGATATTGCCTACCGTATTGGTCGTGCCTACGCACAATTTTTACGCCCTGGAACCGTGGTGGTTGGTGGTGACGTTCGTCTTACCAGTGAATCGCTGAAACTGGCGGTCAGTAACGGTTTACGTGATGAAGGCGTAAACGTTATCGATATCGGCATGTGCGGTACCGAAGAAATTTATTTTGCTACGTCGCACCTGAAGGTAGATGGTGGCATTGTGATTACCGCCAGCCACAACCCGATTGATTACAACGGCATGAAGATGGTTCGTGCTGAATCGCGCCCTATCAGTGGCGATACCGGATTAAATGAAATTCAACGTCTGGCTGAAGAAAACCAATTCGACGCGGTTGATGAAACCGCGCGCGGTAGCTATAGCCAGCAATCCACCATTGACGCCTATGTAAAACATTTGCTGGGTTATGTTGATACCAGTTTGCTGAAGCCCTTGAAACTGGTCGTTAACGCCGGTAACGGTGCGGCAGGCCATGTGATTGATGCGCTGGAAAAGCACCTGCCTTTCGAGTTCATCAAAGTGCATCACGAGGCGGACGGCAACTTCCCCAATGGTATTCCCAACCCGCTGCTGGTAGAAAACCGCTCGGCTACCCGTGAAGCGGTGTTGGCTCACGGTGCCGATATGGGCATTGCATGGGATGGCGATTTTGATCGCTGCTTCCTGTTTGATGAGCGTGGTGAGTTTACCGAAGGCTATTACATTGTCGGTTTGCTGGCCGAAGCTTTCCTGGTAAAAAATCCCGGTGCCAGTGTGATTCATGATCCGCGTTTGATCTGGAACACCATTGATATTGCCGAGCGCAACGGCGGCAAAGCGATTCAATCCAAAACCGGTCACTCTTTTATCAAAGAGTTGATGCGTAAAGAAGACGCGGTATACGGTGGCGAGATGAGCGCTCACCACTACTTCAAAGACTTCGCCTACTGCGATAGCGGCATGATTCCGTGGTTGCTGGTGAGCGAATTAATGTCTCGCAAAAATCAAACGCTTTCTTCCATGCTGGAAGATTGTATTGCCCGTTTCCCGTCACCGGGTGAAATCAATAGCGAAGTACAAGACCCCAAAGCGGCTATCGACCGTGTGTTGGCGCACTATGAAAGTGACGCTATCGCCGTGGATCGCACCGATGGTATCAGCATGCAGTTCGACAACTGGCGGTTCAACCTGCGTATGTCCAACACCGAGCCGGTGGTTCGTTTGAATGTGGAAAGCCGCGCGGACAAAGCGTTGGTTGAAGCAAAAACCCGGGAAGTGCTTGCGCTGTTGAATCAATAATTTCTCAACAACATTGCCGGTGGATTGAAGCCTGCCGGCTATGCTTCATCAACTCAAGGATCATGACATGTTAATCAAGAAAGCGGTGATACCGGTAGCAGGTTTGGGAACGCGTATGTTGCCTGCTACCAAAGCAATACCCAAAGAAATGTTGCCTGTCGTCGATAAACCTCTTATCCAATATGTCATTGAGGAAGCGGCCGCCGCAGGCATCAGAGAAATTGTACTGGTAACCCATGCCAGTAAAAATGCCATCGAAAACCATTTTGACACCAGTTTTGAGTTGGAAGCCCAGCTTGAAGCACGTCTGAAGCGTTCATTGCTCAATGAAGTGCGTTCCATTACGCCAGCCGGCCTTACCGTTATTTCCGTACGTCAGGCCGAAGCCAAAGGGCTTGGTCATGCCATTCTGGCGGCACGCCCGGTTGTTGGTGACGAGCCTTTTGCGGTGTTGTTGCCCGATGTACTGGTTGATAACGTAGAGTGCGATCTGGGTAGAGACAACCTCGCTGGTATGACGCGCCGTTTTGAAGCCAGTGGTTTCAGCCAAATTTTGGTAGAAGAAGTTCCGCACAGTGAAGTTGACAAGTACGGCGTGGTGGATTGCTCGGGCATTGAAATCGCCCCGGGTGAAGGTGCTGCCGTTAAAGCCATGGTTGAAAAACCGGCCCCTGAAAAAGCGCCTTCCAACATGGCGATTGTAGGCCGTTATGTCTTATCACAGCACGTATGGGACTTGCTTGAAGAAACCGAACCGGGCGCCGGTGGTGAAATTCAGTTAACCGATGCGCTGGATCAACTGCTGAAAGAAGAAACCGTTGAGGCGTATCGTTTGATTGGTCGCAGCCACGATTGTGGAACCAAGATTGGCTACATGACTGCCAATGTTATCTATGGCAGTCGCCATCCGGATATCGGTGAACAATTTACCGACTTTTTACAAAAATTTGAGAGCTGATAATAAGCGGTAATAACCCGTAATGCTGATTGCGGGTAAACTGATGGCTATTGGCCCTGGCGTTGCCGCCTGCTGTCATGTCAGTTGTCAGATACCGCTCATTAATCAAGCTCATGAAATGCCTGTGTCATCGTCTTGACACAGGCATTCTACTTTTCAGGTGACAGCTTTTTAGTAAACGCTCTTTTGTCGAAACTTTTTACATGTCGGGCGTGAAAAAGTTGTAATTCCATCCTCAAAATAGCCAACAATAATGCCAAAAGTTTTTCGATTTTGGGTATGCTTGCTTCCTTTCATAAGAGTCACTTAAAGTACTCGCAGGCTTGCCTGAAAAATAATCAACCATGTTGTCGGGAGAGTGACATTGATTATCCCTGTTATCCTCGCTGGCGGTTCCGGTTCACGTTTGTGGCCTCTGTCCCGCCACCATTATCCCAAGCAATTACTGAAATTATTTGGTGATAAAACCATGTTGCAGCAAACCCTGTTACGGTTACAGGGTTTGGAAGATATGGCTGCTCCGATCGTGGTTTGTAACGAAGCCCATCGTTTTATGGTGGCTGAGCAGCTGCTTGAAATCGATATGCACGATGCCGTTATTTTGCTGGAGCCGGTGGCTCGCAATACGGCACCGGCGCTCGCCTTGGCGGCGATACAGGCACAACAGGCGGATCCGACGGCGGTGCTGTTGGTGCTATCAGCGGATCACATGATTCGTGAAGTCGATGTGTTTCTGCAAGCAGTGCGCAAAGCCGTCAGCGGTGCAAAGCAGGGCGCATTGGTAACTTTCGGTGTGCAGCCCTCGCATGCGGAAACCGGGTACGGTTACATTAAAACAGCCACTACCACCCTCTCGTCAGATAGTGCTTTGCTGGCGGTGGAAAAGTTCGTTGAAAAACCGAACCTCGCTACTGCTGAGGCTTATTTGCAAGCCGGTTGTTATTACTGGAACAGCGGCATGTTTGTTTTCCGGGGCGATGTTTTTCTGGATGAGCTGAAAGCGCAATCTCCCGAGGTGGTGCAGTATGCCGAGTCCGCCCATCGGTTGGCGGTCAAGGATCTTGATTTTATTCGCGTCGACAAAAAAACCTTCGCCCAGGCACCGAATATTTCCATCGATTATGCCTTGATGGAAAAAAGTAACAATGTGAGCTGTGTTCCATTGGACGCAGGTTGGAGCGACGTAGGCGATTGGCGTTCTTTCTCCGAATTGTCGGAAAAGGATGCCGAGGGCAACAGTTTTATTGGTGACAGCATCGACATCAGTTCTACCAATACCCTGGTGTTCAGTCGTGACAAATTGGTGGCAACACTCGGCGTGAATAATTTGATGATTATCAATACGCCCGACGCAGTATTGATTGCCGACAAGTCCCGTGCACAGGATGTTAAATCGGTCATCAGCCATATTGAGCAACAACAGCGTAGCGAGCATTTGCAGCACCGCGAAGTGTACCGGCCATGGGGTTGTTTTGATGCGATTGATGATGGCGATCGCTACCAGGTGAACCGCATTCGCGTGAAACCGGGCGCCAGTCTTTCGTTACAAATTCACCATCACCGCGCAGAACACTGGATTGTTGTGAAGGGCGTTGCATTGGTGCAAAAAGGTGACGAAGTCATGTTGCTCTCGGAAAACGAATCCACTTATATTCCCGTCGGTGTAAAACACCGTTTAAGTAATCCGGGAAAAATTCCGCTGGAAATTATCGAAGTACAATCCGGGTCGTATCTGAAAGATGATGATGTGATCCGCTATGAAGACAGTTACGGCCGTTCTTCTCTTTAATTGGCTGCCTCAAGGAGTTGTAGTGCATGAAAGTTACCGTATTTGGTACCGGGTATGTCGGATTGGTTACAGGAACCTGTCTGGCTGATGTAGGGCACGATGTTCTGTGTGTTGATATCGACCAGAAAAAAGTAGATAACCTCAACAACGGTATCATTCCTATTTATGAGCCCGGTCTTGAATCGCTGGTTCGCGATGCGGTGCAAAACGGTTTACTGCATTTCACTACCGACCCCAAGCGTGCTGTTGACCACGGCGAGTTGCAATTTATTGCCGTGGGAACGCCGTCCGGCGAAGATGGCTCTGCCGATTTGCAATATGTAGTGGCGGTGGCCAAAACCATCGGCGAATTGATGGATGGCTACAAAGTTGTTGTTAATAAATCGACCGTGCCGGTCGGCACCGCCGAAAAAGTACAGGCCGCTATTACCGAACAGTTGTCTGCGCGCAAGTCGTCGCTTGCATTTGATGTGGTTTCCAACCCGGAATTTTTGAAAGAAGGCG
Organism: Cellvibrio polysaccharolyticus; assembly: GCF_015182315.1. NCBI lineage: Bacteria > Pseudomonadati > Pseudomonadota > Gammaproteobacteria > Cellvibrionales > Cellvibrionaceae > Cellvibrio > Cellvibrio polysaccharolyticus. The sequence continues at coordinate 2,158,603 of NZ_PRDL01000001.1, forward strand.
CTGCGGTTAACGACTTTATGAAGCCCGACCGTATAGTGGTGGGTACCGACAGTGAACAGGCGGAAAAGCGTTTGCGCGAGTTGTATGCGCCGTTTAACCGTAACCACGATCGTATGGTGTTTATGGATGTTCGCTCCGCTGAACTGACCAAATATGCAGCTAACGCCATGCTCGCCACCAAAATCAGTTTCATTAATGAGATGGCGAATCTGGCAGAACGTCTGGGTGCCGATATCGAACAGGTTCGTAACGGCATTGGTGCTGACCCGCGTATCGGTTATCACTTTATTTACCCGGGTTGTGGTTATGGTGGCTCTTGCTTCCCCAAAGATGTGAAGGCACTGATCAACATCGCTAAAGGTGTGGATTATTCGGCAAACCTGATGGAAGCCGTTGACCGGGTTAACCAGGCGCAAAAAAGCAGACTGGTTGATTACATTCACCAGCATTTTGGCAAAGATCTTAACGGTAAAACCTTCGCACTCTGGGGGCTTGCTTTTAAACCCAACACTGACGATATGCGTGAAGCGCCCAGTCGTGTATTGATGGAAGCTTTGTGGGCTGCCGGTGCAAAAGTGCAGGCATTCGACCCGGTAGCCATGGAAGAGACCCAGCATATTTATGGTCTGCGCGATGACCTTAAGCTGACCGGTACTAAAGAAGCGGCTCTGGAAAAGGCCGATGCTTTGGTGATTTGTACGGAATGGAAAAACTTCCGTGCGCCGGATTTTGAGCTGCTGAAGCGTACGCTTAATGCGCCGGTTATTTTTGACGGCCGCAATCTCTATGATCCGGCTCGTCTGGAAGAGTACGGTTTTGAATACTACGCCGTAGGGCGTGGCAAAAGCGTTCAACGCTTTTCCTGATTTTTTCGGTTGTTCCTTTCTTAATGCGGGATTTCCTCGTCTGCAGGAAATCCCGTACACTTCCCCGTTATTGAATCCAACGTCCGTTCTGTCAGGTATTCCTATGGCGCGCTTTCCCGAACTGCAATGTTATGAGGACTTTCTTCAGCTATCCCGCCGTTTGCTGGAGCTTGCCGAAGCCGGTGACTGGGAAGCATTCCAGTCGCAATTGGATGCGCGCCAGGCCTTGTCTGCCCGCCTGGAGGCGCAAGAGACGCTGGATGCAGTGGTTCATGCCGGACTGGCTGATGAATTGAGGCTGATGATTGCGGAGATCCATGTGGTAAATGACCGGATCGCTGCTGTCGCTGAATCGGTTCGGGATGAGTTGAGTACTGAAATTCGCCAGAATATGCAGGCCAGCAAAGCAATTAACGCCTATCGCAGCTGATAGCTGCGGTTTTTCAGGGCGGCGCTGGCTGCCCTTGCAATAAATATTTTCCTTCCCGTGTAAAAAAATCAAAAATCCCGCTAAAGCTTCCTGAACTCCTGACGATATCCTTTACAGAAGTGCTGATTGCGCTGTTGAGCACAGGCTTCCTTAACCGACTTGTGGCAGCAATATCCACTGCACAGGAACCAAAACTCAGGAGATTCATCATGGCTCTAGTCATTAATACCAACGTTGCCTCCCTCAACGCCCAGCGTCAGCTGATGAGCTCAGGTAACGCACTCGACCGCGCTACCGAGCGTTTGTCTTCCGGTAACCGCATCAACTCCGCCAAGGACGATGCTGCCGGTCTCGCTATTTCCAACCGTATGACCTCTCAGGTTCGCGGTCTCGACCAGGCCGTTCGTAACGCCAACGACGGTATCTCTTTGATTCAAACCGCTGAAGGTGCTCTGCAGGAATCTACCAACATCCTGCAACGTATGCGTGAACTGTCTGTTCAATCTTCGAACGGTATCTACAACGCATCTGACCGTAAAACCATGCAAGCTGAAGTTAAACAGCTGCAACAGGAACTGACCCGTATCTCTGAAACCACTACCTTCAACGGTCAAAAACTGTTGGACGGCTCCATGGGTACCAAGCAACTGCAAGTAGGTTCACAAGCTAACCAGACTATCGACGTTACCATCGGTGCCTTCGGCGCCAACTCTCTGGGTGGTGGCACTGGTGACCTGGTAGGTTCAAGCACTACCCTGGCAGAGTTGGCAGCCCTGACCGATCTGGAAATTAATGACAAAGAAGCCACTACCCTGGTGACAGGTTCGGGTGGTAATGCCGAAACCGTTAATAAAATGCTTAATGTGTTGAACGCTGACTTCAACAGCGTTGGCGTTGAGGTTTCAACAGTTTCCGAATTTTCAGCATCAGGTGCAGGCGGTGGTTCAGGTGTTCTGGTAGCTGGTACAGATACCCTGCAAATCGTAGTAAAAGATGGTGACGGTAATGATCAGACCCTGAACATCACTGGCACCAATAACATGAAAGAAGTTGTTGATAAAATTAATGAAAGTGCCGGCGGCGTGGTTCAGGCTTCTCTGAATGATGCGGGTAAACTGGTTCTTACTGCACAGAATGCTACCAGCATCACTGTCACTGATGCTAATGACAAGGTTGGCGGCGGTGGCTCAGCTGATTTCTCTCTGGTACTGAATAAAACGCCTGGCAACACCACTGGCATTAAAGTGGAAGGCGATGCCACGCTTTTGGCTGGTGCCGGCTTTAATGCCCATCAGACTGATGGTTCCATTCAGGGTGCCACCGTTGCAGCGGGTGCTTTGAATAAAGGTGATCTGATCATCAACGGTGTTGAGATCGGCCCGATTGCGGAAGGAACAGCTCAAACAAACCCTGTGCAAACTGCCGTTGAAAATCAGGCATCCAATGTAATCAAGGCAATTAATGAAAAATCAGCAGAGACCGGTGTAATCGCTTATGAAGGCGGCACCAGCGGTATCTCGTTGAAATCGGTCTCCGGCGACGAAATCTCTATCAAGTATGGCGAGAACGCAACAGACGCTGATGTTCTGGCGGCTACCGGTTTGCTGGAGCGTAATGCCACTGAGGGTGCTGGTTCTGTAGCTTCAATCGATATCTCTACTGCAGCAGGCGCTCAGAAAGCCATCGGCATTCTGGATAAGGCTCTGGAGCAAGTGAACGCCACCCGTGCGGATCTTGGTGCTGTCAACAACCGTCTGGATCACACCGTATCCAACCTGGCGAACATCTCCGAGAAAACCGCAGCTTCCCGCTCACGTATTGTAGATGCTGACTTCGCCGCAGAAACTGCCGCGCTGAGCCGCTCTCAAGTGTTGCAACAGGCTGCTTCCGCGATGTTGGCCCAGTCCAACGCCAGACCTCAGCAAGTTCTGTCTCTGCTGCGTTAACAGGTTCGTTAATCGCCACTTTGCCGCCAGCCCTCAGGGGTTGGCGGTAGTTTAGGGAGGACGTTCTATGAGTGAAGTCAGTTTAACCGGGTTAACGTCGTACGGGCGTTTTACGGCTGCGGCTGAGCCGATTGCCAGCGGCGGAAAAGCGCCTCAGAGTGGCAAGGTTTTGCCGCCGGTTGCCCCTCAGGTTAGCCGGCCAGCGGAAAAAGTTGCCGAGCTTCATAACCCTTCAGAAAAAGTACAGGCCGCTGTGGCGCAAATGAATGAATATATTCAGTCAACCCAGCGGGATTTGATGTTTAGCTACGACGAAGAAATTGGTTCTACCATTGTGAAAGTGTTGGACAGAAAAACCCAGGAGGTGATTCGTCAGATTCCCGACGATATTTTTCTGGAGCTGGCCAGAACGCTCAAGCAGGACGAACCGATACCACTTTTTCGAGCGCAGGTTTAGATGACTTAAAAAGCACCTTCGGGTGCTTTTTTTATGCTCGTGTTTTTTTGAGTCACGCTCTATAACGTGTTGATTATTCAGTGATCGTTAATTCACCAGGTTTAAATTGCTCCAGTTAATGTCGTTGAGAGTTTTGCGAGAAAACTCGCGGCTCCTGACCAGGTTTTTCCTTGTTTCCCCCAGCTGTTAATCTACCTTGCTCAAGGGCAGCTACCTCACCAAATCAGGTGCTCTTACTACCAGATTGACCCGTGTTTCCCCAATAAATGTCTCTCCCCAATCCCTGATCATCAGCTTATCTCCCTGCCTATGTTCCATTGGCATGATCATTTCCTGGCACGCTCTGTGCAAAAGACCCATCAGGCAAGAAAGTCATGAAATTACGCGCTTGTTGATCATATTTCATACGAGGTTTGCCACGAAGTCCTATGCCGATGTTTACAGGCTTCAATCATTACGACTTGTCACAGTGAAGTCTGTGGACAGACACATTCATCAGGAGATTTATCATGGCTCTTATTATTAACACTAACGTTGCGTCGTTAAATGCACAGCGCCAGTTGATGAACTCGGGCAACGCGCTGGATCGTGCAACCGAGCGTTTATCCTCTGGTCAGCGTATCAACTCGGCGAAAGACGATGCCGCCGGCCTCGCTATTTCCAACCGTATGACATCGCAGGTGCGCGGCCTGGATCAGGCGATCCGTAACGCTAACGATGGTGTATCGCTGGTGCAAACCGCTGAAGGCGCCTTGCAGGAAGTAACCAACATTCTGCAGCGTATGCGTGAGCTTTCCATTCAGTCTGCCAACGGCATCTATAACAATGCCGACCGCCAGACGTTGAACGCTGAAGTCAAACAGCTTAAGCAGGAACTGGACAGAATTTCTGAAACGACCACTTTTAACGGCCAGAAATTGCTGGACGGTACTTTGGGTAATACCAAATTGCAGGTGGGTTCTGAAGCGAATCAAACTATTGATGTCAGCATCGGTTCTTTTGCTACTTCCCGTTTGGGTGGTACATCGGGCGATATCGTGGGTGAATCTGTTGTAGGTTCAGGCACGACTCACGCCACTGAAATTGCCGCGCTCAATGCATTGCAAGACGGCGACCTGTTGGTTAATGGCACCGCTATCAAACCGATTACGCCTGCTGCTGCAACCCTCGATGAAGCGCTGGCCAGCATTAACGCTGACCTGAAAGGCAAGGGCGCAGAAGTCACCTCACTGGTTCAGGTGGCAGCCGATGCCGCAGGCTCCGGTGTATTGCGGGCGCCTTCGGAAACACTGGAGCTGAAATTGGTTGACGGTGATGGGCTTGCTCAAACCTATACCATTACCGGTACCAATAATCTGAAAGAGCTGGCCGCTAAAATCAATCAGGAAACTGGCCTCGAAGCCAGTATCAGCGACAGCGGTAAGCTGGTGTTAACCGCGCCGGGTGCGTCTTCCCTGACGGTCACTGAAACGGTAGCGGCCGGCACGGCCAGCCCGAGCGGTGTTACTGGCGCAGCTGCGGGCGTTCACCACAATTTTGCTCTGGTGTTTAACGATACCAGCACTGAAAAGCAGGGTGTCAAAATTGAGATGGGTGCCACCGGCGACCCTGCCAGGGTAGGTGCGTTGGGCATTGATGTTAATGATGCCAACGGCAACTTGCTGGGCGCGGAAGTTACCGCTACAACAGGCACCTTGTTGCAAGAAGGCGATCTGGTGATTAATGGTATCGCCATCGGCAAAATTTCTGCCGGAGCTGCACCTGCAGATACCCTGGCTGAAGCCATTCGGGTTATCAACCTGTCGTCCGGCGATACCGGTGTGGTTGCGTTTCCTGGTGGAAACGGCGAGTTGGCTTTGCGCGCTGCCAATGGTGAAGAAATTTCTATTAAATATGGCGACACTGCAGTTGCTGCTGACATCCTGGCGGTTACCGGTTTCCGGGAGCGTAATGCGACCGAAGGCGTAGGCAGTGTTGCCAGCGTGGATATCTCCACCTACGAAGGTGCCCAGCGTGCTATCGGTATCATCGACAAGGCGCTGGAGCAGGTGAATGCTACCCGTGCGGATCTTGGTGCGGTGAATAACCGTCTTGATCACACCATGGCTAACCTGGCGAACGTGTCAGAGAAGACTTCTGCCTCCAAGGCGCGTATTGTGGATGCAGATTTTGCCGCGGAAACTGCCGCTCTCAGCCGGGCACAAGTGCTTCAACAGGCGGCGCAGGCCATGCTGGCTCAGGCCAATGCGCGTCCGCAGGAAGTGTTACAGCTGCTGCGTTAATTGTCAGGGCTGGTTTGGCGTTAAACACATTGTCCGATACACTCGGGCAATGTTGTTTTAAAATGCGCTCCGGTTAATCGCTACAGGAAAGAGGGCAGCTTTTTTACAAAAGCGCCTAAAGTTTGTTCATTGTTTGCCGCTATCAATAACAGCAAGGGGTATTTTCAAGCGTTTGGTGCATTTTGGTATCGATTTTAACGAGCCGGGTGTTGCTACCGTGTTGAAGTAATACACTCTGAATGTTTTCGATCATTGATATTTCGGGCAGGGAAATACTATGGTAACCACCACCAATTCAACTACTACGCCAACTACCACACCAACCACTCGAAATAACTTGTCTTCGATTGGTTCGCAGCTGGTCAGTCAGTTAGGTAGTGGTTCCGGTATTGACCGTGCGGCGCTGGTTGATAGTTTGACCAATGCGACCTTTCTGCCCCAGTCAGAGCGCCTGACCTCTAAAAAAACCAGCATGGAAACCCAGATATCCGATCTGGGCTTAATGCGTAGTTCACTGTCAAAACTGCAAACGGCAGTCAGTACGCTTTCCAATCGCGATACCTTCAATGCCAAAGCGGTGGCGGTGCCCAACACCTCGCTTATTTCTATTACAAAGCTGGAGGCGAAAGCGACGGCAGGTGATTATCGCTTGCAGGTAGAGCAGATTGCCCAATCGCAATCTTTAAGCTCCGCTACCTTCAACTCAACGTCAGCACCTATCGGTACAGGCACATTAACCCTGCGTTTTGGTGACTGGGCCAGTGATGGCAGCTTTAATGTCAATACCGCAAAAACCGGTGCGCCGATTGTTATTAACGAAACCAACAATACCCTGGCAGGTTTGCGCGATGCGATTAACAATGCCGGTATTGGTGTGCAGGCGAGTATTGTCAGTGATGGCGGTAACTATCGTTTGCTGATGACTGCACCTTCCGGTGAGACTAACGAAATTGAAATTACAGCCACTGAGAGTGCTGACTCGCCTGGATTGGCCAGTTTCAACTTCAATGAAAATTCCAAGGCGCTGGTTCAGGAGCAGGAAGGGAAAGACGCCAAATTGCGCGTAAACGGTTTGCTGGTTTCCCGCGAGAGCAATCACATCACCGACGTCATTGCCGGTATGGAGTTTGATATATTCAACAGCTCTCCTACCGAAGTTATCAGTATCAATATCACCGAAGACCGGGCCGCTGCTGAAACGGCAATCCGCGATTTCGTGAAGGCCTACAACGACTTCCTGAAAGAAGTGAATCAGCTTACCGGTTTTAATACTGAGACCAAGGAATACGGCAGCCTGGCCAAAGATCCGCTGGCCAAGAGCTTGTTACAGTCCGTGCGTACCTCCATGACGTCTGCGGTGCCTGGCGTAGACGGCGGGTTTGGTTCTCTCTCAGCGCTGGGCATAAGAACCGAGATGGATGGTTCGCTGAAAATTATTGAAGATGGCACCAATATGGATTTTCGTGCCGCGATGGACAAGCATTACGACAAGGTTGTTGATCTGTTTACCCCTAAAACCGGCTCCACGGCGGCCGGTATTAACGTAACGGCTTTTGGTGCACGTACGGCGGTAGGTGAGTACGATGTTGTTATCACCCAGCAGGCCGAAAAAGGTCGTTACGACGGTGCTGCCATAACCGCCGGTACATTTGATACCACTGGCAAGGATTACGGCTTCAGTATTCTGGTGGATGGTGTCGCCGCGTCTCCCATCCAGTTGCCTGCAAACAAGATATACGGCAGCGGTGCCGAGATGGCTGCCGACATGCAATCGCTGATCAACCTCGACCCGGCGTTAAAAGCGGCTGGTGTTGCGGTTGAGGTTCGCTTTAACCAAACCGAAAACCGTTTCGATTTTATCTCCAACGCCTATGGCAGTAGCAGCAACGTCTCCTTTGCCAGTGTTTCAGATGATATGGATGAGCTGGGGATCACCGCTACCGCAGGTACTGCGGGTAAAGACGTTGCCGGTACCGTGGATGGAGTTGCCGGTTTCGGTTTCGGCAATGTATTGTTGCCCGCGATTGGTTCCAAGGCGGAAGGCTTGAGTATGGTGATTGAGCCGGGCTCTACGGGCGGCAAGATATCATTCTCCCGCGGGCTTGCCGGTACGCTGACTGCTCTGGCGGATAATTTTGTAAAAGCTTCCGGTTTGATCAGTGATCGTGAAGCGACCATTAACAAAAATATTGAAAAAGTTGACGAAGAAAAGAAAACCCTTGAAATGCGCACCGAGGCTTACCGCGCCCGTTTGCAATCCCAGTTTGCAGCGATGGAAATGATCGTAAGAAGTTTGAAATCAACAGGCTCATTCCTCGACGGTCTGAACGATCGCTTGCCATTTACCGCCAAAAGCTGATCCAGGATAGCCGCTTTCCTCCAAACCTTTTGCTCTCACGGGCAAAAGGTTTTTTATTATCTCAACCCGGGGGATAAAATCTTCCGCCGATGCCGCAATAATATTTATCTGCCTGATCCTAAAGTTATTCTCCCCGCCGCCGTTAATTCTGTAGAACCGCTTCAGTTCTGTACTTGCAGAAGCGGTTTCACACGTATTCCATTGACGGGACTTTTTCATGAATGCATATCAGGCTGCCCAACGTTACTCCTCACTGCATGTTCATTCCGGTGTTGAAGATGCTTCTCCCCATCGGTTGATTCAAATGCTTTTTGAAGGTGCTCTGGAGCGTATTGCTCAGGCAAAGGGCGCTATTCAGCAGAAACAGATTGCCCGTAAAGGGGAGCTGATTGGCAAGGCAATTAACATTGTTGGTGGCTTGCAAGGCTGCCTGAATGATAGTGAGGGCGGTGAACTCGCTCAAAATCTTGATAGCCTCTACGCCTACATTATTCAGCGGCTGACCCAGGCCAATTTTGAAACCAATCCCGAGATTCTGGATGAGTGCGGACGCTTGCTGGGTGAGCTTAAATCCGCGTGGGATGCCATTGCTTCGCAGGTGGCGTAATGCGTGTGTTACGTTCGGTTCAGAATAATTATCGCGGTGCGGCGGTTTTTTCTGCGGTTGAAGGGCTTCGTCAGGCGTTCATACTCGCGACAGATTCTCAGGACTGGAAAAAAATACAGCATCTCGACAAAATCTGTATTGCCTTCGTCGACAGGGTAATTGCCGCCAATCCGGATAATCCGCAGCTGCCCATTGCGGTGCTGGATGAATTGAAACGTATTTACAACGTCCTCATTTTTGATTGTCAGCAAAAAGCGGCTTCCATGGCAGTTTGAATAACTGTTACTCTTCGCCCGGTAATACAACAACGAAGAGTGGAAGCTCGTGACTCATTACAATTCGCGTGAAGCACTGAAACAATACCGACAGCTGGGGCTGGAGTCGGAGATTGACAGTGCTTCGCCGCATAAACTTATCCAGTTGCTTTTTGCTGCGGCGCTCAACCGTATTGCTGTCGCGCAAGGCGCGATTGAGCGTGGCGACATTCCCTTGAAAGGCGCACAAATTGGCAAGGCCATGGGCATCGTCTCAGGCCTTCGATCCTGTGTGGATCTGGATGTTGGCGGCGATCTTGCTCAAAACCTCGATGGATTGTATGAATATATTGGTCTCCGGCTGTTAAGAGCATCCAGTGCTAACGATCTTGAGGCACTCACAGAAGCCGCCAATTTGCTGAAAACGTTGAAATCCGGTTGGGATGGGATTGCAGGTCAATAAAAAGACTGACAGAATACCGTCGTGTGACTTACATCACGTCAAAAAAGTGTTCTCCGTCAAATTATTGTTTGGGTCAAAATCACAGTGTGAGGATGACATAAATTTGACTGATTGTTTATGGCAAGCTATTAATTAAACAATGAGTCAGGTGGTTGACGGGCGCGTGTTGCGGGATTTCCTGAAACTGCACAAGGACATGGGTTTACTTTTCCCGGATTCATCCAATCAGGTCACTGTATTATGCGACGGAATAATAAAATTCTGGTCATTGACGACAATCAGCAACGTCGACACGATCTCAGGATCCTCCTCGATTTCCTTGATGAAAATACCCTTATAACCCCTGGTGATTGCTGGCAAAGCATGGCTGCCGAGCACGCTGAACCTGAGGATTATATGGTGGTTTTTATTGGTGAGCTGCAAAGCGGCACCAGCACCAATGAGGTGATCCGTGGCATACGCCAATGGCATGATGGTATGGGGATTGTACTGCTCGGCCACGCGCCGCTCAGCATCTCGGAAAACACCGAAACCTGGGGTTCAGCAGTACTCACGGGGTTGCCCATGCCGCTTACCTACCACGCGTTGGTCGATACGCTGCACAGAGCGCGATTGTACCGTGAAGCGCACCGTTTGCACTGCCGCCAGCCACAGCGCCGTCCGGTGCACCTGTTCAGAAGCCTGGTAGGCAGCAGCAGCGAAATTCAACACGTTCGCGAAATGATGTCCCAGGTGGCAGAAAAAGACGTATCGGTACTTATTACGGGTGAGTCCGGTACAGGTAAAGAAGTCGTCGCCCGTAACCTGCATTACAATTCTGCCCGCCGCGATAAACCTTTTGTTCCGGTTAACTGCGGAGCGATTCCCGCCGAGCTGTTGGAAAGTGAATTGTTCGGCCACGAAAAGGGTGCTTTCACCGGTGCCATCAGTGCCAGAGCAGGGCGCTTTGAGTTGGCTGAAGGCGGTACGCTGTTTCTGGACGAAATAGGCGATATGCCGTTAAACATGCAAGTAAAAATTCTGCGTGTGTTGCAAGAGCGTTGTTTTGAACGTGTAGGCAGTAACAAAACCCAATCGGTAGATGTGCGTGTTATTGCCGCGACTCACCGTAACCTCGATGCCATGATCATTAACGGTAGTTTTCGTGAAGATCTTTACTACCGGCTGAATGTTTTCCCCATCGAATTGCCTTCCTTGCGTCAACGCAGTGAAGATATACCGCTGCTGATCAACGAGCTGGTTGCGCGCATGGAAAGCGAGCAGCGAGGCACCATCCGTTTTAACTCCACCGCGATTATGTCGCTCTGTCAGCATGAATGGTCGGGTAACGTGCGTGAGCTGGCCAACCTGGTTGAGCGCATGGCGATCATGCACCCGGAAGGTGTTATCGGGGTCAATGACCTGCCGTTGAAATACCGTCATATTGAAGTTGAGGACGAATCATTTGGTATTACGGTTTCGGCGCAGCCACCGGTTGCCAATACCGCTTTCGTTAATATGAATGACACACCGCTGTTGCCGGAGCAGGGCATCGACCTGAAAGAGTACATCAACAATCTTGAGATGAATCTTATTCAGCAGGCCTTGAATGATTGCGGTGGGGTTGTTGCAAGAGCCGCAGACCGTTTGCAAGTGCGCAGAACTACCCTGGTAGAAAAAATGCGCAAATACGATATGCAACGCTAACCAGGCGTTTTTATAGATTTACCCGGGTATATTGCGCCGCGAGGCGCAATATCTCATTTCCCGCTTCATAAACTCTCCTTGTATTTCTTTCTCCCGCAGGCTGGTTCTTTATCCGGTTTGACGGGCTGCCTTAATAATTCATTGCGTAAGCTGAACTTTCAGTTTTTTGTTGCCATCGTTATCTATCAGCTGCCGCTGGCTTCTGCTAATCCTTCATAAGCTTTACAAGTGTGTAAGGACAATCTAGTATTCTCGGACAACGTTGTCTGTATCGGCAAGTAATACACTTTCCGCCCTGCGGAATTACCTGATTTTGGAGATAAGAATATGCGCGTTAAAGCACCAAAATTATTGAGTTTTCGTCGTTGTGTATACACTTTTTTATTGGCTGGGGCGGTGCTTCTTGCCACCTCCGCCAATGCAGAGACGCGTGTGGTGGGTTATGTTCCCTCCTATAAAAATATGTCGGCGGTGGTCGATAAAACCGATTTAAACAAGCTTACCCATATCAATATTTCATTCCTGAATCCTTCGGCAAATGGTGCTGTTGCGGTCGATGGAAATCCGGTGTGTATGCCGGGTGCGGCGAGTGGCAACGCGGCGGGGTCCGAAATCCATTCAGTGGTTAAAAAAGCCCACCAGGCGGGCGTTAAGGTTTTGGTCTCGGTGGCAGGCGGGGTTATTCCGGCGTGTTCGGGTGATTGGGCACAACTGCTGCAGCCTGCCAGCCGTGCGCAACTGGTGGACAATTTGTTGCAGTTTGTCAGTGACTTTAATCTGGATGGCATCGATATTGATATTGAAGGTGTGCTGCTAACCGCTATTGATGAGGCCGGAAATTACACGCCGTTTATTCAGGCGCTGCGTAGCGGTCTGCCGGATGGAAAGTTATTAACGGCGGCTACCGCCTCTTATGTGGGCGGCATGGTTCCCGAGTCGTCGCTGCCGTATTTTGATTTTGTCACTTTGATGTCCTATGACAGCATTGGGCCGAGTTGGGGTGTTGCCGGTAGCGAGCATTCAAGTTTTGCTCAGGCGCAGGCAGATGTCAGTCTATGGCAATCGCGCGGCCTGGCAAAAAATAAATTGGTATTAGGTGTTCCCTTTTACGGCTACGGGTATGGTGAGTATCGGCCAGACTACAGCTTCGCCGATATTGTTGCGCAGTTTGGTGCGGAGGCCGCAGAGAAAGATTTGATTGGAAAAGCGTGCGCCGGTTGCAGCTATATTACTTACAACGGCATTCCAACCATTCGCAATAAAACCCGTTTGGGGCTTGCTGTAGGTTCGGGGGTGATGATCTGGGAGATGGATCATGATGGCACGGGTGAGCACAGCTTGCTGACGGTGATTTCGGAAGAAATTAACCGAAAAAAATAGCAGCCAACTCATCGCATTCAGGGAACAGCAGGGGCAGGGCGCTTTCGATGGGTTTTCAATGGGAAAAGCAGTAGGTCTTGCAGTGAGATCCCCTTTTAAAAAGGGGATCTACAACTCAAACCTTGCATCGTTACGCGGATTTTATACGTAACGATGCGGGGCAAAATCAGGCAGACGTCTTCGGCGCTGCTCTTCTTGGGCCTGAAGAGTGGGAACCGCTTCCTTTACGGTGTCCTGTCGCCGCCGGCTTGCCTTTTTGATTGCCATTGGCCGGCTTTGCGCCCAGCTTCGGCTTGTTACTGGCCGCACCTGGTTTTCTTGGTGCACCACGACCGCCTCCATTGTTGTTGCGGGCAATGGTGGTATTACGGCCGAGCTGAATAGGCTCGGGAGCAATGGTCGGATCCGGCTCGAAGCCTTCAATCACCACCTTTTCAATATCCCGCTTGATCAGCTTTTCAATATCGCGCAGAAATTTGTGCTCATCAATACACACCAATGACACGGCTTCACCCTCGCGCTCGGCGCGACCGGTACGACCAATGCGGTGTACATAGTCTTCCGGCACGTTGGGCAATTCATAATTGACGACGTGCGGCAGCTGATCAATATCAATACCGCGCGCGGCGATATCGGTAGCTACCAATGCGCGCACGCCGCCATTTTTAAAATCTTCCAATGCCTTGGTGCGAGCACCCTGGCTTTTATTACCGTGAATAGCGGCTGCAGAAATACCGTCCTGCTGCAGTTGCTCGGTCAAACGGTTGGCGCCGTGTTTGGTGCGGGTAAAAATAAGTACTTGTTTCCAGTTACCTTCCTGAACCAGCTTTGTCAGCAGCTCACGCTTGCGGTGGCGGTCTACCGGAAGAATGCGCTGGGTAACGCGTTCGGATGCAGTATTGCGACGGGCAACTTCAATCAACGCCGGCTGGTTAAGCAGGCGGTCAGCCAGAGCTTTGATCTCGTCGGAGAAGGTGGCAGAAAACAACAGGTTTTGACGTTGTTTTGGCAGTAAAGCCAATACTTTTTTTATGTCATGAATAAAACCCATATCGAGCATGCGATCGGCTTCATCCAGTACCAGAATTTCTACCTGCTTTAGCGAAACGGCATTTTGCTGAACCAGATCCAGCAAGCGCCCGGGCGTGGCAACCAGAATATCAACACCGCCACGCAACTTCATCATTTGCGGATTAATGCTTACGCCGCCAAACACCACCAGTGAACGCAACGGCAAATACTTGCTGTAGCTGCGCACGTTTTCATACACCTGGGCAGCCAGTTCGCGGGTGGGCGTCAAAATAAGTGCGCGTACCGGTCTTTTTTGTGTCGCTGACCCGGTGGCTGAGTTGCGGCTCAACAGTTCCAGCAATGGCAGGGTGAAGCCGGCGGTTTTACCGGTTCCGGTTTGTGCCCCTGCCAATAAATCGCCGCCTTTTAATACCGCGGGAATGGCCTGAGCCTGAATAGCGGTGGGAGATTGGTAACCTTCTTCGGCAATAGCACGAAGAATATCGGCACGCAGGCCGAGATTTTCAAATGTCATAGGAATTTCCTGTGGCTCCATCCACCCGATGTCGCGGGCACGGTCCTGGGGAGCCGGAAGAGGGCGGTTTGCTGTTGAATGAAACCGCTAATAGAAAGGCAATGCTGACCGTATAGGCACTGTGGCGCGCACTATACAGGAGTTGCTGCAGGTTGACCATTAAGTCACCAGGGAAATTCGCGAGCCGGGAAAATCGAATTTTGTGGCGGTCACCGTCTGGCGCATGCGGCGCACGGCAGATAACTCGTCTATTCGCCAATGTTTTGACTTGGGTAGATTTTTATGTTTTTAACTGGTTGAAAATATTGAAGTTTTTTTGTTGGCATTGTGTTTGCAATTACTCTTGAAACCGGATGCTCTACGTCGACATTGTGACGAAGTTCCGACATCAACTGCCAAAAGGAAGACGTTATGTCTCAGGGTGTTTCGCTCGCTAGTCCCCGCGCTGCACGCATGATTACCGTGCCGACAGCCACCCTGACGGTTGCGCCTTTTTCGGGAAAAGTGAAAACCCCTGAAATGCAACAAGCGTTCGACCTGTTCAATGAAATGTCACGACAACTCAGCGATTCCTATTCGGTACTGGAAAGTCGTGTGGCCGAGTTAAATCAGGAACTGACAATCGTTTCTGAAAAGCGCATTCAGGAGCTGGCAGAAAAAGAAAAATTGGCACATCGCCTGGAAAGCCTGATCAATTTTCTGCCCGGTGGTGTGGTGGTGCTGGACTCCAGTGGTCGGGTGTCAGAATGTAATCCGGTCGCGGTCGATTATCTCGGCGAGCCGCTGCAAGGCGAATTATGGCGTGACGTTATTACTCGCAGCTTTGCGCCGCGACAGGACGATGGCCATGAAGTGTCATTGCACGATGGTCGCCGTATCAGTATCACCACGCGCAGCCTCGGTGTTGACGGTCAAATTATTCTGTTAACCGACCAAACTGAAACCCGCCGTCTGCAAAGCGAATTAAGCCGTCATGAACGTTTGTCGGCGCTGGGGCAAATGATGTCGGCGCTGGCGCATCAAATCAGAACGCCGCTTTCTGCCGCCATGTTGTATGCCGGTCATTTGTGTTCAGGTTCGCTGGATGAAACCCGCAAGCAACAATTTTCAGAAAAAATTTATAGCCGCCTGAATCATATTGAACGTCAGGTGCAGGACATGTTGTTGTTCGTCAAAGGCGAACTGCCCTTGAATGACGTCATCAGCGTCGCTGAATTGCAAGATCATCTTGAAGAAGCCATGGAAGTTCCGCTGCTGACCACCGGATCCGTTTGCGAATGGCGCAACGATGCCCGCGAACATTTTATTTTGTGTAACCGCGACGCGCTGGTCGGTGCGGTATTAAACCTGGTTAACAATGCTATTCAGGCAGTGGAAAAAAATGCCCGGTTACGCATTGAGCTGTCTTCCATAACGCTGGGTGACCAATCCGCGCCGCAATTGCTGGTGCGCGTGGTTGATAACGGCCCCGGTATGTCCGAGTCGCTGCTGGCGCGCGTCGGTGAAATTTTTGTAACAACCAAATCCCAAGGTACCGGTTTGGGCCTTGCGGTAGTGCATGCGGTTACGCGCGCACACAAAGGCAAATTCTTTTTGCAATCCGAATTGGGGCAGGGAACCTGCGCCAATGTTCTACTTCCTATCGCCCGATTTAATTCGCCGGTTATTCAGGAGAATGCGTTATGAGTCTCGCTGCGCAATGTAAGCCATCCGTAGATTTGATTAAAGTTATGGTGGTAGAAGACGACCCCAATTTGCGTGAGGCGCTCTGCGACACTTTACAGTTGGCTGATTACGACGTTCTTGTGGCCGCCAGTGCCGAAGAGGCAATGGTGCAGCTGGGGCGACACGCGGATGTGCGAATGATTGTTTCCGATGTCAACATGGGCAACATGAGCGGCCATGATTTATTGCGGGAAGTGAAAAAAAACTGGCCGCATATTCCCATGCTGTTGATTACGGCTTACGCCAGCATCAGCGATTCTGTTGATGCCATGCGCTGCGGTGCGGTCGATTATCTGGTAAAACCGTTTGCGCCGGATATTTTGATTGAAACCGTTGGTCGCCATGTAGGGACAGTGTCCTCACCGGATGACGAACCGGTTGCCAATGCCGCGTCCAGCCAACAGTTGTTGCAGTTGTCCCGCCGCGTTGCCCAGTCAGAATCTACGGTATTGATTGTGGGCGAATCCGGTACCGGTAAAGAAGTACTGGCGCGTTACATTCACAACCATTCTCCCCGTAAAAAGCAGCCTTTTATTGCCATTAACTGTGCAGCCATTCCGGAAAATATGCTGGAAGCCATGTTGTTTGGACATGAGAAAGGTGCTTACACCGGCGCTCATGCCAGCGCGCCTGGCAAGTTCGAACAAGCGAACGGTGGCACTTTGTTGCTCGACGAAATTTCCGAAATGGATATCGGCTTGCAAGCGAAATTGTTGCGCGTGTTACAAGAGCGTGAAGTGGAGCGCCTGGGTGGCCGCAAAACAATCAAATTGGATGTTCGTGTTATTGCCACTTCCAACCGTGATATTCGCAACGAAGTGGTGGCCGGCAAATTCCGTGAAGACTTGTATTACCGTTTGAGCGTACTGCCTTTGCAGTGGGCTCCGCTGCGTGATCGGATTGATGACATTGTGCCGCTGGCAGAAAAAATTCTGCAAAAACATGCCCGCAAACAAAATCGTAGTGGTGTCAGCTTGTCTATGGATGCCATGCAAACCATGATTGCCTGGCCGTGGCCTGGTAATGTGCGCGAATTGGATAACGTCATGCAGCGCGCGTTGATTTTGCAGTCGGGTAACCGCATCGGCGCTGCCGACCTGGGCCTGGTTTCCGATACTATTTACAGTCAGAAGCCTGACCTGGTGATGGCCGCGCAACATTTTCAACAGCCGTCTGCTATCCAGCCGGTGGCTGCGCCGATTGCCGCCAGTATACCGTCAGCGGTGGATCATCCGTTTTCGGTGGTGACGCCGGTTCGTTCTGCGCCGGTATTTCAGGTGTCAAATTTTGACCCGGATAATATTCGCATCGCCAACCCGGACTATGCGCGCAACCCGCAATTGGGCAACGACCTCAAACAGCGCGAATATGAAATTATTATGAATACATTGCATCAGGAGCGTGGCAGCCGTAAAAATACCGCCGAGCGTTTGGGGATTAGCCCGAGAACCTTGCGTTACAAAATTGCTCGCTTGCGCGAAGATGGTTTTGAGATTACTGAATGACGGTGATTCTGCTTTTTTCGGAACCAACGTTCTGAGGATAAACCCGCATTGTGCTGGCTTGAAGTGTCAGCAACCTGAATCCCCGGCCTTAACAGTCGGGGATTTTTCTTACCTGTCATCCGCAATTATCTCTTCTTTTTTCCAATGCATTCTGCGCTGTTACGCTCTCCACCTGCCTGCTGTAGAAAAGCGGCAACAATTGGCCTGCTTTGTGCAATATCTCTTCATAGCTGCCGCCTGCCACGAAGAATGACAATTTTCCGTCACCGTGTGCCGAAGGCTTTCATGACAAGTACCCGGATTCGGGTGCTGGATTTGTAAAAGTGGGACAAGGCTATGACTGATCGCGTTGACATTAATCGTTTGCTGGTTGAAATGCGCTCGATGAAAGCACAATCGCAAGCGTTTCAGCGCCCGCAGGGAATTAGCAATCTTGATGTCAGAAATATTCCCGGCCAGTCAGTCAACCCTGTCAATAAAACGCCGGGGTTTGGCGAGGTAATGTCACAGGCGATCAACAAGGTCAACGAGTTGCAAAAAAGTTCCAGCAGTATGGCTACCGCTTACGAGCGTGGTGTTGAGGGTGTCGATATTACCGACGTTATGATTGCCTCGCAAAAATCGTCGGTTGCTTTTCAGGCCACCGTGCAAGTGCGCAATAAAGTGGTAGAAGCCTACCGCGATGTAATGAATATGCCTATCTGATTTTGTTTACAACGAATCAGCTAACACAGACAGATTGAGTACAGGAAAAATTCATGGCGGCTACTACTGATATGGCAAGCGAATCCGGCGGCGTAGAGCGATCTTCGCGCGGCAAACCGGGTGCCGGTTTGATTGAAGGGTTCAGCAACCTCAATATTGTTCGCCAGGCCGGCCTGATGATTGGCCTTGCGGCCAGCGTTGCCATCGGTGTGGCGGTTGCGGTGTGGACCATGGGTGGCAACACCAGTGAAGACTACCGCCCGCTGTTTGGCCGCATGGATAACCTGGACACCACCACGGTGATGGATGTGCTGGATCAACAGCGAATCAAATACCGCATGGACCCTAATACCGGCATCATTCTGGTTAATGGTAATGATGTGCATATGGCGCGCTTGAAACTGGCAGAAGTCGGTTTGCCTGGAGAAACATCCACCGGCTTTGAATTGATGGATAAAGAGCAGCCGCTCGGTACCAGTCAGTTTGTTGAAAATACCCGCTACCATCGCAGCCTCGAAGGTGAACTGGCGCGAACCATCACCAGCATTACCAGTATTCGTTCTGCGCGTGTGCATTTGGCGTTGCCAAAGCGTTCGGTATTCGTGCGTGATGCCCGCAAGCCAACGGCTTCGGTATTTGTAGAAGTGTTTGCCGGTCGCAGTGTTGACCCCTTGCATGTAAAAGCCATCACTAACCTGGTGGCATCCAGCATCCCGGATTTGCAGCCGGCGGATGTTACCGTGGTCGATCAGCGCGGCAATTTGCTGTCTACGGGTGAAGAAAATCATGAATTATTATTGGCCGGTAAACAGCATGAATATGCCCGCACTGTAGAAGACGGCTTGATCAAACGCGTTAATGGAATTCTTGCGCCGGTGCTGGGCGGTGAAAATTTTCGGGCGGAAATCAGTGCCGATATTGACTTCACCGCCGTAGAACAGGCGGCCGAAACCTTTAACCCGGACTTGCCAGCGATTCGTAGTGAGCAGGTGCTGAACGAACAGCGCTCCAACGATGCAGCGGTAGGTATCCCTGGCGCTTTGACCAACCAGCCTCCAGGAACCACCACTCAGGTACCGGAGCAAATTGATCCGGAAACCGGTTTACCAACCGGGCAAACCGCGCCGAAAAATACCCGCGAGCAGGCAACCCGTAATTTCGAGCTGGACCGTACCATCAGTTACACCCGCCATCAGCAAGGCACTCTCAAACGCCTGACCGTTGCCGTGGTGGTAGATGACAAGCTGGTGCGCAACGCTGAAGGTGTGGAAGTTTATCAACCCTGGAGTGACAACGAGCTGGAGCGTTTGGCGATTCTGGTACGCGATGCGGTAGGTTTTTCGGCGGCGCGTGGCGACAGCGTCAATGTTTTGAACTCGCCCTTTCAAAATCGTCAGGAAACCTGGGTGGCTGACGTAGTGCCCTGGTGGGAAACCTGGTTAATTCCCAACCTGAAATACATTGTCGGTTTAATTATTATCCTCGCGCTGATTTTCGGTTTGCTGTTGCCGGTGGCTCGCAGCCTGTCAAAATCCGCCGAAGAAGACCCGGATGATGAAGATGCACGCCAATTGGCTGCACTGGAAGCGGCCGGTATCGGTTACGATGGCCTCTCTGAAGAAACCGTTACACTGACCGGCGCCAGCGCCTTGATGTTGCCAGGCCCGGAAGAAAGTTACGAACAACAATTGAACGCCATCAAAGGGTTGATTGCCGATGATCCGGGCCGTGTGGCCCAGGTGGTAAAAAGCTGGATAAACAGAGAAGAGTAATCGGGCTGTGGCTGAGAACAAACCTGCTGAAAAACCTGCAACCAAAATGCGTGCCGTCGATCAGGCCGCTATTTTGCTGATGTCGCTCGGTGAAAGTGATGCCGCCGAAGTGTTGAAACACATGGGGCCAAAAGAAGTGCAGCGTATTGGCGCCGCCATGACGCAACTGTCCAATGTGCAACAACAGGATGTGCAACAGGTGATGACCAACTTCCTGGAAGAGGTAAGAACCCTTACCGGGCTGGGCGTTGGCGCCGACAATTACATTCGCCGTATGCTGGTCACCGCGCTGGGTGAAGACAAGGCCAATGGCCTGATTGATCGTATTTTGCTGGGTGGCAACACCACCGGCCTCGATACCTTGAAATGGATGGAAGCCCGTTCCGTGGCTGACCTGATTCGCAACGAGCACCCGCAGATTCAGGCGATTGTAATTGCCTATCTCGACTCCGACCAATCGGCAGAAATTCTCAGCTTTTTCCCGGAAAAAGTGCGTCTGGATATCGTGATGCGAGTTGCCTCGCTAGACACCGTACACCCGGGCGCGCTGCAGGAACTGAATGCCATTCTTGAGAAACAATTCTCCGGTAACGCCGCCTCGCAAACCAAAACCATGGGTGGTTACAAGGTGGCGGCAGAAATTATGAACAATCTGGATGGCTCTATTGAAACCAGTTTGATGGAAGCGATTCGCAATGTAGACGAAGACATGGGCAATCAGATTCAGGATCTGATGTTCGTGTTCGACAACCTCAAGGACATCGACGACCGGGGTATTCAGGCGCTGTTGCGCGAAGTGTCTTCCGATGTATTGATCGTGGCATTGAAAGGTGCCGATACCGACCTGCAAGAGAAAATTTTCAAAAACATGTCCAAACGCGCTGGCGAATTGCTGCGTGATGACCTCGAAGCCAAGCCGCCTGTGCGTCTTTCCGAGGTTGAAACGGCGCAGCGGGAAATCCTGATGATTGCCCGCCGTATGGCTGACTCCGGCGAAATTATTCTCGGCGGCAGTGGCGAAAAAATGCTGTAATGCGATTATCGTCGCTTAATGGACTCACTGCATTATGCAATACACCCACCAGCCGAACCGTATCGCTGCTGAAGACCTGAAAGAGGTCTCGACCTGGAAATTACCGGAGATTGATGACCGGGGTGTCGTGGTTTCTTCTGCTGAAAAAGAAGAGCGCGAGCGGCAGGAAGCACTGCGCCGCCAGGAGCAGGAAAAAATCGAAGACGTTGAAATGACCGAAGCCGAACTGCCACAAGGGGGTATGACGGCGCAGGACATGCAGGAAATTTTCGACGCCGCCGAAAAAGACGGTTTTGCGCAAGGGCACCAGCAAGGCGTTAGCCAGGGGCATCAGGAAGGCTACGAAGCCGGACGGCAGCAGGGCCTTATGGAGATGCGCCAGCAGCTGGTCATGGAGCAACAGCGGTTTCACGGCATTGCCCAGGCATTGCTGACACCGCTGGCAGAGCAGGATCAGGATATCGAGAAGTTGCTGGTAGATATCGTCAGCACGCTCACCACCAGTGTGGTGCAGCGGGAACTCGCTACCGACAGTTCTCATATCGTTTCGTTAGTGCAGCAGGCTATTGATGTGCTGCCGGCGGGCAGTAAAAACCTGCGTATTTTGTTAAGCGCGGATGATCTGCAAACCCTGCAGGACTACACCGACCAGCACCAGCTGGATTGGAAGCCGATTGCCGATGCCCGTGTGCAAAGCGGCGGCTGTATTGTTGAAACCCTCGAAAGCCGGGTCGATTTTACGGTGGCGCAGCGCCTGGCTGTAGTACTGGAGCAATTCCGTACCAAGCAGCTCGGCTCCAGTGATGCGGAGAGCAGCGCTGAACAGCCCCTTGAAAACCCCGCCGACATTGCCCCCACAACGGTATTGAAAAGCACACCTGCGATTGACCCCCACGCGGTGCCGAATGAATAACCGCCGCTCACCGCTGGCGCGTTTGCAATCCTACGCGCCGGTAAAAACGCCGGTTATTGAAGCGCAAGCCGAAGGGCGAATTACCCGCTCGGTAGGCCTAACGCTGGAAGCGGTAGGTTTGAATGTTTCCATTGGTCGCCAATGTGAGGTGATCACCGCTGATAAACGGCGCATCGAAGCCGAAGTAGTCGGTTTTTCCGGCGACAAGGTATTTTTGATGCCGATCAAAAATATTGACGGTTTGCAGCCAGGCGCCAGAGTCGTGCCGGTATCTGCACAAGCGGGCATCCGTATCGGGCCGCAATTGCTGGGCCGGGTTATTAACGGTATTGGTCAGCCGATTGACAACAAAGGCCCGTTAGTCGGCGACGAGTTTCTTGATTTTATCCCCCGCGAAATTAACCCGCTGCAACGTCACCCCATCAGTGAGCCTCTGGATGTAGGCATCCGTGCCATCAACGCACTGATTACCGTAGGGCGCGGCCAGCGTTTGGGCTTGTTCGCCGGTAGTGGTGTGGGCAAGAGCGTGCTGATGGGCATGATGACCCGTTTTACCACGGCCGATGTCGTGGTGGTTGGTCTGGTCGGCGAGCGGGGGCGGGAAGTTAAGGAGTTCATCGACCATATTCTCGGTGAAGAAGGTATGCGCCGCGCGGTAGTTGTGGCTTCGCCAGCCGATGATGCTCCGCTGATGCGTTTGCGTGCCTCGCAGCTTTCCAGCCGGGTGGCAGAACATTACCGCGACAAGGGCAAGAACGTATTGCTGCTAATGGATTCGCTGACCCGCTTTGCTCAGGCGCAGCGGGAAATTGCCCTGGCCATTGGTGAGCCACCCGCTACTAAAGGTTATCCGCCTTCGGTGTTTGCCAAAATCCCGCAATTGGTTGAGCGAGCCGGTAATGCTGCCGCCAATGAAGGATCAATTACCGCGTTTTATACGGTATTAACCGAAGGGGACGACTTACAAGACCCCATCGCCGACTCGGCGCGGGCCATTCTGGATGGCCACGTGGTGTTATCGCGCCGCCTGGCGGAAGAGGGGATTTACCCCGCTATTGACGTAGAAGCCTCCATCAGCCGGGCGATGCAAAACATCGTCGCTGAAGACCACGTGAAGATGATGCAACGTTTCAAGCAGTTGCTATCCCGCTACCAGCAAAACCGTGACCTGATCAGTATCGGTGCCTACACGCCGGGCGCTGACCCGGAAACCGATATGGCTATTGAGCGTTTTCCGCATTTACGGGCGTTTATCCAGCAAGGTCTGCGCGAACCGGTGCATTTGTCTGAAGCCATCAACCACTTGCAGTCGCTGTTAAAAGTGACGCCACCGCCAGCAGCCCGTGGCGCCAGCCCGCTGGCGGCGCAACACAAAAAACTCTGATAGACATCGGATAGAAAAAGGATTGCAGTGTGGCCGAATCCCGCGCAAAGCGTATGCAACTGGTACTGTCTCTTACTGAGCGTCAGGAGAAGGAGGCGGCTACCCGCGTGGAAGAGTGCAAAACCTTGCTGACTCAGGAGCAGGAGCAGCTGCAACAGCTGCAAGACTACTCCGGGCAGTATCTTGAAGCCTACGCTGATAAATCCGGCTTGTTGCAAGTGCAGCAGCGGATCAACTACAGCAGTTTTATCCAGCGGTTGACGGTGGCGATTGAAGAACAGCGCTACAAAGTTGAACGCACCGCCAAAGTCCATGAACAGGCGTTGGCACGCTGGCAGGATGTCTACCTGCGGCGCAAATCCATCAGCCAGTTGATCGAGCGCCTGCAACAGGAAGAAAACGCCTTGCTCGACAAACGCTTACAAAAAGAACTGGATGAACTGGCCGCTCAGCAATTCAACCGACGCGAGTTGTAACGGCTAGAGTACGAGAGGCTTCAACGGGCATGATTCCGGTTTCATAAAAGTCATTTCTAACCCTTTGATGACGGCCATTAATATTGTAATCTTGCCTGATTAGTGGGGTAAGAGCGCAATTTCTGCCAACGCAAGTAACAAAAATGTCACTTTGGCTATTATCGTGACAATTTCATCAAACAAGGCATGTATGAAAGACATTCCACAAGAATGTCAGATAACGATAAATCCGGGATGTGTATTTAGAGGTATTACATGGCAATTTCTTCAAGCGTATCGGCCGATGGCAGTCAATTGACAATAGCGGTTGAAGGGCGCTTCGACTTCAGTTCTCATCAGGCTTTTCGTATGGCCTATGAAAAACTGCCCAAGGTTCCGACCTTATTTCGTGTGGATTTGAGAGACGCGACCTATCTGGATAGCTCGGCGTTGGGAATGTTGTTATTGCTGCGTGATTATGCCGGTGGCGACAAAGCCAGTATCGAAATCATCAATTGTTCACCAGACGTTAAAAAAATCCTTACTATCTCCAACTTTGAACAGCTGTTTACTATTCTCTGACGGTGAGTCGATTTTCCCGCGTGGTTGTTAGCGCGGCAGCCAGCAGGATTGGCAATAACATTCGCAACCGGCTCAGGCCGGTTTAACGTTTTAAACCCGGAAGGCTATGATGCCCGCAACCGGCTTATCCATTCTTGTCGCCGATGACAATGCCATTGATCGGATGATCCTTGAAACCATTCTGCATAAGGATGGCCATCAGGTATTTACCGCAACCAATGGCCGCGAGGCGGTAGATTCCTGGCGCGAGTTTCGCCAGGCTATTGTACTGATGGACGCCCTGATGCCGGAGATGGACGGCTTTGAGGCGGTTCGCCACATCCGCCAAATGGCCGGTGAAACCCTCGTTCCGGTTATTTTCCTGACCGCATTAACCGACACACCTTCCTTGCTCAAATGCCTTGAGGCCGGCGGCGACGATTTTCTCTCCAAGCCTTACAACCGCGTAATTCTGCAAGCCAAAATCAAAGCTTTTAATCGTATGCGCGAAATGCACGCCACCATGCAGGCGCAGCGCAATCAAATTGCCCACCACCATGCCCTGATTGTGCACGAGCAAAAAGTTGCCCGGCAGGTGTTTGACAATATCGCTCACAGCGGTTGTCTCGATGCCAGCAATGTTCGCTATTACCTGTCTTCAATGGCTATTTTTAATGGCGATGTGTTGCTGGCTGCGATGACGCCGTCGGGCAATATGATGGTGTTGCTCGGGGATTTTACCGGCCATGGCTTGCCTGCTGCGATCAGTGCCATGCCGCTGGTAACCACCTTTTACGGCATGGTCCCGAAAGGTTTTTCGCTACAGGATATTCTTCGTGAAATTAACAGCAAATTAAAGCACACCCTTCCGGTGGGCTTTTTTTGCTGTGCGGTGATGATTGAAGTCAATTTCAACCAGCGTCAACTTTGTATCTGGAATGGCGGTTTACCGGATGCCGTTTTGCACCACTCGCAAAATGGCGAAATTCAACGTTTCCGCTCCACACATTTGCCGTTGGGGGTGCTTAACGAGCAGCAGTTTCAGGTGAACTGTGAGTACGTTAATGTGCAGCCGCAAGATCGTTTTTATATGTGGTCAGATGGCATTCATGAAGCCATGAACAGCGCCGGTGAAATGTTTGGCGAAGAACGGTTGTTGCGTTTATTTAATGACGTTAAAGCCGAGTCCCGCTTCGATCGGATATTACAGGATGTGAATCTTTTTGCCGGGAGTGAAAACAAACAGGATGATGTGTCATTGTTTGAAATTATTATGTCGGCGCCGCTCGACCCGGGTTCCCATGATCGGCCGGAGTCCAAGGCGATGACCGGGCGTTTGCATCAATGGCAACTGGCTTTTGAAATTCAGCCGGCCACGTTCAAGGTATTTGATCCATTACCGCTGCTGTTGCAAATTTTAATGGAAGTACCGGGGTTGCAAGGTTCTGCTACATCGCTTTACACCATTCTCGCCGAGCTTTATTCCAATGCACTAGAGCATGGTATTTTGAAACTGGATTCGGCCATCAAACAACAACCGGATGGTTTCAAAAACTATTATCAATTGCGCGAAGAGCGCTTGCAGCAACCGCATGAAGGCGCCTTTATTGCGCTTTCTTTTGATTGCTCGGCAGAACACCACGGCGGGCGACTGGTCATTCGGGTGCGGGATAGCGGTGACGGTTTTGATTATCACCGTGCGCCTGAGGCTGGCGATGCCAACCAGTGGAGTGGGCGAGGTCTTTATCTTTTATCAAAGCTCTGCCACGACATGAAGTTTCATGGAAATGGCAATGACATTGAAGTCCATTATGTCTGGGGCGAAACCGACAACCGCGAAAAAGAGGTCGACCATGTCCGTTAATACGCTTGATCGTGAAGTACTGACCTCATTGCGCCTGATTATGGAAGAGGATTTTGCCGCGCTCCTTAATGCCTGGTGGCAGGATGCGGGCGAAAAAATGGCACAACTGCACGAAGCCGTTCGCAACGATGATCACGATGCCGTGCGCCGCACAGCGCACAGCCTGAAAGGCAGTGGCAGTAATTTGGGCTTGCTGGCGCTTAACGCGGTTTGCCAGGAGATCGAATCAACCGCAACAAGCATGAACCTGGCCAGCGAGGCGACCGGGCACATGCTGGTAAACTTGCAGCAATCCATCAACGCATCCGCACAAGCACTACAGGAAGAAACCGGCGTCATATTAATCGGCGCGAATTTTTCAGGCTGACTCTCAGTTACCTGTCAACCGCCGGGCCGTTTATGGCGGATTGGCACTGCCTTTGCATTTTACCTTTCGGGTTTTCACGTCCCGCCTGTAGCGGCCAATCTTTGCCGCTGTGAGAGCGTGATCATTACACGAGAGAAGGCATGAATAACGGATCCGGTATTTCACAATCGACCGCCAACGCGGCATTTACCCGCGCCTCGAATACCAAAACAGCGGTAAGCGTAGATTTCGGCGGCGCAGGTAGTAACAACTCCTTTGAAAATACCTTGCAGCAGGCGCGGCAAAAAGTTGCCCGTTCAACGCAGGAGCGTCCAGCTCCCCCAAATCCTCGTGAGCCATCAACTCCCCGACCAGCGGCAGCTGCCGCCAAAGACAGCGCACCGCTGCGTGCCGAACAGGCCACTGAAAAAAGACCGGCAGCGGCGAATAAAAACGAACCGGACACGTCGCCTTCCAAACCCTTAACGACAGAAAATACTGAACTCGCCGCTGTGGAAGAAACCTCAACAGCCGCGCCCTTAACCGATGCCAGCCAGACAGCGCTGCCGCTTGAAGATACCGCCCCGGGTGTTTTACTGCTGGCTAACGGCGTTCCGGATCAGGTGGTTACCGACGAGACTGATCCGCTTGACGGGGAATCTCTGCTGGCAGAGGTTGATACGGAAGAACCACTGCCTGAAGAACTGCTGAAACCGGAAGAGGAAACAGACGCTCCGGTTGAGGAAGAACCCGTGGCTATTGCCGTTGAGACCGACGAGGCTGCGCCAACACCTCAGGTAGCCTTGCAAGGTGCGCCGGCCAATGCCCGGACAGATGCCGCCGCGAACACATCGGAATCGGCAGTGTTAACGGCCAACAAAGTCACCGTCGAGGCTGGCAAATCAAGCGGTGCGCCGGTAGTGGATGATTCCATTGCCGGCGCTGATGATGGGCTGCCTGCGGAAGAGGGCTTGCTTGCCAGGGCGAGCGGGTCGGCGTCGCGCACGTCGCTGCCCACTGATGCAAACACGGCTCCGCCAGCCGAAACGCGCACAGCACCTCCCACCACCGCAGTGATTGCTGAAACCACGCGGGCTGCAGAAAGCCTGGCGGTAACGGGGCGCGGTTTTACGGTGCAATCCCAGGTGGGTGTGCCAATGGGGCACCCGCAATGGAATCAGGCGGTGGTCAACCGCGTTATGTGGCTATCGGCGCAAAATCTGCCATCCGCTGAAATACGTCTCGACCCGCCAGAGCTGGGGCCGTTACAGGTGCGCATTCAGGTGCAAAATGACCATGTGCAAGTCAATTTTGTTAGCCAAAACCCCAATGTGCGCGACGTGCTGGATCAGCAAGCCAACCGTTTGCGGGAAATGTTTGCCGAAAATGGCATGTCGCTGGACGTGGGCGTTTCCGATCAGGCATTTTCCCGGCGCGATCAGGAACAATCCTCTGGTGGTGGCAATGGCAGCAATGCCGAACCCGGTGATGAAGAAGAGCAGGCCGCCACCGCTCGCATTATTCGTCTGGTAGATCATTACGCCTGACGCCAGTCCGTTATTTCTCCGTTATTGCCAATATCACTGTCGCCATTCAGGCCGTATACTGCGCTCCAACCCGATATTTTCCCGAGCTGGTTAAATATCGGGCTGGCATGGGTATTGCTGAACCCAATCAAGCATGATTAACGACGGGCTTTTGACATGGCAAAGGACACGGGCAAACCGGCAGACGGCGCAGCGCCCAAAGTAAATAATCGAAAAAAATACCTGATGATCGCGGTAGCGGCTATCGCTCTGGTCGGTATTTCTGTTGGCGGCACGCTGGCGGTGGTCGGGTTGGGCTCTTCGGATACCACGCCTGCTACACAAAGCGACGCGGCAGCCGTCAAAAAACCGGCCATCTATTACGCTCTGCCTCCTGCCTTTGTGGCGAACTTTTCCGTTGGCGGCCGCCAGCGGTTTTTACAAACCGACGTCGCCTTGTTAATTCGTGATGCCGATGTTTCCGCCGCGCTGGATTTACACAAACCTGCTATTCGCAATAGCCTGGTCATGTTGTTCAGCGCCCAGAATTTTGAAACCCTGCAAACTATTGAAGGTAAAGAGGCGTTGCGCGAACAGGCGTTGGCCAATGTGCAGGCAGTGTTGCAAAAAGAAATTGGTAAAGCCGGGGTAGAGCAGGTTTTGTTCACCAGTTTTGTGATGCAATAACACGATAAAAAATGGCCGCTGAGGCGATTGAAGGGTATTCATTGTGCAAGATTTATTATCACAAGATGAAATTGATGCGTTATTGCACGGTGTTGATGACGGCGATATCAACACCGATGCCGATCAGGACTCGGGTTCAGTTCGCTCCTATGACCTGACCAGTCAGGATCGGATTGTTCGTGGGCGTATGCCCACGCTGGAAATGATCAACGAACGTTTTGCCCGCTACACGCGTATCAGTTTGTTTAATTTGCTGCGGCGCACCGCGGATGTTTCGGTGGGCGGTTTGCAGATTCAAAAATTTGGCGAATACGTGCACACGCTTTATGTGCCCACCAGCCTTAATATGGTGAAGTTTCGTCCTTTGCGTGGCACGGCGCTGATTATTCTCGACGCCCGGCTGGTATTCAAACTGGTTGATAACTTTTTTGGTGGTGATGGTCGCCATGCCAAAATCGAAGGCCGTGAATTTACCCCGACAGAATTACGCGTTATTCAAATGGTGTTGAATCAGGCTTTCGTGGATCTTGCCGAAGCCTGGAAAGCCATTATGCCCATCAACTTCGAGTACATTAACTCCGAAGTGAATCCCTCCATGGCCAACATTGTCAGCCCCAGTGAAGTGGTGGTGGTAAGCACCTTTCACGTAGAGCTGGATGGCGGCGGCGGTGAAATTCATATCACTATGCCTTACTCGATGATCGAGCCAATCCGCGAAGTGCTGGATGCGGGTTTGCAAAGCGATAGCGATGAACAGGACGAACGCTGGGAAAAAGCACTGCGGGAAGATGTATTGACCGCCCGCGTTGATCTCGAATGCGATATCGCCCGTCGCGATATTTCGCTGCGCGATGTTGCCGCACTCAAAGCCGGTGATGTGATCCCGATTGAGTTTTCTGACGTACATGTCATTACCGCCAATGGGGTTCCTATGTTTCGTGCCGAGCTCGGCCAGCATAAGGGCAATCTGGCATTAAAAATTAACGACTTTATCGACAGAAGTCATACACAAAATATTACGGCAACCGGAGGAGTACCCGATGACAACAAATGATGACATTGATCAGGATTCCATGGCCGATGATTGGGCCGCTGCCATGCAGGAACAGGCAGCGGTGGACGCGATTGATGTCAGTCGCGTGCCATTGGACGAGCTGCATGTTGAATCGGAAAAAAATATTCACAACCCGGATCTGGATGTCATTCTCGATATTCCAGTGAGCATTTCCATGGAAGTAGGGCGCACCTCGATCACCATTCGCAACCTGCTGCAACTGAACCAGGGCTCGGTTATTGAGCTGGATCGTCTTGCTGGTGAGCCGCTGGATGTACTGGTTAATGGCACACTCATCGCCCACGGTGAAGTGGTGGTGGTGAACGAAAAATTCGGCATCCGCATGACCGATGTTATCAGCCCCTCCGAGCGTATTAAAAAATTACGTTAATAATAACTTGCTGGTAATGTCCAGGATCCGACACATGCTCGCGTTAAAACGCTTCATTGCATTTTTTATAGTACTGGCGGCCATCGGGTCGCCATTTGTTATGGCCGAAGAAATAGCCAATGGCCTATCCTCAAGCAGCAGTGGCTCGATCGAGTCGATAGAAAATGCTCAAGCTATCGATGCGGCTGAAAACGCTGACGCTGGTGAGCTGGAAGAAAACTCTGGCTCTGCCGATGTTAAAAACAGTGCTGAAGCTCTCACGTTGGAAGACAAGGCACAAGCTATTCCATTAAAAGAGGCGGCCCCATTAAAAGAAGGGGCTGAATCTCCTGCTACTGAACAGCCGGTAAGCGGTAAAGCGAAACCGGTACCGCCGCCCGCCGCTCAATCTCCTGTCAAGGTAAACGGTGTAAGCAGTTTACTCAGTGTTTTTGTCGGGTTGTTGTTCATTCTGGGGCTTATTCTGGCCTTGGCCTGGTTTGTAAAACGTATCGGGCAGGGCGGAATTACCGCCAACAACCATTTACGTATTGTAGCCAGTTTGCCGTTGGGTACGCGCGAAAGGCTGGCACTGGTTGATGTTGGTGGTAAGCAAATTCTGCTCGGTTTAACCCCGCAAAATATTAATACCCTGCATGTGTTCGATGAACCGGTGATTGACTCAGCGTCAGCTGAACCTTCGGAGTTCGCATTGAAGCTGCGCAGTTTACTTAACCCGACCGCTGCCAAAAATAATCAAACCACGGAGCCTCACCCTTGAAACGCTTCGCTGATGGTCAAATAAATACCGGTATCGAACATACCTGTAAAAAGTTGATACAGGGCATTTTGCTATTGCTTTGCATGGTTTTGCTAGCGTCTCCTTTGCACGCCCAGGCGCCGGCACCGGTCAATGACCCGACCGCACCTTCGGCAACAGCGATTGGCGGCAGTTTACCGGCTATTCCCGGGTTGCCTGCCTTGACGGTACAAACCAACCCGGACGGCAGCCAGGACTATACGGTTACGCTACAAATTTTAATGATCATGACAATGCTGACATTTTTGCCAGCCATTCTCATGATGATGACCTCCTTCACCCGCATCATTATTGTGTTTTCCATCTTGCGCCAGGCGCTTGGTTTACAGCAGTCGCCGTCCAACCAGATTCTTATCGGTCTTGCACTGTTTTTAACGTTTTTTATTATGCAGCCGGTATTGAATCAGGTTAACGAAAACGCCTTGCAGCCGTACATCAATGAACAAATCACCGCGCAGCAAGCCATAGCCAATACCACGGCACCGTTTCATGATTTTATGTTGTCGCAAACCCGCGAAAGCGATATCGCCTTGTTTGTCGGTATTGCCGGCTTGGAGCCTATCGCAACGCCGGAAGAAACGCCTTTCAATATTCTCGTACCGGCTTTTATCATCAGTGAATTGAAAACCGCCTTTCAGATCGGCTTTATTATTTTTATTCCCTTTCTTGTGATTGATATCGTGGTATCCAGCGTGTTGATGGCGATGGGTATGATGATGCTGTCGCCGCTGATTATTTCTCTGCCGTTTAAAATTATGCTGTTTGTACTGGTCGATGGCTGGGCGATGATTGTGGGTACACTTGCCGCCAGTTTTGGCGTGTAGAGGGCAAAGCCAATGACTCCCGAAGTGGTAATGGATATTTTTGCCGACGCCTTTTTCCTTACCATGCTCATGGTGTTGGTGATTGTTGGTCCGAGCCTGGTGGTGGGCTTGATCGTCAGTATGTTTCAGGCTGCCACCCAGATTAACGAACAAACCCTCAGTTTTTTGCCGCGGCTTATCATGACTATCGCGACCATCATGATGGCTGGCCCCTGGCTGATTACGCGCTTTATGGATTTGTTTGACCGCTTGTTCAATAACATCCCCTATCTCATCGGCTAGCGTATGAATGAGCTACTGATCAGCGAAGCGCAACTGAACCAGTTTATTGGTCAGTATCTGTGGCCCTTGCTACGTGTCAGTGCTTTCTATTTTGCCGTCCCGGTTATCGGCGCGCGGATGGTGCCAGCGCGCGTGCGTATCTTGCTATCGCTGTTAACCGTCATGCTGCTGTCGCCCATGCTACCGGAAATTCCCACTACACCTTTTCTATCTCTGGGTGGCATGGTAATGGTGGTCAAGGAAGTATTGATTGGCCTGGCGCTGGGCTTTATGTTGCAAGTGGTGATGCATGTGTTTGTGCTGGCCGGGCAATTGATAGCGATGAAAATGGGGCTGGGTTTCGCGTCCATGAATGACCCGTCCAACGGCGTTAGCGTTACCGTGTTATCGCAATTCTATCTGTTAATGACCACCTTGCTTTTCTTGTCTATCAACGGACATTTAATTGTTATTCAAATGCTGGTCGATAGTTATGAGGCTTTTCCCTTAACCGGGGAAGGCTTGCAACCTTCGCACTTTTTTACGGTGTTCAGCATGGGCTCGTGGATGTTCAGCGTGGCCTTGGTGATTTGTTTACCGCTGTTTACCTCGCTGCTGGTGGTGAATATGTCGTTCGGCGTAATGAGCCGTTCAGCACCGCAAATGAACGTGTTTACCGTTGGCTTTCCCATCACGCTGATCTTTGGTTTGTTATTGATGTGGTACGGCCTGGGTAATTTTTTACCGCTGTTTGAATCCATTATGCAGGAAGGTTTCCTTATTGTTCTGCAATTGCTGGAGGCGCCCTGATGGCAGAAGGCGGCGACAGTAGTCAGGAAAAAACCGAAGAGCCCTCGGCACGAAAACTTGAAAAGTCTCGTGAAGAGGGCCAGATTCCCCGATCGCGAGAACTGACCACCACCGCTATTTTGTTAGCAGGCACAGTTGGCCTTTATATTTTTTTCGGTTTCATGACCTCCAAAATAGTGGGCATAACCCGCCATAACTTCACCATTCCCCGCGAGTCCATTTTTGATCCGGACGCGATGATCGCTTATTTGTCTACGTCTTTTTACGACGGCTTTGTCAGCATGTTTCCGCTGTTCGGTATTTTGCTGGTAGCTTCTGTGGCGGGCCCCATTGCGCTCGGCGGCTGGTTGCTCAGTGGCAAAGCGATGGCTCCCAAATTCAGCCGCATGAACCCTGCTGCCGGTTTGAAACGCATGTTTTCGATGAAGTCACTGATTGAACTGGCTAAAGCGCTGGGTAAGGTGGTGGTGATTCTGGGCGCGACTATTTTGCTGCTATTGGCGTTGCAGCAAGCGATGTTTCGTTTGTCCGATGAAAACGTGAATACCGCCATTGTGCATTCGCTGGAGCTGAGCGGTTATGCGGCGATTATTTTGTCGGCGGTTACGGTGGTGATTGCGGCGGTGGATATTCCTATTCAGCTGTGGGAGCACAACAAAAAGCTGAAAATGTCGAAACAGGAATTGAGAGACGAATCCAAAGATACCGATGGCAAGCCGGAAGTAAAAGGGCGCATTCGTCAGTTACAACGGGAGATATCACAACGGCGCATGATGTCCTCGGTGCCGGATGCGGACGTTATCATTACCAACCCGACCCATTTTGCGGTGGCGCTTCGCTATGATCAGGACAATATGTCGACGCCTGTTTTGTTGGCGAAAGGTGGTGATCGGGTTGCTTTGAAAATCCGCGAGATTGGCAAGGAGCATAAGGTCGAGATTATTGAATCGGCGGCGTTGGCGCGGGCGATTTTTTATACGACTGATATTGATCAGGAGATTCCTTCCGGACTGTATGTGGCTGTTGCTCAGGTGCTTGCTTACGTTTTTCAGTTGCGTACTTACCGTAAAGGCAAAGGTGAGCGGCCGCCGTTTCCTCGTAATATTAAATTGCCGAAAGATATGCAGTTTGATTGATTTGGCCGGTGAGGCGGCGAAATAACAAAAGCTATTGTGCAGGCAGCGGCGTTAAACCGTGGTTCAGAAGACGCCGTGAACCCATCCCTGGGGGCTCGACTGCCGCATCCATGCGGCAGACGCTTCTGAACCACGGTTTAACACCGCCGCTTTGAGGTTGGTGGTTTTTATTCTGTCGGATATCTCAAATATTTCCCGTATCTCTGGCCTTGAGGTATCGCAGACGCTTCTGAGCTACTGTTTAACACCGCCGCTTTGAGATTTGGGGTTTTCATTCTTTCGGGTATCCCGAATATCTCCAGTATCTCTGGCTTTCATACATCTCAGACCGTCTGCCGCATGGATGCGGCAGTCGAGCCCCCATGGATGGGTTTACGGCGAGTCTGAGATGTATGAAAGCCAGAGGTGCATTACACAATTTCTTTCGATTACGACTATTTTTAACCTTTTTTACAAATCGGTACGCTTTTTGCGATATGGGTCACACAGACTTATAACCGTCAAGAATCCGTACTCTTATGGCTCTACCAGGACTTCCGCAATTTCGTAAACCCGACGCCAGAGTTGTGTGGAGCCAGGCGCGTGGCCTGAGCAAAGGCAATTTGGGTATCCCGTTATTGCTGCTCATGTTGCTGGCAATGATCATATTGCCGATGCCGGCCTTTTTGCTGGATACGTTTTTTACCTTCAACATCGCGCTTTCTATTGTGGTGTTAATGGTTGGTATCTACAGCAAACGTCCGTTGGACTTCGCGGTTTTCCCCTCCATTTTGCTGATCGCAACCCTGCTGCGTTTGTCTCTCAACGTTGCCTCCACCCGCGTAATTCTGCTAAACGGCCACGAAGGTAGCGATGCTGCCGGTAAGGTGATCAAGGCGTTCGGTGAAGTGGTAATTGGCGGTAATTACGCCGTAGGTATTGTGGTATTCCTGATTTTGATGATTATCAACTTCGTGGTAGTGACCAAGGGTGCCGGTCGTATTTCAGAAGTAAGCGCCCGTTTTACCCTGGATGCAATGCCAGGCAAGCAAATGGCGATTGATGCCGACTTGAACGCAGGTCTGATTGATCAGGACGAGGCGCGTGATCGCCGTAAGGAAGTTGCCAAAGAGGCTGACTTCTATGGCGCGATGGACGGTGCGAGCAAGTTTGTGCGCGGCGATGCGGTGGCGGGCATTTTGATTATGGTGATCACCATCATCGGTGGTCTGGCTATCGGTATGATCCAGCACGGCCTGAGTTTTCAGCAGGCAATGGAGTTGTACATTCTGCTGACCATTGGTGATGGTCTGGTGGGTCAAATTCCGGCGCTGTTATTGTCTGTGTCTGCCGCTATTCTGGTAACCCGCGTTAATACCTCCGAAGACATGGGCCAGCAGGTGATCGGCCAAATGTTTGCTACGCCCAAGGCGCTGGCGATTGCCGCTTTTATCCTGTTTATGATGGGTTCCATCCCCGGTATGCCGCACGTGGCATTTATGGGGTTAGGCGCGGCGGCGGCTGGCCTGGCGTATTTTATTCACTGGAGAAAAAATCAGCCGGTCGCGGTTGAAGATAATGGCTATATTCCCTCGTCTGCGCGCATGGCACCGGACGCGCAAGGGCAGGGCGGCGGTATGCCCGCTGCTCCTCGTACGGTGGCCTCTCTGCCGCCGGCGGCAGAACCGACCGAAGTAGGTTGGGACGATGTACAGCCGGTGGATGTGATCGGTCTGGAAGTGGGTTACCGGCTTATCCCGATGGTGGATAAAAACCAGGGCGGCGAATTGCTGGGGCGAATCAAAGGCGTCCGCAAAAAACTGTCTCAGGATATGGGTTTTCTGGTGCCTACGGTTCACATTCGCGACAACCTGGATCTGTTGCCCAATGCCTATCGCATCAGTTTGATGGGCGTTGCTGTTGCCGAAGCCGAAGTCTATCCGGATCGCGAGATGGCGATTAACCCGGGCCAGGTATTTGGCACCCTGGACGGTATTAAAACCAAAGACCCGGCGTTTGGTCTGGATGCTATCTGGATTCAGGCATCACAAAAAGAGCAAGCGCAAACCCTCGGTTACACCGTGGTAGATGCAAGTACCGTGGTTGCCACTCACCTTAACCAGATTCTGCAACAGCACATCCACGAATTGCTTGGCCATGAAGATGTGCAAAAGCTGCTGGATATGCTGGCCAAATCCTCTCCCAAGCTGGCAGAAGAGTTGGTGCCCAACACCATCAACCTCAATGTGTTCCTGAAAGTTCTGCAGAATCTATTGCGGGAGCGGGTGCCCATCCGTGATATCCGCTCCATCGCCGAAGCGTTGGCGTCTACCGGCGGCAAGAGTCAGGATCCCGCCACTTTAACGTCAATTGCACGGGTTGCCCTGTCTCGCCAGATAGCCCAAAACATTGTCGGTTCCGAGCTAAACCTGCCAGTTATCTCGCTTGAGCCCGCGCTGGAACAGTTATTGCTGGGTAGTGTGCAACAGGCACAAAAATCTGGCGCTGATGACAGTGCGTTTATTGAGCCGGGGCTGGCTGAGCGCTTGCAGCAATCGCTGATAAGTGCGGCACAGAAGCAGGAAATGGCGGGTAAACCGCTGGTACTGCTGGTTGCAGCGCCCCTGCGCATGATGCTGTCACGGTTTGTTCGCCACAGCGTGCCGGATATGCGGGTATTGGCCTACACCGAAATACCTGACAACAAGCAAATTACGATTGATGCCAGCGTTGGCGCCAACAATTAATCGCCCCAGTGCGGGTCCGGAGAGACACCATGCAAGTAAAACGTTTCGTGGCTGCCGATATGCGTCGCGCACTGGAGCTGGTTCGTCAGGAGCTTGGCCCGGACGCTATTATTCTCTCCAGCTCCCGCACAAAAGACGGTGTTGAGCTGCTGACAACGCTTGCTGCTGACAGCGAATTGGCGCAGTTACAACAGGCGGCCCAAGTGCGCAGCCTGCCAACCCCGGCGGTGCAGACAGCTCCTGAACCTGCGCATCGCCCCACCTCCTTTGCCCCGGCTTTTGCCGAAGCCTCAGCGCTTTCAAGAGCCATGGACGCTGAAAATTATTCAGCATCCGGAAAAAGCGAACAGGAGTTGGCCGATGAAATGGAGCGCGCACGCGAGCGCATGCTGGCCAGTCGTCGTGCCGAAGCCTCTGCTAAAAGCTTGCTTCGCGAACAGCAGGAGCGTATTTCGCAACCTGCACCGCGTATTCAGGAAGATATGCCTGTCCGCGCCGCTACGCGTGCGCCCAGCGCTGCCGAGCGTTACCCGCTGGTTGATACCCAGGAAGAAAATTACCCGGTGCGTGCGGCGGCAGAAAGCCAACAATTATCCGATTTGCAAGCCGAGCTGGCGGACATGCGTTTTATGCTCGAGCAGCAACTGCAAGCGCTGACCGGGCAGCAAGGTATGGCGTCATCGCCGGTGCTTGCCAGCGTGGGTCGTCGTTTGGAACGGATGGGCTTTACGTCGAACATCATTGCCAACGTTTTGACCCGCTGCAAGCGTCAGGATGTATTGCCGGAAGCCTGGGCCGATGCGCAGGCCAATCTCGCCCGCCAATTGCCGGTAGCCGGCAGAGACGTGGTAGATCAGGGCGGAATCTATGCGTTTGTTGGCCCAACCGGTGTCGGTAAAACGACGACTATAGGAAAGTTGGCAGCGCGTTTCGTATTGCGCCATGGCGCTGACAGTGTCGCGCTAATAACTACAGATACTTATCGCATTGCGGCGCACGATCAATTACGCTCTATGGCGCGTATTATGCGCGTGCCGGTAAGGGTGGTAGAGGACAAACAGGAGCTCGGCCAGGTTATTGACAGTTTGAAAAATTACAAACTGATTCTCATTGATACGGCGGGTTTTCGACATGGTGATCCGCACCTGACTGCTCAGTTACAATCGCTGGCCAAACAGCCCGAGATTAAAACACTGCTGGTATTGTCGAGTAACAGCCAGCAGCAAATGTTGAAAGCGTCCATTCATGCTTACGGTGCTGCGGGTTTGAAAGGTTGCATTCTTACCAAGCTGGATGAAACCGCCAGTCTGGGAGAAGCCCTGAGTGTAATCCAGCAGAGCAAATTGCCGTTGGTCTACACCACTGACGGCCAGGATATTCCAAAGCACATTGAAGTTGCGCGTGGCCATCAACTGGTAACACGGGCAGCCGGTTTGTTAAAAAGCCAAATGCGACCGTCAACCCCGGTCAGTTCGCAACAGCGAACTCGTGCATTGGTGTAACAGCATTTTTATTAACTTCTGCGTTGCCACTGTTGGCAGCGCAAGCGTACAGAACAACAGACGTAGCAAACGTCAGGAGACAGCGCTCAAATGAGTCAATTGCGTCCCGTGCAGGTAATTGCCGTATCCGGCGGAAAAGGCGGGGTAGGTAAGAGTAATATTTCCGTCAACCTCAGTATTGCGCTGGCAGAATTGCGCCGTCGCGTGGTCTTGCTGGACGCTGACCTGAGTTTGGCCAACGTGGATGTATTGCTCGGACTAAAAGCCGAACATACCCTGGCAGATGTACTCGCCGGCACCCATACCTTGAGCGAAGTGCTGGTGACCGGCCCTGCTGGTATTAAAATTGTGCCGGCATCCTCCGGTGTGCAGCGCATGGCATCGCTGGGTCCTGCTGAACACGCCGGTCTTATCAACGCGTTTAACGATCTCGGTGACCAGGTTGATATTCTGGTGATTGATACCGCCGCCGGTATTTCCGAGACGGTGGTGAGCTTTCTGCGTGCTGCCAATGAAATCGTGGTGGTGGTGTGTGACGAACCCTCATCCATCACCGATGCTTACGCTTTGATCAAATTGCTCAATAAGGAATATCAGGTACAACGCTTCCGCGTTGTGGCCAATATGACCCGCACCCAGCACGAAGGCGCGCACATGTTTAATAAGTTGAACAGCGTCTGCGAACGATTCCTCGATGTGAGTCTACAATTTCTGGGTAGTGTGCCGTTTGATGAGAATGTTCGTAAATCGGTACAAAAGCAAAAGGCTTTGCTGGAGTTCGCCCCTTCTTCAAAAGCTGCTGTTGCCATTCGTAATCTGGCCAAAACTGTCGATCAATGGCCGTTACCCGGCGCACCCACCGGTCGTCTGGAGTTTTTTGTCGAGCGCCTGTTACAGGCTGCCAACAATCGCTATTAACCGCCTGCGAGAGTTCCGTTATGGCCGCAGTTGATGGATTAGCCATGTACGACAAGACACAACAACTGAATCAGCCTATCCGTGTTGAGGAATACGCCCCTCTGGTGAAACGCATTGCGTACCACATGATGGTGCGTATGCCTGCGTGTGTGCAGGTAGATGATCTGATTCAGGCGGGCATGATCGGGCTGCTGGAAGCGGTACAAAAATATGACGGTACGCGCGGCGCCAGTTTTGAAACTTACGCCGGTATTCGCATTCGTGGTGCAATTGTTGACGAAATGCGTCGTGGTGACTGGGCTCCCCGCTCGGTGCATCGCAACACCCGTTTGATCGCCAGTGCCATTCGCACGGTAGAAGCCCGCTGCGGGCGCGATGCCCAGGATTCGGAAATCGCCGCCGAGCTGGATATTCCTCTCAATGAATACCACGCGATGTTGCAAGACAGCAACAGCAGCCGCCTGTTCAGTTACGAAGAAACCTTTGGTGACGACGACAGTAACATTGATGCCAGTGAATCCAGCAGCGCCTACGCCAGCCCGCTGGAGGGGTTGCAACGCGATGCCATGAAACGCGCGCTGGCAGAAGCCATTATGCAGTTGCCCGAACGCGAGCGGCTGGTGCTGGCGCTGTATTACGACGAAGAATTAAACCT
Source organism: Cellvibrio polysaccharolyticus (assembly GCF_015182315.1). Classification (NCBI taxonomy): domain Bacteria; kingdom Pseudomonadati; phylum Pseudomonadota; class Gammaproteobacteria; order Cellvibrionales; family Cellvibrionaceae; genus Cellvibrio; species Cellvibrio polysaccharolyticus. Next base: position 2,198,431 of record NZ_PRDL01000001.1, read on the forward strand.
GAAAGAAATCGGTCAGGTATTAGGGGTAAGCGAGTCGCGGGTGAGTCAAATACACAGCCAGGCAGCGCTTCGCCTGCGTACCCGATTGACCGATTGGAAGAGCAAAGATTGACCCTGAACGCATTTATGAGTAATTTGACGCCATTTTAGCGTAATGAATGGCTTTTTTATCAAAATGCCACTCAGGAAAAGTGTTTCCAGGCCGACATAGTCAGCAAACACCGCATAATAGTGGCGGCTATAACACTCGTATTTGCCAACAACTACATCGCCGGTATCTGCCGGTTTGATAATGATTAGAGTTTCACGCTTGAGTAGCTGGAGGTTGCATTGGATAAGAATATGAAAATCCTGATCGTTGACGACTTTTCGACGATGCGACGGATTATTAAGAATCTGCTCAGAGATCTCGGGTTTTCCAACACCCATGAAGCAGATGATGGCGTGACGGCATTACCTATGCTCAAAGGCGGTGATTTTGATTTTCTGGTCACCGACTGGAATATGCCCGGTATGACCGGTATTGATTTGCTGCGTGCGGTACGCGCCGACGAACGTCTGTCGTCTCTGCCAGTGCTGATGGTAACCGCCGAAGCCAAACGCGATCAGATCATTGAAGCGGCGCAAGCCGGTGTGAACGGTTATGTGGTTAAACCCTTTACCGCTCAAGCTCTCAAGGAAAAAATCGAGAAAATTTTCGAGCGTGTCGGCTGAGACTGATTTAACGGAGCGCGTTATTCCGCCTGACTGTTGTGCTGTTCGCCGCCGGTCTTGCTGTTGAGTGATAAAACTCTGATTGTATTTCTCCGCTTTCATCATAAAACGTTCAGGCTTCGGCAAAGGCGTACCCATGACATCAGACATTCAGTTGCACACCAACGAGGATTTTATTGGCGAGCTGAAAGAGTGTGCCAAATTATTGACTGAGAAATTGCAAGACAATCAATTTGAAGACGCATCACACTTGATCCACCAAATGTTGGCCTCTCGTGATCACCATATTTTCCAATCCGTTGGTCGCTTGACCCGCGGTCTGCATAACGCCATCGTTAATTTTCATGTTGACGCCGATCTCTCCCGCGAACCGCCGCACATCGAATCTTCTGAAATTCAGGATGCCTCCAATCGCCTCAACTATGTCATCGAGCTGACCCGCAAGGCTGCCGAAAAAACCATGGACATGGTTGATGAAGCATCACCGATTGCGATGAATCTCGGTCAGGAAGCCAGTGTATTGCGCGACCAGTGGGCGCGTTTGAAACGCCGCGAAATGGGTCCGGATGAATTCCGTGAACTTTACGGCCGCATGGACGACTTCCTCGCGCAAATGGCGGTGGGAACCGAGCAGCTGGGTCGCAACCTGCAGGAAATTATTCTGGAGCAAGGCTTTCAGGATCTCACCGGGCAGGTGCTTAAGCGCGTTATTGGTTTGATTAACGATGTGGAACAGGATCTGGTGAGCCTGGTTCGCATCGCCGGGCAAGTAGAAGAAGTGGCCGGCATTACCAGCTCCGGTGATCAACAAGACCGCGCTGCACTGATTGAAAAACGAAAAACCGAAGCGGAAGGGCCGCAAATCAACCCGGTCGGGCGCAACGATGTTGTGTCCAATCAGGATGAAGTTGACGACTTGCTTTCCAGTCTCGGGTTCTAGAGGGTAAGGGCAGATGAGTTTTGGTGATGACGAAGATATTCTTCAGGATTTTCTGGTAGAAGCCGGCGAAATTCTCGAAAGATTGTCCCAGCAGCTGGTAGATCTGGAGCAACGTCCGGACGATACCGATTTGCTCAATGCAATTTTCCGCGGCTTCCATACGGTCAAGGGCGGCGCCGGCTTTTTGCAGTTGACCCCCATGGTGGAATGTTGCCACCTGACTGAAAACCTCTTTGATATCCTGCGCACGGGCAAGCGCACGGTGACCTCTGAACTGATGGACGTGGTGCTGCAGGCACTGGATGCGGTGAACCAGCAATTTGAGCTGGTATCGCGTCATGAAACCCTGCCACCGGTTGATGCATCGCTGATTTCTGCACTGGAGCGTCTGGTGTCCTGCGAAGATGTTGCCCCCGCTGCTGCACCCGAGCCGGTGGCCACTGCGCCAGCGCCTGCCGCTGCAGTACCCGATGGCGACATTACCGATGCAGAATTCGAGCAACTACTGGATGCACTGAGTCCGGAAACCGCTGCCAGCACAACGCCGTCTGTTGCTGCGGCCGGTTCTGCCAGTGATATTTCCGAAGATGAATTTGAAGCCTTGCTGGATCAATTGCACGGTAGCGGTAAAGCACCGGGTAAAACAGCACCGGCGCCAGCCGTAAAAGCCGGTAACACGGACGATATCAGCGATGACGAATTTGAAGCCTTGCTGGATCAATTGCACGGGAGCGGTAAAGCGCCGGGTAAAACAGCACCTGCGCCGGTAGCCGCTGCCGCACCTGCACCGGCTGCCTCAAGCTCTGCAAGCACGTCTGACTCCATCAGCGAAGATGAATTTGAAGCCTTGCTGGATCAATTGCACGGCAAAGGCAAAGCACCTGCCGCGGCCGCTAAACCGGCTGCGGCAAAACCTCTGCCGCAAGCTCCTGCTGCCGCTCCGGCGGCTGCAACACCCGCAGCAGCGCGTCCCGTAGAAGCTCCCAAAGCTGTGGCCGCCGCCAACCACGACCGGGAAACACCACCGGCTGTTGAAACAACAGTGCGTGTGGATACCCAGCGTCTTGATGACATCATGAATATGGTGGGCGAGCTGGTGCTGGTAAGAAATCGCCTGGTTCGCCTGGGTATTGGCTCGCAGGATGAGGCGCTGGTTAAAGCCGTTGCCAACCTCGACGTTGTTACCGCCGATTTGCAAACCTCGGTCATGAAAACCCGGATGCAGCCGATCAAAAAAGTGTTCGGCCGCTTTCCGCGTGTGGTTCGCGATCTTGCCCGCAACCTGAAAAAAGAAATCAACCTTGAGCTGGTTGGTGAAGAAACCGATCTCGATAAAAATCTCGTGGAAGCGCTCGCCGATCCGTTGGTGCATCTGGTGCGCAACTCGGTGGATCACGGTATTGAACTGCCGGAAGTGCGTGAAACCGCTGGCAAACCGCGCATGGGTCAAATTGTTCTTTCTGCCGAGCAGGAAGGCGATCATATTTTACTGGCAATCAGTGATGATGGCGCCGGCATGGACCCGGTCAAATTGCGTCGCATTGCCGTTGAGCGTGGCATGTTTGACGAAGACACTGCGGCGAGACTGTCTGACACGGAAGCGTTCAATCTGATTTTCGCGCCGGGTTTTTCTACCAAAAAAGAAATTTCCGACGTGTCCGGCCGCGGTGTCGGCATGGACGTGGTGAAAACCAAAATTACCCAATTGAATGGTACGGTTGAAATTCAATCCACCATGGGTAAAGGCACCCGGTTAATTATCAAGGTGCCCTTGACGCTGGCCATTATGCCGACGTTGATGATCATGCTGGAGAATCAAACCTTCGCACTGCCGCTGGCAAGCGTGAATGAAATTTTCCATATGGATTTGCGCAAAACCCACATTGTCGACGGGCAGGAATGTATTGCAATTCGCGATCAGGCGATTCCGCTTTTCCACCTCAAACAATGGTTGGTGAAGCGTCCCTGGCAACACGACAAAAGCGATTTCGCACACGTGGTTATCGTTACAGTAGGTACCCGTCGTGTCGGTTTTGTGGTGGATCAATTGATCGGTCAGGAAGAAGTGGTTATCAAACCGCTGGGCAAAATGTTGCAAGGCACTCCAGGTATGGCGGGCGCTACTATCACCGGCGATGGCACTATTGCATTGATTCTGGATATTCCCAGCATGTTGCGCCGTTATGCGCGCGGCTCAGCCAGCTGGGGTCATAATTAATGCTGGCTGAAATCTGGCAATTGCGTTTGTCTCATGGCTTGCTGATGGAGTTGCTTTCATGCGGCTGAGAGTTCTTGTGGTGGACGATTCGCATTTTTTTCAATTGCGATTGAAAGAAATTATTAATCGTCATCCGCAACTGGAAGTAATCGGCATTGCCAACAATGGCCGTGAAGCGGTAGAAAAAGCAGCGGAGCTGCGCCCTGATATCATCACCATGGATTTTGAAATGCCGGTGATGGACGGCATTACGGCGGTGCGACATATTCTGGCGCATCGTCGCGTGCCTATCCTGATGTTTTCATCGCTCACCTACGAAGGCGCGCGCGTTACCCTGGATGCGCTGGCTGCCGGGGCGATGGATTTTATTCCCAAGGATTTTGCCGAAGTATCGCGCAGCTCGGATGCTTTGACAAAAAAATTGCATGAACGGCTGGTAACCCTGGCTACCGCCGGGAAAAGTTTTTCAACGCAATCTACGCCGGCAATTGCAGCGCTGCGTCAATCGCGCCTCGCTTCTGCGGCTACTACACCCGCGCCAGCTCCCGCTGCACACCATGCACCGCTGCGTTCCCTGCGCGAGGCGGGTGCGGCGACGCCCGAACATTCTGCGTTGGAAAAAAATTCGGCTGATGATCGTTTAAAAAAACGACCGAATTTATTAATTATTGGCGCATCAACCGGTGGTCCGGTCGCGTTAAATGATGTTCTGGTTAATTTGCCCGCCAATTTTCCGTTGCCCATTGTACTGGTGCAGCATATGCCGGAGAATTTTACCCGTGCCTTTGCGGAACGCCTCAACAAGCAATGCAAAATTGAAGTGCGTGAAGCGGTTGATGGCGATGTGTTGCATCCGGGGCTGGCATTGCTGGCGCCAGGTGGCAAGCAGTTAATGCTCGATAAACGCCTCGGTGGCAGTGTGCGTATTTTGCCGGATGATGAGCGGGTAAATTACAAACCGTCACTCGATATTACCTTCGGCTCGGCCGCCAATGTTTATCACGACCGGGTATTGGGTGTGGTATTAACTGGCATGGGTTCGGATGGTTGCAAAGGCGCCGGGTTATTAAAAACCGCCGGTTCGGTTATCTGGTCTCAGGACGAGGCCAGTTGTGTTATTTATGGTATGCCGATGGCGGTTGCACGTGCCGGCTTTAGTGACAAGGTTTTACCACTATCGGATATCGGCCCACGTCTGGTTCGTGAGGTGATGTAATGGACATATTGAGCATCCTCGGTGTCATCATCGGTTTTGCGGCATTGATCGGCGGTAATTTTATTGAAGGCGGTTCCATTTATTCGTTAATTAATGGGCCTGCCGCGCTGATCGTTATTGGTGGCACTTTGGGTGCCGCTATTTTGCAAACGCCGCAACACAGCCTCAAGCGGGCGCTCAATATGTTTTCCTGGGTATTTCGCCCGCCGGTTAATCCCTTCAAACAATGCATCGCGCAAATCGTGCGCTGGGCAACCGCCGCCAGAAAAGAAGGTTTGCTGGGGCTTGAGCAACTGGCAGACCGCGAAAAAGATAAATTTGCCCGCAAGGGTTTGCAGCTGCTGGTTGATGGCAATGAACCGGAAGTGATTCGCCGTATTCTTGAAGCGGATTTGATTATTGATGAGCAGCGCGATCACGACGCCATCAAATTTTATGAAAGCATGGGCGGTTACGCACCGACCATCGGCATCATCGGTGCGGTGATGGGGTTGATTCATGTTATGCGCAATCTCGCCGACCCGGAACAATTGGGGCCGGGCATTGCGGTAGCTTTTGTGGCAACGATTTACGGTGTCGCCCTGGCCAATTTGTTGTTATTACCCATCGCTAATAAATTGCGGATGTGTGTGAACGAGCGCTCCCAGTACCGTGAGCTGGTGATTGACGGTATTACTTCCATTGCGGATGGTGAAAACCCGCGTTCCATTGAAATGAAACTCAACAGCTATTTGCATTGAGATTGCCATGGTACGTCGCCGGCGCCAGGAAATTCACGTAAACCACGAGCGCTGGCTGGTTTCCTACGCGGATTTTATTACCTTGTTGTTTGCTTTTTTTGTGGTGATGTATTCCATCTCCCAGGTCAATCAAAGTAAATACCGGGTGCTGTCTGAAACTTTTGTTCAAGCTTTCAATTCTCCCTCCCATTCCCTGCCGTCTCCGGATGAACAATCGGAGGAGGCGGCGCTGCCAGGCACCTTAAACCCGATTCAGGTCGGCGAACCGGCAAAAACACCAGCGCCCAGCAGCATTGATATTCGCAATGAACACACCGGCTTTAATGACACCAATCAGCGCGATGTGCTGACCGAAATATCCGATTTGTTTGTAGAGCGGTTTGCCGATTTGATCGCTGACAATATGGTAAGTGTGGCGGGTAATGAGCTGTGGCTTCAAATTGAATTGAATGACAGCATTCTGTTTTCTTCCGGTAGCGCCGACCCCAGCGCTCAGGCGCAGTCGATTTTTGACGAAGTTTCCCTGATCCTGAAAGAGTATCCCAACCCTATTCAGGTAGAAGGGCATACCGATAACGTGCCAGTCAATTTGCCGCGCTATCCGAGCAACTGGGAATTGTCTGCCGCGCGCGCGGCGGCGATTGTGAAGTGGATGGTGCAAAAAGGGGTGGATCCGGTGCGTCTTTCTGCCGTGGGTTATGGCGAGTTTCAACCGGTTGCCGAAAACACCACGGATGCAGGGCGTGCACGTAATCGCCGGGTGGTGCTGATGATCGCCCGTAAATCCATGCCTCGGCCTGGCGTAACGGTCAGCGCTGGTGCGCCAGCGGCGCTGTCGGCATCACCGGCAATGGATGATCTGCTGAATAATCAGGCAACCGCCGCAGCCGCACAATTTACCGGGAGCGTGTTGCAGGCCGACAGCGCGGCATTTACTTCCGCCAATACACAAGAGACGCTGGCTACAGACGGTGTATCGGGGCAGAATAGTAGTATTTCACTTTCATCGGAAGCGAGCGCCGCCAGTGTTTCCCAATAGTGGAGAACACGGCATGGGCTTTGCTTTTTTAATCAGTAAGTTTGGAAATTTGACACTTTTTGTGAGTGAGGAATCTGCAGTTTGCGTGTCCTGACAGTTGCCAATCAAAAAGGAGGGGTCGGAAAAACCACCTCCAGCGTCTCACTTGCGGGCCTCGCGGCCGAGCAAGGGCAACGTGTATTGTTGTTGGACCTCGATCCGCATGGTTCATTAAGCAGTTATTTCCGGCAAGACCCCGACACCCTGGCGTTGAGCGCTTTCACCTTGTTTCAGGAACGCAGCCAACTGACATTTGCGTCGGTAATGCGGTTGATTCAGGCTACCAGCGTACCGGGGCTTGATATATTGCCGGCCTCTACCGCGCTGGCCACACTTGAACGGCAGTCGGCGGGTGATGGCCTCGGTCTGGTGCTCACCCGGGCGCTGAACCTTATTGCCAGCAATTACGACTGGGTCATTATTGATACGCCACCGGTACTGGGCGTGCTGATGATCAATGCGCTGGCGGCTTGCGATTATCTGCTTATTCCGGTGCAGACCGAGTTTCTGGCCCTCAAAGGGCTGGAGCGCATGGTCAATACCTTGAATATGATGGGCAAGTCCCGCCGCAAAACACCGGAATACACCATCGTGCCGGTCATGTTTGACCGGCGGACGCAGGCATCGGTGAGCAGTTTGCTTACCATGCGACAGGCCTGGCGGGAGCGGGTCTGGCCCGGCCATATCCCGGTGGATACCCGTTTTCGTGATGCCAGTCGCGCCGGTGTTCCGCCCAGCATACATTCTCCCAGTGCCAGGGGTGTTGAAGCCTACAGCTCGTTGTTTCGCTTTCTTCAGGGGCAGTTACAGCAACTGGATGCCCGGCAGTCAGCGGAAACCATGAACAGCGGAATCAGGAGGTAAGTCGCCATGCAACGTGTTTCTCCTGATACCGCTCTGCAACATTATTTTGACGAATTGCTTAACGAGGCCGAACCTCAGGTTGCGGTGGCACTTGCCGAACCTGAGCCGGCTTTTGTTGAGCCGGCGGTTGAAGCAGAGCGTCAGCAAGAATTGCAGCGATTGCTGCAAACCTTTGCCTTGCCTGCGGTCACTGCACCAGCACCAGCACCAGCACCAGCACCAGCACCAGCACCGGCCGTTGTCGTTGCGGAGGTGGTCAGTATTCCCGAGCCGGCCCCGGTAGTCGCAAACGTTGTAACGCCTGCGCCGCCTGTTACTCGTACCGTTGTAGAGCCGGTTGTGCCACCGGTGGTTGAGCCGGAAGTCATAGTTGCACCGGCCACCAGTGAGGATGAGCCGCCCGCCTGGAACACCAATGGTCGGCCATCCTGGGCGCAGCAACGTTTTGATGTACTGCTGTTTCAGGTGTCCGGTTTAACCCTGGCAGTGCCACTGATGTCGTTGGGGCAAATACAACCGCTTACGGACGAGTTAACGCCGCTGTTTGGCCAGGCTGACTGGTTTATGGGACTGCAACCCACACCGTCAGGAAAAATTCGCACGGTGAATACCGCCAAATTTGTGATGCCGGAGCGGTACGACGAAAACTTTTTAAAAACCGCGCGCTACGTTGTTTCCATCAATGGCGTTCCGTGGGGGTTGGCGGTTGATTCGGTCAATCAGCCCATCACTTTGATGCCGGAAGATGTCAAATGGCGCAGCGAACGTGGCAAGCGCCCCTGGTTGGCCGGTACAGTGAAAGAGCACATGTGTGCTTTGCTGGACACAGAAACCATGGGGCATATGCTGGTGGCCGCCGACAAGAATGCAAAACGTCTGACCTGATTGTCAGATTTCACTAACCAGAGCAGTTGATTGTTCGCTGGCGAACAAACAAAAAACCGGATAACACCGAGGACATTATGGGCAGCAAAAATTTTACACAGCAAAGCAACGACGATCCGGTTCTGCAGTGGGTAACTTTCCGTCTCGACGGTGAAACCTACGGCATCAACGTGATGCAGGTTCAGGAAGTATTGCGCTACACCGAAATTGCACCGGTGCCAGGTGCACCGGCGTATGTGCTCGGCATTATCAATTTGCGCGGCAACGTGGTGACGGTGGTGGATACACGTCACCGTTTTAATTTGCAGAGCGGCGAGATTACCGACAACACCCGTATCGTGATTATCGAAACCGACCGTCATGTTATCGGTATTCTGGTTGATAGCGTGGCAGAAGTGGTTTATTTGCGCCAATCCGAAATCGAAATGGCACCCAATGTAGGCAACGAAGAAAGCGCGAAATTTATTCAGGGTGTTTGCCACAAGAACGACGAATTGCTGATTCTGATTGATCTGAACAAATTGTTGAGCAGTGAAGAGTGGTCCGAGCTGGACGACATTTGATTGCTTGATGACGGAACTGTTGCAGATGTCATTCTCTCTGGTCGAAATTGCGTTGGTAGTGAGTTTGCTGTTAAGTGTGGCTGCGCTGACGGTGGCAATCATTGCGCTAAAGCGCAGCGGTCAGCAAACCCATGAGAGCAAGGAACTGTTGGCGCGCGTAAATCGCGAATTGACAGTAGCCAATACCGGTGCGGTGGGCATGGGGCAGCGTCTGGTCGCGATGGAAAAACGCTTGCGGGATCAGGAAGCCCGTCCGGCAAGCAGCGCGCAAGCGCAGGCGCCCGTTGCGGATTATGCCGGTGATGATGAGTTTCGTACTTACAGCGAAGCGGTGCGGTTGTTTCGTTCCGGGCTGGGCAGCGAAGAGGTTGCGCGGCGTTGCGGGTTGTCGCGGGCGGAGGCTTCGCTTATCGAAGCGATGCAAAACGCAGGAAAAAATGCCGGTCGCTAACGATTTTCGGATTGCCTTTTCGGGTTTACCAAAAGGTCGGTTCGGAAATACATAGCGCCGGTATTTTTTTAGCTATTGGAAATGTTTTCTTCTGGCAGCGTTGCCGGTTCTGACCAGGAAAATTGTTGGCCGGAAACGCCATCAGACGCATCACTCAACAAAAATAAATAAGCAGGCATCAAGGCTTCCGGTGATTTGACGCTACCGGGGTTTTCCGCAGGATAAGCCGTCGCGCGCATGCGCGTGCGGGTTGCGCCCGGGTTAATGCTGTTAACGCGAATACGGCTGGTTTCCTGCAGTTCATCGGCAAGGGTTTGCACCAGGTTTTCCATAGCGGCCTTCGATGCCGCGTAAGCGCCCCAGAATGCTCGCCCTTGCAGGCCCACCGTAGAGCCGGTGAACAACACGGCCGCAGACGGGGCTTTTTCCAGCAATGGCATTAACGCCCGCGTCAGCATGAAAGGCGCATTGACGTTAACCTGCATGACGCGCAGCCACACATCCGGTGCGTAATTGATAATCGGTGTACGCTGCCCAAGTTCCGAAGCATTGTGCAAAATACCGTCCAGATGGCCGAACTCGTTGTTCAGCGCGTTGGACATATCCAGATAATCCTTTTCCTGAGCACCTTCAAAATTGATCGGGTAAATAGCCGGTTGCGGATAGCCGGCTTTTTCAATTTCGTCGTACACCATTTCCAGCTTGGCAAGCGTTCTGCCTGCCAATATCACCGTGGCGCCATGACTGGCGAAAGTGATCGCTGCGGTTTTACCAATGCCATCGCCTGCGCCGGTTATCAGAATAATTTTGCCTTGCAGGGCAGCCGAGGGCGGTTGAAATTCAAAAGGATTATTAATGGTCATAGGCATAAAATTTTTAATCAAATAAAAATAAAATGAAGTTGTCAGTCGCGAAATTAAACAAGCTGCTAACAGCCTGGCAGCAGGGGAGGTGTTTTTCCAAAGACCACCCGGCGAGAGTTCACAATCTGCGCAGCTGCTTGTGCGGTTTCGTGATGCTGCTCAATTCAACAGCTTTTCGATAATGGGCCAGATATCACTTGCTTGCTCAACACGGTAGTCCGCACCCCAGGCATCAATGTCATCGTTTTCTTCAATGTATCCGAAAGCTGCTGCGATGGTGATAGCGCCGGCATCTTTGCCGCAGTCGATGTCGCGCTTGTGGTCACCAATGTAAACGATGTTTTGCGGCGTGCAATCAAGGTGCTCGCTGGCGAGAAATAAAGACTCCGGGTGCGGTTTTCTGAATTGCACATCGTCCGGACATATTACGCTTGCCGGCGCCGGTTGAATATCGAGAACGCTTAAAAGCTTGTGGGTATACAAGGAGGGTTTGTTGGTGGCGATCCCCCAGGCAATGTTGTGCTGCGCCAATTTTTGCAACAGCTCATCAATGCCCGGGAAAAAGCGGGTATGGGAGCCAATTTTTTCCTGATAACGATCAAGGAGTTCGAGGCGCAGCGGCTCAAAACGGTCGTCTTCGGGTTCTACCTTGAAAGCGAAGCGAATCAACGCAGCAGCTCCATTGGAAACCTGGGCGCGAATGGCGTCGGCCGGGAGGGCAGGTTGGTTTTTTTCAACCAGCAACTGGTTGATCAGAACAACAAATTCAGGTGCGGTGTCGAGCAGCGTACCGTCAAGATCAAACATGACAGCCTTGATAGAGGGGGCGGACACAGTAGTTTCCTTTTATAGAGCCGGTAATGTTTCAATCAGGATTGGATGCTCAACCGTTGTCTGCAACGGCTGAGGTATTACCGGTGGTCGTGAATTCAGTCGCTGAATAAATCAGTTTTGCACAATGCGGCGCGCATGAACCATGTAGTTCACATCCACATCATGGGGATGCAATTTGTAGTGTTTGGTCAGCGGGTTGTAAGTAAGGCCGATGGTGTTTTGCAATTCCAGACCATTGTGGCGCAGCCAGCGCGCCAGCTCTGACGGGCGGATAAATTTGCGGTATTCATGGGTGCCACGGGGCAATAAACGCAACACGTATTCCGCGCCTATCACCGCCAGCGCGTACGCCTTGGGGTTGCGGTTGATAGTGGAGAAAAACAGGTCGCCACCGGGCTTTACCAGTTTTGCACAGGCGGCAATAACCGACGAGGGGTCAGGAACATGCTCCAGCATTTCGAGGCAAGTGACTACATCAAAACTGCCCGGCGCCTGTTCTGCCAGCGCTTCTACCGTAATTTGCTGGTAATCAATGGTTACACCACTTTCCAGCGCATGCAGCCTGGCAACCGCCAGCGGTGCAGCGCCCATGTCGATAGCCGTTACCTGTGCGCCACGCTTTGCCATGGCTTCGGCCAGAATCCCGCCACCGCAGCCGACATCCAGCAGCACCTTACCTGCGACCTGGGCGCGCTCATCAATATAATTGGCTCGCAGCGGGTTGATTTCGTGCAAGGGTTTAAATTCGCTGTTCGCATCCCACCAGCGGCTGGCAAGTGCTTCAAACTTGGCAATTTCAGCCTGATCTACATTGGTTTGCATGGGCATAGACTCCTGCATTTAACGGGTTAGGGGATTTTGTTGCCACCAGCGTGCTTTTGCAATGACTTCGCGTTCATTCAGGGTTTCCAGCTGCCGGTTTTGCAGCAAAGGCTTGCCCGCTACCCAAACATGGCTGACGCGGTGCCCGGTTTGGGTGTAAACCAGTTGTGACGCCGGGTTGTACAAGGGCTGCGATTCGAGGTCGTGTAAATCAATGGCGATGACATCAGCTGCTTTGCCGGTTTCCAGGCTGCCGATGCGATGCTCCAGCCCCAGCGCGAGGGCGCCGCTCAGGGTCGCCATACGCAAGGCGCGGTGTGCGTCCAGCGCGGTTGCGTCGCCTGCCACGGCTTTTGCCAGCAGGGCGGCCATATTCATCTCGGCGAACATATCCAGGCTGTTGTTACTGGCAGCCCCGTCGGTGCCAAGCGCGACATTGATGCCTGCTCCAAGTAATTGATGTACCGGCGTAAAACCGCTGGCCAACTTGAGGTTGGAGCGAGGGCAGTGCACTACATGAGCACCGCTATCATTCAATAGTGCCATGTCGGCTGCATTGACCTGGGTCATATGTACCAGCTGGAGTAACGGCGAGAGCAAGCCGGCATCGGCGATTTGTTGCAGCGGGCGTTTGTCATGTGCCTGCACAAATTCTTCAACTTCCTGCGCTGTTTCATGGGCGTGAATTTGTATGGGCGCATCAAGCTCCTGGGCCAGCACGGCAATTTTTTGCAGTATCTCAATCCCGACCGAGTAGGGCGCATGGGGGCCAAACCCTACGCTGATCAAATCACTGGAGCGATAGGCGTCATGCAGCTCAAGACCCTTGGCGAAGCATTCTTCAGCGCTATTGCTCCAGGGTGTGGCACCGCTGAACACAGGAAACATAATCTGGCTGCGTATGCCCGCCTGGCGGGCCATGTGAGCGGTTTGTTCCGGGTAAAAATACATATCGGAAAAGCAGGTGGTGCCGCTACGGATCATCTCGGCAATCGCCAGCATGCTGCCGTCGCGCACGAAATTGTCTGATACCAACCGCTTTTCCGCAGGAAAGATATGATCCTGGAGCCAGATTTCGAGCGGTTGGTCATCGGCTATGCCGCGTAGCAGCGTCATGGGCGTGTGGCCGTGGCAATTGACCAGCCCCGGCATCAGCAAATGATTGGGTAGCTCGATAGTGCGGGCAGGTATAAAACGGCGTGTGGCTTCTTCCTGAGGTAAGAGGGCGACGATGTTGCCCTCGCTGTCGATGGCCAGCGCACAATCTTCCAACAGGCGATTTTCGGGAATAATGGGCAGCACCCAGCGGGCTTTAATCAGTAATTCAATAGGTTGCGGGCCTGACATATCCAATCCTGTTGCTATCGAGGGCTTTGCGGGCGCGCAGTATACCTGCCGTTGCCAGCTGGCGGCAGCCATCGCGCGCGTTAGTGCCTATACGATTGATATTGTGGTATTATTTCAGGCTTTGTGTGGTCGCCTGAAGCAATATTGCAGCCGGGCTGGCCGGGGCGTCAGCGCAGGTTTATTTTTGCGCCAGAATCGCGCTTTCCGGCATCACCCGAGCTTTGAAGGCTGCCACCATCACTGTTTGCCACAATAAGGAACGCTGTATTCCATGGTCGAATTCGCGAAAGAAATTTCACCGGTAAATATCGAAGACGAACTCAAGCAGTCTTACCTTGATTACGCGATGAGCGTTATTGTCGGACGTGCACTTCCCGATGTGCGCGACGGCCTCAAGCCGGTTCACCGTCGTGTGCTGTTCGCTATGAGCGAGCTGAAAAACGACTGGAACAAGCCTTATAAAAAATCCGCCCGTGTGGTGGGTGACGTTATCGGTAAATACCACCCGCACGGCGACTCTGCTGTTTATGACACCATCGTTCGTATGGCGCAGCCTTTTTCCCTGCGTTACATGCTGGTCGACGGTCAGGGTAACTTCGGTTCGGTAGACGGTGACAGCGCGGCAGCGATGCGTTATACCGAAATCCGTATGGCGAAAATTGCCCACGATCTGCTCGCTGATCTCGATAAGGAAACGGTAGATTTCGTTGCCAACTACGACGGCACCGAACTGATTCCGGCGGTATTACCAACCCGTATTCCCAACTTGCTGGTTAACGGCTCGTCCGGTATTGCGGTGGGTATGGCGACCAACATTCCGCCACACAACCTGAAAGAAGTGGTGCAGGGCTGTCTGGCGCTTATCGACAATGCCGACATCACCATCGACGAATTGATGGAATATATTCCCGGCCCCGATTTCCCCACCGGTGCCATCATCAATGGCCGTGCCGGCATCTTGCAGGCTTACCGCACTGGCCGTGGCAGTATCATCGTGCGTGCAAAAGCAGAAGTTGAGCGCGATGAAAAAACCGGCCGCGAAACCATTATTGTTCACGAAATTCCTTATCAGTTGAACAAAGCGCGTTTGATTGAGCGTATTGCCGAGCTGGTTAAAGAAAAGAAAATTGAAGGCATCAGTGAACTGCGCGATGAGTCTGACAAAGACGGTATGCGCATTGTTATTGAAGTCAAACGCAACGAATCCGGCGAAGTACTGCTTAACAACCTGTACAAGCAAACCCAGCTGCAAACGACCTTCGGCGTAAACGTTGTTGCGCTGGATGATGGTCAGCCGAAGATTCTCAACCTGAAACAATTGCTTGAAGCCTTTGTTCGTCACCGTCGCGAAGTGGTTACCCGCCGTACCGTTTATTTGCTGCGCAAAGCGCGCGAACGCGGTCATATTCTCGAAGGTTTGGCGGTTGCTATCGCCAACATCGACAAGGTTATTGAACTAATCAAACGCTCATCTACACCGGCTGATGCCAAAGACGGTTTGATGACGCAAGGTTGGGACGCCACCGAAATGGCTCCTTTCCTTGAGCGCGCCGGTGACGATGCCTGCCGCCCGGAAGATCTGGGTGCGGAGTTCGGACTGCGCGATGGCAAATATTATTTATCGGCTGCGCAAGCCCAGGCGATTCTGGAATTGCGTCTGCACCGTCTGACCGGCATGGAGCACGACAAGCTGCTTGCCGAATACGACGAAAAGCTGATTCAGATCGCTGAATTCCTCGAAATTCTCGGTAACGCTGTTCGTTTGATGGAAGTGATTCGCGAAGAGCTGCAACAGGTTATTGCCGATTACAGCGATAACCGTCGCACCGAAATTGTTGCGTCGAGCATGGACCTGACAATTGCCGACCTGATCACCGAAGAAGAGCGCGTTGTCACCATCTCCCATGGCGGTTATGCCAAGAGCCAGCCGCTGACCGCCTACGAGGCACAGCGTCGCGGCGGCAAGGGCAAATCGGCCACTGGCGTGAAAGACGAAGACTACGTTGAGCACCTGCTGGTGGCCAACAGCCATGCGACACTGTTGCTGTTCTCCAGTAAAGGTAAAGTTTACTGGTTGCGCACCTTCGAAATTCCGGAAGCCTCGCGTACCGCGCGTGGTCGCCCGCTGGTCAACCTGTTGCCGCTGGATGAAGGTGAGCGCATCACCGCCATGCTGCAAATCGACCTCGAAGCCTTGCAGCAAAGCGCTGGCGATGATGAAGATCTGGACGACGACAGTGTAGTGCTCGAAGGTGAAGTTGTAGAAGCCGAGGAAGTTGAAGAGGTTGAAGGCGAAACTGCCGAGCTGGTTGCTGAAGCGACCGGCGCGTTCATTTTCATGGCCACCGCCTTCGGTACCGTGAAGAAGACACCACTGGTACAGTTCAGCCGTCCGCGTAGCTCCGGCCTGATTGCCCTCAAGCTGGAAGAGGGCGACACCCTGATCGCTGCTGCCATTACTGACGGTGCGAAAGAAGTTATGCTGTTCTCCAGCGCCGGCAAAGTACTGCGCTTCGCCGAGAGCAAAGTGCGCACCATGGGCCGTACTGCCCGCGGTGTACGCGGTATGCGTTTAGGTAAAGAGCAACAACTGATCTCCATGCTGATCCCGGAATCCGGTGCTCAAATTCTTACGGCTTCCGAGCGCGGTTTCGGTAAGCGTACCGGCTTGGGCAAGTTCCCGCGTCGCGGTCGTGGCGGCCAGGGCGTTATCGCCATGGTTACCAGTGAGCGTAACGGCAAGCTGGTCAGCGCTATTCAAGTGCACGACGGCGAAGAGATCATGCTGATTTCCGACCAGGGCACACTGGTGCGCACCCGTGTTGATGAAGTGTCCAGTTCCGGACGTAACACCCAGGGCGTTACCCTGATCAAGCTTGCCAAGGATGAAACACTGGTTGGCCTTGAGCGTGTGCAGGTGCTGGCGTCTCTCGACGACTATGCGGATGAAGACACCGAAAGCGAATTGACTCATAGCGAAGCAGACGATTCTGCTGTTGATGCGGCGCCGGAAAATGACGCAGCAGCGGATGATAGCAGCGAAAATTAATGACGCAGCCACCCGGTAACGGGTGGCTTTTTATTTTTCACAGAATTTCATTTATGTCGACAGAACTCACCGAAGCGCAAAAATTACTGGAACTGCGTAATCGCATTGATGCCATTGATGATGACATCGCCCGGCTGATTGCCGCACGCGCCAGATGTGCGCAGGATGTTGCAGAAGTAAAAAAAGCCAACTTGCCCGATGACGCGCGCATTTTGTTTTATCGCCCCGAGCGTGAAGCGCAAGTGCTGCGCAAGGTGATGGAGCAAAACCAGGGGCCGTTAAGCAACGAAGAAATGGCGCGTTTGTTCCGCGAAATTATGTCTGCCTGTCTGGCGTTGGAAAACCCGGTCAAGGTTGCTTATCTCGGACCGGAAGGCACCTTCACCCAACAGGCGGCCTTGAAACATTTCGGCCATTCTGCGGTGGTATTACCTTTCCCCACCATTGACGATGTATTTCGCGAGGTGGAATCCGGTGCGGTAAATTACGGCGTGGTGCCGGTAGAAAATTCTACCGAAGGTGTGGTTAACCATACGCTGGATAATTTTCTCGGCTCCAACCTGAAAATTTGTGGCGAAGTGGAATTGCGTATTCATCACAATTTGCTGGTTTCCGATGTTACCAGCGTTAACAATATCAGCCGCATCTACTCTCACTCGCAGTCGTTGGCACAATGCCGCAACTGGCTCGATGCGCATTACCCGAAAGCTGAACGTATCGCCGTGAACAGCAATGCTGAAGCGGCAAGACGTCTGAAGGGCGAGTGGAATGCTGCCGCGATTGCCGGCAGCCTGGCGGCAGAGCGTTACGAGCTGAAAATTCTTTCTGAAAAAATTGAAGACCAGCCGGATAACTCCACCCGCTTTTTAATTATTGGTACCCAGCAGGTGCCAGCGAGCGGTGTTGATAAAACATCCATCGTGGTGTCAACCCGCAATGAGCCGGGTGCGCTGCACAATTTGCTGGAGCCGTTCCACCGTCATGGCATTGATTTGACGCGCGTGGAAACCCGCCCGTCGCGCAGTGGTGTGTGGACCTACGTATTCTTCATTGATTTCTCAGGCCATGTAGACGACGACGCCATTCGTCAGGTACTGCAAGACTTGCCGGAACGTGTAGCGGATTTGAAGCTGCTCGGCTCCTACCCGAAAGCGGTGCTGTAAAATCGATGACTGTCAGTACGCCTTCTGTGAATAAGCTGGTTATTATCGGCATCGGTTTGATCGGCGGCAGTCTCGCCACCGGTTTGAAACAGCGCGGCGGTTGTCGTGAAGTTATCGGAATCGCTCGCAACCAACAAACCTGTGCCGATGCGGTACGTCTCGGTGTGGTTGACCGCGCTTATGATAATTTGGAGGCCATTGCCGGTGAGCTGACGGCAGGGGATGTTATTTTTATCTCGGTGCCAACGCTGTCGGTTGACCTGGTGTTAAGCCAGGTTCGTGAATTGATATCGCCGGACGTAACCATCACCGACGGCGCCAGTGTTAAAGGCAGTGTGCAAAAAGCGGTTGAGCGAATTTACGGTGACGTTCCTGCGCAGTTTGTGCCGGGGCATCCTATTGCCGGCTCTGAAAAAAGCGGCGTTACCGCAGCCAACCCTGACCTTTATGTAAACCACCGGGTAATTTTGACCCCTTCGGCAGAAACCGGTGCAGCGCATTTGCAGCGCGTCACTACCATGTGGCAGACAGTCGGCGCCGAAGTGCTTGAAATGTCGGTAGCCGAACACGACGATGTGTTGGCGGCGACCAGTCATTTGCCCCATGCCATTGCCTATTCGCTGGTTGATACGCTGGCGCAAGACATTGGCAACCCGAACATTTTTCGTTATGCCGCAGGCGGTTTTCGGGATTTTACCCGCATCGCCTCCAGTGATCCGATCATGTGGCATGACATTATGCGGGCAAATAAAGACAGCGTTTTAACGGCGCTGGATTTGTTTATTGATAATCTGATGCGCTTGCGCAGCAGTATTGAAAGTGAGGACAGTGACTATTTGCTGGAAGTATTCACGCGAGCGAAAACAGCGCGTGATCATTTTACAAATATGCTGACCAAAGAAAGTTAATCATTAATCCGGTTGTTGTCGCGCTCACACCGCTGCAATAACTGACCTGCGCTCACACCGCGGGGTTTATTTTATATTTACTCGGTAGTCCCTGAATGTCGAATTACAACCTGACACACCTGAAGCAGCTCGAAGCGGAAAGCATTCATATTATCCGCGAAGTCGCGGCAGAATTTGATAAGCCGGTGATGTTGTATTCCGTCGGTAAAGATTCTGCGGTCATGATGCATCTGACCATGAAAGCTTTTTATCCCGGTAAACCACCATTCCCGTTAATGCACGTTGACACTACCTGGAAATTCCAGGAAATGATCAAGTTCCGTGATGAGCGCATCAAGGAACTCGGTTGGGATCTGATTGTACATATCAATCAGGAAGGTGTGGACATGAACATCAATCCGTTTGTGCACGGTAGCGCCAAACACACCGATATCATGAAAACCCAGGGCCTCAAGCAAGCATTGAACAAGCACGGTTTCGACGCTGCCTTTGGTGGTGCGCGTCGCGACGAGGAAAAATCCCGTGCAAAAGAGCGCGTCTATTCTTTCCGCGACAAAAACCATCGCTGGGATCCAAAAAATCAGCGCCCCGAGTTGTGGAATATCTACAACGGCCGTGTTGATAAAGGCGAGAGCATTCGCGTCTTCCCGCTGTCCAACTGGACCGAGCTGGATATCTGGCAATACATTCACCTGGAAGGCATCCCGATTGTTCCGCTTTACTTTGCCGCCAAACGCCCGGTTGTCGAGCGCGATGGTACTTTGATCATGGTTGATGATGATCGTATGCCGATTGGTCCGGAAGACAAAGTAGAAGAAAAAATGGTGCGTTTCCGCACTCTCGGTTGCTACCCGCTCACCGGTGCGGTGGAGTCGGAAGCGACTACTCTGCCGGAAATTATTCAGGAGATGCTGTTAACCACCACCTCCGAGCGCCAGGGTCGTGTGATTGATCACGATAGTTCCGGTTCCATGGAAAAGAAAAAGCAGGAAGGTTACTTCTGATTACAGAAGTCCTGTTGTCATCCAGCCGGAATATCCAGTTAATACTGTAATTCGTTTCACGGATTACTATCGGGAGTGAATAGGTTTTATGTCTCACCAGTCAGATTTAATCGCAACGGATATCGATGCGTATCTTAAACAGCATGAGCAAAAAGAACTGCTGCGCTTTTTGACCTGCGGTAGCGTCGATGATGGCAAAAGCACATTAATTGGTCGCTTGCTGCACGACACCAAAATGATCTATGAAGATCAGTTGGAAGCGGTGCGTTCCGACAGCACCAAACACGGCACCACCGGTGAAAAAATTGACCTGGCGTTGCTGGTTGATGGCTTGCAGGCCGAGCGGGAGCAGGGCATTACTATTGATGTTGCTTACCGTTATTTTTCTACCGCAAAACGTAAATTTATTATTGCCGACACCCCCGGTCACGAACAGTACACCCGCAACATGGTTACCGGTGCATCCACTTGTGACCTGGCTATTATTTTGATTGATGCGCGTTATGGCGTGATGACGCAGACCCGTCGCCACAGTTACATTGCTTCGTTGCTGGGTATTCGTCATATTGTTGTCGCCATCAACAAGATGGATTTGCTGGGCTTTGACCAGCAGGTATTTGAGAAGATCAAGGCCGATTACCTGGCATTCGCTGCCGGTTTGAATATGAAAGACATTCACTTTGTGCCCATGTCTGCATTGGAAGGCGATAACGTCGTTAATCGTTCTGAAAAAGCTGACTGGTACAAAGGCCAGACGTTGATGGAAATTCTGGAAACTGTTCCGGTTACCGCCAACAACAACTACGATGATTTCCGTTTCCCGGTGCAATACGTTAATCGCCCGAACCTCGACTTCCGCGGTTTTTGCGGCAATGTTGCCTCTGGCGTAGTCAAGACTGGTGATAGCATTCGTGTATTACCTTCCGACAAAACTGCAGTTGTTAAATCCATCGTTACTTATGACGGTGAATTGGCCGAAGCCTTTGCAGGACAGGCCATTACCATCACGCTGGATCGCGAGATTGATGTGAGCCGTGGCGATACTCTGGTACTCGCTGACGACAATGGTGTAAAAGAAACCAGCCGTATCAAATCGCATCTGGTATGGATGACTGAGAAGCCCTGTCAGCCGGGCACAGAATATCTGTTCAAATTTGCCAGCAAGGTTGTCAGCGGTCGTGTTGAGTCGGTTGAGCATCGTATTGATGTCAACACTCAGGAACATACTCGCGTAGATAATTTGCAGCTGAACGACATCGCGTTGGTTGATATTGCGCTCAATCAGAAAGTGGTGGCAGATCGTTACGTTGATAACCGCGCAACGGGTGCTTTCATCGTTATTGATCGTCTTACCAATATCACTGTAGGTGGCGGTATGGTGACAGAACTGCTGGCAGACAGCGCTGCTGCGTCAGCGGGCTATAGCGAATTTGAGCTGGAATTGAATGCGCTGGTTCGTAAGCACTTCCCGCACTGGGGCGCGCTGGATCTGAATCGTTAATCGATTTTTTCGGCAATAAAAAACCGGCAGTTGCTCTTCAAGGCAACTGCCGGTTTTTTTTAATCTACGTAAGGGCGATGTTTCAGGACGGAATGGATGACGTGGTCGTTTTCAAAATACACCACGAAGTCTTTATATTCCCAGGATGAAATTGGCGGGTTGCCTTTGCCGGCCGTTTTGCTGATGGGTTCACCGAATTGTCTGCTAACCTCGGAACGCAGCGCTCCGGTTTTCGGGCGTTCCATATCTGCCGCATCGCCGGCTTGCTGGCCAACGGGAATAATCAGGGTATCGGCGTGTGCGGTTACACTGGTGCTAAGCGCAGCCAGTAGCAACGTGGCTGAAAAAATAAAAGTTCCTGCTTTAATCATTGTTCTCAATCCCGGATATGTTGTCTTCGGTCTGCCATTTGCGCACGCATTATTTGCTGGCCGATAATTTGCAATTGCGCATCCCGCGCTCTGATAAATTTTGCAGCAATTTGGTATTCGCCGTGTGGGTCGAGTTCACAGCGGATAATTTTCGCAAACACTACCACGCCGGCATAGCTCGGTAAAAATGTCATGCGCAAGGCAATGTGGCTATTAATATCAATCGGTTTGGTTGAGCCAAAAGCGATGCCGCCTTCACTCATATTCACCTGGCTGGGCAAGCTGGCCAGCGCCGGTGGCATATGGGAAGACATTAATTGCTGGCTGACCAGATCAATTTTTCGATTGATGTTGTGCAAATATTCGCCAAGCGTGCGGTTGTCATTCTTCAATTGAAATAACAGCGCGGCATTCTCGCTATCAATTTTCTTCAGCTCGGCATAGAGCGCCAGCGAGGCGGCATTCACATACAGATGCTCCGGCTCTTCCTGCAATGCGGTGGCTTCATCAACCTGCCGATACTCGAGTGCGATATTCTCGTTGATACGAAAAAAGCTGCGACGTTCTGACATGATTCCGACCCTTTCGATGGATAGCGCAACAATAGCACAAGTCCCATTTTGCGGTAATTGTTGTATCGAATAAGCGGCTATGCTTGTGCTGGATCAGACGTTGGGTTTAAATGCTGCCATGTTGAAAAATATCCCTTTGTATATCGGGTTACGCTACACCCGCGCCCGCCGGCGTAACCAGTTTATCTCTTTTATCAGCGCGTTTTCGCTGATAGGCATGGCGCTGGGCGTTATGTCGCTGATCGTCGTACTGTCGGTAATGAACGGCTTTGATCGGGAGATGAAACAGCGCATTCTCAGTGTTGTTCCGCACGGCTTTATTGACCAGCAACCCTACCTTGAAGATTGGAACGCAACCTCCCTTCGCATTGCTGAGCACCCGGAGGTCATCGCGTCTGCCCCTTATCTCAGCCGCTTTGCCATGGTCACTTACGAGCGCGGCGTCGAGAGCATTCAACTGCAGGGCATTCTGCCAGAGGCCGAAGGCAAGGTGTCTATTGTTGATCAGCACATGCTGGTTGGCAGTCTGGAGCGTCTTCAGCCAGGTGAGTTCGGCATTATTATGGGCAGCTTGCTGGCCCGCAGCCTGGGGCTGGCGCCCGGTGACAAAGTTACTCTGACATTGCCGGATATCAGTATCACCATGGCGGGCGTTTACCCTCGCACCAAGCGCTTCACGCTGGTCGGCGTATTTGAAGTGGGCGCCGAGGTAGACCAGACGCTGGCGATGATTCATCTGGATGATGCCCGGCGCCTGTTCAGAGCCTCCGGGCCGCAGGGTCTGCATGTTAAAGTCAATGATATTTACCGTGCCGGCCCGGTGATGTCCGAATTGGCCAATCAATTGGGTGGTGACTTTTCCGTAAAGGACTGGAGTCAAACCCAGGGCAGCCTGTTTCAAGCCGTCAAGATGGAGAAAATTGTTATCGCGACCTTGCTCAGCATTATCATTGCTGTGGCTGCGTTTAATATTGTATCCAGCCTGGTGCTGATGGTGGCCGACAAGCGGTCTGACATTGCGGTGTTGCGCACCCTGGGTTTAACGTCTCGCCAGGTGATGGCGATATTCGTGGTGCAGGGCAGTGCCGTCGGGTTTATCGGTACCTTGATTGGCGCGGTGTTGGGTTGTGTGCTGGCACTGACTCTGAATTCGGTCATCGCTTCAATACAAGCCATTACCGGCGTGCAAATTTTTGATCCCAACGTATTTTTTATCAGTTATTTACCATCGGTATTATTGGTTGATGATGTGCTGCGTATCTGTTTGACAGCGCTCGTTCTGAGTGTGCTGGCAACCTTGTACCCGGCCTGGCGTGCAGCGCAAATTGAGCCTGCTGAAGCCCTCCGTTATGAATAACTGCCAGAGGTTTTCATGAGTGAACAACATGTGGTGCTGCACTGCGACGCGGTAACCAAGGGTTACCGTCAGGGCGCCTTGAATGTCAATGTGCTTAAAAATATCAATTTTTCTGTGGTCGCCGGTGAGCGGGTGGCCATTGTGGGGGCCTCGGGCTCCGGTAAATCGACGCTATTAAATATTCTCGGTGGTCTGGATACGCCTGATCACGGCCAGGTGGCCGTTGCCGGCCAACAGCTGTCGGCACTGAATGCGGATGCGCGCGGCCGTTTGCGCAATCGCAGCCTGGGTTTTGTTTACCAGTTTCATCACCTGTTGCCGGAATTTACCGCGCTGGAAAATGTGGCCATGCCGTTGTTGATTGGCCGGCTGGATCGCAATGAAGCCAACGCGCGCGCCGCGGCAATGCTGGAGCGGGTAGGGCTGGCACACCGTGTTGAGCACAAACCTTCGGAGCTGTCGGGTGGCGAGCGTCAGCGGGTAGCGATTGCCCGTGCATTGGTTACTCAACCCGCGTGCGTATTAATGGATGAGCCTACCGGCAATCTCGATAGCCATTCGGGTGAGGGTATTCATCAGTTAATGCTGGAGTTGAACCACACACTGTCCACCAGTTTTGTGGTGGTAACCCACGATCAACGCCTCGCCGCGCGCATGGATCGCACCCTGACCTTGATTGACGGCGAATTATTTACCGACGTTCCGGCCAGTGTGTTCAGTCATGCGCAAGCGGGCAGGGTTTCGTCTTGATTAACCGGCTGACATTTTTTATCGGTGCGCGTTACGGCATCTCCCGCCGTCATAGTCGGCTGGTTTCTTTTATTTCCACGCTCTCTACGGTCGGGTTGGTTATCGGTGTGGCACTGCTGATTGTGGTGCTGTCGATCATGAATGGTTTCGACCGCGAATTGCGTGAACGTATTCTGGGCATCATGCCGCAGGCAACGCTCTATCACAGCGCCGGCAGCATTGCCGATACCGGCCCTTTAATTGATCTGGCGATGCGTCAGCCTCATGTGCTGGGCGCCTCGCCATTTGTTCAGGTGCAAGGGCTGGTTTCCTGGCAGCGCCGCGCTGAACCAGTCAACCTTTTCGGTATTGAACCGGCGCTGGAGTTGCAATATTCAGCACTGAAAAATTACTTGCCCGCGCGTGTGTTTGACGAGTTGTCCAACAACCCGCAAGCGCTGGTATTGGGAAAAGGCATTGCGGATAAATTGCAGGTAGCGGTTGGCCAAACAATCAGCCTGGTTATTCCGGCCAGTGGTCGTGATGGTCAAACGGCACCGCGTATTCGTGCGCTCGATGTTATCGCCATCCTCGACAGCGGTACCGGTATTGATCAGTACCTGGCATTAATGGGGCTATCGGCAGCATCCTCATTAACCCCCTTTCCGGGCGAGGCTACCGGGATTCGCTTGCAGCTTGATGATTTATTTGCGGCACCGGAAGTGATGCGGCTGATGGTTAACGAATTGCCTTCCGGCTATTACGGTTCCAACTGGACGCGCACCCAGGGTAATTTATACGAAGCCATTCATATGTCGAAGCGGCTGGTAGAGTTGCTGTTATTTTTGATTATCGCCATCGCAGCGTTCAATCTGGTTTCCACATTAATTATGGTGGTGGTCGACAAGCAGGGCGATATTGCCATCCTCCGCACGCTGGGTGCATCTACCTCCGACATCGTTGGCATTTTTATGGTGCAGGGTGGTTTGATCGGTTTGATCGGAACCTCTGCCGGTATTGTTCTCGGCGTCGGCCTATCGCTGGTGGTGACTGATCTGGCGCAGGGCATCGAACGCATTACCGGCATACAATTTCTTCATTCGGATGTGTATCCCATCAGTTATTTGCCATCCGACTTGCAGTGGGGCGATGTCATTTATATTGGCGGCACCGCTCTGGCCATCAGTGTGATCGCCAGCCTTTACCCCGCCTGGCGTGCCAGCCGGGTGCAACCGGCAGAAGCCTTGCGTTACGAATAGCCTGACATTCTACACCGCTGCCAGGGAGGGCAGATGTCATGTTACCTGCATTACTGCTCGCCGTTTCCTTTGGCATAATTGCCATCAGTTTATTGCCGGTGTTACCACACTGGCTATTCATCTTTGTGCCGCTTGTTCTGCTGCCGGTTTATCTGCGTTTTACGTCCCGTCCTCTTTTATTTTTCATCGCCTTGTCTGCTGGTATGTCGTGGGGAATCGGCTACGGCCATCATTTGCTTGATAATGTATTGGACGAGCAATGGGTAGGGCAGGAGTTGTTGTTACAGGGAAAAATAGTCGATCTTCCGGTAATAGATGAACAGCGGCAGGGGTTTGTAATAGCGGTTTCCCACCTTGAAAGCCTTGATGGTGTTTTGCCAGCGGCGGCACTGCCCAAAAAAATTCGCCTGAGCTGGTTTAATTACACCCACGAGGTTCAATCGGGCGAGCATTGGCAGTTCCTCGTGAAATTAAAAAAGCCGGGAGGCTTTGTTAATCCGGGTGGTTTTGATTATCAGGGTTGGTTGATGCGGCGAGATGTGGGCGCGATCGGAAGCATTGGGCAACACCATCGTATTAATAAAAAATTGCAAAACGCGGCGCTTTATGACGTCGACCACTGGCGCTTTCAAATACGCCAATGGATGTTGGCAACCACCGATAGCCCATGGCGAGGTATCGCGCTGGCGCTGATAATTGGTGATCGCTCGTTAATCCCCGCCGAACATTGGCAACTCTTGCAGCGCACCGGTACCAATCATTTAATTGCCATCTCCGGCATGCATGTCAGCTTTGTGGCGGTGCTCGCTTTTTTCATCGGCATGACGCTGGGGCGATTGCGTTTATTATTCAATGAGCGGGCATCGCCCTTATGGCTGGCATGCAGTTGTTCTGTAGCAGCAGCGGTGCTTTACAGTTTATTGGCCGGACTCAGTTTGCCCACCCGGCGAGCCATTGTTATGGTGCTGGTGGCACAACTGGTGGTCTTGTGTCAGCGCAGTTTTCGCAGTCGCGATGCCTTGTTGCTGGCGTGGGTGCTGGTATTACTGGTAGACCCGCTGGCGGCTTACGACCCGGGTTTATGGTTGTCTTTTGGTGCTGTGGCCACCTTGCTGGCAAGTTTTTCGGGTTACGCGTTTTTGAAAGAAAAACACTATCCCGGAAAAAGTCTGGTGCGTGCACAAACGGTTATTTTTGCCGGTTTGTTTGTACCACTGGCGCTATTAATTCACTCCGTCTCACTGGTTGCTCCCATCGCCAACCTGCTGGCCATCCCGTTGGTAACGCTGTGGGTGGTTCCCTGTTTGCTGCTCGCCTTGCCTCTGGAAATACTCTCGCCTACGCTGGCCGGGATGCTGGTGTCGCTCGGGTTGTACGGTATTCAGTTGTTATTGCAGTGGGATGCGTTACTGCTGACGCTGGCCGGCGATAAGGTGAACCCGGTGATCGCCTTGAATGGTTTGCAGGTGATACTGGCATTGCTGGCTTGCGCCTTGTGTTTGTTGCCGAAAGGTTTGCTCGGTCGTTGGTTGGCGGCACCTTTATTGTTGTTGGTAATCTGGCTGCCTTATGAACGCCGGTCGCCGTTGCAGCTGACTTTTCTGGATGTCGGGCAAGGGCTGGCGGTGGTTATCAAAACACCGTCGCAAACATTGCTTTACGACACAGGCCCGCGTTTTAGCGAAAAATTTGATGCGGGCAGTGCCATTGTTGTTCCTTATTTGCACCGCACGGGTACCCGGGTTCTTGACACATTAATTGTCAGTCATAATGACAACGACCACGCCGGTGGTCTGGACGGTGTGCTGAATGGCTTGCAGGTCAACCGTGTTTTGTGGGGCGATATGACGGCCATACCGGACACCTTGCTTGATGTTTCCGGCAATTGCCACGAAGAGGCATCCTGGCAGGCAGACGGTGTTGAATTTTCCTTTGTCGGTATTCCCGCTCACCTTGCCAGTACGTCGAATAATCACTCCTGCATTTTTCAAATAAGCTACGGCGAACATCGTTTCCTGTTGCCCGGCGATGCCGAGCAGGCTGTTGAGCGCTGGCTGGTTACACAACCGGCACTGACCAAACCGGTAACCTTGTTGGCAGCTGGCCACCATGGCAGCCGCACCTCTTCTACCGAAACCTTTGTAAGCGTACTCGCCCCCGAGGTTGTGGTATTCAGCGCAGGTTACCAAAGCCGGTTTGGCCATCCCCATGCCGAGGTGGTGAGGCGTTTCGAGGCACAAGGCAGCGCTATGTTCAACACCGCCTACGGTGGTGCCGTGATGGTGCGCTCCACCGGAGCCGGCCCGCTGACCATAACCGGGCAGCGGCAGATCAGTCGGCGTTACTGGCATGACAACCGGGAGCAATGACTTGCCGCGCTGCGCAAATGTGGGAATCGGGCGACAAAAAGGCGTGCTGCAACATGGTTTTCGCCGACGCTTGTGATAATGTACGCAGCGCTATTTGCAGCCGCCAGACGAGCGGAAAAATAAAAGGAGCCGTTACGTGTTTGAAATTATTGTCGCCGGTGGCTGGATGATGCTACCCATCATTCTTTGTTCAGTCGCGGTAATCGCCATTACGGTAGAGCGTTACTGGACCTTGAATCCGGCAAAAATTGCACCTCGCAACTTACTGGCACAAGTATGGAGCTGGATTAAAAACAACCAGATTGATGCAGCACGCCTGCGCGAGCTGAAGCAATCGTCCCCGCTGGGACAAATTCTGGCGGCCGGCTTGAGCAACTCCCGCCATGGCCGCGAAGTGATGAAAGACAGTATTCAGGAAGCTGCCAATCAGGTTATTCACCAATTGGAAAAGTACGTTGGTTTGCTCGGCACTATTGCCGCCATTGCGCCACTGCTCGGCCTGCTCGGCACCGTTTTTGGCATGATCAAGGTGTTCAGCGCAATTATGCTGGAAGGTGGTAGCGGCAACACCGCGGCGCTTGCCGGTGGTATTTCCGAAGCGCTGATTACTACCGCAGCCGGGCTGGGTGTGGCGATTCCTGCCATGATTTTCCATCGCTTCTTTCTGCGCCGTATCGACTCTATCGTAGTTACGATGGAAGAAGAGTCGATCAAACTGGTTGATGCGCTGCACAGCGATCGCCGTGTCGATGTAAAACTGGTGTAATTGCGAAAGGAGTAGCTGCCGTGCAATTTCGCAGACAGCGTCGGGAAGATGACATGATCAACCTGACACCATTAATTGATGTTGTATTTTTGTTGCTGATTTTTTTTATGGTGTCGACCACCTTCACCAAAAATACCCACCTCACCATTGATCTGCCGGAAGCCGTTGGCAACCCGTCAACCGAAACCGGTAATCGGCTGGATGTGGTAATTGGCGCGGATGGCGGTTACCAGGTGAATGGTCAGGGCCTGATTAACAACCAGGCTGAAACCCTGAAAACAGCGCTGTTGCAATTATCAGACGGTGATACGCAAACGCCGTTAACCATTACCGCCGATGCCCGCACACCGCACCAGGCGGTTGTAACGGCAATGGATGTGGCAGGGCAGGCCGGGTTTGTCCGGTTGAGTATCACCACCCGTGAACCGCAAGCCGAATCGCCCTGAGTTATTATCATGAGCGAACAACACATTGACTGACAATCGCGAAACCCGTTGGCTGGATGCCTGGTATGGCAAGGCGCGCTGGACGCTCTGGTTATTACCTTTGGCGTTGCTGTACCGGCTGGTGAGCTGTTTGCGGGCTTTCTGGCTAAAGCGTTTTGCGCAGAAAAAAATACCGCTGCCGGTGATTGTGGTGGGCAATATTACCGTTGGCGGCACCGGAAAAACGCCGTTGCTAATCGCCCTCGTAAGCCATTTGCAAGCACGCGGCTTCAAGCCCGGTGTGGTCAGCCGTGGTTATGGTGGTCGTTCCGCACATTACCCGCTACTGCTGAATGAGCAGACCCGGGCAGAAGAAAGTGGTGACGAGCCGCTGACCATTTTTCAACGCACCGGTTGCCCGGTGTGTGTGG
Source organism: Cellvibrio polysaccharolyticus (assembly GCF_015182315.1). Classification (NCBI taxonomy): domain Bacteria; kingdom Pseudomonadati; phylum Pseudomonadota; class Gammaproteobacteria; order Cellvibrionales; family Cellvibrionaceae; genus Cellvibrio; species Cellvibrio polysaccharolyticus. Next base: position 2,227,870 of record NZ_PRDL01000001.1, read on the forward strand.
GTTCTGACCGGGTTGCCAGCGCCCATACGTTGATGGCTTCCGGGTGCGATATTCTCCTCAGTGATGACGGCTTGCAACATTACCGCCTGGGGCGTGATATCGAGATTGTTGTTGTCGATGGCATTCGCGGTTTCGGCAATGGTTTTTCGCTACCGTCAGGCCCTTTGCGAGAGCCCGTTTCGCGACTTGCTTCGGTGGATTTGATCGTACTTAACAGCGCCCGGGAAATGCCATTGATTCCTTACGCCGTTCATTCGATGAGCATGCAACCCGTTGCATTGCAGCCGTTGCTGGCTGGCAAAGCCAAAGAATTTTTTCCGGACGGTGAACGTGTTCATGCGGTTGCCGGTATTGGTAATCCGGAACGTTTTTTTTCGACACTGCGCCAATTGCAGTGGAAACCGGTCACGCATGTTTTTCCCGATCATCACAATTATGGGGTTGGCGATTTTCAGTTTGCCGAAAAACTGCCCATTGTGATGACCGAAAAAGACGCGGTGAAGTGCCGCGCTTTTGCAAAAGATGACTGGTTTTTTCTGCAGGTAGAAGCAGCATTACCCAACGATTTTTTTACCGCATTTGATCAACTCGTTGATCGCAGTTTACTTTCACATTTTTCCAAAACGGATATCCAATGAGCTTTTACGTTGTCATTCCCGCCCGTTATGCCTCTACCCGTTTGCCTGCCAAGCCGCTGCGTGATATCGCTGGCAAACCGATGATTCAGCATGTTTACGAACGCGCCTGCGAAAGTGAGGCAAAAGAAGTCATTATCGCCACCGACGATGAGCGCATTGCCGACCTGGCTCGCAGCTTTGGTGCGCGTGTCAGCATGACTTCAAAAGATCACCCGTCGGGCACGGACCGTTTGCAGGAAGTTGCCTCGCAGCTCGGCCTTGCTCATGATGATATCGTGGTGAATGTTCAGGGCGACGAGCCGCTGATTCCTGCGGCGGTTATCAATCAGGTAGCGGCCAATCTGGCCTCGGCAGCGCACGCCAGTGTTGCTACGCTCAGTGAGCCTATTCATGCCCGTAGCGATTTTGAAAACCCCAACATTGTAAAAGTGGTGGCGGACAAAAACGGTCGTGCTTTGTATTTCAGTCGCGCCGCCATTCCCTGGCCGCGCGAGCATTTTGCCGGTGAGGATAAAACAAGCTTGCCGGATAATTTTGTGTTCCAACGGCACATTGGTATCTACGCTTACCGCGTTTCTTTATTGAATGAATTCGTTCATTGGAGCGTTGCGCCTATTGAGCGCGTGGAATTGCTGGAGCAATTACGCGTGATGTGGAATGGCCATATGATTCACGTTGATCAGGCTTGTGTTGATGTACCCGGCGGGGTAGATACCGAGGCAGATCTGGCACGGGTAAAAGCCATTCTGGAAACCGCATCATGACTGTCAGTGTACTGTTTGTGTGTCTTGGCAATATTTGCCGCTCACCCACCGCCGAAGGTGTTTTCCGCAAAAAGGTGGAAGATGCCGGCTTGTCGCATCTGATTCATATTGACTCTGCCGGTACCGCTGACTGGCACCGGGGCAAAGCGCCGGATGCCAGAACCATTCGTGCCGCGGCGGCGCGCTCCTTCGATTTATCGGCGTTGCGAGCGCGTCAGGTAATCGCTGCGGATCTGGATCAATTTGATTATGTACTGGCAATGGATGAAGCCAACCTTGCCGATATCCATCTGCTGGGCGTTGCCGCTTTTTCTGCAAAAACCGGTTTGTTTTTAAGTTTCTCCCGCCAGCAAACGCATACCGAAGTGCCAGACCCTTACTACGGCGGTGAAGATGGCTTTTCGCTGGTACTCGACTTGATTGATGATGCCGCAGAAGGACTGTTGGAGCATATTCGCCAGCATCACCTGAACCCGCCAAAGCAGGCCCGTTTGTGACAAACCTGTTTTCCCGTAATGTCGATTTGCAACCGCATAACACCTTGGCGATTACCGCCCGGGCCGAATGGTTTGTTGCCATTACCGACGAGCGCCAGTTGCCAGACGTGCTGGCCGCCGCCCGTCAGCAACAGCTTGCATTAACCGTGATCGGCGGCGGCAGCAATATTGTGCTGCGGGGCGATGTGCCCGGCCTGGTTGTGCATATCGCCAATAAAGGTTTTAGTGTAGTTGGCGAAGATGAGCAAACTGTCTGCGTAACTGTTGCCGCCGGTGAGGTATGGGATGACTGGGTAAGGCAATCGCTGCAACTGGGCTACTACGGTCTGGAAAATCTCTCTCTCATACCGGGCACGGTAGGGGCCTCGCCGGTGCAGAATATCGGCGCCTATGGTGTTGAGATTGGCGAGCTTATCGAGCAAGTGCAGGGTATTGATGCCGTATCGGGTGAGCCGATTACGCTTGCCGCTGCCGATTGTGCTTTTGCCTATCGTGACAGCGTTTTCAAACATGGCCTGGCGGGCAAGATTATTATTACCGCGGTTACCTTCCGGCTTTTCAGGAAGCCTCGCACCAATCTGGTCTATCCGGCATTGCAAGAGGTGTTATCTCCCACGGATGTTGAAATTGACCCGCACCGGATTCGTGAAGCGGTTTGCAACCTGCGCCGCGCCAAACTGCCAGACCCGGCGGTCATCCCCAATGCCGGCAGCTTTTTTAAAAACCCGGTGATCAGCCTGGTTCAGGCGGAGCAACTGCAATCCCGCCACCCTGATATGCCCGCTTACCCGGTGGATGCAACTTGCGTTAAGGTGCCGGCTGCCTGGCTGATTGATCAGGCAGGATGGAAGGGCAGGGTAAAAGGCCCGGTTGCGGTGCATCATTCGCAGGCGCTGGTGTTAACCAATCCCGGGCGCGGCAGTGGTAATGAACTGCTGGCCTTGGCGCAGGAAATTGCTGACAACGTTAAAGATTGTTACGGTATTTGCCTCGAAATGGAGCCGGTGATTATTCCGTTTCAATTAGATTGAACTAAAATGTGATTGAATTCCGAGCCTCGCCATTACCCGGTTGAAATGTCGGAATTGCTGTTGCATGATGCGTCGCACGCACGAATCAGGAGGGATTTGATCCTATGCTGAAAATCCGCTTTAAAAATAATAAGTACAATGCGGTATGGTTGGTCGAACCCCGGGTAACGATTGGCAGTTCCAGACGTAACGATTTGGTTATCAACGATACCAACGTGGCTGATGAGCACCTTGAGGTTCTCGTTAACCATGAGCAGCTGACACTTAAAAATCTTGCCGTTTCCCGCCCGGTTCATGTTAACAATGAGCCCGTGCACAGCTTTTGTGAATTGAAACCCCATGACATTATTTTGATTGGCAGTACCGAGTTACAAGTCGTCGACCCCAAACGGGAAGTGCTGGACACTCCGGTAGAGCCTATGCGGGTGGCTCGCAATCGGCCATTAGCCGCTACCGGCTGGTCATTAAAATCCTTGCATCCGGCGTTGAATAACCGGGTGTACTCACTGAAAGAAAGTAACCTGCTGGGGCGTTCCAGCGAGTGCGATATTACGCTGGCGGCCGCACATCTTTCCCGTCGTCACGCACGTCTGGACGTTGTTGATGGTGTGCTTTATGTGAAGGACCTGGGTTCTGCCAACGGCACATTTATTAATGGCAAGCCTGTACGCGAAGCGCGCGTGCGGCGCGGCGATGAACTGAAGTTCGACACAGTGGCCTTTGGCGTAATAGGCCCACCCGATGAGTTTGCCAAAACCTCGGTTCGTCGGGCGGCTTTCCCGGCCGATTCCGCTGCCGATAATGCCACCAAAAACCATCCGATCCTCACCAATGCACCTGAGAATCAGCAAACCAATCCGCTCATCAAAAAGCACAAAGGGCCCTACAGCATGGCCATCCTGATTGTGCTGGCTGCTGTTATCGTGCTTTCGCTTTATTTGCGGACGGCATAAACTCCTTTCAACCAACGATTATTCTGTCTACAAAACCGAAGGAAAAAGAAGTGACGGTGTTGACCTTATACAGCACGCTCGGGTGCCATCTTTGTGAAAATGCCAAACAGGTGTTATGGCCAGTGTTGAGCGAGGCGGGTTTGCAATTGCAGGAAGTAGACATTGCGGACGATGATCATTTGCAAGAACAATATGCGATTCGTATTCCAGTGATTCGCCTGCAAAATGCCACTGAAGATGTGGGCTGGCCATTTGATGGTGACGATGTACGCCGCTATCTTGAGCGTCAAAAATAATTTTCTCCCGCACTAAAAATTATTCCCAATAAAAAAGCCCCATGAAATAAAAATCTCATGGGGCTTTTTTGCGTGTTGGAAATTAAAGGGCGCTATCAATTTCCTGACGCGTTACCAGGGGTTGTTTTTGCCCGGTGCGGTAGGCATAAATCACAGAGAACGACAGCACATTTTGCACATAGCCACGGGTTTCCTGGAAGGGAATCGTTTCAATCCAGACATCGTAAGGTAATTTGGCGGCGTCCTTACTCAGCCATTGTCGCACTCGCGATGGCCCGGCGTTGTAGGCGGCGGCGGCGAGAATCCGGTTACCATTAAATTGCTGCAACAACTGGTTGAGGTAACGGCTACCCAGCGCAATATTTTTTTCCGGTTTTAACAAATCCTGGGGGGTAAAAGGAATGCCGGAGCGTTGCGCAGTTTGTTTGGCTGTGGCGGGCATTAACTGCATTAAACCGGTAGCGCCAACCGGTGAACGCGCGTCAACCGCAAAAGAGCTTTCCTGGCGAGCAATGGCGTAAAGCAACAGCGGATTGATAGAGGTGGCAGAAGCCGCCTGATTGACTTGTTCCTGATAGGCAATCGGGAAGCGCACCTGCAAATCGTCCCAGTGCTGTGCTTCAATCATTGCCTGAATGCCGTGGCGGTGCCAGCCCCAGACATTGGCAATGCGTCCGGCGGCTACCATCTCTTCCTGGGTCATGCGTCTGAGGGTGTGGTACCACTCGCGGTTGGCTGACAGCATATCGCCAACGACATAAAATTCCCGCGCCCGCTGCACACCGGGTGATTGTTCAACGCGATCCATAATCGCTTGCGATACCACCATGGGGCGGTCAACCAGGCCGTATTCAAAGCCGAGTTTATCGGCGGAGAGAAAGCCGTAAAAGGTGCGTGTGGTGGCAACGCTGGCATAAATATCTGCCGGGGTTTTACCGTTGATTTCACGAATTTTCAGTTCTTCCATCAAACGGGCTTGCCAGTAACTCCAGCGCTCGGTGGCACGACTTTCTTCTGGCAGGCGCGCCAGCCACTCGTAGGCTTTTTCCCAATCCTGTTTGCGCAAGGCGTCGCGAATCAGCCATTCCGCGAGGTCTGCACGCGTGACTGAAGAAATGCTGCTGAGTAATTTCTCCGCTTCTTCCGGATACTTTTGACGCATCAGGCGCGATGCGAGGTAGTACTGGGTTTCCAGGCGCTCATCATCGGTAAAGAGCTGCTGGGCATCGTAACCGACCCATAAATCCAGAGCGGTTTTGGCATCCTGACGAGCGAGCTTTTGCAAACCGTAAAGGAGTATTTCCCGCATTCTCGGTGTTTGCGCGGTGAAACGATTTTTTTGCAGTAACAGGCGCGGATTTTCATCAACATCCTGCAGCAGTTTTGCCAGTGGTTGATGTTGAGGATTCAATTGCCGTACTAAAAAAGTGGCCAGCGACCGGTTACCTGCCGTCAGCGCTTTCAAATGACGCACTTCGATCAGGCGCTGGGTTTGCATACCGGCAGCGTTCCATTGGGCAAATACCGGGTCGCAGGCGTCATGTTGCGATTTGCCAATCGTCCATAAATCACCCACTTCATTCAAGGCGGTTTTGTCGCCGGTTTGCATGCGTGCGTTGAGCGCGTTGCAAGCCAGTTCCGCGTCGCTGTTGAAGCGGGTAGAGTAGTAATCGTTGTATTCCTGCCAGCGTTTGTGCTGCGCCAGGGTTTTTAGCCAGGCGCGGGTGAGGCGATCTGCCAGTAATGAGTCCGGGTATTTCACCAGAAACGCGGTCACATCTTTACCGGGGAAGCTGCTTAACCGGCGCGCAATTTCATCATATTCAAGGTAAGGCAACAGCGGATATTGCTGCAATTTGGGCAGCAATTGGCGATAGGTAGAAAGCTGTTTCTGATCCAGCGCTTTGCGAGCGGCGGCATAATCCTTACGCTGTTGCAAACGCGCTTCCGATATTTTTACTTCAGCGGCTTGCGCAGGTGCTGGCAAGGTAAGCAGCGGAGCGCTGGCACTTCCGATGAAGGCCGCGATGCAGAGTGCTTTTAATGCAGGCGTGAATAATTTTCGCATATGAGAACCTCGAATATCTCATGACCTGTGGTCGTGCGTGTGGTTCAGTTTGCCACTGGCACCGCGCTCGAACCAGGCTTTTATAGTAGGAGGGTGGTGCCAAACAGGGTATGATCCCTCGCTCCCGATTGCAGGGCTTTATTTGAGCATATCAGGGTCTTTAATGGCTCGCCAGCTGTGTTCATCCTCCGGTTTCTTTTATACAGTTTTCTTCTATGTCGTTGATAAAAATTGAAAAAGCGTTTCTGAGCTACGGTTTGCAAGTATTGCTCGATAACGTTGAGCTTACTATTGAGAAAGGCCAGCGCCTTTGTTTGATCGGCCGTAACGGAGCCGGAAAATCCAGCCTGTTAAAAGTCATTGCCGGGGATGTAGACCTCGATAAAGGCGATGTGATCCGGCAATCGGGGATTCGTGTGGCGCGCCTTGAGCAGGATCTTCCCGAAGCGGATGACCAGCGCGTGTTTGACGTGGTGGCCAGCGGCTTTGGCGGCACCGGCGCGCTGCTTTCCGAGTACCAGATTCTGGCTTACGAAACCACCTTTGATGAAGCAGTGGGTGAGCGCATGGGCCATTTGCAGCAGCAAATTGAAGCTGCTGATGGCTGGCTGTTGCAGCAGCGAGTGGAAGAGATTCTTACCCGCCTTGAATTGCCTGCGCAAAAATACATGCGTGAATTGTCCGGCGGTTGGCGCCGTCGTGTGGCATTGGCGAAAGCGCTGGTGTTGAACCCGGATGTACTGCTGCTGGATGAGCCGACCAACCATTTGGATATCGCCGCCATTGATTGGCTGGAGAAACAACTACTGAATTTCAACGGCGCGCTGGTGTTTATCACCCACGACCGGGCGTTATTGCAGTCATTGGCAACTCATATTGCCGAGCTGGACCGGGGCAACCTGCGTTACTGGGCCGGTGATTACGCCGGCTACCTGACTTACCGTGAACAGGTGTTGGCCGACGAGGCACGCCACAACGCGCTTTTTGATAAAAAACTGGCGCAGGAAGAAGTCTGGATTCGTCAGGGCATCAAGGCACGCCGCACCCGCAATGAAGGCCGGGTACGGGCATTGAAAGCGCTGCGCGAAGTGCGCAATGAGCGTCGCGAGCAAACCGGTAAAGCCGGTTTCTCCCTCGCTACCGGCGATGCATCGGGCAAGCTGGTTGCCGAAATGGATATGATTTCGTGGCATTGGGGCGACAAAGTCATTGTCAGCGATTTTTCCACCCGCATCATGCGCGGCGATCGGATCGGCCTGGTAGGCGCCAACGGGGCCGGAAAAAGTACTTTCCTGAAATTGTTGTTGGGCGAGCTGTCACCGCAGTCCGGCACTGTTCGTCTGGGTACCAACCTCTCCGTGGCCTATTTTGACCAGCTGCGTGACCAGCTGGATCTGGACAAAAACGCGGTTGATAATATTTCAGAAGGCCGTGATTTCATCGAGATCAACGGTAACTCCAAACATATTTTTTCTTACCTGAGCGACTTTCTTTTTACGGGCGAACGGGCGCGTACGCCTCTGCGCGCCTTGTCGGGTGGCGAGCGCAACCGGGTGTTGCTGGCGAAACTGTTCAGCAAACCGGCCAATCTGCTGGTGCTCGATGAACCTACCAATGATCTGGATGTGGAAACCCTTGAGCTGCTGGAAGACATTCTCACCGAATATCAGGGAACCGTATTGCTGGTAAGTCACGACCGGGCATTCCTGAACAACATCGTCAGCAGTGTTATTGCCTTTGAAGGTCGCGGTAACGTGCTGGAGTATGTGGGCGGCTACGATGACTGGATTCGCCAGGGCGGCAAGTGGACCGAGAGCGATGAAGTTGTACCTGTGGTGGAACCGGTTAAAGCGGTTGTTGCGAGCCCGGCCACAGAAGCCGCACGCCCTGCGGCGAAAAACCGCAAGCTGAGCTACAAGTTACAAAAGGAGTTTGATGAGTTGCCAGCGCTGATCGAGACGCTTGAGCAGCAGGTAGAAAGCCAGCAAAAAATGGTATCGGCAGACGGTTTTTATCAGCAGACATCGGCTGAAGTCGAGAAAGCGCTGCAGGCATTGTCCAGCGCGCAAGAGAAGCTGGACAATGCCTTTGAACGCTGGGCAGAGCTGGAGTCGTTGCAGGTCGAATAATTATTCGGCCGCTTCGGTTTCACTTACCCGCACTGCCAGCACATCACAAATGGCACCATGCAGTACGCTGTTTGAGGTTGAGCCCAGCAATAGCGCGAAACCTTTGCGGCCATGGCTGCCGACGATAATCAGGTCGGCCTCCTGCTGTTTGGCCAGATAGTGAAGTTCGGTAGCGGGCTGCCCCACCAGCACGTGCTCCTGTTGAATGGGGTAGGCCAATTGAGCGGCCAGTCGTTGCAGTTCGTGTTCTGCCTTGAGCTGCAGCTGCTCCTGTACTTCTGATAAGTCCACTGGCATATCACCACCATAAGCAAAGGTGATGGGTTCAATAACGTGAGCTATGCTCAGCTGAGCCTGGCAGGCTTTGGCCAGCGCCACGGCTTTATCGAGCACCTGAGGTGCCTCATCCGAAAGATCCAGGCCGACAATAATGTGCTTGTACAGGAAGGGGGTCGCAGTCATGGCTATGCCTTTTTTTATCCAATTGTAATCAGGGGTCGCGACGAAACGTCAACAGCTACAGGATACTAGCGCTATTTTTTCCAACTGACCAGAGAGAGATAATATGGATTCCGGTATGTGGTTAATCCTGTTGATAGTCGGCGTTATTGCCATGATTTTCGGGCCAATTATGATGTTGCAGCCCAACTCCAGTCAGCGTCGGCAGGAAAAGCTCAGAAGTCACGCACTCACCACCGGCTTTCGGGTGGCAATGCGCCCCTTGTCCAAGGCAGTAAAGGGGTTGGAAGTGGGCACCATGATACCGGTGTACACCTTTTTGCAGCAGCGGGATGCAGAGAAGTTTGGCGGCTGGTTTTTGCAGCGTTCGGATTACGCCCATGAAAGCCATTTGCTCGACTACTGGGAGTGGCAGGATAGAATCAAAGCCGGTGCTGAAGATCTGCAGTGGCTTACCCGGATATTACCGGAGGTTCCCGGCTCGGTTGTGGCCATAGCCGCCAGCGCTCAAGGTATTCATTGGTACTGGATGGAGTCGGGCGGTGAAGATACTCTGGCCAAATTAAAAGCCCTGTCGCAGGGCTTACCAAGCTGAATAATTCTATAGTTAACTTTAATTTTGGGTTTTATCTTTTTGAATTTAAAGGCTTAATTTAAAATTATCAGTCCGCCTCAAAATACTCTCCAATCAGGTCGGCGCCCGGGCGTTCAGTATTGCCTGCCAGTAGCTCACTCATATCCCGAATCATCCGCATGCGTTTGCTGTTGGGGTGGGTAGATTCCATCAGTTTATTTTGTGCGGTTTGATAGTAAGCAAAGTTTCCCGGCAGGTTGCCTCGTAACTTGGCTTTATATCCTTGAGCCACCAACGATTGAACGTCAATCATCAGGTCGGCCCAACTTAATTCGGTCAGGTAAATACGCAGCTCCACCTCCGGCAGCTTGCCGATGCTGCAGCGCTTTTTTAGCGTCTGTGCTGCTTCATTTAAATAGTATTGGCTGCGGGCAATCTCCACATCGTTAGCTTTGCGGTAACTGAATTCACTGTTGCTGCTCATCTCGGCCAGGTGTTCTGACTTTTGCGTCGCATTATCCAGCGAAGCTTGCACACCGGCACTGTTGTCGCCGGCCAGCGGCAACATCTCTTCCAGCCGTTCAATCAGTTCGTCGTTAATGCTACGAATGATCGCCGGGTTGGGGATGGTTTGTTCCATTCCATTAACAATTTCATCGAGATTGTCCGCCTCGTGGCGCAACCGGCGCAGCTTGAGTCGGTTTTTTCGCTTGCGTTTCTGTATGGTATTGATGGTGTTGACCGTCACCAGGGCAATTATCAACAACAACAGCGGTATCAGGATCATCCACATAAAAAATATTCAGACACAAGTTGATGGCAGCATTGAAAGTAAAGTCTTAAATGAATATATTTTTCTTAAAAATATAAAAATCAATAGCTTAATATAATCTATTAATGTTATTTATTAAAAATGAAGTGGCACTTGAATTCGCCTTACGGGCATTATGCGCCATCAACATTCGCTTGACCCTGAGAGATTGACATCATATATATGCGCACCTTTGCTGTTGTCAGCGCCTATATTGTCAAGCATTACGAACGCGGATCAACTATTTTTCATGCGTAAGCTGTTTCAGGCGCAAGCTGATATTGCCGGATAGTACGCCCTTTTGGACCTGGTTTTGGGAAGCATTGCGCTCCTGGCCTGGCCACACCGACCAATTGTTTTGGGACATAGAACACTCATGGGTAAATCGCTAGTTATTGTGGAGTCGCCAGCCAAGGCGAAAACCATCAACAAGTATCTGGGCAACGATTTCATCGTGAAATCGAGTATTGGCCATATTCGTGATTTACCGACCAGCGGTGGCGCCAAGACCGTGGATGCCAAAGAGCGCGCCAAACAGGCTGCCGCTACCCGTAAATTATCCGCCGAACAAAAAGCTGTTTATCAGGCAGAAAAAAGTAAAAAACAGTTGATCAACCGCATGGGGATCGACCCTGAAAACAACTGGCAGGCACACTACGAAATTCTTCCCGGCAAAGAGAAGGTCGTTGAGGAGCTGCGTAAATTGGCGGAAACCGCCGACACCATCTATCTCGCAACCGATTTGGATCGCGAAGGGGAAGCCATTGCCTGGCATTTGCGCGAGGCCATCGGTGGCGACGAAAACCGCTACCGCCGGGTGGTGTTTAACGAGATTACCAAAAGCGCCATCCAGAACGCTTTTAAAGAGCCGGGCCGGGTTGATCAGAACCGTGTAGACGCACAACAAGCGCGACGCTTTCTGGATCGGGTCGTGGGCTATATGGTTTCGCCCTTGCTCTGGGAAAAGGTCGCCCGCGGATTGTCGGCTGGCCGGGTACAGTCAGTTGCTGTAAGGCTGGTGGTGGATCGCGAGCGCGAAATTCGCGCCTTTGTGCCGGAAGAGTATTGGACCGTACACGCCAACCTTGCTGCTAACAAAAAAGAGCAGGTACTGTTTGAAGTTAAAAAGCAGGGTGACGAAGCCTTCAAGCCGTTGAATGAAACCCAGGCGATGGCCTCGGTGGCTATTCTCAACAAGGCGGCCTACGAAGTTATCAGCCGCGAAGACAAGCCCACTCAGTCCAAACCGTCTGCACCTTTTATTACCTCAACGCTGCAACAGGCGGCGAGCACCCGCCTCGGGTTTGGCGTGAAGAAAACCATGATGATGGCGCAGCGCTTGTACGAAGCGGGCTACATAACCTACATGCGTACCGACTCGACCAATCTGAGCCAGGAAGCGGTCGAATCCTGTCGCGAATTTATCGTCAGCCAATACGGCGACCGCTATTTGCCGGCCAAACCGGTGGTTTACTCCAGCAAAGAGGGCGCCCAGGAGGCGCACGAAGCGATTCGTCCTTCCAGTGTTACGGTAAAACCGGAAAACCTCAGTGGTATGGAACGTGATGCTGAACGTCTTTACTCGCTCATCTGGCAACAATTTCTTGCCTGCCAGATGACGCCGGCGGAATACACCAGCACCTCCATCGTGGTGAAGGCGGCCGACTTTGAGCTGAGAACCCGTGGTCGGGTTATTCGTTTTGACGGCTTCACCCGGGTACTGCCGCAAGTTGCCAAAAAAGATGAAGACGTGGTGTTACCGGATATCAAGCCAGGCCAGGTATTATCCTTGCTCGAAGTAAAACCCGCGCAACATTTTACCAAGCCGCCAGCGCGTTACAGCGAAGCGACTCTGGTAAAAGAGCTGGAAAAGCGTGCCATCGGCCGCCCGTCAACTTATGCCTCGATCATCTCCACGATTCAGGAACGGGGTTATGTGCGGGTTGAGAATCGCCGTTTTTACGCAGAAAAAATGGGTGATATTGTTACCGAACGCCTCTCGGAAAGTTTCGAAGATCTGATGGATTACAGCTTTACCGCCAACATGGAAGAATCGCTGGATAAAGTCGCGCAGGGCAGTCGCGACTGGCGCGGCCTGTTAAATGAATTTTATGCCGGTTTCAGTGCCCGCTTGAAGCAAGCTCAAGGCAATGATCACGGCATGCGTGACAACGACCCGACCGATACGGACATTCCGTGCAGTCTTTGTGGTCGTCACATGCAAATCCGAACCGGCAGCACCGGGGTTTTCCTCGGTTGCTCCGGCTACGCGCTGCCACCGAAAGAGCGCTGCAAGCACACCATGAATCTGGTGTCCGGTGACGAAGTGATTGATGCCGATGCCGATGATGAAGCGGAATCACGACTGCTGCGCAACAAGCATCGCTGTAAAATTTGTAATACAGCCATGGATAGTTATTTGCTGGATGAGCACCGCAAGTTGCACATCTGCGGCAACAACCCTGACTGCTCCGGCTATGAAATAGAGCAGGGCACTTTCAAGCTGAAAGGCTACGAAGGGCCGGTGCTTGAATGCGACAAGTGCGGCAGTGAGATGCAACTGAAAACCGGCCGCTTTGGCAAGTATTTCGGTTGTACCAACAGCGAATGTAAAAACACCCGCAAACTGTTGCGTAGCGGCGAAGCAGCACCACCGAAGGTTGATCCTATCGCGATGCCGGATTTACGCTGTCAGAAAGTGGATGACTATTACGTACTGCGTGATGGCGCTTCCGGTTTGTTCCTTGCTGCCAGCCAGTTCCCGAAAAATCGCGAAACCCGGGCGCCACTGGTCGCAGAGCTTCTGCCTTACAAGGAAAAAATTGATCCCAAATACCATTTCCTGCTCTCGGCACCCGCTGCTGATCCCAATGGTCTGCCCACGGTGATTCGCTTCAGCCGTAAAACCAAAGAGCAATATGTGCAGTCCGAGGTAGAAGGTAAGGCGACCGGCTGGAAGGCGTTTTACCAAAAAGGAAAGTGGGTAACGTCCGAAAAATAGCCGCCCTGGTAATAAAAAAACAGCCTTCGCCTCACCGGCAAGGCTGTTTTTTTATGGCAAAAGTCAATCTGCGGTAGCCATCTCCCGGTTTGCCGCTTCACAACGTTTACAATGGCTCCCGGCCATTTCTATGGGGGTTAGCATGTCTGCTACCAGTCAGTCGCTGGTGAATCAAAAGTTGGCATTTGCGCGTTTTTTGCTGGCGCAATACGCACAGATACCCGCTTCTACAGAGGCGCGCTTGCAAAAAGGCGCGGTGCTGGAGGGCGCCTTGATGCACCTCGCTTGTGCTTACCGGCACTATCTTCATGAGCTGGCCGGGAATGCGCGCCTTAAGCAGGTCAACCGGTTTGCTACGGAAGATGCTGTGCTTGAGGCGTTGGCAGAGGAAGGGCGCTTTGATGCCAGTGTTGATGCGCTGCGTGAGCTCCGGGCAGCCGATGGCAGCTGGCTGAAAGCCATGTTATTAGCGCAAGAATCACTCTGGTTGGCACCGGCGCCCGTTGCCATTAAAAAAGCCTTTCAGGAGTCGGAGGGTATCTCTCTGATTGCTGTGGCTGAAGTGCAGGACGATCCGCTGCAGAGCCTGTACCAGCAAGTTTCCAGCTGGTCAAAAGCCCTGGAAACGCTGGTAAATGATTACCGGCAAACGTTTTTTGAGTGTTAGATATGCAGGATTGGTTGAACCGCTGGTTTGACTATGGCACAATCAGCACCCTTCGCTAACCCGAACCCCCAATAAATGATTTTTTGTTGTTTAAAATCAAAGGGTTGTATGTTTTAGTTGCGAATTTTCCTGTCGGGAAAGAATTGCGGTCGTGGTGGAATTGGTAGACACACCAGGTTTAGGTTCTGGCGCCGCGAGGTGTGAGAGTTCGAGTCTCTCCGACCGCACCATATTTGAGAAGAGAATAAGTTGAGGCTGTCCCGATCGTGCGATCAACGATAAGACCGACTTATTCTGAAACGAGTTGCTGATCCCGGCTCAATTACCCATACGAGAGATCGTCCGTTATTTCACGAGGAACATATGCAGGTTTCAATCGAAACGACTTCTGGACTGGAACGCCGCCTCACAGTAGGTGTCCCCGCTGAGCAGGTAGAAAACGAAGTAGAGAAGCGTCTGAAGCAAGCAGCTCAGAATGTACGTATCAACGGTTTCCGTAAAGGCAAAGTGCCAATGAACGTTGTTAAACAACGTTACGGTCAGGGCGTTCGTCAGGAAGTGGTTGGTGATGTTATCAGCCGTTCTTTTTACGAAGCCGTACAAAAAGAAAATGTAAAACCTGCCGGTCAGCCGAGCATCGAAGCCAAGCAATTGGCCGCCGGTAAAGATCTGGAATACGTTGCTACTTTTGAAGTTTACCCGACTGTGGCACTGGGTGAATTCAACGGTTATGAAATTACTCGCGTTAAAGCTGAAGTAACCGAAGCTGACATCGACAACATGGTGGAAGTGCTGCGCAAGCATCAGGCGACCTGGAAAGTTGTTGATCGTGCCGCTGCTCTGGAAGATCAGGTGAACATCAACTTCACCGGCACCAAAGACGGCGTTGAATTTGCTGGCGGTAAAGCGGAAAACCAGAATCTGGTGCTGGGCTCCAAAACCATGATTCCCGGTTTTGAAGACGGTATCGTTGGTCTGAAAGCTGGCGAAGAAAAAGTTATTCAGGTTACTTTCCCGGAAGACTACCAGGCTGAAGAGCTGAAAGGCGCTGCCGTAGAATTTACCATCAAGGTGAATACCGTTTCCGAGATTGAACTGCCAGAATTGAAGAAAGAATTCTTCATCAAATTTGGTGTTGAAAAAGGTGGTGAGAAGCAATTCCGTAAGGAAGTGAAATCCAATATGGATCGCGAGCTTGCCAATGCCATTAAAAACAAAACCAAAACCCAGGTCATGAATGCACTGTTGGCATCTCACTCTCCTGAGTTGCCGAAAGCTTTGGTTGCCAGTGAGATTGATGTATTGCGCAATCAAATGCTGCAACGTTTTGGTGGTCAGCAACAAAATTTTGACGTGAAAAGCATTCTTCCGGACAGCATGTTCTCCGAAGAAGCAGAGCGCCGTGTAGCCCTTGGCCTGATCGTTGGTGAAGTGGTAAAAAGCAGCAAGCTGAAGCCGGATGCAAAACTGGTTAAAGGCATGATTGAAGAAATCGCTTCTACCTACCAGGATCCGCAAGAAGTTGTTGATTACTACGCCAGCAACCGCGAATTGACTGCTGGTATCGAATCAGCCGTGCTGGAAGATCAGGTGGTTGAATACATTTTGAGTCAGGCAAAAGTAACGGATGAAGAGTCCAGTTACGATGACGTAATCAAAGCCAATACCCAGCAAGCCCAGTAATCGTTGTTCAAAAAAGCCGCAATTGAGAATTTGCGGCTTTTTTCCCTCCGCCAAATCATTCCCGATACTGGCATATAATCGCTTCACAGGTTAAGCTCGACACTGTCTCCTGAAATATTCCAGACTTCCTGGAGCACTCTTTCCCTGCACAAGGATATAAACAGTACGATGTTTTACGATCATTTAAAATCAGCATCTGCAACGGTTGAAAATGCACTGGTCCCTATGGTGGTGGAGCAAACCGCGAGGGGTGAACGGTCTTACGATATCTATTCGCGCCTGCTTAAAGAGCGCATCATCTTTCTGGTTGGCCCGGTAGAAGACTACATGGCTAATCTGGTAGTTGCCCAATTACTGTTTCTTGAAGCTGAAAATCCGGACAAGGACATTCATCTTTATATTAATTCGCCTGGCGGTTCAGTAACTGCCGGCCTGTCAATTTATGACACCATGCAGTTCATCAAGCCCGATGTCAGCACCATGTGCATTGGTCAGGCTTGCAGCATGGGCGCATTCCTGTTGACGGCAGGCGCCAAAGGCAAGCGCCTTTGTTTGCCGAATTCCCGCGTCATGATTCACCAGCCCAGTGGCGGTGCGCAGGGCCAGGCATCTGATATCCACATTCAGGCGCAGGAAATTTTGAAAATTCGCTCGCGATTGAATGAACTCATGGCCTTCCATACCGGTCAACCGGTTGAGAAAATTGAAATTGACACCGAGAGGGACAATTTCATGTCGGCGCATCAGGCGAAGGACTATGGTCTGGTTGATTTTGTTAAAGAAAATCGTGGTATCGCCGCCAAATAGACCTTATATTTCAATGCAATGAATTGTGTCGTGGCCGACACAGAGCGAAAGTTGCAATAGTGGGTAATTATTTAAATAGTTACCCCTGAGTTGATTAACGGAGTGGTTTCAATGACCGATCACACTAATGACAGCAGCGATAAGAACGGGAAACTGCTCTATTGCTCGTTTTGTGGAAAAAGTCAGCACGAGGTTCGCAAGCTGATTGCGGGGCCTTCCGTATTTATTTGTGATGAATGTGTTGATCTGTGCAATGACATCATTCGTGAAGAAATTCAGGAAAGCAGTTCCGAAGGCGCCTCCGGCAAGTTGCCCAAGCCGCATGAAATTTCCGGAATCCTCGATCAGTACGTAATCGGTCAAAAACGTGCCAAGAAAATTCTTGCTGTCGCGGTTTACAACCATTACAAACGGTTGAGAATGGGCGATAAAACGTCGCGCGACAAAGAACATGTCGAGCTGGGTAAAAGTAATATTTTGCTGGTCGGTCCTACCGGTAGCGGTAAAACCCTGCTGGCTGAGACTCTGGCGCGGCTGCTTGATGTACCTTTCACCATTGCTGATGCCACCACACTGACCGAAGCCGGTTATGTGGGCGAGGATGTCGAAAACATTATTCAGAAGCTTCTGCAAAAATGTGACTACGACGTTGAAAAAGCTCAGCAAGGCATTGTTTACATTGATGAAATTGACAAAATTTCACGCAAATCCGATAACCCGTCCATCACTCGCGATGTGTCCGGTGAGGGTGTGCAGCAAGCATTGCTCAAGCTGATCGAAGGTACCGTTGCGTCTGTACCGCCGCAAGGTGGACGTAAACATCCGCAGCAGGAATTTTTGCAGGTTGATACCTCGAACATCCTGTTCATCTGTGGTGGTGCTTTTGCCGGCCTCGATAAAGTCATTCGCGAGCGCTCTGACAAGGGCGGCATTGGTTTTGGTGCCGAAGTAAAAAGTAAGGATGACAAGCGTAATTTCGGTGAGACGCTTTATGATCTCGAGCCGGAAGATCTGGTACGGTTTGGTTTGATTCCGGAGTTTGTAGGCCGCTTGCCGGTTATTGCAACGCTGGATGAGCTCGACAAAGCCGCACTGATTCAAATCCTTACCGAACCGAAAAACTCCCTGACCAAGCAATATGGTCGGTTGTTCGAGATGGAAGGTGTAACGCTTGATTTCCGTCCGGATGCTCTGGATGCCGTTGCCCAGCGCGCCTTGCAGCGTAAAACCGGTGCGCGTGGTTTGCGCTCGATCATGGAGTCGGTACTGCTCGACACCATGTATCAAATCCCTGCTGAAGAAAATGTAACCAAAGTTGTGGTAGATGAATCTGTTATAAAAGGTGAGTCTGAACCTTTGCTCGTGTACGAGAATGCTGAAAAGCATGCCAAAGCTGCGACTGATGAGTAACGCTTGTTAGAAAACTGAATATAAAAAGGGCACCAGTGGTGCCCTTTTTATATTTTCCTGCCATTTCAACTTGTAATTCCTGCCAACTGCCCCCAATACTTAAGGCATGGCCAATCGGAAAACCGGATTGGCAATCTCTGATACCAAGGGGCTATTAATGGATCCACACGACACTTCAACGACCAGTTCATCGGAACTGCCACTTTTACCCTTACGTGATGTAGTGGTCTATCCGCACATGGTAACGCCTTTATTTGTCGGGCGCGGAAAGTCGATTGAGGCGCTTGAACGAGCTATGGCCAATGACAAGCAGGTTCTGCTTGTTGCGCAAAAAAATCCTGCTGAAGATTCTCCCGGCGCCGAAGACGTTTACCGCGTCGGTACTATCGCTTCCATCCTTCAATTGCTCAAGCTGCCAGACGGTACTGTTAAAGTTCTGGTAGAAGGCGTTGACCGTGCGCGCATCGACAACATCGAAGATCTCGATGCCTGGTTCAAAGCCAATGTCAGCGTTATTCCTGAAGTGGAAGTGGAAGCGGCTGAAAGCGATGCGATGATTCGCACCACCATTTCCCAGTTCGAGCAATACGTTAATCTGAGCAAGAAAGTACCTTCAGAAGTGATTACTTCGCTTTCAGGTATTGATGAAGCCGGCCGTCTGGCGGACACGGTTGCTGCGCATATGGCGCTGGATTTACCGCAAAAACAACAAATTCTCGAAATGCCCGATGTACGCGAACGGATTGAGCATTTATTGAGTTTGATGGATGCGGAGATGGATGTTTTTCATGTTGAGAAAAAAATCCGTGGTCGCGTCAAGAAACAAATGGAAAAAAGTCAGCGTGAGTATTATTTGAATGAGCAAATGAAAGCCATTCAAAAAGAGCTTGGCGAAATGGGTGAAGAGGTCAATGAGATTGATGACCTCGAACGCAAAATTGGCGAAGCCGGGATGCCGAAAGACGCCGAAGATAAAGCGCGCGCCGAGATAGGCAAACTCAAATTAATGTCACCTATGTCTGCCGAGGCATCAGTACTGCGTGCCTATATAGACTGGATGATCAAGGTACCCTGGAAAAAACGCAGCAAAGTCCGCCACGATCTGGCACGTGCCGAGTCGGTACTTGAAAAAGACCACTTTGGCCTGGACGAAGTGAAAGAGCGGATTCTTGAGTATCTCGCCGTGCAGCAGCGGGTGAAGAAAATCAAAGGGCCGATTCTTTGTCTGGTAGGTCCTCCGGGGGTAGGTAAAACCTCGTTGGGCGAGTCTATTGCTCGCGCTACCAATCGTGAATTTGTGCGTATGGCCTTGGGTGGTGTGCGTGACGAGGCAGAGATTCGCGGTCACCGCAGAACCTATATTGGCTCACTGCCTGGCAAGTTGATTCAGAAGATGGCGAAAGTCGGGGTTAAAAACCCGCTGTTTCTGCTGGATGAGATCGACAAGATGGGCATGGACAACCGTGGCGACCCGGCTTCAGCTCTGCTCGAGGTGTTGGACCCGGAGCAAAACAGCCACTTCAACGACCACTATCTGGAAGTTGACTACGATCTTTCCGACGTGATGTTCGTGTGTACCTCCAACTCCATGAATATCCCTGGCCCACTGCTGGATCGTATGGAAGTTATCCGTATTCCGGGTTACACGGAAGACGAGAAATTGAATATCGCGTTGCGCTACCTGATTCCAAAACAGATGAAGGCGAATGGCTTAACCGCGAAAGAGATTGAGATTGAGCCGGAAGCGATCCGCGATATCGTCCGCTATTACACCCGTGAAGCGGGTGTGCGTGGATTGGAACGTGAGATTGCCAAGTTATGTCGCAAAATTGTTACGCGCCACGTCAAGGAGCGCAAGAGCACGGCAGATCAGGTCACTCCGGCCTCGCTGGAAGATTTGCTGGGCGTTTATAAGTTCGACTTTGGCCGCGCCGAAGATCAGGATCAGATCGGGCAGGTGACCGGGTTGGCCTGGACGCAGGTTGGCGGCGAATTGTTGACGATTGAAGCGTCGGCAATGAGTGGTAAAGGCCGTATGATCAAAACCGGCTCGCTGGGCGATGTGATGCAGGAGTCTATTCAGGCGGCCTTGACGGTAGTTCGTTCAAGAGCGCAAAGCCTGGGGATTGCCCCGGATTACCACGAGAAAGTGGATATTCATATTCACGTCCCTGAAGGGGCTACACCGAAAGATGGCCCCAGCGCCGGTATCGGTATGTGTACTGCGCTGGTATCGATTCTCACCGCTATTCCGGTGCGAGCCGATGTTGCCATGACCGGTGAAATCACTTTGCGCGGTGAGGTGTTACGGATCGGCGGGTTGAAGGAAAAATTGCTGGCAGCACACCGCGGTGGCATTCGCACCGTTGTGATTCCTGCGGATAACGAGCGCGATTTGAAAGAAATTCCTGACAATATCAAGGAAGACATGATCATCAAGCCGGTCAAATGGATTGATGAAGTGTTGCAAATTGCCCTTCAACATATGCCCAAACCGCTCAGTGACGAAGAGTATCAGGCACTGCAAAAAGAAGCTCAAAAAGGCGATACCAACCGTATCAGCACCCACTGATTGAGCCAGCTTGAGCAATGTAAGGGGTGATGCCCGAAAGTGCATCACCCCTTGTTTTTATGGGGGCTTTGCGAGGCTTGAGGCCTGTTTTGATTAATAATTCATCAATCGAGCGTGCCAATTTCATAATCCCGCAATGTCTCCTTGACCCATATGGTGCCAGTTGGTATAAATCGCAATTCATTAGCTGCTACTCTGACGTTGGGCGCAGCGCCCGATAAGAATTTGCCGTGTATTGGCGACCTGAATTTTTTTGTAACGTATAATCAAAAGGGGTTAAGTGTGAACAAAACTGATCTGATTGAAGCTATTGCCGCATCTGCGGATATTCCAAAAGCAGCTGCCGGTCGTGCATTGGATGCAGTCGTCGATAGCATCACTGGCGCCCTGAAAGATGGTGATTCTGTAGTGCTCGTTGGTTTCGGTACTTTTGCTGTAAAAGAACGTGCTGCCCGTACCGGCCGCAACCCGCAAACCGGTGCAGAAATTCAAATCGCCGCTTCCAAAGTTCCTGGCTTCAAAGCCGGCAAAGCGCTGAAAGACGCCGTTAACTAATCTGAACATCGTTCGGAACCTGAAGCGTACATCTGCAGGATGTTGTTAAAAAAAGGCGCATCGATCATGCGCCTTTTTTTATAACCATCGCTTTAAGCAACGAAGTAATCAGTAATAAAAACAGAATTTCCCGCATCAGGGAAATCGGGGGCAGGGTAATACCGGCCGTCGGAATGTCAGGAGTTCATCATGCTTCAAAATATTCGGGACAACTCCAAAGGGGTCGTGTCTGGAATCTTGATCGGTTTGCTGGTCGTTATTTTTGCGCTGACCGGTGCAGAAACCCTTTTTAACAGCGACCCCAATGCCAGAAGCGTTATCAAGGTCAATGGTGAAGCCATCTCCGAAATGGAGATCAGCCGCGCAACAGCTACCCAGAAACAACAGATCGTTGATCGTTATGGTGACTCTGTTCCGCCCGAATTCCTGTCTGATGAATACCTGCGTACGCCGGTTGTCGAAAACCTGATTCAGCGTGCGTTGCTGGTTCAGAAGGCGAAAGAATCCGGCCTTACCGCCAGCGATAGCGTTATTAATGAGCAAATTGTCAGAACCCCGCAATTCCAGCAGGAGAGTGGTGCTTTTGATCCGATTCGTTATCAGAGTTTGCTGAGAAACGTTGGCTATACGCCATCAACTTACAAAAAAGCGCTGGTTGAAGATGTGCTGATCAGTCAGTTAACGTCCGGCGTTGTAGATACCAGCTTTTCCACACCAGCTGAAATTGACAAGGTTATCGCGCTTAACTTCCAGACCCGCAGCTTTGATTATCTGGTGCTGCCTTCTGAAAAAGTGAGAGAAGAAGTGACGGTTAGCGATGCTGAAGTTCTTCAGTATTACGAAAGCAAGCCGCAGGAATTTACAGTTCCGGAAGAAGTCGCAGTGGATTATATCGATCTGAATCTGGATAACATGCTGGATAACATCGACATTTCCGAAGATGAGATCCGCAAGCAATACGAACAAAATCGTGCTGCGTTTGTGGCTGCACCCGAGCGCCAGGTTGCGCACATTTTGATTGAAGACAACGATGCTGCAGTGATTGAAGAAATTACTGGCAAGCTGGCGGCTGATGAAGATTTCGCTGATCTCGCTCGTCAATACTCCGATGATCTGGGCTCCAAAGAAGAGGGTGGCGATCTTGGTTTTACCACCGGTGATACCTTCCCGGAAAACTTTGAAACCGCTCTTGCGGCATTGGCGGTAGGCGAAGTATCTGCACCGGTTGTTACGGATGCAGGTACCCATTTCATCAAGAAACTGTCCGAGCGTGGCGTTGAAGTGCCTGATTTTGAATCAGAGCGCGATCGCATTGCCGCTCAGTTGAAGCGCGACCAGGCTGAGCATGAGTTTGTTGGCCTCGTTGAGCGTCTGCGTGACTTGTCTTTCAATGCGGAAAGCCTTGCTGATGTTGCAGCTGAGTTGGGCGTAACGGTACAGAATACCGGTTTGATTCCTCGCACCGGTGGTGACAACGAAATTTCCCGTGAGAGCCAATTTGTTGCTGCAGCTTTCTCTGTAGATGTTCTTGAGCATGAAAACAGCAGTGAAGTTATCGAGCTGGCGCCAACACGCGCTGCTGTGCTGAAGAAAACCGACTACAAGGCAAGCCACGTAAGCCCGCTTGAAGATGTTAGCGATCGCATTACAGCAACCTTGAAAGAAGAGAAAGTGCGTGAGTTGATGACAGCAAAAGCAGCTGCTTTCAAGCAGGAAATTGCTGCTGGAAAATCGCTTGAAGCCATTGCCGCTGATAATTCACTGGAAGTAAAAACCGTTGAAGATACCGGCCGTAACAGCCCGGATGTTGAACGTGATGTACTTTTCCATGCATTCAGCATCGCCAAGCCTGCAGCATCCCAGCCAGTCATTGATGGCGTTGTGTTAGGCAGCGGCGATTACGCCATTGTTTCTCTCAAGTCTGTCGCTTCTGGCGCTGATCAATTCCCGGCGGAGCAAAAATCCATTCTTGCTGCGCAGCTGGCCAGTATTTCCGGCCAGAACGAGTTCAGAAATTTGCAAAACCTGCTGCAAGCTAACGCTAAAATCAAACAGTAGTCTGCATGCCGTGTGGTTTAAAAAGGAGCACTTTATGTGCTCCTTTTTTATTGGCCGCCTATTGGGTTGTGCCAATTTATTCGTTTAAAACCGATGTGAGGAATAATGATGACTGATTACACTTTTGTAATTGAGCAAACAGGTGATACGTCAGTGTTGCGTACCTCGAACTTGCAGCCCACGGTGCCTGTCGGACAAGAGGTATTAATTCGGCACACTGCCGTCGGCGTTAATTTTATTGATATCTACCACCGCTCCGGCCTATATGCATTGCCGTTACCATTTCGACCCGGTGTTGAAGGAGTCGGTGTTATTGAGGCGGTTGGTACAGATGTGACCCGCTTTAAAGTCGGCGATCGCGTAGGTTATTGCAGCGGGGTTTTTGGCGGCTACGCTACCACCAATCTGGTAGATGCCGAGCGGTTGATTTTATTGCCCGATTTTATCAGTGATGAAACCGCTGCAGCCTGTTTGTTAAAAGGGTTAACCGCAGCTTATCTTCTCACGCGCACTTTTGTGGTTGGCGACAAGCACACCTTGTTATGGCATGCCGCGGCAGGCGGCGTTGGTTTGATTGCCTGTCAATGGGCCGGTCAATTAGGCGCCCGTGTGATAGGCACAACCGGCTCCGAAGAAAAAGGGGCGCTGGCCATACAGCGTGGTTGCTCTGACGTTATTTTTTACCGCCATGAGCCTGTTGCCGAACGCGTTAAAGAGATAACAGCAGGGCGGGGCGTTGATGTGGTTTACGATTCGGTGGGTAAAGACACCTTTGCCGCGTCATTGGATGCGCTTGCCCCCCTGGGCATGATGGTCAGTTTTGGCAATGCATCCGGCGCGGTGCCCGATGTCAGCCCTTTGTTGTTGATGCAAAAAGGGTCGTTGTTTCTGACACGTCCCACGCTCTCGCATTATGCACCTGATCAACACGCTTTACAGGCACTGGCGGATAGCCTGTTTGCTGCTATTCATAAAGGCTGGATCACGGTGGATATTGGTCAACGGTTTGCATTGCGTGAGGCGGCAAAAGCACAGCAGGAGCTGGCCAACAGGAACACCATCGGCTCAACTATTTTATTGCCGTAAGTGAGTCAGGTGATTATCTTTATGCTGCGAATCCTTTAGAGTGGGCCGTCGGTATTCACTGACGTTGCCAGTGTATTTTTCCAGGAGTTAACGGCTGCCTTATGTCCTCGGATATCAGTAATAAGCTTGTCATCGCAATTTCTTCCCGCGCGTTGTTTAATCTCGATGATAGCCATCAGGTTTACATGAACGAAGGGCTGGAGGCATTTGCACGCTATCAAATAGAGCACGAAGACGACATATTAACCCCGGGCGATGCCTTTCCGATTGTTAAAAAACTGCTGGGTTTGAACCAGTTGGTGGAAGGCGGCGGGCGGGTAGAAGTGCTTCTCCTGTCGCGCAACAGCGCCGACACAGGTTTGCGGGTTTTCAACTCTATAGAACATTACGGACTGGATATTACCCGCGCTGCTTTTTGCGGCGGCACATCGCCTTATCGTTACGCAACCGCGTTTGGCTGTGATCTGTTTCTTTCAACAGAGCCTGAAGATGTGCGGGATGCACTCAATCACGGCATAGCTGCCGCCACGCTGATCGCTTCCAAAAGCAAGCCCGATCATGAACATGAGTTACGTTTTGCATTTGACGGCGATGCGGTGGTGTTCTCTGATGAGGCAGAAATTGTATATAAAAAACAGGGTCTTAAAGAATTTTCATTGAGTGAAAAGGCATCTGCTCGCACGCCTTTGAGCGGTGGACCTTTTAAAGAATTTTTGCTGGCACTACACGGGTTGCAAGTGGAGTTTGGTGAGCATTGCCCCATCCGCACAGCGCTGGTAACGGCCAGGTCGGCACCGGCTCACGAGCGGGTTATTCGTACCTTGCGCGCCTGGAATATTCGTATAGATGAATCGCTGTTTTTAGGCGGTTTATCAAAAGGGGCTTTTTTAAAAGCTTACGGCGCCGATGTGTTTTTTGACGATCAACGTATGCATTGCGATTCCGCCAGCGAGCATGTGGCCACCGGTCATGTTCCCCATGGCATAGCCAACGAAATCCTGCTGAAGCCCTGATTTTTCAACCAATGATAAATGCGGCTTTGAAAAACTATTAAATTGCCGGATATAGTCTAAAGTTATAGCAAAGTCTTAATAACAGCCTTTTTGGACGTTTGTTCGCATCTTCACTGGCGACTTATATTACCAAGTGGCATATAATTATTTTTTTTAATAGCTCTTCTGGCTTAATTTTGCTTTATCCAAAGGAGCTGGCGTTACAACATCGGGCTTTACTTCGCAAAAGCCATTCGGAGGGCTTATGAAGCTGCAACAATTACGTTATATCTGGGAAGTGGCGCACCACGATTTGAATGTGTCTGCTACCGCGCAAAGCCTGTATACCTCCCAGCCAGGCATCAGTAAGCAAATCCGTCTCCTTGAGGACGAGCTGGGCGTAGAAGTCTTCTCCCGCAGCGGCAAACACCTCACCAGAATTACCCCGGCCGGCGAAGCTATTTTGAAAACTGCGGGAGAAATCCTGCGCAAGGTTGAAAGCATCAAGCAGGTTGCCCAGGAGTTCAGCAATGAGCGCAAGGGCAGTTTGTCGCTGGCAACCACCCACACCCAGGCGCGTTATGCGCTGCCGCCGGTGATTGGTTCTTTTATTCAGCAATATCCGGAAGTGTCCCTGCATATGCATCAGGGCTCGCCAATGCAGATCTCGGAAATGGCTGCCGATGGTACGGTAGATTTTGCTATTGCCACCGAAGCCATGGAGCTGTTCAGTGATCTGATCATGATGCCGTGCTACCGCTGGAACCGCTGCATCGTCGTGCCAAAAAATCATCCACTGGCGCAGATATCCCAGTTAACACTGGAAGACGTGGCCAAACATCCGATCGTTACCTATGTGTTCGGTTTTACGGGGCGTTCCAAACTGGATGAAGCCTTTATCAATCGTGGCCTTGCGCCGCGCGTAGTATTTACTGCTGCGGATGCTGACGTTATTAAAACCTATGTTCGTCTCGGGTTGGGCATTGGCATCATTGCAAAAATGGCTTACAGCGAAACGACTGATAGCGATCTGGTCGCGCTGGATGCCGGGCATTTGTTTGAGTCCAGCACCACGCGTATCGGCTTCCGTCGCGGGACCTTCTTGCGCGGCTTCATGTATGACTTTATTGAAAAATTTGCCCCGCATTTAACCCGTGATGTGGTGAACGAAGCCTTCAATCGTCATTCCCGCATGGAACTTGATGAATTGTTTGACGGTATTGAGCTGCCATCCTATTAATCAATTGCGATGTTTGGTTGCGGTAAAATAACGAGATAAAAAAACAGGACGATGGCAATGCTGTCGTCCTGTTTTTTTGTCTGCGTAATCCCCAATGAACACTGGAAAATTTTCATTCACGCATCAAAACTATTTTATTGCTGCGTCAAAACGAGCTGATAAATGGATACGAGGATTAACACCACTTGCCATGAAAGCGCCCGTTGCTATCAGTCAGTGTCTCGTTGGCGACCCTGTTCGCTATAACGGCAAGGACAAATACGATCAGGAATTGCTGTTGTCACTGGGCAAGTATGTCCAGTTGCACCCCATTTGTCCGGAGGTTGCTATTGGTCTCGGTGTGCCGCGCAATCCGATTCAGCTGGTTAAGGTTCAGCAAGCCATTCGTGTTCGGGAAGTGGGTGATGCCTCTGTCGATTTAACATCGCAAATGCAGGCCCAAGCGGTTGCCGACAGTGCCCGGTTGGCTCATGTATGCGGTTATATTGTGATGCAAGGTTCGCCCAGTTGCGGTTTGCACGATGTAAAACGGTTTGATGAACAGGGTTTGTTACTGGATGAAGCGGGGCAGGGGATTTATATTGCCGCCCTCAAGCAGCAATTGCCTTTGTTGCCGGTTGAAGCGGCTGATGTGCTTCATAACAAACCGCAGCTGGATAACTTTTTAACGCGCGTGTTTACCTTGTTTGACTGGCAACAATCAACACAGGGAGGGCTCTCGGCAAAGCAACTGATTGCGTTCCACTCCCGCTATAAATATTTGTTAATGGCACATAACGCCCATGCTTATCGAGTGATTGGAAAAATGCTTTCCAATCTCGCCAGCGATGATCTTGCGCAAATTGCCAACCGGTATATTCAGTCATTGCTGGCTGCCTTGCAAAAACCGACGGTGCGCGGTGGGCAGACCAATGTGCTACTGCATTTGAAAGGTTATTTCCGTGCCGTGCTGACGTTGGATGAACACAAGGAATTTGATGCGCTGGCAGCCAGTTACCAGGCAGGTAATATTCCTTTGTCAAAACCTCGTTGTTATTTGCATGAAAGGGTTGAACGCACTGGCGATAATTATCTCGGGCAACAAACCTGGTGGCAGCCTTATCCGAATGCCGACCTGTTGCAGGACGAGTGACAACGTAGGAATTTTTGGAAAATTCATGAAAACATTGGTTTGGTTTCGTAATGATTTACGCTTGTCAGATAACCCGGCACTGTCCCGTGCGGCAATAGACTCTGACGCCATTGAAGCGGTTTACATTCACTGCCATGAGTATGTAAAAAGTCACCCGGTAGCGCCGGTTCGGCTGCACTTTATTTTCGAGCACTTGCAACTGCTGGGCGATGAACTGGCCGCACAAGGTATTTCTCTGACGCTGCTGGAGGTGAAAACAGCAAAGGAAATTCCGGCGGCGATATTAAAGCTGGCGCAGCAAAAATCCTGTGATCAGTTGCATATCAACGCAGAGTATCCGCTGGATGAATTTGTACGGGATAAAAATGTCGCAGCAACCTGTAAAGCGGCGGGCATTATTGTTCGTCGCTTTCATGATCGGGTCATAGTGCCGCCGGGGATGATTCGTAACGGTCAGGGATTGCCTTACAAGGTATTTACGGCTTTCAAGCGCACCTGGTTGCAACAGGCCACGGCGGTATCCTGGGCATCGCCGTCATCGGCACCGGCATTTCCCAAAGCCGTTGCTTGCAAATTTGATAACGCGGTGTTGAAAAAATGGTTTGCCGAAGCGGATGACCGTGTTGCGGCGCATTGGCCAGCCGGGGAGGCCGAGGCCCATGAACGCTTGAAGGATTTTATGGATACCGCCATCCGGCATTACCATGAGACCCGGGATTTTCCTGCTACCGAAGGTACCTCCACGCTGTCGCCCTACCTGGCAGTGGGTTCCATTTCTCCACGGCAATGTCTGGGTGCAGCGTTGCATGTGAACGGCGGTGAGTGGGACACGGGTAGCGAAGGCGTTACCACCTGGATTAACGAATTGATCTGGCGTGACTTTTATCAGCATGTAGTGACGGACTTTCCGCAGGTTTGTAAACACAACCCGATGCAAACCTACACCGACCAATTCCCCTGGCGAAAAGATGAGAAGGTGTTTGAGCGCTGGTGTCAGGGGCAAACGGGCATCCCTATTGTTGATGCGGCAATGCGCCAATTATTGCAAACCGGCTGGATGCACAACCGTTTGCGGATGGTGGTGGCGATGTTTTTAACCAAAAATTTGCAAATTGACTGGCGGTGGGGCGAGCACTGGTTTATGTCGCGGCTGATTGACGGCGATTTTGCAGCCAACAATGGCGGCTGGCAGTGGAGTGCATCTACTGGCACCGATGCTGCGCCTTACTTCAGGGTGTTCAATCCGGTAAGCCAATCACGAAAATTTGACCCCGATGGGCATTTTATTCGCCAATACGTACCTGAGTTGGCGCACCTGGATAAGAAAAATATTCATCAGCCTCCGCCGGTGAACGGCTATCCTTTACCTATAGTGGATCTGGTTGTTAGCCGAAAGCAAACCATTGAACTGTTTGGCAAGCTGGATCGAAAGCCGGCTGAAACAGGGAACTGAACGCCAAATACCGAATCTCAGCTGCGAGACCTCATCACAAGAAAAGCACCTGGTTGCTGGCGCCAGTAGTCAATGCCAGCGCTTGGCCGGATCAGGCGGGCTTACCGGAGTTGACGAGCGCCAATGAGCTTGTCATCATAAATCACATCCGGGTTTGCTCAGCGATCCGGGATATTGCCATTATCTCTTCAGCAGGTTTTATTGTTATGAATTTAAAGGACTCCCGTTTATCGGCTCGTTCATTTTTTCGTCAAATCGGTTTGACCCTCACTGTGTTGCCAGCGCTGGCTTTATCCGCGATGGTTCAGGCGCAGGATGGTTACTCGGTTTCCGGTACGGCCTATCAAATCAATACAACCAAAGTGGTCTACCGTGAGTTGTTCACTCCGCTGGATGGCAATCGGGAGATTACTGTCAATTATGCCAAGCCGGACGGCTCGGTATTTGCGACCAAAACCTTGCGTTTTACCGGTGAGCCAACCCAGCCGGAATTCGAGTTCAAGGATCAGCGCACCAATGAGCGCCGTGCCGCCAAATTTGAAGCGGGTCGTGTGTTTCTCTCTTTTGACCAGCAAGGTTTGAAGCAGGAAAAAGAAATTCTTGAAACGGCCAATTTAGTGATTGATGCCGGTCGTGATGCGCTGATTCAGCAGCATTGGGACGCATTGCTGGAAGGCAAGCGGATCCGTTTCCAACAGGCATGGCCGGAAAGACTGGAAGTCGCCGGGCTGCAAATTCGTGAAATCAAGGCTGACCGCTCACCGCTGCATAATGCATCCAACCCGACCACCTGGCGCTATTTTGTCGTGGAGCCTTCCCACAAGGTGTCTGCGATTTTCGCTACCCCGGTACATTTGGCTTATGAACCGGATGGCCGTTACCTGATGCGTTCACAAGGTCGCGCACCGGTTGCTAACGACAGAGGCCGTAATCAGGATGTTCGTGTTGAGTACGAATACTGGTAAGCACAAGCATTGGCAAGATGAAATGAGCCCGATAATTTAACGCTGGCTCAAACAAAAAATGGCGCCCACAAGCGCCATTTTTTTATTCACGAATCGGAAAATTCAGCTATTTTGCTCCGGCAACCAGGAGCACCAATCGCTCCAACTTCCCGGATACAAGCTGGCTTTAACACCTGCCATTTCCAATGAAAGCAAATTCACACAAGCTGTAACACCTGAACCACAGTAAACCACCACTTCTTGCTGCGGATCGAGAAATTGCCAGTGTTGCTGGTGCCATTCAACCGGCTTGAACAGCCCCTGATCATTCGAGGTCTGCTGCCAGTACTGGTTGACCGCACCGGGAATATGACCAGCCACCGGGTCTATAGGTTCTTCGAGGCCGGCGTAACGTTTTGGCTCGCGTGAATCAATCAGTTGCAAGGAAAGGTTGGGCGCTTTCAATTCTTCAATATGACGGATAGGGCGCTGGCCCGGGTTGGCAGCAAAATGCCCCGCTTCCGGCACTTCCGGGTTGCGGCGATCCACCAGGCCGCTACGGTTAACCCAATGGCTATAACCACCATCCAGCAAGCGGACTTTGTTATGGCCAAAATAACTGAGCAGCCACCACAAACGTGCGGCGTAGGCCAGCTTGGTGTCATCGTAAATAATAACTTCACGATCTGCCGACAAACCGATCCTGCGCATGGTGCTGGCAAACCGCTCCGCACAGGGCAGGGGATGGCGCCCACCATGCACGCCAATAGGGCCTGACAAATCTTTCTCTATATCCAGATAAAAAGCGCCGGGGATGTGGCCGTCGAGGTATTGCTCATAGCCGAGTTCCTTGTCCAACAGGTTAAAGCGGCAATCAATAATCAGTGGTTGCGTATCCAGGATTTCTTGCAATTCTTCAGCGCTGATGAGCAGGTTATTCATAAAGTTGCCTGAGTATAATGTTGCGTTTGACATAAACGGGTGTGACAGTGAGATAGCCGGATAGTGTCATTGAAAAGCGGCAGAAAACAGAGGCTGGTCGTGGTTATTAACGGATTTTTTGTGAAAATTTGAAACGGCATCGCATAAGGTGCGTGGTAATTGAATCGGATGCATCTTTTACCGGGTGATCTGGTGAGTGCAATGTGCGACCTTGGCCTGCGCCCGGTTTGAAACCTGTGCTGTAATATTTTTCTGAGTGCGTCAAAAGGTGCTTTAATAGATGTTTCAACCGGTTATGACCGTACACAGGAATAATCCAGGAGCCGTGCCATGCCTTCCCGGCAAAATCTACCGCTACATTCTCCCGCTGTCTCTCCAGCCATGCCGTCGTCAGCCACCATGCCATTATTTGCTCGCACCCCGCATTTGGGTGAGGGGAGCGAAGCCGGGTTTCGCAACAGAATCCGGGATTATTTTACCAGCACCTTTGATCGTTACGAGTCGCTTTTCGAGTGCCTCGCCAACGAAGCTGCTTACTATGTCAAACCCATTGCCCTTCGCCATCCGCTGATTTTTTACTACGGCCATACCGCCACTTTTTTTGTCAACAAACTGCTATTAACACGAATGATTACCGCGCGGGTCAACCAGCGCTTTGAATCCATGTTTGCCGTCGGCGTGGATGAAATGAGCTGGGATGACCTCAACGATGCGCACTACGAGTGGCCAACACCTGCTGAAGTAAAAGGTTACCGTGATGAGGTGCGCGCGCTGGTGCTGGATTTGATTGAGCATGCACCGCTGGAGCTGCCGGTTACCTGGAGCAACCCCTGGTGGGCGATTGTAATGGGCATTGAGCACGAGCGGATTCATTTGGAAACGTCATCCGTGCTTATTCGGCAACACAAGCTTGAGTATGTAAAACATTCATCACACTGGCTGCCTTGCACTCAGAGTGGAACGGCTCCGGTTAATACCCTGGTAAAGGTAGCGGAAGGGGATGTTCTGCTCGACAAAAACAAAACAGATTGCTGGTACGGATGGGATAATGAATACGGCGTGCATGAAACCTGCGTTAGCGCTTTTAACACATCGCGTTTTTTGGTGAGCAATCAGGAGTTTCTCGATTTTGTTAATGCCGGTGGTTATCTGAATCACCATAATTGGGAAGACGAGGGCAAAGCCTGGTTAACCTTCACCGGCGCCCGACACCCCACCTTCTGGGTTAAGAAAACCCGAGGCTGGTACTTGCGCTTGATGACCGAAGAAGTTGCCATGCCGTGGGACTGGCCGGTGGAAGTCAATTATCACGAGGCCAAGGCATTTTGTAATTGGAAAAAATCTGAAACCGGGTTGCCGGTTCGCTTGCCCACCGAAGATGAATGGTATCGGATATACGATGAAAGTGGTTTGCAAGCACCACAGCAAACGTTGGCCAATGCCAATATCCATCTGGATCACTTTGCATCTTCCTGTCCGGTAAACCGGTTTGCCCACGGCGATTTTTATGATGTCGCCGGCAATGTCTGGCAGTGGACAGAAACACCGGTTTATCCATTCGATGGTTTTGACGTACACCCGATTTACGATGATTTTACGACGCCGACCTTTGATGAACGGCACAATCTGATAAAAGGCGGCTCATGGATTTCCTGTGGCAATGAAGCACAGCGTTCCGCGCGTTATGCTTTTCGTCGCCATTTTTTCCAGCATGCGGGTTTCCGCTATGTTGTCTCTGAAGAGGTTCAATCAGTGCCCGCATCACATTATGAAACTGACAAATTATTATCGGAATATGCCGAGTTTCATTACGGTGATGAATGCTTTGGTGTTGCCAATTTCTCCAAAGCACTGGTGGACCTTGCACTCACTGCTTTGGCAAATAAACCCCTGCAGCGCGCGCTGGATATAGGCTGCGCCACTGGCAGGGCGAGTTTTGAATTGGCGAAAGCTTTTGATCATGTTACCGGCATCGATTTTTCGGCGCGGTTTATTCAACTTGGCGCACAGCTGGCGCGTGGCGAAACCTTGCGTTATACCCTGGCGGAAGAGGGTGAGCTGGTGTCTTACAAATCCCGTTCACTACAGGAATTGGCGCTGATCGACACCGCGCAAAAGGTGGAATTTTTTCAGGGTGATGCTTGTAACCTTAAAGAACAATTTTCCGGTTACGATTTTATTCTGGCCGCCAATTTGATCGACCGTTTATACAGCCCGGAGAAATTTTTACAACAAATTCACCAGCGTCTGAACCTTGGCGGCATCCTGATGATTGCGTCACCTTATACCTGGTTGGCCGAACATACGCCGCGTGAAGCCTGGCTGGGCGGTTTTAAAAAAGACGGTGAAAGTTTTACCACACTGGATGGCTTGCATCATTACCTGGACGCGCATTACAAGCGAATTGCCGAGCCTCGGGAAGTGCCTTTCGTGATTCGTGAAACGCGCCGCAAGTTTCAGCATACCTTGTCAGAGGTGACACTGTGGGAAAGAATTGCCTGACCGTTTAACTCCTCTGTTGCGGCTGTTTTTCAGCCGCAACAGTGTCAAGCATCAGTAGCTGACGCATCCGGCGCAGATTTTTCGCCGGGTTTCCAACCGGCAGGCTGGTTGCCATCCAGCTCATACGCAAAGGCGATGATGTAAGCTACCGCGATATAAAGTGTCTCAGGAATTTCCTCACCCAACTCCAGTTGCATCAGCAGGTTGACCAGCTCCGGATTGTCGCAGAGCGGTACGCCGTGCTCGGTGGCTACCTCCATAATCGCTTCGGCGATATCGCCGGTGCCTTTGGCGCTTACGTGCGGTGCATTAACGCCGTCGTAAAATAGCGCGACCGCTTTTTTAATCGGATCGGCGGGCTTATTCATAAGGTGACATCCACCAGCGAGTAGTTCAATGTTTGCTGATAGTCGGGCGGCAAACCATTAAGGCATTGAAAGTTCTTCAAGGTAATTCCTTCGGCTTCCAGCTGTTCTTTCAAGCGATTCATTTTTGCGCGGGCCAAGGCCAGGGTTTCCTGTCGATCTGCCCATACACTCACCGAAAGATTGTCCTGTCCGGCTTGTAACTGAACGTACACACCGCCCACCTGGGGCAAATCAAATTTCAGCATTGCCATCCATTGTTTGACTTTGCCGGAAGCTTTTCGCTTGTCATTATCTTTTTCCTCTTGCCACTCCTGTCGCAACTGCAAATGAAACTGGTGAATGTCGGCACCATACCGCACCGGAATATCAAAAATAAAAGACTGACCGACAGCGCTGCTTTCAGCGTTATTAAGTTGGTGCCCCAGGGTATGGGTTTGTTGCAACTGAATTTTTCCCAGCCCTAATAAAGTGTGCTGCTGCATCAGCATTAACAATTGATTGCGCAAGGTTTTCGTTGAAAGTTCCTGGTGGCTGCGTTGCGGAATCTGCTGCAAAAAAGATAATAACCCCTGCGGCATATCGGGCAGTCTGGCCGTAACCTCGGCACCGGCCCGGCTGGTGTAAGCTTCCACCGCATGCTGTTGGCTTGCTGTAGGTGCAACGGGCGGCGGAGAGGAGGGGTTGGGAATATCGCTCAGCCGCAAGCTCACACCGCTCTCCTGACGCAACTGCGATAATAAATGGAGCAGGGCGCCTTTCAAATCCTGGTGGGTGAATTGAAGGCTGACTGTATTTTTGCTCGCACTGGCCGTGGCTGCTCCTGCCGGAGTGGTTTGCAACATCTGGCTGGAAACCTTTTGTTCAAAAAAAGTGCCGCTGTTTTTCAGTACCAAAGGAATCATTTGCGGGTTGGAGAGTTGTGCGGGCGAACGCAATTGTTCTGCAAATGACTTCAGCGCCTGCTGCACCGTCGCTGGTAAGAGCAGCTGCCGTACATTGCCAGGCAGTTGTTGCATAACCGGTAATGCCTGAAAAATTTCTGTGGGCACATCACGCAACGGCAACACTTGCCGCAAGGTTTCCACCAACGCTTTTTGCAGTACCAGTTTATCTACCGGTTGAGTGGTGCCGGGTTGCGCATTTGTGAGGTGGTTGGCCGCAACGGGGGTTGGCGGGGCCGTTTTGGTATCGGGAGCAGCAGGAAATAACAAGGATGAAGCAATATTCAGCAAATTCCGCAAACTGCTCTCCACAGGCAATGGGTTGCTTGCCGTTGCGGGAAGCCCGGCTGGCACGGTCGGCACCGGCGCAGGAAAATCGACGATTGCCAACCGTTGGCCTTGCTGGCTGACCAGCACCTGCAAGGTTTGGCCAGCCACCAGCGGACGATCGGTGTAAGTCAGTAGCGGGCGATCCGGCAGTTGCAGCGTCACCAGTTTTAATTGTGGCGATTGCAGTAATTGTTGCTGCTCACCCAGTTGCTGTATTTGCGCTTTGACCGCAGGCGTCTGCGGCGCTTTTTGTAACTGCTGCATCTGCTCATTGAGCTGTTTTAGCAAGGCGTCGCGCTGCTCCGGGGTGATAGCAGCAACTTTTTCCACCATAACATCGACTATTTGCCCTTGCGGCAAACCGGCAATTTTTGCCAAAACTGCTGCATTATCGCCTCGAATTAACGGCGATGAGGCCGTTGGAGGGTTGGAAACCGGCGGTAACTGCATACACAGAAATCCAAAATCAAATTTAGAGGTGAAAAACAGGGGCGATGATCGCTATAATCGCGCGCTCGAATGCCAATAACCAGCTTATCGGCACGTTTTTCCAAATCCTGAGCCGCCACAGGCAACAACCAGTGAGCCCTGATTTTGACCAAACCTTTGCTCGACATACGTCAACTCAGCTGCGAACGCGATGAGCGAATCCTGTTCAGCCAGCTCTGTTTTCAATGCCGGGCGGGCGATATTTTGCAATTAATCGGCCCCAATGGCAGTGGTAAAACCACGTTGCTGCGTTGTCTTGCCGGTGTCTCCCGCGAATACCAGGGCGACATTGCCTGGCGCGGCCATTCCTTACCCGGCGCCGCCTGGCAATTTGCGCGTGAGAGCTTGTACCTCGGTCATCTGCCGGGCATCAAAAAAGCCCTGACACCGGTGGAGAACTTGCGCTGGTATCAGCAAACCTGCGACGGAACCGGCACTTTCAGCATCGAGCAGGCGCTTGAGCAGGTCGGGCTGGCGGGTTACGAAGAAACCCCGTGTTCTCAATTGTCTGCCGGCCAACACCGCCGCGTTGCGCTGGCACGGCTGTATTTATCATCAGCGGTGTGCTGGATTCTCGACGAACCTTTTACCGCGATTGACAAGCAGGGCGTTGCCGCCCTTGAAAGCCTGCTGGAACAACACGCCTCGCGTGGCGGTATGACCTTGCTAACCTCGCACCAGGATCTCAGTATTGCCGGCGTTCGCACCGTATCGCTGGCAGATTATCGTTTTGCTGCAACGGAGTCTCGCTATGACGACTGATTTGCAGACGATTTCATCTTTTTCCGGTTTTAAAGCCACTTTTCGGCGCGATTTGCTGCTGGCACTGCGCCAGCGCGGCGAGCTGCTGAATCCGCTGGTGTTTTTTTTGATTGCCGTCAGTCTGATTCCGTTGGGCGTGGGGCCACAAAGCCAGCTACTCTCGGTGCTGGCGCCTGGCGTACTGTGGGTTATGGCTTTACTTGCAACCTTATTGTCGCTGGATGGTCTGTTCCGTAGCGATTTTGAGGACGGGTCGTTGGAACAAATGTTGATTGCGCCACAACCCTTGTATCTCACGGTGTTGGCTAAAATCGTCGTACATTGGCTGACCACCGGCTTGCCACTGATGTTACTGGCGCCGCTGCTGGGTTTAATGTTGTCGCTGCCAACGCCCGGTTTCGTGCCTTTGTGCCTCTCCTTATTTATAGGCACCGCTTGCATGAGTCTGGTGGGTGCGGTTGGCGCGGCACTGACCACCGGTATTGGCCGGGGCGGTTTGTTGTTATCACTGATCGTCATGCCTTTTTATATCCCCGTACTGATCTTCGGCACCAGCCTGGTTCAGTACGGTATTAATGGTAGCCCTTATACGGTTCAAGTGGCGATGCTGGGGGCTTTACTGGCATTGTCGATTGTCCTTGCGCCGCTGGCTGCAGCCGGTGCGCTGCGTATCAGCACCCAATAACAAAGAGAGGTTTAACGTGGCTTGGCAATGGTTTCATCGTTTGGGCTCTCCCAGGTGGTTTTACGAAAAAAGTACGCCTTGGCTGCCCTGGTTGGCGGCTATTGCTATTGTGCTGCTGCTGGTTGGTGGTATTTGGGGGCTGGCTTACGCACCGGTTGATGCAAAGCAAGGTAACAGCTACCGGATCATCTATATTCATGTGCCAGCGGCCTTTCTGGCACAAGGTGGCTATTTCATCATGGCCATCAGCGGCGCGGTGGGCCTGATCTGGAAGATGAAACTGCCCTACATGGTGATGAAGTCGGCCGCACCGGTAGGCGCGGCGCTGACGTTTCTGGCGTTGGTGACCGGCTCTATCTGGGGCAAACCGACCTGGGGAACCTGGTGGGAATGGGATGCGCGCATCACCTTTATGCTGATTTTACTGTTTTTGTATTTCGGCATCATGGCGCTGCAACAAGCCTTTACCAACCGCGACACCGGCGACAAAGCCAGTGCCATTCTGGCGCTCGCAGGCACCGTTAATATTCCCATCATCCAGAAGTCGGTGGATTGGTGGTACACCTTGCATCAGCCCGCAACCATCAAATTTGTGGGAAAATCCAGTATTGACCCATCCATGCTGTATCCGCTGCTGCTGATGGTGATTGCCTTTTACGTGTTTTATCTGTGGGTATTGCTGTTGAATACCCGCGCAGAAATTCTGCGCAGGGAGAGCCGGACCCGCTGGGTTGGAGAACTGGTTGAGCAAAAAGCCGGGGTGAAATCGTTATGACCTTTCAATTTGAGTCACTGGCGGCTTTTCTGGCAATGAACAACCACGGCCCGTTTGTCTGGGCAGCTTACGGTATTACGCTGGTGGTATTAATTACCCTGGTGGTAATGCCGGTGCTGCAGACCCGTTCCTTTTTCCGTCGTCAGCGTCGCTTGCAGCGTCTGGCGGAAAAACAAACAGGACAATAGTCCCATTACAAAAGAAGTGACAATATGCACCCGGTTAGAAAACAACGCTTGATGTTGGTCATTTTTATTTTGCTTTTTTCGAGTATCGCGGTAGGCCTGCTGGTTTTTGCGCTACGGGAAAATATCAATCTTTTCTATCCGCCGAGCAAAATTGCGACCGGCGAAGTCCCTCACAATACCCGCATTCGGGCCGGTGGCTGCGTCAAGCCGGGTACCATTTTGCGCTCCAACGAAACCCTGGAAGTGACTTTCATCATTACCGATGG
Source organism: Cellvibrio polysaccharolyticus (assembly GCF_015182315.1). Classification (NCBI taxonomy): domain Bacteria; kingdom Pseudomonadati; phylum Pseudomonadota; class Gammaproteobacteria; order Cellvibrionales; family Cellvibrionaceae; genus Cellvibrio; species Cellvibrio polysaccharolyticus. Next base: position 2,265,938 of record NZ_PRDL01000001.1, read on the forward strand.
CGTTGCTGAAGTACCGGTTGCTTACAACGGCATTTTGCCCGACCTCTTCGCCGAAGGTGAAGCGGCGGTGATCAACGGTATGCTGGATAACAAAGGCGTGTTTCAGGCCGCTGAAGTGCTGGCCAAGCACGATGAAAATTACATGCCACCGGAAGTTGCCGCGGCCATGAAAGACAAAGGCGAGCACCAGGCCACCTGCAAGGAGATCCAATATGATTCCTGAGTGGGGCAATTTTGCGCTGATTCTGGCGCTGGGTCTGGCATTTGCACTGACCATCATTCCTTTGGTGGGCGCGTCCACCGGCAATGCCTTGCTGATGCATTCGGCACGTTCCCTGGCGACCGGCTTCTTCACCATGGTGCTGGTGTCATTTATTTTTCTGACCACCGCATTTGTGCAGGATGATTTCTCGGTGGCCTATGTGGCCAGCAATTCCAACAGCCTGTTGCCGGTTTACTACAAAATCAGCGCTGTGTGGGGCGGCCATGAAGGTTCGCTGCTGTTATGGGTATTGATGCTGGCGGGCTGGACGTTCGCCATCGCCCGTTTCAGTAAATCACTGCCGCTGGATATGCAGGCCAGAGTGCTGGCAGTGATGGGCTTTGTCGCCGTCGGCTTTCTGTTGTTTATGTTGTTAACCTCCAATCCGTTTGACCGGATTTTGCCGCTCTCGCCACAAGAGGGCAGTGACCTCAACCCGATGCTGCAGGACATTGGCCTGATTATTCATCCCCCCGTGCTTTATATGGGTTATGTAGGCTTCAGTGCGACTTTTGCTTTTGCGCTGGCTGCGCTGATGTCTGGCCGTATGGACAGCGCCTGGGCGCGCTGGTCTCGTCCTTGGGCCAATCTGGCCTGGGCGTTTTTGACCGTCGGTATTGCCCTGGGCAGCTGGTGGGCCTATTACGAATTGGGCTGGGGCGGCTGGTGGTTTTGGGATCCGGTTGAAAATGCCTCCTTTATGCCATGGCTGGTCGGTACCGCGTTAATTCACTCGCTGGCGGTTACCGAAAAGCGCGGCATCTTTAAAAGCTGGACGATTCTGCTGGCAATTTTTACCTTTTCCCTCAGCTTGCTGGGCACATTCCTTGTGCGTTCCGGCGTGCTGACCTCCGTGCACGCCTTTGCCAGCGATCCGGAGCGGGGTGTATTTATTCTGTTCTTCCTGCTGGTGGTAGTAGGTGGTTCGTTGATCCTTTACGCACTGCGCGCGCCGGTGGTGAAAAGCTCACCTGGATTCACCTGGTTGTCTCGCGAGAGCTTCCTGCTGATGAACAACATGCTGTTGATCATCATGATGTTGACCGTGCTGGCAGGTACTTTGTACCCGTTGATTAAATCCGCCTTGAACATGGGGCTGATCTCGGTAGGACCGCCTTACTTCAACATTACCTTCCTGCCGTTAATGGCCTTGTTGTGCCTGCTGATGGCGCTGGGCCCGCTGGTTAACTGGAAAAATAATGCCAGTGAAAAGCTGATTAAAATGCTGTATGTGCCGGGCGGCATCAGCCTGGTGGGTGGTATTGCGTTCCCGTTCCTGTATGGCGGTGAATGGTCCTGGCAAGCCGCGCTTACGGTATTTATCGCTTTATGGATCACCACCGCACTGGTGCTGGATATCCGCAACAAGATTCGCCACGCCGATACCGTAAAACGCGGTTTGGGACGTTTGACGCTGAGCTATTACGGCATGGTGCTGGCGCACCTCGGTATTGTGGTATCGCTCACCGGCGTGTGCTTGACCAGTATCTATAACGACCTGCGCGATGTGCGGATGGACATCGACAAGCCGGTTCAGGTGGCTGAGTTCGAGTTTGTGCTGGAAGGTGTTTTCCGCGTACCTGGCCCCAACTATGTTGCTGACGAAGCGGTAATTCGCGTGAGCAAGCACGGCGACTTTGTACGTGAAATGAAACCACAAAAACGTCGCTACCTTTCCAATGGCCAGGTGATGACCGAAGTGGCGCTGGACGCCGGTTTATTCCGCGACCTGTATATCGCCATGGGTGAGCCGCTCAATAACGGCGCCTGGGCAATGCGCGTTCACTTCAAGCCGTTTGTGCGCTGGATTTGGCTGGGTGCATTGATGATGGCCTTCGGTGCCGGTTTGGCCGTGGCTGACAAACGTTACCGCAAAAAAAACGGTGACCCTGCATTGGCGGCGGAGGCTCAAGCATCATGATCAGGCAGCGTATCAAGCTGTTTATCCCGCTGGCGGTATTCGTGGTGCTGGGCATTCTTTTCTGGCAGGGTCTGAAACTGGACCCGACCGCCATGCCCTCGGCGCTACTCGACAAACCGGTACCGGTATTTTCCTTACCATCGCTGGAAGATCCGGAAAAACCGGTAACCCGGGACATCTTCAAAGGCAAAACCAGCCTGATGAATGTATGGGCTACCTGGTGCCCGACCTGTTATGCCGAACATGCCTATCTGGTAAAACTGGCGGAGCAGGGCATTCCTATTGTCGGCGTCAACTACAAGGATGACGTGCCGGCGGCACAGCGCTGGTTACGGGAATTGCATAATCCCTACATCATCAACATTCTCGATGCCGATGGCCGCTTCGGTATCGACCTCGGCGTTTACGGCGCACCGGAAACCTATGTGGTGGATGAGAATGGTGTGATTCGCTACAAGCATGTCGGTGTTGTTGACCAGCAGGTATGGGATAACGACCTGAAAGTGTTTTTTGAATAAGCCCGTCTAGCGGAAAACGGTATGTATTCCTCAACGTTTATTTTTTTGAAAAAGCAGTTTGATAACGAGTTCTACCGGCTTGATGAGGCTATCGCTGAAGCGGCGAGATCCATTCCGGGTTATCTGGGTGAAGAGGTTTGGGAGAATCCACAGAACGGTTATGTCTCTACCGTGTATTACTGGGAATCTCTGGCGGCGCTGGATTTGCTGATCAAACATCCGAAACATATTGAAGCCAAAGCAAAGCAGGAGCTTTGGCTGGACGGTTATCAGGTTGTTATTTCGCAAGTACTAAAAACCTACGGCGATAAACCTTTCGGTGTTTTACCCGCTACTCATTAAACAGCGATTCTTCTTATCAATAGAGCAGTGATACCTCACTGCTCCTGGCTCGAATTTGCTTAGGCTGAAATATTAGTGCCGTGCAATCCGCATTCTTTCTTTGTGCTTTCTTCCCACCACCAGCGACCTTCACGCTCATGCTGCCCCGGGCCAACCGGTTTGGTGCAAGGCTCGCAGCCGATAGAAATAAAACCGCGATCATGTAGTTCGTTGTAGGGCAGGTTGTTGCCGCGGATGTATTCCCACACATCGTTGGATGTCCAGTTTGCCAACGGGTTGAACTTGGTGAGTTTTTCTCCCGGCCGGGCAAAAGCCAGATCATCCTGAATAACCGGAATACCGGCGCGAGTGCCGGGGCTTTGGTCTTTTCGTTGGCCGGTGATCCAGGCATCCACTTCCAGCAGTTTTTTGCGCAGGGGCTGAATTTTGCGGATACCGCAGCATTCTTTATGGTCGTCTTCGTAAAAACTGAACAGACCTTTGCGAGTAACCAGATCGCGCACTGCATCGCCATCCGGCGAAAGAATATCAATGGCAATCCCGTAATGTTTGCGCACCCGCTCTATAAAGCGGTAGGTTTCTGCGTGCAAGCGGCCGGTGTCCAATGAGAACACCTGAATATCCTGGCGAATACTGTGCGCCATATCAATCAGCACCACGTCTTCGGCACCACTGAAAGAAATCGCGATATTGTCGAATTCATTCAGCGCGTGTTTGAGAATTTTACGGGGCGACCAGCTTTGCATTTCAGCATCAGTATCGACCAAGGGAATCTGGTTATCAGACATGGGAACTTCTCCAAGGGGCAGGCGTGCCGTTAATTCGCCCGTCTGTTTAAACGGCACGGGCGATGGATGGGGCACAACTTACGAATAATGAGTCACTTGACGGACTTCAGGGCTTTTCACGGTGCTAACAGGATACCAGAGCCGCTGCCGCCTTTCTAATTTCAAGCTCGCAAGTTTGCTTTCAGCGCCGGAAACAGGTAGATTGCCGCCCGATAAATGAATGCTGTCCCGATAAAGCGCGGAGGTTAATGTGGAAATTGCATGTCTTGATCTTGAAGGTGTTTTGGTTCCGGAAATCTGGATTGAATTTGCCAAGGCAACCGGTATTGAATCACTGAAAGCCACCACACGCGATATTCCCGATTACGACGTGCTGATGAAGCAACGTTTGCGCATTCTGGAAGAAAACAACCTCGGTTTGAAAGAGATTCAGGAAGTGATTGCCACCCTGAAGCCGCTGGATGGCGCGGTAGAATTTGTTGACTGGCTGCGTGAGCGCTTCCAGGTCATCATTCTGTCAGACACCTTCTATGAATTCTCCCAGCCGCTGATGCGTCAATTGGGCTTCCCGACGTTGCTGTGTCACCGTTTGAACGTTGACGAGCGTGATCGTGTTATTGGCTACACCCTGCGTCAAAAAGACCCCAAGCGTCAGTCTGTGCTGGCTCTGAAAACCCTCTATTACCGTGTTATCGCCGCTGGCGATTCCTACAACGACACCACCATGTTGGGCGAAGCCGATCAGGGCATCCTGTTCCATGCGCCACAAAATGTGATTGACGAGTTTCCGCAGTTCCCTGCAGTACACACTTATGAAGACCTTAAAAAGGAATTTATCAAGGCAAGCAACCGTGCACTGACCTTATAAGTCAGTGAAATAAAATAAAGAAAAAGCCCGGGCAGCAAGGCCGCTGCCCGGGCTTTTTTATGCGTGTTGATCAGCCAGCCAGTGCGCGGTTGAACATGCCCAGCGCCGTCTGGTAGCCCCACAATTGCAACTCGGCATCGTAGCGCTCGCCTTCGTCACGCATAAACGCGTGCACGCCATTCACTTCGTGCCAGGTAAAGTTTACGCCGCAAGCGACCAGGTTGGCGTATACCTTGGCGCGACCTTCGGCGGGAATATGCGGGTCCTGTTTGCCCCACACCATTTGCAATTCGCCTTTGATTTCGCCGGTGCGAGTCAGGCTTTCGTTGCCAGGTTTGGAGGGCGTAAGACCGGAGTGAATGTCGGTAGCGTAAAAGCAACTGGTTGCCAGCACTTCGGGGTGAAGCGCTGCTCGATATGCAAGTCCGCCGCCCAGGCAGAAGCCCATGGCACCGAGTTTGCCGGAGTAGTAAGGCAAGCTTTTCAGGTAATCGACCATCGCCTGGGTATCTGTATCGTGCGCTTCCAGGGTTTTGGCTACCTTGTCTTCATTACCTTTATCGCGACCGGCATCGTCGTAGCCCAGCACTGTGCCGATGGGATTCAGCTCGTGGAATACTTCCGGTACCAGCACCACATAGCCGTGGCCAGCCATAATTTGTGCGCTGCGACGGATGGGGCCGGTTTGTTGGAAAATCTCCGAGTAGAGGACGATGGCGGGGTATTTACCTTCGTTAACCGGGCGATAAACATAGACACGCATGGTGCCGGTTGCAGTTTCCAGATCGACCTGATGGTTTTGAATAAGCATACTTTTTCCTCGAATTTAATTTTCTATAAGAAAACAACAATGTATCCGGAGTACTGGCAGTTATTGGTGACAGACCGTCTGCCGCAGGGATGCGGCAGTCGAGCCCCCACGGACGGGTTTACGGCGTGTCTGTCACTAATAACTGCCAGTGCGACAAAACCTTGGGAGCCAGGCTGCTTGTAGATCGTCTGCGACGATGCTTCGGAACACCTCGAACCGTAGTGGTTGCGGCGAGCCTGCCAGTTATTACAGCTGCGATAAATTTCCGATTAGCCGGAAAACTTCTCTTCCAGCGTTTTCATAAACAAGCCCACTTTGGTGAGGCTCTCCTGGTATTCTTCGTTCGGATCGGAATCCGCGACTATGCCGCCGCCGCCCCAACAGTGGATCTTGCCATCGGCACAAACCAGGGTGCGAATAGCGATGTTGGTATCCATATTGCCATCGGCACTTACGTAGCCCAGGCTGCCGCAGTAGACGGATCGCCGGGTTGGCTCCAGTTCTTCAATAATTTCCATGGCGCGAATTTTCGGCGCGCCGGTAATGCTGCCGCCAGGAAAACCGTCTTGCAATACCTGAAGCGGGTGGGTGCCCGGGCGCAGCTGCCCCTCCACAATGCTGACCAGATGGTGGACGTTGGCGAAACTCTGTAAAGAGAAAAGGGCGGGTACTTTTACCGCATCGCAGTGCTTGCTGAGGTCGTTGCGCAGCAGGTCAACGATCATCAAATTTTCCGCTTTGTTCTTGGTGCTTTGTTGCAGCCAGCGGGCGTTACGCTGGTCTTCATCCGGCGTTTTGCCCCGGGCGATGGTGCCTTTAATCGGGCGGGTTTCGGCTTTGCCATCCTGCACCGCAATAAAGCGCTCCGGCGACAAGCTAAGGATGCTGGCGTGGGCGGTGCGGTAGAAAGCACTGAAGGGCGAGGGCACCGATTGGCGCAATTCAAGATATGCAACCAAAGGATCGCCCTGGTAAGTCGCGGTGAATCGCTGGGCGAAATTGACCTGGTAGCAGTCACCGGCTTCGATGTAGTGGCGGATTTTATCTATGTTTTTCAGGTAATCATCAACATTAATACTTTCTTTGAAGCTATTGATATTAAATGATTTTTTATCAAAGTTAAGGTTTTGCTTTAAGTCGTGAAACTGTATTTTTTGCAGCAACTCCGCATCGATGTTTGCCTGTGGGTGCTGTACCAGCCACGCTTTCTTGTGTTCATGATCCTGAACAATGGCCCATAAATAGCGGCCGACATCCATCTCGGGGATGGCGATATCCGCTTTGGCTTGCTCTGGCAAACGCTCAAAGCGGCGTCCGAGATCATAAGCAAAGTAACCCATAAAACCGCCGGTGAAGGGGGTTTCCGGGCGAGGAGTTGTTGCAGCGAGCTGGTAGCTTTGTAATACCTGAATAGGGTTTTCTGCGCTTACTTGCAACTGATTGCCGAGGTGATCTTGAACCCGGGTGTGCATACCGGATGTGGTGATGATCAGATCCGGGTTGGCAGAGATAATGTCGAAGCGACCGTAGATGCTTTGAGGCCGTCCGCTGTCCAGCCAAACGGGCTGGCGATATTGGCTGATCAGCGCAAACCAGTTGGCTGAGTCCGGTGAATAAGGCAAGGCAGTCAGTTGAACAGAGGACATCACAAACCATTGGCTGAAATCAGGAGCGCCATTCTAGCAGGCCAGGTGAAAAGCGGGGATGCCCGTCGACGTGGCGCAGGGCAAAGATGCAGCCGGAAACCGGAGGTTGTCAGCCCCCGAATTCCGGCTCGGGTCAATCAGGTCGGTAAACCTTCCGGAAGATGCTGTACCGGTTTGGCCTGGGTGCCTTCCGGCGGCGAGTACCAGCCCGGATCACCGTGCAGGTGGTCACGTACTTTTACCAGGGTGAACATGCCGCCCATTTCCAGTTTTCCGTAAGGGCCTTCGCCCATCATCATGGGCAAGGTATTGGCGGGGCCTGGCATATGGCCCATATCAACATGCTCCTGATGTTCGGCCATACCGTGTTCGCCCATCGCCATATACCCCGGCACCAATTTTCGGATTTCCGCTTCCGCCTGTTTTTGATTGGCGCCCAGAGTGTTGGGAATGCCGTGGCCCATGGCATTCATGGTGTGGTGACTCATATGACAATGAAATGCCCAGTCGCCAGGCACTGCGATAAACTCGATATCGCGGGTTTGCCCCACGCCGACAATCTCGGTAACTTCCTTGCGCCATTGATTTTGCGGCCAGCGGCCACCATCCGAACCGGTCACGTCAAACTGAACGCCATGCAGATGCATCGGGTGATTCCACATGGACAGGTTGCCCATACGAATGCGCACCCGCTCACCGGTTTGCGCCACCAGCGAGTCAATAAACGGAAATACTTTGCTGTTCATGGTCCACAGATCGAATTCGGTCATGACCGACGGATCGGGGCGATAGGTGCCAGGATGCACTGCCCAGTTGTGCAACAGCACGGCGTAATCTCTATCGACCGGCGGTTCTGTGGGTGTTTTCGGGTGGATAATAAACATCCCCATCATGCCCATGGCCATCTGCACCATTTCATCGGCGTGCGGGTGATACATGTAGGTGCCGTTTTGCTCAAGGGTAAATTCGTACACCCAGGTTTCACCGGGTTTGATCGGTGGTTGGGTCAAGCCACTGATGCCGTCCATGCCCCATGGCAGCAGGATGCCGTGCCAGTGCACGGTGGTGTGTTCCGGCAGTTTGTTGGTGACGTAAATTCTCACCCGATCGCCTTCTACCGCCTCTATCGTCGGCCCTGGTGTAGAGCCGTTGTAACCCCAGGCTTTAATGCGATTGCCGGGGCCAAATTCATGCTCAACCTCCTCGGCAATCAGGTGAAATTCTTTTACGCCCTCGTTCATCCGGTAGCCCAGCGTGCGGCCATTGGGCGTTACCACGGGCCGATAACCATCAACGGCGGCGGCTTTTTCTATCGGCGTATGCGCCGCGGCGGCGGTTGTTTTTGCCGGCACCTCCGGGGTGTGATTGGCGTGGTCATGATGAGAATGGTCATGCGTGTCAGTTGATTGCGCCATAACAGTTTGTGCTTTAACCAGCCCGCTGGTAAACAAACCGGCGGCGCTTGCCACCAGCAGATCGCGACGATTAATCATGATGGTGTGCTCCGTGATGATGGTGGTTATGTTGGGATTGGTCTTCCTGCGGCGGTTCATTGGCAGGCACTCCAATTGTTTCAGGCACGGGTAACTGTTTGCCCAGCGCCTGCTCCAGATTGTTTCGAGCCAACCAGTAACTTTCGCGCGCGCGAATGCCTTCCTCTTCAAATTGCAGAAGGTGTTGTTTGCCCGCTAGCAGTTCAAAAGGGCTGGTGATCATGAAGTTGACTTCACGCTGCAACAAGGCGAGTCGCTTGTTGGCGTTCTCGGCGGCGGCGGCTGCCCGGGTTTGCGCGGCACGGGCGTAATGCATCTGCTCCAGGCTGGCAGTTACCTGCTGCACAAGCTTCAGGTTTGCATCTGATTGCTGCGCTTCGTTTTGAGCCAACAGCGCTCTGGTTGCCTGTTGGCGATATTGTCCCTGGTCGAACAACGGTAAGCCCCACTCGATATGGCCCCCTTTATTCCAACTGCCATCGAATTCCCGTTCGGCTTCAATACCGACGCTGATATCACGCCAGGTCGATTGGCCGGTCAGTTTTGATTGCTGCTGTAACTGGTGTTGCTGTTCCGCCAACAACCGCAATAAAGGCTGGTGAGTTTTTCCCTCGGCAATCAATGTATCAGCCTGCCAATGCTCATCGGGGAGGTTTGCCAATGCGCCGGGTAGCTCGGGAACATCTGCCGCTGCAAGCCCCAGCAAATAAACGAGCGTTCGTTTTTCCCCGGAAGCGGTCAGCGCCGCCTGCTCCAGATTACTCTGCTGCTGGCTGGCATCCAACTGGTGTAACAACAGGGTAGATTCGGGAATATTACCGGCATCGTAAAGGCTTTGAGCGAGGGTCACTCTGGCCCGGCTTGCCTGATATTGCACCGCACGCAGCTGTCGGATTTGTTCGGCGGCGATGGCAGAGAACCAGGTGTGTTGCAATTCGCTAACCAGCGACTGCAAGCCTTGCTGTATTTTCCAGCGGGTTTCCAGCCATTGCTGTTCGGCCAATTGCTGCCGCAAACCGCGAGTAAAAACATCCACTAGCGATTGGGTCAAACCAAAGTCCAGCTGCCAGCGGCCGCCACCCTCAGGGCGCAAGGCGCCGGTAGCAAATTTCGGATTACTGATAAGAGCGGCCTGGGCGCGTTGCGCATCGGCTACCCCGGCAGATGCCAGCAAGCCGCGCACCTGGGGCGAATGGAGCAACAGCAGCCGGGTAGCCTCATCGGCATTCAGCGTGGTTGCGGGATGCGCCGGCGCCGCTTCATTGCCAAGCCGGGAATAACCCGGCCCCAGAAGATCCAACGCTGCCATCTCGCTGCTATTAATAGAAGGCGTTACGGCGCAACCGGCCAGCAGGGCCATTGCAACGCATACACCGGTTGCCAGCAATCGCTGATGATAAGGGTATTTCATAGGGATACCTGTTAACTGCAAATCACATCGTGGGTGAGTCAATCATGATCAATACCGAATGCCGGAAGCAGAGCGCCGCGGCAAACGGATGTCAAAGCAGCAGAATCAGGATAGCCGGGGAGGGCGTCGCAAACTGTCAGGCAACAACGCAGGAATAAAAGGTAGTTCGAAATGATAGTTTGAAGCAGAGAGGAAAGGTGTTTTTGCCGAGTCTACCGGCAACAACAAAATCACGGAAAACTGGCAACTGGCCTGGCAGTGATAACAACTGCCAGCTGTTTCGGTTGCCGGAGCCGAGGGTTCAATATCTACCGCTTGTTCAGCGCAACCCGAATGACCGCTGTTGTGATGTTGGTGTTCTACCGGAGAGGCTTCGCGGGTTTGCATATCCAGTAAATGGCAGGGCGACCACTGGCCTGCCGCTGCTTGTAGCGGAAGCCACAAACACAACAAGAGCGCCAGAAATTGTCGATAAGCCGGTGTGCGCAAAATATAACCTGAGCCATTAAATGAAGGTTTATATCTTAGCCTGATTGCACCAAACTGGCAAAAGTGAACCATTGCAGTGCACTCATAAAGGGTCTAGCATGCCCGCTTTTGCAAGAAATGGTGCACGCATGCGTTGGAGAGAAGGACTCACCGAATGCCGTCAAATGCTCGGCATTGAAAACAATACCACCAGCCATACCGAAAAAATCATCTCAGGCCTTGGCGGCTTGACCGGCATTCTCGCCGTATACTGGATTACCTACACTGCCTTTGCCAATGCCGAAGCAGGCACCACCGCCTTTGTGTTGATGGTGACCTCCATGGGTGCCAGTGCGGTATTGTTGTTCGCTGTTCCTCACGGGGCGCTATCCCAGCCCTGGGCCGTATTCGGCGGTCATATCATCTCTGCCTTTATAGGCGTTTCCTGCCACCTGCTCATCGATAACACCCCCCTCGCCGGTGCTATTGCGGTAGGCGCGGCTATCGCGGCGATGCATTATCTGCGTTGTATCCATCCGCCCGGCGGAGCAACCGCACTGGCTGCGGTAATCGGCGGCAGCGATGTGTATGCGGCAGGCTATCATTTTCTGGTGATGCCGGTGCTGGTCAATGTACTGGCCATTCTCGCTACGGCAATTCTATTTAATTCCCTGTTTCCGCATCGCCGTTACCCGGCGCACCTTACACGTCGGCAACGTAAAACCGTGCCGGTAGAGCCGCAAACCCGCCAGTTTGATTTGACCCAGGAAGATTTTGCTGCGGCAATGACCAAGCTGGATTCCTATATGGATATCAACTCGGAAGCGCTGGTTGAGTTGCTGGAGCTGGCCAAGCAGCAGGCGGAACAGCGCTCAACGCATCCCGGACAAATTGTTACCGGCCATTATTACAGCAACGGAAAACTGGGCAGCTTATGGGCGGTGCGCCGGGCCAGTGCTGCCAGCGAACATGGCATGAGCAACTCATCCAATATTCATTGGAAAACCGTGGCAGGAACCGGTTTGGGAGAAGAGGGCGTTTATTCGCTGGAAATTTTCCAGGCCTGGGCGCGCTACCCGGTAGTGTTGCAAAACGGCCATTGGGTACGCTCCGATGATCAGGATGCAGATACCTGAGTTGTACAATTTCCTACAATAAAAAGCTGGAGCGAAATTCAACAGCAGGTCACGATGTCGCCTTTGATTTCCATTGGCAAAGGCGACTCTGATTATCATGATCCATACAATAAAAGCGTTAAGCACCTCAACAAAAACACTGCTTGCAGCCTTGGGTTTGCTTTCTATCAGCAGTGTCAGTTACGCAACCACCGTGCAAATCCAAACCGTACTCGGTGACTTTGAAGTGAACCTGTACGATAAAAAGACACCGGAGACGGTGAAGAATTTTTTGAGTTATGTGAATTCCGGTGCGTATACAGATACCGTAATTCATCGATCAAACTCAAAGTTCATCATTCAGGGCGGAGGGTTTAAATACACGGGAACACCCTCCGTGAGACCACCACTTGCAGCTATTTCATCACGAGCCCCTGTTATTAACGAACCCGTACTCTCTAATGTGCGCGGTACTATTGCCATGGCAAAAATAGGAAGCAATCCTAATAGCGCCACCAACCAGTGGTTCATCAACCTTACCGATAATAGCGCCAATCTTGACTCGCAAAATAGTGGATTCACAGTATTTGGTCAGGTAACTGGTAATGGTATGGCTATTGTTGAGGCAATTGCTGCACTCAAGAACTACAGCCCAACAAATTCTGCTGATTTAGGAAATTTTCCCGAGCTGCCATTGAGAGGCTACAATTCCGGTACAATTTCCATCGACGAAAAACACCTTGTTGTGGTAACGGGTGTTGTGGTACTTAACCCATCGCCAGACACTGCTGACGGACTCAATCCGCCTCTGAGTAAAAACAAAAATGACGGTAAGAAGAGTTCTGGTGGATCTACCGGTATACTTCTGATTGCCAGTTTGCTGTTGTTAGTTACCGCTCGCCGCTTCCGCTTCACTCGTTAATATCATCCAAAGGCAGTCGGTGTTGTGCCGGCTGTCTTTCACGATGGTTTATTCTGTAATCATTGACGGTTCGTTTTTCTCGCTGAACCTGACGCTCTTCCTTGTTGCCCCCGGTTAAAGACACTATATTGTCTGTCAGATAACATCAAACGAGGAGCGCGCTGTGATCACCTACCTGTATTGGATCTTTATTTTTGGCCTGAGCATTCTTGCCTTCTGGGCATTTGGTCGGCTCAATAGATGGCGCCCGGCGTTGATCAGCGCACTGGCCATTTTGATTGTGGGCTGGCTGGCGTATTTCTTTCACTTTGAGCAATTATTCGTCAAACAATACGGCGGGATAATGACCATCACCGTACCGGATGGACAAATGCATATCAGTGCAACCTGGAAGGAAAATCACCTGTGGGTTGAGAATTACGATCCTGCCAATAACACCTGTTATTTCAGCGAGTACTCAAAAGGTAATTTATTGCAGGGAAGGGTGGTGATCAAAAATTGTAACCCGGCCTCCTTCAGCCGCACACCTGCCAATCCTTCTTCAACGGCACCGGCACCGGCACCGGCGATACAACAGCCCTGAACAGAAATAAAAAAAGGTGGGAAATAATCCCACCTTTTTTGTATGCGCCGGTTTTTACACCGCCAGTGTGTCGTACACCACAACCTTGCTCCACAGGTGCGAGCACTTCTCTACGAACGCTTCGTGCAAGGCATGAACCTGATAAACGTTCTGGCCTTCCACATCATCGAAACACAGCAACTCGGAAACATGGTAGCTGTTATCCACTACATCGCGCTTCTCGGTAGAGGCGGGGATGCCCACGTGAATCGCACGCACGGTTTCGATTGCAGCCAACTCTTTAATACCGGCAATCAAGGCTGCACGATCGGCTTCGGAGTCAGGGTTTTTCAACCAGAAAAATACGTGATGCAGCAGGCGAGGCAGCTCATCCTTTTTTCCGTGGTGCTTGTCGCCGTGATTGTGCGCGGAAACAGACATAGCTGCACCCATCAGCGCGCTACCTGCAAGGAAGGTTCTTCTGGTGGTCATTAGTGGTGCTCCTGTAGATTGTTATAAAAAGGCCAAAACTGTGAAAAATAGCGGCTTGAGGCGCAGATGCAAGCATATTTACGGATCCTTACTATTACCTATTCTTCTTGCGGTACCGTTGTAGCCTTTAATAAGGCTGGGTCAGCTCGCCGTAGATCAGCGTCACGTATAAGTTGAGGATATGTGGCGACTGGCGCAATAACTTGTCGAGATCACGGCCCGGCATAGCGCTGGTACGAGGTCTTTCCGATACAAAACGCGATGCAGCCGCTTCCAGAATTTCACTGAAAATGACCGGCTCTTTGAAGCGCACCTGCGGATTGTTCAAGCAAAAACTGGTGTAGGCAAACAAGGCTTCAACCACCGCCGCTTTGTAATAAACCGGGTGTAGCTGCTGCGTAAGGTTATCCATCAAATAGGCAAAGCTGGTTTCTTCCGGAGTCATTGAGCTGCGAACCAATTCGCAGTCCAGGGTATGTTTATCGTTGCCACGCTCTCCGAAAACCAGTTGCTTGGCGAACATCAGGCTGTGCCAGATATTTTTCAGGAAGCTGTCATCAAAATGTGTAATCAGGCCGCGCGCCAACCGCCATTCAAACCAGTCGGTATCCACTGCGGTGGCCATACGAGCGCCGAACACATCGCTTTCATGATAAGGAAAGTAGGGGGCATCATGATGGATGCCGCGGGAAAAACTGTGGCTGTGTGAAGCCATAATAGTTTTCAGCTTTTTCACCAGCAGCGCAGGGGATTGCAAACCAATCCATTCCAGCATGCTCACATCATCGGCATCGCCTTTGTCCATGGCATACAACATCATAAAGTTACGCAATTGAATGGAGCGTAAACCTTCAAATAAAGTGGGCGCTGTTTTAACCAGTGTTCCGATGGCAGATAAGAGTTCAAGCACCAGGGTGCGTTCCAGCGGGTCAACAAACTGGTGATCCAGCTCGTCAAAAAAGCCCTGGTTGGAAAATGAATGACAGAAAGCAATTTCTGACAAGTCACTCGCACCCACCACCACAGACATATTGCGAGATGACATGATGGTCAAACTTTCATTCAAATCGGTATGTATCAACCCCAGTGCTGAAAAGCACAATCTCGCCACCAGCCAGGCGTTGTGTTTCTGAGCCTGGCGGTAGATATCTTTGACAAAATCGCGCAACAACACCGGAGATTCTTCGCTGCCAATATTATCGTCCAGCGATTTTTTCTGGATAAAAGCATTCAAATTACGGTAAGTAATAATTTCACTTTCCGATTCCAGCTTGTCTAGAATTTTTTGCGCTGCTGGCTGCAAGTGCTGCCAATGATGAGGCAGGTTTTTGTCCGTGTTTTTCCGGGCTTTTACCCGGTAAGTATCGGCATCAAAATGCGGCAGAATCAGGTTGTTAACCAGCGATGCGCGATAAGCCAGGTTGGCCGATGCATAACCCACATATTCGTAATTGGTTCGCAGCTGCAAATCTTTCACTGTGCTCAATAAGGATTCAACGTTGGGGATGCCGGACAGGTGCTCATCAAACAGCAGAGTGAAAACCGCCACCTCCTGATCCAGCCAATGGCGGTGAATGTAAGTGATTTCCTGAGTAATCAGTTCAACCAGCAATTTCGCATCGCTGTTGCGGTAGTCTTCCTGCTCGCTTTGCAAGGATGACAAACACAAATACACGCGATTATTAATCAAATACGTTTGCGAGGTGGTAAGGCTTTGCAAACGGCGGCGAGGGCGGCCCGTCATACCCATCGCCTCGTTTTCGCCCACATGCGCGTAAGCTTCCATCAACCCGGCCGCAGAAATAACCGTCATCGGTTTGATGTCTTGCAAGCTCTCCACAATAACGCCGTGCTTGACCAATGTTTGTTTGGTTTCTTCGCTGTCAGCGAGAACCACCAGCGCCAGTTGGGTTTTATTAAATTGGGTGGAGCGAGCGCGCAATGCGCAGGGGTCAAGGTCATCAATAGACACCAGACCTTCGTCCAGCATCAGGCCGGTGTAATACAAACTTTGTGCCCACACCAACGGCAGGTTGTCATTGGCGAGGCGCTGCTGGGTACCGGGTGATTGTTTTTCTGCGGCGATATTTTCTTCCGGCACAAAATACAATTCCGGCAGCAAGGCAACATCGCCCTCGCGAATCATCAAGCCTTCCAGCTTTTCGCGGTAATGTTTCGCGGTGGATTCATTGCCATCAAACAGCGCACCGAGATATAAATAGGTAAAAAATAACGGCCACTCCGATTCAATATGCTCAAAGTTGGCCAGTTCGGAATGCTCATAATAAATGCGGCTGGGTTCTTCCAGTGCCGTCTGGTGGCCATCCCACAAAAAGCGCTTGCAACCATAATGGCCGCCCAGCTTGGCCAGAATATTATCGCGGGTGCTGGTCACCAGCGTGTTTTGCCCGACCGCAAATGCAGGAAAGCCGATAATACTTAACAAGGCGCTATCGGCTTCTTTTGAAATGGATTCCCGTGGCAGTAAAGATGCCAGGGCGTTGCGGGCCAAAGAGATCGAGTCAGGAATAACCTGAATGATGCCGCGCTTGTCACCACGGGGGCCAAACACGTTGAAGCCATCCAGCGCTTGCAAGGCGGCCTTGGCCATCCCCACAGAACTGGCGTTGATTTCCGGCTCACCGTTATTGATTTTATTGCCGCGCTCCCAAATACCATAGTCGGGCGTACGGTAGGCGCTGGAAATGTAATACACCAGATTTTGCACAAAATTGGCTTCGCTCACCGTGCAAACGATGCGTAATCCGGACGCCGACATTTGCGCCAGCATCAACAGAAAGAGGGAGGTTGCATCAATTTGCAAATGCCCCCAGGCATCGTCTGCAACCACCGTCAAACCGGTTGCCGTGTCGTATTTGGCATGAAGGGCATCTTCGGGGCGCAAGGTATATTTGAATGCTTCAACCTTGTGCGCCTGGCGCATCATCGCCTGAAGCAAGCCACGCATCAGCTTGATAGTCGCTTGCTCGAGTTCGTCACGACGGTGGGTTTCATTGCGGCGCCGATAGGCCTGGCCCAGGGTCCAGATCGCCATCACCGAATAAACGTTATCGCGCACCCAGGCATCATTGTAGTTACCGTGATTGTTGTTGGCCGTACTGGCCGGAAGCAGGCCGGTAACCGGATGCTGGCGGCTCAGAATAACGGATTGAATCTCACGATATAAACGTCCCAGCAAATTTTGATCTTTCATAACAACCCGATGCGTTCGTCAAAAGGAGACTCACCAAAAGATCTGCAAGTCTGGCGTAGCGTTAACCAGTGTGGCGAAAAAAGGCCCTTAACGGAGCGAGAGGCCAACCCGGATTAAATGTAGCATATGGATAATATCCAATTTAACATAATATATATTATGCGAAGTCCTATATATTGCCCGGATGGCATGGCCGGCCAGACTGGACAACCAACTAAAGTATTGAATATTTCCAACTAAAACGTTGAATTTCCAACTAAAGCATTGAAGTATTCGTGCGGCGTTTTGAGCTTCAATCGGAGTCATGGCCTATAGATACCTCATCTTTTTGGAAACGCTTCTCTATGCGTCTTGCAGGCCGATTTAAACCAATCCCCCTAAAGCAATTGTCCTGCACGCATTTGAACCAATTTCCAAGCAAGAACTTAACCAATGGAGCTTGAGTTGTCCTAATCATAGGTAACAAATACTAATCCCTAATGACAGGTATCTGTACGGCTGGAGAAATGCGGAATATCCCCGCTTGTGGCCAGCTAAGGGGCTTGTTGGATCAGTAACGCCGAAATAGAAAAACGGCGCTTAAAGCGCCGTTAGGGATAGGGACTAGTCGCCGCCTTTCCTTAGCTTATAATCAGCCCGATTATAGGG
The DNA here is from genome assembly GCF_015182315.1 of Cellvibrio polysaccharolyticus. Lineage (NCBI taxonomy): Bacteria > Pseudomonadati > Pseudomonadota > Gammaproteobacteria > Cellvibrionales > Cellvibrionaceae > Cellvibrio > Cellvibrio polysaccharolyticus. The sequence goes on from NZ_PRDL01000001.1 coordinate 2,283,419, forward strand.
TCGGAAATCGACCTTTCGGTCGCCGCTAGTACAGAGAGAGCCAGTTTCTCTGCCGCCTGAATTCGGATAACCAATGTCTGGAGGCTATTCCAAATATGCTCAATTGAGCCCTTACAGACAGTTTTGTCAATAAGCCCCTTTATGTCAAGAGCCGGCCAAAACAGGCTGCAAAAGATGAGCTATTAAACCGAAATAAACATCAAATTGGCGAAATGGTCTCCGCTTTAAATTTCTGTGCTGATGATAGCTGATCAGCTCTTTTCTGTGTTCGAGTGCCATTAAATCCGTTAAAATAACATTATTACGGATTATATAGATTCCCTGCTCCGGAGATATTTCATGGCCAAGTCCGGTCAAGCACGTGTACCTACTGCTGAGCAACAGCAGCAGATGTTTGCCATCATCAAACAGCACCGGCATAAAGAAAAAAATAGCGCCATCATGCAGATAAGCTTCAAACTGGGACTTCGCGCTCAGGAGATTGCGCTGTTACAAATAAAAGAGATCGCGCAACTGAACAGCTTGGGCACAGATTTCAAACTATTGGAAGTTATGAGTTTGCCGGCAGCCTACACTAAAGGTGCTGATGCTATGGGAAGATCCCAAAGCAGTTATCAGCGCAAAAGGATCAGTTTTGATGTTGAGTCATTTGATAAGGTGGTCAGGCAGATTGAAGCGATGGCAAAATCCGGGGCTGAAATTAATCCGGACAATTTCTATCCGCCAGTTAAGAAACATCGCGGTAAATCACGCGATCTCCCGATGATTCATAGTGATCTTCGTTTGGCGCTGACAGCTCATTTGCGGCACCGCCTTGATAGGGGTGAAAAGTTAAAGCCCTCCTCCCCTCTTTTTCTGACCCAAAAAGGTGGTCCCTACTCTCCCAATACTCTTCAGGAACACATGGCTTTGATGCTTCGTGATTGGACCGGCATTGAGAAGGCCAGCTCCCACAGTGGGCGCCGGACACTCATTACGAATATCATTCATACACAGAAAAAATCTGTAAAAATAGCTCAAAAGATTGCTGGTCATGTAAACCCATCTACTACCCTCATTTATGAGGAGCCACCTGAAGAGGCCCTGGAGCACGCACTGAGTAGTCTTCCCTGATAATTTGAAGCCAATCAAGTGGTGAAGTAAATCGCCTAAGTTTACTGGTGATAGCATAGGATTAAATCACAGGCCAAACATCGGAAAAGGCGTCGTCTTGATGGATTTTTTATTCTCTGCGATGATCTGCCTAATTCTCTCACCACTTATTATTTTTGAATTTTTGAGTTCGGCAACAGCGATGGTAATTTCATTCATGTAACGACGAATGATTGGAACTGCCGAATTGTAAGCAGAAATCATGAATTCTCTATCTTGAACTTCGGTTAGCTCCGCCCTTGGATCTAGCGAGTGATACATTGCTCGATCGATGGTGGCGTTTCTAAATAAAGTTTGAGTCATAGAATTACCGTCTTGATAACCTAAATAGCCATCTCGGTACAACACAAGCTCGGCAGCAAATCCACCGCAAGCAACCAGCTGTCTAATATGTTTATTGGTTGTACATCTGGCTCGAGCTTGATCGACGTTGTGATCCTCTAGGAACTCCACGCATTCCACATCGCCACCCAGGTCAATGCATACAAAGGCATGCCTCAATTCGTGCCAGCATTGATACTCTACATCGTTCACTTTCATGCAAAGCACCTCAAAACAAACACCTAAAGGAATGGGAAAATTGTCCGGTAGCTAAACGGACGGGTATATTTTCCGATGGAGTTAATTGTTGCCAATTTTCATCTTCACTGCTCGATGAGTGCCATTCATTAAGGATGTGAGGCTGCACCACCAAATTTCTGCACTATGTAATTGGCTGTCTTAATTGGTTTATTTTTGTAGCTAACTGATCTAACCGATCATTATCACTCATCAATCCAGTATAAAATATAGAATACCAGTTGTTGGGGGTCTGATATTCCTTATCCTTGCTATTCCTGTATCTATTAAGAGCAGCCTTCAATTCACTGCCAGTTAAATTCTGCGGCCCACAAGGAAGAACCAATTCGAGCATGTCATGAGGGCGGTCACTTAGACTACTCCAATATTTTTCAAACCAACCTTGAGTTCCATCATTAGAAATCACCTCATCTAAGTGGTATCTTAAAATATCTTTCTGAGGGTGGTTACCATCAATGATCTCTATGGATATTCCTGGTGTGTCAAATTGACCCTTGAATACGGCTTGATACAATCGGTCACTTAAAAAATCATCAAAATAAGGATGAATAGCTCTTGACGGTGACACAACACCCTTTACAGCCTTTCTCCTCAACGAATTACAGCTACAAGCAGGGACAAGATTTTTTGAAAAAAAAGAGTACTCGGGATAGTCGTCTTTAGGTAAATAATGATCCAAGGTTCCATTTCCAAGCCCACCACACATTGGACACACCGTGGGTGATAAATTACGGCGGTATTCTTCCATAAATTTCAGCCTCCCTTTTGGTGGAGAACTTTAGTGAGCGCTCAGGGCTCTTTTAAAAGGATCGGTGATACCTAATGTAGTTAGATCCCAAGGGTTTCCGCAACTCTGAATATACTTATCATATTGGGAAGAAAATCGGATATATTCATTTAATAAGCTGGGATAGCTACTGAGTTGAGTGTTATCCGCTAAAAGTTGTAATTCCTGAATATCGTTCACAGGAGGTGGGTCAATTCTCTTCATGCTCTTCCTCTATATCTAATTTTCTACGCAAGTACATCACTACATCAGCCGACAGCTCCGAATTTAACTCACTCAATAACGCCCTTCGATCGTTGGGTTTTTTTGGAAAGCTTGCTAAAATATCTTCAACTAATCCATTAGTTATTTCATCCTCAAAAACAAAATATGAGATAGCTCCCACATCAGCCCCGAAGGTCCGCAGTCTTGGGTTTTGAATGCTTACTTGGCCGCCCTCGCCCTCTTTGAATACAAGCACTTGTGTCTTGGGGACTTCCCGCACAAAGTAGGATGAATGAGTGGCAATAACGGCAACTGAACCGGTCAATCTCAATAATTTATCCAAAATTTTAACAAACTCGGAAATAAAGTTTGGATGGAGATGTGTCTCAGGTTCATCGAGCAAAACAAGAGTTCCATTTTCCACAAACAAACAAGCCTGCACAATAAATTTAATAATTGAAAGCTGGCCGCTACTCAGGGGATAAATTTTATTTTCAATATGGATCATTGGATTTGCGCTACTCACAGCTGCGCCGTGAATTTCTAGTGTTGCCTGCTCCCCTCCATTGCCGAGCTTCAACAAGGGTACGTAGTTCCTACCACTAATGTTCAAAACGTGATTGGCTGAAACTGAAATGTCAGTACTCAACGGTATTACAACATTTTTTATATCTGGGAAAAATTGGATAATCTCCTTAAATAATTCCCAGCGGTGATATTGCCCAATCAGCTCTTCAGTTCGACAAAGCTGAACGCAGAGATCGCAAAAGCCTCTGGAGATCCTTGTCCTAGCTGCTCTATTGAGAATCAAGCGACGATATTTTATACGTTTGTTAGCTCGCTCAGCAGGGAAAGAATTAACTGTTTCGCCTGGCGTAGCTATCGCTAATACCCGACTTATCATCGGGCGACCATATATTCCATCAGAAAGTCGCAAATCACCTTTGACCAGAGAGCTCACCATAGTATGCAATGCTTGGCTCTTTCCCAATCCGTTTCGACCGATAAGTACACAAATTCGTTTTGGTAAAAAGCTATCAGGATCAAAATTTAATTCAAAGCAATGCTCTTCGGAAAATCCTGCAACCCTGTAAGAAAGTAACAATTTGTTCGAAATATTTGAGAAGCTCTCATTTTCTAGACCATCGATAATGGATTTCGCATTATGGAATGCAAAAAATCGCTCAGAGTCCCTCATGAATGCTAAGCTAAAAATTTTAGTATTCTGTGCTTTTTCAATTAGCTTGGCTCGCCAAGCCACACCTCTAGATGCAACCAAATCATTTAATGTAAGCAGAATATTTTTTGAATTTTTTACCCCATGTTGAACAACAAACTTTCGGTAATCATCCATTCCGCCCTGAAGGGTGAAGAAATTCGGCAGTTCTTTAGCGTCGATCATATTGACTTCGCGAGATATTTTTCCGCTCTCATCAATATTGTCATTGCTTGATAAAAACCCAAGAAATAGATGTCCTTCTATCTCTTTTTGGTCATCACCTAAGTGCGCGATATATCTATATCTACATCTATATTTAAAATCATTCCAGCTATCTTCGACGGGAAATAAAACTATAACAGGTGCCTTGAGATTAGCAATATCAACAGCTTTACCATGAAAATAGATTCTTGAATCCAGAACAGTATTTTTTTCTATGCCATCTTTCACTGGATTTAATTCCTGCACTTTTTATAATTGATCCAATTTAAATTACAGAGCTCAGGTCTGCTAGTTCGGCGAAGTCCCTTTCTGGAAATACCCATCTGGATAAAAAAACTACTACTTCTGCTATTGGCTGGTTTTACCGCATCCACAACCGCCATTAGAACAATACAAACCTTAATACAGGCACACTAGATACGCCTATTTTTCAGAGCACATGGCGTTCATCTACCTTGAAATACTATTTTATCCCAGACTCTCAGTGATCCAGTTTAGTTACACATACAGGACATTCGCTCTGGTCATTCTGGGGTTATTAATTTATTTGCTTCAAGGAGCATTCAGTTATGTTTTGCTTCAATACTATTTGCGCAGTCCGCCGGAATGGTTGGCTAGTACTGGCACATACCTCTCATTGCTGCCGCTTGTCATACAGAAGCAGAGCCAAGGTAAATAACGAAGGGGCTACCCTTTATCAGGAAGTCGTCGGAAGCGCGCCGCGAGAATATTCCCTTTATGGGACGTCACACGATTACACGCCATTACAGATCATCCAGGAGGAGTCGTCCTCCAAGCATATCGTGTGCTTAATTTCTACGAAGTGTTAAAGGGGACGTTTATTCAAAGGGCTTCAATCTCTATCACCGAGTTCTTCAAATAGATGAACAGAACCCTATTATCCGGCATCGCAGCGAGGTCTGAGAGCTCTTCATAATTTTCTTTACTAACCATCCAGTCGGTATTCGTGCAAGCCATTCGGAAGAGTCTTGCGTCCGCCGATCGATTGAGGCGCCGCACTTGCTGCACGTCAATATCAGGCCGGAGTGAGGCCTCTGCTTTACTAAAGGAGAGGCGCTTATTCCGAGGTCCAATAAACTTATCAAGAACGACTGTAACCTCAATGCCTTCGGCTTGGAGTGCTGATGCGAGCGCCTTCACTGGGGCAAACCCTAAAAAATCATTCTTGTAGTCGTGACAGAGGTTGTTCCCGCCCAGAAACACGTGCTTAATGACTGATGCCAGAATCCTTATGTAGTCCGACCAAACCACCACCTAAAAAACACTCTTAGATTATGGCGGTGCTAGTTGGCGCAGGTTGGTTTTAAGATTAACACATCGGTGAATAATCAATGAAAATCTCGCGATTTCAAAGATAGATCATGCAGTCTTGCCGTCATATTTTTAATATGACCAGCCACCACATGAATAACCGGTGCGCCGACATCTTCGGCAAGGATTTCCAGGCTTCCTTTTATAATCAGCAATTTACCGGTGAGTATTTCGGTGCGAAAGCGCTCTTGCGTGGACGTATGCACAACAATATTGCTGGTCCCGGTTTCGTCTTCCAGTGAAATAAACATAACCCCATGGGCAGAACCAGGGCGCTGTTTGCCGGTAACAATGCCGGCGATACGCACAAAGCCTTTATGGTTGAGGTTGATAAGGTCTGCGAAACGACTGCAACGATCGAAGGGCGTTTCGCTACGCAATAGTTGCATGGGATGCTGGCGTAACGTGAGGCCGATGGTGGCGTAATCGTCCATGACATTTTCTTCCGGCGTTGGTGCTGGCATTAGCAAATCATCTTGTTCATTCTCAGCAGCCTGCAAGAGTTCTGAGTGCGGTGTGATGGCCGCCGCCTGCCATCGGGCTTGAAAGCGGTTTCCGCTTATTTCACGTAATGCATCAGCCGATGCCAAACATTCCAGCACTGCATCACCCAGGCCGGTGCGCCGGGCAAGATCTTTGATAGACGCATAGGGAACAGTGCCACGATGAGTTTCAATAGATTGCGCGGCATCCAGGCTTAATGACCTTACAGCAATAAAACCCAGACGAATCCCCTGCTGGCCGTTTTCATCCAGCTCCAAAGAGTTATCGCAAGCGCTACGGTTGATATTGACCGGCTTTACCACAACACCATGACGACGAGCATCCAGAATCAGTTGTGACGGGCTGTAAAAACCCATCGGTTGGCTGTTCAGCAACGCACAATAAAAGGCAGCGGGATGATGCCGTTTAATCCAGCTGGACACGTAACAGAGGATGGCGAAGCTGGCCGAATGGCTTTCCGGAAAACCATAACCACCAAACCCTTTTACCTGCTCAAACAACTGATCGGCAAAGATTTGTGTGTAGCCATTCTCCAACAATCCGTTTTTAAATTTATCTTCAAAGGTTAGTAACTTTGAGTTTTTCCCCCAGTTGGTAATAGCCCGCCGCAATTCATCGGCTTCGTCTCCGGTAAAGCCCGCGGCCACCATCGACAGACGCATCACCTGTTCCTGAAAAATGGGCACGCCTAATGTGGGTGTTAATACATCACGAATCGCATCGCTCGGGTAAGTAATATCTTCTTTGCCAGCGCGTCGGCGCAAATAAGGGTGCACCATATCGCCCTGAATCGGGCCAGGGCGCACAATAGCAATTTCGATGACCAGATCGTAAAAACAACGTGGCTTCAGGCGCGGTAGCATCGCCATTTGTGCGCGGGATTCAATTTGAAAAACCCCGACACTATCACCGCGACAGAGCATGTCATAGGTTGCTGTGTCTTCTTTTGGAATATCCTGTAATGAGCAAATGGCCGGGTTATAGGAATGAATCAACTCAATCGCACGCCGCAGCGCAGAAAGCATGCCCAGTGCAAGCACATCGACCTTTAACAAGCGCATTGACTCCAGGTCTTCCTTGTCCCATTGAATAATGGTTCTGTCTGGCATACTGGCATTTTCCAGAGGAACCAGATCACTGATTCTGGTTTCGGAAATGACGAAGCCGCCTACATGCTGGCTGAGATGCCGGGGAAACCCGTAAATTTGTTGTACCAGATTAAAAAAGTGTTTGAGTAAATGGTTGCCGATGTTTACGCCCATGGACTCCATGCGTTTTCCCAGATCAGCAAGATTATCCCACCACGCCATGTTTTTAGTTAGATGATTTAATAATGCGATATCAAGACCGAGTGCTTTACCGACATCTTTCACTGCGCTTTTGCTGCGATAAGTAACCACCGTAGCGGCAAGCGCGGCGCGTTCACGGCCATATTTTCGGTAGATATATTGAATCACTTCTTCACGGCGCTGGTGCTCAAAGTCCACATCTATATCCGGTGGTTCATCACGTTCTCGCGATATAAACCGCTCAAAGAGAACACCAATTTGGCCGGGAGCAATCTCGGTAATAAACAGGCAATAACATACCACCGAATTGGCTGCTGACCCCCTGCCCTGACAAAGAATATTCTGCTCGCGAGCAAAGCGAACAATATCGTGAACGGTAAGAAAGTAATATTCGTAACTGAGTTCGGCAATCAACGCTAACTCTTTTTCTATCAACCCGGCTACTTCATCAGATACCCCATCGGGCCAACGCTGTTGTTTGCCGGCATTAACCAGATTGGTAAGGTGCTCAGTGGGCGTTAAACCGGCAGGAACGACTTCATGCGGGTACTGATAGCGCAACTCCGCCATCGAAAACTGACACAGATCAGCGATAAGAGCAGACTCCGCTAACAGTGGAGATGGGTAAAGTTTGGCTAATTGCGGCAGCGACTTCAGGTAGGCTTCACCATTCAGTTCAAGGCGGCTACCCATTTCCTGCAAGGGGGTGTTATGCCGAATGGCAGTCACAATATCCTGTAGTGGCTTTCGCTCAGCACTGTGCATCAAGGCTTCACCGCAGGCTACCAACGGAATACCTTTGTCTTCAGACAGTTTATGCCAACGCGCAAAATCCCGCTGCTCTCCGCCATGCAACTGATGACCAATGCCTATCCACAAGCGCCCCTTGAACGCCGTATGTAATTCATTAGCGACTTCGTTGGTAATGGTTTCCTGAGGCCCACCAAGCCAGATAATCAGGCAAGTACGCAAGCGAAAGCGAAGGTCTTCAAAATGGGCTTCGTAACTTCCTTTTTCGGCACGGCGGCGCGCCAGAGTAATAAAACCGGATAACTCAGCATAAGCCTCTCGCGTGGGGGCTATCACAATCAATTTCATACCATTGGACAGCTGGAAGCGACTACCCACAATCAGTTTAATGCCGAGCTTTTCAGCAACCACAAAGGCCTTAACAACCCCGGCCAGCGAGCATTCATCGGTAATCGCTAATGCTTCGTAACCCAAGGCATTGGCTTGAGCGATGTATTCATCCGGCCAGGAAGCACCGGTAAGAAAGGTAAAATTGGTAATGGTGTTCAGGTGAGCGTAGCGCATCAGGAAAACACGCCATGCACGTACCAACGCTTCTCGTAAAGATCGAAATATACCCACAGGCGAACATTATCCTGCCGCGTTGCCAGGTAATAATCCCGTGCGACGGCACTTTGCCACCAGTTGCCAATAATCCGTTCCGGCCCCAGAGTAATGGAAAAATAGCCTTTCCAAAAAAGCCGCCCCTGGCGTTCTTCCGCCAATTCCGGTGCAGCCAGAAGCCAGGCAGGACGAATACTCTGCTGGTAAATAGCGGGCAATAGTTGCTGACTTTTTTCAGCAAGCGGTAAATAACTATTGGTCAGCTCGGGCACCCGGCTGTCCTTGTAAGACAACTTGTAAACCTTGCTCTCGCCCAACCTGGCTTTCAGTTTTGCGATGGTGATAGTGAAGTCGGTAGCGGAAAAGCCGTTGCGCCGGTTTTGTTCAAAATCCAGGTTCTGGTTGCGAGATTGAAGTGGCATTGTTTGCTGACAACACAAACCAATGGTATCTACCTCGAAAGGTAATTCGCGGACGTCAAATTGAATCAGAGAGAGGTCGTAGAGCAACTGCCAGCCGGTTTGCGGCAGGTCACTTTTCACAGCAATAGTAATCTGCTGGCGATAAATATCAGCAATACGCCATTCAATGTATTGGCATTGCTGCTGCCGCTTGCGCAGATAATCACAAAGCTGCTGTAACAAATTTTCAATAGCTGGCTTTAATTGCTCAACGATAGTTACCGGATATTCAAATTGAATATCCTCTTCAAACCATTCATCAGGCCGATAGGTATCCCGTGGTTTTTCAAACAGTGCTGTTTGCAAAATATTCCGGTCATTGCCATAAATATCATCCAGCAAATCCGTAAAATCACTTCCTAGGCGCTTTCTGAAACTGGCCGACGATTTTCCCTGTATTTGCCTGGCAAGGTCAGCGAAATATCTGAAGCCTGTCTTATCAAGCGACTCCAGCGCTTTCGGATAATCTGCCAGCAAATCAATGGACAGTGCATTCAGTCTTTCAATAAAAACTGACCGGGTTTCTTCGTCACTAATAGCGTAATGGGCAAATGAGAGATACCAAGCGGCAGCTGCCGAATGGCCCAGGCCGTATTGAAAACCGTGGGGTGTTTGATCAAGGAGTGAAAACGTTTTTTCCGCAAGCGGTTTTACACCACCAAACAAAGCCAGGCAGCTGGAAATTTCCAGCAACAGCCCGGATTGGGCAAAGGCTTTGCTGTTGTAATCTTCAATGTAGGGACTGATTTGATAGAGTAGCTCCGACAGCTGATGCAGTGCTGCCTGCTCTTTGGCTTCATCGCGCTCCAGCACCACACAACTGCTGAGCAACTGCGCGGTAGTGGCATCCATAGCTTGCTGAACCCCAGCCGCTACTGCTAATGCATTGGCAAAAATGACCTGCTTTTTTTGCACGACTATCGTCGTCCGGTCATCGGCAGCGTTGGCTGTTAATGCGGTCAATGCCAGATCAGAAAACCGAATGGCCAGCCAAAGCCGGGAGCTTGTCGCATTCACTGATTACTCCGCAACGGCAACACCTGGGCAAGTGGTCGCCCGGTTTCTTTGCCTTCAGAATTTTCAGATCGTTCGTTAAGCGCGTGATAAGGCAACACTGCTTGCCATTGCTCAGGCAGCGCCAGCAAAATCGGGCGCGGCTGGCGTAGTTGCAAATAGCCTTTTTGCTTGAACAGTGTCAGCTCAAGGCCCGCCGCTACTGCTTTTGCATATAAACGTAATACCGCCGGAGAGCTTTGCTGCTGGGCACCCGACGGGCGGAACATCACACACAGCCCCTGCCCTTCGGCGGCGGCGAGCTGACACTTGCGCAATTCGGTATAACCCGGTGCATCTTGCGGTTGCCAGGCCAGTACCGCTCCGATACTGGCGCGCACCAGCTCGGTAAAACAGGCAATAAACTGACTTTTATCCGGTGCCTCCACAATAATCAGCCTATCCAGATTAATGCCAGCTTGAATAAATGCCTGAGCGAAAGGCATCGCCGGTGGATTAAGCACCACGATCAAGCCCTGAACTTCCTGCAAAGCCGGCATAAACAACTGCCACTCTGCCTGCATCCCCGGTTGACAGACCTCGATCAAACTACCTGCCGGCCAGCCACCATTCAACAACTCGCTATTTAAGGCGTCATAGCCCGTATCTACGGCAACACCGGTATTAAAGCGCCGCGAATGCCCCACCCACACATCCTCCCGGAGCAGTAGTTGCTCAAGAGAAAATGGGGTAGATATAGAGGAATATGGCTCATTCATAACTGTCACAACACTGTCTATGCATACAGTATAGTTCAGCCAGCCATAGTGTCGTCAACCGATGGCTTAGAACATTTTGCAATGCAGCGTAGTGCCAATCGTTCAGGCGCAACCTGGATGCCATAATGGCAGTGAAAGAAACCAGGGCTTACCTGGCCTCCTTGATGAATTGAAGAGAGTCCCGTGATAGGTCCGATTGGTAAGTGGCAACGGTCTCCCAATGGCGTTGACAGCCAACTCGCACAGGTGATAACTGAGGCTAGATATGTCCCACATCTGTAGAAAAGATATTTAAAACAAATCAACAGGTTGCTATCCATGCAAAACTCCTAGCTGCGCTCATTTATAAAAATTACCTGGAAACCTTTTTGAAGGTATCTTAGAAAAGATACTTTGAGTGATCTCGCACAGACAAAGAATTCATTTCCTATAATTACAGCGATATCTAATTGAAGGACAGTACGCCTAACAAGTGTGGGATTGATGATGCAACTTAGCATCAAGGAGCATCAGTTTGTCGCGGAAAATTATTGCCAATAGCAAACTTGATAACGACATATTGGTCGACCGCCGGCTGGTGCAACTTACAGGCGTCGTCGATGGAGTCAATCAATATAACATTTTGTCTTCATTAGAGATGCTGAATGAGTATTTCGCCCTCTGGTATCCGGATGTTGATCTCGACAAAATGTTTCCATTGCCAAAAAGCGGCATACCTACAGATGCTGAATTTGAAACGCCACTACCTTCAGATGGTGGTATGTCGTTAAGTGCAAATTGGGAGCAGGCAAAGATTGCATACATGGTTTCACAAGTTGCAGTAGCTCTGAACGGTTCGCAGGGGCGATTTCGAACCAAGTCACCTGATCTTTGTACGATAGAGGCGAATGACGATAAGTGTGCGATGGAGGCATGGATCAAATCAGCTGGTGCCCGGTCGATCCACACCGCCCGCGCTTATCGAAAAGAGGCTGAGCGATTTCAATGGTGGGCTCAGATCGAAGCCGTCAAACCGCTCAGCGGCCTCACAGTTGAAGATGTGGGGATTTACGAAAATTTCCTCGCCGATCCTGTTTCCCGACACACAGGTAAAGCTTGGTACGATGATTCGATGAACGATTCGAATACTGGCAAAAGGCTCGGCGGAAAATATGCAACCCGTACATCGCAGGATTGGTACCCATTTGACGGGCCGCTCAAGCCTGAAGCCGCCAACTTCACTATGACAGTTTTGAAGAGTATGTACCGGTTCTGGGTGGACGTAGGCTACATAGAACGTAGCCCTTTGGCGCTTCGAAAGAGTTCTGCCTCGAAGCAAAGTGATGAACACCAGACCGACCGAGCACTCAGTCAGGGTACATGGCAGTTCGTTCATCACTATATCGAAAGTCTCGATGATCGTATTCCCTTGAACACCACGCCGCGCAAGCGGTTGGAGTTACTTCGATCAGCGAACCAGCGCCTTATGATATTTCGTGCGCTTTATCTGCTAGGTGTCCGGATTAGCGAGCTGGCCACTATCAAAATGAGTGACTTCGTTATCCGGCCGATAAGCGACGGGACAGACGCCTATTGGGTTAGCATTCAAGGCAGAGGCAACAGAACCCGCACTATTCCTGCAACGCGGGAGCTGATTGAGGTGAGCACAGCATACCGCCACACACTCAATACCTTCCCGGTGGTTAGACGAGGAGCACGTCGTGATAAATATGGTGAAACTAATCTATTGCCATTGCGACCATCAAAAGACGACAACAGCACTTTGATTCTGTCTTCATCGGGAACGGCCGCAGTCAGCTCTTCGCGGTTGGCGGGCATCGTAAAAGAGACGCTGGCCGAGGTGCTTGATTTGTATCGTCGTATGGAAAAAGAAGGTAATCCTCCAGTGGGGGTAAATCCAGATCAGCTTGAAAAAGCCTCCGCTCATTGGATGCGTCATACATCGGCTATCCACCAATCGCTCGACGGTATGAGCCTGCAGCATCTGAAAAAAATTCTTGGTCATGTGAAACTTGAAAGTACGCTGATTTATAGCAACAACAATGATAGCGATGACGCATTGGTGAAGAAACGCGAAGACTGGATTTCTGAAAGTTTATTTTTTCGCACGGATGATGAACAGCCAAATGATGACTGAGCGCGTACATTGCATTTAACTGCAGTAAACCCGAAACATTCATATTGCTGCGGATTTTAAAAAATACAGTCACCAGCAACGTAATTTATTTACTACAAGGCTCCAGGCACTCAGTCCAACGCATTGGTTGCTGTTGAGGGGCGGTCAAGCCATAACATTCACTCAGCTTATAACCCTGCCTGTGAACTCATTGACATTACCAGAACGCATTTATACCAATACTTTATCGTGTGAAATTTTTACTAGCTCATCGCAAGTAAGATGCTGTAATAGACGTCACCAAGAGGAAGTGCTATTTGTTCTTGCGTGGCTCCCCCCAATTTAACAACCAGTCTTCCAGTTGAACTACTGAAATTAGAAAACTGTATGAGACTATATTGAAAGAATAACAGCGAGCGAAGTAACTTGGCGATAATGATCAAAGATGTAGAAACGGTTCTGCGCGAGCAACCGAACCCATTGAGACTCATTCAGTTAGAAGCTCTAAATCCATCACGGGAACCCTACAGAGCAATCTTACTTCAACCAACTGGAGTGGTGGAAGCCAATGAGTACAGAGTTGGCCACTCAGACGCCGCATTAGGTCATGCCTTATGCAGCGGATTCCTATCCTCAGCAGCACGAAGCCATTCCGACCTTGCAGTAGCACCTGAATACTGCGTTCCCTAGACTGTCGTGGAAGAAATCGTCGAAGGGAAACTTCGACCGCCGCAAGGTGCCATCTGGATACTGGGCTGCGAAAGCATCGCACCTACTGATTTCGAGGATTTGGCTCGACGATACAACGCTACAGGTGAATGCCTGTTTCACTGCGAACCACTCGATCCTCGGCAAGCTGCACAACGTCGTTACGTAGATCCCCTTCTCTACGTCTTCTGGACCCAGAACGAAGACGGACAGGCATTGCTGTGTCTGCTGGCACAACTGAAGACGGTAGCGTGCCGAGACTACAGAGACGTAGAACAGACTTCACTTTGCCTAGGTAGTACGGTTTACGCCTTCAATCGTGGCTTCAACTCTATCAGTCTGATGTCGATCATTTGCTCCGACGCCTTTGACTTCACTCCGCACATCGACAATATGCACACCAACTGCCTTCTCATTCACATTCAGCTGAATCCAAAGCCGGCGCACACCGACTATGCAGCCTACCGCACAAGGCTCTGTTCAGTGGGAACAAACAGCCACGTTGAACTCCTGTGCCTGAACTGGGCCAAGAGCATCCGTGAAGTGAAAAGTGTAGGTAAAAGTGTTGACTGGAACAATGTCGCAGGTTCAGCCTGGTATGCGCCGCCAGCAAAATTCAGCGCCGACGATGGCCTCATCGACGCGCTGCACCAAGGCGGACTCTATTACTGCTTGCTAGCCCAGCGCTGGCACTCATTCTTCTTGAACTACGAAGGTCAGGTCATTCAACTACAGAAGCAGAAACTGTTTTTCCCGGGCGAACAAGCGCTGGCACCCAAGAATTTCGTTGCAGTGGAAGAGCGCTGCTCTTGGAATTCGGCAGGCAACAGTTGGGATCCCGGTGCGGTTGCCAACGACGGATTTTCCGATGCGCTGGTGGGATACAACGCCATTTCCGGGCACTTGCACGTCGCCTCCCAGGCCAGCCCGCTCGCGGTGGAACGTGCTATTGAGATGCTCATGGGACCCCGTGGGACTCCGGGATACTGGTACACAGTTAATGAGCTGGATGCGGTCCATCTGGACAATAGTGAGGAATCGATACGCAGGGTGACGGTTCATCAAGACCCTGACCTTAATCGACCAGGGTCGTCCTACCGCCTACAACGACTGCAACGTGCACACGATGCAATCGGACTCGCACAAAGCGACGTGCCTTGGCCGTCTCCAGTACAAGATTTGGCAAACGGTTTCAAGCTTTCATGGAAACGCAACTCCCCGCACAGCAATGTCGAACCAGACACTGGAGATCGCGGCCCTGCATCCCTAGTCTACCTTTCGGACCAAGCCAACGATTGGGCGATCGAGAGTATGCACCAGAAACTCAGGACGGCCGTGGCTAATTACGCAGTGACTGAGGCCTGCGAAGCAGGAAAAAGCGCCGAAGAGCTGAGTGACGCTGTTGTGCGCTCCCAAGACAGACTTTGCGTCGTGTTCCGTCGCGACAACCGTTTCGGAACGCGCGGTCCTGAAGGCACTAATCTCATTGACAACCCGGCTAGTGTATCGCCGGTGGATTTCTCAGAGGACAGATCATGATCGATGCGCAACGCGTTGAGGCGTTACTCAAGAGCCGCTACCCCGACCTTGAAGGCGTTGGACCAGGTGTCTTTCGAGGCATTGACCGCTTCGGCACCCGCGACTATGCGATTCGCTACTTCGACCTGAACGACCGGCTAGCAATGACGGCTGAATCGCTCAAAAGCTATCAGGAAGAAGTGCTTTCGCCAATGTACTTTTCAAGCGAAGTAGCAACCGATCTGCGATGGAACCACTATCTGTACTTTGTCACGAGTAATGAAGAAGCTCAGCGGGGAGAATTTGGCCGGCTAAAGGCCAAGGTAGAGGCTGACAGGGAGTATGCCAGAAAGCTGGTCGTCCGAGAGGATGAGGTTCTCCGTCTGCTGACTAACGCACAAACGTCAGAACCCCCGACTGCCCTGCCGATCGACCTCGCGACAACATGGTCAAACACCCTCGAACAACATGGCCTTTCGTTCATTCTTGACAGTGACATCTCCGTCCCGGACGCCGTTCGGCGAATCGTCGCGGGAACAAAGGACGGAGCGCCACGTCCGATTTCGACCGTCGCTTTACTCGATGCCGAACAGGCCGCTGTGAGTCAGTTTATCAAGCACTTGACCATCAAGGGCTTTCGCACCCATCCGGAAAAAAAGGACCATCCACTTGGCCGAGTGAACTTGATCGTCGGCAGCAACGGAGTCGGCAAAACCTCACTCCTTGAAGCTATTGAGTTCGCCTACTGCGGAAGGAATCGTCGATCCTCCACATTTCTTGGAAGCACATCGATCACTGTGGATCTCGTCGGAGCTGAACACAAGCTATCTTCAACCACGGATGCCACAAGACTCCGAGCGCGCCATTCCAATTGGTATGCCAAGACAGAACTGAAGACGGTCACCATCCAGGACAGTTTCGGCAAGTTCAACTTTCTCGACACCGATGCTGCGGTGAATCTCAGCGTATCGAACAGTTCAGCGCAAATCGGAACGGACGTCACTCGTTTGGTATTGGGTGCGACGGCGGAGAATCTGGCAGATAGGCTTCGTCGCGTCCTCAAGCAGTTGCAGGACGAACTTAAGGACCTACGACGCGACCAGCTTAACAATGAACAGTTGAAACTGGCCGCCAAGAGTCGTCTGAACGCAATTAAAGCGGCCCCCAAGCTATCAGACAGCTTGTTCCTTGAGCTTCTCGCCGCATTGAAAGGGCTGGGATGGAGTCAGCCTCCCAATGATAAGAGGCAACTTGAAGCATTGCGCGAGGGGTTGCAGGAGGCCAATTCTGCCGTCGCGCTTGTCCGCCACTCGTCGATAAACGTGCTCCATAGCAAGCCCGAATCCGTGCTTCGGCTCATAACGAACCTTCAAGATGAGGCAACCAAAGCGGACGCCTTGGATCAGCGTGCTAAAGCCGCACGACTGGCTCAAGCCAACGCAAGGCGCGCTGCAGAGGCAGCAGCGGGACTCGGTGCCGCCATAGAGGCCCTACTTCCGTATGCCCGCGCCAACTTCCCGAAACTTGTCAAACAAGTATCGGAGGCTAGAGATCAGGTTCGCACGCGAACTGCGAGGTTGAGCAAGGTCGCCAATCTCAGTGATACAAGCGCGATCCAGCAGTTTCTGGAAAGCTCCGTTGCTCAGGCGATTGACTTGACCGATGCAGAAATCCGGGAGCATGAGCAGCGGCACGACGCTGCGCAAACCTCACTTCAAGCTGTGGAGAAGACACAGAGCGTGATGACCGTTCTAAGGCAGCGCTTGGTTGGAACTGCTCAGGACATACTGCAACGCTCAGCCAATCCCGACCATTGCCCTTTGTGTCGGACGGAATTTGAACAAGGTCAACTGCTTGCCCGGATGATGGCCGATGTTGAGGTCAGCACATCGGAGCACGCCGGCCAGCTGCAAGTGGAAATTACTTCGGCCAGAGAATCGATAGCAGGCGCCCGAGCTGTTCTGGCCCTGCTCTATCCCTTGCGTGCATTCACTGCAGATGGCCCACAGACACTCACTATCGCCAAAGTTCTTGAACAGATCTCCCTAGAACGATCTGCACTTGATCATGATCGGCAAGTACTTGAAGCTATCCAGGCGCAGCTTCAGCAACTGCAGTCCGATGGGTTGTCATCCCAAGACCTTTCAAGCAAGCTACTGGCTGCGGGCATCAGAGAACTGTTGCCAACGGAGGAACTGCAACACCTCTATTCAAATAACATTGAAACGATGGAAAAATTGCAAGGCGCTGAAAGGACGGCGCTACATGACTCAGATATCGTCAGACAGGAATGCGAGGCAATGGCCGAGCGCTTGTCCATCGAAGCGCTGGGAGACACGGGTCAACTCGCCAGATCGGTCAAAGAGCTGATCTCCGATGCGGAAGCGGCCTTGGGAGCGCAGCAGATCCTCACATCACTCGTTGCTGTTAGCGCCGAAGCGAGCGCCGAAGAAGTTGCGTTGAGACTCGCAGCCATTCATGGGCTGCTCGCCCAGGTCACCACGGCTGTTGCGCAAGAAGGAATCAATGACAAGGACTTCAACGACGAAACCAGGATCGTTGAAAATCTTACGAAAAAAATTGAAACCAACAAGACGAAAGTTACGCGTGCCGCCGACGCGGAAGGGGTGCTCGACACGCTGGCGCAGCAGCGGTCCGGAGGCGAGTTGGAGAGCCAGATCTTGACTGAGAATGCAGAGGAGATTGCACACACTTTTGCCAGTATCCATATGCCTAACGAGTTTGAAATTAAGGTCATTGATGGAAAACTCGTCATTCGTCGCAGGAGCACTGGTGCCGAAGTTGAACTATCCCATATGAGCACGGGGCAGCGTGCCGCGTTCGCCTTGTCGCTGTTTCTGGCCATGAATGGACGCCTCCGATCTGGCCCCCTGGTGCTGATTTTCGATGATCCTGTAGCGCACATCGACGACATCAATATGCTATCTTTCCTGGACCACCTTCGCCAACTTGCCATCAGTGGGTCGAGACAAATTTTCTTCGCTACGGCAGACAACAAACTCGCAGGATTGTTTCGGCACAAATTTCGATTCCTTGGGTCGGACTTCAAAGAACTACACCTTGCTCGTTCTTCATAATTAATTTGGTCTTAGAAAAAACAGATCACATCTTTTTCTAAGGAAAAACATTTATTTCACCATTGACCCATTGGTTCCGTACTTCAGAGAACTCATCTGGAGAAAGGGCTTGATGCCGCCAACTCTCCACAATAGGTGGAACACTCCTTTTCTGAAGAGAATAAAAATTCCATAACCTCATGGCCACGCCAGATGATCTATGACGTATGGCCAAGCTTTCATCAAAATTCAAATTACTGGCCGAATTGTCGTGGCTGGTGTCTCTAAGTGTTCGAGTGAGCCTGTTTAGTGTCCGTCGCTCCAATGCTCCAGAAAAAAGATTGGGATAGTTTTTGAGGACTAGTGGGATTATTGAAAAAGCTGAAGTAATGGAGGATGTTGAGCACCAAGCAATATATTGCTCAAGTATTGATATTGCCTTACAAGGTATTGAGCTATTTCCATCAAAAGTGAGTTGAAATAATCTAGAAAGAGCTCTGAGCGCGTCCCTTTTAATATGGGTGCTGTCTGACAATAACGCATCCTCTATTTGATCAAAAATAGACTCTTCTTGATTTTGGAGTAGGTGTAAAAATGCAACCTCCGCCTCGAGTTGAGGCATATCATAATCCCTCATATCTTGGAAGAAGACTGTTATAGATGACAGCAAATCTTCTGAATCATCAGTCTGGATTTTTGGAGCAACTACAGAGGATATTAATTCAATCATGCGAGAGAATCTGGCAGAAAATTCCTCTGAAATTGGACTTCCCAGCCTTTCATAGACAAATCCAAAGCTCATTTTGAGGCGCGTTCAAACGCCTCCGGACTGACGCCACCGAGATGACTATGGCGACGCGTTTGATTGTAGAACATCTCGATATAATCAAACACGTCTGCCCGCGCCATTTCACGGGTTTTATAAATCCTTTTCTTGATGCGTTCCTTTTTCAGGCTGCTAAAAAATGATTCGGCAACGGCATTATCCCAACAATTTCCACGCCGACTCATACTGGGCTCAAGATTGTGGTGCTTGCAAAAGCGCAACCACTCATCACTGCCATACTGTGAGCCTTGGTCAGAGTGTATCAACACCCGTTGTTTAGGACGGCGGCGCCAAACAGCCATCAGCAACGCATCCAGCACAATCTCTTTGGCCAACGAAGGCTTCATTGACCAGCCCACCACCTTGCGTGAAAACAGATCCACTACAACCGCCAAATACAACCAGCCTTGCCAGGTTCTGATATAGGTAATATCCGTCACCCAATAATGATCCGGCTGTTCGACTGTAAATTCCCGGTTGAGCTGATTTGAACTGACCAATGATGGACGCCCAACAATTTTCCCGGGAGCCTTATAGCCGCGAATAGCCTTGATTTGATGGGTTTTCATGATTCTCGCCACGCGGTGCTTACTACAACGCTCACCGATTTCACGTAAATCGAGACAAATGCGTGGTGAGCCATAAATACCGTGACTTGCGTTATAGGAGTCACGAATCAACACCAGTAATCGAGCATCCTCCAGGGATCGATGGGATGAGGATTTATGGAGCCATTGATAAAAACCACTGCGTGCTACTCCAAACAACCGACACATCAGTTGAATGCTAAAGCAGTGCTGATGATCGTTGATATATTGGTACTTCACTCGGGCTGGCTGGCAAAGTACCGCGCGGCCTTTTTTAATATATCGCGCTCTTCTTCCGTACGTTGCAATTGTGATTTGAGTTTAAGAATTTCACGTTTTGCCTCCAGTAACTCCCGCTCCTGAACATCCGATTTATCGGGTGCTGCCGCGTTGACCCATTTGTAAAGGCTGTGTGTAGAAACGCCAAGGCGCTGGGCCACCTCGGCAATGGAATATCCACGTTCGGTGACCTGCTTAACTGCTTCGTCTTTAAATTCCGGGGTATACCGTTGATTACTCATATGACTTCCTCCTATGCTCGTTGTGTAGCTTAGGCGTGTCCACTAGAGTCTGGGAAGTCCATTGTGTAGCTTAGGCGTGTCCACTAGAGTCTGGGAAGTCCATTGTGTAGCTTAGGCGTGTCCACTAGAGTCTGGGAAGTCCATCTTACTTCTGCACTTGTCCCTTACGTTAGGCTGGTCAAAGGCCGTAGAGTCACCGAACTTGGAACCTTAGCCAAGCCAAGCGGAAGTGCGTGCAGCTTCAGTCACCTGCTTAATGTAGTTCCAGGGTTAAAAAATTATCTGGACAGGTCGCTGAAGTCTTCCGATCAACATGCTCGGTCGGGTCAAAACCTGAGAGTATATGTCTTTCATAAATCTTTTTTGCGCTACCTAAGAGAGGCCCATTGGCCAGCGGATACCTATCCCTTTAATGTCTCTTCTTTAGGGTATGAGAGTGTTCGCCGTTATTACCACGAAAGTATGGACCAGCTTGCTCACCCTAAGGAAGCAAAGCGCACAATGACCCCCCGAAATATACCGGATGTTATATTTCAGGATATTGAAATTGATGAGCATACAGTGGATTGCCACGGATCTATTGTTATCATAATCAATGACAAATGGGAGCCTTTACGAGTTTCCCGCATAACTCTGATCTCAGCCAGAGATGTTGCGAGCGCTGCAATTCTTGCAGTAGTTCTTGTGCTAGGGACACCGTCAAAAGACGATCTACTTGCACTATTCGCAGCCCTTACTCGGGCATGGCAGAATCTTACATTGACAGCTCCGGGGCTAACCTACCCTCCTAGAGAAGCTATGCCAACTGCGCTAGGACGAAGTTTCATCCGTCCAGCTTATGGTGTTATCCGATTTGACAATGCCATGATACATAGAGCTATAGCCGTACGTGACTACGTTTGTGATCAACTTGGTGCCACCTTCAACTTGGGCTTTCCGAAATATCCGTTGGCACGCGTTCTCATTGAGGGCGCTTTTAAAAATTTAAATCTCACTATTCATCGTATTCCCAGTACAACTGGTAGCAGCCCTGTAGATCCGCTTAAAGAACCGGAACAGCACGCGAAAAAAGCCCCACTTATCTCCATCAAGGTATTGGAAGAAGCCATCCACCTTCACATGGCTCATCTCAATCAGAAACCATTAGGTAATCTTGGCGGCGTCGCACCTATTGATCTGATGCGCCATCAAATGGCTAATCATTGGATACCACTACGTCCTACTTGCGCCGTGGAAAATATCAACCCGATGAAAGATAGTAGAGTGGTACCCGTTCATTTTTCACGTAAAGAGCGTCGCCGACCGTGGGTGAACTTTGCATACCTCTCATACGAAGCCGCCGGAGTTCTATCTGCTGTTAAACAAGGAGTGAAAATTCGCATTGAATTTGACAGATCTGATTTACGGCTACTTGAGGCATTCAATTTGAAGGGCGAGCATCTAGGCACGCTGCGAGCTCCACGCAATTGGCAACGATTTCCTCATGGGCTATCGACTCGCAAGAAAATCATGAATCTGATAAAAATTAAGGCCATACAAAGTGACGATCCGTTCGGAAGCTATTTTGATTATCTACTCTGCCGCCGTACATTGCCAACTTCAGCACTTGAACTGGTTCGAGTCAGTCGTGAATTTGGTGACTATCCACAGATGCTCTCGCCAAATAACAGACCGATAGAAGCTCCGCTCTCACCAATTAAAAAAACTGAGTCGGCTTCGATCAAACCAGATGCAATTCCTGACTGGTCACCCAACATGGTTGTAAAACGGAGGCCTGAATGATGCATATTGATGCGAATGATCTTTTTATTACGACACCAATGATTAGTGTTCTTCATGACACTCTGCATAAATGGGCCTGGTGCGGCTTCACTGGCGGTGTGATAGTTGGAGATGCACGACTTGGAAAGTCGTGGGCAACTCGCTGCTTGGGCGATAGTATGCCTACGGCCGACAGCGAGCAGATGCGAATTTACCACATCAGCTTCGGCCCCCGTGACAAGACGACAATTCGGGCGGTGTACTTTCGTATAGCAAGCACACTAGGTGCCGAAGACATAAGAAAAACTACAACCTCAGATGAATTACAAACCTTCCTGTTCCATGCATTTGCAGAAGCAGCAATGATTAACAGGCGTCGCCAGGTAATGTTGCTAGTTGATGAAGCTCAAGAACTGAGCTTAAACCAGTTGTCTGTATTTGCCGAACTGTTCAACGATCAGGACAGAGTGAAAAATCGTTTGATGGTTATCTTTATAGCTAACACTCAGAAATTCAAACCATTGGCTAAAATCCTGCTTGATGAGGAGAACCAGTATTTACGCGAGCGATTTTTTCACAACATACACCGATTTTACGGTATCAGGACGCTGGATGAGCTAAAAACTTGCCTGACATTTTTCGATCGACACTGGATAGATGATAAAAAAAAGATCTCAATCGTCGACCACTTTTGTCCTCAAATGCGTAAGGAAGGAGTATCTCTTGTTGACCTCGCAGAAACAATATGGACAACTTATGATAAACAATATGCAAAACCTTTAAATCTGAAATCCTGGGGCATGACCTATTTTCAGCGAACTGTAAGTATTCTATTGATGGATTACTTGGCGCATTACTGGAATAACGATGAAAACACCATTCTAACTATGATAGAAAAAAGCATGGCTGCAAGTGGCATCAGGCCGAATCTTCGGTCCATTGAGTGATATTATGTTGAACACTGGCCTCGCTCTTAGCAAACCTCTGGATAGTAGTTACAGTCGATTCCGTTGTTTTTTAATAAGCAACTGCTGTATGACGAAAACAACTATCATGAAGACCTTGCGCCAGAAAATTGAAAAAAAATTGCGCCCCCGTCCTGGCTATTTGGTAAAATTAGTAGAATACCATCAGGAAAAATTCTGTGAAGTGAATGGGTTATCTTACCGTCATCCGGGAAAAATAGCTCATGATGCCATCATCCGTAATTGCCCAAACTGTGCCAAAGAAGGTTACCACTCTGCCATATTCGAGTGGCGGTGGCTGGCTAATTGTCCCATCCATAGAATGCCTTTGTCCGACACATGTCCCGCATGCTTAAAACCTTGGCCAAATATGATTGAGCTGGCTCGCCGCAACTGCAAAGTCTGTGGTGCCATTAATTTGAGTTTGAAGGACCAGCCGAGCCACACGCATGAATATTCTCTGTTACATTTCTTATCCATGATGGAACGATTCTACATGAGGCGGTTACAGGTGCGCCTTTTTTCGCTACATCATCATAGTTCGAATGAGAAGTACGATCAGTTAAAAATATCTGACTATTGGTTTGCAAGTGCTTTTACGACGCTGTACCCTCAAACCAGTTGCAAACTGGACAGTCTCTCCACTCCGTTACAACCAATGGTGTCACGTTGTTTTTCCGATCGAGCTTCGCCAGACGAAGAAAAAATTCTTGGCGATCCAGTTAGACTGGAAAAATAGATGAAAATTTACGGAAAAATGTGGCGGCATACATACTAAAAACAGCTAAGAAAACTCACAATTTTAGAGAAAATCAGTCGATTTCTCATCTCGAGTATATTGGAATTGACCTCACTACGAATTGTTATCTCTACTCCTACACATATTGGCTTGCATTCATAAATGACTGTGACAGGTTTAGAAACAAGAGGATTAAATCCCGATATTTTCACGAGAGCACGGGACTGACTTCTCCTTTGATCCCACAACCCATGCACTACATGAATACCGTTATTGGAACTGATGCTGAAGTACATTCAGATTGCGATCACAATGAAAAAATATTAATTCCTCTTGATCTGCGAAACCAGATTTACCAACTGGATTTAATGTTTTTCTTTAACAAGCTTGTAGATCATTTCCAATCATTAAAATTAGAGGCAATTAATAGGGAAGGACGTCGAAATTTAGTGCAACCATGCTCGCACCAACCCTCCAAGGAGTCCCTTGTTGACTGTATGCTTATTCACTGGGAGCAAGGAAAGCTTCTGGTTGTTTTTCCAAAAAAATATGATGGATTTATATAAATGCTTGTTCTAGGTAAAGCTTTATGGAAACCAGATCAAAGCTACCCGAACGTATACAGGTCTTTCCTAATTGCTAATCAAATGACCAAAAAGGCTTCTTTGCGGCAGGCCTTGATGCGGAATTTTCTTGAAATTAGTGACAGAAAACTAGGGCATTTAGATACGGCGAGCGCATTTTGGGAGGTAATTAAGATACGAGAAAAAGACAGATTTCAGTATTCTGACTTCATGTATAGAATAAAGCGTAATTGCAGGATATGCGCCTCAAAAATTTTCCATTCTCCTTTGTATGATAATATCAGCTGGCTTTGCCGGTGCCCTGAACACCCTCATGAAGAACTGTTAGAAACCTGCCCTCATTGTGGCGGTTCTTGGAATAACATTGTAGCCACAAATGATTGCCCTATTTGTGGAACCTGTTTTTCGTTCTCGACCCTTATTAAAAATGACGCTCTCGGCAGAAGTGAAAGCTATAAAAATATCGAAATCTTGAAAGAGATTATCTCCTTTGCTCAATTCGGCATTCCAACGCATGATTACAGTTTTCCGAGCTATGATGAACAGTGGGAGCTTTCCCACCGAACTCATCCGCTGCTCCCATCTCTTGTTTCAGCATGGAAAAGTTGTTACAGACAGCATCTGGAAATATGGGGTGTTACTCTATTCCCCTGTAAAAGCGTTACCGAAGAGGCGGTTGAGCTGTCAACGATACCCTCAAAACCTGATCCCAAACTGTTAGGTTGGGCGTCCGACGAGAGCATCAATTTAATTGGTAAGAACATTGAGGGCTTTCTAAAAACACGCTGCAATTGTCAACAGCGCACACCGACCTATCGAAAAAGATGCTCCGGTTGCATTGCTTACAGATTATGGAGGATTTTAGTAAAAAAGAGCGGATATTTCTCAGGAAAATTCTTGATGAGATACTATGCAGGACGTTTCGGCTGTCGCCCACCATACAAACCAATTCCATACGTATGCCTGTCGGTAAAGAAAGGAGCAGCTCTTTACTCTATCCCCCCTCAGATAAAAAAATTGATTTATCAGTTTGAGTTGTGGATGACCTATATATATTTCTTGGAGATGATCGAATCTCAGGAAAGTTTCAAGTTGCTGGGAAATTGTAAAGTTGGAACAGATCGTGAGGTTTCCTATTGTAGCTCTCAAAGACGTATTCCAATAGGGATTTACAGGGATAATGATGGGGAGGCTTTTACAGCTATTGTACCCGAATCTCTTATTGGAATTGGCGAGATGATCCCAAAAGAATATTTGGTGTCTAATTATGTAAGGGTTTACTCCAATGATTTCATGACTTTAAAAGCCCCTTAGATTCTAAAATCTGATTCCAGGGGCGGTGTCCCATCAAAAATGATAGATCGAGGTTTTTAGAAAATATATACAACTAAGCTTTCTATCCCATCTCAGAGTTTGCCCGATAATTAGTTGCATTGATTGGATCGTTTTTTTATGCACACTACCATGTGGTCAAATCTATCGTTAAACGTTTCTCTTCAGTTAATACGGAGCAATGTGGCGTTTTCCAACGGAGTACTCAAAAGTTGGCTAGAACCCCCGCGCTCCTGAGAACTCAGCACAAAAATCTGACGGGCAGCCCTGCTTGCACCTAAGTAAACTCGCGACACATAACGCCGGCGCGCGCCTTGCCCCTGATCCTCGTCATAGTCTGCACTATCCGCATGGATGAGGAACACGGTGTGGAACTGCAGCCCCGCCACAAATTCTGGCATGCTGAAGACACATTTGTTCTTCGCATAGCGCAGCTCTTTGAGATCGTCGCGCGTGGTGATCGGCACGAATTTGTCCCGAGCGCGACCGGCAACGCGGATTTTTTCAAACAATTCTTCATTCAGACACAGTACCGCGACTTGGCTGCCGCCACCATCAATGTTACGTCCTATACTGGTGGCCTTTTTAAAGACATCGTCGACCATCTTGATGTCGGATATGCAGACGGTCAAGGTCGGTGTTTCTCCATCACCCTGCTGCGACTCGGCCACGTATGTTGCATACTCGCCCTCCAGATCCATTGCTGGGAAAGAAGCGTCGAGATCTCGCAGAAACGCTGTGATTTGGGGCGTGGAGCGATAGACCTGTTTTAGTTCAGTCAGTACGGATTCGCCAACACCTGGGTTGCGAAATCTTTCCATCCCTCCGCTAATAGCGACGTCGTTGGTAGCTTGCTTGATATCGTAGGCCATGAGTAATGGCCAGCGGCCGCCAACCTGCGCCCGAGTCTTAAACAAGTTGTGAAGCAACATGGCTTCAGCGCGAGTGAAATAGTGGTATTCATCAACGAATACCAAGTCAAAGCCATCGCGCTCCCGCAGAGTTCCCCATTCGTGCGTTCCCAAATAACGGTCGAAATCGGCGATCATCTGATCCATGCCCAGCATTTTCGCCGCCCGCAGCAGCGCCCGGTAAATGTCGTGTATTTCCAGAACGACTCGGCGGTGGATTTCGCTTGGCAGAACCATCTGCCAAGGCTCCCTAGTGCGACGAGCATAGCGATTTGCTTCGTGAGTGTCCTTCTTGATGGCTTCCAAGTCCAATACACACGCAAATTCGTTCATAAGCTCATCAATGAGTGAGGCGTCTTCCTCATGACTATCTAGACGTTCCTGAAAGTCCGGACACCTGGAGAACAGATCCAGTACGATGCGAGGGTCTTTTACAACCTGGTTGATGGCTTGCTTGATAAGCATCCTTTGGAACTCGCGCCCCTCCATACCGTCAAGGGACAAGGGTATCACGCCTTTTTTCTCGTAGCCCAGTTTCTCTTGTGCCAGCTCATAGATGGTGCCGATCCACAGTTTTGGCTGCCCAGATGATGTCTTCAACGATGTCCAACGCTCTGTAGGGTCCAATGCATGCAGCATGCCTCTGACGCCTGTATGAGCTAATGCTGAACTATGGGTCAAGAATGCGAAGGTTTTGTCGCTGTCCGCGCCTGAATACAGATCTCGCAGGCACTTCACCACCATCGACTGCGTCTTACCAGTGCCTGCGGAGCCTCGCAACCGTACGGGCCTGTCATGTGGCTGGTTGACGAACATGAGTTGCTCTTGATTCAGGCGTTGTTCGTACCACTCCTGCAATGTACCCACACTTGAGAGCCTAACGCCCAGCGACTCAAAAAGTAAGACACCGAAGCTGCCGACCGGGGGAGTAGCTATATGGGCGGGTGGAACTGTCAGCAGGGCATCACATATACCATCAATCGCGCGCTGATAGAGCGCACTATCCTCCGGCACTATTACAGGATCTTTTGCTTTACTGGTGACAGCAAAAGCGTAGAGATTATTGGTGTCATCTGGAGATTGATCAAAATATATCCGTTGCTCGGAGTCCCTCGAGTGTTGTGCGAAGACTGAAAGCAGCTTCCCAGAATGATATTGCTGCCAGTGAATAGGAATCGAAATGCTGCGGTCAAAATGGCGCAATGCCACGCGAATTACGCGCTCAAATACAATGTGTGGTTTGGCAAGTCCGGTCTCAGGAGCAAACACAGCTGTATTGATGACCAAGTAGCCATGATCTATGTCAGCAGCTTCGGATAACAGGTATACGATACCGTTCGATTCTATACGGCGCAGGCCGTCAGTGTTTTCAGGCACTTCGAATTTCTGTAGCCAAACATCCTCTATAAAAGCCCGATCAAGAATGTTAATGGCCCTCTGGTCAATAACGAGAGCAGATATGGTTGTCGTCATGATAATGCTCCTTGCATGTTTTTCTTGAAGAGTTCCTCAACCGTGAGCTCGGCCGCTGCTTCACAAGCAGACTCGAAGGTCGTAGGCATTCCAATGCGCGAAAACAGAAATGCTAGCTTTTGAGTGATCGAGTAGCGGATGCTATCGTTGAGGCGCCCCAGTCGATGGAATGCATCCGGACGATCATGGATACGCGCGTCCTGCTCAGTGAGATACAGGTCAGGGGCCATTATGGTCCACATTGAACGCAGCATCACCACAAAGCCGAGGCCTGGTTGTCGAGGCAAATCCGGAAGTACGAAATAGTCTTGGAATCCACCACCGTCCTTGAATGCATTACGCACGCTTTCCTGTTGGCTCCTTTCATTGATGTCAAATAGTATCCAAGCTGCTTTCAACCGGCTGAAAGCGCTCTGAGTTTGGTCCACGTTCACCGTGAGCGCGAGGCCTTGGAGACTGCGTAGATGCTTGTTATCTGCGGTTGGCGCCTCGCCAGTGGCGCTTTCCAAGATTTCTTCGGCGGTCTTGCTACGGAGCCAATGTATCAGTGAGTCATGTTTTAGCGCCGTAAGGCCAGGTCTTCGTTTGCGGATCTGACTATTGAGGTAATCGCATATTGCCGTAGAGCGCTTCTCCGAGAGTTTTCGCAATTGCTCCTGAGCCCAAGAACCTTCGACGTAAGCTGTCATAGGCAAAATTTCTAACCAGGTGTAGCGCTCTCCGGCTTTCTTTTGTGCGATATCGCAATCAGCCGTAATTACAATCCCGAGCCTTTCTGTCTCTCCGGTCTCGGTATTGAACTTTCGGATTATGTCGCCTTGACGTACATCCTCCGTGTCATCGATCTCCGTAAAAAAAAGTGTCATTCATCCTGCCTCTAGACGGATCAAGCATTTACCATTTGAACGGATCATATTACCTGATTTTGGCGCCCTATATTGCATTCACGTTCGGACATTGAATCCATCCTGACACAGGAGCGGCAGCTAAAATAAGCTATTTAGCATCCATCAAGTTCCTTTTTTAGCTAAATATACCAGGAAACTTTACAGACAGTCGGTGCTGTTGTTCAGTTGTGGGGGGCTTGATCGTATGCATTAGCCCATAGCAGCTAGAAGCTGAGGCACTGGAGCCAAGATGACTCAGCGAGACGATGAATCTGGAACTTCTGACCAAACCTAAGGGGTCCTAAAGTCGGCGCATTGTTGACCCTTGACGGTGTCAAGGCACAGATGTCGTTCAATCATTAACTTGATGATCGAGACGGATCGCTGGCCTCACTCAGGGAACACCTCGCCAAAACAACCCGAAGCTATCGTAAAGTTGAAGGACAATTATTCACATAGATTTAACTCAGATCGTTCCTATGCCTCCCAAGAAGCTGCAGTGCCAAACTAGGACGTATAAATATTTCAACGTTTTAGTAGGAAAATTAAAATATTGGGAAATTAAGATCGTGAATCTTGTACTTCAATACTTTAGTTGGAAGAAAGAATAAATTTTATCTTTAAATTCAATAACATATTTTTTTGAGGATTTGATACTTTAGTTGGCTATCTACAGACAGATAACCCACTTAAGTAATAAATGCCCCAACTGGCTCATCAATCTATTCCCCGGATTAGACGGATAATACTTTTCTCCAGCAAAAATCTCACCAAAGGTGCTGCGCATAATTGTAGATTTGCTGTGCGTATGTCTGATGACATCCTATCCTGGGCCAAAACCCTGAGGAAATCCGACCCAATGTCCTGAATTGTTAAGCACTTAACGCCGGGGTTTTGAGGTTAATAACATAGCAATCTCTTGAACGCATGCATCCTTTGCGCGCCTTTGCTGTATTGCACAGACAGCCGAAACGCTCATACCGTCAATGCCAGCGCCGCGATTGTGCTATTTTGACAGGCATCGACTTTCCGCCATTCACGCACTTTTCATGCACTAAAAAAGGACCTGATGGAAATGATTAATTTCAAGAAGATAGCTACGGCAACAATGCTGGGCTTGGCATTTGCGGTTTGTTATGCAGATGACAGTCGGCCGTTACCGGAACCGCCAAAGGGTTTTTATGTGCCTGCGGAAAACCTGATCACCGGCGGACAACCGTCAAAAAGTGACTTTTTACAGCTCAAAAATGCCGGTGTTACCAAGGTTATAAACCTGCGCGCACCTGCTGAGGAGATTGATTTTAACGAGCAACAACAAGCTGAAGCGCTCGGGCTGGAGTATGTTTCCCTGCCTGTAGCCGGCGCTGCGGATATCACGCTGGAGAATGCAGAAAAACTGCATGCGCTGCTGGCAGACGAGCAAAAAGTCTTTTTACATTGCGCGTCCGGGAACCGTGTCGGCGCCCTCCTCGCTATTCGCGCGCATGCATTTCAGGGACAACCGGCGGATGCATCGCTGGAGGTTGGCCGTGCTGCCGGCCTTGGATCGCTGGAAGAAAAAGTGAAATCCGTCTTTGAATCCCTGCAATGAAGACCCGCACTATAGCGCCACCTGGCTACAGTGGCGCTCGGGTATTTTTACTAAAACCGCGATAATTAAACAGCTTGCTCCTGACGTTCAGCTCGGCTTTTACGGTGATCAATTCAGTGGTAAGCCCGGACAATTTTTCCTGCAAATCCGTCTGTATAAGACGCAGAGCGCCTATTTCTGCGGTGTTTTGCTGATTTTCCCGCTCCAGTATTGCTGACGCAGTAACCGCGCCCATTACTTTTTCTTCACTGACCTTCAGCGCCGTTTCGAACTGCTGGGCATTGCGGCGGGATTCCGTCAGCTCGGCAATCAGCCGAGCGTTATCCTTGTTCAGCTGTGTCACATCGGTTTGCTTGAGGGATATCGTTTGCTTCAGCTGTCTTATTTCTCCCTGAAGTTGCTGAACCTGATGCTCATGCCGGCGCTGCTCCTGCTCCCGCTGTTCTTTGGCGGCGTTCCGGAAGTGCTCCAGCGTATCCCGGGCATGCTGATGCTTCTCTTCAAGGGAGCTGATATGCGCCGATTTTTCCTTTAAATGGGTATCTTTATCGGCGACCTGTTGTTGCAGGCGCCCTACCTCTATCTGCATTACCTGATGGTCATTGCCTAAAGATTTGACGCTTTGTTCCGACGCTTCCAGCTGCGCCCGGAGTTGCTGGATCATCTGCTCGGCAGCGTCTGCTTGCTGCGTTTTCTCTTCGAGGTGCGATTTCAGGTCTTGTAGTACACCTGCATGTTGTTTCTGGTAGTCCTCTACCAGCGCCCTCGCCTCCTCGTGCAGCTGGTTTGCCAAGCCCTCCACCATGGCGGCAAGCGTATCGCCCAGTGCTATTTTCTTATCCGCCGTCAAAGGCTTTTCATCAGCCAACTCCTTTAAATAGCGGTGAATAGTTGCTTTTGAGCCGGTATTTCCCAATTCGACACGAACCGCATCTATCGAAGGGTTGATCCCTTTTGCGAGCAAAGCATCTTTGGCCTTCTGGATCTGGAACTTGTTAACACCGCTATTTGCCATGATTTTTATGCGCCCTGATTATTTCGTACTGTATTACATACTATGTAATTACATACTAAATATAGACTCTTTAAAGATCAATAATTAGAAGCATATAAGATTGAATAATTGGTAATTATCTGATGTTAGAATGCGTTTTGGGATAAACAAGGGTGAATTCAGTACAGCTATGCATAGCATCGACACTTACATTAATGCCGCCACCCGCGAAAACACGCGGCGGAGCTATCGCTCGGCAATCGAGCACTTTGAGGTTGAATGGGGTGGCTTTCTTCCTGCAACGGCAGATTCCATTGCCCGCTACCTGGCGGATTATGCAGCTAACCTGGCTGTTAATACGTTGCGGCAGCGACTGGCAGCCATCTCCCAGTGGCACATCGAGCAAGGCTTTCCCGACCCGACCAAAAGCCCTATGGTTAAAAAAGTCATTAAAGGCATCCAGTCTGTTCACCCGCCACAGATCACCCAGGCAAAACCCCTGGCACTTGGCCATCTGGAACAGATAGATGAATGGCTGGATGGCCAGATAGTCAACGCGCTTTCACGAGGCGACCAACCGGCATTGCTGCGAGCAAGGCGTGACCGGGCGATTGTGCTGCTGGGATTTTGGCGGGGGTTCCGCAGTGATGAACTTAGCCGCCTGGAAGTTCAACACATTGTGTTAACGCCGGGCCAGGGGATGACGTTATTTCTGCCTCACACCAAAACCTTGCATCAGGGCACAACCTTCAAAGCGCCGGCACTTAACCGGCTCTGCCCTCTACAGGCCTATGAAGCATGGCGGGATGCGGCGAAACTCACCAACGGCCCGGTTTTTCAAGGCATCAACCGCTGGGGGCAGCTGAGCGGGCGCACGATAAACCCGACAAGTTATATCCCTTTATTGCGCGGCTTGTTTGAGGCCGCCGGCGTCGCAGACGCCGCGCTTTACTCAAGCCACTCACTGCGCCGCGGGTTTGCAACCTGGGCCAGCACCAGCGGATGGGACTTAAAAACACTGATGGATTATGTGGGGTGGAAGGATATGCGATCGGCAATGCGCTATATCGAAGGTGCCGATCCTTTTGCTCATCATCGTATCAATGCAGAACTCGCAACCCATGCTGCTCATAACAAGACGCTGGAGGTGCTGCTTTAAATAGCGGATGCATTGCGGATTGCCAACGCCCTACCGTTAATCCATCAGGACATTGGCAGGATCAGGCAAGAAAAAGCGTCGAATGGTCTACCGGGTAACGAGGCTTTTTCCTAAAAATATCGGTCAGGCAAGCAACCGGTATTTTGCAGCTAACATCCACTGCTCATCAGGAAATCAATATGAATATCACCCTCTCCCGGAAAAAATTCATTCACGGTGCACTACTCGCCGGCGCCGCCATCGTTGCTGGCGCCCAATCCGTGTCCGCAGCCACGCCAGACGCTGAAAAAACAGCGGCTATTCCCATGACACAAACCTGGGATAAGACGTTTCCCAAAAGCGATAAGGTTGACCACCGCAAAGTATCTTTTAAAAACCGCTACGGTATTACTCTCGCCGCTGATGTGTATCTGCCCAAAAACCGTGGTAACAAAAGTCTGCCAGCGCTTGCCATCAGTGGCCCGTTTGGCGCCGTGAAAGAACAATCATCGGGCTTGTATGCACAAACGATGGCCGAGCGTGGTTACGCTGCCATCGCATTTGACCCGTCTTATACCGGTGAAAGCAGTGGCGAACCGCGCAATGTTGCATCACCGGATATCAATACTGAAGACTTTAGTGCAGCGGTCGATTTCCTGGGATCGCAGGCTGCGGTGAACCGTGAGCAAATCGGGATTATCGGCATTTGTGGTTATGCCGGTATGGGTTTGAATGCAGCGGCGGTCGATAAACGTATCAAAGCCGTCGCCACTACCAGCATGTACGATATGTCACGGGTAATGTCGAAAGGTTACAACGACAGCACCACCAAAGCCCAACGTGCAGAGGTACTGGAAAAACTGAGCCAGCAGCGCTGGGTAGACGCATCCGCACCGGGGGCAAGAGTCTTGCCGGAAACCCTGGAAGGCGTGAGCAATCCGGTGATACAAATGTACTTTGATTATTACCGCACACCGCGCGGTTTTCATGAGCGCTCCGCCAATTCCAATGGCGCATGGACAGCCACAATGCCGCTGTCTTTTATGAATATGCCATTGCTTACCTACATTGACGAAATCTCTCCCCGCCCCATCCTGCTGATTGCCGGTGAAAATGCCCACTCACGTTACTTCAGTGAAGACGCTTACAAAGCGGCTGCACAACCCAAAGAATTGATGATTATTGAAGGCGCCGACCATGTTGATCTGTATGACCAGACCAACATCATTCCCTGGGGGAAACTGGATGCCTTTTTTACGGAACACTTGAAGTAAACAGCAGAACTGTTGAGTCAGGGATGGCTCGACTGAGAAAACACGCTCGTGCAATTGCGAACGAAAAGATGCTGAGCCCTTTGGTTAAGGTGCTTCAGCATAAGTGCTTTTATAAGTACAACCGAAGGGAACGCGATAATACTCAAGCGGTTCAAGCCAGATGTTGTAGATTACCAGGTGGATGTTGTATTCGTTGACGTGCTCGCGATGGCTTTCATATTTTTTATATTCAAACTGTTCATTGCCGTTTGATATCGAAATTACCTCATCTGATTTTTTGCTCCAGTTCGGTTTCGCTATCTCTGTCGCATCAATTTCCCGCGTAAAATCATCTACTATCAGGGTGCCATTTTCAGAAAACTGAAATCCATATTCAGTTTCACAGTCCGTGCTTACAAATTCTGCTTCAGTAATGGTGATGGGAAATTCCGCTCGAACTTTGCTTTTACGTTCTGCTGGCAACTGCAACACGGATGGCATTATGTAAAGGCCGATATTACCCGCTGTATATTCATGTTTGCCGATCTGATCAGTCTGTATCGCAAAACCGCGCCCTGCGGTCACGCCATTATGTGCCAGCACATTTTCGATAGCATGCAGGTCTTTCTCCAGCCCTTTATAAGGCGAGTACAAGATGGCGTTGTTTTTCGAGGGTGATTCGTTATCTCTTTCCACCACCGCAAACCCTTTAGCCTCAAGGCCAGCGCGTATCTTTTCCTTGTCTGCTTCAGGTACGCCGTTCGCATGCAAATGTACGGTCGTAGTTGAACATCCTGATAGAAAAACAACCATAAATAAGGTGAATAGTGAGATGGCAGGCCGGATGACTTTCATATTGTTATTCTCGATGCAATATTTCCGTTTGCGGGATAGCCCTGAATGAAGGAGCTGGCTATACGTTATTGTAATATAATTAGCATTGCAAGATTTTTGCATCGGGGATTGTTATAATTCCACCGCATTCAAACCCTTCTACAGCAGAATTTCTCAAAGTTACTATCAGGATATGGGCGGAAGCGGATAGATTTTGTAGCGTGATGCCTTACCAAGAATGGCGCTGACCAGATATTTGTAAATATCCTTGTCCAGCGGCTGGGCATTTGCGCCATTGAGAATATCAGCGTAGTCGGCTTCGGATTGCGCAACACCGAGGATGCGCCAGTTATCAATGAGCAAATGCGTGGCGCTTTCCTGGTGTTGATCCGGTTCTATTAACACCACCGGGCCATCATAGGGCCAGGCCTTGAGGGCCAACGCCGAAAACCCCTCCAGCATTTTCACGTTATGAATCAACACAGACGATTTTCCTATGCAATAGCCGGCGCACTTTTTGAGTTGATGGCTGGTACAGGCGCGATTGCCTGGATGTTCAAGCCCGGCCAGTTGATAACAAAGGCCGTGCTGGTCGCACAGGGTTTGAATATCCTGTTTGGCATTTTTCGCTGATGGGTAAAGCCCATAGAGTTTGCTGCGGCCAACCAGGTTATCGTTAAGCGAAACAATTTTTGGCACCAGCGTATTATTGCCGGCATCCTCCAGTTGAATGCTGTACAAATTACTCACTCGTCGCAGTTTGCGATTGTAAAGCGGTTGCAGGGCTTTGATCTTTTGCGACTCAAGAATCAACGCCGTCAGTTCCCCTGATGTTTGGTCAAACGTGATATGACGTGTTTGCTGGCAAATCTTCATCTCTTTCGACGAGCGATGGTCCGCCGTAAAATGCGAGAGCACCCGCTTTCTGATATTGATACTTTTACCAATGTACAGCAGCTCTTTGGCCTCGCCCCAAAAATAATAAACACCGGGGCTGTTGGGTAACGCTTCAACGAGTGCAGGATCAAACCCGACCGGCAAACTCCCTCGCCGGTTTTGACTTTGGAGTGCAGCACGCACTTTTTCAGCACTGTTTTCTTCTTCGGCGATTTGAATAAATTTAAAGGTTGCTCTGGCGTCATCCAGTGCCCGGTGGCGGCTTTGCACCATAATTTGATGGCGGGCGATGATCTTTTCCAGACTGTGGCCGTCTCTGTCCGGGTACAAGGCGCGCGACATCTTTACAGTACACAGCAGCGGCGCTTTGAAGGTAAAAGCAAGGCGGGAAAACTCGTTGCGGATGAAGCCGTAATCAAAGCGCACATTGTGGGCGATAAACAATTTTCCCTGCAGGCGAAGCAGAATTTCTTTGGCCACCTGTTCAAAGTAAGGCGCCGATTCCACCATCGCATCCGTGATGCCGGTGATTCGCTGAATCATGGGCGGGATTTTCATACGCGGATTGATCAGGGTTGACCACTCGGTCACGCCGTTTTCGGTCACTTCTACAATGCCGATTTCGGTAATCCGATCGTAAGTGACATTGCCCCCTGTCGTTTCGATATCAACGATCACCGCGGGCAACTGAACATGTTTGAGCATAAACCTGTTTTTCTCCGGCGGTTGTCGATTGGCGAGTAGCTGTATTAATGTACAGTATAATCCGATTTGCCCGTCACTCGCCAATACTCCTCGTTAACGCTTGCAGCCGGAACACTATAAAACTGCGCTAAAGCCCCACCCCGCGATACCACAGGCCATAACCACCAACCATGACGGTAGCTTCCCTATCATTAAAGCTGCCAGCGCTGCCGCGGCAAGCGCTATATCCTGCGGGCCTTGAATGGCGCTGGTCCATACCGGTTGATAAAGCGCCGCCAGCAGCAAACCCACTACCGCCGCATTGGCACCACACAACGCCGCCTGCATGCGCGCATTCGCCCGCAGTTGTTGCCAAAAAGGCAGCACACCGACAATCAACAGGAAAGAAGGGACGAAAATCGCTACCAGACAGATGAATCCGCCCAACCAGCCGCTACTGGCAGCGCCAAGAAAAGCGGCAAAGCTGAACAAAGGGCCGGGAATGGCCTGAGCAGCACCGTAGCCGGCTAAAAAGGATTGCTGGTCAACCCAACCCGCAGGCACCACCTCAGCTTGCAACAACGGCAACACCACATGACCGCCGCCGAATACCAGTGCGCCAGCCCGATAAAAGGCATCCACCATCAAAAGTGTCTGGCTCGGGAACAGCAAAGCCAGTAGCGGTAGCCCCAGAAGTAAACTGAAGAATAGGCCCAACCATATCAGCCCGGCGTTTCTTCCTACCATGATCGGCAATGGCGTGAGCGGCGTGTTCATCGCCGGTTTAAACAGCAACATACCGACCGCTGCCATCAGAATAATCACCAGCGGTTGACCCCACACCGATGGCAGAAGCAGAACAAAAGCGGCTGCTACCAGCATAAGAAAGACGCGTAATACATCCGGACAAAGATGACGCGCCATGCCCCACACCGCCTGTGCCACCACCGCCACTGCCGCCACTTTTAACCCCTGCAGCACGCCAGCAGACATGGCATCGCCGTAATGATTAATGCCCAGCGCAAACAGTATCAGCAAGATAGCGGACGGCAGCGTGAAGCCTGTCCATGCCGCGAGTGCGCCGGTATAACCGCAACGTGAAAGGCCTAGCGCCATCCCGACCTGACTGCTGGTCGGCCCCGGCAAAAATTGACAGAGGGCAACAAGGTCCGCGTAGCTTTGCTCGCCAAGCCACTGCCGCCGCACCACAAACTCATCACGGAAATAACCCAAATGGGCAATCGGCCCGCCGAATGAGGTCATGCCCAAACGCAGAAATATCCAAAACACCGCCCAGGGACGGTGGTCAATGCGGGTCGTGTTCGTCATCACCTTATGCTATCGGGTTAAATACGGGCATTTAAAACGAACATTATGACAATGATCCTGCTAGCGGGAAATTTTAATGATCCGTCATTCGCTGCAGCGCATCCGGTTTGTCGTGCACGCCAAAGTTGTCAACGATAGTGGCACTGGCTTCGTTTAAACCGATAACTTCCACCACTACGCCTTGCCTGCGATATTTCATCACCACCTTATCCAGCGCGGATACTGCTGTGATATCCCAGAAGTGTGCCCGGGTCACATCAATAACCACGGCTTTTACCTCTTCCTGGAAGTCAAAACAGGTAACAAACTTGCCCGCAGAGCGAAAAAATACCTGGCCGATAACCCGGTAGGTACGCAGGGTTTTATCCTGATTAACATCGGATTCAACTGCCATGTAATGGCTGATTTTATTGGCAAAGAACAACGCGGCTAATAGCACGCCGGCAAAAACACCGTAAGCGAGATTGTGAGTAGCAACCACAACCGCTACCGTCGTCAGCATGACAATATTGGTAGAGAGCGGATAGCTTTTCAAATTAATAACCGAAGACCAATTGAAAGTACCGATACACACCATGATCATAACCGCCACCAGCGCGGCCATGGGAATAATGGAGATAAGGTCGGCAAGAAACACCACCATCACCAGCAAAAACACCCCGGCACTCAAGGTCGACAAGCGCGTACGGCCACCGGATTTTACGTTGATAACCGACTGGCCAATCATCGCGCAACCGGCCATTCCGCCCATCAGGCCCGAAGCAATATTCGCCACGCCCTGCCCTTTGCACTCCCGGTTTTTATCACTTTTGGTATCGGTCATGTCATCAACAATGGTCGCGGTCATCAGCGATTCCAGTAAACCGACGATCGCCAGCGGCAGCGAATACGGCAGGATGATCCATAAGGTTTCAAGGGTTAACGGCACGCTGGGCCAGAGAAAAATCGGCAAGGTATCCGGTAACTCGCCCATGTCACCCACCGTGCGGATGTCCAGCCTGGCGACGATGGCAATCAGCGTGAGCACAATAATACACACCAGCGGCGAGGGAATAATTTTCCCGATGCGGGGCACATAAGGGAATAGATAAATAATACCGAGGCCCAGCGCCGTCATGGCGTACACGTGCCAGCTCACATCCGTCAGCTCCGGCAGTTGTGCCATAAAAATCAAAATCGCCAACGCATTAACAAAGCCGGTCACCACCGAGCGCGAAACAAACCCCATCAAATCGCCCACTCGCAAATAGCCAGCCACAATTTGAATCACACCGGTTAACAAGGTAGCGGCCAGCAAATATTGCAAGCCATGCTCTTTTACCAGCGTGATCATCAGTAGCGCCATGGCGCCGGTTGCGGCCGAAATCATCCCCGGGCGGCCACCGGCAAACGCGATAACCAACGCAATACAAAACGAAGCATATAACCCCACTTTAGGGTCAACACCGGCAATGATAGAAAACGCGATCGACTCGGGGATTAACGCCAGCGCCACGACGAGACCGGCAAGTAAATCTCCGCGCAGGTTGGAAAACCAACTGTGTTGTAAATTTTTCAGCATGCAATAAATCCGGATAACCAATAACCATCGCCACCGGTGGCCCGACGGCGAACACAGGCCAATAGCGATAGTCATTGAAACAAGCAAAGCAATAGCAAAACACCGGCGGGCGCCAGCGTTAAAGAACTATCAGCAGGGAATAAACAATAAGGCGGAGGGTATTCACATCGGCCTTGGGCCAAGGTTGACACAGGCAATAATAATGACAGGTTGCCGGGCAAAAAAAGCAGGCGCACTTTATCAGTGAGGGAGAACAATCTCAACATCACCCGCCATCATGGCTGGCGTTTTACTGGGAAGCTTGCGGGTGGTCCGAAACCACCCGCAAGCCTGTTGGCCTTATTAAACGGAATATTATTACAGTGGGCCTTCTCTGGAAGAAGTCGGGGTCAGCTTCAGCAACCAGCCATTGCCGCCGCGGTTGCCGTCTTCCAGCAGCCAGATGGCGCCATCCGGCCCCTGCTCCACTTCGCGGATGCGGCGCTGCATATCAAAACGCTCCGCTTCGCGCGCCGTCTCGCCGTCGAGCTCAACACGAATCAGCGCCTGGGAAGACAGGCCACCAATAAAGCCGCTGCCATTCCATTGCGAGAAGAGGTTGCCGTCGTAAATGATAAAGCCTGCCGGAGAGATCACCGGCGTCCAGGTGATCAGCGGCGCGCGGAATTCCGGGCGGGTGCTGTGATCCGGGATGGGCGTGTCATCGTAGTGGTTGCCATTGGACACAATCGGGTAACCGTAGTTAACACCTTTCTCAATCAAATTGAGTTCATCGCCGTCTTTTGGCCCCATCTCGTGCGCCCATAAACGACCATCGGCGGCAAAGGCCATACCGAGAATATTACGATGCCCCAACGACCAGACCTGGGATGCAATTTCACCTTGTCCGACAAAGGGATTATCAGTAGGCACGCTGCCGTCGTCATTCAGGCGAATAATTTTACCGAGATTGCTATTCATGTCCTGCGCCGGATCGAATTTCTGGCGCTCACTGGAGCTGATCCACAGCATGCCTTCAGCGTCAAAAATCATGCGATAGCCAAAATGGCCTTCGCCCGTGGTTTTAGGCACCTGACGCCAGATCACTTCAAGATCTTCCAGTGAACCTGCGCCGTTTTCATCCAGCTCCAAACGCGCGCGCGCTACTGCGCCCCCCAACAGGTCATCGTCTTTTTCTACGTAGCTGATGTAAATAATCGAGTTGGTGGCGTAATCCGGATGCAGCACAACATCACCCAGGCCGCCCTGGCTAACGCGATCAGTTTCCGGTACGCCGCTAATTTCGCTCTTTGTATCGCTGGCCGGGTTGTACACATGCAAACTGCCGGTCATTTCCGTTACCAGCAAGCGGCCATCCGGCAAAAAGGTCATCGCCCAGGGCGCCGTGAATTTGGTTACTTCGGTCGTGGTG
The DNA here is from genome assembly GCF_015182315.1 of Cellvibrio polysaccharolyticus. Taxonomy (NCBI): domain Bacteria; kingdom Pseudomonadati; phylum Pseudomonadota; class Gammaproteobacteria; order Cellvibrionales; family Cellvibrionaceae; genus Cellvibrio; species Cellvibrio polysaccharolyticus. The sequence goes on from NZ_PRDL01000001.1 coordinate 2,323,990, forward strand.
AATGACTCGGCCGGTGTTTCCTCTGGCGGTATTACACTGGACACCGAAGAAGACGTGGCGACGGAGGACACCACAGCAGCGCTACTTGCGCTGTTTCCGTTATCGCTATCGCTACAGGCCGACAACAACCCCAGGGCAGCGCCAAGCGTCAGGACATAACCAAACTTATTCATGAGTGATCCTTAAATAGAGAAAGTTGGGACAATAACTATAGCTTCTATTTTATGGCGGGGAGCATCTCAGTGAAGCAGGCGTGAACCGGTTGGAATTTATACAAGCAGAAAAGCGCGTTAACGTCATTAACGCCCTTGCTCCTGCGACAAGAGGGCAAATCAGAGTCAGCGAAAGGTGGTTGCCAGCATGCGGGTTGCCATCCATTGACCATCGCGCTTGGTAAATTCAGTGGTCAATTGCAGGTTCCATTGACCGCGCCCGCCGTAGATTGTCGAATTTACGACGTCTCGCCCCACGAGCACCGCCACATTGTCCGCGATACGAACCGTCGAAGAAACTTCTGTTACCGCATGATAGATCATGCGCCCCGCTGTTATATCGGCGAGCCACTCGTGTTTCTGCTGAAGGCGCCCCGTCATATGAGTCAGTGTAAAATTTTCGTCAAGCAATGCGGCCAGAGCGACGGTATCGGCTTCAAGCATGGCGGCATAGATGCGACGAAATACGGTCTTGACCTCTTCTTCAACCGTACTTTCTTCATTTAAAAAGGTTTTATCTTCATCCGCCATAACTGACCTCTCATTACTTGTGGAAATTGCTGTAGCGCTAACCGGCATAAGACACAGCGCCAACGATAAGCCGCTGAAAATTTTTAATAAATTTTTCATTTTTATAGAATTTCAATAGATAGGTTATTGGTGCGAAGTTGCGAGTTTTTATAACAACCATTCCGGCTAACCGGTACAGGATCATGTGCTCAGCACTGAGTCAATATTTGCAGCCAACCGTTAACCATGCTCCATGATGCCCGGCTTCTGCGCGACAAAATCTTTGAGGTAGTTGGCTTAATTTTTCTTTGCTCCGGAAAATGTTCTGCAAAGGCCTTGTAAGCACCCACATGTAATCTGGCAACAGAGGCAGAAAAATAACTACAAATCCGTCAGCGCAGACTCTGGCGAGCGCACACCTTCCAGTTCAATGGCTGAGAACGCGGTGCGAAATTCTTTTAATTCGGCACTGGAAAATGTCACCTCCAAAGCACCAAGATTTTCATTCATATGATGGGTTTTTGTGGTGCCGGGAATGGGCACAATCCAGGGTTTTTGAGCCAACAACCACGCCAATGAAAACTGCGCGGGCGTTACGCCTTTTCGGTCAGACCAATGTCTTACCAGGTTTAATAAGGCCATATTTTTTTGTAACGCGTCCGCCGTGAAATAGGGAACTTGCGACAGCCGCGATTCTTCTGAAAACCTTGACCATTCATCAAACTTATCCGCCAAAAAGCCACGACACACGGGCCCCCAGGGAACAAATCCGATGCCCAGTTCTTCGCAGGTTGCCAGAATTTGATTTTCAGGCGTTCGTTGTAATATTGAATACTCGCTTTGCAGTGCTGCCACCGGTTGTATGGCGTGCGCGCGACGTAAGGTATCCGGGGAAGTTTCTGAAAGGCCAAAATGGAGTGCTTTGCCCTCCTGAATAAATTGTCGAGCAACTTCTGCCACTTCTTCAACCGGCACTTCAGGGTCTATGCGATGCAAATAAAGAAGATCAATCCGGTCGGTTTTCAAACGCTTGAGCATGCCCTCCACGGCTTTGCGCAAATGTGCCGGTCGGCTGTTTCGCCCGGTGCTGGTGTTTTGCTCAAATTGAAAACCAAATTTGCTGGCAATAACGACCTGATTTCTTACCGGCGCCAGCGCTTCACCGACATATTCTTCATTACTAAACGGGCCGTACACTTCGGCGGTATCAAAAAAAGTTACCCCGCGCTCTACCGCCTGGCGTATGACCGGGATCATTTCAGCTTTGGCTCTTGGCGGGTTATAGCTTTCGCTGGTCATACTCATGCAGCCCAGCCCGATAGCAGAAACTTCCAGCGCCCCTAACCTGCGCTTGTTTACTGCCTGCGGCACGGCACCGCGCCCGGAAGCTTCACTCTGTGGCAGCGCAAGAGCCGCCGGCGCGGCGGCCAGGGCAGCACTGAACATACCGGTGTTTATTAAAAATTTCCGGCGATTGGTATCCGCGTCTTCCTTTATTGATGCAGGGCGTTGGGCTTCATTGTTCATCCGTCATTTCCTGTTTTAAGAGGCTTCTGTATGGTCTGCATCCAGCATAGAAGCATCCCGTTTATTTATTAATGACGAAAATCGGGATGCTTTAATGAGCTTTGCTCATCAATTGCCAGGCGCTGCCGGTTTTGGCAAGGACTCATGACAGCCTTCCTTCAATCTGATAACCTGTCTATCCATCCAGCACTTCGGCTTGGCCTGCCACCCCTGTTCACCCTGTCAATGTGAGCGCTATGGATAACCACCAACGAAAAATTATTCATATCGATTGCGACTGTTTTTACGCCGCAGTTGAGATGCGCGACAACCCCTCATTACGTGGACGGCCGATTGCAGTGGGTGGTGATGCGGGCAAGCGCGGGGTTGTGGCCACCTGTAATTATGAATCGCGCGCCTACGGTATCCATTCTGCAATGCCCTCCGCCCAGGCAAAAAAGCTCTGTCCTCAGCTGTTAATTGTGCCGCCTCGCATGGCGGTTTATCGCGAGGTGTCAGCCGCCATTCAGGCGATTTTTGCGGATTACACGCCCTTGATTCAGCCCTTGTCGCTGGACGAAGCCTATCTCGATGTTTCCGATAGCCCGGCTTGCAAAGGCAGCGCCACACTGATCGCTCAGGATATTCGCCGCCGTGTTCATCAAAGCCAGGGCATTACCGTGTCTGCCGGGGTGGCGCCCAACAAATTTCTGGCAAAAATAGCCAGTGACTGGAACAAGCCGGACGGCCTCAAAGTCATTTTGCCGCATGAGGTTGATGCCTTTGTGGCCGCCTTGCCGGTTAAAATTTTGCACGGCGTTGGCCGGGTAACTGCCCAGCGGCTCAATAATCTGGGCATAGAGACCTGCGCGGATTTAAAGACATGGGGCAAAGCCGATCTGGTGCGGGAAATGGGCATTTTCGGGGAACGCTTGTGGGCGCTGGCTCGTGGCGTTGATGATCGTCCGGTGGAGGTAGAGCGCAAACGGCAATCGGTCAGCGTAGAAAACACCTACGATCACGACCTACCAAATCTGGACGCCTGTATAGAGGCCCTGCCCGCGCTACTTGATGAGCTGGATGGCCGCATCATCCGTTTGAAAGGCGAATACCACGCAAGCAAGCCTTTTATAAAACTCAAATTTCACGATTTTACTCAAACTACCCTGGAGCAAGCGGGCGCACCCATGACACTTGAAGGCTACCGCGAACTTTGCATACAAGCCTTTGCTCGCGGCGGCAAACCGGTACGGCTTATCGGTGTGGGGGTTCGGCTGGATGATGCGAAAACCAAACAAGGCGAGCAGCTGAGCTTGTTTTCACAGTTGGGTTAACGGCGCAGCCCATGGAAACAAGCCCGCCTCTGATGATTGCTGCTATCGGTTTTTACAGCTTCACCTGCGTTAAAAAATTCACCTCGCCCATTGCATCACCCTGCCAGACAAACTCAACCAGAGCGGAAGGGATGATGTCCGTGACGACTTTCGGCGTGAACAATCCCCAGCAGGTTGCGCCGGTGTTACGCACTGAATGGTATTGAATGCCGGAATAACCCTGCTCTCTTAACTGACTGCCCAGAATGCGGCTGGCGCTGTAGTCGGTAGCGCTATAGATCGGCTGATCCGGCGCAATGGTCGTGGCATCGTACAGGGCTGGCGCATTGAAGGCGCAGAGTAAAACCCGGAATAACATGCGGTCATACTTCAAGCCCTCAACTGCGGTCCAGTAAAGTTGCTGGTGATGCCTGACTTCTTTAATCGCCGTGTCTGCGGTATCGGCCAGATAGAGCACGCCAAAATCACCCGCGCTAAAGCGGCTGCCATCGGGGTTAACATGGGTAAAGGGCGCAACCGCGTAAGAACAACCGCGAATACCAAACGGCATTTCCTCTCGCGCCACCCTATTCAGGTTGCCCACTTCATTTTGCAGGCGGGGATTGGTTAAGGCTTGCAGAGCAAACAGCGCCTCGAAATCTGCCGCATCGGCGACGTCATCAAACAGGGCAATCGGCGGGAATCGGGTATTCACCAGGCGGAAACATTCTTTGGTTTCCAGCGCGATAGCAGGCAGTGCTTCGGCAACCTTTACCACTGCCCGCCTCGCAGCGCGTCAATACGCTGGTGGGTTTCATACAAAGCGGCAAACGAACCGGTGGCAATAACCTCCAGCGGAGAGCGGCCATTAAAGAAGGGGTTATTGTTCTTCATGCTCATAAAACCATACTGGTTTTCCGGGTTTTCAAACAACAACCGCAAATGCGCATGAATGTTCACCAGATAGCTCAAGCGTTCCAGCTGGTCTTCATTCAAACGGGCGGATTCCGGATCGCGGAAATACTTGTAGTAAGTGGCTTTGGGCAGCCGGAGTATGGCCATAGCCTGTTCCGCGCTACAGCCCCATTTGTTGAGGATGGCGAACGCCGCTTTCAGCCCTGCGCTGGCCAGCTGGCGATTGGTCGTTTGTATGGCTGCGTGACTCATAAAGCCCCCTGATGTGTTACACAAAACAATAATAGACTTATATTTAATTTTTGTCCAAATATAGATTTTCTGGCAGAGGCGGAAACAGATGAAGCCTGTCACAGTTCCTAGCTTTACCAAGGCTGTACAATCAGGAAAATTTTCATAAATAAAAGGAAGCTCACCATGCCAAATACCCCATTGGTTTTCCGACAGCGCCTGTTAAGCGCTCTTTTATTGTCTGCCAGCCTGGCCTTGCTGTCGCCGGCCGTCACCGCCGGGGTAACCAGCCCGCAAACCATCAAAGCGGCTGTGGCGGATGCAAAAACCTGGCGCTGGCACACCGTAGAATCCAAAAAAGCCCCCACCGCACGCCATGAAAATGGTTTTGTTGCCGTGGGCGACCGCTTGTATTTGATCGGGGGCCGGGGTGACCGACCCTTGGATATTTATGACCCTGCCACCGGCAAATGGAGCCTGGGCAAGCAGCCACCGATGGAAATTCACCACCTTCAGGCAGTCGCTTACGACAACAAACTGTATGTAATTGGCGCGCTGACCGGCGGTTTTCCGGAAGAACCACCGATTGCCAATGTGCTGATTTATGATCCTGCCACCGACCAATGGTCTACCGGCGCAGCCATTCCCACGGATCGGCAACGCGGCACTGCCGGTGTGGTAGTGCATAACGACTTGATTTATGTAGTCGGCGGTAATTCACGCGGCCACATGAGTGGCTTTGTCAGCTGGCTGGATGTATTTGACCCGGCGACCGGCAAATGGACACAACTTGCCGATGCGCCCCATGCACGCGACCATTTTCATGCAGTGGTGATTGATGGAAAAATTTACGCGGCAGGCGGTCGCACCTCATCCCACGATACCGGCGAAGTGATGTCGCTGACGGTAGCGCTGGTGGATGTGTATGACATTGCAGAAAAACGCTGGAGCACTTTGAAAGCCCCCCTGCCGACCCAGCGCGCCGGTACATCAGCGATTGAAATGGATGGCAAGCTGCTGGTGATAGGCGGTGAAAGCGTCAACCAGGTGGTCGCGCACGATGAAGTAGAAATGTACGATCCGGTTACCGAACAATGGAGCAGCTTGCAATCCTTGCCGGTGGGCCGACACGGAACCCAGGCGACTGTTTTAAACGGCAAGCTGTATATTGCTGCCGGCAGCGGTAATCGCGGTGGTGGCCCGGAACTCAATGACAACCTGGTACTGAGTACCGCTAAAAACTGATTGACTGGAACCAATAAAAAGCCGGTGATTCTCGCCGCCAACGCGGGAATCACCGGCTTTTTCAGGTCAATCCTGTTCAGATTACCCCTGTTCAGATAACCCCAGGCTCAACTTAAGTGTTACGCGAATTTTCTGTTAAGCCAAAGCCCGATATTACTCCAGATCTTCCTGAACCTTTTCAACACCATCCACCACCGCATCGCGGGCTTCGTGGGATTTGTCTTTCAGGTATTCGCCACTTTCACGACCGGCCTCTTTGGCGTCGTGCTTCCACTCACCGGCTTTTTCAGACACAGCATCGGCCGCTTTTTCAAGATTGCGGCTGCCGCTTTCTTTCGCTTGTCGGGCGGATTCAGCGGCCTTGTCTGACCAGTCGCGAGTGGCATCGGCGGCGTCATCTTTCCATTCTCCCGCTTTTTCTGCCGCCTGGCTGGACCATTCGCGGGTTTTATCCGCAGCTTTGTCTACCGCCTGATTGACATCTTCTTTCAGCTGCTCGGCACGATTTTCGGTAGGCGTTTTATTCGGGTCATTGCGATGATCGGGGTCATCACGACTGCATCCGGCCAGTGCCACAACGGCAACGCTTGCCAACGCAATCCGGTGAAAAAATTTCATAGAAAATCCCTCTGTTGTACGGTTAACGGGTGTGTCGAATGAAGGTATAACCGACTCCCTGTAGTCAACGCGATATCCCTTCGCGTCTTTCACTATAGTGCAGGCTTCGCTGGCATGCGAATCTGCTGGCTGACACAAAGTAAACGCGTTTATCGACCATACCGATGAATGGCGCTGTGTAGCTCCGAGGCCAATGAAGGCGAAACCTGCTGCCAGTCAAATTGCCATTTCCAGTTTTTACCCACCGTGCCCGGTGTATTCATGCGCCCTTCGCTCCCCAGCGCCAGCAAATCCTGCATAGGAATAATCGCCAGTTTGGCCACCGATGACAGCGCCGCATTGATTAACAAGCCCGGCATGGTTTGCGACGAATTGAACAAGTAATCGGTGATCGCCGACCGGGTGTTTTCGTCCAGTGATTCGTACCATTCCCGCGATGTCGCATTGTCATGGGTGCCGGTGTAAACCACTTGTTGAACTTCCTGTTGATGCAACAGGTGCGGGTTTTCCGCGTTGCCATCAAAGCCGAATTGCAGCACCGCCATACCGGCAAGGCCAAATTTTTTACGCAGGTTTTCCACGTCGACGGTGATAACACCGAGGTTTTCAGCCACCAGCTCCACCTCCGGCAAGGCCTGAAAGATCGCGCTTAACAAAGCCTCGCCGGGTGCTGGCGTCCACCAACCCTGGCGCGCATCTTCGGAGGGCCAGGGGATTTCCCAAAAGGCTTCCAGCCCGCGAAAGTGATCAATACGAATAATGTCAAAACAGTGTTGCTGGGTCGTAATGCGCTGAATCCACCATTTAAAACCACTGTCTTGCATCACTTGCCAGTGGTAGTGCGGGTTGCCCCAGTGCTGGCCGTACTCAGAAAAATAATCCGGCGGCACACCGGCAACGGTTATCGGATTACCCTGCCCGTCCAACTGAAATAACGCAGGGTTGGCCCATACATCGGCGCTATCGTGGGCGACAAAGATAGCGATATCACCAAATAAAAAAATTCCTTTTTGATTGGCGTAGTGTTTCAGTGCCTGCCATTGATGAAAAAATACAAACTGCTCAAAGTAGACCCGTTGGAGCGCCTGCTGGTGATCGACTGAAAATTGCTGCAACGCGCCACTGTCGCGAGAGGCAAAGACTTTTTGCCAATGATGCCAGGGCTTGTTGTCATGGTATTTTTTCAAACAACAAAACAACGCGTAATCTCTTAACCAGAACGCCTGCTCTATGCAAAAAATATCATAAGCTTTACGGCGCTCTGTCGAGAGTGAATGGGCGGCAGAGAGAAAATACTCAAAAGCAGTATCAGCAACGGCTGGCCAGTGGTAACTGTCGCCCTCCGGGTGAAACCCTTCCGGCAGCCAGTCATTTTTTTTCATCAATTCAACATCAATAAACTGGTCGTTGCCGGCGTGGGCAGAAATGCTTTTATAAGGCGACAAGTCATCGTCTACCGGCCCCAGCGGCAAGGTTTGCCAAACGGTGGCGCCTGCCTCTGCCAGAAAATCAACAAAACGGTAAGCGGATTCCCCCAGGGTACCGCAACCGCTGGCCGAAGGCAGTGAGGAAATGTGTAGCAAAACGCCAGCACGCCGACGTTGTAATACCTTGTCTGTTGATGTGGTTCCGGTTGGCGTCACACGTTAATCCTCTACATGGCCTTTGCGCATGACTCCGCCACTGGCAGGGTCGCCCTGCCCGGTGCCAATCACTTCCTGCAAGTAAACCGGTGGCTCCACCTTCATCAGGTGGTAAAGGTTGGTGAGGTGTTTGCGGAACAGGTAATCAAAATCGCGCACACTTTCCGCCGGGTTGTAATCACCAAACCACCAGAACCAGTCAGAACTTTCACAAAGGGCGAGCTGTTCTTCAATCAGTAACCACTCGTCTACCGAAAAGGCATCTTTCTGGATGCGATCAAATTGATCTTTCGCCTGCACCAGCATCCACCAGGCTTTATTTTTGTCAGTATCGCCAATCCAGGTGGAGAAGGTTCCGTAGACCCAGCTACCCGCCGTAAGGCGCGGCAACTGGGTTACCGGCTTGGATTTATCAAGCCATTGTTCAAAGGTGCTCAGCGTCAAGCCGGGGTGGTCAGCCAGGCGCTGATATAAACTGGACAGGAACTCGTAGGCATTTTCCGGGAAATATTCCCAGGCATTTTCACCATCCATAATAATAGGGATGATCAGCTCTTTTCCGCCGCGAGCGTGTTCGGCAATTTTTTCCAGCCGGTGAATAAGATCGTTAACGGCATCCTGGGCGTGCCAATTGGAATAATGAAAACCGATGGTGTCTGAAAGCGCATCGTCCCGGAAAAAACACGACACAGGAACACCGGCAAACTGAAACGGTTGATAGAGAAACTCCGGGTCATCAATCAATTCCGGGTGGGCCGCTATATTGTCTGCTGATTTCAAACTGTTGCGCAGCACCGAGTCACCACTGGCAGCCCAGCGAAACCCTTTGCGCTGTAAAGCCACCAGCGTTTGTTCGCTCAATGCGCCTTCTGATGGCCAGCAACCGCTGGGGCGACCACCGAAGAAAAAATCGTAAGTCGCCAAACCTTTATCCAGCTGCCATAAAGTGCGCTCCCAGCCGCCAATATATTCGCGGTTGGGCAGCGTCACGTCGGCCATGGCTTCCCTGGCGCTATTGAAGCTTTGCAGCAAGGGCAAAATGGGATGCGAGTAGGGGTTGATGGATATTTCAATTTGTCCCTGCTCCAGCAGGGTTTTGTAGCGTGGAATAATGCCAGCCAACAGTTCCCGAATCAGCCCCGCCAGAGCATGGCGGTCAGCCAGTGTGAAGCCACCCGCTTTTTCTTGCAGGCTTTGTATCAGCGTATTTTCCCGCCGCACGGTTTCGCCCATCCAGGACAGGTGGTACCACACCAGTAAATCGGAAAGAAATTGCGGGCTTAGATAGCTTCCCAGCGGTTCGTTTTCTTTCACGCTTTCCAGCGTGTCCGCCAGCCAGCGGTAAGCCGGGAAGCGTTTGATCATGCGCTGGCGATTGGCTCGCAAACATTTATGTGCCAGGTCAAAAAATTCTTCCGAGCCGGGTTCGGGCAATTGCTCGGCAACCAGGGCGGCAAGAATTTCGTCCCGAATGGGACGCCGTTCCTTTTCCCATGCCAACAAATTTTGCGCATAGTCGTCAATCTGCTCCAGCAGCACTGGCGATAAATTAAAAACCGCTTTCGCATGGGGTACTGCTTCAAGATGCGCAACCATGTCCACATAGTCTTTAAGACCATGCAAATAGGTCCAGGGAAAATAATACTCACGAGTAGCGGCATCCCGATAATCAGGTTGATGCATGTGCCAATAAAGGACAACAGAAGTTTTTAACGCCTTGGTCATAATACATTTCCCACACCAGAAATAACTTTAAATAATTCGGGCACTGTTTATGCATAGCCCCTGTTAGCAGTTGTTTTTCTTGTTTAAAAATAACGGATTTTCATGACCACAGTATTTATTTTGGTAATAAATCCCGTTGTGAGCTTTCAATGTGAACTCATACACAAGAATAACTCCAAGAAACTATCGTGCCAGCTTTATTCCCTCGGATGGGATTTTTCTGTGCAATACTTTCTTGCCAATTTTTGCTTTATGTCATGACCTTGTCACAGCAAGGCAGCCACAATTAAAGGTGGTGATATTCAAGCATTGGCATTAACAGGTGGGGAATTTTTAACATTTATCAGGCAAGTGCCTGATTTAACAAACGAAGCGGGAAAATGATGAGTAAAGCGGATGTCTCAAGCATATATTCCGAAGAGTCAGTAAAGCACAAAAACAACGTTGTTTTATTTGCAACGAAAAGTGCACTGGCAGAAAAATCCACCGCCAATAGCGTCTCGGTATTGGCCGGTAACAGCGTTCGTTCACGGAAAGAAAAGAAGGCTATAGCAACGCCTAAAATTGATGCGACCAGTTTCGCCAACCGTTACCTCAAGCCGCTCTCGCTGGCTTTCGATGCGCCATCTGCTGGCAACGCTTTTGGATTTGCACCAGCAATGAGCAAATCGGATTTGCAAATGTTCCATGCCGGGCACCATCTTAAAATTCAGGACATTCTCGGTGCACATTTACACCGCGAAGGTAATGTTGATGGCGTACGCTTCGCGGTGTGGGCGCCGGCGGCAAAACACGTCAGCGTCAGCGGTGAATTCAACCAATGGAATATTTTCGCGCACCCTATGCAGCGGGTTACCGATTGCGGTGTGTGGGAAACTTTCGTGCCCGACCTTACCGCCGGCATGCTCTATAAATTCAATATCACCCGTCAGGATGGTTATCACCTGCTGAAAACCGACCCCTACGGTCGCGCTTTTGAGATGCGCCCGAATAACGCTTCTATTATTACTGCACCTACCGAATACCAATGGAACGACCAGCAATGGCTGGACAGCCGCACCGAAACGCAGGCGTTCAACAAGCCTTTATCCATTTATGAAGTGCATCTGGGGTCGTGGCAGCGGGATGAGCACAACAACTACCTGAATTATCGTGAGCTGGCGCACCGTTTAGCCGCCTACGTTAAAGACCTCGGCTTTACACACATTGAGCTGATGCCTATTACCGAATATCCGCTGGACGATTCCTGGGGCTACCAGACCACCGGCTATTACGCGCCAACCAGCCGCTTCGGTTCGCCGGATGATTTTCGTTACTTTGTAGATCATCTGCACCAACAAGGCATTGGCATCATTCTCGATTGGGTACCGGCACATTTCCCCCGCGATGATTACGCGCTGGCGCGATTTGATGGCACAGCCTTGTATGAATATGCCGATTCGCGTCTTGGTGAACATCTCGACTGGGGCACCTATATTCCCAATTACGCGCGCAATGAAGTGCGCAACTTTTTCCTTGCCAGCGCCCTCTTCTGGTTGGACGAATACCACATTGATGGTTTGCGGGTAGATGCGGTGGCGTCCATGTTGTACCGCGACTACTCACGGGAAGGCGGCGACTGGCTACCCAATATTTATGGCGGCAATGAAAACCTCGAAGCGATCAGTTTCCTGCGTGAGCTGACGCAAATTTGTCGGGAGCAAAAGCCCGGCACGCTGGTGATTGCCGAAGAATCAACATCCTGGGCCGGTGTCACCGCGCCTGTTGAAGATCAGGGGCTGGGCTTTTCGCATAAGTGGAACATGGGCTGGATGCACGACACCCTCGCCTTTATGCAAACGCACATGGCCGACCGTGTTCATGCGCAAAACCGTTTGACCTTCAGCGGGCTTTACGCCTGGAGCGAAAAATTCCTGCTGAGCTTTTCCCATGATGAAGTGGTTCATGAGAAGCACAGCCTGCTGCATAAAATGCCCGGCAACCCTGATCAGCAATACGAAAACCTGAAACTGCTCTATCTGTTTATGTATGCATGGCCCGGCGCCAAATTGCTGTTTATGGGCAATGAATTTGGCCAAAGAAATGAGTGGCGTTTTTATCAGTCACTCGATTGGCATTTTCTGGATGCCGAGCCGCACCGTCAAATTCAGGACACCCTGAAAAACCTGAATCATCTCTACCGGGATGAGCCATCGTTACATCAGTGGGCTTATGAGCCGCGCGGTTTTCAATGGATTGATTGCAGCAACCCGGAAGAGCCGATTCTTGCGTTCCAGCGCAATAGTGAATTCGATTTCAGTATTGCGATTATCAACTTTGGTGAGCATTACAAGCCCGGCTATCGCCTCGGGGTTCCCGAGCCAGGTGATTACCAGGTGATATTTTCTACCCGCCAGGGCGGTGAGCATTTCACCCTGACGGCGGAAGACCACGAAAGCCACAATAATCTGTTTAGCATTGAGTTGGATCTGCCTCCACTGGCCGGCTTTGTGTTGAAAAAGGTTTGAAAAAAAGGCGCTAACCCATCAACCGTAAAGGACAACGATTACCGATTTTTTTACCCGGATATTTATAGAACAGGACGCCTTATGACAAAAGTACTTTTTGTGACCAGTGAAGTTTACCCTTTGAGCAAAACGGGTGGTTTAGGCGATGTTTCGGCAAGTTTGCCGACGGCACTTTCAAGGCAAAGTGTAGACATTCGGGTTTTGGTTCCGGCTTATGCCAGTTCCATGCGCATTGCGCAGGAAATTGGCATCAAGCCGTTGATGACAATGACAGTGAATAACCAGCTGGTCACCTTGCACGAAACCCGCCTGCCCGGCACCCGGGTTAAAGTGTGGTTGATGGACGTTCCGGCGTTTTCCCAGCGGGAAGGCAATTTTTACTGCGGGCCGGATGGCCACGATTGGTTTGATAACGCAGAGCGCTACTTCCTGTTTTGCCGGGTCGCCGAAGAGCTGGCCATGAACCGCACGCCGATTGATTGGCAGCCGGATATTCTGCACGCCAATGATTGGCAAACCGGGTTGATCGCGCCCTTGCTGAGTGAACAGGCAGGCCGCCCCGCTACGGTATTTACTATTCACAACCTCGCCTATCGCGGCGAGTTTTCCAGAGATACCTTTTTCCGTTTACCGCTTCCCGAAAGTTGGTGGAACTCCGAGCGGCTGGAATTTTTTGGCAAACTGGCTTTTATCAAAGGCGGCCTGGTTTTTTCAGACAAAATTACCACCGTAAGCCCGAGTTATGCCTATGAAATTCAAACCCCGCTTTATGGTTGGGGGCTGGACGGTTTGTTGCGTGCCCGTCAGTACAATATTGAAGGCATTCTCAACGGTGTGGATGTTCAGGAGTGGAACCCGGCAACAGACCCGCACCTGACAAAGAAATACAGCCGCTTTACCCTGGCCGATAAAAAAATCAACAAGCGCGCCATGCAAGAACGTTTCGGGCTGGAAGTCAGCGACGATATTCCGGTGGCCGGTTTTGTCGGCCGCATGGTGTATCAAAAAGGCATTGACCTGATTCTGTACGCCCTGCCCGAACTGCTGCGCAATAAAAAATGCCAGTTGGTGGCGCTGGGTAATGGCGAGCGTCATTACGAAGAAGCACTGCAACATCTGGCCAGCCAATTTCCGGGACAGGTGGCGATGACCGCCGGTTACAGCGAAGAAATGGCGCACCAGATTGAGGCCGGTGCCGATATTTTTCTGATGCCATCAGCTTATGAGCCGTGCGGTTTGAATCAAATGTACAGCTTGCGGTACGGCACGGTGCCAGTGGTGCATGCGGTGGGCGGACTAAAAGATACCATTGATAATTACGATGGCGACAATATCACCCACGCTAACGGTTTCGACTTTCATGACTTTAATGGCGATCAATTCCGTTACAGCCTGCAACGCGCTATTGATGCCTGGCACGACCCGGAACTCTGGCAGCATTTGCAGCGTAATGGTATGAAACAGGATTTATCCTGGAAGCGCAGTGCACAGCGTTATCAGGCGATGTATCAACAGTTGATTGCGGCAAAAGAGCCAACGCATGCCGAGCCGATTATTGTGGAGTTAAACCCGGCGCTTAACGAGCCGACACCAATTCGTAAAAAGGTGTCGGGGGCAACCCGTCTGATAAAAAAGCAGGAGCTCCGTCACGAGCCCCCGCCACTTCTCGCTAAATAGGGTTGATCAGGGCAATGCATCTATTTCCTGCTGCCGTTGTTCACGGCTGCTGTGCAATTGCCCCAACCCTTTGCGTATTCTGCGATTACCCAATAGTAAAACAATCGGCGATGCAATCCAGATAGAAGAACTGGTACCAATCACGATGCCGAACAACATGGGCAAGGCAAAACTGCTCACCGCTGACCCGCCGTAAATTGCCATGGGAACAATGGCAAGAAAAGTAGAGAAAGAGGTAAACAGGGTTCTGCTCAGGGTTGACGTAATACTTTCGTCAAACAATTGCATCAAAGGTTTATCCGGGTAGATGCGCAAGTTTTCCCGGATGCGGTCAAACACCACAATTTTATCGTTAACCGAATAGCCGATGAGCGCCAGTAACGCCGCAATCGCGGTAAGGTTAAACTCGATACCTGCCAGCACAAAGAAGCCAATGGTTTTGGTCAGGTCGAGTGCCAAGGTCAGCATTGCTCCCAGCGCGAAGTGCGATTCAAACCTCACCCACAAGTAAGCAACCATTCCGCCTGCGGCAATTAAAATGGCGAGAATACTGGCGTCTACGAAATCACCACTGACACGCGGCCCAACCATTTCCACCCGTTTGAAAACCACGTCATCAGCAATTTCCTGAACGTTTTCGCGCACGTTTTGAATGGCATTTTCACCGCTAACGGTTTCTGCTTCAGCCATGGGCAAACGCAGTAAAAAGTTACCTTCGCTGCCGAATTCCTGAATAGCCACTTCAATGCCGCGCTCATGCAAGCCGGTACGCAAGTCGCCAATGCTGGCTTTCTGGGTTTGAATTTCCAGCACGCTACCGCCACTGAAATCGATACCGTAATTCAAGCCGGGTTTCGCCATCAACCCCACAGCCACAACGGAGAGAATTAGAGATACCGTCAAACCGATAAAGCGGCCTTTCATAAAATGGATGGTGTTGCCCTGGGAAATTTTTTCCAGCCATTTCAGAGAAGAAATTTCCAGCGGGCGGCGGCCCATTTTGTTAACGCGCCATTCCATCATCAAACGGGTTACAGAAATCGCGGTAAACATGGACAGCAAAATACCAACCGCCATGGTGATGGCAAAGCCGCGAATCGGGCCAGAGCCAAACAGGAACAACAACGCGATCGCAATCAGTGTAGTGATGTTGGAGTCAAGAATGGTGCTGTAAGCTTTATGAAAACCGTTTTTCAGCGCGGTTACGGCACTGGCGCCACGCCGGGTTTCGTCGCGAATACGTTCGTTGATAAGGATATTGGCATCTACCGCCATGCCGGTTACCAGAATAAGGCCGGCAATACCCGGCAAAGTCATGGTTGCACCCAGCGCACTTAACACACCGAATATCATGCCAAGGTTAATGGTTAAACCTACGCAAGCAATAAAACCCCATGAACCGTAAATGCCCACCATAAACAGCAGCACCAGAATTGCACCGGCAATACCACTACTGATACCAATGGCAATCGCATCGCTACCCAGATCCGGGCCAACGGTACGCTCTTCAATAACATCCAGCGGTGCAGGCAAGGCACCGGCGCGAAGCAACAAGGCAAGGTCGTGCGCTTCGGCGGTGGTGAAAGAACCACTGATTTCACCGCTACCGCCAGGAATAGCGCCGCGAATAACCGGGGCAGTAATCACCTTGTCATCCAGCACAATCGCCAGCGCACGCCCGACGTTTTCACTGGTCATTTCACCAAATTTGCGACCACCTTCCTTATCCAGTTTAAAGTTGACCACCGGCTCACCGCTGTCCGGGTTAAACGCCAGACTGGCATCTTTTACATGTTTACCGGCCAGCGCAATTTTCCGCTCCAGCACATAGGTTTCGCCTTCCTGCTGCCCTTCAACACGCATTACGGCTTCCTGCCCGAATCCACCGTTGCCTTTTGCAGCCCAGTGAAATTGCATGGATGCCGTGGTGCCTAATAATTTGCGAATGTGCGATGGATCATCAACACCTGGCAATTGCACCAGAATGCTGTCTTTACCCTGACGGGCAATAATAGGGTCAACCATGCCAGTTTCATCCAACCGACGACGTACCACTTCAAGGCTGCGCTCAACGGCATCTTTCATCAACAAGGCTTCACGCGCTTCGGTGGCTTGCAGTTGAATACCTTTGTCTACGTCACTCAAGGTGTACAAAGGTGTGGTGCCTTCTGCCGGGCGAATCAGCTGGCGGGCAATTTTTTTCAGTTCGGCAACCTGCTCTTGCTGTTGCACGCGCACTGTAATTTGGTTGCCATTGACTACTGGCGGTGCGTAACGAATTTGATCGGCACGCAAGGTGTCAGTGATTTGTTCGGCCATGCTTTGGCTGGCATTAACACCCAACTGGCTGGCGTCTACGGCGAGCAATAAATGCGAGCCGCCCTGCAGGTCGAGACCTTTGGTAACTTTGTTACTGCCGTACCACTCGGGTAATTTTTCAAGGGTTGATCCCGGCAGCACGTTAGGCAACGCGCTGAGCAGAACCATAATAATAATGAGACTGTACCAGACAGTCCGCTTGGCCAGTGATGACATAGATCCTCCGCTTCCTGCCACGGCGGGCAGAAAAAACGCTAACTGAATAACTGAACGGGTTGTAAAAATCATCGTTAAAAATCCCTGCACCAGAGCGCCGGTTTTTAAACGAAAACTCACAACAATATTAAAAAGTCAGACGAGCAAAGAGGATGGCGGGGCTTGCGAAGGGTAAAAGGTTGCTGCCAGAAATGCCGGCGTAGTAACCGGGTACAACCAGGCTGGCTGTTGAGTGGATAAAAAATCGATATCCGGAAAACTGGCAAGGTGGTCAACGCCACTGATTTTCGGCGACTCGGAACGCTCCTGCTCAATCGCAGAAAAACGCCACACAGTGCCTGGCTGAGCCAGTGAAAGATCGTTATTCCAGTGAGTAAGCGTGTTACCCGAACGGGATTCCGCAACCGACAGTACCGATTGGCCGGTAGAAAAATGCGCGGTAATGGCCAGCAAACACAGCAACAAAAATACTGCCGACACCTGACGTAGAGGTGAACCGGTAAGCGTATCGTCGTTGTCCGAAAGGGTCATGCAGGCGGGTTCATGAAGTGGCTGTAGAACACAGAATGGAGATGAGTCTGCGCCCGAAAAAAAAAGCCGTCAAGCAGATTTACATCAGTGCATTACAAGAATAAAAAATAAAGTTTTCAGAAACAGAAGGATGGATGCCAAAGCGGGATTCAGGAATCCGGTGCAACACCGGGTTCCTGGCAGTGCAACCATTAATACTTGATGGTGCAACCATAAGGACGGCTAACCGGAGTACTTACCGGCTTGCCAGCCAGAGCTTCGTCCAGAGCAGCAGACGCGTAATTTTTGGAATCCGCCAGAACTGCCGGGTTGGCAGAATCGTTATCGTCAATCGCACCGGCGTAAACGACTACGCCTTCCGGGTTGATGATGAAGATATGCGGCGTGGTTTTGGCGTCATAGGCTTTACCCATTTTGCCATCGGTATCCAACAGGAAAGGTGCGCTGGAAGCCAGCTTATGGTTTTTGGCTTCTTTTACCGCTTCTTCGGCAGTCAGGTAACCTTGCTTGCCTTGCGCGGAAGAAATAATGGTCAACCATTTAACGTCCTGGTCGGTGTATTTTTCTTGCAGGCTCTGCATGTTATTGCTGCCATAGTGTTTTTTCACATAGGGGCAGTCCTTGTTGAACCACTCCAGCACCAGCCAGTCACCTTTGTAGTCGGCCAGGGTGTGGGTTTTTCCTTCGGCATCGTTTACGCTGAAATCCGGAGCTGCTTTGCCAGGCACAGCGGCCGCGTTGGCAAACAGAGGTAAAGCCAGTGCGAGAGTCGCCACACCGCGAAGCAAGGTTTTTATGGTCTTCATCGTGTTTCTCCTGTGGGATTAAAAAAGCTTGTTTATCAAGGAACCAGTTCCCGGATCATATCCAGCGAAAGGATCTGCGGCAGCACCTGAACTGCACCACCGTCCGCCGGGTAGAACGCGTAAACAGGCACAGAATTACGCCCTAATACGGACAATGCCTCTGTTATCACCGGATCATAACGCGTCCAGTCAGCACGGATGCGTAATACATCATGTTCTGAAAAAATAGCATTGGCGGCGTCAGTGTCCAGAACCACTTTTTTATTCACCTGGCAGGTAATGCACCAGGCGGCAGTAAAATCTATAAACACCGCTCTGCCCTCCACCCTTGCGGCGGCAATGTTTTCTGCGTTGTAACCTGCCCATTCGCTGTCAACCGCTACACCCGGTTGTTCGCCAAAACCGCGATTCAAGGTGTTCCCGGCCCAAACAATCGCCACCAGCGCCAGGATCCAGGCAAGTAGCTTCCAGAGTTTACTGCCGGTTTGACCCAGCCACAGCGCAAAAGCCAGCAACAACAAAGCGATACCACTCACCAGCCACGCTTGCTGACCGGTAAGCTGCGCCAATACCCATACCAGCCACAACACGGTGGCGAATAACGGGAAGGCAAAGAATTGGCGCAAGCGCTCCATCCAGGCACCGGGTTTGGGCAAACGGGACGACAAGGCCGGGCTGGCGGTTAATATTAAAAAGGGGAGCGCCAGTCCTAACCCCAGGCCGAGAAAAATCGCCATCGCGTAAGCGGCTGGCAAGGTCGCGGCGGCACCCAATGCCGCGCCCATAAAAGGACCGGTGCAAGGCGCGGCGACAAACACCGCCAATACACCGGTCATAAAAGAAGAACTGCTCTGGCTTCCGCCCGCCCACTGCATGAGGCGGTGACCGATCTCAAAACTGCCCAGAAAGGCCAGCGCAATTAACCAGAACAAAACAATTAAAAAGAACACCACCAGCGGCGATTGCAACTGGAAACCCCAGCCAATAGCAGCACCGCCAGCGCGCAACGCCAGAAACACCGCGCCTAACGCGAAGAAAGTACTCAGCACACCTGCGGTGTATAGCAAACCTTCATGCAAGCGCTGCTTCGACTGCGCCACGCCCTGCCCCGGTGTTTGAATCAGACTAAAGAGTTTGATCGACAACACCGGAAACACGCAGGGCATCAAATTCAGAATGGCGCCGCCAATAATCGCGGAGATCAACAAAATCCAGAATGAAACACCTTCGCCACTGCCCTGATTCAATGCGCCCTGAGCAACCGGAATTTCCGGAAACTCCCACGCCATACCATCGGCCGCGATGACCAACCCGGTGGTTGCTGAAGCGGTCATGCCCGGCAAGGTAACGAATCGGTATTCGAAGCCGTTATCACTGCGCTCTACTTTTGGCGCATGAGGGTCTACCCAATTACCATCCAGCGGAAAGGCTTCCGGTGCTTCAATGGTATCCAGGTCAATGCCCTCAACTTGCGGCTCCACCTGAACCCTCAAGGCGGAATCAGCAGCGCTCCAGTGGGCGCCGGTGACTTTCCAGGGAGATTGGCTGGCAGATTGGGGAATACGGGCATCAAAACGCTGCAGAGTCGCTTGTGCTGCCTGCGACCATTGTTCGCCAGCCGCAGCCACCGGACGATCAAGCGTTAGCAAGCCGAAACCGGGGATGCATTCTTCCTTGCACACGAGCCATTCCAGATCGGCTTCTATATGCACATTTCCGTTGTTGCCGACTTGCGCATCAGCCACCTGAGCATCAAACAGATAGGCAACATCTTTTTCGTAACCCAGGTTAACCAGATGCGCTACCGGCAAGCGCGCCGGGTAAGGCCAGCGCGTTTCGCCAATTTCAATGTTTTCGGTTTTGAAGGAAAAACGGGGAGCAGCGCCGGAATCTCCCGGATTGCGCCAGTAGACGTGCCAACCCGGGTCCGGCTCGAAATGAATGCCCAGCGTGGTGTTGCCGGTAGCAAATTGCTCCGGAGCCAGCCAGGTAATGACGACATGATCAGACTCAATACGCTCCGCTGCCTGTATTGGCGGCAACTGCAACAAGCCCAGCAGCGCTATACAGAGCAAGACCCAGCGAGTCCTTATTCGGGTTGGGAACAACATGGTTTAATACTTTCCGTTAGCAAAGTCTGCTTTTGATCTTAGTGTTGAGAATAAGAAACACAAGCATTGGTTTCTTGCAAAATGTAAAGAAACATTAACGGAAGCCGTTGGGAAGTATGTTGCGCGGAATAAAAAACAGGCGGATCAAATAAATGATCCGCCTCGGATTTTTGGAAAGGTGTGTTGTTTTTGAAAACTATGTAGGTGCCACTCTGTCCGTTTGTCATTAGACTATTTGTTCCAAAAACGCATGAATACATTCCCTGTAGCTCTGACGAGTCATCCTTGGCCGGGCGCCCCTGACTAACAGTTTTGGAACAAACAGCCTAACGCCAAACTCACATTGTGCCAGCTCGAAGTTTGTCAGCAACCTGCGAGGGATCATGCAATTGATCCTACTTTTTATACAGGCAGGCATAGACGAGACAGAACGATGATCAGTCCCTGTCGTATCATTGTTTGGTAACGACAGATCCCCACAAGTCATATTCGTCGGCGTGTTCGATTTTTACCTGAACCATATCGCCCGGCTTCACATTTTGCTCACCGTTCAGATACACGTTGCCGTCAATCTCCGGCGCATCAGCGAAGCTGCGGCCAATAGCGCCTTCTTCATCAACCTCATCAATCAGCACTTGTTGAGTAGAGCCAACTTTGGCCTGCAAGCGATCTGCCGAGATTTTTTGCTGCAACTGCATAAAACGGTCAAAACGCTCCTGCTTGATCTCGTCCGGTACATGATCCGGTAATTCATTGGCGCGGGCGCCTTCCACCGGTGAGTATTGGAAACAACCGACGCGATCCAGCTGCGCTTCCTGCAAAAAGTCCATCAATTGCTGGAAATCGTCTTCGGTTTCACCAGGGAAGCCAACAATAAAAGTAGAACGCAATGTCAGATTCGGTACTTGCTGACGCCAGTTTTTGATGCGCTCCAGCGTTTTTTCAACCTGACCGGGGCGGCGCATTTTGCGAAGTAATGTCGGGCTGGCGTGCTGGAAAGGAATGTCGAGATACGGCAGCACTTTGCCTTCGGCCATCAGCGGCATAATGTTGTCGACGTGCGGATAAGGGTACACGTAGTGCATACGCACCCATACGCCAAGCTCGCCGAGCGCACTGGCCAATTGGTACATATCGGTTTTCAGCGGACGGCCTTCCCAGAAGTCCGTGCGGTGTTTGATGTCTACGCCGTAGGCTGAGGTATCCTGGGAGATTACCAGCAGTTCTTTCACACCGGCTTTCACCAGACGTTCGGCTTCGCCCATCACCTGCCCGATAGGACGGCTGACCAGCTTGCCACGCATGTCCGGAATAATGCAGAAGCTGCAACTGTGGTTACAGCCTTCGGATATTTTCAGGTAAGCGTAGTGACGCGGGGTGAGTTTCACGCCTTGCGGCGGCACCAGGTCAACAAACGGGTTGTGTATCGGGCTGGGTGGCAAATGCTGGTGAACCTGCCCCAGCACCGCCTCGTAGGCGTGCGGGCCGGTAATACCGAGCACATGCGGGTGAATTTGACGGATGTCATCTTCTTTCGCGCCCAAACAGCCGGTAACCAGTACCTTGCCGTTTTCATTCAAGGCTTCACCAATGGCGCCCAATGATTCCTGAACGGCGCTATCAATAAAGCCGCAGGTGTTCACGATCACCATGTCTGCATCCTTGTAGGTCGGTACGATGTTGTAACCTTCCATCCGTAATTGGGTAAGAATGCGCTCGGAATCAACCAGATTTTTGGGGCAACCAAGGCTGACAAAGCCGACAGTGGGATTGGATTTCATAGTTTGGCCGGGTACCTGAAAAAAAGTGCGCTATTGTAGGGGTTGAACGGTTTTTTTCCTATCCCGACAATAGCAAGATGGCGAAAAAATGTTCAAATAAGATGCTATTTAGTGATGCGAACCGCCGCAATGCCGGGTTAAGGCGATTCTGCCAGGTGAATTGCAAAGCTCGCCCCCGGCGCAGCCTGTTCGGGGCAGCAGTTAAAGCGTTTTGATACCCGCCTCGATTGCCGTCAGGGCTTCTGCCAGACGTTCGCGGCGGGTGCCGATGTTCAGTCGCATAAATCCGCTGCCCTGCTCACCGAACTGCAACCCCGGGCTTAGCCCAACGCCGCACGTGTTGATCATAAAATCGCGGAGCGCGGCATCGTCCAGTTTTAACGAACGACAATCCAGCCACATCAAACAGGTGCCTTCGGAGCGGCTGACTTTTAACAGCGGCAGACCCTGCTGAACCTTGTTAAACACAAAATCGCGATTGCCTTGCAGGTACTTCAACAGCGCATCCAGCCATTCGCCCCCCTGCTGATAGGCTGCGGTAAATGCCACCAGTGACAAAGGGTTGGCATAATTGGCCGCAATCAAATCGTAGGCGGCCTGAATTTTTTGGCGGGATTCGGCGTTGGGGATAATCAAACAGGACAACCCGAGCCCTGGAATATTAAAGCTCTTGTTGGGGCTGACGGCGGTGATCACCCGCTCCGCAAGATACGCTTCGAAACCTTCACCCAGCGCCGCCAGCATGGTGTGTTTGCTCTCACTGAATACCAGATCGGCATGAATATCATCGGAAATAATGTACAACTTATTGCGCCGAGCAATATCCAGCAACTGCAACAACTCATCGCGCCGCCATACGCGCCCGACCGGGTTATGTGGCGAACATAGCATCAACAGGCGAGCATCACGGGCGAGAATTTCCAACTGCTGAAAATCCATGCGATAACCGTCAACACCGGCTTGCAAAGGGTTCAGCAAAGGTTGCCGACGGGTTTTCTGAATCGCACCCAAAAAAGGATGATAAACCGGCGGCTGAATAATCACGCCCTCACCTTCCCCGGCAAAGGCCAGGCAAGCGGCATGCAAGGACGAAACCACACCGGGCGCGGCAACAATCCACTCGCGTTTTATTTGCCAGTGATGCCGGGTAGCAAACCAGTCGATCACCGATTGGTAAAAGCTGTCTGGTAATAACGAATAACCGTACACCGGGTGTTGATTGCGTTCGGCAATCGCTGCCTGAATACAATCCGGTGAGGCGAAGTCCATATCGGCAACCCACAAGGGGTTAACATCGGCACGGCCGAAAACCTGCTGCCGGCCATCAAATTTTAATGACGCGGTGCCTTCGCGTTGAACGGGAATATCGAAATTCGGCAGCAGCATTTTAAAGAGTCTCTGAACATGTTGGCGAAGAAGCTAGCGCAAGGCAAAAATAAACGTGGGTAATTTTCAGAGGTTACTTAAACCTCCGAACCGGCCTGACGCCCGACATAATCCTTGGCGAATTGCCAGGCTACACGACCGCTACGCGCGCTGCGTGTCATATACCAGCGCAAGGCATCCGGCTCGGTATCATCCCGCCATTCACCGCCCAGATACTGAACCCAGTAGCGTGCCGTTTCGAGATATTCATCTTGCGAGAAGGGGTAAAAACTCAGCCACAAACCAAAGCGCTCTGACAGAGACACTTTTTCTTCGGTAGCATCGTTGGGTCGCACTTCACCATCTTCGTAAGACACATCCAAATTTTCCCGCATCTTTTGCGGTAGCAAATGGCGACGGTTGGAGGTTGCATAAAACAACATATTGTCTGAAGGTGCAGCGATAGAACCGTCCAGCACAGACTTCAACGCTTTATAGGTAATTTCGCCCTCTTCAAAGGAGAGGTCATCACAGAAAATAATGAAGCGCTCCGGGCGCTCACCAATTAAATCCACAATGTCCGCCAGGTGCAGCAAGTCGGTTTTATCTACCTCAATCAGGCGCAAACCCTGATCAGCAAAATGATTCCAGCAGGCTTTGATCAAGGTAGATTTACCCGTACCACGGGCACCGGTCAACAGCACATTATTGGCCTGACGCCCGGCAACAAACTGGGCAGTGTTGCGCAGTATAGAAGCTTTTTGGCGTTCAACATTTTGCAGCGACTCCAGCGCAACCTTGTGAGGGTTTTTAACCGCTTGCAAATAGCCCACACCGTTGATGGGCTGACGCCAGCGAAACGCGCTGGCTGACCAGTCAGTTTCCGGCGTACCAGCCGGCAGTAATTTTTCTACACGATCCAGCAATAATTCCAAACGTGAAGCCAGTTGATCAAATGCGGACACTGTGGACTCCTGATAAATAATAGAACAGGTTTAATTTATTGAAGCTGATTCACCATCATACGCCGGGTTGGCAGGTGCTCATTTGAGCGCTTGTCATCCGCTTACACGTTTTGGGGAATGACAAACAACCATAACAACATCAATCTTATGTGCCCTCGACTTCCAGCATAAAATCCAATGATGCTTGTTGTCGTATGGTGCGGCGATGATGCTCCATCAGTTCACGGATTTTTTCCGGCGCGCACTGCTGACGATCCAGCACGACTCGGGTATTCAACTCCCCCACCGGCACCGTCGTCGGGCACTTGCTGAATACGAATTGATTGGAAATCAAATCCATAAACGGGCCAGACTTGCTGCTCGGCATAATAAACAGTAACTGCAAGCCCAGACTTTGCGTTAAATAGTTAATCACTTCGCGGGAACGGTGTTCATCCATTTTCGAGAAGGCTTCATCCACCAGCACCATGCGCAAGTGACTGTTGCCTTCATTAAAGCGCAGAGCCGATGTGATGGCTGCGCTGCGAATAATGTAAGCCGGTGTTTCCAGCTGACCGCCCGAACCGGTACCGTATTGGCTCAGAGCAATAGGCGCCTTGCCTTCCGGTTCTTTATAAATTTCGTAGCGGCGGTAGTTGCGATAATCGGCAATGCGAGCCAGGTCGCGCATGGCCTTTTGTTCGTCTTCATCGAGCAACATTGCCATCAACTTTTCGCGCACCTGACGGTGTTTTGGCTCCAGCGGAATATCAAACAAGCTGGCACCATCGCCAATACCCGGATTGTCGTTTACCGCTTTGAAGAACTGATAATACTCTTTAAATTCCGGCACCCAATCGTAATCAAAGCGGTAGCGTTCGCGGTCGGCACCAAAACGGTGATGTTCCAGTTCGCTGTTAAGTAACTCCAGCGTTTTTTTGCCGTCGTTAATCGCCTGATAAATGGAATGGCAGAGGTTGGTTACAAAAGCGTTATTGAAACTTTCACGCAAGGATTCCAACTCGGCATGGCGCTGCGCCAGAATATGGTTTTTATCACGGTTGTAGAGTTTGTCCAATTGACGGCGCGCATCGCACACATCCTGAAAGTTTTTCAGGCCGGACTCTTCGCGAAAATCCGGATTAAATATCAGACTATCGAAGCTGCCGCAGAACTGGTTGTGTTTGTTGATGGCCTGATCAAGGCGATGCAGGCTGTCACGGGATTCCGACATAACCGCAACCAGCTGCTGCTCAAAATAACTTTTGTTATGAATGGCACAGTCGGCATCCGCTTGCTCCAGACAGGTTTCGGCGTTGAAATCCGGCCACAATGCCTCAAGGCTTTGCAGATTGCTCTCTGCCTCATCAACCGCACCGAGGTTTTGCTCCTGATCACCATCCAGCTGTTTGCATTGCGCATCGACGTTTTTCAGGCTGGCAGAAAACTCAATGCGCTGGTCATTCAGTTTGGCAATTTCCTGTAGCTGCAATTTGTCTGCGGCTTGCAAGTTGGCCAGCTCTTCGTCCAGCGCTACCGAGTCACTGAGATCCAGCGAAGCAATGCGGCTTTCAATGGTTTGCAAGCGGCGCTGAATTTCCAGCAGGGATTGCAAGGCATCGGCGTAGGTAAGCCGCGACAAACGGTCAACCGCTTTTAACAACTGCCCGGCTTCATTGGCCTGATCGGTTGCCGCTTGCCACTCTTTGGTCAGTTGCTCAAGCTCGCGCTTTTTTTCTACTAGGGCTTGCTCACGCGCGTCCTGACCAAATACCAAATCGCCCGCCGGCATATCGCAACGGAACATGGCGTAGTTGCCGGAACCCATGGCATCGCGTGTTACACCGCGGCGGGTGTTACGCAAAGCTTCTGCTGAATCAACCCGCTCAA
This sequence comes from Cellvibrio polysaccharolyticus, assembly GCF_015182315.1. Taxonomy (NCBI): domain Bacteria; kingdom Pseudomonadati; phylum Pseudomonadota; class Gammaproteobacteria; order Cellvibrionales; family Cellvibrionaceae; genus Cellvibrio; species Cellvibrio polysaccharolyticus. Next base: position 2,350,055 of record NZ_PRDL01000001.1, read on the forward strand.
CATTTCCGTAACTTGCCTTGAGATAATATTCTGCAGTGGCGTGGGTGAACTGCATAATGTGAACGATAGAATCCGAGCCGGGCGCGGACATTTTTTCGCAGTCACGGCGCGCCTTGTCGCCCTGAATAACACGAGCTCCCTTGCCCTGCCCTTGCAAGCTGCGCACCAGCCGAATAGCTTCTGCTTCGTACTCCGGCTCAACAATAATGCCAAACCTGGCGGCCCCGATATACCCCTCAATAGCGGCCTGCCATGCGCGGTCACGAACCTCTACATAATCACACAGCACGCGAGCATCTGCAGCCGGGCACTGTTGTTGAATGGCATTAAGGGCTTCGCGAACAAACTTCGGGTAATCAACCTGATCGCTTTCCAGCGAACGGATTTCCCGTTGTTTGCTCTCGGCGGATTTTTGTAAGCGCTCCGCGGAGGTGTGCCTTTTATCGCGTTCCTGAGCCAACTGGTCGCGTAAATTTTTAACATCATCAGCGTTGTACCACCAGGCTTGCCACTGGTTGTGCAGCTGTTGAATATCAATCAGACGATCAAGGTGCTCTTCCAGCGGGCTGATATCGATCCAGTCGCGGTTAAGTAACCCATGAAAATCCAGCGTAAGCGTGGACTCGGAAACCTGACGGGTGAGTTGAATAAAGTTTTTATCAGCAAGTGCGGGAATTGCCAGCGAAATGGATGTTTGCCGCAGAGAACGTGTCACTTGCTGGGCGGCCTGGATATTACCTTGCAGCGCCTGATCCTGCTGTAACAGCGTCGGCACAGATTGATGCAAACGATTTTCCAACGCGGTTTTTTCGGCGTTGAGTTGATCCTTGTCACGCAAGGCAGGCACACCCAGGCGGCGCGCTTGCACCAGGGAAATTTGCGCAGCCAGATCTTCGCGTCGTTGTTCGCACAAGGCGGTGGTTTTTTCATTGGACAACAGCACATCACGTAGCTGCGTCTGCCGTTTTTTGCTGTTGACGTAGAGCTGCTGACTTTCGTTGTAAGCACGCTTCGCTACGCTGTAACGCAGCACCTGTTGCTCCAGCCAATGGTTGATATAACTGTCTGCCACATCGCGGCTGTAAGCCAGGCGATCAATCGACTCCTTCAGCTTGCGGGCATCGCCCTCCATGGTATGAATACGCTTCAGCATCGCCGAGACAGTACGAATGGCTTCGCCAAGATCGCGGGCTTCCAGTACTTCGCCCGCAACGAACTCGTCAATACCTTTGATGGGTTTGTAGGCCATAAACCGCGAGAAAGCTCTTGCCGCGTTCATGGCTTCGCGCTCGGAAACCGCTTCGCGGGTATAGCCGCGCAAGGCGCCGTACAAACGACAAAGATAGGCTTTTTTCTTATCGTATTTTTCGACCCGTTGGCTGCCAAACTCGCTGCGCAAGCTGGCATAAATGCGATCCAGGGGCACCACGTAAGCGCCTGCGCCGTCTTCTTTTCTTAAATCCTTTAGCGCCAGCTGTACATCGGGAAGAATGAAATACTGAATATCATCCAGCCGCGCAACTTTTTGTTGGCCGGCGGTTTCAAGCTGTGCCTGCATGCCAATTAAAACACTGAACGGCTCGCTGTTTTCTCCACGCGTGGGATAAAAAACCGCTGCCAAATAGCCGAAACAACCTTCCGGACGCGCATAAGCACCGTCATCGCAACCCAACACATAAGACGCAAGAGTGCGCACCTGTTTGCCGCGACCACGCTGGCTGGACTCATCCTGACCGGGGTTGAAGTGAAACAGATTATCGTGCGCGGCCGTCATAATCGTTTGCACAGCATCGGCCGCTGTAGTTTTACCCGAACCGTTGCCGCCGGAAAAAAGGCTGATAGGCCCAAACTCCAACTCGGTGTTGGGCACATTACCCCAGTTCACATAGATAAATTTTTTGAGATACATGTCGTCACCGGGTTCAGGGTCTTAAACGTGGAGTGAGCCAATACTCAGGATTCGGCATCAATAGAAATTGATTTGGCAGTGCTTTTCTTACCAACCGCTTTTTTAGTGGTGGGCTTGCTCGATACAGCGGTTTGTTTTGTTGCAACCGGCTTGCCCGCTTTGGCAGTCGTTTTAGCCGGTTTTTCGCTGACGTTTTTAGTAACAACAGGAGGCGCGACCTTTTTAGCTGTGGCTTTTTTTACGGCTGGTGAAACGCTCGCTACCGCTTTTGCGGCAACAGGCTTTTTGCTCGTTGTTTTGGCCGGTGCAAGTTTGACCGGTGATTGGGTTGGCAGGGGCTCGATTACCGGTGCTTTTTTTGTGGCTGTTTTTTTCGTAGCAACCTTTTTTTCAACCTCAACCCGGGCAACAATTTCAGGCTCAACAGGAGTTTCTGCTTGCGCTGGAACAGGAGCATCCGTTTCTTCAAAAGCCTGCTGCCCGGTTTGTAAAGCATCTTCAACATTCACTGGCGTATCTGTCGGCTCACCATCGGCCTGTGATTGGGTAAGTAGGTGATTGCCCAATTTGGCATCCTGACGAATGGCTTCAAGCCACTCATTACTCACCAGATTAACAATTAGCGGGCGGATTTTTATCCAGCTTTCACCCTGATCCAGGTCTGCCTCATTAACAAAGTGGATCAGCCGCAGTTGGCGTAACTTTTTGAAAACCTGCCGCCGCTCTACCATTTGTTCCGGCAAGGCGCGCTTGAGCAAATTTTTCATGGATAAAGTAATCGCTTCGAGCGAGATAGCCGTGCAACCCTGCTCATCAATAGCGCCTTCCCGCAAGGCCTTGTCATACTCGGCGCGAAGCACCAGTACCATGGCCACTTCGTGCTGGGAGAGACGCTGGCGAAAACCGCCGTTATAGGGCTCGTCATTTTCATCGTCAACACCGGCAAGGCGCGCGCCAGGCGGAATGAGCCGCACATAATGAAAATGCTTGTCGTGCTGAAAGCGCACGCCAATCAATGAAAGATAATCATCTACCAGCGGTTCAATGCGAACAAACTGATCATAAAATTCTGCTTCAACCTGGCTGTCATCACGACACAATACGCCGTAATCCAAAAGGCGTTGTACCAACAACTTCCAATCCTGCAAGCTAAGATCACGACTGGCCAACTGTTGCGACAGGGTGTCCGATAAACTACTCATGATGTACATCAACCAGTTTGATAACAAATTCATCGCGGGCAATAAAGTAATCGTCCAGTTGCACGCGCGGCGATTCATGCAGCCATTCGGCTTGTTGTTCAATTTCGAAACGGAATTCGGAGGAGAGATTGTTCACTGAACCCGCCTCTACCGCATGCGCCAATGCCAGTAGTTCATCGGAGTTGGCGGCGGTAAGATCGCGGCTGTTAATGCGGCCAGTATCGCGCAAGGCGGTATGGAGATATTGATGTATAGCACTGCCCTGCACAATAAAAGCGCGGTCCAGTGCTTGCTGAATCATCAACACCCGCTGTGCTTCTTTATCCAGCGGCTGCTCCTGCGCCAGACCGCTGCGTATGCGGGTTTTCTGCCAGGCATTGCGCAACTGAATTTGCGCAGGGTCCGGGTAGCCCAATTGAATGCCTGCCAGTGCGTTACCGTATTCTGCAAGCAACGCATCCTGATCAGGCGTTTCTATCGCTGCCAGATCACGGCATAACTCAATAAGACTGTTTTCACCCTGAGTGTGAATGTAACTCAACTGGCGAATGATAATGTCCGCTCGCTGGGTAAAGGTATTCAACGCCCGGCGCAGCGCTGGCAACATCACGTCACAGGCATTTTTCAAACGCGATTCAATGGTGCCGAGCAATGTGTCGAGCAAGGAGACACCCTGCACCACTCTGTGCGGCAAGGACTGGCGCAAGCGAATTTCCATCACCGCACGCCAGTCGCGCTCTGCCATCTCAGCATCGCCCTGGCCGTATTTGCGCTTGCGGCGAATGTCGCTGATCAACTTGCCAATCTGGTCGCGGTATTTTTCAACACTGTCGGCGGACAAGCGCACTTCGAGATCCGGTTTGAAAACCTTTTCCATAAAATCGAAAAATTCATCGGTAGCGTGTTGCACCAGTTGGCGCGACTCTACTTCGCGCACCAGTTGGCGTTTGCGCTCTTCCAGTTCGGAAATTACATCGGTGAAGTCACTGATAATACGTTCGGAATATTCGTAAGCATCCAGCAGGTCGTGCACTTCGCCCTGTTCAAGAAAAGCTTGCAGGCTGTTGCGGGTATTACGGGTGTTGCGATTGCGGGTACGAAAACGCTTGTTGTCATCGTCGGTAAACGGCTGGGTAAAAACGCGCCCACTGCGGCTGAAACCATAGGTGCTTTGCAGCGTGGCTTCATCGACCTGTTTTTCCAGCCAACCGCATTCCAGCAAACGGTTAATAATGAAACTGGCCAGCTCGCGGTGACTCTTGAAACGCCCCTCCCCTTCACTGCCACTTTCCTGCTCATCGAGCATCGGCGTTCGGGCAATGGCTTCCTTGAAAATATCAATCAACTGATCGCGGTTCATGGCATGACCATAATCGCGAATGTCGGTGTAGAGATGGCGATATAACAGGCGCAAACATTCCGCAACAATTTCGCGGTATTTACCGGTTAATGGCGAAAAAAAGTGCGTGCGCTGATCAACAAAAAACATGCTGATCAAATGCACGCTTTGGCAAATAATGTCGTTTCTTCTTCAGTCCAGGCGTTGTCGGCCTTCACCAACATTAAATCGCACCAGACTTCGCTACCTTTTTCAGCCTCGGCAATCGCCTTGTCGAGTTCACGGGGTGACAACTTGCTGGCTTCAGCCATGGAAGTTGCAGTAAAGGCGATTACCGTTGATTGCAAGGAATCAACATTCTGACCTTCCGCACCAACGTCGGGCAACGCCGGTATTTCCATTGCTCGCTGCGAGACATCTGACGCAGGCAAATCCACTGGCAGTGGCGCCGGGTTACGCAAAAGCCAGATACCAATATTCAACAGCAATAAACTGATAGCAAGGATGATGCTGAGCACCGGGTTTTGTTGAAAAAAATTCAATATGCCACGCATAACCAAAGTTCTCTTAAGCAGTTAGCCACTCGGCCATTTGTTCTGCATAGTAAGTAATAATCAAATCTGCCCCGGCACGCTTGAACGCTTGCAAGGATTCCAGAACGATTGCTTTTTCATCAATGACACCGGCGGCGGCACCGGCTTTAATCATGGCGTATTCACCGCTCACCTGATAAACCGCCAGGGGACGTGATGAATGGGCGCGAATATTGGCCAGCACATCAAGGTAGGCAATGCCAGGTTTCACCATCAAAATATCAGCGCCTTCGGCTTCATCCAGTAAGGATTCAGCAAGCGCTTCGCGGCCATTGGCCGGGTCCATCTGGTAGGTATCGCGGGTGCCTTTAAAGGTGCTGTCTACCGCGTCGCGAAACGGACCGTAAAAAGCAGAGGCAAATTTGGTGGAATAAGACATCACCGGAATGTGGCGATAACCGGCGGCATCCAGCGCCTCGCGGATCGCCGCGATCATACCGTCTTGCATACCGGAGGGCGCGATCATATCAACACCGGCTTTGGCAGAAGCGACCACCTGCTTTTGCAAATTAATAAGTGTCAGATCGTTATCAACATCTACCGTGTTACCGCAGGAATGAATAACGCCGCAGTGACCATGGGTGGTGTATTCACAAAAGCAATTGTCACTGATCACCAGCATTTCCGGTACAGCGGCTTTGGCGATGCGGATCATCCGGGCCAGCAAACCATTCTCACTCCAGGTATCCGAGCCATCTTCATCTTTATGGGTGGATACGCCAAATAAAATAATAGCTTTAACGCCTGCGCGCCAAACACGCTGCACCACCTCTGCCAACTGTGTTTCAGGATAGCGAACCACACCGGTCATGCTCGGGATGGCAACCGGTTGTTCAATACCTTCCTCGACGAAAATCGGAAGAATAAAATCGTCCATGCTCAAACGGGTTTCCTTAACCAGCTTGCGCAGCACGCTGGTTTGCCGCAAACGGCGAAAACGAAAAGTTGGATAAGCTGACGGAGATTGCATAGTCATTGCAGTAGCCTTGTCATAAAAACAAACCCGCAGATTGCAGGCGTTACAGTAAATTTCCTTCATGACTCCATTCGCAACGAACGGCCATGTTACCTGAACCGGGCTTGTGGCCTGAACCGCCCGCCTCCCATATAAACGTGTGCGTACCGGAAAGCTCTGTTTCGAGATGAACCGTAGCCGACACCCAATACATTCTTTTCAACAATTGCTCGAATTGCTCTACCCACTGATCCCACTCGTATTCAACTGCCTTGTAGGATGCACCAAAATGCATAACGTCTGTCTGGTAATGGGTGTTCATGGTATGTGCCGCAGGAATGGAAAACATTTCACGGGAAAGAAATGGCCATTCATCGGCACAGGGCAAAGCCAGCATGGCTTCGCGATTGGTGCGCAAGCGCTCGGTGTCTGCCACCAGTGACACGGTATCTTTTATACATCCGTATACGATTGATTCCTGGTCCATAATTTTATTCCCGCAATATATTCATCAATACAGCGAAAAACTCGCAATCAACCCGCTGCCGGGCGGCTAACCAAACAAGCGCCAGCCACGACGTTCCAAACGCTTCTCGCAACCCGCCAACTGTTGTCGATAACGGGATGCTCTGGTTTCTACCTGGCGCGCAGTGGATAGCAGCCAGTTTTTCTTACGATAGGTGCCACGGTTATAGCCACCGTGCCCTTCGTGGTAAGCCAGATACTGATCGTAAGCGTTATTCAACGGAATACGACTGCGCTGAAGACTTTTGCGGTTGTACCAACCGATAAAATCAATAGCATCGTTAAAACGATCGCGCTTTGCCCAACCGTTACCACTATCGCGCCCGTACTCTCGCCAGGTTTCTGTTTTTGCCTGGGCATAACCCATCGCGTTACTTTTACGCGGGCCGGGAATTACCCATAAAATACGCTTGCGCGCCGGTCGGGCATTATGAACAAACTGCGACTCCTGATACATGATCGACATCATGGTCGGGATATCTGAACCCCATTTTTTACTGGACGCTTTTGCCGGTTTGTACCAGCCCCGCTTTTCTTCAAAAATCTCGCAGAGATTGGCGCTATTGGACGGTGGTGTTGTCGCACAGCCCGTGGTCAGTAACAACAAAAAAGGCACCAGCAGTGCCATTACAACTTTCATAACGCAATTCCATGCTCTTTTAATACGTCCAGCAACCCTTGCTCATCCATAACCTTCAAACCCAGGCTTTCGGCTTTTTGCAGCTTGGAACCTGCTCCGGGGCCCGCCACCACGTAATCGGTTTTTGCCGACACGCTGCCAGCCACCTTGGCACCCAACGTTAATAAATGCGCCTTGGCGTCATCACGGGAAAAATGTTCAAGCGTACCGGTAAGCACCCAGGTGGTATTGGCAAGTGGCAAACTTTCGAGGGGTTTGACCTCAATATCGGGCCAGTGAATACCAGCAGCTTGCAGCGCAGTTATCGCGCTGGTGTTTTTTTCCTGACTGAAAAAATCTGCAACAAAGTGCGCACCTACCGGGCCAACATCCGGAACTTGCTTCAGGTCTTCTGCGGTGGCCGCCGCCAGCGCAGCAAGATTACCAAAATAATTGGCAAGGTTTCGGGCAGTGGCTTCGCCAATTTCACGAATACCCAAGGCGTAAATGAATTTCGCCAGCGTTGTGCTTTTACTTTTGTCGAGCGCCTGCAATAAATTAACCGCAGACTTTTCGCCCATTCTATCAAGCGCCGCCAACTGTTCGCGAGTTAACGAATAAAGATCAGCAACGGCATTAACGCTGCCCTGATCAACCAATTGCTCAACCAGTTTATCGCCAAGACCTTCAATATCCAGCGCCTTGCGTGAGGCAAAATGTTTAATGGCCTCTTTGCGTTGCGCGCCGCAAATCAAACCGCCATCGCACCGGGCCACCGCTTCGCCGGGAGCCGTTTCTACCGGCGAGCCACAAACCGGGCATTGCGCAGGAAAAAGAATATCCCGGGCATCATCCGGGCGGCGATCTTCAACCACGGCAACAATTTGCGGAATGACATCACCGGCGCGGCGAATAATGACCGTATCACCAATTTTAATACCCAACCGGGCAATTTCATCGCGATTATGCAAGGTTGCATTGGATACGGTTACGCCACCCACAAATACCGGTTCAAGGCGAGCCACAGGTGTTACTGCACCGGTTCGGCCCACCTGAAATTCCACATCGCGCAGCAGCGTCATTTCTTCTTGCGCTGGAAACTTGCAAGCAATTGCCCAGCGTGGCGCACGGGAAACAAAACCGAGCTGCAGCTGCAATGCCAGTGAGTTAATTTTAAACACCACGCCGTCAATGTCGTAGCTCAGTGACTGACGCTTTTCACCAATATGATGATAATAATCTATGCATTCCTGAATATTGGCAGCAACTCTGGTGTCCGGATTTTTTTTGAAACCCCAAGCCTGCAAGGATTCAAGAACATCACTGTGCTTTTGCGGCCAGGGAAAATTTTCATCCACGCCATCGACCAGGCCAACGCTGTAAGCACACATTTCCAAACGGCGACTGGCGGTAATTTTGGCATCCAATTGGCGCAAAGTTCCCGCCGCTGCATTTCGCGGATTAACAAAAACTTTCAGCTCTTTCTCTCGCGCTTGCTGGTTCAGTTTTTCAAAGCTGGCGCGGGTCATATACACCTCGCCGCGCACCTCCAACTCACGAGGAAAACCTTTACCATTAAGGCGCAACGGCACGGAAGGAATGGTGCGAACATTCTGAGTGATATCTTCGCCATTAAAACCATCACCACGCGTAGCGCCCTGCACCAAAATGCCATCGCGATACAGCAAGCTGACAGCGATACCGTCCAGCTTGGGTTCGCAGGCGAATTCGAGTTCGTCAGCGTTTTTTAAACGATCCTGAATACGGCGATTAAAACTCACCAAATCTTCATCATCGAAAGCATTGTCCAGCGAAAGCATCGGCACCCGATGCTCAACGCTCGTGAATGCAGACAAAGGTGTTGCGCCTACACGTTGCGTGGGAGAGTCAGACGTTATTAATTCCGGATGTTCATTTTCGAGGCCAATCAGCCGTTGCATCAAACGATCGTATTCAGCGTCAGGAATAGAAGGTTGATCCTGAACATAATAACGATAGTTGTGCTGATCTATTTCAACACGTAGCGCGCTGATTTCCTGATTAACATCGGGAGTGGATACCATGGAAATATTTCCGAATGTGTTGCACTGAATAACGTTAAAAAATTCAGTCAATAAATTTTCACTTTCAGTAAAAACGAAAATATCCCGACAATCTATTGCCATACAGCAATAAAATTATCGGGATATTGCAGAGAGATCAGTCGCGACGTTGACGTGAGAAAAGGCGGCGTCTTTCGAAATCGCGAATGCGCTCGCGGCAATGATCAATAGTCTGGCGGGTCATTACGCTACGCTGTTCATCTTTCAATTCGCCACCCAGTGCATCGGCAATATCGCGCGCGGTGTCGACCATCAAGTCAAATGATTTCATGGAGTCTGCTTTCAACGGCAGCGTCATAAACAAGCTGACGCCGGGCGTTTCAAAATCGTCCATGGCTTCCAGATCAAAATAACCGGGCTTGACCATGTTCGCCATGCTGAACAGCAATTCGCCGTCACCTTTGATGTCGCTGTAGCGATGGAAAATATTCATGTCACCAAAACGCAAACCGGCTTTCAGCAATGCATCCAGCAATTCACCGCCGGGGAAATTGCCGCCGCGTTGCGCCATGATATTGATGATCAGCACTTCTTCCGGCTCGGTCACCGCTTTGGCCGGCGCAGCCCGCGTTAGCGGATCATTGGGATCTTCAGCCAGAACAGGTTCTTCGCGTTCGTCTTCTTCGTCTTCATAATCGTACTCACGATCATCTTCGTCCTGTTCGTCATCATAACGATCGTCTTCGGCGTCGTAAGGCTCGTCATCTTCATAACGGTCATCGTCTTCTTCGTCGTCGTAACGATCATCATAATCGTCCCGCTCGTCATAGGCTTCTTCTGCGCGAACCGGGGCACGGTTATCGGCGTAAGGTGCCGGTGCAGTTTCCGGCTCGTTAAAAAAGCCTGGTTCAATACGTTCCTGCGGAGCATAACGTTCTTCTTCGCGCTCGTACTCATCGCGGCGGTGACGTACCGGCGCTTGACGGGCAGCCGGTATTTCTTCTTCGTAGGCCGGTTCGCTGTGACGGCCTTTCATTAGTACATCTTCAACTACCGGCTCCATCAAGGTAGGCGGTACATTGTTTTCAGCAAAGCCTCTGGAATTTTTACGTGACTCGCGCGTCGGCACACTCGGGCGAGCAGAGATCACGGGATCGTGAGTGGACACAACGCGCGCACCGCCGTTAGGCAGTTCACTGGTAAAAACTTCGGTACTGGTCGGGGTTTCTTCCCGGCCAGTTTGTTGTTTGTACACTTTACGCGAGACACGAATTTTATCCCGGCGGGATAAATGCATGCGTCTGACGCCATCGGCAAGAATTGCAATAATCAATATTGCCGTGATGACTATTAACCAATCATTCATAAGGGTAATCCGTTTGTGTTATATCGCAGCAAGCTCGGCTGCTTCATCGACGTCTACTGTTACCAAGCGGGAAACACCCGGTTCGTGCATGGTAACCCCCATTAATTGATGTGCCATTTCCATCGCAATTTTGTTGTGCGTAATATAAATAAACTGCACGTGTTCAGACATTTCTTCCACCATTCTTGCATAGCGCCCGACGTTGGCATCATCGAGCGGTGCGTCAACTTCATCCAGCATACAGAAAGGTGCCGGATTAAGACGGAAGATGGAAAATACCAGCGCAATCGCTGTTAATGCTTTTTCACCACCAGACAGCAAATGAATGGTGCTGTTACGCTTGCCGGGCGGCCTGGCCATAATGGTGATGCCGGTATCCAGCATATCCTCGCCAGTCAATTCAAGGTAAGCATGTCCGCCACCAAACACTTTGGGGAACAGCTCCTGCAAACTGCTGTTCACCTGATCAAAGGTTTCCTTAAAGCGTGTACGGGTTTCGCGATCAATACGTTTGATCGCATTTTCCAATGTTTCCAGGGCTTCCATCAAGTCGGCATTTTGCGCGTCGAGATAGTTTTTGCGCTCGGATTCAATCTTGTATTCATCGATAGCCGCAAGGTTGATCAGCCCGAGGCGGGAAATGCGCCCGGCCAACACTTCCAGCTCGCTTTCAATAGCACTGACACTGGCTTCGTCGGAAATATCCGCCAGCAGGATTTCGAGGTTAAACGCTTCGTCTTCCAGCTGTTTTACCACCGTTGCCCGCTTCACTTCAAACATTTGGGCGGCGAGGCGCTCCTGCTCCAGATGCGCGCGCACCGCCTGCACTTCCTGCTCAGCCTTGTTTCGTGCCTGTTCGGATTGACGCAGTTCGTGCTCAACGGTTTCCAGCGCTCTGCGCGCTTCGCCCAGCGACGCCTCAACCGACAAACGTTTGGACAAGGCAGCTTCAAGTTCAAGCTTGTATTCTTCAATCGGATCACGGTTTTCGCCGAGCGACATCAACAGCTGTTCGCGACGCTCCTGCAATCTTGATGCCTGCTCACGCAAACGGCTGATACCAAGACGGATACTATCCAGCTGGGTTTTGACCGATTGGAAACGCATCGCCAACTCATGAGCGCGGTCTTTGTCCTGGCGGGCTTTTTGCCGCGCCTGATCCAGTTTCGAGCGAATATCATCGCGCTGTTGCAGCAAGGCTTCACGACGATCAGTATCCTGCTCCATGGCTTCGATCGCTTCGCTGAGAATCATCCGCGCTTCGGACAGGTGCTCCGCTTCCTGCTCCATTTGCTCGCGCGCTTCGCGAATTTCCGATTCCACACGCTCACGGCGCATGGTCACTTGCTCTACCCTCACCTGCATGGCACTTAATTGCGAATGCGCTTCAGCGTGACGGCGGGATTGTTCTTCCACCTCGCGGCGAGCGGTTTCACGCTGCTGGTTCAGTTGCTTGAGCGTATCACGCCCCTCTTCCAGCTGCTGCCCCAACAGCCCCACCTGTTCTTCTGCTTCGGTAATGGCCGCAGTCAGTTCTTCAAGTTCCTGACGGCGGGCAATAACACCCGAGCTGGCATCGGTATCGCGGGTGACGCGCAACCAGTGCGGGCCGAGCCAGATACCGTCTTTGGTGATAACCGATTCATTGCCTTGCAGCTGCGGGCGTAAAGCCAACGCCGCTTCGAGTGTGTCTACAGCATAGACGCCACTGAGATAACCTGCTGCATCCCAGTCGCCGCTGACAAATTCACTTAACAGCGATGCTTTACCGGTTGCGGCACCACCATGGCGCACCGAGGTATCAAATAAAACCAGTTCGCCCTGGGTCAGACCACCAATCACACTGGCAACGGCATCCAGGCCATCAACGCAAACCGCCTGCAAGGTATTGCCGAGCACCGTTTCTACCGCCTGATCCCAACCGCCTTCAACACGAATGGCTTCTGCCAGACGCTGGTTGTCGGTCAGTTGTTGCTCGGATAACCAACGGGTAACCGCCTTGTTTTTTTCACCCAGTGCGGCCTGTTGCAAGGCTTCGAGAGAGGCATGGCGACCGCGCATGCTTTGCAAACGGCTGCGCTGTTGATCCAGCTCGTTAACCAGACGATTGTTGTCGTCCTGACGGGCTTCAATGTTTTCCGCAAGAATATCCACCTGTTGGCGCTTTTCATCGGCCACCAGATCCAGCTCGGCGAGTTTTTCACTCAGCTGCGCGATTTCTTCATCGGCACCACCGTCGGTGAGGCCTTGTTTTTCATCGCGCAATTTTTCAATACGCTGCAGCAAGCGCTGCTGCACTTGTTCAAGATGCTGAATACGGGATTGCTGAACTTCTGCTTTCTGACGTGGTTCGGCGGCGCGCTGGTTGAAGTTGTCCCACTCATTTTGCCAGCGCTGCATATCTTCTTCAGATGTCAGCAGGATTTCACTGGAATCTTCTTCGGCGGCTTGCACCAGCTCCAGTTCGGGTTCAATTTCCAGCAGCTCGGCTTCCCAGTTTTCTACCTTGAGCACATCCGCTTGCAGATTCTCTTCGGCTTCTTTGGTATCCCGCGAGGTTTGATCCAGATCGGTTTGCAGCTGGCGCGAGCGCTCCTGGGCGTGCTGAATGTTTTGTTCAAGCCGCGCGATGTCCGAGCCGATGGCGTAGTAACGGCCTTGCACTTCGTTAAACTTGTCGCTCAGCTCGGTGTATTCGGTGCGGTATTTTTCAATGCGGGTATCTTTGTTTACCTGCTCGGTAACAAATGATTCCATGCGCAATTCCAGATCGCGAATGGATTCATTTTTGGCTTTGGCTTGCACATCCAGCTCACGAAATTCCAGCGCTTGCAGTTGCGCTTTGAGTTGACGCTCTTCTTTTTTGTATTCGCCGTATTTTTCAGCAGCTTGTGCCTGGCGCTGCAAGCGCGACAATTGACGCTCCAGTTCATCGCGAATATCCGTCAGGCGCTCAAGGTTTTCCATGGTGCGGCGCATACGGCTTTCGGTATCGCGGCGGCGCTCTTTGTATTTGGAGATACCAGCAGCTTCTTCGATATAAATACGCAAATCTTCCGGCTTGGCTTCAATCAGACGGGAGATCATGCCCTGCTCGATAATCGCATAGCTGCGCGGCCCGAGACCGGTTCCCAAAAAGATATCAGTAATATCCCGGCGGCGGCACTTGGTGCCATTGAGGTAGTAATGGTTTTGCGCGTCGCGGGTTACTTTACGTTTGATGGAGATTTCGGTAAAGGCGGCATATTCGCCCAGCAGCGTACCGTCGCTGTTGTCAAACACCAGCTCAATGGAGGCTTGCCCAACCGGTTTGCGGCCGCTGGAGCCGTTAAAAATAACGTCGGTCATGTTTTCGCCGCGAAGATTTTTCGCCGACGACTCCCCCATTACCCAACGCACAGCATCGATAATGTTGGATTTGCCACAACCATTGGGGCCAACCACAGCGCACAAATTGCTGGGGAAGTTGACCGTGGTTGGGTCAACGAATGATTTGAATCCGGCCAGCTTAATGCACTTTAGTCGCATAAGTCCTTACACTCATCTGAGTCTGATCGCCAACGGCTGATCAGCACTGACGCCCCACCTTGGCCAGTTAGCCGGCAGGGCATCGCAATAGCAGAAAATACGGATAGTTATATAGCTGATTCAACCCCTGCTGTCACGATCCTGACACGGAATCAAAGCAAGGTTGTTAGCGGATCACCGATAACAGGCCAGCTATTTGATTTTTCCGGCTTTTTTGGTTTTCGGGCAGAGCCGCTTCAGCGGACTTACAGCGCCTGAAACCAACGAGATAAAGTGGGGAATTCTACACATTTAGCGGCAGGTTTACACCCGCTCCACGCCGATGGCGGCAATGAAACGGGAGTTTTTTTCGAAGGCGGGCGCCAGCTCGGGGTAAAAGTCAAACCGGCGTCACGAAAGGCAGGTTATTCGTCCAGTTTTTGATCAATAACGATACGCAAATCACCCGGAATGTCCGCCAGGTCTATTGGCCCGATACTGCCCTGCCAATCACCCGCGCGCGAAATAGCAGAACCATCCTGGGATATACGCGCAACCAGCTCAATTGGTGTGGACTGTGAGAATGCCTGTGAGAGCGTCGCGGTGGGCGCCATGGACATGGATTCATTCAGAGTGATTTTCGCTGGCAATGACGCCAGGCTGACCCGCTGTATCGCCAGCGGGATTTTTGCGCCCTGCCAGGCACGAGCATAAACAAATACCGTCAGGTCTTTGGCCGCATCCACCTTGTCCGCCACTTCAACACTAACCTCCAGTGTCGGGCCTGTTACTACTGGCGCGTCGGTGGTTGCCGGCGCGCCATCTCGTGCCGCCACCGCCTGACCACTTTTAGCCGCTTCCTGACGGGCACGCTCGATGCCGCCTTCAAGCGCCTTTCGCCCGGGGCTTTGCGGGCCGAGCCCATCGACAGCTCGCTGCCAGAAACCGACCGCTTCACTGTAAGCAGCACGTTCGTAGGCATCAATACCGGCAAGCCCCAGCGCGGTAGTGTTCTCCGGCTCAATGGTGAGCGCAGAACCGGCCAGTGCGGCAATCTCGGGGTTGATACGATTATTGTTTTGCAGAAACAAGGCTTGCGCCAGCTCTGCCATCACCATCCCTGAGGATGCATCCAGCTCGAGAATGGAACGGTAAGCAGTCACTGCTCGCGAAAAGTCATTGGTTTCCATCGCGCTGCGCGCCAGCATAAACCAATATTGCGTGTTATCAGGGCGCTGAGCCAAACGTTGCTCAAGCGCGGTGATCAGCTCACGGGAACGCTCGCGATCCGGCTCGCGTCCCTGCATCAAATCATTCATATCCTGCTGATTTTTTGCCTGCTGCATTTTCTGAATGTCTACATCAATTGCGCTGCCGGTGTGCGTGTAAAAATAAAACGCGCCACCCACCAGCAAAATCGCCGTGGTAAATAAAACCAGCACTGCCGGCGTGGTTTTATTATTGCTGCTGGATTTTTCAAGCCCGGCATCGTCATCCAGCAGTCGGCGCTCGTGCTCCAGCTTGAGTAACGCGTATTCATCTTGCGTTACCCGCCCTTCTGCCAGAGAGGCGCCCAGCTCACGCATGTGCTCTTTGAAAACCTCAACGTTGGTTTGCAAGCGCTCATCTTCTGCAACATGGGCTCTGAACGCAGGCAACGAGCGGCGGCGCAAAACCGGCCAGATGACAAACAACACGACCATGATGGCCAGAAGAATAAAAATCCAGGATTGTGCAGCCATTAACGTGGCTCCTTGGTTTCGGTATCAGTGTCGGAAGTGGCTTCAGGTTGTTGCAGCAAGACAGCAAGGCGCTCCTGCTCTTTGGCAGAAAGCGGTTTGGCAGGCCCTTCTACCAAGGCAACCTGACGACGCTGCCGGACGATAACAATCAAAATGATGATGGCGGCAACCACCAGAAACAACGGGCCAAACCATAAGAGAAATGTTGATGCGGTCAGGCGCGGCTTATACAAAATATATTCGCCGTAACGCTCAACCATAAAATCAACAATTTCCTTGTCCGATCGGCCATCGGTAATCAGCTCGTGCAGCTCGCGGCGCAAATCGGTAGCAATAGGAGAATCGGAACCGGAGAGGTTTTGATTTTGACATTTGGGACAACGCAACTCGTCAATAAAGTTTTGGTAGCGTGCGCGCTGCACGTCGTTGTCGAATTCGTAGACATCAATGGCCGCCTGAGCGGTCAATGCCAGCAATCCTGAGAACAGCAAAATAGCTGCTCGAAAAAAAACGCCAGACATAAGTATCACCCCGAAAAAATGTGCCAGCAGTATATCAAAGCAGATCCTGATGCGGTCGAATCTGTATGATCCGCCTCATTCCAAAAAAATTGCACACTATTTCGCCAAAAGCATTTTTTTATATAAAAACCGAAAATAAATATTGACGTGTCGTTTTGTTTCATTAGAATACGCACCACTTACCGGGCGGTTAGCTCAGTTGGTAGAGCAATGCCCTTACAAGGCATGGGTCACAAGTTCGAGTCTTGTACCGCCCACCACTTTCACTCAAAAAGTAAAAGTGTATCTCTGCGGACCGGTAGTTCAGTTGGTTAGAATGCCGGCCTGTCACGCCGGAGGTCGCGGGTTCGAGCCCCGTCCGGTCCGCCACTTAAGTAGGGCTTACGCCCATAAGAAAGCCCCTGATCGGGGCTTTTTTTATGCCTGTAATTTCTTACCTTCCTATTTTTTACCTTTCTATGGCGGCCACCACAAGGTCACCGCTATAAAACACCTCTCTGCCGCTTGTCACGCATGCTCGCTGCGCTCTTCCTCTTCCTGCGGTGGCTCGCTGTTAATTTTCTTCCACGCGTAGTAGCCCAAATAAGCCACTACCGCGCAACACACCAGTAAAACCACCAGGCTTGAAATAACAGCAATATCGATATACATGACGCTTCTCCTGAAAATTTGTCAGGCTTCAGTCTATCGATGGCATGAAAAGTGTTTTTGACAGGAATCAAGAAATGCTTTTTTGAAAGACCGCTAAACAGGAGATATCAAAAAAATAAGAAACTACCAAGGCTGCATGTCTGCGCGGGACTGCAGCAGGCATAAAACCCTGGTAATTAATATTAGCAGGACGGTGTAATACCGGGGTTCAACACATTGGGCAGCAATGCACCGGTGCCGCGAAGACCGCAATAACCACCCGGATTTTTATGCAAATACTGCTGATGTTCCACCTCGGCATAATAAAACGCGGGCGCAGGTAGAATTTCTGTGGTGATTTCACCAAGACCGGCAGCACTCAGCGCTTGCTGATACTGATCACGGCTGGCGACCGCCTCTGCCTGCTGGGAATCCGAAAAGGTGTAAATGCCCGAGCGGTATTGTGTACCGCGATCATTCCCCTGGCGCATTCCCTGTGTCGGGTCATGGGCTTCCCAGAAAACTTTCAACAGTTGCGTAAAGCTGGTGATGCCCGGATCAAACACCACCAGCACCACTTCGTTATGACCGGTACGGCCTGTGCAAACTTCTTCATACCAGGGGTTCGGCGTAAAGCCGGCAGCATAACCCACGGCGGTGGTGTAAACGCCGGGTTGCTGCCAAAAGCGGCGTTCTGCCCCCCAGAAGCAGCCCAGCCCAAAAAGTACCTGCTGCAGCCCTGCAGGAAACGGCGGCTGCAAGGGAGCATGGTTAACCGCGTGCTGATTATGAATTTTCATCGCTTCGTTACGACCGCGTAGCGCGTTACTCGCGTCCGGCATTACAGATTTGTCGTTGAAAAACATCGTTATCCGCCTCGGTTATCTCTGCTGTGGTACATGGATCAGAACCAGCGTTGAAGGTTCAACCTTTCCCACCAGGTCATTAACAAACGGTCTGCGGCGGACTGCGCCGCGAGGCCAAATTTTTCCTGAATGGATTTTTTGACGGTGAATTCAACTTCATAGATATTTGCCGTTTCGCTAAGCGTCAGCAGATATTCATCACTGGTTTTAATTTCATCAACCAATGCCACTTCCAGCGCGCGCTTGCCGAACCACACTTCGCCGGTGGCCACTTTTTCAATGTCTACCGCCGGACGGTGGCTGCTGACAAACTCCTTGAACAGCTCATGTGTATCTTCAATATCTTCCTTGAATTTCTCTTTGGCCTTGGGCGTATTTTCGCCCAGCATGGTTACCGTGCGCTTGTATTCGCCCGCGGTAAACATCTCATAATCAATGTCATTTTTTTTCAGCAGCTTGTGGAAATTGGGCAGCTGCGCGACCACACCGATTGAACCCAGCACCGCAAAAGGAGCGGCGAGAATTTTGTCGGCTACGCAAGCCATCATATAACCGCCGCTGGCGGCCACTTTATCTACGCAAACGGTCAGAGGAATTTTGCGATCGGTAAAGCGGGCCAATTGGCTGGACGCCAGACCATAGCTGTGCACCATGCCGCCGCCACTTTCTACCTTCACAACCACTTCATCAGCCGGTGTTGCCAGAGTTAATACAGCATTGATTTCCTCGCGCAAGTTATCGCACTCGGAGGCTTTGATATCGCCAACAAAATCCAGCACGAAAACGCGTTTTTTCTGCGCTGCGCCAGCAATATCTTCTGCTTTATCGGCATCGGTTGAAGCAGCCACTTGTTCCTGATTTTGTTTTGCTTTTTTCTTCTGTTCGGCGCGCTCGGCCTTGAGACGTTTTTTCTCTGCTTTGTCATGCAACTTCAGCGCCTCGGGGTCAAGCAAGGCCGCCTGCAATGAATCGCGCATCTCTTCAAATTTTTCGTTGAGATGATTAACTTCAATATGACCTTTATCGGCTTTGCGCCCTCGCCCGCTGGCGGAGACAATCATGATAACAATGGCACCAAAGGCAATGACTACCGTCACTGCTTTGGCAAAAAACAAACCGTAATTCGCTAAAAATTCCAACGGAAACCTCTATCAGTTATTTAAAAAATTATTGCCAACGATTAACCGCCGCTTCTGCGGCAGCATTCAAGGGACGTGCCAGCAAACCGGTGTGCGACAGCGAGACTTCATAAGCGGCTTTATCAGCCAGCGGCAAATAGGTCGCACTACCATAAACAGCATCTACCACCGGCAGCCAATCGGGGTGCTCATTGACCCAGCGCCAGGCATCAACACCGTAAAGGCTGTCGCCCAGTTGATACACGGTTCTCTCTGCAGACAGCTCCTGATCGAGACGGTAATAACGTCCGCTCAAGCGTTCGAGGCGATAGCCAGGATGTGCGCCAAAGCGTGCCAGATAACCCTTGAACTTCACCAGCCGGGCGTCCAGCTGCCATTGATCGCCGCGCAGTTTATAATGCTGCTCGTTGCCTTTGGCATCCACCAGCTTTACCTCGAAGTGCTGCGGTTCAATTTGGGTAAACGTGAGCGTCGCGACATTCTGTTCTTTTAGCGCCTGACTGTACCCGAGCAAATCCCAGGCGATAAGCCCGATAAAAACCGATACCGCCAGTAACGCAATACCAACCGTACCTTTTAGCCAGGCGGCAAACCAGGTATCACGAAACAATAACCGCAGCGCCTTGTAGGCGATGAACAAGGCGGGAACCAATACAATCAGCGCAATAAACGTGTAAAGCATAGGTAAGTCCGTGGGTTATTGGGGTTATTTAAAAGTCAGACAAGGTACCGGCAATAACCCGCACATCAGGTGCGCGCCAGACCTTGTCGCTGCTGAATAAAGTTGGCAATCAGTTGGCCCGATAGCGTAGCGGCGGACGGAATAGCTGG
Source organism: Cellvibrio polysaccharolyticus (assembly GCF_015182315.1). NCBI lineage: Bacteria > Pseudomonadati > Pseudomonadota > Gammaproteobacteria > Cellvibrionales > Cellvibrionaceae > Cellvibrio > Cellvibrio polysaccharolyticus. The sequence continues at coordinate 2,369,841 of NZ_PRDL01000001.1, forward strand.
CAAGCCATCATAACGAAACCAATGCGCCTCCATAATTTCCACACCGTCTACCAGAATATCTCCTGACAAGTACTCACCGGTAAAACCCAGCATCAATTGACCGGGGAACGGCCATGGTTGGCTGGCAAAATACTGCACCGCCTGAATTTCGATACCGACTTCTTCACGCACTTCGCGGTGCACGGTATCTTCCGGGCGCTCACCCACCTCCACAAAACCGGCCAGCGCGCTGAACACCGGCCTGCTGGCACGGGCATGACGCGCCAGCAAACATTCATCGCCACGGGTAATGAGAGTGATGATGCAAGGTGACAGCCGGGGGTAAAAAGAAAGGTTGCAGGCATGGCAAACTTTCGCCCGCTCCTGCGGATCGGTTGTGGTGGGGCGACCACAGCGGCCACAAAATTGATGATCGCCGTACCAGCGTGAGATTTGCAAGGCGCGACCGGCCAACAGAAACATCTCTTCCGACACCAGCCCCAACTGGCTGCGCAGGGAATGCCACTCAAAACCCTCCGCCTGCCCTGCTCTGGCAACATCGACCACCCAGCAGGCTTTTTGGTCGAGATAACCGAGAAAATGTTGCTCCAGAACTACCGGCTCACTGGCCGCCAGTTCATGCTGTTCCAGCGGCCGCCAGCCAGCACCGGCCAGGCACAACAGCAGATTATCCAGTACCGGAATAAACAGCGCTTCGCCACTGATAATTAAAGGCTCTACGCCCGCAACAAAGGTCATCAATGCACCGCATAGCCTAATGCTTGCAAACTTTCCTCGGCAATTTGCAACACCGAGGTATCGGCCTGTTTATCGAGTTTGATGCTATCCAGGTAATATTCAAGGCTGATAATGGCATCGGCAAAAGTTTCCAGCAGATGCTGCACCGATGCCGGTTGATCATTCTGCAACAAACATTCGTCAATAAATTGCAAGCAGGCTGCTGCCACCGCGGTAGCGCGTGGCAAGCCGAGCACGAACATACCACCGCGCACTGTATCCAGTGTGCCGACAATGTTACGAATATGGCCTTTGTCAAAATTGGATTCAACAAATGCGGCCAGCGCACGCTTGACCATGGCAAGGCCGGACTCGGCCTCTTCGATAACCAGCATTTCAGCTTCAGCCAGATGGCTGCTGGCGATTACCTCATCGCGGGATGCATTATTGATGGCATGAAGTTTTTCGTCAGACAAGGTGGTTTTGCCCAATCCGGAGATCGCGCACTCTACATATAACAAGGTGTCGGCAAACACCGACAGGTCATCATTGGTAATCACCCGGGTATCTTGCCGCCAGTCGTTCAGGCGGGACATTTCAAGACGCAGCGCGTCTGCTGGCGAGGTTAATCCGATCATGCCGAGAATATCGGCCACTTTTTTCAGAATTTCATCGAGCTCCGGGGTTTCCCGGATCAACTCCGGACCGCCCTGCGCGGCGCGTTCCAGAATATTTTTTACGTTGCGCAGCTCATCGGTTAGCACACCAGCCATGGAGGTCATGGTATTGGCGCTGGGGCCTTGCAGCGATTCCATCTCCCGCACCAGTTCTTTTTCCGAATAACGGGTTACCGGTGCGCCAAAGGTTTTCAGCTCATTGATAACCTCGGGCAGCTCGCTGCGCGACAAAGACAGGATGTACAACATCTCGCGCAGCAGTTCAGACTCTACCGGACGTCCGGCAACCGCCTTGCCTTCAAACTGGAAGCGTTTGATCTCACGATCGATGGTGCTGAATAACAGTTTCCGGCTGCGGCTGATGCGCATGTCCTGATCGCGCACTACCGTGAGGGTAAGCCCCGCCATTTGCCACAGCGTTTGCAAACGAGCGCCTTCGGTGATGCGGGACAATCGCTCCAGTGCCCGGATCATCATCGTCAAAGTGGGTGCAACCCGCGCGCCCTGCAAGAGTTTAAGCAGACCGGTCTGGTACATATGACGCAAGCGTCGCACCAACTCGGGTAATTCGGCGGATTGCAAAACGGCCGAAGGCGAGCCGGAGGGTTCTGGCGATAGCGGCTCGAAACCGTAAAAATGACTTTCCGGCAAGTGCGTTGCACGGCGCGCAATGCGCAGGTCGTTGATCGCAGGAATCAGCAGCATTGCCATGCTGCGAGAGGTTTGTGAGCAGTATTCGAGATAGCGCGGCAGCACAAAAAAGGCAGAGCCCAACAAATCCAGATTGCGCTCATTGGCCTTGTCGGGGTCGGCAGCCATGGCCGATATGTGCTCCAGCAGTTCATCCGCCAGCAGGTCAATACCTTTTAGCTGAATCAGGTTGAGCGTACCGCGAATCTGGCGAATACCGTCCATACAATCCTGCAGCAATTGCTCATTACTGCGGTCATGGGTGTATTGCTCCAGCCGCTGGGCTGATTGTTCAATGGTGGCGACCAGTTCGTCCTGAACCATTTTCAGTGATGCAAGGTTAAGTGTTTCGTTACTACTCACAGAAGCTTCCTGATTTCAGTTGTCATTGACAGGATAGTCTTGTGGCCACAGCAATTGCCATCGCGACGCGCCCTGATCCTTCAGCCCGACTGGCGGGAGATTCGTTGAATTCTAATCGTTCCGGGGGCTCGGTGCTTGTGAAGAATGGCAAAGCCCTGGTTATTATTGTCTACCGCGACGCAATGTCGCGGTAAAACCTGCCGACTAAAGTAGCGCTTTGTAGCCCCCAAAGGCGCTATTGCGGCGTATCCGCCAGCCAAACGCATTGTCCGCCACTGCTTTTTTGAATTTGCGCCAGCTTTTCCTGGTGCGCTTCCAACTCGGCGGCGGTGGCCTGAATAACCGGCAAGCGGGCGCGATTGACATTCAAACGGCGAATACCGGCGCCGGAGTTGTTATCGCCCCCGTCTTTATCCTGATTGCCACCCAGCAATAAACTGGTTTGGCCGCCGGTCATCAGCAGATAAACGTCCGCAAGAATCTCGGCATCGAGTAATGCGCCGTGCAATTCACGCTGCGAGTTGTCCACGCCGTAGCGTTTACACAAAGCATCGAGGTTGTTTTTCTGGCCCGGGTGTTTACCGCGCGCCAGCGCCAGCGTGTCCACCACAGGGCAACGGGTTCTGAGCGAAGCCGCCTGCGGGTTGAGGCGCTTCAATTCGGCATCAATAAAGCCAATGTCGAAGGGCGCGTTGTGAATCACCAGCTCGGCATCGCCGATGAAATTCAAAAAATCATCAACAATACGGGAAAACACCGGCTTGTCTGCCAGCATATTATTGGTGATACCGTGCACTTCTATGGCGCCGGCGTCGATTTCCCGTTCGGGGTTGATGTACTGGTGGTAATGGCGGCCGGTAAGACGGCGGTTAAACAACTCGACGCCGCCGATTTCAATAATCCGGTGGCCCAGAGCCGGTTCAAGACCGGTGGTTTCCGTATCGAGTACGATTTGACGCATGGTTATCGGCCTTTCAATTCATCAATGCCACGGTTGGCAAGATCATCAGCAATCTGGTTTTCGCGGTGGCCACTATGACCCTTTACCCAATGCCATTCAACCTTGTGCCGCTGGTTTTGCTCATCCAGCCGCTGCCATAAATCGGCATTTTTTACCGGCGCCCGCGCTGCCGTACGCCAGCCGTTGCGTTTCCAACCCGCCAGCCATTCGGTAATACCTTTACGCACATATTGGGAGTCGGTCGTCAGCACCACCTCGCAAGACTCTTTGATCGCCGCCAGCCCTTCAATAGCGGCCATCAGTTCCATGCGGTTATTGGTGGTTTCGCGCTCGCCGCCGTAGAGGGATTTTTCGATCTCACCAAAGCGCAGCAAAGCGCCCCAGCCACCCGGCCCAGGGTTTCCGCGACAAGCGCCGTCGGTAAATAACTCAACTTTTTTCAATAGGGAATTCCTGACAATTTCAATAACGCTTGCTGGACGACAAGCCAAACGGATACAGAACGGCTATTGCATAATCAGTCGCGCGGACAGCCGGGTTTAAACATTTGTCGATAAACCGCAGGCAGCATCGATGACTTTTCACAACGGGAAATAATACGAATAACACCCGGGCTTACACCCACCGCGTTGTATTTTTTCCAGGCAGGTTTTAACAGCGGTGTTACCCCGGCGATGTCCTTGCGGGCAACAATTAAATAGTAGCTACCGGTCAACAGGCGCAGCTTTTTACCCCAGCGCTCCAGCCAGTGCAAATGTTTTAGCATACCCGGCGAGTGAACCGGCGGCCGGAAGAAGCCGCTTTCAATAGCTACCGGTTCAAAATCCAGCAGCTTTAACCAGTCGAGTACACGGTCAAGATGTAAGGATTGCCGCTGCCAGATCGACCGTTTGCTGAAGAATTGCATTACCCAGCGCGTCAACCCCATAAAACTGCGCGGGTTAAAGCCAATAATCACCAAATGCCCACGGGGAATAATCAGCCGCGCTGATTCTCGCAGCAGTTGGTGCGGGTTGGGGCTGAAGTCGAGCACATGGTGCAACACCGCAACATCAATGGTGCTATCAGGGAGCGGTAAATGATGGAAATCGGCCTGCGCCGAGGGCTTCTGTGCAACGGCATCGACCAACGGATGAAGGGAAAAACAGTGGGAAATACGGCTGGAAGCGCTGGCACCAAACGCCGGGTCAAGGCCCAGCTCCAGCAAAAAATAGCCGAACAGACATTGCAAGGCTTCGTTCAATTGCTGCTGTTCATCGGCCAGCAACTCTTTACCCAGGGTACCGGAAAACCACTCAATCATCTCCGGGATGGTATCCTCTGCGGGCTTAACAGGGGAATTTTCCGGTAAAAAGCCTTTCCAATGAAACTTGTCTTTATCTGGCATTAATCCAATCCCCGGCGCCGGCTCAGGCTATAAACAAATGGTTTTCCTAATTTCGGTACTTCAGACATGAGTAAAATCTACCGGGTTCCCGCCCTCGATACTAACTATATCTGGATCATTCAACCGGATACGGCACATGATCACGTCTGGATTATTGACCCGGGTGAGTCAGAGCCGGTGTTAAGGCTGCTGGCACAATTGAACCTCAAGCCGGTTGCCCTGCTGATTACCCACCACCATAAGGATCACACCGGCGGCATTGCCGGTATTCTCGATACCTACAATGTACCGGTTTACGGGCCTGAGTCCGAGCGTATCCCGCAAATCACCCATTATTTGCACGATGGAGATAGCTTCCATATTGAGCATCTGGCCGTTGATGTGATGGCCACACCAGGTCATACCCTCGATAGCCACTCTTATCTGGTGCATGCCGATGCAGGCCCCAACTGGCTGTTTTGCGGTGATGCCCTTTTCAGCGGCGGTTGCGGTCGTGTTTTTGAAGGCACGGCGGCGCAAGGGCTGGCAAGCTTGCGACGCCTTACCGTGCTGGATGATAGTACCTTGCTGTATTGCGGGCATGAATATACCCGACAAAATCTTATTTTTGCCCGTCATGTGGAACCGGACAACGAAATGGCAGGTCAACGTCTGGATAATATTGACCGCCAAATCGCCACCGAAGGTGCCAGTCTGCCGTCGAGCATCGGTTTGGAGAAACAGATCAATCCTTATTTAAGGCTGCATTCTGCCACGCTCCAGCGATCAATCGAGCACCATTTTGGTGAGAAAATCAGCGACGAGGTGGCGCTATTTGCACACTTGCGACGTTGGAAAGATCATTTTTAAACCACATTTTGCCGGATTTTTGGTTGACCCGATCCCCGCCAGTCCCTAGAATCCCCTCACCGGGCGTGAGCGTATTCGCCGAAAGGAATCTTATAATCCGAACTAAATCAACGTGATATATGAAAAAATTAATCCTGATTCCAGTTTCTTTATTAAGTGTTGTCCTTGCCAGCGGCTGCGCCATTCAATCTTCCCACCCCGACCCTGTTGACGGTTTTGTTTCTCTTGATGAAGCCATAGCGCCCAAAAAGAAGAAGAAAGCTCCGCTACAGAAAAAAATTGACGAACAGATTGCCCAGGCAACCGATACCACACCGGATATCTGGCAGCGCATCTCAAGCGGTTACGGGTTTCCCAAGGTTGATGATTCACGTTTGCAAAACCATCTGCGATGGTTCAGTAATAATCAGCAGTATATTGACCGATTTACCGAACGCAGCGAACTCTATATTCATTATGTTGTTTCCGAGCTTGAAGCGAACAACATGCCGCTGGAGCTGGCGTTACTGCCCATCATCGAAAGCTCCTACAACCCCTTCGCCTACTCCACCCATCACGCTGCCGGCATCTGGCAATTTGTACCAGGTACCGCAAAAAGTTTTGGCCTGGAAAAGAACAACTGGTATGACGGGCGACGCGATATTGTTGCCTCAACCGATGCCGCTATTCGCTACCTGCAATACCTGAACAACCTGTTCGATGGTGACTGGTTGCTGGCCATTGCGGCCTACAACGCCGGTGAAGGTACTATTCGACGCGCCATTGAAAAAAATGCCTCTGAAGGCAAAGCAACCGACTTCTGGTCTTTGCCATTGCCACCGCAAACCCAGGCTTATGTGCCGCAGCTGGTTGCACTTTCACGAATTATCGCCAAGCCGGAACGCTATGACCTGAAACTGGGCAGCATCCCGGATGACCCCTACTTTGTACCGGTTGATATCAACCGCCAGGTGAATCTGGCACAGCTGGCACGTCTCTCGGAAACCGATGCACAGGAACTGCAACAGCTAAATGCCGGCTACAGCCGCTGGTTAACCAACCCGTCTGGCCCGCATCAAATTCTGGTACCGGTTTCCACCGCCGATTCATTTATCCAGCATATTGAAACCTTGCCCGCCACCAAAAGCGGTTTTTACAAGGAATATAAAGTCGTCAGTGGCGATACGCTGGGCGCTATCGCCAAGCGTTTTGATACCACCGTGGCAGAGCTGACCAAAAACAACCAGCTCGCCTCAAGCCAGTTGCGCATTGGTCAGGTATTGCGTATTGGCCAGGCCGGTGATGTGTCGCAGTCCGAACACCCGGATTCTGAAGAGTTGATGATGGCCTTTGCGCAAGCGCGTCAATCCAACGCCCAGCCAACGCACATCGTAAAAAGTGGTGACAGCCTCTGGAAAATTGCCAGAAGCCACAACATTACCGTTAAACAATTGGAACAGCACAACAAACTGAAGCCTGGTTCTTCGCTGAAACCCGGCCAGCGTTTGCTGGTACCAACCACGTCACTGGCGGCAAGACACCAGCTTCGCCCTACCGATGACCCGGAAAAAATGTCTTATCGGATTCAGTCCGGCGATACCCTTTCCAATATCGCGGCCCGTTTCAAAGTAAGCACTCAGGATATTTTGCAGTGGAATAGCGTGAAAGACGCCAGCTATATCCATCCCGGACAAACCCTGACGCTGATCATGAAAGGCGGCCTTTAAGCCTTACAAAAAAACGGCTACCCCTGAACAAGCGGTAGCCGTTTTTTTTGTTATCCCTTCGCAACAGAAACCGCACAACCACATCCCACCAACCATAGCCAGCCGACTGAACAGCTTTAATCTATCAATTCGATATCCAGACAGGTTAACAACCCCAGGGCTTCCATGCGGGTGAAGCGCGCGGATTTTATGGTGTTGTTAAAAATATCTATGTCGTAGTTTTTAGCCTCGGAAAAATCCGCCTCTTGCAGGTTGGTTTTCATAAACAGGCTATTGGTAAAGTCCGTAAAGCAAAACTGCCCTTTTTCGAAGTTACCGTTTCTGAAATCCACATCGTGGGCTTTGCAGTACTCCAGCGTGAGCTCAATCAAATCCAGCCCGAAAAAACTGCTGTCATTGATAATGCATTCGTTGAACTTCAGTGGCGATATAAAGTTAAAGCGCGGCCAGTCAGCTTTGGTCCAATCCACGCCCACCAGCTTGCTGGCATTAAAAGAAACGTCAGAAAACTTGCTGTAGGGGATTTGCACATTACTGAGGTTGCATGCGGAGAAGCTGCAATCAATAAACTTGCACTTATAAAACCGGGCATCGGTAAAGTTACAGTTTCCAAAAGTACACTCTTCAAAGGTGACCTCGGTAAATGCCTCGCCGGCCACGTCCAAACCGCTAAAGGTTCTGGAAAAATATTCTGCCTGATTTTCAAACGTCATCGCTATGATCGCCGTTATTGAGATGTTTGAGCCTGTTTGCCAGCGCGCTTGATGATCAGGCCATTTGCGGGATCGCGGCCAGCAGGCTGCGGGTATATTCCTGTTGCGGATGGGTGAATACGGCTTCGGTTGACCCCTGCTCTACAATTTCTCCTTTCTGCATTACCACAATGCGGTCGCAGAGGTAGCGCACCACCGACATGTCGTGCGAAATAAACAGCAAGGTCAGCGAATGCTTTTGCGTTAGCTGGAGCAACAGCTCAAGAATCTGGGCGCGAATGGTTACATCCAATGCAGATACCGGCTCATCAGCAACGATCAATTCAGGTTGCAAGGCCAATGCGCGGGCGATGGCAATACGCTGACGCTGACCACCGGAAAACTCATGCGGGTATTTACGAATAAACCGGCGATCCAGCCCTACATCATCCATTAATTGATTCACCCGCGTTGAAATTTCTTTGGCGGGGATTTTCTTTTGCTCGCGCAAAGGTTCAGCCAGCGTATCAAACACTGTCATGCGCGGATTCAAGGATGCATAAGGGTCCTGAAAAATCATTTGAAAACGGTGCCGGGTCCTGTTCAGTTCGCGGCCTTGCAGCTGGCATAAATCCTTGCCTTCGAGTAATACCTCACCGCTATCCGCCTGCAATAATTGCATAATGGTGCGGCCCAATGTGGATTTTCCCGAGCCTGATTCACCCACTATGCCAACGATCTCACCGCGGCCTATTTGCAGTGAGATATTTTCAATACCTTTCAAACGTGGCGCGCGCCGAAACCAGGATGAATGACCGGCTTCATACGTCGTGGTTAAGGCTCTTACATCCAGCAGCGGCACATCGCCCGCGGCAACAGAAAGAGGGTTGGCCTTGCCGGTGGTTAAAATGGAATGGAGCAGTTTTTGTGTGTACGGGTGTTGCGGGCGATGAAATACGTCATCAATGGTTCCACTTTCCACCACATCACCCGCTTGCATCACCAGCACACGGTTGGCAAGGCTCGCTGCCACACCCAAATCATGGGTAATAAAAATAACGGAAAGATTGCGGGAGGCCTGCAAGTTGCGGATCAAAGTGAGAATTTGCGCCTGTACAGTAACGTCCAAGGCGGTAGTGGGTTCGTCGGCAATCAGCAATTCCGGCTCGGTGATCAGCGCCATGGCAATCATCACGCGCTGGCGCATACCGCCGGAGAATTGATGAGGGTAGTCATCAATGCGTTTTTCTGCATCGCGAATACCGACTTCTTCCAGCGCCGCAATCGCACGCTGGCGCGCCTCATTTTTTGATAAGCCCACATGTAACTGCAGCGGTTCCATCAGCTGACGGGAAACACGCAAATAGGGGTTGAGCGAGGTCATCGGGTCTTGAAAAATCATACTGATTTTTCGTCCACGAACTTTTCGCAACTGATGTTCTGACATGGCCAGTAAATCGGCGCCTTGAAAATGCGCACTGCCCTGCTCTATTTTCCCGGGCGGTGTGGGGATCAAACCCAGCAAGCTGTAACAGGAAACGGATTTTCCGGAGCCTGACTCGCCAACAATGGCCAAAATTTCGCCGGCAGCCAGATCAAAGCTGAGATCACGCACCGCCGTTTGATGCCCGTTACGGGTATGAAACGCGACGGTTAGATTCCTGACAGAAAGAATAGTATCAGCAGCCATGAATTAATCCTTCGAGGTGCGGGGGTCAAGCGCATCACGCAAACCGTCACCCAAAAAATTCAGGGAAAAAAGTGTTAAAGACAACACTAACGCAGGAAACAGCAACAACCAGGGATACTCTTCCATGGTTTCGACACCGCTGGAAATGAGAGAACCCCACGAGCTTTGCGGGGGCTGAATGCCCAGCCCCAAAAAGCTTAAAAAGGATTCCAGCAAAATTACACCAGGAATGGTCAGCGTGGTGTACACAATAACCGGCCCCAACACATTGGGAATCAGGTAGCGGTAAATAATTTTCCAGCGGGATAAGCCCATGGAAACCGCAGCCTCTACAAACTCCTGCTGCTTGATGCTTAACACCTGGCCGCGAACAATACGCGCCATCGTCAGCCATTCCACAGCGCCGATGGCCAAAAACAGCAGTAACATACTGCTGCCAAAAATCACCGTAAGCAGAATAATAAAAATAGTAAATGGCAAGGCATACAAGGCATCAACGGTGCGCATCAACAAAGCATCTATCCGTCCGCCAAAAAATCCGGCAATCGCCCCCCACAACACACCAATTAACAAGGCTACCGAGGTGGCGATAAATCCCACCATCAATGAAATGCGGCTGCCGTACATAATGCGCGTGAGCTGATCGCGCCCCAGCACATCGGTGCCCAACCAATGCGCCGCTGAGGGGGGCGATGCGCCCAGATTGAGATTTTGCGCGTCATAGGAGTAAGGAGCAATCCAGGGTGTTAACAACGCCACGATACTCAACAGCAGCAGCATGATAGCCCCGGCCATCGCCATTTTATTTTTGCGCAGACGAATCAGGGCGTCTTTGCCCAGCGAGGTGCCTTGCTCAATAACAGTCGTTGATTGCATAAATTACCCCCGCTCTCTGCTCTGTTGACGCAGTCTGGGGTTGAGCCACACCAGGAGAATATCGGCCAGCAAATTGAACAAAATGATTAATACCGAAAAGAAAATGGTGCAGCCGAGAATAACGGTGTAATCGCGGTTAAAGGCTGCTTGCACATAAAAGCGCCCAAGCCCTGGAATTTGAAAAATGGTTTCAACCACGAAAGAACCGCTCAGCAAACCGGCCAGCGCTGGCCCCAAAAAGGAAATTACCGGCACAATGCCGCCGCGGGAGGCATGCAACGTAATAATACGAAATGTTGAAAGGCCCTTGGCGCGCGCGGTGCGGATGTAATCCTGGGAGAGCACTTCGAGCATGCTGCCCCGGGTGATGCGCGCAATATAGGCAGCGTAGGTAGAACCCAGTGTAATGGCCGGTAAAATTTTGTCGCCGGGGGTATAGCCCCAACCGGAAACCGGAACCCAATCCAGCCAGATACCAAAGCACAAAATCAGCAGCGGGCCCAGCACAAAGTTGGGTAAACAAATGCCGGCCATGGCGGTCGACATGGGCACATAGTCCTGGGCGGTATTGGGGCGAAGCGAGGCGATGACACCGGCGATCAGCCCTATGAACAGGGCAATCAGAATCGCGTAGAAAGATAATTCCAATGTGACAGGAAAACCGTCTGCAATAATTTCATTAACACTGCGACCGGGGAATTTAAAAGAGGGCCCCATGTCGCCTTTTAATAAATTGATCACATAGTCGGTGTATTGTTTCCATGCTGGCGCATCCAGGTTGTACTGGGCATTTAAAGCCCGTAAAACTTCCGGCGGTGCGGTGCGCTCTTCGTCAAACGGGCCGCCGGGGGCGGCCCTGACCATAAAAAAGGTTACGGTAATCACTACCAGAATAACCGGTATTGCTTGCAAACTGCGTCGAATAATAAAAGCTAACATGACACCTACTCGTTATTGGATGCATCCAGATAAACGTGCTTGTATGAGTAGTAATCCATCAGGTTGTTATGCCAGTTTTTCACCGAAGGATGCACCAGACTGTTGGTCGCATAGGTGTAAATCGGGATGGTTGGCACCTCTTCTACCAACAGTGCTTCGGCCTCCTGGAAATACGCCAAGCGCTGTTGCTCATCCACGGTATTGGCAGCGAGTACAATCAATTCATCATAGCGGGCATTGGACCAACCGGTTTTATTATTGCCGCCGTCCGTTACAAATACATCCAGAAAGGTATTGGGATCGTAATAATCGCCTACCCATCCGGAGCGGGCAACCTGGTAATCGCCGGTTCTTAAGGTAGCAAGAAATACTTTCCAATCCTGATTCTGAATATTGACGTTAATGTTAAGCGCCCGCTTCCACATTTGCTGAATCACCACGGCGATCTTCTGATGATCCTCCATGGTGTTGTACATAATGGTGATGGCCGGGAAACCTTCACCATTGGGATAACCCGCCTCGGACAACAAAGCTTTGGCCTGTTCAATATCGTAAGGAATATTGGCGGTTGCCTGGTAGCCATTTTCAAACGGCGGCGTAAAGTGGAATGCAGGAACCTGCCCGCCCTTGGTTACTTTGCTGGTGATCTGCTCACGGTCTATTGAATAGGCAAGTGCTTTACGCACACGCACATCATCCAACGGTGGCTTGGTGGTATTCAGTAAATAATTATAGGTGCCGAGGAATGAAAAGGATCTCAGTGCCGGGTCGTTTTCAGCGTGATACTGCTCAAGCTTGGCCGAGGGAACCGTTTTGGTGATATGCAGTTGGCCTGCCCGGTACATGCGTTCTTCGGTAGTGGATTGCTGAATGGGATAAAAGTGTATTTCATTTAAACGAATATTTTCTGCATCCCAATACAAAGGGTTCTTTTTAACAGAAAATACTTTATTCGGTTGCCATTCTTTAATTACAAACCCGCCATTACCGACAAAGTTTTCCGGACGTGTCCAGCGGGTTCCGCGCTGATCAGCCGCGCCGAATTTTTCAATAGTGGCGCGGTGCACCGGGTACAGGCTGTGATGATCCAACAGTTCAAGAAAGTAAGGAACCGGATGGTTCAGTTCAACCTGCAAGGTGTATTTGTCCAGCGCTTTTACACCCACTTCGGAGAAGTCGGTAATCTCACCGCGATTGAACTGCTCGGCATTGCGGATCACATTCAGCGAGTAAGCATATTGATTGCCCAGTGCCGGTAATAATGCGCGCTGCCAGGACCAGATAAAATCTTCGGCAGTAATTTCATCACCGTTTGACCAGCGGGCGGTGTTGCGGATTTTAAAGGTATAGGTTTTTCCATCTTCCGACATCGTCCAGGATTCTGCCACCGCAGGTTCCGGCTCCAGTGTTTTGCCATTTTTGGTCACCAGACCTTCAAACAATGCATATTGTAAATGCGCCTCCGGCATCCCCGTGGTTACATGAGGATCCACATCTGAAGGTTCATCGCCATTACCCAGATGCAAAATTTGCTGCTCAATACCTGTTTGCACGGCGGTTTGTCGATCACTGGAACAAGCACTGAGCAGTGACATGGCGATAAGCGCAATCAGCGCACCGGGGAACATTTTTTTCATTGTCGTTGTACCTCTCATAAGCATCAGCTTGATGTCAATCGTGATTCAATTCTTCGGCGAAAGCGTCAAAACTGTATTCCCGGCCAAGAAAATCTTTTACCAGATCGGCCGCATCTTTGGAGCCACCCGGCTCCATCACGTAATGGCGATAACGCTGGGCAATGTCAGGATTGCGCAAACCGTGCTCGGCAAACTCGCTGTACATATCTGCGGCAATGACCAGTGACCACATATAGGTATAGTAGATCGCCGAGTAGCCGTGCAAATGACCGAAGCTGGCATAAAAATAGGTATCGTCAACATAGCCGAACGGTGAATAACGGGCTTGCAGTTCGGCGGTGAGTTTGTCGAGATCCAGATTGGCGGGATCCGTGTTATAAACGCCCAGCGACAAAGCGGCGTAGAAAAGTTGATGCTGCGTCCACATGCCTTTACCGAAATCGCGACCGGCAATCATTTTATTTACCAGTGCAGGTGGAATAGTTTCGCCTTTGTCGTTGGTGGCAAAGGTCGCCAGGGTTTCTGTGTCCCACACCCACTCTTCCAGCATTTGCGACGGTGCTTCAACAAAATCCCACTCGGTTCTTATACCGGAAAAGGCCAGCCAGGGTTGGTTGCCGGCAAAAATACCGTGCAATAAATGACCAAATTCATGGAGGAAGGTTTCAACATCGGAGTGTTCCATCAAACCGGAGCTGCCATCGCCGCCCGGGAAGTTACACACCAGCGCGTAGACAGGCAGTTGACGGTCGCGTACACCGTCCTGAAGGGTAAATGCCGCCGCGTGTTTGTATTTGCCATCACGCGGGTGCATATCCAGAAAGAAACGACCAATGACTTTATCTTTATCGACGATTTCATAAGCATTCACAGAGTCGTGCCAAACGCCGGTATTCCAGGGGCGAATGCTGACCTGAAACATATCTTCGGTCAGTTTGAAAATGCCCTGACGAACTTTGTCGTATTGAAAATATTGCCGCACGGCTTGTGAATCAATTTGGTATTTTTCTTTTTTTACCAGATTTTCAAGGTAGGCTTTTTGCCAGTCTTCTACTCGGGTGGCCTGCGGATTAATCTGCTGCATGCGCTCCAGCAATACCTGGTATTCGGCTTTTGCACGCGGCTCTGCCAACTTGAAAACACGGTCAATAAAATCCCTGGCATTGCCCGGATTTTTAATCATTTTATCTTCCGTGATGTAAGCCGCGTAGTTTTCGTAACCCAACAATTGCGCCAGTTCATGACGCTTTTGAATCAGATCCATCAGCACGGCTTTATTATCCGGGTAGGCGCGTTGGCGAAAAATGACATAGAGCTTCTTGCGCAGCTCATCATTTTCAGCGTATTGCGTCATCGGCACATAGTCCGGGTAATCGGTGGTGATGATTAACCGCCCTTCTTCATCGCGCTGACGAGCGGCAATGTAGTCTGCGGGCAAACCGGCCAGCTCAGATTCGGAGCCCACGGTAATTTTGCGCGTGTCTTCGAGGATATTTTTATTAAAGGCCTGCCCGATCAAATTGATTTCTTCGTTCAGCTGACGAATGCGGGTACGCACAGCCTCGCTTTTATCCACGCCCGAACGGCGATAATCCCTGATCATTTTTTCAACAAAACGCTTGTCCAGCGGATTCAGTGCCGATTGGTCGACGGCCACCAGGTGATTGTATAAAGGACGGGAGAGGCTGATATCACTCAGCAAGGTAACAAAATTTTGTTGGCAGGTTCGAGCCACATCGCGAACCTGGGCATTCGGGTTTACGTTGGCATGTAAACTGGCCTGACTGAGACGACCATCCAGAGTGATGTCCAGATCGTTTATTGCATTCAGCAAACCGGAGGCTGCCGGAAACTTCCCCTGCTCCAGTGCTTTAAATTGGTGCTCTGCTTTTTTGAAATCGGTTTCACATGCGGCCAACCAGGCTTGGGCTTGCTGGTCATCCGGTGCGGTCCAATTAAGGGCAGAGGTGGTATCCGGTGAGGGTGTTGCAGGTTGTTGAGAGCAACCGGCCAATAACGCCAGGCAACTACTGGCAAGGCCAGCGAATAGAAAGCGGTAAACGGGAGTCTTTTTCAACCGGCATTTTTTATTCATATGTCCCTCAATAACGAATCGATATATTACAAAAATTCAACCATAACAGACGGTCAGTATTCCAATCTACCAGCTGCACGCAAATTTCGCACCAGCCTCCCCGCAGAGGTGCCAGTATTTGCCGGGAGCTTCACGAAAGTACCGCCTGAAAAGCGCATTTACCATGACATAAAACAACAAGACAGCCCCGTAACACCATACATTTGCACAGAATACTGCTAAGCTTGGCAAACTTTTTAATCAACCGGCCAAAGCCCTTTATCTACTCTACCCGATGAGCGCCTCTCTACTAACCGAACCCCAGCGCGATTGCCTGCAAGAACTCACCAATATCGCCATGGGTCAGGCCGGGGATCGCTTGGCCAGGTTGCTCAATGTATTTGTCAGCCTCTCCATCCCGCATGTTAGCGCTCTCACGCCCACCGATATCGCCATGGCTTTGCAATCACTGAACAGTGAAGACGGCAGCCCGCTGTATGGCGTTTGCCAGGGGTTCATTGGCGGTGGTATTGCCGGCGAAGCTATGTTGATCTTCAACGATACCAACTATGATGATCTGGCCAGCCTGCTCAAATACGACAGCGTGGTGGTGGGCGATGTACGCAATGAATTATTGATGGATACCGCCAATGTTCTCAACGGCGCGTGTTTACGCAGCCTGGCAGAACAACTGGACACACACTTCAGCCTTGGCCCGCCAATGCTGCTAGGCCAACACCGCCGCATCACCGAACTGCTCGAAAACAACAGAATGCAATGGAAGCAGGCCTTGGTTATTGAGATTAACTACACCATTAAAAACCACCAGATTAATTGTGATCTGCTGCTGGTGATAGCTGAGCATGCCATTGACGGTCTTATTGAAAAGCTCAACTACCTGATTGATTAAAAAAGAGCCATTACCCGTTATGACGCCACCCAATGACCTCAACAATCTGATTAATGATGTTCATTGGTTAATGGATATTCTGCAGAATATCGATGCCGGCCTGGTGGTAATGAATCGAAATTATGAAATTGAACTGTGGAACAGCTTTATGCAAAACCACAGCGGTAAAGCCCCGGAAAGCGTTCTCGAACAAACCATCTTCAGTATCTTCCCGGAATTGCCGGAAAGCTGGTTCAAGCGCAAAGCTGAATCTGTCTTTATTTTGCACAATGCAGCATTTACCACCTGGGAACAGCGCCCTTACCTGTTCCGCTTTTCACACTACCGCCCTATCACCGGCACCGCCCCGCACATGTATCAAAACACCACCCTGATTCCGTTAATGGACTCACGTGGCCGGGTGGATCACATTTGCCTGATTGTGTACGACGTAACCGATACCGCCATCAATAAAATGGCGCAGCAACAGGCCAACGAGCAACTGAAAAACCTCAGCCGTATTGACCATCTCAGCGGGTTATTTAACCGGGGTTATTGGGAAAATCGTTTGTTGCAGGAGTTTCAACGCTTTGATCGCTACCAGCTGCCCGCCTCACTGATCATGCTCGACATTGACCATTTCAAACGCATCAATGACACCTACGGCCACACCACCGGTGATGATGTCATTCGCATGGTCAGTAGAAGTATCTGTTTGCAATTGAGGGATGCAGATATTGCCGGCCGGTACGGCGGCGAAGAGTTTGGCATTATTCTTACCGGAACCAAGGCTGAGGGGGCGGCACACTTTGCTGAACGGCTGCGCCTGAATATTGAAAAGCTATCAATGATTCTCGCCAATCAACCGGTGCAATTTACCATCAGTCTGGGGATTTGTGAGCTCAACAACTCGATTGTGAACTACCGGGAATGGCTGGAACGTGCAGATCAGGCGTTATATCAGGCAAAACAAAATGGCAGAAATCGAATTGAGGTACATTCGCCAGAATAAAAAAAATCCACGGAAAAAGTTCGGGGCTTTTTCTGTAGATGGCGATTGGATTAAAAAACAATCCGCTATTTAACCGAATTTTTCCCGCGCCCAGCCCAGTACCATTTCACAGGCAACCTGCTGTAGCGGTAAAACGGCCCGCTTGCTTACCAGCTGACCGCAGTCCCGACAATCTCTCAAATACTCAAGGAGTCGTTCGGGACCCAGCGATGACAAATGAAAACGTCCCTCGCCCAAGGTTACTACGTTTAACGTATCCAGAATCTGATACTCGACCAGTGGATCCAACAGTGCTTGGGGGAGTTCATCAACAGAAATCCGCACCCTCAACACCTTGGTCTCACTTAAATAATTACTCGTCCATTCTTCATGTAAATACGGCATAAGCACATCCCTATATATGGAAGAACCCAATCGGAACCGACCATCCTTATGAACATCTGGCATTCGGATGGGGGAGTGCATTGCTCATCGTTACAGCTTAAGAACCGTCAATATTGTTCAAAATTTGTACCCGACCGACACAGAGTACACGATATTGTTAAATAAATCACAAATGGCACAAATGACAGCTTTTTGTCATAAAAAACGACTAAATTAAATGAAAATCGCGCCTTTTTATTTGTAAATACTCGATTGGAGCAGCTTTCTCTGGCTTTATTTTGAATAAAAATCGACCGAACTGACGCAATTTTTATTGTAAATTATCGAGCGCCCAATCCTTCGCCAGGCGACTGGCTTCTTTAAATGCTTCGGTTGCCTGCGTATGTTTTCCATCCGCAGGTTGCGACTCCAACATCCAGGCGGCATCTGGCGATGCTTTCAACTTCGCTGCCAGCAAATCCTTATCCTGTTGATTTAACGGAATCGTACCTTTGCCCAAAATATCTTCCGGCCCCGCTTCCGGGCGGTAGTAAAAATAGCGAATAACCGGCTCAACCCCCGACCAATCGACGGACAGCGACATAACAACCCCACCCGGCAATTCAACCTCTCCGCGCTCGAACTTAACCAGTTTCATACATCAACCCCGCAGTTTTTGTGGCATCAGGAAAGACTAAAAAAAGATTTCAGGGGAATATATCATCCAGCAAAACGGAAGGCTTCTTCAGCCTTCGATATTCGCGGACAAATGCAGGGCGGGAAACGGCAGAGTACATAAATTATGAGGGCAGTATCGTATACATCCAGCTTGGAAATAATTACAACGTAGCGAAGATTCAACGGGAGTGAACTTCTCAGTCTTTCGGCGGAAACAGCAGATCAATGGTCAGCTCAGAACAGCCAGAGCGCATTAGCGCCCCGTGTATTTTTCGCGCGACCACCAAGGTCGGCAAGACGCTGCCCCCCTCTTTCCAACTTGGAGATGGTCACCTGCCTTACACCCGAAGACGCCTCCAGCTGCTTTTGAGTAAGCCCCGCCTTTTCCCCATAAAACCTCAATCTCATATCAACACCAAATTACCTAGGCAATTTTACAATTAATACCAAGTTGGTATTTTTACCCCAAAAGCAGTCAACATTAAAATGCTAAAGTAGTTTGATTGCTTTACTATCTGAGTAGTATTGTTGCGCTATAGAAAACTTAACTTACGGAGAGCGCCTTCAGTTGGCTCGAAAACGTGCCGGGCTAACTCAAATACAACTGGCTGAAGCCAGCGGAGTTAAACAGGGCACTATTTCAAAAATTGAGCGAGGTGACCAAAACGAATCGGCCTTTGATTCGATTCTTGGCCACCACCTCAATATTAACTCTTATTGGCTCAGCACCGGAAAAGGCGAGCCGGTAGGCGGCAGCCAGCCACAACCTGTAGCAATATCCCAAGCGAACCCCTATTTCACCCCACCTGATGCCATACCAGTAAAGAAGATACCTTTAATCTCTTGGGTTAAAGCTGGCGGATGGTGCGAATCACCGGATAATCACGCGCCCTGCGATGCCGAAGAATGGCTGGATTGCCCGTTTCCCTTTAGCCAACACGCCTTTTGCCTGGCAGTAACACGCGACTCCATGTGGCCAGAGTACAGAGAAGGTGAATACATTTTGGTCGATCCGGGCATAGATGCTTTGCATGGTAACGATGTAGTTGCCCGCCCCCGCCCCCGCCCCCCGACAATAAACATACCTTCAAGCGGCTACAGATAACCCCGGAAGGCACCTACCTGCTCGCCCTTAACCCGGATCATCCCAACAGAAAAATCGAAGCGCCAGAAGGCACCCACATATGCGGAGTTGTCACCGGCTCCTGGATGAACCGCCGGAGAAAGTAAAGGCAGGAGGAATTTTTCGAGATTTACGCGCCGAACAGTGGCAAAAGCGGTAGAAATGTGAACAATATCACAGTTGATCACACCTACCGCAAAACCAATGTAAGGAATGCAAATGAAGCACTTAATTATCGCGCTTATGCTTGTCAGCCTATTCGGCTGCAAAACAAGACCAGATGGCGAATGGGCCAAGCTTGGAGCACACCAACTGCCCGCCTCGGACAAACCCCTGAGCTCTCTAACAGCCCACGCCGGGGATGTAGTGGTCGACTCATGGAAGGTTCAAAATGTACCCACAATTAATATTGAACGGGACATCAACGGCTCCGCAAATTCCTCAAAGAAATTTGCAATAATCCCGGCCGTTAAAGTAAAAACCAACAACCTCCCCGCAACAATCTTCTCCGGCAGAGCAACGCTCGCATCAAGCGACCGTAACTATGACTTGTACATCAGCGACAAACCCGCTGTTATTGTTCACGGCCAGAACGCCCACCACACCAGAGGCGGTATTGCCATTTCAAAATACGGCCGCCCGGCGCAACCATTTATTGTCCCCATTAACCTGAACATCGCGCAATTCATAAGGACGAATGACACGGTAGCCTACACCAACAGCCCTTCAGTTGACGCCTCACTTAAATATCAAGGACTAGGAAAAGCCATTACCTACAAAGGCATGTCAGGCGGGAAAATTGAATTTGCATATCAAGAGTATTTTGGCTCTACGCTGCAAGACATAAATGCCCACGAGTTTTCTTTTGATTATGTTCCGGGCAAAGAATACGGCTATAAGGGCGCAAAATTTATTGTTCACGAAGCCACACCAACCAGTATAAGCATCACGCAAACCGCGCACTTCTAACCAAAACCCCACAAAAAAGCCCGCTACTCAGCGGGCTCAACACAAAAGAAGTTGAACAATGTCACAGCTGATCGGACCTACCGCCAAACTAATGTAAGGAACGCAAATGAAGCACTTAATCATAGTGATTATCGCGCTATTGACACTCACCGGCTCCAATCAGGAAGAAGTAAATACATTAAAGGCTTTACTTCAGGCCGAGCAGCAAAAAAGCGAGAAACTCGAAAAAGAGTTCGACGAACTTAAAAACGGCACAAGCGAAAAAATAATCGCAGAAAAGAAAGCAGCGGAAGAAAAAGCGAAGCTAGCCGAAAGCAAGCGCAAAGAGGCCGATACCGCCAAAGCAATGCAGAACCTTACCACGTCTCACGATAAGGTCAATCAAGTCACATGGTACAAATACAAGTACGCATCCCTGGCAGATACTCGCATAAGTGCTTATATCGGATACCGCGAAGGTCGCAAACCATGGTTAAGACAGGATCTGTTTTACAAATCAGATAGCTGGCTATTCGTTAGAAGTTACATATTTCTTATAGACGGCGAGCGCATCGACATGCCGCCAACAAAATTCGAACGCGACAATGGATCAGGCAAAATATGGGAATGGGAAGACAAAATGGCAACCGAAACGGATATCGCAATATTGAAAAAAATAATCAACTCCAAAGAAACAATAATCCGCTTCAACGGCGACAAGTACTACGACGACCACACTGTCACCTCATCTGAAAAAGCCGGACTGAAAGACGTTCTTACCGGCTACCAAGCCCTGCTTGCAACCCAATAAAAACAGATGATCAGGATGAACAGCTTAAGGAAAAGCTAGCTTAACGAATCACCGAAATATCACTTATCTAAACACCCACCACAAGAAAGCCCGCTGCACGGTGGGCTTAACTTAAAAGGAATTGAAAAATGACCAAACAAATCATATACCCACAAGACAACTACATCGGTGCTTGGGGCGTAACGTTTATAATCGGCAGCATAATAATTTCCCTTCTGTACGCTGGGTTCTACGCAGAAATCCCCCACCCGGAATACACCTACAGAAAGATATTTAACCCTGCCGCATTATGGTTTGCCTTTTGGATACTTTTGACCGGCCTGTTCACAGGATTACTACTGCTCGGCATCAGCAAATGCTTGGGCGAATTGCCTGCAATTAGAATTTTGATGAACGAAGAAGTAGGAAGAACAAACGAACAGCCATCACCTGAAGCACCAACTACAGAAGAAAACACCTACGCCCACCAAGCGCCAGCAGAAACCAAACACCCATAAAACCAAAAGCCTGCTATTTAGCGAGCGGATATCTCAATCGCAAACATTCTTTCTAACCTGATTAGTCAAGGTTATTGTTTTTACTGGCATCTGGATTGGACACCGGAGTATCGATTCCATTGATATTCCGAACATGATAGTTCTCATATTCACCCGCCTTAATCGATTTTACAAATTGAGGCCTGGTCATATCCAAATTCTTGAAATTGTCATGAAACGACTCATTTCTACCGGTTACTGACTCGCTCGTTACTGAAATTCGCCTTCTAGCCATCTCAATGCTCCCAATAAATGGGACCGACTGAGGTTAGCGCCGCCCCTGACAAAGCTCAATGAAATAATTTCCTTTTTTTAAACATCAAATGATGTAGGATAAGCGGAAACACTCTGGAGCATAGACTATGAATTTTTCAGCCCCCCGTTATCGCACACTTCCACCGGAACTTGCCATTGAGAACCTGCTTGGTGTTACGCACCAAGACCTTGAAAACACCATATTTGATTGCTTTGTAGCCTATGTAAGCGCTGGCCCTTTGAAACCAAAAGGCGCTGGTGGGACCCTCGCCTGGATGAACGGAATAGAGACAATACGTCGTCAATTGATTGCCAAAGGCTGGACCCCTGAAAACCTAAACAACCAGCCGCGTGTAGTCTCACCTGATGGCAAGCATTGGACTTCCCAGCCTTTCATAGACAAATCCAAAGCTCATTTTGAGGCGCGTTCAAACGCCTCCGGACTGACGCCACCGAGATGACTATGGCGACGCGTTTGATTGTAGAACATCTCGATATAATCAAACACGTCTGCCCGCGCCATTTCACGGGTTTTATAAATCCTTTTCTTGATGCGTTCCTTTTTCAGGCTGCTAAAAAATGATTCGGCAACGGCATTATCCCAACAATTTCCACGCCGACTCATACTGGGCTCAAGATTGTGGTGCTTGCAAAAGCGCAACCACTCATCACTGCCATACTGTGAGCCTTGGTCAGAGTGTATCAACACCCGTTGTTTAGGACGGCGGCGCCAAACAGCCATCAGCAACGCATCCAGCACAATCTCTTTGGCCAACGAAGGCTTCATTGACCAGCCCACCACCTTGCGTGAAAACAGATCCACTACAACCGCCAAATACAACCAGCCTTGCCAGGTTCTGATATAGGTAATATCCGTCACCCAATAATGATCCGGCTGTTCGACTGTAAATTCCCGGTTGAGCTGATTTGAACTGACCAATGATGGACGCCCAACAATTTTCCCGGGAGCCTTATAGCCGCGAATAGCCTTGATTTGATGGGTTTTCATGATTCTCGCCACGCGGTGCTTACTACAACGCTCACCGATTTCACGTAAATCGAGACAAATGCGTGGTGAGCCATAAATACCGTGACTTGCGTTATAGGAGTCACGAATCAACACCAGTAATCGAGCATCCTCCAGGGATCGATGGGATGAGGATTTATGGAGCCATTGATAAAAACCACTGCGTGCTACTCCAAACAACCGACACATCAGTTGAATGCTAAAGCAGTGCTGATGATCGTTGATATATTGGTACTTCACTCGGGCTGGCTGGCAAAGTACCGCGCGGCCTTTTTTAATATATCGCGCTCTTCTTCCGTACGTTGCAATTGTGATTTGAGTTTAAGAATTTCACGTTTTGCCTCCAGTAACTCCCGCTCCTGAACATCCGATTTATCGGGTGCTGCCGCGTTGACCCATTTGTAAAGGCTGTGTGTAGAAACGCCAAGGCGCTGGGCCACCTCGGCAATGGAATATCCACGTTCGGTGACCTGCTTAACTGCTTCGTCTTTAAATTCCGGGGTATACCGTTGATTACTCATATGACTTCCTCCTATGCTCGTTGTGTAGCTTAGGCGTGTCCACTAGAGTCTGGGAAGTCCATTGTGTAGCTTAGGCGTGTCCACTAGAGTCTGGGAAGTCCACATGCCATCACTGTGATGTACGGCAACCAGGATACCGCAAATCCTCACAAAAAACCCCAAACACGCAATAAAAGAGGCAACCAGACATCCAGAAGCATTGCCTTTAACTCGAACCAAGCTGATCTATTTCCTCTCAGCAGAGAACATTTACAGCAATTTCGTAGTAGAAACGAGAACAAACAAACCCTTTGGGTACTATTATTTTACGTAGATAAAGATACACGCACTGTACAATATGAACTGTCTCGCCCAATTAATATGACCGAAGCCGGAAAGGTTGACGACTGGGAACCACGCTTTATCATGCCGACCTTCCATGTGGATCAACCCAGCTACAATGGACCAGATTTGAGTCCAGACATAGATATACCCGTGACAGAGAGATCATGAAACTATTTAACCCCAATAGGCTAATTCTGGCCAGACAGCGCAGAGGTCTCACCAAAGTAGTGCTAGCAGAGCGCGCTGGCCTAAGTTCGAAGCTGATTACACTTTATGAAAAAAGCATACAAGAGCCTACAGAGGAGAGCCTAAAACTGCTCGCAAACACTCTCGGCTTTCCAGTCAGCTTTTTTTCTGGCGATGACATAGAAGCACCCACGGGAGATAATGCCAGTTTTCGCTCTTTCTCTCGCATGACCGCAAGCCAACGTGATGCTGCGCTCGCCGCTGGCGGCATCGCTTATTTGTTTTCTGACTGGATAGACAAGAACTTCAACTTACCTCTAATTAATGTGCCAGATTGTTCAGGAATGGAACCTGAAGCAGCAGCAATGGTGGTAAGAAACGAATGGTTGCTGGGACAAGCTCCCATTAAAAACCTTGTTCATCTGCTGGAATCCAAGGGCATCCGTGTTTATTCCTTGTCGGAGGAGACCAACCAAGTAAACGCCTTTTCCTGCTGGCGAAGAGGAACCACTCCTTTCGTATTTCTGAACACCCAGAAATCTAACGAAGCCAGCAGATTTGACGCCGCTCACGAGCTTGGCCACTTGGTATTGCATAGGCATGGAGAAAATAAGGGTAAGCAGGTAGAGGCTGAGGCTAATGCCTTTGCATCAGCGCTATTAATGCCTAAGGAGAGTATTTTTGCATACGCGTCCACGTGCAAGACTACCGCAGCGGTAATTAAAACCAAAAAATTTTGGAATGTTTCAGCAATGGCGCTTACCTACCGATTACATAAGGTTGGCCTTTTAAGCGAATGGGTTTACCGAGACATATGTATCGAGCTTTCAACCAAGGGCGCCCGCACCAAAGAGATCGATCCATCCCCCCGAGAAAACTCCCAAATTTTACAAAAAGTACTTACTTTTACCCGAGATAACGGAAAGTCTCTTCAGAAAATTGCCAGTGAGCTCAATCTTAAGAGAAGTGACTTGGTGCCCTACTTATTTGGTCTTGCCCCGGTTGTTGTGGAAAGCAACCAGCTTCACATGCCGTCACCACCCAGAATGGGCAAATTACAACTCGTGAAAAACTAACACCCAAAACTAAAAGCCCGCTTAAGAGCGGGCTTTTGGAGCTTACTGCAACTCACCAACTTTCATAGCCAGATCAACATCGCCAGACTTCGACAACTCTTTCAACTTGCTCATGCCACAACAGACAACAGGAACAATAAACCCGGACTCAATCTTGAAATCATCATTCAGCCTATCCGCCCTATAAACCAAACTGTCTAACAGCAAATAACGCTCAACAGAACCTGATTGAGAAACTTGGTTCAACAAAACCCTCATATCCGGCCTGTTAAATGCAGGCATAGCGGAATTACTTACACATGCCTGCCCATCCAAACGGCCCTTTTGCGGATATATCAACTGATGTATTTGATCCTGATCAATCCGGAACTTAATAGCCCATTTCTCAGAGTTATCCTCGCTGCTATCTTTTTCAATTGACAGAACCTTGCAGGCAACATGCAAACCGTACCCAAGAACGACAAACCACTCAAATTGACCAAGATCCGCGCTTAAATTATCGCGTTCAGCAACAAGCCCTAGGCGACCAAGAGCGAGCGTTACCTCATTCTCATTAATGTCAAATGAACCATGATTTACACATAAAACAAGATGGCGCGTAGCGCAAGGCTCATTATTACAATCATTACCGACTTCCAAACAATCTGGACTCATACTCCAATCCCTTTAAACGCAACCATTCTGCCTGCCAAAGCAGCCCCGCTCGAAGCCAATATATATATTCTCAAAACGCAATGATCAAGACATAAATTATTACAACCCCAACCCACCCACCACCAAAGCAAAAATTTTTAGCGGCTAAAACATTTGCCCCGCCCTTCGCTGGCTGCGCGACCCGCGACCATCTCCCAAAACAAGCCAAATCACCTCATCAAATCTCCACAAATATTCGATATATCGAAACCTCAAACCAAGCAAATACTACCTAGGCATTTGACACAAATACTACCATGACATTAATACCCTTCTAACGCGAATTCCGGAAGGATATAAACATGCAACCACAACTCACCCGCGGCATGGCCGCATTGCTGAACACCGTGTTTGTTGCCGATCTGACAGATGCTCGCCGCAGGGGCGAACACCTACTGGGAAACGTGGGGCCATACGGGTGGCTTTGTGGTGGTGTTCAAAAACGAGGCTCAGGGCTGGGTTAACGAGTTACGCAACCCCGAGCACCTGGTTGTGTTGCCGTAGCAGAAGACGGCACCTGCCACATTGCTGCTGGTGGTAACGCCTACGACGGCGCCACCCATTGGCAAGCCGGAGGTGCCGCATGATTTACCTGCACCCCACCGGCTCCCAAAAACCTTCCACCGTGGCCGCCATTCAACTGGCCACCGGTTATCGCGCCACCCTGGTTAACGGCAAAGCCGTGCTGGTGCGCGCATGAACATCAAACGCACTAACAACGGTTACCAGTTGCATGGCATCGAGGCCACCGGCCTGGCACCCCGCGAAAGCCAGGCATTACTGCTGCCCGCCAATGGTTTGGCGTTTTCAGAAATCGCGCAGCACATGAGCCCCAGCTCGGCTTCCATATCCATGGCTCAGCTCGAGCCGCTTTGGTGGGCAGCACCTTGGTTTTGCGCTTGCCTATAACGCAAACTGATGCTCGCATACCATCGCTGACCAACTTTGAAAAAGACGCCACAACCAACTCCCCGTGCGTAACCGCATGCAGGAATATGCTGTTTGTTGCGGTTAGTCCGAGAGGAGATTAACAACGAAAAGACGGAATTGTCCCGTAGTATCAAATACTTACAGGATAAAATAGGACTTCGAGGGATTGTACGAAAAGCTGGATGGTACCCGAGGCCGGACTTGAACCGGCACGATCTTACGATCGACAGATTTTAAATCTGTTGTGTCTACCGATTTCACCACTCGGGCAGAGTGCTTTTATCCGGGCAGAGGACAAAAGAGGAAAAGTGGAGGCGCGATCCGGAGTCGAACCGGACTAGCTGGATTTGCAATCCAGAGCATAACCGCTTTGCTATCGCGCCGTTCAAGAGGCCGAAATTCTAGCCGAATAAAAATAAAAAACCTAGCGTTTTCTATAACTTATAAAATATTTTTTTACTATTTTACTGCCTGCTGAGCAGGGAAAGCACGATTTGAGTGCTATTTGCTCACACTGTTAACCGAGAGGAACGGCCAGGCAGCGCGCAAGTAAATAATCATAGACCACAAGGTCAGGATCGCAGCACCGGCAAGAGCGATGTATCCCGGGATTAACAGGTAAGGATGATCAATCAGCAACACGATAATCGCGGTCATCTGCAGGGTCGTTTTGATCTTGCCGATGTAGGAAACCGCCACACTGGCCCGCTGCCCCAGCTCGGCCATCCACTCTCTCAGCGCCGAAATTACAATTTCACGCCCCACAATCACCGCAGCAGCAGCAGCGAACCATGCGGAGTGGTGATGCAGGCCCACCAATAGTAGCAACGCAATGGCCACCATCAATTTGTCGGCAACCGGGTCAAGAAAGGCACCAAAGGGCGTGCTTTGGTTGTATTTGCGTGCAACGTATCCATCGGCCCAATCGGTGATGGCGGCCACACTGAAGATCATGGCAGAGGCGAAGTGAGCCCACTGGAATGGCAAATAAAATACAACAACGAAAAGAGGAATAAGAATAATGCGTAATAAGGTGAGCTGATTTGCCAAAGTCATGAAAAACCGGTCCCGATCTGCAGAACAGAATAGTTTCTGTTCTCCTGGAATATAATCAATGCGAAATGATACTACAGCTGCTAATCGTTATGGAAAAAAGCATAGATATCTTCTGCCAAACGCACGCTGATACCATTTACTTTAGCCAGGTCATTCACACTTGCACGGGCAATTTCTTTTAAACCGCCGAAATGTCTTAGCAGCTCGCGACGGCGGGTAGCACCGATACCCGGCAATTCTTCGAGGGTTGAGGTGCGGCGCTTCTTGTCACGCCGCTGTTTATGCCCGGTAATGGCAAACCGGTGCGATTCATCGCGGATATGCTGGATGAGGTGCAGTGCTGGCGAATCACCGGACAAGACAATTTCACGACCGCTGTCTGCGTCAAACAGGGTTTCAAAGCCGGCCTTGCGGGTGGTGCCTTTGGCCACACCGATCATTTTTACACCGGTCACACCCAATTCGTTGAGCACTTCTATCGCTTTTCCGAGCTGACCTTTACCGCCGTCGATAAGAAGGATATCCGGCAGCTTGCCCTCACCTTTTTGCAGGCGTGTGTAGCGGCGCTCCAACGCTTGCGCCATGGCCGCATAATCATCACCACCGGTAATGCCTTCAATATTGAAGCGCCGGTAGTCCGACTTTAACGGGCCATTCAGATCAAAAACCACACAGGATGCTACGGTTAGTTCGCCACCGCTGTGGCTGATGTCAAAACATTCCAAACGCTGCGGCAGCTCTTCAAGCCCGAGCACTTCCTGCAGGGCAAAAAATCTCGCCTGTGAACTTTTTTTGCTGTTGATGTGCGCGGTGAGGTTTTGCTTTGCCGCGGTATCGGCCATTTGCAGCCACTGGGCGCGATGGCCGCGCACTTTTGAGGACACATAAATTTGGCGACCTATGTGGTTTTGCAGCGCGCTCATTAACAGCTCGGCGTCATCAATCTCGTGGCTGACAATGACCTCGCGCGGAATGTCCTTGCCTTCACTGGCGAGATAAAACTGCGGCAAAAATTGCCCCAGCAGTTCAGACTCCGATTCCGCCAATGACGACTGCGGAAAAAAGCTGCGGCTGCCTAAAATTCGCCCTTGACGAATAAATAGAATGTGTACGCAAATTGCAGATGCCTGCATAACAGCGGCAACCACATCAATATCACCGTTGCCCTCTTCCACGACTTGTCGCGTTTGGATTTGGCGCATCGCCGAGATTTGATCGCGCAACTCACCTGCCCGCTCAAAATTCAATTGTTGTGCAGCGGCTTCCATCTGGTTCGCCAGTTCCTGCATCAACGCCTGGTTGTCACCGGTGAGAAACATACGGGTATGCCGCACATCGCTCGCGTATTCGTCGGGCGATATAAAGTCCACGCACGGTGCTGTACAACGTTTGATCTGATATTGCAGACATGGCCGGGAGCGATTATTAAAAACACTGTCTTCGCACTGACGAATTTTGAAGGTTTTTTGCAAAAACGAAAGACTGTCTCTTACCGCACTGACGTTGGGATAAGGGCCGTAGTACTCGCCCCTTTTTTTCCGCGCGCCGCGATGAAAGCTGATGCGGGGAAAATCTTCGCCACTGGAAATAAAGATGTAGGGGTAGGATTTATCGTCACGCAGCAAAATATTGTAGGGCGGACGATTGGCCTTGATGAGATTTTGCTCGAGGATCAGCGCCTCGGTTTCACTGGCCGTGATGGTAACTTCAACGCTGGCAATTTTTGCTACCAGAGCGACCGTTTTCGGACTTAAACCGGTTTTACGAAAATAACTGGAAAGACGGGATTTGAGGTTTTTCGCTTTGCCGACATACAAAATTTTGCCGTCAGCATCGAACATTTGATAAATGCCCGGCTGCTGGCTGGTGTTGGCGAGAAAAGCAGAAGCATCAAAAACAGAAGAACGATCGCTGGTCATGTGAAGAGTAACAATCCAAATAAAACACCTCACCGGCACGGCTGCACCGGTGAGGTGTTTTCAGTTTAACAAGCCCTATACTACGGTATCAGGGTCAAGAAAATTGTGCTTCACTGCCAGCAATGTCAATTCAACGTCGCTGTTAATTCCCAATTTTTCAAAAATGCGGTAACGATAGCTGTTAATCGTTTTCGGGCTTACGTTAAAAGTTGCTGCAATTTCATTCACTTTTTGCCCTTCGGCAATCAGCATGGTGGTTTGCAGTTCGCGCTGGGAAAGACACTCAAACGGTGATTCCTGATGCGCGGCCCCGCTGTAGCGTCGCAAGGCGAGCTGCTGGGCAATGTTGTTGCTCATGTACAAATCACCACGGATGACTTTGTTAATCGCGTTGGTGATTTCAGAAAAATCTGCGCCTTTGGTTACATAACCTACCGCACCGGCTTGCATCAGGCGGGGCGGGTATAAATCATCGTCGCACGCGGTAACGGCAATTACCTTAAGACCGGGGTTTGCCGCCACCAGTTTTTTGGTGGCTTCCAGGCCGCCCATACC